>NZ_JBWCDC010000001.1:2500-3042500 GCF_056279785.1 Rhizobium sp. USDA 3886 | reverse complement strand
GTCAACGACTTAGTGTAACAAGCAAGCTTAAGCCGGTAGGTGTAGGCGCAGCGAAAGCGAGTCTGAATAGGGCGATTTAGTTTGTTGCATTAGACCCGAAACCGAGTGATCTAGCCATGAGCAGGTTGAAGGTTGGGTAACACCAACTGGAGGACCGAACCCGCATCTGTTGCAATAGATTGGGATGACTTGTGGCTAGGGGTGAAAGGCCAATCAAACTCGGAAATAGCTGGTTCTCCGCGAAATCTATTTAGGTAGAGCGTCGATCGAATACCCCCGGGGGTAGAGCACTGGATGGGCTATGGGGACTCACCGTCTTACTGATCCTAACCAAACTCCGAATACCGGGGAGTACTAATCGGCAGACACACGGCGGGTGCTAACGTCCGTCGTGAAAAGGGCAACAACCCTGACCTCCAGCTAAGGTCCCCAAGTCATGGCTAAGTGGGAAAGGATGTGAGGATCCCAAAACAACCAGGATGTTGGCTTAGAAGCAGCCATCATTTAAAGAAAGCGTAACAGCTCACTGGTCTAAATAAGGGTCTTTGCGCCGAAAATGTAACGGGGCTGAAGCCATGCACCGAAGCTGAGGATGTGTAGCAATACACGTGGTAGCGGAGCGTTCCGTAAGCCTGTGAAGGGACAGTCGTGAGACATCCTGGAGGTATCGGAAGTGCGAATGTTGACATGAGTAACGATAAAGAGGGTGAGAGACCCTCTCGCCGAAAGACCAAGGGTTCCTGCTTAAAGTTAATCTGAGCAGGGTTAGCCGGCCCCTAAGACGAGGCGGACACGCGTAGTCGATGGGAACCACGTTAATATTCGTGGGCCTGGTGGTAGTGACGGATTGCTCAACTTGTAAGGTCTTATTGGATTGATCTTGCAGGGACGCGGTTCCAGGAAACAGCTCCACCGTATAGACCGTACCCGAAACCGACACAGGTGGTCAGGTAGAGTATACCAAGGCGCTTGAGAGAACTATGTTGAAGGAACTCGGCAAATTGCACGCGTAACTTCGGAAGAAGCGTGACCCCATTTTACGCAAGTATGATGGGGTGGCACAGACCAGGGGGTAGCGACTGTTTATCAAAAACACAGGGCTCTGCGAAGTCGCAAGACGACGTATAGGGTCTGACGCCTGCCCGGTGCTGGAAGGTTAAAGGGAGAGGTGCAAGCTTTGAACTGAAGCCCCAGTAAACGGCGGCCGTAACTATAACGGTCCTAAGGTAGCGAAATTCCTTGTCGGGTAAGTTCCGACCTGCACGAATGGCGTAACGACTTCCCCGCTGTCTCCAACATAGACTCAGTGAAATTGAATTCCCCGTGAAGATGCGGGGTTCCTGCGGTCAGACGGAAAGACCCCGTGCACCTTTACTATAGCTTTACACTGGCATTCGTGTCGGCATGTGTAGGATAGGTGGTAGGCTTTGAAGCGGGGACGCCAGTTTCCGTGGAGCCATCCTTGAAATACCACCCTTATCGTCATGGATGTCTAACCGCGGTCCGTTATCCGGATCCGGGACAGTGTATGGTGGGTAGTTTGACTGGGGCGGTCGCCTCCGAAAGAGTAACGGAGGCGCGCGATGGTGGGCTCAGACCGGTCGGAAATCGGTCGTCGAGTGCAATGGCATAAGCCCGCCTGACTGCGAGACTGACAAGTCGAGCAGAGACGAAAGTCGGTCATAGTGATCCGGTGGTCCCGCGTGGAAGGGCCATCGCTCAACGGATAAAAGGTACGCCGGGGATAACAGGCTGATGACCCCCAAGAGTCCATATCGACGGGGTTGTTTGGCACCTCGATGTCGGCTCATCGCATCCTGGGGCTGGAGCAGGTCCCAAGGGTTTGGCTGTTCGCCAATTAAAGCGGTACGTGAGCTGGGTTCAGAACGTCGTGAGACAGTTCGGTCCCTATCTGCCGTGGGTGTAGGAATATTGACAGGATCTGTCCCTAGTACGAGAGGACCGGGATGGACATATCTCTGGTGGACCTGTTGTCCTGCCAAGGGCATAGCAGGGTAGCTACATATGGAAGGGATAACCGCTGAAGGCATCTAAGCGGGAAACCCACCTGAAAACGAGTGTTCCCTATCAGAGCCGTGGAAGACGACCACGTTGATAGGCCGGGTGTGGAAGTGCAGCAATGCATGAAGCTTACCGGTACTAATAGCTCGATCGGCTTGATCGTTCTCATTGACCATGCTCATCAAGGCGCCAAAGGCGCTGATGACCATCGATACGTGTTCAAAACAAAACACGAGTGACAAATCACTCCTGTACCAGCTTCTCAAATAGTTGCGCTTCGCTGACCTGGTGGTTATGGCGGGGTGGCTGCACCCGTTCCCATTCCGAACACGGCCGTGAAACGCCCCAGCGCCCATGGTACTTCGTCTCAAGACGCGGGAGAGTCGGTCGCTGCCAGGTCTGCGAAACGCAACTAACAATCTTCTCAACACGAAACAAACGGCCCTCAGCCAATCAAAACGGGCCGCCCTCAAAGCGGTCCGTTGCGCTTTAAACACAGAACAGAAATATAACGCGGGGTGGAGCAGCCCGGTAGCTCGTCAGGCTCATAACCTGAAGGCCGCAGGTTCAAATCCTGCCCCCGCAACCAAAATTGACAACCAATTCAATGGGCTTCGAGGAAACTCGGAGCCCTTTTTGCGTCAAAAAGCACATAGAACATCGTAACCGCCCGGTTGCCACCGCAGGACCGCAGGCACGTCGGATCGAGATCACCCAGTCGCGGCACATGCCCTTCACCACCTCCCGCTTCCGAGCGGGCCCAGCTTCTTCATCTCCCCGAATAGCTAGGGCGAAAATCCACAGAATGCTAATATAAGCTCTCTAAATATAGCTCTCGATGTGATAAAATTAACGCCGGGAATACGCCCGGCTCCAGGAGGAGATGCGGGGGATGTTTCGGTTTGTCGGAAAGTGGTTCGCACAGGCGTCGAAGTAGCATTTTCCGCCATGCTGGAAAGGGCGAGGCCCCTATGAAAGGCCTTTGGATAACAGCTCGGAATGGGAGGTGTACAATGCTTCGCAAATTGTTTCTCACCTTGGCTATTGCGACGTCCGCACTCGCGATCAACGGAGCCGCATGGGCCGACATCACCATCCTCGTACCTTCGGGCAGCGAGGGCGACGGCCTTAGAGCCGCCGCTGAAGACTACGCGAAGATGAAGGGCACGAAGGTAGAGGCCGTTCAGGCGCCTTATGCCAACGTGTTCGAGCAGGGCGCCAATGCCGGCGCCACCAAGTCCGGCGTCTTCGATATCATCCTCATGGACGACCCGTGGATTCCATTTTTCGCCGAGAACGGACATCTGGAGGATCTAACGGCTTTCTTCAAGGAGGCCGGAATGGAAGGACCGGACAGCGATTTCCTTTCGAAGTCGCTGGCGGTCTGCCGCAACCCTTACGATACGGGACCCTATGTATGCCTGCCCTATGTGGGAAATGCGCAGATGTTCTTTTATGACGCTGCCAAGTACAAGGAAGCCGGCGTCGATGCCCCGAAGACCTGGGATGACGTACTGAAGGCGAGCAAGACGCTGACCGAAAACGGAGGTGGCCGTTATTTCGGCTACGTCTTCCGCGGCGGTCAGGGCAACCCCGTGGTTGCCGACTTCATGCCGATCTTCTGGTCTTATGGCGCTGATATGTTCAACTCCGACCGAACTAAGGTAACGATCGACACACCGGAAGGGGCCGCTGCCATGAAGACATTCATGGCGCTGCGCGCCGTCTCGCCGAAAGGCGTGGAGAGCTACAATGCCAACGAGGTCGGCACGGCGCTAGCCGCCGGTACTGCTGCTTCATCGATCAACTGGCCGAACTGGGTTGCGACCTTCGAAGATCCGAGCCAGTCGAAGATGGTTGGCAAGATCTCCTACAGCTCTATTCCCGCTGGAACCAAACCGGGCAGCTCGGAAATCGGCCACTGGACCATGGGCATCATGTCCGCTTCCAAGAACAAGCAGGAAGCCTTCGACTTCATGGTGTGGGCAACCTCGGCCGAACAGATAAAGATTTCCGCCACACGCGGCAATCCGCCTGTCCGGACCTCGGTCTTCACCGATCCGGAACTGACCTCGCAAGAGAAGTTCCGACACTATCCAGTGCTGATGGAGGCGATCCAGGCCTCGACCCCCCGTCCGCGTCACCCGAAGTGGCCGGAGATCGAAAATGCCTTCGGCATAGAGCTTTCCAAAGCCGTCGCGGGCACGGTCACACCAGAAGAGGCCCTGAAGAATGCTCAGGAGGCTGTCTCACGGATTACGAACATTTACTAGCACATAACGATTTCGGAAAGGTTATACGCAGATTCAAAGGGATAGAGCGTCTCTAGCGTGTCCAATCGGATGCGCGGCGTTCTATTTAGCCGCCAGGCGGAGCCGGGTTTGCGGACCCAGGCCGGGATGGGGCTCTACGGAAGAGGACAATGTTGACGTCCGAAAGCGGCACATCGACCGCAGAGTTCCGCGCCGGGTAGCGGTCTGGAGCGCTGGGCAGAGCGTCACCTGCGCTTCCTCATGCTCGCACCGACGGTCCTCATATTGCTGGGGCTGACGATCTTTCCCAGCGTCTACATGTTCTATGCGGCGGTTCACAAAATCAGCCCGAATCCCGATCTGCCCTGGGAGTTCGTCGGTGCCGGCAATTTCGCGCGGCTTCTTTCCGACGCGCAATTTCATATCGCGCTATGGAACACCATCATATTCACAGTCGCTGCGGTGGCGACCGAATTCCTGCTTGGTCTCGGTCTGGCGCTGCTCCTCGATAAATTCATCCGCAGGCTGACTTTTCTGAAGACCGTCCTGATGATCCCCATGATGCTGCCACCGATCGCGGTCGCGATCACATGGAAGCTCATCTATGAGCCTCAGTTCGGCGTCCTGAACGAAATCATGTTCCGCCTCGGTCTGCCATTGCAGGCATGGGCGGGCGACGTGAACCTCGCGATGTTCTCGATCATCGTCGCCGATGTCTGGCAATGGACGCCGTTCATATTCCTTCTGATGTTGGCGGGATTGGCCAGCCTGCCGGTTGAGCCCTACGAGGCCGCCGCGCTCGACGGCGCCTCGTCCTGGCAGCAGTTCCGGGACTTGACGCTGCCCTTCCTCAAGCCGGTTATCGCCATTGCCTTGCTCCTGCGTGTCATGGATGCACTGCGTCTTTTCGATCTAGTCTTCATCCTGACGGGAGGAGGCCCGGCCGACCGGACCAAGGTCTTGAGCCTCTACATCTATCAGGTCGCCTACCGCTTCGCCGATCCCGGCTACGCGGCGGCGATGTCGCTTTTCGTGCTGTTTGTGACGATCATTCTGAGCACTTGGTTCATGAAACGCATGCGGCTGGCGGACTAACCATGACAATGGCAAAAACCATACACGCGCGCAGCCGTACCAGAGAGGTGCTCATCCGCTTGTCGGCCTATCTGACGATCCTTGTCGCGCTGGTCGTCACACTTTTTCCCATCTATTGGATTGCATCGAACTCGTTCAAGTTTGATATCGACATTTTCGCAGTCCCGCCGGAGTGGCTGCCCCTTAACCCGACGCTGAAACACTACGACCAGGCGTTCATCCAACGACCGTTTCTGCGCTACGCCCTGAACAGCTTTCTCGTCGCCGTAGGAACGACCATCGTTTCCGTGACCTTCGGCACCATGGCGGGCTACGCCCTGGCACGGTTCAGCTATCCGTGGCAGTGGCGGAAGCAGATTTCGTTCTGGATCCTGTCGACGCGCATGATGCCGCCCATCGTCAGCATCATTCCGCTCTATCTGTTCTTCAACTATTTCGACATGCTCAACACGAAGTCGGCTCTCATTGTCGCCTACACCGCGTTCAATCTGCCCTTCGCGACGTGGATGATGAAGAGCTATTTCCAGGATCTTCCGGTCGAGCTGGAGGAGGCAGCGATCGTTGACGGCGACACACGATGGGGCGCATTCCTGCACGTGGCGTTGCCTCTCGCCCGGCCAGGGCTGGCGGCTACCGCAATCTTCTGTCTGATCATCTCTTGGAACGAGTTTCTGTTGTCTCTCATCGTTACGCTGACCGAGCAGTCGCAGACGCTGCCGATCGGTATTGCCGGGCGCGTAACGCAGTACAGCACCTATTGGGGCGAAATCAGTGCGGCCGGGTTCATGGCATGTGTGCCAATCGTCATCTTCGCCTTCATCGTCCAGAAGCATCTCGTCCGGGGGTTGTCCCTGGGCGCCGTCAAAGGTTGAAGCCTATGGCGTCCGTCACGTTCAAAAACGTCTGCAAGAAGTTCGGCGAATTCGTCGCCGTGACAAATTTCAACCTCGAGGTCAGGGACAAAGAGTTTCTCGTTCTGCTCGGACCTTCCGGTTGCGGCAAGACAACGACTATGCGCATGGTTGCGGGTCTCGAGGAAGCGACGTTCGGCGATATCTACATCGATGCGGACCGCATCAATGGTGTTTTGCCCAAGTATCGCGACGTTGCAATGGTCTTCCAGTCATATGCTTTGTATCCGCACCTCACCGTTGAGGACAATATCGGCTACCCGCTGAAGATCCGCAAAGTGCCGCCCGCTGAATGCAAGCGACGGATAGCCGAAGTCGCACGGCGTGTGGAGCTCGACTCGATGTTGTCACGTCTGCCGAAGGAACTTTCCGGCGGTCAGCGCCAGCGAGTAGCTCTCGCTCGCGCCATCGTCCGTACGCCACGTGTCTTTCTCATGGACGAGCCGCTGTCCAATCTCGATGCCAAGCTTCGCACCCAGATGCGCGCCGAGCTGAAGCACCTTCAACATGAACTGCAGGTCACGACGATCTACGTCACCCACGACCAGATAGAAGCCATGACGCTTGCCCACCGCGTGGCCGTGATGAACAAGGGTGTGATCGAGCAGCTCGGGACGCCGCGAGAAATCTACAACGATCCGCGCACCCTCTTCGTTGCCGGATTTATAGGCTCGCCGCCGATGAACCTGATTCCGGGGGAAGTGAGGAACGGTGTATTCGTTAGTGCCGGCCTCAAGGTGGGGGGTATCGGCCAGGCAAACCTCTCGCGCGCCGTCCTCGGGGTCCGCTCGGAAGACGTCCATCCGACCGAAGCCGCGGATGCGGACGTCAACCTGGTTGCGCCGATCTATTCGGTGGAACTCACCGGTGAAAACACGCTTGTCAGCCTGCGGTTGGGTGGCCAGCTCATGACCTTGCGCGCCGACAAGAATTTCACCGGTCAGATCGACCAGCAGATCGGCGTCAAGGTTGCCACGGATCGGGTGTTTCTGTTCGATGGAGAGACGCAATATCGTGTTGACTTCTAGCCTTTGCGCGGCGGCGATGGCGGTCACCCTTGCATTCCGCGCGGCCGCTGCCGATGTCGGCCCGATCATTGGAAATCCGCTGATTGAAATTCCTGCGGGCGCGTTCGTCTTTGGCCGTAACGGCGGCCCCGAAAACGAACGCCCGCGCCGCGCGCTGGAGGGTCGAGCGTTCGCGATTAATCGTACCGAGATCACCAATCGGCAGTATCGACGCTTCATCCATGCCAGCGGTCACCGTCCGGCCTTCTACGCAAATCATCCGATCCTCGGATTGGACGACAGGCCGGTCGTCGGGGTGAACTGGGAAGACGCCGATGCCTTTTGCCGCCACTACGGATTGGCTCTGCCGTCGGAGCAGCAATACGAGAGGGCAGCGCGAGGAACGGAGGGCGGCGCGTTTCCATGGGGTGCCGCGCCCCCCGACAATATGCGGGCAAATTCCGGAGCGGATGCCTGCTGCACCGCCGACGCGCGCGATGGCTACGTGATGACTGCGCCTGCGGAGGCCTTTGCTGCAGGCGCGAGCCAAGAGGGCGTACTCAATCTGATCGGCAATGTCTGGGAATGGACCAACGATTACTATGCGCCGTATGAAGGCGGGACCTTCGCGAGAAGCACCGGGCTATACCGCGTGCTTCGCGGCGGCTCATGGAACAGCGATCCCAATCACCTTACCACGACCTATCGCCTCGCCTATGATCCCGAATTCCGATTCTCAGCCAATGGTGGCTTCCGATGCGTCCGTTCTGCGCCTTGATTATCGTCACTGGTCTTCTGTCCCAAGCAGCCGGCGCTGGCGCCGAGCCGGCGGTTGCGCCCGGCTACAAGCTCGAGACCTTTAACATGCCGGGCGCCGCTTTCGCCGGCCTGTCCCGTGATGCCGGGGGCTTGCTCGTCAGCGACCTCGCCAGCGGCCGGCTTTACCGGCGTGGCGTGGATGGCAAGCTTGTCACATTCGGTCCGATATTTCCCCATGGCCTCGACGTTATCGGCGACCCGACCGGTCCCTATCGTGTCGTCCGGGCCGGCGATGTCTTTGTGGTCGCCCAGGGATGGACACCGGTCAATTCCGATGAGGGTCCGTTCGACCACGCTCTTGTTGCGATCGACACCGCCGGTCAGGCCCGTACCATCAGCAGCGATTTCTGGAATCCGTTCGATTTCATCGTGGCGGGCGGAACCTACTATGTGATCGACTCCGCTCGAAACAGTATCGAACGCCTGCAGGCGGACGGCCGGAAAAGCACGCTCATGACATTCCGCCGCATGGCGGAAGCGGCCACGGGGTTGCGCAGCCTTTCGCCGACGGAGTTCGCGGAAGGCAACAGCTACGAAGTCGACGCGGTGCCGACCGGCATCGCCCTTCGAGACGGGCGCCTCTATATTGCGTTGTTCGGCGGCTTTCCTTTCCTTGCTGGTGCTGGAAAGATCGTTTCGCTTCCCGAAGCCGGCCATGTGTTGAAGCCGCAGCTTGACGTCGAAGGACTCAATGCGCCAGTGAGTATCGCCTTCGACAATGATGGAGAGATGCTTGTCCTCGAACACGGCACCTATAACCAAAAAGAAGGTTTTCAAAAGGGTAGCGGGCGGTTGCTCCAGCTCAATAAAATGACACCCGACCGAAAGATCATTCTCGACGGCCTGACGCGACCAGTGTCCGTCCTCGTTTGGGACGACCGGAGGCTCGTCGTTTCCGAGTTAGGCGGCAATCTCCATTTTCTGACACGCGAATCTGCTCGTTGACCACCGGCGCGAGAGTGCTTCGATGCATGGGCTGCTTATCAGTGCCTACATCCGAAGAAGGCCATACAAGTCTCTGTGGTTTCAGGCCCCCTGTACCAATGAAACTTGCGAAACCCTGCCTTACCATAGGCAGGGGTTTTTTGCGTTCTAGTGGCAGAGACCTTGTTTCGTATCCCCGCGGTTCCAATCATGTGGAAAGTTCTATGTTCAGACATAGGAGCAGACATAGCAGTTCACGCCCGAGTTCATCAGTTCATTCATTGCTCAGCTACGAATAAACTCGCCGCAATGCGCCCGCCAGATGGGGTAGCTTCACCGCTTTACTCTGCTCTGGGGATCTATGTCGAAACGCTCACTTGACCGGAACGACAAGCGGGCTGCCTTTCTCGACGATGTAGGTCGCGAGGTCCGATGCCTTGCCGCTGCCGACATTCTTCGCGACATGAGCCACCCCGGTCGGAATGAACAGGGCCTCGCCGGCATGAAGGGTGACCGGCGCTCTACCCTCGAGCTGGTATTCCAGCGAGCCTTCGAGGACATAGGCCACCTCTTCGCCCGGATGAGAGTGCTTGATGGAGATCGCGCCCGGGTATGCTGAGGTCGTGCTGCACAAGGTCGGTGCGTTGAATCCCCGGTTGCTGCGCGTTGGCCGCGTGCAGCGCCAATCCGCTTCCAACGATCAGCAGCGCACCCGTCATGATATGAGACATTTTCATATGGTCTTCCTTTCCGCATTGTTAGAGCCTTCGCCTTTGAGGCCGCTGCGACCATTTAAGTGCGCTCGTGTATTGACGATGTGTCCGCCGGACGGGCCCGCTTGTTCCGTAAGTGATCCATATGCGCTTGCCTTCCACATTGCGCCGCGTCGTGAGGCGAGCGATCCGACCGCGTTTGTAACGTCGGCCGGATCGCGAGCCTCGGTAAACCCGAACGGGTGGGAGGCAAGAGATGCAGAAGGGTCCGCGAACGGGAAGGCCGGGGTCTGTTAAGAGGCAGCACACCAGGCTGCCTGTCCGGTGGCGCAGGGATACCGGGCGGTGACCGCCGACGGTTTGTTGTCGCCGGCAGTGGCATCCGGCTTCGTGTTCGGCCTCGGGCTCATCTTTTCCCTCGGCCCGCAGAACCTCATGCTTATCCGGGCGGGCTTAACGCGCAGCCACCCCTTTGCAGTCGCTTCCACCGGCTACGTCTCTGAAATCGCGCTTGTTACTATGGGCATTGGGGGGTTTGGAACACTGCTGACGCACCATCCGACGCTCTCCGGTATTCTGCAGGCGGTATGCGCCGGATTTCTCGCATGGTCGGGGGCGAGAACGCTGCACAAAATTAGCCGGACATCCAGGACGCAGGTTGTCACGGCACATAGCAAGTCGCGGTTCCAAGCGATCGGTTCGATGCTTGTTGTCACCTGGCTCAACCCGTTGGTCTGGCTCGAGGCGATGTTTCTCGTCGGCGTTCTCTCTTTCAGCTACGGCAGCGAGGAACAGGCGGGATTCGGAGCCGGGTTCCTCGCGGCTTCCGCGATCAAGTTCTATGGCTGGAGCCTGGCCGGCGTAAGCCTGTCCCGCTGCTTCGACCACCCGATCTACCGCAAACGGATGGACGCAATCGCGGGCATCGTTCTGATCCTCGCAGCCCTTCTCCTGGCCGCAAACATCCTGGTCTAGAGAAAGATGAGGTCGGGTTTGGCTGAAAGGCGAAGCCCATCGTTTTCAGCCTATCGGCCGTCTGGAGTAGGGTTCGACCAGGGCGCGTATTTCGGCCGCCGCTGTCTCTCCGGCAGCACGCAGTGCCCGCTCGTAGTGTGCGTAGTCGTCAACCGCGCCTTCGAAATCATGACGCGCGAGTCGCTCCTTGATCAGCGCTTTGCAGATGGGACCGGCATCCGGATAAAAGTCCAACGTCCTTAGATATACGGAACGCGCCTCATGGGAGTTGTTGGTCGTCTCCAGCCGCTGGCCAAGCCTCAACCCGAGATCGATCAGATCGCGACGCACTTTCTCAGCGGCAGCGAGCGACCAAGAACTGACTCGCTCGTGCAGGAACAAAGGACCGGGGAATGCCAGGAAGAGCGCCTCCGCCTCCGGGCGCATTCCAAGCGCCTCCCCATTGGCTGTCGCGACAGCCTTGAGCCGTGCTTGCCAGTCGGTGAAGTCGACCCAGACCTTGTCCAATGCCAGGCGAAGCTTGCCTTCGCGCTGCACGATGAGATCCACCCGTCCCAGCAGCTTGCGAAGCCGATGAAGTGCCTGCTCGCATGCCGCACGCGCCTGATCGCCGTCGAGATCGGGCCACAGCCAGTCCTGAAGGGTCTCCAGCGAGCAGGTGTTGTTTTTCGAGATCGCCAGCGCCCGCAGAATGTCGAGGGCTTTCGTCGGTGGCTTGGCACCGAGATGGAGTGGATTTCCATCGAGTTCGAGCCGAAAGCCTCCGAGAACGCGGACCTTGAGCGGCCATGCCCAGGCCGCGGGCCGCCGCCGCGGCACTTCCAGCAGGCGTTCCCGGATCAGCGACCGGCAGAGCTCGGGCTCGATGCCGCGCTCCAGCGCATCGCCGAGCAGTTCGCCGAGTAGCTCGGGAAGGTTGAGAAACACCATCGGCCAGTTCGTGATGCGGAGTTCTTCCAGGAAGGCCTTCAGCCGGTCGCCATAGTGTGGATCGTCGTCCCACAAACTCTGCAGCGCCGTCGCGGCCAAGATGCATATCTCGGTCCGCTTGCGAGCACCGCCGTCCAGCCGCGGCAGTAGGTCCACTAGCAGAGCAGCGGCGTCCTGCGGCTTCCTGTCCGCAAGGAGCACCTGGAACTTTGTGATGTAATGCGGCCAGCGCTCGACCATCGGCTCGTTCGCGGCCTCGATGGCCGCCATGAAGCGTTCGCACTCCCGGTAGGCTGCCCTGAAGTCGCCTTGCCTCGCGTATAAGGTGGCGTGGCAGTCGGCGACAACGGCTACCTGCGTGGTGAAACGGCTGTCGGCGATCTCGGCCAGACGCCCGACCACCTTGTGGAACTCGGCAAAGTCGCTGCGGAACTTCATCTGCATTTGAAGATGATAAAGTCCCCCGAATTCCACGCTTCTGAGGGAATCGCGCTCGCCGATCGCGATCGCCGCTCGCAGCGCGGCTTCGGCCGACGGATAGGGAAAGTCCCTTTTCTTGTAGGAAAAATAGCGGCCGCTCTTGGCTCCAAAGGCGACCAGCCACATGCCGAGAACCCATGGCAGCACGTTCTTGTCGCTTAAATCATCAACGACGCTGTCGACAGCTTTTGTGAACAGATCGGCATCCATGGTCGACACTGAATGCTCGATGAGCGATTCGCTCGCAAGCAACCGCAATACGCTCGGATCCTGCTCTGGATTTCTGGTCAACCGCTCCAGGAGTTGGGCTTCAAGCACCTGACCGGCCGTGCCGCCGCGATAGTATTCTTCGGCGAAGTTCAGCGCACGCACCATGCCGATGCGCACGAGCATCGCTTCTACCGGCGGAAGTTCCGGAAGGCCGCGTTCGATGATCTCGGACGCTCGACGGGTCCACACGGAAAGACCTTCGTAGGTCCGCCAACTGTCCGTCTTGACCAGCACCGCACGTGACACCGTGAGACAAAGGCCGCGCAGATCGTCGGTCCGACCAAACGCCTGCCATGCCCTTGAAAGCCAGCGCTCCGCCGCAACGTCATCCGGCATGTGGGCTACACCAAGCCAATAGAAATGCCAGCCATTCATCAACGTCTCTGGCAACCGGCCGGACCATTCGATGAAGGTAGCGCGGCGTCCTTGCGCTAGCACGGACTCCGCGCGGGTCAGCATGAGCTCGCTTGCCCAGACGAAGTCCTCAGCGTCCAGCGCGAGCGGCATCGCGTCATCATGCCGGCCGGCTTCCACCAGCACCTTCGCTGCCCTCCGTTTGAGCGACTTCTGCTCCTCATTGGAGACGCACTGCGCGAAACGCCGGTCGAGGAACTCCCGCAAAAGGTCATGCAGGTGAAAGATATCACGGCTGCCTTCTGTACGCGTGACGAGCAACTGTCGCCTGTAGAGTCTGTCGAGCAGCCTTCCCGCCTCGCTCGAACCTATCATCACATGCGCTAGCTCGGCGCTGATTTCGGGCAACAAGTTCAGCTTCAGGAGCATGTCCTGGTCGGCGGCGGGAAGTGTGAGGAAGAAATGACGGCCGAGAACATCAGAGAGCTCGACATCCCACCTCCACCCTAACGCAGTTGTGTCCGGCCCGAATGTCGAACCGCGATCCGCAAGCAGCACGAGCCCGACCGCCCAACCCCGCGCCGCCTCGACATCGATCCGGGCGGCAGCGTCTTTCGAACGCAGCTTGACGAGATCGCGCGCTTCCGCGATCGAGAATTCGAGCGCCGACCTATCGACGACCTGTATCTGGCCCTTGATGATGAGCTCGCCCAGGTCTTCGCACGGCAGCGTTCGTGAGGCACAGATGCACCGAACCGTGTCCGGCAGTTCCCGGAACATCACGGAAAGAATCGTCCGGAACTCAACTGTGTCGACGTCGTGCAGATCATCGAGGACCAGAATTGTCTCAGGCTTCAGCCTTGCGAAATAATCTCTGAAGAAGCGTCTGGCGAACTCCTTTGGCTGCTCGGCGTACTCCACGCCGAAAACCGGCATATCTCCAATCGTAGCGGCCGGGTTGAGTGAGTGCGCCAGATACTGGAAGAATCGCGCAATGTCCTGATCGCCCTCGTCGATACGGAACCACACATGCGGCGCCTTGGTGCTTTCGAGATAGTCGATGATCGCGGTCGTCTTGCCGTATCCGGCTGGCGCCGCCAGCCAGCAGACGCCAGATCGCGGCGTCCGGTTGATCGCTTCGAGAACGCGGTTTCGCCTCAGTATCCTGACGCTGCGCGGCGCCGCCAGCTTGGCGATCCGGTTGGGGCCCGAGAGCGGGCGTATCGCGTCGGCTTCGACGGCGTCTAGGGGGTTCATGGGGCTCTGCTCCACTCATCCTCGAACGCCGGTCATGTCACCGTGACCCGTCCCGCCGCCGGATTGAGCGTAGCCCAATTATGCTACAATTCCTAGTGCCCTTAGCCCGGTCGGCCAAGGCCGCTTCCCCTGTATGCTGCGCAACCGGAAATCAGGAGGCGGTGGCGACCGAATTGCGAGAGGAAAGGGCGACCGATGGATCCCGCACTCCATTTTCGACAATCCGCTCCAGCGGCCCGCGCGAGGCTTGTCCTCGCTGCCACATTCGACCGTGCAGGGGACGCAGCCAATCAAAAGATAGCCCTTTTTCGAGGAGCGGATGCCGGGGCAGGTGATAGCGATCGAGATAGGCCTCGATCTGCTGGCGTGTGAAGCGAGCAAGCGGGTCGATCTTCAGGCGTCCGTCGTGTTCCTCGAGCGTCGAAACGTCCGCGCGAACCCCGCCATGATATCGCTTGCGACCGGAAATCCAGGCCTCGAAATCGGTTAGGGCTTCTTCGAGCGGCAGAACCTTGCGGACATGGCAGCACCGTCCGGATCGCTTCGGTGTGATCCGGCACCGTCGAGCACCCGCAAGACATCCAGGTCGGCCGTGACGACACGCAGATCGGTCAGGCCGACCAGAGCTGTCAGTTGCGTACGATAGGCGATCGTTTTCGCAAACAGCTTTCCGGTGTCGAGCGTAATGACGAGGAGTGAACGGTCGATCGAGGCCGCCATATGCGGCAAAACCGCGGATTCCGCACCAAACGAGGATACGAGCGCTAGAGCCGCGCCAGCAGGTCGGGTCCGTCGAGATGGCTCAGCCCTGCGATGGCGATTCGACCGGTGAACCATAGCGGTGGCGTGACGCGGCCGGTTCATAGCTTGGCCACAAAGTCGAGGATCGCCTGGCGGTCGGCATCGCCAAGATCGAAGAAGCGGTCGCGCACGATCCGTGCCGCCCCGCCATGGGCGAGGACCGCATCGCGCAATGTGATCGCGCGGCCGTCATGCAGGTAGCGCTCGCGCAGGCGGATGCCGACGAGTGGAGCGGTCCGCCATTCCGCACCGATGGCGTCGCCCTGGACAATCTTGTCGTCTAGCGCCGGTCCCATGTCGTGCAGCAGCAGATCCGAATAGAGCCGGACCTCGCCGCTGACGCCCTCGAGCGCCGGCACATGGCATTTGGCGCAACCGACCGAGTCAAAGAGCCTTCCGCCGTGGCTGCCAAGCATCGCGCTTGCGCTCGACGACGGCGATGCGGCCCGGAAGGCCGCCGAAAAGGGTATCAGAGCGCCATAGGCTATTGCGGCCGACAGGACCACCCCGACGAAACCCATCCCGATCAGTCGCCACGCGCCCCCAGCCTCTCCGAGGCGAGCGATGTGGGTGGTGATGCCGAGCGCGACCATCACCATCAGGAACAGGAACTGGTCGAGATCGAGGATGATGCGGCGCAGCTGCGGATTGAGGGTGATCTCTGAATTGACCATCACCACGCCAATGAACGCAACGATGAACCAGGGGAACCGTATCGGTGCTGCCTCTTGCGCCTTGTTGCGGCCGCCAAAGAGCAGGCCGACGGCAAGCAGAAGCGGGACGAGCATCAGCACCTTGCTGAGCTTGACGAGCGTCGCGGTGTTGAGCGCCCCTTCGGAGACGGCGAAGGAGGCACCGTAGACCTGCGCCAGTTCGAAGATACTCGCCCCGACAAACACGCCGTAGAGGCGGTCGTCGAGATGCGGCAGCCATCCATTCAGGAACATGACGGGATAGGCAAGCAGCGCCATGGTGCCGCTGAGCGTAATCAAGGCGATGGCGACACCGGCGTTCTGGTCGCGGGCACGCATCAGCGCGGCCATGGAAAGAATAGCCGCGGCGCCGCATACGGCGCTGCCGACTGCGACGAGCAGCGCGATCTCGGGGTCGAGCCTGAACAGCTTGCGCGCGATGGCGTAGAGCAAGGTCACGACTAGGGCCAACTCGATGGCTGCCACCCCGAGCGGCATCAACCCCAGATCCAGAAACAGCCGCATCGTGATGCGGAAGCCGACCAGCACCACAGCGAGCCGCAACAGGTAGCGCTTGGTGAAGTCGAGCCCCGGACGCAATGCGTCTGGACAGGCGAAACTGTTGCCGATCAGGAGCCCGAAGAGCATGGCGACAAGGACGGGGTTGCGCGAGAGGGGCTCGCCCAGTCCGCCGGCGATCCAGCCGGCCGCAAGGGCTAGCGCAGCGGCCACAATGACGCCAGGCAAGACCGGGCGCGCTCGTTCCGGTGCATGGGAGAGCGCCAGCGCGAGGCTCATGGCTTGGCCTCCTTGGATAGGCTGAGTGTTCGCAGATACGAAGTCACCGCGTGGATCTGGCCGGTATCCTGCTCGACCGGCTGCGTGTCCGTGTCGCGTCGGTCGACGATTGCGCTGGTGACGCCGAGTTCCTTTGCGAAGGCGTCCGCCACCATCTCCTCGAGGCGAGCAATGTCGGCCTTCCAGCCGTATCGGCCAACCCGCGCCGCGCCGTTGGCGTCGATGACATGATGCGCCCGGCCCTTGATTCCGTCGCCCTTGCTGACAGCCTGTGCTTCGATGACACTGTCGGGTATCTCGTCGATCTTGGCGATGCCATAGAGAGGAAGCGGCATGCGCAGCGAGATCACATTGGCCTCGTGCGGCATTGCCGCCGAGACAGTCATGGCGCCGACGCCATCGCCCAGCGCATAGCGTCTGGCGACCGGACTGTTGGGATGATCGATTTCGACCGTTCGGCCCGACTCCGGATCCATAGAGGCTATCCTGCGCGCAAAATGGCTTTCATCGGTGCTAGCGCCGCCGCCGGGATGGCAGGTCACGCAAGATCGTGCATTGAATAATGGGCCGAGGCCCGTCTGCGGCGTGAAGTCGGATTGAAACAACTGCCTTCCGCGTGCCGGGAGATTGGTGTCGGCAGCCGCGCTTTGCATCTCCTGAGTCGTCTTCGCCGCCGCCGCGCCACGCTTCGTCGAAGGCAGCGACCTCGAGGAGCGCCCCCTCGCGGCCCGGGAATCCAGGAACCTCGCCGCTAATTGTTATCCAGATCCGCTGCGCGTCCGCCGACGTCGCGATCGCACGAAGACGATCGGGGCCGAGGAGTCCGAAGCCTGGAACATCGATCGTCGCTCGGGCGAGAAGCCGGCCGTCCTGGCTAACGCGCAGCAGCGAGCCGTCGCCGCGGTTAGCGACGAGGAGATCGGATCCGCCGGCAAGCGTCGTGTGGCTCGAGAATTGCGGGTTGGCGATTTCGGGAATTGCGGCGACGATGTCGACCGGGCGGTCGAATTCCGGCAACGAGATCGTACGGGTCCGAGCGACGGTGAAATGCCGCCGGTCGTCCTCTAGTTCGAGCAGCACCAGCCGGTCACGGCCGGGATCGGCAATGTAGAGGACACGATCCGGGTTCCACTTGAAGGCGATGCCGATGACGCCGGGATCGTAGTTAATCCTGCGGCCGGCGCTCACCGTGCCGGGAGCGGCCAGGCCGTCCACGCCATCCTGGACATGGATCTGAACCACGCCGCCATCCGCCGTGACTGCGGCGAACACGGCAAATCCGCTGCCGTCCGGCGACGGACCGAGAAACGCTGTTCCGAGCGCGCCCGTCTGCAGCCCGCCGGGCGTCAACTGGCCACTCGCCTGATAGTTCAGCAGCCTAGCGATCCATCCGCTGGGCTGTCCTTTCGGCGTACGTTCGCGATCGGTTAGCCGGCCGACAAATACGCCGCCGGCCTCGTGGCTCGGCGCGTTGGCGAGCGGCACTCCGTCGGGGTCGACAACGCTAACGCTGCCCTCGCGGTCCATCCCATTTGGCGCGTTCGCGATCCAAGGCCTTCCGAAGGCGTTGTTGATGGAAATGTATCGCGGTCCGGATGCGGCTGTTAGGTGCGCCGTTCGCGCCCCGGCATTGTAGTGGCGGTTGAGGAACTGGTCGCTCTGCGCAGTGTAGAGCTGGACCCGGGTCTTTCCAGTGTCGCCGGTGAGATCTTCCGAAACAACTATGGTGCCGCCCGACTTGCTCCCGCGGGGATCGATGGACAGGATTGCGCCGGTCCTGGTTCTGGGGTCGCTCGGGCGAGCGCCGAAATTGCTGCTCACCGCCACCAGAACCCTCAGTGGATCGAGAACCCGCCCTTCGCGCGTCGTCATGAGGAATTCAGGATTTCCCGGTATCGGTCCGCCGACATGAAAGCGCCCCACTTCACGCACGCCGGCCACGTCGAACAGCCCGACCGCGACGACACGGGCGCTCAGGCGCCAGTCGGGGGTCTGCTCTCCAGCGAACCCCAAGGTCGGCAGGAGGCTGAAAAATACCGCCGCTGCCCTCGAGATGTTCCGGCGGGCGGAAGGATCCGGCAGCACGGACCATCGCCGGGGCCGGCAAGCTCCGACGAGATCCGCAGCGACCACTGCAGGGGGGTTTCTTCGCATGGCGACGTCTCCGGCGTCTACAGAGGTCACGCGCCTATGGTGGCGCTTATGACTTACGGTTGGACCGTCGAATATGCGCGCTTACGGATCGCTTACGAGAGTGCCTCATTTCCTCCGGCAATCCAGGCGGGGTGAACCTGAGATGGTCTGACGCTGTTCAAAGCAACGAATTTTACAAGCCTCCGTGCAGTCGGGCCCCCTGTACCTTTTTCATGTCGGCGCGTCGGTGTGGAGTTGTAGACTGGCGTGACCGGGCCATCCCGTCGGGAGCAACCCAAAGCCCGCTGTGCTACACCTGTTGCGGACCGGTGCCCGGCGGGACGGCCGCGACAGGTGTCCGGTGAGAGGTTGCGCCGTCGAGCGCCAGTACAGGGAACGACGTATGTCGCGGTGGTCCGGCCGACGAAGGAGGTCTTGACCATGACAGGAGAGATTCGATGGTTTGCCGGTATCGATTGGGCGACGGAGCGCCATCAGGTTTGTCTGCTGGATGCGAGCGGTGAGCCCGTCATTCTCCCGGCCTGGTCGAGGGCGGGAAAGCATTTGTCAAAAGTTCAGCGGAGCATTGTCCACGACTTCCTTCATCACGAAGAAGGTGCGGGTCTGGCGCACGCCGGGCAGGGCGATCAATTGCGTGCCATGGATGCGGTTAAAATCCGCCATGTCGCGCACGCGGATCTTCAGGAAGTAATCGAAATCGCCCGCAACCAGATTGCAATCCAGCACGAAGTTCAGCTTGGCGACCGCCTTTTCAAAGGCGCCGAAGCTTTCCGGCGTCGAGCGATCTAGCACAACGCCGACCATAACCAGCGCACCGCGGTCGACCTTCTGCGGCTCGACCATTGCTCTGACCGAGTGGATATAGCCCTCTTCGAAAAGCCGCTGCGTGCGGCGATGGCAGGTTGCGGCGCTGACATCGACCATCTGCGCCAATTCGGCATTGCTGAGTCGGCCGTTGTTTTGCAGCAGGCGGAGCATTTTCAGGTCGATCCGGTCCAATTCCGATGTCATGAAAGAATCATCCGAAAATTAATATAAGAATGAAAGGTATCTTCTATCTATTCGATGTTCTAGTGCGAAACCAGAAATATCGAACGCAACTTTGAGAGCACCTTTCATGCATGTGATGGTAGCGTTTCCCAGTATCATAACAAGCAAAAGGGGATCCCATGCTGGAGAAGTTCGAGCGCTATCCGCTCACATTCGGACAAACCCATATCGAAAAGCTGGACCGGCTATCCGAACATCTCGGCGGCAAGGTCGAGCTTTATGCCAAGCGCGAGGATTGCAATTCAGGTCTGGCCTTCGGTGGCAACAAACTTCGCAAGCTCGAATACATCATCCCCGATGCGATCGCTTCCAATGCCGACACGCTGGTCTCGATCGGCGGCGTGCAGTCAAACCATACGCGCATGATCGCCGCGGTCGCGGCCAAGATCGGCTTCAAGTGCCGGCTGGTGCAGGAAAGCTGGGTACCGCACGAAGATGCCGTCTATGACCGCGTCGGCAATATTCTGCTGAGCCGCATCATGGGTGCGGATGTGCAGATGGTGGACGAGGGCTTCGATATCGGCATCCGCCAGAGCTGGGAGGAGGCCATCGAGGACGTGAAGGCCAAGGGCGGCAAGCCTTATCCGATCCCGGCCGGCGCTTCAGTGCACAAATATGGTGGTCTCGGCTATGTCGGCTTTGCCGAGGAAGTCCGGGCCCAGGAAGCCGAACTCGGCTTCAAGTTCGACTATATCGTCGTCTGCACGGTGACGGGTTCCACCCATGCCGGCATGACGGTTGGCTTTGCCAAGGATGGCCGCGAGCGCAATGTCATCGGCATCGACGCTTCCTTCACGCCGACTCAGACCAAGGTCCAGGTGCTGGAGATTGCCCAGCGCACCGCCGAACTAGTCGAACTTGGCCGGGACCTGACATTGGACGATATCATCCTGATCGAGGATTATGCCTACCCGGTCTATGGCGTGCCCTCCGACGAGACCAAGGATGCCATCCGGCTCTGCGCCCGTCTCGAAGGCATGATCACCGACCCGGTTTATGAGGGCAAGTCGATGCAGGGCATGATCGACCTGGTCAAGAAGGGTTACTTCCCGGAAGGCTCCAAGGTGCTTTACGCCCATCTCGGCGGCGCACCGGCCATCAACGGCTATGCCTACACGTTCCGCAACGGCTGACGTCCTGCCAAAGCCACCCGGCGGGAAGATCATCCGGCCGGGTGTAGCAGACATGGGAACAGGATCCGACCAGAGCAAAGCGAGAAGCCGCCGGCGGATCCTCATCAGGCATGAACGCGTGACTGGGAGACGACCGTGGCAAGCGCCGATATCGCAAATCTGAAATCCATCGAGAAGCAGGTCCTATGGCTTGCCTGCTGGATGATCCACAGTGCCAATCACCTGCGTGAAAAGGGCGAAGTCAAGGTCGGCGGACATCAGGCCTCCTCGGCCTCGATGGTCTCCCTCCTGACGGCGCTCTATTGTCATGTGCTGCGGCCGGAAGATCGCGTCGCAGTCAAGCCGCATGCCTCGCCGGTATTTCATGCCATCCAGTATCTGATGGGCAACCAGAACCGTGACAAGCTCGAGAATTTCCGTGGCTTCGGCGGCGCGCAATCCTATCCGAGCCGCACCAAGGATATTGACGATGTCGATTTTTCCACCGGTTCGGTCGGTCTCGGCGTGGCCGTCACGGCCTTTGCCTCGATGGTGCAGGATTACATCGCCGCCAGACCCTGGGCGCAGAAGCGTCCGCTCGGGCGGATGATCGCCCTGGTCGGCGATGCCGAACTGGACGAAGGCAATGTCTACGAGTGCCTGCAGGAAGGCTGGAAGCACGATCTGCGCAATACCTGGTGGGTCATCGACTACAATCGCCAGAGCCTCGATGGCGTGGTGCGCGAAGGTCTATGGCAGCGCATCGAGGCCATTTTCAAGGCCTTCGGCTGGGATGTCGTCATCGTCAAATACGGTGCGCTGCAGAAGGCCGCCTTTGGCGAGCCGGGTGGATCGCGCCTGAAGGACTGGATCGACGCCTGCCCGAACCAGCTCTACGCGGCGTTGACCTTCCAGGGCGGTGCCGCCTGGCGACGTCGGCTGCTCGACGAGATCGGCGACCGGCGCAATGTGGCGGCGCTGATCGAGCGCCGGTCCGATGCCGAACTGGCCGAACTGATGAACGATCTGGGCGGCCATTGCCTGGAAACGCTGACCGAGGTGTTCGACAGTGTCGATCACGACCGGCCGACGGTCTTCCTGGCTTATACGATCAAAGGCTGGGGCACACCGCTCGCCGGCCACAAGGACAATCATGCCGGGCTGATGACAACGAGCCAGATGGCAGATTTCCAGGCGGCAATGCAGGTTGCGCCCGGAACGGAATGGGACCCGTTTTCGACCATTGTCGATAGCCGTAGCGTAAAGGCTTTCCTCGCCGATGTGCCGTTCTTCGAGGCGGGGCCGCGACGTTTCAAGGCGGAACGCATCGCGACAGAGGGTCCGGTTCAGCTGGAGGATCGCGTTCTGTCTACCCAGGCCGGCTTCGGCAAGATCCTCGATGCATTGGCCAAAACCCACACCGCACTCGCCGCCCGCATCGTGACCACCGCCCCGGATGTCACCGTCTCCACCAATCTCGGCCCCTGGGTCAACCGGCGTGGCCTGTTTGCGCGCGATGCGCGGGCCGATACGTTTCGCGACGAGCGGGTGCCGTCCGCGCAGAAATGGCATTTCTCGCCGGAGGGCCAGCATATCGAACTCGGCATTGCCGAGATGAACCTCTTCCTGCTTCTGGCCGCCTGCGGTCTCTCCCATTCCCTGTTCGGCGAGCGCCTGCTGCCGGTTGGCACGGTTTATGATCCCTTCATCTCCCGCGGTCTCGATGCCCTGAACTATGCCTGCTACCAGGATGCCCGTTTCATGATCGTCGGCACGCCGTCCGGCATCACGTTGGCGTCAGAGGGCGGCGCGCATCAGTCGATCGCCACGCCGCTGATCGGCATCAGCCAGGATGGGCTGGCGAGTTTCGAGCCGGCCTTCCTCGATGAACTCGCAATCATCATGGACTGGTCTTTCGATTACATGCAGCGCGATGGCGACGGACAGCCGGATGAGCGCACTTGGCTGCGCGACGAGACGGGCGGCTCCGTCTATCTGCGGCTGACGACGCGGCCGCTCGAGCAGCCGGCGCCGCGCAGCGATCCGCGCTTCCGTCAGGGCGTCATCGATGGCGGTTATTGGCTGAAGCCGCCCGGGCCGAATGCCGATGTCGTCCTGGTCTACCAAGGCTGCATCGCACCGGAAGTGATCGCGGCGGCCGGGCTGCTCGGCGAAAGCCGGCGGGATATCGGCGTGCTGGCCGTGACCTCCGCCGATCGTCTCAACGCCGGCTGGACTGCGGCCCAAAGGGCGCGACGGCGGGGCGTCAATCGAGCGTCTGGTCATGTCGAGACCTTGCTCGCCGGCCTTCCTTCCCATTGCACCCTTGTCACTGTCACCGATGGACATCCCGCAGGGCTTGCCTGGCTCGGTGCCGTTCACGGCCATGGGACTGTACCGCTCGGGGTCGAGCATTTCGGGCAGACCGGCACGGTGCAGGATCTCTATCGCGACTACGGCATCGACAAGGCGGGGATCGTCAGGACGATATCCGGCCTGACCCGGGGTGCTGCAGTGTCCGAGCTTCTGCTATTCCCATGATGTCCAATGGCGTAGATCCCCGACTTTGGCGTCAAGTCTCACGAGGCCTGGCATCCGGCGCTATCTCGCGCACCGTTCATGGATTGGCGGTATTCTTCGTAGATACTGCCCTGGACACGGATATGGTCACGCATCACGGAATCGGCGCGCGCCGCATCGCCCGCTTCGAGCGCCAGCAGGACTTCGCGATGTTCGATCATCGACTGCGACAGGCGGTCGCCGAAGGAAAGCTGGGCCTGTCGGAAGGGCTTGAGGCGCCTGTGCAGGTTACGGGCTTCTTCGGCCAGGAAGCCATTGCCGGACGCTTCGTAGATCATCGTGTGAAACGTGGCGTTCTCGACATAGTAGCGCTTATAATCTTGCGCCTGAAGGGCTGCTTCGCAGGCAGAGGCGGCCTGACGCAGAAGCAGCAGTTGGGCCTTGGTGATGCGGCCGGCGGCAAGCCGGGCACACCAGGCTTCGACCTCGGCCATCACTTCGAACATTTCCACAAGACGGGTGAAATCCGGCTGGCGCACGAAGGCGCCACGATTGGGAATGAGTTCCACCAGTCCGGTTGCGGACAGAAGGCGCAGAGCTTCGCGCAGCGGCGTGCGCGATACACCGAAGTCGCGCGCGAGGCGCATTTCGTCAAGCCGCTCGCCATCTTTGAAATGGCCTTCGGCGATCAGCGTCTCGATGCGCTCATACAGCACATCGGCTGTCGGCGGTTTTGATGCGGGCAAATTCATATCGGTCCTCCACGCGCATTCTGGTGCGAGGTGCGGGATTTGGCAAGTGAGACGTATGCAATCATTAGAATAAGTACGCAATTAGATAATGTTGTATACAGAAAGCTGAAAACGAGTACAATAACGCCATTAACTGCAAAAGCCTAAAAAATAGGCTAATCGAAAAAGGGAACGAGAATGAAACTGACAAAGACTGCGGCTGTGGCCGCTCTCCTGCCCGCATTCCTGTTTGCAAGCGCCGCCTGGGCCGGCAAGACGGACGACACGGTCTCCATCGCTTTTGCGAAGGAACTCGAACATGTCGATCCCTATTTCAACACGGCGCGCGAGGGCATCCTGCTCGGAAATGCCGTCTGGGACGGCCTTCTCTATCGCGATCCGGCAACCGGCGAATATGTCGGCAATCTGGCAACCGGTTGGAACTGGGTGGATTCCACGACGCTGGACCTGACGCTGCGCGAAGGCGTCAAGTTCCACAATGGCGAGGCCTTTGATGCCGATGACGTCGTCTATACGCTGAATTTCACCGTCGATCCGAAGAATGGCACGAAGAACAAGGTGGCGACGGGATGGATCAAGCAGGTCGAAAAGGTCGATCAGTTCAAGGTACGCATCATCACCAATGGGCCGTTCCCGGCTGCGCTCGAATATCTGGCCGGCCCGGTCATCATCCATCCCGATGAATATTACAAAGCCGTCGGCCCGGCCGGCGTTGCCACCAAACCGATCGGCACAGGTCCTTACAAATTCGAGGCCGTCGAACCCGGCAAACATTTCGTGCTGAAGCGCAACGAGGATTATTTTGCAGCCGCCAAACCGAAAGCCAAGGTCGGCACCATCGATATACGCACCATTCCGGACATCAACACGCAGATGGCGGAACTTTTCAATGGCACGATCGATCTCGTCTGGCAGGTGCCTTCCGACCAGGCCGACAAGATGGCCGGCCAGGACAGCTTCCAGGTGATCAATGCCCCGACCATGCGCGTCGGCTATCTGTCGCTCGATGCGGCTGGTCGCTCAGGCGACAAGAACCCGTTGACGGATGTCAAGGTGCGGCAGGCGATTTACCACGCGATCAACCGCGACGGTATCGTCGAGGCGCTGATGAAGGGCACGACGGAAGTGATCAACAGCGCCTGCTCGCCCAGCCAGTTCGGCTGCGACAAGGCCGTCGCGACCTATGCCTACGATCCGGCAAAGGCCAAGGCGCTGCTGGCGGAAGCCAGCTATCCCGACGGTTTTGAGATTGAATTCTATGCCTATCGTGACCGGCCTCTGGCCGAAGCGATGATTGGCATGTTGGCCGAAATCGGCATCAAGGCCAACCTTAACTATATGCAATACGCGGCGCTGCGCGAAAAGCGCATCAAGGAAGGCGCCCCGATCTCCTTCTTGACCTGGGGCTCCAACTCGATTGCCGATGTCTCGGCGATCACCAGCGAATTCTTCACCATGGGCGGCGAAGATGACGCGCGCGACAAGAACCTGTCCGATCTGCTGGAGAAGGCCGATTCCTCCATCGATTCGGCCGAGCGCAAGAGGCTCTACACGCAGGCGCTCTCAGTGATCGCCGACAAGGCCTATTGGGTGCCGCTGTGGAATTATTCCACCAACTACGTCATGAGCCGCGACATTTCCTTCATGCCGACGCCGGACGAACTGGTCCGCTTCTACGAGATCGGCTGGAAGTGACATCCGCATCCGCGGGCCGGAACGTCGCTTGCTGGCAGCCCGGCCTGGGTTTGAGCTTCTTGTTTTCGAGGCGTGTCGTGATTGCAAAACCGCTGCACACCTTGGGAGACATGCATTGGCCGGGTGTCGCCACGGCACGACACCGCCTGCTTGAGGGTTTCAGATGTTGAAATTTGTCCTGACCAAGATTGGCATGGCGGCGCTGGTTGCGCTGACTGTCTCTTTCATCAGTTTCATTCTTCTGTTCATGGCCGGCGATCCCGCCATCGCCATTGCCGGAGAGGGGGCTTCCGGAGAGGTGATCGCGGCGATCCGCAGCCAATACGGTTTCGACCGGCCGTTGCTCATTCAATATGTCGACTGGCTGATGCGCGCACTCTCCGGCGATTTCGGCATGAGCTATTATTTCAAGACCCCAGTCTCAGGCATGATCGCCGAACGGCTACCGGTCACCATGACCATTGGTTTCCTTGGCATGAGCTTCGCCCTGCTGCTGGCCATTCCCGTGGGCGTTCTTGCCGCCGCCTTTCCCAATACGCTGATCGACCGGCTGGCGCTCGGCATTGCTGTTGTCGGACAGGCGATCCCGAGCTTCTGGTTCGGCCTCATCCTGATCGTTGTCTTCTCGGTCAATCTCGGATGGGTGCCGGCCTCGGGAACGCGGCAATGGACCGGCTATATCCTGCCGATGATCGTGCTCGGCTACTACGCGACGCCGGCTATCATGCGGTTGACACGGGCCGGCATGCTGGAAGTGCTGTCCGCCGACTACATCCGTACAGCAAGAGCCAAGGGCATCAAGCCTCGGCGGGTTCTGTTCAAGCATGCGCTGCGCAATGCCATCATCCCGGTCGTTAGTCTGGCCGCCGTGCAACTAGGCTTCATGTTCGGCGGGTCGGTCGTGGTGGAAACCATTTTCGCGCTGCATGGAGCGGGCTTCCTGGCTTGGGAATCGATCTCCCGCAACGATCTGCCGACCATGCAAGCGCTCATCCTGATCTTCGCGATGTTCTATATCGTCTTCACCTTCCTGGCCGATGTCTTGAACGCATGGCTCGACCCCCGTCTGAGGACTGCCTGACATGAGCGATACGTCCCAAACAATCAGCCTTGGTGTTCCCGCGGCCTTGCCGGCGCCATCTCGTGTGCTTGCCCGCAAGGCCCTGAAACATCGCGGTTTCATGGTCGGCTTCCTGATCTTGCTGTTCGTAGGCCTCGTCGCGCTTTTCGCGCCGCTGATCGCTCCATACGATCCTTACAAGCAGGATCTTCTGGCGCGGCTCGCCCCGCCGGTCTTTCTGGGCGGAGATTGGAAGCACCTGTTCGGCACCGATGCGCTGGGCCGGGACTACCTGTCGCGGCTGATCTACGGCGCTCGCGTCTCCCTGCTGATCGGCTTTACCGCGGCTTTCATCTCCGCCGTGATAGGCACTACACTCGGTGTTCTTGGTGGCTATTTCGGCGGCAAGGTCGACGCGGTGGTGATGTTCATCGTCTCGGTGCGGCTGGCTTTGCCGGCAACGCTGGTGGCGCTGGCCGTGGTGGCGCTGTTTGGCGGATCGTTGACCGTCGTCGTTTCGGTGCTCGGACTGCTGCTCTGGGACCGTTTTGCGGTGGTGCTGCGTAGCGCCACCATGCAGGTGCGGCAGATGGACTACATCGCGGCGGCTGAAGTGCTGGGCGCCAGCCTGCCACGCATCCTGTTCAAGGATGTGCTGCCGAATGTGATGAATGCGCTGATCGTCATCGTCACGCTCGAAATGGCCCATGCCATTATCCTGGAAGCGGCATTGTCCTTCCTCGGGCTCGGCGTTCAGCCGCCAACCCCATCCTGGGGGCTGATGATCTCCGAAGGCAAGGAAATGCTGCTGTTCGAGAGCTGGCTGATCACCATTCCCGGTGTCGCCCTGTTCATCCTGGTCTTTTCAATCAACATGCTGGGCGACGGCATTCGCGACGTGACCGCGCCGGAGGGCAGAAACTGATGACCCACCCTGCCACGCCCGTCCTATCGATCCGCAACCTGACCATCGACCTGCCGAAGGGCGGCGATCGCCCGCATGCCGTCAGCAACCTGTCGCTCGATATCCACGAGAAGGAAATCCTCTGCATCGTCGGGGAATCCGGTTCCGGAAAATCGATCACATCCTTTGCCGCCATGGGTCTCTTGCCAAAAATCCTGAAGCCGTCGTCAGGCGAAATTCTCTTTGAAGGTCGCGATGTGCTGAAGCTCTCCGAGGCCGAGCATGCCCGCCTGCGCGGCAGCCGCATGGGCATGATCTTCCAGGAGCCCATGAGTGCGCTCAATCCGTGTTACACGGTCGGCGACCAGATCGAGGAAGTCTTCGAGGCGCATACGCAGATATCCAGTGCCGAGCGCCGGGCTCGCACATTGGCTCTTCTTAAGGAAGTGCGTCTTCCCGACCCCGAACGCCTCTATCATGCCTATCCGCATCAACTGTCGGGCGGCCAGCGCCAACGCATCGTCATCGCCATTGCGCTCGCCATGGAGCCGCGCCTGCTGATCGCCGACGAACCGACGACGGCGCTCGATGTCACGACGCAGGCGCAGATCCTCGACATGTTCAAGGCGCTGAAGGAAAGCCGCAAGGCAGGCATCCTGTTCGTCACCCATGATTTCGACGTGGTGGCCGAACTGGCCGATCGTGTATTGGTTATGCAGAAGGGCGTGGTCGTCGAGCAGGGCACCGCCGAACAGGTGCTCAACAGCCCGACCCATCCCTATACACGCATGCTGATCGATGCCGTGCCGAAACGCCATGGCATCAAGGGCAAACCTGATACGTCTGCGCCGATCGCGCTCAGGGTCGCAGGCATTGAAAAGACCTATTCGACCGCCCGCACGCTGTTCAAGCCGGCCCGCAAGGTGCATGCCGTCAAGCCGACGGACTTTACCGTTCTGGAAGGCCAGACGCTTGGCATCGTCGGAGAATCCGGCTCCGGCAAGACGACGCTGGTGCGTTGCCTGATGGGGCTTGTCGAGCCTGACGAGGGGTCCGTCTGGATCGGCAATTTGAGGTTGGAAACGACCACGGCCGCCGGCCGGCGCAATTTCAGAAAACATATCCAGATCGTCTTTCAGGACCCCTATGGGTCGCTCAATCCGCGCCGCAAGATTGGCGACCTGCTGGTCGAGGGGCCGGTCAATTTCGGCGTGCCGCGCAAACAGGCCATGGAGAAGGCACGAGCGCTTCTGAAGATCGTCCGACTGGAGGAGGATGCGCTCGATCGGTATCCGGCGCAGTTTTCCGGTGGCCAGCGCCAGCGCATTTCGATTGCCCGCGCCCTGATGGTCGAGCCGAAAATCCTGATCGCCGATGAAGCGGTGTCGGCGCTCGACGTTTCCGTGCAGAAGGACGTGCTGAAGCTGCTCGACGACATCCGCAAGGCCGTCGGCCTGACGGTCATTTTCATCACCCACGATCTGCGGGTGGCGGCCGAAATTTCCGACCATATTCTCGTCATGTCGAAAGGCGAGGTGGTGGAATATGGCGTGGTCGACGACGTTTTCGGCAAGCCGCAACATTCCTATACGCGCCAACTGCTCGCCGCCATGCCCGGCCGCGGCTGGGAAGCGCCAGATATGGCAGCGCTTGGCCCTGCCGACGCAGCGAGGTAAATGCATCCCATGGACAGAACACACCTGATCGAAGCCGCCACCCACTATGTCGACGGCGGAGGGCTGGTCGCGGATCTGGCCGCGCTGGTGGCGCGCCGCTCCGTCAGCCAGTCGGAAGGGCGGCTCGAGGATCTCTACGCCTATCTGCAGGAGGAAATGCAGCCCCTGTTGTCGGCCATGGGCTTTGCCGTCGAGATTTTCGACAATCCCCGCGAGGGCGGCGCTCCGCTGCTGATCGCCAGCCGCATTGAGGACGAGAGCTTGCCGACGGTTCTGGTCTATGGCCATGGCGATGTCTGCAACGGGGAGGCCCATCGCTGGCGGGAGGGACTTGAGCCCTTCACGCTGATCCAAGAGGGTGACAGGCTCTATGGCCGCGGCACCGCCGACAACAAGATCCAGCATCTGATCAACATCAGGGCGCTGGAATTGCTGATCCGCGAAAATGGCCGGCTCGGTTTCAATGCCAGGATCATTCTCGAAATGGCCGAGGAGACCGGCTCCTTCGGGCTGCGCGAATTCTTTACCGCCAACCGGGAGCGGCTGGCAGCCGATGTGCTGATCGCGTCGGACGGCCCGCGTTTGGCGGTCGACACGCCGACCATGTTCATGGGGTCGCGCGGCGGCATGTCGATCAATCTGATGGTCAATCTGCGTGACGGCGACCACCATTCTGGCAACTTCGGCGGATTGCTGGCCGATCCCGCCATCATCCTGGCCCACGCGATCACGACGATCACGGATGCACGGGGTCAGATCCGGATCCCCGAATGGCGCCCGACGAGCCTGACGCCCGATATCCGTGCCACCCTCCGCGATTTGCCGCCGCGTCGCCACGATACCGAATGGGGCGAGAGCGATCTGACGCCGAGCGAACGCGTTTTCGGCTGGAATTCCTTTGCCGTGCTCGCCATGTCCTCCGGCAATATCGACGCGCCGCAGAATGCCATCTCGGGCTCGGCGCAGGCCACCTGCCAGCTGCGCTTCGTCGTCGGCACTGACATGGAGGACATTATCCCGGCGCTGCGCCGCCATCTCGATGCCCATGGCTTTCCCATGGTCGAGGTTCGTCCCGCGCACGGTGAGGCCTTCCGGGCCACCCGCTTTTCGCCTGATCATCCCTGGGTGCGTTTCGTCCAAAACTCGCTGGCGCAGTCGGCGGGAAAGCAGCCGCATGTACTGCCCAATCTGGCTGGCTCCCTGCCCAACGATGCGTTTACCGACATCCTCGGACTGCCGACGATCTGGATTCCGCACTCCCATGCCGAATGTGGCCAGCACGGCCCGAACGAGCATGCGCTCGTGCCGATTGCACGCGAAGGCATACAGGTGATGACAGCGCTGTTCCTCGATATCGCCGAGAATGCGGCAAGCCTGAAAGAGATTGCCTGATCGATGGATTTCGTTCTGCTCGTTGTCTTTCTGGCCGCGACGGGCGCCTTGTCCGGCCTGATTGGCGGCCTGCTCGGGATCGGCGGCGGTGTCGTCCTGGTGCCAGCGCTCTATTACGTCTTCGAGTTCCTCGGCTATGAGAGTGACCGCTTGATGCAGGTCTGTGTCGCGACGTCTGGCGGCACAATCATCTTCAATTCAGCGCGTTCGGTTCTCATGCACCATCGGCGTGATGCGGTCGACTGGTCCGTGCTCAAGCGCTGGGGACCCTCGATTTCTCTCGGCGCGCTGGCCGGGGTGGTGGGTGCCGCTTCGCTGCGCTCGGCCAATCTGTCGGTGATCTTCGGGGTGATTGGTATGGCGCTAGGGCTCTACATGCTGATCAGCCGGCCGCACTGGAAACTGTCGGACACGATGCCGGGCCGGGTGCTGGCCAGTGCCTACGGGTTGGTCATCGGCTTTTTCTCGGCGATGATGGGCATCGGCGGTGGCCCCTTCGGCGTGCCGGCCATGACGCTCTATGGCATGCCGGCGCAGAAGGCGGTGGCCACGTCCTCGGGATTCGGGCTGTTGATCTCCGTGCCATCGTTTGCCGGATTTCTGATCGCCGGCTGGGGCCTTCCGGGTCTTCCGTCCTACACGATCGGTTTCGTCAACCTGCCGGCTCTGGTCGTCATCGTTGCCATATCGATGACCACGGTCTCCCTCGCGTCCGGCTGGCGCATTACCTGCCAGCCGCTGCGCTCAAGCGGATTTTCGCCGTGTTCATCTCGCTGTTGGCCCTCAATATGCTGATCAAGGGCCTTGTCGCTCTCTCGATGTAAAGAAGGTATCGCCATGAGCAAGACCCATCCCGCCGATCTCGATGCTATGGAAGCTCGCCGGCTGATTGGGCAGCGCCGCCTGTCTCCGGTTGAACTGGCAGAGGCCTGTATCGAGCGCGTCACGCAGATCAATCCCGCGATCAATGCGGTGGTGGCGCAGGATTTCGACCGTATCCGGGACGAGGCGCGGCAGGCCGAGCAAAGCTTGATGCGTCATAAGGCGCTCGGTCCGTTGCACGGCCTGCCTTTTGGCGTCAAGGACATGATCGACGTCCAGGGCCTGCCGACCACCTTCGGCTCGGAAATCTTTCGCGACAATATCGCGGAGAAGGATGATGCCATCGTTGCCGCCATGCGCCGGGCCGGCGGCATTCCTCTTGGCAAGACCAACAATCCGGACTGGAGCGCCGGCGGCAATACCCGCAACGCCGTTTATGGCGTCACGGCCAATCCTCACGACACGACGAAAAGTGCAGCCGGCTCGTCGGGCGGTTCGGCAGCCCTTCTTGCGGCCCGAATGGCACCGCTGGCCACGGGTTCGGACACTGGCGGCAGTCTGCGCAATCCTGCCGCCTTCTGCGGTGTTGTCGGCTTCCGCCCATCTCCCGGTGTTGTTCCCGGCGATACACGCGCCATGGCGCTGATGCATCTGTCGACCAGCGGCCCGATGGGGCGTAGCGTCGCGGATGTGGCGCTGATGCTGTCGGTCATGGCGCGGCCCGATCGGCTCGACCCCTATACGGTGGTCGTCGACGGGCAGACTCCGTGGCGGGCCGACCGCTTCAGCCAGGTCCGGCGTCCGGACCTGGCTGCCCTTCGGATTGTCGTGACCGAGGATTTCGGCTTTGCGCCGACTTCCATGATGATCCGCGAGACTTTTGGCCGGGTGGTGGCGCGGCTGTCTGACCATCTCGGCAGGATCGATGAGACCCACCCCGATTGTACCGATGCCGATCGCATCTTCTCCGTTCTTCGCGGCGTGATGTTTCTCGGTATGCACCACACGCTGTTGCAGACCCACCCGGACAAGATCGGCCCGAATGTCCGCGCCAATGTTGAGGAGGGCCTAAGCTATGGGCCGCTCGATATTGCCGATGCACTGGTGAAACAGGGCCGGTTCTATCGCGATTGGCAGCGGTTTTTCGAAGACCATGACTATGTGCTTTGCCCGGCCGTGACCATCAGCCCACGCGACTGGCACGAGCTTTATCCGACCGAGATCGACGGTCAGCCGACGAAAAACTACTATCACTGGTTGGCCATGGCCTATGCTTCGACGCTGGCCGGCCATCCGTCGATCACCATCCCCGTCGGCCGAGACGCGCTCGGCATGCCCTTCGGTCTGCAGATCGTCGGCAGGCGGCATGATGACGCCGGCGTTCTGCAGGTGGCGGCCGCGATTGAGGAGATCTTTGCGGACGACCTGATTTTTGGGGTTCCCATTGTCGACGTGCAGGCGCTGAAGACGGCTCCAAAACTGGCCGACTGCGAGGGGTTCATGGGCTTCTAAAGCACATCCCTTGAACACGGAATCGGCGTGGGGATTTCCCTCTTTGGCGGGTGAGCCGTGAGCGGAAGGGCGACGATGACGATCTGTAGCAGCGGGATTTCGATCTCCTCCATTGAAGGATCGGCATGGAAATGCCATCTAGATTGTGTATCTAGAAGGAGGCTGGCATGGCCTTGAGCATCAAGACCGAGGAAGCAGACCGGCTGGCGCGGGAATTGTCCCGCCTGACCGGCGAGACCATGACTGACGCCATCACCCAAGCCATACGCGAGCGGCTGGAACGGCTGCGCGCCGAACAGGAGGCGCAGAGCGACTACGTTTCGCGCATGAAGGCTTTCGTCCGCGCACGCGCCAGCCGCTATGATCGCCGCCCGGTCACGAAACAGGAATGGGATGAAGCGGTCGGCGACACGCCCGAAGAGCTTGGTTTCTCCCGATGATGGTCGTCGATGCGTCCGCCATCATTGCGATCATGTTCGAGCAGGCGGAAGCGCCTGACTGCATGGCCGCTCTCCAGACAGACGCTTCGCGCCTCATATCGGCGGTGAACTATGTCGAGGCCGGCACCGTCATGGCGGGCAGGATCAAGGACGGGGACCGGCACGAAGCGATTGCCGATCTGGATGCGTTTCTGGCCGACTTCCGTATTGCTATTTCTCCTGCAGATGAAAATCTGGCGCGTGCCGCCATTAGGGCGCGTCTGGACTACGGCAAGGGGTTCGGAACACGGAGCGGGCTGAACTTCGGCGATTGCTTTGCCTATGCCCTCGCCAAACGGCATTCGGCCCCGCTTCTGTATGTCGGCGACGACTTCGCGCTCACCGATGTTCAATCCGCATTGTCGCGGTAGTGAGCCGACAAAGAGAGGATTGAACCCATGAGCCGCGCCGCTCTTTACGCCCATTCCTCCGACAATCAGCGCGAAGCATCTATCGAGGACCAGTTCCGGCTTTGCCGTGAACATGCGGGGCGGGAACGGTGGCAGATCGTCGGTTCCGCAATCGCTTCAGCGTTGCCGGCGCCAAGGATGATCGGCGCGATGCGCAGGTCCTGGCCAGTGCCCTGCGCACCGATCGGCCGGCTTTTCGCAGCTTGTCGCTGGATGATCCGCTGGTGATCGAGTTGCGGGAGTGGTCGCGCATAAGCGAAGACCTGCAGCAGGAACGCAACCGGCTTGTCAATCGGTTGCGCGAACAGCTCTGGCGCTACGATCCGCAAATACTTGCGTTCGGTGGCGGTGTGGCCGGGATTTATTCACCTGAACGAAAGTCCCACACGAGGAGAATCTTGACGAACCACGTTGGTTCACCAATAATCAATGTGAACCAACGAAAGTTAGATGCCATGACCGCAGCGTTTACCGTGCGTGTGAAGGATGAAACCGCAAGCAAGCTGGACCAGCTTGCAGCAAAGCTGGATCGTTCCCGCTCCTACATGGCTGCCGAAGCCATCGAGGCTTTCGTTGAGCAACAGGAATGGCAGCTTGCAGAGATCGAAGCCGGGTTGGCCGAAGCCGATCGTGGCGAATTCGCCAGCGATGCGGATGTGGCGAAAGTTGTCGGAAAATACGTCAAGTCCGTCCGTCAATCATGAGCGGAAAGCGTATTCGCTGGACGCTTCGGGCGTTGCGGCGGCTTGATGAAATCGGCGCGTATATCGAGAGAGACAATCCCGATGCTGCGGCTCGCGTGGTGGCGCGGATCGTGACGGCCGTGGATATGTTGGCGGAACTGCCTGCTAGCGGGCGGCCGGGTCGCGTCAAGGGCACCCGTGAAATCGTACTGGCGGATATTCCCTATATCATCCCGTACCGCGTCAGCCTGGACATCGAGATTCTAACTGTCATGCATGCACATCAGCGGTGGCCACAGGCGTTTTGATAAACGCGCCGTACATCTCTGCGATTTTGCCATAGAATCTCTTTCACATGGTGTGGCGGTATTGGTGATAGCAAGTCTCGATCTCAACCAAGCCGATCAACATTGACCTGCCACTAATCTTTCATCCAGCGGCCGTTATAGATTCCACTGGCGCGGGGTCACTTCCAGCGTTCGGTGACCTCCTCTCTCAGCTTGGAAAGCTTGCCCGAGCCGCAGCACGAGCAGCTTTGATACCATCCAAGCCTCACGGACGGCATAGAAACTCCACGGGCTGAGTCCTGTGCAATACAGAACCCAGCCCTTAAATCTGCCCAGCCTTTTAATCCGTCCAACTTTACGGGTCAGTTCACGAAACCGGGCCTTCTAGGAAGAGAGGTTCGATTCAGCTTCTGATCGTTGCTTTGCCTTGTTCCACCAGGCGGGCCGCGGCGTCTGCGGGCGTCGTGCGTTCGAAGGCGAGTTCGTCCGCGATCGGGCGAAGGACGCGCTGGTCGAATTCCGTCGCACCGAGCGGGGCGGGTGCCGGGTAGTCCCCGACCTGATCCTTGAGCAGCTCAACGTATTTGACGGTTTCCTGCTCCGTTGGGTTGAGGTTCGGCAGGATTGCTTCGCGGACGGTCGCCGACATCGGCACGCCGCGTTCCACGCCGAGGATCTTGCCGGCTTCGGTATCGTTGACGAAGAAGTCGATGAACTTGGCGGCCGCTTCGGCGTTCTTCGTTGTCGCCCCGATGCTCCAGATGAGCGCGGGGCGGTAATAGTGGCCGGAGGGACCGCTCTTGCTTTCACGCGGCAACATGGTGATCGCCAGTTTGCTCTTCGAGATCAGCTGATAGCCGACGAGCTGGTTCGAGTAGGCCATGCCGATCGCCGATTTGCCGAGCGCCAGGCAGTTGGTGTCGATGGTGTTCTGGTCGAGCGTCTGGACATCGGCCGCGACCGTGCCGCCCTTCTTGCGCAGTTCCTCCCAGAAGCTGTACCACTCCTTGGCGTCTTCGACGTCGAAACCCAGGCTGCCATTGGCGTAGAGGCTCTTGCCGCGCTGGCGCAGCCAGGCATCGAAGACATAGGCATAGCGCGCGCCGTAGGGGCCACCCCAGTAATTGTCCTTGCCGGCGGCCTTTGTGAGCTCGACGGCCAGTTTGGCATATTCGTCCCAGGTGAGGTCCGGCGTCGGCAAGGCAAACCCAGCCTTTTCGAAGGCCGTCTGGTCGAAAAAGAGTGCGAAGGAGTTCAGGCCGAGGCCGATGCCATAGAGCTTGCTGTCGACAGTCGTCAGCTTCAGCATGTCCTTGCCGAAGGCGTCCACCTTGAGAGCCGAGGGAACGAACTCGTCGAGGGGCATGCAGGCGCCGCGCTTGGAGTAATCGGAGATCGTGCTGGGCTCGAGCTGGAACACATCGGCGATCGCGCGGCCGGCCATCTGCGTCGCGAGTTTCGTCCAATAACCGTCGCCGCTGAGCGACTCGCCGACGATCGTGACGCCCGGCGTTTTGGCCTGATAGAGTTTTGCGACTTCCAGCGTACGCTTGGCGCGGTCGTTCGAGCCCCACCACATGGCGCGCAGCTGCGTGTCTTCGGCGAAAGCCGGAATGGCGCTGCCTGCGCCGAATGCGAGCCCCGTAGCCACACCGGCCGAGCCCTTCAAAAATGAACGTCGATTGATCTGCATGATTATCCTCCTTTGTCGGCTGCCAGCGCCGTCCTCCAACGGTTCTCCGGCATGTCACGAGCAGAGTACGCAAAAAATTTCTGTTTGCAACATTTTATCTTTCACTTGCAAATTTGCGTAATTTGCATAATTTTGAGTCATGAATGAAATCAAACCCAGGCGGCCGCGTCAGGCCGATATTGCAGCCTTGGCGGGCGTCTCCGTTTCGACGGTCTCACGCGTGCTTGCCAACGAGCCCGGCATTAGCGGGAGCGTGCGCGAGCATATTCTGAAGGTGGCGGCCGAGCATGGATACCAGGTGAGATCCCCTCAAGAAGCGATTCCCGGCGGACTTGCGCTGATTGCGAGCGACGGCGTCACGGGCGGACTGAGCGTTTTCTACGAGTCCATCGTCGAGGGGCTGCGAGCAGCGGCGGCGGAGAACGGAATGCCCTTCGAGGTTCGGCTGATCCGGGAAGACCGCGCGACGCCCGAAGTCATTCGAGACCATTTGAAGTTGGCGCATGCCCAGGGTCTCTTTCTCGTCGGCATCGATCCGAAGGAAGGCTTGCGCGGCTGGATCGAGGATGAGAGGGTTCCGGTCGTCCTCGTCAATGGCACGGACCCGCAGCTTCGCCTCGACGGTGTTTCGCCTTCCAATTTTTTCGGCGCCTTCCAGGCTACCGAGCGGCTGCTGAACGCCGGTCACCGGCGCATCCTGCATCTGACCGGCTCCCACCGCCATACGATCCGCGAGCGTGTCCGCGGTTTCGAGGCGGCGGTGGCGTCAGTCCAAGGCGCAGAAAGCAGGCTCGTGCCGATGACCTTTCACGGCAGTGCCAGCCGCGAGGCGCATGAACTGACGGCGGCGGTCCTCGCGGAGAACGCCGGTTTCACCGCTGCCTTCTGCATGAACGATTTTATCGCAGTCGGCGTGCTGGAGGCTGTGACGGAAGCCGGCCTTCGTGTGCCGAAAGACTTCGCAATCGTCGGTTTTGACGATCTGCCTTGCGCACTGATGACCAATCCGCCGCTTTCCACCATGCGCGTCGATCGTGCAGCACTTGGCCGGGAGGCGATCGGCTTGATGATGTCCCGGTTCCGCGACCGGGCGGCCCCCGCCCGTCATATATGCCATGCGGTCATCCCCGTTGCCGGGGGTACCGTGCCCGAAGTCGTAACCTCTTGAGTGATTCCGATGACTTATGATCCGGCCAGCGCCAATCCGCTTGCAGGCAATCCGCTTGAAACGCGTCAGGATATGAGCCGCGCGCTTCTCGATCTCTTCGATCCGCTGCTGCCTTATTTTTCGAAGGGCAATGCCCGCGTGCGGCTAGATGGCGCCGGTGCGCATTTCGATCGCGCCGCCGCCGACTTGGAAGGCTTCGCCCGGCCTCTGTGGGGTCTTGCTCCTTTGGGTGCGGGAAACGGCCGCTTCGAGCATTGGGATCGCTTCGCTGAAGGCCTCGCCAACGGCACCGATCCGGAGCATCCGGAATATTGGGGCGCGGTCAACGGCCGCGACCAGCGCATGGTGGAGCTTGCCGCGCTCGGTTTCGCGCTGGCGCTTGTCCCGGAAAAGATCTGGGAGCCGCTCGATGCGCGTGCCCGGAACAATGTCATCGCCTATTTCAAGCATGCGCGCCAGTTCGATTATGCCGACAACAACTGGAAGTTCTTCCGCATCTTCGTCGATATCGCGCTTAACCGATTGGGTGCGGACTTCGACCGCAGCCTCACCAAGCAATACCTGGACGAGCTGGAAGGCTTCTATATTGGCGACGGCTGGTATCGCGACGGCAATGTCCGCCGTGTCGATCACTACATTCCCTTCGCGATGCACTTTTACGGCCTGATCTATTCGAAACTTGTCGATGATGACTATGCCAAGCGCTATCGCGAACGGGCAGTCCTCTTTGCAAAGGATTTCAAGAACTGGTTTGCGGCCGACGGGGCGACAGTACCGTTTGGCCGCAGCCTCACATACCGCTTCGCCTGTGCCGGTTTCTGGTCGGCGCTTGCTTTCGCCGATCTCGAAGCCCTGCCTTGGGGCGAGGTCAAGCATCTCTGCCTTCACCATCTGCGCTGGTGGGGGGATAGGCCGATAACAAACCGCGACGGCGTCCTGTCGATCGGTTTCGGCTATCCCAATCTGCTGATGTCGGAAAGCTATAATTCCGCAGGCTCGCCCTATTGGGCTTTCAAGGCCTTTCTGCCGCTCGCAATTCCTGGGGATCATCCGTTCTGGACGGCAAAGGAAAAGGTGCCGGAAGCGGTCGCGGTCTCTCCGCAGCGCCACCCGGGCATGGTCGTGATGCGGACAGGCAGCGATGTTGTGGCGCTTTCCTCTGGCCAGGAAAATCTCCAGATGCGATTTGGAACGGAAAAATACGCAAAATTCGCCTATTCAGCGCGATACGGTTTCAGCGTTGAAGCCGACGAGCGCAATTTTGCCGGCGGTGCCTTTGATTCGGCGCTGGCTTTCAGTGATGACGGATTGCACTACCGTGTTCGCGAGACGAATACGGAAGCCAAGATTGCCGGCAATGTGCTTTACTCGAAGTGGTCGCCGTTCAAAGATGTCTCGGTCCAGACATGGCTCGTGCCTGCCGCGCCTTGGCATATCCGCGTTCACAGGATCAATACGCCACGGGTGTTGCAGACGGCTGAAGGCGGCTTCGCGATTGCCAAGCGGGATTTCGACCTCGATATGCTTTCGGCGGAAGCAGGTGCCGCGCATGTTATCGGCGAAGCTGATTTTTCCGGCATCGCCGATCTCGGTTCATCCGTGAAGCGCACCGGCCTTGCGCAGAAGGCTCTGCCGAATACCAACCTGATTGTTGCAAAGACATTGGTGCCGCAGTTGCGCGGCGAAATCCCGGCAGGCGAAACGGTGCTGGTTACGGCAGTGCTTGCAATCGATGATCCGGAAGCCGTTTCCGGGATCTGGACGAAACCGCCGAGCGTGCCGGATATCGACGCCTTGGAGGAACAGGTAAGGAAAAACGGTGTCACCGTCAGCGCCATTGCAGCACCAGGGCAGATGCCATGAGCCGTCTCGGCATCGCGCTTGCCATGCATCCGGAGCGCACGGAACATGTCGTCTCGGATGAGTTGCTTCAACGTCTGGAAGGCATCGGTCGCCTGCTTGACCGCGAGCCACTGCAGAATTTTTCTGACGAGCGCGCCCGGCGCGTGCTTCCGGAGACGGAAATCCTCATCACAGGCTGGGGGGTGCCCGAGGTGGGCAGCGAGGTGCTCGCTGCGGCAAGTGGCCTGAAGATCGTCGCTCATGCGGCAGGCACGGTTAAAGGCATAATCGGCGAAGAGATTTTCAAGGCCGGGATCGCCGTCAGCCACGCGGCGGAGGCCAATGCCATACCGGTCGCGGAGTTTACGCTTGCGGCCATTCTCTTTGCCGGCAAACGAGTTTTCCGCTTCCGCGACCTCTACGCAGCAGACCGCAATCGTCACCGCACCCATCCGATGCAGCGCCTGGCGATCGGCAACTACCGCCGTACTGTCGGCATCATCGGTGCATCGCGGATCGGCCGCCGCGTCATCGACCTGCTGAAGCCGTTCGCCTATAAGCTCGTGCTGTTTGACCCGACGATCAGCATGGCCGAAGCGCGAGGGCTTGGAGCCGAGAAGCTCGATCTGGATACGCTGATGAAGGTCTCGGACATCGTTTCGATTCATGCCCCGTCCCTGCCTTCCACGCGGCATATGATTGATGCGGACCGGTTCGCTCTGATGAAGGATGGCGCAACGCTCATCAACACGGCGCGAGGTGCCATCATCGATGAAGCCGCCCTGCTGGCGGCACTTGCAACCGGCCGCATCGATGCGATCATCGATGTCACCGACCCGGAAGTCCCCGAGCCGTCGTCGGCCTTTTACGATCTGCCGAATGTGTTCTTGACGCCCCATATTGCAGGCGCCGTCGGATTGGAGCGCATGCGCCTCGGCGAAATGGCGGTGGACGAGATCGAGCGTTTCCTGAAGGGCGAGCCGCTGCTTTACGGCGTCACGCTCGCGGACCTCGAAAAGATCGCCTGAGCCTATTCGGCTCTGCGGGAATTCGGTGAGCCGTCATTGGTAAGCTCAGGCATCAGATCGGCAAGATTGACAACCTTGCCGGTGCGGGAACTCTGCAGCGCTGCAATACCGCAAAGAACGGACATGGCGCCGGCGCGCGTTCCGGCGCGCTGATGCAGTTTGTCCTGCATGTCCGGCTTGAAGATCATGTTGCGCATCCGGTCGTCGCCGCCGTAGTGGCCGCCGGAGAAATGCGGCACGATGATGCGCTCAACCGCCTCCTTGCCATTGGGGAAATTCCGGATCAGCAGGATCTCATCCTCTTTTTTTACCTCCCAAGGTTGGGCTTCGTGCTGGCGGATTTCGATGCGGCCTTTGGTGCCGTTGAACGCCAGATGGTGGCCTTCAATCGGCTGGAAGGTGTTCAGCGAATAGGAGACATGCACGTTGTTTCGGTAGCGGATGCTGACGACCATGGTGTCTGGAATGTCGATATCTTCACGGAAGACGCACCCGTCGCGAAAATATCCGTCGATCTTCGACGGTTCCTCGTAAAGCGTATCCAGGAAGGGATCGGCTTCCAGATCGAGATAGTAGTCGCATTCACCCGTGTGCGGACAGAGCTTGCAGCGCGGGCCGCGGAAGGGGCCTTTACGGCCGTAATTCTGTAAGTCGGCGAAGGATGTCACAGCTTCCGGATCGCTGTCGAGGTACCAGTTCAGCAGATCGAAATGGTGTGTTGCCTTATGGACGAAGAGGCTGCCGGAATTCTCGGTATAGGCGTGCCAGCGGCGGAAGTAGTCTGCGCCGTGTTTCGTGTTCAGGTACCAGTGGAAATCGACCGAAATGACGCGGCCGATCTCGCCGGAATTGAGCAGTTCCTTAATTTTGGCGGCCGTCGGCGCATAACGGTAGTTGAAGGACACGTCGACGCGCCTGCCTGTCCGCTTCTCCGCGTCGATGATCCGGCGAATCTTGTCGACTGCAGTCGTCATCGGTTTTTCGGTGATGACGTCGATCCCGGCCTCCAGCGCCCGCACGACGATCGCATCATGCGTGTGATCTGGTGTGCAGACGATGACGAGGTCCGGTTTGATCTCGGCCAGCATCGCATCGATATCCTCGTAGATCGGCGCATTGCTGCCGATCATCGTGCGGGCGCGCTCACCACGCAGGGAATTCTTTTCAACGATTGCGACGAGATCGACATGCTCGCGCCAACCGGCGAGCAGGTCCTTGCCCCACATGGTGGTTCCGCGATTTCCCGTCCCGATCAGTGCAAAACGGCGTTTCTCCATCGATGATCCTCCTCATGCGTCCTGAAATATATCGAATTATGCTCGGCAGCAGCTGTGATACCGTTCGACGCAGGTTGCGATGACCTCGTCCGCTGGCCGTTTCCACCAATTCTCTGTCGAAAAGATTTCAACTTCCTGCGCGCCGAAGAAGCCTGCCTTCTCAACCATTTGCCTGATACCTTTGAGATCGATCACGCCGTCGCCCATCATGCCGCGGTCGGTTAGCATGTCCTTGGTCGGCACCAGCCAGTCGCAGATATGATGCGCGAAGATGCGCTTCATCCGGCCGGCGCGCGCAATCTGGTTGGCGAGATCCGGATCCCACCAGACGTGGTAGACATCGATTGCAACGCCGACGTTCTCGCCCAGCTGCTCACATATATCGAGCGCGTGAGCGAGCGTGTTTACGCAAGCCCGGTCGGCGGCATACATTGGATGCAGGGGTTCAATTGCCAGTGGCATGCCGGCGGCTTCTGCATGCGGCAATATCGCCTCGATACCGTTGGACACCATCTGGCGCGCTGCGCCAATGTCCTTCGAGCTTCCCGGCAGGCCGCCCACGACAAGGACAAGGCAATCGGCGCCGAGTGCTGCCGCCTCATCGATTGCGCGCCTGTTGTCGTCGAGGTTCCTCTGCCATCCCACCTCGTCGGCTGCCGGAAAGAAGCCGCCGCGGCAAAGGCCGGTCAGCTTCAATCCATTCGATTTGACGATACGAACGGCCTCGCCGAGTCCCGCTTTCGCGACCTGCTCGCGCCAGGGCGCGATCCTGGTGATGCCGTGCTTCAGGCAGATGTCGACGGCTTCGGCAAACCCGCACTGTTCGCGGATCGTCGCAAGATTGATCGAAAGTCCTTCGACCTGCATAGAAATTCCTCCCACTCCCGATCGGCGTCAGTGAACGCCGTGAACGGCGAGCACCTGCTTCATGCGGCTGACCGCCATATCGGGATCGGCAAGAACACGCGCCTTGTCCGCTAGCCGGAAAAGCTCGGCGAGATGCGTCAGCGAACGCGTGCTCTGCTGGCCGCCGACCATCGTGAAATGGTCCTGCAGGCCATTGAGATAAGCCAGGAAGACGACGCCGGTCTTGTAGAAGCGCGTCGGCGCCTTGAAGATGTGGCGTGAAAGCGGAACGGTCGGATCGAGCAAGTCGAAGAACTCGCGGTTGTCCTTGCGGCCGAGGGCTTCCATGGCGGCGGAGGCCGCCGGAGCAATGGCATCGAAGATGCCGAGCAGCGCATCGGAATGCCCCTGTTCGTCGCCGGCTATCAATTCGGCATAGTTGAAGTCGTCGCCGGTATACATGCGCACGCCTTTCGGCAGTTGCCGGCGCATTGCCACTTCCTTTTCTTTCGACAGCAGCGACACCTTGATGCCGTCGACCTTTGCGGCATTGGCTTCGATCACCTGCAGGCAAGTGGACATGGCCTTGATGTGATCCGGATTGCCCCAGTAGCCTTCGAGTGCCGGGTCGAACATTTCCCCCAGCCAATGGATGACGACCGGCTCTCTTACTTGCCGCAGGATACGGTCATAAACGCGAATGTAATCATCAGGCCCTTTTGCAGCGACCGCAAGTGCGCGGCTTGCCATCAGGATGATCCGCCCGCCCTCTGCCTCGACAGCTTCGATCTGTTCTTCGTAGGCCTTGATGATCGTGTCGATCGTCACGTCGGGACCAGGAGCCAGATGATCGGTACCGGCGCCGCAGGCGATCAGCGCATCCTTGCGAGTGCGCGCCTCCGCAAGTGCGCGGCGGATGAGCTCGCGGGCCTCCGGCCAGCCAAGTCCCATGCCGCGCTGTGCCGTGTCCATTGCTTCTGCAACGCCGAGGCCGAGATCCCAAAGGCGGTGGCGGAAAGCGAGCGTCCGTTCCCAATCGATGGCAGGCGTCAGCCATGGATCGTTGTCAGCCAACGGGTCGGCAACGACATGGGCAGCGGCAAAGACTACGCGCGAAAAGTCCTTTGCGTCGCGCTTCTTGATCTCGATCGGCGTCCCAGCCAGCGCATAGGGGGCGATCCTGCCGTCGAGGGGGAGATTGATCGTTTGCATATATCAGAACTCCAATGCCGGAACGTCGAGCCAGCGCCGCTCGGCCCAGGATTTCAGGCCCAGTTCCGCAAGTTGGACGCCTTTGGCGCCGGCTTCCAGGCCGTAGGGCCATGGCGCGTCTTCGGCGACATGGCGCAGGAACATCTCCCATTGCGCCTTGAAGCCGTTGTCGAATACCTGCGTATCCGGCACCTCGTCCCAGGTCTTGTAGAAGTCGATCGTCTGGGGCTGGTCCGGATTCCACACTGGCTTCGGCGTATTGACGCGATGCTGAGTCCAGCATTTCGTAAGGCCGGCGACAGCGGAACCATGTGTGCCATCGACCTGAAATGTGACGAGGTCGTCGCGACGCACGCGCACGGCCCAGGACGAGTTGATCTGCGCGATCACACCGCCGTCGAGCTCGAAGGTTGCATAGGCCGCATCATCCGTATCGCAGTCGTAAGTCTTGCCCTGCTCGTCGATGCGGCTGCCGATGTGCGTGGCGCCGAGGCAGGAGACAGCTTTGACTTCGCCGAAGAGGTTGTCGAGCACATAGCGCCAGTGGCACAGCATATCGAGGATGATGCCGCCGCCGTCGCCCTTGCGGTAGTTCCAGGACGGTCGCTGCGCCGGAACGCCCCAATCGCCCTCGAAAACCCAGTAGCCGAACTCGCCGCGCACCGAGAGAATCTTGCCGAAGAAACCGGATTCGCGCAGCAAGGCCAATTTTTGAAGCCCCGGCAGGAAGAGCTTATCCTGCACGACGCCGTGCTTGAGGCCGGAGGCTCGTGCCTTTCTTGCAAGATCGACGGCTATCTGCAGGTCGTCGGAGATCGGCTTTTCGCAGTAGACGTGCTTGCCGGCATCGAGCGCCTTGGAAAGCAGCTCAGCGCGCATCAGCGTCGTTCCGGCATCGAAAAAGATCTGGTCGTCCGGATTGGCGAGTGCGGCATCGAGATCGGTCGACCAGCGCTTGATGCTGTGCTTTTTCGCCAGCTCTTCCATCTTGTCGCGGTTGCGTCCGACGATGATCGGATCGATCTCCAGCCGTTCGCCGGATTTCAGGAGCAAGCCGCCCTGATCGCGAATGGCGAGGATCGATCGCACCAGGTGCTGATTGTATCCCATGCGGCCTGTGACGCCGTGCAAAATGATCCCCAGACGAGCCATCTCATTCCTCCCTGCCAAATTATCGAACGGCCGGAGCGGGCGTCGCCCGGTCCTCCCAAACCAGTAACTAAACAGTTACTTGATGGCAGATCGGAAGCGGGGCTGTCAATAGTCAATCTGATTTTCAGCGCTTGATGGAGGCGAGTGTCACGTGGACGATATGCTGTTCCCAACTGTCGAGATTTGAGGGCTCGATCAGCTCGCGGCCGAAGATCGTCGAAAGTGTGTACTGGTTTGAAAGGTAGAAATAGCCGAGCGACGCGATCGTCAGGTAGACGTGAAGGGGGTCGGCGTTCTCGATGAAGACGCCCGCTTTCTTGCCACGCTCGAGAACCTGCGCAAGCTCGCCGATCAGATGCGAATGCAGTTCCTTGAGCCGGACGGACTGGCGGAGCCAGCGGGCGCGGTGCAGGTTTTCCGTGCCGAGAAGGCTGAGAAACTCCGGATGCTTGAGGAAATAGTGCCAGGTGAAGAGAGCGAGTTCGCCGATTCCTTCCTCCGGGCTGCGGTCGCCGATATGCAGGGCACGCTCCGCTGTACGGATGCCGACATAGGCCTCCTCCAGGACCCGCAGGTAGAGCTGCTCCTTGTCACCGAAATAGTGATAGAGCATGCGCTTGTTGGTGCCCGCTCGCTCGGCAATTGCATCGACGCGTGCCCCGCCCATGCCGTTTTCTGCAAACTCGCGGGTAGCGGCTTCCAGGATCGCTGCTTTGGTTCTTTCGGGGTCGCGCTGCAATACGCGTTCACCGGAAGCCCGTGCGATTCTTTTCTTCTCCGTGCCTTTGCCGCGAGTATCCATCCGCTTCATCTCCCCAGACGCTCTGTTGCGCTCATAAGGCTTCGGTGCAAGATTGTAAAAGCGAAAATCCGGGAGGAGAACCTCGCGAAATTATCACCGCTTGACAGGCCCGATGCTTGTCCATAACTTGTAACCAATTAGTTATTTGTTGCAAGAGAAACCAGCAAGGAGCGTGTGGAGGCGCTCCCCAAGGGAGGAGGAAAAACAGATGACACTACGGGTAAGCAGACGTAATTTCATGGCGGGCGGGGCAACGCTTCTCTCGCTTTCGGCACTGGGTTCCAGTGCCTTTGCGCAGGATGCGCGCCTGCGACTGCTCTGGTGGGGATCCCAGCCGCGCGCTGACCGCACCAACAAGGTATCGGAACTCTACAAGGCGAAGAATCCGGGTACTTCGATTACCGGCGAGTTTCTCGGCTGGGGTGATTATTGGCCTCGCCTGGCGACGCAGGTCGCTGGCAAGAATGCCCCCGATGTTATCCAGATGGATTACCGCTACATCGTCGAGTATGCACACCGCGGCGCACTTGCGCCTCTCGATTCCTATATGCCCTCGAAGCTTAGTCTCGCTGACTTCGACAAGGCACAGATCGAGGGCGGCAGCGTCGACGGGCATCTTTATGGCGTGAGTCTGGGTGCAAATTCAGCAGCAACCATGCTGAACACGATCGCCTTCGAGGAAGCGGGCATCGATCTTCCGACGAAGGCAACGACCTGGGAGGAGTTCGGCAAGATGGCCGCCGAGCTGACCAAGGCCGGCAAGCGTAAAGGCCTGTTCGGAATGGCCGATGGCAGTGGTGGTGAGCCGCTTTTCGAAAACTACCTTCGCCAACGCGGAAAGGCGCTTTACACGGCCGATGCGAAAGTTGGCTTTGGCGTCGAAGAAGCGACCGAGTGGTTCGATATGTGGAACAAATTCCGTGAAAACGGCGCATGCGTTCCGCCTGACATTCAGGCTTTGGACAAGAACGACATCGAGACCAATACGCTGACCCTTGGCAAGTCAGCCGCTGGTTTCGCACACTCGAACCAATTCGTGGCATATCAGCAGATGAACAAGGACAAGCTCACTCTGGCAAACCACATGCGAGTGACAAAAGACTCGAAGGGCGGGCATTACCGCAAGCCTTCTATGTTCTTCTCGGTTTCATCCCAGTCGAAGGTGATCGATCAGGCAGTCGATTACGTGAATTTCTTCGTCACAAACCCTGAGGCCGCGCTGGCGCTGGGTGTTGAACGCGGCATTCCGGAATCGGCGGCGATGCGTGAGGTCGTAGCAGCCAAGCTCGACGCTGTTGGGAAAGTGCCGCTGGAATACGTCTCTGGTCTTGGCGATCTCGCCGGCAAGCTGCCGCCGCCGCCGCCTGCGGGTGCCGGTGAGGGCGAGCTCACGCTTCGAAACATCTCTGAGCAGGTCGGCTTTGGTCAGCTGACAGCGGCAGATGGAGGCAAGCAGCTCGTGGACGAACTTACGCGCATTCTCGCGCGGGGCTGATCCAAATGAATAATGCGATGCGCACGATGCCTGCAGAGGCAGCGACGGTAGAACGGTATCAGGGTGTGGTGGCCGACAGCCGGTTCAAGCGGCTGTGGAATGCCAATGCTCCGGGTTACCTCTTCCTGCTGCCCTGGCTTCTGGGCTTCTTCGGGCTGACGCTCGGACCTGCCCTGATCTCGCTCTACCTATCCTTCACCGACTTCGACATGCTGAGGTCGCCGGGCTGGGTAGGCGCGGCAAACTACGTGCGCATCGCCACCGCCGATCCGAAATTCGCCTCTGCGATGTCGGTCACCTTGACCTATGTCATGCTATCGGTGCCCTTCAAGCTTGCTTTTGCGCTGATGGTCGCGCTGGCCTTGAACCGCGGCGTGCGAGGCCTACCGATCTACCGCGCCATCTTCTACCTGCCCTCGTTGCTTGGCGCGAGCGTGGCGATCGCCGTCCTCTGGCGCCAGCTCTTCGCCGGTGACGGCTTGGTCAATGCGGCACTTGCGCAATTCGGCATTCAGGGGCCGAGCTGGATTTCGCATCCGAGCTATTCGATCTATACGCTGGTTGCGCTCAGCGTGTGGCAGTTCGGCTCGCCGATGATCATCTTCCTCGCCGGTTTGCGCCAGATCCCGCAGGACATGTACGAGGCCGCCAGTCTCGACGGCGCCTCGAAGTTCCGGCAGTTCTACAAGATCACGCTGCCGCTTCTGACGCCGGTCATCTTTTTCAACGCCGTCGTGCAGACGATCGACGCCTTCAAGGCTTTCACCCCAGCCTTCATCATTTCCGGCGGCACCGGTGGCCCGATCAATTCGACACTCTTCTATACGCTCTATCTCTATCAGGAAGCCTTCGGCAACTTCCGCATGGGCTATGCCTCGGCGCTTGCCTGGATCCTGGTGATCATCATCGCGATCTTCACCGCCTTCTCATTCCTGTCTTCGCGTTACTGGGTGCACTACGATGACTGAGATGACCGCCATTGTCACCGCCCCGCAGCCGCCCTCGGACGTCAACAAGCGCAGCCTGCCGGGTTCGATCCTGGTTCACGCCCTGCTGATCGGCGGCTCGCTGCTGATGCTTTATCCGTTGCTTTGGATGCTTTCGGCTTCGGTGCGCCCGGAAAACGAAATCTTCACGTCAACGTCGATTTTTCCATCGTCCATTGATTTCTCATCCTATCTTCGTGGCTGGGTCGGTCTCGATGTCAGCTTCGGCCGGTTCTTCTGGAACTCGCTGGTGATCTCGGTGCTGACGGTGATCGGCAACGTCATTGCCTGTTCTCTCGCTGCCTTCGCTTTTGCGCGCCTTCGCTTTGCCGGACGGAATTTCTGGTTCGCGATCATGCTCGGCACGCTGATGATCCCGTATCATGTGACGTTGATCCCGCAATATGTGCTCTTCCTGAACCTCGGCTGGGTCAACACCATCCTGCCGCTAGTCGTGCCGAAGTTCCTGGCAAGCGACGCCTTTTTCATCTTCCTCATGGTGCAGTTCTTCCGCGGCATCCCGCGCGAACTGGATGAGGCCGCGATGATGGACGGCTGCAGCGCGTGGCGCATCTATTGGAAGATCATGCTGCCGCTTTCCCTACCGGTGCTGGCGACGGCCGCAATCTTCTCCTTCATCTGGACCTGGGATGATTTCTTCGGCCCGCTGATCTACCTGAATGACATGAACACCTACACGATCCAGCTCGGTCTGCGCACATTCGTTGATTCGACCAGTGCATCGGATTGGGGCGGCCTATTCGCCATGTCGACGCTCACGCTGGTGCCCGTCTTCTTCTTCTTCCTCTTCTTCCAGCGTCTGCTGATCGAAGGCATCGCCACGACCGGCATGAAGCGCTGATGCGGATGGGAAGTGAGATGAGCATCAAGACGGTCGCCATTGTCGGCTGCGGTATCGGGCGTTCTCATATAGTCGAGGGCTATCTGCCGCATCCGGATAAGTTCAGGGTCGCAGCCGTCTGCGATCTCAATGAGGAGCGCCTGAAAGCCGTCGGCGACGAGTTTGGAATCGAGCGCCGGACGACCTCCTTTGCGGAGCTCCTGGCCGATGAGAGTATCGACATCATCGATATTTGCACGCCTCCCGGCATCCATCGTGAACAGGTGGTGGCAGCCCTTGCCGCGGGAAAGCATGTCGTCTGCGAAAAGCCGCTGACCGGCTCGCTTGCCGCTGTCGACGAGATCGTGGAGGCGGAAAAGGGCGCCAAGGGCACTCTGATGCCGATCTTTCAGTATCGCTACGGCGATGGCATTCAGAAGGCGAAACACATCATCGATGCCGGCATAGCCGGCAAGTTCTACATGGGCGCCGTCGAAACCTTCTGGCTGCGCAAGCCGGAATATTACGCGGTTCCCTGGCGCGGCAAATGGGCGACTGAACTCGGCGGCGTGCTCGTAACCCATGCGCTGCACCTGCATGACATGCTCTTCCATCTCGCAGGTCCCGCCGCCCGGGTCTTTGGCAGGGTTGCCACTCGTGTCAATGACATCGAGGTGGAAGATTGCGCCTCCGTCAGCCTTTTGATGCAGAATGGCGCTTTCGTTTCACTTTCCTGCACGCTGGGTTCGCAGCAGCAGATCAGCCGGCTGCGGCTGCATTTCGAAAACGTTACTTTCGAAAGCAACCACGATCCCTACGCGCCGGGCAAGGGGCCGTGGCAGATCATCGCCGCGAATGACGAAGTGCAGGCAAGGATCGACGCTGCCATTGGCGACTTGCCGCCGGTTGCGCCGCGGTTCAACACGCAGATGGCCCACTTTCATGAACACCTCAGCGGCAAGGGTCCGTTGCCGGTCACCAGCGCCGATGCGCGGCGTGCGCTGGAACTGGTAACTGCAATTTATCAATCGTCCGATAGCGGCGCAGACATTGCGCTGCCCATCGGACCCGACAGCCCGAAGTACGCCGACTGGCGTGCAAAAACGAGATAACGGACCAGGAGGGTTTAGAAGATGGCAACAGGTGTCGTTCTTCAGAAGGTCGAAAAGCGCTACGGGTCGCTGGATGTCATCCATGGCATCGACCTCACGATCGATCCCGGCGAGTTCGTGGTCTTCGTCGGCCCGTCCGGCTGCGGCAAGTCCACGCTGCTGCGTATGATTGCGGGCCTGGAGGAGATTTCCGGCGGCGGCCTGCTGCTCGACAACGAGCGCATGAACGAAGTGGCGCCTGCCAAGCGCGGCATCGCCATGGTCTTCCAGTCCTATGCGCTCTATCCGCATATGTCGGTCTACAAAAATCTCGCCTTCGGTTTGGAGACGGCCGGCTACAAGAAGGCTGAGATCGAGCCGAAGGTGCGCCGTGCCGCTGAAATCCTGCAGATCGAAAAGCTCTTGGAGCGCAAGCCGAAGGCTTTGTCTGGCGGTCAGCGCCAGCGCGTCGCGATCGGCCGCGCTATCGTGCGTGAACCGCGCATCTTCCTTTTCGACGAGCCGCTGTCGAACCTTGATGCGGAACTTCGCGTCCAGATGCGCGTCGAAATTTCCCGCCTGCACCGCAATCTCGGCAACACGATGATCTACGTCACGCACGACCAGGTCGAAGCCATGACCATGGCGGACAAGATCGTTGTGCTGAATTCGGGCCGTATCGAGCAGGTCGGAGCTCCACTCGACCTCTACAACAATCCGGCAAATCGCTTTGTCGCAGGCTTCATCGGCAGCCCAAAGATGAATTTCCTGAAGGCGAAGATCGAGCAGGTCAATGACAGCGACACGACGATCAACGTCTGCGGCGGTTCGATCCGCCTGCCGCGCCGCCTGAAAGGTTCGGCCGGTCAGGAGGTTACCTTCGGCATCCGTCCGGAACACTTGTCGGTGGCCGGTGGTGGAATTGCACTTGCGACCGTTAATATCGACCTGGTCGAACACCTCGGCGGAGCCACCATGCTCTATACGAAGACACCGGACAGCCAGCAAATGACGGTGGCTCTGGATGGCCAGCAGAAGGTCGAGCGCGGCGCGAATGTGACCGCGTCCTTCGACCCCGCTCGCTGTCACGTCTTCGAGGCTTCGGGCGCCACGATATAAAGCCTGTGCTGCTTGACAGCTAAGCCTGGTCTGGCCCATCCTTCGAGGGCGGGTTGCGAGGGGGAAAGCGTGACGCCTGAAGATAGGATTCATGCACTTGGCATCTGGCAGGGCCCGATCGAAATTGCACCGATTGCCGGCGGCATTACCAACCGGAACTATCTCGTAACGGATCGCGCTTGCCGCCGCGTCGTGCGCCTCGGTGACGATATCCCGATCCACCACATTAGCCGCCGCAACGAGCTTGCGGCGAGCTTGGCAGCCCACGCCGCCGGACTTTCACCCGCAGTTATTCATCATGAACCCGGCGTGCTGGTCCTCAATTTCATCGAAGCGCGGGCTTTGACGGCGGCAGACATCCAGGATGTGCGGGTGCTCGCACGCGTCGTGCCGCTGGTCCGCGCCTGCCATCGGCACGTCGCCCGCCATTTCCGCGGCCAGGCGATGATCTTTTGGGTTTTCCATGTCATCCGCGACTATGGCGCCACTCTGGCTGCCGCCGAAAGCGGCTATGCGCAGATGCTGCCAGCGCTGCTCGAAAAGGCCGAAATGCTCGAGCAGGCCGCCGGGCCTTTCGATATCGCCTTCGGCCATAACGACCTTCTTGCTGCGAACTTCCTCGATGACGGCAAGCGTCTCTGGCTGATCGATTGGGACTACGCGGGCTTCAACACGCCGCTCTTTGATCTCGGCGGTCTCGCGTCGAACAACGAACTCTCGAAAGCTGCCGAGCGGCAAATGCTGGAGACCTATTTCGACCGGCCGCTGACGGGGGATCTCTGGCGGCGCTATAACGCCATGAAGTGTGCATCGCTGCTGCGCGAGACGCTGTGGAGCATGGTCTCGGAAATCCACTCCACCATCGATTTCGACTACGCCGCCTATACGGCCGAAAACCTTGCGCGCTTCGAGCGCGCCTATAAGGCATTTGAACGGGATCAGTAATATGACGAAGGAATTACCGAAGACAGCAAAGGCCGTGGTCATCGGCGGCGGCATCATCGGCTGCTCGACTGCCTATCATCTGGGCAAGCTTGGCTGGACGGATACGGTGCTGCTTGAGCGCAAGAAGCTCACTTCGGGAACCACCTTCCATGCCGCAGGCCTTGTCGGCCAGCTGCGCACCAGTGCCAACATCACCCAGCTGCTTGGCTATTCCGTCGATCTCTACAAGAAACTGGAAGCTGAAACAGGTCTCGGCACCGGCTGGAAGATGAACGGCGGCTTGCGGCTTGCCTGCAACGAGGAACGCTGGACGGAGGTGAAGCGGCAGGCAACGACGGCGCAGTCCTTCGGCCTCGACATGCGGTTGCTCACTCCCCAGGAAGCCTTCGAACTCTGGCCATTGATGACGATCGACGACCTTGTCGGCGCGGCCTATCTACCGACCGACGGCCAGGCCAACCCGTCCGATATCACGCAAGCGCTGGCGAAAGGCGCACGCATGTCCGGCGTCTCGATCTTCGAAGATACGGAAGTCCTCGACCTCGACGTCGACAAGGGAAAGATCCGCGCCGTCATCACCGAAAAGGGTCGCATCGAATGCGAGCGCGTCGTCGTCTGCGCTGGCCAATGGACCCGGGCTTTCGCTGCTCGTTTTGGCGTCAACGTGCCGCTCGTATCCGTCGAGCACCAATACATCATCACCGAATCCTTCGGCGTCCCGTCGAATTTGCCGACGCTGCGCGATCCTGATCGTCTGACCTATTACAAGGAAGAGGTCGGCGGCCTCGTCATGGGCGGCTATGAGCCGAACCCGATCCCTTGGGCCGTGGACGGTATTCCGGAAGGTTTCCACTACACGCTGCTCAACAGCAACTTTGATCATTTCGAGCAGATCATGGAACAGGCGTTGGAGCGGGTTCCGGGCCTGCAGAAGGCCGGGGTCAAACAACTCTTGAACGGGCCTGAGAGTTTCACGCCGGATGGAAATTTCATTCTCGGCGAAGCGCCGGAACTAAAGAATTTCTTCGTCGGCGCCGGTTTCAACGCCTTTGGCATCGCCTCCGGCGGCGGTGCCGGCATGGCGCTTGCCGAGTGGGTGGCCAAAGGTGAGCCGCCTTACGATCTCTGGCCGGTCGACATCCGCCGCTTCGGCCGCCCCCACTTCGATACCGACTGGGTGCGCACCCGGACGCTCGAAGCCTATGGCAAGCATTATACGATGGCCTGGCCTTTCGAGGAGCATTTGAGCGGCCGCCCCTGCCGGAAATCGCCGCTTTACGATCGCCTCAAGGCGCAAGGCGCCTGCTTCGGTGAAAAGCTCGGCTGGGAACGGCCGAACTGGTTTGCCGATCTCTTTGCCAACGAGGAGTCGAAGGATGTCTACACCTATGGCCGCCAGAACTGGTTCGACGCCGTCGGCCGCGAACACAAGGCCGTTCGCGAAGCCGCTGTCATCTTCGATCAAACATCTTTTGCAAAGTTTGTTCTGAAGGGGAGGAATGCGGAGGCCGCCCTTTCGTGGATCGCTTCGAACGACGTCGCAAAGCCGGCCGGATCGCTCACCTACACGCAGATGCTGAACGACAAAGGCGGCATCGAATGCGACGTCACCGTCGCTCGCATTGCCGAGAACGAATTCTACATCGTCACCGGCACCGGCTTTGCTACCCACGATTTCGATTGGATTTCCCGCAGCATCCCGGCGGATATGCAGGCCGAGCTTGTCGATGTGACATCAGCCTATTCGGTTCTTTCCTTGATGGGGCCGAATTCGCGCGCTGTCCTCGAGAAAATCACTGCCAGTGATGTGTCCAATACCGCCTTTCCGTTCAGCCGGGTAAAGACCATCGGCATCGCCGGCTGCCCCGTCAGGGCGCTGCGGATCACCTATGTCGGCGAATTGGGCTATGAACTCCATGTCCCCGTCGAATATGCAACGACAGTCTATGATTCCTTGATGGCGGCAGGCCGTGATTTCGGCCTTATCAATGCCGGCTACCGTGCCATCGAAAGCTGCCGATTAGAAAAAGGTTATCGTGCCTGGGGCTTGGATATTGGCCCCGATCACACGCCAGTCGAGGCGGGACTCGCCTGGGCCGTCAAGACGAAAAAGAATATGGCCTTTCGCGGCCGTGAAGCCGTTGAGCGCCAGCTCTCTGGTGACGTAAAGAAGGTGCTCGCCTGCGTCGTGCCGGACGATCCGGAGACCGTCCTCCTCGGCCGCGAAACCATTTATCGGAATGGAAAGCGCGTCGGCTGGCTCTCCAGCGGTGGCTTCGGCTACACGATCGGCAAGCCGATCGGCTACGGCTACATCCGCAATCCCGACGGCGTGACTGAGGATTTCGTGCTGTCGGGAACTTATGAACTGGACGTTGCAAGGGAGCGCGTCCCCTGCACGGTGTCGCTGAAACCGCTCTATGATCCGGAGATGAAGCGCATCAAGGTTTAGCTCTTGCCACTCAGCAGTCCGTCAAATGTCGACGGGACGTCTACCACAAGCTCCTCATCCTGTGACAAGCACAGGTGAGGATCAGGTATTGCGGATGAGCCAACCACTCAAATCAACGGCAGCCTATTGTCCTGGATCAAAATTTCCAGCTTGTTCGCCACGTCTTCGGTCCACGCGACATTCTTCGTCAATGCTGCCGGGAAGAGCCCTGGCAAGTGGAAAAGTGCCCCTGACACGGCGCCGCCGTTTCGTGGCACATCTGCAAGCAGAGCTGCGATTTCACCAGCGCGCGGATCACGCAATTCGTAGCCTTTGCCGTTCCGGTCGATGCCCAGCGCGTAGCGCATCCAGGCAGCAACTGCGATTGCATAAGTCTCCGCTTTGCCGCCTTGAGCAAGGGCTTCCGTTGCCGGCTCCAGCAGACGCTGCGGCAGTTTCTGCGTCCCGTCCATGGCGATCTGATAGGTGCGGTGCGCGATCGCCTTATTTGCAAAGCGTGCTATGAGTTCGTCCGCATAGTGCTCGAGATTGATCCCTGGAACGGGATCGAGGGTCGCAGCTGCCGCGCTCATGTGCCGTCGCGCAAGCGCTGACAATCCGGCATCTTCCATAACATCGCGGACGTATTCATAGCCGCCTATATATCCGAGATAAGCGAGCAGGGAATGCGCCCCGTTCAGCATCCGAAGCTTCATCTTCTCGTAGGCCGAAACCTCCTCGACCATCAACACACCAGCCTTCTCCCAGGTCGGGCGGCCATTGGCGAAATGGTCCTCGATTACCCATTGCGTGAAGGGTTCGGTCTCGATTGCCGCGAGATCCTGGCGCCCAGTCAGGCGCTCGGCATCGGCATAGGTAACGTCTGTACTGGCCGGAGTGATGCGATCCACCATCGTGGAGGGGAAGGGCACCTTCTGTTCGATCCAGTCGTGCAGCGAAGGATCGACGCGGCTCGCGAATTCGAGAACCAGACGCTTGAGGACTGCGCCGTTGCTTGGCAGGTTGTCGCAGCTGAGCGACGTGAAGGGTGCGATCCCCTTTTTCCGCCGCCGGGCCAGCCCTTCGACAAGATAGCCGACAACGCCGCGCGGCGTATGCGGATGGATAAGATCGGCGGCGATGTCAGGATGGTTGAGATCGAGACCCCCAGTAAGGGTATCCAGACCATAGGCCTTCTCCGTCACTGTCAAGCTGACGATGCGGATTGCCGGGTCTTCCAACCGCTCAAGCAGCCCTGCCGGATCACGCGTTGCGACGTGCGCCTTCAGGATGGGGCCGATCACCTGCGCTGTCGTTCCCGAGGTATCGCGGATCAGCATCGTATAGAGGCCGTTCTGCTCGTTGAGGTGATCCGCAACATCTGCCGTGCGCAGGCTTGCGACTTCAATGCCCCATTCGCCGCCGGTGGCTGCAAGTGCCTTATCAGTAAAGGGCGCAAAATGCGCGCGGAAGAAGGCGCCGGGGCCGAGATGCAGGATGCCGCTTTTCAGCTTGCTCCGGTCATAGGCCGGAAGCTTTGCCGTCGGCGCAAGGCCGGTCAGGTTTTGCAGTCGCTCCGTCACAGCTTGTACGCCTTTTTCGCATTGTCATAAGAAAGCTCGCGGGCCACGATTTCGGCATCCTTCTTTGAAATCCGGTACTCCGCTGCGAGCTGCGCCAGGAAGCGGCAGACCTCGCGGCGCCAGACGTCGTGGCGGGCGGGGATTGAAAGCAGTGCCCGCGTATCGTCGTTGAAGCCGGCGAGATTGGCAAAGCCTGCCGTTTCAACGACCTGGTCGAGATAGCGGCGGATGCCGTTCGGGCTGTCATAGAACCACCAGGGCGGGCCGATCATTAGGCACTCCCAGTGTCCGGCCATCGGCGCCAGTTCCCGGGCATAGGTCGTCTCGTCGAGTGTGAAGAGCAGAACCCTGAGACCCGGCGCGTGGCCATATTTCGAAAGCAGGGCGTTCAAGCCGCCGACCCAATCGGTGCGTGTCGGAATGTCAGCGCCCATGTTCGGGCCGCGCGTCTGGAAAAGCCCGCTGTCGGTGTTTCGGCGCGAGCCGGCATGAATTTGCATCACCATGCCGTCTTCGGCGGAGAGTCCGGCCATCTCCGTCATCATCAGGCCGCGGAAGAGCTCGGCATCTGCGGCAGAAAGAGGGCCTTTCAGCGCTGTGTCGAGCAGCGCCTGCTTGTCGGCAAGCGGGAGATCGGCGGTAAAGGCCGTCGGCACGCCATGGTCCGTGGCTGTCGCGCCGAACTGCCGGAAATAGGCGCGGCGCTTGCGGTGCGCATCGACCATCCCATCCCACCGGGTAACATCGGCGCCGGTGATCTCGCCGAATTGCAGGAGATTAGCGCGGAAGCCGACGGCATCTGGATCGGTGACACTGTCCGGCCGATACGTGGTGCGCACGCGGCCGATCCAGCCCTCTGCCGCCATCTTCTGGTGATGCGTCAGCGGATCGAGCGCGCCTTCCGTCGTCGCAATCGTTTCGATCCCGAAGCGCTTGTGCAGCGCGCGCGGGCGGAACTCGGGAAGCGCCAATTGTGCGTTGATGTGGTCGTAAAGCTTATCGGCATTCTCCGGCGTCAGCGGTTCGTCGCAGCCAAGAACGGACGACATCGCATGATCGACCCAGAGGCTCGATGGCGTGCCGCGGAAAAGGTGATACTGCGCCGCAAAGGCCCGCCAGATCGCCCGACCCGATGCCACCGGCTTGCCGTCGAGCCGCGGCACGCCGAGATCGTCGAGCTTGACGCCGACGCTGTGTAGCATGCGAAAAAGATAGTGATCGGGAATGACAAGCAACGAAGCCGCATCCTCGAAAGGCTTGTCCTCGGCAAACCATGAGGGTTCGGTGTGTCCGTGCGGGCTGACGATCGGCAGATCGCGAACCGTCTCGTAAAGGTCGCGTGCGATGGTCCGCGTTGCCGGATCGGCCGGAAAGAGCCGGTCCGGATGAAGAAGGCCGTTTCCTACATCCATCAGATTTCCTCCCTGATAGCACAGGGCCTACCCCACCTGAGCAAGGACGGCAAGCCCTATTAGTAACTAAACGGTTCACTTTCGGAATCGTTATTCGCGAACCTCGAAAGCATTGACGCAAAGACCTATTTCCGCTTTGGAAAGGCAGCAAATGCCGGGAGAAAACCAATGTCTGACAAAGCGAGTCAAATCACCAAACTTGAGGAAATGGTCGCCCATCAGGCAAAGACGATCGATGAGCTTTCCGACCAACTCGCGGAGCAATGGAAGGTGGTCGAGCAGATGCGCACCAAGCTCGACCGGCTGACGGAGCGCTTTCTGTCGCTCGAGGAGCAATCCCTCGAAGCCCCGCCGGTTACGCGCCCGCCGCACTATTGACCGGCAGAAAAAAGGGCGCCGCGCGTGGCGCCCTTTTGCGTTCGGCTCAGAGATTGCCGATGCAGAGATATTTCATTTCGAGGTAGTCATCCACACCGTGCCGCGAACCTTCGCGACCGTGCCCCGATTGCTTGACGCCGCCGAAGGGTGCCGTCTCGGTGGACATCAGGCCGGTATTGATGCCGACCATGCCGTATTCCAGTGCTTCGGCAACCTTCCAGACTTTCTTCAGATCGCCGGCGAAGAAATAGGCCGCAAGGCCGAACTCGGTGTCATTCGCCTGTTGAATCACCTCTTCGACGGTATCGAAGCGGAAGAGTGGGGCTACGGGACCAAAGGTCTCCTCACGCGCCACCTTCATGCCGCGGGCAACGCCTGTCAGAACGGTCGGCGTGAAGAAGGTGCCGGCACCTTCGATACGCTTGCCACCGGTCAGCACCTTGGCGCCCTTGGAAAGCGCGTCGCTGACGTGATCTTCGACCTTCGCAAGGCCCTGCGCATCGATCAGCGGGCCGATCGTGACGCCCGCCTCGAAGCCGTCCCCGACGGACATGGCTTCGACCTTTGCCGCCAGCTTGGCCGCAAATGCGTCATAGACGCCTGACTGGACGTAGAGCCGGTTGGCGCAAACGCAGGTCTGGCCGGCATTGCGGTATTTCGAGGCGATCGCGCCTTCGACGGCGGCATCGAGATCAGCGTCGTCGAAAACGATGAACGGCGCGTTGCCGCCAAGCTCGAGGCTCACCTTCTTGATCTGATCGGCGCACTGGCGCATCAGGATGCGGCCGACTTCCGTCGATCCGGTGAAGCTGATCTTTCGCACCTTGTCGTTGCTGCAGAGCTCCCTGCCGATCGCCGGACCGTCCTCACCGACAATGACGTTGAAGACGCCGGTTGGAACACCGGCCTGCTCTGCGAGAACCGCAAGCGCGATCGCCGAAAGCGGGGTTTGCTCGGCCGGCTTCGAAACGACCGTGCAGCCGACGGCAAGCGCCGGAGCGATCTTGCGGGTGATCATCGCCGCCGGGAAATTCCAGGGCGTGATGGTGCCCACGACACCGACCGGCTGTTTGATGACGATCATCCGCTTGTCATTGGAGGGCGCGGGGATCGTTTCGCCATAGATACGCTTGGCTTCCTCGGCATACCATTCGACATAGGCGGCGGCATAAAGGATTTCGCCGCGCGCTTCAGGAAACGGCTTGCCCATTTCCGCCGTCAGGATCGCCGCCAACTCATCGGCATTGGCAACCATCAGGTCGAACCATTTGCGCAGGATGGCGCTGCGCTCCTTCGCGGGGCGTGCTGCCCATGCAGGCTGCGCAGCATAGGCAGCGTCGATCGCTTTGCGGGTGTCGGCAGCACCCATGTCCGGCAGCGAGGCGAGCACTTCGCCCGTTGCCGGGTTCAGGACATCGAAAATTCTCGTTGCTTCGCCCTTCGTCCATTCGCCGTTGATGTACCCGCAGTCGCGGAGGAACGGCGAGGAAAAGGGCACATGCTTGGTCAGTGCAGTCGTGAATGCCATGTCATTTACTCCGAGGGTGGTTACTTGCCCGCACTTGCTTCAAGGATGGAGGCTTCGAGGATATCGAGCGCTTCGATGAAAATATTGTCCTGGATGGTAATCGGGGCAAGGAAACGGATGACGTTTCCGTGCACGCCGCAGGTCAAAAGAATGAGACTTTTTTCAAGCGCGATCAGGCGAACCTTATTCGCAAACTCCGCGCTCGGCAGCTTCGTCGCCTTGTCGTTGAACTCGACGGCGTTCATGAAGCCAGGGCCGCGAATATCGGCGATTTCCGGCACCTTGTCGCGCAGCGATTCCAGCCGTTGCTTCAGGCGGCTGCCGAGCTGGTTGGCGCGGTTACAGAGATCCTCGTCCTTGATGACATCGAGCACGGCATGCGCAGCCGCGATGCCGATTGGATTGCCACCATAGGTGCCGCCAAGGCCGCCAGGGCCTGGCGCATCCATGATTTCGGCGCGGCCGGTGACGGCAGCCAGCGGAAAGCCGCCGGCAAGGCTCTTCGCCATGGTCATCAGGTCGGGAGCAACTTCATGATGGTCCATCGCAAACATCTTGCCGGTACGCGCAAAGCCGGTCTGCACTTCATCGGCAATCAGCAGAATGCCGTGCTGGTCGCAAAGCTCGCGCAGCGCCTTCATAAAGGCCACCGGTACTGGATAGAAACCGCCTTCGCCCTGAACCGGCTCGATGATGATAGCCGCCACGCGCTGCGGATCGACATCGGCCGCGAAAAGCCTTTTCAGGGCGGCAAGCGACTGCTCGCCGGTCACGCCATGCAGTTCAACCGGGAAGGGCACGTGGAAGACATCGCCCGGCATCGCGCCGAAGCCGACCTTGTAAGGCACCACCTTGCCGGTCAGCGCCATGCCCATGAAGGTGCGGCCGTGGAAACCGCCGCCAAAGGCGATGAGGGCGGAGCGGCCGGTCGCAGCACGCGCTATCTTCACGGCATTTTCGACGGCCTCGGCACCCGTGGTCACGAAGATTGTCTTCTTGGTAAAGTTGCCGGGGGTCAATGCGTTCAGACGCTCGGCCAGATGCACGTAGCTTTCATAGGGCACGACCTGGTGGCAGGTGTGAGTGAAGTGATCGAGTTGATCCTTTACCGCGGCGATCACCCGCGGATGGCGGTGGCCGGTGTTGAGGACCGCGATACCGGCTGCGAAATCGATGTAGCGGCGTCCCTCCTTGTCCCAGATTTCGGCATTCTCCGCTCGGTCGGCGTAAATCTGCGTGGTCATGCCGACGCCGCGCGAAATCGCGGCATTCTTCCGGTCCGTGAGGGTGATCGCGTTCATCATTGCGCTCCTGCGCTGGAAAGGGCCAAGGAATTATCTTGCATAACTTCTGCAAGATATGTAGAAAAGTCCTACATTTTTCCTGCAAGAAATCAAGCGGCATTTTTTGCTTCAAACATCACGCTTTTTGATGGATGCTCGCGCCAAAAGATCCTGACGACGCAGAGCGCCCAAAACAAAACGGAATCAGGGATTTATTGGTTGATGAACAATAACGGTCCGGTGCGCTACAAGGTGGCCGAAGCGGCAAGGCTGGCAGGCATTTCCGCCTCCACGGCGCGCCTTTGGGAAAGCCAGGGCCTGCTTGTCCCCGGTCGCTCGGAGACGGGTCACAGGCAATATAGCGCCGAAGATGTCGCTCGCCTGAAACGGATTTCGTGGTATCGGGTCGGGCGCGGCCTCAATCCGGCGGCAATCCGCGAGGCGCTCGAGAATGAAGAGCCGCTTGCCGAAAACGCCGAGAGTATCGGCACTTCCGATATCGGCCGCAAGCTGCGAAGCCTTCGCCATGCCGCAGGCAAGACGCTTGATCAAGTTGCCGGCGACATGGGCATTACCTCTTCCACGCTCTCGACACTGGAGCGTACCTCACAAGGCGTCAGCTTCAAGACGCTGCACGACCTTGCGGAATATTACGGCACCACTGTCTCGCGCCTTTCCGGCGAGGAGAGCGAAGACGTTCCCGCAATCGTCCGCTCCGGCGAATGGCGCACCTGGCCGCAGACGACGCCCGGTGTCACGGTGCAACTGTTGGCGGAAGGCCGACGGATGATGGATTGCCATCGTTTCGTGCTGGCACCGGGGGCTGCCAGCGAAGGCGCCTACCGGCATGAAGGCGAGGAATTCATGCATGTGCTTTCCGGCCGCCTTGAACTCGTTCTCGATTCCGACCAGTTCTTCGATCTTGGACCCGGCGACTCGCTCTATTTCGAAAGCCGTCGTTATCACTCCTGGCGTAATCGCCATGATGGCGAGACCGTGCTTCTGTGGATCAACACGCCGCCGACATTCTGATCATCCGCCGGGCCGAAGCGGGTATCGCCCCGCATCCCTTTGCGCTATAGCGCGACGTGAGACATTGAAACGATAGAGACAGCCATGGCCGCCACCATCCGTTACCACGAAGGCGATATTTCCTCGGCGGATGCCGACCGGTACACCGGCGCGATCGCCATCGATACCGAAACGCTCGGCCTCGTGCCGCGCCGAGACCGGCTCTGCGTCGTGCAGCTTTCGCCGGGTGACGGCACCGCCGATGTCATCCGCGTTGCTGCCGGACAGAAGGAAGCGCCGAACCTCGTCGCCATGCTCAAGGATCCGGCTCGCCAGAAGATTTTTCACTATGGCCGCTTCGATATCGCCGTGTTGTTCCATACCTTCGGCGTCACCACGGTGCCGGTTTTCTGCACCAAGATCGCATCGCGCCTATGCCGCACCTACACGGATCGCCACGGCCTGAAGGACAATCTCAAGGAAATGCTCGACGTCGACATCTCCAAGGCGCAGCAATCGTCGGATTGGGCAGCGGCAACCCTGTCGCCGGCGCAACTCGAATATGCCGCCTCCGATGTGCTCTACCTGCATGCGTTGCGCGACAAGCTGACCGAGCGGTTGATCCGCGACGGCCGCATCGACCATGCGAATGCCTGCTTCGAATTCCTGCCAACCCGCGCGAAGCTCGATCTGCTCGGCTGGGAAGAGGCCGATATCTTTGCCCATAGCTGAAGTCTTCAAAGCCAGAACATGGCTGCGGCGGCTGGACCGGGATTTTGTCCCCGCCCGGCCGTTAGCGTTTTATTAACGAGTCTCAAGTAAGATTATCGCTAATTTTTATGCATTCGACGGCGCGATGATGCGCCATGCGGACCGGAGGATCTGCGGGAGAATGCGAGGGGCCGGATGAGCGCGGTTCTCTTGTGATCTGCTTCCATCGTCACTTTGTGAAAGAAGGAGCATGCCATGTTGACTCCGGTTCGTGCATCGTCGAACACAAGCCTTTCCTCCCACGGCCAGACAGCGGTGATCGTTGCCAGCGGGCTCGGCCGCTCGGTCGTTGCGCCGACCCCTGTCCAGGCCGTCGAAGCCACAGACCTCAATTCAGCGATTGCCGGCAAGCTCAATATCCTTCTCGCAGCCGCTCGCGAGCGCATGTTCGATGCGCTGCTCGATGCCATCAATGCCGCCTCCCGCGCGCTGCCGCTGCCGCGCCGGGAAGAGGAAAGCAACCTCGTTTTTGCATCGCGCCTGGCAGAAGCCATCCAGAAGCTTCCGGCTGCCCGGATCAACGAGATCGAAACTCAACTTGCGGACGAGGGCCATACCCTGCCGCTGCGGTTGATTGCCGAGGCGCTGAAGAATCCGGCCGGTCCGGAAGCAGCCCGCGTGATCGCCTATCTGGAGACGAACCGTTATAAGGATCGTGACCTGGCGGCTCGCGCCGTCGTTCGCTCCTATCGCCAGAACGATGCTTCGCCTCTGCGCCCGGACCCACGGCCAAACATTCCAATCCAGGAAGAAAAACTGCTACCAATCGCAAAGGCGCAGCAATCGCCCGCACGGGAAGCTCAGGCGTCCCTGCCAACCAAGAGAGTGCTGCCGCTTGCGCCAGCTGTGCTCATTGCCGAATTGGCAGAGCAGCCGGTCAAAATCGTCGAGGCGGCGTTTGACGAGCCTGCGCGCGCAGAGCACAACCCTCTCGAATTCCGCGACGCGGTTGATCTGCAGGCCGAAGATCAGGCTTCGGCGGATACGCCGAAGCTGATCGACGAGCCAATAGACATTGAAGCTCGCATGGCGGCGGTGGACTCCGATCATACGGAACCGGTCATTCCGAGGGTCTGGACCGGTGTTCTTGCCTCGATGACTGAAGAAGCGTCGGAACTCATCGTCGCTATTATCGGCGAGCAGCAAACGTCGACACCCCTGGAAGATCTGGCAGCCGCGCCAGAGACAATCGAGGCGGTGGCCGCAGAAGTGGCAGCAAGGGAAGAACTGGTGCAGGCGGATATTCCCGAGGCCGCGATCCCCGCGAAGCTGCATCAGACAGAGGTGACTGCGCGGCTGCCGGTTGCCGATGCCCCGCAGACCATTCGTCAACAGAAAGAAATCGTGGCGCAGCCGCAGGTTCTTCCTGCCGATATTGTCGAGGCCGCGCAGAAGTCAGGTTTGCTGAAGCCAATTGACGGGATGCCGTACGCCCAGCATCCTTACCAGTTCGCCAAAAGTGGCAACGAACGCCGTGACGGCGAAATGCATCGCCGCGACTACGAAGGCAGTGGCTCCGAGGGCGAGCAGCAAGCCAACACCGGCAGCGAGCATCAGGACGCGGAGGGCGAACGCGAACAACGAGCGGAAGGCGTCGCGCCGGAGGATTTGCCCGAGGTCGATGCAAGAGCATCCGGCGACACCGTTGCCGATCCGGTTTACGCACTCTACCAGCGCATGGCCGGCTGGGAATAGTAAGCACTTCAAACAAACAAAAAACCCGCCGGATCGCTCCGGCGGGTTCCTTCATTTCGAAAGGCTTGTAGCGATTACTCGCCGCGGTTCTTCAGAGCCGCGCCAAGGATGTCGCCGAGCGAAGCACCGCTATCGGATGAACCGAACTGAGCGACAGCTTCCTTCTCTTCTGCGATTTCCAAAGCCTTGATGGACAGCATGATCTTGCGGTCCTTCTTGGAGAAGTTGGTGACGCGGGCGTCAACAACCTGGCCAACCGAGAAGCGTTCCGGACGCTGCTCGTCGCGGTCGCGCGAGAGGTCTGCGCGGCGGATGAACGAGGTGATGTCTTCGTGGTCGACGAGCTTCACTTCGATGCCACCGTCGTTGACCGCGATGACTTCGCAGGAAACGACTGCATTCTTGCGCAAGTCGCCAGAAGCCGCGGCTTCGCCAACTGCATCCTTGCCGAGCTGCTTAATGCCGAGCGAGATGCGCTCCTTTTCGACGTCAACATCGAGAACGACAGCCTTGACGACGTCGCCCTTGTTGAACTCTTCGATGACCTGTTCGCCTGGACGGTTCCAGTCGAGGTCGGAGAGGTGCACCATGCCGTCAACGTCGCCGTCGAGGCCGATGAACAGGCCAAATTCGGTCTTGTTCTTGACTTCGCCTTCGACTTCAGTGCCAGCCGGATGGTTACGGGCGAATGCTGCCCACGGATTTTCCAGCGTCTGCTTGAGGCCGAGCGAAATACGGCGCTTGGACGGATCGACCTCGAGAACGACGACTTCGACTTCCTGGCTCGTGGACAAGATCTTGCCGGGGTGTACGTTCTTCTTGGTCCAGGACATTTCCGAAATGTGGATCAGGCCTTCGATACCCGGCTCCAGCTCAACGAACGCACCGTAGTCGGTGATGTTCGTGACGGTGCCGGAAATCTTCTTGCCTTCCGGATACTTGGCCTGGATGCCATCCCACGGATCGCTCTCGAGCTGCTTCATGCCGAGCGAGATGCGGTGGGTTTCCTGGTTGATGCGGATGATCTGAACCTTGACCTGCTGGCCAATGTTCAGGATTTCCGACGGATGGTTCACACGGCGCCATGCCATGTCGGTGACGTGCAGCAGGCCGTCGATGCCGCCGAGGTCAACGAATGCACCGTAATCGGTGATGTTCTTGACGACGCCGTCGACAACCTGACCTTCTTCAAGGTTCTGAACGATTTCAGAACGCTGCTCGGCACGGGATTCCTCCAGAACCGTACGGCGCGAAACCACGATGTTGCCGCGACGCTTGTCCATCTTGAGGATTTCGAAGGGCTGCGGATTGTGCATCAGCGGGGAAACGTCGCGGATCGGGCGGATATCGACCTGAGAACGCGGCAGGAAGGCGATCGCACCGTCGAGGTCGACCGTGAAGCCGCCCTTGACCTGGTTGAAGATCACGCCTTCGACGCGCTCGCCGGCTTCGAACTTGGCTTCAAGCTTGATCCAGCTTTCTTCGCGGCGAGCCTTCTCGCGCGACAGAACCGCTTCGCCAAGCGCGTTTTCGATGCGCTCGACATAAACTTCGACTTCGTCGCCGACCTTCAGCGAACCGTCCTTGGCTTTCGCGCCGAATTCCTTGAGCGCGATGCGGCCTTCGACCTTCAGGCCGACGTCGACAACGGCGACATCCTTTTCGATGCCGGTGACGATGCCCTTGGTGACATAGCCTTCAGCCAGATCGTTCTTGGCAAAGGACTCTTCGAGAAGGGCCGCGAAATCCTCGCGAGAGGGAGTAGCTACTGACATAAAATCTCCTGCGTGACCTTTGATACTGACAAGGCCCACGTATGCGCCGGTTGGTTCGTGTTGAACGGGCCTGAACCCAGTCCGCTTCCCTGCAAGGAAGCAATCCGGCGCTTGGACGGAATTTCAGGCTTTTAGTAAAGCGCTTCCCGGCAAAAGCACGGCAAATCGCTCGAATTCAGTTATTTCGGCTCAATGCCGCGTCGATGATCGATTTCGCAGCTTGAAACGCGGCCTCTATACTCATTTCCGACGTATCAAGCAAGTGCGCGTCTTCCGCTGGTTTCAAGGGGCTGTCAGCCCGTCCCATATCGCGTTCGTCGCGCCGCTTCACGTCCTCGAAGATCGCATCGAAATCCGCCGTTTCGCCCTTGCCGATGATCTCGTCGTAGCGGCGCTTGGCGCGCACCTCCGGGGAAGCCGTCACATAGAGCTTCACCGTCGCAGCCGGGCACACGACGGTGCCGATATCCCGTCCGTCGAGCACTGTTCCCGGAGCCTTCTCCGAAAAACGCCGCTGCGCCTCCACCAGCGCCCGGCGTACTGTAGGCATCACGGCAATCTTCGAGGCGGCTTCGCCGATCTCGTGTTTCGAAAGTATATCGCGATCCAGCCCGCCAAGTTCAACCTCGCGCGCCATCTTTTCTGCGACCTGTTCGTCATCAAGCGCCAGTCCCGCATCGAGCAACGCCTTCGCTGTCGCCCGATACGTCAGTCCAGTATCCAGATGGTGGAAGCCGTATTCATCCGCAATCTGCCGCGAAAGCGTGCCTTTGCCCGCCGCTGCCGGTCCGTCGATGGCGATCGTAAATGTCCTGCTCAATGGTTTCCTTTCAGGCTGCCGATCAGCTGGTGCCGGGTCGCCAGATCATCTTCCCTGAAATGGGACGGTTGATACATCTGCTTCTCGCTGGCTTGTCGTTTCTGGCGCTACCTAACACAATGTTATTTGCCGGTCATCGGACGTTCATTTCACGATGCTGATTGCTGTGTGAAATTTGGCTTTGACATCATTAGCAGCAACGATTATGGGGACCGGCTTATAAATTCCGATGGAACGCCGGTTTGAACGGCATTTGCCGAATTTAGCATTCGGCCATTCTCACGAGGCTTATAGTGGCGAAAGCGGAACTTGGAACCAAGCGTACCGATCCGGAAACCGGCAAGAAATTCTATGACCTGAACCGGGATCCGATCGTTTCTCCTTATACAGGCAAGTCCTATCCGTTGTCCTTCTTCCAGGAAACCTCGGCTGCGGCGGCCGAGCTCGCAGAAGAAGACGAGGTGCAGGAAGTCGATACCGAGAGCACGGAAGTCGAACTCGTATCACTGGAGGACGCTGATGAAGGCGCATCCGGCGACGATATCCCCGATATCGGCGATGACGACGTCGAAATCGAAGGCGATGACGACGACACCTTCCTCGAAGCCGACGAAGATGACGAAGATGACGACATGAGCGACATCATCGGCGTCACCGGCGACGAAGACGAAGTCTGATCGTAATGCGCGGCCCGGACGACAAAAAAACTCCGGGCCGGCTTTTTAGGCTTGCCATCTGCGAAAACCGCAAGTATGAAGCCGCCACTTCGAACGGCAAACGCCTCCGAAGTATCCCAGGACCGGAAAAATGCCGGACCACCCTGATGGGGCTATAGCTCAGCTGGGAGAGCGCTTGCATGGCATGCAAGAGGTCAGCGGTTCGATCCCGCTTAGCTCCACCAATTCCTACCGAATCGATTTAACACTTCTGAACACGTGCCTTTGCTGACTGTAGCCCGCAGCAGATGCCTCGCCACTAGTAGCGGTAATAGCCGTATACTGGACGCAGGTGACGCTTGTGCTTGATTTGGGCTCAGTTTTCGAGTTCGAGCCTCAGCATCAACTGAACAGCTCTCAAATTGCCGCTATTTAAGGTTCTGTGCCGAGACACAAGATGATCGGCCGGCTGTCCAGGCGGTGGCCTTCGGCGGATGATCTTCGCAACGGTCAAGCACGCGGCCGTCACCTCCAACCCTTGCCATTCACCCCACTTCGGCATAGCTCTGCCCCGACGCCCTGAATCCGGATATTCGATGCCCCACAAGGTCTCTCTTTCCCGCCTGAAGCTGACCGATTTTCGCAATTATGCTGCAGCTTCGCTCGTGCTCGACGAGCGGCATGTCGTGCTGACGGGGAACAATGGTGCCGGCAAGACCAATCTCATGGAGGCGATTTCCTTCCTCTCGCCGGGGCGCGGTCTTCGCCGCGCCACTTATTCCGATGTTACCCGCGTCGGGGCCTCGTCCGGGTTTTCGGTCTTCGCTGAGCTTAATGGCATGGAAGGCCAGGTCGAAATCGGCACCGGGGCAGACATCAGTGACGAGAATACCGGCCGCAAGCTGCGCATCAACGGCACGCCAGCCAAAACGGTCGACGAGCTGACGGATCACCTGCGTGTGCTCTGGTTGACGCCTGCCATGGATGGCCTTTTTACCGGCGGATCTTCAGACCGGCGCCGCTTTCTCGACCGGCTCGTGCTGTCGCTTGACCCGGCGCATGGGCGCCGTGCCAGCGATTTCGAGCGCGCCATGCGCAGCCGCAACAAGCTCCTGGACGAAGGTCGGTTCGACCCCTCCTGGCTCTCTGGCATCGAAGAGCAGATGGCGAGCCTCGGTATCGCCATGGCGCTTGCACGTCAGGAAATGCTCGGCCTGATTGCCCGCCTCATCGAGGAAACGCGCGAAACCTCGCCCTTTCCCTCCGCCGCGCTCGAGCTTTCCGGCTTCATGGATGGCCAGCTCGGGCGGCCTTCCGTCGATCTCGAAGACGAATATGCTGCAATGCTTGCCGAGAGCCGTTATCGCGACGCCGGCGCTGGCCGCACACTTGACGGTCCGCACCGGGCCGACCTTCTCGTCCGACATCGCGAGAAACAGATGGAAGCCGAGCGCTGCTCGACCGGCGAACAGAAGGCGCTGCTGGTCGGCCTGATCCTCGCGCATGCCAAGCTTGTCGCCAATCTCACCGGGCATGCGCCGGTTCTGCTTCTCGACGAAATCGCTGCCCATCTCGACGAGGGGCGCCGCGCCGCGCTCTTCGATCTCATCGATGCGCTTGGCGGCCAAGCCTTCATGACCGGCACCGATCGCTCGATGTTTTCTGTCCTTGGCGACCGCGCACAATTTTTCACCGTTGCCGATAGCCGGGTTTTCGAATGACCGATGCTGCTTTCCTCGCGCCTTCCGGCCATGATAGCATCGCGCCCATGGAACCTCTGAGCCCGGAAGAAATCGCCCGATACCAACGCCATATCCTGCTGCCGGAAATCGGCGGGACGGGCCAGCAAAGACTGAAGGCCGCCCGTGTGCTGGTGATAGGTGCAGGCGGTCTTGGCGCACCAGTTTTGCAGTATCTGGCAGCCGCCGGGGTCGGCACGCTCGGCATTGCCGATGATGATCGCGTTTCGCTTTCCAACCTCCAGCGCCAGGTCATCCATGATTCCGGCACCATCGGCGAATTGAAGACGCAGAGTGCCGCCTTTGCAATTGCGCGGCTGAACCCGCATGTGAAGATCATCCGCTTCGAAGAGCGCTTTTCGCCGGAGTCCGCCCGCCGCCATCTCTCAGGCTTCGATCTCCTCATCGATGCATCTGACAATTTCGAAACGCGCTACGCTGCAGCCGATGCAGCCGAGAAGGCGGAAATTCCGCTCGTCAGCGGCGCTGTCGGCCGTTTCGACGGTTCTTTGACTGTGTTGAAACCTTACGAACGAGCTGAAGATGGCGCGCTCAACCCGACCTATCGCGATCTCTTTCCCGAAATCCCGCCGGAGGGTCTCATTCCCGCCTGCGCCGAAACCGGCATCATCGGCGCTCTCACCGGCGTCATCGGAACGCTGATGGCAATGGAGGCGATCAAGCTCGTCACCGGCGCTGGCGAGCCGCTGGTTGGCCGATTGCTGCTCTATGATGCGCTTGCCGCCCGCTTCGAGACCGTCCGTTACAAACGCCGCCGCACGAAAGAGCCGGGCGTTTCATGAAGATCGCCCGGATCGATGAGAGTTTCAGTCGCTGGAACGAATTGCTGCAACTGATCCTCTCGTCCTTCGCCTACATGAATGGCCGTATCAACCCGCCGTCTTCGGCCCTCAGCCTGACACTGCAATCGCTTGCCGAAAAGGCGACAACCGAAATCGGCTACGTTGCGCTTGAAGATGAGGATTTGCTTGGCAGCATGTTTCTGAGGCCTGAACCGGAGTGTCTTTACCTCGGCAAACTCGCAGTCGCGCCGAAGGCGCAAGGTAAGAGCGTTGGCAGGAAGCTGCTGCAGCTCGCAGAAGCTATTGCGAGAGAGCGCAGTTTGCCCACGCTGCGGCTCGACACGCGTATCGAATTGACCGACAACCATACCGTCTTTGCCGCCTGGGGTTTTGTGAAGACGGCCGAAAAATCCCATCCGGGCTTCGATCGCGTTACCTATATCGAAATGCGCAAGGTTCTCGGCACTTAACGGCCGGGCAGCACGCGGTTCGGCGGGCGGTGGCCATCGATGAAGGCGCGGATGTTGATGATCACCTTGTCGCCCATGTCGATGCGGCCTTCAATCGTCGCCGAACTCATATGCGGGAGCAGCACCACCTTGCCCTCGTTCGCAAGCTTGACGAGCTTCAGGTTAACGGCAGGTTCGTTTTCGAAAACGTCGAGGCCGGCGCCGGCGATCTTTCCTTCCCTCAAGCATTTGATCAAGGCGGCTTCATCCACGACGTCGCCGCGCGCCGTGTTGACGATATAGGCCGTTGGCTGCAGCAATGCGAGGCGCCGCGCGGAAATCAGATGGAAGGTCGCCGGCGTCGAAGGGCAATTGATGGAGACGATATCGACCCGCGCCAGCATCTGGTCGAGGCTTTCCCAATAAGTCGCCTCAAGTTCGTCCTCGGTCGCCGGGCTCACCCGCTTGCGGTTGTGATAGTGGATCGACAGGCCGAATGCCTTGGCGCGGCGCGCGACAGCCGTGCCTATCCGGCCCATGCCGACAATGCCGATGCGCTTGCCGTGAATGCGCCGGCCGAGCATCCAGGTCGGTGACCATCCCGCCCATTCGCCGGGTTTGTCGGTAAGCACCCGTGCACCTTCACCGAGACGCCGCGGTACCGCGAGGATGAGCGCCATGGTCATGTCGGCCGTGTCCTCGGTCAGAACATTCGGCGTGTTGGTGACAGTAATGCCCTTGCGGGCTGCCGCCTCGACGTCGATGTGGTCGGTGCCATTCGAAAAGCTCGCGATGAGCTTCATCTGCGGCCCGGCCTGCTCGATAAGAGCCGCATCGATTCGGTCCGTTACCGTCGGCACAAGAACATCGGCTGTTTTTACAGCCTCGATAAGCTCGACAACGGAGCGCGGCGAATCGTCGATATTGAGCTCGGCGTCGAAAAGCTCCCGCATGCGGGTTTCCACCGCATCCGGCAGTTTCCGGGTGATGTAAACCTTCGGTTTTTTCTTCGATGTCATCGCGGCTCGGCCATGCCTTGTTCAGAGGTCCTTAACCAAGACGGGGGATAATTTTCCCGTCTCGGGCAATTTCTACCAGACCCGCACGCGAAGACAAACAAAACTCGCGGGTAGCGTTAGGTGAATGTCAAACCGGGGGGCAAGCAGGCTGGATCTGCTGGCGAACTTGAGCGAACGGAAGCCTCTATGCGTGGAAAATATCTGAAGGTCTGCCTCGTCTTTGCGGTTGGTCTGATGTTTGCGGCGGAAGCCGTCGAACCTGCGTATGCGCAAGTGGCAAAAGGCCCGAGCGGCTTACCGCTTCCGCGGTTCGTCACGTTGAAGTCGAAGCGTGTCAATCTGCGCATCGGCCCCGGCACGGATTACGCCGCGTCGTGGATGTATCTGAAGGCAGGCCTGCCGGTCGAGATTATCCAGGAATACGACAACTGGCGCCGTATCCGCGATGCGGATGGCACGGAAGGCTGGGTCAACCAATCGCTGCTGTCTGGTCAGCGCGCGGCGGTTGCTGCACCGTGGATGAAGGGCAAGGGCAAGTTCGTCTATGTCAACATGCGCCGTGAGCCGCAGTCGTCGGCGACGGTCGTCGCCAAGCTGGAGCCGGGTGTGATGATCCATATCGCCGAATGCAATGGCGATTGGTGTCATGCCGAAGCCGACGGCGCCGAAGGTTGGGTGGCGCAGTCGGAAATCTGGGGCGCTTACCCGGGCGAAGCCTTCAAGTAAGCTGCGCGTCGCGGGCGGCTTCGGAAAGCGATTTCATCGGCCGCGGTCCGATCTGCTGGATGACGATCCCAGCTGCAAGGCAGCCAAGCTTGCCGCAATCTTCCAGCGTCCGCCCCTGTGTATAGCCATAAAGGAAACCTGACGCGAAGAGATCGCCGGCACCGGTCGTATCGACCACTTCCTTGATGCGGATTGCATCGACATACCAGCGCTCGTTGCCCTTGAGCATAACGGCGCCGTTTTCGCTCATCGTCACGGCCGCGATCTTGCAATCCTTGGTGATCTTGTTGAGCGCTTCCTCGAAATCGTCCGTTTCGTAGAGTGCGAGCACTTCTTGCCGGTTGGCGAACACGATGTCGACGGTGCCGGATCGCATAAGTTCGAGGAACTCGGCACGGTAGCGATCGACGCAGAAGCTGTCCGAAAGCGTCATGGAGACTTCGCGGCCGTTCTCATGTGCGATACGGGCGCATTCGCGAATCGCTTCCTTGGCGCGCGGCGGATCCCAGAGGTAGCCTTCGAAGTATGTCACCTTGGCTTGCGCCACGACATCGGGTTCGACGTCTTCCGGGCCGAGCTCGACGCAGGCGCCGAGATAGGTATTCATCGAGCGTTCGCCATCGTCGGTGACGAAGATCATTGAGCGGGCGGTCGGCGGGAACGTGCCCTTTGGTTTCGTCTGGTAGTGTACGCCCTGCGCCCGGATGTCGTGGGCGAAAATCTCGCCGAGCTGATCTTCCGCGACCTTGCCGAAATAGGCGGCCCTGCCGCCGAGGCTTGCAACGCCCGCGGCCGTATTGCCGGCGCTGCCGCCCGAAGCTTCGAGTGCCGGTCCCATACGCGAATAGAGAAGTTCGGCGCGTTCGGCGTCGATAAGGTTCATCGCCGCCTTGGTGATGTTGTTGTCAATGAGGAACTGGTCGTTGCAGCGCGCGATGATATCGACGATGGCGTTGCCGACAGTCAGAACATCGAATTTGGTCATGAAAGGGAAGGTTCCGGATTAGATGATAGCCGGGGTCCGGTCTTACCGGAATTTCCGGGCTTTGGAAGAAAAAACGCAGGCCGGCGGCCTATTTCTTCGCAAAAATGGCGCCGATCCGTCATGCCACTGTCACTTTGGGTTTCTAAATATCTTCAGAAGCAGGCCGGCATGAGCAACCTTTGGGTTGCAGCCGGATGAGAAGGGAATGACGCCCTTCGACTGTACCGGAGCAGGCGCTGACCACGGATGAACTGGCAGCACCGGAACCGGGTATCCGGCAAGTCCGGATGCGAAAAAGCGGGCCGTGCCCGCTTTTTTTGTTTGTGCCGCCAGCATCCGCACATCTCTTTGCCAATCCATTTGTCAACGAAGAAGTTTTGCTGCTAGAGCAGGGTATCCCCGCGCAAGGCATCCCTCCGCATGACAGCCATCATCTTCGACGTCCTTCCCATCTTCATCATGATCCTGATCGGCTGGTTGATCGTCAAAACCGGACTGATGAAGGCGGATGTCGGCGACGCCTTGAGCGAGTTCGTTTTCAAGATTGCCGTCCCGCTGCTCCTTTTCCGCACGATTGCCGAAGCGGATTTTCATGGCGCTTCGCCGTTTCGCCTCTGGATCGCGTATTTCTCCGGCGTTGCGGTGACCTGGACCGCGGGCCACATCGCTGCGACACGTTTTTTTGGCCGTGATGATCGCATCGGCGTGCTCGCCGGCGTTTCGTCGGCATTTGCCAATACTATTTTTGTCGGCCTGCCGCTTGTTCAACGCACCGTCGGCAATGAGGGCCTCGTGCCGCTTTCCATTCTGATCGCCGTGCACCTGCCCGTCATGATGATCATCGGCACGATCATGATGGAGCGGGCAGAGCGCAAGATTGCGGGCAAGGGCGAACGCAACATACTCAACCTCTTTCGCCAGATCGGTCTCAATCTTGTCCGCAATCCGCTCGTTATCGGTCTCGCCGCAGGTGCCGCGGTGCACCTTGCAGGCCTCCCAATGCCGGCTCCGGTGGAATCCATTATCGACCAGCTGGCGGGCGTCGCTGGACCTGTCGCCCTGGTCTCGCTGGGCATGGCGCTTGAAAGATACGGTGTCTCCGGCAATGTCGGCATTGCCAGCGTCACATCTGCCTTCAAACTGCTGTTGCTTCCATGCTGCGTTTGGGCTGCAAGCCATCTGGTTGGACTGACCGCCAGCTGGACCGCTGCACTGGTGTTGATCGCCGCTGTTCCAACCGGTGTCAATGCCTGGCTGATCGCCAATCGTTTCGGCGTTGGCCACAGCCTTGCAGCCTCCACAATTACGGTTACGACGGCACTCGGCGCCATTTCGGTTTCCCTCTGGGCCTACCTGCTCGGCGCTTGACTGCAACAAAAAAGCCCGGCGTCGGCCGGGCTCTCGATTCCGACGGAAAGCTTGCAGGACTACTGCGTAACGGTATCCGGCGCGTTCGGATCCGGCAACGCAACGGGTGCGTCTGCAAGGGTTTGCAGGTAGAGGATCACGTTCGCGCGGTCCTGTTCCTTTGGCAGACCGGCAAAGCCCATGGCCGTGCCCGGAACCTGCTTCTTCGGTGCCAGCAGGAAGTGGTTCAGGTGATCGAAGGTCCACTTTTCGCTGCCGCCCTTGGAGAAATCCTTCATGGCGGAAGAAAAGGCAAAGCCTTCATGCGAAGCGATCGGGCGATCGACGAGACCATAGAGGTTCGGGCCGACTTTGTTCGGCCCTCCCTTCGTCGCGTCATGACAGGACTGACACTTCTTGAATACCGTTTCGCCAGCCTTGGCATCCGCGCTGGCAAGAAGCTTGGCGATCGGAGTTACAGCCGCGGGTGCAGCCTCACCGCCACCGCCAGCAGCAGGCGCCTCTTCTGCGACGATGGCGAAACCTTCCTTCTCCGGCGCTTCGGAGTGGAAGATCCCTTCGGACGCGATCGACACTGACATCAGGACGAAAATCGTTCCGAGCAGCGCCCCAACGCCCATATTGACATAAGAATTCATCTGCAATGCTCCCCGTGCAGTCGGCAGACCCTAAAAAGGCACCATCTTGAAATCGCGCGGAACCTATGTCTTTTGGCAATTCGTTGCAACTGTCTAAATGGTCTTGTACGTGAGACTTTTTGACACTTTCCTGCCTGGAATAGAAGGTCCGAACGATGACTGGTTCAAATTTAGATGACGTGCTGGTTCTGATTCCCGCCCGCATGGCGTCCACCCGCCTTCCCGGCAAGCCGCTGGCCGATATTTGCGGACTGCCGATGATCGTCCAGGTGGCTTTGCGGGCGAAGGAAGCGGAGATCGGACGCGTCGTCGTCGCGGTCGATGATCAGCGGGTATTTGACGTTGTCGCGAAAGCCGGTTTTGAAGTCGTCATGACCAGCAAGGACCATCAGGTAGGGTCCGATCGTATCTATGAGGCTCTGACGAAGGTGGATCCTGAAGGCCGCGCGAAATTCATCGTCAATGTTCAGGGCGATCTGCCAACCGTCGATCGCGAGACAGTGCGTGCGTCGCTGCGTCCATTGGAAAACGAGACGACTGACATCGCAACGCTCGCGGTGGTCATAGACGATGAAGCGGACAAGACTGCGCCGCATATTGTCAAGGTCGTGGGATCGCCGATCTCCGAGACGCGGCTACGATCGCTCTATTTTACCCGAGCAACGGCGCCATACGGCAACGGTCCCCTCTATCACCATATCGGGCTCTATACCTATCGCCGGGCAGCGCTCGAACGCTATGTTTCACTTGGCCCGTCGGTCCTCGAAAAACGCGAATCGCTGGAGCAGCTTCGCGCGCTGGAAGCAGGCATGCGCATCGACGTGGAGATCGTTAAAACCGTTCCGCTTGGGGTCGATACGCCAGCCGATCTCGAGAAAGCCCGCCGCATTCTTTCGGCAAGGAAGGCATGAAGGACATCGTCATGAACATCAAGACCAACCGAATCTCTTTTCAAGGCGAATTCGGCGCGAATTCCGACATGGCCTGCCGTGACATGTTTCCGACAATGGAGCCGTTGCCTTGCCAGACTTTTGAAGACGCCTTCATGGCGGTCGACAATGGCGACGCCGATATTGCGATGATCCCGATCGAAAACACGATCGCGGGCCGGGTCGCCGATATTCATCATCTCCTACCCGAGTCGCGGCTGCACATCATCGCCGAATACTTCATGCCGATCCGCTTTCAGCTGATGGTGCTGCCCGGCGTTTTGAAGGACGAGATACGCACCGTGCATAGCCACATCCATGCGCTAGGCCAATGCCGGAAGATCGTGCGCGCAAATGGCTGGAAGCCGGTGATCGCAGGAGATACGGCTGGTGCCGCGAAGCTCGTCAAGGAAACCGGCGATCGGACCATGGCGGCGCTTGCGCCGCGCCTTGCAGCCGAGCTCTATCACCTTGACATCGTTGCCGAAAATGTCGAGGACACGGAGAGCAATGTTACCCGCTTCGTCGTGCTCTCCCGCGACGAAGAATGGGCAAACCGCGGCTCCGACGAAGAAAAGATCGTCACGACCTTCGTCTTCAACGTCCGAAACATTCCGGCTGCACTCTATAAGGCGCTCGGCGGTTTCGCGACGAACAATATCAACATGACGAAGCTCGAAAGCTATCAGCTCGGCGGCAAATTCGTGGCGACGCAGTTTTATGCAGATATCGAAGGCCATCCGAACGATGCCCATGTGCGCCGGGCTTTGGAAGAGTTGCGGTTCTTTTCGGAGAATGTCCGCATTCTCGGCGTCTACACGGGCCATCCGATGCGGGGCCAACTGCACAAGTGACAGAAGGGCGCCAGCGGGCGCCCTTCTTCCTGTCTTTCACTTGTCCGGTTCGCAAACGCGCAACCGGTGGCCGTCCGGATCGAGCGCGACAAAGGTCGGGCCGAAATCGAGATCGGTCAGCTCCTGAGCAATCGGCAGGCCGCGTCTTCGCCAATCCTCGTATTGTTTGGCAACAGCATTCTCGCCGGTCACCATGAAGGCAACCTCGCCGCGATTGCCGATCGCGGAAGGTTGCGGCGCGACCGTGCTGCGCCGCCAGAGGCCGAGCGTGAAGCCGCCGTCGAGCGGAAACGCGACGAAATTCGGTGCGGCGACACCGGGTTCGCGGCCGAGTAGATCCTGGTAAAAGGTCGCACTTTCCGCGGGATCCTTGACGTAAAGAATGATGAGATTCGGGCTGGTCATATCGTTGTCCCTCGTATTTCGAATTGTTTGGACAGGTTCAGCGCTTGCCGGCGATTGGCCATGGCAAGCGCTGAACCCGCCGTTGATGCGGCGGCGCTACGTCGGCTAGGCGGCGTGGTGAATTCAGTTGCTCTCGTGGTGCGGGTGGTTCCAGTCCATGAAACCGATATCGCGCTTCATGTAATCGGACATCGCATCGAGATCGAGCTGAGGATAGCGGCTCCGCACCATCCTGCGCGATGCGTTGAGCATCATTCGCAGCATCAGAGATTGCGGATATCTCGCTTGTCTGGATGTGTCCTCGGCAACTCGATTTCTGTGCGTCGATCGGGTGGGGTTCAGGCTCGTCATCATCGGTCCTCCGGTTTGGGATTGGTCCGATAATAACGCTGACCACTGTCAGTTTATGGCAGTATCCTCAGGTCTCTGCTGGAACGTCCTGCTGCTCGCGCCATTCCTTGAGAAGAACGGCACGCCGTCGCGGATAGCGCAGCTCCTGGGGCGCTATTTCGACAATGCGGTCAGTGCGGAAGTGGCGGTAATCCTGCCGCAACTCGCACCAGGCGACCATGACGCGGACTTGCTCGAAAAAGCTGATCGCGAAAGGCCAGACGCGGCGGACGGTGACCGCGCCGCTTTCGTCCGTGTAGGTCAGTTTAAGAATACGTTCGGCCCGGATCGCTTTGCGGATGATGCCGAGATCGGCCTTGTCCTCAAAGCGAGGACGGAAATTGACCAGCAGCGTCGAGGTGTCGATCTCGTCGCGCATCTCGCGCGGCAGGACGTCCGCAATCTTCGCCAGCGCGTCGGCGCCGGCGGCAGCAAGACGCGGATCGGCGGCGCGGGCGACCCAGCGCGAACCGAGGACTAGCGCCTCGATTTCGTCCTGCGAAAACATCATCGGCGGCAGCATGAAGCCGGGCTTCAAAACGTAGCCGATGCCCGGTTCGCCTTCGATCAGGGCGCCCTGCCCCTGGAGGCTGGCGATATCGCGATAGAGTGTGCGGATGCTGACGCCTGTTTCCGTCGCCAAGACGGCACCGCTCACCGGACGGCGGTAGCGCCGCAACGTCTGAAGCAGGGTCAGAAGGCGTTCCGAGCGCGCCATCGCATCAGCCTATTGCTTTTTCCACTCCACCCAATCGCGCATCAGGCGGTGCGCGATAGCGCCTTTGGGCGGCGAAGCCTGGCCGTTGGCGCCGGGGCGTTCGAGCATTTCAAGTGTTTCCTCGCGGGTGAACCAGCGGCAATCGTCCAGTTCCGATTCGTCGCGATGGACCTCCGTCGATTTAGCTTCGGCATAGCAGCCGATCATCAGCGTATGCGGCATCGGCCACGGTTGCGAAGCGTGGTAGCGAATCCGGCCAGTCCTGATGCCGGATTCCTCCAGCGTCTCGCGGCGCACGGCATTTTCGATGGTTTCGCCGGGTTCGACGAAACCGGCGAGGCAGGAATACATGCCCGGTGTAAAATGATGGCTGCGGCCGAGCAGGCAAAGGTCGCGCTGTTCGTCGATCGTCAGCATGATGACCACAGGGTCGGTGCGCGGGAAGATCATGTGTTCGCAGGCCGTGCACACCCGCTTATAGCCGCCAATGCGCATCTCCATCGTGCCGCCGCAGCGGCCGCAGAAGCGGTTGTCGCCGTTCCAGCGGATGAGGCTTGCGGCCTGGGCGAATTCACCCAACAGTACTTCGTCAACGAGTTGGTCGCGGTAGAGGGTTCGGCCGTCGGCAGGCTTGTAGTGGCTTTCGAGATCCTCAGCAGGAATCCCGACAGGAACGGCGAGTCGCGGTTCGCCTGTCTTGCGGTAGCCGAGCAAGATCGTCTCGTCCCAATGCGGCTGCAGCTCCTGCAGTTCGTAACGGGCGAACAGCGGATCGAGCACTTGGCCATCATGCTTCAGGACGAGCTTGTCCTTGGCGAAGGCGAAGATATGCGTGCCGTCCTTCGCCAGCGCCCCTTCGACGGACTGCTCATCGCGATGTTCGGAATCGCGGTTGAGGTCGTTTGCGGCGAAGGCCGTGAGATTGCTGGGTTCCGGATGTGGAACATCCGAATCGAAAAGCGAACGGTTCATGATGAAAGGGCTTCCCGCAACTTCGCTATGAATTCATCTCTCTTGCCGGCTTCGTAGGGTTCGGCCTTACCGAAGCTCCAGACAGGGCCTGGCCAGTTGGCATCGCCTTCGACGCGGGCAATGACATGAACATGAAGCTGACGCACGATATTGCCAAGGGCCCCGATATTGATTTTTGTGGCACCAGTGATTTTCTTCAGCGCAGCGGCGGTCATTTCCGTTTCGAAGGTGAGGAGCACCTGATCGAGCGGCGTGAGTTCGAAGAGCTCCGTGATGTTGGCCCTGCGCGGCACCAGGATCAACCACGGCCAGCGAGCGTCTTTCGACAGTCGAAGATCGCACAGACCGGTCTGCATGACGCGGTCGCTGTCGCTCTCGAGCCGGCGGTCGAGAATGAAATCGTCCAACAGGCATTCCTCCATGTTTTTCCTATGATTAGCAGTTTTTTTTGAGCTTGGCTTGCTTTTGATGGCGATATTGCCGATATGTGCATTCGGGAGGTTGGTGGTGGACGAGCCACTCGCCAACCGGGTCAGGTCCGGAAGGAAGCAGCCCTAACGAGCCCGGCACGGGTCATCGTGCCAGCCTCCCACCCTTCTCTCTTCCAAAAATGCCCGGCGTTCCGGGCGATAAGCAGGGCGATGAGCGACACCGAGCGACAGTCACAAGATGCCGCCTCGACGGGCACCGGATACCGGGTGCTGGCACGCAAATACCGCCCCAAGGATTTCACGGACCTCATGGTCGGCCAGGAGCCGATGGTCCGCACGCTAACCAATGCCTTCGAGACCGGCCGGATTGCGCAGGCTTACATGCTGACCGGCGTTCGCGGGGTCGGCAAGACGACGACGGCCCGTATTCTGGCGCGCGCGCTGAATTACAAGACGCCGGACATCGACAAGCCGACGATCGACCTGCGCGTGCCGGGCGAGCATTGCCAGGCGATCATGGAAGGCCGTCATGTCGATGTGATCGAGATGGACGCTGCTTCTCATACCGGTATCGACGATATCCGCGAAATCATCGAGCAGGTGCGTTACCGCCCGGTGTCTGCGCGCTACAAGGTCTATATCATCGATGAAGTGCACATGCTTTCGACGCAGGCTTTCAACGGCTTGCTGAAGACTCTCGAAGAGCCGCCGGAGCATGTGAAGTTCATTTTCGCGACCACCGAAATCCGCAAGGTTCCGATTACCGTTCTGTCGCGCTGCCAGCGCTTCGATCTGCGCCGTATCAGTGCGTCGGATCTCGTCGGCCTGTTCTCGGTCATCGCGGCGAAGGAAGGCATCGATGCGGAGCCGGATGCGCTGGCGATGATCGCGCGCGCTGCCGAAGGCTCGGCACGGGATGGTCTTTCGCTGCTCGACCAGGCAATTGCCCATGGCAGCGGCGCAGTCCAGGCGGAAGCGGTGCGCGGCATGCTCGGCCTTGCCGACCGCGCCCGTATCGTTGATCTCTTCCAGCATGTCGCCAGAGGCGATGTCGCCGCAGCGCTTGCCGAATTCCAGGCGCAGTATGAGGCCGGCGCAAATCCTGTCGTCGTATTGACCGATCTTGCCGATTTCACCCATCTCGTCACCCGGTTGAAATATGTGCCGGACGCCGCTAATGACCCATCGCTTAGCGAAGTCGAGCGCACCAGGGCTTCCGAGTTCGCTAAAGGAATTGCGGTGACGACGCTGTCGCGCATCTGGCAGATGCTGTTGAAAGGCATTCCCGAAACCGAAAACTCTTCGCGCACGGCCGGTGCCGCGGAAATGGTGCTGATCCGGCTTGCGCATGCAGCACATTTGCCGGCACCCGAAGATGCAGCACGGCGGCTCGCCGAGCTCTCCGAGAATGGCGGCTCACGTCCCTCGCCTACGCCGTCGGGTAACGGCGGCAATGGCGCCCATGTACCATATCAATCGGCAATAGCCACACGCGCGACGGAGAGTACGCCGAGGCCGCAGCCTTCGGGGGGAGCGGCCACGATGTTGCGTGCTGTACCCAATTCCGATCCGCAGCCGATGCAGGCAGGCCGCATCGAGACGAAGCCGACGGAAGCGCCGACGCCGCTTGTTCCCGTCAATTCGATCGCCGATATCGTCAATCTCGCGACCGAGAAGCGCGATCCGAAGCTGAAGGCGCTGGTCCGCAATTTCGTTCGGCCGGTGAAGATCGAGAAAGGCCGCCTCGACGTGAACCTCATTGAGGGCGCACCGACGACGCTGCTCAACGAACTGGCTGTCAAACTGAAGGAGTGGACCGGCATCCACTGGATCGTCAGCCTCAGCCGCGAGGCCGGCGATCCGACGATGGTCGAGACGGAAGCCAAGGCCAAGGAGCAGCAGGTAAGCGACGCCCGGCAGGATCCGGATGTGGCAGCGATCCTCGCTCAGTTCCCGGGCGCAAAGATCATCGATGTTAGGGTGAGAGCATCCGAACCGGAAGAGGAGGGCGAGGCGAAGCCGCCCGCGGCCGCCGAATCCGAAGAGGGCGACATTCTGCCGGGCGACGACATAGAATTCTAAGAGTTGAAGAAGGGAGCAGGCGATGCGCGACATCATGGGCATGATGGGCAAAGTCAAGGAAATGCAGGCCAAGATGGAGCAGATGCAGGCGGAAATCGCCGAGCTTCAGGCCGAAGGCAAGGCGGGCGGCGGTCTCGTGACCGTTGTCATCAGCGGCAAGGGTGAACTGAAGAGCCTGAAAATCGACCCGTCGCTCTTCAAAGAAGACGACGTCGAGATCCTCGAAGACCTGATCGTTGCCGCTCATAAGGACGCCAAGGACAAGGCGGAGGCCGCCGCAGCCGAAAAGACCAAGGCGCTCACCGCCGGCCTGCCGATCCCGCCCGGCTTCAAGATGCCGTTCTGAGCTTAGCAGCCATCTTCACGGAGGAGACCGGCGATGACGCTGACCAGTCTCATTGTTTTTGCCGGCGCTCTTTTCATGGCCGCCGGCTCGCCGGGGCCGAGTGTCGCGGCGCTTGTCGCCCGCGTGCTGTCGAAGGGTGCCCGCGATGTTCTGCCCTTTCTCGCCGCCATGTGGATCGGCGAGGCGATCTGGCTGACTTGCGCGGTGGCGGGCCTTGCTGCCGTTGCCGAAACCTTCCATTGGGCCTTCGTCGCCATCAAATGGCTCGGTGTCTGCTACCTACTTTATCTCGCCTGGAAGATGTGGTTCGCCTCGTCTGATACGAGCGAGGAAAAGCTGCCTGAAGCGCAATCCGCCGCAAAACTCTTCTTTGCGGGCATGACGGTGACGCTTGGCAATCCGAAGATCATGATGTTCTACGTCGCCCTGCTGCCATCGATCATCGATATCCATTCGGTGACGATTATTGGTTGGGCAGAACTCGTCGCGACCATGTTCGTCGTGCTGATCCTGATCGACGTTAGCTGGGCACTGCTTGCCGCAAAAGCCCGCGGCTTCCTGAAAAGCCGCCGTGCGGTTCGGATCGCGAACCGTGCCAGCGCCGGAACCATGGCCGGTGCCGCTGTAGCAATCGCGATGCGCTGATCTTAATTGCCAGGCAGCCATTCGGGGTTGCCGGTGCAGACGGCGCATATTTTCAGCATAAGGCCGATTCTTTCCGCGATTCCGTTTTGGCAACATATGAGCTAAGAACGGCAAATGGCAAAGCGAGTCACCGGCCCCGAAATTGAAAAACTCATCCAGCTTCTGGCGAAGGTGCCGGGTCTCGGGCCTCGCTCGGCCCGGCGCGCGGCGCTACACCTGATCAAGAAGAAGGACCAGCTGCTCGGACCGCTGTCGAGCGCGATGGGCGAAGCCTACGAGAAGGTGAAAATCTGCTCGCGCTGCGGCAATGTCGATACAGTCGATCCCTGCACGGTCTGCACCGATGAGCGCCGCGACCAGTCCGTCATCATCGTCGTCGAGGATGTTTCCGATCTCTGGGCATTGGAACGCGCCGGGGTGATGAACGCTGCATATCATGTTCTCGGCGGCACGCTTTCGCCGCTCGATGGCGTCGGGCCGGATGACCTGAACATTCGCGGACTGATCGATCGCGTCGGGGAGGGTGGTATTGGCGAACTCATCATCGCCGTCAACGCGACCGTCGAGGGTCAAACCACAGCGCACTATATAACGGACCAGCTGGCGGGGTTGGACGTGAAGATCACGCGGCTGGCGCATGGCGTGCCGGTCGGCGGCGAACTCGACTACCTCGACGAGGGGACTTTGGCTGCAGCGCTTCGCGCGCGGACAGTGATTTAGGGGAGATGAGTATGAGCATTTTCGGCCGCCTTGCCGTCGTGACTGTAGCGCTAGTGGCGCTGTCGCATTTGCCGGCCGCGGCTGCCTCGAAAGCCGATGTCGAAGCGCAGTTTCGGAAATGGGTTTTGAGTGAATTGCGTCTGGAAGCGGAGAAAAACGGCATATCAGCAAAGACATTCCAGGCGGCTTTTTCGGGCGTGGTACTCAACTGGAGTCTCCCCGATCTTGCACCTCCCGGATTCCCACCGCCGAAGGAACGCAAGCAGACGCAGGCGGAGTTTTCTTCGCCGGGTCCGTATTTCAATGAGGACCGGCTGAAGAAGCTGGCGGCAATCGGACGTGGCTTTGCCTCGCAATATGCCTCGACTCTGAAGCGCATCGAAAAGACTTATGGCGTGCCGGGTTCGATTGTGCTGGCGATCTGGGGCCGCGAGACGGGATTCGGGGCGGCAAAGATCCCCAATTCGGCAATCGCGGTGCTGGCGACCAAGGCCTTCATGTCGACCCGCAAAGAAATGTTCCGTGTCGAGCTGATTGCCGCACTTCACATTCTCGATGGCGGTGATGTGACGCCTGCCGATTTCAAGAGCTCTTGGGCGGGCGCCCTCGGCCAGCCGCAAATTCATGCCGACCAGCTATCTGAAATATGCGGTCGATTTCGATGGTGACGGGCACCGCAATATCTGGACGTCCGTACCGGATACATTTGCCTCCATAGCCAACTATCTTGTCAAGAAGGGCTGGCAGCGCAACCGCGATTGGGGCTTTGAGGTGACGATCCCGGCAACAGTCTCCTGCGCGCAGGAAGGACCGGACCTTGCAAAGCCGCTCTCGCACTGGGCTTCGCTCGGCATCGATCGCATCTCGGGCAAGGCCTTTCCATCCGGCGAGATGAAGGCTGAAGGCATGATGCTGGTGCCGGCCGGGCGTGATGGGCCGGAATTCATCGTCACGCCGAACTTCTACATCATCAAGGAATACAACAACTCCGATCTCTACGCGCTCTACATCGGCAACCTCGCCGACCGGATCGCCCATGGCTCTGGCGCTTTTCAGGGCGCTTGGGGCGATGTCGGCAAAATGCTGCGCTCCGATGTGGCGGCAATGCAGAAGGCGCTGGAACGCCAAGGCTACGACATCGGCGGATCGGACGGCTTGCCGGGCTACAAGACCCGCCGCTCAATCGGGCAATGGCAGGAAAAGAACGGCATGCAACCGACCTGTTTCCCCGATGTTTCGATGAAGGGCAAGCTGAAATAAAGTCCTTAGAGGTTGCGTTTCAGCCCTTCATGGCTCGCAGTAAAACCGCGCTTTTCGGAATGAGTAGATCATCGCGGTGTGTCAGTGATGAAGATCGATCGGCGCCTTGTGGAAGACGTCGTCGGAGGGCGGGATGGTCTGTCGTTCGATCATGCGGTGAACATGCGGCGCAGCCGTGCCTCGGTGGAGGGCGCGCAGGCGATCATAGTTTTCAGCATCGGCCTGCGTGCGGCGCTGATTGTGGCGTATGTACTCGACCCAGGTCGGCGTGTGATACGTCTCGGTCCAGGTGCCGGGACTTTCAAGGTCGCGCATGAGTGCCCAGTTGCGCGCTCCATCGCGGATGCGGATGCGCCGCCGTTCCCCCATCAGCTTCAGGAATTCCGGCAGGTCGTCATCGCCGATCTGATAATCGACCTGAATGACGATCGGCCCGCTCCGGGGCGTGATGTCGAGACCGAGCGCGGGCTCGATGAAGCGGTTGAGCGGGTCGAGATTGAGCGAGGCGAAGGCCGGCATCGAGAAACGAAAGCCGACGACAATGCCGATCAGCATTACCGCGGCCGAGCCATAGAGCGCGTTCGAAACGCCGAAGCGGTCGGCGGCCACACCCCAGAGCCAGCTGCCGCCGGCAATGCCGCCGAAGGTGACCGTCTGATAGAGCGACAGCGCCCGGCCGACAACCCAGCGAGGCGTCGAAAGCTGGACGATCGTGTTGAACAGCGATAGCGCCAGCACCCAGCACGCGCCGGAAACGAGCAGCCCGGCCGAGGTGAGCACGGCAAACGGGCTCGATGCGGCAATCGCCATGCTGCCGGCAAAGCCGGCAAAGGCGTAGCGGATGATGGTTTCGCTGCTGAACATCTCGCGCAGCCTAGCATTGAGCGCGCCGCCGCCGATCGCGCCGATACCGAAGGAGCCGAGCATGAAGCCGTAGGTCAGGGGCCCGCCGGCGACGAGATCGATTGCGACGATCGGCAGAAGCGCGAGAACCGAGCTCGCGCCGACGCCGAAGATCAAGCCGCGGATCAGCACCTTTTCAAGGTTGGGCGACATCGAGACATATCGAAGGCCGGCGGAGATCGCACTTCCGAGGCTTTCGCGTGGAAGGGTGGAAGCGGGCAGCGACGGCTTCCAGCGCATCAATGCGTAGATCAGGGCGAAATAGCTCATCGTATTCACGGCAAAGGCAGCGGCAGCACCCGCCGTCGCGACAATGACGCCGCCAATGGCGGGGCCGACGCTGCGGGTCATGTTGAAGCCCATGCTGTTCAGAGTCACCGCGTTCGGCAGGTCCACACGCGGCACCATGTCGCCGACGGAAGCCTGCCAGGAAGGGTTGTTGAGCGCCGTACCGCAGCCGATCAGGAACGTGAAGAGCAGGAGCAGCCAGGGTGTGATCCAGCCGAGCAGGGCGCAGGCGGTGAGGATCGTCGAGACGGCAAGCATGAGAAATTGCGCCGTCAGCATCACTTGCCGCCGGTCGAAATTGTCGGCGAGCGCGCCCGAAATAAGCGAAAACAGCATTATGGGAAGTGCCGTCGAGGTCTGGACAAGTGCCACCATGTCCTCGGAAGCGGTGAGGGTCGTCATCATCCACGCGGCCCCTACAGCCTGGATCAGCCCGCCGAAATTCGAGGCGAGGCTTGCGAACCAGATTGTGCGGTAGGTTTCATGCTTCAGCGGCGCCAGCGTTGATGAATTGGATGGCACGATTCCTCCCGCTTGCTAAATTCTCCCTCGGCTCCAATATATGATGAACCTCGACGGTGGCTAGGCGCGATTGCGCCGCCGCGGCGCATTTGAGCCGAGAGCTTGCAATTTCGTAAAAACGGGCCTATATGGCACTCAAATTCTTGATCGTGCGATGAAGAGTGGGCCGCAAGGACCCGCTCTTTTTTATTAGCGCGATCGTCCAAATGCATGAAAATTGCGAGGAGCGCATCGCTTGTCGGATCCGACGAACGCAGACAATGAACTTGAGCCGCGGCTGATTACCGAAACCGGGCTTGACCAGCGCCTTGCCGATATCATCGAACCTGTGCTCGTCGGCATGGGCTTCCGCCTGACCCGCGTGCGCATGCTCAACCAGAACGGCGCTACGCTGCAGATCATGGCAGAGCGCAACAATGGCACGATGAGCGTCGAAGACTGCGAAGAGGTCTCGATGGCTATTTCTCCGGTTCTTGATGTGGAAGATCCGATCGATCGGGAGTATCATCTGGAGGTGTCTTCGCCCGGTGTCGACCGCCCTTTGGTGCGGAAATCCGATTTCACCCGTTGGCAAGGACACCTTGTGAAGTGCGAAACGTCGATCATAATCGGCAACCGCAAGCGCTTTCGCGGAAAGATCATCGAAGCGAATGCGGATGGTTTCACGCTCGAACGTGACCAGGTTGCCTATGGCGAAGAGCAGAAGGTCACCATTCCCTTCACGGCGCTCAGCGATGCGAAGCTCATTCTGACCGACGATCTGATCCGCGATGCGCTGCGCGCCGATAAGGCCGCGAAAGCGCAGGCAGCGAACCAGAACGAAGCGGAAGACGAAGAATAACCGATCAACTACGGCTCCAGGGACGGGAACCCGGAAGGCCAAGACGGAGAGATAAGACAATGGCAGTCAGTGCGAACCGGCTCGAACTTCTGCAGATCGCAGATGCAGTGGCGCGCGAAAAGGTCATCGACCGCGAAATCGTGCTTGCCGCGATGGCGGATGCGATCCAGAAGGCGGCGCGCTCCCGTTACGGCACGGAATCGAACATCCGCGCCGATATCAATCCGAAGACCGGTGAAATCCGCTTGCAGCGACTGCTCGAAGTCGTCGAGAAGGCAGAAGACTACTCCACGCAGATCCCGCTGGAGCTGGCCCGCGACCGCAACCCCGACGCAGTGCTTGGCGACTTCATCGCCGATCCGCTGCCGCCGATGGATTTCGGCCGTATCGCCGCCCAGTCGGCCAAGCAGGTCATCGTCCAGAAGGTGCGCGAAGCCGAGCGTGACCGGCAGTTCGACGAATTCAAGGATCGCGTCGGCGAAATCGTCAACGGCACCGTCAAGCGCGTTGAATACGGCAACGTCATCGTTGATCTCGGCCGTGGCGAAGGCATTATCCGTCGTGACGAAATGATCCCGCGTGAAAACGTCCGTTACGGCGACCGCGTTCGCGCATATGTCTATGATGTCCGCCGTGAACAGCGCGGTCCGCAGATTTTTCTGTCGCGCACGCATCCGCAGTTCATGGTCAAGCTCTTCACCATGGAAGTGCCGGAAATCTACGACGGCATCATCCAGGTTCGCTCGGTCGCCCGTGACCCGGGGTCGCGCGCCAAAATCGCTGTCATTTCGAACGATAGCTCGATCGATCCGGTCGGTGCCTGCGTCGGTATGCGCGGTTCACGCGTCCAGGCCGTCGTCGGCGAGCTTCAGGGCGAAAAGATTGACATCATCCCCTGGTCGCAGGATCCGGCGACCTTTGTCGTCAACGCGCTGCAGCCCGCTGAAGTCGCTAAGGTCGTTCTCGATGAAGATGCAGAACGCATCGAAGTCGTAGTTCCTGACGAGCAGCTGTCTCTGGCGATCGGGCGCCGCGGCCAGAATGTTCGCCTCGCCTCGCAGCTGACCGGCTGGGATATCGACATCATGACGGAAGCCGAAGAATCCGAACGCCGTCAAAAGGAATTCAACGAACGCACTAACCTCTTCATGGATGCGCTCGACGTCGATGAAATGGTCGGCCAGGTTCTGGCCTCGGAAGGCTTTGCTGCGGTTGAAGAACTCGCTTACGTCGACCTCGACGAAATTTCGTCGATCGATGGGTTCGACGAAGAGACGGCGCAGGAAATCCAGCAGCGTGCCCGCGAGTATCTCGAAAAGCTTGAAGCCGAGATGGACGAGAAGCGCAAGGCGCTCGGCGTTTCCGACGACCTGCGTCAGATCGACGGCATGACCGCGCAGATGATGGTGGCACTCGGCGAAGACGGCATCAAGACGCTGGAAGATTTCGCGGGCTGCGCGGCGGACGATCTCGTCGGCTGGACAGAGCGCAAGAACGGCGAAACCAAGAAGTTCGAGGGCCTCTTCTCGAAGTTCGACGTTTCGCGCGTCGAGGCCGAACAGATGGTCGTCCAGGCGCGCATCGCCGCCGGCTGGATCACCGCGGAAGATCTTGCGAAGGACGCTGAAGTTGTCGAAGCCGACGCCGACGCTGCCGAGCAGGACGCATAATGATCGCGGAGCTGCACGCTTCTCCTGAGGATGATGATCTTGCAGGTTATGACGTGAACGGCCGCATGTGCATCGTGACGCGTGAAAGCGGATCGGTGGATGAGTTGATCCGCTTTGTCGCGGCTCCCGACGGGACAGTTGTCGCCGATCTGAAGCGTCAGCTTCCGGGGCGCGGCTGCTGGGTCAAGCTTGATCGCGCGTTGGTCGACAAGGCGGTGGCGAAGAAGTCTTTCGCCCGTGCACTGAAGGCGGATGTGAAGGTAGCTGCCGATCTGGGTGAAACCGTCGACCGGCTGCTCGCACAGCATCTGATGCAGATGATGAACATGGCGCGCAAGGCGGGCCAGTTCGTCAGCGGCTCCTCGAAAGTGGATGCCGCAGTTAGAAGCGGAGCGGCACTCGCGGTGTTCCATTCGACGGATGCTGCGGACGATGGCGTGAGAAAAATCGATCAGGCTCGCAAGGCCTGGCACCTCGGAATGGAAACCGAGGAGGAAATACCTTCCTTCCGTCTCTTCTCGGAGAGCGAAATGGAAGGCGTGATGGGCCAGAATGCTTTTATCCATGCCGCGGTGCTTGCAGGGCAGGCAGGTGAGGGTGTAGTGAAGCGCGCAAAGATGCTCGAAAAGTACCGCAGCGGCGGTCAATCCCGAGCACCAGGCGGCGCTGGCCAGCAAAAACAATGATGCGGCGACCGGCACCGGCCGGCCCATCATTGATCGAAAAGCATTTGAACGACAGGGTTTGATGACGTCATCGCTCCCTGTCCGAAGGAACGGGAACGAATGACTGATAGCAATGACGACAAGACGCTTGGAGCAAAGAAGACGCTTACCTTGAAACCATCGGGGATAAGCCAGGGAACTGTGCGCCAGGATATGGGCCGCGGTCGCACCAAGGCGGTCGTTGTCGAGACTCGCAAGCGGCGCCCGATGCGTCCTGAAGACGATCGCCCGGCAACGCCGGCACCGGCACCCCGCGCGGCAGAATCCGCTCCGGCGCAGGCCCCTGCGCCGCGCATCCAAAAGCCGGGCGGCCAGCCGCCGCGTCCGCAGCAGTCAGCTTCGCAGGCTCCTCGCCAGCAGGACCGCCCGCGTCCGGTTGTCTTGAATCATCTTTCGCCCGAGGAAATGGATGCCCGCCGGCGCGCGCTGGCGCTTGCCCAGGTCCGCGATGCAGAAGATGCGATCCGCCGCGCTGAAGAAGAAAAGCGCCGTGCAGCCGAAGAAGCCGTCCGTCGCGAAGCGGAGGCGGTTGAAGCAGCCCGCCGCGCAGCCGAAGAGGCCGCCCGTCCTCCTGCGCCGGCCGAGGTTCCTGCGCCAGAAGCTGCCAACGTCCAGGCAGAGGCTCCGCGCCCGGCTTCGGCCGTGCGTCCCGAGACCGCTGTGCCTACTCCTGCTCGTCCGGCTCCAGCTGGGGTGACACCGGTTGTCCGCGGCCGTCGTCCGGAAGGTGAGGAGGAAGAGCGCGGATCTCCTCGTGGGGCTCCTGCCCGTGGCAGGGTCGTTCGCCCGGAACCGGCAAAACCGGTGACGACGCGTCCGAAGACCGAAGAGGAGCGCCGCCGCGGCAAGCTGACGATCACAACGGCAAACGTCGATGACGACGGCAATGCGCGCGGCCGTTCGCTTTCCGCTATGCGTCGCCGCCAGGAGAAATTCCGCCGCAGCCAGATGCAGGAAACGCGCGAAAAGGTTATGCGCGAAGTCATCCTGCCGGAAACCATCACCATTCAGGAACTGTCGCAGCGCATGTCGGAACGTGCCGTCGACGTCATCAAGTTCCTGATGAAGGAAGGCCAGATGATGAAGCCTGGCGACGTCATCGACGCCGACCTTGCAGAACTCATCGCGGGCGAGTTCGGCCACACCGTCAAGCGTGTTTCCGAATCCGACGTCGAACTCGGCATCTTCAATGTGACGGATGACGAGGGCGAACAGGTTTCGCGTCCGCCGGTCGTCACCATCATGGGCCATGTCGACCATGGCAAGACCTCGCTGCTCGACGCCATTCGCCATGCGAACGTGGTGGCCGGGGAAGCCGGCGGGATCACCCAGCATATCGGCGCCTACCAGGTCGAGCAGAACGGTCAGAAGATTACCTTCATCGACACCCCCGGCCACGCAGCCTTTACGGCGATGCGTGCTCGTGGTGCGCAGGCGACGGACATCGCAATCCTCGTGGTTGCGGCTGACGACAGCGTGATGCCGCAGACCATCGAATCGATCAACCATGCCAAGGCGGCAGGCGTTCCGATCATCGTGGCGATCAACAAGGTCGACAAGCCGACGGCCGATCCGCAGAAGGTGCGCACACAGCTTCTGCAGCACGAGGTTTTCGTAGAGTCCATGGGCGGTGAAGTGCTCGACGTCGAAGTTTCGGCGAAGAACCAAACCAACCTCGACAAGCTGCTCGAAGCGATCCTGCTGCAGGCCGAAATCCTCGACCTCAAGGCCAATCCGAACCGGACGGCCGAGGGTACAGTGATCGAAGCGCAGCTCGACCGCGGCCGTGGTTCGGTCGCAACGGTCCTCGTCCAGAAGGGCACGCTGAAGCCTGGCCAGATCATCGTGGCTGGCGATGTCTGGGGCCGCGTGCGTGCGCTGGTTGATGACAAGAGCGAGCATGTCAAGGAAGCAGGCCCGGCCACTCCGGTCGAGGTTCTGGGTCTTTCCGGCACGCCGCAGGCGGGCGACAAGTTCGCCGTTGTCGAAAACGAAGCTCGCGCCCGCGAGATTTCCGAGTACCGCCAGCGTCTCGCCCGAGACAAGGCTGCTGCCCGCCATTCGGGTCAGCGCGGCTCGCTGGAACAGATGATGAGCCAGCTTCAGACTGCCGGCGTCAAGGAGTTCCCGCTGGTCGTCAAGGGCGACGTGCAGGGCTCGATCGAGGCGATTGCCGGTGCGCTCGACAAACTCGGAACGGATGAAGTTCGCGCCCGCATCGTACACTCTGCGGCTGGCGGTATCACCGAGTCGGATATTTCCCTCGCGGAAGCATCAGGTGCTGCAATCATTGGCTTCAACGTTCGTGCGAATGCGCAAGCGCGTACGCTTGCCGAGCGTCAGGGCATCGAAATCCGCTACTACAACATCATCTACGACCTCGTGGATGACGTTAAGGCGGCGATGTCCGGTCTGCTCTCTCCGGAGCGGCGCGAAACATTCCTCGGCAATGCCGAGATCCTCGAGGTGTTCAACATCACCAAGGTCGGCAAGGTTGCAGGCTGCCGCGTTACCGAAGGCAAGGTCGAGCGTGGCGTCGGCGTCCGCCTCATCCGCGACAACGTCGTCATCCACGAAGGCAAGCTCAAGACGCTCAAGCGCTTCAAGGACGAAGTCTCGGAAGTGCATTCCGGCCAGGAATGCGGTATGGCTTTCGAGAATTACGAAGACATTCGCGCAGGCGACACGATCGAATGCTTCCGCGTCGAGCACATCACCCGCACGCTCTGACGGCGCAAAACTAGAACTTTGGACGGGCGCCGGATCATGAGAGGCCGGCGCCCGAACCTTTTCAGGGCAAAGAACAATGACAGCAAAACCCACATCCTCGGCACCCTCGCAGCGCATGCTGCGCGTCGGTGAGCAGGTTCGCGCCGCAATCACGCAGGTTCTCCAGCGTGGCGAAGTGCGCGATGACGTGATCGAAAACACCGTCATTTCGATTTCTGAAGTCCGTATGTCGCCGGACCTGAAGATCGCAACCGCCTACGTGACGCCGCTTGGCGTTTCCGATCACGGCGCCATCATCGATGCGCTGAACCGCAACGCCAGATACATCCGCGGCCGTCTCGGCCCGCAACTCCGGCAGATGAAATATATGCCGGAGGTCCGTTTCCGCGACGATACGAGCTTCGATAACTACAAGAAGATCGACGAATTGCTGCGCTCGCCGGAGGTCCAGCGTGATCTCGACGACGACACTGAAGAACAATAGCAGAAGAAGCGTATGTCCAAACCACGCAAACCCAAGGGCCGCCCGGTTTCCGGCTGGCTGATCCTCGACAAGCCTGTCGATTTCGGTTCGACCGAAGCCGTTTCCAAGATCAAGTGGCTCTTCAAGGCGCAAAAATGCGGCCATGCCGGCACGCTCGATCCGCTGGCGTCTGGAATGCTGCCGATTGCGCTGGGCGATGCGACGAAGACCGTTCCCTACGTCATGGACGGCCGCAAGATCTATGAATTCACCGTGACCTGGGGCGAGGAACGCGCAACCGACGACCTCGAAGGCGAAGTGACCCGAAGCTCCGACAAGCGCCCGACAGAAAAGCAGATCCGCGATCTTCTGCCGAAACATACCGGTGTCATCAGCCAGGTGCCGCCGCAATTCTCGGCGATCAAAATCGCCGGCGAGCGCGCTTATGATCTGGCGCGCGACGGTGAGGCGGTGGAGATCCCTTCCCGCGAGGTCGAGATCTTTCGCCTGACGCTGCTTACCTGCCCGGATGAGAAAACTGCACATTTCGAGGTCGAATGCGGCAAGGGCACCTATGTGCGTGCGCTCGCTCGTGATTTTGGCCGCGAGCTCGGCTGCTACGGCCATATCTCGGGGCTGCGCCGGACCTTCGTGGCGCCTTTCGCCGAAGAGAGCATGGTGCCGCTCGCAAACCTCGTCGCGCTCGAAATGATCGAGGATATGGATGAGCGCCTTGCCGCGCTCGATGCCCTGCTGATCGATACCAGCGAAGCCCTGTCCTCGCTGCCGCACCTCGTGGTCAATGATGATCAGGCACATCGCTTGAGGATGGGCAATCCCATTCTCGTGCGAGGCCGGGATGCACCAGTTGTCGAAAGCGAAGCCTATGCGACGGCGCGCGGCAAGCTTATCGCGATCGGCGAGATCGGCCAGGGAGAGTTCCGCCCGAAGCGCGTCTTCGTTTGAGGTTCGGCAACGCATCCTTTCGGTGGCAATTGTCAATCATTCGCCTTGAGCTATGCTTCGCCTCCTTGCGGCTATAGAGGCCGCCCAGGTTGAGGAGCGGCTCATGCGCGCAGTTGTATTTGGAATCGCGATGTTCTTTTCGGCCGTTCTCATGGCCGCAAATGCCGAGCCTGCCGAACGCTGGGCGGAACTGCCCGCCTTTCCTCCCATGCCGCCAGCAAAGACAAGCGGCATGGCGCAAGTGAACGACATCAAGATGTACTACGCCGAGTACGGTGCAGGCGATCCGATCCTCTTTATCCACGGCGGCCTCGGCAGTGCGGATGTCTGGGCTCATCAGGTCGAGGATTTTGCCAAAGATCATCGGGTGATCGTTGCTGACAGCCGCGGACACGGGCGCTCGACACGCAGCGGGCAGCCTTTCGGGTACGATCTCATGACTTCCGATTATGTTGCGCTGCTCGATTATCTGCAGCTCGACAAGGTCACGCTTGTCGGATGGTCGGATGGAGGCATTATCGGCATCGACATGGCGATGAAGCATCCCGAGAAGCTGACGCGTGTCATTGCGCAGGCAGCGAATGTGACGACGGACGGAGTGAAGCCGGACGTGATGACCAACAGGACTTTCAACGACTACATCAATGTCGCGGGCGAGGCCTACAAGAAGCTCTCGCCGACGCCGAACGAATATGACGCGTTCGTCAACCAGATTTCGGCGATGTGGATGAGCGAGCCCGCCTGGACTGCTGCCGACCTCGGCAAGATCGCCGTGCCCGTCACTCTGGCAATCGGCGATCACGACGAAGCGATCAAGTTCGATCACACCGAGACGATGGCGAAGGAGATTCCCGGCGCCAAGCTCGTCATTCTGAAGGATGCCAGCCATTTTGCGATGCTGCAGGATCCCGAAGGGTACAATGCGATGATACGTGACGCGATGGCGGGTAAATGATAAATCCGCCATCTGGCGCGAGCCCCTTTCCATCGAGGCTCATTTGGTTTATAGGCAGCGCCAGCATCAGGCAGGACCTGAGTGCATTCGCGGCCGAAGCTGGACGGCATCCCGGCTTTTGGCGACCTAATCTCCTCTCATAGAAAGGAACATCCGATGTCGATTACAGCTGAGCGCAAGACGGCTCTCATCAAGGAATACGCAACGTTCGAAGGCGACACCGGTTCTCCGGAAGTTCAGGTTGCGATCCTGACCGAACGTATCAACAACCTGACGGAACACTTCAAGGGCCACAAGAAGGATAACCATTCCCGCCGTGGCCTGCTGACGATGGTTTCGAGCCGCCGCTCGCTTCTTGACTATCTCAAGAAGAAGAACGAAGGCCGTTACACCAAGCTGATCACCAGCCTGGGTATCCGCCGCTAATGATTTCCGGCGGGCGTTCCTTATGGGCACCCGCCGGATTTTTTGAGGGGCTCGAAAGCCCATGAAATTCTGCCGCCGCGCCCTATCTTCGCGTGGAGGAAACTCAGGCAGACCCGGATGGGCCGGTTCTGCCAAACCAACCGTTGACCTGTCATGGGGCAGGATTGCCGGATGCTTTCGGCCAAAGTCTTTTAAGGAGGGCTTTGGTCCGGTTTCTCAGAAAACCGAGGATGAAAAGCCTCCCGTTGTCTTGCCCATGATACGTCACACCAATTGCGGTCGACTGTGCGCTGCGCTTTCCGCGACGGCGCGCGCTCCCGCATCGAAGGACGAGACATATGTTCGATACCCATACCGTGGAAATCGAGTGGGCAGGCCGCCCGCTGAAGCTCGAAACCGGCAAGATCGCCCGTCAGGCCGATGGTGCCGTTCTCGCGACCTACGGCGAAACCGTGGTTCTTGCCACCGTCGTTTCCGCCAAGGCGCCGAAGCCAGGCCAGGACTTCTTTCCGCTGACCGTTAACTACCAGGAAAAGACCTACGCAGCCGGCAAGATCCCTGGCGGCTACTTCAAGCGCGAAGGTCGTCCGAGCGAAAACGAAACCCTCGTTTCCCGCCTCATTGACCGCCCGATCCGCCCGCTCTTCCCGGAAGGCTACAAGAACGACACGCAGGTCGTCGTCACTGTTATCCAGCATGACCTCGAAAACAACCCTGACATCCTGTCGATGGTCGCGACCTCCGCAGCCCTGACGCTCTCCGGCGTCCCCTTTATGGGCCCGGTCGGCGGCGCCCGCGTCGGTTATATCAATGGAGAATACGTCCTCAACCCGCATCTCGACGAGATGGACGAGTCGACGCTTGATCTCGTTGTCGCAGGCACGCACGACGCCGTTCTGATGGTTGAGTCCGAAGCCAAGGAATTGCCGGAAGACGTCATGCTCGGTGCCGTGATGTTCGGTCATCGTGGTTTCCAGCCGGTTCTCGACGCGATCATCAAGCTCGCCGAAGTAGCTGCCAAGGAACCGCGCGACTTCCAGCCGGAAGACTATTCCGAGCTTGAGGGCGAGATGCTGAAGCATTTCGAAGCTGAACTCCGCGAAGCCTACAAGATCACGCAGAAGGCTGAACGCTACGCTGCTGTCGACGCCGTCAAGGCAAAGGTGAAGGAACGCTTCCTTCCTGAGGAAGGCGAAGCCAAGTATACCGCTGAAGAAGTCGGCGCGATCTTCAAGCACCTGCAGGCGAAGATCGTTCGCTGGAACATTCTCGACACCAAGAGCCGCATCGACGGCCGCGACCTCGAGACCGTTCGTCCGATCGTCTCGGAAGTCGGCCTCCTGCCACGTACCCATGGCTCCGCGCTTTTCACCCGTGGTGAAACGCAGGCAATCGTTGTTGCTACCCTCGGCACCGGCGAGGACGAACAATACGTCGACAGCCTGACTGGCATGTACAAGGAGCGCTTCCTGCTCCATTACAACTTTCCGCCCTACTCCGTTGGCGAGACTGGCCGCATGGGCTCCCCGGGCCGCCGCGAAATCGGCCACGGCAAGCTCGCATGGCGAGCTATCCGCCCGATGCTGCCGAGTGCCGAGCAGTTCCCCTACACGCTGCGCGTTGTTTCCGAGATAACTGAATCGAATGGCTCGTCCTCGATGGCCACCGTTTGCGGGACTTCGCTCGCTCTGATGGATGCTGGCGTTCCGCTCGCCAAGCCGGTTGCCGGTATTGCCATGGGTCTGATCCTGGAAGGCGATCGCTTCGCCGTCCTCTCTGACATCCTTGGTGACGAAGACCATCTCGGCGACATGGACTTCAAGGTTGCAGGTACTGCCGACGGCATTACCTCGCTGCAGATGGACATCAAGATTGCCGGCATCACCGAAGAGATCATGAAGGTCGCTCTCGGCCAGGCCCAGGGCGGTCGCACTCACATCCTCGGCGAAATGGCGAAGGCCATCACCGAGAGCCGTGGCCAGCTCGGCGAATTCGCCCCTCGCATCGAAGTCATGAACATCCCGGTCGACAAGATTCGTGAAGTCATTGGCTCGGGCGGCAAGATCATCCGCGAGATCGTCGAAAAGACCGGCGCGAAGATCAACATCGAAGACGACGGCACCGTCAAGATCGCATCGTCTTCTGGCAAGGAAATCGAAGCGGCCCGCAAGTGGATCCACTCGATCGTCGCAGAACCGGAAATCGGTCAGATCTATGAAGGCACGGTCGTCAAGACCGCCGACTTCGGCGCCTTCGTCAACTTCTTCGGCGCCCGTGACGGCCTCGTCCACATCTCGCAGCTTGCTTCTGAGCGCGTCGCGAAGACGCAGGACGTTGTCAAGGAAGGCCAGAAGGTCTGGGTCAAGCTCCTCGGCTTCGACGAGCGCGGCAAGGTCCGCCTGTCGATGAAGGTCGTCGACCAGACGACCGGCCAGGAACTCCCGGCCGGCGAAAAGAAGAAGGAAGAAGCGGCCGAGTAAGCCGCGCCTTTCCAACCGTTCATGGGCGCGGGAGTTTTCCCGCGCCCTTTTTGTATTCGAAGTCGAGAAGAGATTATGAGTCGCGAAACGCTGAAGACCCTGTTCCACCCCTTTGTGAGCGGTACCATCGAGGCGCCGCGCGACGGTGAGCGTGTGCTGTTCCTGGGGGCCGAGGCAGGCTTTGTGCTGCCGGAGGGCTTTGGAGCATCCCTCAGCGCCGTGCAGGGCTTCCGGCCGCTCTACAGGCAGCTTCTGTCGCAGCGCGTCGAAGCGTCGCCGGAGATCGACGGCGAAGATTATGATGCGGCACTCGTGCTCTGCACGAAGCACAAAGGCGAGAACGAAGCGAATATCGCAGCCGCACTTTCCCTCGTGAAGGCGGGCGGCCTGATCGTCGTCGCCGGCGGCAAGGAAGACGGCATCCAGCCGCTGCGCAAGCGCATGGAAGGTTTCGGTCTCGAGATCGAGCATATGCCCAAATTTCATGGCGTTGCCTTCTGGTTCGCATGCCCGACGGATATCAGTGAAATTGTTTCGAAATTCGCCAAGGCGCCGGTACGCGTCGACGGCCGCTTCCAGGCCCGCGCCGGCATGTTCTCGCATGACCGCATCGACGACGGATCCGAACTGCTCGCCTCGCGCTTGCCGACAGACTTCACCGGCGACGTGGCCGATTTCGGCGCCGGCTGGGGTTATCTCGCGGTGGAACAGGCCGAACGTTCGCCAGGCGTCAGCCGCCTTGATCTATATGAAGCCAACCACGCCGCTCTCGAAGCTGCTAAGGCCAATCTGGCGGAGAACTGCCCGAACGCGCCGGCGCGCTTCTTCTGGCACGATCTGGCGGCTGAACCGGTCAAGGACAAGTACGATTTGATCATCATGAACCCACCCTTCCATGAAGGACACGCGGCGGAGCCTTCGCTCGGCCAGGCGATGATCAAGACGGCGGCATCGGCGCTACGCGGTGGCGGCCGCCTGATGCTCGTCGCCAATCGCGGCCTGCCTTACGAGCCGGTGCTCGCTGCAAACTTCAAGGAAAGCGGCGAAACCTGCCGCAACGCGCGCTTCAAGGTGCTCTGGGCGAAGAAATAAGAAAGGCGGCCAGTGGTCGCTTTTTCATTTGCGTCAATCCAATTGTAGTCACTCGGCGACGCCGTAGATCATCGATTTGGTTGCCCCGCCGGATCAACCCGCTGCATCTTCCTACGGCGGTTCCTACAGTTTCCAGTAGTAGACGGCGAATCGTCTTTGGCCTATCGATGGACCATGCGATCGTCCCTGGAACATCTGCCGGAAGAAAAGCAGCGCGAGCTTGCCCGCGTCGTTGCGATCATCCATGAGGAGTTCGCCGATGCGCTGTCAGGCACGTCTGCCGCCTTCAAGAAGCGCGGCCGGATCTTAAAGATTCTCCTTTTTGGTTCGTATTGCCGCGGCACCTGGGTCGACGAGCCGCACACGATGAAGGGCTACCGCTCCGACTACGACATCCTCGTCATCGTCAATTCCAAGCAGCTGGCAGAACCGCAATACTGGGAGAAAGCGACCGACCGGCTGCTCTGGGACAAAGGCGTGAAGACCCCGGTCGGGCTGATCGTCCATGGTGCCAGGGAGGTCAATAACTTCCTGGCCGACGGCCAGTATTTCTTCGTCGACATCTTGCGCGAGGGCATCGTGCTCTACGAGCTCGACGACCGGCCGCTGGCCGAACCGAAAAAGCTCTCCGCCCTCGATGCGTACAGGGTGGCGAAGGAACACTTCGAGAGGCAGTTTGCAAGCGCTGAATATTTTTGCCAGTTAGCTCGATATGCGATCTCTGATAGCAAGCCCAATCATGCGGCTTTCAATTTCCACCAAGCCGTTGAAACTGCCTATTCCTGCCTACTCTTGACCCTCACCAACTACAGCCCGCCGTCGCACAATCTGAAATTCCTGCGCGGGCTGGCTGAAGATCAGGACCGCCGGCTCATCGACGCCTGGCCGCGTGACCAGCACCGCTATACCGCTTGGTACAACATCCTCAACGAAGCCTATGTGAAGGCGCGGTACTCGAAGCACTTCGAGATCACCGAAGAAGCGCTAGCCTGGCTGCTTGAGCGGACAGAACACTTGCACCAGGTTGTCGCGGCGATTTGTAAGGAGCGCCTTTCGGAATTGGAGCGGGCAAGCGGTGGCAATTGACGGCTTTCCGAACTTTATCCAGTAACTGAGCAGATACGCGCTGTGGGCCGTTTCGCTGATAGAAAACCGGTGCCCTGCCGCCTTGGAGCAACAGGCGCCGCCGGCGACTAAGCGCCTCGCTTACTCTACATCTGCCTTGCGCAGCGTATCCAGCGTCGGCATCGAGGTTATGTTGTAGCCAGCGTCCACAAAATGGATTTCGCCGGTCACGCCTGCGGACAGGTCGGAGAGCAGGTAGAGGGCGGAATTGCCGACCTGATCAATGCTGACCGTCTTGCGGAGGGGAGCATTCTGCTGGTTCCAGGAGAGGATTGCACGGGCATCCGAAATGCCGGCGCCGGCCAGCGTGCGGATCGGGCCTGCGGAGATGGCATTGACGCGGATGCCGCGCGGACCGTAGTCGGCGGCGAGATAGCGCACGGACGCCTCCAGAGCCGCCTTTGCGACCCCCATGACGTTGTAGTTCGGGATGACGCGTGTGGAACCGTTATAGGTCAGCGTCAGCATCGAGCCGCCTTCGTTCATCAATGGTGCGCAGCGTCTGGCGATTTCCGTGAAGGAGAAGCAGGATATCACCATCGTGCGGCTGAAGTTTTCGCGCGTGGTGTCCGCGTAAAGGCCCTTCAGCTCGTTCTTGTCGGAAAAACCGATGGCATGAACGATGAAATCCAGTTTGCCCCAACGCTCCTTGAGTGCGTCGACAACGCCGTCGACCGAGGCGATGTCTTCGACGTCGCAGGGTACGACGAAATCCGAGCCGGCTTCAGCAGCGAGCGGTTTCACCCGCTTACCAAGCGCCTCTCCCTGATAAGTGAAGGCAAGTTCGGCGCCTTGGGCTGCAAGCGCCCTTGATATGCCCCAGGCGATAGAATGGTTGTTGGCGACGCCCATGATGAGCCCGCGCTTACCCTGCATGATTGCCGTCATGTTCTTATCCGTTATAGCGCTGGAAAACGAGCGTCGCGTTGGTGCCACCGAAGCCAAAGGAGTTGGACAGGGCGATGTCGATCTTGGCATTGTCGATGCGCTTGCGGACGATCGGCACGCCGTCGAATTCAGGATCGACTTCCTTGATATGGGCGCTTTCGCCGATGAAGCCTTCCTGCATCATTAGGATCGAATAGATCGACTCCTGGACACCGGCAGCACCGAGAGAATGGCCCGTCAGCGATTTGGTCGACTGGATATGAGGCATCTTGTCGCCGAAGACCTCCCGGATCGCGCCGATTTCCTTGCTGTCGCCTACCGGCGTAGAGGTGCCGTGGGTGTTGATGTAGTCGATATCACCCTTCACCGTCGCGAGTGCCTGACGCATGCAGCGCACGGCGCCCTCGCCAGAGGGGGCGACCATGTCGTAACCGTCGGAGGTCGCGCCGTAGCCGACGATCTCAGCGTAGATCTTCGCGCCGCGCGCTTTGGCATGCTCCAGTTCTTCGAGTACGAGAACGCCGGCACCACCGGCGATGACGAAGCCGTCACGGTTGACGTCGTAGGCGCGCGAAGCCTTCTCCGGCGTGTCGTTGAACCTGGAGGACATCGCCCCCATCGCGTCGAAGAGGTTGGACATGGTCCAGTCGAGGTCTTCGTGGCCGCCAGCGAACATCACGTCCTGCTTGCCCCACTGGATCATTTCCGCGGCATTGCCGATGCAGTGTGCAGAGGTCGAGCAGGCCGACGAGATCGAGTAGTTGACGCCATGGATCTTGAACCACGTCGCAAGCGTTGCCGATGCCGTCGAAGACATAGCCTTAGGCACGGCGAACGGGCCGATGCGCTTCGGGCTGTTGTTCTTGACGGTGATCTCGGCGGCTTCGACTAGCGTGCGCGTGGACGGGCCGCCGGAGCCCATGATGATGCCGGTGCGTTCGTTGCCGCTGATCACGGACTCTTCGAGACCGGAATCGGCAATCGCCTGCTTCATCGCGACATGGTTCCAGGCGCCGCCCTGCGACAGGAAGCGCATGGCGCGGCGATCGACCAGATCGGTCGGATCGAGGCTGGGACGACCCCAGACCTGGCACTTGAAGCCATGCTCGGCAAAATCGTTGGAGAAGGAAATGCCGGACTTGGCATCGCGCAGCGAGGCCGTGACCTCAGCGGCATCATTGCCGATCGAGGAAACAACGCCCAGACCCGTGACAACTACCCGTCTCATGTGTTTCGACCTTTTCGTTTTTTCTATCTTGGAATACCGGGCCGTTTCACCCGGTACAGTCAGGCGGCCTTTTCCTGGAAGAGGCCGACGCGCAGATCGGTAGCCTTGTAGATGACCTCACCATCGGCCTTCATCCAGCCGTCGGCGATGCCGAGCACGAGGCGGCCGCGCATGACGCGCTTGAAGTCGATGCCATATTCGACAAGCTTCGTCTTCGGCGTCACCATGCCGGTGAACTTGACTTCGCCGGTCGAGATCGCGCGGCCCTTGCCAGGCTCGCCGAGCCAGCCGAGGAAGAAGCCGGTCAGCTGCCACATGGCATCAAGGCCCAGGCAGCCAGGCATCACGGGATCACCCATGAAGTGGCAGGGGAAGAACCAGAGGTCCGGTGTGATGTCGAATTCAGCCCGAATGAAACCCTTGCCGTGCGGTCCACCGTCTTCGGAAATCTGCGTAATGCGATTGAACATCAGCATCGGCGGCAGCGGCAGCTGCGCGTTACCCGGGCCAAACATTTCGCCGCGGCCGCAGGTCAGAATTTCCTCATAAGTGAAGCTGGATTGTTTCGTTGTCATCAAAACTCTGTTTCCCCCGCACGTGCCTATGGAGTGAGTGTTTAGTCCAAGTTCCGAGGAAAATGAAGCATAAGCATGACTAGTTCTCCCGCCGTCCTGAACTGACTTGTCGCCTTATTTGGTGGTCGCATACAGGAAGGCCAAGGCCCCGGCCAGACCCAATTGCGTTAAAAGCCCGATTTTCCGGCGTTTCGAGGTCCATTGTCCCCATTGAAACTATTGAAAGGCTTCCGCGCAAAAGTTATATGGCTTAGGAAACCTGATTGATTGACGCTAGAATAACCGGAGTTCTTTCCTGATGGCGGCTGCAGCCCCGATCGCAATTGAAGCCAGACTGCGTAGCGCAGGCCTGCGGCCGACGCGTCAGCGTGTTGCACTAGGCGATCTGCTTTTCGCCAAGGGCGACCGGCATTTGACGGTCGAGGAATTGCACGAAGAAGCGGTCACCGCCGGTGTGCCGGTTTCTCTGGCTACGGTCTACAATACGCTGCATCAGTTTACCGAGGCAGGCATGATCCGCGTTCTCGCCGTCGAGAGCGCCAAGACCTATTTCGACACCAACGTTTCCGATCACCATCACTTCTTTGTCGAAGGAGATAACGAGGTGCTGGATATTCCCGTCAGCAACCTGACGATCGGCAATCTGCCGGAGCCACCGGCGGGTATGGAAATTGCTCATGTCGACGTGGTGATCCGCCTGCGCCCGAAGCGCTGATTTTTCACATGACATCGTCAGGGTGGCGGCCGGGTTTGTGCATGTAGGTCGGGAACGTCCATCCGAACCATAATGCACCGCCGCGTACGGCGAAGGCGCCGATGACGCCGAACGCGGAAGCCATATAGAGCGGCAGGCCGAGTTCAGTCGCGCCGGTAAAGATGCCCGCACCAAAGAGCGCTGCCGTGATGTAGATTTCGGGCCTCAGGAGCACGGAAGGCTCGTTAGCCATCAGATCGCGCAGCACGCCTCCGAAGGTTGCCGTCAGTGTCCCTGTCACGATCGCGATCGTCGGCGAGCCCGTCGCAGCAAGTCCCTTGGCTGCACCCATGACGCAATAGGCGGCAAGCCCCACCGCATCGAGCCAGATCAGCAGGCGATAACGTGACTCCACGAGATGGGCGGTGAAGAAAACCACGATGCCCACCAGACAGCAGATGACGATGTAGGCCGGATTCAGCACCCAGAACACCGGCACGCGGCCAAGCACAATGTCGCGCACCGTACCGCCGCCGGTGCCCGTCACCATTGCGAAGAAGAGAAAGCCGATGAGATCGAGCTGTTTGCGCGAGGCGGCGAGTGCGCCCGTCGCGGCAAAGAGCGCGATGCCGGCATAATCGAGATAAGCGAGCAGAGACATGATTGGCCCCCCAAGAGCCGGCAGACGATGCTGAACTGAATCATGGTGGCAAGGGCGGCGCAAGGCGGATCGTCTAGAATGCGCGGCTGTTAGTGTCTATCCGACAAAAGAGGAAAGCCGTGAAAGCGCTTCTCATCGTCCTGAACGTCATAGCCCTCCTTGTGGCTCCGTCCGCCTCTGCACAGCAATCGCTGATCTCGGATCCGGAAATCTACGAGAAGAAGCATTTCACCGAGCAATGTACGAAGGCCGAATTTTCGGACGCTTACATCACACGTCAGGACATCAACAATGACGGCCTTATCGATGTTGTGGTCAACGAGGGCGAATTGACCTGCGACGGAAAGAAGGGGCCGCAGTGCAATGATGATGGCTGCACCTATAACTTCTATCTGCAGGTGGCCGAGGGCGGCTATTTCATGATTGCGACCGCGCAGATCTATGGCTACGACTTCATCAAGCGCTTCGGCAATATGGTGCTGGCCATGAAGATGCATCCGCGCTTCTGCGATCGCACCGATAGCGGTCCATGCGTCGTCACGGCTCGCGTGCGTGGCACGAAATTCGTCACAATTTCGAAGAAATAGCGGCTCAGCGGGGATAAAGCGCCGACGTTCGGCCCGCAAAGTAATAGCCGATAAGGCCGAACCATTCGCGCACGGCAGTCGCCATGTTCTGGGCGTTCTGGCTCGGTTGCGTGAAGTCGAGGCCGAGCGTTACATGGCCGTCCGTCCTGTAATCCGTTGGCCACGGCACGACATCGATGCCCTGCTTGCGGAAAATGCCGACCGAACGCGGCATGTGATAGCCGGATGTGATCATCAGGCAGTTCGCCAGTCCCTGGCTTGCAAGCAGTTCCTTTGTATTGATCGCGTTTTCAAAGGTCGTGCGGGATGTCCTCTCTTCGATGAGCTGTTCATGCGGAACCCCAAAGAGCGGAAAGAAGCGTGCCGAGGCGGCCGCGTCGCCTTCATATTTTCCGGAAATCGAGCCATCTCCGCCGGAGACCAGAATGCGCGATTGCGGGTATTTCTGCGCCAGCCGCAGCGCTTCGACAAAACGGTCTGCGCCCGCATTGAACTCGATTCCGTGGCCGGTCGTGTTCACTTCATTTTCAAATGCACCGCCGAGAACGATCATGCATTGCAAGTTACCTGGATCACGGTCCGGCTTTGGAAAACGCAACTCCAGGCCCTGGAGGAGGTAATTGCCTGTCGTGGTGAAGAGGACGACGAAGAGCAACAGCGTGGCGAATGCAGAGAAAAACGCGCCGAGGCGCCTGAAGCGGAGAACCACAGCAAGGAATGCGAAGAGAATGAGGAAGAACACCAGCGAAAGCGGCTGGCCGAAGACCCAGACTAATTTTGAGAACAGAAACAACGATGGCCCCCCTGTGCTAAGTTCAGCGGCATCCTATCCGATTCGGTCATGACGGGAATGACAGACGCACAGCACGGCTGGGCTTTCGGGCATAGGAACACCGTTGCTTCAAGCGAAGCTCCGTAAGCGTTTACGTCAATCAACGCGCAATCCGCCGCCTGAGCATTGCGCAATTGGTTCGGCCGGCAGTGGCAAATTCCCCAAACGCTATAACGCGATTGTCGTGCCATTTATCCCGTCGATGCTGATGAGAGGCGTCGTCTCCGCCATCAGTGTCACCTCCGCCATCAGTATTGTCCGCACGCAAGGTATCGGCCCGCTTACGCTTACCATGTGGCCATCCACATGGGCACTGTCCTGGATTCGCTTTTCCGGTGCTGTTGCAGGTCATGCCGGTTGTCCGGCGTATCGCATCATTCATCGTTGAATCATAACGAAAAAATATACCGGCAGCTCACCACGGCCTGCCGATACTGCCTATCGATGTGCAGCTCAGCCCTCAATGGGGATCATCCCCGGATTTGTCTCGCCGCCCGTTTGTGTTCCGTCTTTCGAGCCGCTAGTTTGAGGCCGACTCATCGCCTGGAAGCCATCGCGGACATGTCTGCACTCGAGAATTTCGCCGAAAATCTACGGCGCCTCTGTCTTGCCAAGGCGGGCAGCATCAGCGCTGCCGCGCGCGGCATGCAAATCGGCCGCTCGCAGATTGAATCCTATCTTCAGGCACGGCGCGCGCCGGGCCGCGCCTCTGTCAAAAAAATCTGCCAATATCTCGGGGTCACCGAGGAGGAGATGTACCAGCGGCCGGTTTCGGTCGATTTGGACCACGGCCGCCCGTCAGCGCAGCGCATCCTATCTGCGGCGCGGGATGCGCTCGAGCCGCTCCTCTTTGCCGATCCGTCCGCCGGTATCGCGCCTGGCATTTATCATGCCTACATGACGATCCCGAGTACGCCGGGGAGCCTGCTCTGCGCTGTTATCGTTATTGCCAAGCAGGGAAGTGCCACGACTTTCCGGCGCCTCACCAATCGCGCGGTAAAGAGGGGCGAGTACTGGTCGCGCTTCACCGGTGATCACAAGGGCATCGTCGTCGAGCGTCTTAATTGTCTTTCCTTTGTGGCCGCCAATCAGATCGGCACACAGGAGCCGACGCTGATGCGTCTCTGGTGGTTGCCCTTCTCGGAGAAGTTGCTTGGTGGCCATGCCATGATCTTTACTCCGGCTGGACCATCCTTCAGTGCGGTTGTGATGGTGCCGCTGAGCGCGAAGATCAACCTCAGAACGGCGCTGCGCCTCGCGAAGGTCTATCGAACGACCGATGAGGCCGTTCCGCGGATCGTGCGGGATATGATTGTGCAGCAACGCGCCGATTTTATCTCCGCGGTTACACGCGACCTCGGCTAGTTCAGTGAAAGCCCGGCTTCATGGGTTACCGGAGCGTGATCCACATTGACGCGGTGCGCCTCAATCAGCGCCATCGACAAAAGGTAAGTCAGCATGGGCTGCCGGGCGCTCCGACTCTGCGCGATCAGCGTATTCAGCATATCGATCGCATAGTCACCGACGCCATCATCAAAATTCAGCGCTTGTTTGGCTTGCACAGTCTTTTTCTGGTCCATCGTGCTTCTCCGTCGGTCACGTAGAGTTCAATTGCGCATTATGATTGGCATAGTTCGCATTTTTGAGCTAGATATTTCTGCATAAACCCAATGATAACGATTTTAATTCAGAAATAGTTGGTTTTTGACGTTAAGCTGAAGCAATGTATCACTCGGATGTATCAAACTAATATTTGTGAATTAATTGAATGTTTGCGGTTGGCACCTCATTGTTCGGCCCGCGATCAGGATCGATCGTCTTCGAACCGAGGAGAACGGACATGCAGAAGAAGAGCAAGCCGAACCTTAAGGTTACTGCAATCAAGGCCAAGCCGACTTTTGTGAGCCGCGGCATGATGTTCCGCATCGATTAAATGATGAGGTGCCTGCCGGGCGAATAAGCCACGGCGGGCATTTTCCTGCCATGCGATATCGCTCCTCCCGCACGCTCGTCTTTCACAATGACGGTGACGAGTTCGTTGCCTGTAATTTCCTTACCAAGGCTGTCTTCGAGTGCAGCCCGGATCTCTTGGATTTTTTGCGCGCTGTTGCCGACTGGAGTGACCGCGCAGCGATCCGCGAGCAGGCGCCGGGCTATAGCGAGGACGAACTCGATGAAACGCTTGCGGCGCTTGTCGAGATGTCCGCACTGGTCGTTGAAGGGTCTAACCTTGAAATGCGCGAGGACGCCTTCCGCCGGCATTGGAAATGGGGCGTGCCCGCGGCACTGATGCATTTCTGTGTTCAGGATCCTGAATACATGTCGCTAAATGAGGCCGAGGATCTACAGCGGGCTGCATTCGCCAGCGACGGTGAGATCGAGCTCTACAGCCTCAATTCGGGGCGAGTGGACGTCACTGCGCTCCCAGAGGTGCTTTCCGGCAATTCGTTACTGCAACTGATGGCCAAGCGGCGCACTCAACGCAAAGGTCTCGCGAAAGCCGTGTCACTGCCAGCACTTTCCGAAGCGCTTTTCGCAGGCCTTGGAATTACCGGCACTGCTCGAAATGCCGTGGTGACGCTGCCGTTGTCGATGACGCCCTCCGGCGGCGCACGCAACCCCTACGAGGCCTATGTCTTCGTCAAGGCAGTCGACGGGCTGGCGCCGGGCATCTACCACTATTCGGCCTTTGAGCATTCACTGGCGAAGATATCGGATGCTTCGCCTTTGCTTGCCGATCTCGTGGGCGGCCAGGAATGGGCCGATACCATGCCCTGTATGATCGTTCTCGTCGCCCACATGGACCGCACCATGTGGAAATACAGCGATGCCAATGCCTATCGTGTGGTCATGATCGAGGCGGGGCACATCGGCCAGAATATCATGCTTTCCGCCACCGCCCGTGGCATGACAGCCTGCCCGACGGCGGCGCTGAGCCACACGATGATTGGTGAACTAATAGGCCTCCGCAACCCCGCCCATGCGCCGATCTACGCACTGACGCTCGGCTTCCCTGACGCTGCGTAAGGCCCAAAAAAAGTCGGTTGAATTTTGCAACTGATGGGTTGAGTTATTTTCAATAACCGGCATATTGCTATAAGCAATTTGTTAATATGTGAGGGAATGCTTAGGTGCCAGATCCGGTAGATATTCTCGTCGGTCGCAATGTCAGACAGCTTCGTGCCCGCCGCCGTGTCTCGCAACTGGAGCTGGGGGAAGCTCTCGGCCTAACGTTTCAGCAAATCCAGAAATATGAAAAAGGCACCAACCGCGTCTCAGCCAGCAAGTTGCATCAGATCGCGGTCTTTCTTGGCGTCGAAATCTCAGCGCTCTTTGAGGGCACGGAAATGGCGCAGTTCCCGTCAAAGGTTGAACTGAGCCCTGAAGCTTATGAACTGGCCATCAATTACGACAGGCTTCGCTCGCCAGCAGGCAAGGAGGCGGTCAAGACGATTTTGACGCTGATGAGCACGGAAAAGGCCGCCTGACGCTCCCATCGCGGCGCCATAACAAAAGACAATCCCGGTACCTCATGCCCGCCGCAGGGCGAGTTTCTTTTGGTCCGGATTTTCTAGTGAAGTTCGCGTTCGTGCAGCGCGACGAGCAATTCGTCCTGCGTATGATGACCGGCGTGATAAAGGTCGATCGCGATGCTGGCGATCGACAGTCCTTGCTGGCTGCGAAGCTTGATGTTGTGCTCCGCACACCAAGTATAAAGTGCGCCGGCAAGGACGTCGACGTCATCCGGCTGGAAGGGCAAGGAGGCTGCTGCCGTCATGGAAGTGACCCTAAGTTTGGTTTGTTCCCCAGAATTCCAAGGATAATAGTGATGCCATTTCAGCAGGTTGCAAGCGGCATCCGCAGCCTGCGTTAACGCAGGACATATTGCCGGTTTGTTGTGTTTCAAATTGGAACAGAATTGGTCTGCGGAGCGATTCCGAATTCGTGCGGTTTTGAAACATACGCGCCATATGCCAGTGGTGGCTTACCGCCCATCGCACGATCGAAGGGTTGCCCTTAAAATGGCCGCCGGCGCCTTGCCTATAGATCTCTACGACATGAAAAAAGCCGGGAAGGAAAGCCCGGCTTCAATCTGAATTATGTTTGCGCGTCGGCCCTTATCCTTCGAAGAATTCCTTCATGCGGGCAAAGAAGCCCGTTGATTCCGGGTTGTTCTCCTTGGAGGAAAGCTGTTCGAATTCCTGCAGCAGCTCGCGCTGGCGCTTTGAGAGCTTTTGTGGCGTCTCGATCTGGATCTGGATGTAGAGGTCGCCCGTCTGGCTGGAGCGCAGCACCGGCATGCCCTTGCCCTTGAGGCGGAACTGCTTACCGGCCTGTGTCCCTTCCGGAACGGTCACGCGCGATTTTGTGCCATCGAGCGTCGCCACGTCGAAAGTGCCGCCGAGTGCTGCCGTTGTCATCGAGATCGGAACGGCGCAATAGAGGTCCGCTCCATCGCGCTGATAGAATTCATGCGGCTTCACCGACAGGAAGATGTAGAGATCGCCCGCCGGTCCGCCGCGCATGCCGGCCTCGCCTTCGCCCTGCAGGCGGATGCGCGTACCATCTTCAATGCCGGCCGGTATATTGACCGAGAGCGAACGCTCTTCCGTCACGCGGCCCTGTCCATGGCACTTCGGGCATGGATCGGGAATGATCTGGCCGCGGCCGTGGCAGGTCGGGCAGGTTCGTTCGATCGAGAAAAAGCCCTGCGCCGCGCGAACGCGGCCGGATCCCTGACAGGTGCCGCAGATTTTCGGCTGTGTGCCGGGCTTGGCGCCGGAACCTGAGCACATATCGCAGGTGATCGAGGTTGGAACACGAATCTGCGCCGTCTTGCCGGAAAAGGCTTCTTCCAGCGAAATTTCCATATTGTAGCGAAGATCGGCACCGCGTTCCCGGCCACCGGCAGAGCGTTGGCGCTGGCGCCCGCCGCCCATCATTTCGCCGAAGATATCTTCGAAGATATCCGAGAAACCGCCGCCGCCGGCAAAACCACCGCCGCCGAAGCCGCCACCACCCATGCCGCCATGCTCGAAGGCTGCGTGACCGTAACGGTCGTAGGCTGCGCGCTTCTGTGGATCCTTCAGCGTCTCATAGGCTTCGTTGATTTCCTTGAATTTGATTTCGGCGTTCTTATCGTCCGGGTTCTTGTCCGGATGATATTTCATTGCCAGTTTGCGGAAGGCGCTTTTCAGCTCTTTTTCATCCGCCGTTTTGGCGACGCCCAAAGTTTCGTAAAAGTCCGCTTTTGCCAATTTAAACCCCGGAAATGGATTTCCGGCTGCCCTTCGGCAGCCGGATTGCAGTGTTTAGCATAACCGCCTCGTTGCGGATTATGCGGACTTCTTACGGTCGTCGTCCTTGACTTCTTCGTAGTCGGCATCGACGACATTGTCATCACCTGCCGAAGCATCTGCCGCACCGGCTTCCGACTGCTGGGCCTCGTAGATCGCCTGGCCGAGCTTCATGGATACTTCCATGAGAGTCTGCGTCTTGGCCTTGATGTCCTCTGCATCCGGATCGGTCGCCTCGGCTGCAGACTTCAGAGCCGCAATAGCATCGGAGATCGCGGTGCGGTCGGCCTCGGAGACCTTGTCACCGTAATCCTTCAGCGATTTTTCCGTCGAGTGGACCAGGCTCTCGGCCTGGTTCTTGGCTTCTACGGTCTCGCGGCGCTTCTTGTCTTCTGCAGCATGCGATTCTGCATCCTTGACCATCTTCTCGATGTCGGCGTCCGAAAGGCCGCCGGAGGCTTGGATGCGGATCTGCTGTTCCTTGCCGGTTCCCTTGTCCTTGGCCGAAACGTTGACGATGCCGTTGGCGTCGATATCGAAGGTGACTTCGATCTGCGGCATGCCACGCGGTGCCGGCGGCAAGCCGACAAGGTCGAACTGGCCGAGCAGCTTGTTGTCGGCAGCCATTTCGCGTTCGCCCTGCGAAACGCGGATGGTGACAGCCTGCTGATTGTCATCGGCAGTCGAGAAGGTCTGCGACTTCTTGGTCGGGATCGTCGTGTTGCGTTCGATCAGACGGGTGAAGACGCCACCGAGGGTTTCGATGCCCAGAGACAACGGAGTTACGTCGAGGAGCAGAACATCCTTGACATCGCCCTGCAGAACGCCGGCCTGGATGGCAGCGCCGAGAGCAACGACTTCGTCCGGGTTGACGCCCTTGTGCGGCTCCTTGCCGAACAGCTGCTTGACGACTTCCTGAACCTTCGGCATGCGGCTCATACCACCGACGAGAACGACTTCATCAATCTCGGCGGGCGTGACGCCGGCGTCCTTGAGGGCTGCCTTGCACGGCGCGATCGTGCGCTGAACGAGGTCGTCGACTAGGCTCTCGAGCTTGGCGCGTGTCAGCTTCAGCGTCAGGTGCTTCGGACCGGAAGCATCAGCCGTGATGAACGGCAGGTTGATTTCGGTCTGCTGCGAGGACGAGAGCTCGATCTTGGCCTTTTCGGCAGCTTCCTTCAGGCGCTGAAGAGCGAGCTTGTCGTTCTTGAGATCGATGCCATTGTCCTTCTTGAACTCGGCAGCGAGGTATTCGACGAGACGCATGTCGAAGTCTTCACCGCCGAGGAAGGTGTCGCCGTTGGTCGACTTCACCTCGAAGACGCCATCGCCGATTTCGAGGATCGAAATATCGAAAGTACCGCCGCCAAGGTCATAGACGGCAATCGTCTTGCCTTCCTTCTTGTCAAGGCCGTAAGCCAGCGCCGCTGCGGTCGGCTCGTTGATGATGCGCAGAACCTCAAGACCCGCGATCCTGCCGGCGTCCTTGGTTGCCTGGCGCTGTGCGTCGTTGAAGTATGCCGGAACCGTGATGACGGCCTTCTCGACCTTTTCACCGAGGTAGGATTCAGCAGTTTCCTTCATCTTCTGAAGGATCATTGCGGAGACCTGCGCGGGCGAATAGCCCTTGCCATTGGCTTCGACCCAGGCGTCGCCATTATCGCCTTTCGAGATCTTGAAGGGGACAAGACCCTTATCCTTCTCAACGGTCGGATCTTCGTAGCGGCGGCCGATCAGGCGCTTGACGGCGAAGAGCGTGTTCGTTGGATTGGTGACGGCCTGGCGTTTTGCCGGCTGGCCGACAAGGCGTTCGCCATCGTCGGTAAATGCCACCATGGAAGGGGTCGTACGCGCGCCTTCCGCGTTCTCGATGACCTTCGCGTCTTTGCCGTCCATGACAGCGACGCAGGAATTTGTCGTTCCGAGGTCGATACCAATTACTTTTGCCATGTCATTTACTCCTTGAAGCAAGCTGTCGGAACCCCGCGAAGGCATTTCCTGACAGCCCCTTACGGGATGTGGGTCTTCGGAATTAACGCAATCGTGATTGCGGTGATGCGGCGTATATAAGGAGCGGTTTTCTTGACTGCAAGGCGAGAATGAGCCCGAGATCCAGCAAAACGAACGTGTTGCATTCACTTTCTACAGCGCGTGAAAGAAGTCCGCTACCCTTCGCGCCTCGGCGGACTTAACAAAGCCGGCTTGCGCTTGGCATGAGGCGCTTTCGCTATTGTCCCATGATCAGATCAAGCAACGTGGTCCGGCGCGGTTGGAGGGAAGATGTTGCTGCCGGGCCGCCGACGTCTCCCGGCGGAATCGGTCCTTCCGGGGCGGCTACGGCCTGTTGCTGCTGACCGGGTGCCGGAGGAAAGGATGTTTGCGCCTCCGTGCTGGTCCGACCTCCGAAAACGCCGGAAATGATGCCGCTAATCGTTGTCGGCTGCTCCTGCATCGGCTGCGGTTCACCCTGCGCCATCGGCTGGTTGCCGAATCCATTCGGGTCCGAGATGAATTGACCATTGCCGAAAAGCGGAGCAGGCGAAAGGCCCTTATGAGCGGCAATCATGAATTCCTGCCACGCCTTCGCCGGCAGGCCGCCGCCAGTGACCTTCTTCATCGGCGTGCCGTCGTCATTGCCGAACCAGACGCCGGTTGTCAGATTGCTGGTGAACCCGACGAAGAGCGCATCGCGGGAATTCTGCGTTGTGCCGGTTTTGCCGGCGGCCTGCCAGCCAGGAATCTTGGCGCTTTTGCCCGTGCCGGTCTCGATCGTGCCCATCATCATCGCATTCATGTTGGCGGCGACCGTTTCGGAAAGAACGCGAGGCGGGTTGTCATAGGTGTTCTCATAAAGAACCTTGCCTTCGGCGGTCGTCACCCGGCGGATCACATGCGGGGTTGCCTTATAGCCGCCGTTCATGAAGGAGGCGTAGGACGCAGTGAGTTCCATGAGCGATACCTCCGACGTGCCGAGCGCGATCGAGGCATTCGGTTGCAGCTCGGTCTCTATGCCGAGACGGTGGGCGAGTTTGATCACCTGCTCCGGTTCGTCATACATGACGAGTTGGGCTGCGACGGTATTCAACGACTTCGCAAGAGCAGTCGCGAGCGTCACCTCACCATTGTATTTCTTTTCGTAGTTTTCAGGCGTCCAGTTGCCGATGCGGATCGGCGCGTCGTTGAAGACTGAATAAGGCGTCAGCCCCTTTTCGAGCGCAGCGGCATAGACAAAAGGCTTGAACGAGGAACCAGGCTGGCGTTTCGCCTTGACGGCCCGATTGAACTGGCTTTCGGCATAGTCCCTGCCGCCGACAAGTGCCCGGATCGCCCCGGTCCCGTCGATCGAGACGAGAGCAGCCTGAGACGCGTCGAGTTTTGCGCCGTCCTTTCCGAGAATGTCGTTCAGCGACTGCTCGGCCTTCTTTTCCAGCCCCTTGTCGATTGTCGTGTCGACGATGAGGTCTTCTTTCACCTCGCCGACCAGTCCGGCAAGCTCGTCCATTACCATGTCGGCCACATATTGACCGGCACCCGACCAGTAGCTCTTCGCCTTGGACGGCGTCTGCGTCATCGCCGTCTTCACCTCGTTGTCGGTGATATAGCCCTGATCGCGCATGGCCCGCAGCACGACCTGGGCACGGACGTTTGCGGCTTCGGGATCGCGGGCCGGAGAAAGGCGTGACGGCGCCTTGACGAGACCGGCGAGCAAAGCCGCTTCACCAAGATTCACGTCGCGCGCAGACTTGTTGAAATAGCGGCGGGCGGCGGCCTCGACGCCATAGGCATTCGAGCCGTAGAAGACGCGGTTCAGATACATCGCAAGGATCTGGTCCTTCGTATATTTCTGCTCGAGCCAGAAGGATAGCAGCACTTCCTGGACCTTGCGCTCCAGCGTGCGATCCGGTGAGAGGAAGAGGTTCTTTGCGAGCTGCTGCGTCAGCGTCGAGCCGCCTTGGATGGGCTGGCCGGTCAAATTATTGATGAGGGCGCGGGCAAGCCCCATCGGGTCGACGCCGAAATGCGAATAGAAGCGCTTATCTTCAATGGCAACGATCGCCTCGGGAATATAAGGCGACATCTGATCGAGCGACAGTGCCTCGCCGCCCGTGGCGCCGCGATTGGCGATCACGCTGCCATCGACGGATGTGATCTTGACGTTCGGCGGCCGGTCAGGGATCGCCCACGTGCTGGCACTCGGCATGCGCGAGCCATAGTAGAAAACCAGGCCAGCCACGCCGATGCCGGCCCAGATACCAAGAACGACGCACCAATAGACCGCACGGCGGATAAAACGGAAGAGGCCGCCATCCTGGCGTTCCGGCCGCTCGCGTCTGCCGCGCCTTTTCCTGTCTGGTGCGCGGTTTCGTGTGGGTTCCGAGGAAGAACGTCTGGTTCCGCGTCCGCCCGCGACACGGTCGTCGTCATCCAGCGAGAAATCGTCGTCGTCTTCATAGCGGCTACGGCCGCTGAAGGACGGTTCGATTCTATCACGTGATCTGCCCCTACCTGCCATCGTGGACCGGCCGCACCCCATGTGTCGCAAGCGCTCTTTGCGCAATCATCCGGGTGGACTGTAAATACGGCGATTTAAGGGGTGGTTAAGACTGCCGGCAAGCGGTCTCGACAGCGGCTTCAGCCGTGCCGCTTGCGCATGGCTGCCATTCGTTGCGATTGTCACAGAACTGACATATATCGCGCCACCTTGCGCCGAAGAAAAAAGCAATAAGCGCAATAGATAGGCAATTATTATGAGCATTGATCTTAAGAGAATAGATGAGACCAGGCTTCGCGAAATCTGGAGCGTCCATGAATTTGCGCGGCAATGTCGGCAGGGCAAGATGGAAGAAAGCCGCCTGAAAATGCTGCACGGCCCGTTTGCAGAGATGCACGAACTTACGGCAGGCTCTGAACGAAAAGCTTCTGTTTGGTAATTTGGGAACCTTTAGCTGTCCCACTAGTTTTTACCATAGCGGGACAGCCCTCAAGTCCCGTGATGGATCGGTCGTCTCCCCTCAACACGGCCGATCGAAATCAGGCCCGGCGCCTCCTTCTTGGAGCGTCGGGCTTTTTCAACTCTGCAATGGAGAGGGCGGCATTTCCGCCGCCCTGGACCTTCATTGGTTAGTTCCGGCAGCCCGGTTCGCCTGGCTTGCAGGCACCCCGCCGTGGCCTGCGGCGGTCATTATCACCGCCACGGTTATCATCGCCCCGGCGGATGACGCGATTGTCATCATTGCCCCGACGTTCGAAACTCCGGCGGCCGCGATCGCCGTCATTGCGCAGTTCACGGTTGAAGTCCGGCTGCCTCTCGACATTAGGCCTCCGGCTGGGCGCACGATCGAAATTCGGCAGGCGATCCGGACGATCATCAAACTCACGGCGCCTTTCAGGCGTACGGCTAAAATCGGGCCTCCGTTCCAGTCGCCGGTCGAATTCCGGGCGCCGAGCTGGCCTCGGCTCGAATTGCGGAGCTGGCCTCGGCTCGAAATCAGGTCTGCGACTGGGCCCCCGGTAAGGTTCCGGACGGCGGTCCGGGCCGCGATAGAAGTCTGGTCCGCGGCGCCAGCGATCGCGGTCACGATAGAAGTCACGGTCGCGGTAATAGCGATCCCAATAGCTGCCGAAGCTGAAGACAACGACGGGAATACCGAGCGGGCGATAATATTGAGGCCCGAGATAAACGCGGCGCTGTTGATAAAGCGCCTGGATATATCGGCCGTGCACCCAGCCACGGCCGCCGTAGAACTCCACGTCGCACCATGGAACATCGGCAAGGCAGCCGAAAATTTCGATGGATTCGCCGGCCGGAACTACGGTGACCGCCGGATACGCAGTACTTGGGCCGGCGCGCATATTGACGTTCGTCGTCGCGAAGCCTTCTGCGGCCTGAGCGATCAGCGGAACAAGCAAGAGCATGCCGGTCGCGGCAATTTTCAAAAGGGTGCGTTTCACGTTTCAACTCCCTGGGAAGCAGACGTCATGCCACATCCGGTATTTGTTTTTACTTCGGCTTTTGCCGTTTCCGGGGCATAGTCAGAACGCTTGCCGGCTTTTGTGAGACGGCAATCATTCGTCTTGTCTTTCAATGGTTTATAGCACATCTTGCATGAACACAGCTTGAACGGAAGAATCCGGGCTCTGGGCCTTGAAATTGCCGGGGCGGCTTCCGATTTGAGGCTCAACAGATCGCAGCCAATTGGCTGCAATGTCCGCTTTTTCCTTGACCACGGATGTACTGGCATTGAAGCGAAGCGGATGACGAAAGGCCGGTTCCATCCGGCCTTCGTCTGAATGCGTGCCCGCTTAAATTGCGAGGCACGCTTTTTGTTTCAGGCTGCCAGCGCGTCGAGGATGCGCACCCAGGAGCGGATGCCCTTGTGGTAGGAGGCGAGCTCATATTTCTCGTTGGGCGAATGGATCCGATCATCCGAAAGGCCGAAGCCGACAAGCAGCGATTCCATGCCGAGCATTGTCTGGAAATCGCCGACGATCGGAATTGAGCCGCCCATACCGATGACGACGGCGGGCTTCGGCCATTCGTCGGAAAGAGCGCTCTTCGCCCTGGTGATCACCGGAGAATCGTATGGAAGGTGAATTGCCGGCGAACCGCCATGAGGATGGAACTCGACCGAGCAGTCGGCAGGAATTTTCGAACGGATATAGCTTCGGAACGTTTCTCGGATCTTTGCCGGATCCTGCTTGCCGACGAGGCGGAAGGAAACCTTGGCCGAAGCCTTGGCGGCAATCACGGTCTTGAAACCCTCGCCGGTATAGCCGCCCCATATGCCGTTGACTTCAGCCGTCGGGCGCGCCCAGGTGAGTTCCAGAACGGAGCGGCCTTTTTCACCCGACGGCACCGAAAGGCCGACTTGGCCCAGGAAGCTTTCAGCGGTCTGGCCGAGCTTTTCCCATGAGGCCTTAATGTTTGCAGGCGTTTCCTCGACGCCTTCATAAAAGTTCTCGAGCGCAACGCGGCCGGTTTCGTCGTGGAGGCCGGAAAGCGCCGCTGTCAGGACATGGATTGGATTTGCAGCCGCGCCGCCGAAAAGCCCGGAATGCAGATCGCGGTCTGCTGCCGTAACGACGACTTCTTCGCCAACAAGGCCCCGAAGGGTAGCAGCAATTGCCGGGGTCTCACGATCCCACATGCCGGTATCGCAGACAAGCGCGTAGTCGGCCTTCAGTTCGGCCGCATTTGCCTCCAGGAAGGGCTTGAGCGAGGGCGAGCCGGATTCCTCTTCGCCCTCGAAGAGGATGGTAATCCGGCAGGGAAGCGCGCCGTTGACCTCTTTATAGGCCCGGCAAGCTTCGACGAAGGTCATGAGCTGGCCCTTGTCGTCCGCAGTGCCGCGGCCGGTCAGGATCTTTCGGCCGTTGCCCATGTCCGTGATGGCGGGTTCGAAGGGATCGTTTTCCCAGAGCTCAACTGGATCGACCGGCTGAACGTCGTAATGACCATAGAATAGCACATGCGGCGCATCCGCACCGGCGTCTGCATGGTGCGCAACGACCATCGGGTGGCCGGGAGTATCGCGAACGGAAGCTTCGAAGCCCAGCGTCTTCAAATAGGCGACCAGCCATTCAGCCGCCATGTGGCAATCCGCTTTGTAAGCCGGGTCGGTCGAGATCGATTTGATGCGCAGCAACTCGAATAGTCTGTCGAGGCTTGAACCGAGATTCTGATCCGCGCGCGAAAGCACCGGGGTTACGTCTGTCATTTCCGACTCCTTTTGAAATTTGGCCGGACGATAGACCAAAGGTGGGGACGTTTCGAGGAAGAAAAGTCGGAATTTGGAAGCCGTTAACAAGCCGTCCTACGAAGGCACAAAGGCCGCGATATGCTCGGCAAGCCTGATATCGAGCCGAGCGCAAAAGCTGACGGCGCGCGAAGGCTTGCTTTCGGCGCGCGCCGATGGACCGTTGCGAAAACGCTCACGGGATGTTCCAGCTGCCGAATAGGGATCAGATTTTCTTCGCGTTTTCGAGAAGGCGCCGGATATATTCCAGCATCAGCTCGCGTTCGAAGGTCTTGAAACCTTGGAAAAGCGCAAGGTCAGCCTCGCGCGCTGTCCTGACAGCCTCATCTTCGATCGCCCGTGCGATGGGCGTCAGGAAGATCAGCTGTGCTCGCTTGTCGGAAGGATGGGGGCGGCGCTCGATGAGACCGTCGCGCGCCATGCGTGCAAGCGTATTGGCCATTGTCGCCTGTTCGATATCGACGCGTTCGAGCAATTGCTTCTGCGTCAGGCCGTCTTCCGCCCAAAGTTCGAGAAGGACCGGGAATTGCCCGGGAGAAAAACCGAGCCCCGCCGCGCGCTGCTGCAGCGAGCGGGCAAAACCCTTGGCCAGCTGGCTTGCAAGGTATGCTCCCGAATCCATCCTGTTAAATCCCATGATTGCAGTTAGGCTCAAAAACGGATGCGAAACAATGCAACAAGTCGCATGCGATGGATCAAAATTTGCCCTTGAGCTTCATAAATGTGCATCTCTGCGGAAAAACAAAGCCGCCATGGCCTGGAGGTTGGCCATGGCGGCTTGAAAATGGGGACAAAGGCCCGGAGAGGGGGATAAGGCCTTTGTCCAAGTCTGATGCGGCGGGGGACAAGCCGGTAATCAGACCCTCGGCGCGATCAAACGCCGGTGACTATGATTTGTGATCGGGAATGTGGTTTTTCAAGGGAAGCCGGCCGAACCGACAATTACAAATTGGTAACAGTTCGGTGAGGGCCGCAAAGTCCTAGTCCTGAGCCCTTCGACGATCATGCCAGAAGAATGCAAGATTCCATCCGGCGATCAGGATGGCCATGCCGGCAAAGGCGCAGATCAGCGGAACGATGCGAAGCGATTCGTAAGGGCCGACCGAGATCAGAAAGGCAGAAATGAGCAAGGCGTTCAACAGCTGAAATTCTGCTTGGGTGCTGAAGCTTCGCGTGCGATCCAGATGCTGCGGAAAGAAGGTTCGCAAACCCTTGGTCGCCAGCAGGAACACAGGCGCGAAAAGCACTTTGCGAAAGATAACCGCAGGGCCGTCACCCAGTGCATAGGAGCTGGCAAGAACGATTGCCATGAGAATAAGCGGTACGGCATAGGCGACCGCGATGCTGCGCTTTTCCATAGGCAATTCCATTTCGAAGGCAAAAGGTCAGCAATAAATAGTACCGCAAACAGCATGTGCAATGGACGTTTCCATCCCGCCACGCTATCCATGCAACCATGAAAAAAGGCGATCATCTTTTCCTTATTGACGGTTCGGGTTTCATCTTCCGGGCGTTTCACGCTCTGCCGCCGCTGACGCGCAAGTCCGACGGCCTGCCGGTCGGCGCCGTTTCCGGTTTCTGCAACATGCTCTGGAAGCTGTTGACCGATGCGCGCGACACGTCCGTCGGCGTCACGCCCACGCACCTTGCGGTAATCTTCGACTACTCGGCAAAGACCTTCCGCAAGGACTTGTACGATGCCTACAAGGCGAACCGCTCTGCGCCGCCGGATGAACTGATACCGCAATTCGGGCTGATCCGGGAGGCGACGCGCGCCTTCAACCTGCCCTGCATAGAGACCGAAGGTTTCGAGGCGGACGATATCATCGCCACCTATGCCCTCCAGGCGGAAGCGACCGGCGCCGATGTGACGATCGTCTCGTCCGACAAGGATCTGATGCAGCTCGTAACGCCGAACATCCACATGTACGACAGCATGAAGGACAAGCAGATCGGCATCCCGGACGTCATCGAGAAATGGGGCGTCTCCCCCGAAAAGATGATCGACCTGCAGGCAATGACCGGCGATTCGGTCGATAATGTTCCGGGTATTCCTGGCGTCGGTCCGAAGACCGCCGCACAGCTTCTTGCAGAATACGGCGACCTCGACACGCTGCTGGACCGTGCGCATGAGATCAAGCAGGAAAAGCGCCGCCAGGCGATTCTCGAAAATGCCGACAAGGCAAGGCTCTCGCGCGAATTGGTGCGGCTGCGATCTGACGTGCCGCTGGTGCTTGGTCTGGACGACCTCGTTCTCGAAGTGCAGAACGGTCCGAAGTTGATCGGCTTCCTGAAGGCGCTGCAATTCACGACGCTGACGCGCCGTGTGGCGGAGGCGTGCAATTGCGATGCGAGCGCCATCGAGGCGGCCGACGTAAAGGTCGAGTGGGGTGCTGCTGCGCACGGCCCCGATCTTGATGCCGTTGAACCGGAGCCGGTTGCAGGCGGCATTCCGGACGTTGAGGGCGCTGCCGTTCCGATTCCGGCGAAGGCCAAGCCCGCCGGCAAAGGCTTTACCCCCGCCGAACTTGCCAAGGCGCGCGCCGAAGCCTTTGCAGCGTTGCCGGTTGATCATTCTACCTACGTGACGATCCGCGATCTCGCGACGCTCGACAAATGGATTGGCGATGCGCGGGCAACAGGCCTCGTCGCCTTCGATACCGAAACCACTTCGCTTGATGCGATGCAGGCGGAGCTGGTCGGATTCTCGATGGCGATTGCCGACAACGACAAGAACCCGACGGGCCTCAAGACCCGCGCCGCCTATGTCCCGATCGGCCATAGGAACGGCGTCAGCGATCTCCTTGGCGGCGGGGTTGCGGACAACCAGATACCGATGCGGGACGCGTTGCCGCGGCTCAAGGCGCTGCTCGAAGACGAGTCCATCCTCAAGGTCGCGCAGGACCTGAAATATGATTATCTGCTGATGAAGCGCTACGGCGTCGAGACAAAGAGCTTCGATGACACGATGCTGATGTCCTACGTGCTCGACGCCGGCATTGGCGCGCATGGCATGGATTCGCTCTCCGAGAAATTTCTCGGCCACAAGCCGATCGCTTACAAGGATATCGCAGGAAGCGGCAGGGCGAATGTCACGTTCGACCTTGTCGATATCGACCGCGCCACACACTATGCCGCCGAAGGCGCCGATGTGACGCTGCGGCTCTGGATGGTGCTGAAGCCGCGGCTTGCCGCAGCAACGCTAACAGCCGTCTACGAGCGGCTGGAACGGCCGCTGCTGCCGGTGCTCGCGCGCATGGAGGAGCGAGGAATCACCGTCGACCGCCAGATTCTGTCCCGCCTTTCCGGCGAACTGGCACAAGGAGCTGCGCGTCTGGAGGACGAAATCTACACGCTGGCGGGCGAGAAGTTCACGATCGGCTCGCCGAAGCAGCTTGGTGACATCCTCTTCGGCAAGATGGGGCTTGCCGGTGGCAACAAGACGAAGACTGGGCAATGGTCGACGTCGGCAAGCGTGCTGGAGGAGCTTGCAACCGCGGGTTACGAGCTGCCGCGCAAGATCGTCGATTGGCGTCAGCTGACCAAGCTGAAATCCACCTACACCGATGCGCTGCCGGGCTATGTGCATCCACAGACGAAGCGCGTCCACACCTCCTATTCGCTGGCCTCGACGACGACGGGGCGCCTTTCGTCGTCCGAGCCGAATCTGCAGAACATTCCGGTGCGCACGTTGGAAGGCCGAAAAATCCGCACCGCCTTCATCTCCGTGCCCGGGCATAAGCTGATCTCGGCCGATTACAGCCAGATCGAACTGCGCGTGCTCGCGCATGTCGCGGAAATCCCGCAACTGACCCAGGCTTTTGCCGAAGGTATAGATATTCACGCGATGACGGCCTCCGAAATGTTTGGCGTTCCGGTCGACGGCATGCCGGCGGAGGTGCGCCGCCGCGCCAAGGCGATCAACTTCGGCATCATCTATGGCATTTCCGCGTTTGGCCTTGCCAACCAGCTCTCGATCGAACGCTCCGAAGCGGGTGACTACATCAAGAAATATTTCGAGCGCTTCCCCGGCATCCGCGACTACATGGACAGCCGCAAGCAGATGGCGCGCGACAAGGGCTATGTCGTGACGATCTTCGGGCGGCGAATCAACTACCCGGAAATCCGCTCGTCCAATCCTTCAGTGCGTGCCTTCAACGAGCGTGCTGCGATCAACGCGCCGATCCAGGGCTCGGCGGCCGATATTATTCGCCGGGCAATGATCAAGATCGAGCCCGCGCTCGCCGAAGCCGGTCTTGCGAATCGGGTCCGCATGCTGCTGCAGGTGCACGACGAGCTGGTCTTCGAGGTTGAGGATGCCGACGTCGAAAAGGCGATGCCGATCATCGTTTCCGTCATGGAAAATGCCGCCATGCCGGCGCTTGAAATGCGCGTGCCGTTGAAGGTCGATGCGCGCGCCGCCACCAATTGGGAAGAAGCGCACTGAGCGCTTCGTCCTCGAAGATTTTTCTCAGTAGCATAACCAATTGATAATGCTCAATTTAGGCTTCGGGAGGTGTGCCGTTTAGGTGCGACTGGAAGGAACTTGTTAACCTTCATTTTCTAATCCGGTTGGGTCAGAAATTGAGCGAGTAGCGTGTCGCATGCGTTTTCCCAGAACGAACTTGACGGATGCCGAGGAATTTTCCTCGGAAATCGACGTACAGCATGCAGGCGGTGACATGAATGTCGCTCCCGCAGCGCCGGGTTGGCAGAGCAATTTCTCGCTCGCACCGAACGTGCGTTTTACCCGCACACCGGAAAACCTGATCAGCAAACGCCGCCCGCCGACCGAGTCGGAACAAGCGATTCGTGAGGAAGCCGTCAGCGAAGAGTCGGCTGTTGATGCCGAGCCGAGCGCTCCGATCATGATCGATGTGCCATTCGATATCTATGTTCGGGATGTGCCCGAGAGCGACCATCCGGAGCATGTCGCTGCGGTTCAACCGGAATTCCGCGCGTCGTCCGAGCTTGCGGACATTTCCGATTTCGCTTTCTGGGAAGTCATGGCCTTCGAGGAAGCGGCCGCGGCCCCGATTATCGCTCCAACTGCTTCACTGCCGAAGATTATGGCCACGCCGGAATCGATTATCTCGCGCTTCCGCGTGATGGAGTGGCGTCCGGGAGGGAGGCCGCCGGCGCGCACTAATGCACTGGCCACAGCAATGGCCGCTCCAGCACCTGCAAAGCCTATATCGACGGCGGCCCCACAAACCCAACCGGCCGCGTCGGTGATCGCGAAAACGCAGCCGATCGCGCCGATGCCGGTTCGCGTGCAGGCCACTGCACATCTGGCGCCAGCACCGCGTGCCGTGACCCAGAAGATTATCCCGGCGAATATCGATCCATCCGGCTACGAATTTCCGCCGCGCGCACTGCTACAGGAGCCTCCGGAGCGTCTGGGCGAGATCATGTCGCAGGAAACGCTGGAGCAGAATGCCGGACTGCTGGAAAGCGTGCTGGAAGACTTCGGCGTCAAAGGCGAGATCATCCATGTGCGTCCCGGTCCGGTCGTCACGCTCTATGAATTCGAGCCCGCACCCGGTGTGAAGTCGTCGCGTGTCATAGGCCTGGCTGACGATATCGCCCGCTCCATGTCAGCGCTGTCCGCCCGCGTTGCCGTCGTGCCCGGCCGCAATGTCATCGGCATCGAATTGCCGAATGCCATCCGCGAGACCGTCTATTTCCGCGAAATGATCGAAAGCCAGGATTTCGAGAAGAGCGGCTACAAGCTGGCGCTCGGCCTTGGCAAAACAATCGGCGGCGAGCCGGTGATTGCCGAGCTTGCGAAGATGCCGCATCTACTGGTGGCCGGCACCACTGGCTCCGGTAAGTCCGTCGCGATCAACACGATGATCCTGTCGCTTCTCTATCGCATGACGCCGGAGCAGTGCCGCCTGATTATGGTCGATCCGAAGATGCTGGAACTGTCGGTCTATGACGGCATCCCGCACCTGCTGACGCCCGTCGTCACCGATCCGAAGAAGGCCGTGATGGCGCTGAAATGGGCGGTGCGCGAAATGGAGGAGCGTTACCGCAAGATGTCGCGCCTCGGCGTGCGCAACATCGACGGCTATAACGGCCGCGTGGCGCAGGCGCGCGACAGGGGCGAAACCATCCACGTCATGGTCCAGACCGGCTTCGACAGGGGCACAGGCGCACCGATCGAAGAGCAGCAGGAAATGGACTTGGCGCCGATGCCCTATATCGTCGTCATCGTCGACGAAATGGCCGACCTGATGATGGTCGCCGGCAAGGAGATTGAAGGCGCGATCCAGCGTCTCGCCCAGATGGCGCGCGCCGCCGGCATTCACCTGATCATGGCGACGCAACGTCCCTCGGTCGATGTCATCACCGGCACGATCAAGGCGAATTTCCCGACCCGCATCTCCTTCCAGGTGACGTCGAAGATCGACAGCCGCACGATCCTTGGCGAACAGGGTGCCGAGCAACTCCTCGGCCAGGGCGATATGCTGCACATGCAGGGCGGCGGCAGGATTTCCCGCGTCCACGGCCCGTTCGTCTCCGATCTCGAAGTCGAAAAGGTCGTCGCACATCTGAAGACGCAGGGCCGTCCGGAATATCTGGAGACGGTCACCGCGGATGAAGAGGAAGATGCCGAGCCGGAAGACAGCGCCGTCTTCGACAAGAGCGCCACGGCATCCGAGGACGGCAATGAGCTCTACGATCAGGCCGTCAAGGTCGTGCTTCGCGACAAGAAATGCTCGACTTCCTACATCCAGCGCCGCCTCGGCATCGGCTACAACCGCGCCGCATCGCTGGTCGAACGCATGGAAAAGGAAGGCCTCGTCGGACCGGCCAACCATGTCGGCAAGCGTGAGATCGTGTCGGGACGAGCGGACGGCGAATAGTTGCCAGCGCAGGTACTATAATCCGCCCGCCGGCTGCAACTAACCCAATCCAGCAAGCCGTTCGGCCTCACGCACGAACGCAGACTTGCCGCCGGTGCAGTAGCTCCAGTCGCCATTGGCTTCATCCATGAGCCGAAGCTTGAGAGCCACATGGGCTTCGGCCCTTCGGGAATACGTTCGCAGATATCCGCGCAAGGCAATGCGATCCCTGAGCACAGCATTGTCAGAAGTGCAGCGGTAGAGCCGTGCAGCACCGTAAGTAGGGAACGATTACGATGGTCAGGAGCTCTCCTAGCCGGCTAAGCGATTTCAGCGAGGAAGCCGTTGAGCGTGTCGACGATCTTGCGCTCGGCCTGTTCCAGCGAACCGCTGTTGTCGAACTCGGTGACGTCGTAGTCGCCGCGCACGGTGAGTGAGCCGCGGGCGAGGCGGGCCATGATGTCCTCGTGGGTCTCGCGGCCGCGAGCCTCGAGACGTCCGGCCAGCACTTCCGGGCGCGCTGTCACGTTGATGACCTTGAGACGAGGAAAAACGGCCTGAAAACGGTGGAGAGCCGAACGGGAGCCGTTGGCGATCACCAGGTGCCCCTTCGCCAGTGCGACGGAAACCTCTGCCGGAATGCCATACTTCAGCCCATGCGCTTCCCACCATACCGCGAAGTTGCCGGATTGCTCCATCGAAACGAAGCCTCCCTCGGAAACGGAGAGATGGTCTTCGCCGCCGGCATCGCCGTCCCGCGTGATGACGCGGCGAACGAAGTGCACGTTGGGACGGCCGGCAAAATGCTTGGCCGCCAGGTTCATCAGAGTGTCCTTGCCGGCGCCGCTTGGGCCGACGACAACGACCATGATGCCCCGCTCGGTGCCAGGTACTAGGTGCGGTTCGTGCGACGGAATCATGCGACCCGGCGCCCTTCACGCCAGACGGAGCGGGTCACCGGTACGCCTTCGTCGCGGAAGACGCGGACAAGATCGGCGCGAAGGCCGGTTTCGATTCTGCCGCGATCGTTGAGGCTGACGGTACGTGCCGGCGTCGCCGTCACCATCGCGATCGCCTTCGGCAATGAGATCGTTTCCAGCTCGTCGGCAAGAATGAAGGGTGCGTAGAGCAGGCTGAGCGGCACATAGTCAGAAGAAAGCACGTCGAGCACGCCACATTCGGCAAGGTCGCGAGCAGCGATATTGCCTGAATGGGACTTGCCGCGCACGACGTTGGGAGCGCCCATCAGCACGCTCATGCCGTGCGTATGCGATGCCTTGGCGGCATCGAAGCTCGTCGGAAACTCCGCAAGGCGCACGCCGTTCTCCATCGCCTCATCGACGTGGGCAAGCGTCGCATCATCGTGGCTCGCAACGGTGATACCACGCGCCTTGCAGACCTCGGCGATTGCGGTGCGGTGCGGCGTCGAATTGCGGGCGGATTCGTTGAGGCGCTTTTCGATGAAGCGCGCGAACTCCTCGTCCGAAAGGCCGCGCTTCTTTTGATAATAGAAGACGTATTGATCCATCGTCTGGAACTGACGCTGGCCCGGCGCGTGGTCCATCAGCGAAACGAGGCGGACATAGGGATCGTTCTCGAAATCCGCGAAATGCTCCATCACATTGTCGGCCGAGACCTCGCAGCGCAGGTGGATCAGGTGTTCCGCTCGAAGCCGGCCTTCCCGCTCTGCCTTCTGGATGGCATCGGCCATCTCGCGCATTTCGCCATGTTCAAAGCCGCCGTCTTCGTCCGCACCCATGCGCAGGCAGTCGAAGACGGTGGTGATGCCGGAGGTGACGATCTGCGCGTCATGGGCCTGAATGGCCGCCGTCTTATGCCAGCGAAGCCCTGGACGCGGCGAATAGTGGCCTTCGAGATGATCGGTATGCAGTTCGACGAGACCAGGGATCAGGTAATCGCTCTCGAAATCCTCTCCGTTTGCCGAATTGCCTTTCGAGATATCAGCAATTTTACCGTCGCGGATCAAAAGCGAGCCATCAACGATCTCGTCTTCAAGAACGATGCGGGCGTTGGAAAGGACTATCTCTTTGGTCATCTGTCGATCTCTCAGCGTTTGGCGCCAGCAAGCGGCAGCCATGAATGAATCTTGAACAGCGCGCCTCGCTCTTCTTCGATGAAGACTGCGAGGCCGGAAATGGAAAGCGGCCGGCCGATGAAATCGGCAAAACGCTTCTCCAGGATCGATTTCATCAGTGCCGAGCGCTCTTCGGGCACCTGGCCGGTCAGGGTCATGTGAAAGCCGAAGTCCTCCATCACGTAAGGATAGCCCCAGCGCATGAGGTTGGAACGTTGGCTTTCCGTCAGTTGTTCAGGCTTTCGCCTTGTAACATCGGCCTCGGAAAGTGCTGCGCGAAACGGCTCGAAGGACTTTACCACGCCTGCCGCGAAATCCTGAAGCGGCGCATGCATAAAGCCAGGAACCAGCGCAAAGAATCGGCCGATCTGCCCGAGGACAAGCTCCGGGATATCGAATGCCGGCGTGCGGTCGGCGAAATCCTCGACGACTGCCATCAGGTCCCTTTCGGTGACCGATGAGGCGAGAGCGAAGGGCGCCTTGATCGTCGCATGAAAGCCGTATCGGCGCGGATCGGCTGTCAGTTCGAACTGTTCTGCGGCAGGCATCCCATCTTCCTCGGGAGCCGGATAAGCTTCGCCCGTAAATGCGTCGCGCCCAAGCCAGATCGAGGCGGCGCCGGTCAGAGGATCGTCCTTTGGCGGCGTGAAATAAAGGGCGTAGCGCAACGTTCTTGTCCTGAAAATATGTTCAAGCAGGGGCCGCAATGTCAGTGATTTGGCCGCGGACCGCAAGCAGGCTCCCGGCTAAAAGATTTCCATGACAGAATGATGATGAGGCTGCCGCCCCATCAACTTTTAATGCGCTTTCGTGCCCATCAGCCGGTGGCGGAGTGCGTTTGATGCGGCATCGAACAAGAAGACGACGATCAGGATCAGGATGACCATATAGGCGACATTTTCCCAGTCCGAATTGGTGCGCATGGCCTCCCAGAGTTTCAGACCGATGCCCCCGGCGCCGACGGCACCAATAACGGTGGCGGAACGGGTATTGGACTCCCAGAAATAGAGCGCCTGAGAAGCAAAAATCGGCATCACCTGCGGTACCACACCATATCGCTGCACCGTAACTGGATGTGCGCCTACCGATTTCACGCCCTCGCGCTGCTTGTCATCGATATTTTCGAGCGCTTCCGAGTAAAGTTTGCCGAGGCTTCCCGTATCGGTGAAGAAGATGGCTGAAATGCCGGCGAGAGGACCAGGTCCGAACGCCCGGGTAAAGAACAGCGCCCAGATCAGCATATCCACCGAGCGCAGAAAGTCGAAGAATCGCTTTGTCAGCTGATTGGCCGGCCGATTGCGGAAAATGTTCCTGGCGGCGATGAAGGACAGTGGGAAGGCGACGAGCATGGCAAACAGCGTGCCGACAAAGGCCATGACAACCGTCTGCAGCAGTTTTGTCCACACGTCGAGATGTTGCCAGGACGGATTGTAGAGGAAGTCGTTCCAGGCGAGCGACAGATTGCTCTGCCGCGGATCGATGTGTTCGCTCGACAGGATCAGAGAGGCCACCTCACCGGCAGACTTGCCGAAGAAAGCTGAATTGGTGTCGAACACGAAGTTCGCCCAGCCCAGGAAGCGCTTGTGGACCCTCACGCGGTCGGAGGAGATCTCCGCCCAACCGGAAAGGCCGAAGTATGCGATCACGCGCCCCCCTGGAGAGCGCTGCTCCGCCCATTCCGGAAGGTTGCCTTGGGCGGTCACCCGTTCCGCGGTTGTATCCAATGTCAGGGTCACGCGTTCGTCGTTGCGTGTCAGGACAACCTCTTTCGGGCGGATCTCCGCTGTTCGTGACGCGCCCATGTGGACCAGCGCTTCGGTGACGACTTCCTCCGTGCGTACGTCGGTTCTGGCCGTCTCTGCGGGAGCGGCCTGCTGCTGCGAGGCGCCGGCCATGAAATTGAAGCTTGAGGATGGAGCGGACGGCGCAGTCGTAGCGGGTGCCGTCGCCGGAGCTTCGATTATGCGGCTAACGATTTCGCGTTTCGCCTCCAACCAATCAGGGTTCGGATTGGGGCCGATGGGATCGAAGCGCGAATACGTGATCCGCATGCTGCCGTCGGGATTGATCTCTATATCGGGACGGATTTCGTAAGAAACCCAGTCGGCCAGATAATTGCCGGCGATACCCCAGTTGGCCTCGCCGAATACTTTTCCGACTGCGAAAAACCACCAGGCATAAAGGACGTAGAGAACGAGGGCGGCCACGATGAGCGCAACCTGAAACCGCCGCCAGACGGAGCGGTTGAAGATTTCCGGATGCCCGGCGGCGATACGTTCCATTTCGGCGGCATTCAGGGAGGGCATGGCGCGGTCCTTATGCAATGGTCTGAAATGCATGGTCGCCCACCAGCTTGCGCCTCAGCCAGGCCGAGAACTGGTCGACAGCGATGACTGTCAGCAGCAGCAATATGATAATCGCCAAGGTCTTAGCCTCGTGTCCGCGGCTGATCGACAGGCGCAACTGCTCACCGATGCCGCCGCCGCCGACGGCACCGATGACGGTGGAGGCTCGGACATTGATTTCGAGGCGCAGCAGGAAATAACTCATGAAGTTCGGCAGCACCTGCGGGACCATGCCGAACCATGCGCGCTCAATCCAGTTGCCTCCCACGGCCTTCAATCCCTCATCGGGCTTCATGTCGGCATTTTCGATGACCTCAAAAAACAGCTTGCCAAGTGCTCCGATCGTGTGGATCGACACCGCGATGACAGCGGGAAGGGGGCCGAGAGAGAGGATTGCAAGGAAGAAGCCGGCGAGAACGACTTCGGGAAAAGCCCTGAGGATTTCCATGAAGCGTCGTGCCATGCCGCGTATCCAGATATTGCGGGTCATGTTTTTCGCGGCGATGAAGGACAGGATGAAGCCGAAAAACAGGCCGATGACAGTAGAGAAGATCGCGATGTTCAGCGTCTCTGCCATCTTGTAGAAATATTCCGGAATATAGAAACTTCCGGTGATGTAGTGCCGGCCGTCCGGATAGTCGTACTGGAGGCTGCCATCATAGTAGGGCGAAGGGAGGTCGAACATGGCGCGCCAGATTTCCATGCCGTCCCGCGGAACGAGATCGCCGACGAAATCGAAAAGGTGCGGCAGCCGATCCAGGAATTTCCCCGAGTTGGTCTCGTTGGCGAACCAGAGGGACCCGCTCAGAGCGAGGATCAGGATTGCGAGGCTGAAAACGGTATAAAGCCGGCGGCGAGCTGCGAGCTCCTGCCAATGGCGTTCGACGAGCGCCCCTGTCTCGCTCAAAAACGGCTGCAGTGTGGTGGACGTCATCCCGTTATCCCATTCCGCGCACGAGGTGGACTCAACATGAAAGCGCCGCCGGCGGAATCCCGTCGGCGGCGCTGTCGTAATCGTGGGCGATCAGCCGCCGATCGTGGCCTTGCGGGCGTCGATGATCGGCTTGTAGAAGTCCGCATTGACTTCGGCGAAGCCCTTGAAGTTACCGCCCTGAATAGCCGAGAAGCATGCAGCGTCGCTCGTCGGCAGGTCCATCATGAACTTCTTGAACTTGGCTTTCATATCGTCGTTCATGGAAGTGCGGACAACGACCGGGCCGTTCGGGATCAGCGGAGACTTCCAGAGTTCGACCAGATCGTCCATGTTGAGGACTCCCTTGTCGACCATCTTGCGAAGATTGCCGGAGGTGTAGCCGTCCTTGAAATCGCCGATGCCGGAGCCGAAGGTCGTGCCGGCATCAAAGGTGCCCTTCAGCACTTCGAGAACGAGGTTCTCATGGCCGCCGCCGAAGCCCGTCGAAGCCACGAGTTCCTTGACGGGCTTGCCGCCGAGGGCTTCCGGCAGGGTGACCGTGGGGATGAGGTAGCCGGAAGTGGAGTCCGGATCGGCGAAGCCGAGCTTCTTGCCCTTGATGTCGGTGACCTTCGTCATGCCCGAATCCTTGCGGGCAACCATGATCGAGTAGTAGCCCATGGAGCCGTCGGTCTGAACCGTGGTCAGGATCGGCTCCACAGCCTTCGAGTTTGCAAGATAGATCTTGGCATAGCCGGATGCACCGAGTTCGGCATAGTCAAGCGTGCCGCCGAGCAAGCCCTGGATGACGCCGTCATAATCGGCGGCCGGGAACAGTGAAACCTTTTCCACGCCGAGAACGGATGGCAGCTTGTCGACCATGCACTGGTAGTTGCGCAGGCGGTCAGCTTCGTTTTCACCGCCGAGAATACCGACGCGGAATTCCTTGAGGTCTTCGGCGGCGGCAGCGCCGGCAAGCGCCAGAAGCGCTGTCGCGGCAAAGAGTGCTTTCTTCAACATGGGTCTCTCCTGATTAACCGGTTCCCCGGTGGTCTTGCTGTTACGAAGAAGTGTGCTCTTGAGGCAGGCAATCGATCACGGCCGTCTCTCTCAGAGGCCTGCCAGGGCAACCGGTTGCAGGCCGGCGGATGCTTGAACCGCGGCTGGCGCGGGAATTTTGATCGAGGTGGACGTCATGGTCTCGTCGATGCCGGCGCCATCCTTGTCGGTGCCGTAGATTTCCTTGACCGCAGCCGCTGTCAGCTCTGAAGGCTTGCCGTCGAAAACGACGCGACCAGCGGCCATGCCGACGATGCGCTCGCAATAATTGCGTGCCGTATCGAGCGTATGCAGGTTGGTGATGACGGTGATGCCCTCGCGCTCGTTGATGTCGCGCAGCGCGTCCATGACGATCTTGGCGTTCAGCGGATCGAGCGAGGCGATCGGCTCGTCGGCGAGCACCATCTTCGGGTTCTGCATAAGGGCGCGCGCGATCGCCACCCGCTGCTGCTGGCCGCCGGAAAGCGTGCCGGCGGTCTGCAGCGCCGTCTGCTCGATGCCGAGGCGTTCCAGGGCCGCAATCGCATGAATGCGCTCGTCGCGGCTAAAGATGTTGAGGAGGCTCAGCATGGTCGGGCGGTGATTGAGGCGGCCGAGCATGACATTGGTCAGAACGTCGAGGCGCGGGACGAGATTGAACTGCTGGAAGATCATCGCGCAATCGCGCTGCCAGTTGCGCAAGGCCTCGCCGCGAAGGGCGGAGACTTCGACGCCGCCGAAACGAATGGATCCGGAAGTCGGCTCCTGCAGCCGGTTGATCATGCGAAGCAGCGTGGATTTCCCGGCACCCGAGCGCCCGATGATGCCGACCATCTGGCCCTGCGGCATGTCGAGCGTGACGGAATCCACGGCCAGCTTTGCACCAAAACGGCGGGTGACATCCTTCAGTTCGAACATCATGCTCTACCTCGCATTCTAAGGGCCTGCGTCAGGAGTGCATTAGTCGGGCTCGATGAACCCCCAATGTCAGTTTTGTGTAAGTGCTGTGACAATCGGCCTTATGAACAGGGCTTTAGCTATTATGCCGGCTAAGGAAATCTTCCGCCGAAAGCGCCCGGAAATCCTCGAGTGCTGAACGCAGCTTCGAATGCTCCCAATCCCACCACGCAAGTCTGTCCATCCGCTCGCCGATTTCCCTGGGGAAACGCTCGCGGATAAGCTTTGCGGGAACGCCGCCGACGATCGTGTAGGGCGCGACGTCCTTTGAGACGACGGCACCTGCGCCGATCACCGCGCCGTTGCCGACGGTGACGCCGGGCAAGATGGTTGCCCCATGGCCGATCCAGACGTCATGGCCGATGGCGACGCGGTTGGAGCGTCGCCATTCGAAGAAATCCGTCTCCATATTCGCATCCGGCCAATAGTCTGCGGCGCGATAGGTGAAGTGATGCAACGTCGCGCGCCATGTCGGATGGTTGGTCGCGTTGATACGGACGGCGGCGGCAATATTCACGAACTTGCCGATCGTCGCGCACCAGATAGAGCCATCCTGCATGATGTAGGAATAATCGCCGAATTCGACTTCGCTGATCCGGCAGCGTTCGGATATCTCCGTATAACGGCCAAGCGTGGCATCGCTGACAAAGGCGGTCTCATGAATATAGGGCGTGTCGCCCAGCTTCCGGCTCATGCGGCAAGCGCCTTTCGCGGCGAAAACTGCTGGACGTCGAGGATGCGGTCGGCCACCGCCTCTCGTACTTCCTCGTCATGGAATATGCCGAGAAGGGCTACGCCCGCCTCTTTCTTCTCTGCGATCATGCAGACGACGACGGCGCGATTTTTTGCGTCGAGAGAAGCGGTCGGCTCATCGAGCAGCAGGACCGTATGCTCGGTGATGAAACCGCGAGCGATGTTGACACGCTGCTGCTCGCCACCCGAGAAAGTCGCAGGCGGCAGCCGCCATAGCGCTTGGGGAAGGTTCAGCCTTTCAAGCAGGGCCGCCGCTTTTTCGCGTGCGGTGGCAGCGGTCTCTCCGCGGGCAAGCAGCGGTTCGGCAACGACATCGATCGCGGCAACACGCGGAACGGTACGAAGGAACTGACTGACATAGCCGAGAGTATGGCGGCGGACATCGATGACAGTGCGCGGGTCCGCAGCGGCGAGATCGACGACACGGCCCATGTGGCTGACGAGGATCTGTCCGGTATCTACGGCATAGTTGCCATAAATCATCTTGAGCAGCGAACTCTTGCCGATGCCCGAAGGACCACCGAGGACGACGCATTCGCCGGCGGCAACGGAGAAGGCGACATCAGAGACGACCGGAAGTTTGATGTTATCGCGCAAATGCATGGTGAAGCACTTCGAAACTTCGGAAACGACGAGGGGCGTTGCCATGGTTGTTGCCTTTCAGACCTGCAGGATCGATGAGACGAGCAATTGCGTGTAGGGCTCGCGCGGGTCGTCGAGCACCCGGTCGGTGAGGCCATGTTCGATGACATAGCCGTCCTTCATCACCATCATACGATGCGAGAGCAGGCGCGCGACGGCGAGATCGTGGGTGACGATGATGGCCGAGAGGCCGAGATCGTTGACGAGCCCGCGAACCAGATCGAGGAGGCGCGCCTGAACCGAGACGTCGAGACCGCCGGTTGGCTCATCCATGAAGACGAGCCGCGGGCTGGTGACGAGATTGCGGGCGATCTGCAGACGCTGGCGCATGCCGCCCGAGAAAGCGCGAGGCTGATCATCGATGCGGCCGGCGTCGATTTCAACACGCTCCAGCCAGTCGATGGCGGTCGAGCGGATTTTGCCATAGTGCCGGTCGCCGATCGCCATCAGCCGTTCGCCGACATTGGCGCCGGCCGACACCGTCATGCGCAAGCCGTCGGCCGGATTCTGGTGCACGAACCCCCAATCAGTGCGCATCAGGAAGCGGCGCTCCGCCTCGCTCATGCGGTAGAGATCGCGATAGTTTCCATCGCGCATGTGATATTCGACGCTGCCTGTCGTCGGCATCAAGCGCGTCGAGATACAGTTAAGTAGCGTCGTCTTTCCGGAACCGGACTCGCCGACGACGGCCAGTACCTCGCCCGGCCAGAGCTCGAAGGAGACATTGCGGCAGCCGACACGATTGCCGTAGAATTTCGAAACGTCGTTGACTTTGAGAAGAGGTGTGTCGCTCATTCCGCAGCCTCCTTCGGCGCAAGCATCTCGCCGGCATGTCCCTGCTCGCGGCGGTCTTCGCAATGGTCGGTATCGGAGCAGACGAACATGCGTCCGCCCTTGTCGTCGAGAATTACCTCGTCGAGATAGACCTCCTGCGCGCCACAAAATGCGCAGGGTTTGCCGAAGCGCTGAATCTCGAACGGATAGTCTTCGAAATCGAGGCTGACGACCTCGGTATAGGGCGGAACCGCATAGATGCGTTTCTCGCGGCCAGCGCCGAAGAGCTGTAGCGCGTCGGACATATGCATTTTCGGATTGTCGAATTTCGGCGTCGGCGACGGGTCCATGACGTAGCGGCCGGCGACCTTCACCGGATAGGCGTAGGTCTTGGAGATGCGGCCGTTGTGCGCGATGTCCTCGTAAAGCTTCACATGCATCAGGCCGTATTCTTCCAGCGCATGCATCTTGCGCGTTTCGGTTTCGCGTGGCTCGAGGAAGCGGAGCGGCTCCGGGATCGGAACCTGGTAGACGAGCACCTGGTTGGCTCCGAGCTTTTCTTCCGGAATCCGGTGGCGTGTCTGGATGATCGTCGCATCTTTGGTGTGGGTGGTCACCGCGACGTTTGCAACCCTCTGGAAGAAAGCACGGATGGACACTGCATTCGTGGTGTCGTCGGCACCCTGGTCTATGACCTTCAGTACATCGTCCGGCCCGATGATCGAGGCCGTTACCTGCACCCCGCCCGTGCCCCAGCCGTAGGGCATGGGCATTTCGCGGGAGGCGAAAGGCACCTGGTACCCGGGAATCGCAATCGCCTTCAGGATCGCGCGGCGAATCATCCGCTTCGTCTGCTCGTCGAGATACGCGAAGTTGTAGGTGGCTAGCTCCGTCATTTGCGGTTACCTTCAAGCAAAAGGGAGGGAACGGCTTGGAATTCGACGCTGAAATGCTCTCGACTGCCGTGCTCTTGGCGGCCATTGCGCTTGCGTTTCTCCACCGCCAGATCTTCGGTTCCGGAAAGGGCAGCAGCTTCGACTTGGACGACGGCGATAGCGGGGATGGCGGCGACTGAAAGCCTTTTGGCGGCGCGCATCATTCTGCCGCCTCCTGCAAGTCCCTGCCGCCGTTTCGAGCAGTCTCGAAGTCGCGGCGCATGCGCCGGACAAGGTCCAGTTCGGCCTGGAAATCCACGTAATGCGGCAATTTCAGATGCTCGACGAAGCCAGTCGCCTGGACATTGTCGGAATGAGAAATGACAAATTCCTCGTCCTGTGCCGGTGCTGTTATGTCTTCCCCGAACTCCTCGGCGCGCAGCGCCCGATCGACCAGCGACATCGACATCGCTTTCCGTTCGCTCTGGCCGAAGACGAGGCCGTAACCGCGCGTGAACTGCGGCGGCGCTTTGGCTGAGCCCTTGAACTGGTTGACCATCTGACATTCGGTCACCTGGATTGTCCCGAGCGATACGGCAAAACCGAGTTCCGGAACGTCGAATTCCACCTCGACGTCACCGATACGGATTTCCCCCGTGAAGGGATGGTTGCGGCCATAGCCTCGCTGCGTGGAATAGCCGAGCGCCAGAAGGAAGCCCTCGTCCCCGCGCGCAAGCGCCTGCAGGCGAAGGTCGCGGCTCATCGGAAATTCCATCGGTTCGCGGGTAAGGTCGCCGATTTCGTGATCCTCCGGCATATCGCCGTCGGCCTCAATCAGCCCCTCCTGGCCAAGGATTTCCGACACGCGCATGACGCGGCCGGTTTCGGCAGGACGTTGCGATGGCTCTTCAACGGCCTCGTCGGAAAGCAGCGAAGGATCGAGCAGTCGGTGCGTGTAGTCGAAGGTGGGGCCGAGAAGCTGGCCCCCAGGCAGATCCTTGTAGGTCGCGGAAACGCGGCGCTCGATCTTCATCGTCGCGGTATCGAGCGGTTTCGAGTATCCGAAGCGTGGCAGCGTCGTGCGATAGGCACGCAGCAGGAAAATCGCCTCGATCATGTCGCCACGCGACTGGCGGACGGCAAGTGCGGCGAGCGTGCGGTCGTAGAGCGAGGCCTCGGCCATGATGCGGTCGACGGCAAGGGCGAGCTGCGCGACGATCTGGTTTATACCGATCGCAGGGAGCGACCGGTCGCCGCGGCGGCGATCGGCAAGCAGGCGGTGGGCATTCTCAATGGCGGCCTCGCCTCCTTTGACGGCAACATACATGGCTCACATCTCCGTTGCGATGATCTTGGTGGTTCGCGGCAGGCAGAGGAAACGGCTGCCTGCCGTCAGCACGAGGTCGATGCCGCGTGGAAAGAGGGCGCGGTTTTCCGTCCAGAGCCGCAGGAAGGTCTCCGGCAGGCCGACAGGCGCAATCTCGGTCACGCTCTGAATGCCGGGGCCAGTTAGCGCCAGCCGGCGGCCACCTTCGAGTCCTGCAAGTTCGATGATCAGCGTCGTCGAGCGATCGGGATATTCCTGTGTACCTAAGGCAAAGAGTCCTAACGAGGAAAGCGTCACGCCGTGCTCAATAAAGGCAAAGCGGGCTTCAGCCCTTTCCGGCACCACGGGCGCGCTGGTGTGAAAGCCGAGCCAATCGGGCATCGCGGATTTCGCGAGCCCGGAAGACAGCCAGACCGGCGTATCGTGATCGCACAGCGTCAGCGCAATCGCGCCTGCGGCTGTACCAAGCGGCGCAGGTGGCGCGACTTCGGGTGCAATGGTCTGGATTGTGCCGGGCCGCGCCATACTATCCATCATAGACTTGAAGACGCTTTGGGACTGGAAGACCGGTTCGGGAAAGCCACCGGTCAGGGCTTCGATCTTGAGGCTCATCAGTCGTCTCCGCGCACCATGGTGAAGAAATCGACCCGCGTCGCCGCCGTTTCGTCTGCCTTGCGGCGATCGGTCTCAGCAATTCGCGCCGCGATCGGCAAAAGCAGTCTCTCCTCGATGAAGCCCTTCGTCGCGTCGTCCTGCCAGAGCGCGTCGAAAATCGCGGCAAGCCGTGCCTTTTCGCGGTCGGTGCCGAGCGCCTGCGCATGACCAACGGCGCCCGAACCAAGCCGTATCGTTGCGCGCGTGACAGTGACTTCGCCGAGATTGAAGGGCGCGCCGCCGCCGCCGATGCGGCCACGCACCATCACGAGGCCGGTTTCCGGCCCGCGCACAGGCTGAACCACCGGCTTTTCTGCGAGAGCTTCAAAAGCCTCGACAAGCTCGTGTCGTTCAGCCCGCGCGAGCAGGCCGGCAGCGCGCTTGCGCTCGCCGTTCGCCGCCGCATTGTTCTCCGCTAAGGTCATCACCGCATCCTTAAATGTCTATTGATATAGACAACTATACAAGATATGATTACGCTTAAATCGCCGACGTGACAAGCGTGTGACATCAAGGGGTCAGATGGCAGAACAAGTGCAACGACAGACGGGCGTGGCGCTCTGGCGCCAAATCTCGGACCGTATTCGCGACGCAATCAATACCGGGGCCTACGACGAGACCGGCATGGTGCCGCCGGAAACGGTTCTGGCGCTGCAATTCGGCGTTAATCGTCATACGGTCAGAAGCGCGCTTGCCGCCCTGGCTCAGGAAGGCATCGTGCGCGCGGTGCAGGGCCGCGGTACCCTGATCGAGCGGAAGGAACGGCTGAATTTTCCGATCACCCGTCGCACGCGCTTCACCGCCGGTATCGGTGCCCAGGCGCGCGAGATGCGCGGGCTATTGCTCGACCATACCGAGGAGAGAGCCGATGCGGAAGTTGCACGCTGGCTGAGACTTAGACCCGGGGCTGCCGTGATCCGCCTCGAGACATTGCGTATGGCCGACAAACGGCCGGTGTCTTGCGCGACGACATGGTTTCCGGCGGACCGGTTTGCCGGCATCGACGAAGCTTATCGCAAGACGGAATCGATCACCAAGGCCTTCGCCGAACTTGGCTTGCCGGATTACGTCCGCGCAACGACAGAGATCACGGCCGCTCATGCTGATTCACGCGACATCACGACCCTGGAATTGACGCCGGGTGCCATCCTGCTCATCACCAAGGCAATGAATACGGATATTGAGGGCGTGCCGGTGCAATACTCGATCAGCCGCTTTGCAGCGGATAGGGTGCAGTTCACGATAGAGAATTGAAAAAGCCGGGCAGCGAGCCCGGCTTCTGAGCGGAGATGCCGTAGGCTTAATGCGCGCCGGACATATCGCCGAGCACTTCCTTGGAAGCGACGGTGGAGTCGACATTGAGCTTGTAGACCATCGGGACGCCGGTTGCCAGGTTGAGCGCCAGGATTTGCTCCTTGGTCAGGCGGTCAAGCACCATGACCAGCGAACGCAGCGAGTTACCATGGGCAGCGACGAGCACTTTTTCACCGCGCAGCACGCGCGGCAGAATCTCGGTGAGATAGTAAGGCCAGACGCGCGCGCCGGTGTCGCGCAGGCTTTCACCACTAGGAGGCGGGACGTCGTAGGAACGCCGCCAAATGTGAACCTGCTCCTCGCCCCATTTGGCGCGGGCATCGTCCTTGTTGAGGCCCGAGAGGTCGCCGTAATCGCGCTCGTTCAGAGCCTGATCTTGGATCGTCTTGAGGTCCGGCTGGCCGATTTTGTCGAGAATGAGCGTCAGCGTGTGTTGCGCGCGTACGAGCGCAGACGTAAAGGCGACATCGAATTTTATACCGTAGTCGGCAAGCGCCTGACCGCCCGTCTTGGCTTCTTCGATGCCGAGTTCCGTGAGATCCGGATCCTTCCAGCCGGTGAAGAGATTTTTCAGGTTCCATTCGCTCTGGCCGTGGCGAACGAGGACGAGGGTGCCGCTCATGAAATATGCCTCCGTAATGAGATCAATGTGAGGAGAGCCCGAGCACGTCGAGCATGGAATAAAAGCCGGGCTTCTTGTCGCGGGCCCAAAGCGCCGCTTTGATGGCGCCACGCGCGAAGATCGAGCGATCGGCGGCGCTGTGCGACATCGACACGATCTCGCCTTCGCCGGCGAAGAGCACGGAGTGCTCGCCGATCACCGAACCGCCGCGCAGCGTCGCAAAGCCGATTGTACCCGTTTCGCGCGCCCCAGTATGGCCGTCGCGGACGCGGACGGATTGCGATGACAGGTCGATGTTGCGGCCTTTGGCAGCAGCTTCTCCCAGAAGCAGAGCGGTGCCCGACGGCGCATCAACCTTGCGTTTGTGGTGCATTTCGAGGATTTCGATATCCCAATCGGCAGCATCGAGCGCTCGTGCGGCCTGCTCTACGAAAACGCTGAGAAGGTTCACGCCAAGGCTCATATTGCCGGACTTTACGATACGCGCATGACGCGATGCTGCCGCAATCTTGGCATTATCCGCATCCGAACACCCAGTGGTGCCGATGACATGGACGATGCGCGCCTGAGCGGCGAGTGCGGCAAACTCGTTTGTCGTCCCGGGCGTTGTAAAATCCAGGACGCCATCGGCGTGAAGAAAGGCCGCGAGGGGGTCGTCCCCAATGGTGACGCCATTTGGTCCAAGGCCTGCGATTTCGCCTGCATCCTTGCCGACGAACGGCGAGCCGGGCCGGGCGACGGCCGCATGCAGCGTGACATCCTCCATGGAATGAATAAGTCGGATCAGCGTCTGTCCCATGCGGCCCGCTGCCCCAACCACCACCAGCTTCATCGCAGCGTCGCTCATGTCAGCTCACAATCCGTATCAAAGAGAATCCGAGGCGGCAGGCCGCTGAAGATTGTTGAGGCGAGCGTAAAGTCCGTCGTTGAGCTTCGCAAGCGTCTCGTGATTGCCTTCCTCGACGACACGGCCCTGCTGCATCACGACGATCTTGTCGGCGCGCACGACCGTCGAGAGCCGGTGGGCGATGACGACGACGGTGCGACCGGTCATCGCTTCATCGAGCGCTTTTTGTACGGCCGCTTCGGATTCCGTATCGAGTGCCGATGTAGCCTCGTCGAGAAGCAGGATCGGCGCTTTGCGGACGAGCGCCCGGGCGATTGACAGACGCTGGCGCTGGCCGCCGGAAAGCGTCACGCCATTTTCACCGACAGGCGTATCGTAGCTGTTGGGTTGCGCGAGAATGAATTCGTGGGCGTAGGCAAGCCGGGCGGCCTCTTCCACTTCGGCATCCGTCGCTTCCGGGCGCCCATAGCGGATGTTTTCGCGAATCGTGCCTTCGAATAGATACGGCTGCTGCGACACATAGGCGAGTTGCTGGCGAAGCGACTGTTTGGTGACGTGCGCAATGTCCTGGCCATCGATGAAAATCTCTCCGCTCTTCGGATCGAAGAAGCGCGGAATGAGATTGATGACCGTCGACTTTCCGGCGCCGGATGGACCCACAAGCGCCGTCGTCTTGCCGCCTTCTGCAACAAACTTTACGGCGTTGAGGATCGGATCTGTACCGTAAGCGAACGATACATCGCGGAATTCGATGCGGGCATCTGTGACATTTAGCGGTTTCGCATCCGGAAGATCACGCTGACGCGGCTCCATGTCGAGCAATTCGTAGATCATGCGGGCGTTGACGACGGCTCGCTCCAGCTGGACCTGCAGTCTTGCAAGGCGGCGGGCAGGGTCGTAAGCGAGCAACAGTGCTGTTACGAAGGAAAAGAACGCCCCCGGCGGCACGTTGTGATAGATCGACCGGTAGGCGGCATAGGCAAGGATGCTCGCAACGGCAAAACCGGCGAAGGTTTCCGTCATCGGCGCATTCCGCTCAGACAGGCGGGCGATGCGGTTTGCGCGGCCTTCTGCCGCAGCGACGAGCTTGTTGAGCTTGCGCTCCAGTTCGCCTTCCATGGTGAAGGCTTTAACGATGGCGATCCCCTGGATCGTCTCCTGCATCGCACCCAGAACATGGCTGTTCAGATAAATCGCCTCCTTGGTCGCCTGACGTAGGCGCTTGGACAGATATCGCAAGCCATAGAGGAGCGGCGGAGCTAGAATGAAGACTGCAAGGCTTAGCAACGGATCCTGAAAAACCATCACGCCGATCAATGCGATGAAGGTGAGCAGGTCACGCGCAGTCGATGTGATCGTCAGGTTCATGACATCGCGGATGCCGCCGACATTCTGGCTGACTTGCGCCGCAATATGCGCCGAACGGGCTTGGTTGTAGAAGCCGACGGACAGGGTCATGAGATGAGCATAAAGGCGCCGCTGATAGCGTGCCACGATGTTGTTTCCGATCCTGGACAGCGCCACCGCCTGGCCGTAGCTCGCAAAACCGCGCAGCACGAATGCGATGAAGATCGAAAGACAAATGATCCACACCATATCCGCACGGCGATTGGCAAAGGCCTCGTCAATGATCACCTTCATGATCCACGCAGTGAACGCCGTCGAAAGGGCCACAACGATCAGACAGCTGATCGCAAAAGCATATCCACCGATATGATCACGGCCGTTTTCTGCGATAATGCGCTTCAAGATGCCGGTGACGGTATCGCTGCTGACGGTGCTCTTTTTGCTCGCGGACGAATCCAAAAATTGTGCTTCCTGTCTCGGATAACGCGCACGGCATCAGCCGCGCGCTTGGGGCGGCTCTATAAAGAGTTGGCGCGCCTTTGGCTAGACTGGCATTAACCGCGCCAGCGGCGGCCCTTGGTCGAGACACCGAAACTTGCCGGCCGGCGGGCGTAGAACGAAAGGCCTGCAAGAGCCGCCAGCGGGTGGGTCACGACATAGGTCGGAATCGCCTTCAGCCAGTGAGAGTGCGGCGCCTTGTCCTCGAAAGCGGCTCGGAACTCCGGCTGCCTCAATGCCGGCAATATCTTCTGCGAGATGCCGCCGGAAAGATAGACGCCGCCTTTGGCCATGAAGATCATCGCCATATCGCCTGCGACACGGCCGAGGTAGGTTGAAAAAAGGAAGATGGTCTCCACGGCAGTCGTATCGGTTCCGGCAAGCGCGTGAGAAGTGATGTCGGCCGGATCGCGATATTTGGGCTCGATGCCATCCGCCTTGCAGATCGCGCGGTAGAGATTGACAATGCCGCGTCCGCAAAGGATCTGCTCCGCCGAAACACGGCCCTCGATCGTCTCTATATATGGGAAGATCTCCAGGTCTCGCTTGCTGCGTGGTCCGAGATCGACATGGCCGCCTTCGCCCGGCACGGGAATCCATGAACCTTGCGCTCGGACGAGCCCGCCAACGCCGAGGCCGGTTCCGGGTCCGAGCACGACGCGGGAAGCGACGATCTCTCCGGATGCAGCACCAATGCACTCGCGCTCGCCGTCACCGAGCGCGGAAATCGCCAGTGCCTGTGCCTCGAAGTCATTGACGACAATCACGTCCTCGATGCCGAGACCTTCGATCATCGTATGAGGACGGACGACCCAGTCGCAATTGGTCAGCGGAATTTCATCGCCATTGATCGGGCCGGCAACGGCGAGAATAGCCGCGCGCGGGCGCATCTCCGTCTTTGCAAAGACGCCCTTTAGGATCGCTTCGTCGATGGTTTCGAAATCGGCTGTGCGAACGTTCGCGAAATTGACGGCCTCGGCCGAAGCGTCCGCAAGAATGGAGAAGCGCGCATTCGTTCCGCCGATATCGCCGATCAGGATCGGAAAAGGCAGGGCATCGCTGGTGTTGGGCATGGACATAGCCGGTTCCGTGTCTAGGCGTTCAGAGTCGGGATGAGTTTTTCGGCAGTCGCTTCGTTTAGCGCCATTGGAATATCGTAAACGATCGCAAGCCGCATCAATGCCTTCACGTCGACATCATGCGGCATCGGCGTCAATGGATCGACAAAAAAGATGAGTGCGCCGACTTCACCGGTTGAAATCAATGCGCCGATCTGCTGGTCGCCGCCGAGCGGCCCGCTTTTCAGACGGGTGACATCGAGATCGGGGACCGCATCGAGGACGCGGCCGCCGGTTGTTCCGGTCGCCACGATCTTCCATTTGGACAGCTGGTTCCTGTTGCGGCGGGCGAATTCCGCCATCTCGTTCTTCTTCTGGTCATGCGCAATCAATGCAAGGCATTTGCCGCCGGCCATGAAAAAGAACCTCCATCCCATAGATTCAATCGATTTGGCCGCTTCTATACCAAGCCCACGATTAGAAAAACAAGCATTTCCACTATCATTGCACCAGGGGCTTGTCGGTGGGAACCGGGCCGACGGCAGGAAGCAGGTCTCCGGCCGCCGCAGGTGTTGCTGGTGCCGCGGTCAGGGCAGTTGCGGTCGAGCCGCCATCAGTCGATGCCGTCATCGATGCGGCGGCCGGTGCATCCAGAACGGCGGCGCATACCTTCGGAAGATCGGCTACCATGATTTCGCGCGGGGGTTTAGGCGGCCGGGCATCGGGCTTCGGCGGCGCCCACGGCTCCTTGGTGAACCACCAGGCCAGCGACTTTCCGCAGCCATCGCCGTCCGTGATTGGCGCCTGCGGCTTGCAGTCCGCAGCGCCTGGCGGGCATTTCATCCGGATGTGAAAATGCGAGTCGTGGCCGTATATCGGGCGCAGCTTGCCGAGGTTCGTGCGGTCGCCCCTCCAGGTATCGCACATCTTTTTCTTGATTGCAGGATTGACGAAAATGCGTTCCACCTGAGAGTAGCTTGCCGCAAGCATCAGCAATTCGGCGTGGGATTGCGTCCAGACCCTGGGATTAATCGTCAGGAACTTCTCCTTCTGCAGCATCGTGGTGAAGGGAAGGTCTTCGCGCTCCTCTGCCGTCATCCGGCGTGTGGGCATCGGCATCAGCCATATGTCGGCATCAAGGCCGACCTGATGCGAGGTGTGGCCATTGAACATCGGTCCGCCCCGAGGTTGCGATATATCGCCGACGAGCAGCCCCGGCCAGCCGATCTGCTGCCTTGCATCGCGGGACAATTGCTCAAGCAGCGCAATCATGGCCGGATTGCCCCAGCGGCGATTGCGCGAAAGGCGCATCGCCTGCCAAGTCGGACCATCCACGGGCAAGGCAACGCCGCCCAGCATGCACCCTTTCGAATAGAAACCGATCGGTCGAGCCGGTCCCTTCGCCGGTAGGGAAGCCGAACCGAAGAGTGCCTTGGCGCTGCCGGGGCTCGGCTGCTTCTGCTGCGCTTTCGCGTCGCCCGCAATCAGGCTTGCACCAATAATACCCGCCAACGCGAGTCTGCCGATTGTCTGGAAAGACGGAGCGAGGCGGAATGTCATGCGGTATCCTGAATGTCTGCCAGAGTGATTTGCATCGAGTCTACCGTGAAAAGCAATTTTGGTGAATCGATGTTCTGGCAGCAGGGATGACGTTTGTGCAGTAGCGGCCGGAGGAAGCCATGTCCTGGCGGCTCGCACACGATCAAAATGTTGCGAGATGGCCGAAAACGTCACACTCTCCTGTTTTTTGCCTGTATTTCCCGTATTCTTGAAGAAAGCTAAAATAATATGAGGTTTCGTGAATGGCGGTTGCATGGTCGAAAAGAAGTATGTTCGCTGTTGCTCTGGTTGCCTTGATCTTCTCGCCTCCGGGAGCCTCGGCGCAGGAGCAGAACTTCAGGATCGGCACGTCGACCATAGGCGAGCTCAAATACCAGCCCGGCTTCAAGCATTTTGACTACGTTAACCCGGACGCGCCGAAGGGCGGGAATCTGCGGCTTTCGACATCTGGCACCTTTGACACCTTCAATCCGCTGCTCGCGAAGGGTGAGGTTGCGACCGGGCTGACGTTGACCTTCGAAACCCTGCTGAAATCCGCCGACGACGAGGTGCTTGCCTCATATGGCCTTCTGGCGGAGGGCGTTTCTTATCCCGACGACGTGTCGAACGCGACATTCCGGCTTCGCCCGGAGGCGAAGTGGGCGGATGGGCGACCGGTGACGCCTGAGGACGTCATCTTCAGCTTCGACAAGACAAAAGAACATAATCCGCTTCAGGCCAATTATTATCAGCATGTCGTCAAGGCAGAGAAGGTCGGTGATCGCGACGTAAAATTCACCTTCGATGAAAAACACAACAAGGAATTGCCTAATATTCTCGGCCAGCTCGTTGTAGTCCCCAAACATTGGTGGGAGGGCACCGGCCCGGACGGCAAGCCCCGGGATATTTCGAAGACAACGCTTGAGCCGGTGATGGGGTCGGGACCATACAAGATCGCTGCCTTTTCCGCAGGCTCGACCATCCGCTATGATCTGCGAGACGATTATTGGGGGGAGAACCTCAATGTGAATGTCGGCCAGAACAACTTTCGTTCGGTCACATATACCTATTTCGGCGACCGTGACGTTGAATTCGAGGCTTTCCGCTCCGGCAACATCGATTTCTGGCAGGAAACGCAAGCAAACCGCTGGGCGACCGGATACGACTTTCCGGCCGTGAAGGAAGGACGCGTCAAGAAGGAGGAAGTCGCCAACCCGCTGCGTGCTACCGGCATCCTGCAGGCTCTGGTGCCCAACATGCGGCGTGACCTCTTCAAGGACGAGAAGGTACGCGAGGCTTTAAATTACGGGTTCGATTTCGAGGGGCTGAACCGCACGGTCGCTTTCAACAGCTACAAGCGCATCGACAGCTATTTCTGGAATACGGAACTGGCCTCTTCCGGCCTGCCGCAGGGCCGGGAACTGGAGATTCTCCAAGGCTTGAAGGACAAGGTGCCGCCGGAAATCTTCACGACACCCTACAGCAATCCGGTTACCGGCGATCCACAGAAGAGCCGCGACAACCTGCGCAAAGCAATCGCCTTATTCAAGGAGGCTGGCTGGGTCCTCAAGGGCAATCGCATGGTCAATGCCAAAACCAGTCAGCCTATGAGTTTCGAGATCCTGCTGTCCAGCCCGATGCTGGAGCGCTGGGTCGTGCCTTATGTCAACAATCTCAAAAAGATCGGCGTGGACGCGCGGGTGCGGACCGTCGATGCCTCGCAATATACCAATCGGGTGCGTAGTTTCGACTACGACATGATCTGGAACGTCTGGGCCGAGACGATGAATCCTGGCAACGAGCAAGCCGACTACTGGGGATCAGGCTCGGTTAACCAACAAGGCTCCCGCAATTATGCCGGTATTGCCAATCCAGCAGTCGACGCGCTTGTTCGAATGATCATCTTTGCGCCGAACCGCGACGAACAGGTGGCGGCGATCAAAGCCATGGACCGTGTGCTGCTTGCCAACCACTATGTCATCCCGCTCTTCTATCGTGACGCCTATATGATTGCCCATTGGAACACGATCACGCGGCCCGCCGAGCTGCCGACTTACGCCCTCGGCTTCCCGGACGTTTGGTGGTCGAAGGAGGCGAAATAGCGGGCTTGCATTGGCACTGCGGCTGGGGTCCAAATGGACCACCCGAATCACTTCGGAAAACCCTGAAAAGCCGGTGCGCCCGGCGGGAAGGCTGGCGGATTGAAGACTCCTGATGCGACGCGCACCCTTGTGAATTTCGAGACCTGGAAGGCCGCGCGCTGATGGGAGCTTACATTCTTCGACGCCTGCTTCTGATGATACCGACGATTATCGGCATCATGGCAATTTCGTTTACCGTCATCCAGTTTGCGCCGGGCGGCCCTGTCGAGCAGGTCATCGCGCAGCTGACCGGTCAGGCCGATAATGCCGACCAAAGGATTTCCGGTGGCGGCGATCTCGGACAGCAGTTCGATGACAGCGGTTCCAGATACCGTGGTGCCCAGGGCCTCGATCCGGAACTGATCGCCAAACTCGAAAAGCAATTCGGCTTCGACAAGCCGCCGCTGACGCGCTTTCTGGAAATGATGTGGAATTACATCCGTTTCGATTTCGGCGAGAGCTTCTTCCGCAATACGTCGGTGCTCGATCTCATCAAGGAAAAGCTGCCGGTTTCGGTTTCGCTCGGCATCTGGATCATGATTTTCTCATACGCCATCTCCATTCCGCTCGGCATCCGCAAGGCTGTGAAGGATGGCTCGACTTTTGACGTGTGGACATCCGGCGCCATTATCGTCGGTTACGCCGTGCCGAGCTTTCTGTTCGGTATCCTGCTGATCGTGCTTTTCGCCGGCGGCTCATTTTACGACTGGTTCCCGCTCCGCGGCCTGGTGTCGGATAATTTCGACCAGCTCGCCTGGTGGCAAAAACCGCTCGATTATTTTTGGCACCTGACGCTGCCGTTGATCTCGCTTTCGCTTTCCGCCTTCGCGACGACGACGCTGTTGACGAAGAATTCCTTCATCGAGGAGATTAAGAAGCAATATGTGACGACGGCGCGCGCCAAGGGGTTGAACGAGCGGCAGGTGCTTTACGGTCATGTCTTCCGTAATGCCATGCTGGTCATCATCGCCAGTTTTCCGGGCGCCTTTATTTCCGCCTTTTTCACCGGCTCGCTGCTGATCGAAAATATCTTCTCGCTCGATGGTCTCGGTCGCCTCGGCTATCTCTCGGTCGTCAATCGCGATTACCCGATCGTCTTTGCAACACTTTATATCTTCTCGCTGCTAGGCCTTTTCGTCAGCCTGCTCTCGGACCTGATCTATACCTGGATCGACCCACGCATCGATTTCGAGCGGAGGGATGTCTGATGGATACGGCTGCCAATCCGACGCCCGTTACGCCGGTCAAGCCGCCGCGCAAGGGCCTGCTTTCCCCGACGAACATCCGCCGCTGGCGGAATTTCAAGGCAAACCGCCGCGGCTACTGGTCTTTCTGGCTGTTCATGGTGCTGTTCGTCCTGACCCTGTTTTCGGAGTTCATTGCCAACGACAAGCCGATCATCGCATCCTACAAGGGCGAGATCCTGTTTCCGGTACTGGTGGATTATCCGGAGGAGAAGTTCGGCGGCTTTCTCGCGGAAACGGACTACCGCTCGGATGTCATCGCCGATGAGATCAAAGCCAATGGCTGGATGATCTGGCCGCCGATCCATTATTCCTACCGATCGGTGAATTCCAACATCCCGCATTCCGCGCCGACGCCGCCGTTCTGGTTGATGAGCAAGGAGGAGCGCTGCGCAGGCTATCCGCAGGGCGTCAACGATCCCAATTGCAACTACGGCAATCTCAATTGGCTCGGCACCGACGATCAGGCACGCGACGTTCTGGCGCGCATCATCTACGGTTTCCGTATATCCGTGCTCTTCGGCCTGGTACTGACCATTTGCTCGGCAATTGTCGGCGTGACCGCTGGCGCCGTGCAGGGCTATTTTGGCGGCTGGACCGATCTGCTTCTGCAGCGCTTGATCGAAATCTGGTCATCGATGCCGGTACTTTATATTCTGCTGATTATCGCCGCGATCCTGCCGCCGGGCTTTTTCGTGTTGCTCGGCATCATGCTGCTCTTCTCCTGGGTCGGATTCGTCGGCGTGGTCCGCGCGGAGTTCCTGCGCGCCCGCAACTTCGAATATGTCCGCGCCGCCCGCGCGCTCGGCGTCAACAACCGGACGATCATGTGGCGCCATATGCTCCCGAACGCGATGGTGGCGACGCTGACGTTCCTGCCCTTCATCCTGTCCGGCTCGATCACGACGCTGACCTCGCTCGACTTCCTGGGTTTCGGCATGCCGCCCGGCTCACCGTCGCTCGGCGAGATGATCGCGCAGGGCAAGGCCAATCTTCAGGCGCCATGGTTAGGGCTGGCAGCCTTCTTCACTATGTCGATCATGCTTTCCCTGCTGATCTTCATTGGCGAGGCCGTGCGCGACGCGTTTGACCCGAGAAAGACCTTCGCATGAGCCAGATCCCTGAACCTCTTCTCTCCGTCCGCGATCTTTCCGTCGCCTTCCACCAAAGCGGCGAAACATCGCTGGCTGTCGATCGCATCTCCTTCGAGATAAAAAAGGGCGAGGTTGTTGCGCTGGTCGGCGAATCCGGGTCGGGCAAGTCGGTCTCCGCAAACTCCATCCTGCGGTTGCTGCCTTATCCGGCAGCAAGCCACCCGAGCGGCGAAATCTTCTTCAAGGGCAAGGATTTGCTCAAGGCATCGGAGAAGGCGCTTCGCGACGTGCGTGGCAACGATATCACGATGATCTTCCAGGAGCCGATGACCTCGCTCAACCCGCTCCACACCATCGAAAAGCAGATCGCCGAAATCCTCGATCTGCATCAGGGCGTGACCGGCCAAGCGGCCCGCACGCGGGTGCTGGAACTCCTGAACCAGGTCGGCATCCGCGAGCCGGAAAAGCGGCTGAAAGCCTATCCGCACGAACTCTCCGGCGGCCAACGCCAGCGCGTTATGATCGCGATGGCGCTTGCCAACCGGCCCGAGCTGCTGATTGCCGACGAGCCGACGACGGCGCTCGATGTCACCGTCCAGGCACAGATATTGGATCTGCTGCGCAAGCTGAAAGGCGAGCATGGCATGTCGCTGCTCTTCATCACCCATGATCTCGGCATCGTCCGCAAATTCGCTGATCGTGTCTGCGTCATGACGAAGGGCAAGATTGTCGAGACGGGAGCCGTCGAAGAGGTTTTCAGCAATCCGAAGCATGATTACACGCGTCATCTTCTTGCCGCGGAGCCGCGTGGCGAGCCGCCTCTCGCCGATCCATCCAAGCCGGTGGTGATGGAAGGTTCGGATATCCGCGTCTGGTTCCCCATCAAGGCAGGGCTGATGCGCAGGGTCGTGGATCATGTGAAGGCCGTCGACGGCATTGATCTTTCGCTGCGTGCCGGCCAGACGCTTGGTGTCGTCGGTGAATCCGGCTCGGGCAAGACGACACTTGGCCTAGCGCTCACCCGCCTGATTTCCTCCAAGGGACGCATCAGTTTCGTCGGGAGGGACATAGCGGACTATTCGTTCACCGAAATGCGGCCGCTGCGCAACCAGCTTCAGGTCGTGTTCCAGGATCCTTACGGCTCTCTCAGCCCGCGCATGTCGGTCGGCGATATCATCGCAGAAGGGCTGAAAGTCCATGAGCGCTCGCTGTCGCATGAGGAGCGCGACCAGCGCGTGTGCTGGGCGTTGGAGGAGGTCGGCCTCGACCCGCTGACCCGCTGGCGTTACCCGCACGAATTCTCCGGCGGCCAGCGTCAGCGCATCGCGATTGCCCGCGCCATGGTGCTGAAGCCGCGCTTCGTCATGCTCGACGAGCCGACATCGGCGCTCGACATGAGCGTCCAGGCACAGGTCGTCGATCTGTTGCGCGACCTGCAGAAGAAGCACGATCTAGCCTACCTCTTCATCAGCCACGACCTGAAGGTCGTCAAAGCGCTCGCCAACGATGTCATCGTCATGCGTTTCGGCAAGGTGGTTGAGCAAGGGCCGTCGGGGCAGATCTTCCGCGCGCCGAAACACGACTACACCAAGGCGCTGATGGCCGCCGCTTTCAATATCGAGGCAGTGCCGACGCCTGCCGTGCAGCAGTAAAGAAGATCATGTCCGCAAGACCTCCCGTTCTCGTCGATCTGAAGTTCAATCCCGAAGGCATCGCCCGCATTCTGAAAACCGCCTTTCCGGATCGCGGCAGCATCAATATTGCCGATCCTGCGACCAAGAGCCGCGACCTGAGCGCGATCGACTATGCGTTGCTGTGGAAGCCTGATGCCGATCTTTTCGAACGCGCACCGAACTTGAAGGTCATCTTCTCAGGCGGTGCCGGCGTCGATAGTTTCATGAACCTTTCGGGTTTGCCCGACGTGCCGATCGTCCGCTTTGTTGACAGCAGCCTGACGGTGCGCATGAGCGAATGGATAGTGCTGCAGTGCCTGACGCATCTGCGTCAGCAACGTGCGCACGACCGGCACCAGCGCGACCGGATTTGGAGCCAGATGGCGCCGCCGGAAGCTGCGGAAATCACCGTCGGCGTCATGGGGCTCGGGGTGCTGGGCCAGGACGCAGTCCGGAAGCTCAAGGTCATGGGTTTCAACGTCATTGGCTGGTCACGCAGCCGCAAACGGCTCGATGAGGTCGAAACCTTCGATGCAAGCGAGCTCGATACCTTCTTGTCGAAGACGGATGTCCTCGTCGGACTGCTCCCGCTGACACCGGAAACGACAGGCTTCTACAATGCGAAGCTGTTTGCAAAGCTCCGTCCGGATGGTGCGCTCGGAAAGCCGGTTTTCATCAATGCCGGCCGCGGCAAGAGCCAGGTGCAGCGCGATATTGTTGCGGCGATTGAAGGCGGTGTGCTCGGCGGTGCTTCGCTTGATGTATTCGAGGTCGAGCCGCTTCCGGCGGACGATCCCCTCTGGGGTTTGGAGAACGTTTTCATCACCCCGCATGATGCCGCAATCTCGGAAGAGAATGCGCTCTTCCGGTATGTCGAGGCGCAGATCGCCCGCTATGAGCGCGGCGAGCCGCTGGAGTTCGTGGTGGACCGGAAGGCTGGCTATTGAGGCCCGGCGGAACCATGAAGCAGCATATTCGTTGCCCCTAACAACGGTTCTGGGGCGGATCGGCGTACGGTCCGCGAGACATCGGAAGGGAGACGAAGATGGCTCATCAGATGGAAAAGCGCTGGGAAAACTCCGATAGCAAGCGGCATGCCGAAGAGCAGGTCCCTGCGGTGAAGGCAAAGCAGGGCCGCACCGGCGCCCGCATCCTGATGGTCCTGGTCGTTGCGCTCATTCTTGCCTTCATCGTTTGGATTCCAGTCGAAATCTGGGGCAACCGCGAAGCCGATGAAGTAGCGCCACAGCAGCCCGGTCAGGAACTGCAGTCCCAGCCGCCGGCACCCGCTGCGCCGCCATCCATGCAGAATGGTAGTGCCGTTCCCACGGAAACGCCCAACACGCAGCCGCCGACACCGAACGCTGAACCCGCGACGCCTGCCACACCTGCGCCGCCTCAGCCTGCGCAATAGGCTTGAGTCCCAAGGGGATCATCGAAAGAGGCCCTGCCGCCTTGCTGCGGCGGGGTTTTTATTTGTACTGGACATTATCAGCTGATTTTTCGATAAGAAGGCGCACGAGCCGGTCGTCGTGTGCCGGCCTTTTGCGGCACCCGACCGGATTGGGACGGGGTGGAGCATGGCCAAGACAGATATTGCAAGGCGCGTTTACAATCACGCCTGGAAGCTTGATCCCATCGTCCGCAGCCTCATCGATACGGACTTCTACAAGCTTCTGATGCTGCAAATGATCTGGAAGCTTTATCCGGATGTCAGCGCCACTTTCACGCTCATCAACCGCACTAAGCGCGTCCGTCTTGCCGAGGAGATCGATGAGGGGGAACTGCGCGCCCAGCTCGATCATGCCCGCACGCTACGGCTCTCCAAGAAGGAGATGATCTGGCTCGCAGGTAACAGCTTCTATGGCCGTGCACAGATCTTTGAGCCGGAGTTCCTTGCTTGGCTCTCTCATTTCCAGCTGCCGGAATACGAGCTGTCGAAGAGGGACGGCCAGTATGTGCTCGATTTCCACGGTTCGTGGAAAGAGACGACGATGTGGGAAATTCCGGCGCTGGCGATTATCAACGAGCTGCGCTCGCGCTCGGCGATGAAGGCGCTCGGTCCCTTCACGCTCGATGTGCTTTATGCACGCGCCAAGGCCAAGATGTGGGCGAAGGTGGAGCGGCTGCGTGAATTGCCGGGCCTGCGTATCTCCGATTTCGGCACGCGCCGCCGCCACAGCTTCCTGTGGCAACGCTGGTGTGTCGAGGCGTTGAAGGAGGGCATCGGCCCCGCTTTCACGGGCACAAGCAATGTATTGCTCGCTATGGATTCCGATCTGGAGGCGGTCGGCACGAACGCTCATGAGCTTCCGATGGTGGCCGCAGCGCTTGCCGACACCGACGAGGAGCTGCGCAACGCGCCTTACAAGATCCTGCGCGATTGGAACAGGCTCTATGGTGGTAACCTGCTGATCGTCCTGCCGGATGCGTTCGGCACTGCAGCCTTTTTGCGTGACGCGCCCGAGTGGGTCGCCGACTGGACCGGCTTCCGCCCCGACAGTGCACCGCCGATCGAGGGCGGCGAGAAGATCATCGATTGGTGGAAGAAAATGGGCCGCGATCCGCGCCAGAAACTGCTGATCTTCTCGGATGGTCTCGACGTCGATGCGATCATCGACACCTACAAGCATTTCGAGGGCCGCGTGCGCATGAGCTTCGGCTGGGGGACCAACCTGACCAACGATTTCGCAGGCTGCGCGCCGACCGAAATTTCCGGCCTCAATCCGATCTCAATCGTCTGCAAGGTCAGCGAGGCGAACGGCCGCCCGGCGGTCAAGCTCTCCGACAATCCTCAGAAGGCAACCGGAGACCCGGCAGAAGTCGAGCGTTACCTCAAATTCTTCGGCGCGGAAGACCGCACCGAGCAGACGGTTCTTGTCTGATTGAGGTCATGGGGAGGGCCAGTTCGCTCTCGCATCCTCCCCACTCCACCGGCTCTTTTTTGGCGGCGTTGACGACGTGGCAGCGTCTTCAAGTGAGAAGGTAACACCAAGCTTCTCGGCAAGCGAACGTGCATCCGCGGGCGCGTGCACCTTCGCGTCGTTGTCGAAATAGACAAAAACGTCGCGCCCTTTGGCTGACCTCTTGAGCGGCGGCAGCACGCGATTGGCATCTTCCGGCTCGTGTCCACGCGCCCATGCCGCGATACGTTTGGCCCAGACATCGAGCGCCGCATCGTCGTATCCGCTGACATAAAGTTCCTCGGATCCGTGAAGGCGGCAATAGACGAAATCTGCGGTGACATCCATCAGAAGGGGCCATTGGACCGAGTCGGCGCAGACGAGGCCGACCTGATGTTCGCGCAGCAACTCGATGAATTCCCTGGTGCAGAAACTGTCGTGGCGAATTTCAAGAGCGTGACGAAGGGGCTGCTGCACATCACTTTCCAGCCAGTCACGGCCGCTCAACCGGTCATCGTGCCACCTTGCAAGCTTCGTCGCTTCATCCGTGTCTTTCGGCAGCATTGCCATAAATCGCGCGAAACGCTCACCGTCGAATTTCATGGTTGGCGGAAACTGCCAAAGAATGGGGCCGAGCTTTGGCCCCAGCCGCAGAAGCCCGGACGCCATGAAATTCGCGAGCGGCGTCTCGACATCGCGAAGCCGCTTCAAATGCGTGATGTAGCGTGAACCTTTGACGGCGAATACAAAGCCGTCCGGTGTCGCCTCCCGCCAGTGCGCGAAGGCGTCAGGCTTCTGCAATCCGTAAAACGTGCCGTTTATTTCAATCGAGGTAAAATTGCGCGCGGCAAAATGCAGTTCGCGCTTCTGCGGCAGGTCCTCAGGATAGAATACCCCGCGCCACGGCACATAGGTCCAGCCGGATATGCCGATACGGATGGTGCCTTTCCTTGCCATGAAAGACAAACTGACCCCGCGGCCGCTTGTTCCCCCGCCGCGTCGGTCAGATATTCAGGCTTGCGGTTTCCGCTTTTCGTCAGCTTCGCGGATGGCGTCTTCGTGATACCAGGAATCGAAGGCGGCGTCGCAGACATCGGGATCGATGTCGAGCGGGTGGCGGGCACCAAAGCGTTCGCCCGGCCTGCGGAATTTTACTGGGAACTGATAGATCTTCGCGGATTCGCGATGAACATTTGCTGGCATCGAATTGCCTTCCATTATCTTCGCATACCGGTTGCCCGGCATTTCATAGTAACAGAGTGCTCATCATTTGCGCAAACAGCCTAAAAAAACGCCAATAATTGTGATATTCATAAGCACTTGATAAGACGCGTAAAATACTAGCACTGCCTGCACCTTTTTGAGGCTTTAGGGGTCGACCAAAAAAACGTCCTGTGCACCGATCGGTTCCATGCCCCTAAACCCTCGCTTTCGTTGAAAATCGACGATTGCCCCGAGCTGATTCCCGCTACACGTTTCGTCACAGTCCTTGTGCCCTCTCCAAACTGGCACGGCACGTGCTTGGCATCTGACATCCGGTGGTGATCAAGCACGCGCTTAGCGGTCGCTTTCGGGATTTGCTCACACCCTTACGTTTGAGAGACTGGCCAATGACAAAGTATAAACTCGAGTACATCTGGCTCGACGGTTACACACCGACACCGAACCTGCGTGGCAAAACGCAGGTCAAGGAATTTGCTGAATTTCCGACGCTCGAGCAGCTTCCGCTCTGGGGCTTCGATGGTTCCTCCACGATGCAGGCCGAAGGCCGCAGCTCCGATTGCGTGTTGAAGCCGGTTGCCCTCTATCCGGATCCGGCCCGCACGAACGGCGTTCTCGTCATGTGCGAAGTCATGATGCCTGATGGCGTCACGCCGCATCCGTCGAACAGCCGCGCGACCATCCTTGATGATGAAGACGCCTGGTTCGGCTTCGAGCAGGAATACTTCTTCTACGAAGACGGCCGTCCGCTCGGCTTCCCGGAGCAGGGCTACCCGGCTCCGCAGGGTCCGTATTACACCGGCGTCGGCTACAAGAACGTCGGCTCGGTTGCCCGCGAAATCGTGGAAGAGCATCTCGACCTCTGCTTGGCCGCTGGCATCAACCACGAAGGCATCAATGCCGAAGTGGCGAAGGGCCAGTGGGAATTCCAGATTTTCGGCAAGGGCTCCAAGCGCGCCGCCGACCAGATCTGGATGGCTCGCTACCTGCTTCTCCGCCTCTGCGAAAAGTACGGCATCGACATCGAATTCCACTGCAAGCCGCTCGGCGACACGGACTGGAACGGCTCGGGCATGCACTGCAACTTCTCGACCAAGTTCATGCGCGAAGTCGGCGGCAAGGCCTATTTCGAAGCACTCATGGCTCAGTTCGATAAGAACCTGCAGGACCACATCAACGTCTATGGCCCGGACAACCACCTGCGCCTGACCGGCAAGCACGAAACGGCTCCGTGGAACAAGTTCAGCTATGGCGTTGCCGACCGCGGCGCGTCGATCCGCGTTCCACACTCCTTCGTCAAGAACGACTACAAGGGCTATCTGGAAGATCGCCGCCCGAACTCGCAGGGCTGCCCTTACCAGATCGCTTCGCAGGTTCTGAAGACGATCTCGGAAGTCCCGACCTCCGGCTTCGCTTCGGCGGCTGCCTAAACCCCAGGCTTTCCTCCCAAGGGCGCCGGTTGCATCGCAACCGGCGTTTTTTTATGTGCGAATCATCTCAAGGAAAACATTCCTTCGCGTCACGGGCCGCGCTATATTTGCGGCATGGCACAACGAGCAGGCAGCGCTGATCTTCCCTTGCACGGCGGCAGAGTTCCGAGGTGGCTCGGCGAGCGGATGACGAAGCTTGGTGCCGTCATCACCGAAGCGGTCGTGCAACATTACGGCCGGGATGAACTGCTTCGCCGCCTTGCGCATCCCTTCTGGTTCCAGTCCTTCGGCGCCGTCATGGGCATGGATTGGCACTCCTCCGGAATAACAACCAGCGTCCTCGGCGCCCTCAAGCGCGGGCTAACGCCGCTTTCCGGCGAACTCGGCCTGCATGTCTGCGGCGGCCGTGGCGCCCATTCCCGCAAGACACCGGACGAACTCGTTGCGATTGGTGAGGGTGTCGGCTTCGACGGAGGTTCGCTTGCGACTGCGAGCAGGCTCGTCGCGAAGGTTGATAGCGCCGCCGTCCAGGATGGCTTCGCTCTCTACCTCCATGGCTTCATTGTCACCGACGACGGCAAATGGGTTGTCGTGCAGCAAGGCATGAATGGCGACAAGCGGCAGGCGCGGCGTTATCACTGGCTGTCAGAAGGTCTCGAGAGCTTCGTCAATTCGCCGCACACGGCAATCGAGGGCCGCAGCCAGGGCAATATCATCAATTTAGCCGACAGGCGTGCCGAGCGTTCGCGCACGGGGCAGCTTGATCTTCTGGCGACGCTCGGGCCGGATCGTATTCTGCGCGAAGCGGCAGCCTTGGCGTTCGATCTCGCGAAACCTGCGCCGCAGCCGGACCAGCCGCTGCTACCCCATCTCCTCATGCCCGCCCATCACGACGTTCGTGAAAAGGACGTCAACATGAAGCGCCTGCATGGCAATCTTGCAGCCGCCGCCGACCGCGGACCGGAAGATTTTGAGCAGCTTCTGCTCGTGCCCGGCGTCGGAGCCCGAACGGTGCAGGCGCTCGCGATGGTCGCCGAAGTGGTTCATGGTGCGCCCTGTCGCTTTTCCGATCCCGCGCGCTTCTCGCTCGCCCACGGCGGCAAGGACCGGCATCCATTTCCCGTCCCGCTGAAGGTCTATGACGAGACGATCAAGGTGATGAAGTCAGCCGTGCAGAAGGGCAGGCTCGGCCGTGAGGAGGAACTGCAGGCGCTGAAACGCCTCGACGACCAGTCCCGTCAACTCGAGCGATATGTTACAGGCCCAGACCTCAAGGAGATCGTCGCCGGCGAATTCCGCAACTCACCCGATTGGGGCGGCAGAAGCGTCTTCGGCTGGGAAGAAGAGAAGTTTAATTAGCTAATCTTCAATTGCTTTGACGTGCTTTTCAGCACGACAAGAAGTGCCTGATTTTTATTGAGAAATGGCGGACAGAGAGGGATTCGAACCCTCGGTACGCTTTCACGTACACACGCGTTCCAGGCGTGCGCCTTCAACCACTCGGCCACCTGTCCATTTGCGTTCGCACCCGGAGAGGAGCAAATCGTCGGAACGGCGCGATATATACCGATGAATTTTCGGGGATCAACCTAAATCTAACAGTTTTTTGACTTCTTCCGATAAAACTCCGCCCGCGCTGTCCATTGCGCTTTGATCGTGAGATAATTATTTATTAGCCAGGGTGGAGAATGGCGCGGCTGACCGGAAAATCCGGGGGTAGTGCGTCGGAGGGATTGATGCGTTTCTTGTTGCGTTTGGCTAGCCTTGTTGCGCTCGCTGTGGCCGTGATTGCAGGGACGATCGATTCAATTCAGTCCGTTGCGGCATCGGCTGTCGTGGTGACACCCATGGGCGGTGCCTGGCAGGATTTGAGCCCTTCGTCGCTCTCGGCACTGCAGTCGTCCGTTTCCTACTATGTGCACCCGCGCTTTTATGCCTTCGTATTCCAATGGCTGATGCTCCAGCCCGCTTTTGCCGTCTTTCTGGTGATCGCTCTGCTGCTTTGGATGATCGGCTACAAAAAACCGCCGGTGGCGGGCCGATTTACTGCGTAACAAAATGCGCGGCGCTGACGACGGCGCCGGAACAGCTTGCGACGGCAGAGCGCGTACGCGACACATTCCAGGCGGCTCTCAAATCTGCCGGCCGCATGTCGAAGATCACCACGGAGATCTCTCCGGCAGGTGAATTCTACTATGCCGAGAATTACCACCAGCAGTATCTGGCGAAGAATCCGGATGGTTATTGCGGTCTCCGCCGAACCGGAGTGAGCTGCCCGATTGGTCAGTAAAATCGCATTTTAGCAGCTCATTTTGCGCAAAAATCAGCCCATATGGGCTGATTTTCAGCATCTATTCGGATTTTTTACCAGCCGAAAAATTTCTCGTGAATTTTTCCTTGAGCCATGCAAGGATGCGCCCAGCCAGGCCTCCGGGGGGAGGCCGGTGGTTCCGCAGACATGCCTGCCAAAGGCTTGCGGGAGGACCCAAACAAATAGCAACAATAGGGCTGCACTATGAAAAAAACCCTTCTTTCTCTCCTGGCCGTGGCCGCGATGTCCACGACGGCGCTCGCTGCCGACGTCAAGCCGGCTCTCGTTTACGGCACTGGCGGAAAGTTCGACAAGTCCTTCAACGAAGCAGCCTATAATGGCGCTGAGAAGTTCAAGGCGGAAACCGGCATTGCCTATCGCGACTTCGAGCCGACCGGCGACACACAGGGTGAGCAGGCGATCCGCAACTTCGCAAGCCGCGGTTTCAACCCGGTGGTCGCCGTGTCCTTCGCATGGACCTCGGCAATCGAAAAGGTCGCTGCTGAATTCCCGGACACCAAGTTCATCATCGTAGATTCCGTCGTCGACAAGCCGAATGTCCGCTCGGTCGTCTACAAGGAAGAAGAAGGTTCGTTCCTCGTCGGCGTTCTCGCCGGCATGGCTTCCAAGACCGGCAAGGTCGGTTTCGTCGGCGGCATGGATATTCCGCTGATCCGTAAGTTCGAATGCGGCTATGAGCAGGGCGCCCGCTCCGTCAAGGCTGACATTGAAGTCTTTCAGAACATGACCGGCACGACCGGTGCTGCCTGGAACGACCCGGTTCGCGGCGGCGAGCTCACCAAGAACCAGATCGACCAGGGCGCTGACGTCATTTATGCGGCGGCAGGTGCGACCGGCCTCGGCGTTCTCCAGACGGCTGCCGACAACAAGAAGCTTTCGATCGGCGTCGATTCCAACCAAAACCATCTGCATCCGGGCTCCGTGCTGACCTCGATGGTCAAGCGCGTCGATCTCGCCGTCTACAACGCCTACACCGATACGAAGAACGACAAGTTCACCGGCGGCGTGCAGGCTCTCGGCGTCAAGGAAGACGGCGTTGGCGCTGCGATCGACGACAACAACAAGCCGCTGATCACGCCGGAAATGCAAGCCGCCGTCGACAAGGCACGGGCTGACATCATCGCAGGAACCATCAAGGTTCACGATTACACGACGGACAACTCTTGCCCGAAGTGATCCGCGACTGAGATGGGCGTATGGCGGCCAGTTTTTTCCGCCATACGCCCTTTTCGTATTTGGAGCCTGCAGTGACAGACACGCCCGCTATCGAACTTGTGGGCATCGATAAGAAATTCGGTGCCGTTCACGCAAACAAGGACATCAACCTTACCGTCGCCAAGGGCACGATCCACGGTATTATCGGGGAAAACGGTGCTGGTAAGTCGACGTTGATGTCGATCATCTACGGTTTTTATCACGCCGACGCCGGCGAAATCCGGGTCAACGGTCAGCCGGTGACCATCCGCGACAGTCAGGCGGCGATTGCAACCGGCATCGGCATGGTCCACCAGCACTTCATGCTGGTCGATAATTTCACGGTCCTGGAAAACGTCATGCTCGGCGCCGAAGGCGGGGCGCTGTTGGCGAAGGGCGTTGCGTCTGCTCGCGCCGAATTGAGACGGCTGGAGAAGGAATACGGCCTGGAGGTCAATCCGGATGCGCTGATCGAGCAGCTACCGGTCGGCCTGCAGCAGCGCGTCGAAATCCTGAAAGCCATGTATCGCGGCGCCGAAATCCTGATCCTCGACGAGCCGACCGGCGTCCTGACACCCGCTGAAGCCGACCACCTGTTCCGCATCCTCAAGGTGCTACGTGATCAGGGCAAGACGGTCATCCTTATCACGCACAAGCTTCGCGAAATCATGGCCATCACCGACACCGTTTCGGTGATGCGCCGCGGCGAAATGGTCGCGACCCGCAAGACCGCGGAAACGACGGTCGAAGAACTCGCCGAACTCATGGTCGGCCGCCGTGTTCTTTTGCGCGTTCAGAAAGGCGAGGCGACACCCGGCAATGTGCTGCTGTCGGTCCGCAACCTGACGGTCAAGGATAATCGCGGCGTGACAATGGTCGACAATGTCTCCTTCGATGTCCGGGCCGGCGAAATTGTCGGTATCGCAGGCGTTGCAGGCAACGGCCAATCGGAGCTGCTGGAGGCGATAGCGGGCATCCGCAAGCCGCATTCCGGCGAGATTTTCCTTGATGGCCAGACGATCGACAAGGCCGACGCGGCACGGCTGCGCGAACTGGGCCTTGCCCATATTCCCGAGGACCGCCACCATATGGGCCTCGTGCTGAAGTTCGAGGAATACGAGAACTCGGTTCTCGGCTATCACCGCAATCCTGCCTATAGCAGAGGTCCGCTGCTCGATCTTGATGCGATCCGCAAGGATGCCATGGAGAAGATCGAGAAATACGACATCCGCCCGCCGAACCCGCGGCTGAAGACCGCCAATTTCTCGGGCGGCAACCAGCAGAAGATCGTGGTTTCCCGCGAAATCGAGCGCGACCCTGCCGCACTCATTATTGGCCAGCCGACGCGCGGCGTCGATATCGGCGCTATCGAATTCATCCACCGCCGCATCATCGAGATGCGCGACGCGGGCAAGGCGATCCTGCTCGTCTCCGTCGAACTCGATGAAATCCGCGCCCTTTCAGACCGTATCCTTGTCATGTTTGCCGGCCATGTCGTTGGCGAGAAGACGCCCGATGCCGGTGAACAGACCCTCGGCCTGATGATGGCCGGCATTGCCGCGTGAGGCCTTAATGAGCACTGCTTCCGTTCCTCTTCCACATTGGATCACCTACGGCCTCATCCCGGTCTTGAACCTGATCGTTGCCTTCCTGATCTCCGGCTTCGTCGTCTGGCTGATCGGCGAAAGTCCGCTTGGCGCCCTCTCGTTGCTGATCGAGGGGGCACTCGGCAGTGGCGAAGGCATCGGCTTCACGCTGTATTACGCCACAAGCTTCATTTTCACTGGCCTGTCTGTGGCAGTTGCCATTCATGCCGGTCTCTTCAACATCGGCTCGGAGGGGCAGGCCTATCTCGGTGGCCTCGGTTGCGCATTGGCGGCGCTGGCCCTTGACCGCTTCGTGCCCTGGTATGTCACCATGCCGGTTGCGGTCGTCGGTGCAGGCCTATTCGGTGCCGCCTGGGCATTCATTCCGGCCTTCCTCCAGGCAAAACGCGGCAGCCACATCGTCATTACGACCATCATGTTCAACTACATCGGCGCGGCGCTGATGGTTTACCTGCTGGTTCACGTGCTGATCGTCCCCGGCAAGATGGCGCCGGAAACGCGCACCTTCCTCGAAGGCGGCCAATTGCCGAAGCTCGGATGGGTGATGAACCTCTTCGGTGCGAAGCTTGGGGCCGCGCCGTTCAATGTCTCTTTCCTCATCGCCCTTGTCGCCGCCTACTTCGTCTGGCTGCTCATCTGGCGCACGAAGCTTGGATTTGAGATGCGCACGCTCGGTGTCAGTCCCACTGCCGCCTCCTATGCAGGCATTCCTTATGCCCGCACGGTGATGATTGCCATGCTGCTTTCCGGCGCGCTGGCCGGCATGATGGCGCTGAACCCGGTCATGGGCTCCTCCGCCCGCCTGCAGGTCGAGTTTGTCGGCGGGGCCGGTTTCGTCGGTATTGCCGTCTCGCTGATGGGACGCAATCATCCCGTCGGCATCATCTTCTCGGCGATCCTCTTCGGCATCCTCTATCAGGGTGGTGACTGGGTCTCCTTCGAGATGCCGAACATCACTCGCGAAATGATCCTGGTGATTCAAGGCTTGGTCATTCTCTTCGCAGGCGCGCTCGAATATATGCTCCGCCCGGCGCTTGTCCGAATCTACCAACAGTTCAAGGTCAAGTGAGGGGAGCGGACGATGGATTACTATGACATCCTCATCAACGTTCTGAGTTCAACGATCCGGCTCTCGATCCCGCTGATCTTTACCGCCCTTGCAGGCCTCTTTTCCGAACGTGCCGGCGTTTTCGACATCGGCCTTGAAGGCAAGATGCTGGGCGCGGCCTTTGCCGCCGCCTGCGTTGCATACATCACCGACTCCGCCTGGCTCGGCCTCGTCGCGGGCATCCTCTGCTCCGTCGCGCTGAGTTTGGTGCATGGCTTTGCATCCATCACCAATCGGGGCAATCAGATCATCTCGGGCGTCGCCATCAACTTCTTCATCGCCGGTATCACGATTGTGCTTGGGCAGGCCTGGTTCGGCCAGGGCGGCCGCACGCCGCAGCTTTCCCCGGCGAGCCGGTTTTCGCCGATCGCGCTTCCGGGCGCAGACGTGATGCGGGAGGTTCCGATCATCGGTCCGCTTTATTCCAACGTGATCTCCGGCAACAACATCCTGACCTATCTCGCATTCCTGGCAGTCCCGCTCTCCTGGTGGATCCTCTTTCGGACGCGCTTCGGCTTGCGCCTTCGTGCCGTCGGCGAAAATCCCGGTGCGGTCGATACCGCCGGTATCTCGGTCAGTTGGCTGCGCTATCGAGCCGTCATGTGCGCGGGCATTCTTTGCGGCTTCTCGGGCACCTATCTGGCGATCGCGCAATCGGCCGCTTTCATCAAGGATATGTCGGCAGGCAAGGGTTATATCGCCCTTGCCGCCCTGGTCTTCGCAAAATGGAAGCCGGTGCCGGTGATGTTCGCCTGCCTGCTCTTCGGCTTCCTCGATGCGCTGGCGAACTTCATGCAGGGCAAGCAGGTGCCGCTGATCGGCGCAGTGCCGGTGCAGATATTCCAGGCGCTGCCTTATATTCTCACATGTATCTTGCTTGCTGGGTTCATCGGCGTCGCAACGCCGCCGAAGGCTGGTGGCGTCCCCTATACGAAGGAGCGTTGAAACATGTCGCACGACCTTTTCGAAGCAGCTCGCGGCGCCATGGCCTTTGCCCATGCGCCCTATTCCAAATTCCCGGTCGGTGCGGCAATCCGCGCCGAAGACGGCAAGGTTTATACCGGCGCCAATATCGAAAACCTCTCCTTCCCGCAGGGTTGGTGCGCCGAGCCGACGGCCATCAGCGCCATGATCATGGGCGGAGCGAAGAAGATTGTTGAAATGGCGGTCATCGCCGAGAAGCTGCCGCTCTGCCCGCCCTGCGGCGGCTGCCGGCAGAAGATCTCTGAATTCGCGTCGAAGGATACGAAGATCTATCTTTGCGATGAGGTGGGCGTGAAGAAGACCATGACGATGGAGGAGCTTCTTCCCTTCAGCTTCGAGACTGAACTCGGATGAACGCCGCGATCGATCTGCTCGTCGGCAAACTCGGTGGGCTCGTGCCGCGTCACGGCATCGTGCTCGGTTCCGGCCTAGGCTCGCTGGTAAGCGAACTGACGGATGCGGTGCGAATTCCCTATCAGGATCTGCCGGGCTTTGCTGTCAGCGCCGTCTCCGGGCATGCCGGCGAGGTCGTTGCCGGCCATCTCGGCGGCGTGCCGGTCATCATGCTGTCGGGCCGCGTCCATTATTACGAAAAAGGCGATGCCAGCGCCATGCGACTGCCGCTTGAGGTGTTGAAAGGCCTTGGCGTGCAGTCACTGTTCCTGACCAATTCCGCAGGCTCGCTACTCGAGGAAATGCCGCCGGGGTCGGTGATGCAGATCACCGACCACATCAATTATTCCGGCATGAATCCGCTGATCGGCGAAGAAAGCGACCGCCGCTTCGTCGGCATGACGAGCGCCTATGATCGCGACCTTTCCATGTCCATGCGCAAGGCGGCCGAGGAGCTCGGAATCAAGCTCTCTCACGGCGTCTATATGTGGTTTTCGGGACCAAGCTTCGAAACGCCTGCGGAAATCCGTATGGCGCGGATTCTCGGTGCGGATGCCGTCGGCATGTCGACCGTACCGGAGGTCATCATCGCCCGAATGCTGGGTTTGAGGGTTGCCGCAGCCTCGGTTATCACCAATTATGGGGCTGGCATGACCGGCTCCGAACTCAGCCACGAAGAAACAAAAGACATGGCGCCCGTCGGCGGCGCGCGTCTCGCCGCAATCTTAAAGGAAATGATTGCGGGTGGAGGAAGCGATAATGAGTAGTCACTCGCAGAAGGAAACGGCAGCCGTCGCGCTGTCGCTCCTTGACCTTACCAATCTCAAGGACGATTGCACCGAAGAGCAGATCGATACGCTCTGCGCCCGCGCACAGACGCCCTACGGGAATAGTGCCGCGATCTGCATCTGGCCGCGCTTCGTGGCACATGCCCGCACGGTTCTCGGCAAAGGTCATCCCGTCCGCATCGCGACGGTCGTCAATTTCCCGTCCGGCGATATGGAAGTGGCCGATGTCGCCGCCGAAACGCGCGAAGCTATTGCAGATGGTGCGGACGAGGTAGATCTGGTCATTCCCTACCGCAAATTCCTCAATGGCAACGAGAAGGCCGTGACCGACATGGTGACGGCGGTGCGCGCGGAATGCACCGGTGGCGTGCTGCTGAAAGTCATCCTGGAGACGGGCGAGATCAAGGATCCCGGCCTCATTCGCCGCGCATCTGAACTTGCAATCGATGCCGGCGCAGACTTCATCAAGACATCCACCGGCAAGGTCGCCGTCAACGCGACGCTCGAAGCTGCAGATATCATGATCCGCGCGATCCGCCAAAGCGGCCGCAAGGTAGGCTTCAAGCCGGCCGGTGGCATCGGCTCCGTCGGCGATGCCGCCCTTTATCTCAGCCTTACGGAAACGATCATGACGCCGGATTGGCCGATGCCGTCCACCTTCCGTTTCGGGGCCTCCGGCCTGCTCGATGACATTCTCGCTGTCCTCAGCGGCGCCCAGTCAGCGCCCGCCAAGGCCTCGAGCTATTGAGCATGATCCCGCAGGAGATCATCCGGCAGAAGCGGAATGGTGGCGTCCTTTCCGCGGATGAGATCCAGTCCTTCGTTGCGGCCCTTGCCACCGGCGAGTTATCAGAGGGGCAGATCGGTGCCTTTGCGATGGCCGTCTGGTTCAAGGGCATGTCGCACGACGAGACCGTCGCGTTGACGCTCGCCATGGCGCGCTCAGGGGATATGCTCACATGGCCCGGGATCGATCGCCCAATTGCCGACAAGCATTCGACCGGCGGGGTCGGCGACAACGTTTCGCTGATGCTGGCGCCGATTGTGGCTGCTTGCGGCCTTGCGGTGCCGATGATCTCCGGCCGTGGCCTCGGCCACACCGGCGGCACGCTCGACAAGCTGGAATCCATTCCCGGCTATGGAATTACGCCGGACGCTGCTCTTTTCCGCAAAGTCGTTAAGGAAGTGGGCTGCGCCATCATCGGGCAGACGGGTTCGTTGGCGCCTGCCGACGGCAGGCTCTACGCCGTGCGCGATGTTACAGCGACCGTCGATTCCATTCCGCTGATCACGGCCTCCATTCTTTCCAAGAAGCTCGCGGCTGGACTTCAGACCTTGGTGCTTGATGTGAAAACCGGCAACGGCGCCTTTATGGCCGATCACGAGCAGGCAAAGCTTCTGACGCAGTCCCTAGTCGACGTGGCAAACGGGGCGGGGGTCAAGACCTCGGCCTTGATCACCGACATGAACCAGCCGCTGGCGGACGCGGCGGGCAACGTCGTGGAGATATGGAACTGCCTGGATTTCCTGGCAGGGAAGAAAGCCGGAACCCGGCTTGAGGCCGTCGTCCTGGCCTTTGCAGCCGAGATGCTTGTGCGTTCCGGCGTTTCGGCGTCTCTGGACGATGGCGAAGCGAAAGCACGTGCGGCACTAGCGTCCGGCAAGGCTGCCGAAGTCTTTGGCCGCATGGTGCATATGCTGGGCGGCCCGGTGGATCTTGTCGAAAAGCCCGCAAATTATCTGGTGAAAGCGCCGGTCGAAAGGCCGGTTCTCGCAAGAGAGAGCGGATGGCTCTCGGCCTGCGATGCGCGCGATGTCGGCATGGCCGTTATCGATCTCGGCGGCGGGCGGCGTCACCCGGCAGACAAAATCGATCATCGCGTCGGCTTCTCCGCCCTGCTGCCGCTCGGCACCCGCGTCGAAAAGGGTGATACGATCGCGATCGTTCGTGCCGCAGATGAGGCGGCGGCGCAAAAGGCGGCAGCCTCGATCACGGCAAGCTACCGCATCTCCGGCAACGAGCCTTCCCTGCCGCCGGTGATTTCCGGCCGCATTTGATTATTGCTTCAGATTCAGTGAGCCGTCGGCAACGGAGTAGGATTCGAGTTTCTTCAGGAAGCTCATGCCGACCAGAGTCGTCGAAAGCGCATCATCCTTGAGCACGAAGGCTTCCACGTCTTGCACGCGGATGCCACCGATCTCCACGCGATCGAGCGTGACATGCGCGGCCTTGGCCTGGCCGTTGGCGGTGTTCACGGCATGGCGGAAATCGAGCTGATTGCCCCCGTAGCCGAGACGGCGCGCAAGGCTTTCGTTCAGTGCCACATAGGTGGCACCGGTATCGATCAGGCCCTGTACTGGCTTGCCGTTGATCTTGAAGTCGCCCGTGTAGTGCCCCCGCGTATCGGCCTGAAGGTGCATGCGGCCGTTGCCGGAAACCGGGGCGGGCGCCGCAGGCTGAGGCGCCGGGGTTGAAACAGCGCTGGCAGAAACCGTGTCGGCAACGGACTGGCTGCCGCCGAAGAATGAGGGCACCTGAGTGGCGAGTGCGGCGATAATGCTCGCGAAAATGACGATACGCATGAGCATGAAACAGAAATCCTGCCTGTATAAACCCCGCCTCATGCGGGCTCGAGTCTTCAAGACTGCTACGCCGCAATTGCTGATAAGTCGCTAATGGCGAAGTTAAAAAGGCCCGGATTAATGCTCCGGGCCTTCGATGTCTTTAGATTTGGTAAAGGAAAGCTGAACTACTTCGTGCCGTACATGCGGTCGCCGGCATCGCCGAGGCCTGGCATGATGTAGCCCTTCTCGTTCAGGTGGCTGTCGATCGCTGCCGTGAAGACAGTCACATCGGGGTGTGCCGCGCGGAAATTCCTGAGGCCTTCTGGAGCGGCGAGCAGGCAGAGGAAGCGGATATTGCGCGCGCCGCGTTCTTTCAGTTTTTCGATCGCGGCAATTGAGGAATTGCCGGTCGCAAGCATCGGATCGACGACGATGATGAGACGCTCCGCCACGTCCTCCGGCGCCTTGAAGTAATATTCCACAGGCTGCAGCGTTTCGTGGTCGCGATAGACGCCGATATGGGAAACGCGAGCCGAAGGCACCAGATCGAGCATACCTTCGAGCAGTCCGTTGCCGGCGCGCAGGATCGAGGCGAAGACGAGCTTCTTGCCTTCCAGGATCGGCGATTCCATGGTCTGCAGCGGCGTTTCGATGGTTTCCATTGTCAGTTCGAGATCGCGCGTCACCTCGTAGCAGAGCAGCGTCGAGATCTCGCGGAGCAGCCGCCGGAAACTGCCCGTCGACGTCTCCTTGCGCCGCATGATGGTGAGTTTGTGCTGCACAAGCGGGTGATCGATGACGATGACGCCTTCCATGGCCGAGCCTTCCTTTTGTTCTTATCGGACGTTTCTTTCATGGAAAGCGCCCCAACCGCAAGAGTGGAGGCGATTTTCATGGCTTGATCCCCAAGCCCGGGCCGCTCAAAGCCGGGCGAGCAGCGCCATGCGGGTTGCTTCGTCGACGAAAGCCGCTTCGATGCCGGTCCGCGTCAGTTCGTTGATTTCGCTGTCGCTGAAGCCGAATGCATTGGCGGCCAGCTCATACTCGCGCTTCAGCGAGGTATGGAAAAAGGGCGGGTCGTCGGAACTGATCGTCACGCGCACGCCGGCTTCCTTGAGCGTGCGCAAGGGATGGGACGCGAAATCGGGAAAGACGTTCAACGCGATGTTTGAGCCGGGACAAACCTCCAGAACGGTGCCGAGATCGGCAAGCCGCCTGACGAGATCCGCATCCTCGATCGCGCGAACGCCATGCCCGATGCGCGACGGACGCACGACGTCGAGCGCGTCGGAGACGCTGAAGGCGCCACAGACTTCGCCGGCGTGGATGGTGAGGCCAAGACCGGCGTCGCGGGCGATATCGAAGGCGCGGGCATAATCCGCCACACGCCCCATTCGCTCCTCGCCGGCGAGGTTGAAGCCGGTGATTAGCGGGTTGTTGGCTTTAGCCGCGTATTCGGCAGCGGCGACCACGCTCTCGGGTCCAAAATGCCGCTCGCCGGTTACGATCAGCCGCGCTTCGATGCCGCTTTTTGCCTTCGCTTGGCGAATGCCTTTGCAGATGCCGGCGATATAGGCATCTGCGCCAAGCCCGATACGCCCGCCGTGATCCGGCGAAACGGTGAGTTCGCTATAGACCGTGCCGATCTCTGCAAGCTCCTGCAGATAGGTCTCGGTGAGCAGTGCGTAATCCTCATCAGTCCTGTAGACCTTGGAGATATTATCGTAGCATTCGAGGAAGCTGGCAAAATCGTGCCAGACATATGCCCCGTCACGGAGATAGGCGCTGATATCGGTATTGTATTTGCGTGCCTGGGCTTCCGTCAGCGCTGGGGGCGCCGCGCCCTCCAGATGGCAGTGCAGCTCGACCTTCTTCAAATGCGATGTCACAGAAAACTTCTCCCGTGCGGCCCGGCGGCGATGCCAAGATGCCGGGCAACCGTCGCGCCGATATCGGCATATGTGCTGCGGACGCCGATATTGCGCGACTTCAGCCCCGGACCGTAAGCGATGATCGGCACGCGCTCGCGCGTATGGTCCGTGCCGCGCCAGGTCGGGTCGCAGCCGTGGTCGGCCGTCAGGATGACGAGATCGCCGGGCGCAAGCTTGCGGTGCACATCCGGCAGCCGCGCATCGAAGGCTTCGAGCGCCGCGGCATAGCCAGGCACATCGCGCCGGTGGCCATAAACCATGTCGAAATCGACGAAATTCGTGAAGACGAGGTCGCCGTCCTTCGCCTCTTCCATAGCGGCAAGCGACGCGTCCATCAGTGCATCATTGCCATTCGCCTTGATGACCCTTGAAATGCCCTGATGCGCGAAGATGTCGCCGATCTTGCCGATGGCGTGGACGTTGCGCTCCGCCTTGACGATACGATCGAGCAGTGTTGGCTCCGGAGGCGGCACCGAAAAATCGCGGCGATTGCCGGTGCGCTCGAATGTCGAGGAGGTCTCGCCGACGAAAGGCCGGGCGATGACCCGGCCTATATTATGGCTATCGAGCAGCGCCCGGGCGATGCGGCAGAAGCCGAGCAGTCGGTCGAGGCCGAAATGCGTCTCGTGCGCCGCGACCTGGAAAACGGAGTCGGACGAGGTATAGCAGATCGGCTTACCGGTGCGGATATGCTCCTCGCCGAGGCGGGCGATGATTTCCGTGCCTGAGGCATGGCAATTGCCGAGGATGCCTGGAACCTCTGCAGCGCTGCAAAGCGCCTCGATAAATTGCGGCGGAAAGGCTTCGCCTTCCGTGGGGAAATAACCCCAATCGAAGGTCACGGGCGTTCCGGCAATTTCCCAATGGCCAGACGGGGTATCCTTGCCGCGGGAGATTTCGGTGGCGCAGCCATGGATGCCGTAGACTTTATCGGGAACCGGCATGCCGGCCGGAAAGCGTCCGGTTGCGGTCTTGGCGATCTGCATCAGCCCGAGCGCCGACATATTGGGAAGCGAAAGCGGGCCGGAGCGCAAGCCCGCCCTGTCGCCAGCGCCAGCCGCACAAAACTCCGCTATATGGCCAAGCGTATCCGATCCTTCGTCGCCATATTGAGCCGCATCCGGCCCGCCGCCGACGCCGAAGGAATCGAGAACGAAGAGAAATGCACGTGCCATCTTTACCCATCAAGCTGGCGGCCAGAGCCGCAATTCCGCTCAGGCATATAATGCTGCCGCAGGCTTGGCAAATTTCAAAGTTCGGAAGGGATCCCGATCAGCAATCGCCGCAGGCGACATTATCGCCCTGCCGCTGGCGGTAATAATAGGTGCGCCGGATGGTGAGTTCCTGCATGTCGCCTGGAAGAAAATCGGGGCCGAATGCGAACAGCTTGTAGGGAATGCTGAGGTCGGCCCGCACGAGAAAGCTGTCTGCCTTTTTCATGTCGGCCGGGACGTCGGTGACGGCGGTATTGGCCGCGTAGGGCGCTGTCGTGGTGTTGTTCGCCCAGGACCAGAAAACCTTGGCGTTGGCCGCGGCATCGATGTTGATGCCGGTCACTTTGATCTGCATGCCGGTCGTATCGAAGGGAGTGAAAATCGCGCCGGCAACAGAACTGATCTCGGTCAGCGAACTCTTGGTCACGTCGTTCTGCTGTGTGATCAGATCGGCGATCGAGCCGGCCGCGCGGCTGGTGCGTTTGCTGACGCTCAGTCCAATGGTGATCTCGAAGGCGCCGATATAGAGCATCACCAGGACGGGAAAGAGGATGGCGAACTCGATTGCGCCGACGCCGCTGCGGTCGCGTCCGAACCGGACGAGCTTGTCTTTCAGCCGCATCAGCGTTCCGTTCGCCGTCATCAGTATGGCTCGTTTTGGAAGGCGGCGGTGGCGACGATCAGGTAGTCGTTCAGCCTTGATCCGTCGGCAGTGCGGTATGGTGTGATATAGGGCCGGATAAGATCGGTGATGACCTGCCAGTGGTAATAGGCGCGAACCATGTTGATCGAGCCGGAGCCGCCGGGTGAATATTGCATCGCCGATGCATCGAGGCCCGTCGCATTCATTGGAACAGCGGCGGGGATTTCGGAAAATTTGCTGAATGTGCGGACATCGAGCCTGAGCTTGTCCGGCGTGGCGATCTCGGCTGCGGAGCACTGGATCAGGATCGAGACCTCGTCGCAAAACTCCTGCCGGAATGCCGCCTCACCAACGGTAGAGGTAATCTGTCCGGTCCGCATCTTGCGGCTCATGGTGTCGACGGCGTTGGACACCAGTTCTTCCGCGGCAAAGGCGATGAAGGTCTCCAGGATTGCGAAGATCACCATGAAATAGGGGATGGCGAGCAGCGCGAATTCTATCGCTGCCGATCCGTCGCGCGAGCGCGCAAAAGCCCGCCAACCGGTCCGCTTAGCCGACGGTGTGCAGATTGCCTCTGCCTGGTGATCACTGGTCGCCGTAGCGCCATCCGGAAGAACGTTCATGCGCCGATCGTAGAGGGCTTTCGTTGATTTTCCGTTTCAGGGCGGGTCAACAATTCAACGGACGGTGCTTCCTCAGCCGCCGGTATCCGCCGCGTTGTTCTGCTGCGTGTGCTGTTCGCAGTTCGGCGTACAGGAAAGGACCGAGCGATCGGTCTGCCGGTAGACGCGAACGGTGTTGCCTTCATCGATCGAGACGAGGACCGTCTCGTCGAGTATCGCATTGCCATCGGCATCGAGCAGCACCAGGTTTGTCGTCCCGAAGCTGCGGCCTGTCAGCACGATTGTCTTCGGATCGGCAACGGTCGCGTCTGCAACCTTGGAATTGCCTATGATCACCTTGCTGGCCGGCCGGTCGAGCTTCAAGACGCGCGCATGATCCATATAGACGCGCAGCACGTCTTCCTCGGCGCGCGTGGGAGCCTGAAGCCCGCAAAGAACGAGGATGGCGGCTGCGGTAAAAGGGATAGTCTTGCCGCTCGGTGGCATGTGGCTCTCTTTACTGGAATCCGGATCAGAGTCCGGTAGAAATCTCAAAACAGAATGGAAAAAAATGGTGAACGAAGCTTTAAGAATCGCCGGACCTGCCCGGTGACGGCACGTATTTGTCCGAATTGGGTCATGTGAGAAGAATTTCCTGAGTGCGATGATCTGTAATGACGCAGCCTATGTAACGTTTTGGCGCATCCCGAAGATCGGTGTTTTATAAGATTCGTAATATAGATAAATTTGAATATATCCGAGTAACGCAATGCTTACCATGGCAGTTTCTACTTTAGCATTTACGATCTGGTAACCCTCTTCCTTAAGCCGATTGAAATCGCCCCTCGCTAGGTTGTGGCATCCGATCAACGGCACAGTTGGCGGACGTGCTGAACCTCAACTGGAGTTAGGAGTAACCATGACCAAGCTTTTTAGCCGTTTTCTGAAGGACGAATCCGGCGCGACCGCAATCGAATACGGCCTGATCGCAGCGCTGATTTCCGTAGCGCTCATCGCCGGTGCGACGAGCCTCGGCGGTACGCTCAATAACACGTTCACCAATCTTTCGAAGACCATGAACGGAGCGGCCGCGAAGGGCAACGTCACCATCCCGTGATGATCGCCGGCAGCAACGAATGATGAGATCAGGCTCACGGCTGGAAGCGGTGAGCCTTTTCTATTTCGCACTGGAGACGCGGATGACAGCAGCCGCAATATTTGTGATTTTTCCTCTCTGTCTTGCGATAGCGGCTTTCGCCGATCTTATTTCGATGACGATACCGAACCGTGTATCACTTATTCTCGCCACTTCATTTCTGATCATCGCGCCGCTTGCGGGGATGGCAATCCCGGTGATCGGCATGCATCTTGCCGCAGGTCTCGCCGTATTCTGCGGCTGCTTTGCGCTCTTTGCCTTGAATGTCATGGGTGGAGGAGACGCGAAACTTCTTACCGCCGCCGCACTCTGGTTTGGCTTCAATCAAAGCTTGATCCTGTTCGTTTGCTGCGTTGGTGTTATCGGCGGCTTGCTGACATTTGCCATTCTGATGATACGGTCGCAGGCTAACACGATCCTTGCCATCGGCCTGCCGGTGCCGAATTCGCTCCTGCTGGCGAAGAAGATTCCTTACGGCATCGCCATCGCCATCGGCGGCTTCATGGCGTTTCCGTATTCGCCGCTGCTGATTGCTGCGATGGAATCACTGAAATAACGGCGATTTAAACCTCCGTTAACTTAAAATGTAAGTGATCCGTTAACTATAATTACACCAATTCCTGAGCATTCTTCGGGGTGAACATACCGTCTCCCGAGGACTGAATAATGAAGCCCGCCCGTTTGATGATACTTTCAGTGGCCGTCGTTGCCGCTGGCCTCGCCGGTCTGCTGGCGATGAAGCTTGCCGGGCGGGGTGGTGTCGTCACGCAGGTCCAATCGGTCGTCGAAAAGGAGCCCACGGTCAATGTGCTGGTCTCCAGCGCCAATCTGCCCGTCGGCGCCCGCGTTGACGACAAGGCGGTTCACTGGATGCCCTGGCCGCGTGGCGCGGTCGTTCAGGGCTTTATCACCGAAGCCGACAAGCCCGATGCGATCAAGGATATGCAGGGCGCGGTGATCCGCCTGCCGATCTTCGAAGGCGAGCCGATCCGTCCCGAAAAAATCGCCGATTCCAACAGCCGCATCCTTTCGGCGCTTCTGCCCGCCGGCAAACGCGCCGTCGCTACGGAAATCTCGGTCGCAACCGGCGCCGGCGGCTTCATCCTGCCGAACGACCGTGTCGACGTCATTATGGTCCGCAGGGCGCAGGGAAGCGAAAAGTTCCTGACGGAAGCCGTGTTGAGCAATGTCCGCGTTCTCGCCATCGATCAGCAGATTCAAGAAAAGGACGATGGTTCCAAGGCGGTCGTGGGCACCACGGCGACCCTGGAACTGACGCCCGACCAAACGAAAGTTCTGACTGTCGCGCAGCAAATGGCCGACAAACTGTCGCTTGCCCTGCGTTCCGTCGCCGACGCGCAGGAGCAGGATACGAGCGCTGCCGATTATCTCCTGAACGGAGACAATGGAAGCGCGCTGGTTCAGGTCATCAAGTCCGGTTCGATCGTCACGGACAGCAGTGCGCCAAAGGCCGAGTAAGGGGAAATTAATGGTCAACACAATGCGGCGCACCAAGTCTCTCCTCGCGGGCTTCCTCACGCTGACAACGGCTATTTCGGGGCTGACGCCCTCCGCCTTCGCGCCACTGGTTGGCGCAGGCATTGCGCATGCGGAATCGGAAGGCGTCATCCAGATCTCGCGGACCGGTCCCGGCGCCCACCGCCGCGTTAGGCTCGGCCTCAACAAGGCGGTGGTCGTCGATCTACCCGAGGAAGCGCATGACATCCTCGTCTCCGATCCGTCGATGGCCGATGCAGTGACGCGTACCTCGCGCCGCATCTATCTTTTCGGCAAGAAAGTCGGCCAAACGAACATCTTCATTTTCGGGAGCGATGGCCAGGAAGTCGTGAGCCTCGATATCGAAATCGAGCGCGATGTCTCCGGCCTCGAGACGAACCTGAGGCGTTTCATCGTCGACTCCAACATCAAGGTCGAGATCGTGTCGGACAATATCGTGCTGACCGGCACGGTCCGCACGCCACAGGACGCCAAGCAAGCCGCCGACCTTGCCCAGGCGTTCCTGACCGGTGGCGAAGCGACGACGCGAACCGAAACGGCCTCCAGCAGCGCATCGGGGGGCGATGTCGCGCTTTTCGCCGAGGCCCGCCAGCAATCGCAGGTCGTCAACCTGCTGCAGATTGAGGGCGAGGATCAGGTCACGCTCAAGGTGACGATCGCCGAGGTTCGCCGCGAAATCCTGAAACAGCTCGGCTTCGACAATCTCGTATCGAATTCCTCAGGAATGACAGTAGCGCAACTCGGTTCACCTTCATCGAGTGGCTCCACTGCAACCCTCGGCGGCGGACTTGCAGCTCTCTTCAAGAGCTCGATCGGCAAATATGACATATCGACGTATCTGAGCGCGCTCGAGCAGGCAAAAGTCGTCAGAACCCTGGCCGAACCTACGCTGACGGCAATTTCCGGTCAGGCCGCAACCTTTAATTCCGGCGGTCAGGTTCTCTATTCGACCACTGACAACGACGGGAACGTGACCGTGGTTCCTTATAACTACGGCATCAATCTGGCCTTCAAGCCGGTGGTTCTCTCCTCGGGACGCATCAGCCTTGAAATCAAGACCAATGTGTCCGAGCCGGCACCATCCGTCTCGGGTTCGCAGCCGACCTACCAGCGCCGTTCGGCGGAGACATCCGTCGAGCTTCCGTCCGGCGGCTCGATCGCGCTTGCCGGCCTGATCAGGGATAACGTCTCGCAGACATCGAATGGCACGCCGGGCGCGAACAAGATCCCGCTGCTGGGGACGCTGTTCCGCCAAAGAACGGTGCAGCGCGACGAAACCGAGCTCGTGATCATCGCGACCCCCTATCTGGTACGCCCCGTCGCCCGCAACGAGCTCAACAGGCCGGACGACAATTTCAGTCCGGAGCATGATGGACAGGCGTTCTTCATGAACCGTGTCAACAAGGTTTACGGCCGCCGCGAACTACCGGTCGCCGACGCGCAATTCCACGGTTCCATTGGGTTTATCTACAAATGAGCGGCGCAGGATCGAAAACGATGAAACGATATGGTGATCAGGCGATGGCTCAATACAGGAAAACCACGAGGCGATCGGCCATGCTTGGCGCGGCGGCGCTTGCGGCCGCGATGCTTTCCGGCTGTGCGGCTCCCCGCGACAATTTGACGACCGGCGGCATTCCCGACGATTACCGGCAACGCCATCCGATCGTGGTGGCGGAGGCGGAGCAGACGGTCGATATCCCGGTCGCTTCGACCGATCGGCGCTTGACGATTGCCCAGCGTGACATGGTCCGCGGCTTCGCGGCCAATTATATCTCCCGGGCTTCCGGACCGGTTTATGTCATGACGCCCCAAGGCTCGCCTAACGCGGCCGCGGCAAGCCAGGTGCGGAACCAGGTACGGGCCGAGCTCTCGAAGAGAGGGATACCGAGCTCGAAGATCGTCAATGCGAGCTATTCGGCAGCGCCTGGCGACGCGGCGCCGATCCGCCTCAGCTTCGTCGGCATGACGGCCATGACCTCCCAGTGCGGCCAATGGCCGAAGGATATCGGCGGCGGTTTCGACAACCAGAATTATTACAATTTTGGCTGCGCCACCCAGAACAATCTGGCCGCACAGATCGCCAATCCGGAAGACTTCATCGCGCCGCGCGGCATGACTCCGATCGATGCCGCGCGCCGCAATGACGCCATCACCGAATACCGCGAATACAGGACTGTCCTCGAACAGTCCTCGTCAGGTGGTTTCTAGTGGGGAGCATCGAAACCATGAGCCCTATCGAATACGAGATCAAGAACACGACGGAGCTTCAGCACGCGGAAGACGCCGTTCGCATGGGCGAGCTGGAGAACATGCGGCCGCTGCCGCGTATCTCCGTGCATGCCTTCTGCGAGAGCGAGGCGCTTCAGCGTGTGATGGAGCGCTGCGGCAACGACCGGCGGATGTCGAAGGTCAGCCTGCGGATCACCAGCGGCGGCATCGCGGCGGCTGCCAACATGTTCGCCAGTGCCCCGACCCCCAATCTGATCATCCTCGAAACCAAGGCCAATGCGGCAAGCCTGCTCTCGGAGCTCGCGCCGCTAGCGGCCGTTTGCGATCCGAGCACCAAGGTCGTCATCATCGGCTATTACAACGACATCGCGCTTTACCGCGAGCTGATCCGCAACGGCATTTCCGAATATATGGTCCAGCCGGTCGCGATGCCGGACATCATGATGGCCATGGCGTCGATCTTCGTCGATCCGGATGCCGAGCCGCTTGGCCGCAGCATCGCCTTCATCGGCTCCAAGGGAGGCACGGGTGCCTCGACGATCGCGCACAACTGCGCTTTCGGAATTTCCAATCTCTTCTCGACCGAGACGATCCTCGCCGATCTCGACCTGCCTTACGGCACGGCCAACATCGATTTCGACCAGGACCCGACGCAGGGGATCGCCGAGGCGGTCTTTGCTCCCGATCGGCTTGACGAGGTTTTCCTCGATCGTTTGCTGACGAAATGTTCGGAACATCTGTCGCTGCTTGCAGCACCATCGATTCTTGATCGCGCCTATGATTTCGATGGCCAGGCTTTTCAGCCAGTCCTTGAAGTCCTGCAGCGCAGTGCGCCGGTGACGGTGCTCGACGTTCCGCATGCCTGGTCGGAATGGACGCGATCGGTCCTGGCTGCGGCGGATGAGGTTGTCATCTGCGCCGTTCCCGATCTTGCGAACCTGCGCAACGCAAAGAACATGCTCGACGCCCTGCGCAAGCTGCGCCCGAACGACAAGATGCCGCATCTGATCCTCAATCAGGTCGGCATGCCGAAACGGCCGGAAATCGCCCCATCCGATTTCTGCGAACCGCTTGAGATCGAGCCAATCGCGATCATTCCTTTCGACGTCGGTCTGTTCGGCAATGCCGCCAACAGCGGCCGCATGATCTCCGAGATGGACCCGAAATCACCCACCGCCGAGACCTTCTCGCAGCTGGCACACATCGTCACCGGCCGTATCGCCATCAGGAAGGCAAAGCGCGGCGGCCTGATGGGACTGCTGAAGCGCGCCAGGTAAGAGACGAAAACGAGTAGATTGGATTTTGTGGCATGTTCGGAAAACGCGGAAATGAAGGCCAAGGAAAGGGCGGCGGCGTAAGCGCACCGCCACCGCCGTCAGCCGCTGCGGCTCCCGCTTCCGCGCCCGCCGTGCTGGTCGAGCCGGCAAGAGAGGCTGGCCGGTATCAGGTGACGCCGCCGCCCATGCAGACGCCGCCGCGCCGCCGGCCGGCTCGCACCGACGAATATTACGACACAAAGGCGCAGGTTTTCTCGGCGCTGATCGATACGATCGATTTGTCCCAGCTCGCCAAGCTGGATGGGGAAAGCGCCCGCGAGGAAATCCGCGATATCGTCAACGATATCATCACCATCAAGAACTTCGCGATGTCGATTTCCGAGCAGGAAGAGCTGCTCGAAGACATCTGCAACGATGTTCTCGGCTATGGCCCACTGGAGCCGCTGCTCGCGCGCGACGACATCGCCGACATCATGGTCAACGGCGCCGGCCAGACCTTCATCGAAGTCGGCGGCAAGACGATCGAGTCCGAAATTCGCTTCCGTGACAACGGCCAGCTTCTCTCCATCTGCCAGCGCATCGTCAGCCAGGTCGGCCGCCGCGTCGATGAATCGAGCCCGATCTGCGACGCCCGTCTTCCGGATGGCTCACGCGTCAACGTCATCGCCCCGCCGCTGGCAATCGATGGCCCGGCGCTTACCATCCGTAAGTTCAAGAAGGACAAGCTGACGCTCGATCAGCTTGTCCGCTTCGGCGCGATCACGCTTGAAGGCGCGACGCTCTTGCAGATCATTGGCCGGGTCCGCTGCAACGTCGTGATCTCCGGCGGTACCGGTTCCGGCAAGACGACGCTTCTGAACTGCCTGACGAACTATATCGACAGGGACGAGCGCGTTATCACCTGTGAGGATACGGCGGAATTGCAGCTGCAGCAGCCGCATGTGGTGCGGCTGGAAACCCGTCCGCCGAACATCGAAGGCGAAGGCGAGATCACCATGCGCGACCTCGTCAAGAACTGCCTTCGTATGCGTCCGGAACGTATCATCGTCGGCGAAGTGCGTGGACCGGAGGTCTTCGACCTTCTGCAGGCGATGAACACCGGTCACGACGGCTCAATGGGAACGATCCACTCGAACTCGCCCCGCGAATGTCTGAGCCGTATCGAATCCATGATCGCGATGGGCGGCTACAGTCTGCCGGCGAAGACTGTTCGCGAAATCATCTCCGGTTCGATCGACGTGATCATTCAGGCAGCGCGCCTGCGCGACGGCTCGCGGCGTATTACGGCGATCACCGAGGTGATCGGCATGGAAGGCGATGTGATCATCACCCAGGACCTGATGCGCTACGAGATCGACGGCGAGGACGCCGCCGGCCGCCTCATCGGGCGTCACCTGTCGACCGGTATCGGCAAACCGCATTTCTGGGATCGCGCGCGCTACTACAACGAAGAAAAGCGCCTTGCCGCCGCCTTGGATCAGATGGAAGAAAAGTCGAAGGAAGTATGATGTTCGGCCTTGATCCGATAGTGCTTGCCATCATCGCGCTGGTTGCGGTCGCAGCGGGCGCGGTGTGCTATGGCCTGCTCTTCAGCCGTATGGAGACCGAGAAGAAGGCTGCCAATCGCGTCAGCCGCGTCGCCTCAAACGAGACCGACCGGGTGAAGGTCAAGGCCGCACGGGACCGTGTGCAGGAAATGTCGAAACGCCGCAAGTCGGTGCAGGACAATCTCAAGGACCTCGAAAAACGCCAGCAGGAAAACACAAAACGGAAACTGTCTCTGAAGTCGCGGCTGACTCAGGCGGGCTTTGCCATCACGCCCGCCAAATTCTACATGTTCGGCGCCGCCTTCGGGCTGTTCTTGATGCTCATCGCATTGCTCGCTGGCGCGCCGATGCTGGTCGTTCTTGCGCTTCCAGTCGTTGCTGGACTCGGCCTGCCGCGCTGGATACTGGGTTTCCTGATCAAGCGCCGCCAGAACAAATTCCTCAACGAATTTCCGAACGCGCTCGACGTCATCGTGCGTTCGATCAAGTCCGGCCTGCCGCTGAACGATGCGATCCGTCTCATCGCAAACGAAGGCCGCGATCCGGTGAAAACTGAATTTCGCCGGGTCGTGGAATCGCAGCAGGTCGGCCTCAGCGTTCCCGACGCCTGCGCGCGCATGACCAACTACATGCCGTTGCAGGAAGTCAGTTTCTTCGCGATCGTCATCGCCATTCAGTCGCAGGCCGGCGGTAATCTTTCCGAAGCGATAGGCAACCTTTCGAAGGTTCTGCGCGACCGCAAGAAGATGAAGGCCAAGGTGCAGGCGCTTTCGATGGAAGCCAAGGCTTCCGCCGTCATCATCGGCGCCTTGCCCTTCATCGTCGCCACGCTCGTTTACCTCACGTCACCGCAATACATGATGATCCTGTTCACCGATCCGCGCGGGCATTTCATCATGGGCGCTTCGGCGGTCTGGATGTCGATCGGTATTTTCGTCATGCGCAACATGGTCAATTTCGACATCTAACGGGAAGGGACGCGCCATGTCATCGGATCTTGCAGCGAGATTAACCGATCCGGCCATGGTGGTAGCGCTTCTCGTCGCGATTGCCGTCTTCGCAACCTTCTATACGATCGCCGTTCCCTTTTTCGAGCGCGGCGACCTCAACAAGCGGATGCGCGCCGTCTCGACGGAGCGTGACCAGATTCGTGCCCGCGAGCGTGCCCGTATGAATACGGAGTCGGGAAGCAAGGCGTCACTTCGCAACCAGAACAATCGCTCTGTCCGCCAGATCGTCGAACGCTTCAATCTTCGCCAAGCGCTGGTCGACGAAAACACGATGAACAAGCTGCGGGCAGCCGGCTATCGCTCCGAAAACGCCTTGAACACATTTCTCGTCGCTCGCTTCCTTTTGCCGTTTGCCTTTCTCGCGGTCGCCGTCTTTTGGATTTTCGGTCTCGGAAACCTTGCCACCAAGCCGCTTCCCATCCGCCTGCTGGCGATGGTCGGCACGGGCTATCTCGGCTTCTACGCGCCGAACATCTTCATCTCGAACCGCATGTCGAAGCGCCAGCACTCGATCAAGCGCGCCTGGCCGGACGCGCTCGACCTGATGCTGATTTGCGTCGAATCCGGCATCTCGATTGAGGCGGCGATGCGACGCGTGTCGGAGGAACTCGGCGAACAGTCGCCGCCTCTTGCCGAAGAAATGGTGTTGACGACAGCTGAACTCTCCTTCCTGCCCGACCGCCGCCAGGCACTCGAGAATCTCGGCACGCGCACGCAGATCGGTCTTGTGCAGTCGGTCACACAGGCCCTCATCCAGGCCGACCGTTACGGCACGCCGATTTCGCAGGCGCTACGCGTTCTCGCACAGGAAGGCCGTGACGAGCGCATGAACGAGGCTGAAAAAAAGGCCGCCGCCCTGCCACCGAAACTGACCGTTCCGATGATCCTGTTCTTCCTTCCCGTTCTCGTTGCGGTTATTCTCGGCCCGGCCGGCATTCAGGTTGCCGACAGGTTCTGACACCGCTTGCAGGCTGTGGCGAAACGAGCTAGCCAATGTTTTTGCGTGACTGGCGAATGAGATGGAGGACCATCGGGAAGCGCTGATGTGACCCCTGCTCGTCTGGTCGAAATCAGGAGTGAGTGTTCATGTCTTCCGCAGCCATTCTCACCAGCATTTTTGCAGCACTGATCGTCGGCGCCATGAGCCCCGGCCCCAGTTTCGTCGTCGTCTCGCGCATCGCCATTTCCCGCTCTCGCGTTGATGGCTTGGCAGCGGCGCTCGGAATGGGTGTCGGCGGCGTCATTTTCGGCATTCTCGCGCTTGCGGGCCTGACGGCGTTGCTGACGCAGTTCGCGTGGCTTTACCTGGTGTTGAAGTTCGCCGGCGGCGCCTACCTCGTCTATATCGCGTTCCGGATCTGGCAGGGCGCAAAGGAACCTCTTGAGGTGTCGGGTGCGGTCGCGGGTAGGGCGTCGCTCCGCCACAGCTTCTCGATGGCGCTGCTGACGCAGCTCAGCAATCCGAAGACCATCATCGTCTATGCGAGTATATTCGCGGCTTTTCTGCCGAAAACCGTACCTGCAGGTGTCATCATCGGTCTGCCGATCGGCATCTTCGCGATTGAGGCCGGATGGTATGCGATCGTGGCGCTGGCTTTCTCGGCCCGCCGTCCGCGCCAGGTCTATTTGGGCGCTAAGCACTGGATCGACCGCGCTGCCGGGCTCGTCATGGGCGGGCTGGGTTTGCGTTTGATTTCCGGCGCGATTCTTCGGTAATCGAAATCAGTTGGTATTGCTTGCCTGCGCGGTGTCCTTTGCCGCGAGCTTCTGCCAGGAATTCTGCTGGGAAAGCATCGAACGCAAATAGGCGACGTTGGCGTCGGCCTGCTGCGGCGCGAGCTCGCGGCGGGCGATCTCTTCGGCTTCTGGGAAGCGTCCCTGCAGTCCGACGACAAGGGCGAGGTTCTGCCTGACGCGGCTATCGGCGCCCGGCTGGTTCGCCGCCTGCTTGAGATAGGTTTCGGCGGTCCTGAGATCGCCTGTCAGCACGTAGGACATGCCGAGATTTGAAAGCACGGAAGGCTCGTTCGGCATGATGTCCAGCGCATCGCGATAACGCGCACGCGCATCGCCGGGCTTGCCCATCTGGTCGAGAATCGCGCCTTGGGCAGAAATGAGCTTCCAATCGGGCCGGTCCGGGGTTTGCGCCCGGCCGATCGTGTCGAGCGCTTGCTGGAATTGTCCGGCGGCTGCCTGGGACTTGCCGTAGGCGGCCAGGACATTGCGGTCTTTCGGATTGGAAATCGCAACCTGCTGCATGACGGCAAGCGCCTGCGCATCACGCCCGGCCATGCGCAGCAGGTTGGCATAGTTGACGCCGTTTACCGGATCGCGTGGGTTTTTCTCGTAGGCCTGCCCGACCCGTTCCGTCATTGCGTGAAGCTCGTTCGCATCCATGGTTTCGACCGGCTTTGTCAGCTTCGGAACCGAACCCGTCGTCATCTTGTCCTTGGTCGTCGAGCAACCCGCGAGCGCCACGACGATCATTATGGCTACGGCGCAGTGGAGAGTACGGTTCTTGGAGGGATTGATGGCCGGGAGAGGCATCGCGCTTTCCTGAATTCAGAAATTTGGCGCCTGGCCTCTAAGCGGAACAGGGAAAGGTTTGACGCAATCTTCACTCCAGCAATAGTCTGTTAACCCTAACGGACCGTTAAAAAACGATTCCCGCACATCGCCGAAGGATAAATATGGCCCCCTATCAGTTCATCGAGAGACCGACGCCGTTCAACACGAAAGGCGGTTCCACCTTGCCGATCTTCGCGGTCACGCCGGCGCATATCGAGACCGGCACGATCGATCCGATCGCGCTCGGTTGGGCGAAGAAGGCAGGCTACAGGGCGGAAAGCGGTTCCCTGCTGCTTATCCCGACTGCGGAGGGGCACCTCGGCGGAGCGCTTTTCGGCCTCGGCACTAATCCATCGGAACAACCCTATATCACCGGCAAACTTGCCCGCTCGCTGCCGGCCGGCGATTGGCACATCGAAACCGCACCGTTGACGGCAAACCGCCTGTCGCTCGGTTTTGGGCTCGGCAGCTACCGTTTCGACCGCTACCGTTCCGACAAGCAGGCGGCCGCGACGCTGATGATCCCGCGCGATGCTGAAGGTGCGGATATCAAGCGCCAGCTCGCAGGCGTCTTCCTTGCCCGCGATCTCATCAACACGCCGACCAATGATATGGGCCCCGAACAGCTCGAAGCCGCCTTCCGCGGCCTTGCCGAGCACTACAAGGCGGAAATGTCGGTCATCATCGGCGACGATCTACTGAAGGAGAACTTCCCGCTGGTCCACACAGTTGGCCGCGCCAGCGCCGATGCGCCGCGCCTCCTGGAACTGCGCTGGGGGAAGAAGGGCCACCGCAAGGTTACGCTTGTCGGCAAGGGCGTCTGCTTCGATACCGGCGGCCTGGACATCAAGCCTGCCTCCTCCATGCTTTTGATGAAGAAGGACATGGGCGGCGCAGCGAATGTAATGGGCCTTGCGCTGATGATCATGGACGCGAAGCTGAAGGTCGACCTCCGCGTCATCATTCCTGTCGTTGAAAATTCGATTTCGGCAAATGCGTTCCGCCCGGGAGACGTCTACAAGAGCCGCAAGGGTCTAACCGTTCAGATCGACAATACCGATGCCGAGGGCCGCCTGATCCTTGCCGACGCATTGGCTTACGCCGACGAAGAGGCACCGGATCTGCTGATCGATATGGCGACGCTCACGGGCGCTGCCCGCGTCGCGCTCGGTCCCGATCTCCCGCCGTTCTTCACGGATGACGAAAACCTTGCCCACGATCTGACTGAAGCGAGCCTCGAGACCGACGATCCTCTGTGGCGGCTGCCGCTCTATATGGGCTACGACAAGGATATCCGCGCCAAGATCGCCGACATCACCAATGCTCCGGCGGGCGGCATGGCAGGCGCGATCACGGCGGCGCTATTCCTGAAACGCTTTGTCAGCAATACGAAGAGCTGGGCGCATTTCGACATCTACGGCTGGGCGCCGACCGAGCGCGCTCATTCGCCAGGCGGCGGCGAGGCTCAGGCGATCCGCGCGCTCTACAACCATATCCGCCGCGGCTGATCGACGATCGTTAAAATTTTATTCACTTTGCGAGGCGGCAGATTCTGTCGCCTCTTGCACACCGGGATCCGCTGCGGGAGAATGAAACGCTTGCGTAATGATTTTCCGGAGGATCCTTGCCGATCGAATTGACCGCCTCGCAGGCGCTGGGGCTTTGGCACGGCGTTACCCTCGACCAGGTGCGTCACGACGAACGTGATTTGACGTTGCGACAGATGGCGATCCTGCTGCATATCTATCTGGTGCCGCCACCCCATACCGTGCGGGGGCTCGCCGCAACGCTGAACGTGACGAAGCCGGTCATCACTCGTGCGCTCGATACCATGGGCGAAATGGGCTTAGTCGATCGGGCACGCGATGAGAGCGACCGGCGGAATGTGATCATCAAGCGCACCGTCGGTGGCGCGCTCTATCTCGAGAAACTCGGCGACCTGGTGCGTGACCAGGGGCGCCGCCTGCCAATATAAGGGAATGGAACTGACGATGCTCGACCGCCGCCTGCATGCCTATCGGCCGGACCTAGCCGAAGCGAGTCTGGAAGGCAAGGTCGAAGCCTTGCGTTTTGTTTCCGGTACCCCGGCGCGGATCGCCGTTCCGGTTGCGCCGCTTCGTCCGCAACCGGATATTTCAGTCGGCATCGATACGGAACTGCTCTTCGGTGAAGACGTGACCGTCTTTGACCGCGCCGGCGGCTGGGGCTGGGTAAAGGCTTGTTCGGATGGGTATGTCGGCTACCTGCCGGAGGAAATGCTGTCCGACGCTCAAGGAGAACCGACGCATATCATCACTGTGCAGCGCACTTTCCTCTATCCGGAACCCGAATTGCGAAAGCCTTATAAATCCGTGCTTTCCATGGGCAGCCGCGTCAGGGTCGCGGGGGAGGCGGAAGCGCGCGGAAATCACTACGCCGTGCTTGAAGATGGTACTGCGATCTTTGCAAGGCATGTCCAGCCTGTTGCTAACGGCAAGGACCACGATTATGTCGAGATCGCATCGCGCTTCATGAACGCACCTTACTTGTGGGGCGGCCGCTCAGGCCTGGGCATCGATTGTTCCGGCCTTGTGCAGCTTGCCACGCAGATGGCCGGTCGAAGCGCGCCTCGTGACACGGACATGCAGGCAGCCGGCCTCGGCGAGGCGATCGATCGCTCCGAACTTCGCCGCGGCGACCTCGTCTTCTGGAAGGGGCATGTCGCAATCATGGAGGATCCGGAAACGATCATTCATGCCAACGGCTACACGATGACTGTCGCCCGCGAGAATTTTGAAGCCGCTGTTAAGCGTATCGGCCAGCTTTACCAACAGCCAACTGGTTACCGCCGTCCGGTCTGATTTTAGAAACGCCGGGGGTCGAAGAAATCGCGCAGTCCGTCCCCCAGCATGTTGAAACCGAGAACGGCAAGCGCGATCGCAAGCCCGGGCAGGATGGCAAGCCACGGCGCCAGCCCAAGATAGGTTTGGGAATCGGCGAGCATCCGGCCCCAGGTCGGCACCGGCGGGGCGACCCCGAGGCCGAGGAAACTTAATCCCGCTTCGGTGAGGATCGCCAACCCGAGCTGGATCGCCGCATGAACGGTGATCTGGTTCATGATGTTCGGCAACACGTGGCGCACCGAAATCGTCAAGCGGCTGTTGCCGATCGCGCGCGCCGCCAGCACGTAGTCGCGGCTCCAGGCCTGCAGGGCCGAGGCGAGAGTGACCCGCGCGAAGACCGGGATCATGAAGGCGGCAATCGCCGTGATCGCCGTAAACCTGCCGGGGCCTAGGAAAGCGCCGAGGATCATCGCGGAGAGGATCGGCGGCAGCGCGAAGATGACGTCGCAGACGCGCATCAGCAATGTTTCGAAAATGCCCCGGATCGCCGCGGCTGAGATGCCGGCAATCGAACCGACCGCACCACCGATGGCAACCGCGGCGATGGCGATCGACAGCGAATTCCAGCATCCGGCCATCAGCATCGAAAGAACGTCGCGGCCGAATTGATCGGTGCCGAACAGCCCGAAGGCGAAGGGCGGCTGCAGTTTGTGAATGATCTGCATCTTTGCGGGCGGCAGCGGCGTCCAGACGAGCGACAGAAGCGCGATTGCCACGAGCAATCCGATGATGGATGCGCCGGTAAGAAGCTTAATTTGCCGGCTAATCGTGAATGAGCGCCGTCTGGTGGCGGTACCGGAAGCGATCACCATCGTCACACATCCTTTCGCAATCGCGGGTCGACCGCGAGATAGGACATATCGACGAGGAAATTCATGACGACGACGAGCGCGGCAAAAAACAGCACGACATCCTGCATGACAATGATGTCGCGTTGCGACAATGCTTGAAACGCAAGCCGTCCAAGACCTGGCAGGTTGAAGACGTTTTCGACCAGAACCGCGCCCGCCACGAGGAATGTAAACTGCAGCCCAAGGATCGTCAGGATCGGCACCAGCGCGTTCGGCACCGCGTGCCTCCACAAGACTGCGCGCGCCGAAAGCCCTTTCGCGAGTGCCGTCCGCGTGAAATCCTCGTGCAGTGTTTCCAGGACCGTCGAGCGAGTGACGCGTGTCAGGACGCCTGCCTGCGGCAGCGCCAGGGCCATGGCAGGCATAATCAGCGCCTGAAACGCAGGCCAGGGGCCCGCACTCCACCCTGGGAAACCTCCGGCCGGCATGAGTTCAAGCGTCGTTGAGAACAGGATGATCAGCAGCAACGATACCCAGAAAGCCGGAACGGCAATGCTTACCTGTGAAAAGAGCGTTGCGACGACGTCGGCGATGCCGTTTCGTCGCGCCGCTGCAAAAGTGCCGAGCGGCACGGCGATGGCGACGGAAAGGAGGATAGCGAGCAGCGCCAGCGGCAGCGTCACCGCCAGCCGCTCGAGGATCAGCCCCGCGACCGGCACGCCATAGGTATAAGACTGCCCGAGATCACCGGAAAACACCCCGGCGACCCATTGGCCGTAGCGAAAGAGCAGAGGTTGATCAAGCCCAAGTTCATGCCGAAGCGCTGCCAGCGTTTCGGTTGTTGCCGAAGTGCCGAGCATGATCGACGCCGGATCGCCGGGCAGAAGATCCATGGCAGCAAAAATCAGGAAAGAGACGGTGGCAAGCGTCAGGATTAGTCCGGAAAAGCGCCGGCCAAGAACCGTGATCACGTCCCGCCCCCAGTCGTTACCATCTCGTTGCGGAAAATCACTCCTCCCACGACACGTTGGTCAGAACGTTCGAAGGGATCGGCTCGTTTTCCCATAGGCCTTTCAGCTTCTTGTCCCACACGCCGAGCTTCGGCATGACGAATAGATAAAGCGCCGGCACATCCTCGGCGAGGATTTTCTGCACCTCGCCGTAGATCTTGTTCTGCAAGACGGGATCGGTCGTCTCCTGCACCTTCTTCATCAGATCGTTGAAGGTCGGGTTCTTGTAGTTGAAGTAGTAGGGATCGCGCGAATAGATGTCGATATCCATCGGCTCGGCATGCGCCACGATAGTCATCTCGTAAGCGCGGTCCTTCATCACATCCTGCACCCATTTCGCCGGAAATTCCGTTGGCTCGATATTCATGGTCACGCCGATCTCGGCAAACATTGCCTGCATCACCTGGGCGCTGCGCGGCGCATAGGCCATCTGCGGCGACTTGATCGTGAAGCTGAAGCCGTTCGGATAGCCGGCTTCTGCAAGCAGCACCTTCGCTTTTTCCGGATCATAGGGCAGTACGCTGGCCATGTCCTGATAGCCCGGATCGTTCGGCGTATAATGGCTGCCGATCGCCGTGCCGAGACCCGACCAGGCGCCGTCGATCACGGTCTGACGGTCAATCGCCATCATCAGGGCTTGGCGAACCCGCTTGTCGTCGAAAGGCTTTTTGGCATTGTTCATGCCGGCAACGACCTTGAGTTCGGTATTGCCGACCTTCGTCACTAGCCGCGGATCGCCTTCGAACGAGCTCATCAGCTCGGGTGCGGCGAATTCCGGAATGGCGTCCACGTCGCCTGCCTTCAGTGCGGCGGCTTGAGCCTGCGGATCGGCGATGAACCGGAAAGTCACCTTGTCGAGCTTCACGAACACCTGGCTGTTCCAGTAGTGCTCGTTCCTGACAAGCTCAACCTTGTCGCCCTTCGCCCAGTTGACGAATTTGAAAGGACCGGTGCCGACCGGCTTCGTCTTGTCGGTTGCAGCCGACTTTGGGCCGACCATGACCGATGCCGGCCAGCCAAGCCAGTAAAGCAGGCTTCCCGTCGGCTGCGAAAGATGCAACACGAGCGTCTCGGAATCCGGCGTGTCGATCGAGGCGATCGGAGCAAAGAAGCGCTTCTGCGGATTGGTAGAGTCTTTGCCGCGGGCGCGGTCCAGCGCGAATTTTGCCGTCGTGGAATCGAAGAGTTCGCCGTCATGGAATTTGACGCCGGTCTGCAGCTTGAACGTATAGGTCAGCCCATCCGGCGAAATTTCCCAGCTCTTGGCAAGCTGCGGCCGGACCTTGCCGCTCTCATCGATCGCAACCAGCCCTTCGAAGACATTCTGCCAGGTCACCTGACCGATCGCGACCGGTGCAGCGATCGTCGGATCGAGCCCCGCCGGTTCGACGCTCATGCCGAGATTGAGCGCCGTCTTGGCCGCATGAGCCGGCACGACGGCGCTTGCCATCATCGCGACGGAAAGAGCAGCGCTGAGGGAAAGGCGGTGAGCAAGTCGCGTGAAAGGCGCCGGCAGAAGGCTGGTGATCATAATTTTGCGGATCCCAAAAAGGCGATGTGAAGTAGTGCGCACATTATGTGTTCATTGTGCATCGAAAAAAGCTACACACTAAAAAAAGAGAAAATGCAAGTCGTCCTGCTCGACCAGCCTCAGCGGCCCTTCAGTTTCGTCCGCATGAAATTTTCGATGAAACCGATGAGCCTGTCCGCTGCGAAGGAGAGTTGCCGATCCGGCGCGATCGAAAGCTCGACATGCGTGCGGATGGAGTTTTCGCCGGCAAGTGGAATGGCAGCAAGCTGGCCTGCCTCGATCTCGCGGCGGACAGCAAGCGCCGGCAACAGCGTTACCGCGCTGTCGCTGAGCACGAGTTCCTTGAGCATTTCCAGCGAACTGACGGTGAAAACCGGATCGATCGTCAGCCCCTGTCGCTCGACAAGCGCATCGAAGCTCTGGCGGAAACCAAAGGACTTCTCGGGCAGAGCGAGTGTGTAGCGTGCAAGTTCGCGAAGGGTGATTTCCTTGCGGCCTGCCGCGGCATCCTGTGCCGAAACGATCACGTCATAAGCGATTTCAAAGCGTGTCACCACTTTTGCATCGGACATTGGCGGAGCAAAAAGTGTCAGCGCCATATCGGCCCGCGCTGCGTTCACCGCCTCGATGGCCTGCCGGGCGCTGGTGATCATCACCTCGAAGCGGATATTGGGAAAGCTGCGGCTGAATTCCGAGAGCGCGGGTGCAAGCAGACTGGTGACGATCGCACCATTGGCGTAGATGGTCACCCGGCCGCGCGCGAGCCCTTTCAGGTCTTCGATCAGTTGCTGCACATGCTCGAGTTCGCGAAGTGTCCGTCCGGCGCGTGCGGCAAGCAGTTCACCCGCGGCCGTCAGCTTAACGCCGCGCGCGCTGCGTTCGACGAGAGCAGCACCGAAATGCTCTTCGAGATTCTCGATCTGGCGGCTGACGGCAGTCGGCGCAACGCCCAAGTTCTCGGCCGCCTGGCGCATGGATTTGGTCCTGACCAACTCGTCGAAATACATCAGGGCCCGGATCTGCATTTTCTCTCCCGCCGCTTGGGCTCTTCTCTCTGTCCAGGCGATCAGCGTCCGCCCGGATAAAGCTCCCGCCACGCCCTCTGCGCACCCTCGTAAGGCAGCGCCGTCGCTTCGTAAACACCGCGCGCGATGGCACGCGCCATGACCACTCCTGCGAGGTGGCAAAGCTCCATCAGCTCGCCCATGTCGGCCATCGGTCGTGCACACGTCGAAGCGGCAAAAACGGTATCGCCGTCCAGAGGTAAGTGTGCCGGAACCAATGCCCTTGCCAGCCCGTCATGTGCGCCCAGCGAAAGCCGGAAAGCCTCGGCCTTCGTCAGCGCCGCATTGGTCACGACCGCACCGATCGTGGTTGCAGGTGCCACCACGCCCTTGAGCCGCAAGCGATGGTCGATCGTCGCGGGCATTCCGAGGCTGCCGAATTCGTTGCCGCTTTCGAAGGGTGCCGCCCAGAAATGCGGTCCGTCGCCGATCGTTGCCGAACCGAGCGCATTGACCGCGACGATTGCCGCGATCCGATGCCCAGCGCTACTGACCGTGCTTGCCGAGCCGAGCCCGCCTTTGAATGTTGCCGTCGTGGCACCTGTTCCGGCACCCACCGTTCCGAGCGGAAATTCGCCTTTCGCCGCTGCCTTGAAGGCCGCATAGCCCATCTCCCGGTAAGGCGAATGCAGGCCCCAATCTTTGTCGCCGCCGTTCAAGAGATCGAAAAGGATTGCCTGGGGTACAATCGGAACACGCACTGTGCCCACCTGGAAGCCGCGGCCGGCCTTCCTCAAGCCGGCTTGTACGCCGCCTGCCGCATCCAGCCCAAAGGCCGAGCCGCCGGAAAGAACGAAGGCATCAACCTTCTCGACCGTCATCGAAGGATCGAGCAACGCCGTGTCCCGGCTGCCAGGCGCGCCGCCGAGAACGCTGGCCGAAGCCGTCGCCGGTTCGTCGAAAATAATAGTCGTGACGCCGGAACCGAGCTTCAGGTCCGTTACGTGGCCGATCGAAACGCCCTCGATATCGGTAATGAGATTGAGCAAATGCGCCGTCCTTGTTCACGTCGGATAGGATCGCAACCAGCACAAAAAAACAAGACCGGCCGCTTTTTCGGGACCGGTCATAAACTTTGGAAAGCGACGAAGCGCGGAAATCTAAGCCTGTTTTCAGGCATGGATTGGCTTTGGATGGCGCCGGGTCATCAGGTCGTGGATCGCAAGCTTCACCTCGTCCGGCGAGCTGAAACGCTGCTCGTCGAGGTCGTGCACGTGAAATTTCACGGCGATGAACTTCAGCCGGTCTTCATCTGGAATGACGATCCCGACGGGAACGCCTGCATATTCGATAACTTGCTTTTTCATGCGTAGTACTCCTGCCGCGCGGATTGCGAGGCGATGACGAATTGACTTGTCTGATACCGTTGAAAGGAGGGACGAAGATCACATTCGACAGTTCGAGCGGGAGAGGGCGCCCGGACGGTCATTGCCGAGTACAATTCGCCCGAGAAGGGTGGCGAGAATATCGATATCAATCATGTCTCGTTCCTTGTGTTGGCGTTGCACTCGTGAGGGTCTCGAAAGGCTCGGGACCGGCGACGATTGTATTTATAATCTACCTTGTTTGTAGAGAATAAAGGACAGTCCATCAGAATCATATTCCGAAACGTGTCAAAATCTCGACGATCCGAAAAAAATAATTCCGTCACAGTCGTATTTGCCGAAAGAACACTATCAGATCTTTGTGCAAATTGCGTGACGGCCGGAAGCCTCGTTTCGATCACCGGGACAGACATAGGAAGTCGTTTTGATTCCGGCAATGGGGCTTTTGATTAAAAAACCGAAAGCCTCGAAATGACCGCATTGGTTAATGGCGGAGGAGCGGTCACCAACCCTCGGAAAGGACCTTTTCCAGGATGTCCGCGAAGAAGTCGGCGCTCTCGATAGTCAGGCAAAGCGGCGGCTTGATTTTCAGCACATTCAGGTGATCACCGGTTGCCTGCACGATCACGCCGAGTTCGAGAAGACGATTGCAGATGGCCGCCGTCTCTTGTGTCGCTGGCTCCAGCGTCGTTCTGTCGCGGACGAATTCAAGCCCGAGATAGAGGCCCATGCCGTGGATGGCGCCGACAATCGGATACTTGTCGATCAGTGCGGCAAGCCGACCTTTGAGATGATCGCCCACCTCGCGTGCGTTGTCCTGCAGCTTTTCGTCTACCATGATGTCGAGCACCGTCATGCCGGCAATGCAACTGACCGGGCTGCCGCCGGACGAGGAAAAGAAATAGCCTTCCTTCTCCAGCGATTCGGCAATTGCCTGCGTCGTGATCACGGCACCGAGCGGGTGGCCGTTGCCCATGCCCTTGGCGATGGTGAGGATATCCGGCACGACGCCCTGCTGCTCGAATCCCCAGAAGTGATGGCCGATCCTGCCGTAGCCGACCTGCACTTCGTCGGCTATGCAGACTCCGCCGCGGGCGCGAACTTGAGCATAGACTTCAGCTAGATATCCATCCGGCAAGGAAATGCCGCCGGCATTCCCATAGACCGATTCGGCGATGAAGCCCGCAAGCCCTTGCCCGCTGGCGTCGATCGACTGCAGCACAGGCACCATCGCGGCGAGATAGTCTCCGGTCGAATCCGGCCCACGAAATTCGCCGCGATAGGTGTTGGGCGAAACGGCGGCATGCACCCAATCCGGTCGGGTCGTCGGCGCCTGAGGATTGTCGGCAATCGAGGTGGAGACGGCGTCGCTGGCAACCGACCAGCCATGATAGGCTTCCAGCAGGCAGAGCATGTTGCGCGCCCCCGTATGCGCCCAGGCAAGCCGGATCGCCAGATCATTCGCCTCCGACCCGCTGTTGACGAGGAAGACGCGGTCCAGTCCGTCGGGCGCTAAGGCCGCCAACCGCTCGCAGAATTCGCCGATCGCCGCATAGTGAAAGCGCGAATTGGTGTTGAGCTTCAGCCATTGCTCGCCGATCGCTTCTGCCAGGCGCGGGTGCCCGTGGCCGAGAATCGTGACATTGTTGACCATGTCGAGATAGGCGCGCGCCTCGACATCGAACATGTGTTCCTTCCAGCCGCGCTCGATCTGCGGCGGCACCTCGTAGTAATTCTTCTGCGGCTTTGCGAGATGCGCCTGACGCCTCGCAAGCAATTCTACCGTTTCAGGCCTGGGCGCGTTGGCGCCCGGTCCAAGCAGACCCGCGGGTGATGGGCAAAGGACCGACCAGGCGGCTGCCTCCTGCGGTGCGGCAAAGAGCGGCGGTTCGAGCGCAGGAACCGTGCAAAGCTGTATACGCAAGCCGCCGAGCGAAGAGGCCTCGCCCGAGACCGTGCCGATGATCTGCCCCTGTTCAACCTCCACGCCATCCTCAACAGACAGATCCAGGCCGTCGAGATGCAGATTGATGTCGTTGCCGATCAGGACGAGATGGTGGTTCTTGCAATCGATGCGTCCGGAAAAAGGGGCAGCGACGCTGCTTCCTCCGGGTAGGCAGATGTCATTGTGGAGCGCGTAGGTCGACGGCTGCCTGGCACTTCGAAGAACGGCGCGCGAAAGCCGGTATTCACCGTAGCGGGTCGCCGCTATGCCCGCCTCATTCGCCGCGCGTGCCAAAAGCCGCCAGTCCATTTCCGCATTCAGCCAGTTACCGGCTGCGAAATGCGGGCTCTGAACGCCGAGGTCGAGATAGGCGATGTTTGCAAGGTCGATCTCCGGCAGAAGCACGTGCCAGCCGGACATATCGATCGGCGTCGTCCCGGCGCCAACAGCCTCGAGGATCGCGGCTTCCATCAAGCCGAAGGAAACAGACATGGCCGTGTCGAAGATTCGCCGTTCAAGCGCCAGATTGTTGCGGACGTAGTCGTTTTCCGGATCAATCGAAATCTGCTGTTCGCTGCTCGCAACCAGAATGACCGCACGCGCGACGACTAGCGGCCAAAGCGCCTTCAGCTCCTCGTCCGTCAGCGGATAGATCTCGTGATAGGCTTTGACCGCGGGCAGGATGTAGAATGGATCGCCATCGGCCTGATGCAGCAGCGAGGCGCAGGTCACGGCTAGATCGCCGACGAGCCAGCCGCGAATGATATCGCCGAAATCGATGACGCCATCGGGCATCGGCCGTCCTTGCGCATCGATCCGGCAGACGACGTTGTCGCCTGTTACGTCATGATGCACGGCCTGAACGCGGAGCGATGGCGCGAGCGGCTGGATGCGGCGTACGGCGAGCACCATGCTCTTTGCGATCCGGTCGCGTGCAGCGCCATCGGTGATTGCCGAAAGCAGCTGAACGGCAACAGGTCCGGCGCGACGCAGATCCCACTGCAGGCTGCGGTCGAGGCCCGAATGGTTGAAATCCGCAAGCGCCTGCGCCAGCCGGGCGCAAAGCGCACCAAGGGCCGCGACGGAAGCCTTCGGCAGGTATTTGCGATGCGTCAGACCTTCGCCTTCGAGATATCCGAGCAGACGTACCTTGAAGGTCTGTTCGCGAACCGTGACGGCGATGATGTCCTGACCATCCGTCGAGCTCATGACCCTCGGGACACGCGGCGCGCCGTCCTTGCTGGTCAGATACCGGATTGCTGCATTCTGCGCCTCGAGCTCCAGCGTATCGTAAGCCATGTGGCAGATCTTCAGCACATAGCTGCCGTCGCCGGTGTCGATCCGGTAATTGCGGTCCTGCTGGCTGCCGAGTTCAGTGATCGTGCCTTGAAGGCCGTAGCGCGATTGCAGGATGCTTTCTGCTTCCGCCGACGTTACGTCCGGGCGCGGCAGTTCCATACGATCAGCACGCGCATCGTCGGTCATGGCATCCCCCACGGCATGATTCGATTGTTCACATAAGCAGATAATCGAATTCATGTCATGAGCAAGCAAGCTTTGCGCCGTTGCCCTTTTGGGTAGAGATCAACCCATCCGTTCGGATGCGTAGGAACCTGGGCTTGCCGGGAAGACGATGGTGCGGTTGCCGTTGAGGAAGACGCGACGATGGATATGGGCGTGGATGGCCCGCGCCAGTACCTGGCTTTCGACATCGCGGCCGATCGAGACGTAGTCGTCCGCACTCTGGGCGTGGGTGATGCGCGCCGTGTCCTGCTCGATGATCGGACCTTCGTCGAGGTCGGCCGTCACGTAATGCGCCGTGGCGCCGATCAGCTTCACGCCGCGCTCATAAGCCTGCTTGTAGGGGTTAGCGCCCTTGAAGCTCGGCAGGAAGGAATGGTGAATATTGATGATCTTGCCGGACATCTTGCGGCACATCGCATCGGAAAGCACCTGCATGTAGCGGGCGAGCACGATCAGTTCCGTGCCGGTCTGGTCGACGAGATCGAGCAGCTGGGCTTCGGCCTGCGGCTTGTTCTCCTTGGTGACCTTGATGTGATAAAAGGGAATGTCGTGGTTGACGACGACTTTCTGGTAGTCGAAGTGGTTGGAGACGACGCCGACGATATCGATCGGCAGCGCGCCGATCTTCCAGCGGTAGAGCAGGTCGTTCAAACAGTGGCCGAAGCGGGAGACCATCAGCAGCACTTTCATGCGGGCACTGCCGTCGTGGATCTCGGCGTCCATGCCGAATTTCTCGGCGATCGGCTTGAAACCCTCCGTCAGCGCCGGAAGGCCGACGCCTTCTTCGGAGATGAAGCTGACGCGAGTGAAGAACTTGCCGGTGTCGAGGTCGTCGAACTGCGAGCTATCGACGATGTTGCAGCCCTGATCGGCGAGATAATTCGCAATCGCAGCCACGATCCCGCGCGTCGATTTGCACGATACTGTCAGCACATAGTTCGTCATGGCCCTCTTCCCTCTCGCGGCAATAACCGGCAGGTCTGCTTAGATTAAAGCAGCCACGCCGCATAGGGCGTGGCTCTTTCATTCGTGCAAGAATTTGCAAAAGAAGCTGTCAAGGACTTGCAGGCTCTTGCATCCATGCATCGAGCTCCAACTTACGGAAGTCATAGCGAGACTCCGTCCCGCCTGCGGCGTCTCGTATCCCCGCCGCGCAACCGTTCAGGCGGAAATCGGCGTGCCTACTTTACCGACAGCGCGTTTCCCGCGCACGCCCTCGTTGACTTTCAGGAACCCAACGAGCAGCCAGACAAGGCCGGCCGTCTTCATGGAGAAGATCGCCGTGGAGCCGATCATCAGGTTCAGGAACATGAAAAGCGATAGCGAATGCGCAAGACGCTTCTGGTTCGGCGTCTCGCCTGCCGGGAAAAAAGAGACAAACAGCCAGAAGAGGATGAGGCCGAAGATCGTCGCGCCGTAGGTTATGTAGACGTAGCCGCTGTCGACGAAAGTCGTGGCTTTCTCGAGTTCAAGGCCAAGAGTCGCCGGGATGTCCATGGCAAAGATGTTTCGAACGGTCCCGCTGATGCGGCCGACGAAATCGTCGTCATGGGCATCAGGGCGGAATGCATGGATGACAAAGCCCATGGTGATGATCGCCGGCATCATCAAGAAATCGCAGATCTTCGGAATCCACGGATAGATAAAGTATCCACCGAGGCAGACCACGCTGAAAATAAGCATCGTGCGCGTGTCGTTGGTGACCAGAATCAACACGACGGTGAAGAGGAAAAGCAGCCGGTCGAATAATCTCAAGCGATTGGAAAAGCTGACGAGATAGATGACTAGTACACCGCAGAAATTGGCAAGCGATACCTGCTCCAGGAAGATCGATGAGGACCGGTGATCGATGATCCCGAAGGAAAAGCGGGACGGGAAGCCAAGGGCGCCGCGGAAAAGGCCGATGTCGCTATAGGTGGCGCGCGGCACACCGCGAGTGTTCTCGAAATATTCGGCCGGATGGAACAATGCTACATAGGCTTGTACGGAGACGATTTCGCAGATCAGCACCGCCAGCACAACAATGCAGCAGGTCTTGAAGATCAGCTTCAGCGTTCGCTCGTTCGTCCATCGACCCATGATGACGAAGGCGAAGATGATAAGCACGTTGCGCAGGTGGTCGATATAGCCTGCGCGGTTGGTGACCATCACATAGATCGTGAGGAAAATCGTCGCCAGCAAATAGCCAAGAGGCGCGAGATCCTCCTCGTAGAGCCCGCGCTTCAATATGAAGCCAAAACTATAGACCAGCAGCAGGATCTCACTGAGGACGACATGCGACGACGCAAGCGGCGTGATGTTGTGATTGATGAAGGCGAGAAGGCAATTGTAGGTAACCGACAATACGCCGACGGCCAGGAGGCCGTAGTCGATCTGTTCCTTTGCTAATGCTTCCCGCAGTGCCATCATCACCTGCCTCGTGTCCGGCATGCGTCCTCTGCGGGAGCCGGCGCCTTAGCGGCAGCCTCCAGCACTGTGATTTGCTTTCGTTCATGGCCGTCGTGCGGCTGCACGTTCAACGGCTCGGTTTGCGGCCACCAATCGCCTGCGACCCAGTATGTCCAGCCGAGCCAGACGTCGCCGTTTTCCTGCATCGTATCCAAAACCGCTTTCAATCCGGCGACGCATTCCGGCGCTTGCGAGACACCGAATTCGCCCAGCAGCACTCGGGTGCCGTGCTTGCGCGCCCAATCAGACATGCTGACGATAGCCTTCCTGGCGTTCTCATTGCCGGAACATTCCTCGTGCGTACCGGAGGAATCGCTGTCGAAGTACTGGTGAACCTCATAGGCATAGTTCCTGCGCGGGTCCTTGACGCCAAGCATTATGGTGCCGTTCGGCCCGCCCGGGCCGTCTGACTGCCAGGAATGGGCTCCCGTCCATTTCGTGCCTGGCACGAGGATGAGATTGCCGGCGCCGACCGCACGGATGCCGCGGATCGCGGCATTGGCAGCGCTCAACCATTTGTCGCTGGCGATGTCATAGGGCTCGTTCATGAGCCCGAAAATCACGTCCTGCTGATCGGCAAATTCGACGGCGAGCCGAGTCCAGAAATCGGCGAATGCCAGCGTCGTCACCGGCGGCGTTCCGACCTGCGCTTTCTTGTATTGGGCATAATTGTGTGGATCGAGAATGACGCTCATCTTGTGTTTGCGCAAAAGGGTCACCGTATCCTTGATGCGCTGGAGCTCATCGTCGTTCAGGGCCTGCCCGAGTTCGGGCTGCAGTCGCTCCCACAAGAACGGCAAGCGAACGATATTCATCCCCTTCTTACGGAAGTAGCCGATCGTCTCTTCTGAGGGGTAAGCATAATCCTTGAAAATCTCTCCACCCGGATTGCCGAACTCCGCACCGGAAAGATTGATGCCGCGAAAGCAAGGCCCCGCTGCTTCGGCAAGGCCAGCGTGCAATGGCAGCACTATTGCCGCGGCGATCGTCAGCATGCGGCGCCAGGGCGAAAAGGCGGCTTTCATTGATCTCGCTTTCAGGAGCTTTGCCATGTTCCGGCAATATCGGGTAGGGTATCTTAACGCTCCGTTAGCTAAGGATTTCTAAAGTTGATCTGCCTCCGCCAAAGGTCTGCGTCGGCGGGTCACGAGTGTGTCTATGAGCCAATTCGACAGGAACAGAGTCAGCCGGCTGCCTAGCTGGCGAAGCTACGAGCCTGCGCCAACCGCGCCGGAAAGCTCTCCTGCGCGCACGCCAGTCTTGAGACCTGGCGACTTCGCAAAGCCTGTTTTCGAGCCGGAAGCACCGCAGTCGCCCGCTCCCGCGGAAAGAGATCTGCGCGACCAGACGCCGCCTTTGCCACCGCAGCCGGAGCGCGATGTTGTCCGTCCGGCACCGGTTTCCGTCGATCCCGACGCGCCGCTTCTTGATACGCGATCGATCATTTTTGCAATCTGGAACAGAAGGCTGATTGTTCTCGGTCTTGCCGTGCTCGGCGCATTGGCGGGCGGAGCGCTGCTACCGTCGCTGCCGCAGAAATTCACCGCGAGCACCAGCCTTTATTTCGATCCGCGCCAGATCGGCCTTGCTGATCCGGCGCCGCAATCATCGGCGATCTCGCCGGAGATGATCTCGTCGATGATCGACAGCCAGGTGCAGATCCTGATGTCCGGCAATGTGTTGCGCCGGGTTGCCGATACCATGAAGCTTGCGCAGGATCCGGAATTCAACGGCGGCCGGAGCGACGATGCGGCCGTGGTCAGTGCATTGCAGACGGCGCTTACGATCACCCGGCAGAGCAGCACCTATGTCGTATCCTTGACGGCGGTAACGAATAATCCGGAGAAATCCGCCACGCTTGCAAACCAGGTCGTGACTTCCTTCATGCAGGAGGAAAGCAGTGCCTCGACCGGTCTATACGAAAATACCACCGCAACGCTTGATGTTCGCCTGACCGATCTGCGCCAGAAGGTGCAGGAGGCCGAGCAAGCCGTCGAAACCTTCCGCGCCGACAACGACATGGCGGCGACGGAGGGCAATCTGATCTCCGACCAGCGCCTTGCGTCCTTGAATACGCTTTTGCTGACCGCACAGGAAAAAACCATCCAGGCCAAGGCTCGCGCGGATGCGGCCGCGAACATGAGCTTCGAGGATATTGTCGCCAACAGCCAGACGGACCGCAATTCGGTGAACTCGTCGCTCGCGAGCCTTCGACAGCAATATGCTACGCAGGCCGCAATTGTCGGCAGCCTCGAGAGCCAGATGGGCGCCCGGCATCCGCGACTGCAGGCCGCCCGCTCGTCGCTGCAGAGTATTTCGGGCGAGATAAAGGGTGAATTGCAGCGCATGGTGACCTCGGCGCGCGCCGATTACGACCAGGCGAAGAAAGCCGAGGACGCGATCGCCAAGGAACTGAACATTCAAAAGGCGCTGCAGGCGACCACATCCGACAAGCAGGTCGAACTCAACGAACTGCAGCGCAAGGCGACGGCCGCCCGCGAAATCTACGAGACCGTTCTGAAGCGCTCCAGCCAGACGACCGAGGAACAGAACCTACCTCAGAGCAACATCCGCGTCATTTCAGAAGCCGAACCGCCAACGAAACCGGACGGTCCCGGCAAGAAGGTTCTGCTGGCGGCCGGCGTTATCGGCGGGCTCTTCGCCGGCTTTGCCGCCGGCGCTGCGATTGCGATCCTTGCAAGCCTCTTCGCGCATCCGCTCGTCCGAGGCTATTTCCGCCGAGAAGCCTAGGGCCGGATCGATCTGTCGTTGCCCTTGCTGCCAAAAGCTTGATCACCGCCGGGACGCTTCCTAAATCCGAAGGTGAACGCCACTGGCGTCCGTCCGGCAATGAAAGGCCACCGATATGCGATCCCTGCCAATCTTGCTCGCTGCCCTTTCTGTTGCCAGCAGTCTGATTGCCGAACCGGCTTTTGCAACGGATTGGAATCGTGCGGGCAAAGCAGACGTTCAGTCGCTCTATCCCTATCCCGATCTCCCCGGGGTCAAGTCTCAGCCGGACAAGAAGGATGAGGAGCAATATGCCTGCCGCACCGAAACGCGCGGCATCCGCCGCAATGGGGACTGGATTTTCCGCTCCGGCGGCATGCCGACCATCGTCTATGTGTGCGATCGTGACGGCTATGTGAGCCAGGGCACGCAGGTGCCAGCGAGAGGCCACTATCAGCCTGTGCGCTGACACCTCGTGCCGTGCAGGAAAAATGCCGCGCGCCTGAGACGCGTCCCGGTCCGCCTGCGATGATGACCAGGAAGCAGACGGCCGAGGTGCCGTGCGTCGGGATAGACGAAGACTTCGATCACCAGCGTCATGCCGAGAAACCGAGGTCGACCCCTGGCAGGTAAGCGAAAATGCAGTCTACCTGTTCCAGACGGACATCGGGTGCCGTTTATCGATCCGTGACTCGCCGCACATCTTGCAGCCTTAGCCGAGCACTTTTTCGCCGGCCGGGCTTGCCGTTTGCGCGATTGCGGGAGAAAAACGCCTGAGAGCGGCGCTCTCTGGGTGTGGCGAAAAGAATTTCGAACGGCCGGTAACAAAAATGTGTGCCGTCTCGTAGAGGAAGATGTCGGGTGAGATATTCGGCGCGGGAAGAGGAATGGGCAGGCTGGATGCGTAGCGCCATGGGTGGCGATGCGCAGGCCTATCACCGCTTTCTTTCAGCTGTGACACCTCATTTACGCGCCATGGCCCGCAGACGCTGCGACCAGTTCGGCGCGGCGGCAAGCGAGGCGGAAGACGTCGTGCAGGAGGTGCTGCTGGCCGTTCACCTGAAGCGTGGAACCTGGGATCCGGCGCGCCCGATCGGTCCTTGGCTGTCGACGATCGTGCGCAACAAGCTGATTGACAGCCTGCGCCGCCGCGGCCGTCACATCGATGTGCCGATCGATGACGTGATGGCAACGCTCGAAGCGGAAGAACAGGCGGGCAATTTGGATCGGCTCGATGCCGAACATATGTTGAAGCGCCTGAAGGATCCGCAGCGTGATATCGTGCGCTCGATTTCGATCGAGGGAGCAGGTGTTCGCGAAACGGCCGAAAGGCTGAAAATGAGCGAAGGTGCGGTGCGCGTTGCGCTGCACCGTGCGCTGAAGTCGCTGGCGGCCTTATACCGGAGTGAGACGAGTGAAGACCGATGACCTGATCAGCCTCCTGGCACAAGACGCGCCTGTCCGCACGCGGCTCGGCCCCTTGCTCATGGGTGGGCTGCTGATCGGCGTGGCGGTCTCTGCAGCGTTGTTTTTGTCGGCAGTCGGTATCCGCCACGACATGGCAAGCGCAATCGAAACCGCACGTGTGCTCTTCAAGATGTTCGTGACCCTGACGCTCGCCGTCACCGCTTGCGGGCTTGTCTTTCGCATTGGCCGGCCGGCCGTGTCGCTGAGGCTTTCAAGCCTAGCACTGTTCGTGCCGCTAATCCTGCTCGCGGCAGGCACTGCAGCCGAATTGATGGCCATTCCGCAGGATGCATGGGAAACCGCGATGCTGGGCCGCAACGCGCGCTTCTGCCTGTTCTTCATCTCGATCCTATCGTTTGCGCCGCTTGCCGGGTTCCTCTGGGCACTGAAAAACGGCGCTCCGGAACGCCCAGCCCTTGCCGGCGCGGCCGCAGGCCTCGCCGCTGGCGGCATAGCGGCAGCGCTTTACGCCTGGCATTGCCCGGACGACAGCCCGCTGTTTCTCGCGGTCTGGTACACCACGGCAATCGCCGCAGTCACCGCCCTCGGCGCGCTAATCGGATCACGATATCTGAAGTGGTAAGAAGACAGCGGCGGTCACGAGACCGTGGCCGTTGGCATCGGCTCTTTTGCTATCTTGGAAATGGAATGGTGCCCAGAAGAGGACTCGAACCTCCACACCCTTTCGGGTACCAGCACCTGAAGCTGGCGCGTCTACCAATTCCGCCATCTGGGCGACGGAGAGCCATGTACGGGGGTGGCTCTTTGCTGTCAACCGGGTTTTTGAAGTTTTCCTGACAGTCGGCAAAAAAGACCGGATACGTTTCCCGAAGAAGCCGGGTTGGGGCGATCACGCCGAACTGAACGGCGTTCGACCTTGTGGTGGATGCTATGCGGCGGCGGTTGTTCTATATCTGCAGCAGCAGAAAGGATTCAGTGATGTCTGCGCTTCGAACGATCATCTTGGGCTCCGTCATCGGTTTTGTGCCCCTTGCAGCCGGTGCCGCGCCTCCGCTCGTGCCGCCACAGCCGCGCAATCCGGCAATCATCAATGTGCAGTCGACCTATTGCGATTATCGCGGCTGCTTCGGCTTCGGGCCCCAGCAGTGGCACCGCCCTTCCTATATCCAGCCAAACTATCGACCGCCGGGAGCGAGAGGGCCGACCTATTACCAGCCGCGCGCCCAGCCCAGGCCGCAGCTTTCCTATGATCCGCCGCCGATCCGGCGGATACGTCCGCCAGCGAAAGATATGCATGTCGAATGGTGCCGAAATCAGTACCGGACCTACAATCCGCGGACCGATCGTTTCGTGACCTACGAGGGCATCTACAAGACCTGCAATTCGCCCTTTGACTGAGTGTCAGCTCTCCAGCGAAACCCGGTCGGCATGGCCGAGATCGCGGCCGGGCTCGATGATGTCCCGCACTCGCTGCTTGAGCTCCTTCGGTCCTGGAAAACCGCCGTCGCGGTTGCGTTCCCAGATGAGGTCGCCGTTGACGCGGATCTCGAAATTCCCGCCCGTGCCGGGAATGAGCGCCACTTCGGCGAGGCTGTCCGAAAATGTGTGCAGTAGTTCCTGCGCCATCCAGCCGGCGCGCAGCAGCCAATTGCATTGGGTGCAGTAGAGGATCGTCACACGGGCTTTTTCGGTCATCGGCGGGCTCCCTTTCAGGTTTGATTTAGGGCCTTCGTGGCCGCTTCGCAACGCCCGGCTTGCGTCGACAGGCCGTCACATGTTCATGTTGCAGGTCAGCTGGGGCATCGCGGGTGCCCCGCTTCTCGCGGCACAATGCGCTTAACACGCAGGCGGCCAACATCGGAGAGACAGATGAGCGAGCGGGAGAAGATGACGGCCGGTGAATGGTATTGCTGCCTCGATGGCGAACTCGAGGCGTTGCGGCAGCTGGCGCGCAACGCCGTTTACCAGCACAACACGATGCTGCCGGACGAACGCGGCAGCATCGCGCCAGCGCTGGCGGCGCTGCTCGCGAAGGCGCCTGCCGACGCGTTCATCGAGGCGCCGTTCCATTGTTCCTATGGCGTGAACATAACCCTCGGCAGTCGCGTCTACCTCAATGCAGGCTGCACCATCCTCGATTCGGGAACAGTGGTGATCGGCGATCGGTCCATGCTGGGGCCGGGCGTGCATATTTATTGTGCCGAGCATCACAAGGACGTCGCTCTTCGCAAAGCCGGGATCGAGATGGCGCGGCCGGTGATGATCGGCGAAGATGTCTGGATCGGCGGCGGTGCGATCATCCTCGGCGTGTCGGTTGGGGACGGCGCGATCGTCGGCGCGGGCGCAGTTGTGACGAAAGATGTGCCGGCCGGTGCGACGGTCACCGGTAATCCGGCGCGGATACATGGCAGAACATAAGCGCCTTCTCTGCTTTGCCTTTCCCTGGTGGAGGGGAGAGCGCGCAGCGCCGGTCGCGAAGCCATTGCAAGCGCGCACTGATCTTGATTGACGGCAGATGACGCTAGATCAACGGCGAACAGGGAGGAGAACCCGATGATCAACAAGAACTTGCCATGGGAAGGCGGCTGCCGTTGCGGCCGGGTGAGGTTGAAGGTAAGCGCAAAGCCGCTGCTGACCATGGCGTGCCATTGCACCGGCTGCCAGAAAATGTCGTCTAGCGCCTATTCTCTGAGCGCCGCGATTCCGGCGGAAGGCTTCGAAGTCACTCGAGGCGAGCCCGTCATCGGCGGTTTGCATGGCGTGACAAAACACTATTTCTGCCCGCACTGCATGAGCTGGATGTTCACCCGTCCGGAAGGCATGGACTGGTTCGTCAATCTGCGCGCCACCATGCTGGATGATGCAAGCTGGTTCACGCCCTTCATCGAGACTTGGACAAGGGAGAAGCTGTCATTTGCGGAAACCGGCGCGGTGTATAGCTATGAAACGCTGCCGGAAATGAATGCCTACGAGGGGTTGGTCAAGGAGTATATGGCGCGGGGATAGGCTTAGAAGCCTTCCGATTTCTGACCCCTTGCACTGAAGCCAAGCGCGGCCCTTCCGGGCAGGTCGACGCATGGCGGTAGTCCATCGAAGTTGTGTTATGCGCATACAATATGCGCATAACGTCGAAGGGGAAGGCTTTACTCGTCGCCCATTTTCAGCGCCGCAATAAACGCCTCCTGCGGGATTTCCACCTTGCCGAACTGGCGCATGCGCTTCTTGCCCGCCTTCTGCTTGTCGAGCAGCTTGCGCTTGCGGGTGGCGTCGCCGCCGTAGCACTTGGCGGTCACGTCTTTGCGCAGCGCGGAGATGGTTTCGCGGGCAATGACGTTGCCGCCGATCGCGGCCTGGATCGGGATCTTGAACATGTGCTTCGGGATCAGCTCCTTGAGCTTCTCGCACATATCGCGGCCGCGCTTTTCGGCAGCCATCCGGTGCACCATCATCGACAGCGCGTCGACCGGCTCGCCGTTGACGAGGATCGACATCTTCACGAGATTGCCTTCGCGGTGGTCGGTCAGCGCATAGTCGAAGGAGGCGTAGCCCTTCGAGATCGACTTCAGCCGGTCGTAGAAATCAAAGACAACTTCATTGAGCGGCAGATCGTATGTCAGCATCGCGCGCGTGCCGACATAAGTAAGTTCGATCTGGATGCCCCGCCGGTCCTGGCAGAGCTTCAGGATGCCGCCGAGATAATCGTCCGGCGTCAGGATCGTGGCCCTGATCCAGGGCTCGTGGATCTCGGAGATCTTCACGACATCCGGCATGTCGGCGGGATTGTGCAGCTCGCGTTCCGTACCGTCGGTCATGTACATTTTGTAGACGACGGAAGGCGCCGTCGCGATGAGGTCGAGGTCGAACTCGCGTTCCAGGCGCTCCTGGATGATTTCGAGATGAAGCAAGCCGAGGAAGCCGCAACGGAAGCCGAAGCCGAGCGCCGCGGAGGATTCCATCTCGAAGGAGAAGGAGGCGTCGTTGAGGCGCAGCTTGCCCATCGCGGCGCGCAGATTCTCGAAATCGGCGGCATCGACCGGGAAGAGTCCGCAGAAGACGACGGGCTGGGCGGGCTTGAAACCCGGCAGCGCTTCCGCCGTCGGTCGCTTGTCCTCGGTGATCGTATCTCCGACGCGGGTATCGGCCACTTCCTTGATGCTGCCGGTGATAAAGCCGATCTCGCCAGGGCCAAGGGAATCGACATTGACCATCTTCGGCGTCAGTACGCCGACGCGCTCCACCTGATACTTGGCCCCCGTGCCCATCATCCGGATCGTCTGGCCTTTGGTCAGAACGCCGTCGATGACGCGCACCAGAACCATGACGCCGAGATAGGCATCGTACCAGCTGTCGACGAGCAGTGCCTTCAGCGGCGCCTTTTCGCCACCCGGGCTCTTCGGCGCCGGCAGCTTGTTAACGATCGCTTCCAGCACATCGGGAATGCCGAGCCCGGTCTTGGCAGAAATCAGCACCGCCTCGGAAGCATCGATGCCGATCACTTCCTCGATCTGCTCCTTGATGCGCTCAGGTTCTGCCGCCGGCAGGTCGATCTTGTTGAGAACGGTGACGAGCTCGTGGTTGTTGTCGATTGCCTGATAGACGTTGGCGAGTGTCTGGGCTTCGACGCCCTGGCTCGCGTCGACGACGAGCAGCGAGCCCTCGCAGGCCGACAGCGACCGCGAGACTTCGTAGGCGAAGTCAACGTGGCCGGGCGTGTCGATCAGATTCAGGATATAGGTCTCGCCGTCCTTCGCCTTGTAGTGCAGGCGCACGGTCTGCGCCTTGATGGTGATGCCGCGCTCGCGCTCGATATCCATATTGTCCAGCACCTGCTCGGACATTTCGCGCGCGGCAAGGCCGCCGGTCGTCTGGATCAGGCGGTCGGCAAGCGTCGATTTGCCGTGGTCGATGTGGGCCACGATCGAGAAATTGCGGATATGGGACAGCGGAGTCGTCGGATTGGTGCTCATGCGCGCCATATAGCAGTGCCGTCCCCTGCCGCAAAGCGGAAAAGCAGGACTCCGTTTAGGATAAAAATACCGGGCAAAGGCGACCACAAAACTGCTTGATTCCACTATCTGGTCATGTATTTCTCTTATAGTAGAATCAATGAGCCCCAACGTGATGGAACAGGAACTCGAAACGGCGATCGGCAACCGCATCCGCAAGCTCAGGATCGAAAAGGCCCTGACGCTGGATGATCTCGCCAATGCCTCCGGCGTCAGCCGCGCGATGATCTCGCGCATCGAGCGGGCGGAGGTGAGCCCGACGGCCTCGCTGCTTGCAAGGGTCTGTGCTGCGCTGGAACTCTCGCTTTCGGCCTTCTTTGCCGATGAGGGGCAGGAAGTCTCGCCGCTGGCGAGACGCCACGAGCAGCAGGTGTGGCGCGATCCAGAAACCGGTTACGTCCGCCGCTCCGTTTCGCCGCCTGGAACCTCGTCCGAGGTCGATATCGTCGACGTAGAGTTTCCGGCCGGCGCCCGCGTCAGCTTTCCGCCGCATGCAGCAAGCCATGGCATGACGCAGCACGTCTGGGTGTTCGAAGGCGAGATGGAGATGACCAACGGCGAAACGGTATATCGCCTCTTCCCCGGCGATTGCCTCTTCATGCCGGTCGGCGAAGGGCATGCCTTCCACAATCCCACCAGCAAACCCGCGCCGCTATTGCGTTGTCCTCAACCGCAGCCGCCGCTGATTTGATTTTTCAGGAGCAGATGATGACCGTTCGTATTCTCGATGCACAACAGGCCCGCACGGCCATTCCGGATCTTTGCGAAGTGCTTGCGGATTGCGTCAATGGCGGCGCATCCGTTGGCTTTATGCAGCCTTATACGCCAGTCGATGCCGAGCCTTACTGGCAGGGCATCGTCGAAAGTGTCGAGGCAGGGGTCACTCTGCTGGCCGTTGCGGAACTCGACGGAAAGATCGTCGGGACGGTGCAGGTAGGCTTCGCCTCGATGCCGAACCAGCCGCATCGTGGCGATTTGAAGAAACTGCTCGTGCATCGTGCTGCGCGCGGTAAGGGCCTGGCGCGGCTGTTGATGGAGGCGATCGAACGCGAAGCCGCAAAACACGGCAAGCGTCTGCTGGTGCTCGACACCGCAACCGGCAGCGAAGCGGAGGTAATCTATCCGCGCCTCGGCTGGCAGCACGCCGGCGTCATCCCCGACTATGCGATGTGGCCGGAGGGCGGCTATTGCGCGACCACGCTCTTCTACAAGCGCATCGCCGCTTAAGCCATTGACAAGGCGTGCATCCGCCGCGCCTTATCCGACAAATAAATCAGGGAGAAGTCGGTGCGCGTCATCTATTCCGAAGACCACAAGCTGCGTGATGCGAAGACCGAACTGCATGGTGGTCTTCTTGTGACGCCATTCGAAGGCCCTTTCCGCGCCGAGTGGATATTGGAGGCGGTGAAGGAGGCGGGCTTTTCGGATATTGTCGTGCCGGAGCGGCATGGACTGGAAACGGCTCTGAAAGTCCATGATGCCGGCTATATCGATTTCCTGTCGAAGGCTTGGAGTTTGTGGAAGGCGAGCGGCGCTGCGGGCGAAGCGATCCCGACCTCGCTCCCGGTTCGCCGCGCGACGCAGCGCGTGCCGAACGATATCGATGGCATGCTTGGCTATTACGCCAATGCCACCGAAACCTCGATCACCAACGGCACCTACGAGGCGGCGATCGCTTCGATGCAATGCGCGCTCACCGGTGCCGACTGGCTGAACGCCGGCAATCGCTTCGCCTTTTCGCTCTGCCGCCCGCCCGGCCATCACGCGGGCATCGATCTTTTCGGCGGCTATTGCTTCATCAACAATGCCGCCGTCGCGGCACAGCGCCTGCTGGATCTCGGCGCGAAGAAGGTCGCGATCCTCGATGTCGATTTCCATCACGGCAACGGCACGCAGGACATCACCTATCGCCGTGGCGATATCTTCTTCGCCTCGCTGCACGGCGAACCTGCCAACGCCTTTCCCTATTTCTGGGGCTATGCCGATGAAACCGGCGAGGGTGATGGCGAGCACTGCAATGCGAACTACCCGTTGCCGCGCGGCACGGCCTGGGTTGCTTGGTCGGCAGCGCTTGCGGATTCGCTTTCGCGCATCAAGGCTTTCGGAGTCGAAGCCATCGTCGTCTCGCTTGGAGTCGATACCTTCGAACGCGATCCGATCTCCTTCTTCAAGCTCAATTCAGATGACTTCATGCGCATGGGCGCGATGATCGCCAAAGCGGATCTTCCGGTATTGACCTGCATGGAGGGCGGCTATGGCGTACCGGGAATCGGCCTTAACGTCGCCAACATGCTGAAGGGCCTCGAGGGTTAGAAAAGCCCTGCCGATGGACGATCAAGATCAGCAATCCGATGTTCCGACGCTGCGCATGCTCTCCTGGGCACGCAACTCGACGATCTATCGCCTCGAGCGCCGGATGATGACGGAAAAACAGCTCTTCGATGCGATCACGCGAAAGGCGAAGCAGAAGTTCGAAAACATCAGTCCGGCGCAGTTGACGGCGCTTGCCGGTTCAGCAATCAAATTCGCCTATGACCAGAAGGCGCTCGACGATGTCGCCTATGCTGCGGCGAGCACGCGTTCGGCCGTGCGCGGCGGAAAATCGAAACGGGTCATCGCGCAGAAACTCTCCTCGAAAGGAGTGGCAGGCGATATCGTCGATACCGCGCTGGAGTATGCCGACGATCTGTTCGCCGCCGTCGTCTTCGCCCGCAAGCGCGCCTTTGGGCCATTCCGGCGTGGCGACCTTGATGAGAAGCGGAAGGCGAAGGAGCTTTCAGCTTTCGCCCGCAATGGATTCAGCTTTGAGATCGGCAAAAAAGTTTTTGGCATGAGCGCAAGTGAAGCTGACGAGGTGCTCGAAACCAGGCGGGCGCTTTAGCGGCCTCCGTTCATAAAGCCCGCTTATGTCCGGATCAGAAGTTTGCATTTGCCGTTCTGCCATTGCCTTCGTATCAGTGGTGCAAATCAGGAGCGGGAAATGGATCAGAAGACAGGCGAGCCAGCGGCAAACGGCAGTGCCGTTGCGTTGACTGCAGCAGCGCCCGCATTTTCCGGCGGTGTTGCGGCCGGTGCGCTGATGTGCCTGCTGTCGATGTCATCTATTCAGTTTGGCGCGGCATTCTCCTCCGGCGCGATCGCAGCCTATGGATCCGCCGGTGCCTCTTGGCTGCGGCTTGTTTTCGCGGCAGTCATCCTTGCGATCGCCATTCGTCCGCCATTGCTCCGCTACAGCCGCGAGCAGTGGATCGGCGCGCTGGTTCTCGGCACGACGACGGCGTTGATGACCATGTCCTTCTTCGCGGCAATCGAGCGAATTCCCCTGGGGCTTGCGGTCGCGATCGATTTCCTTGGCCCGCTTTCCGTCGCGACGTTCGGTTACGGCCTTACCCGCCGTCTGATCTGGCCGGCAATTGCCGCCGCCGGCGTCTTGTTCCTCGCTTATAACGGGGAGGAATGGGTCGGCAATCTGCCTGGCGTGCTCTTCGCCTTCGGCGCCGGCGCGGGCTGGGCGTGCTATATCATGCTGACGAAGAAGGTCGGAGCGGTTTTCCAAGGGCTCGAAGGCCTCTCCATGTCGCTGATCGTGGCCGCAGTGGTCGCCACGCCCTTCGGCTTTGCGGGCGCCGTGCCGAACCTCGATGGCTACGGCCTCGTCGAGATGGCGGGTTTGGCGATCCTTGTTCCGCTCCTGCCTTATACCTTGGAAATGATTGCGTTACGGCGGATGACGACGGCCGCTTTCGGTATCCTCATGAGCTTGGAGCCGGCAATTGGCGCGCTTGCGGGCTTCCTCATCCTCTTCCAACCCATGACGATGTTGCAGATGCTTGGCACCGCTCTGGTCGTTGCAGCGAGCGCAGGTGCGACCTTTTCGACGGAAAAAGCTTAGGCGGGCTTGCGCGCCGGATCGTCGAGTGCGGGGTTGTAGAATAGCGAAAGCGTCAAGCTCTTCGCGATGCGTTCCGCTGTCGCCATGAACCACGCCTTTGCCTCGGCATTAGGAGCGATATCGTCGAGCGTTGCGGCAAAGAGCTCCAACCATTGCGGAAAGAGAGCTGGCGTCATGTTGGCAACACCGACATGTGCTTGCACGGGCTTCCCACCGTAGGCGCCGCTGCGGAATGCGACGGACGACCAGAAATTCTTCATCTTCGACATGTGTTCCGGCCAACGGCCGGAAAGCCGGGCGTCGAAAACCGGGCCGAGTTCGGGATGTGCAAGGACGCGGCCGTAGAAGGTCTCGACCAGCCTGTCGATGAAGGCATTGTCGATGCCCATCGCCTTCATCTCCGTTTCCGCCCGCTCGCGGATTGCGGCAACATTTGCCGCCCGGCCCTGCAATTCACCGCTCATCTTAAACCCCGAATGGCCACTTTCTTGCGGCACGCATCATATAGGCATCTGCAGTTTCCAACTGAAGTACACAATTCGTCTTGCGGCAATCTGTCAGATCGACCGCCGGATGCTTGACGCTTTACGGCGCACTGTCTAGATTTAGAATAATTCTAAAATGGAGCGTGCCATGCTGCCGCGGTTTTTCAGGTCGTCCAAACGTTCATTCAAGTCATTGTCGGAACAGGAAATTCTGGCACTCGCGATTGCTTCGGAGGAGGACGACGCCCGCATCTATCTCGCCTATGCCGACATGCTGAAAGCTGCCTATCCCGCCTCGGCTCAGGTTTTCGAGGATATGGCTGAGGTCGAGGATACGCACCGCAAGTCGCTGATTGAAATCCATCGGCAGCGTTTCGGCGAACGCATTCCGCTGATCCGCCGCGAGCATGTGCAGGGCTTTTATGAGCGCAAGCCGGACTGGCTGCGCAAGAACCTGTCGCTGGAAGCGGTGCGGCAGGAAACCGAAACGATGGAGGAACAGGCCTACCGCTTCTATGTTGAGGCAGCAAAGCAGACTTCGGACGCCTCGACACGCCAGTTGCTCGGTGATCTGGCGCTTGCCGAACAGGGTCATGAAGACATTGCCAAGATGCTCGGCGACAAGCATACGCCGGAAGACGTTAAGGACGCCGAGGACGAAAATGCGCGGCGGCAATTCGTGCTTACCTATGTGCAGCCTGGCCTTGCGGGCCTGATGGACGGTTCCGTCTCGACGCTGGCGCCGATCTTTGCCGCCGCCTTTGCGACGCAGGATACGTGGCAGACTTTTCTAGTCGGCCTTTCGGCTTCGGTTGGCGCCGGTATCTCGATGGGCTTCACGGAAGCCGCACATGACGACGGCAAGATTTCCGGGCGCGGTTCGCCCGTCAAGCGCGGTCTCGCCTGTGGCATCATGACAACGCTCGGCGGCCTCGGCCATGCGCTGCCTTACCTCATTCCACAATTTTGGACCGCGACGATCACTGCCGTCGTCATCGTCTTTTTCGAGCTATGGGCGATTGCGTTCATCCAGAACAGATATATGGAAACGCCGTTCCTGCGCGCGGCCTTTCAGGTCGTGCTTGGCGGCTGCCTGGTGCTGGCCGCCGGCATCCTGATCGGCAATGGGTGAGGGGGAGACGCGGCCGGGTAAAGCCCGGGCAATCGATCCGGTGGATCGATTGCAGCGCCGAACGCCCTCAGCCGAAGCGAAGGGCCGGCTCAGCCGCGGCAAACAAAGCCAAAAGAAAAAAGGCCGGGCATTCAGCCGGCCTTTTGCATTCATTCATATTGTGAGATTGCTTACTTCAGTGCGCCGACCAGCACGTCGTAGCCATTCTCTATGGTGACCCAACGCCCGGCATTGAAGCTCGACTGGCGCTTGACGAAGGAATACGGCGTATCGAACCAGGGCTTCACGCTTGAAGCGAGATTGTCGAGAATGAAGTCGCCTTCGGCCGTGCGCAGCGTCAGCACGGCATGGCCCTCGCCATCCGGCTTGCGAACCACGGTCATCAGAAGGTTTGCCGGCTCAAAACCGCGCTGGATCAAGATGCGGCGCTTCAGGAGCGCAAAGTCTTCACAGTCGCCCGCCGTTGTCGGGTAAGCCCAGATTTCGTCTTTGCCGTAGATTTCCTTGTCCGTCATCGGGGTGATGGTGCTGTTGACGGTGGAATTGACCGAGCGGACGAGAGCCCACTTCTCACTCTTCATTTCCGCAGGCCCTGCATTCCGATCCGCGCCGCATTCGGCCCGATGGGTCTGGCAGAAATCATAATGGCCAATCGGCTGCGAGGTAGCGCCGCCGGTGACCATCGAGAGGTTTTTCGTGGGGGCCGGTAATGCGGCCGAAGACATCGCAAACATGGCCATTGTGGCCACCAAGTAACCCTTTATCCGCACGCCCGTTTCCCTGCATCGCCCTTGTATTTATTAACAAAGAGTTAACGGAGAGGGGGTTGAGGAGTCAATCATTACTTCTTGCAAGGCCGCTTCAACCCACCGACATGGTTAAAATGACACACGAATTCATGCTATGCGGCGGATGCGATTCCGCCTTCTGTCGGAGGCGGCGCCGTCTTTCGATCAATGAATAAGGCCCTTGGCGGCAGACAACATCCGTTCGATGTCCTGCGGCCGGGATAGCCGATGGTCGCCGTCGCGGATAAAAGTCAGCACGACATCGTCGGCGGGCAAGTGTTCTATCAGCTTCATGGCATGACTGTAGGGAACGTCCGGATCTTTCATGCCTTGCAGGATATGCACCGGGCAGCCTGTCTCGATAATTCCGGTCAGGACCCGGTTTTCGCGTCCGTCTTCGAGCAGGGCACGGGTATAGATGTTCGGTTCCGGGCTATATTCGGACTTCTCTTCGAAATAGCCGCGTTCCGCGAGCGAGACGCGGTCCTTCTTTCTCAGATGCGGCTCGATGAGCTCCGAGGTGAAGTCGGGTGCCGGCGCGATCAGGACCATGCCGTCGAGCTTTGGCGCAGCGTCCAGCTTTGCAAGCTCCTGCGCCAGTCGCAACGCGATCCAGCCGCCCATCGAGGAGCCGACGACGATGATACTCTCGGGTTTCGTATGAAGGATGACGGCAAGTGCCTCTTCCAGCCAGCGGGAAATCGTTCCGTCTATGAATTGCCCCCCGGAAAGACCATGGCCCGAATAGTCGAGGCGAATGCAGGCAAGTCCGAGTTCGCCGGCCAGACGATCAAGCTCGATCGCCTTTGTTCCGCTCATGTCCGACCTGTAGCCGGAGAGCCAGACGAAGGTCGGGCTGCGATCCTTCGAGACAGCTTCGCGAATGATGAAAGCAATCCTTCGCTCCGCATCGCCTTCGCCCACTGTCAGGAACTGCGGTTCGGATGTGGCTATTGCTTCGGACATAAGCAGAACTCCCGTTGTTTGATCCTATAAAACAGATTCTCGATAGGCTGACAGCAGGTGATTTTTCCGCTAAAGCGTGTTATTGACGACATCGCAGCGTAAGCGAGACTTTGAGACTTTGTTTGCGCCCCCAAATGGAAGCGCGAAGCTGCAATCCGAAACAACTCGAGGAGAGTACGACCATTCGCAGACCTTTTAAAACCGACGCGCCCGTGAAGGAAGGGCCGCGTTCGAACCGGGAAATCCGTGTTCCCAAGGTTCAGTTGATTGATGCTGAAGGACAGAATTTGGGCGCGGTGCCCACCGACCAGGCCTTGAGAATGGCTGAAGAAGCCGGTCTCGACCTTGTGGAAATTTCTCCCAACGCCGAACCGCCTGTGTGCAAGATTCTCGATCTGGGCAAGCTGAAATACGCCAACCAGAAGAAGGCTGCCGAGGCCCGCAAGAAGCAGAAAATCGTCGAAGTCAAAGAAATCAAGATGCGTCCGAACATCGACACTCATGATTATGAGGTGAAGATGAAGGCTATGGGCCGCTTCTTCGAGGAAGGTGACAAAGTCAAGGTGACGCTGAAGTTCCGTGGCCGCGAAATGGCCCACCAGGAACTCGGCATGAAGCTTCTGCAGCAGGTCAAGGCCGACACGCTGGAATTTGCAAAGGTCGAAGCCGAGCCAAAGCTTGAGGGCCGCCAGATGATGATGGTGCTCGCGCCGAAGTGAGCGCGGTCCTCATCGACGCATCAAAGCCGTCCGCAAGGGCGGCTTTCCTGTTTTTTTGTGCGGCTGAAGATTCCTTGCCTGCCCCGTTGCACTTTTATGGCGCTGCGGGTATAAGCGCGCGTCCGAACTGACCGGCAGGGCATGCCGTGGCAGTTTCGAATGCTTGCGGGACGGTTTCGTCGCCATACCCGCAGATCAACAACAAACGCTCCCGCACCTTGTTGCGACTCCGCAAAACCGGACATCGCAGAAGGGCTTCTTTGAAGAAGCGTGCAGGGAGGACAGAAACGGAGTAGCAAAATGCCCAAGATGAAGACGAAGTCCTCGGCCAAGAAGCGGTTCAAGATCACCGCGACCGGCAAGGTCAAGGCCGCCGCTGCTGGCAAGCGCCATGGCATGATCAAGCGTACCAACAAGTTCATTCGCGACGCACGTGGCACGATGGTTCTCGCTGAACCCGACGGCCGCAAGGTCGTGAAGAACTACCTGCCGAACGGTCTCTAAGACTATTCCGCGAACGCTTTAGATTAAGGAGATCATGAAATGGCACGTGTAAAAAGAGGCGTAACCTCTCACGCCAAGCACAAGAAGGTTCTGAAGGCAGCAAAAGGCTTCTACGGCCGCCGCAAGAACACCATCCGTACCGCCAAGGCTGCAGTCGATCGCGCCAAGCAGTACGCCTACCGCGACCGCAAGGTGAACAAGCGCAATTTCCGCGCGCTCTGGATCCAGCGCATCAACGCTGCCGTCCGCGAATTCGGCCTGACCTACGGCCGCTTCATCGACGGCCTGAATAAGGCCGGCATCGAAGTCGACCGCAAGGTTCTCTCCGACATGGCAATCCATGAGCCGGAAGCATTCAGCGCGCTGGTCACAGCCTCCAAGAAGGCTCTTGAGTACCTCAAGGAAGCCGGTACGAAGAACGAGTTTGAAGGCGCGGTTCGTTAACCAGCGCTTCCCAAGCTTGACGCTTTTTTGAATTTTGGGAAACCCGCGCTGGTTTGGGCTGGCGCGGGTTTTTCTTTCTTTGTACTTCTTCCCGGCTTTCACCAGCCTCCGATTACCCGCCTGATCCTGGACGGAAAGAATTGACGATGTCAGATATCGACCATCTCAAATCATCGCTGCTTGCGGAAATTGCTGCCGCCGATGACGAACCGGCGCTGGAAGCCGTGCGCGTTTCAGCCCTCGGAAAAAAAGGCTCTGTTTCCGAGCTCCTGAAGACGCTCGGCACGATGTCGCCCGAAGAGCGCCAGACCAAGGGCGTTGCAATCAACGTCCTCAAAAATGAGGTCGCAGAAGCGCTTGCCGCGCGCAAGGCGACGCTCAAGGAGGCAGCGGTCAATGCCCGCCTGAAGGCGGAGACGGTCGACATCAGCCTGCCGGTCCGCTCATCGCCCGCCGAGCGCGGACGCATCCACCCGATCAGCCAGATCGTCGACGAGATCACCGCGATCTTCGGCGACATGGGCTTCTCGATCGCAGAAGGTCCGGATGTCGAGACCGACTATTACAACTTCACGGCGCTGAATTTCCCCGAAGGCCACCCAGCCCGCGAGATGCACGACACCTTCTTCTTCCAGCCGGATGAAAACGGCGAGCGCAAGGTACTGCGCACGCACACCTCGCCGGTGCAGGTGCGCACGATGGAAGCACAGAAGCCACCGATCCGCATCATCATCCCTGGCAAGACCTATCGCCAGGATTCGGATGCAACTCATTCGCCGATGTTCCATCAGGTCGAGGGACTGGTGATCGACACGAAGGCGAATGTCGCCAACATGCGCTGGGTGCTTGAGGAGTTCTGCAAGTCCTTCTTCGAGGTCGACAGCGTGACGATGCGCTTCCGTCCGTCCTTCTTCCCGTTCACCGAGCCGTCCTTCGAGGTTGATATCCAGTGCGACCGCTCCGGCCCGATCGTCAAGTTCGGCGAAGGAACGGATTGGATGGAGATCCTCGGCTGCGGCATGGTGCACCCGAACGTGTTGCGCTATGGCGGTCTCGACCCGGACGAATATCAGGGCTTTGCCTGGGGCATGGGCCTCGACCGCATCGCCATGCTCAAATACGGCATGCCGGACCTGCGCGACTTCTTCAACGCCGATATTCGCTGGATGACCCATTATGGCTTCCGCCCGCTCGACATGCCGACGCTGTTCGGCGGTCTGAGCGCGTAAAGGGAGGATTGAGATTATGAAATTCACACTCTCCTGGCTGAAGGATCATCTGGAAACGGATGCCACCCTCGATGAAATCTGCGCCCGCCTGACGATGATCGGGCTGGAGGTCGAAGATGTCGATGACAAGGCAGCCTTCAAGCCTTTCGTCATTGCCAAGGTTCTCTCCGCTGAAAAACATCCGCAGGCCGATCGGCTGAAGGTTCTCTCAGTTGATACCGGCAAGGGTCCGCCGGTCCAGGTCGTCTGCGGCGCGCCAAATGCACGGGCGGGTCTCGTCGGCGCATTTGCCGCATCGGGCACCTATGTTCCCGGCATCGACGTAACACTTTCCGTCGGCAATATCCGCGGCGTCGAAAGCCATGGCATGATGTGCTCCGAAAAGGAGCTGATGATTTCTGACAATCATGAGGGCATCATCGATCTGCCCGAAGACGCGCCGGTTGGGACCAGCTATGCGGCTTATGCCCATCTCGACGATCCGGTCATCGAGATCAACCTGACGCCGAACCGTCCGGACTGCACGAGCATCTACGGCATCGCGCGCGATTTGGCCGCGTCGGGTCTCGGCACGCTGAAGGCACGGCCTGCACCGTCCTTTGCCGTCGAAGGCGAGACACCCGTCAAAGTAAGGCTCGATCTTGATGACGAAAAACTCTGCCCAGGTTTTGCGCTCCGCCTCGTGCGCGGCGTCAAGAACCGCCCGAGCCCGAAATGGATGCAGCAGCGCCTGCTGGCAATCGGTCTGCGCCCGATCAATGCGCTGGTCGATATCACCAACTACATGACCTTCGATCAGGGGCGGCCGATGCACGTCTTTGACGCTGCAAAAGTGAGCGGTCATCTGACGGTTCGCCGCGCCAAGGAAGGCGAGACGGTGCTCGCGCTCGACCAGCGCGAATACAAGCTTGGGCCTAATAACGTCGTCATCGCCGATGCGGATGGCATCGAGTCGATCGGCGGCGTCATGGGCGGCGAGCATTCCGGCTGCGACGAAAACACGACCGACGTGCTGATCGAATGCGCACTCTGGGACCCGATGAACATCGCCAAGACGGGCCGCACGCTCGGCATCATCACCGATGCCCGCTATCGCTTCGAGCGCGGTGTCGATCCGGAATATATGGTTCCCGGTCTGGAGCGCACGACGGAACTCGTTCTCGAACTTTGCGGCGGCACGCCGGCGAAGGCGGATGTCGTTGGCTACAAGGGCTATCAGCCGAATGTCGTCGATTTCCCTTATTCGGAAGTCAAGCGCTTGACCGGCCTCGAAGTCTCGACCGAGGAGAGCAAGGATATCCTGACCCGCCTCGGCTTCCTGGTGTCAGGTTCGGGCGAACGTGTCTCCGTCGCTGTTCCTTCCTGGCGTCCGGACGTCGATGGCAAGGCCGACCTCGTCGAGGAAGTCATGCGTATCCATGGCGTCGACAACATTAAGCCGGCGCCGCTGGAAAGCCATGCCGCGGTTAACGGCAAGATCCTGACGACGCTGCAGATTCGCAACCGCATGGCCAAGCGGGCGCTTGCCTCGCGCGGCATGCTGGAGGCTGTCACTTGGTCCTTCATTTCGGAAGAGCAGGCGAAGCTGTTCGGCGGCGGCTCGCCGGCACTGAAGCTTGCAAACCCGATCGCTGCCGAAATGTCCGACATGCGCCCCTCGCTCCTGGCGGGTCTGCTGACGGCGGCACAGCGCAACGCCGACAAGGGCTACGGCGATGTGGCGATCTTCGAAGTTTCCGGCACCTATGAGAATGACAGGCCGGAAGGCCAGCGCCGTGTTGCCGGTGGCATTCGCCGCGGCACGGCGTCGCTCGCCGGCTCCGGCCGCATGTGGTCGAATAATGTGAAGGGCGGCGGCAAGCCAGTCGATGTCTTCGATGCCAAGGCCGATGCGCTGGCGGTGATCGAGGCCTGCGGCTTGCCGATGAGCAACATCCAGATAGAGCAGGGCGGACCGGAATGGTACCATCCCGGCCGCTCGGGCACGATCAAGATGGGCCCGAAGGTCGTCCTCGGCTATTTCGGCGAATTCCATCCCTCGACGCTCGAAGCGCTTGATGTCTCCGGTGCGCTCTGCGGCTTCGAAGTCTATATCGACGCCATGCCAGAGCCGAAGAAGAAGGCGACGCGCACCAAGCCGGCGCTGGAGCTTTCGCCCTTCCAGGCCGTCAAGCGCGACTTCGCTTTCGTCGTCGACAGGACGGTAGAAGCGGGCGCGATCATCAGGGCCGCGAGCGGTGCCGACCGCAAGCTAGTTACCGGCGTCAATGTCTTCGACATTTTCGAAGGCGCGTCGCTTGGTGAAGGCAAGAAGTCGATTGCGATCGAAGTGCAGATCCAGCCCGTCGAGCGGACGCTGACGGACGAGGATTTCGAAGCCTTGACGCAGAGGATCGTGGCGAGCGTGGCGAAATTCACCGGCGGCGTGCTGCGAGGCTGACAAGCACATGATGGGCGCTCCGGGCTGGCGGCTTCGCCGGCCTGAAGCACTGAAAGCTGCGTCATCAGGCATGCAGGTAGTAAAGCTTGTTGACGATGGTCCAGCGGCCGTCGATCTTCAGCATCGACAGATAATCGGTAAATCGCATCCCCGCGAATTCGTCAGTCACCTTCACCATCGCGGCATCGCCTGCGATATCGATCGTTGTTATGTCCATATAGGGTTGCGTACCCGGCGGAGCGGCGCCTTCGGCCGTGATCGCAGCGATGAATTCGTCGCGCGTCAGCCATTCGACCATATTTTCGTAGTGACCGATGATTGCGCTTTGCGGATGGAAGGCCTTTCGCAAAGCCGCTTCGTTGGCAAAGGTCATGCCTTCGACGTAGAGGTGGACGACTGCTTCGACTGCCTGCTGTTCGGACATATCTCGCACCCTTGTATCGGCGTCATCATAACGCTGGAAGATTTAGAGCCAGGCTCTCTTCCGGCAAGCCGTGCCAAGCTGGAGCGGCTGGTAAGACTGGAGCCCCGCAATTTCCGGGTGGCAATAGCCGGATGGCGGGATAGGGTCGTACCAGTAGATGGAGAGGTGCATGAAGAAGCCTGGATCGATGAAGTCGCTCGAGGATATGGGCCGGGCGCGGCTTTCGAAGAATTTCTTCTTCCGCGATTTCCTGCATTCCGAGATCGCCGATTTCTATCGAATTCCGAACATTCCCGACGATCCGGACCTGGCGATCGAGGCGGGCAGGCGGCTTTGCAAGGAACTGCTCGAACCGCTTCAGGCAACGTTCGGCAGACTGCACATCCGCTCGGGCTACCGTTCCGCCGCAGTCAACGAGTTCGGAAACAAAAACAAGCTCAATTGCTCGACCAATGCATCAAGTGCCGCGGACCATATCTGGGACAGAAATGATTTCGATGGCTGCATGGGGGCGACGGCCTGTGTCGTCGTACCCTGGATGATCGATACTTATCGCGATGAGGAAGACTGGCAGAAGCTTGCATGGTGGATCCACGATCATCTGCCCTACGCAGCGCTCTGCTTCTTTCCGAAGCTATGGGCCTTCAACATCCAATGGCACGAGCGGCCAAAGCGTGTGATCCAGAGCTATGTGCGGCCGCGCGGCACCCTCACCAAGCCTGGTATGGCGAATTGGCAAGGTGATCATTCGAAGTTCTACGAGGGTCTTCCGCGGCTTAGAAACTGATGCGATAGCGGATGTGTCCATCGCTTTCGACATAGCTGTTGTAGAGCGCACGTGCCGTCTTGTTCTGTTCGTTGGTGTGCCAGTAAAGCCGCGACCATCCGTTATGCTTGCAGAGAGACACGAGGTCATCCAACAGCGCCCGGCCGACCCCTTTGCCGCGGGCGGCAGAATCGACGAAGAGATCTTCGAGATAGCAGTCCTTGCCGCGAATCCACGTGCCTTCATGCGTCAGTGATAGGGTGAAGCCCATCACGTTTCCATCGACTTCCGCAACGCGCATGAAGATCGCCGAAGCCGGATCGAAAACCCGGCGCCACGTTGAATCGGTAATGTCCTCATCGACCGTCACTTCGTAGAAGGCGAGATAATCCTTCCAGAGTCCGCGCCAACGCGCTTCGTCTTCCGGTCTCGCATCGCGGATTGTCACGGTCATGTCATTCCCCCTCAGGCGCCAGCTCTGTCGAGCAGTCTCATTGCTTCGTCGGAAAGCTCAAGTTCAGCCGCTTTTACAAGGCTGTCGAGCTGAGGGGTGCTCGTAGCACTGGCGATCGGTGCCGTCACGCCTTTCTTGTTGAGCAGCCAGGCGAGCGAGATCTCGGCAGGTTTCGCGCCCGTCTCGGCGGAAATCTGATCAAGTGCGGCAAGAATGCGCATGCCCTTGTCGTCGAGATATTTCGAGACCCGGTCCTCGCGGGCCTTGCCCTTCGTATCGGCTTTGCTGCGGTACTTGCCGGAGAGAAAGCCGGCTGCGAGGCTGAAATAGGTGATGACGCCGATATCTTCCTTGACGCAAAGATCGGCAAGCCGGCCTTCGAAGCTGGAGCGCTCATAGAGATTATATTCGGGCTGCAGCACATCGTAGCGAGGAACGCCAGCCTTCTCAGCGGCATCGAAGGATGCCTGAAGCTGGCCGGCATCAAGATTAGAGCAACCGATCGCTCGGATCTTGCCCTGCTTTTTCAGCTTGGCAAAGGCGCCGAGCGTTTCTTCATAAGGCGTATTTTCGTCTGGCCAATGCGAGAGGTAGAGGTCGATGTAATCCGTCCCTAGGCGCCTAAGCGAATCCTCCACGGCTTCCAGGATATATTGCTCTTTCAGCGTCTTGCCGTGGCCCATGTCGGAGCCGACCTTGGTGATGATGATTGCTCTGTCACGAGGGAATTTTCCCTTCTTCAGCCACTTGCCGATGATCTCCTCTGAATCGCCGCCTTTATTGCCGGGCACCCAGGATGAATAGACGTCGGCCGTATCGATGGTGTTGAGACCCGCGTCGAAGAATGCATCGAGAATATCAAACGACGTTTTCTCGTCGGCGGTCCATCCGAAGACATTGCCGCCGAAGACGATAGGCGAGATTGAAATACCTGTTTTTCCAAGCCTGCGCATCTTCATGGCGTTCTCCTAAAATGCTGATTTGATTGAAAGTGCGGATGCGACGGAGCGCCGCCGGGGGTAAACTAGCGCAGGTTCCGGCGGAGGAAAACCAAACTTCCGTGATTTGCGCGCGCGCCATTGCGTCGCTCGCCACCCCTGAATAAGGTTGCGCCCATTCAAGCTCTGGGAGGCTAAGCCATGCTCCGTTTCGGTATCATTTCGACGGCAAAGATCGGCCGTGAACTCGTCGTTCCCGCCATTCAGGATGCGGAAAACTGCGTCGTCACCGCAATTGCCAGCCGCGACCTGAAAAAGGCGCGAGAGATGGCCAGCCGCTTTTCCGTACCGCATGCTTTCGGTTCCTATGAGGAGATGCTCGCCTCCGACGTGATCGATGCCGCCTACATTCCGCTGCCAACCTCGCAGCACGTCGAATGGACCATCAAGGCGGCAGACGCCGGTAAGCATGTCCTTTGCGAAAAGCCGATCGCGCTCAATGCCGGCGAGATCGACAGCCTCATTGCTGCGCGCGATCGCAATAAGGTCCTGATTACCGAAGCCTACATGGTGACCTACGCGCCGGTCTGGCGGAAGGTCCGCACGCTGATAGCCGATGGTGCGATCGGCAAGCTTCGCCATGTCCAGGGTGCCTTCACCTATTTTAATCGCGATCCCGGCAATATGCGCAACATTCCCGCACTCGGCGGCGGCGGCCTGCCCGATATCGGCGTTTATCCGACCATCAGCACGCGGTTCTCGACCGGCAAGGAACCAGTGCGCATCCAGGCCGTCACCGAACGCGACCCGGAATTCGGTACCGATATTTATTCGAGCGTGAAGGCCGACTTCGGCGATTTCGAGCTGAGTTTCTACATATCCACCCAGATGGCAAACCGCCAGGTCATGGTCTTCCATGGCACCGAGGGTTACATCGAAGTAAAGTCGCCCTTCAACGCCGACCGCTGGGGGCCGGAGGAACTCGAACTCGCCAACCGCAGCCACAACGAGTCGACCATCTTCCGCTTCCAGGACAGCCGCCAGTATAGGCGCGAAGCTGAAGCTTTTGCCCGCGCTGCGAAGGGCGAGAAGGAAGAGGTGGTGACGCTCGAAAGCTCGAAGCTGAACCAGAAGGTGATCGACGCGATCTACCGCGCCAGCGAGAAGGACGGCTGGGAGCCGGTTTGATTATTTGCGAAACGCGAACCGCAGGTAGCCGAAAAATGCAAAGCACAGTGTGGCGGTGGAGGCGAGAGCCATCGCCGCCAACGGCTGCAGAGACGGCAATGCCGTTACGAGCGTGGCGTAGAGGCCTTGGTTCAGAATGGCCGCGATTATTAAGATTGCGGCAAGGCCAGGGCGTTCTGTCGACAATCGATTGCGTGCTCTGAGATCGATGCGGTGCAGCAATGCGAGCGTGATGGCAAGTGCTGCAAGAAGGCTCAGTGTCCGCGCGAGAAGCGGGCCAAACGCCGCATTCAGCAGCAAATGGAAGAGTAGCGCATCTATCATCAGTCCGAGCAGCAACAATGCGACAAAGCGCAGGAATAACAAAATTCGATTGGAAGAACCGTCAGCCATTGATCGCCAGCATGCCGGCTATGATGAAAATGGCGCCAATGGCGTAGCGTACAGTAAGAGCCTCTCCGAGAAAGACCTGCGCTAGCAAAGGAACGAAACAGAAGGTCAATCCCATGAAGGAGTAGGCAATCGTCAGAGGGACGGCTTTCAGGACGTAGATCCAGATAATCGTTCCGAGCGCGTAAAGGAGCAGTGCTGCGAGCAGCACGGGATTGAGAAGCAGCGCAAGGATATTGCGGACATTGAGTTCGCCTGCGGTCGCGCTCGTCAGTTTGAACAGCACCTGACCCGAGGCGATCAGCAGCGGCGTGCCGATAAGGCCAATCCACGTGCTCGCTGAAAAAGTGGAAAGCATCGAACCGTCCTTCAATCCGCGGCACCTCTTTCTTCCGAATAGAAGATGTCGCGACCTATATCCTCGCAGACGTAGACTGAAGGCACCGGTTGGACAGCTCTCAGGAAGGAGTGCGTATAAGGGAAGAAGTTGAAGTGCGGGTTGAACGTGTAGCGGTATTCGCGCTCACGCGGCACAACGATGATGAGGCGGCGTCTTGCAATCCGGCGCAGTTCCGCGATCGCCCGCCGGTAGTCGAGAATATGCTCGATCACATGTGTGCAGATGACCGTGTCGAATTCCGCGTCTGCAAAGGGGAGGGTTTCGACCTTGGCGGCGACATATTCAATGCCGGAAAGGCGTGACGCGTCGTCTATCACGAAGTCGACGCCGGTGAGGCGATGGAGTTCCGGATGCGCCGACTGAATGCGGCTGAGCAGCGCGCCGGTGCCGCACCCGATGTCGCAGACCGTCTCGCCCTCGATCGATCCGAGGATGCGACGGATGCAGGCTACCGAATTGTCAGTGCCTTCGTGAACGCGGGGATGATTGCGGTAAAGCTCGGCATACTCTTTTTCCGAAAGGAATGGCGCGCGCTCGCGGAATTTCGCTAGATGGGTGATATGGGCGCCCCAGACGCGCTGTGCAGCCCAGCGGAATGCACCTGAATCGCGGATAAACGGCGGTAGGATATCTTCCAGCACGAAACGGATGCGGTTTGTGGTTTCTCTATTCATGGAAGTGGCGTCACCTTGAGCGGAAGCAATCAAGCGATACGGGCGGTCTTGCCGCTTCGTGCGGCGTCGATGGGTTTTTCCGGCATCGCACCCTGACTCAGCGCGGCGACGTTGATGTAATGGATGCGCAACTGCTCGGCACGCGAGCGGGCGACGGAGTCAAGGATCAGGCCGGCGGTGAAGACCATGAACGAGATCATCATCAGCGCCATGGAGAGGACCCATGTCGGCATGCGTTTGACGAGGCCTGTTTCGAAATACTCCGCCAGCACGGGCGTCATGAAACCCATGCTCGACAGCATGAAGAACGCGCTGATAAGCCCGAAGAAGGCAAAGGGCCGCGTTTCCTTCATCAGCATGGCAAACATCCAGAGGATCTTGCCGCCATCCTTGAAGGTTGAAAGTTTCGAGTGCGAGCCTTCCGGGCGCCGGCCGTAGTCGAGTTCCAGTTCGGCGACCGGCAGCTTGAGCCGCGACGCGTGAACGGACATTTCGGTCTCGATCTCGAAACCGCCGGAAACGGCCGGGAAGCTTTTCGCGAAACGGCGCGAGAAGGCCCGGTAGCCTGAGAAAATATCGGTGAAGTCAGGGCCGAAGATCGTGCGATAGAGAATGTTGAAGATGCGGTTGCCGAAAGCATGTCCGTCGCGTCCTGCGTCCGCATGAACGCCGCGCCGCGTTCCGACCACCATGTCGGCGCGTTCGGTCAGCAGCGTGCGGATCAGCTCTTCGCCGTCTTCCGGCGCATAGGTGCCGTCGCCATCCGCCATCAGATAGATGTCAGCGTCGATATCGGCGAACATGCGGCGCACGACACATGACCCTTGCCCTGACGCCGCTCGCGAACGACGGCGGCGCCTGCGAGCATGGCGTGGAGCGCGGTCCCGTCGGTCGAATTGTTGTCGTAGACGTGGATCTGGGCATGCGGCAGTGCCGCTTTGAAACCGCGGACGACTGCGCCGATCGTTGCCGCTTCGTTATAGCAAGGTAGCAGCACAGCAATATTCAAGCTCTCTGGCGGCAATCGCGTCATGATCCTACCCACCGTTCTTGGTCGGCGAGCAGTCTAAAGCATCCATTGTTAATAAGACGCTATAGCGCAGACAGAGACCGTGGCTACTTTTGGTGCGCTTTACTCTTTCTTGATTCACGAAGGCTAAAGTCCGTCGAGTTCAAGACGGACAGTATCCCAATGACGAATGTTGCAGAGATAACCGGCAGGGCCACTTCGGCATTTTCGCTGACGAAGCTGCGAACCTTGCTGACGCGTCTCTGGCCATCCGTCCTGATCTACAGCGGTGTGCTGATCGCGGCGATAGCAGCCATGAAGCTGCCGAATGCCACGGACTATGTCGGCCCTGACAACGATGACGGCATGCGGCTTGTCGAGGTGCGCGACCTGCTTGCTGGCCAAGGCTGGTTCGATCTCACGCAGTATCGGCTTGGTGTCGGCGGAACGTTGATGCATTGGTCGCGACTCGTCGACTTGCCGCTAGCCTCGCTGATCAGGTTCTTCGGCCTCTTCCTGTCGACAGAAAAAGCCGAGACTGTTGCACTTGCTGTTTGGCCGCTTTCGCTCATTATCCCTCTGATGCTCGCGATGGCGATAGCCGCGCGCCGCATCGGCGGCATCGCGGCCATGCACATTTCGCTGGGTCTAACTGCTCTGATGGTGATGACAAGCGGCCGGTTCCTGCCAGGTGCAATTGATCATCATAATGTGCAACTCTGCCTCGTCGCCATGATGATTGCGATGTTGCTGGATGAGAAATATCGCGCCTGGAGCTATACCATCGCGGGATTCTGCGCCGCTCTTGCAATCGCGATCGGCGCCGAAACGACACCGGTTGTTGCGGCCGTCTGCATCACGGTCGCGATTTCCTGGGCCTGGCACGGGGAAACCTATGCGGCGGCGGCAAAAGCCTTCGGTCTATCCATGGCGCTCTTCATCAGCATTTTCTTCTTCGGTACGATTCCCCCCAGCCTGTATTCAACTGTAACCTGCGACAGCCTCTCGCTTGGCTTTTACAGTCTCTCCGCGACTGGCGGAGGCCTGCTCCTAGCCGTGGCCGTTTGCGCCAGCCATCTGTCGCGTTCTCTGCGTTTTGTCGCTCTTGCCGGTGTTGGCGCTATTGTCGCCGTATCCGCGCTCGTGATCGCGCCGCAATGCTTGCACAATCCAATGAACGATCTCGATCCCATGCTGATCGAGCTATGGCTTAACGGTATCTCTGAGGCGCGGTCGATCATTGCGATGGGGCGTACCGAGCCCTATTCGCTCGGTGCCTTTTATGCCGTTGGTCTACTTGGTGTCGGCACCTGCGTCTTCCGCATCTTTCATCGCGATCGTGTGGAGATTCATCTGATCCTGCTGCTCCTGCTGGGTGTGAGTTGGGCGATTGCACTTGTGCAGGTTCGGGGCGCCGCCTTCTCGAACATGATTTCAATCCTGCCGCTCGCGCTGCTGATTATCGATATGCGCCGGTTTTCGAATGGCGAACGGGAAAATATCGCTGCGGCTCTTTGCTATATCATGGTCGTGCTGGCGAGCGTGCCGGCCGCGTGGGCGGTGGCGGGTGGCTTTGTCGAGATACAACGCGAGACGCCGGAAGAAAAACAAAATGCCGCGAAGGAGGATGACGAAACGAATTCCTGCAAGTCCAGAGATGCTGTGGCGCCACTCAACACCATACCAGTTGGCATGATCGCGGCTTCTTCGGAAATGGGTGTTCCAATCCTGCGGTTCACCGGCCAGCACGTTTTGACCGCGCCGTATCACCGCAATCCGCAGGGCATGCTGACCGAACTTCATATCGGTCTTTCCGACCCAAAGGAGGCGGAAGCCTTCCTGCGCGGGGCCGGCGTCACCATGCTTGCCTTTTGCAAAGACGACCCCTCGACCGCCGCGCTCCGGAAATTGAAATCGGAAGGGCTCTACGCTCAGCTCGCGAAGGGTAATATTCCGTCTTACCTACGCCCGTTCGCCAAAGCCAAGAGCGTCGAATACTATCTCTTCAAGCCGGTGGATTGACAGGCCGCTCTGCAAAATCCTTGACGCCTAAGGCTGATCTTTCCCTCCGCTTTCGCTAGAAAGGAAGGATGAGTAATGTCTTCGACACCGATTCGCCCACGAACCTGACGGAATATTCGGTCTCCGAGCTTTCGGGATCGATCAAGCGCACGGTCGAAACCGCCTTCGATCAAGTGCGGGTGCGGGGCGAAATTTCCGGCTATCGCGGCCCGCATTCATCGGGTCATGCCTACTTCTCGCTGAAGGACGATCGCGCACGTATCGACGCCGTCATCTGGAAGGGCACATTCTCGCGGCTGAAGTTCCGGCCGGAAGAAGGAATGGAGGTAATCGCCACCGGCAAGGTAACGACTTTCCCCGGCTCATCGAAGTACCAGATCGTCATTGAAACGCTGGAGCCAGCCGGCGCCGGCGCGCTGATGGCGCTGATCGAGGAGCGCAAGCGCAAGCTTGGTGCTGAAGGTCTTTTTGACGCGGCGCGCAAGAGGCGGCTGCCGTTCATGCCGAAGGTCATCGGCGTCGTCACATCGCCGACGGGCGCCGTCATTCGCGATATCCTGCACCGCATTTCCGATCGTTTTCCCGTCCATGTTATCGTCTGGCCCGTCAAGGTGCAGGGCGATGGTTCCGGCGAGGAGGTGGCGAATGCCATCCGCGGTTTCAATGGCGTCCAGCCGGGCGGCGAAGTGCCGAGGCCGGATGTGCTGATCGTCGCCCGCGGCGGCGGCAGCCTCGAAGACCTCTGGAGCTTCAACGACGAGATCGTCGTGCGCGCCGCTGCTGAAAGTGAAATTCCGCTTATCTCCGCGGTTGGCCACGAGACGGACTGGACGCTGATCGATTATGCGGCCGATGTGCGTGCGCCGACGCCGACGGGTGCTGCGGAAATGGCCGTTCCCGTCAAGGCCGAACTGGAGGCGCAGGTTTCGGCACTTTCAGCTCGCCTGCAAGGCTGTACGAGCCGCCAGATGGATCAGCGGCGGCAGGCGGTTCGCTCGCTGATGCGGGCGCTGCCGTCGCTCGATCAGCTGCTTGCGATGCCACGCCGGCGTTTCGATGAGGCAGCGTCGGGCCTTGGCCGCGGGTTGGAACTCAACACCATCAATAAACGCCGGAGCTTTGAGCGCACCGCCTCGCATCTGAGGCCGGACGTGCTTTCTAACCGCATTGCCGAGCGCCGCCAGATACTTGCCGAGCGAATGACGCGGGCGGAGCGCATGGTGGAGCGACTGATCGATCGCTCTAAATCCCGTGTCGGCCGCGCCGATGTCGTCTTTGTCTCCCTGCCTATGCGCTTGAAAACGCAGACGGCGCGCATGCGCGACCATCTGGCAAACTTGTCCCGTCACGCCGATACCGCTGTCCGCCATCAGTTGACACGGGCAAGGGGCGAGCTTTCGGCACAGGACCGCGTGCTGCAGTCTCTCTCCTACAAAAACGTCTTGAAGCGCGGTTATGCAGTCATCCGCGACGATGAAAACCGGCCGGTATCGCAGGCCGCGGCACTTTCAGCCGGCAGCGCCATTTCGATCGAGTTTGCCGACGGCCGCGTCGGCGCCGTGACGACCGAAGGCGGTGCGCCGCCGAGGAAACGCTCGCCGAAGCCGGAAGAGCCGACCGCGCCGCCGAAGCAGGGCAGCCTATTCTAGGACAACCGATGCGTATCCTCCTGGTACTCGCCCATCCGCTCGATGAGAGTTTTGCCGCCTCTGTTGCAAAGACTGCGCGTGAAGCTCTGGCAGAAGCCGGTCATGCGGTTGATCTGCTCGATCTCTATGCCGAGGATTTCGATCCCCGCCTCACGAAGGCCGAGCGCGGCGGCTACTTCGACATCCCCTATGATGCCTCCAGCGTCTCAAAGATCGTGGAGCGGCTGAAGGCGGCCGATGGATTGATCCTTGTCTTTCCGCAGTGGTGGTTCAACTTTCCGGCGATCCTCAAGGGCTTCTTCGATCGGGTCTTCGCGCCCGGTGTTGCCTTCTCGCACGATGCGGCCGGCGGGCGGATCGTTCCGCAGCTGACCAATATTAGGCTGCTTTGGGCTTTGACGACGACAGGCTCGCCGTGGTGGCTGGTTCATCTCTATATGGGCAATCCGGTGCGCCGGCTGCTGAAGCGCGGCATCGCGAACTTCTGCTCCAATCGCCTCAATTTTCGCATGCTCAGCCTGCATGATATGGATCGCGCGACGGCCGCCAAACGCCAAGCTCATCTTGATCGCGTGCGCAAGGCGCTGAGCGCGATCTGACTATTCGAATTTCGTGAGAAATTTGCGCAGCAGCGCGTCGAGCGCTGCCTTGTCTTCATCGCTGAGGTTTTCGACGAGCCGCTGCTGATTGGCGACATGCGCACCGACCGCGGTCTCGACGGCTGCAAACCCTTTCTCCGTCAATGCAATCAGCACGCTTCGCCGATCGTCGGGGTTGAGCACGCGCTCGACAAAACCTGCTTTCTCGAGCTGGTCGATGCGGTTGGTCATCGTACCGGAGCTCACCATCGTCATCGCCAGAAGATCGCCTGGTGAGAGGCGATAGGGCGCTCCGGATCGCCGAAGCGTTGCGAGCACGTCGAAGGCGGACGACGACAGCCCGTGCTGCAGCAGCACTTGTTCAACCTCGCGTCCGAGATGCGTCGTCAGCCGCTTGAGGCGCCCCAGGATGCCCATCGCTTCGACGTCGAGGTCTGGCCGCTCACGTTGCCATTGGGACAGGATTTTATCGACGCGGTCCATTGCTTCCTCACCTTCGATAAACGAGCGATAGCACAAGATGTCTTGACGTCAAGATAAATACCACTATGTTGAGCCTTATCTTGATGTAGAGATTCTTGATATGAAGAAAAATAGCACCTATACAGCCGATGTCCTGACGACGGCCATTGCTCCAGCCATCTGGGGCAGCACCTATTTCGTAACGACCGCGTTCCTGCCTGCCGGCTATCCACTGACTGTTGCAATGCTGCGCGCCTTGCCTGCGGGTCTCTTGCTTCTTGTCACCGTCCGCCGCTTGCCGTGCGGCATCTGGTGGGGCAGGGTCTTCATCCTCGGCGCGCTGAACTTCTCGTTCTTCTGGGCAATGCTTTTCGTCTCCGCTTACCGGCTTCCGGGCGGCGTTGCCGCAACGGTCGGAGCCGTCCAGCCGCTGATCGTCATCGCGCTATCGCGCTTCTTTCTTGGCAAGCCGATCAAGCTTCTTGCCGTCCTGGCAGGTTTGGCCGGAATGGCCGGCGTCGCACTGCTGGTGTTAACACCAAAGGCTGCGCTTGATCCGATTGGTGTTGCCGCGGGTCTCGCAGGCGCCGTCTCGATGGCTTTCGGCACGGTGCTGACGCGCCGTTGGGCGCCGCCGGTCTCGAACCTCACATTCACGGCATGGCAATTGACCGCCGGCGGGCTTTTGCTCGTGCCGGTCGCGCTGATGTTCGAACCGGCTCTTCCGGTGCCGACGGCGGCAAATGTGCTTGGCATGGCCTATCTGGGATTGATCGGCGCCGCCTTCACTTATGTCGTGTGGTTCCGTGGCCTGTCGAAGATCGAGCCGTCGGCGGCCGCGTCGCTCGGCTTCCTAAGCCCGCTCGTCGCGACGCTTCTCGGCTGGTTGGCGCTCGGCCAAAGCTTGACGCCCGCGCAGCTCTTCGGATTCGCGCTTGTGCTGGCGAGCGTCTGGGTCAGCCAGAGGGCGATGGCGCCCGTCAGGCCCATTCTCCCTGCCGCATTACCGGAACCCGCGAGCCGTCCGGCTTGACCCCGTCGATATCCACCTCGTCGGAGCCGATCATCCAATCGATATGGATAAGGCTGGAATTGCCGCCCTGGGCCTTGATCTGATCCTGGCTGAGCTGCGCGCCACCCAGGAAGCACTTCGAGTAGCACTGGCCGAGCGCGATATGGCACGAGGCGTTTTCGTCAAAAAGCGTATTGTAGAACAGGATGCCGCTCGCCGAGATCGGCGACGAATGCGGCACCAGCGCCACTTCGCCGAGACGCCGCGCGCCTTCGTCGGTATCGAGCACCTTGTTCAATACCTCCGCGCCGCGCGAAGCCTTGGCCTCGATAATCCGGCCCTCTTCGAAATGAACCTGGATGTTGTCGATCAGCGTGCCTTGATGCGAGAGCGGTTTGGTGCTTGAGACATGGCCCTCGACGCGCAGCGCGTGCGGTGTCGTGAAGACCTCTTCGGTTGGGATATTCGGGTTGCACGTGACGCCGTTCTTGGCGACGGAGGCACCGCCATGCCACTCATGACCGTCGGCAAGGCCAACGGTCAGGTCGGTGCCCGGTCCCTTGAAATGCAGCGCGGCGAAGCGCTGGCCGTTCAGCCAGGATGAGCGTGTGGCAAGGTTCGCGTTGTGCTCCCTCCACGCTGAGACCGGATCGTCGAGATCGACGCGCGAGGCGGCAAAGATTGCCTTTGACAGTTTCGCGACCGCAATCGGCTCCGGATCGTCCGGAAATACGACCTTCGCCCAGGATGGGTTCGGATAGGCAACGATGTTCCAGTTGATGTCGAAGTTCGAGATCTTTTCCAGCGCCGGCTTATAGGCGGTGGAATTCGCCCGGTTCGCGCGGCCGACCTTGTTTGGATCCTGTTCGGAAAGCAGCATTGGATTGTCGCCGGCAATTGCGAGGCGCGCCGCGCCATTTTGATAGGCCTTTGCCATGCCGTCGTAGAGCCAGCCGGAGGCACGGTCGAAGCCTTCGTCGCTGCCGTATTGATAGCGGGCAAGCGTCGTCTCTTCGTCGGAATAGAACGTCGTGACGAGACCGGCACCGGCCATATAGGCATGCTTGGTGATCAGGCGAACCAGCGGCATCGCGACAACCGGAGCAGTAATCACCAGATCTTGCTCCCTCTGAAGTTGCAGGCCAACATTGACCGCGACCTCCGCGAGTTTCTCCAGCTTGATCGGATCGACGGAATTCTGACTCTGGGGCATGAACGTCATGGCCGGCTACCTCCTGAAATCGACTCTCTGAAGATGCCAGACTTAGACCCCTTTATAGCGAAAATGAAGCTCGGGCGGGCGATTTTGCGAGCGAAGGCCACGTGAGCCATAAGGTTTCGCCACAATGTTTTCTGCGGATGATTGGATTTCTGTGAGCATCCATGCCGGAAAATGGCAATTGCAGCGCTGCCGTGTCTCGCACCCCTTGCATTCGCCGGTAAAGTTCTGCCATTTTGCCTGTCCACTCCTCCGGCCCGGAGCCGGACAGCATCTTTCGGCGCGTCTTGCGTGCCGGGCAGTAACGGTCGAAAGCGGTAGCATCCCATGCGTATAACTATTGAGCGGTCAAACCTTTTGAAGTCGCTGAACCACGTTCACCGCGTGGTCGAACGTCGCAACACGATTCCGATCCTGTCCAATATCCTGCTGCGCGCAGATGGCCAGAACCTTGACATGAAGGCGACGGATCTCGACCTCGAAGTGACTGAAGCCACGCCCGCCAATGTCGAGCAGGGCGGCGCCACGACGGTTCCGGCGCATCTTCTTTACGACATCGTGCGCAAACTGCCAGACGGTTCTGAAGTTCTATTGGCGACATCGACAGATGGCGGCTCCATGGCTGTCCAGTCCGGCCGCTCGAAATTCTCGCTGCAGTGCCTGCCGGAATCCGATTTCCCGGACCTCACCGCCGGCACCTTCACGCATTCCTTCAAGCTGAAGGCGGCCGATCTCAAGATGCTGATCGACCGCACGCAGTTTGCGATCTCGACCGAAGAAACGCGCTACTATCTGAACGGCATCTTCTTGCACACGATCGAAAGCGACGGGGATCTTAAGTTGCGCGCCGTGGCGACGGATGGCCACCGCCTTGCACGCGCCGACGTGAAGGCGCCTTCCGGCTCCGAAGGCATGCCGGGCATCATCATTCCGCGCAAGACGGTCGGCGAACTGCAGAAACTCGTCGACAATCCCGATGCGGTGGTCACGGTCGAAGTCTCGGATGCCAAAATCCGCCTCAGCATCGGCTCGATCGTCATGACCTCCAAGCTCATCGACGGAACCTTCCCGGATTACCAGCGTGTGATCCCCACCGGCAACGACAAGGAAATGCGCGTCGATTGCTCGACGTTCGCCCAGGCTGTCGATCGCGTGTCGACGATTTCTTCCGAGCGCGGCCGCGCCGTGAAGCTCGCACTTTCCGACGGCCAGCTTTTGCTCACCGTCAACAATCCGGATTCCGGCAGCGCGACAGAGGAAGTCGCCGTCGGTTACGATACGGATTCCATGGAAATCGGCTTCAATGCCAAATATCTGCTCGACATCACGGCGCAGCTTTCCGGCGATCAGGCGATTTTCCTGTTTGCCGATGCGGGCTCGCCGACGCTTATTCGCGATACCGCTGGCGACGATGCACTTTACGTTCTGATGCCGATGCGCGTGTAAACGCGCGTAGCATTTGCCGTGCAAAGTTTGCCGATTGCGACGTTTGGTCTTGTTTTTGCGCCAGAGGATTGCAAATAGAGAGCTGGCGGTTTGGTGCATTATTCGTGGAGGACGGCATGGCGTTGCGGCTGAAAGAACGGCTCGGCAAGAAGTTCGATGAGGAAATCCGCTTCTTCAAGGGCATGATGCAGGGGCCGAAGACTGTCGGCTCCATCGTCCCGACCTCCTCCATCACCGCCCGCAAGATGGCGAGCGTCATCAACCTGAATTCAGGGCTTCCGGTCCTTGAACTCGGCCCCGGCACGGGCGCCATTACCAAGGCGATCCTCGGGCGCGGCGTGAAGCCGGAGAGCCTTGTCGCCATCGAATATTCGACGGATTTTTACGAGCATCTCGTGCGCCTCTACCCCGGCGTCCGCTTCATCAATGGCGACGCCTTCGACCTCGACAAGACGCTCGGCGACCTCAAGGATCAGACATTTGATTCCGTCGTTTCGGCTGTCCCGCTCCTGAACTTTCCGATGCAGGCGCGCTTTGCGCTTCTCGAAAGCTTGCTCGACCGTATTCCGGCAGGTCGGCCGGTCGTGCAGATTTCTTATGGCCCCGTCTCGCCGATCATCGCGCGGCCGGAGCGTTACCACATCCAGCATTTCGATTTCATCGTCCGCAATATCCCGCCGGCCCAGCTCTGGATCTACAGACGCGGCTGAAATGTACGGGCTGTACATCACCCACCCACAAGTGAAAATCGATCCGAACGTCCCGGTGCCCAGATGGGGGTTATCGGAGATCGGAGAGGCGCGCGCCCACAAGGCGGCTGAAAACGCTTGGGTGAGGCAACTGCGGCGTATTGTTTCGAGCGATGAGACGAAGGCGATCGAAACCGCGGAAATCTTGGCTACTCCGGCGGGCGTGGCCATCGAAATCCGGGACGGCATGCACGAAAACGACCGTTCCGCGACCGGCTTCCTGCCGCCTCCGGAATTCGAAAAAGCGGCCGACTGGTTCTTCGCCCATCCGCAGAACAGTTTCAGGGGCTGGGAGCGTGCCGCCGATGCGCAGCACCGCATCGTTTCGGCCTTCGAAACCGTTCTCGTCGACCACGATCCGCGCGAGCCGATCGCCTTTGTCGGGCATGGTGGCGTCGGCACGCTGCTGAAATGCCATCTTGAGAGCCGCGCCATCGCGCGCGATCGCGATCAGCCGCCCGGCGGCGGCAACCTCTATTGTTTCAGCCTTGCGGACCGGCGCTTATCATGCGACTGGACGCCCATGGAAAACTGGCAGGGATGGATGTGAGATGAACGCACGCGAGCGGCTGATCGTCGGGCTGGATGTTCCGACACTTGGCGAGGCGGAAAAGATCGTTTCGACGCTCGGCGACGACATTCTCCTCTACAAGATCGGCTATCAGCTCGTCTTTGCCGGCGGCCTGGAATTCGCGTGCGATCTTGCGCAGGACGGCAAGAAGATCTTCCTGGACATGAAGTTGCTCGATATCGACAACACGGTCGCTTCCGGCGTCGAGAATATCGTGAAAATGGGCATGTCGATGCTGACGCTGCATGCCTATCCCAAGGCGATGAAGGCTGCTGTGGAGGCTGCAAAAGGCTCGGACCTCTGCCTGCTTGGCGTGACCGTTCTCACCTCCATGGACGAGCAGGATCTGATCGCTGCGGGTTACGAATACGACCCGCATACGCTGGTGCTGCGCCGCGCCGAGCAGGCGCTGCTCGCCGGGATGGGCGGCGTCGTCTGCTCCGCCGAAGAATCCGCCGCCGTTCGGAAAATCGTCGGACCTGACATGGCGATCGTCACCCCCGGCATCCGCCCGGTAGGCAGCGAAAAGGGCGATCAGAAGCGGGTGATGACGCCGGCCGATGCGCTGAAGGCTGGCTCGAGCCACCTCGTCGTCGCACGGCCGATCGTCAAGGCGCCCGATCCGAAGGAGGCGGCGCGTGGCATTCTTGCCGAAATGGAAACCGCTCTCTGACGCCTGACGAAGGATATGGGTCGCGCGTTGCCTGCCCCCGCAATTTCGACCGTCAACAGGAGGAAGACCATGGCAAAGGGATACTGGATCGCGCGCGTCGATGTCCGCGATTCCGAGCGCTACAAGGATTATGTCGCGGCAGCCAAGCCGGCCTTTGAGAAATACGGTGCAAACTTCCTCGCCCGCGGCGGCGCAATCACCGAACTCGAAGGCAAGTCGCGCGCCCGAAACGTCGTCATCGAATTTCCTTCGGTGAAGCATGCGGTCGAGTGCTATAATTCACCGGAATACCAGATCGCCGCCAAGATCCGCCAGGAAGCTGCCGACGCGGAAATGGTCGTCGTGGAAGGCGTCTGAGCACTCTTCGCATCCGCAAAACTCGAGCGCGATGGGATCTTTCCGTCGCGCCGGGTTTCGGTTAATACGAGTGCCGACCAACGCATCCATCCAAGCCTTTCGAGGAACCTGCCATGACCCTTGCCAACCTGCCGCCGCTCGTGACTGTGTTCGGAGGTTCCGGCTTTATCGGCAGGCATATCGTGGGTGCGCTCGCAAAGCGCGGCTATCGAATTCGCGTCGCAGTGCGTCGCCCGGATCTTGCAGGTTTCCTGCAGCCACTTGGCAATGTCGGCCAGATTTCGTTCGTTCAGGCTAACCTGCGCTACCGCAACTCGGTCGATCGAGCCGTCGAGGGTGCGGACTTCATCATCAACTGTGTCGGCGTGCTCTTCGAGACCGGCCGCAACACCTTCGATGCGATCCAGGAGTTCGGTGCGCGTGCTGTCGCTGAAGCCGCCCGCGCCTCCGGCGCGAAGCTCATCCATATTTCGGCAATCGGCGCCGACGCGAATTCGGATTCCAGCTATGCCCGCACCAAGGGGCGCGCGGAGGCGGCAATTTTTTCGATCAAGAAGGACGCTGTGATCTTCCGCCCGTCGATCGTTTTCGGGCCGGAAGACGGCTTCTTCAACAAATTTGCGGAGATGGCCCGTCTTTCGCCGGTTCTGCCGCTCATCGGCGGTGGCAAGACGAAGCTGCAGCCGGTCTACGTTGAAGACGTGGCAGAAGCCGTAGCACGTGCCATCGAGGGCAAGGCTGCGGGCGGGGCGATCTATGAACTCGGTGGTCCGGAAGTGCTGACCTTCCGCGAATGTCTTCAGGTCATGCTGAAGGTTACCGCCCGCAAGAACCGGCTGGTTTCCATTCCCTTCAGTATTGCCTCGCTGATCGGCAGCGTCGCGTCGCTCGTTCCCTTCATTAAGCCCCCGATCACGGCCGATCAGGTTCGCCTGTTGAAGCGCGACAACGTCGTTTCAACGAAGGCCGAAGTGGATGGCCACACGCTGAAGGCCCTCGGAGTTACGCCGACAATGCTGACCTCCGTACTGCCGTCCTATCTGGTGCGTTATCGCCCGCATGGCCAGTACACGGGCTCGGGAAAAGCAGCCTGAGGAACGACCGCAGCAGTTGAGCGCCGCTTGTGTTTATCCGCGGGCGGTGTTTTTCATTTTTGCGTCTTTGAGACAGATCCGGCGCAAGTTTAGCGTGCTTTCTACGGCGTCACGCCAAAATGGCGTTGCATAAAAGACGCATCAAAAAATTAGTGAAATTAACGCCACATTTAGCAGGAACATTTATTGCTATTTGCTACTCCACTGACTACACACCCCGCGCGTCCTGAGATGGACTCAGCGCCTTTTGCGGCGCGCTAAATCGACTTTGAAAGGCTTTATTCGATGGGCAAGTCAATCGCGCTTCTTTTTGCGTGTGCGGCACTGGTTATCCTCGCAGGCTCCTTCATTGCGCCCGGCTCGGTCGCAGCGGTGAAGGGCGGTTGCGCGCCGGCTTATGGCATCGATCCCTGCTCCACCGCCTCGCTCAGCCACTGAGGGCAAAGGCCGGCTCTTTCCAGAGCCGCCCCTGATGTCAATTCCCTGAAAATCAGCTGAACAACGTCAAGCCGATCAGGCCTGCCGCGCCGATGAAGATTCGCCACCAGGCGAAGGGCGCATAGCCCCGGATCGAGACGAAATTGAGCAGCGCGCGAACAACGAAGAGCGCCGAGACGAAAGCCGCCACGAAGCCGACGACGATGAGCATTCCGTCATCAAAGCTCAGCACATTGCGGTTTTCGTAGAGGTCCAGCGCAAAGGCGCCGACCATCGTCGGCATGGCCAGAAAGAACGAGAATTCTGCCGCAGAACGCTTGTCGGCGCCCATCAGCAATGCGCCCACAATCGTGGCGCCAGAGCGGGATGTCCCCGGGATCATTGCCAGGCATTGGAAGAAACCTATCTTCACGGCCATCGGCAGCGAAAACTCCGTCACATCATGATATTTGGGCTTGAACTGGATCTTGTCGACGGCAAGGAGGACGAGGCCGCCGAGAATGAGGACGACGCAGATCAGCATCGGTGTTTCGAAAAGCACGTTCTTGATGAAGTCATGCGCAATGGCGCCGATAACGGCTGCCGGCAGAAAGCCAAAAAGAACGGCAAGGACGAAATGCCGCGCCCGCGCACTACGCGGCAAAGCAAGGGCAAGGCTCAGCAGTCGCTTGAAATAGACGAGAAGAATCGCAAGGATTGCGCCGAGCTGGATGAGAACGACAAATGTATTGCCCGGAGACCGAAAGCCCAGGAAGTGGCCTGCCAGCAGGACATGGGCTGTCGAAGAGACCGGTATGAATTCCGTGAGGCCCTCGATAAGGCCGAGAATGAGCGCACTGAAGATATCAGCCATGTTTTATCCCTTGTGAGACGGGGTGGGACCCGATTTGCTTGTATTGAAGGGGCCAAGCTCCTATAGCTGCAACGAATGAGTCATGACTAGGGCGCTATGAGTATGAATGCCCCCGAGCATGCCGCGACAAATCAACAATTCGGGTATCGATGCCGACGCTTTATCATCATCCTATGTCATCCGCTTCACGCTTCGTGCGGCTGATTCTGAGCGAGTATGGCTTTCAGGCAGATCTTATTGAAGAGCAAACCTGGGAAAAGCGGCGCGACTTTCTGGCGCTCAACCCCGCCGGTACCTTGCCGGTCTATGTGGACGACAGTATGCGCGCGCTTTGCGGCGCGGCCGTCATTTCGGAATATCTCGATGAAACGCACGGCGTGCTGAAGCGCGACAGGCGTCTTCTTGCGGAAGATCCTTTCCAGCGCGCGGAGATCCGGCGCCTCGGTGAGTGGTTCATGCAGAAAATGGAGACGGATGTAACCCGGCCTCTGGCACGGGAGCGCGTGTATAAGTTGCAGATGAGCGCAGATCAGGGCGGCGGTGCACCGGATTCGAAAATCCTGCGCACGGCACGCGCTAATATCCGCCAGCATATGAAATACCTGACCTGGCTTGCCGGTTCGCGGCAGTGGCTGGCAGGAGACCGCATGAGCTATGCCGACCTTGCGGCGGCCGCTTCGCTCTCGATCCTCGACTATCTCGGCGAGATCGATTGGACTGAATCGCCGATCGCCAAGGATTGGTATCAGCGCATGAAATCACGGCCATCCTTCCGCCCGCTGCTGACGGAGCGGGTGCGTGGACTGACACCGGTCTCTCACTACGCAGACCTGGATTTCTGACGAGGGCTTTCGATGCCCGAACGGATGACAGACGATAAGGAACGCAAGCGCCGCGACAATTTGACCGCCTTTGTTCATGCCGAGGCGGCAGCACTCGGCTTTGATCTCTGTCGCATCACGCGGCCGGATTCGATTCCCGAAGCGAAGGAACGGCTTGGCGAATTCATCGATGCCGGACGTCACGGCACGATGGAATGGATGGCGGAAACGCGCGATCGCCGTGGCGATCCTCGCACGCTCTGGAGCGATGTGAAGTCCATCGTTGTCTTCGGCCTCAATTACGGCCCCGGGGAAGACCCGCGCCAGATTCTTGAAAAGCCGGACAAGGCGGCAATCTCCGTCTATGCACGCAATCGCGACTATCACGACGTCATCAAGGGACGGCTCAAGGAGATCGCGACCCGCTTTACGGCACGGGCAGGCGTCGACGTCAAAGTCTTTGTCGACACGGCACCGGTGATGGAAAAACCGCTCGCCGCCGCAGCAGGTCTCGGCTGGCAGGGCAAGCATACCAATCTGGTCAGCCGCAGCCACGGTTCATGGCTCTTCCTCGGCTCGATGTTCACAACAGCCGATCTCAATATAGATGGCGCTGAGATCGATCATTGCGGCTCCTGCCGCGCTTGTCTCGATGCCTGTCCGACCAATGCATTCCCAGCGCCGTATCAGATCGACGCGCGGCGCTGCATCTCGTACCTGACGATCGAGCACAAAGGCCCGATCGATCCCGAATTCCGGCCGCTGATCGGCAATCGTATCTATGGCTGCGACGACTGTCTTGCCGCTTGTCCATGGAACAAGTTTGCTGCCTCGGCATCCGAAATGAAGCTGCAGGCGCGCGAAGACCTGAAAGAGCCGTCGATCGCCTTTCTTCTGACGCTGGATGACGCGGCTTTCCGGATCTTCTTCAGTGGCTCTCCGGTCAAGCGCATCGGCAGGAACCGCTTTATCCGCAACGTGCTGATCGCCGCCGGAAATTCCGGCGATCGCGGCCTTATCGGTCAATGCCGGCGGTTGGCGGCCGATGCGTCTCCAGCTGTTCGCGGCATGGCAATCTGGGCGCTTTCGCGATTGATGGAGCCTGGCGAATTTGGCGCCTTTGCGGCACAAAGGCCGGATGAGCCGGACGCTGACGTGCGTGCGGAATGGCAATTGGCGGGAGTGGTGTGATGCATGTGATGATTTTCGGCTGTGGCTATTCCGGCACGGCGATTGCCAAGGCTTTCTCGGCCGCAAGCGTCCGCATTTCCGGCACAACCCGATCGGCTGACAAGGCTGAGCTGCTCCGCAGCCAAGGGATCGAAGCCTTCATTTTCGACGGCGAGATCATCAGCGACGCCTTGCTTGAGGCCATGCGAAGCGTCACACACCTTGTCCAGTCGATCGCTCCGCGGGAAGCCGGGGACCCGCTGATCAATCGCGCAGGCGCCGAACTCGGCAAGATGATGCCGGCGCTGCAGTGGATCGGCTATCTTTCCACTGTTGGCGTTTACGGCGACCACAAGGGTGCGTGGGTCAGCGAAGAGACGGTCTGCGTCCCTGTTTCCGGGCGATCGAAGGAAAGGCTCGAGGCGGAGGATGCGTGGCTGGCGCTTGGCAGGGACCTCGGTATTCCGGCTGCCGTACTGCGGCTGTCGGGCATCTACGGCCCGGGCCGCAACGCGTTCATCAATCTCGACCGAGGCACGGCCCGGCGCCTGATCAAGAAGGATCAGGTTTTCAATCGCATCCGCGTTGAGGATATCGGCGCGTCGGCGCGCTACCTCGCGGACCGGTCCCTTGGTGGCATATATAATGTGACGGATGACCTGCCTGGCCCGCCGCAGGATGTCATCGTCGAAGCAGCGCGGCTGATGGGTGTTGAGCCACCTCCGGAACAGCCCTTCGAAACCGCCGAGCTGACGCCGATGGCACGCTCGTTCTACGGCGAAAATAAGCGCGTTTCGAACGCCAAATTGAAAGCCGCGGGCTACACCTTTTCCTTCCCGAACTACCCGATGTCGCTTGCACAATTGTGGCAGAGCGGACGGTGGCGCGGTTAACCTGAATACGCGATTCCAGCATATTCGAAATGAGTAGAAAATTCCTACTTTGGAATTTTTGCGATCTGATTTTCGCTCGCATTATGGTTAATGGCCTCTGAATTTGCGCAAATGAGGCATCAATTGTGGCGAGATCGGAAAATTATTTTTGTTACTTTTTTAACAAAGCGTCACGGCGCGTTGCAGCAGAAAAATTTGTTCTAATTTTACCTGATTCTCTTATCTTTTTTCCATTTTTCCGGTAGTCGAACTTTTTCAACTCGAATTCCTCCGGACTCACAAGTGTTACAGCTTGTAACATTCCGTGATAATCGGCGGCACTTTTTTGCCACTTTTCGCCGGATTTAAGCCCCGCCGCCCGTAAAGGCGGAATTCAATAGTTGAGGGGTAATCCGTTTTGAAGAATATCAGCCGTTCTATAGTCATTGTCACAGCTATTGCAGCTAGTTCTTTCATCCTTCCTGCCGAAGGATTTGCTGCAGCCGGATGTGGCGGCGCTTCGTGGTACGCACTGCATTCCAAAACAGCTTCCGGCGAACGTATGAATCCTGCCGTTTTGACTGCCGCTCACCGTTCGCTTCGGTTCGGTACCAAGCTTAGAGTCACCAACCGCAACAATGGCCGCAGCGTCATCGTTCGCGTCAATGACCGTGGCCCGTTCATCCGCGGCCGTGTTCTCGACCTTTCGCGCGCCGCCGCACAGAACATCGGTATGGTCCGCTCCGGTACTGCCAAGGTCTGCTACGAAGTCGTCGCCGCCAGCTAAGGCGTCCGCTACCAGCGCCGGACGGCGCTTGCTCTTGCCGTCAATCGCGGTTACCACGCGGTTGAGACTTGTGAAATCATCCGCAGCGTCAGTCACGCTTCCCGCGGATCGTTCACACGTTCGTGGCAACAGGAGTTTTGTGAATGCGTTTGGGCGGCCGCCTCGAGGGGGCGATTTCGGTTCTTGCTGATATCGATCAGCGCAAAAGACCTGTCGCCGACGCGCTGAAGGACTGGGGCCTCGCGCATCGCTTCGCAGGGTCCGGCGATCGCGCCGCAATCGGCAACATCGTTTATGATGCTTTGCGCATGCGGCTTTCGCATTCGTTTCTGATGGATGATGACAGCCCGCTGGCGATTGCCTATGCCGTCATGTTCCGCCAATGGCGGTTCACGCCGGAAGCGCTTGCCGCCGAACTTTCCGACGACAGGTTCGCGCCGCCTTCTCTGCCCGATGCAGCGCTCGCAGCCTTCCAGAGCCGGGCTCTTTCCTCCGCGCCTCCCCATGCCCAGGGTGATATTCCCGAGTGGGTGCAAAGCTCCTTCGAGACGGCATTCGGCGATAGCTGGCTTGCCGAAGCGCAGGCACTCGCCTCCCGCCCGACGCTCGACCTGCGAGCCAACATCCTGAAGGCCAGCCGCGAAAAGGCGGTCAAGGCGCTTGAAAGAGCTGGCGCGCATGAAGCGAAGATCGCGCGGTACGGCATCCGGATTCCTGCCGGTGAAGGCGCCTCGCGGCTTCCGAATGTCACGGCTGAGCTTTCCTTTCAAAAAGGCTGGTTCGAAGTTCAAGACGAGGGATCGCAGATCGTTGCCGATCTGGTGCTGCCGAAAGATGGCGAGCAGGTGCTCGACTATTGCGCCGGAGGTGGCGGCAAGACCCTGGCCATGGCGGCAGCGATGCACAATAAAGGCCAGATCCATGCTTATGACGCCGACCGCAAACGCCTCGCGCCGATCATCGAGCGTCTGAAGCGCGCCGGTACGCGCAATGTTCAAGTGCACGACGATGCGAAGGCGCTTTCGAGCCTGCGCGCTCGCTGCGACAAGGTGCTGGTCGATGCACCCTGCACCGGCACCGGCACTTGGCGCCGCCGCCCGGATACCAAATGGCGGCTGACGGCGAAAAATCTCGATGAACGCACCAGCCAGCAACTGGATGCGCTGAAACAGGCAAGCGCCTTCGTTCGCCCCGGCGGCGAATTGATTTACGTCACCTGTTCCGTGTTGCCGCAGGAGAATGAGGCGCAGGTCCGTCGCTTCACCACGGAAAATCCGGAATTCGCCATCGAAAGCGCCCTGCCTGCATGGAACGATCTGTTCGGCAAGGATGCACCGCGCCCGCGTTCGTCAGACGGTGAAACAGTTACGCTGACACCGGCATCGACTGATACGGACGGCTTTTTCTTCTGCCGGATGCACCGGAAAGCTTAAGGCGCCTCCGGCGCACGCAACGGGTATTGAAGACGCGGTGGGATTAAGTGGTGCACCACGGCAATCGCCACCAGCAGGACGCCGCCCAGAAAAACGACGGTAAAGAGCGTCAGCCCACCGAGATGCGAGCCGAACGCCACAAGCGGCACCGCACCCGCCGGTGGATGCGTGATCCGCAACAGCAGCATGCCAGCAATCGCAAGACCGACCGCGACCGCCCCAGCCCACCAGATGCCCGGAAAGAAGAAGGCGGCCAGACCAGCAATCAGCGCCGCCAGCAGATAGCCGCCGAGGACGTTTACCGGTTGAGCAAGGGGGCTCTGCGGCTGGCCGAAAAGCAGGACAGCACTCGCGCCGAAGGGTGCAATAAGCAGCGGAATGCCCGTCGCGATCGTCAACGCTCCAACGGAAAGCATGCCCACCATCGCGCCTATGCCGGATTTCAGATGGTGATGAGTCTCACCTTTTTGTTCGTGACGATGGATGAAATGCCTGATGTGATGGCGCACGCGGGGAATCCAGATCAGAAATTGAGCAATTGCACGCTAATAGATCAACCTTCTGCCTTTTTCCAAGCAAAGTCCTTTCTAATCACGCGCTTTCAGACAAATTCCATCCTTAAAATCATTCCAAACTAGAGTGTTTGACACTGGTTTTCTTTTGCGCGAAGAGATTTGGGTGATTTCAGACGGATATCCGTCACAGGAGAGGATCATGAAGCTCAACAAGAATTTCTGCGCAGCATTGGCGCTGGCGGTAGCCCCCCTATTCCCCGCCGCGGCCCTCGCAGACACCGACGCTGCCGCCGTCGTGAAGCATTATGCCGAAGTGGCCCATGCCAAGTACGAAGATTCGCTGATCACCGCGAAGGCGCTCGACAAGGCGATCGATGCCTTCCTGAAGGCGCCGAACGACGAGACGCTGAAGGCCGCCAAGGATGCGTGGCTTGCGGCCCGTGTTCCCTATCAGCAGACGGAAGTCTACCGCTTCGGCAATCCGATTGTCGATGACTGGGAAGGCAAGGTCAACGCCTGGCCGCTCGATGAGGGCCTGATCGATTACGTTGATGCGTCCTACGGTACGGAGAGCGACGAAAACGCGCTCTTTGTTGCAAACGTCATCGCCAACAAGACGATCAAGATCGACGGCAAGGATGTCGACGCTTCAAAGCTGACGCCGGAGTTCCTGTCCGGCACGTTGCAGGAAGCAGGCGGTGTCGAAGCCAATGTCGCGACCGGCTACCATGCTATTGAATTCCTGCTCTGGGGCCAGGACCTGAACGGTACAGGTCCTGGGTCGGGCGACCGCCCGGCAACGGACTACGACCTCAAGAATTGCACGCATGGCAATTGCGACCGGCGTGCCGAATATCTGAAGTCGGCCTCCACGCTGCTCGTCTCCGACCTGCAGGAAATGACCGACAATTGGGCGGCTGACGGTGCTGCGACGAAGAACGTCGAAGCTGATCCGAAGGTCGGCCTCGTCGCGATCCTGACCGGCATGGGCTCACTTTCCTACGGCGAACTCGCCGGCGAGCGCATGAAGCTTGGCCTGTTGCTGCACGATCCGGAAGAGGAGCATGATTGCTTCTCTGACAACACCTATAACTCGCACCTTAACGATGCGGTCGGCATCGCCGCCGCTTACACCGGGGATTACACCCGCGTCGACGGAACGAAACTGACCGGCGCATCACTGCACGATCTCGTTGCCGCCAAGGACAAGGCGCTTGATGCCGAGGTGGCGGGCAAGCTGAAGACGACGCTTGATGCGATGAACGCCATGGCAAAGCGCGGCGAGACGGTCGAGAAATACGACCAGATGATCGCCGAAGGCAACAAGGATGGCAACGCCGCCGTTCAAGCCGCCATCGACGGCCTCATCGACCAGACGAAGTCGATCCAACGCGTTATTGCCGCACTCGATCTCGGTACGGTTCAGCTTGAAGGTTCCGACAGCCTGGATAATCCTAACGCTGTCTTCCAATAAGCAAAAAGGCGGGTCGCTTCCGAACCGAAGCGGCCCGAACCCCGAAAATGCCGCATAATCCGGCTCGCCGCCTTTACTTCAGCGCAGCCTTCTGCGCCACGCTTGCCGGCCTTTCAGCGGCCATTGCCGCCAACTTCGATCTTCCGGCGAAACGGACAGACCTTTCCGATGCCGATTTGAAGCGCGCCGAGGCCGTGACGCGCCCGGCGAGTGATTTTTCCAAGGCCGAGCCATATGAAGCGATGCAGGCGGGTGCCGCCACATCGATTGATCCGGTTACACAGGATTCCTTCTCGCATATCTCGGGGAACATCTCCTTCGAGCAAGAGCAGAACTTCAATCTCGGCAACGCACTCTTCAAGAAGCTCTGGGTTTCCGCACCATCCTCGACACAGGCATCGGACGGACTCGGGCCGCTCTTCAATGCGCGCTCGTGCATGAGCTGCCACGTGAACGACGGACGCGGCAAGCCACCTGAAGGCGGCGTCAGCGCCACTTCGATGTTCCTTCGCCTTGCACGAGCAGCGGCGACACCGGAAGAAAGAGAGGCGATCGCAAATGCTAACGCCGTCAATTTCCCCGACCCTGCTTATGGCCATCAGCTGCAGGATCTTGCCGTGCCCGGTCTCGCCGCCGAAGGCAAGATGGCAATCCGCTATACGCCAAAGACCGTTACGCTTGCCGGTGGAGAAACAGTCTCACTGCGCGCGCCGACCTACGAAATCAAGGATCTAGCTTACGGCCCGCTCGACCCGGCAACGACGATATCGCCGCGTGTTGCCCCGGCGATGATCGGGCTGGGCCTCATTGAAGCCATTCCGACAGCCGATATCCTTGCGCATGCCGATCCGGACGACAAGAATAGCGACGGCATTTCGGGCAAGGCTGCCATTGTTCGCGATTCTCGCATCGGCGCAGCCACCCTTGGCCGCTTCGGCTGGAAGGCGCAGAATGCGACAGTGCGCGACCAGAGCGCTGCTGCTTTCTTGAGCGACATCGGCATATCGACGCCCGACCGGCCGGATGCGCATGGCGATTGCACGCAGGCCGAGATGAAATGCCAAAAAATGCCGACCGGTGTTCAAAAGCGCCTCGGCAATGAAGAGGCACCCGGGCCTATCCTCGACCTCGTGACCTTCTATTCCGCTAACCTCGCCGTGCCAGCGCGGCGAAAGGCAAGCTTCCCGGAGACGCTGCGGGGCAAGGAACTTTTCTATCGGTCCGGCTGCATATCTTGCCACGTGCCCAAATTCGTCACCCGTCGGGATGCGGCCGAAAAGGCCCAGTCTTTTCAGCTTATCTGGCCGTATTCGGACTTCCTGCTGCATGACATGGGTGAGGGTCTTGCTGATGGCCAGCAAGTTGGCCGCGCAAGCGGACGTGAATGGCGCACGCCGCCGCTATGGGGTATAGGACTGACCCGGACTGTCAGCGGGCACAGCTTTTTCCTTCACGACGGCCGCGCCAGAAATCTCACCGAAGCGATCCTCTGGCACGGCGGCGAAGCGGAAAAGGCCCGCGATGCATTCTCCTCTCTGCCGAAAGACGATAGAGAGGCCTTGATCAGATTCCTGGAGTCCCTGTAATGCGCCTTTGGCAACCTCTCCTGCTTTCGCTCGTGCTTGCGACATCGGCAACTGCGCAGACTGCGTCGACGCCGGCGGGGCTGAACGAGGAGGCTGTCCCGGCTGTAATGGCGCGCGCCGTCGATGAGGTGATCCGGCCCGGCTACCGCAATATGCAGCAGTCTGCAGCACGCCTGACGACGGCGATGAAGGATCTCTGTGACAACGGGACCCAGCAGACTCTGGACAAGGCCAAATCTGCCTTCGACGATACGATCCGCTATTGGTCGATCATCGAAATCGTACAGACCGGCCCGGTGATGCACGACAACCTCTTCGAACACATCCTCTTCTTCCCTGACCGCAAGGGCGTGGGTCTCAGGCAGGTGCAGGCGCTGCTCGCCAAGGCCGACCCGAAGGATGCGACAGTCGATGCGATTGGCGGAAAGAGCGTTGCCCTGCAGGGTCTCACGGCACTGGAATACGTGCTTTACGGCAACGGCTCCGATCAGCTGGTTGGTCAAAAGAACGGGTTCCGCTGCCAATACGGCGCGGCTGTCGCGGGCAATATCCAGCGGGAGGCCGGCGAAGTCGTTGCGGCTTGGGAGAAGCCGGATGGTGTGCAGGCAAGCTGGAAACGTCCCGGTCCCCAAAGCGAAGATTTCATGGATAACAAGGAAGCGGCGACCGCGCTTCTCGGCATTCTTGTCCACGGCGCCGAAACCGTCCGCGATCAGCGGCTGGAGCTGTTCTACAAAGGCCGGGACACCGCGCCGCGCCCGCGCATGGCTATCTACTGGCGCTCGAAAAACACCTGGAAGTCGATGACGGCAAACATCGAGGGACTGCGCACGCTCTGGCAAAAGGCTGGAATGGCGGAGCTCCTGCCTGCCGACAAGAAGCCCATCGCCGATGCGATCGAGGCGAACTTCAAAACGCTGCTCGACACAGTCCCGAAACTCAATCCGGATATCGACGTGGCCACCAGCGATGCGGAGAAAGCCAAGCTTGACGCATTTCTGGCAACAAGCCGCGCGCTGATCACCCGCATAAGCGACGAATATGGCGGCGCAATCGGCCTTTCCGCCGGCTTCTCCTTCTCCGACGGGGACTGAGCCGATGTGGCGGAGCGCTGCCATCGACCGGCGCAGTTTAGTCAAGGCAGCGGGGCTGAGCTTTCTCGCCGCATTGCAGCCGCGCGGGCTGCTGGCACTTGAGCGCGCCGATGCGGTCTATGCCTCGGGCATCCGCGCCGCCGACGGCTCCTTTGCTGTCGCAACCGTGACCGAGCGTGGGGAAATCGTTGATCAGATAACACTCCCCACTCGCGCGCACGGCATGGCCTTCAGTCCGGCCACAGGCAAGACGGTCGCCTTTGCCCGTCGCCCCGGCACCTACGCAATGATCTTCGACCCTTGGAATAAGGGCGAACCGATCGTCATCACATCCGCCGAAGGTCGCCACTTTTACGGGCACGGCGCCTTTTCGCCGGACGGACGCGTTCTCTACGCCAGCGAGAACGATTTCGACGGCAATCGCGGCATGATCGGTCTTTATGATGCGACAAGCCGCTTCGCCCGCATCGGCGAGTTCGAGACCTATGGGGTCGGCCCTCACGATATGACTGTCTCCGACGACGGCCGCTGGCTTGTCGTCGCCAATGGCGGCATCGAAACCCATCCGGATTCCGGTCGCATGAAGCTCAACCTCGGCAACATGCAGCCGTCACTGACGCTGATCGATGCGGCGAATGGCATGCTCGTCGAAAAACATGTTCTGCCGCCGCAATGGTCGCAGGTCTCGACCCGTCACGTCGATATCGACGCTGGTGGCAGCGTGTGGTTCGCATGCCAGTACGAAGGCCACCGCAACGACCTGCCACCGCTCGTCGGCCGCTTCGCCAAAGGCGAGGAGCTAACCTTCATCGACCTGCCGGAGAAAACCACCCGCCGGCTCGGCAACTATGTCGGCGCCATCGCCGTCAACCGCAAGGACGGCCTCGTCGGTGTGACCTCGCCGAAGGGAGCCTCCGTGACGATCGATGCCCGCTCCGGCAACGTACTGGCCGAGGACATGATCTCCGATGCTTCCGGCATCGCCCCCGCTCGGCACGGATTTGCGGTTTCTTCCTATGACGGGAAATTCCTTGCGACGCGCAGCGATGTGGCATGGGACCAGCATATCGTCGGGATTAAGCGCGGGCGCGGCTGAATCCTCGGTGCGGCAGTCGTCAACGGCGCGACCATCTATCTGGAACTGATTTCCCCCTGCTCATCCTTGTCGAATCCGGCGTGCCGTGCCACTTTCGCGGTTGCAAGGGGACAAATGCATGAATGTTAGGGACAGCGGTGATTTCCGCGAGCGGATCCGGCAGAGCTTCGCGCGCCAGGCGGCGATGGAAACGATCGGCGCCGAACTGACGCGGGTCGAGCACGGCGTGGTGGAGATCGAGCTGCCCTTCGACGTCAAGCTAACGCAACAGCATGGCATTCTTCATGCCGGCGTCATTTCGGCAGCGCTCGACAGCGCCTGCGGCTTTGCCGCCTACAGCGTCATCGACGCCGATGCCTCGATCCTCACGATCGAATTCAAGGTCAACCTGATGTCGCCTGGGCGGGGGGAACGCTTCCTGTTTCGCGGCGAGATCACCAAACCCGGCTCCAACATCATCGTTGCCGACGGGCGCGGCTATGCGATTGACGACGGACCGGCCAAACTGATCGCCTCCATGACGGGAACGATGATGGTCGTCCGCGGCAGAGAAGGAATTACGGGATGAAATTCGAACTGAAGCCGGTGGCCGGCAAGTCCATCCTCTTCGTCATGGCGGCCGAAGCCGAATACGGTCCCTTCCTGCGCTCCCGCTTCGAGCCGCTGATGACTGGCGTCGGTCCGGTCGAGGCTGCGATCGCGATGACGAAGACGCTTTCCCGGCTCGATCAGGCCGACGACCTGCCGCAGCTTGTCGTTTCTCTCGGCTCGGCAGGCTCCGCAACGCTGGAGCAGACGGAGGTCTATCAGGTTACGTCCGTTTCCTATCGCGACATGGATGCATCGCCGCTCGGCTTCGAGAAAGGCAGCACGCCCTTCCTCGACCTTCCTGCCGTCATCGATCTGCCGCTTCGCATTCCCGGCATTCCAGAGGCCAGCCTTTCGACCGGCGGTAACGTCATATCGGGACCGGCCTACAAGAACATCGCTGCCGACATGGTGGACATGGAAACATTCGCGATCCTCCGCGCCTGCCAAGGCTATAGCCTGCCATTGATCGGCCTTCGCGGCATTTCCGATGGCGTCGAAGAGCTGCAGCATATTTCGGGCTGGACGGAATATCTGCACGTGATCGACCGTAAGCTCTCCTATGCCGTCGACAGTCTGTTCACAGCATTGGAAGACGGTGTCTTTTGGTTCTAAAACGCCTTGAAGCAGGGACAATCAGGACAATAAAATCCCGGCTCGGCCGATTTCCTGCATTGCCAGAACGGGTGCTTTTCATTAAAGGCTCGCCATGACCCAGACAGCACATCCCGACAGCGTTCTCATTGTCGATTTCGGCAGCCAAGTGACCCAGCTGATCGCACGCCGCGTGCGCGAGACCGGTGTCTATTGCGAGATCGTTCCCTTCCAGTCCGCCGAAGAGAGCTTCAAGCGCCTTCAACCGAAAGCTGTGATCCTGTCCGGCAGCCCGGCTTCAACGGTCGATGAGGGTTCGCCGCGCGCGCCGCAGATTATCTTCGACAGCGGCCTGCCGGTCTTCGGCATCTGCTACGGCCAGCAGACCATGTGCATGCAGCTCGGCGGCAAGGTCGAGAGCGGTCATCACCGCGAATTCGGCCGCGCTTTTCTGGACGTCGACAAGGATTGCCAGCTCTTCGAGGGCCTCTGGTCCTCCGGATCGCGCCATCAGGTGTGGATGAGCCATGGCGACCGCGTCACGGCGCTGCCCAAGGGCTTCGAGGTCGTCGCGACTTCCTCCAACGCGCCATATGCCTTCATTGCCGACGAAAAACGCAAATATTATGGCGTGCAATTCCATCCGGAAGTCGTGCATACCCCGGATGGCGCGAAGCTCATCGGCAACTTCATTCACAACATCGCCGGCATCAAGGGCGACTGGTCGATGTCGGCCTATCACCAGAAGGCGGTCGAACAGATCCGCCAGCAGGTCGGCGACAAGCGCGTCATCTGCGCGCTTTCCGGCGGCGTCGACAGCTCGGTCGCAGCGCTCTTGATCCATGAAGCCGTCGGCGACCAACTCACCTGCATCCTGGTCGATCACGGTCTGATGCGGAAAGACGAGGCGGCAAACGTCGTCGCGATGTTCCGCGAGCATTACAATCTGCATCTGCTGCATGTCGATGCCTCAGACAGGTTCATCGGCGAGCTCGAAGGCGTCAGCGATCCGGAAACCAAGCGCAAGATCATCGGCCGCCTGTTCATCGAAACCTTCGAGGAAGAAGCGAAGAAGCTCGGCGGCGCCGACTTCTTGGGCCAGGGCACGCTCTATCCGGATGTCATCGAGAGCGTCTCCTTCACCGGCGGCCCGTCGGTCACCATCAAGTCGCACCACAATGTCGGCGGCCTGCCGGAGCGCATGAACATGCAGCTCGTGGAGCCGCTGCGCGAACTCTTCAAGGATGAAGTGCGCGCGCTCGGTAAGGAGCTCGGATTGCCCGACAGCTTCATCGGCCGTCACCCCTTCCCAGGGCCGGGTCTTGCAATCCGCTGCCCGGGCGGCATCACTCGCGAGAAGCTCGACATCCTGCGGGAAGCCGATGCCATCTATCTCGACGAAATCCGCAAGGCCGGTCTCTACGATGCCATTTGGCAGGCCTTCGCCGTGCTGCTTCCGGTCCAGACCGTCGGCGTCATGGGCGACGGCCGCACTTACGAATTCGTCTGCGCGCTCCGCGCCGTCACCTCGGTCGACGGCATGACCGCGGATTTCTATCACTACGACATGGAATTCCTTGGCCGCGCCGCAACCCGCATCATCAACGAAGTGCGCGGCATCAACCGCGTGGTTTATGACGTAACGTCGAAGCCGCCTGGCACGATCGAGTGGGAATAATTTTTACCCCTCCAACGGTATCCAAAACCACGCCATTGTTCGCCATAACACGCTGATAAATAATAAAAATTACCTCGGCATCTATCGGCTTCTATCGATGGCCAGAAATCAGGCTTGACGGTCCACGTGACGGGCCTCGGCCATATTGATCAGCTCCAAAATCCGAAGTACCGTCAGGGCAGATGAGGTCCTTGACGGTACTTTTTGGGCTGTAAGTATCTGATACTAAGTCACACGCAGAGGACCACCCAAAACCATATGACGGTACTTTTTGGAGGTGGCGCGGAATGCTGACGGATGCTGCGATCAAGGCACTGAAGCCACAGAGCAAGATGTACAAAGTCGCGGATCGGGACGGCATGTACGCTCGCGTCATGCCTTCGGGAGCGATATCCTTTCGCCTTGACTATCGCCTGAACGGGCGGCGCGAGACCATCTACCTTGGCAAGTACGGGCGCGACGGGATCTCACTCGCCCGCGCTCGCGAGCTCTGCATCGATGCGCGGCGCGCTATCAGCGAAGGGCGATCGCCTGCGATCGAGAAGCAGCGCGAGAAGCGGCGGCTCAAGGAAGCTAAGAGCTTTGGGGAATTCGGAGAGAAGTGGCTCGTGAATGCGCCGATGGCTGACAGCACGCGGGCGATGAGGCGTTCGATCTTCGAAAGGGAACTCCTTCCAGTATGGCGCAATCGGCTTCTCACGGAGATCACGCCGGACGATCTGCGTGCGCACTGCGGGAAGATCGTCGATCGCGGCGCGCCGGCGACGGCGATCCATGTTCGGGATATCCTGAAGCAAATCTACGCCATCCTGCACGGCGAGAAAATCGCAAACCCGGCCGACGACGTCGGCCCGGCATCAATCGCGACCTTCGTACCGAAGGATCGCTCGCTGTCTCCTACCGAGATCCGGATCATGCTTAGGCAGCTCGAGAACATCGCGACGCTACCGACTATCCGGCTGGGTATGAAACTGTATCTGTTGACGATGGTGCGAAAGAGCGAGCTGCAGGATGCAGTCTGGGATGAGGTGGATTTCGAGAATGCAGTCTGGACGATCCCGAAGGAGCGCATGAAGCGATCGAAGGCTCACAACGTTTATCTCTCGCGCCAGACTCTCGACATCATGATGGCACGCCCGAGAGAAGATCGCTATACCGATCGGTAAAGATGTTGATATTTGCCAGTCGCGCCTAATCTTTATCGATCGGTAATTGGGCGGATGCGGTCCACATAGCCAAGCTGCTCTCGACGAGTCCCTCAAGCTCGCTTCGGCTTGCCCCTGCCGCCCCCTGCATGAGGATGCCGTTCATCATGGATTGGACGAAACGCACAAGGCCGTCGACATTTACGGTGGGCAGTAGGTCGCCCTCGATCTTGGCCCTTTCAAACCGGGCGGCGAGCAGATCGCGCCCGACGGCCTGGCGCCTGAGGATCTCGTTGCGGATCACCTGCGCCTCATCGCCGCCCGGCATTGAGTTAAGGACCATGAGGCAGCCGCGCGGTTGTCCCTCCGCCAGTTGGGTGCGTAGCGTCCCCCTCAGGATTGCTTCGAAAACGCCTCGCGCTGTCGGAGACTGGAGCGCTCTAGCCATGTAGTCCCCTCGAAGGGATTGATAGAGCTCGAGGGCCTTGAAGAAGAGCGCTTCTTTGTTGCCGAATGCGGCATAGAGGCTTGGGCGGGTAATTCCCATGGCCTCGGTCAGATCATTCAGCGACGCGCCCGCGAAACCCTTGGTCCAAAAAACCTTCATGGCGGCATCGAGCGCTGCGTCAGCACTGAATTTTCGTGGTTCGCGAAGTTGATCGGCCGGCGTCGATCCCCTCGTTGAAGCGCTCGCGGCGGCCGCAACGTCGCTGATCGCCCGCCAGGCCGCCATCGCCTGTTCGGCACCCTCTCGCAAGTCGTCGTGCGGCGCGCCGCCGGCGGCTTTCATGGCGAGGCCGCCGAGAACCGACGTCACATAGCTCGCCAGCCCTGAGGCATCAGCGTCCACAGGGAGTTCGCCACTCCGTTTCGCCTCTTCGAACCGGTCTCGCAGTTTCAGTTCTGCCGATTGGCGGCGATGAAGCAGGGCAGCGGGAATGTCGGCATTCTCACTGCCCATCGCCAAGCCCGCATGAACGAGTATGCGGCTAGACTCCTGCGCTGGCGAGGTCGTCAGCAAGCGCTTGACGACTTCTTCGGCCGTGGGGGCTGTGAGCGCCCACTCCCAGTGCTCGTCCTCGCGCGCACTACACCGGCCGAGAACAGCGTCGAAAAGCCCGCGCTTGCTTCCGAAAGCCGCGTAGATGCTGGGAGAGTTCAAGCCCATTGCGGCCGTCAGTTCCGCCATGGTTGAGCCGTCGTAGCCCCGGCGACCGAAGACGTCCGCCGCGCGATCTAGCACTTCACTTTCTTCGAACGCGCGGGGGCGGGCCATTGACAGCACTCCATTCTGTAACGTACATAACATAATCGGCTTTGGTCATCCGCCAATCGCGACGTGAGACACGGGCCATTTTGTAGCAGGCGTTAGGCCTGCCTGGCTAGATAGTCAGCAAACTAGGAGGTAAAACATGAGTTCGTTCCGCTTCGAGCAACACGGTGCGGTGGGCAAACTGATCTTGCTCGGTGATACAGACAGCGAGCCAGGGTCCGACTTTCCCTCGTCGCTGCGGGCCGCCGTTCGCCAGGCATATGCAAGCGACATCCGCGTCCTTCACTTGACGTCCGCGTCCGGCAACATCGCCGTGGCAGACGATCTGGGCGCCATCGGTGACAAGGGCTCGAAATTTCTCGAAGCGTTTGCGGCCGACATCCTGGCTTCGATCCGTCTCATCGAGGAACTGCCCGTCCCCACGGTTGCTTCGGTAGCAGGGATGGCCTTGGGCGGCGGTTTCGAACTGCTCCTGGCGTTCGATTTCCTGGTCGTCGCAGAGTCGGCGATGCTCGTCCTCCCGGAAGTGTCGGTCGGCGGCATTCCAATGGCAGGCGGGGTGCAGCGGCTCGCCGATCGCGTCGGCAAAACACTCGCTACTCGCTTCGTCCTGCTTTCGGAGCCAATTTTCGGAAAGGTCGCAGTCGATCTGGGTATCGCAACCCATTCAGCGCCTGACGGCAAGTTGGAGGAGGTCTCCGACGAACTCGTGCGGCATCTCGCGACAGGGCCGACCCTCGCGTACGGCAAGGCGCGCACGCTCATCCACACCTGGGCTACCGGCGGCGTTGCGGCTGCCGACATAATCTCCACCCAGCTCGGCGCTGGCATCCTCGACACCAAGGATGGCGCAGAGGGAATGGCCATTGCGGTCGCGGCTGTGCGCAAACACGAGCCGATCCCGAAGATCCAGTTCGCAGGGAAGTAACTCGATCCGGTGCTGACATCAATTCTCGGAGTCAGGCAGTGGTTAGTCTGCGACTGACTCCGAGACGGATGACAGAGAGTTCAAAGTAACCCGAACACCATCTCGATCGCACGCGAACTATTATCGAACTGTATACTTCACAGATCGATCTCAGCGGTCGCCGCATCGCGTGCGTCAATTTCACAATTCAAATGGAGCATGAAAGATGACTTTCGTGGATCGGAATAGATCGCTGAAGCAGACCTTTGTAGAAACCAATGGCGTCAAGCTGAACGTTGTCGAGGAAGGCGATGGCCCGGCTGTGCTGTTCGTTCACGGCTTTCCTGACGGATGGCGGGGCTGGCGCCGGCAGATGGCGGCAGTCGCGGCCGCGGGTTACCGTGCGATATCGTTCGATACGCGTGGCTACGGCGATAGCTCCAAGCCTGAAGACGCCGCGCTCTACACGGTTCTCTACCATGTCGGAGACCTTGTCGGCATCCTCGCGAAACTCGGGATCGAGCGCGCTACCCTGGTCGGCCACGACTTCGGTGCGACGGTGAGCTGGAACGCGGCGGTGATGCGTCCGGATCTGTTTGACGCGGTCTTCGGCCTCAGTGTCCCTCCGGTGCTACCGGGTGCGGGGCCCAGCATGCTCGAAATGCTGAAGGCCGCCGGCAAGGAGGGAGCCTTTTATATGTTCCGTCACATGAAGCCGGAGGCCGACCAGGAGTGGGCGGATGCGGCCACGACTTTCCCGGGCGCTCTCTATTGGATGTCGGGGTTGCCCAATGCTTCCGAAGCATGGGGTCCGATGGACCCAAGCAAAGATATGCACCGGCCATCCCCGATCGGCATCCCGCCCTTCGCTGACCGTGAGGACGCCGAGACGATGATCGCAGGCTTCCAGCGTGATGGCTTCCACGGCCCACTGAATATCTATCGCGGCATGCAGCCCTATTTCGACCAAGCAAAAGCATTTGCCGGGGCGAAGATCCAACAGCCAGCCTTCTTTGCGTATGGCACAGCAGACAGCATGGTTAAGATGCGAGCTTTGAACGAGGAAGATCTCAAGCCGGCCGTGCCAAACCTCCAGGGGTTTCTACCACTTGAGGGCGTCGGGCACTGGCCACAGCTCGAGGCGTCTGAGGCAGTGAATGAGGCGCTGGTCGCCTTTCTCAACAAGAGGAAGGCTTGAGCCGTGACGACGATTTTTCGTTTGGATGCAAGCATTCGTGCCGTCGGCTCTCAAAGCCGCGCTCTAGCTTCAACGCTCGAGGACTCTATCCGAACGCAACTGGCAGAGCTGGATGTCGTGAGGCGGGACGTTGGCCTTTCACCCCTGCCTGCAACAGCTTGGGCCCGTGCCGTGCAGGCTGGTCCAAAGGCCCTCAGCGAACACACGACGGAGGAGGTGGAGGCGGCAGCGCTGGCAACCAAATTGGCCGATGAGATGCTGGCAGCAGATGCCTTCATTTTTTCGGTTCCGCTCTACAATTACGCTGTTTCGCAACACGCTAAGGCGTGGATTGACCTTCTGGTCACCGAACCGCGTTTCACCGTTAAGGTGCCGTCGCCGATCTCGAAGCGTCCCGCCTATCTGATCTCAGCGCGTGGAGGCGCGTACGGCCCTGGCATGCCCAAGGAAGGCTGGGACCACGCGACGCCCTGGCTTAGGCGCATCTTCGAAGACAACTGGGGATTGGACCTCCAACTCATCGATGTTGAGCTGACCCTCGCTGATGTTAATCCCGCTATGGCCTCTTTGCGGGACCTCGCGGCGTCCAATCTTAAGCAGGCGCACGCCGCCGCCAAGCAAGCGGGAGAACAGCTGGCGGCGCGCCTTACAAAATCGCTTGCGGCTGAGCCGGGGCAAGCGTGACAAAGAAGGAAAGGCGCATGCCGCGGTGCGGAGCATCAGCGCGGGCACCGACGTTGCCCGCACCGGTAATCGCGGAACAACGCGTGCGAACGGTGCGCGAGTCTCCTTTGTGCCCACATCGCGACGTTCACGCCCATCCGGGATGATTCCGAAAAATAACTTCGATGATCCGATTGCTGATCTGATTCAACACGCTGCCTGCTTGGCATCGTTGCTTGAAGGGCTTGTCAGGATGGCGCTCGTAATGAGGTGAACGAGATGATCTGCCCGTGGCGCGAATGAGGGTTGGTCGACCGCCCAGCCGAGAGCCGTTATCAGGGCGAACAGGTCGTCCCCACTCATATCGGCGCGCGCCGTTCCCTCGCCCTGAGCATGGAGCAGTAGTCGCGCGCCTGCTGCGTGCACCGCTGCGCATGAAGCATAAAGAGCGGAGTCCAGGTTCGTGCGGGCGGCCGCCATCATGGCGACAACGCCCCTATAGCTTTGGGTGAATGCCACCAATTCTCGAAACCAGGAGAGAAGTGCTTCGTCAGCCGAAGTCGACGCTTCGAGTTCGTCTGCCTTCTGCGTCAGTGCGTCCAGATTGGTGCACAGCAACGCTTCGAACAGGGCTTCTCGCGTCGGGAAATGACGAAGCAGCGTGGCCAAGCCGACGCCGGCGCGGCGGGCAATATCGCGCATCGACGCGTCGGTACCATGCTCGGTGACGACGTCACGCGCGACCGTGAGAATTTGGCTGCGATTTTTTTCTGCGTCGGCTCGCATGGACTGCCTTGATAAGCGGATCAATGATCCATATATGTGGATCGGCGATCCGATTGCCAAAACGGATCAGTGATCCATACAATACAGTGCATGTGGATAAATGGCAACAGGCGCTGTCCAACACGACGATAAGGAGAAGTCATGGGAAAGCTTGAAGGTAAGGTTGCAGTCATCACGGGTGGATCGAGCGGTATGGCGCTGGCGAGCGCCAAGCGGTTCGTTGAAGAAGGCGCCTATGTTTTCATCACGGGCCGGAGGCAGGAATCGCTGGACGAGGCCGTCAAGCTGATCGGCCGGAACGTAACCGGCGTGCGCGGCGACGCGTCCAATCTCGACGACCTCGACCGCCTGTTCGACACAGTCAAGCGGGAAAAGGGCAAGATCGACATCCTGTATGCGAGCGCCGGCACGGGCGAAGGCGTCCCACTGGGCGAGATCACCGAGCAGCACTTCGATGCGACCTTCAACCTGAATGCGCGCGGCACGCTGTTTACAGTCCAGAAGGCGTTGCCGCTGTTCAACGATGGCGGATCGATCTTCATGACCGGGTCGGTTGCTTCGATCAAAGGTTTTCCTGGCTACAGCGTGTATGCGGCGAGCAAGGCGACGCTGCACGCATTCGCACGCGGTTGGCTCAACGAACTGAAGGGCAGGAATATCCGGGTGAACGTGCTGCACCCGGGGCCGATCGCCACACCGATGCAGGACCAGGTTCTCACCGAGGAGGCGAAGCTGATGTTCGAATCCCTGATCCCGCGCGGCAGGATGGGTCGTCCCGAGGAAATTGCGGCGGTCGCGCTGTTTCTTGCTTCAGACGATTCGAGCTTCGTGAATGGGATGGAGTTGAATGTCGACGGCGGCTTCTCGGCCATCTGAAATCGCGCCGGATCGCGGGAAGCGGTTAACCGGAGGGAACTAGAGCATGATCCCGAAAAGTTGCAGACTTTTCGGATAAGATCATGCGAATTGCATCCTGCTCTAGCGTGTCCATGGTGGACGACTTCCGCGCTGAACGGTCACAGTCCGGCCGCGCGGAAGTCGTTGACGTCGGGACGTATATGCGAAGATCGCCATGCAGCGAAACGGATAATCCCAGCTCCGTTGAGTGCCGGGGAATCAATATCAACACGGAAAGTATTATGAGCTGGCGCGTTGCTCGCGGCTGCCCGCCGCCCGCACGCCGGCGCTCGCTTACGCTGATTGAGGCCGCCCTCCAGCCGTTGGTCTTCATGGACCCGAAGGCGAAGGGGCAGCAAAGGCCGGTGACGTTATCCTCAAGTTCCTCATGGAAGCCAAGAACGCCGGCTGAGTTTGCCCTGATAGGGCATCATCAGGATGCGAACGCGGCTTGGCTTCTTGGTCATGTCTACCCTCCTGTGGTTGGAGGAGGTTTGATGCAGGCCAGACCTTGCCCGTTCGCGTAGGCGTCCGATCTTGTCCACGCTGACGGTACTTTTGGCCGTGATTTCGGTTCGAGCGTCAGACCTGGAATGGCGCGCAAAGAGCCAATAGTAGTCGATAGATGGCTTGCGGAGGTCAGCAGAAATTCGCGAACGAAATCAGGATCGTAGGTTTCTGACGGGTCCCGGGCCGGTAGTAATTGGATGAGAAAATATTTTCTCTAGCAAATTCAACAGGTTGAGATGATCCTGAATAATCGTGTGGGAGTGAAGGGGTGGCGCATTCGCTCTCTTCGCTTCAATTTGGATGCGGTCGCTCGGGAAGTAAATAGAGCTCGAGTTTGTGGCGTACTCTGACGTACTATGGAGTGCAATTGGGAGGCTCTCAGAGCCCTTCAGATGTCGCCGAACGAGGGCGCGGCTAGGTCCAGCCGACAGGCGATAAGCTGCTCGTCACCGACGCCCTGTCGAAGGTGAAGATACGAGCAGGTCGTATCTGCGGCAGCGGACAAAGCCGCTTCTCATACAGGTGGCACGCAACCTTCATAAAGGCGGCAGTATGGATGCCCACGGTGCGAGCGCCACGACGGCTGGCCGCCTCGATGCATCTATTTGCTGCACGCATGGGCATGCCCCCTTCACAATGGCTGAAGCGCGAGCGGCCGGCGATTACGACAGAAATCGATTGCAGGAGCCGCGTCGACGACTGAAAGTGCCGTGAGGGGGGTGGCGAAAAGTGCAGCGCGAGCGCCCAACGCGTGTCGAGGACACCGGGCTGCATGAGGTCGGCCTCTCCGATCACGCCGCGCTGTTGAGCCTGTCTAAGACATACTAGTTGGCCTTGCGCACGCTCGTTTCCAGCAATTCATCGAGAGCCGCACCGACGCAACCTGCGTAACCCAACAGATATTCACAAATTTGCTCACGCTACCTGCGAAGTTGTTCTACAATCTCTGGGCAGGCCCTATGACAAGGACGGCGAAGTCGTCTCCAAGGGCAAGGTCGCCGACATGCTGATGGGGAGATTGAAAGAGCGCGACTTCTTCAAGCGACCGATCCCGCGGAGCGCCTCGCGTCTCGACTTCGGCTCCTCCTATCTTGACCGCCAGATGGAGGAGTTCAGTCATCTTTCGACAGAGGATTTGCTGGCGACTTTGACCGAGTTTGCCGCGTACGCGATCACGCGTTCGATCACCGACAGCGTCAAAATGCTAAGCGAAATATCGGTGATCATGGCCAGTGGCAGAGGCACCCGGAATCATTACTTGATGAGTAGGCTGCGGGAATACATGCCGAAGGGTCTGCGCCTGACGACATCTGACGAGTTTGGCGTTCCGGCGCAGTTCAGGGAGGCGATCAAGTTTGCGACGCTTGCCTACGCCACGGTCAACCAGCTCGCCAACAACATACCCGCTGCTTCCGGCGCGACCCGGTTTGGAATCCTTGGCAAGCTGGTGCAGCCTCGCCTTGCAAAGGGAGTAACCGAATATGCGGCTTATGGAGACGAGCCAACCTGGCCTTGATGGAGGATCGGCGAAAGGACAGACTTAGGAGGGGAACCGCCAGGCGAAAGACACGGCTAGCCTAACCATATCCAGGCCCGACGGGATCTATGTCCTTGAAAAGGCATTGGCGTAGGAATCAATGACATCAGGGCGAGCGAACCAACAAAGGGAGGTAACGAATGAACCACATTGGAAAACTTTTGAGCCCACTCCTTCTCGGTGCAATGGCCATGGCCGGTGTCGCGGCGAGCGGGCCTGCGGCAGCGCAGAAAATGTATGACGGCGTCACGGTCAGGATCATGACCCGGCCCGGACCGGTTATTGCCCAGCGTCTTGTCGAGCGCGGCAAGGAATTCACCGAGATGACCGGGGCGAAGATCGAGGTCGCCGAAGTCCCGTTCGCGGAGCTGTTCCAGAAACTTCTCACCGACTGGGCGACCGCCACCAACTCCATCGACATCGGCGTATTTGCTTCGAGCTGGGCGCCCGAATATGTCGACGCCGGTCTACTCCAGGACCTGACCGACTATGTCGCGAAGGACACCAAGATCGACATCAACGACATTGCTCCGTTCTTCCGCGAGTATAACCAGAAGGTCGGCGGCAAGACCTACCTGATCACCGTCGATGGCGACTTCCAGATGGTATATTACCGCAAGGACATTCTGGACCAGGTGGGCTTGAAGCCGCCGCGCACCTGGGACGAGTATCATGCGGTTGCTGCAGCGACCAACGGCAAGGACCTGAACGGCGACGGCATGCCGGATTTCGGCTCCTGCATGTTCAAGAAGCGGAACGCGCAGTCATACTTCGCCCTCATGTCGATCGCTGCCGCCTACGTTCAGACTCAGGGCACCGGTGAGGGTATGTTCTTCGATCCCGCGACCATGAAGCCCTTGGTCAATAACGAAGCCTGGGCTGAGGCCTTCAAGGTCTACAAGGAGAACGGCGAATACGGACCACCCGATGAGCTCAACCACGACATCGGCGACACCCGGGCGCTCGTCACCACTGGTCGCTGTGCATTGGCCATCGACTGGGGCGACATCGGCCCCCTGTCTCTCGACCCGGGCGGCGAGGCGATCAAGAACAAGATGGGCGCCACCGTCATGATGGGCACCAAGAAGGTGCTCGACAAGGCCACCGGCAAGCTGGTCGACTGCGATGCCACCCGTTGCCCGCATGCGATCGACGGCATCAACTACTCGCCGTTCGCGGCGTTCGGTGGCTGGACCGGCGGTATCAACGCCAAGGCTGACGACAAGGTGAAGCAGGCCGGCTATGACTTCCTGTCCTACATGAACCAGGCGGCCCAATCGAATGTCGACGTGACGATGGGCTGGACTGGTTACAACCCGTACCGCAACTCGCAGCTCGACAATCTCGAGCCGTGGATCAAGGCCGGGTTCACAGAGGAGTCAGCCAAGAACTATCTTGGCGCCATCAAAGACAGCCTGAACAACCCGAACATGGCCTCGGACCTCAAAATCCCGGGGACCGCCGAGTATCAGGGTGTCGTGCTCGACCGCGAGCTCGCTCGCTTCCTTGCCGGCGAGATCACTGCTGAAGAGGCGGTGGCGAACGTCGAGACCGGCTGGGAAGAGATCACCGAGCGTTTGGACCGGGACAAGCAGAAGGACCTGTACAAGTCCTCGCTCGGCATCACCAACTGAGGGTTGAGAGTCAGTGACCTCCGGTACTGGACCAACGACAACTAGTCAGCTAGGGCGTGTCGCCCCGGCCGGCCTCAATGCTTCCGTCACGACGAGGGCGAGGCTGAACGAGTGGCTCGACCGCCATTCGCGCCAGCTTTTCATCGCCCCCGCCGTGATCATGATTCTCATCTTCTCGGTATTCCCGACGATAGCGTCGCTGGTGCTCGCCTTCTCCAACATCCGCCTCAGGGCCGGTTCCTATCAGGTCCAGTTCGTCGGCCTGAGGAACTTCCGGAAGCAGTTCTTCGGCACCGAGCAGTTCCATTTCCTCGGGACCTTCACCAGCATCAGCCTGCTTGGCTGGATCGTCACGATCGCGAGCGCGGCCGGCCTCATCTGGTGGCTCTACCGCTACGCCAAGCGAGGCTTCGCGATCCTCGGCTTTATTGGCCGGCTGATCACCGCCAGCGTGGGATTCGGACTGGCGCTTCTCTTTTCCGCGACGCTGTTCAGCGGCAATCCGTTCGGCACGCTCGGCGTGACCATCTTCTACGTGCTCGTCGGGTGCACCATCCAGTTCCTGATCGGCCTTGGCCTCGCCGTTCTTTGCGCCCAGCCGATTAAGGGCCGGACCTTCTTCCGCGTCGTCTTCTTCATCCCCTTGATGATAACGCCGATCGGCATCGGCTACAGCTTCCGCATGCTGGCGGACACGACCAAGGGTCCGTTCTCGCCGGTTTGGCAGTGGATCGGCCTCGGTGACTTCGGCTGGGCTAACCATGCCTGGACTGCCCGCTTGTTCATCGTGATCGGCGATTCCTGGCAGTGGATCCCGTTCATCTTCGTCATCCTGCTTGCTGCGCTTGAGAATGTTTCCCGTGATCAGGTGGAGGCCGGCCAGGTCGACGGTGCCAGCGGTTGGCAGGTGTTCAAGGAAATAACCTGGCCGCAAATTGCGCCGGTTGCCGCCACGGTGATGCTGATCAGGATCATCGAGGCCTTCAAGCTGGTCGACCTCCCCAACATCATGACGTCCGGGGGCCCCGGCATCGCGACCGAGTCAATGACGCTTCATTCATTCTTTGCATGGCGGGCGCTGAACCTCGGGGATTCTGCGGCGATCGCCTACCTACTTCTGTTCGTGACGGTGGTGTTGTGCGTCTCCTTCTTCAATCTCCTCGTCCTCAAGCGATTGAGGCCGGCATGATCACGCAAGACATCCGGATGTCACCCCAGAGATCCCTGCTCAGGCGGTGGTTCGAGCCGAAGTCGATCAAGGAGATGGCGCCGGCCACGGCCGTCATCGTCTACGGCCTGCTGATCCTTTGGGCGGTGTTCGTCCTGTTTCCGCTCTATTGGCTCCTGATCACGTCGTTCAAGTTGCCAGCCGACGTCAACGCCGGCCCAGTCTACCTGCCCTGGATCGACTTCACGCCGAGCCTGCATGCATGGCGCGAGTTGTTCGTCTTCGACTACGAGGACACGCTGAGGGCCTACATCAACTCGATCATCATCGCGCTTCTCGCCACAGCCCTTTGCGTCACCATCGGCTCGATGGCCGCCTATGCCTTGGGGCGCATTCAGTACAAGCCCAAATTCGCGACGATCGTTCTCTTCGTTCTCTGCTTGGTCGCGATGGCGGTGGTGGTCGGCCGTTGGGGGGTCGATTGGCGTCTGTCGCTTGCCGTCGCGCTCGCGGTCTTCTTCGTTCTCGCCCGCGCTGTTGGTCACCATTTCAAGGCCACGCTGGGGAACGGAGATATCCTGTTCTGGATGATCTCGCAGCGCATTCTGCCGCCGATCGTCGCCGTCATTCCGATCTACATGATGTTTCAGAGCATTCGGCTGCTCGACACCCACATCGCGCAGATCCTCGCCTACACGGTAGTAAACCTGCCGATCGTCGTTTGGCTGATGTACGACTTCTTCGTCACCATTCCGACCGACCTCGACGAGAGCGCGCAGCTCGACGGCGCCACCCGCTTTACCACCTTCGTCGAGATCATCCTGCCCTTGGCGAAACCCGGTCTCGCGGCGACGACGCTGCTGGTGCTGATCCTGTGCTGGAACGAGTACCTGCTGTCGCTGTTTCTTTCGACGTCCAATGCGCAGACCATGCCTATCCTGGTCGCCGCCATGAATGCGGGCGAGCGCGGCATCCTGTGGTGGAGCATGGCGGTGGTCATCATCGTCATGATCATTCCGGTCGTACTGATGGCGCTCGTGCTTCAGCGCTTCATTTCCAAGGGGATACTGTTGGGGGCAGTGAAGGGATGAACGTGGATAGGGGCATCGACACCGGTCATCGAGCGCAGCGGGTGTCGCTGCGCAGCCTGAACAAATCGTTCGGTGCGGTTCACGTCGTTAAGGATCTCAGTATCGACGTTGCGCCGGGTGAGTTTCTGGTGGTGCTCGGGCCCTCCGGTTGCGGCAAGACCACCGGGCTTCGGATCATAGCCGGCCTGGAAACCGCCGATTCGGGGCAGGTGGTGCTCGGCGATACCGACGTCACCAACATACTGCCGAAGTACCGCGACGTGGCGATGGTGTTCCAGTCCTATGCCCTCTATCCGCACAAGACCGTCGCCGAGAACATCGATTTTCCGCTGAAGGTGCGTGGTGTGTCGAAGCAGGAGCGGGAGCTTGCTGTCCGCGACGCTGCTGCGCAGGTCCATATGGAGGATCTCCTCGACCGGTACCCGCGCCAGCTGTCCGGCGGCCAGCGTCAGCGCGTGGCCTTGGCAAGGGCCATCGTGCGGCGGCCCTCGGCCTTCCTGATGGACGAGCCGCTTTCCAACCTCGATGCGAAGCTCCGCGGCTTCATGCGCGCCGAGCTCAAGCGCATGCAGCACCAGCTCGGGGTGACCACCGTCTACGTCACCCACGATCAGGTCGAGGCCATGACCCTTGCGCATCGCGTTGCGATTATGGACCGCGGTGTGCTGCAGCAGATCGGCACCCCCCGCGAGGTGTATGATCGCCCGGCGAACCTGTTCGTCGCCGGCTTCATGGGCTCGCCGCCGATGAATTTCCTGCGCGGGTGGATCGAGAACAATCGCTTCGAGAGCCACGGTGTGAGCCTGCCGGTGGCAGCAGAAAAGGGAACCATGACCAAGGATGTGGTCATGGGCTTCCGCGCGGAAGACGCCGACATCGTCAAGCCCGGCGCTGGTCTGTTCGATGCTACGGTCTACGCCGCTGAGCCTACCGGCGACGTGACGTTGGTCACGCTCGTGGTGGGCAAGGAGAGCCTGTCGGTCAAGATGCCGAGGGATTACGACATCGACTTCGACAAGGCCGTTGCCGTGCACTTTCCGCTCGATCGAGGCTTTCTGTTCGACGCCCATTCAGGTGTGCGCCTGGCGGCCCGGCTCATGTCCGTATCCTGACCGATTCTTGCAGGCTCCAAGCCTGCATCTGGTGAACTAGTACTACAGTTGCGGTTTTGAGTTTGATGTAATTCCCTCCTTTGAAAACCAGGAGGGAATTGGATGTCGATCGCGACTTGGTCGGGATCGCTGTTGGCATGAGAGCGGGAGCTTTCGGCGCTGAAGGAGCGACTTTCGCCCGTGTTCCGGCGGCGCGAGTTGAAGGAGACGGGTTGCGCCTTTTTGGACGGCTTGCTGTGCGGGATTGAGCGCAAGACTGGCTGGCTGATGGCGGAGGCTGCGGGGCTGGAGCGTCCCTACCGGATGCAGTCGCTTTTGGGGCGCAGTTCCTGGTCGGCGGATGCATTGCGCGATCTTGTGCATGGCTATGTGATTGAGGCGTTGGGCGATCCGGACGGGGTGCTGGTGGTCGACGAGACCGGCTTTCTGAAGAAGGGGGATCGGTCGGTCGGGGTTGCGCGGTATTCGGGCACGGCGGGCCGCATCGAGAACTGCCAGGTCGGTGTCTTCCTGGCCTATGCGAGCCGATTCGGGGCAATAGTTCGCTCGGCGCCGCTAAATCGCAGCATGGAGACCCGATAGCCTTCCGTATCTTCGACGGTCGCTTTCACGTCGTCGTCAAAGGCAATGTCCCGCAAGCCTTCGAAGTACGGTTGAAGCAGACATCTATCCGCCGCTTCTGTTACAAATCCTTGTATATTGTAAATTAAGACCGAGGGTTTATAACATCCATTATGATTGCCCAAACCCACCGAGATCGCGCCCTAGAGGTCGCACGACTACAAGGAATCGCGCGGGGTCGCGATTTCGATGCAGCCGGCGTGCCGCGTGTCTACCTGCAAAGGCTGCGCGACGAGGGAATTCTCCAGCAGGTCGGTCGTGGCCTCTATAAACTGGCAAACGCTGAGGTCGCCAGCGCCACCAGCCTGGCTGAAGCCGCACGTATACAGCCAAAAGGGGTCATCGGCCTGCTGTCGGCGCTGCAATTCCACAACCTCACGACCCAGACGCCGCATGCTGTGTGGATGCTGCTTGGGCCAAAGGACTGGGCGCCGACCAATCCATCGGTCTCGCTGAAGATCGTCCGCGCCAGCGGTGAGGCGCTGAGGGCCGGTATAGAGACTCATCAGGTCGACGGCGTGTCTGTCCCGATCACGCCGCCGGCGAAGACCGTCGCTGACTGTTTCAAGCACCGCAACAAGATCGGCCTCGATGTTGCGATCGAGGCACTGCGGGACCTCATCAAATCGCGAAAGGGTCGGGCGGGGCTAAACGAGCTTTGGCGTTACGCTGAGATCGATCGCGTCCAGACAGTAATGCGTCCCTACATCGAGGCCATGGTTTCATGAAGGCGCCGATGAGCTCTTCGAACGGCGCCCATACGCCGTCAGGCCCACCCCAACCTTCGCGACTTTGTGGCCTTCAAATATTCGGTCGCGCGCTGCTCGAAGACGTTGGCGCGCGCGACCAGTTCTCGGCGTCGACCACATGGTCGTAGATCGATTACTGCTCCTTCTTGCACAAATCCTGGAAGATGAGCTGGCCCCAAGTGCGGCCGCATGCGTGCACCAGCGCGCCACCGTCGTTGAGCTTTCCCAGCTTGACGGGTGCGAACCCGAGTTGTTTGGCCAAGGCCGCCACGGGAGCGGTCGCGTCCTCGTCGTCGCTCGACAGAAAGACGACCCGGTGGCCGCCCTCGACGACCGGATCGGTAGCCAGGGTGGCTGCAACCAGGTGATTGAAGCCTTTCACGAACTTGGCGCCGGTGAAGGCCTTCGCAACGAAGGCGGAGGACGGGAGGCCGTCCAGCTCTTCAGGAACAGGAAACGCGTTCATCGCGTCGATGACCGTCTTGCCTTCCCAGCTCGGCAGGGCCTTCGCAACCGCGCGATGCTCCCCGAACGGGACCGCCAAGATGATTGTGTCGGCCTCGAGTGCTTCCCGCAGCGACTTGGCGACGACCGTGGGTCCAATCGCCCGAGCCTGCGGCGTCAACGCCTCGGGCGGCTGGCGGCTCGCGACGGTCACCTCGATGTTTTTACGGGCGAAGGCGTGGGCGAGGGCCTGGCCTATCTTACCGAATCCTACAATTGCGTAGCTCATAATGTTTCTCCGATGTTGCGTTAAAACTAAAGTTCGCAAAGCGAACGTTGGTTAGGTTGCTCGCCCAATCGATCAAGTTTTGCGCGCGCGCCTGGGAACGAATTGCATCAGGGCTCTAGGCTCCGCGCCTAGTGATCCCGCCATTGGAGGGCCAACCGCGGGACGGCGTCGGGGTCAGACCTGCGACATGCCCCCGTCGACAACGAGATCGATGGCCGTCGTGAAACGACTGTCGTCCGAGGCGAGATAGAGGACCGCAGCCGCGATCTCCGTAGAAAGCCCGAAGCGTCCCAACGGAACCAGCGAGACGAAGTAGTCCGTCAACTCTTTGGAAATTTGGGCGAAGGCGGCCGTGTCGCCGATCGCTCCCGGACTGATGCTGTTCACCCGGATCTTTCGGTCCTGCAGGTCGTTCGTCCAGCTTCGCGCAAACGACCTGACCGCCGCCTTGGCAGCCGCGTACAAGCTTGCTCCAGCATATCCCTTGAGGTGCGCGTTCGAGGCGTTGAGGATGATCGAGCCGCCATCGCGCATCAGGGGCAGCGCCTTTTGGACGGTGAACAGCGTACCGCGGACGTTGAGATTGAGCGTATCGTCGACCAACTGCTCCGAGATCAACCCGATCGGCTTGTCGACTTCTCCGCCGCCGGCGCTGGCGAAGACGATGTCGATGTGGCCCTTTACGGATTTCACCTTCTCGTAGAGCCGGTCGAGGTCCGCCAGGTTGGCGGGGGCGGCGCGCACGCCGGTCACGTTGCGGCCAATCGCCTTCACCGCCTCGTCGAGGACCTCCTGCCGCCGGCCGGTGATGAATACATAGGCCCCTTCTTCGACGAATAGTTTCGCCGTCTCAAGCGCCATACCGGAGGTACCACCCGTGATGACTGCAACCTTACCTTCAAGCTTTCCCATACCTTCTCCTGTCGCGGTGTCGGGACAGCATCTGGCCCCGAGACCTCGAAATGGGCCCGCCCGCATCAGTTGTTGAGTGCGGAAGCGCGCACATCGGTGGTGCAAAATCGATCCGGCTGGACGACTGACGCCAGCCGCGACGATCGGTGTCCGCCGTTCGGAATTGGCCCGCGCTCGTCGGCATAAGGTATGATGACCGCCAGTACTGCTGTACGATGCGTTAGATACGGGCTTTGGAAGGCGCACCGCGCGGTGCCGGATTGCACCATGATCGACTGGGATGACATTCGCTACTTTCTTGCCGTGGCGCGCGGAGGCTCAGTGCGGGGTGCCGCCGAGCGCCTCGGGGTGTATCACTCGACCGTGCTGCGACGCATCGCACAGCTCGAGGAACGCCTCGGGGCGCAGATGTTCGAAAAGCTGCCTACGGGCTACCGCCTGACGGCTGCGGGCGAGGAGGTCCTCGAGCTCGCGAACCAGATGGAAGCGTCGTCGCACCAGCTGGAGACGCGCGTCTTCGGGCGCGACCAGAGCGTGCGCGGGCTTCTGCGGGTGACGTTGGCTCCGACCCTCGCGACACACCTGCTCATGCCGGACTTCGCCGATTTCGCGCGTCTGCATCCGGACATCGAGATGGAAGTCTTGTCGTCCGGCGAGCTGGCAAATCTGACCAACCGAGAGGCCGACGTGGCGATCCGCGTCGTCTACGACCGCAAAACCCTGCCGCTCAACCTTCACGGCCTGAAGGGACCGGAGCTGTTCGGCGGCGTCTACATGTCCTGCGATCGACTAGCCGCATGGCGTGCGGGCGCGCCTGATCCCATCCGGTGGATCGTCATAAGCATTCATGGAATTCCGGATTGGGCCAGCGAGGGTGAGGTTCGCACCACGGGGGTCCCATTCAGGACCACGGACGCCGAGGCGCAGATCGTTGCTGTACGGCAAGGGCTCGGGATCACGACACTGCCATGCTTCGTCGGAGATGCCGACCCCCTACTGGTGAGGGTGCCGGGCACCGACCTGCACATGTACGGAACGCTCTGGCTTCTCACACAGGGGGAGACACGCAAGACGAAGCGCGTGCGGCTCTTCACGGAGTTCGTATCCCGCAGGCTCGCCGCGTACGCTCCGCTTATCGCGGGGCTGTCCATATCGCGCGACTGACGCCCGGCAGGTCGCCGGCGACGCTTGCCGTAATCCGGTCGGAAGCCGAGCTGCGATCGCTTGAAGCGGCGTCGTTCAATCCGCGAATGTTGCGCCGTATCGCAACCGGCGCGAGGGCCACACTACTGACGGCGACGGACTTCACCATCGCTGACAGTCTTTTTGGCAGGGCTGGAGACGCCGCTTTTGCGGAGAACTCCGAGGAAAATAGACCAACCGATATCGATAGTCTTTGAAACCGAGCAAATCGCGGGCGAAAGTGCGGCGGATCGGTCTGACGGTACTTTTTGCAGATCAAGGCTTGAAATCTAATGTGAAAGCTGCTCTTCAGGGGGGGCGTTTGCGCGCGAACAGTACTTTAGCCGGCGCCCTGCAAGCCACTCATGATCAATTTCCCGATGGCCAACTCGCTCGCAAAATAGCCGCTGTATTTGGGTACGCTATCGGGCATGTCCAGCATACGACGGTGATAGAATATGTCGATCCGAACCGGCGGCAGCCAGGCCTCGGGTTCGAAATTGCTGGCCGGGATGAACATCACTTTGAGCGGCCCGACGCCCGCAACCTCCACAACGGGCTTGCCGCAAGTCCGGCAGACCCCGCGATTGAAGTTCGGCGGCGGACGGTATTTCTTGAATGAGATATTGCCGGCGTTTTTCAGCACGACATCCCTGGCGCGAACGGCGACTACATCCGCGAACGTTTTTTCGTTAAACGCCTGGCAGATCAGACAGTGGCACCGGAACCTGGCTTTCGGCGACGTATGCACCTCGAACGAGCAAGCGCTGCACTCGCAGGAACCGCGTAGCGGCAACGATGTATGGGTGGTCATGTGCGGATGCTCCTGAGCTTGATTTGATGACGGCATGCTGGTCACCGAAGCATCATGTTGAGGATGATATCGATCGGCTGTCTGAACGGAGCGTGGAGCAGATTGGAGAGGTTCCAGCGACCCTGCTCGTAGATACCCTTGGCATGGCTGAGCGTACGGAAGCCCTCGACGCCATGGTAAGCGCCCATACCGCTGGGCCCGACGCCGCCGAAGGGCAAGTCATCCTGGGCGATGTGCATGATCGTCCCGTTGATAGTGACGTTTCCTGAGGTTGTTCGGCTCAGCACCATGCGTCGGTCTTCATCATCAGCGCCGAAATAGTAGAGCGCGAGCGGCCGAGGCCGGGCGTTCACATAGGCAATCGCATCGCTGATGTCGCGGTACGGAAAGACCGGCAGGACCGGACCGAAGATCTCCTCATGAGCGATGCGCATGGTGTCTGTGACGCCAAGCACAACGGTTGGCGCCAGCGTGTTGGGGCGACGAGATGCATCACCGGGCCGGTTGCCGACCTCGATAATCCGCGCTCCCCTGGCTCCAGCATCCTCGATCAGGCCCTGGAGCCGAGCGTGGTGCCGCTCATTGATGATGGAAGTATAGTGTTTACTCGTCGGCCCGTCCGCATAGAAGGACGCGACTTTCCGGTCATACGCCCCGACGAACGACTCGACGTCGGTTTCGTGGACGAGTGCGTAATCCGGGGCGATGCACGTCTGGCCAGCGTTGAGCAGCTTGCCGAAAGCAATGGACGCCGCCGCTTGGTCGAGGGAGTGGCCTTTGGCGACAATGACCGGCGATTTGCCCCCCAGTTCAAGGGTGATCGGGACAAGGTTGTCGCTGGCAGCCTTCATCACCGCCCGCCCCACTGCGGTGCTGCCGGTGAAGATGAGATGGTCAAACGGCAGGGCGGTGAATGCCGCCCCTACCGCCGCGTCACCGGTCACGATCGCGAACTGGTCCTCGGAGAATATCTCGCCGAACATTTTTGCGAGTAGCGCATTGGTGACGGGTGTAAACTCCGAAGGTTTCAGCATCACCCGGTTTCCGGCAGCGATGGCTGTTACGACCGGCATCAGCGCGAGGTTCACCGGATAGTTCCACGGTGACATCACGCCGACGACGCCAAGCGGCTGATATTCAATGCGGGCGTTGCCCGTCCGCATGTGCAGAGCAACGTGTCGGCGGGTCGGCGCCATGAATTTGCGAAGGTTGCGGATCAGATACTTCGTGCCCTCGGCGACCCCTCCAACCTCCATGATCGCCGTTTCATACCTCGAGCGATGCCCGAAATCGGTATTGATGGCATCTTCGATCGCTTTGCGGTGCCCGATTATCGTGGCCCTGAACCTAGTCAGATCAGCGCGCCGCTGCGCCAGCGAAGGCGCTCCGTCACGCAGGAAGGCAGCACGCTGTGCCGCGAGGAGACTGCCTAGCCGATCAGCGTCGGTGATTTTTTCGATTGCGTTCATGGTCCACTCCAATGTAGACAAGAGAAACTTATGCCATTGACATAGGCGCTAAAGTAACCACTGTCAACAATGTAACCACAAGAAACTTTGAGGTACCATGCAGGACGCACCCAGCCGCACCTATCACCACGGTGACCTCCGCCGTGCTCTTATCGAGACGGCTTTGGATATGCTTCGGGAGGAGAAGGACTGGCAGTTCACGCTGCGGGAAGTCGCCCGCCGGGCTGGCGTAAGCCACGGGGCACCGTACAAGCACTTCTCAGATAAGGCCGCGCTGCTTACAGAACTCGCTATGATTGGGTTCGATCGGCTGCGCGAATCCTTATCCGCTGCGAAGTCCGAAGCGCCCACAACTCTGCGCGACGAAATTACTCCGATAGCTCGTGCCTACGTCGCGTTCGGAACGGACAACCCGGCTCTCTACCGCCTGATGTTTAGCGCGGAGGAGGGGAAGGCGGTGGGAATGCATCTCAATGAGCGGGCGCTGGCGGTATTCGATGTTCTCCTCGAGATCCTCCGGCGCGGCCAAGCCGCGGGGAGCATTCGCAAGCGGCCTATAGAAGGTCAGGCGGCGGCCGGCTGGGGCCTCATCCACGGTATGACCATGCTTGCGATCGATGGGCTCTTGGTGCCCGAGAAAGTGGGATTGGCCCCCTTGGATGCGGCATTGAGCACGCTGGTGGAAGGGCTGGGGAACCCAGCAACATGACACGATACGCGCATGGTTGACGTCTTCGTCGTGAAGGGAAATCCGGCGCGGCAAGTCTTCGGGCGTTTCCGGCAGCGCGATCCTACGAGGATGCCTGGTGGCGCTCGATGTACGGAAAGCGGCACATTGAACGATCTACGAGCTGACGATCCTACTTGATCTCGTCGATCGTGCCGTCAGCAAGCGGCACGATCTTGCGAAGGTGCTGCCGTCTAATCGTCTCCGTGATGCTACTACGGGCCTTGACTCATCCGCTCTCTCCTCAAGCATGTTGGGATTGCCAACGAAGCGCTGGGGTGAAGCGTGATGCAAATCATTGCGGAACCTCCAATTGGGCAGTCGCCGCTCTTCGCCAAACCGTAGCCTTGGCCCGATCCTCGAGCACGATACCCAGCGCCAAGAGTTGGTCACGGAGTTGGTCGGCAGTGCTGAAATCGCACTTTGCGCGCGCGGTATTACGAGCGGCGACTAGCTTCTCGATCTCGGCCTCATCGATGGGGAGGCCGCTATTGGCTCCGAACCATTGAGCTGGCGGCTGCTGGATCAGCCCGAGCAGAGCGCCAGCGTTCAGCATGGCCGCCCGCAAGGAAGCGCGAATGCGGGGCGACCGCTCGACTTGTGCCATGCGCGCAAGACCGAAGAGCTCTGCGAGGGCAGCAGGTGTGTTTAGATCGTCATCGAGCTTGGCCCGGAAGCTACCGACATAGGGCGTTGGATCGGCGGTCTGGTCGGTGACATCACCGAGATCGCGCAGCGCGGCGTAGAGGCGGTCGAGGCTGCGCCGGGATTGTTGAAGCGCCCGGTCGCTCCAGTCCAGCGGCTGGCGATAGTGCGCGGTGAGAAGGGTGTAGCGGATCGCTTCGCCGGGTGCCTGGCTGAGAAGATCCCGCACGAGCAACACATTGCCGAGCGACTTCGACATCTTCCGCCCATCGACGGTGACGAACCCATTGTGCAGCCAATAGGTCGCGCGCGTTCCTTGCGCGATTTCGTTTTCGTGGTGCGGAAAGATCAGGTCCTGACCGCCGCCATGAATATCGATCTGCGATCCGAGATGCCGCTCGATCATCGCCGAGCATTCGATGTGCCAGCCTGGGCGGCCTCGCCCCCACGGGCTGTCCCACCCCGGCTGGTCGACCGCGGAGGGCTTCCACAGTACGAAGTCTGCCGGGTGCTTCTTGTAGGGCGCGACCTCAATCCGGGCGCCGGCGATCATTTCGTCTGGTGCCCGGCGGGACAGCGCGCCGTAGGCCGGGAAGGAAGGAATGTGGTAGAGGACGTGGTTTTTGGCTTCATAGGCATGACCTTAGGCGAGCAATCGACCGATCAGGTCGACGATTTCCGGGATGTGGTCGGTGACGCGAGGTTCGACAGTCGGTGGGAGAACGCCGAGCGCGGCCATGTCAGCATGATAGGCGTCGATATAACGTTCGGTGATCGCGCCGATCGGCTCGCCAGAAGCACGCGCCGCATCGTTGATCTTGTCATCGACGTCAGTGAAATTGCGGGCATAGGTGACCGCCGGAAAGCGGTCGCGAAGCAGTCTGACCAGGATGTCGAAGATCACGGCCGGTCGGGCATTGCCGATATGGGCGTAGTCGTAAACAGTCGGGCCGCAAACGTAGATGCGAACATTTGCGGGGTCTTGCGGAACGAAGGGCTCTTTACGGCCTCCGAGGCTGTTGGTGAGGATGATAGACATGACAGGTCCTTGATGCGCCGAACGTGTTGCGTGGTGCCTCAGAAGAGGCGGATATCCACGTCGCAACAGTTCGGTTCGCCAAGGAGATGCTGAAAACGTTGGAGACCCCACCGCTGAACCGGCGAGGCTCCTGAAACGGCTCTCGCAGCGCTTACGCCCGGCATGCGTTGAAGCCTGCTTCGATGACCTCCTTCGGAAGGTTGCGACCGATGAAGACGAGTCGGGTGACGCGTTCCTCGTCGGGCTTCCAGGGGCGCTGATGGTCGCCGTCGAGGAGCATATGAACGGCCTGCACGACAAAGCGGTCATCATCATTCTTGAAAGAGATGATGCCCTTCATACGAAGGATATCCATGCCGAGGTGCTGGATAATCGTGCCAAGCCAAGGCAGGAATGTGTTGGGATCCAGGGGCTCCTTGGCGACAAGTGCGAAGCTTGCGACATGGTCGTCATGTTCATGCTCGTGGAACTCGTCGAGAAAGTCCGGTTCGACTTCCAGAACGCGATCGAGGTCGAAAGCGCCACGGCCAAGCACCTGGTCGAGATCGATATTGCAGCGCTGTGTGTGATGGAGCGTCGCCGTCGGATTGATGCGCCGAATACGATCTTCGACCTGCTTGAGTTCGTCGGCAGAAACGAGATCAGTCTTGTTGATCAGGATCGTGTCGGCGAAGGCGAGTTGTTCTTGCGCTTCGTGTGCCTCGTCGATTTCGCCGAGCAGGTGCTTGGCGTCGACGACGGTGACGATCGAGTCGAGCTTGGTCTTCGAGCGGACATCCTCATCGACGAAGAAGGTCTGGGCGACGGGAGCTGGGTCGGCGAGACCTGTCGTCTCGACCAGAATGGCATCGAAGCGATCGCGGCGGCGCATGAGCCCGTCGATGATGCGAATGAGATCGCCACGCACGGTGCAGCAGATGCAGCCGTTGTTCATCTCGAATATCTCTTCGTCGGCATCGACGATCAGATCGTTATCGATGCCGACCTCGCCGAATTCATTGACGATAACGGCGTACTTCTTGCCGTGGTTCTCGGTGAGAATCCGGTTGAGGAGCGTGGTCTTTCCGGCGCCCAAGTATCCGGTGAGGACCGTGACGGGCGTTTGTGACAAAGCGGGCTGCATGATTGTGGCATCTCCTGTTGGTTATTGGCGAGCCGTATCAGAGGCGGCCTTGAGGCCTGCCTCTTTTCGGGCTGAAGCACTATGAGTGATGGGCGGCTGCGTGACTGCCGGTGGCGAGGCAGGTCGCGCAGGTGCCCTGCAGTTCGACCACGTGGCGAGCGATGCGGAAGCCGAGTGATGCGGCATCGCGGGTAACTGCTTTCTCGATAGTGGAATCTTCGAGTTCGGTGGAAGCGCCACAATTGTCGCAAATGAAGAACACGCATGCGTGCGGGTGATCGGGGTGCGCGCAGGGCACGAACGCGTTTCGGCTCTCGATGCGAGAAACGAAAAACTGGTCCTGTAGGAATTCGAGCGCAGGTATCAACTCATAAGCGCCGAGCGGCTGTCGGGCATAGATCAGGGTTTCCATCACCTGTCGGCAGATCATTGTGAATTGCAGCCCACGCTCGTGGCAAGTCCTGGCGACGGCGTCGAGCGCCGCGTCAACGACCGCTTGCGAAACGGGTCTCCCGTGCGGCGGCGTGTGCTGGGCCATGGATTTCTCCATCATTTCATGGCGAGCGAGATAGTCTCTTGAACGATACGTTATAACGTTGCATGATCATTCGCAACTAGCTGACTGGAGAAATCATGAGTGACGTTTTGTTGAGGAAGCCCATCGTGGGCTTGGGGCCATCTCATGCGCCACGAAAGCGCCCGACGCGCGAGGCCGCCGAGGCCGCGGTTCGGACGTTGATCGAATGGGCGGGCGATGATCCGGACCGCGAAGGTTTGGTCGGAACGCCGGATCGTGTGGTGCGGGCCTATGAGGAGTTTTTCGAAGGGTATCGCATCGATCCGGTGGATCTGCTTGGCCGAACCTTCGAGGAGACGCAGAACTATGGAGACATGGTCGTGCTGCGCGACGTTCGCTTAGAATCGCACTGCGAGCACCACATTGTTCCGATCATCGGCAGGGCCCATGTCGCCTATCTCCCTTCGGGCCGCGTTGTCGGGATCAGCAAACTCGCCCGGTTGATCGAGGTCTACGGCAAGCGGCTGCAAATTCAGGAGACGCTGACGGCGCAGATCGCCGATGCCATCGATGAGGTGCTCAAGCCGAAAGGTGTCGCTGTGGTGATCGAAGCGGCACATATGTGCATGACGACGCGTGGGATCCGAAAGCCCGGTGTCACCATGGTCACACGCCGCCTGATAGGCGCCTTCGAGACGGATACCGAGCTTCGGCGCGACTTCCTCGGTTCGATTTCGGGATCGCGGGAGGCGTTCGGATGAGTAGGATTGATCGTGGCGGTGATCGGCCGAAACAGTTTGCGCCGCGGTTGACGATTGAAGGAGTCGAGGAAGGCTCACTTCGTGCGCCGAAGTTCAACGCTGAAGGTTTGATCCCCGTCGTGACGACCGGAGCCTCATCGGGCGAGGTCCTTATGATGGGCGTGATGAACGCGGATGCATTACTGCAGACGATCGAGACGGGCGAAGCGCACTATTGGAGTCGTAGCCGGCAGTGCTTGTGGCACAAGGGGGCGAAGAGCGGGCTTGTTCAGAAAGTCATGCAGATACGCGTTGATGATGACCAGGACGCGATCTGGTTGCGGGTCGAGGTCGCGGGCATCGCGAGCTGCCATGTGGGCTACCGGTCGTGCTTCTATCGCTCGATCCCCGTTGGGCCTCTCGGCGAGACCCCGATTATTCTTACCTTGGAGGAGACGGCAAAGGTCTTCGATCCGGTCGCCGTCTACGGGCACGCACCGAACCCGACGCAGTTGTGACGAGTCCCACGCATCGCGCACCTCATGTACGGAACTCGCGTTATGAAGCGGATTGCACCGCAGGTTCCGTACTTAAGCTATTTGGGCGAACGTCGTTCCAGTGCCAGATTATCGCGTGTCGTAGACATTATGGCCGGCGCTGAGAGCGTGTTTCGCGCGAAGCGAACACGATTGCGACCGTCCGATTTCGCGCGGTAGAGGGCAATATCTGCTAGCTCGATCAATTCCGACCACGCGCGTTCGCCACGTCGGCCGGACGCGACGCCGAAGCTCGCTGTCACGCGGAAGGGTGTTCCATCGGGTGTCGTGAACGTCTCTCGTTGCATAGCGAGGCGGATCTTTCTTGCAATCGAAATGGCGCCGGAGAGATCATTGCTGGAGACGAGAACCGCGAATTCTTCGCCGCCGAAGCGGGCGATCAGATCGCCGGCCCGCAGTTGGGACCGCAAGAGTTCCGCGGTTTGGATGAGCACGCGATCGCCCGTGACATGTCCGTAGGTGTCGTTCACCTTCTTGAAATGGTCGATGTCCATGAGGATAAGGCACATGCTGTCGTTCGTGCGTTCTCCAATCGGCGACGACTGGGCGAAGCGGTCGAGCATCCGCCGGTTGAGAAGCGCCGTCAGTCCGTCAGTTTCCGCCTGGACTTTCAATTCCCTCGTGAGGGAGGCGCGCTCTTGAAGCTTGCCCTGAAGGACTTCGATCGCCTGAAAAAGGTCGCGAATCTCTCCGGCCTGGGTCGGCCTAGTCGCGGTAGCAATGGGGCGATCTTCTGCCAGTCGAAGGACGTCGTCATGCGCTTGCATGAGCGGACGAAACACATGTGTTCGCACCGAGAGGATGATACCAATGAGCGTCGCAAGAACGATGGCCGTCACCAGCACCACTATCGCGAGGCCGATGAGGGCGTTTGTTCTTGCGTCGGCAAACTTTTCGACGACGGCGTCGAGGAACTCGCTTCGATATGTTTCGATCGGCCGCATTGTTGGGACAAAGCGCTCAGTGAATTCCGTCGCGGTTAGGGTGTAGCGCGACTCGCGCGGGCCCTCGTCGATAACCTGGTCGACCAGATCAAGGCCACCGCGGAAGAAGAGCCGTTCAATTTCCTCGCGGCTCTTTACCAGTGACGGCGTACTGTAGAGGGCGTTCTGGCTGTTAATCAGCTGCCAGAGTTCGAGGAGCCTTCCTTGGCTGCGACGGCTCTCGATCACATTCTGCAGCGGCAATCCCTGCCCTGTCGTGAGTGGGGCGATGATCTGAGAGGCGACTCTGCCGCCGTATTCGCGGAGATCGCTGAGCATCTGCCCTAGAAGGGCAGGTGCCGCGAGCCCCGTGTCGTGCTGGACGAGTTCGTCGGCATTCCAGGCGATCACCGCCCGGAATAGCTCCGATACCTCGAACATGCTCTCGATCGCGTCCTCGATTTCGGCCGTTTTCAGCGCAGCTCTCGGGATTGCCGCGATTCTATCAACCTTGCTTCGTGCAAGGGCGAGTTGGTAGCGGACCGGTTGCAGCATGTCCGGTGGGACGGTGTGATTGTGTAATCCGAGGGGAACGTCTGACACATCGGCGAGCTTCGCTAAGGCGGCATCACTACGCTTCCTGAATTCTACCAATCGCTTCATCCCCGCACTATCGAGGGACGGTTCCTCGGACATGACGACGTTGGCGGGACCGCGCTCGGCGGACAGGAAGTTTGCCGTATCGAGGACGAGTCTGTATTGCTGGATATCATGGAGGTTCTGTCGCGAGAGGGTGAAGTCGCGATAGGTCGGCGCAACGATCGAGAAAGCGAGAATCGTTGTGCAAATAATGGCCAGGAAGACGCGGATTAACAGCTTGCGATCAAAGCTACGCTGGAAGAATCCTTGAGTGAACCGAGCCTGGGCGGTGCCGCCAGCCGAGTGCTTATCAGTAATAGAGCTGTCTAACTTGAATTTAAGTGGAATGAAGCCCTTGAGCATGTGAATGAACTGACCAGCACGTTAGCGTTTTCGATTGATGCTACGACATCGCTAAGCGGCATGTCTCGACAAACGCCATAGCGTACTTGGCCTTCATTTTGGTGAAAGCATTTGGTTAGAAATTTATTGAATGCAAGCCAGGCCCGGGATTGCGCAGCGACAGTTGGGCCCTACGCCGTGATCCCTGCGGACGAGACGGATGAAGCCGCCAACCTGGAGCCAATTCGCATCAGAAAAGGGAACGAATATCCAGGACGGAGTCGTGATCCAATCCAAGTCAGGAGAGGCGGTGACGATCGGATCGCACTCATCGATCGCGCATCACTCGATCATTCACGGTCCTTGCACGATCGGTGACGACGTTTTCGTTGGCTTCAATTCAGTGCTGTTTAATTGCACTGTCGGGAATGGCGCGGCGAACCGGCACAACTCTGTAGTCGAGGGGTGCCATTTGCCGGCGGGCTTTCATGTCCCGTCAACGACAACGGTGCATTCGGATTCGGATCTCGCAACTATTCAGCAGGTAACGATCGACGTGACGGCATTCTCGGAGCATGTGGCGCGGACGAATGTCGGTCATGCCCGCGCTTATCGGAAGCTGAGGAATGAGTTCTAATCAGTCAACTTCGAGGCGAGATTTGCTAAGAGCTCGTTTTGAAAGTCGCTCACCATGCCCAACAACCAGTTGGTCATAGCTCATGCCTGACAGATTGAATGTTGTCGTGATTTTGCCATCAGGAACGACCTTTGCCATCGAGCAACTCTGATGTCGGAAGTGGTAAGTCTGGATGTGCCCGACATAACCCGAAGAGGTCTTCTCTCGCATCCGGATAGTCCTGAAGCGCTGCGCGACGGTACCATTTGAAGGCTTCTGTCAGATTGATTTCGCAGCCTATGCCGTGCTCGTTCAATTGCGCTAGCCTGTACTGCGAACCGGCATGATCCTGATCTGCAGCTTCGCGGTACCATTTAACGGCTTCTATTGGATCACTATCACAGCCGTCACCGTCCTCTTTCAACAAGCCCAATAGATATTGCGCATCGACATTGCCTTGTTCGCGGCTTGGCGAATTGCGACCATTTTAGCGGCAGTGATATCAGCGTTGTCCTGATTGCTCATTACCACATTCCTCATTTTCATTAGAGGGCTCATTTCAAGTCTGGTTGAGTGAAGCAACCATTAATTCCGCTGCAACCTTTCTTTATGCTGCCTCCGTCATGCTGCTCGTGCGCAGGATCGCGAGGAACACATGACGTTTAAAAACGGACTTTGAGACGCCTTACCGCTTCGAATATGCTTGCACAAATGCCTTGCTTTCTTGCTTCCCCTTCAAGACTCTGTTGAATCGACTTTTGGTAATGGAATGACAGGAGGACAGCCGTGGTTGCAGCTTACATCGACGAGTTCATCATGTTTTGTGCGGGACTATGGATGACAGCGGTAGGCTTCGGCTATCTTACATTCCTAACTCCCAACCAACGTGATCAGAATGCGTGGCTTGCAAAGCTTGTAACTTATTTTAAATGGATGGGTCCGCTATTGCTGTTAATTGCTACGATCCTAGCAATCGCCTCACCGGTTTGATCCTCCCGCTTTCGCCCATTCCACTTACCCGGGATGGATGACAAGGGAACGCGGCATCAATGGTCTTCAAGAAAAGCTGGTGCGGTGCCACTCGCGCAAGTCTCGATCAGTAGGTTACGGTGACGACAACAGTGTCCGTATAGACGCCGGGGGACGAGGTCGTTTGCGGCTGAACACGACCATAGACGGTCAGTAGCGCTGCTGCGCCGTTTCCGGGTCCCCGGAACCGTGCTGCCTGGCCTTTCCAGCCAACACGCACCGGAGGAGCCTGCATGAGAAATCCATTACTTCACGAAGGCCTTCGTCAGACCCATTGTCCGGTCCACGATCATAACCACTGCCAGCGTCATCAGGATCAACAGAACTGAGATACTTGCCACTAACGGATCCGCCTGACTCTCGACATGATGGAATAGCTCAACGGGCAACGTGGTCATTCTCGGTCCCGTCAGAAACAGCGTGATGACCACTTCATCAAATGACACAAGGAAACAGAGCGCCGTAGCCGCAACGATGCCCGGTGCCATCATCGGCAGCGTGACCTTCCCGAAAACGGCCAGGGGCTTGGCTCCTAGCGACGAAGCTGCCTCTTCACACGCAAGGTTAAGGTTGCCGAGTGATACGGAGAGCACCCGCAACGCATAGGGAAGTGTGATCACCAGATGGCCAATAATAAGACCTGTGAATGTTGCCAGCAGACCCATCGATGCAAAAATAATCAGTATGGCCAACCCGAGAACGATTGTCGGCAACAGCAATGGGGCGGTGAAAAGGTTGAACAGGAATTCCGACCCTATGACCTTTAACCGGACAATCGCATAAGACGCGGGAATCGCGATGATCAACGACAAAACGGTAACGACGGTTGCAAGCCCGAGACTTGTCAGAAACGCCGACATCATGACGCTGTTTCCGAGCAAGGCCTCATACCATCGCAGCGACCACGAGCTCGGCGGAAAGGCGAGGATCTGATCGCCGCTGAAAGAGATCGGAAACACGAGCAGGACCGGCGCCAGAAGAAACAGGAACAGGATGGTAACGGCTATACGCATAAACCAGGAGGTGGGATTTTCTTCCATACCGTTACCCTTCGGTTACATGCAGGATGCGCGAGTAGACAGCCAATGCAGCACCGAAAATGACGAGCACCAGCATCGACAACGTCGCAGCCAGCGGCCAGTTCAATGTTACGATTGCCTGATCGTAGATTTCCGTCGCAAGCAAGAATACCCGTCCGCCGCCCATCAGCTTCGGCGTAATGAAGGAAGAGATGGCGAGGACAAAGCAAAGAAGGCAGCCAAGGGCGATACCTGGTAGAGTGAGAGGCAGGATCACCCGCCAGAACGTCCTGAATGGTGGCGCACCGAGAGTTCGTGCTGCCTCCTCTACCTTGGGGTCGAGCCGCCCAAATCCAGCCATCAACGACAAGATCATGTAGGGCATCAGGATCTCGGTCAGTCCAATGACGACGCCGGTGGTGTTGAACATCATACGCGGCGGCTCAAATCCCATCGACGCAATCACATTGGCAACCGGCCCCTGTTCGGCCAGTAGGGCGATCCAGCCATAGGTCCGCACGACCGCTGAGGTGAGGAGCGGTGAGATGACGAGAACCGTCAAGAATGTCCGCCACGCACCGGACGCCCGATGAAGATACAGGGCGATGGGATAGCTCACCAACAGGGTCGCGAGGGTAATCCCCAAACTGACCACGATCGAGTTCGTGATCAGCTCGACATAGAAACTATCCTCAAGCAATCCCGTCCAGTTGGCTGCAGTGAACGCCTCTGCAATCCCGCCGCCAGGCAGTGCTTCGTTAAAGGACATTCTTGCCAGATTGAGAACCGGAAGAATAAATCCGATGGCGTTGACCAGAGCGATTGGCAACAGCAAGGTAATAGCGATGCCGGCAGCGCTGGATGATTTCTGGTCGCTGAGAGGTATATCAAGAGTTGCCGTCGTCATTGATCCGCTCCGAAGACGAGCGTGTCCTCGACACTCCAGGAGAGAACGGCTTTGTCACCCTGGCGACGGCTGATTTGAGATTTTTTGGTCGATTCTTCGACGATAAACTCGGAACCGTCGACATCAAAATGATACTGGATGACGTCGCCGACAAAAGTAATACGCGAAAGCATAGCGGCCGTTCGGTTTGCCGTTTCATCTTGTTCCGGTGACGTTGCGTTCCAATCGATATGAAGACGGTGTGGGCGCACCATCACCACAACGTCGTCCTGTCCCGCCGGTTTTGTCGACCGAATGGCCGTTGAACCAATTCGTATAGAACCGTCTGCCGTGCGCTTGCCTTTGACGCGGTTCGTGCGACCGACAAAGGAAGCCACGAACGGTGTCGCCGGCCGCTCGTAAATCTCATGCGGCGTGCCGACCTGTTCAATCAGTCCGCCTTTCATGACCACGATACGATCACACATGCTCAAGGCTTCCACCTGATCATGCGTGACAAAAACTGTTGTGATGCCCAGTTGCTGCTGTATGTCCCGGATCTGAGTGCGCATTTCATCGCGCAGTTTTGCGTCGAGATTAGAGAGTGGTTCATCGAGCAGCAGAATGGACGGTTCGATAACAAGCGCGCGAGCCAAGGCAACGCGTTGCTGTTGACCACCGGACAGCTCCCGTGGTTTTCGCTCGGCAAGATGGCCAAGCTGGACCATGGCAAGCGCCTTGGCCACCTTGTTGGCAATATCGGAACGCGACAGGCCGCGCATTTCGAGACCAAAAGCGACATTCTTCGCCACGGTCATATGCGGAAACAGGGCATAGCTTTGAAAGACAAGCCCCATGTCCCTGCCATGAGGTGCGATTTGGGTAATGTCGCGTCCCTCGACAGCGATCTTTCCGGCAGAGGGAGAAATCAATCCCGCAATCATACGCAGAGTTGTCGTTTTGCCGCATCCAGAAGGGCCAAGCAGAGCGATCAGCTCGCCCTTGCGGACCTCGAGATTCAGATTTGAGATAACGTCGACAGGACCATATTTCTTCTTGATACCTTCCAAGCAGAGATACGGATCGCCAATCGTTTCAACGCCATCGCGTTTGATGGTCTGATGCATCATGGAAGCCTCCAAATTTTCACGGCTTGAAGTTTAGCGGCTGAGCGGAATGATGCGACGACGCCATTGCTCGGTGATGCCATCACGGACTTTCGCCACTGCCAGCCAGTCAATATCGATCATCTTGTCCATATCGTCTGCGGCGGTGCGCTTCAAAGCATCTGGTGCGATGACAGTTTTGGAATTCGTTGGAGCATAGAACATTTCGCTGGTGAAAGCCGCCTGGGCTTCAGGGCTGAGTGCGTAATCAATGAATTTCTTCGCCGCATCGCTCGCCGGAGCATCCTTCACTAGATTGATCGTATTGATCTGGAAACCGCTGCCTTCTTGCGGCAGGGCAACGCCCAGTTTTCCACCAGAGGTTCCGGAGTAGATCTGAGCGCGCGCATTCCAGCCGATACCCAAGGCGGCCTGTCCATTGGCGATTGGAGCGTAGACATCCGGCTTCGGATCCCAGGTCTGCACGCCCGGAGCGAGTTCACCAATCTTGGCGATGCCTGCCGAAACGTCGGTCTTGTAATCTCCACCACCGGCAAGCTTGTTTGAAATGATCGTAAATGTTGTTCCTTGAATATCCGGAGCAGCCTGTATGATCACCTTCCCTTCATACTGCTTGTCCCAAAGGGCGTTCCACGAGGTCGGGGCTGTCTTCACCTTGTCAGTGTTGTAGATGATCACCAGATTGTCGAAGGTAACGCCGACGCCTGCAACACCTTCGGCGTGAGCGTTCGGATAAAGATCCTTGACGTTTGCAGACACACTTTCATCGACCTTGTCGAACAGGCCCTCATCCGTGCCCGCCTTCGCCACACTCACGTCAAGTATCGCCACATCTACTTGCGGACTGCTCTTTTGCGCACGCAGGGTCCCGAGCATCTGCGCCGAGTTCGGCATGCCATAGAACTGCACGGTGATATCAGGATATTTTTTCATGAACGGCTCGATGACGGCCTTCGTATAGTGTTCTTGAAAGATCCCGCTATAGGCCGTCAGCGTTACGGTCTCTGCCGATGCGCTGGTGACCGCGGCGATCGTAAGCGCTGAAACAGCAATTGAAAGTCTTGCAAACATCATCTCGTTCCCTGTTTTTTATGAGTTGAATGTAATCGATCAGGCGACCTGGCGCTTCTGGCCCTCCACGATTTTCGTTGCCCCCGAAATGTCGGGAAGGAATTCACCTTTGCGCAAGCGTTCGAGCAATACGATTTCGTTTTCCTGCATGCCGAGCGCTTTCTCAGCGGCAGCCCGGGCTTGGGATGGTGCCAGGATAACGACGCCACTTTCATCGGCGATGATAGCATCACCTGGGTTGATGACTTGACCGCCGACCGTGACCGAGACGTTGATCGCCCCTTCCAGACCCAGAATTTTGGTCGTTATCGGTGACGGTCCGCGGCACCACATTGGCATTTGCACCTTGCGTATCTCGGAGAAATCCGTCGCGGGACCATCGATTACCGCGCCGACAACGCCGGCCAGCTTCATGGCGTGTGTCACAACGCCGCCCCAGCAGGCATGGCGATCATCGCCACACCGTTCGATTGCAACGAAATCGCCAGGACGGACAATCTTGGTCAAGTAATGCAGGATAGTCGAATCCGCATGCGGAATCCGAATGGTGACAGCAGTTCCAGCGACACGTTTTTCCGGCAGAACAGCTCGGATTTCCCGATCGACGAAACCTGAATGCAGGAAATGTCCAATCGTGGCTGTCTCGACCCGTTCCATGAGCTTGATCAAATCAGCATCGATCTGACGCGGCATTTCATTGACTTCAAACATGGGCTGACCTCTCAAAGAACATGGTGACGGGCAACGGGAACATCGCCGCGTACTTTTGTGACATAGCCGAGATCCAGTTTGGAACTGGTGGTTCCGACGCCATCCGAGCATTGCGCCACTATATGCCCCCATGGGTCGATGACCATGGAATGACCCCAGCACCATTTGCGTCCCTCGGCGTGGGAAAGTGTCTGCCCCACCGCAAGAAAATAGGTCTGCGTTTCGATGGCACGGGCGCGGGCAAGCACTTCCCAATGGTCCTTGCCGGTCATCAGCGTGAACGCTGCAGGAAGAACGATGACTTCGGCACCCTCGTCGCGCAGTTTGCGGAACAATTCGGGGAAGCGCACATCATAGCAAATAGCGCAACCGACTTTTGTGCTGCCAACGTGATACGTGACGACCTCATCGCCGCGGCTGATCGTATCTGACTCGCGGTAGACCGTGCCGCCTGGCGTATCCACGTCGAACAAGTGAATCTTGCGGTATTTCGCCAGTTCCTTGCCGTCAGGCCCAAAGACGATCGTCGTGTTGTAATATTTGTTGCCATCCTGTTCGACGATGCTGCCAGCATGAATCGTAACACTATGCTTTGCGGCCAGTCCCGACATCAGCCGGTAGCCGTCGCCATCCGGAAACGTCTCGGCATTGGCGTAGATATTGTCCCGGCCCTCGCCAAGGAAGGCATAGTATTCGGGCAACACGACGAGATCAGGGGCATCATTCTCAATGGCTTCGTTGATCAAACGTGCCGCGATTTCCAGATTTGCGGCCTTGCTGTCTTGCGAGTTCATTTGCACCAGACTGACTTTCACGCTCATACCTCCATTTCGGTGAAGGGATCGTGCGCAAAATATCGTGGTGAGACAAACTCGAAATAATTGAGCCGTCCTATAGAATTTTCTTATGCATTCGTGGCTGGCTGTTGCATTCGATCGAAATGCTCTTACTCATCCGCCATGCAGAGCGATACTTCAGCTGCCATCTGGGCAATGATCGACGGCAGAAGACTGTCCGGGTGATCGGCATAGACCGCATGGAAGGTAAGCGGATGAAATGCCGGTGTAACGTCAAGAATCTCCAACGCACCTGCCTCAATATATTCGCCCAGGATGACGCGCGGCAGGGGCGCGACACCAAGACCATCTTTGGCAAGGCGCATGATGGTGGCAAGCGAGTTGGAATTCGAGATCGCCGGCACCTCAAGCCCCGCTTCGCGAAACTGCTGCAACAGCCCATGATGAGGAACGCTTCCTTTTGAAAAGGCCAGCAATGGGTAGCTTGCAAGGTCCGCAAGTGTCAGTTTTTTGCCCGCCAAGCCGTATTTTGGACTTGCCACCCAGACGCAGCCATACGTCCCAAGATTGATGTTGATCAATCCATGATCAAGCGCTGGACCCATAATCAACGCTAGGTCGATTTTCCGTTCAATGATTTCCCGCGCCATGTTGAGGCTCGTGTCGACATTGAGATCGATGGCGATCCCCGGATAGCGCTCCTGCACCCGCTCGACAAGGCGTGGCAGAAACGAGTGAACAATGGAGTCGATCGTGCCGATACTGACTGACCCTTTTAAGCTGGTCGGATCGGCAATCGCCTCGCGAAATTCTCCAACGGCCTTCACGATCTCTTCCGCTTTGGAGACCGCTTGCTGCCCGACTGGTGTAAGCTTGACAGTGCGCATATCGCGATCAAACAGCTGAACACCGAGCTCGCGCTCGAGTGTAGCGATGCGGTTGGAAATCGAAGCCTGAGTTGTACTCAATTTCTCCGCAGCAGCACTAAAACTGCCGAGGCGGACGATCCAGAGGAACGTTTCGACGAAGCGCAGGTTCATGTTGCTCGATCCTTTCCGGAGGCATCTTCCTGCAAATGACGCGTGATGCCAATGCCCGCGCTATTCGACTGCGACGCTTCCGACCTCGCGCCGGCCGGCTTCGGACAGCGGTCAGTCAGGCGATGGACCAGCGCCGCGAACCCCTGACGACCAAGGGGACACCACGCGCATCAGAACGGCCGAGTGCTCTACAGCCGCAATCTCCTCGCCACGTAATGCTTCGCGCATGCAGATCATGGCGCCGTTCAGGCATCCGTAGCTCAGCTGGATAGAGTGCCCGCCCTCCGAATCCTTGGCAAGCCATCGAAATTGCTGATGTTTTATCCTTTGATTTCAACTGACTCTGGATAGCTCAATGTCCGGGCCTTCGGAAAAGGCACGTTTACGCCACTCCCGACGAACAGCTGAGCGGATTCGCGACGGTCCAAGATCACCTTGGCTTCAAGCAGGAGCCGTTCCCTGCTTGAGTGCTGGATTGCGTCCTGATCGGTCGAACAGCTCGAGACCAAGATCCTCCTCAAGATTTGCAACTGATTGCTGACTGCGCTTCTCGCGAAGCCCGGCCCGTAGCAGAAAACGCCCCTTGTTGGCCGCAGCAACGAAGATTCCCGCCATAATCTATGAAAGCAGAGAACTATCTATAATTTAGATAGTATCTAACTTGATGCGCGTCATCACGCAGGTAGACTATCGTGAACGGAACCCAGCTCGGAGGACCAGCGCTATGCGCTTTGACACGCAGCTTCAAGAAGGAACAGGCGACGCACCGCCGATGGCGTCGAGTCAACCGGCCTCATCATCGCCAGCCGCGATGTCGTGGCATTGCGCGCGGGCCTGAAGAGCTTCATGGACTCATCGAACGATCACGAGAAGTCGGTCTTTGGAAGCCCGCTCTTTGCCGATGCAAAGCCTACGCTTCACCAGATCGAACAAATTCCGGTGGATGAGACGCCAGCGCAGTCGTCGAGCATGATCATCGTCATGAAGGCGACCCGGCTCTGCAACCTGCGCTGCACCACGTTTGTGGGGAGCGGCCGGGCCCTGTGATGTCGTTCGCCGTTTCCGGCTGCTGCGGGCTTGGACCGCTGCTGCCTCTCATGGAAAAGGATACAGCGCGCGCACCATCCGCCTGCCTTAGCTTATTTGAATCGCGGAGCCGCCTGATTCTGGGGCGTCCGGCGACACGTTCCGCGATCTATGCGACCCCGCCCAGAAAAGGAAAGAGCATGGACGCCACATTAAACTTGCATGGAGGCCAGGGGTGGCGACGAGTGTTGAAATCTACGAGACGCTGCGCAGGGATGTCATTTCCGGCAGATATGAGCCAATGCATTTTTTTGACCCGCGACAGCTTGCGGCAGAGTATTACACTAGTGTTGTCCCGATCCGTGAGGCGCTTCTTAGACTGACCGAGCGCGGTCTTCTTCGCCGAGAAAGGAATCGTGGGTTTTTTGTCGAGAAAATCACTGGATCAAGCGCAATATTTTATTTAGAACAGCTAAAATCTAGCTACATTTACGCTTCACAAAGATGTATCGCAATGAATGTTAATAAAGGAATTTATGATGCTAACTTCGAAGTAGAAAAAATCAGCAAGAGATGTGAGTATCTCAAGGCGCATGACTTTATAATCAACCGGATATTCTCTGAATCAGAGCGAGACTTCATTAGAGGTGTTTGGGATAGGATTTGGATATATAGAAATATATATCTCAACGACGAAAATACGATTGAGTATCTTTGCGACGGCTTGCGAGACTTCTCAGAACTATTTGTCGCGAATAGAGTTGAAGCTAGCGCAGAAATCGTGAGGGACCTGTTCGACAATATTATCGAGACATTCCCCGGCATTTTTGGCGAAGGTGAAAGCATGAAGCCGTTCACGTGGAGGCGATTGCGTTGAACGTAGGGCGTTACGGCGGAAGTGCAATTTTAGCAGTTGGTGCGACATTGCTTGTCGCCGGATATTTTGTGTTCTCACCGGCCTCATCCTCGGATGAGGTGGCCAGCGGCGTGACGGCCACTATCAAACAGGGGACGGTAGAGGAGGTCGTTCTGGCGCTTGGTACCCTTGAGCCGTCCGCCATGGTCCGCGTCGGCGCTCAGGTAACAGGCCAGATCAAGGCAGTCCATGTTCGTATTGGTCAATCGGTAATGCCTGGAGACCTGCTTGCCGAGATCGACTCTGTTCCACAGCAAAATGCTTTGAGAATAGCGAAGGCCAAGGTCGAGGATATGAAAGCTCAGAGGCGGGTGAAGCAGATCGAAATCCGACATGCCGATTCTTCCTTCAAAAGACAACAGAGCCTAAGCGAACACGATGCCGTGCCCAGAACGGCTTTTGAGGAAGCCGAAGCGAAGTATCAAAGGTTGGTGGCGGAACTGGCCTCGCTGGACGCGCAGATCGAGCAAAGCGAAGTCGACCTTGAGACTGCCCAAGCCAACCTCTCCTATACACGGATAATCGCACCCATGAAGGGCAAGGTCTTGGCGGTCCCGGTCGAAGTGGGACAGACGCTCAATTCGGCGCAAACCTCCCCGACGGTCGCTGTAATCGCGAACCTTGATGAGATGGTGGTGAAGATCCGCATTTCGGAAGCCGACGTCTGGCGCACAAAGCCCGGCCAAGAGGCCTGGTTCACGATCATCGGAGACCCGCAGACCCGCTACCACGCTCCGCTTCAAACGGTCGAGTACGCTCCGCCGTCCATCGCTAACGAGCCAACGCAGTATCTCGCGAAGGACACGTCGAAGGACAATGCCATCTATTATCATGGCGTGCTCAGGGTGAAGAACCCGGAGGAAAAGTTGCGAACCAAGATGACCGCTCAGGTTCGCATATCGATCGGGAGGGCCGACAACGTCCCGCTCGTGCCGTGGGGAGCGCTTTCGCTCCGTCAGGCCGATGGATCGTATCTGGTTAAGGTCAGGGGCGAAGGCGGCAAGGTGGCAGAACGGAAGGTTCGCATCGGCTATACGGACAAGATAAACGCCCAGGTACTCGAAGGGCTCCAGCAAGGGCAGAGCGTCTTGCTCGACACCGCAGCGCCGGCGAGCGCGAGCTGAACCATGGCGCACTTGATCGAGCTACGCGGCCTCGGCCGATCATTCGTCCTGGGAAACGAGGCGGTCGAGGCCCTGAAAGGGATCGACCTCGACATTGATCGAGGTGAATTCGTCGCGCTTGTCGGGGCGAGCGGTTCGGGCAAGTCGACCCTCATGAACATCCTCGGGTGCCTAGATACGCCGACTGTCGGCACCTATCGCTTGGCCGGCCAGGATGTATCGAGATTCGACGAGGGCGGGCTTGCGGAACTCAGGCGCAAGCATTTCGGGTTCGTCTTCCAACGATACCAGCTTCTGAATTCCATGAGCGCGATGTCGAATGTCGAGTTGCCGGCCGTCTATAAAGGTGTCTCAAAGTCGAGACGGGAGGCTAGAGCGCGCGAATTGCTCACGCAACTCGGCCTTGAAGACCGGCTGGAGCACCGCCCCATGGAAATGTCGGGCGGACAGCAGCAGCGCGTGTCGATCGCGCGGGCGTTAATGAACGGCGGAAAGGTCATCCTTGCCGATGAGCCGACCGGTGCACTCGATTCCAAGACCGGCGCCACCGTCCTTGATCTTCTGAAGACCCTTCATGCGGAAGCGCACACAATTATCATGGTCACGCACGATATGGCCGCGGCACAGCACGCCGACCGTATCGTCGAGATCAATGATGGGGAGATCGTTTCCGACTGGCCCAACACCTCGAGCGTGGCGCTCGCTGCGCCCGGTCCGGTTGGACAGGAGGAAAAGGCCGGCTTCCTCGCGAGCTTCATCAGGAGATTGTCAGAGGCGGCCAGAATAGCGTTACGATCGATAGCGGCACACCGGCTCCGCTCCGCCCTCACATTGTTCGGGATCGTCGTGGGGATCGTCGCCGTGATCGCCGTTGTCGGCCTGGGCGAAGGCGGCCAGAGGATCGTTCTGGATCAGATCAACAGCCTCGGCGCGAATTCGATCAGCATCCTCCCTGGCAAGGGATGGGATGACGAAAATGCACAGAACGTCGATACGCTCACCCCGGACGATGCGGCCGCCCTGGTGGAACAATCCTACGTCAACAGCGTCAGTCCGCTGGCCAGAGATACCGGAAAGCTCGTGTTCGACAGCAGAACCGTCGACGGAGTCATTAACGGCGTGAGCAACGCCTATTTCGAGGTCGCGCGCCTGCCCATCGCGCAGGGCAATCGCTTCACGGGCAACGATGACAGTCACGCCCTCCAGGAGGCCATCATTGAGGACAACGCCCGGTGGACGTTCTTCGGGGATTCGAGGAACCCGGTTGGCGAGATCCTTGTCGTAAAGGGTGTGCCCTTCGTGATCGTCGGTGTCATCGGTGAGCTTGGCGGATCTTTGGGTCAGGACAAGCGGCCGCAGGTCTTCGTGCCGTACAACAGCATGTTTTCCCGCATCTCGGGGTCACAACGGCTTTCGGAGATCGTCGTTCGCATCAACGAGGACGTTGGCACGGACGCGGCCGAACAAGCCTTGATCGCCTTCATGGAGAAGCGTCACGGCACGCGCGATTTCTTCACGTTCAACAGCGATCAGCTCCGAAGGACGATTCAGGCGACGACGCAAACCCTTTCGATCCTGGTTGCGTCCATCGCGGCCGTTGCGCTCCTGGTCGGAGGCGTGGGCGTGATGAACATCATGCTCGTGTCAATCACCGAGCGCACCAATGAAATCGGCCTCCGAATGGCCGTGGGTGCCCGGCCGAGCGATATCTTGATGCAGTTTCTCATAGAGGCGCTTGCCATCACAGCCATGGGGAGCTGCGCCGGTGTTGCCCTCGCCTTCGGCCTTGGCAAGCTGACCGATTACGTAGGGGTACCGATTCCCATGGTGATCTCGTGGCAGGCGGTTGTGATCGGTTGCGCAATGGCCCTGGTGATTGGGGCGATATTCGGCTTCTTCCCCGCGAGGAGAGCGGCGCAACTCAAACCTGTCGATGCTCTGGCTCGCGACTAGCCTCAGCATGACGATGTTCCTCGCTCTGTATGCTTTTCTGTTTTGCTGCGTCCTTCCGATGACCTCGCTCCGCTACAACTCAATTATCCGATCTCGACTTAGATCCTTTTGCGAAATCCAACACAAAGTCATCCTCCTCGATCATCGACGTCCGGTGGGTGATGGCTATGATCGTCATATCGTAACGCAGCACTCTGAGATGCTTGAAGATGTTGCGCTCCGTGTGAGCATCCAGGGCAGAGCTTGGTTCATCCAGGAGCAGAACCCGCGGCCTCTGAATGATAGCGCGGGCTATCGCCACTCGCTGCATCTCTCCACCCGACAGAGCCACCCCGCCTCGACCGACATGCGTGTGGATGCTCTGAGGAAGTCGCTGTACCATCCGGATGAGGCCAACCTTTTGAAGCGCCTCGTCTATTGCTTCATCTGTGATATTGCTTCCGAGTCTCACGTTATCGGCGAGTGAGGCTGCCAGGATATCCGGAGATTGAGGGACATACCCAATCGTAGAGAAAAGCTCGGGCTCGCTGTACGAGACAAGATCCCGCCCCAAGATCGTGATGTCACCATCGTAATCTTCAACGAAACGGAGCAACAGGCGCAGCAATGTTGTCTTGCCCACCCCACTCGGGCCAGTAATAAAGTTTAGACGTCCTTTCTGAAAACGAGTGCTGAAATTGTCCAAAACAGGCTCCCCACCATCGTAAGAGAATGTCACGTTCCGGAACTCGACGGCGTTCTGTTGGCCGGCCTCGCGATCCACCATGGAACACGATTTGGCGATGGCGATAGCTGAGAACTCGGGATAGTCCATAATCTTGTTATAGCCATCTTGTAGCTGCCGCGCGGAAAGCAGGTCTTCCAGTGCTCCAGCGATCAGCTCAGACGGCCGGTTTAGCTGTAATATGAGCCCATTGAAGATTACGATCTGGCCAACCGAGATTGCTCCGCTTTCATAGAGGCGCACGGAAACGAAATACATCAAGGCCAATTGTAGAGCGAATGCAAGCGACCGGGCCAAAGCAAACGTCAAACGAATCCGGTGGTACTGCTGCCAATTTCGTCGCGCCTCTTCTCGCAAGGAGCGGTAGATTTGCGCGAACCACCCACCGCCCTGGGCCGCCTTGATGACCTGAAACGACCCCATTGCTTCACCCAAGACTTCGGCACTTTCGGCCAGTGTGGCAATAGCCTCCTCCTGCTTTATCTTTGCCTTTTCATTGGAGATGTAAGTCAATGCGACAATGGCGATGGCGTAAGCGAGAACAAGTAGCCCAATCTGCCAATTGATGACCGCAGCGACGACGAATGCAGCTACGATTGTTTCGAGGACGGAGGGGAACAGAGTGCTAAAAACAAGAAAGACGTAGACCCCATAGGAATCCTGCATATTTCTCACGGCGTTGACCATGAAGCCGGCTTGGTAGTGATGCGACAGGGAAGCCTTCTTCCTCAAAACAGCATCGAATAGCTTCACGCCCGCATGGTGGATGACGTCTAGCTCGATGAACTCGACAAGCCGGAAACTCAAATCATTGATGAAGCGAGCGCTGCCGACGACCAATGCATAAAGGCAGAAAAGCAGCGCCGGAAAGGCCAACGATCTGGCTGTGAGGCCATCGATGAGACGACCGAAGATAACGGGCGTGCCTATCGTCGCAACCGTATTGAGAGCAATGAGGCCTAGGACGAAAGCAACATGGCGCTTCGAAGCACCCTGGAAGATTGTTCGTGAGCGTCCGGTGAACTCATTTTCGCGTGGTTGAGGGAGCGAAGCTATAGGACGCGTTTCATTTCATCTGCCATGACGCGCTCGATGATCTCGGGGTCGCATTGTTCGTCGACGAGGAACTGGTGGATACCACCATCCCACGTCCTTATGTCGGTTAGGAGATTTTGAAGTTCGTCGATACCATTCTCGGTCAGACGCTTCGTGCCATCTTCACTGCCATCGCTGACGTAAACCAGTTCGCCCTCGGAGATGTTGTCCGAGTTGGCGGTCACCTCTTCGATCAGTTCGAGGTTCTCGCCGATCATGACGGCGACTTGCTTGAGCGTGTAGATGAACCTCGAGCGTGCCATCACGCAACCTCGCATCGGTCTTTCGCTGGCGTCCAGTTCCAGGGCAATAGGTCCTCAAGTCGGCCCTTGGGGTGATCCTGGATCCGGGTCAGGACGTCTGTCAGATAGACCTCCGGATTGTGGCCGTGCAATTTGACCGTTTCGATGATGGTCAGGATGTTGGCGATGCGCTCACCGCCCTTATCCGAGCCGGCGAAGAGCCAATTTTTCCTTCCAATTCCAAGTGGACGCATGGCTCGTTCAGCTATGTTGTTATCGATTTCGACACGGCCATCGTCGATGTAAACGCTCAACGCTGCCCATCGAGAGAGGGCATATCGCATTGCCTCGGCCAGCTTCTGCTTCTGCGGCAACGTCGAAAGCGTCTCTTCGATCCAGACCTTCAGTTCTTCCAGAATGGGCCTGGCGTGTTGTTGGCGCAGTGTACGCCGCTGGTCGGCCGGCATGCCGCGGATACGATCCTCGATATCGTAGAGCGCGCCGATGCGCGATAGCGCTTCGTCAGCGATCGGCGATGGCTTCAGCTTGATCACGTCATGGAACTTGCGGCGCACATGCGCCATGCAGGCGGCCTCGACGATCTGGTTGCCGTAGAGCTTCTTGTAACCCCCATAGCCATCGGCATGCATCACACCGCTGAAGTTTGCGAGGTGGTCAGCCGGATGCATGCCCTTGCGGTCAGGGCTATAGTAATAAGCGATGGCACCGGGAGTGGCGGCTTGATAGCCACTGCCGTCGAAGACGTAGACCCAGACCCTGCCGGTTTTTGTCTTGCCCCGTCCGGGGTCGAGAACATCGACGGGGGTATCGTCCGTATGTATTCGGTCAAGCGCGGCGATATGGGCCCTGATAGCAAAGACGAGCGGCGCAAGCAGACCCGATACGCGGCCGACCCAGTCAGCCATTACGGATCGGGAGATGTCTATCCCCAACCGATCGTACATCTCGGACAGGCGGTAGAGGGGGATGTGATCGTCGAATTTGGCGATCATGATATGGGCGAGCAGTCCCGGTCCGGGTTTGCCGCGCTCGATCGGCAGGGTCGGCATCTCGCCAGCCACCGTCGTATCGCACTCCCTGCAGATCATGCGCTTTTCGACATGGCGGACAATCTTGACCGACGCCGGCACGTGCTCCAACACCTGGACCACCCTGTCGGCGGCCTTCAGGAACGATGTGCCACCACAGGTCGGGCAATTGCAGGGGGCCGCATAGACCAACTCTTCGGTGGGAAGACCATCGGGCAATGGTTTGCGCTTCGGCTTGTCCGGCGCGTCGTCCAACTCCGGCAGAGGAGTTTTCCCGGAGCGCATTTCAGCCTCGGCACGGGAGGCCTCAATCTCCTCCAGCATCAGTTCGAATTGCTCTATCTTCCGGTCGATCTTTTCCGAAGACGCGCCATGCTGCCGGTGTCGGAGCAATTCCAGTTGTGCCCGCAACAGCCCGATTATGGAGTCGCGCTTGATGACCTCGGCTTCCTGGCTCTCAAGTTTCGCCGCCTGTTCCGCGACGAGTGCGCGCAAAGCAGTTAGCTCGTCCTGACTGTCCAGCGGCGCTGTTTCCATACCCGCAAATCTAGCCGATTTGCCCCTGGCACGCCACCAATATACCCCGGATGCCCCTGCAAAATATAGCTTTTATCCCGTTCGACCGGGAGCGGAAGTCCACGCCGGGCGTCGCCAATCGATCCCCTCAACGAGCATCGAAAGCTGCGCCTGCGTCAGGTGCGCCACGCCCTCTTTCGCCGTCGGCCAGGGAAAGTATCCGCGCTCCAAAATCTTGTAGAACAGGCAGAACCCTTGACCGTCCCACCAAAGAAGCTTGATCCGATCAGCGCGTTTTCCGCGGAAGCCGAAGATCGCGCCGGAGCCCGGTGCCTCCTTGATCGCCGTCTCGACCAGCGCCGATAGACCATCAATGCCACGCCGCATATCCGTCACCCCGCAGGCCAGATAGACACGCACATTCCCCGAAGGCCCGATCATGCCGCCTCCAGACAGGCCACCAGCGACATAAGCAGCTTCAGTTCAACGTCAATCGGAACCTTCAAGCACCGACCGTTTCGGAGCAAGATCTCGACAACCGCTGGCCTCGGCAGCGTGGTAGACGCCTGGCTTACGCCCACCTCCTCGGTGATCTCAACCGGAAGGAACATCGCCGGTCGGTCAACATAGCTGAATGACTGCCGCCACAAGCGGATCTGCCCAGGATGAATGTCATGCCGGCGAGCCACATCACCAATGCGAGCGCCAGGTTCATCCGCCTCCGCCAATATCCTCAGTTTCGCCTCGTCCGACCAGCGCCGTCTGCGCTCAGTACCGGACATGATCTCAATTCGAGCCATGAAACCTCTTTGATCTGGTATTAATGTCAGCACTAATGCTGGTTCTAATGCCAGAACATCGCCTGATTTGCCCGATCAGCAAAAACCGCTCACCGGACGCTCACGATTGTTCGCAGCGCCTTAACATCAGTAGTGTCTAATTTACACATGCAGGAGATTTCCGCGAAATGCCTCACAAACGCGCGAGTTGTATCCGAACGAGCACAAGTAGATCTCCCCTAAAGTGTCTTTAGATAAGCGTCGACGGTCGCGCAACGCATGATAAACTCTGCTGTCTCATCGTCTAAATGGTGCGGATTGATTGCTGAGACGGCATCCATGTTCAGAAAGTCAGCGATGAAATCGGAGGCGAGAATCTTATTCTTGACCGCCTCGTAATCGAATAGGTTCCGGACATTTAGGTCCCCCGACTTGCCGATCCGGTTTGCAACCGAACGTGGTAGGACATCGGAAAAAGCGTGTCGGAAAAGCCCGCGCTCCCTGCCGCCGCCAAAGAGGATCGATCGCGGGCAAGAAATGCAGAAGCGAACGAGTGGCCAGTAAAGAAATGGCTTCCGCTCGCATATGCCTAATACCTCTGCGAGTGAGTTGTATTTCGCGTCGTTCAGCGTGCATATCTGGAAGCGGCGGGAGATCGACAATCTCTTGTAGCGTGCGGAATCGGTGAAGGTGTCTGATGGAAAAAGGTGTTTATCCTTCAGAAAGCGCAGAACCGGGGTGATGTTGTCGAGATCGGACTCTATCCAGCGCGTCATGGAGCGGTCGGATCGTCGGCTCAGCCACGCATAGAGTACTCCCCAGATGGAAGTCTGTTTCAACAACGCTTCGTTCACAACCGAGCGTAAAAGCGTGATGCCTTCTTCATGGAATTCGTTGGCCAATGACATTTCATCTAGGCACAGCATCAGTTGATCGCCGCCGTCGCCGCTCAGGAGCGTCTTGACGCCATCGGCCTTCGCAGCGGCATAAAGCATCCAATTTCGCTCATACCAGCCCGACACCAAAGGGGGCCGGAATGCCGGTACCATGTGCGGGAAATCCAAGCGGCGGTCCCTGGTGTTTTCCGTATCGAGCCATGTGACACGATGCTCAAGGCGTTGCCGCACATCGTTGAAGTAGTCAATTTCGTTGAAGCCGTGAATTGCCGACGAATAGACATGATACAGATGAGGCACCTTGTCGGGAAATTCCCGTCCATACAGCAGCCCAAGCAGGGATGAGTCGAAGCCACCGGACGTGCTTATCCCCACATCGCTAGGCGATGCTTTTGCCTTCACCGCCTCAAATACGAGGCTCCTCACGGTTTCTGAGGCATCCGAGTAGGACAGGGAAGTATCAACAGCATTGCAGACTAGATCGGGAAGATGGTTGAGCTCAATCAACGACGTAATTGGCTCGCCAGACAGGGAAGTAACTGACGATCCATGCTCAACTTCCACCAGCCCGGAAAATGTAGACTGATGGTTATGAATGCGGTCGCTCGCTAGGAACTGGCTGATTCTGTTCCGGTTGATCCCGGCGCTGATGCCTTGTTCATCAAGGAACGCCCTAAAGCTCTCATATGCATCAAACAGGACTATTTCCGATCCATCGTGCCAGGCGAAAATACTAAACTCCGAGAATGCGGGGACTAGAAGCGTACTATGGCGCGAGGTCGAGACGATCAGTATCCCGTCACCTACCAAGTGTTCTAAAATTGATCGGGTTTCCTCACGAACATCTCTGCTGCCTCTGATGTTGAGGGCGAAGTTCGCAACCATATATGCATCGCTCTGTTGAAAGCGACCGATCTGATAGATCTCGCACCCTAGGACGAACTTACACAATCCAGCCGTCACCAGCCTGTCAACCCGAAACTTGCCGTAGATAGTCCTCGTTGGCTGTTTCCAGGATGGGGGTGTAATGGAAAACGTTTGCAACGACGTCATTTGCTACAGCTCCATTAATTTCGAGCCATGCGTGTGCCATGAATGGGTTTTCTCGGACCCCAATCACGAAGTTAGCCCTGCAGCCCTCATTTACGAGGAAGAAGAGGCAGGCGAGAGAATCCGGTATGCAACTGAGCGGGAAAATCCGGAAAGTCTTCAGTCGATTGTAAATAGCAATCAGTGTCGCAATGTCTTCATGTGGAGTTGCCGGTATCTTCGCCATCTTCTTTGTGCATTTTTCTGCAGCTTTTGCGATAGATTTAATCGACCTCCAACGGTGGACCCTAGCGCGCAAGCTCACCCATTGAAACCGGGGAAAGAGAAGGACGTCCTCGGAGGCCTCAAACGCATGCGTGGAATAATCACGAAAGACGCTCGCCATCGCGCGGAAGTCAACTGGTTCCTGGCTCAGGGGAATCCCGCTGTAGCGGTTTTGGTCGAGGTCGAGATGGACCTCCATGCTGTGAAGTCTTGCAAACATGTTGGTCTGACTTGAGTTATTGCGGCCACATCGAAGCAGCTCAAATCGCGGTAGAAGCGAGAGGGTGGCGCGAAAAACACTTCGCACCACCGATATTCTCGCTTCATGGGAGAATATTACCGGCGATAGCGGCGCGGGCCAAGCGGTTCATGGACGCCGGCCTTGTTGTTGCCGAGGGTTGTTTCGGTTGCGTCGCCAAGGTCAACAACTCGTGCCGTTTCCACCGATGCGGGTTGCAGTGCTTCTTCCCTTGCCATGATGGTCTCCTTTCATGTCAAACAAGGCAGGTGAAGGGTAAACGTGAAATCGCCGGGGTGGGTGATAATGTGGATATAAAATGGCCCGCCAGTCGATGGCGAAGCGCATTCGCGGCCACAGCAAGGAGTCCTTCGCGTCGTCAGCAGGAGCTAGCCTCGAGGATTCTTGAGTGCTCACGGCTGACTGCCCTTTTCGCAAAGCCCGGCCCGCGGCTGGGAACGACCCGTGTTCGGCGGCCACAACGAAGGCTTCCAACTCATCCATGGAAATCATGGAAACGGAATTCTATCTAAATTCCAGATACTATCTAACTTGATATACCCAACGGCCGGAGAGCACAGTCCATCAAGTTATGTCCACCACTAGGCCCGCGTCGTCAGGCGGTCGAGAGCCTGGCTGTCCCCGAACCCGATCTGTGCCGACTGATGACCAAATCTGCCGTTCTGGCTCCGATCTCCGAAATCCTCCGCGCCTACTGGAAGTCCGACCGCTGGATGCTGCTCCTCGTGGCGGTCGTCGTCTTGCTCTCCAGTGTCGCCAGCGTCGCCGCGCCCTTTCTCTTCTCGCGCTTGATCGACCGCTTGCCGCAGAAGGGCTTCCTGCCAGTGCTCGCCTGGGGGTTCGTCGCCTATGCCGTGCTCTTAGGGCTCTCGTCGGCGCTGCAGCACATGATGCAGTACCTGTCCTTCATGAGCGCGGAGAATCTCGGCTTCATCAGCGGCACGCGCTTCTTTGAACGCATCCTGACGAAGACCAGCGCGTTCTTCGTCGAGTACAATCCGGCGGAGATCCAGAATGCGAGTTCGCGTGGGCGCGAGGCGCTAACGACGCTGGTGCAACTCGGCCTCATCGTTTTCATCCCCGGCGCGACGCAGATCCTGCTCACGCTCATCACCCTTGGCGCGTTGATCAATATCGAGGTGGCTGCGGTCGTCGTGATTTATGGCGTCGCCGCTGTCACGCTGACGCTGATCTCCGCCCGTCGGGCCCGCGTCTTCCTCGACAACGCCATCGAGGCCGGCCAGGAGAATGCCCGCTTCGTCGGCAATGCCATGAACGCTATGGAGACGCTGCGGCATTTCGGCAGCCATGGCTGGATGAGCCGGCGCTTCACGGCGAAGGCCGCCGACGTACGCGACAACTGGCGTGCCTATGTGCTGCAGCGTGTCGGGTACATCGCGCTCCTCGGGCTCGGTCTCACGGTCCAGTTCGCCGTCACCTTCTGGCTGCTCGTGCCGCGATATGAGGTCGGCGCGCTGACCATCGGCGACATCGTGCTGTTCAACACACTGCTGCTGCAGCTCAACATGCCGTTCGAGATGATCGCCCACGCCATCGATGACGTGGCGCGCTCGCGGGCGGCCCTCGTCCCGCTCGCAACCATGTGGGCGGCGCCCGAGGAGCGGCAGGTCTCGCATGCGCCGACCTTCGTGCCGAGCGAGGGGCGCATCGTCGCCGAGGGTGTCGGCTACGCCTATGGCAACGGGCGTGGCGTGAAGGATATCGACTTCACGGCCGAGCGCGGCGGGATCACCTTCCTCGTCGGCGAGACCGGCTCCGGCAAGTCGACCATCTTCAAGCTGGCGCTCAAATCGGTCGAGCCGGATCAGGGTCGCATCCTTGTCGATGGCGTCGATCTAGCGACCATCGACCGGGCCGATTGGTACAGCGCGGTCGCCGTCGTGCCGCAGGACGTCGTGCTGCTCAACGAGAGCCTGGCCGACAACATCATTCTCGGCCGGCCGGGCGATGAGAAGCGCTTGCGCCGGGCGGCCGAGAAGGCGGCGATTCTGTCCTTCATAGAGGCTCTACCCGATAGGTTCGAGACGACGGTCGGCGAGCGGGGCCTGAAGCTGTCGGGCGGCGAGCGTCAGCGCATTGCCATCGCCCGCGCGCTTTACGGCGATCCGGCGATCCTCTTTCTCGACGAGGCCAGCTCGGCGCTCGACGAGGCGACCGAACGCGACATCATGGAGCATATCCGCGTGCTCGCCACGGATGTGACTGTGCTCGCGATCACCCACCGGCGGAGCGTCATCGCCGAGAGGGATAAGGTCGTGGCTTGCTCCAGATGAGGCCGCCTTACCCCGAGCAGCAACAGCACTTCCTCGACAGATGGCGGGAAATCCGTGGTTGAACTGACGGATGCCGCGATGAGGCGCAGCCGCGAGACGGAACAGCGCGGCGTTGGAACGCTACAACAAGCAGCTCGATCGGGTGGCCGCACCTTCGCGTTTCCGCCGCGTCTGGCGCGGGAGCTGGAGAAAGCGACGGACGATTAGCTCGCGACCAAAGCCTACATGGCGCGGCGGCCGGCAGACCGGATCGCGTCGAAGGCCGTTGCGGCACCGGCGAATGGCGGGAAGGGCGGATGGGCCGCGCTAGAGTGCCATTCACGTGCAGGCATTGATATTCGTAGCAGCGAGGCGCCGACGAAGCCACTTTGCAGCTGGCCCGCAAGGCCGTTGCTTATGCCAGACCATTTCCAATGCGACGGGAAATTGGCCGTCGCCAAACTGCAGCGCGGGAGTAACAAGATCGGCGGCATGCGGCGAATATTTTATGATGTGGTCGGGAACAAGCGCCCAACCGATCCCGTGCCTGACCAACTGCAATATCACCCATTGACTTTCGACCCACCAGACTTCCGCAGCCGTTCGCAATCGCTGTTTTGCCCGCCCTTCGCTCCGAACGGCAACCATGATCTGCCGATGGCGCTTAAGTTCCTCCCAGCCGACATCAGCCTTCGCCAGCGGGTGATCCTTTGCGCACACCATTATGAGCGGAACCAATCCAAGGATTTGGAATCCAAGCTCAGCGGGCTGAGAGTACTGACGCCACGTAACACCCACGTCGGCCTTTCCATCCAACACAAGGCGGCTGACATCTTCCATCATCGGAAACAAGAGCTCGAGCTCGACGTGCGGAAAGTGGGACACAAACTCCGAGAAAACTGCGCCCAATTCCCGATCCGGGTAGAGCTCATCGATCGCGGCGACCAGACGCGTCTCGACACGGGCTTCGAAGCTGCTGGCGACACCGATGAGGTGCTCGCGGCGATCCAGGATCACCTTGGCCTCAAGCAGGAGCCGTTCCCCGGCCGCAGTCAGTACCGGATTGCGTCCTGATCGGCTGAACAGTTCGAGACCGAGGTCCTCCTCAAGATTTGCAACCTGCGTGCTGACGGCCGACTGCGCTTTTCGCAAGGCCCGGCCTGCGGCGGAGAACGATCCGTGTTCGGCGGCCGCAACGAAGGCTTCCAACTGATCCATGGAAACGGGCATCTATCTACATACCAGATACTATCTAACTTGATTCCTTGCATCATGCAGATAGACCGGGCGCGGTCAACAACAAGAAGAAGGAAGGTCCAACGTGTCCGCACTCTCCCTGACCGCCTACGTCAGGCTGTTTGAAGCACTTGGGACGCTTTCACCCATGTTATGCGAATAAATGAAATGTTATAACGTATAACACCGAAAAATCGAGGGACGTCGAGTGGGGCTGCACCGCGCGAGAGAAATTTCGATCGGAAGGCTTGTCTATCCGATCAAAACCACCGGATGGGTGGCGTCACGCAGAACGCAATGGCCTCCCGATGCTAATCAATTGCGCACTGTACCGGCACTGTTGTTCCTCCAAGCGATCAGAGGATCAGCATCATCTGGTCGGACTTGGGCTCCTGGGCGAAGACATGAAAAGTACCTATCGGCAACGGCTGTAGTAACTCGGCTTCCGGCTTGGTCAAGTCGAGCCATTCGATTCGCTGATCCCGGCGAAGCACCGCCATCTGGCGATCGTGATAGGGGACGATGTCCTCATTCGCCCTGATCGTCAGGATGGCGTAGGCCTCCGGCCAATCCCGGGTCGCAGGTCTCCAAATGCCAGCGAAATAGAACCAGTCCCCGTCCGACAGCGAGAACCTCAAGAGTTTGCCGTGCCTGCGACGACGAAATTCCGAGGCAGGAACGAGGCAACGGTGGCTTGGAAACGTGCGGCCTTCCGAACGGATCACAGTGAAGGGCTTGCCGCCAGCCTCACGAGGCTGAAGGCCCCAAGGTAGCTCGACCATCTCAACATTGCTGCCTTCGCGCCTTATGATGACGCGGCGTTCGTCGAGCTCTGCGTCGGGATCGAAAACCTTCGCGCTCATAGTATGCGAACATAACAAGAACCTTGTCGAGAGGCAACCGTGATCGAGAAGGAGGTCCGATGTGCAATGACTATCGCTTGAAGGTCGATGTCGCGACGATCGTCGAGGACTTCGCTGACCTGAAGATCAAGATCCGGTTTGGTGAGGGCGCGCCTAACCTCGAGCCCCGCGACGACATCAAAATTACCGATATGGGACCGATCGTCCGAACGGTCGACGACGTTCGCGGCGAAGGCGAACTGGTCCAGCGGCGTTGGAGCTGGCCCGGGCAGAACAAGCGGCCTGTCTACAACTTCCGCTCGGACGGTCGTGAGTTCACGTCGAACCGCTGCCTGATCGTGGCGGACGGCTTCTACGAGTTTACCGATCCCACAGAGAAGGAAAAGAAGCGCAAGGACAAATGGCTGTTCACGAAGAAGGACGAGCCGATTTTCTGCATCGCGGGCATCTGGCGTGAGACGAAGGACATCGGGGAAGCCTTCACGATGCTGACCATGGAGCCCGGGCCCGACATCGCGCCATACCATGATCGGCAGATCGTCATTCTCGATCGCGACGCATGGGCTGACTGGCTCGACCCGTCCGTTCCGGCAAAGTCACTGATAAAGCCGCTTTCGCCCGGCATGCTGCACGTCGAGCAGATAGGGTGACGCAAAATGCGTATGTCGTCGCACGACACGACAAACTGCCGCTGCGACCCGACGCTCGAAGATGATCATCGCTAGCGAAATCCGGCTCCGTGCCGGAGCCAATCACAGAGTGCTAGCGTTGTTCGCTATCTTTCGTTGTTGTCGTCCTCGAAGCCTTCATACGGATCTTCTGGCGCATAGTGATGTGGAGGGCCGCCCGCGCCGCCTTGCAGGCATTGATCGACAAGGTTTGGCGCTATTGCGAGACCAACGGCATTCGCGGCAAAGAACGTGACGCTGAAGGTGAAGTGGGCGGATTTCACGCAGATCACCAGGAGCAAGACCGCAGGCGTACCGGCCACGAGCGCGGCCGAAATCGCTGCCATTGTGGAGCTGTTGCTCTTTCCGATCTTTCCTGTTCCGAAAGGAATCCGACTGCTGGGCGTGACCCTCTCGTCCCTCGACCATGATGATGAGAAAGACGAACCGCAGCTCGCACTTGCTTTATGAACCGCATCGTCCGGATCCATATGCTCTCACCCGTACTATTTTTGGACTGAAACTTTATCGCGCATCTCCATACTGTCGCACAACCGTGGTAGATTTCGGCCAGTCAACGGAGGGAGGCGGGTGTGGATACGAACTATCGGGTCACTGGCAAGAATGCGGCGGCAGTATTTTCTCTCACCATCCATCGCGGCGATGGCATGCTGCTTCTGGGAATGGACTGGAAGGACGGCCGGCCCCCGGCCAGTTTCGTCGGCTTTGCGATCCAGTATCGTGAGCCTGGAACCGACTTCTTCAAGAATGTTCGAAATCGCATCGGTTTCCCTGGCCAGGATGTCCCTGATGACGGCATTCGCACCACGGACGCGCCGATCCAAAAATTTCGCTGGGTGCATTTTCCTTTCAATGCAGATCTGCCGGGCGCCTTTGTCTATCGAGTGATGCCGATGTTCATGGGTGGCGATGGCGCGCTGACCGCCGGCGAGGCGCAGGAAGCGGAACTCGCGCTGATGCGCGAAACCATTCCCGGCAAGCTCAACGTCGCCTTCACTCGGGGCTTTGTCTCATCGCAGGCATTTGTGCGTAACTTCGCAGCCGGCGGGCCATTGATCACGCTAGTGCCGCCTGATGGGGATGAGGGCTTGGACTTCGTGCCCACCCATGCCGATGCTGACCGAGCTCTCGCCTGGATGGGGTTCGAAGCGCGCGCGGAAACGCTTTCGCTGCTCGAACGCGCACGCGACGAAGGCGCGGAGGTCCGCGTCATTGCTTACGACCTCAATCTGCCGGAAGTGGTCGAACGGCTGGAAGCGCTTGGGCCAAATCTCAAGATCATTATCGATGACAGCGCGCGAACCAAGGGACACGGACGACCAGACTCACCCGAGACCCATGCGACCGAACGCCTGATCGCCTCGGCCGGCGCGGCAAACGTGAAGCGCCAGAACATGGCAAACCTGCAGCATCATAAGTCGATCGCGGTCCGCGGGGGCGATATCGATACGGTCGTCTACGGTTCGACGAACCACAGTTGGCGGGGCTTTTATGTTCAGTCGAACAATAGCCTCGTCGTTCACAGCGCAAGCGCGGTGGGAGATTATTTTGCCGCCTTCGAGAATTACTTCACGGCGGGAGGCGCTGGGGATTTCATCGCCTCGGCCAGTTCCGTCGGCTGGCATGACCTGGGGCTGGACGGCGTCGACGCCAAGGTCGCCTTTTCTCCGCACAGCGAAGCCAATGGCCTCCTCAACGAGATCGGCGCCGACATCGACGCTGCCGGGTCGAGTGTGTTCTTCTCACTTGCTTTCCTCGGCCAGACCACCAGGGGGCCGATCGGTCCGGCCTTGGGGCGGGCGATGCGAAAGCCGGATGTGCATGTCATGGGCATTGCAGACGGGCGGGTCGAAGCGGAAAACCTGGGACTGACCGTGTTTAGTCCCGACAATCGCCGCCGCGTCGTGCGGGCCGCAGCACTGACGGGCAACGTCCCTCCGCCGTTCCTGACGGAACCATCCGGTCTTGCCGGTGTCCATGGAAATCAGCGCGGGACGAGGATGCACCACAAATTTGTCGTGCTGGATTTCGGCAAGCCGACGGCGCGGGTCTACCTCGGCTCCTACAATTTCTCGGAACCGGCCGACCTCAAGAACGGCGAAAATCTGGTGCTCGTCCGCGATCGCACGGTGGCGACCAGCTACATGATCGAAGCGCTGCGCATGTACGACCATTATCGATTCCGCGTGGCATCCGAAGATGGGGAAGAAACCGGGCATCCCCTTGAGCTGCGATTGCCACCGCAGGCGGGCGAAGCGGCCTGGTTCGAGCGTGACTGGACCGATCCGGTACGCGCGCGCGATCGCCAGCTTTTTGCACGCGCCGACTGATGCGGAGCCGGAAAGCCTCAAAACAAGATGGCGCTTTCCGACTCGGCTGACTTCTTCTTCACCCAGCGCTCGTTCGTCTTCTCCATTTCGATAGACTCGGGAAGGAAGACCCGTTTCCGCAAAGCGAGAGTGTGGTCGAAGCTCCCGACGGCCCCTGCTTCCGAACAGGGGATTTCGATTGTAGCGCAGGTTGCTGCTCTTGGTCGTCTGACTGGCCCGAAGCTGCGCTTCTGGCCGAGCTGAAAACGATCAAGAGCTGTGTTCTACACGCTGCTCAGGCAGGCACTCTGGAGACATTCCGCTCCACCAAATAGCTCCCTCTCTGAGCACGCACGACAAACCACCATTCGAGACACCTTGAGTGCAACCTCCGTCCCGAACGGACCTCAATTCACGCGCCTTCCGTCCTCACCAAACAGATGAACCTTGGTCAGATCCGGAGCGATCGATATCGTCTGTCCCGGACGAAGCTCGACACGATCCCTGAATAGCAAGGTCACATCCACATCTCCGAGCCTGACAATGACTTGCGTTTCGGACCCGGTCGGTTCCACGACGACCACGGTCGCGGATGCTCCGCCTTCGTGGATGGAGAGATGCTCTGGCCGAATGCCATAGGCTTTGGCAGCAGCACCGTCCTGACCAGACGGCAGCGGCAATGCTGCGCCGCCTATGACGAATTTGCCCGCCGAAACCTTGCCCTCAAAGAGATTCATCGAGGGCGAGCCGATGAATGTTGCCACGAAGGTGTTTACCGGACGATCGAACAATTCGAGCGGTTTGCCGATCTGCTCGACGCGACCATTCCGCATCACCACGATCTTGTCGGCCATGGTCATGGCTTCGATCTGGTCGTGGGTGACATAGACGGTCGTGGTCTTCAGCCGCTGATGAAGTTCCTTGATCTCCGCACGCATCGTGACGCGGAGCTTGGCGTCGAGATTCGAAAGCGGTTCGTCGAAGAGAAACACCTGCGGATGACGAACGATGGCTCGCCCCATCGCAACGCGTTGACGTTGGCCGCCTGACAGTTGCCTGGGCAGCCGGTCGAGCAGCGGTTCAAGCGCCAGAATATCAGCGGCCTCTCCAACGCGTTTTTGGATCGTCGCCCTGTCCTGACCTTTCAGCTTGAGTGCAAATCCCATGTTTTCCGCGACCGTCATGTGCGGGTAGAGCGCATAACTCTGGAACACCATGGCGATGTCGCGCTCTTTCGGCGCGACATCGTTGACGATGCGGCCGCCGATGCGGATTTCGCCGGCGCTGATATCCTCGAGCCCCGCAAGCATGCGCAGCAGCGTGGACTTGCCACAGCCGGAAGGGCCGACGAGGGTGACGAATTCACCGTCTTGGATGTCGACGGAGACGCCGTGGATTACGGGCACCGCGCCATATTGCTTGCGAACCTCTTCGATCGATATGGCTGCCATGATTTCCTCCTCGGTTCGGTCAGAGCTTGAGCTGCCAGATGCGCGCGGTCGCGACATTGTCTTGGGGGGCGACCAGGCGCGCCGAGCGAACAGCGCCCAACCCCGGCAGTCGTTTCGTCCCAGTCCAGCGACCTTCGTCGGCGAAGACCTCGATGGAGCCCACGTCCAGAAAGACCCGAAGCGTCGAAGGACGCGCGCCGGCCGCGATGTAGCGCGGCGGCGATTTGCCGTTGCGGATGTCGTAGATGATGCTCAAGCCTTCCTGACCGACCCTCAATCCGAGCTCGACATCGGGATGATCAAGCTCGAGATCGAACACCGCGCCGGGCGCTGCGAGATCGATCACGATCTCGACGGCTCCATTGCCGAGACCGACCGTTTCGCCGGAACGCAGCATGATGTCGTCGACAGGTCGTTGGCGCAGGCGCTCGACAGCCGCGACCGGTGGTGTCAGAAGCGCGCCGTCCCGAAGAAGGACCTGTCGTGGCAGCGTCATCGCCGAGGGAAAATCCGCCTTGTTAGAGACATCAGTCCAATTGGCCAGCCAGGCGATACCAACCGGGCCCGAGCCGTCCACGAAGGCCTGGAAGGCATAGGCGTCGGTTCCGAAATCGAGTTCCTGTTCGAATTCCTTGATGAAGTTCCGGCCGTCGAAACGGCCGACAGTGGCAATGGTGATATTGCGCCGGCCGGTTGCCGGATCACGGCTCGTGAGAAGTCCGAAAGTCAGTGCCCAACGGGTTTGAGGATCGTCCGCCGGGCCATCGAGCGGCACGATGCAAGGGCATTCGGCCGCCGTCATGCCGAAACGATCCTCGCGGTGAAGAATGCCCACGAACGTCCAGCTGCCCGCAGCCCCTGGATCGTTGGTTTCGTAAAGCAGGATGACGCCGCCGGCATGGTCTCGGCATCCGAGCAGCATTTTCCAGCGTCCATCCGGACCTTTAACGACATAGGGATCGCGAAAATCGAGCGTCAGGTCGAGGCCTGCTGGGCGCTCCGGGAGGATGACCTCCGGCGGGTTTGCAGTGACCATGTCATTGCTGACGGCTGTCAGCTGGATTTGCTCCTCGGGCACGCGATCCCTGAACTGCTCGGTGAAGAAGACGCGGACGCCGGGTGCGTCTTCTCCGAGCGGAATTGCCGTGCCGGAAAAGGCGCCGCCACGCCCATCGGCCCGCGCCGAAAGCTCCGCCGAGGGAAAGAGGAAGATCGGCAGATGCGTCCAGCGGAGGAGGTCGTCGGAGACGGCGTGGCCCCAATGCATCGTGTTCCAGCGCAGACTATGCGGATAGTGCTGATAGAAAAGGTGCACCTTGTCGCCGAAACGACCGAAGCCGTTCGGGTCGTTCATCCAGCCGAAGGGCGGCCGGAAATGATAGCCGTCGGGGACGTCAGGTGCCGCATTGGCGTTAGCGCTGTAAAGTACGGTCATGCCCTTATCCAGGACGTCGGCCGGCGCGTAGGCATAGATGATCGAGATGACAGTGGTGGCGGTGTCATAACTGAATAACGTTTCACCGCCTGTTTCGACCGCCAGCGTCAGGAGCTCGAACTCCTCGGCGTTTTTGGCTATGAGACAAGCGAGCTCGCGTTCCCCCTGGGCTACCTTCAGCTCGGCGGGCCTGCCCGGATGGGCGGCCTTGAGCCACGCATGCAGCGTGGTACCGGCAGGCAGCACAGCGCTCAGCGTCTCGGTGCTGCCATCGACAAGCGAAGTGGGGTTTGCATGAGGTGTCATTTATCAACCTTTCACGGCGGAGCCCACGAAGGAACTGACGAACCAACGCTGGAAAACGAGATAGAGGGCGAGGATCGGGAGCATCATAAGGACGGAGGCGGCCATGGCGCGATCCCAGTAGATACTGTCCTGGCCGAAGAAGGTCGCGATGGCGACGGAGATCGGCCGTGCATAGTCGGTCTGCGTCACCAGGATCGGCCAGAGATACTGATTCCAAGTCTCGATCCCCATGAGGATCGAGACGGTGGCGAGCGCCGGCAGGCTCAGGGGCAGGAAGATCGACCGGTAGATACGGAATACCGAGGCGCCATCGATCTGGGCCGCTTCGAACAGTTCCTTGGGCAATTGCGCGAAGAACTGGTAGAAGAGGTAGATATAAAGCGGGCTCGCGATCCACGGCACGATCTGGACGGCGAAGGTGTCGGTCATGCCGGCGCGCGACACCATGATGACGAGCGGCATGATGATGCTCTCCTGCGGGATGACATAGAGAGCGATCACAAGGGACAGGATCAGCGCCCGCCCGCGCAGCGAGCCCCAGGCCAGCACGAAGCCGGCCATCGAATTGACGATGAGGCCGGCGCTCACGGTCGAGGCCAGAATGATTAGCGAATTGACGAGATAGCGGCCGAAGGCGAGTTCGCCCGAGAGGTTTCCGACCTCCGCAAAATTCGAGAGCGTCGGATTCGATACCCAGAAGGCCCTGAAGCTGCCCATGTCGGCCAGAATCTGGAACCGGTCGTCCTTCAGGCTGGCGATGACGAGCATGAACAGTGGCGAGATGATGACCAGCGCGATGACGAAGATGCAGGCGGTCTGCACGATGCGCAGGGAACCGGCCGCCGAGCGCTCACGCTTTGCCTCGGCATTCATTGCGGAAAGAGCGAGATCAGACATCGTAACGCCTCAGGAGCTGGCGCTGCACGAGCGCGATGACGAGAACGATCAGAAAGAGGATGACCGATACGGCGGACGCATATCCAAGCTTTTGTTCCTCGAAGCCGGCGCGCACCATGTAATGCACCACGGTTTCGGTACTGCTCTTCGGCCCCCCTTGGGTCAGGATCGCGACCTGGGTGTAGAGCTTGAAGGCCTGAATGGTGGTGATGACCAACACGAAGATGTGCGTCGGCCTGAGACCTGGCATGGTCACGTGCCAGAAGCGCTGAAGGACATTGGCGCCGTCGATCTTGGCTGCGTCGTAGAGTTCGTCGGGAATGCCCTGCAAACCAGCGAGGTAGACGATCATCTGGAAGCCATAGGCCTGCCATGCCGAAAGCAGGACGATCGAGAACATCGCCCATTCCGGATCGCCGAGCCAATCGATCGGCTGGATGTATCCGCCCGAGGCGAAGCCGAGGATCTGGTTAAGCGGTCCGGTAGGATACTGGAATAATGTGCCCCAGACGACGCAGACGACAACGATCGAGGTGATCGCGGGCAGGAAGAAGAGGCCACGGAAGAAATTTCGGAACGGAAGCTTCTGGTGCAGCAGCAATGCGGTGGCAAATGCCAGGCCGCATTGAGCCGGCAGAATCCAGAAGGTGAAGCGCGATACGTTCCAGAGCGAAGTCCAGAAGAGATCGTCCTTGAAGATGCGCAGGAAATTGGTGAAGCCGACGAAGCGGACCGGTGTCGGGCGCGGCACCAGGGGTTGATTGGTCATTGCCGTCCAGAACGACAGAAGGAACGGCACGACCAGGAAGATCGTCAGCAACACGAGCGCGGGCGCCAGCATCCCGATCTCCTGGAACATTCGGACTCTGTCTCCGCGCCCCACGGGACGCGTCATGGGCGCTGGTTGCTGCAAGGTCATGATCTCCTCCTCCTCACTCGATCGCGGACCGGTCGATCGTCATGCGGCGACCGTCATCGGGTGGCCGCGCGGATTGGCACCGCGCGACCACCTCGTCATCATTGCTGCTCGTTGAAGGGCGGGTAGCCGTCGTTGTCTTCGATGTCCTCGTCGATCTTCTCGGCCGCGGCGGTCAGCGCCGCCTTGACGTCGCCGCCATTGAAAATTTCATCTACCGCCTGCATGAAGGTGGAGGTGATCGTCGGATAAGCGGGATGCGGCGGCCTGGCGATCGCCGTCTTTGAGGCCTGCTCGAAGGCAATGGCCATCGGGCCGCCAGTGGCGTAGAGCGGAGATTCCGCGGCAAAGCTCTTCAATCCCGGATAGGCAGACGTATCCCGCGCATGTTCGCGAAACTGCTTGTCCTTGAGCATAAAGCTTACGAACTTGCCGGCGATATCAGGATGCTTGGAGGCCGTGGTGATGGCCCAGATCCAGGTGCCGTTCGGACTTGCGCCCTTCGGTCCGAATTTGGGTAGCGGCATGACGACGATGTCGTCCTTCATCGAGGCGGCGGCTTCCGCGTAGACCCAATGGCCGCCGAGCGCGAGAGCAGCCGGATGCCCTTCGGCGTAGAACTGGTTGGTACCGGAGGATTGCGGCACGACCCAGCCGTTCTTGACCCAAGTCTGCATCAACGTCAGCGCATCGACGCAAGGTTCGCTGTCAAGTGTTCCCACGGATTTCCAGGTCTTCCGGTCGATCAGGTCGCAGCCTGCCGATTGCAGAATCGGGCTATAGGCATAAGTGATCCATTCGGTCTTGATGCCGTAGCCGCGAAACGTGTCGATCGGCCATTTGACGCCTTCGAGCTTCGACAGCTTTTCGAGGTAGCCCTCGAACTCCTCTTGCGACCAGGCGTCGTCGACGGATTTGGGAATCCGGGCGCCAATCGCTTCGAGATACTTTTTGTTGCCGTAAAGGACGACCGAGGAGTCCGTCAGGCCGAGCGCATAGAGGTCCTCGTCGACGGGATAGGTGCCCTGGGCGATGTTGGAGTCTGTCATGTCGTCGAGGACACCCGGATCGATCAAAGGTTTGATTTTCTGCAGGTAGCCGGACCAGACGTAGTTTGCGAGAAATGGCGCGTCGAGCTCCATGATGTCGGGCATCTGCTTGGACATGACGGCGGCGCTGAACTTCTCGTTATAGGCGTCGTGCGGCGCGTAGATCAGTTCGATATCCACGTCCGGATTAGCCTCTTCGAAGCGTTTGGCCACCGCGCCATAGGCCGAAACCGTATCGGGATCGCCCTGATGCATGACCTGGATGACGGTCTTTGATTCGGCCGGACTTATGGCGAATCCCAGCGCCGCGGATGCTACGAGCATAGAAAGTAAACGATTACCCATTTGCTTCACTCCTCCTCAACGGGTTTCACTTCCAATTGCATTTATACGGATGATCGCTTCACAAGTTGGAACGGCAGCTTTCGCACCTCGCCGGGTGTCGCATCGCCCACAAGCAAGATCTCGGCGGCCATGCGACCCATGGCGCGATGTGGCAGCGCCATGGTTGTCAGCGGCGGATCGAGGCGCGAGGCGATTTCGATCTGATTGTCAAAGCTGGCGACGGCGACATCGTCCGGAATCCGGGCGCCGACCCGGCGCAGCGCCGCGTAGACCTCCATCGCAACCCGGTCGTTGCCGCACAGGATAGCGTCGGGGCGCTCGGCGCTGCCCATCAGTTCGGTGATATGCGACAGAACGAGGCTCGGCGCCCTGTCGCTGTAGATGCCGCGGCGCACGGCCGGCAAGACTGTTGCGCCGGTGCCGTCAAGGCCTGCTTCGGTCAACGCTTGGCGAAAACCCGCCTCGCGTAGATCTCCGGCGAGCAGGCCCGGTAGATTGATGAAGGCGATGTTGCGCCGGCCGGCACCGATCAAGTAACTGGCGATCTCGTGCGCAGCGCCTGTTTCATCCGGTACCAGCGCGGTTACCCGGTCGTTTGCGTCGCGGCAATTGATCATCACGCCGACCGTATCGACAAACGCCTCCGGCAACGCCACGACCTTATGGTACATGGCGGCATAGGCGATCGCCCGCGGTCGGAAGCGCCGAACCTCCTCGATCACCGAGGCCACGTCGCGCCGCCCGCTCAACGTCATCGCGAAGACGGCCATCTCTGCCGTCCGCGCGGCGCCATCGAGCCCGCGAATAATTTCAGTCGCAAATGGCGAGGTGATCAATTCGTCGGCGACAACACCGATCAGCGGCATCCAGCCCTGGCGCATGCTGCGCGCGGCCAGATTGGTGACATAGCCGAGTTCCTCGGCAATCTCCTTGATGCGCTGCTTGGTCTGCTCCGACATCCGCGCCGAGCCGCCATGCAATGCGCCTGACACCGTCTTGACCGAAACGCCGGCACGTTCGGCTATGTCGTTGAGGGAAGCGGTCACAGGGGTCGCCTTGGGTTATCGATTACCCAATCGCAATACCCATTGAGTTCAAGTGAGTCAAGTCCATCGGCAGGCTCATGTCGCCGCCGAGGCCGAATTGGATGATGATGCCGCGGGGGGAAGACGCCTGAGACGTCTCGGGTCTTTGGGCTATTCGACTTCAGGCGGTAGCTTTCTGACACCCGCGCCAATCGGCCGAAGGCTGTTGCCCGGATGGCGCGGATCTGGACCCCAGATGGCTTGATACGTGTCATACGCCATCCCTCTCCGCTGCAGCATGGCAAACGCCACCGCCACCATCAGATACCATGTGCCGATGAACAGGAGCATCCACCGCGGGGCGTTCGCCTGCCAAAGACCGGTTGAAACGGCGGCCATGGAGACCAGCATCACCATATATCCCATTGACTTATGAATGCGCTCAAAGAGACGGCGGCGGCGTGTCATATCGTAGTGATCGCCGCTCCAGCTGCCGTCTGCGGCCGGTGCCGATGGGCCGCCCTTCGTTCCTCTGAGCCATCCCGTAAGATACTGCATGCCGCCGAGTGCCAGGGCCACCCATCCTGTCAGCTGATGCGCCCAAGACGAGGCGGTAATCGATTTGGTTGCCGCGGGAGCGGAAAGTATCAGGAGCAAGCCAATCAGCATCAGCGCCAACGCGGCGTACTGGGCGCCGCGATGAAGGTGCCACCATCGGCGATCGTCCAACACACGAGGCCAGTCCTGGCCAGGGAAGATCTTGAAGAATCGCGCTGCGATCACGCCGATGGGGACGAGTACCGACCAGGCCATCACCATTGATCGCGCGTGCCATGACAGGTGCATTCCGACTTCATGAACTCTTGTCGGATCGCAGGGCGCGAGCAGCCACTCGAACATTGTCACCCTTTCACAGCGCCGGCGGTCATGCCTGTAATGATTTGCCTTGAAGCGACGAAGGTGAAGATGATCGGAGGGATCGCTAGCAACATGCCGGTTGCCATGACGACGCCCCAATCGATATCGTATTCGGTAAGCGAGTTGACGATCGTCACCGGCACGGTTCGGGTGTGCCTATTGGTCAACGCGTTGCCAAGGAGGAATTCATTCCAGGCGATGCGGAACGTGAATATCGCCGCTGCTGCAAGTCCTGGCCGGATGACCGGCAACACCACCAGGAAAAACACCTGCAATGGGCCAGCGCCGTCCATCCGGGCCGCTTCTTCGAGCTGGATCGGAACCTGCACGATGAAACTCTGCAGGATCCATATCACGAAGGGAAGATTCATCGCGACGTAGACCAGAACAAGTCCGGTGAGCGTTCCATCGAGCCCGAATTGGTAGGTCCATATTCCAAACACCGGAACGAGGAGTACCGCTGGCGGCACCATGCGCATGATCAACGTCGTCAAAGAAACGACGTCACGGCCCATGAACCGAAAGCGGACGAGCGCGTACGCTGCCATGCAACCGATAACGAGCGTCAGGGCGGTCGACGCCAAGCCGACGATCAGGGAATTTCCGAGCGAACGCGCGAAGGTCGGGTCACAACGACCTACATTCCGCGGCGAAAACCAGAGCACGTCGCACAACACCTTCTCGTAGTTGTGTAATGTTGGTAAGAAGAACAGGCTAGCGCCATCGGACATGATATCGACGTTCAGCCGCAGTGAAGTAAGAAGCATCAGCGCGATCGGCCCGACAGCCATCATCACCAGGACTGCCAGAAGAGCATAAAAAGAGGGGTTCGTTTTCTGGTCACGCGCGATCATCTATTATTCGCCTTTCAGGGCTGCGGTCCGCAGTCGCGCCGCACGGCCTTCAATCATCTTGTTGTAAGTGAACATCCCAAGCGTCAGCCCGAGGAGGAGGACAAGCAACAGGTTCGACATTGCAGCCGCCAGCCCAAGCTCGCGAAACTCTGACGCCGTACGAGAAATGCGCAGCGAAAGGATTTCGGTGGACAGACCTGGCCCTCCGTTCGTCAGGACCAGGATCACTTCGAGAACCTTGAACGCATCTATCAGCCGAAGCAAAGTCGCAACAACCAAGACAGGAAGCATCAGCGGCAGCTTGATATAGAGCACTTGCTGCCAGCCGGTCGCACCATCGATCCTGGCAGCTTCCAATGTGGAGCGGGGGAGTGATTGAAGGGCAGCGAGCGATAGAATGAAGATGAACGGAGTCCACTGCCATATGTCTGCAATGATGACAGAGGTAAGAGCCCATCGGCTCTCGGACAGCCAGGGGGCCGGCTCGAAGCCGAGAGACACCAACGCTCGGTTGAAGACGCCGACTGTCGGATGGTACATGTACCGCCACATCAATCCAACAACGATTGGCGCGATCATCATCGGCAGGATGAACAAAGTTTTCAATACCGACAATCCGCGGATATTGCGATCCAGCAGAAGTGCGAGGCCTACGCCCAGCACCATCTCGGCAGCCACGACTACCCCGGCGAAAGTGATGGTAACTGCGACGCTCTCGTGAAACTGGGTGTCGCTGAGAAGCTTCGCATAGTTGCCGAGCCCTACCCAGTCCGCCTCACCGATCCGTTGACTGGGATTCCAGTTCAAGAAGCTGGCATAGATCATGTAGCCGATCGGGTAGAGCAACGCAGCGCCGAGAATGAGCGTAGCTGGCGCGAGAAACAAGTAAGGGGTCAGCCGATTTACGTTGGCGGCCTGCATCATGTCCTCCATGTAGATTCTAAGCGGGCCGGCACCCGGCCCGCGCAGCGCGAAATCAGCGATTACTGCCAGCTGTAATAGCCGGCCTCTTGCATGGAAGACCGAGCGCGTTCGGCAACCCCGTCGAGAGCGGTCTTTGCGTCAAGTCCCTCCGTGAGCACCTTGCTCAGTGCCGTTCCGAGATCACCATTGATCTTTTCCCCAGGTTGGGATGATTGGGCGCCAGTCGGGATCCGCGTAAGTGAGCGCCTTGCCGAATGTTGCCATGTAGGGAAACGTGGCGTTGACTTCCGGGTCATCGTGAGTCGATCGGCGAATCGGGTTTCCACCCTCCAGCGCAATCAGCTTGTCGGCATATTTGGAGGTGAGCCACTGCAGGAGCAGGAACGCCGCCTCCTTGTGAGCGGCATTCTTTGGAATAGCCAGACCGAAGCCGCCCGTCTGGGAACCTCTTCGCACACTCTTCGGATGCAGCGCCCAACCCACTTTGCCGACGACTTGGCTTTTCGTCGGATCGTTGACCTGTCCCGCGAAAACAGTGCTGTCCAAATACATCGCAGTTTTGCCCTGAAGAAAAGCCGTGCCAGCCTCAGCGAAGCCGAAGGTCTTGGCCCCCTCTGGTCCGCAGTCGACGATTTTCTTCAAAGCATCGGCTGCAGCTATGCCCTTCTCGTTATTGACGACCGGGTTCCAGTTTTCATCGAAGATGCGGCCTCCGAGCGGCGCCAGGTGCAACAGGAAGGCATGACTCGCATGCTGCCCGGATGCCGCACGGCTGGCGAGCCCGCCCATGCCTGGCTCAAGCTGGGGAATTCGGCAAGCCAGCTCGAGGAGCTCCTCGTAAGTCTCTGGCACCTTCAGGCCGTGCTTCTCGAAAATGTCCTTGCGATAGCCAAGAATTGAGGTCTCCGCGCCGAACGGGAGCCCGAACAGCGAACCCGTCGGCCCTGGCAAATATCCCTTGGTGCCACCTGCGATACCGATGTTCTGTATATAGCCGGCTATGATGTCGGCGGCATCATAGGTCGGATCGGCAAGCCTCGGGTTCATGAAATATTTTGCGAGGTTCTCAAGCTGATCGGCATACACATAGTCGGCCTTCGAGAACACGACGTAGGAAATCAAGTCGTAATCGCCCTCGGCTTTGGTGAGCTCAAGCGTCTGCTTCTCGCGCATCTTGAGATACTCGAGTTGATCGACCTCGACCTCGATCCCGGTCTCGGCCGTGAACTGCGGCAGGACTTTCACCACGGCGTCGTAGTGTGGGTGGGCAGGGAAATTCACCACGAGCGTGGTGCCTTTGTATGCCTCATACGGGTTCGCACTGGCCGCTATGGTTTGTAGCAAGAAACCGGCGAATGCCACTGCTAGAATGGGTAGTCTGCGCATTTTCGTCCTCCCTTTGCAGTCATCAAAGTCTCAATGTGGTCGTGCGGTCGAAGATCAAGATGTCGTCCGTCACGACGCCGAACGCCGCCAAGGTCCCTGGTCGTGGGGACACGGCGGATGGCAATTCGACAAGTACTTCCTCGCCGCTCGGCAACTTTGTAACGAGGGTCGTTTGCGCTCCGAGATATTCGGAAACGACCACCTGCAACTCGATGGGTGCGCCGGAGTCGGCGTCCAAGATGATGGAAGAGGGCCGAATGCCGAGTGTGACCTCGCTTGCCTTGTGAGGACGGACCCGATTTGCCGTCTCCTCGGACAAAGGCAGAAGGAACCCGGCTCCGCGAGCCCAAAGGCGGCCCTTTTCCTCGACGAGCATGCCATCGATGAAATTGATCGCCGGACTGCCGATAAAACCCGCCACGAACTTGTTGTTCGGCCGCTTGAAGAGCTCTTCGGGCGTTCCCTGTTGCTGAACGACTCCTTCGTTCATCACAACAATGCGATCGCCGAGGGTCATTGCTTCGACTTGGTCATGCGTGACATAGACCATGTTCTTTTCCAGCCGGTCGCGCATTTCGCCGAGCTCAGTTCGCATCTGGGCCCGTAATTTGGCGTCGAGGTTCGACAGAGGTTCGTCAAAGAGAAAAGTCGACGCGTCGCGCACCAAGGCTCTCCCCATCGCCACGCGCTGACGCTGCCCCCCAGAGAGTTCCGCCGGCTTGCGCTCGAGCAGGTGCGTGATGCTCAGCATCTTAGCTACCCGTTGGACGCGGGCGTCGATCTCAGGCCTGGGTACGCGTGCCAGGCGCAGACCAAAAGACATGTTTCGCGCGACATTCATGTGCGGATACAGCGCGTAGTCCTGGAACACCATCGCGATGTCGCGTTCCTTCGGCTCCAGCCGACCGATGGCGCGATCATCAAAATAGATCTCGCCGCCACTCAACTGTTCCAATCCGGCAAGAATCCTCAAGGTGGTCGACTTTCCACAACCGGAGGGCCCGACGAGAACGGTAAACTCGCCGTTCTCCAGGGTTAGGTCGATTGGCGGCAGAACTTCAAGCGACCCAAATCGCTTAGTGACGTGTTCAAATACGATCTGCGGCACAGTGCTCCCCCAGCGGTTTTGTTATCGATACCAATGGCGTATATTTTGAACACGAGGAAGATTTTGATCTGGGGAATCAGCGTTACCGATAACGTTGCTGGGAGGCGCCGGTGCGAAGAAAGCGTGGTTGTACGACAGTTGATATAGCGAGGGCACTCGGGGTGAGCACAATGAGTGTATCACGCGCGCTGCGAGGCATCGAAGGCGTGTCAGAGAGCACCCGGTCCGCAATCTTGCGCATGGCCGAAGCGATGAATTACGTTCCCGACAGCACGGCACGGGCGCTCAGCCAACCTTGCTCGAACTTGATTGGTATTTCCGTTCCGACATTGTTCAATGACGTCTTCGCGGAAATACTGGAGGGAACGCGCAGCACGTTCCAGTCCGCTGGCTACGAGACAGTAATCGATACAACCGACTACAGCCCGGCAGCCGAGCTGGCATGGGTTGAACGGGTTCTGTCCTGGCGACCGGCTGCTATGATTCTCACGGGCGCCCACTCCGATCCACAACTTCGCGATTGCCTGAAAGTACGAGGCGTGCCCACTCTCGAGTTGTGGCAATACACAGACGATCCTATCGATATTTGCGTGGGCATCGACCACTATGCCGCCGGCCTTGCGATAGGGAGGCACGTTTTCAGGCTTGGCTATCGGCGGCCCGCTTTCGTCGGCGCCCCGGAATTTCGGGATCCGCGCGCCGAAGAGCGCCTGGCTGGCTTCATGGCGGCCTTTGGAACTACTTCAAGGAGAGAGGCTTCGATAGCGCGTCCCGTCGAGACAAATGCCTTTGAGGCCGGTCGCACTGGCACGCTAACGTTGCTCGCTGAATCGAGCGAGTATAAGCCGGACGTCATCTTTTATCTCAATGACCATCTTGCGTTCGGCGGGTCAACGGCTTGCCAAGCGCTTGGATTGCAGATTCCGCGGGACATAGGAGTAGTCGGCTTCAACGCGCTCGGGTTAACCAAAGTGCTATCCGTGCCGATGACGACCGTTTCCACCCCACGCAGATTGATGGGCGTAATGGGGGCACGCAACCTGCTGGCGCGCATCAGAGGTTCCAGAGTTCCAAGCAGTATTTGTCTGCCCGTCGAAGTCATTGCGGGTGCGACGACACGCTTGCAATTCTGAGCCAAAGTCATTGTAGTAAGCTTGATAACGATAACACGGATGCGAAGCTGACGGTCTTTTGTGCTCCAGGCCAAATGCGCTCTTCTAGCTCGAGACTTCGAAAATCGTCCGATCGATGCCGATAGTCGCTGAAACCAAGCAGATCGCGAATCGCAGAAATTCCCGTTTGAAATCAAGAGCGGAAATTTCTGACGGATCGCAGAGTTGGTTCTTCGTAGCGTTCGAAAAATCCGCTGTTAGATCAAAGCGTTAGGATCGCTCAATACAATCGAGTGGGAATGCTTTTCATTCCCACTGCTTAAAATCCCAGCGATTGCTGCGCCGGCTCCGGCGGGGCGAGACGGACACCTTCCAGTTCGAGCATTCTGAGTTTGGAATTCGAGCCGCCCGGCGCCGAAAATCCGCCAATCTTGCCGCCTGCGGCGAGCACCCGGTGGCACGGGATGATGAGGGCAATTGGATTCTTCGCCATCGCTTGGCCCACATCCTTCGCCGCCTCCGGGCCGGCGCCAAGCTCCTTCGCCAGCGCGCCATACGTAGTCGTTCGGCCCCAGCCGACGTGGCGCGCAGCAGCATAGATGCTCTTAAAGAATGCATCCTGCCCCTCAAGGTCGAGCTTTACACCTGAAAAATCTATTTTTTCGCCGTTGAAGTAGCGTTTTACAGCAGTGATCACCTCGTCAACCTCAGGCGTCGGCATGCCTGGTTCGGCCGCCGGAAGGCGGCGCAAAAGCAGCCGCTCCGTCGCATCCGCGGCTTTCGTTGGCAACTGGAAACGTGTGACGCCGACATCGTTCCAGGCAATTCCACAGAAGCCGGCAGCGGTTTCAAAGATCAGATACTGGTGCGCTTTCTCAGCCATGATATCGCCTCCGTGCTTTTTACTTCACCTGAAAATCGTGCAGCCGCACCGCCATTTCAACCCGATTCTTGCCGTAGTTTGCCATTTCGCGCGTCCTTGGCCAAGAGATCGATGTTCTATTTCTGTTCTTGCATTTGACTTCAGTTCGGTAGACTTCGAGAGCCAGGAAAGAAGGAGGCGACCGCGACGCATGCCTGTCCCGGAACAATTCGAACTTCCTTTCGCCCACGTAGAAACCGGAGTCCGCCGCCTCGCGGGGACATTCGGAACGGAAGCTCCAACCTGTATTTTGCGATTTTGCCTGACTGGCAATTGGTGTTCGTGCCGCCAGCATTGCGTCAGATCTTCAAAATAGGTTTGGTTTACAGGGGCGGCCGCGACCGCGCGATCTGCTTCATGTTTCGCTGTATCGCGTCGGGCAATGGGAAAGGCTGCCTGGCGATGCAGTATTTGCCGCGATGGCGGCTGCGGCTTGCATCCGCATGGCGCCGTTTTCACTGGAGTTCAATCGCGCGCTGAGCGCTTCAGGCAGAACCGGCACCCACTGGTTCCTTGTGCCAGCTAGGGGCGCAATGAAGTCATATCGCTTCATCGGCAGCTGGCGCTCGCGCTTTGCGGCAGCGGCGTGAACGTCACCGGCAGCGTTACAATGGAACCGCACATGACGTTGCTTTACAATCGAAACGTCATTCCGGAGACCTATCTTGATGCGCCACTTCGCTCGACGGTCCGCGAATTCGTTCTCGTTCACAGTCTTGTTGGCAAAAGCAAACATGAGCATATCGGCCGCTGGCCGCTGATCGGATAGCAGGGATAGCGCAAATGCGCTTTGCTTCAAGCGAAGGGCGGCGCTCTGCCGCCTTGCACTTGTCCGCCGGACTCGCATAAAGCTCCGTTGAGCAGAATTTGCGGAGCGACGTAGCATGGATGTTTCCGAAATCATCATTCCCGGCGACACGCCCGGCATCGAGTGGCGTCTGCCGGTTTTTCGGTTCAAGGGTGACGACCCGGCAGCGCCGAAGGTTTATATCCAGGCGGCGCTTCATGCCGACGAGCTTCCGGGCACAGCGCTTTTGCACTTCCTGTGCGAGAAACTACGTGATGCAGAAAGTGCCGGCAGCATCGCGGGCGACATCACGATCGCGCCGCAGGCCAATCCGATTGGCGCAGCGCAGTCGCATTTCGGCGAACTGCAGGGCCGTTTCGATCTCGGCTCACGGACCAATTTCAACCGGGATTTCCCGCTGATTTCGCTGCGGGACCGCAATAGCCTAATCGAAGATCTCGATCGTTACTCGGCAACCGACCAGCTGAAGCGGCAGCTGATGCATGTGGCGCTTGGCGCCGATCTCGTGCTCGATCTGCATTGCGACGACGAATCCCTGCAATACGCCTATATCGATGAGACGTTCTGGCCGGAGGCAAGCGACCTTGCCGCCGCCTTGGCGATGGACGCGGTGCTGCTTTCAGACGGCGAGAGCTCGGCGTTTGAGGAGGCAATTGGCTTTGCCTGGAAATATGAAGTGCCCGGCGAGAAGCACGCCCGTCTTCCTGGCAAGCTTTCTGTCACCGTGGAGCTTCGCGGCAAACGCGATGTCTATCCGCACATGGCCAAGGCGGATGCAGAAGGCCTGTGGCGCTTCCTCGCGGCACGCGGGATCATCAGAGATCAGAGCATATCGCCGAGCACGTTCGCTGGTCCGGCCGTGCCGCTGGACAATATCGAGATGATCCGCTCGCCGGAGTCCGGCACGGTCCTCTTTCACTGCAATATCGGTGAAGAGGTTACCGAAGGCGATCTGCTGGCAACGATTGTCACCCGTCCCGGCATGGCGCACGGCAGCATTGAAATTCGTGCGCCGCAAGCCGGCCTTATTGTCACCCGCACTTCCGACCGGCTGGTGCGCCGACGCGCCGACCTGATGAAGATCGCCTGCAGCCGGCCCAGTGGCATGGTACGCAAAGCCGGAACCCTCGAGGACTAAGATGACTGCCATCATTTATGGTATCAAGAATTGCGACACGATGAAGAAGGCGCGCGCCTGGCTGGAAGAGCACGGCATTGCCTATGATTTTCACGACTACAAGGCCGTGGGTATCGACCGCGCCCATCTGGAGCAATGGGTCGACAGAGCCGGATGGGACACCGTGCTCAACCGTGCTGGCACGACCTTCCGCAAACTGCCGGACGCCGACCGCGAAAACCTCACACGAGAAAAAGCGATTGCCCTGATGCTTGACCAGCCGTCGATGATCAAGCGGCCGGTTCTTGAAGCGGGCGGCAAGCTGCTGATCGGCTTCAAGCCTGAGAATTACGGGACAGAATTCGGAACATAAGATGTCAAAAACGACGCGTGCCACGCATGTTCTTGCCAAAGCCGGCGTCGGTTTCACGGTACATGACTACGACTATGATCCGAATGCCGATCGTGTCGGTCTCCAAGCCGCCGAAGCGCTGCGCGAGGAGCCGCATCGCGTGCTGAAAACATTGATGGCGGAAGTGGATGGCAAGCCGGTCTGCGTCGTTGTACCGTCCGATCGTGAAGTCAGCATGAAGAAGCTTGCGAGCGCCTTCGGCGGCAAGTCGGCAAATATGATGAAGCCGGCGGACGCCGAGCGGCTGACCGGATATCATGTCGGCGGCATCAGTCCATTCGGCCAGAGAAAGCTGGTTCCCACGGCGCTGGAGGAAGCAGCACTCAATGAACTTTTGGTTTACATGAATGGCGGTCAGCGCGGATTGCAGGTGCGTCTTGCGCCGCGGGATGCTTTGAAAATATTGAACGCCAGGGCGGTACCGCTCATCGCCTAGCAAGCTGCGAGGTGACGGCATTCTGAAAGGTCAAAGTTTCCAGCCAGACAGCAACGAGGGAATAAGAACGGTGAGCGTCAAGGAAGCATCACCCGGGGATAGCCGGAACAGCTATCGCCTGCACAATGTCGCCATCCCAGCCCGCCCGCTGGAAGCGGCACTTTATCTTGTCGCGACGCCGATCGGCAACCTTGGCGATATAACCTTGCGGGCGCTGGAAACGCTGGCGGGTGCCGATGTGCTTGCCTGCGAGGACACGCGCGTGACCCGCGTTCTGCTCGATCGATACGGTATCCATAACCGCCCCTTTGCTTATCATGAGCACAATGCAGATGAGGCGGGTCCGCGATTGCTGCAGGCCTTGGAAGCAGGCAAGTCTGTCGCACTCGTCTCCGACGCCGGGACCCCGCTTGTCTCCGATCCCGGCTATCGCCTTGCACAGTCGGCGATCGAAGCCGGTTACCGCGTCGTTCCCATTCCCGGAGCATCGGCGCCGCTTGCCGCGCTCGTCGGCTCGGGTCTGCCGAACGACGCCTTTTTGTTCGCGGGGTTCCTCCCGGCGAAGGACAAGGCGCGGCGTGACCGGCTGGCGGAATTTGCCGTCGCGCCGGCGACGCTCCTCTTCTTTGAATCGCCGCACCGGATCGGCGCGACGCTGGCTGCCGCTGCCGACGTGCTCGGGTCTACCCGCAGGGCGTCCGTTTGCCGCGAGTTGACGAAGACCTATGAGGAGTTCCGCCGCGGCACGCTCGCGGAGCTTGCGGCGCATTATGCCGAAAACGACAACGTGAAGGGCGAGATCGTGCTCGTCATAGGCCCTCCGGAAGAGCAGCCGGTGGACGAAGCGGATGTCGCCGCCATCCTTGCTGACCTCGTCACGTCCATGCCGACGGCAAAGGCGGCCGCGGAAGCCGCACGCCTCACCGGTCTGCCACGCAAGGAACTCTACCAGCGTCTGCTCGATATGAAGGTTAGGAATGAGTGATAGCGGGCGCGATCATTAGCCGGCGAAAGGCGCAGCGCCGCGGCTACGTCTCGGAATATATCGCGACACTCTTTTTGATGCTGAAGGGCTATCGCATCGTGGCGCTCCGCCATCGCATCAAGCTCGGCGAGATTGATATCATCGCCTGGAAGCGCGACCTGGCAGTCTTCGTCGAGGTAAGGGCCCGGCGCGACGAAATGGGTGCCATAGATGCGGTTCGTTACGCTGCCCAAAAACGTATCCGTGACGCCAGCGATCTCTGGCTTTCGCACCAGCCGGATCATGGCCGTTTGTCGCAACGAGATGATATTGTAGCAGTAATGCCCGGCCGTCTGCCCCGGCATTTTCCGGACGCTTTTTGATTGCTTTGCATAGGCGTGCAAAACATCCGGTTTTTGTAATCTTTCTGTCACTGAACTGTTAAGGAGGCGTCATACAAGGCCTCTATTGCGTGTCCTCACCCCAACGACTGGTGGAGAGGATTTTATCCATGTTCAAGAAGCTTTCTTTGGCCGCCGCTGCGGTCGCATTGTCTGCATCCACGTCCTTTGCTGCGACCGAAGTCACCTGGTGGCACGCCATGGGTGGCGAACTCGGCAAGAAGCTCGAGCAGATCGTCCAGAAATTCAATGAAAGCCAGTCTGATTATCACGTCACTCCGGTTTTCAAGGGCACCTATCCGGAAACGCTGACGTCCGCGATCGCCGCTTTCCGCGCCGGTCAGCAGCCTGCCATCGTTCAGGTCTTCGAAGTCGGCACAGGCACGATGATGGCCGCCAAAGGCGCTATTTACCCGGTCTATAAGCTGATGGCCGATGAAGGCGAGCCGTGGGATCCGTCGAAGTTCATCGCTCCCGTCGTCGGCTACTATTCCGATCCGGAAGGCAACATCTTGTCCTTCCCGTTCAATTCCTCGACGCCGATCCTCTATTACAACAAGGACGTCTTCAAGAAGGCCGGCCTTGATCCGGACGTTGCCCCGAAGACCTATGCCGAACTTGCAGACTTTTCCAAGAAGATCGTTTCCTCCGGTGCTGCAAAGTGCGGCTTTACGATCACCTATGCTGCAACCTGGATCGGCCTCGAAAACTTCTCGGCCATCCATGACCTGCCTTACGGCACGCTTCAGAACGGCTTCGGCGGTCCGGCTGCCGAATTCACCTTCAACGGCCCGACCCAGGTTCGTCTCTGGGACGACCTGAAGAAGTGGCAGGACGCCGGCTACTTCCAGTACGGCGGTCCGGGCGGTGGTCCTGACTCTGCTCCGAAGTTCTATTCGCAGGAGTGCGCCATCTACATGGGCTCCTCGGGCTCGCGCGCCGGCGTCATCGCCAACGCCAAGAACTTCCAGGTCGGCTTCTCGACGCTGCCTTACTACGACGACGTCACCAAGGATCCGAAGAACTCGATCATCGGCGGCGCAACGCTCTGGACGCTGAACGGTCAGAAGCCGGAAGTCTACAAGGGTGTTGCCAAGTTCTTCACCTATCTCAGCCAGCCGGAAGTTCAGGCTGACTGGCATCAGTTCTCCGGTTACCTGCCGATTACCAATGCTGCTTACGATCTCGGCAAGTCGCAGGGTTACTACGAAAAGAACGCGGGCTCCGACGTTGGCATCAAGCAAATCACCCGTGGCACGCCGTCCGACAATTCCAAAGGCGTTCGTTTCGGCAACTTCACGCAGATCCGCGACGTTGTCGACCAGCAGTTCGAAACCGTGCTCTCAGGCAAGCAGACGGCAAAGCAGGCGCTCGACGCAGCCGTCAAGGAAGGCAACGCCATGCTGCGCGAATTCGAAGCTGCAAATTCGAACTAGGTTCGCGAGCCGACCCTTGAGTCCTCCCCACACGGGGAGGACCTTTCCATGCGAGCGAGCCATGCAGACAAAACGCACCATCTTTTCGAACCGCGTCTTGCCATACGTTCTTTTGGCGCCGCAGCTCGCGATTACCCTCATTTTCTTCATCTGGCCTGCATTCCAGGCTTTTCGGCAATCGTTCCTGCGCGAAGATCCCTTCGGCATGAAGACCACTTTCGTCTGGTTCAGCAACTACACCAGGCTCTTCGAGAATTCGGATTATCTGAATGCGCTATGGGTGACTCTCATCTTCGCTGTCTCGGTGACGGCACTGTCCATGAGCCTGTCGCTGCTCTTTGCCGTCTGTGTCAACCGCGTGCTGCGGAGTGGCCGGTTCTATACGACGCTGCTCGTCTGGCCCTATGCGGTTGCTCCGGCCGCCGCCGGTCTGCTCTGGTGGTTCATGTTCAACCCCAGCATTGGCATCCTGCCTTATGGGCTGCGGTATTTCGGCTATGACTGGAATTATCGGCTGCATGAAGGCGATGCCATGATGCTGATCGTCGTTGCCTCGGCCTGGAAGCAGATTTCCTACAACTTCCTTTTCTTCGTCGCCGGCCTGCAGTCCGTGCCGCAATCGGTGATCGAGGCGGCGGCGATCGATGGCGCTGGTCCCTTCAAGCGCTTCTGGACGGTGATTTTCCCGCTGCTCTCCCCGACGACGTTCTTCCTGGCGGTCATCAACATCACCTATGCGCTCTTCGACACCTTTCCAATTGTCGATTCGACGACCTCCGGCGGCCCTTCGCAATCGACCAACACGCTGGTCTACAAGGTCTATGCCGACGGTTTCGTCGGGCTGAACCTGGGGCCGTCCGCCGCCCAATCCGTCGTGCTGATGCTGATTGTCGTCGCGCTCACTGTCGTCCAGTTCCGCTGGATCGAAAACAAAGTGCAGTACTGAGGCTCATGCGATGGTCGAAAATCGTCCCTATTTGAATTTCCTCACACATCTGATCCTCATCATTGGCGCCGCAACTGTGGTATTCCCGGTCTACCTTGCCTTCATTGCTTCCACCCACGGCGCGAGCGATTTCATGAGCGGCCTCGTGCCGATGCTTCCGGGCGATCAACTGGCGTCGAATTTCAGCCAGTTGTTGAACGTCGGCAATTCGGTGGCAGGCGCTCCACCCTTCGCGCTGATGCTCGCAAACAGCCTGCTGATGGCGATATTGATCGCCGTCGGCAAAATCGCAATCTCGATCATCTCGGCCTTCGCGATCGTCTATTTCCGCTTTCCACTGCGCCTAGTGGCCTTCTGGATCATTTTCCTGACGCTGATGCTGCCGGTCGAAGTCCGCATCCTGCCAACCTACAAGGTCGTTGCCGATCTCGGCATGCTGAACTCCTATCCCGGTCTTGTCATTCCGCTGATCGCATCCGCGACCGCGACCTTCCTGTTCCGCCAGTTCTTTCTGACCGTCCCTGAGGAACTGATGGAAGCGGCCCGCGTTGATGGTGCCGGCGCGATGAAATTCTTCCGCGATATCCTGCTGCCGTTGTCGCGCACCAATATTGCAGCGCTCTTCATCATCCTCTTCATCTACGGCTGGAACCAGTATCTCTGGCCGATGCTGATCACCACCGATCCGCAATATTACACGGCCGTCATGGGCATCAAGCGCCTCGCCTCGGTGCTCGACGGCGATACCCAATGGAACCTGGTGATGGCCGGTGTCATCCTGGCCACCCTGCCGCCGGTTCTCGTCATCATCGTCATGCAGCGCCTCTTCGTTAAAGGCCTGGTCGAAACGGAGAAATGACAATGGCTTCCATCGAGGTCGAAAGCGTCGGCAAGATCTACCACGGTGGCGTTAAGGCCGTTTCCGGCGTCGGCATCAATATCAGGGATGGTGAATTCATCGTGCTTGTCGGTCCGTCGGGCTGCGGCAAGTCCACGCTGCTGCGCATGATCGCGGGTCTTGAGACCATTTCGGAAGGCCGGGTGAAGATTGGCGATCGCGTCGTCAACAATGTCGAGCCTGCCGACCGCGACATCGCCATGGTCTTCCAGAATTATGCGCTCTATCCGCATATGTCTGTCTATGACAATCTCGCCTATGGCCTGAGGAACCGCGGCACGCCAAAGGAGGAAATCGAAGCGCGCGTTGCAGAAGCTGCCCGCATGCTGCAGATCGAGCCCTATCTGCTGCGCAAGCCCAAGGCGCTTTCCGGCGGCCAGCGTCAGCGCGTTGCGATGGGCCGAGCAATCGTCCGTAAGCCGGCTGTCTTCCTCTTCGACGAGCCGCTGTCGAACCTCGACGCCAAGCTCCGTGTTTCGATGCGCGGCGAGATCAAACGCCTGCAGCGCCGTCTCGGCACCACCTCGATCTACGTCACCCACGACCAGCTGGAGGCGATGACGCTGGCCGATCGCCTTGTCGTGCTGAATGGCGGCAGGATCGAGCAGATCGGCGCGCCGCTCGATGTCTATCACACGCCTGCCTCCACCTTCGTTGCAAGCTTCATCGGCTCGCCAGCCATGAACCTCTTGAAGGGCGAACTGCATGGCGACAAGCTGGGACTCGGCCCGACCTTGATCGATCTCGCAGGTAACGTGCCTGCCTCCGGCCCTGTGACTATCGGCATTCGCGCCGAGGATCTGCGGCTGGCGGGTTCAAATGAATTTGCGATGCCATTGACGGTGGAATATGTTGAAGAACTCGGCTCGCAGCGGCTCGTGCATGGTCTTTTGGGCGATCAGCCGCTAACGGCTGTCGTTTCCCCCGAAACGGCACTGGCATCAGAGTTGCGTTTCGTGATCCCGCCGGAGAAGCTGCATTTCTTTGCGCACGACACAGGCAAACGAATCGGTGCCGGTGCTGTGGTCACTGCCCATCATCCGACAGTTGCTGATGTCGTAAAGGTTTGAAACGCATCGTTAAAATTTTAGCGGCCCCTTGAACGCCTCCGTTACGACTCTCTGCTATTCCGCAATGATCGGGGTAACAAATTGGGGGTGGTCCATGGCCATGAAGCTCATGCTCGCAAGCGCGGTCGCAATGGCTGCGCGTTCGGTGCCGTATGCCATCGCGCCAACGCCCGGCAAGAATTTCGTCGCGCACTCCAGCGACCATCTGCCGATGAAATCGACCCCGATCAATCCTGACTGGGTCGTCGGTGGCGACCCGCAGGCGCGCACGGCGGAACATTCCCGCGGCCATGACGACGCTTCGCTGACGGCGATCTGGGATTGCACAGCCGGCGAATTCCGATGGTTCTTCGGCTGGGACGAGACGGTGATGATCCTCGAAGGCGAGGTTCACATCACCGCCGAAGATGGAACGGAGCGCACGCTACGCGCCGGCGATGTTGCCTTCTTCGCGGGCGGCACATGGGCGAGCTGGCGGGTGGACAACTACGTCCGGAAGATTGCGTTTCTGCGCAAGCCCTTCCCCAAGCCTGTGGCAATCCTCTACCGTCTTCGCAACCTGATGCGCAGCGGCGGCCAGCAGGGGCTCGCGGCCTGAAAAATCCTTGATGCCAGCGCTCGGAAGTCCTTGGCTGGCCGTTGCGTTTGCTCTGCTTGCGACCTACATCTGTCCGGCACTCACTGAGGGACGGAAATGGCCAAGATCAAGAACGTAGCGGTCCAGATGGACCATGTCGCGGGCATCAATATCGCAGGCGATTCCACCTTCGCCATGAGCCTCGAAGCGCAGGCCCGGGGTTACAAGCTTTTCCATTATACTCCTGAGCGGCTGAGCCTCCGCGACGGCAAGCTTTATGCCTCCGTCGAGCCGATGCTGCTGCGCGACGTGAAGGGCGATCATTTCGAGCTCGGTGCGCCCGAACGTGTCGACCTTTCGACCATGGATGTCGTGCTGCTCCGCCAGGACCCGCCCTTCGACATGGCATACATCACCTCGACGCATCTTTTGGAGCGCATTCACCCCAAGACGCTCGTTGTCAACGATCCTGCCTGGGTGCGCAATTCGCCGGAAAAGATCTTCGTCACCGAATTCGCCGACCTCATGCCAAAGACGTTGATCACCAAGGACGCTGCCGAAGTCCGTCGCTTCCGCGACGAGATGGGCGATATCATCCTGAAGCCGCTTTACGGAAACGGCGGTGCCGGCGTCTTCCACTCGACGAGGGATGACCGCAACCTCTCCTCGCTGCTCGAAATGTTCGGCCAGCTCTTCCGCGAACCCTTCATCGCCCAGCAGTATCTCCCGGATGTCCGCAAGGGCGACAAACGCATTATTCTGGTCGACGGCGAACCGGCGGGCGCAATCAACCGCGTGCCGGCGGAGCACGACAGCCGCTCCAACATGCATGTCGGCGGCCGCGCGGAAGCGACTGAGTTGACTGCGCGCGAAAAGGAAATCTGCAAGCGCATCGGTCCGGCGCTCAGGGAACGCGGCTTCCTGCTCGTTGGCATCGATGTCATCGGCGACTATATGACCGAGATCAACGTTACCTCGCCGACCGGACTTCGCGAGGTTCGCAAGTTCGGCGGCGCGGATATCGCAAGCCTTCTCTGGGATGCAATTGAGCGCAAACGGCCTTAAGCGCGCCTGCCGATCTGCCGAAGGAAGGACGCACTTCGCCTTGCGGATTGCGCTTGGCCTGATGACGGCAGTCAGCGCCATATCGACGTTGGAGGTGGTTTTGCCCTTCATCCGTTCCAAATGCCGGAACCGACGGGGTTTGAAGATGGGTCGATGCAGATGGGGAAGAGAGGTCACATAGATCATCTCGCGCTGAAGGTAGACGATGAAGAGCGCTTGCAGGAAGTCAGGCGACGTCTGGTGAAGGCCGGCGCTTCCGATGGGACCATTACGGATTTCGGCGCTATCCGTCTGGTGACCTTCAAGGACCCGGATGGAATGGAGGGCGAGGTCGCACAGTAGACCGATAGCAAACGGGTGCTCGGCTTTAAAAAACGCAAGCAGGAGCTTTGGCTAGACTAATCGCGAAGGTCCGCATTGGGCTGATCCTGCCTCACACCTGTTCTCCCGTCATCGACTGCATCGGGTCGTATCAGGCTGTAGCGCGAACGGCAGGTTTGGAGAAACGCAATTAAGGTCGGCAAATGCCGCGATCGAGCCGGCCGGGGCATGGGCTCGGATTATACCGCGATGGAGCGTTCTACGTCTCAAACGGGGTGGAGAGCCGACATCGCACTTATCCCGCGCCCGCAAGGGACAAACTACCCTCCGTAGGGCGGTGCTCCGAATATCCTTCGGATGACCTTGTCCGCATCTGCATCAAAGCAGCGGCCATGACTGAGCACGATTCGCTGCGGCTGCCATAAGTGGATCCTTCCGATTGCAGCCTTTGCCTTCCGTCGCTGCACGAGTAACGGCAGCCGCATACCGAAGAATATTTGACCGCCGGGATGATACATCCCAGTGAGCTTAGTGGCCGTTCGCCATGGCTCGGAAATCTTGTCCAGTTCGATGTTGATGATAGCGTCGGTGAGTATCAGCGTCCTCGACGCCTTGTGGAAAAAAACGAACTCTTTGAAATAGCCGCCGGGAAAAAGCACTTGATCGATCTCTCGACGCCATTCTTCAGGCGGACTGGCTTCCAGGTTTCTCTTGAAGTCGACAGCCACATGCCGTGCCCGTGCCCGTTGGCGCACACGCGGTGACGCCCAGGTGATCGTATCGGGAAACGCCGCCGCCCATTCCCCGATGTGCGCGTAGTGGAATTGGTTTGGCGATACGAGATGGCGAACCCTCCCCACACCTTGCAGTTCCTCGGCCAGCCTCGCGTCGAACTTGATCGGCGAATGAAGGAAGAGGTCACCGCTTGGAAGGCGAACCACAGTCATTCGTGTCGTGAACGGAAGCGGCAGCTTAAGTCCGCCTACAGTCAAGTATTCCAAGGGACCATCGACGATGCCGATGTCCGGAGCAAGTGGCTTGTAGACGTTTATCGGCTCGTAGAGGGAGGCACCCATGTTGCTGTCAAGATTACCGCATCTTAGCGCAGGCTGGCTACCCGTGCCGACGTCTGCTTCGGTGTAGGTTTGAGGCGTTGGGCGAACGGCGGCTCTGGAGAAGCGCCGGGAAAGTCGGCTCCTGGCGCATTTCGGCCAAGGCCATTCGACTGCAATCTGCCCAAATCGGACTCTTATGTTAGGTGGGAACCACTAGCTAAGTTAGAGCTAGACCGAGGCTGGACGAGCCTAGCGTCGCCTGTCGCCGCGCACGAAGAGGTGCATCCTCAATGGCGTTCAGATGACATCGGACCGTGAAATGTAAGCGCAGGCTGTGGTTAGGTGATGACGCCGCCGGGTTTCTTTTTCATCATCTCTGCATAGGTCTCGGCCATCCTCTCGGTCTCCTCGAGGTAGGGGGCTGCGCTTGGACGAGATCGAACCAAATCGTACAGCGTGGCAATTGACGGAAAATGCATGCATACGGCTTCGTGGTCGAGATACGCGACCCAAAAGCTCAAATAGAAATCTGCAAGAGAGAAGCGGGTTCCTAGGACATATGGCCCCCTTTTTGCCAGTCTAGTATTCATGACGTTTAAGCGGCTGAGGACGAGCGACTTTGCCAGATCCTGGATCCCGGCGTTATCCTCTCTTCTCAACGAGAAGCGGTGCGGGAAATGGAAGCGCTTCATCTCGGATTGTATGTCCGCGGCGATGTGGAAAACCGTAGAGAGAAAAAGTCCCCTGTCCGGATCCGTCAATTGAGGAGCAAGATCTGTGAGTTGGTGCCGGTCAGCCAAGTATAGCATCAGAGCGGCTACTTCATAGAGTGCGTCGCCCTCAGGGGTAATCAGCACTGGCACCAAGCCGGCTGGGTTCATGGCGAGGAATGTCGCAGAGCAGTGCTCGCCGTTCAAAATGTCTATTTTTCTGAGTTCGTACTCTATTTTGCCTTCCCCAAGCACCCATTGGACAAGCGGTGCGCGGGTGAAGTCACCCCCATAGAGAATGTACATCGGCCTCTCCCCGTAGTAAGTTTTCCCGGTGCGTTTCCTGAGGCAGATGACGGCTGCCCAGCGATCCTGTTCGGCGATCGCACTATACGCGGTTGCGGATCAGATCGCCTCGTCGGTCGGTGGCAGCTTCTGGCGCGAAGGAGGCGTACCCACGGTCTCCTCAGTGGCGCAAAGCGGACAAGTCGGCATAACGCGCTGATGGTGGTCCGCCCAGCTCAGGCAAGTCGATGCTTGCCGCGCGGCTGCCTTCCATTCTGCCGCCGCTTTCGGCCGCGGAGCTTCTTGAAGTCTCGATGATCCATTCGATTGCCGGTCAGCTTTCCGGCGGCAAGCGTCTCGGACCGCGGGCCGTTCCGCACACCCCATCATTCCGCGACCATGACAGCCCTTGTCGGCGGCGGTCTGCGGGCGCGCCTCGGCGACGTCTCGCTAACACACCACGGCGTCCTTTCCTAGACGAGTTCCCCGAGTTTTCGCCGCAGGCGCTGGATTCCCTGCGCCAAAAGGGCGCCGAAGCGCGCCCGAATTCCGCTGGAAAACTCAGTTTCCGAGCCCCTCGAAAAGAGCGGTCGAAAGATAGCGCTCGGCGAAGGATGGGATGATGACGACGATGTTCTTGCCGGCATTTTCCTCGCGGCTGCCGATTTTGATTGCTGCCGCCAGCGCCGCGCCCGAGGAAATGCCGACTGGAACGCCTTCAAGCCTGGCGACCAGGCGCGCGGTTTCCATCGCCTGCGCGCTGTTGATGGTGACGACTTCGTCATAGATTTTCGTATCGAGGATGGCCGGCGCAAAGCCTGCGCCGATACCCTGGATCTTGTGCGGTCCCGGCTGGCCGCCGGAAAGAACGGGAGATTCTTCCGGCTCCACGGCGATTACTCTAATGCCTGGTTTCTTCGACTTCAGAACCTGGCCGGCGCCGGTGATCGTGCCGCCGGTGCCGATGCCGGAAACGAGGATGTCGACGGCACCCTCCGTATCGTTCCAGATTTCCTCGGCCGTCGTCTTGCGGTGGATTTCCGGGTTGGCCGGATTCTCGAACTGCTGCGGAATGATGGCGTCGGGAAGCGTCGCCGCAAGTTCCTCCGCCTTGGCGATTGCGCCCTTCATGCCGCGCGGCCCCTCGGTCAGCACGAGTTCGGCGCCGAGCAGCGCCAGCATCTTGCGGCGCTCGACTGACATGGTCTCCGGCATGGTGAGAATTAGCTTGTAGCCTTTGGCGGCGGCGGCAAAGGCGAGCGCGATGCCGGTATTGCCGGAGGTCGGCTCGATGAGCGTCGTCCTGCCGGGCGCAATCTTGCCTTGTGCTTCGAGGCTCTCGATCATGGCGACGCCGATACGGTCCTTAACGGAACCAATCGGATTGAAGAATTCGAGCTTGGCGAGCAGATTGGCCGTCACGCCCTTTTCCTTGGCGAGCTTGTCGAGGCGGACGATCGGCGTATCGCCGATGGTTTCCGTGATCGACGAGTAGATGCGGCCGCGGCCCGGTTTTCTCGACATGAGTGCGCTCCCTTAATGATTGTTGGGCGAGAGAATAGGGTCAAAGGCCGAAGCAGGCCAGAGGGCCTTGATCCACGGAACCGCTGTCCGAGAGAAAAAATCGTTTGAAAACGATGCTTTGTCGAATGATTTTTTCAGGCAGCGCGCGCGGCGATAAAGGCTGCCGTTCCGGCCAGGATGCTTGCCGCAACCCGGTTGAGCGCTTGCAGCGCACGGGGCTGTTTCAGCATCGTGCGGGCGCGCGCCGCAAGCAGCATGTAGGGGATCAAAACCACCAGCAGCACGATGAAGGTTGCGATCAGAAGTATGCCGTATTCGCGAAGGCCGATATGGTTGATGTCGATCAGCGTCGGCACGAGGGCTACGTAAAAGAGCATCGTCTTCGGATTGCCGAGCGTTACCAGCAGGCCGGACAGGAAGGACATTCCGACGCTGCTCGATTTGCGTGCGGCAATATCCTGCGGCAAAAGACCTGCGGTCCAGAGCTTGTAGGCAATGTAGCAGAGGTAAAGCACGCCGGCGAACTTGATGACGAGGAAAATCCCGGTGAAGGTCTGCGCCACGAATGAGAGCCCGAGGATCACCGCCGTCAGATAGGTAATGTCGCCGAGAACAAGGCCGAGACCCATGAAAAAGGTCTCGCGAAAATTCGAGCCGAGCGCGCGGGCGACGATCGCGGTGATGCCGGGTCCGGGAATGATCGCGGCGATGAAAAGGGCGCCGCTATAGGCAAGCAGGGCTGCAACGGTCATCTTTGCTCTCCTCAGGCAGCTTCTTTTACTGATGCTATGGGCTGCTTTCAAGATGAAGTCACACGATCGAATCAGATAAAAGGGCGCCGAGAAGGAGAAAACAAATGACAACCGCGTTGCTGCTCATCGATGTTCAGAATGCCATCTTGAAAGGCCTCGGAAGCCCCACACGCCAGCCCTTGATCGACAGGGCGCTGGACGAGACGGTGGCGCGTCTCGCAGAGGTTCTCCAGAAGGCCCGCGCGGTGAATGCACCGGTCGTCATCGTCCAGCATGACGGGCATGCGTCCCACCGTCTTGCGGCAGGCAGCGAAGGCTGGCAGTTGCGTGACGAGATTGCGCCTCAAGATCGCGAGATCGTCGTTCACAAGCGCAGCTGCGACTCGTTTTTCGAAACCGAACTTGAGCAGCGCCTCAAGGAGAACGGCATCACCAGGCTGGTGGTCGGCGGCTGCATGACCCCGTTCTGCGTTGATACCACCGCACGCCGCGCCGTTTCGCTCGGCTACGACGTGAAGCTACTTTCCGATGGGCACATGACCGCGGACATGGGCGAACTCCGCTTCGAGCAGATCATCGCCCATCACAACGCCGTGCTCGATGAGTTCGATGCCGGCAGCCACGAAATCCGGCTTGCGAAGGCAGCTGCGATCAGTTTCGGATAGGCCGCAGCCAACGCCCTGGCGTCCAGCCGAGATTCATGCCGGCGGCCGCAACAAGGATGATTGCCGCACCGAGGATCTGCAGCGGCTGCAACGCATGGCCGAAAGCCAGGCCGTCCACCGCGATCGCAACGATCGGATAGATGAAGGAAAGCGCGCCGGTGAGATGTGTCGGCAGCTTCTGGATCGCGCCGTAGAGCAGTACATACATCAAGCAGGTATGAACGACGCCCATCGCCACCAGAATGGACCACGATCCGGCGGTCGTCGGCAGGTCCGAAAAGTCAGTCACGGGCGCCAGCATGAGAATGCCGGTCGAAACCTGAATGAGCGCGATCAGGTGCGGCGGTGTACCTTTCAGCCACTTTGCAGCAAGTGCCGCCAGCGCATAGAAGAAGGCTGCTCCAAGTGCCAGCGCAATACCCAGCCCGTAGCTTGCTGAAATGCCCCCGGCCTCAGGTTTGGCCTCGACAATCGCCATCATGCCGGCAAAGGCGAGGGCCAGCCAAAAGAGTTTCGCTGCCGTGATCTTCTCGCCGAGGAATGCGGCGCCAAGCGCCAACAGCATGAAGGGCTGGGTATTGTAGACGGTCGTCGCGATCGAGATCGATGCGTGCGAATAGGAGGCGAAAAGCAGCAGCCAGTTCAGCACGATGGCGATCCCGCCGAGCACGGCGATGCCAAAAGTTCTCGGCGAGAGAATGCCGGGCTTCAGGAATCCGAGGGCGCCGCAGATGACAAGAAGGCTCGCAGCACCAAACAGGCAACGCCAGAAAACGACCCCGCTCACAGGCTGGCCGGACATGACGACGAACCAGCCGATCGTCCCGGAAATTACCATTGCGGCCGTCATCTCAGCCGTGCCTTTTCCTATATCGTTCTGCATTGCGATCTCCTTTGCGTGTTGGAGATTATTGTGTTTGGATGGCAACTTCTATAATCTGCAATGCGCGACAATCGATCTTCTCCTAATAATGAAAGGTAAAATCGCGTTGGTGGCTAATGAGGCGTCTCGCTTGGATATCATCGACCAGCGTCTCCTCGATGCGCTGGCGCAGAACGCACGCATTTCGTTGAAGGAGTTGGCGCAGGCCGCCAACCTTTCGTCGCCAAGCGCGGCGGAGCGGCTGCGCAGGCTGGAGGAGCGCGGCATCGTCAAGGCTTTCACGATCGATATCGATCCAGCCGCCCTCGGCTATCCGCTGCAGGCGATCGTTCGTGTCCGGCCGCTGCCGGGACAGTTGCACGTTGTCGAACGCATAATTCAGGAGACGCCGGAATTCATCGAATGCGACAAGGTGACCGGCGACGATTGCTTCATCGCCCGCCTCGTCGTCCGCTCGATGGGAGAACTCGATGGTATTTTGGACAAGGTGGCCGAGAAGGCCGAGACCAACACCTCGATGATCAAGGCTTCCCCCGTCAAACGCAGGCTGCCGCCGCTTTCCACCCGCTGAGTAGATGGGCCCGTGAGCTGAACCGTTTAGAAGTCTGCCATCGGCGAGAGCATCGCGGGAGACGCAGGCGCGAGATCAGCCGTGCTCCGGATCATGAAGGCCGTACCGTTGTCGATGCTGAGCGCCTCTCCGCGCCACTCAAGCTTGTCCGGTGAAAAGAAGACGTCGACATGTTCAGGTGTCACGCCGAGCCCACCGAGGATGACGGCAAGCGGCGGAATTTCCGCAGCGACGACGTCGAGCAGGCTGAAGCGGCCAGCCTTTCCGGGCTTCCATGCGACGACGGTTTGCTCGGCATCGAGCCAGCTCAAACGAACCTCGGGATCGAGTTGCGTATTGATGAGAAACATCGCTGCATTGCCCGAAACAGCCAGCACATCCGAAACCGGCGCACGCGTCTTCAGCGCTTCTTGCAACGGGGCAAGTTCGGTCCCGTTTCTCGGATCGAGCGGCCGGGCAGGCTCTGTCGCGGGATGTAGCTTTGGTGCTGCCCCGGAGTAGCGTTGCATCGGCAGGCTGCGGAAGCCGTAAGGTTGGTAGAGCGAGGGCTTGTCGGTGTAGAGCACGATAGCTTCGAACTGTTGGCTCTCGCACCATTCAAGCGCTTTCCGTGTCACGTCGCGGTAAAGCCCGCGCCCGCGCCACGGCGGGCGGACGGCGCCGGATTGAAAGGCGGCCGCGTTGATCCGCCGGCCATTGATGACGAGCGGCATGGCAAAGGCGGACAGGTTGGCGGCAAGGGTGCCGTCGGCGGCAAACCAGCCGAAAGGCATGCTTGTCGGATCCGGGCCGCCGAGCTGTTGCAGCGGCCCGATGTCAATGCCGAATGTATCGTCGAGGAGAGAGACGAGCGCGGTCCATGCCGCCAGATCATCGAAATAGTCCTGACGAAAGGTAAGCCCGGCACTGTCGAAAGACTTGCTCATATGCCAGTCGAGCCGAAGCCGCCGGCGCCGCGCGCAGTTGCGCTGCTTTGGGTGACCTCCGCAACCAGCACCTGCGTGACCGGGGCGATTACCATCTGCGCGATGCGCATACCGCGCGTGATCTCGAAAGTCTCATCGCCGAGATTGACGAGCAGCACCTTCACTTCGCCGCGATAGTCGCTGTCGATCGTGCCTGGCGTGTTGAGGCAGGTGATGCCGTGTTTGAAGGCGAGGCCGGAGCGGGGGCGGATCTGCGCTTCGTAGCCATCCGGAATTTCGAAAATGAAGCCGGTCGGCACCAGTGCGCGCTTGCCGGGCGCAAGCGTCGTCGGTTCGTTGCCGGCAACAGCCGCCCGAAGATCCATGCCGGCGGCGCCGCTCGTTTCATAGGAGGGCAGGTCGAGACCTTCGCCGTTCGGCAAACGGACAAGGTTAAGCTGCGGGCGGATGTCGTTGTGAATGGTCATGAGCCATTACTTTGCGCCAGGACGCCCAAGGTCAATTGCAATGGTCGGCTTTAATCGCTAGATACGCGGCAATTCCACAGGATTCACACCATGGCCGAAAGCCTCGCCGAGGCGGTTTCCCGCCGCCGCACATTCGCTATTATCGCACACCCCGATGCGGGCAAAACCACGCTCACCGAAAAGCTGCTGCTTTTCGGCGGCGCAATCCAGCTCGCCGGTGAAGTCAAGGCGAAGAAGGACCGTATCCAGACCCGGTCGGATTGGATGAAGATCGAGCGCGAGCGCGGCATCTCGGTGGTCACCTCCGTCATGACCTTCGAATATGGCGACAACGTCTTCAACATCCTCGACACGCCCGGCCACGAAGACTTCGCGGACGACACCTATCGCACGCTGACGGCGGTGGACGCGGCCGTCATGGTCATCGACGCCGCCAAAGGCATTGAGCCGCGCACGCTGAAGCTCTTCGAAGTCTGCCGTATGCGCGACATCCCGATCATCACCTTCATCAATAAGATGGACCGCGAAAGCCGCGATCCGTTCGAGATCCTAGATGAGGTGGAGGAGAAATTGGCGTTGGATACCGCGCCGATCACCTGGCCCATCGGCCGCTCCAAAACCTTCTGCGGCTCATATCATCTGGCGACCAACACTGTGCGCGGTTCAGACACAGAAGTGGAAGCAACGCCGGTCAACGGTCCGCGGAGCGTCGCTGATCGGTTGCCGGAAAACGAACGCCAAGTGTTTATCGACGAAACGGAGCTCGCGATGGAGGCCTGCCGGCCGTTCGACCGCAAGGCCTTCCTCGAGGGTCACATGACGCCGGTCTTCTTCGGCTCGGCGCTTCGCAATTACGGCGTCCGCGATCTCATCAACGCGCTTGGAGACTTCGCGCCGCCGCCGCGCGACCAGGTTGCCGATTTAAGGACGGTGCATGCGGCCGAGGACAAGATGACGGCCTTCGTCTTTAAGATCCAGGCCAACATGGACCCAAACCATCGCGACCGCATCGCCTTTGCCCGCATCTGCTCCGGCAAGCTGGAACGCGGCATGAAGGCGCGCTTGTCACGCACCGGCAAGCAGCTGGGATTAACCGCGCCGCAGTTCTTCTTCGCCTCGCAGAGGCAGCTTGCGGATACCGCCTTTGCGGGCGACGTCGTGGGCATTCCGAACCACGGCACGCTGCGCATTGGCGATACGCTGACGGAAGGCGAAGCGCTGGTGTTCCAGGGCGTACCGAACTTCTCGCCGGAAATCCTTCGCCGTGTCCGTCTTGAAGATGCGATGAAGGCAAAGAAGCTCAAGGAAGCCCTGCAGCAGATGGCCGAAGAGGGCGTCGTCCAGCTCTTTTCTCCGGAAGACGGTTCGCCGGCGATCGTTGGTGTTGTCGGCGCGCTACAGCTCGACGTGCTGAAGGAGCGCCTGCAGGCGGAATACGGCCTACCGGTTTCCTTTGAAATGTCGCGCTTTTCCGTCTGCCGCTGGATTTCGGCCGATCAGCCGGCTGAACTCGAAAAGTTCCTGACAGTCAAACGCGGCGATATCGCCCGCGATCTCGACGGCGATCCGGTGTTCTTGGCGCAGGACAGCTTCTCGCTGCGCTACGAGGCGGAGCGCTATCCAGCGATCAAGATGGTCGCGATCAAGGAATATCACATCGCCAAAGCGGCGTGATTTCCATTCACGCCGCGGCAATGATCTCGATCTCGACCAGCCAGTCGTCTTGCAGCGTTTCGACGACGATGGCTGTTGTCGGCGCCCGATGCCCTCCGAGCGCCGCCACCCGTGCATTCTGATTTGCCTCGGCGAAGGATACGTCGCGCAGGTAGCTGGTCACTCGCACGATATTCTTCGTGGTCATCTGAGCCTCTGCCAGAATTCGCCTGAGGTTCGACCAGATCAGGTGGAGTTGGGAGTTTAGGTCGGCGCCGGCTCTGCCAGCGGGGTCAAGGCCCATCGTTCCGCTGACGAAGACAAGACGTTCAGGCTGACGCACCTCCATGGCATGCACGTAATCAGGCGTTGCGGCATAGATGCCGTCGTGTGGATTGCGAACGATCATTTCCATTTCTGCTCCTCTGGAACTCTATATGGCCTTGCCGCTATTTTGCCGAATAAAGTTCGGCTGAGAAGCAGAGGAGACGTGTGGATGGAAAATACAGAAGGCATTCGGCAAAAGCGGCGTGAGAGCGCTTCAATCGATCCGTTCGACCGAAAGATATTAGCGGCGCTCGCCGCCGATGCGGGCCAAAGCTATGCCGCGCTTGGGGAGAAGGTGGGGCTCTCGCCGCCGTCGGTGCACGAACGGGTCAAGCGGCTGAAGCGGTCCGGCGTCATCCGGGATGTGGTCGCCCGGCTTGATGGTACAGCAGTCGGCAAGCCGTTGTTGGCCTTCGTGCATGTGGAGGCGGCTGGCTGGGGCAAGAGCGAACGGCTGATGCAGATCAGCCGGTTTCCGGAAGTGGAAGAAATGCACTCGGTCGCCGGGGATACCAGCATGATCCTCAAGGTGCGGTTGGAAAATCCGCAGGCGCTGGAATTTCTACTCGCCCAGATTCATTCCGTGCCGGGCGTTCGCGGCACGCGCAGCTATGTCGCGCTCTCCACCTATCTCGACCGGCCGGTACAGGCGCAAGTGACGGCCGAGTGGCCCTCTGTGCCGTTGCCGCCGGAATAGTCAGTCGAACCTCACCGCTGCCGTATTGGCACCGCAGACCAACGCGCAGACGCGCTCATCCCGCGTCGGAACATATTTGCCGGAAAGCACGGCTGCGAATGCCGCAGCACCTCCCGGCTCGGCGACGACTCTTGCCCCTTCCCATAGGGTTTTCTGGGCAGCGCGGATTTCGTCATCCGTTACCAGCACCGGCGGCTGCACGAATTGCTGCGCGAGGGGAAACATCAGTTCGCCGACCCGTTTCGGGGCGAGCGAATCTGCCGCGATGCCGCCTGCAGGAGCGTCCACCGGTTTGCCGGCCTTGAAGGCTTCGTAGAGGGTCGGCGCGCCGTCGGATTCGACGGCCACGATCTTCACCCGGCCGCGAAACCACGCGGCGATGCCGCCAATCAATCCCCCGCCGCCGACCGCGACCAGCAATGTGGTGATGTCCGGCACGTCCTCTTCGATCTCCTTGCCAAGCGTTCCCTGGCCGAGCAGCGTCTCGACCTGGTCGTAGGCATGTATGGCAAGCGTGCCGCTCGCCCGCGCATGGGTCTCGCTCGCCGCTAGCGCATCGGCGTAACGCTCGCCGCCGGTAACCAGATTGGCACCGTAGGCGCGGATTTTCTCCACCTTGGCAGGCGAGGTGACGCTCGGCACGAAGATGGTGGCCGGGACGCCAAGCTGCGATGCGGCATAGGCAACGGCCGCGCCGTGGTTGCCGCCCGAGGCTGCCACGACGCCGGTCGCAGGCACCTGCCGCGTCAGGAGGTGGGAAAAGGCGCCGCGTGCCTTGAAGGAGCCGGAATGCTGCAGGCATTCGAGCTTGAGATCGACCTTGAGCGGCGCTCCGCCGAAATCCTGCATGTCGACGCGCATCACGGGTGTGCGGCGGATATAGGGGCGGATCAGCCCTTCGGTTTCGGAAATGCGTTCGAGAGAAAGGGCGGTTTCGATCGGCATGCAGGCTCTCCCATGGATTGACAAGATTTTGTTACTTGGCAAAATGACGAAATGCAAGATGTTGATGTTCTCAAAGCCTTGGCGAATGAAAAGCGCCTCATTATTCTCGAATGGCTGAAGCAGCCACGGGTTCATTTCGAGCCGCAGGTTGATGGCGATCTGGTCGAGGATGGCGTGTGCGCGCTGCTGATCGCCCGCAAACTCGGGATAAATGCCGCCACCCTCAGCGAACATATGCGTATCCTCGTGCAGGCGGAATTGGTGCATGCCAAGCGTATCAAGCAATGGATATTCTATCGCCGCAACGAGGAGCGCATCGCGGCGCTGAAGCAGGGGCTTTTCGCAAGCCTATGACCGGGCGCTCATAGCTGACCTAGCCGCTCACTCAGGAATTCGACGGTGGCGCGTACCGATGGCAGTTGGCCACGCCGGTGCGGCACGAGCACCGTTGTCGCAATCCTACCCGCTGTCCATTCGGGCAGGACACGGAGCAATTGACCTTGCTCGATAGGCTCTCGGCAGACGGACGTCGGAAGAATGGTGATTCCCATTCCCGCCGCTGCAGCTCTCAGCAAGACGAAAGGTTCGTCGGCTGCCATCACTGGGTGTGGTTTGACCAACCTCTCTTCCCCCGAGGTGGAGAAAAGCCGCCAGACCGTGTCGGAGAGACTGGGCATGACGGCAGCATGCGCCGCGAGCTCTTCCGGCCTTTGTGGAACCCCGTGCCTGTCCGCATAGGATGGCGCGGCAACAAGAAAGAATTCGTGTTCCGCCAGTTTGCGCTGCACGAGGCTTGAATCGGCAAGCGGCAGCTGATGGCTGCGTACTGCAATATCGAAGCCCTCTTGTACGATGTCGACAAAGCGATCGGTGACATGCAGGGAAACCTTGAGCTTCGGATATCGGATTGCGAGTTCCGGTAGATGCTCCGCTAGCGTAAACTGCGAAGTCGGCACCGAGGCCGTGATACGCACCGTGCCACTCGGCTCGCTGAGACGCGATCGAACAATGCTCTCCGCCATCTCCGCTTCGATCACGGATGCCTGGGCGTGCTCAAAGAAATCGCGTCCCAAATCTGTGAGCGAAAAGCTGCGCGAGGTGCGCTGGATCAGTCGCGCGCCCAGCTTCGCCTCCAGTTCCGCAACCCGCTTGCTCACCGTTGATTTGGGAACACCAAGCCGCCGTCCAGCGGCCGTGAAGCTGCCGCTTTCGACTGCGTGAACGAAGAGGTTGAGGTCATTGAGATTGAAGGAGCTCAATTCGATCTTCCAAATTCATAGACTTTGATGTGCATTTTTGGCTGCTTTTCACTGATCGTCTACAAAACGATATTCCGATCGTGAAATCAGTTCAAACTGAAAGGAATGATGAATGTCTCCGATTTTGTTTTACGGCGTGCCCGAAGGCTGCTCCTTCGGCTCCATCGTCGCGCTCGAATGGTTAGGCAAACCCTACCGCCTTTGCCGTGTCGAGATGCCGAAGGTAGTATCGGGTGACGACTACAAACGCATCAACGCGATCGGCGAAACACCTTCGCTCATGCTTGGCGATGGCCGCGTCATCAGCGAGAGCATGGCCATTCTCAACTGCATCGCCTCCGACCATATCGGCAAGGGTCTTGGCTTTGCACAGGGCAGCGCTGAGTTCGACAGGCTGAACCAGATGCTTGCCTATCTCAACACCAGCTTCTTCAACGCCTTCAGCCCCCTCTGGTATTCGATCGAACATGAGCTGGAGCCGGAGGCAAAGAAGGCACTGGTCGCCTATGGCGTTGCCAAGGTCGAGAAGGTGCATAGCGTACTCGAGCAACTCCTTGACGGCCGCATGTGGCTGCTTGACAAAGGACCCAGCCTTGCTGACGCTTATTTCGCCGGCATCGCCCGCTGGAACGACGTCCATAATGTCGTGGATCGCAAGCAATTCCCGGCATTGAATAGCCTTTATGAAAGGCTGCAGGAAAATCCGGCGGTGCGCTTTGCCTTGGCGATCGAACACGAACAACAGGTCGAAAGCAGCGGCCGCTTCCTCGGTCACGTCTCGCTGGATGAAGCGTTGGGCTACCTGAAGCAGGCAGCCTGACACGTTGCAAAAATGTCCGTGCGGGTCATTCTCCGCGCGGATATCGCTGGTTCTCTTCCAGCACGTTGAGATCCATGTGGTTGCGCATATAGCGCTCAGATGCCTTCTGCAGCGGCTGGTAATCCCAGGGATAATAGGCGCCATTGCGCAGCGCCGCATAGACGACCCAGCGGCGTGCCTGGCTTTCGCGCACTGCTGCGTCGTAGCTTGTGAGATTCCAGCGTTTGCTTGCCTCTTCGGTCAATGCCGTGAGCATCGCGGCATAGGCAGGGTCCACAGCGAGGTTCTTAAGTTCGTGCGGATCTGCATCAAGGTCGAAGAGCATCGGCGGGTCTTTTTCGCAGAGCGACAGCTTGTAGCGCCCGGCGCGCAGGCAGACGAGCGGCGCGATCGAGCCTTCCGCCGCATATTCCATCGGCACAGGCCCGCGGCTGCCCGTGCCGATAGCGAGCGGCGCCAGATCCTCGCCGTCGGTCCATTTCTTGAGCGAGCTTATGTCGAGACCGGCAAGGCCCGCCAGTGTCGGCGTTACATCCAGCGTCGAAACCGGCTGATCGATTCGCGCTGCGTTCCAGCCAGGTGCGGCAATCATTAGCGGGACGCGCGCCGACCCGTCGAAAAAGCACATCTTGAACCAAAGCCCCCGTTCGCCAAGCATGTCGCCATGATCGGAGACGAAGAGGATGACGGTGTTCTCCGCCATCTGTCCGCGCTCAAGCACGTCGAGGATATCGCCGATTTTCTCGTCCACATAGGAGATATTGGCGAAGTAGCCCTGCCGCGCCCGGCGTATCTGCTCGGGCGTAATGTCGAAAGCCTCGTAATCGCACGCCTCGAGCAGGCGCTGCGAATGCGGGTCAAGCTCGTCGAAGGGCACTGGTCCGACCTGCGGGTCGAGCGCCGGGCAGTCTTCATAGAGGTCCCAGAATTTCTGCCGCGCAACGTAAGGGTCGTGCGGATGCGTAAAGCTGACAGTCAGACACCACGGCCGCTCGTCCTGACGGCGTGAAAGATCGTAGAGTTTGCGGGTCGCGTGATAGGCGACCTCGTCGTCATATTCCATCTGGTTCGTGATTTCGGCGACACCGGCGCCGGTGACGGAACCGAGGTTGTGATACCACCAGTCGATCCGTTCGCCGGGTTTCGTATAGTCGGGCGTCCAGCCGAAATCGGCAGGATAGATATCGGTCGTCAGCCGTTCCTCGAAGCCGTGAAGCTGATCCGGGCCGACGAAATGCATTTTGCCGGAAAGCGCCGTTTGATATCCGGCGGCCCGCAGGTGGTGCGCGTAAGTTGGGATGTCGGAAGCGAACTCCGCGGCGTTGTCATAGACGCGCGTCCGGCTTGGGAGTTGGCCGGACATGAAGGAAGCCCGCGCCGGCGCGCAGAGCGGGCTTGCCGTATAGGTATTGGCGAAGCGCACGGAGCGCTCCGCCAATGCCTTCAGATGCGGCGCATAGAGGAATTCGGCCGGTCCGTCCGGAAACAAGGTCCCGTTGAACTGATCGACCATCAAGATAAGGATATTCGGGCGCGCCATGCGTAGTCTGTCCTTGGATATTAGAGGCCGAGAGAACTTTTTACTGCGTCTGCAGCAGGCTCGCCGTCAAGCGATCACGCTGGAGACGGTGGAGAGAAGGAAGCCTGCAGCGATCCGGTTCATGCGTAAAATTCTTTTCATTGCAGTTCCTCTGTTATTCGAGCAATTTATTGAACATCAGTTTGGTTTCCTTTGTGAAGCTGGCTTTTTTCAATGGATGATCAAAGGATTTTTTATGGCGGAGCGACCAATCGACCTTGGATGGGTTCGCGTATTTGCGGCGGTGGGGAAAATGGGCAGTCTCTCGTCTGCCGCCGGAATTCTCGGCCTGACCCAGCCTGCCGTCAGCTATCAGGTCCGCCGCCTCGAAGAGCAGATGGGCGTCAGCCTCCTGCAGCGGCAGCATCGCGGTGTCGAGTTGACGCCGGAGGGACGCCGGCTTTTCGACGTCGCCTCTCGCACGGTCGATGATGTCGACGCGTTGGTGCGCAGCTTCCGCAGCCAGTCCGAACGCCCCGCGATCAGGCTGAGAACGGATTATGCTTTCTCGTCGCTCTGGTTGATTCCGCGTATGCATACCTTCCGCCTGCTTTATCCGGAAATGGACATCCAGATCGTCGCGACGCAGCGCATGGAGCAGGGCCCGCCGGATGGCGACATTGCCGTCGTTTTCGGAACGCGGCAGGAATTCGGCAGAAACGCGACGCTACTTCTGCCGGAAAGGGTCGTCCCGATTTGCACCCAAGGCTTTCTGGATCGGAACGGCCCCTTCTTCGATCCGTTCGAGATTGCCGGCGCGCGTCTTCTGCATCTCGATACGCGCGCGCCGTCGCCGTGGTTCGATTGGAAGAGTTACCTCGCCGAACTCGGCATCAGCCGTGATGCGGCCGTAGGGCAGGGCGAGCTCAGTTTCAACACCTATTCGCTCGTCGTACAGGCGGCGATCGGTGAGCAGGGGCTGGCGATCGGCTGGATGGGTCTGGTCGATTCGCTTCTCTCGTCACGTATGCTCGTCGCGGCCGGACCGATGCTGGAGGCGAAGGACCGCGGCTACTGGCTTTTGCCGCCGAAAGCGCAGAGCGCAGAGACCGATCGGCTTGCTGCCTGGCTGATCTCTGAGGCAGGCATGGACCCGGTCAAGGCGCAAGATCTTTGAGAAAATCCCGGCACCAGCGCGAAACATCGTGTTCCAGCAAATGGTCCATCATCATCTGCCAGCGCTCTTTCCGCTCTTCCATAGGCATACTGAGCGCGCGGGCCAGCGCGTTTGCCGTACCCTCTATGTCATAAGGGTTGACCAGTAGGGAGCCTTTCAATTCACGGGCGGCACCGGCGAAACGCGAAAGCACGAGCACGCCCGGATCGTTCGGATCCTGCGCGGCCACATATTCCTTCGCTACAAGGTTCATCCCGTCGCGGAGCGGCGTCACGAGGCCGACTTTGCCGAGCCGGTAAAGCCCCGCAAGAATGTGGCGGCCGACGGAGCGGTTGATATAGCGTATCGGCACCCAATCGACGGCGCTGAGAGCGCCGTTCACCCTGCCGGCCTGCTCGGCCACGGTGCGCTGCATGGCTTCGTATTCCGGCACTTCGGAGCGAGATTTCGGCGTGATCTGCAGATAGGTGACGCGCCCCTGCTGCGCTGGGTTTGCAAGGATGAAGCGCTCGAAAGCGTCGATGCGCTGCGTAATTCCCTTGGAGTAATCGAGACGATCGACGCCGATGATCAGGCTGCGGCCTTCTATGCTTAGACGCGCTTTTTTGACCATGCTGTTGGTCGCGGCCTTTTGGGCGAATTCGGCAAAGGCTGCGGTCTCGATGCTGATCGCATAGGCGCCGCCCTTGAAAGTCCGGCCGTGGGAACTGTAGCGCCCTTCGCCAAGCTCGTCGCCGATACCTTCCCGTCTGAGACATCCGGCAAAATTCTCAAGGTCGTGATCCGTCTGAAAGCCGACGACATCGTAGTGCGAGAGGCCACGCATGATCTGCTCGTGAACCGGCATCGTGAAGATTACGTCCGCAGGCGGCCAGGGAATATGAAGGAAAAAGCCGATGCGGTTCTTCAGACCCATTTGACGCAGCTCTGCAGCGAGCGGGATCAGGTGGTAGTCGTGCACCCAGATGAGGTCATCGGGTTCAATCAGCGGCGCCAGTCGATGGGCGAAAAAACGGTTGACGCGGAAATAGCCAGCCATCTCCTTGCGGCCGTATTCCGCGAGATCCAGCCGGTAGTGACAGATCGGCCAGAGAACGCGGTTGGCAAAGCCGTGATAGTATTCATCCACATCGGTATCGGTCAGATCCGTCAGTGCGTAGGTGATATTGCCTTGCTGCAGCCGTGCAAGCGGCGGCGGCTCATGCTCGCCGCTCGATTTTCCCGACCAGCCCATCCATATGCCGCCGCGCTCTTCGAGCGCTGCCTTCAGGGCAACCGCCAGCCCGCCGGCGGGCGCAATGCCGCCCTTGTCGGGAACGGGCACGCGATTGGAGACAATGACGAGACGGCCCATGCCAGGTCCTTTCATACAAGAAAATATTACGAGTGCTCAAATCTTCAGGAGGCCAATGTCGCAATGATGCCGCGCAAAGCCTCGGCAGAGGGGATGGAGCCGCGCGCTTCACTCGCAGGCGAAAGCGGCCCGACGCGGACCGAATGGCCGCCAAGCCGGTTGACCGTGCGAAACATCGCTTCGTCGGTCACGTCATCTCCGATCGCAATGGCGCGTCTGCCGGCAAAGACCGGCTGTGCGAGAAAGGCTTCGACCGCATTGCCCTTGTCGGCGCTGGCGGGACGAATTTCGATGACCATTTTGCCGTGCTGGATCGTCCAGTTCGGTCCCGCTCGGCTAAGCGCCTGTTCCATCAATGGTTCGAGTTCGAGCTCTCTCTCTGGCGCAAGCCGATAATGCGCGGCGACTGCCGCTCCCTTATCCTCGATCAGAACGCCCGCCCAACCTGCAGTCTCGGCGGTGAGATCCTCCTTCAGCCGCTCGAATTCCGCTGTTACTTCGGCTTGGCGCACGCGTCCATCCGGGTCTCGCCGCTCGGCGCCGTGAAGCCCAGCGATCGGAAAGTGAAACGGCGAAAAAAGCTGGTCGGCATAATCAAGCCGCCGGCCGGTCACGAGGGCTAGTGCACCCCCGAGCCTTGTCGACAAGGTGTCGAGATTTGCAGGCAGCGACGGCGGAACGACTATGTCGTCCGGCGTTTCGGCTAGCTCGAGCAAGGTCCCGTCAATATCAAGGAAGAGAGCCCATTTTTCCGGCTCGGCGGAGAGAATAGCGAGAATGGAATCTTTCCCTGAAACCGTATCCGGTTTCGAGGCGCTGAGAGGCTGCTTCTGGTATGACATGAGGCTCTATCTATGTCAGGCCCCGCTTCAGGCAACCCTAGCTTTCCGTTTCGAAGCGCGGCAGGCCTTCGATATTGGCGGTCCAGGGCAGAGCGGAGCGGCACCAGATCTGCTTGCGCGGCCGCAGCTCGGCCCGCTGATCGATCGTGCCGACGCGGATGCCGACGAAGGCGTTGTCCTCTCCCATGCGATAGAGATGCGAACCGCAATCCGGACAGAAGAATTGCCGGCTGCGCGCGCCACTTTCGCCATGCTTGACATAGATTTTCGGCGTGCTGCGGAGAAGCCGGAAGTTCTCCTGCCGCGCAACCGCGCTGACGCGATAAGCCGTCCCTGTCAGCCGCTGGCAATCCGTGCAATGACAGATGCTGACGCGCTCCGGATCGATCTCGGCCTCATAGGCAACCGCGCCGCAATGGCATCCACCGGTAACGTGCATCTGCTCCTCAATCCGCCAGCTGAGTCGCCGGATGGTGGCCATAGAAGGCCTTGGCATCGGCGGTGAAGGCGGCCCGCGCTTTCACATTGGTGTAGAACATATGGCCACCGCGATAGACGTCCAGGCTTACACGGCCTCGGGTGAGGCTTTCAGGCAGATGGTCCACGACATAGCGGCTAACGCCATAGGGCGTGACGATATCGCTGTAACCATGTGCGATCAGCAAGTGAAAGCTTGGGTTGGAACCCAGCAATTCGCGGATGTCGTCCGTTATGCTCGCCTGCAGCCGGGAGCCGCCGCCGCGTCCACCCCCCCATTCCCACTGACGGCTGACGTCGCTTTCGAGCAGCGCATAGGTCATCTCGGTTTTGAAGCCGAGTTCGTTGCGCGCGTAATCGGCAAAAGCGCCCCCATAAGCGCGCGTGAAGCCGTCGAGGACCGCATCGTCACCACGATCGGAGTCTGACTCCGGATAAGGGTCCAGCGTTGCGAACGAAGCATCGTAGGGGCTCATCACCTCGCCTAGCGACCTGGCGGAATTCTTGGCAAAGGCGTTGCCCAGGAAGCCGCGGTTTCGGGTGACGACGTCTTCGGGAATGCCGGCCATCGCTGAGACCTTGCCATAGAATGCTTTCGCAGCGTCCCCCACCGGCGCCGGTCCGGCCAGGGTCGTCAGATATTCGCCGAGCGCGAACTTCTCCGCGTCCTGCTGCGTCCTCTCGTCGAAGGTCTTGCGGCGTTCGGCTTCAGCGGCGGCGAGCGACGGGAACTCGAGAGCAGCCCCAAGTGCAAACCGGTCTGCATTGAACATCAACTGGCCCTCTAGCAACGGCGAGAGCATGATCGCGCCGGAGACGATGACGCCTTGGCTTTGCCGAAGGGCTGCGGCGACCTTCGCCGCTCGGAAACCGCCATAGCTTTCGCCGAGAAGATATTTTGGTGAGCCTGAGCGATTGTTATGCGCGACATAAAGCGCGATCGCCTTTGCGATGCTCTGCGCGTCGGCGCTGACGTTGTAGTAATTCGATGCGTCGTCGGCTCTTGCTGTGCGGCTCCATCCCGTGCCGATCGGATCGATCAGCACGAGATCGGTAAAATCGAGCCAGCTCTGTGGGTTATCGACGAGCTTCGCGTTTGCGCCGTCCCGGGCCTGCGGGCCGAAATCCAATATGCGCGGCCCTACGAGCCCAAGATGCAGGAATGCGGAGGCAGCACCCGGACCACCATTGAACGCGAAGGTGATGGGCCGGTCGGCTACACCCTCCTTGGCGGTATAGGCGGTGTAGAATATCGCGCCTGTCCGCGAGCCGTCCTGACCGAAGAGATCGAGCGTGCCCGCCGTCGCCGTATAGGCCTGCCTGCGGCCGCCGATGTTCCCCTCATGCTGGGTCACGGAATCGGACGGCAACAGCTTCAACACGCCGGGCCGCTCCTGGGCATTCGAGATAGCAGGTGCGGCAAGAGCCAGCAGGGCGAACAGGATGGCAGATCGGAAGGACACTCTTTCCTCCTGGGCGATGGAACACGATCAGCGGCAGCGTAACATCTGCGATCCCAGAGAGGTATCAAGAGATGGTGATATGCAGGTGAGGAGGGGCGCTTACGTCTTCTGGATCGTCCGCGCATTGACGTACAGTGCACGTCCGGCATTCCAGCCGTTGATCGCGGCTCCAAGTCCGAGCAGAACGAAGAGTATCGCGGACCAGGCAAAACCTCCCGTGGCGCTGCGAATGAGCCCGACGATCAGCGGGCCGACAGCGGCCAGCAGATAGCCGACGCATTGTGCCATGCCGGATAGGTGAGCTGCGACATGCGGATCGCGCGAGCGCAGCACGATTGTCGTCATTGCGACTGCAATCAGGCCGCCTTGTCCTATTCCCTGCAGCGCCGCCCAAAGCCAGACCGTCGAAAGCGGCGCGAAGAGCAAGCCGAGCAGGGCTACCACGGCAATGATACAAAGCGACGCATTGATCAGCCGCTGGTCCTTGCCGCGCACGGCAATCTGCGGCGTCACGAGGCAAGCAGCGGCCTGCACCACGACTGATACCGAAACGATGGCGCCGGCAGTCACACCGTCGAGTCCGCGCTCGCGAAGGATCGGCACGAGCCAGCCGAAGACGCAATAGGCCAGCGCTGATTGAAGGCCCATGAAAAGCGTGACCTGCCAGGCAAGCCGGTCGCGCCAAAGCCCCTCGACTCTGAAACCGCTCCGGCGCGGCTGAGCCGGAATCCCGAGAACCTGGGGAAGCCAGATCAGAGCGACGACGAAGGCGGGCAATGCCCAGGCGGCAAGAGCGCCCTCCAGCGATCCGTCGAGCGTGTGCTCGATTGGCAGCGTGAAACCGGCAGCACTCGCCGCGCCGGCGCAAAGCGCCATCGTGTAACAGCCGGTCATCAGCGCGGTACGGTCGGCGAAGTCGCGCTTGACCAGGCCGGGAAGCAGGACGTTTCCGATGGCGATACAAGCACCAGCGAGTGCTGTTCCGAGAAAGAGAAGCGGAACAGAGGATAGCCCGCGCATGGCCGTGCCGAGCGCCAGCAGCAACAGCACGCCGAGGAGCGTTCGCTCGGCACCCATGCGCTGTGCCAGCTTTGGCGCGAGCGGTGAAAAGACACCCAGGCAAACGATGGGAAGCGTGGTCAACAGGCTCGCGCCGAGAGCCGAAAGGCCGAGACCTGAGCGAATTTCCGGCAGCAGCGCCGATGCGCTGGAAAAGACCGGGCGAAGGTTGAAGGCAATGAGCAACAGACTGACGCCGAGAATGATGCGGCTTGCCGCTGTCGACTGTGCAGGCGCTTCCGGTGCGGGAATGCTGTCCGCCTCGGCGTCGATCAACTGCTCGTCGATGGCATCGAGAGCCTCGGCTGTATTAGAAATGGAGGTGGTCATGAAAGAATCATCCGTTCAAGGGCGGCGATCACCGGCTGCATGAAGCGGCGCACGGCGGTATCAGCTTTCGCGGGGCGTCCGGTCTCGATGGCATCGATGATACTGACGTGCGCCTGCATGTTGGGTTCGGGAATATCCTGCCCGAGAGTTGCCTCGATGGTTTCGGCGATCGAAGCCGAGAAGAAGTCATAGATCTCGATCATCGCCCGGTTGCCCGAGGCTGCGATGATCGCCTTGTGAAAGGTAAGATCGCGCTCGATAAAAGCCGCCTTGTCGCCGCCTTCGTAATTGCCGCGCTTGGCCAGAAGGTCGCGCAGCCGAGTGATGATTTCCGGCGTCTGCCGCAGCGAAGCGAGGCGGGCCGCCTCGACATCCAGGGCGCAACGCGCTTCGAATTGGTCGCGCAGGCTTGCCCGCCGGGCCATCGTCAGCGGCCGAGTCGCATCCATCGTCGAAAGGACGTAGGTTCCGGAGCCCTGCCGCGTTTCGAGCAAGCCCTGAGAGACAAGCACGCGCACGGCCTCACGGATCGTGCCCCTGCTGACTGCCAGCGCGGCGGAAAGTGCCGCCTCGTTCGGCAGCTTGTCGCCGACGCTCCATCGCTTCGCGAGGATCTCGCCGCGGATTGCTTCAATCGCGGTCTCGGCCAAGTTTGTTTTGTTGAGCGGCTGCATGGCATATTCATAAAGTCATCAGATGACTTTATGAATATGCCAGCGCCTCGGCGGCTGTCAAAGAAAATCTGCAAAATAAAAAGGGCCGCCTCAGCGACCCTTTCCATGAGTTTGGCCTGTTAACTGGCCTGGACCGTCAAGGCGGCCCCAGGAAGGCGGGGATTAGAGCGAGGGCTGCCTCGCTTTCGTCACCTCTCCCATGCCCGTTACGAGGTCCGAAATCTCATTAGACATTGGATCACCTTCCTTTCGTTCTGTTGCTGATGATCAAAAGGTAAGGAAAAATTTCGATGATGCAAGGGAAATTCTTGCGATGTCCGCCGTGACGTGGCCGAGAGCCAATGTTCACAAACGAAGAAACGTGATCGCCGAATGTGATCGCCTGCAGTGTTTCCAACCCGCATGCCGCCTTGCAAAATTTGCAATCGTTAAGTTTTTATTCACCATCGCGCTCGACAATCGATCGGGCATTTCCAATCAGTCCCGTTGCTGAGACGGCGGGTTCCGGAGTCAGAAAAGCATGTGTCGCTGGGCAGCCTATCGTGGAGACCCCCTCTATCTCGAGGAACTGGTGTCCTCTCCCGCCCATTCACTCATCGAACAATCCCATTGCGCCACCCGCGCCAAGACCGCAACGAATGGCGACGGCTTCGGTATTGCCTGGTATGGCGACCGGCCGGAGCCGGGCCGCTATCGCGACATCCTTCCCGCATGGTCCGACTGCAATCTGAAGAGCCTGGCACGGCAAATCCGCTCGTCGCTTTTCCTGGCCCATGTTCGAGCAGCCACCGGAGGCGGCACACGGCGCGATAATTGCCATCCCTTCACGCACGAGAATTGGTCTTTCATGCACAACGGCCAGATCGGCGGCTTCGAGCGCCTGCGCCGTGCCATGGAGGCGATGCTCGATGACGAGCTCTTCAATGTTCGCAGCGGCACGACTGACTCCGAGCTGATGTTCCTGCTCGCTTTGCAATTCGGCCTGCGCCAGGCGCCGCTCGTTGCGATGGCGGAAATGGTGAGCTTCGTCGAAGGGCTTGCTGAAAACATCCTGGGCAGAGCCCATCTGCGTTTCACCGCCGCGTTTTCCGACGGACAGTCGCTATACGGAATTCGTTATGCAACCGATCGAAGGGCGCCGACGCTTTATGCCTCACCGATGCGCCAGGGACATTGCCTTGTTTCCGAGCCGTTGAACGACGACATCGATGCCTGGGCCGAAATACCGGACGGTAGCGCAGTTACGATTGGCGAGAACGGCATCGAGGTCGCCGCCTTCAAGCCGGAAAAGCGCAGCGGCGTAGTGGCGGATATCGCTATTCCTGCCTGAAGCGCTCGGCAATAAGCGCCGCCAGCTTTTCCGCAACCTCTTCCTTGGCGAGATCCGGCCATTTCTCGACACCGCTTCGGCTGACCAGCTTCACGCTGTTGCGCGTGCCGCCCATGATGCCCGTCGCCGCAGAGACGTCGTTGGCAACGATCAGGTCGGCGCCCTTGCGCTCGAGCTTGGCCTTGGCGTTGCTTTCCACATCCTGCGTCTCGGCGGCAAAGCCGATCACCAGCTTTGGTCGCATCGTGTGGTGACCGACGGTTTTAAGGATGTCCGGGTTTTCGGTGAGAGACAGCGTCGGGATGGACTCGCCCGGATGTTTCTTGATCTTCTGATCGGCGGCAGAGGCCACGCGCCAGTCGGCCACGGCCGCCACCATGACGGCAATATCGGCCGGCAGCGCCCCGAGCACCGCATCGCGCATTTCTTCGGCGCGCTCGACATGAATCGTCCTGACGCTGACGGGATCGGCAATCGCCACTGGTCCGGAGACGAGCGTCACATCCGCGCCGAGCCTCGCAAGTGCCGCGGCAATCGCGTGCCCTTGCCTGCCGGAGGAGCGATTGGTGATGTAGCGGACGGGGTCGATTGGCTCGTGGGTCGGTCCTGAGGTAACGATCGCCCTGCGCCCTGCAAGCGGCTTCGGTCCATCGTCAAGCAACGCTTCCGCGGCGGCTACGATCTCCAGCGGTTCAGCCATGCGGCCGGTGCCGACCTCCTTGCCCTCTGCCATCTCGCCCGCCATCGGCCCGACGAAACGGATTCCATCACTTTTCAGGATGTCGAAATTCCGCTTCGTCGCCGCGTGCGACCACATCTTCGGGTTCATCGCCGGCGCGGCAAGGACCGGCCTGTCCGTCGCGAGCAAAACGGTCGAGGCCAGATCGTCCGCGAAACCGTTCGCCATCTTGGCCATCAGATCGGCCGTCGCCGGCGCGATGACAATGAGGTCGCAGTCGCGGGCAAGCCGGATATGGCCGACATCCTGCTCGTCCTGCCGCGAAAAGAGATCGGTGAACACGTGGTCTGCAGCAAGCGCACCGACGGCAAGCGGCGTCACGAATTCCTGCGCGCCCTTCGTCATCACCGGACGTACCGAGGTCCCGCGCTCGCGCAGGCGCCGGATCAGGTCGAGGCTCTTATAGGCCGCGATGCCGCCTGAAATGATAAGCAGGATGCGTTTGCCGCTGAGAGCCATGGCCTTCTACCCGTCGCCTTGTTGACCACTGCCGACCCTAAGCCTTTGGCGGATAACATGCAATCATCACGGCGCGCCTAAGCTCTCCGGCCATTCGGAGTGAAGATCGCGATCGCAAGTCCGACGCCCGCGAGTTGGAGAATGGAGCCGCCTGCTTCCGCGAGCGTCGGCAGGCGTTGCTCGAAGAGGAAGCCGAAGATCAGTCCAAAGATCGTTTCGGCAACGATCAACTGCGCGGCAAGCGCAAGCGGCAGCCGCTTTGAAGCGATCATCCAGAGCAGCGTCGCCAACCACGCTCCGGCGAGCCCCATGATGAGCGACCAGAGAATGAATCGTAAAACCTCGGCGCCTGTGAAGACGATGTCCGTGCCGATCGAAGTGAATGGGATGAGCACGAGGCTACCGATACCTGCGCCGATACCCTGAAGGCCTGTCCATTGCAGGATATCCGGCGCCTCCGGCGACTGCATTGCCGCCGTGCTCGCAAGTCCGTAAATGACCCACAATGCAAGACCGATCAGCGCTGAGCCGATACCCAGGATGATCGCTGCCTCATCGCCGGAAGGCGTGGCGGAAAAGATCGAGACATTCACCCAACCGATGCCCGCTGCAATCAAGAGCAGCGGCAGGGCGAGCATCTGCCAGGCAACGGAGCGGTCGCGAAAATTCGCAATGATCGCGAGAATCACCGGCATGGTCCCGATGACGAGCGGCGGAATGGCAGCGCCTACAAGCCGAACGGCATAGGCGACGCTGACGAAATAGCCGACATAGCCGACACCGCCGAGAAGCAGTGCGGTGACTGCAAGCCGAGGCTTTATGTTCCTCGGCCGGAAGCGTGGATTGACCATCAGAACCACGCTCGCCACGGCAAAGAGCCCGTAGCGCGCGATTGTCAGGTCCATCGTGTTGAATGGCGCAATGGCGCGGGGCACGACGAAAGTCAGTCCCCACAAAGCGCATGTGGCGAGGCCGCAAAGGACACCGATGAGCATGGTTCACCTGAGGGTAGAGAGTGCCCCGAAAAGCAAAAAGGACGCTCGAGTGATATGCGGGATAACCATGAGGGACAAGTCTCAGCCGCGACATCTGTTTTCCAGCCTTGATCGCTGGAAGAGGCCAACAGGAAAGCGTATTTCGGATGGAAAGCTGCATGAATCCATTGGGAGGATTCATGCAGCTGTTGATAGGTCGATGTGCATTTAAAAGCGTTCGCGATAACCCTGGTGGTTTGAGTGGCAGATAATCGCGCTGCGGTTACGTGCGAGTGATTGAAACGCCGCCGTCGAGCAGCGAAGCCGTGCCTGTTACGAAGCTCGAGTCGTCGGAGGCAAGGTAGAGGACGGAGCGGGCTATTTCTTCCGGCGTTGCGACGCGCTTCAGGGCGTGCAGATTGGTGATGAAGTCCTGTTTGTCCGGCGTATCGTTCATCTCGCGATACATGTCGGTATCGACTGCGCCGGGCAGGATGGCATTGACGCGGACATTCTGCGGGCCGAACTCGGCAGCAAGTGCCTGCGTCAGGCCGATCAGTCCGGACTTGCTGGCGGCGTAGGCGGCAACGCCCGGGAAGGCGAAGCTGTAGCCGACGAAGGTAGAGGTGAAGATCACCGAGCCGCCGCTGTGTTTCGCCATTTCCGCGATCTGGTGTTTGGCGCCCAGGAAAGAGGCGGTGAGGTTGACCGCCAGAGCTTCGTTGAAGCCTGCCTCGGAAACGCCCGTGCTCGGACCAGCTTCGCCGAGCATGCCGGCATTGTTGAAGGCGATGTCGAGCTTGCCGTAATTTTCAATCGCGGCAGCGACAAGTGCCTTCTGATAGTCTTCCGAGCGCACGTCGCCAGCGACTGCAAAGGCTTCGCCGCCGGCACCCTTGATTTCCGCGACGAGGCTGTCGAGTTCTGCCTGCCGACGCGCGCCAATGACGACTTTGGCGCCTTCAGCGGCGAAGAGCTTTGCCGTCGAGCGGCCGATGCCGGAGCTTGCTCCGGTGATGATTGCGACTTTGTTATTCAAGCGGTTCATTGTTCCATCTCCTAGTTGGGAGGGACAGCGTCTGCGGCCCCTTCGATGCGTTGAAGATGGCATTTTCCATGCGTTCGGATTAGTCTTCATATGATGGAACTCGAATTCGGAAATGCCGAACGATGATCAAGATCGAAGGGATAGCGGTTTTCGTCGCAGTGGTGGAATCAGGTTCCGTGAGCGAGGCTGCGAGGCGCCTCCGCCTGTCGAAATCCGTTGTCAGCGAAAGGCTGGCTGATCTGGAAAAGACACTCGGCGGGATGCTGCTTCACCGCACGACACGCAAGCTAACGCTGACGGAAGACGGCACGGCTTTTATGGAGCGTGCGCTTCGAATCCTGCGTGAGATAGAAGAGGCCGCAGCCGACATGGCCGAACGCCGAGGTACGCTCGCCGGTCCCTTGCGTATTGCAGCACCTGTCACCCTCGGTCGCATGCATCTTGGTCCGGCGCTCTATCCGTTTTTGGCCGAGCACCCCGAAATCGCGCTGACGCTCGACATTGATGACCGTCGCGTGGACGCCTCGTCGGAAGGCTACGACGCCATTATCCGCCATGGGCCGATCGCCGATTCCCGCCTGGTAGCCTGGAAGCTCACGCGTAGCCGCCGTCTGCTGACGGCTTCCCCGGCCTATCTCGACCGCCACGGGACACCGGCGACATTGGCCGATCTCGATGATCATCGAGGCCTGTTCTACACTAATCGCGGCATCGCGGACTGGCGCTTCCAGACCCCGGAGGGTGCAATCGTCGTGCGTGCGAAGCTGGCGATGGGTATCAATAATGGCGACATGCTTCGCGATGCGGCAATCGCCGGACTCGGGATTGCGCTGCTGCCGACCTTCATTGCCGGTCCGGCAATCCGCGAAGGCAAGCTCGTCGAGATTGATGTCGGCTACAAGCCCGAAGCTGAGTTCATCTACATGGCGCATCCGGAAGGCCGCAACCCTTCCGCCAAACTCCGCGCCATAGCCGATCACCTGAAAAAAGCCTTCGGCGATCCGCCTTATTGGGATCCTGCAGGCTAAATCAAAGCAGGCTCATCAGGTTTTCCGTTACCGGCGAGCGCTGCGTCTTCAGCACGGCAAGCGCCAGCCGCGCGACAGCAGGCGGCCCGTCGATCGGGCGATAGGCGACGCCATCGAGCCTGATCTGTGCGATCGATGCCGGAACGATCGACACTCCAAGTTCTGCCGCGACCAGATTGACGACGGAGGAAATTTGTGGCGCCTCCTGTGCCACCGTCAGTTCGAAACCCGCTTTCCTGCAGGCGAGCACGACATCGTCGAAGAGGCTGAGGCCAACCAGCCGCGGGAAGAGAATGAACGGCTCTTTCGACAGCAGCGCCAAAGGCAGACGCTCGTACTTCGCCAGCGGATGGTTTGCAGGCAGGGCGACCACCATCGGCTCGTCATCAAGACGCTTCAGGCGCACGCCCGGTGGATCGTCGAGGCTTGGGCGCATGAAGGTCGCATCCAGTTCGCCGCTATTGAGCCTCTCCATCAGCGCCAGCGTGTTCATTTCCGTCAGAGACAGCCGTACTTCCCGCCACTGCGCACGAAACCGTCTGATCGTCGCGCTGACCACCGGATTGAACGCCGAGGATGCCGTAAAGCCGAGCGCCAGCTTGCCCGTCTCGCCGCGATTGGCACGCTGCGCGGCAAGCTTCGCCTTCTCGGCAGAAGCAAGCGACGCTTTGGCTTCGCCTAGAAACGCCTCGCCCGCCACCGTCAATTCCGCGCCGTGCGGCACGCGATGAAACAAGGCCGCACCGACCTCAGCTTCGAGATCGCGAATCTGCTGGCTGAGCGGCGGCTGGCCGATGCCGATCCTTGCGGCCGCCCGCGTAAAATTGCCTTCTTCCGCGACCGCCAGAAAATAGCGAATATGCCGAAGCTCCATCTGGTATCTCCAAAACATATCAGAAACGTCAGTGCCATATATTGGACAACTTATGCCCTTCTGACTAGATGAATGGCGAAAGGCTTGAGCCATGCACAAGACCGCAGCCAGGATGAGCGACATTTCCCCGGTCGAGACGCCGGCGAAATCGCCGGCGAAAGAATACCTGACGCGCGGTACGGCTTCCTATCGCCGTGCCAGTCTTGCACTCTTCCTCTCGGGCTTCTCCACCTTCTCGCTGCTCTATTGCGTCCAGCCGCTGCTGCCGATCTTTGCGGATGAATTCTCCGCCAGCCCCGCGGAAAGCTCGCTGGCACTTTCGCTGTCGACGGGTTTCCTTGCCGTTGCCATTATATGCGCTGCCGCCGTCTCGGAAGGTCTTGGCCGCCGCAGCCTGATGTCGATCTCGCTCGTCGGGGCCGCATTGCTGACGATCGCTACGGCCTTTGCGCCGAGCTGGCATCTGCTGCTCGTCATTCGCGCACTGGAGGGTTTGGTGCTCGGCGGCGTTCCGGCGGTCGCCATGGCCTATCTCGCTGAGGAGATTGATCCGCGCGGCCTCGGCGCTACGATGGGCCTCTATGTCGGCGGCACCGCCTTCGGCGGCATGTCCGGCCGAGTGCTGACCGGCATCTTCGCGGAATATCTGAGTTGGCGGCCGGCGCTCCTTCTAGTCGGTGCCATCGGCCTTGCCGCAGCCATTGGCTTCATCGCCCTGCTGCCGCCCTCGCGGAATTTCGCCCGCCGCTCTGGATTCGATCCGAAGTTCCACCTAAGGGCCTGGCTCGGGCACGTCCGCAATCCGGCGCTGCCGTTCATTTTCGCCATTGCCTTCTTCGCGATGGGATCCTTCGTCACAATTTACAATTATGCCGGCTTCCTGCTTGTCGCAGCACCCTATGATCTGACGCAGACCGAACTCGGTCTGATCTTCGCCGTCTATCTCTTCGGCATCGGCGCCTCTTCGATCGGTGGCATCCTGGGCGATCGCTTCGGCCACTTCGCTGTCCTGCTGACGAGCATCGCAATTACCGCCGCCGGCAGCGCCCTGACGCTTTCCGCCTCCCTGCCGATCATCATTTTCGGCATTATCGTGCTCACCAGTGGCTTCTTCATGAGCCATTCGATCGCAAGCGGCCTCGTCGGCAAGCTTGCCAGAGGCACGAAGGGGCATGCCTCGTCGCTCTATATGCTTGGTTACTACGTCGGTTCGAGCGTCATGGGCTCGGCAGGCGGCTGGTTCTTTGCCATCGAAGGCTGGTCGGCTGTCGTCTTCTTCACGCTCGGCATGCTGGCCCTCGCCTTTGCGGCGGCCTGCGCCGCACGCAGCTTTTCGAGGAGAAAGTTATGATCCGCATCAGCGACCTCGAGGCCGCAAGGCACTGAAATTCGGCAATCAGAAGATCAACCTGCACCAGGTCGGACGCGAGTTCGTGCCCAAGGCAAGGCATCCGGCGCCGGGTTCTGCGGACCTCTGCTTTATCGCCGAGACAGCGCTTGCTCGAAGCGGCGGATGTTCCAATCGAGGTAGGGCCGGTCGAGCGCGCTGGCGCCACCGCTACTACCGGCTCGGTCTATTTCCTCGATCCGGATGGCAATCTCATCGAAGTATCCAACCGATCCTTTGAAACGCTGTCAGGCATAGGCTTGACAGGCGCCTTCGTCCGTACATATATTTAATCCATAGGTTAATTAACTGATGAGTTTACTGTGTCTGCCGATCGACTAAGCATGACGTTTTCGGCTCTGGCCGATCCAACCCGCCGCGCGATCCTCGCACGGCTGGCGCACGGCGAGGCTTCGGTATCCGAACTCGCCGAACCGTTCGATATGTCCCTCGTTGCCGTATCGAAGCATCTGAAAGTGCTGGAAAATGCCGGCCTCGTATCAAAAGGACGGCAAGCACAGTGGCGACCCTGCAGACTGGAGGCAGGGCCACTTCGCGGTGTTGATGACTGGCTCGACACCTACCGCCGGTTCTGGAGCGAAAGCCTCGACAGATTGGAAGCCTACGCAGCCACCCTCAAGCCAAGGAAGAACGAGGATGAAGGCAAGAAATGAAATCCGCGTCGCCGGCGGTCGCAGCCGTGAGATCGTGCTCACCCGCGAGATCGATGCGCCGCGCGAGCTTGTCTTCAGCCTGTGGACCGAGCCGGAGCACCTGATGAAATGGTGGGGTCCGCACCATTGCTCGGCATCCTCGGTTTCGGTCGATCTGCGCGAAGGCGGCGCCTGGCGTCATTGCATTCTCGGGCTGGACGGCAAGGAATACTGGAGCCGGGGCCGGTACGTTGAGATCAGTCCGCCGGAACGCCTCGTCTTCACCTTTGCCTGGGAAAATGACGCCGGAAAGCCGGAGCACGAGATGCGGGTAACCGTCGAGTTGGAAGAACGGGGCGATGGTACGCGCCTCACCTTCCGTAAGCGCGAGCTGCCGAGCGATACCGAATTCAAATTACAGTCGGAAGGTTGGCGCGAGGCGCTCGATAAGGCCGCCGCCTACGCGGAAGCCGCAGTCAAAAGGAGGAAGTAATGAAGAAGACCTATCACGGCAGCTGCCATTGCGGCGCAATCCGCTACGAAACCAGGCTCGATCTGTCGGCCGGCACGTTCCGCTGCAATTGCTCGATCTGCGTGAAGAAGCGCAACTGGCTGGCGGTGGCCCAGCCGGAGGATTTTCGCCTTCTATCAGGGGAAGAAAAGCTCGGAGAATATCAGTTCGCCTCCCGCAAACTGCATCATCTGTTCTGCAAGGAGTGCGGCATCAGCTCCTACAATTGGGGTGAAAACGAACATCTCGGCACCTTCTACGCGATCGCCGTAAGTTGTCTGGACGATGCGAGTGCTGAAGAGCTCATCGCCGCACCCATTGCCTTCGTCGACGGCCTGCGCGACCGCTATGACGGTCCGCCGGAGGAGACGCGGCATCTTTGATGGAACGCCGATATTTCAATCAAGCCGGATATACGGCACATCCTTCTTTTGCACTTCGTCCAGCGCTTCCTCGTATCCGGCGTCCGCATAGCGCATGACGCCGAGCGCCGTATCATTGGTGAGCGCATGGTCGAGGCGTTCGTCGGCAGCCGCCGTGCCGTCGGCGACGACAGTCACGCCGCAACTGGTCATGTAGCCGGCATAGCCGCCGCCGCCGGAATGGACGACGACGAGGTCGGCCATCGAGGAGCAGAGCATCATGGCATCGAGCAGCGGCCAGTCGGCGATCGCGTCGGAGCCGTCCTTCATGCGCTCGGTCATGATGTTCGGATGCGCCATAGCGCCGGCATCAAGATGATCGCGCGAGAAGGCGACAGGACCTTTCAGATCTCCACTGGCGACCAATTCGTTGACGCGGCGGGCAAGCGCGGTGCGCTCGCCGTGGCCGAGCCAGGCGATCCGCGCCGGCAGGCCCTCGAAGGGCACATGCTCGCGGGCAAGCCGGATCCAGTTGGTGATAATCTTGTTGTCCGGGAACATTTCGAGCAGCAGATCGTCGATCCTGGCGATGTCGCTTTCTTCGCCGGAAAGCGCCATCCAACGGAATGGGCCGATCGCCCGGGCAAACAGCGGCCGCAGATAGGCTTCGGTGAAGATCGGAATGTCGAAGGCGTTGGCAACGCCGCCTTCCTTCGCCTGTGTGCGGATCAAGTTGCCGTTGTCGAAGACTTCGGAACCTTTCTTCTGGAACTCCAGCATCGCCGTTACATGCTGAACGATCGAGGCGCGGCTTGCGGCCATCAACTGGCCCTGGCCGTCATCGCGAAGTTCCTTGACCTGGGCAAGGCTCATGCCCTTCGGCACGTAGCCATAGACGAGATCATGCGCCGAGGTCTGGTCCGTCACGATATCCGGCACGATGCCGCGCCGGGCGATCTCCGGGTAGATCTCGGCCGCATTGCCGACGAGGCCGACAGATAGCGCGCGCTTTTCCTTCACGGCCGTATCGATCATCTGCAGTGCGGTATCGAGATCAGGTGTGATCTCCTGCAGGTAGCCGATCTGCTGGCGCTTCTTCGCCCGCTCGGGGTCGATATCGACGCAGAGGATCGCGGCCCCTGCCATGCGGCCGGCGAGCGGTTGAGCCCCGCCCATGCCGCCAAGGCCGGCGGTGAGCACGAAGCGGCCGGAGAGATCGCCGCCGAAGCGTCGCTCGGCGATACGCATGAAGATTTCGTAGGTGCCCTGGATGACACCCTGGCTGCCGATATATTGCCAGGCGCCCGCCGTCAGCCCACCCCAGCAGATCAATCCCTTGCGCTGCAGTTCGTAAAACACTTCGGCCTTCGCCCATTGGCCGACGATATTGCAGTTCGCCATGATGACGAGCGGTGCCCTGGCATGGGTTTTCACGAGGCCGATCGGCTTGCCGGACTGGATCAGCAGGGTCTGATCCTCCTCCATCTCCGTCAGCGCCTTGACGATGCCCTTATGCGCCGCCCAGTTGCGCGCGGCCTTGCCAAGTGCCGCATAGACGACGAGATTGTCCGGGTCCTCGCCGACGGCAAGCACGTTTTCGAGGAGACGCAGCAACGCTTCCTGCCGCCAACCCTTGGCCCGCAGCTCCAGCCCGCCGGGAATCGGAAATTTTGGATGACGTGGATTAGGCTTCGGCATGGAATGTCCTTCCTCAAGTCCTGTCTTGTGATTTCCCCGGCAGCATCTCCACATAGGCGAGTGCCGCATCAAGCAGACGCTTTCGCAGTGCATCCTCGCCATACACATCGGCATTGACGCGCACCCAGCCTTGCATCAGGCGCCCGCCCGACAGCATCTGCACCGCTCCCGGTAGCGCCAGTGCCCACCCGTCATTGCCTTTGCCGAGCCGAACCAGCATGCCATCCTCTCGCGCACCACAGAGAAGGTTGCCGTTCAACAGAAAGCCCCAGCCGCCGAACATGGCCTTTTCGCTGAGACCAGGATGGCCGCTGAGCTCTTCTCTCATCAGTTCCTCAAGACCGGCATCCCGCGCCATAAGTCACGCCTTTGCCGCCAAGGCATAGCGCCCAATCTCAATACCCATCACTTCTTCCACGGGCGGGTAGACGGTTGGGTCGAGGACGCTTGCAGAAAGTGGAATGATTTCCATGGGTACATGTAGGATGAAAACCTGCATGCCGCCCTTGAGCTGGCCGACGCTGAGCGGCTCACCTTCCGGCGAAAGCGTCGTGATGACAGAGGGAAACGTCGCCACGCGCTTACCATCGGCATCGTCGATGGCCATGTATTCGTTCATCACATGCATCGTCACGGCTTTGGCGCCGGAGCCGACGACGATCGTGCCGATGTCGAAGGCTTCTTTGGTGTAGACGACATCCTTCATGGTAATGATGCCTTCAGCGAGGATGCTGCCGCCGGTTGTTTTGCAGATCGCATCGATGACGGCCGGTCCGCCCTTCTTCTCCGCCGCAATGATCGCTTCGCCGAGCGCAAGCGCCATCGAGATGCCGCCGAGTGCCGCATGCGTGCGCACATAGGATGCCTGCAGCGGATTGCGGCAGCTGGCGATGAAGCCGCCCGATTGGTCCGCGGCGGCTCGCAGGATCGGAGAGATCTTCGCGGTCGCACCCTTCACCACAAGCTCGATGTAGCGGTTCTCCGCGCGGTTTCCGCCAACGGCCGTCTGGATCATCTGCTCCGGCGAACCCGCCATGCCGATCGAGCCCATGTCGCCGGTCGGATGCGCCCGGATATCGCCAACCGCATCGACAACCTTCGTGCCGAGAATGGCCGAGGGCAGCCAGCCATTCAGCGTCGAGGATTTGCCGTTCTGCCCGATGATGAGCCCGGAGAGCTTTTCGCCGAGTTCGTCCTGAAGAAGCTGGACGGCTTTCACGTAATCGATGCCCTGCATTTCCCAAGGCGTCGTGGAGGCTGGCGCGCCGATCGCCGCTGCCGTCGCGATCCAGTCGTCGTCATTAAGTTCATCGATGGAAACGAGTTCCGGCTTGCCGATGCTGACCGCGGCATAACCCAGCATACGGCCGTGATCGGCCCAGCCGCCGCCGCCTGCTGCATAGACGGAGCCACCCTTGACTGCCGCCTCGACGTCCTTCTCAACGAGTATCCGTCCCATCAGGCCTTCTCCTTGCTCAGCGCCTTGTCCATCTCCCGCACCGCTTCGAAAAGCACCGCCGCGCCAAGCGCGATGTCGTCATTTTCCGCCCATTCGTCGGCCGAGTGGCTGCGGCCCTCCTTGCAAGGCACGAAGATCATTGCCGCGGGTGCCACCTTGGCGATCCAGGCGGTGTCGTGCCCTGCGCCGGATGCGATGCGCCGGTGTTTCGCGCCGACTGCGTCGCAGGCGCGCTCCAGCGTCTGCAGCAAGCTGGCATCTCCGGGTGTCGGATAGTTGTCTGAAACGCGTTTCGGTGGTTCGATCGTCACGCCGTGGGTGGTCGCAAGCTTGACGACATGCGCATCCAGCCATTCGCAGAAGGCTTCCATGTCGTTGCGGATTTCCGCGCGCCCGTCGATCAACAGCACGACTTTGGAAGGTACGACATTGGCCGCATTCGGCTCTATCCGGAATTCGCCGACGGTCGCGGCGAAATGGCCCGGCGTCTTCGCACGCTCGCCTGCCGCGTTGCGGATATCGAGCACCAGTCGCGAGGCGGCGACCAGCGCATCCGCGCGGCCATCCATCGGCGTCGTACCCGCATGGTCCGCTCGGCCTTCGACTGTAATTTCAATCCGGGTGATGCCAGCGATGGCCGTCACGATGCCGACGTCTTTCTTCTCGTTCTCGAGCACAGGCCCCTGTTCGATATGCAGTTCGAGGAAGCCGGCAATATCGGGCCGGTTCTGTTGCAGCAGCACGCTTGGACGGCCGCCGACTTGCGCAATCCCCTCAGCCAGGTCGCGGTCGCCGCTAGTGCGCGAAAGCCATGCCTCCGGAAGCTGCCCGGTCATGCCGCGGCTGCCGACGCACGAAACGCCAAAGATGCTGACTTCTTCCGCGAGGAAGTCGACGACCTCCAGATCGTGCTCTAGCACGATTCCCCGATCGTTCAGCGCCCGGGCGACTTCCAACGCCGAGATCACGCCCGCGATGCCATCAAAGCGCCCGCCATCCGGCACAGTATCGGAATGCGAACCGACCATGATCGTGCCAAGACCCGGTTTCGTCCCCACCCGGCGTCCGATCAGATTGCCGGCCGCATCGATCCGTGTCTCCAGCCCGGCCGCCTTCATGCGCGCTTCGATATAGGCGCGGCCATCGAGAAACAGCGGCGAGAAGGCCCGGCGTGTCCATGGATGATCGGGCTCGGTGATCTTTGCCAGTGCGTCGATATCCTCGGCGATGCGATCGGCGTTGACGGGCAGGTTGCGGCTCATGCGGCTTTTCCGGAAATGATCTGGCGCGGCAGCGGACGGACGAATTGTCCCGTGCCGGGCTCTGCAAGCACCTTCGCGCCATCGGCTATCTGGCTGCCGCGCAGATATGCCGCCGAAATTGTCCATGGCAAACGGATACCGCTATAAGGGCTCCAGCCGACGACGTTGTTACCGCTCACGGCAGCGTCGTAGACACTCTCTCGCGGCTCCAGCACGACGATGTCGGCGTCCTTGCCGGGCGTCAGTGCGCCCTTGATGTGGTCGAGGCGGAAATGCTTCGCCGGATTTTCGGCCATCAGCTTCGCGGCCCACGTGAGTGGAATGCCCCGCTCGAACGCTCCCTTGACGAAGAGCGGCACCATGACCTCGAGCCCCGGCACGCCCGAGGCATTCGCCAACATGTCCGGATTGGTCTTGCGGTTTTCTGACCAGCTCACATGGTCGGTCGACACCAGCCAGACATTGCCTTCCGCTATCTTGCGCCACAACGTTTCCACCTCGGCGCGCGGCCGGATCGGCGGATTGATCTTCGCTTTGCCGCCGAGGCGCCTCACGTCGTTTTCCTCGTCAAGCGTCAGGTAATGAATGCAGCATTCGACCGTCGCCTCGAAGCCGCCGCGGCGATAGGCACGGGCAATATCGTAGCCGCGACCGAGCGAGCAATGCACGACATGCGCCGGGCAGCCGGTATAAGCGCCAGTCTCGAAGATCGTGTGCATGGCGAGCAGTTCGGTGATCGGCGGGCGTGAAAGACCGTGGGCACGCCAGTCGGTCACGCCGCTTGCCTTGACCTTCTCCATGTAAGTTCGAACGGCTTCATCGTCTTCGTTGTGAACACCGGCCGTCAGCCCGGTCGGGGCGATTGCGGCAAAGCATTCGGCAAGGAGGGCAGGGGGAATGCGCGGGAAACGCTTCGCATCGGTCCCGAACGTCGAGAATTTGAAGGCGGCGACCCCGGCATCCACCATTTCGCGTATTCGGGCCGCACCTTCTTCAGGACTGACCGTGCCATAGAGAGCGAAATCGACACGCGCCTGCGGGCTCGCATGGTTGATCTTTTTCTTCACCGCTTCCGCCGAGCAGACGAGATTGCCTTCGTCATAAGGCATGTCGACGATCGTCGTGACGCCGCCGGCAGCCGCCGAACGCGTCGACCAGATGAAGTCCTCCTGATCCTTCTGGCTCAACGAATGCACTTGCGCATCGATCGCACCGGGCAGGATCAGCGCCTTGCCGAGCAAGTGCCGCTCCTTGGCCGCGGGCGGCACGCCGATGCCGACCTCGGCGATCTTGCCGTTGCGCACTGCAACATAACCCTCATCGAGGATGCGCTCCGGCAGCACGACGGTACCTTGCAAAACGAGATCGAAATCAGCCACGCTGTTTTCCTCCGGTTAAAAGCTCAGATGACGACCGCTTCCTGCGTCAGTCTCCGTCGATGCGTTCCACCGAGCCGAGGGCGAAGAAATCGTCGAAGGCGGCGATCGGAACAGGCTCGATCAGCTTCGAGACGAACTCATCGGACCCGAGTTCTTCCTCGATCGCTTCGACCTCCGCCGAAAGGGGGCGATCGACGGTGTAGAAATCGGCGTGCTTGCGGACGACATCGTAAATCATGCCCGCAACGCCCTCGGGCCGGTCGCCGAGAATGTCGGCCGCCTGTGATGCCAGCAGAGCCTCGAGAGCGGCAAGACGCTTCAGCGCCCGCATCTGCCGCTCGAAGCGCTCGATCACCAGCGGCAGGAAAGCCGCTTCGTCCTCAAGCCCCGCCGCAACCACCAGCGACTGGGCGGACACCGGGTTGGACATGGAAAGCACGCGTGAAAAGATCTCGCCGGCGAGCTTGATGATCGGCCCGAAGCCGGTCGCAATCCGGCCGGGCGGCACGAGGTTCACGGGCAGGTCGCGCCGCTGTCCGTTGCCGAGCAGGACGCAGCGGTTGAAAGAATTGCGTGCCGCATGCGCCATGCAGAGTGCTGCCGATTCGAGCAGGATCGTTACATCGAGAGGTAGCGAACCGCCGGACGTCATCACCCGGCCCTCGACGACGACCGGATTGTCGTCCGAACGGCCGGTGGCAGCAAGGATCTTGTGACCGGTCGAAAGTAGGTTCTCGATCACCGCGCCGAAGACCTGGGCGATCATGCGAAGGCTGAGCGGGTCCTGCACGTGGGTGGCCACCGGCCATTCCCAAGCCTCTGATGCATTGCACAACCACGAGCCGATCAGCGCTTCCCGCGGGGTGCCGACATGGCGTACTGCCCGCCAGGGGTCGCGTGACGCGCCAAGAGCGCCGGCCGCCATCATGCCGGTTGCGAGCAGAACGCGAATCGAAGCCGCCGCATTGCGCGTCGCCTCGGCGGCAGATGCAAAACTCACCGCGTTGATGCTGAGCGAAGCAAGGCTGTCGCGCGGCGCCATGGTGACCGGTTCCAGCCCCGCCGCCTGGAAGGCGTCGGCCGCCTGCATGCGCTTGCCGCGATAGACGGCTTCGCCGACGCCGGTCAGAACCGCTCCGATCTGTCCCATGAGGCCGATATCGGCGCAACCGATCGAGCCCGTGCGCCGCACGAGCGGGATGAGGTCAGCCCTGAGCAGCCGCAGATAGGTTTCTATGAGTTCCGGCGTACACCCGACCTGGCCCGTCAGCGCGGTATTGACGCGGATCGCCATGGCGTTCCGCACGACAGCGCTGGAAAAGGGCGTGCCGGTGCCGAAGTGATGGGCGCGCACGAGGCCCAGGTTGAAGGTATCGAGTTCCTCCGCCGACCATTCGACGTCCTTCATCGCGCCGACGCCGGTAGTGGAACCGTAAACGGGAATGCCAGCCCGGATCGCTTCTTCGACGACGGAACGCGCGATCGCCACGCGTGCCATGCCCGTCGGCGAAGCTGATAGCGCCACCCTGCCGGACCCTATCCTCACCATGTCGCCAAAGCCGAATGGTTGGCCGGAAAGTTCGATGCCAGGGCGTTCATGCTTCATCTGCAGGTCTCCTTGAATGCGAGACTAAGCGAGCACTGCGCATTGTGGGATATCCCAAATGCCGAACACAGCATGTGATTGTTTGTGTCTGAGCCTCAGCTCAACATCCAGGCTATATAGAGAAGCGTCAACGCGATAATCCAGAGCGCGAGGCGGCCGGATCGGCTGTATCGTGCCTCGGATTTGCCGATCGCTTCCGCTGTCTGCGGATCGAAGCGCAGTCCATGCTCGCTCATATGCAGCAGCTGGTGATGGAATTTCTCGGTCTGCGCGGCGATTTCCGGAACGGCTTCCGCAAGCTTCACGGCAGCCTTCAGCCCATCCTTGAGATCGGTGACGACCCGCTTCGGGCCGAGATTATTGCGAATCCAATCTCCGACGACTGGCTCCGATGCCTTCCACATGTTGAAACGCGGGTTCAGCATGCGCGAGACGCCTTCGACGACCACCATGGTTTTCTGCAGCATCACCAGCTCGGGCCGGGTCTGCATGTCGAAAAGTTCCGTCACCTCGAACAGCAGCGTTAACAGCTTGCCCATCGAGATCGTTTCGGCCGGCTGGCCATGGATCGGCTCGCCGATCGCCCGGATTGCTTGCGCGAAGCTTTCGACATTGTGATGGCCTGGCACATAGCCCGCCTCGAAATGGACCTCTGCAACACGCACATAGTCGCGCGTAATGAAGCCATAGAGGATTTCGGCGAGGAAGCGCCGTTCCTTCTTTCCAAGCCGACCGACAATCCCCATGTCGACGGCGACGATCATGCCGCCCGAATCGACGAAGAGATTGCCGGGATGCATGTCGGCATGGAAGAAGCCATCGCGCAGCGTGTGGCGCAGGAACGATTGGATCAGCCTATCGGCAAGCGTGTTAAGATTGTGCCCGGCGCTGCGGAGCCCCTCGACATCGGACATCTTCGTGCCGTCGATCCACTCCATGGTTATGACGTCGCGGCCGGTGCGCTCCCAATCCACCTTCGGAACGCGGAAGCCCGGATCCTGCCCCGTGTTTTCGGCAATCTCCGAAAGGGCCGCCGCTTCAAGCCGGAGATCCATCTCGACTTTGGTCGACTGCTCGAGGGTCTTCGTCACTTCGACCGGCCTCAGCCGCCGGCTCGAAGGCATGAAGCGCTCCTGCACACTGGCGACGAGGTACATCGCCTCGATGTCATGGGCGAAGCGCTGCCGCACACCGGGACGCACGACCTTGACCGCGACCTTCCTGCGGCCATTGGGGGTATTCACCTCTGCAGGATGCACCTGCGCAATAGAGGCTGCGGCAATCGGATCGTCGAAACTCGCATAAAGCTCTTCGATCGGGCGGCCGAGCGAACCTTCGATACTTGCCTTTGCCGCCGCAATCGGGAAGAAGGCCATCCGGTCCTGAAGCTGCGAAAGGTCGTCAGCGAACTCCACGCCTACGACATCCGGCCTAGTCGCCAGGAACTGCCCAATCTTCACATAGGAAGGTCCGAGCCGCTCGACTGCCTGGGCCAGCCGATCGCTGCGTTTTTTGGTTTTCGCCTGGCTGCGCGCAAACAGGCCGACAAAGGATTTCGCGACGCTAACGGACGGCGGCAATCCCTCGGAGGGCAAGGCCGAAACAACGCCCTCGCGCACCAGAATCCAGCCGACCCGCACGAGCCGGAAATATGCTCCGAAAGCACTCATTTAGATCAAAGTTTCCAGCCCGAGTGCAAGGCCGCGATCCCGCCGGTATAGCTGGTGTAGGTCACGCGCGAAAAGCCGGCCTTTCGGATCATTTCCGCGAAGTTTTCCTGGTTCGGGAACTTGCGGATGGATTCGACGAGATACTGATAGGGCTCGGCGTCACCGGTAATCGCCTTGCCGAACCTCGGAATGGCGTTGAAAGACCAGGCCTCGTAGACCTTGTCCAGAAGAGGCATGTCCACTTCCGAAAATTCCAGCACGAGCAGCCGACCGCCGCGCTTCAGCACGCGAAAGGCTTCCGCGAGCGCGACGTCGATGCGCGGCACGTTGCGGATGCCGAAGGCGATCGTGTAGGCATCGAAGCTGCCGGCCTCGAAGGGCAGGTCCTCGGCATTGGCCTCGATGAAGGTAAGATTGTCGGAGAGTTTCTTCTTCTCTGCCCGCTCTGAGCCGACGCCCAGCATGGAGCCGTTGATGTCGAGCACGGTCGCGTGCGCCATGCGGTTCGACGCCTCAACGATACGGAAGGCGATGTCGCCCGTGCCGCCCGCTACATCCAGCACCTTGTAGCCCGGTTCCTTGCGCGGATTGAGCGCCGCAACCATCGCATCCTTCCAGGCGCGGTGCATACCCATCGACATCACATCGTTCATGATATCGTAGCGTCTGGCGACCTTGTGGAAGACGTCGTTGACGAGACCCTGCTTCTCGCCGCTCGGCACCTCGCGGAAGCCGTAGGACGTTTCCATGCCGCCATCGGCGGAAGTGCGGCTTTCTGGCATCGGACTACTCCGTTACTCGAAATCGGTACGCGACCATAGCGAAAGGTCGCTTAAGACGCTATCTGTGGGGGCGGGTAATACCCGCGGCTTACTGGCGCTATAACCCACATCGTCCGCAGTTGAAACACGTTTAAATACAGATGGGTTAAGATGCCGGAATTGCCAGAAGTCGAAACGGTGAAGCGCGGTCTTTCGCCCGCCATGGAGGGTGCCCGCATCGAGAGGCTGGAGCTTCGCCGCGGCGATCTGCGCTTTCCTTTTCCGGAAAATTTCGAAGACCAGGTTTCAGGCCGCACCATTATCGGACTTGGCCGCCGCGCCAAGTATCTGCTGATCGATCTCGACAGCGGCAAAACCATTATCTCCCATCTTGGCATGTCCGGCTCCTTCCGCATCGAGCAGGGGCCAGTCAGCGAAACGCCTGGCGATTTTCGCTACGAGCGGTCGAAGGACGAGAAGCATGACCATGCGATCTTCCATCTGGAAGGCAAGGGTGGTGAGCGCCGCGTCATCTATAATGACCCGCGCCGCTTCGGCTTCATGGATATCGCCGATCGGTCTGAGCTTCAGAACAGTCCTTTCCTCTTCGGCCTCGGGCCGGAGCCGACCGGCAACGAGCTGAGCGCCACTTATGTTGCGCAGCGTTTTGCCGGAAAGGCACAACCGCTGAAGGGTGCGCTTCTCGACCAGAGAAACATCGCCGGGCTTGGCAATATATATGTCTGCGAAGCGCTTTGGCGCGCGCATTTGATGCCGACGCGTGCTGCTGGAACGCTGGTCAGCAAAACCGGAAAGCCGAAGGAGCAGCTAAACCTTCTCGTCGCATCGGTCCGCGATGTCATCGCCGATGCGATCAAGGCCGGCGGCTCGTCACTTCGCGACCATATCCAGACCGACGGCTCGCTCGGCTATTTCCAGCATTCCTTCTCGGTCTATGACCGCGAAAGTCTGCCTTGTCGCACACCCGGTTGCGGCGGTAGGGTCTCGCGCATCGTGCAGGCAGGGCGTTCCACCTTCTATTGCCCGGACTGCCAGAAATAGGGAGAGAAACATGGCCTATGAAACGCTGATCGTCGAAACCCGCGGCAATGTCGGTCTGATTACGCTGAACCGGCCGCAGGCGCTGAACGCGCTGAACTCCACGGTACTCAAGGAATTGAAGCATGCCTATGCTGATTTCCACGCCAACGAGGCGATCGGCGCAATCGTTCTGACGGGCTCGGAACGCGCTTTCGCAGCCGGCGCCGATATCAAGGAAATGCAGCCGCTGCAGTTTGCAGATATCTATAAGGCCGAATTCATCAGCGGTTGGGATGAGATTGCCAAGGCCCGCAAGCCGGTGATCGCTGCCGTCAGCGGCTTCGCGCTCGGTGGCGGCTGCGAGCTGGCGATGATGTGCGACTTTATCATTGCATCGGAAACCGCGAAATTCGGTCAGCCTGAAATCACGCTCGGCGTCATCCCCGGCATGGGCGGCTCGCAGCGCTTGACGCGTATGGTCGGCAAGTCGAAGGCGATGGATATGGTGCTGACCGGCCGCATGATGGACGCGGCGGAAGCAGAACGTGCAGGGCTCGTTTCTCGTGTGGTCGCACCGGAACGGCTTCTCGACGAAGCGCTGGAGGCAGCGGCCAAGATCGCGTCGCTGTCGCAGCCCTCGGTGCTGATGGCCAAAGAGGCGGTCAATCGCGCGCTGGAAACCACGCTGGAGGAGGGCCTGCGTTTCGAGCGCCGTCTGTTCCACAGCCTTTTTGCAACGGAAGATCAGAAGGAGGGCATGGCTGCCTTCATCGAGAAGCGCAAACCGGCCTTTAAACACCGCTGATCTTCATTCCACGGAGAAAGGCGGCGTTTCCTTGAAAATGCGCGTTGACGCGGGTCGGCTTTAGAGCTATATGCCCGCCCACGGTTCGGGAAGCCGATCAGGTTTTCCGTTTATGCTCCCGCATTGCTGGATATTGTGGCCGCAAGGCCCGCGGTAATGCCGGAGTTTGTTCGAATTCTTGAGAGAGGCATCCATGGCCAATACAACTTCGGCGAAAAAAGCGACCCGCAAGATCGCCCGCCGTACCGACGTCAACAAGGCTCGTCGCTCGCGCGTTCGCACTTTCGTTCGCCAAGTCGAAGAGGCACTCGCGGCTGGTGATGCTGCAAAGGCAAAGGAAGCCTTCCTCGCAGCTCAGCCGGAACTGGCGCGCGCTGCAAGCAAGGGCGTGCTTCACGCCAACACGGCATCCCGCAAGGTCTCGCGCCTCGCTGCTCGCGTGAAGGCGCTGTCGGCAGCTTCGGCCGCATAATCTTTCGTTAACAGATTGATCGTTATGATTAGCCCGGTAATCAAGCCGGGCTTTTTCGATTCTAACGATCTCCGCCGGATTGGTTAATTTAGCGACTGTTTCGTGTCACTGAGGTGACACGAAAAAATGTTTAAAATCAAATAGTTGCGCAAGGATGTTTCCAGCTTGGGCGACTCTCCTGCCTTCCGGCGGGCTTAGTTGTGAGTCAAGCGGATTTTTATTTTTTTTCTTTCAATGCGTGTCCAAAATACCCACTTAGGGAATCTCCTTGATTCTCCTGCGATTCTTTTTTGACATTGGCGTGACGCCCAAAAGCGGGCGCCGGAGTCAATGGCCGCTTCTTAATTTTGCGTAAAATTCATCATTGATCTCCGCAACTGATCCTGCCTAAATGGCGTCCAGCAAAGGGCGCGGACATCACCTGCAAAGGCTTAGTCAAAACTGCCACACCGGCAGGCCGATGGGTTTGTGCCATTTGCTACGGAGCAGTTTATCTCTCCGTTTTTTCAAGCACTTGAGCAATTTGCGCCGGGACCGTGGCTGGTCGCGGAACGAGGATGCTTTGTGCGCTCAGCGGCTGCACGCCTAAGGTGAGCCGAAGGGGATGGGGATAGTATATTTGCGTTTGGGCGGTTGGCCGGGAAACGAGGCCTGGCAGCCACCTTGGCGTAGTGAACATGACAGGGACCGCATGAACGCGGTGTCTGCCACGGTCCTCTGCGTCGGTCTCGCTAGGCGGGACGGTGTTTGTGTGAACCGGCATGCATGATGGCCTATGAACGGGCTGCCGGCGTGCCAGAACGGGGAAAATTGATCGGGCGGCTGGCTGATATCCGCCCGATGAAATCAATTTGGAAGGCGGCATGATGCAAGTGAATTCATTGACGACGGGTGCTCTTGAAAATGGGGATAAGGCACCGCAGGCGTTTAGCTCTATTTGCCCGGATGCGGCGGGGGAAAAAGGAGAGATGAAGCATGGCATACTTTTCGAACGTGTCGGTGCGCGTCTGAAGGCCCAGGTTGGTCCGGACGTTTATGCAAGCTGGTTCGCACGTCTGAAGCTGCATTCGGTTTCAAAGAGCGTCGTGCGTCTTTCGGTTCCCACCACATTTCTCAAGTCGTGGATCAACAACCGTTATCTCGATCTCATCACCGGCCTTTTCCAGCAGGAAGATGCTGAAATCCTGAAGGTGGAAATTCTCGTCCGTACAGCAGCGCGTGCCGGTCTGAAGCCGGTGGATGAGGTGGCTATTCAAGAGCCGGCCTCCCAGATGGCACCGATGCGTCGCCCTCTTGCTGCTCAGCCTGCAGGTCAAGTGGTTCAACAAGCCGTTTCGGCTGTTGCTGCAGCGCGTCCCGCGACGGCTGGCCAGCCCCTCTTCGGCTCGCCGCTCGACTCGCGCTTCACCTTTGACACTTTCGTCGAAGGCAGTTCGAACCGCGTCGCGCTTGCGGCAGCAAAGACGATCGCGGAAGCAGGGCAGGGTGCTGTGCGCTTCAATCCGCTCTTCATTCATTCGAATGTCGGTCTCGGCAAGTCCCACCTTCTGCAGGCGATCGCCAATGCAGCGGTCCAGAATCCGCGGGCGCTGCGTGTCGTTTACCTAACTGCTGAGTATTTCATGTGGCGTTTCGCGACGGCGATCCGGGACAACAATGCGCTGACGCTGAAGGACTCGCTCCGCAATATCGACCTTCTGATCATCGACGACATGCAGTTCCTGCAGGGCAAGATGATCCAACATGAGTTCTGCCATCTGCTTAACATGCTGCTCGATAGCGCCAAGCAGGTGGTGGTTGCCGCCGACAGGGCGCCTTGGGAGCTTGAATCGCTCGACCCGCGGGTACGTTCCCGTCTGCAGGGCGGGGTGGCGATCGAACTCGATGCGCCGGACTACGAGATGCGCCTCGAGATTCTGAAGCGCCGCCTGGCTGCGGCCCGTCTAGAGGATCCGTCTTTGGAAATCCCGGCCGAACTGCTCTCGCACGTTGCCCGTAGCGTGACGGCAAGCGGCCGCGAACTCGAAGGCGCCTTCAATCAGCTGATCTTCCGGCGCTCCTTCGAGCCGAACCTGTCGATCGAACGGGTGGATGAGCTACTTGCCCATCTGGTCGGTTCCGGCGAGCCACGCCGTGTGCGCATCGAAGACATCCAGCGCATCGTCGCGCGCCACTACAATGTCTCGCGTCAGGAACTGGTTTCGAACCGCCGCACGCGCGTTATCGTCAAGCCACGGCAGATCGCCATGTATCTCGCGAAGACGCTGACGCCGCGCTCCTTCCCGGAAATCGGCCGCCGCTTCGGCGGACGCGATCATACGACTGTGCTGCACGCCGTTCGCAAGATCGAGGAATTGATTGCGGGAGACACCAAGCTTTCGCATGAGGTCGAGCTTCTGAAGCGCCTGATCAACGAATAATCGGCGATCCTCCACCCGAAATTTGCGGCCGGAAGCAATTCCGGCCGTTTTCTTTTATGAGTTCTTTATTCTATACAGCCGCACACCGTGAAATGAGCGCCGGAATTCGACGGCGCATGGGAGGGCAGACATGAGTTTCAAAAAGATCGCCGTTCTCGGCCTTGGTAAGGTCGGACGGCTGGCCGCAACGCTTTTGCATGAGGGCGGCTTCGAAGTTAGGGGCGTCGATGCGCAATTGCCGCAGGCCGAAGTGCCGTTCACATGCCGTGCTGGCGATATTTCCAACTCGGCCTTCGTGACGGAGGTGCTTTCCGGCATGGAAGCCGTGCTCTCCTGTCTGCCCTATCACCTCAATATCGAGCTTGCACGGGCCGCCCACGCGGCAGGCATCCATTATTTCGATCTGACGGAAGATGTTCCGACCACCAATTTCATCATCGAACTCGCAAAGACGTCGCGCGGCCTGATGGCTCCGCAATGCGGCCTAGCGCCAGGCTTCGTCGGCATCGTCGGTGCAAGCCTTGCTGATGGGTTTGATCGCTGCCGCTCGATCCGCATGCGTGTCGGCGCCCTGCCACAGAACCCGACGGGTCTGCTCGGCTATGCCTTCAACTGGTCGCCGGAAGGCGTCGTCAACGAATATCTGAACGATTGCGAAGTCATCGAAGGCGGCATGCGCAAGCTCGTCTCGCCGATGGAATGGCATGAAACGGTCTATGTCGAGGGCGTCAAGCTCGAAGCCTTCACCACGTCGGGCGGTCTCGGCACGATGTGCGATACGCTGCACGGCAAGGTCGACAATCTCGACTACAAGACGATGCGCTATCCGGGCCATATGGACCTGATGAATTTCTTCTTCCATGAGCTGCTGATGCGGGACCAGCGAAAGCTCGCCGGCGAAATCCTGACCAATGCTAAGCCGCCGGTCGAGGACGATGTGGTCTATGTCCATGTTGCTGCCGAAGGCACGGAGGCAAGAAGCCTCCGCCGCAAGGAGTTCGTGCGGGCCTATTATCCGATCGAGATCGCCGGCGCGCGCCGCACGGCGATTGCCTGGACGACGTCGGCTTCCGTCGTCGCCGTCATCGAAATGGTCCGCGACGGCCTGCTGCCGGCAACGGGCTTCCTGCATCAGGAGCACATCCCGCTCGACATGTTCCTGCAGACGCCAACCGGAAGCCTGTTCAAGGCCAGCGCTGCAAGCCACCGTTAGGCCTTCAGGCTCGTCCAATAGGCGCCTTCGATAGGCACGGCCGCAAAGCGATCGTTGAGCTCGGCAAGACTGCTTGCCGGGTCGACATCGCCAAAGAGGTCCGGCCGGACCCAGGTCGCCACCGCTTCGGCTGCCAGAATGTTGAGCGGCACGGCATTGAAGAAGTTCCATAGGCCGTGGACCCTGCCTTCCCGCACCGCCTTCAGCGGCGCAAGATTCGGCATCTTCACCGTTTCCCCAAGCGAGCGGCGCGCTTCCGACGGATCGACGCCGGGACCGACGGAAAAAGCCGTGTAGGTTCCGCCGGGCGATCCGGTAGCAATGTAGACATCCGGATCGGCTGCGAGGATATATTCCGCGGTCACCGGTCCGCCCTGTGGCGGCAGGTTCTTGTCGGCGGCGTTGCGGCCGCCTGCCAGCACTATCAGTTCTCCGAGCCCGGTGCGGCCGATCGCCCAGCTTCCGCGGACATCGCTCGGATAGGCATCCATCAGCACCAGAGGGCCGCTATCTGTCGTACTCGCTGTCGTGGCTTTGATGCGCGCCAGCCGCGTCTCGAAGAACCTCGCAAAATCCTCGGCCTGCTGATCGCGCTCGAAGATCCGGCCGAGAAGGCGCATGTCGCGCGGTGTGGTTCTCAGCGGGTCGCGACTGAAATCAACGACGACGACCGGGACCCCGACCGATTCGAGGTATTGCATCGCGCGCCGGCCGAGTTCGCTATCAGCCTGCCACATGCCCATGATCGCGAGATCGGCATTGAGCGACAGCGCCGCCTCGAAGGACAGGCCATCCGCCTGCCCGTTGCCAACGTAAGGCACGGCCTCGATTGCTGGAAATTTATTCCGGAACGCCTCGTAGATGAAGGGATTGTCACCTTTCATGTCGTTCGCCCAGCCGGCGAGCAAGCTGACGGGATCAGGATCGATCAGCGACAGGGCGATAAGGTTGAATCCCGTCCCAAGGATCACGGCTTCCGGTCTCTTTTGAATGGTCGCCGTCCGCCCTATGGCGTCAGTCACCGTTAGCGGCCAGCGGGATTGTGCCCTGGCAAGATAGGGAGCGCCGGCAGCGGCTGAAGCCGCCGCAGCGAGAAAGCTGCGCCGCGTCATGGAAGATCGTGTCATTGCGGGTTCCTCTGGCTTGGCAATGCGCAGAGCTTGCCGCAGCTTGGAATTCCAGGAAGCATGTATCGAAGGCAGCAGACCTTTCGGCGTGCGACCTGCTCACCTTCTTCATCCAGATAGCTCACGCAGCCGCAAAACGGATTTACGCCGCCATCCGGCAGACATCCGCGCAGGAAGAGTGGAAGGTCGGGGCCGCCGCCTGAGGGCTCTCCTCCCGTGAGCCGCAATGCGTAATCGATATAGACGGCAGCGTTGTTCCAGCAGAGCTTTGCCGAGATGCCGCAGGCCTTCAACCGCATGACGGCCTCGCCGAGATGGGTTTCAAGCAGGGGACCCACGGTCGCGAAACTCTCGGTCTCGATCTCGCTTTCGATCGTACCGGCATGCGGAACGCCAAAGGCGCGCGGCAGGCCGGTATCCTCCAGTGCGATCGTCATCTCCTCGAAGGCGACGGGAAGGGCCTGCGCGGCCAAGCGCCGAGCAAGCAGGTAGGGAATCGAGAGCCCGGAGAAGTAATAGAGCGACCACATGGAAACGATGGCGCGCCGGTCACTGCCGCCGGAAACCTCCGCATAGCGGTCGATCGCCCGCTGAAAGCCGCCGTCCCGGAAAAAGGCCGGCAGTGGCACACCGCCGGCAAGGTCCTCGCTCAGCATCATCTTGTCCCGGCACCAGGAATGCTCGCCGGAAAAGGCAGGCGACAGGTCACGCGGCCTGTCTTGCATGTTCATGTCCTGACGCGATGCGCTTGCCATCGGGCTACCATGTGTAGCGTAGGCTGCCGATCACGGCGCGGCCTTGGTCGCGGTAGCAAAAGCCCGCTGAGCAGACGGGCTCGCGGCGGTCGAAGAGATTGGTAGCATTAACCTGGAGGCTCAACCCTTCATATTTCGTGTCGAGCGCTGCGAAATCGTAGCTGATCGCGGCATCGAAGAGCACACGGGAGCCATTCTGCGCCGTATTGTAGTCGCTTGTGTAGCTCTTGCCGAGGTAACGAGCGCCGACCCCGATGCCGAGGCCGTAGACAGGGCTGCTCTCTTGAAACGTGTAGTTCGCCCAAAGCGAGGCCATGTGCTTTGGCACCGATGAGACATAATTGCCGACCGTACCCGTCGCGCCCTCCTGGATCTTGGCTTGCGTGTAGGTGTAGGACGCGACCAGCGACAGGCCGTTGTCGAGGCTTGTATTCGCCTCCAGCTCCAAGCCGCGCGAACGGATCTGGCCGCGCTGCACCTGGATGTTGGCCGGACCCGTCGGCAGGTTGACGACCTCGTAGTAGAGGCTGTTCTTCTGGTCGATGTTAAATAGCGCGGCGGTGATCAGCGTATTGCTGTTCGGCAGCAGATATTTGACGCCGATCTCTTCCTGTTCGCTCAAGGTCGGCTTGAAGGGCTGGCCCGTCTCCTGGTTGATGCCGGCATTCGGCGAGAAGGCGGTCGAATAGCTGATATAGGGCGCAAGGCCGAAATCGGTCTCGTAGCTCAGGCCGACGCGTCCGGAGAACTCGTTGTCCTTTTGCGAGATCGTATCGGTGGTGTCGGCGAGGAGATTCGTATTGTCGGTGTCGGTCCACACCCAGTCGTAGCGCCCCCCCAGCGTCAGTGTCCAGGCGTCGTAGCGGATCTGGTCCTGCACGTATGTGCCGACCTGCCATTGGTCCTGGATGGTGCGCGTCTGGTAATCGATATGCGGAACCGGGGCGCCTGCGTCCGGATTGTTGGTGTCGAGCGGCGGAGAGACGCCGCGGCCGTCGAGCGAGCGCCACTGCAACCGAGTGAAATCAAGCCCCGTTAGCAGCGTGTGGTCGAGTTCGCCGGTATCGAACTTGGCCTCGATTTGGTTGTCGATCGTAAAGACGTTCAGCCGCTCGTCAAAGGTGCCGGCGCTGCGGTCGATGAGCGAGGGATCAACTGCATTGGGGGCGTAAGCAAAAGCCCAGTCGGCATCGATATTGAGCGTCGAAGAGCGAGCGTTTTGGCGAAATACGAAAGTATCGTTCAGCCGGTGCTCGAATTCATAGCCGATGCGTCCCTGATTCTGGATCGAATCGTTGAAAGCCGGATTGCCTGCAAAATAGTCCGTCACTTCGCCGGTTAGCGGGTCGTTGTAGTAGGCCGCGGTGCCGCCTGTCTTTGTTCGGGAATATTCGCCGAGAATGGTGAGTTTCGTGTCCTCGTCTGGCTTCCACATGAAAGCAGGAGCGATGTAGATGCGATCATCCGGAACGCTGATCTGTTCCGTGTCGGCGTCACGGTAGAGACCCGTAACGCGATAGTAGAAGGGATCCTGGTCGTTGACCGGGCCGGAGAAGTCGAATTGACCTTGATAGCGCTGCTCGGTGCCGTACTGGAGCTGGAGCTCATGGTAGGGGTCTTCCGTTGGGCGCTTGGTGATGAGGTTAAAGAGGCCGCCAGCGCCGGAAGAACCGTAGAGTGCTGAAGATGGGCCCCGCAGGATCGAGACACCCTCAAGGCCGTACGGTTCGGTCTTGAAGAGCGAGGAACCGGCACCTGGCTGGCGCAGGTTGTCGCGGAAGACGCCGGAATAGGTGACATCGAAGCCGCGCACCGTGAAGCTGTCGAAACGTGGATCGAAGCCATAGGCGCCGACGCGTGTACCCGGCGTATAAGCAAGCGTGTCGAGCAACGTCTGCGGGTTGCGGTCCTTGAGCTGCTGTTCCGTCACGGACGAGATCGACTGCGGCGTCTCGATGAACGGTGTGTCTGTTTTCGCGCCGGTCGCGCTGCTCTTGCCGACATAGCCGTCCGCCTGAATCACGCCGCCGCTGCCGCCATTGACGACGATGTCCTGCAGCACTGTGGCACCATCATTCTGCGGGCTGTCGGCAGGAGCATCCTGTGCGGCGGCCGGCAGAAGAAGATGGGCCATCGCGGCGCCCGCCAATGCGGATGCCTGCAGCGATCTCATAGCAAAAACGTGTATTTTCATCAGCTTACGACTCTCGGCAGTTCATTTTAAATGATTTCATGAGTGTAATAGTCAACAAAAAGCCGGATGAAAACCTTTTATGAGTAAAATTCTCCACTTTTTAGAAGGAAGACGGGCGACGGCGGGAGTGGTTAGCTCTTCGATTCCGAAAGCAGCCAGCGCCGGAAGGTCGCAACGGCCGGGCGTTCGAGCGCAGCGCCCGGATAGACGAGATGGAAGGCGAGGCGGCTCGCAACGCCAAGCGGGAAGGGCGCGACGACGGCGCCTTCGGCGAGCTCCTTCTCCAAGAACGAGCGCCGCATCAATGCAAAACCGAGACCGGCCTTCATGGCTTCGTAGGCGCCATTGCCATGCATGAAGATCGGGCCGCGCGAGGCGTCCACCTTCGTCGCGCCTGCTGCCTCGAGCCAGAGCTTCCAGTCGTGCCGGTAGACATCATGGATCAACTGGAAGCCGGCAAGCGTGTCTGGCGAGGGGTGGTCTCCAAGCTCTGCCGCCAGCCGTGGGATGCAGACTGGCACCAGTTCGTCATCCACCAGCCGCTCGCTGACGAGGCCGTCATAGCCGCCTAGTCCGTGCCGGATGGCCAGATCGATGCCGTCGCGCTGAAAATCGAGCACACGATGCGAGGCGCTGATGCGCACGTCGATTTCCGGATGGGTCTCTTCGAAACGTCGAAGCCGCGGCACCAGCCAATAGGTCGCGAAGCCTGCCGTGCAGGTGACGTTCAGCACGGAGCCGCGTGCCCGCGCCGTAAGCGCCGCGGTCGCCTCCCGCATCAGCCGAAAGGCGGTCTGCAGTGTGGTGAAGTAGTCCGCGCCTTCGACGGTGAGGGCGAGCGCCCGCGTTTTCCGGTCAAAAAGCCGTACGCCGAGTACAGCCTCCAGATCGCGGATCTGCAGGCTGACGGCGCCAGGCGTCACGTGCAACTCCTTCGCCGCCAGCGTCATGCTGAGATGCCGCGCCGCAGCTTCGAAAGCTCGCAGGGCCGAAAGAGATGGCAGAAATTCGCTCATGATTTAGCTCAGCTAAAGCGTACATCGAAAAAGACTCGTTTGTCGAAGTAGAATTATAGAAATAATATCAAGAGTGAAAGCGATCTAAAAACAGAATCACGAAGCGATAATCGTCGAGCACAAATCGCAGCTGGCAGAGACTGGCGCGCAAGAAACGGGTGGCGAGAGGCGCCGCCGTGTCGTAAGCCCGCAAATAATGAAGGAGACAGAGATGCAGAAACAGATGGGCCTAGCCGAATGGGGAATGCTCTTGGTCCTCTCCCTCCTTTGGGGCGGCTCCTTCCTCTTCAACGGCATTCTGGTGGAGGCGCTGCCGCCGTTTACGATCGTAACAGGCCGCGTGCTGCTGGCTGCGGTCGCGCTCAATGTGATCGTGCGGCTCATGGGTCATACAATGCCGCGTGACGGCAAGAGCTGGGTCGCTTTCTTCGGCATGGGCGTGCTGAACAATATGATCCCCTTTTGCCTCATCGTCTGGGGCCAGACCCATATTGCAAGCGGCCTGGCATCGATCTTGAATGCCACGACGCCGCTCTTCACGGTCGTTGTCGCCCATATCCTGACTGTCGACGAGAAGATGACCGGCAATCGCCTGATCGGCGTGCTTATCGGTTTTGCCGGCGTGGCCTATATGATCGGTTTCGATGTGCTTCACGATATCGGCGCGAATGTACTGGCGCAGCTCGCGGTTCTTGGTGCTGCTGTCTCCTATTCTTTCGCCGGTATATGGGGACGCCGCTTCCGCGCTATGGGCCTGCCGCCGCTGCTGCCTGCAGCGGGCCAGGTCACGGCATCCACCATCCTGATGCTGCCGATCGCGCTGATTGCCGACCGGCCTTGGACATTGCCTGTTCCCGACATCGAAATTTGGCTGGCGCTCTTTGGTCTGGCGCTGCTTTCAACGGCGATCGCCTATCTGCTTTTCTTCCGTATTCTCGCAACAGCGGGCGCGACGAACCTGGCGCTGGTGACCTTCCTGATTCCCGTTAGCGCCATTCTGTTGGGGACGATCATCCTCGGCGAGCAGCTGCAGGCAAAACATCTGATAGGCATGGCGACGATCGCGGTCGGTCTAGCGGCGATCGACGGGCGGCTGATGTCGCTTGGAAAAAGGCGGGCAGCCTGAGGCTCAGCAGGCGAGATCGGCGACGACGGAATCGAGGATGAGCATGCCGGACGGCGTGCAGCGAAGCCGGGAATTGCCGATTCGCTCGATGAAGCCGTGCTCCAGCAAGAATTCCTCGCGCTTCGGGTCCGGATCCCGACCGGAAAGATGCTGCCAGCGGGCAAGATCGACGCCCTCCTTCAGCCGAAGCCCCATGAGCAGCAACTCGTCGGCCTGCTCGTCATAGCCGAGCCGCTCCTGCTCCAGAATGCCATGTCCGTCGCGTTCTACAAGCTCGAGCCAGGCCTCCGGCTTGCGCTCGGTCGCCGTTGCGATCTTCTCTGGCCCACGCGTCAGGCGGCCATGCGCGCCGGGGCCGATCCCGGCATAGTCGCCGTAGCGCCAGTAGGTGAGGTTGTGGCGGCTTTCCGCGCCGGGCCGCGCATGGTTGGAAACCTCATAGGCTGGCATGCCTTCGCGCGCCGTGATCTCCTGCGTCGCCTCGTAGAGATCTGCCGACTGGTCGCCATCAGGAACGATCAGCTTACCGGCCTTGTGCAGGCCGTAGAACGGCGTGCCTTCCTCGATCGTCAGCTGGTAGAGCGAGAGGTGATCGACCGCGTAGGAGATCGCTTCCCTCAGTTCCCTCTCCCACTCCTCGACCGTCTGGTCGGGGCGGGCATAGATCAGGTCGAAGGACATGCGCGGGAAGATGTCGCGCGCCAGCCTGATCGCCTTCAGCGCATCGGCGACATCGTGCAGGCGGCCGAGGAATTTCAGGTCCCGGTCGTTTAGCGCCTGAACGCCGAGCGACACGCGGTTGACGCCTGCCGAGCGATAGCCGCGGAAGCGCTCAGCCTCCACGCTCGACGGATTCGCCTCCATGGTGATCTCGATGCCGTTCGGCACATGCCAGTGCTTCGAGATGCCGTCGAGAATGGCTGACACTGTTGCCGGGTGCATGAGCGACGGCGTGCCGCCGCCAAGGAAGACACTCGTCACCGTCTTCGGTCCGCTCATACGGCGAACGGTGGCCATCTCCTTCAGGAAGGCAGCGGTGAATCGCTCCTGATCCACCGGCTGATGGCGGACATGGCTGTTGAAGTCGCAGTAGGGGCATTTCGCCGCGCAGAAGGGCCAATGCACGTAGACGCCGAAACCGGGCTCTCCGGTATCGGGCAGAAGCGTCGCATCGCGCATCAAGCTTGGCGTATCGAGAATCTCCACGAACCGACCTTACGCTTCCAGGTAGGTTTCGACAAAGAGTTTGAAGGCGCGCGCCCGGTGCGACAGGGCCTGCGGCTTGCCGATGTTCCAGCCGTGCTTCTCCTCGGCGCTCATCTCGCCGAAGGTGATGCCGTAATCTTCCGGCTGGAAGACCGGATCGTAGCCGAAACCCTGTGTGCCGCGCGGCGGCCAGACGACGGTGCCTTCGACCTCGCCGCGGAAAAGCTCCGTATGACCGTCCGGCCAGGCGAGGCAGAGCACGCTGACAAAGCGCGCGGTCCGCTGCTCCTGCTTCACAGCCCCGGCTTTCTCCAGAGCGTTTTGCACCTTTTCCATGGCCATCGCAAAATCGCGCGTGCCGTCCGGCTTTTCGGCCCAGTTGGCCGTATAGACGCCCGGATCGCCGCCAAGCGCATCAATCACCAGTCCGGAATCGTCGGAAAGCGCCGGCATTCCTGCTGCCTTGGCAGAGGCGAGCGCCTTGATCGTCGCGTTTTCCTCGAAGGTCGTGCCGGTTTCGTCCGGCTCGATGAAGTTGAGGTCTGCTGCCGATTTGGCGGTGAAGCCGAGCGGTCCGATCAGATCCTGGATCTCGCGGATCTTGCCGGCATTGTGGCTGGCGACGACGATCGTCTTCGTTTCAAGCTTGCGCATGGTTGGTCCTATTCAATGCCCCAGATTCTGGCTTCGGCGCATTCGAGGCTGTTTCCTGCTGGATCGCGAAAATAGATCGAGCGGCCGCCGTTCGGCCAGTACACTTCGGATTCGATTTCGATGCCCGCGGCTTTGAGCTTCGCCGCCATGGCATCGATGTTCTTACCTGACACCCGGAAACATGCGTGGCCCTGACCTTTCGTGCCATGCGGCGGCACCTGCAGGGCATCGGCTGCCGGCGGTTTCACCGTTTCTTCGGGGTTGAAGATCAACAGCACGCCATACCCGCAGCGGAAGAAGACATGCCGGTTTCCGGCGCGCGCGATCTTGGCAAGGCCGAGCACGCCTTCGTAGAAAGCCTCGGCCTTGTCGAGATCATCCGCATAGAGCGCCGTCTCCAGCATGCCTTCCAGCAGGGCAGTCATCCGGCGATGGCCTGTTTCTGCATGTTGACGAGCTCCGCAATGCCGGCTTTCGCCAGCGTCATCAGCGCGGCAAATTCCCCGTCGGTGAACGGTGTGCCCTCCGCGGTACCCTGAATTTCAACGATGCCGCCTGCGCCCGTCATGACGAAGTTCGCATCGGTTTCTGCGGAGGAATCTTCGAGATAATCGAGGTCGATCACCGGCTGGCTGGCGAAGATGCCGCAGGAAATTGCGGCGATGTGATCTTTGAGCACGCGCTCGACCTTGATCATGTTGCGGGCCTCCATCCATTTCAGGCAGTCGTACAGCGCAATCCAGGCGCCCGTAATAGAGGCCGTGCGCGTACCGCCATCAGCCTGAATAACGTCGCAGTCGAGCGTGATCTGGCGTTCGCCGAGTTCCTTAAGGTCGACGACGGCACGGAGCGAACGGCCGATGAGGCGCTGGATTTCCTGCGTGCGCCCGCCCTGCTTGCCGGTTGCGGCCTCGCGTTTCATGCGCTCGCCGGTTGCGCGCGGTAGCATGCCATATTCGGCCGTGACCCAGCCCTTTCCTGTATTGCGCAGCCACGGCGGCGTCTTGTCTTCCAGGCTTGCGGTACAGAGCACATGCGTATCGCCGAATTTCACGAGGCAGGAACCTTCCGCATGCTTTGAAAAATTGCGCTCGAAAGTGACCTTGCGCATCTGGTCGGTTTTTCTGCCTGAAGGCCGCATTCTAATCTCCTGAAGCATGATGCCGAAATGCGTTAAGCGGTTTTCGGATAACATCGTGAAGTGCTCAATGGTATCGACCGCTTCTACGATTGGCGGCAACCATTTGCAAATTCCCTTTTGCTACGAGGGCGAGAACGGCTATATTTTAGGGATCGTCATCAGCGCGCAGGTCAAAGGAAATTCATGGGGTTCAGGTCGACGTCGGTTTCGGATGCCGTTGCGGCGCTGGATGAACGCTCTAAGGAAATCTTCCGCCGCATCGTTGAGGGCTATCTGGAAAGTGGCGAGCCGCTCGGCTCCCGCAATCTCTCGCGCATCCTGCCTATGTCCCTATCGCCCGCTTCCGTGCGCAATGTGATGAGCGACCTGGAAGCGCTAGGCCTGATCTACTCGCCACATGTCAGCGCGGGACGCTTGCCGACGCAGGGCGGCCTTCGGTTCTTCGTTGATGCTTTCATGCAGGTCGGCGACCTTTCCGCCGAGGACCGTGCGAACATCGACCGCCAGGTTCGTCCTGAAAGCCTTAATGCTCCTGTGGAAACGATGATGAACGAGGCAAGCCGGATGCTGTCTGGCATTTCGCGGGGCGCGGGGCTCGTCATCACATCGAAGAGCGATCCGGTCCTCAAGCATGTCGAATTCATCCGCCTGGAGCCCACCAAGGCGCTGGCCGTGCTCGTCGGCGATCACGATCAGGTCGAAAACCGCATTATCGAATTGCCAGCAGGCGTTACATCGTCGCAGCTGACGGAGGCCGCGAATTTCCTCAATGCCCATATGTCCGGCCAGACTTTGCCGGAATTGCGCAAGCAGCTCAGTCACTTAAAGGAGAACGTCCGCCACGAGCTTGATGCGCTGTCCAGGGACCTTGTCGAGCGCGGCATTGCCGTTTGGTCTGGCGATGCGGATGAAGGCAAGCCACCGCAGCTTATCATTCGCGGCCGATCCAATCTGCTCGAGGGCCTGGCTGGCGCGGAGGACCTTGACCGTCTGCGCATGCTTTTCGACGATCTCGAAAAGAAGGACAGCCTAATCGAGCTGCTGAATCTTGCCGAAACCGGCCCGGGCGTGCGTATCTTCATCGGTTCTGAGAACAAGCTCTTTTCGCTTTCCGGCTCCTCGCTGATTGTTGCGCCCTATCGCGATGATGACGACCGCATTGTCGGTGCCGTTGGGGTCATCGGTCCGACGCGGCTCAATTACTCGCGCATCGTGCCGATGGTGGACTACACAGCGCAGCTAATTTCCCGGCTTGCGCGCGGCACGCTGTAAACTCCCGAATTTCTCCTTCTTTGTCACGCAGACTTGATTTTTTGCGATCGAAGTTCGATATCGGGCGCATCTCAAGAAAACCACTACCGGAGACCGTCATGACGGACGAAACGACGAAAAACGGACCTGACGCTGCCGCGGCTGAAGCCGCAGACGACGCTGCCGCAAACGTCGAGAACGAAACCACGGTGGAAGCGCCGCCACAGCCGGATCCGCTTGAAGTGCTCAAGGCTGAAAATGTCGAGCTGCGTGAGCGCTATCTGCGCCTTGCCGCCGAAATGGATAATCTGCGACGTCGCACTGAGCGCGATGTGAAGGATGCAAAATCCTACTCAGTCGCGGGCTTCGCGCGCGATATGCTTGCCGTCTCGGATAATTTGCGCCGCGCGCTCGATGCCATCCCAGCCGAAGCGAAGGAAGCGGGCGAGGCGGGCCTCGACACATTGATCGAAGGTGTCGAGATGACCGAGCGCTCGATGCTCTCCGCGCTTGAGCGTCACGGCGTCCGCAAGCTGGATCCGGTAGGCCAGAAGTTCGATCCGAACTTCCATCAGGCGATGTTCGAGATCCCGAATGCCGAAGTGCCGAACAACACGGTCGTCCAGGTCGTTCAGGCAGGCTTCACGATCGGCGAGCGGGTTCTTCGCCCGGCAATGGTTGGCGTCGCCAAGGGCGGCCCGAAGGCTGCGGAAGCGGATATCAATACGGCGTTCACCGAAAAGGACGCCTGATCTCTCAGACGCCTCAATAATCAGTCTGAAAATCAGATGCGGGCGAAGCGCTCGATCAGTAGATCGAAGAAGCCGTCCGCATCCACATAGCGCATCACCTTGGCATTGCGCTTACGGTCGGTCACATGCCACCAGTCAACGACCGTCATGCCCACCGTCAGCTCCGACTTCACCTCGATCTCGACATTGCAGTCACGGCCCTTGAAAAGCTCCGGCTTTAGCAGGTAGGCGACGACAGTCGGATCGTGCAGCGGTCCGCCGTCGGAGCCATATTTCTCGACATCGAAGCGCTCAAAAAACTCCAGCATTTCGACCATTGCTTTCGCCGGTGCCGTGCCGAGATCGGCCATGCGCTTTACGCGATCCTTCCGCGTCAGCAGCTGATGCGTCACGTCGAGCGGCATCATCACGATCGGCACGCCCGAACGGAAGATGATGTCGGCCGCTTCCGGATCGACATAGATGTTGAATTCCGCGGCCGGTGTGATGTTGCCGCCCTCGAAGAACCCGCCTCCCATCATCACCAGTTCGCGGATGCGCGGAATGATATCCGGCGCTTTCTGGAAGGCCATGCCGATATTGGTGAGCGGTCCCAGCGTGCAAAGCGTCACCATGCCTCCCGGCTCGCGGCGAAGCGTCTCGATGATGAAGTCGACCGCGTGCCCTGCCTTCAACGGCATTGTCGGTTCATCGAGCTCAGGTCCATCGAGGCCGGTCTTTCCGTGCACGTGCTCGGCCGTGACCAGTTTGCGCGCGATTGGTGCATCCGCACCTGCAAAAACCTTCGTGTCGGTCCGTCCGCAGAGCTCGCAGACGATGCGCGCATTGCGGCTCGTGTAGGAAAGCGGCACGTTGCCCGCGACGGTCGTAATGCCGAGCACTTCCAGCTCTTCGGGACTGCCGAAGGCAAGCATGATGGCCGCTGCATCGTCCTGGCCGGGATCGGTGTCGATGATGATCTTTCTGGGGGTCGCCATTTCGTCGTTCCGTCTCAAGGTGCACGTCGTGGCAGGCACCGTTCGTTTATCTTTCCGTCGCAGATCGGCGCAGCCGTTGCGGGCGACGATTTGATGCGAGCCGCCATGATCTTTGTCAAGCAACTGCTTGAGTCCAACCGTCTTAAATTCATATGTCGGCGATGCGCCGCATATGTCTTGCGCGAAAGGTACACGCTTCCCATATTAACGGCGTCCGGATGCTACGCCTAGGTCCGGGAAGGTCGCTTGCATCAAGGACTTTGAAAGATGAGCCGCATGACACCTTTCGCCAGCCCGCTGCTTCTGGGCTTCGATGCCATGGAAAAGACGCTTGAACGCATTTCCAAGGCAAGCGACGGTTACCCGCCCTACAATATCGAACGTATCGCCGCCGGTCACGGGGCGCCTGAACGCTTGCGCATCACGCTTGCTGTCGCGGGCTTCAGTGAAGAAGAGCTCGACGTTACCATCGAAGAGAACCAACTGTTAATCCGCGGCCGCCAGGTCGAGCAGGGCGAGCATGAATATCTTTATCGTGGTATTGCCGCCCGTCAGTTCCAGCGCACGTTCGTGTTGGCAGATGGCATGCAGGTTCTGGGCGCCAGCCTCAAGAACGGATTGCTGGCCGTCGATCTCATTCGTCCGGAACCGGCGCGCATGGTGAAGAAAATTAACATTTCGGTCTCACAGTAGGACAACGGCCCATTCGGCTGTTGGTCCCTTCTCCCGGAGGTACAGGAATGTTGATGAAAGAAGCGAATTCTCACCTGACCAAGTCCGAGCTAGCCGGTATCGGCAACGGCGAGGTCGCCTATATCCGCAAGATGCGCACTGATGAGGTGTCGAAGTGCTTCCCCGAAGCGCCGGATATCGATCCGGGCGTGGACCTTTGGGCCCTCTTCGGCGCAGACGGAACGCCGATCCTGCTCACGGATAATCGCTCCAGCACCTTCTTCAAGGCAGCTGAAGACGAACTGAAGACGGTAAGCCTGCACTAAAAAGCAGGCTTAGAGCTTCTCGAACGTCAGATAGGCGGAGGATCTGCCCTCCCGCCGGGCCTTGGCCTCGTAGCGTGTGCTCGGCCAACCCTCATAGGGCGTCAGCCAGTCGGCGGCGTTTTCCGCAAGCCAGTCGAAGCCGCCGTGATCGCGGCACTTCAGCAGCGTCCAATTCACGTAGGTATCGATGTCCGAGGCGAAGCAGAAGAGCCCGCCGGGCTTCAGTACGCGATGGAAACGGTCGAGATTGGTCTTGGAAACGAAGCGCCGTTTCCAGTGCTTCCGCTTCGGCCATGGATCGGGATAGAGCAGATCGATCTGATCCAGGCAGCCGTCGGGCAGCCAGTCGAGCAGTTGCGTTGCATCGTCGTTATAGACGCGGATATTCTTTGCACCCTTCGCCTCGATGCTCGCCAGCAGTTTCTGCATGGAATTGATGAAGGGTTCGACGCCGATGAAGCCGGTGGAGGGCATTTCCAGCGCGCGGTGGATCAGATGTTCGCCACCGCCGAAGCCGATTTCTAGGCGCAGCCGTTCAGTCGGAACCGGAAAGAGGTTTTTCAGCGGCTCTGGTGGAGCCGCCGAAAGATCGATGAGGAATGCCGGGAGCAGCGTATGAAGTCTTTCCGCTTGATGTTCGCGGAGAGCCTTTCCCTTGCGGCGACCGAAGAAAGCCTCGGTCGCGCGCGCCCGGCGCTCCATATCCGTCATGCCACCGCCCGAAGCTTCACGGCTTCCTTCAGCGCCTTGACGAGATCTGTGCGTTCCCATGAGAACGAGCCATCACGGCCTGCCTTGCGGCCGAAGTGGCCATAGGCCGATGTCTTGGCGTAGATCGGCTTGTTGAGGTCGAGATGGCGGCGGATGCCGGTCGGTGACAGGTCCATGTTCTTACGGATCGCTGCCTCGACTTGGTCTTCCGTCACGCCCTTGCCGGTGCCGTGCAGATCGACATAGATCGATAGCGGCTGTGCGACGCCGATCGCATAGGAGAGCTGGATCGTGCAGCGGTCGGCAAGACCTGCGGCGACGACGTTCTTCGCAAGATAGCGGGCAGCATAGGCTGCGGACCGGTCGACCTTGGTCGTGTCCTTACCGGAGAATGCGCCGCCGCCGTGGGGAGCGGCACCGCCATAGGTGTCGACGATGATCTTGCGGCCGGTAAGACCAGCATCGCCGTCCGGGCCGCCGATGACGAACTTGCCGGTCGGGTTGATGTACCAGTTGCATTCCTTGGCGATCGGCAGATCGCCCAGCGCTTCGCGGATGTAAGGCTCCACGACGGCGCGAACCTTCTTCGAATCCCAGCTGTCATCGAGATGCTGGGTCGAAAGAACGATCGAGGTCACTTCGGCAGGCTTACCGTCGATGTAGCGCACGGTCACCTGGCTCTTGGCGTCCGGGCCAAGTTTGGCGACATCGCCGTCGCCTTTCTTGCGGGCTGTGGCCAGCAGTTGCAGGATCTTGTGGGAGTAGTAGATCGGAGCTGGCATGAGGTCCGGCGTTTCCTTGCAGGCGTAGCCGAACATGATGCCCTGGTCGCCGGCACCTTCGTCACCCTGCTGGTCGGCTGCGTTGTCGACGCCCTGTGCGATATCGGCAGACTGCGAGTGCAGCAGCACGTCGATCTTTGCCTTTTTCCAGTGGAAGCCTTCCTGCTCGTAGCCGATGTCCTTGATGGCGCGGCGGGCTGCAGCCTTGAATTTCGACGGGTTGATGACGTCGTTGCCGTTCTTATCCTTCTTCATCAGGCTCGGTGGCAGACGGACTTCACCGGCGATCACAACGCGGTTCGTCGTCGCCAGGGTTTCGCAGGCAATGCGCACGCCCCAGGGGTTGATGCCGGTTTTGGCCGCTTCACGATAGACCAGATCTACGATCTCGTCGGAGATGCGGTCACACACCTTGTCCGGGTGACCTTCGGCAACTGACTCGCTGGTGAAAAGATAATTCGCGCGCATTCGGGATTCCCCTCAAAGAACAAAAGCCGTGTAGTTGGTACTCATTTCGCGTTCGAAAAACAAGCACAGAAGGACATATATATATCTTTATATCTGCAGCGAAATGGTAAATTTTGCCCATAAAACGCAAAAAAGGTGGCCTTTCGACCACCTTTCAAAACTGCGGTCATCAAAGGGGTCAGTCCGCGTCGGCCTCGGCGGCCAGCGCCTTCACAAGCTCCACGACCTTGCGGCGAACCTTGGGGTCGGAAATCTTTACGAAGGCCCGGTTGAGCTGAAGCCCTTCCGAGGAGGAGAGGAAATCGACAACATAATTCGAGCTCGATGCCTCTGCCATGCCGGTCAATCCGCCGGCGTGATCGCCCGGAGCGTCCTCGAAGAAAAAGGAAACCGGGACGTTGAGAATACTCGAGATGTTCTGCAGGCGGCTCGCACCGACGCGGTTCGTACCCTTCTCGTACTTCTGGATCTGCTGAAAGGTAATGCCGAGGCTCTCGCCCAGCTTCTCCTGGCTCATGCCAAGCATTGTACGGCGAAGCCGAATGCGACTGCCGACGTGGATGTCGATCGGGTTAGGCTTCTTCTTGTTTTCAATCATGGTCGTGCCCTAGCAAAGAATTTCAACCTGGTTAAACCGGCAGTGCCCAGACCCATCCGTAACGCCACGTTGTAAGCGGCGTAAACCCTATCATCAAGCATACGTTAACAACGCCGATCGCGACCACTATGCAATTTTAGGGGTTTTTGGTCAATTCGGCTTGAAAATAAAACCAAAACGGGAAATCGACACAATCAAAATCAGTAACGTTTCAGTCAACCAGAAGTAAGCTTGCCGCGAAAACGAACTCCGAGAAGCGCTGCCGAATCCCTCAAGAGTTGCGTCGACGAAGCCTGCTTGATTGAGACCCAGTCCTGCGACAATCTGGCCGTGGGCGTCCACGATAGCTGAAATGCCGCTGTTGGCATCGCGAATCAGCGGCAATCCGGTCTCCACGGCACGTACCCGCGCCTGCTGGAAATGCTGATAAGGGCCAGGCGTATTGCCGAACCAGGCGTCGTTCGTGATGTTCAGGATCGCGCCCGCATCAGCGATGTCGCCGGTCATCTCATCCGGGAAGATGATCTCATAGCAGACGAGAGGATAGAGCTTCAGTCCCGTCGGCAGTTCCAGGAGATGGCGCGTCGCCGCGGCAGAGAACCCGCCCGGCATTTCGACGATATTCTTGATGCCGAAATTGTCGAGGATATTCTCGAACGGTACATATTCGCCGAACGGAACGAGATGCATCTTGTCGGAAGCCGTGACGATCTGGCCGCGTCCGTCGATCGCATAGATCGAATTGTAGTAGCGCACGGGGTTTCCCGGCCCCATCTCTTCGGCGCGAACAGCACCTGCAATCAGAATCTGGTCGTCGTCGAGCGTATCGGCGATCCGGGTAAGGGCATCCTGATTATCGGTGAGGATGAAAGGGATCGACGTCTCCGGCCAGACGATGATGTTCGGCTTCTTTCCTCCATCCTTCGGCGCCTCGGCGGAAAGCTTCAAGTGAAGCTCGAAGATCGCCGAGCGATCGGCATTGTTGTCGAGCTTGGCAGCCTGATCAATCATCGGCTGCACAAGGCGGATCACCGGCCGCTTCTCTTGCGGCAGCGGCGGAGCCTTCGGCGCGAGATAAAGGACATAGCCGCCATAACCGAGATGGGCTGCAAAGAGCAGTGTGGCGAGTCCCACACCCATCGTCGCACCCTGACGTGTACCGAGAAGGGCAGGCGCAGCGAAGACGAAGACGGCAAGCGCAGTCACGCCCATGGCGCCGATGATATGCGCGGATTGCATCATCAGCGGCATAGGCATGATGCCGTAGCCGATCGCATTCCAGGGAAAGCCCGTGAAAGTGACGCGTGCGCAACCACTCGAAGAGGCCGAAGCCTGCGGCGAGCGCCGCAATGCGGCCCATCCCGTCCGACCAGAAGACACGGGCGATAGCTGCAGCGAGGCCATAATAGATTGACAGCACCGCCGGCAGGCCGAGGGTCGCCAATGGCAGCGCCCAGGCAAATTCTTCCGAGTCGATCATCAAGGCATGGCCGAGCCACCAAAGGCCTGCGACGAAATAGCCGAAGCCGAAGAGCCAGCCGATCACGAATGAGGGCCAGAGGCGGCCGAGGAAGCTCGCCTCGGGGGAGGCAGTTGCGCCGTCGATCAGCCAGACGAGGAGCGTGAATGAAAGGAACATCGCTGCGAAAAAGCCGATCGGCGGAAGCGCCAGAACGGCGAATGCGCCGGCAAAGACCGCCAGCACTGCCCGTTTGAAACCCCAGACCAGGATGACCTTGTCCGCAAGCCGCTCCATGCGCACTCCATTCACGCCGCGAATCAACCCGGTCCGCAGTCTTTCAAAAAAGCGGCGCTTTGTCGTGCCTCACGGAAATCAGTTCGATGTTGATTCGGCAGGCCGTTCGTCAGCCGATTCAGGTCCAGTCACACTGTCGTCTGCCTTGACGCGGCGGCGGATTGCCTGACGCTTGCGGGTGATGCGCACCCGCTTAATCCGGCGCGGGTCGGCCTCAAGAATGTGGAATTCGAAATCCGGCAGAGCCTGGACGACTTCGCCCCGAACCGGAATGCGGCCGAGGGCGGAGAAGATAAGGCCACCCAGCGTATCGACCTCGTCCACCTGCTCGCTGATGTCGAAATCCGGGCCGATCGCCTCTGCAATCTCTTCCAGTTCGACGCGGGCATCCGCTACGAAGACGTCTTCGGAAATTCGCTTGAACATGACCTCTTCGTCATCATGCTCGTCATCGATATCGCCGACTACCATCTCGACGATGTCCTCGTGCGAAGCAAGCCCATCGGTGCCGCCATATTCATCGATGACCAGCGCCATCTGCGTGCGGTTCACCTGCATTCGGCGAAGCAGATCGGATGCCAACATCGATGGCGGCACGAAAAGGATCTTGCGGACGATGCCGGCCTCGGCAAGCGTCTTCTGCAGGTCGACGCGCGCAAGGTCGAAATTCGGCTTTGCCGAGCGCGCCGGCTTCTGAATGTTCTCGGTAGCGATCTCGACAACCGGCTTAACAGTCTTGGAGCCTGTCCGGCGCTTGTTGCGCGCCTGCTTGGCGACATAGGAAAGCAAGTCGCGGATATGCACCATGCCGCGCGGATCGTCGAGTGTATCGGCATAGACCGGCATGCGAGAGCGGCCTGATTCCTCAAAGAGGATCATCAATTCACCGATGGTGATGTTCTGGTCGACCGCCTCGATGTCGGCGCGCGGAACCATGACGTCGGCAACGCGCACTTCGCGGAAACGCAAGATGTTGTGAAGCATCGCCCGCTCGTCGGGCGAAAAGGCATCGTCGCCGGTATCGTTAGTCATCAGCGCGTCGGCGAGATCTTCGCGAATGCGCGAGCCCTGCTGCGGGCGAAGGATGCGGGCGGCGCGCGCCCAGAATGATCGTCCGGAATGCCTGCTACTACTGCCCGCCTCATCTGAGGAGGAGGATTGATCGGCGTCCTTGGTGTCCGCCGCCGGTTTCGTTGTAAAGTCGCTCATGGTTCCATTTTAAGGTCTTGACCCTCGTATGGGTCAGATAGGCCGAGTACTGCCAAAATGCGAGTCTCCAACCCCTCCATAATTTCGGCTTCGTCATTATTCATATGGTCGTAGCCGAAGAGATGCAAGAAACCATGCACCATCAGATGTGTCAGATGGTCTTCGAACGGCTTTTCGAGCTCCCGCGCTTCCCGTTCGACGGTCTCCCTGGCGATAATGATATCACCAAGCATCGGACCTGGCATCTTTCCTGGGATTATCGGAAAAGCCGGAAAGGAGAGAACATTGGTGGCCTTGTCCTTCTTGCGCCATTCGGCGTTCATGGTGCGGATGGATTCGTCATCCGTGAAGACAAGCGAAAGCTCAGTTGCTGTCGTGGGAAACGGCTGCTTCTCATTTTTCTTGAGAAACGTCGCCGCCGCTTCCAGCACGCGTTCCGCCAAAGCCTGAAGTTCATCCTCGGAGGGCCAGTCGCCTTCCTCGATGCTGATCTGGATGTCGAGTTCGGCCATCAGACCTGCGGGCCGGCGTCTTCCGGCCGCGTCGTATAGGTGGCGTCGTAGGCCCTTACGATCCGTCCGACCAACGGATGGCGAACGACGTCGACATCCTTGAAGCGGATCGTCGAAATTCCTTCCACGCCGTCAAGCAGATGCAGCGCTTCGATAAGTCCGGATTTCACGCCGCGCGGCAAGTCGATCTGGCTTGGATCGCCGGTGACGATCATGCGTGAATTCTCGCCGAGGCGCGTCAGGAACATCTTCATCTGCATCGATGTTGTGTTCTGAGCTTCATCGAGAATGATGGCCGCGTTCGAGAGCGTGCGCCCGCGCATGAAGGCGAGCGGCGCGATCTCGATGACGCCAGCCGTGATCGCGCGCTCGACCTTGTCTCCCGGTATCATGTCGTAGAGCGCATCATAGAGCGGCCGGAGATAGGGATCGACCTTCTCCTTCATGTCGCCAGGCAGGAAGCCAAGACGCTCGCCGGCCTCGACCGCCGGCCGCGAAAGGATGATCTTCTCGACAGCGCCGCGCTCCAGCATCTGGGCCGCATGTGCGACGGCGAGGTAGGTCTTGCCCGTGCCGGCTGGGCCGACGCCGAAGACCAGTTCCGCGCGTTCCATGGCGCGTATATAGGCGTCCTGCGTCGGCGTCCGCGCAACGATCGTCTTCTTGCGTGTCGAAATCTGCGCCATGGTGAGCTTGGCTTTTTTCTCCATGGTCGGCAGGCTCAACTGATCGTCGGCGGCAACCGCCATGCGGATTGCGCCTTCCACGTCGGATCGTTCCACGCTGCCGCCTTTCTGGAGCTTTTCATAGAGGTAGTCCAGCGTACGCCGGGCCTGATTGGTGGCGACGACATCGCCAGTAATGACAACGGAATTACCGCGCGCGCGCGCGTCGATATGCAGCCGCTCCTCGAGAAGCTTCAGGTTCTGATCGAACTGACCGAATAGCTCGCTGGCGAACCGGTTGTTCTCGAACGTCAGGACGAAGTGATTGGCGTCGCTCGCAATGCGTGGGTGGCGCGGTGAAGAAGAAACCAATTCTTGTCCGTTCAAGCGGTCGAGCTCCCTAGGTTAAAACCCCAGCCTCTGCAAACTCGGCAAACAGGCTGTTCGTTCCGGTTCCGGTGATTCGCACTTTGATAATGTCACCGATTTGCGATGCTTTTGCATCAACATTCACTGACTGAAGCCAGGGAGAACGCCCAATAAGTTGTCCCGGCATCCGGCCGGGCTTTTCAAGCAACAAATCGATTTCCTTGCCGATGCAGGATCTGTTGAATTCCTGCGTCTGCTTGAGGAGAAGCGCCTGCAGGCGCTCGAGCCGTTCTGCCTTGATCTCTTCCGGCACCTGGTCCTTCAGTTCCGCCCCGGGCGTACCCGGCCGCGTCGAATATTTGAAGGAGAAAGCCTGCGCATAGCGAACCTCCTCCACCAAACTCAGTGTAGCGTCAAAATCCTCGTCTGTCTCCCCGGGAAAACCAACGATGAAATCGCCCGACAGCGCGATGTCGGGGCGGGCTGCGCGAATGCGCTCAATGAGCGCCATATATTCCGCTGCTGTATGGCGCCGGTTCATGGCTTTCAGGATGCGGTCCGAGCCCGCCTGCACCGGCAGGTGCAAGTAGGGCATCAACGCCCGCAGCTCGCGATGCGCCTCGATCAAGCGGTCGTCCATGTCGCGCGGATGGCTGGTGGTGTACCGGAGCCGGGCAAGCCCCGGAATTTCAGCGAGGCGATAGAGCAGATCGCCAAGGCTCCATTCCTCGCCATTGGCCCCGGCGCCATGCCACGCGTTGACGTTCTGGCCGAGCAATGTGATTTCCCGCACTCCGCCTTCGATGAGGTTCTGTGCTTCTTCGACAATCTGGCTGACCGGCCGGGAGATCTCCGAACCACGCGTGTAAGGCACGACGCAGAAGGTGCAGAACTTGTCGCAGCCTTCCTGCACCGTCAGGAATGCAGTGACACCGCGCGAACGGATCTTTCTGGTTTCGGCGATGGGCAAGTGTTCGAACTTGTCTTCCAGCGCATATTCCGTATCGACAACGCGATGGCCTTCCTTGGCACGCCGCAGCGCGTCCGGCAGGCGGTGATAGGTCTGCGGGCCGATGACCACATCGACGGCAGGCGCGCGGCGCAGGATTTCCTCGCCCTCGGCCTGGGCAACGCATCCGGTGACGCCGATCATCATCTCGCGCCCGTCGGCAGCCTTCTTCTTCTTCAGATCGCGCAAGCGGCCGAGCGCCGAATAGACCTTCTCGGCGGCCTTTTCGCGGATGTGACAAGTATTGAGCAGGACGAGGTCGGCCTCCTCCATATTCTCCGTCGGCTCGTAACCATCGCGGGCGAGCGCATCACTCATGCGCATCGAGTCGTAGACGTTCATCTGGCAGCCATAAGTCTTGATGAAAACCTTGCGGCTGTTGCTGCCATTGCGGAGGCCTTCGCTGGGGATGGTCTCCGGGGGCGGAAGAAGGGCGGTGTCTTGGGTCATGGCGGGCTATTTAGTGGTTTTTTGCCCTATAGAAAATCGAAATTTTTCCTCAAGAGATTTCGCGGCCGCGCAGGCGGCTGTTGAGCATGGCACGGATGCGGCGGGCGATGGTGGCGCTGACGTCCTTCCGGTTCGAATCAGAGCGGTATTCGACCGCCTCGCCGAAGGAGACCTCGGCATCGAGCGCCGCACATTTCACGACGTCCATCAGGTGTGGCACGAGTTCCACGTCGCCGGGCCAGCCGGCCAGCGGGCGGTGATAGCGGCCCATCGCAACGCCGTGCGCCTTGGTATAGGCGATCGCGACCGGCTGCACGAAGACGGAGCCGTTCGGCGAGTGCGGCACGGCCATGGCGGCCGCTCCGAAGAGCGAGGATTTGACCTCCAGCAAACGATTGCCGTCCGAAGTCGTGCCTTCGGGAAAGAGCACGATGATCTCGCCGTCCGCCATGCGGTCCGCAATCTCGCTTGCCTGACTGCCGGTCTTCCGCTTTTCTTCGCGGACGATGAAAACGCTTTTCTGCAGGCGGGCGAGCAGCCCGAAGATGGGCCAGTCGCGCACCTCTACTTTGGCGATGAAGGCGACATCGGCGACCGAGGACATGACCATGATATCCATCCACGACGCGTGATTGACGCATAGCATCAGCGGCCTGCGCCCTTCGAGCTTGCCGTGGACCTTCACGCGAATTCCGAGTGCGTGGCAGGCAGCGCGGTGCCAAAGACGCGGAAGGATGCGGCGGAGCTTCCAGTCGAAATGGAGGCTGAGAAGCTGCAATGGCATCAGCGGCATGCTGGCGGCGGCGATGACGACCGCGGCATAGGCGATGCGCAGCCAGACGATCAACGCGAACTCCCTGCGGCTGCGGTCATCGGCTCAGCGTTCGTCTTTCTTCAGCGGAATGCCGTAGAGTTCCAGCCGGTGATCGACGAGCTGGAAGCCATGCTCGCGGGCAATTCGCTCTTGCAGGGCTTCGATCTCCGGCGAGCGGAATTCGATGACCACGCCGTTCTTCAGGTCTATCAGGTGGTCGTGATGCTCTTCCGGCACCGTCTCATAGCGTGAACGGCCGTCGCGGAAATCATGGCGGGCGATGATGCCGGCGTCTTCGAAGAGCTTGACGGTGCGGTAGACGGTGGAGATCGAAATCTTTGCATCGACCTTAACTGAGCGACGGTACAGTTCCTCGACATCCGGGTGATCTTCCGACTCTTCAAGGATACGGGCGATCACGCGGCGCTGTTCGGTCATTCGCATGCCGCGCTCGGTGCAAAGCTCCTCAAGGGTCTTGGCTGTGTCGGTCATTGGCGGCCTTCATTCCAGATTCCGGTTCTCAAACGGCACTAGCGAAGAACGCGCTTCATGACAAGCGCCGTGGAAACCGCACCGTTCGCATCCTTGTAGTATCCGCGGCGCTCGCCGACTTTCTCAAAGCCGAGCTTACGGTAGAGGCCGAGGGCGGCTGCATTGCCGTGGTCGACTTCCAGGAACATGCTTTCGCCGCCGCGCAGCTTGGCTTCGCGCATCGCCGCCTGCATCAGCCGCCAGCCGAGGCCGGCGCCGGCAACCTTCGCCTGCACGGCGATTGCCAGGATTTCCGCTTCGCCGGCGACCTGGCGGGCAAGCACGAAGCCCGGCAGAGGCTTTTTCAGGAAAGCGTTGGTTTGGCGCGCGACGAAACCGAAGACGGTGTCCTGGCTGAGCAGGCTATAGAACTCGCCGTCGCCCCACGGGCGGGCAAAGCGTTCGCCATGCAGCACGGCAACCGCGTGGCAATCGTCATTGTCCATTGCGACGATCTCGAAAGCCGGCTTCAGAGTCAGATAGGATTCCAGCATGGTCATACTCGCGCGATCGCGAACCCGGCCTGCGGTTTGGCATCGGGTCCGCGCAGATAAAGAGGCTTCGGCTTTCCTGAACCGGGATCGGCGGCCGCACCAAGGCGTGCCACGATGGAAATGGGGAATTTATTGGCGTGTTCGCCCGTCGCGTTGGGTTTCAGCAGCGGCGTTGCAGATCCGGTTATCTCGCCGTCGAAGGTGGCCGCGAAAGCCTGCGCTTCCTCGACTGTCACTGCGCGAGGTTCGTCGAACGCCAGGCCGTCAGCGGAAAAGCTCTGGAGGTAGATTTCGCCGCGCTTGGCGTCCATGGCGGCAAGGACGGGGCGGCTGGGCGTCTTCTCGCGCTGGGCGGCGGCCATGGTCTCCAGCGTCGTGATGCCGACAGTGGGGATATTAAGCGCAAGGCCGAAGCCGCGTGCTGCGGCAACGCCAACGCGGATTCCGGTAAAGGAGCCGGGACCGATCGTAACGGCAACACGTTCGGCCATCGCGAGTTTCATGTCCGCCTGCTTGAGCACGCGGTCGATGATTCCCATCAAATGCTCTGCATGGCCCTTGCCGATCAAGTCCGATGCCTCCCCCAGCACCGCATCCCTGCCGCTGTCGTAGAGAGCGGCAGCGCAATCCACACCAGCCGTGTCGAGCGCCAGAACAATCATGTCATCAATTTCCGAATAAAAGCCTATCATAAATTCATCCGGCGCAATGCTGAGCCGGATGAATTTTGAACAGATCGTCAGGCTGCGATGACTTCCTGCACTTCGGGAACGAAGTGGCGAAGCAGGTTCTGGACACCATGCTTCAGTGTTGCCGTCGAAGAGGGGCAGCCGGAGCAGGAGCCCTTCATGTTGAGATAGACCTTGCCGTCCTTGAAGCCGCGAAACGTGATGTCGCCGCCATCCTGGGCAACTGCCGGGCGCACGCGGGTTTCAAGCAGTTCCTTGATGGTGAGCACGATGGTCTCGTCGGCCTCATCGAAGAATTCACCGTCCGCATCGAGTTCTTCCGAAAATACGGAGGCGTCGCCCATGACCGGCTTTCCGGACATGAAGTGCTCCATGATAGAGCCAAGGATGGCAGGCTTCAGGTGCTGCCACTCCTGGTTCTCCTTGGAAACGGAGATGAAATCGTAGCCGAAATAGACGCCAGTGACGCCCGGGATTTCAAAAAGGCGGGCGGCGAGCGGCGAAGCCTGAGCTTCCTCGACGCTGCGGAACTCGGCCGTACCAGTTTCCATCACGACCTTGCCCGGCAGGAACTTCTGGGTGGCCGGATTCGGCGTGGCTTCGGTCTGAATGAACATTTCGCTCTCCATGCGGGCCAGGTTGTCGCTCAGGCCGTCTTTAGAATTCTTCAAAAGAAAATAAGCCGATCGGCGGCGCTATTCAAGAGATAAAGACTCCACAAATAGTCTCCGTTCGACATTCTGTCTTACGCCAGCGCGTCTAATTCCTCATTCGTCAGCGTATCGGGCAACACGGTAACAGGGATAGGAAAGGTAGCTGCTTTTCCGACAACGGACGATACCAAAGGTCCGGGACCCTCCTTGGCCGAGCTTGCGGCCAGCACCAGGATCGCAATGTCGCGATCTTCTTCGATCACTGCATTGATCTCTTCGACCGCGCTGCCCTCGCGGATGACGATTTCCGGTTCGATGCCAATCGATTCGCGCACCACTTGCGCCGACTTGGAGACGACGGCTTCGGCTTCCTCGCGGGCTTCGGCTCGCATGATCTCCTCGACGCCCAGCCATTGCTGAAAATCGCCTTCGGGAATTACGTAAACGAGAACCAGTCCGCCATTGGAATTCTTGGCGCGCCTGCCGGCATAATGCACGGCGCTCTGGCATTCCGGCGTACCATCGATCACCGCCATGAACTTGCGGCGATGCCCTTCGAGCCGTGAGAGTCGCTTTGATACCATGGCGCGGACTCTGACACCTGATCCGGAAAATTTGCAAGCCCCTCCTTTATCCCTTCTTCCCTCGGGGAGAAGGAGGCCCGAAGGGTCGGATGAGGGCTGCGTATGGCAATCGTCCCTCGCGTTTGCTCAGGCCGTTCGCACCTTTCGTCGCTCACCCCTATCTGTCCTTCGGACATCTTCTCCCCGAGGCGAGAAGAAAGGCTGTCTCAATAGAGAAAGCCGATGATGTCGCGGACGTCCTTCATGGTCGCTTCGGCCCGGGCCCGGGCGCGTTCGCCGCCGTTGCGGAGAATTGCGTCGATATGGGTGGTGTCGTCCATGAGGCGGCGCATTTCACCGGTGATCGGCGAGAGCACCTGAACGGCGAGATCGACCAGCGCCGGCTTGAAGACGGAAAACTGCTGGCCGCCGAATTCGGCAAGCACCTCAGTTTTCGTTTTGTCGGCAAGCGCCGCATAGATGCCGACGAGGTTGTCGGCTTCCGGGCGGCCCTTCAGGCCTTCGACCTCGCTCGGCAAGCCGTCCGGATCGGTCTTCGCCTTGCGGATCTTCTTCGAGATCGCGTCCTCGTCGTCCATCAGGTTGATGCGCGAGAGATCGGACGGATCGGATTTGGACATCTTCTTGGTGCCGTCGCGCAGCGACATCACGCGCGGTGCAGGGCCTTCAATCAGCGGTTCGACCATCGGGAAATAGGCGTGCACCGGCTCGTCGCCGACGGTGATGTCGACGCCCTGGCCGGCGCGGCGGATGTGATCTTGATAGTCCAGGTTAAACTTCATCGCGATGTCGCGGGCAAGCTCGAGATGCTGCTTCTGATCGTCGCCGACCGGAACATGCGTGCCGCGATAAACGAGGATGTCGGCGGCCATCAGGCTCGGATAGGCAAGCAGGCCGAGCGAGGCGTTTTCGCGGTCCTTGCCGGCCTTGTCCTTGAACTGCGTCATGCGGTTCATCCAGCCGATGCGGGCGACGCAATTGAAGATCCAGGCGAGTTCGGCATGCTGCGGCACGGCCGACTGGTTGAAGACGATATGCTTTTCCGGATCGATGCCGGAGGCGATGAACGCTGCGGCGATCGAGCGGATCTGGCCCGGTAGGTCGTTGTGCACGAGCTGCGCAGTGAGGGAATGCAGGTCGACGACGCAATAGATGCAGTCGTTGCCTTCTTGCAGCGCCACGAACTTGCGGATCGCGCCGAGATAGTTGCCGAGATGGAGATTGCCGGTCGGCTGAACGCCGGAAAATACGAGCTTCTTGAATTCGGTCACGTCATCCTCGATTAGGCTGGTGGAGGGCCCCAGGGCAGAGACGCCCATGATGCTAACGCGGCGGCTTATGCACGTGCTCGGTACTGCAATCAAGAGGCGGCCGGTGCGGCATGCTGGATCAGATCGAAAGTGTTGCCGTAAGGATCCGAAAACACGGCCACCGTTCCGTAGACCTCATGCCGCGGTTCTTCGAGAAAGCGCACGCCCTTGGCCAGCATGGCGGCACGATCTTGTGCAAAATCGTCAGTGTTCAAAAAGAAGCCGACACGCCCGCCGGTCTGATTTCCGATTGCCGCTTTCTGTGCGTCATTGACTGCCCGGGCAAGAAGGAACGCTGCGCCATCGCCTCCTTTTGGCTTCACCACTACCCAGCGCTTGCCATCCGGCTGCATTTCGTCCTGTAGGCAGTCGAAGCCGAGCGCGCCGCAGTAGAAAGCCTTGGCGCGGTCGTAGTCATCGATGACGAGGGTGACCAGGAAGAGGGATTGGCGCACGTATAAACTCCGGCTTCGAGAGATCTTTTGTTGCGGGGACTCGATACTTGGTCAAGAGAGCTTGCTCCGGCAGGACAGCTTTTTGATCGTGCCAAATTAAATTGTCGGCGGCGCTAATTCGAATTATGGCGCCTTTCTCCTGGTGGCCTGTTCCCTCTAATGCGCCTTGTTGCAAGGTCTTGATTTTCATCGAATGGTAGAGAGTATTTTATACTCAATTTTAGCTATCAACTTTTTAATTAGGTCAATAATATGAGGGTGTCTCACTTAGTGAGTTGGCATAAAATTTCACAAATTGGCCACTTTTCGAATGAACGTTCTCGACGCCAATCCGAGCCTCAGTGGAAATCCACTGCGCTCTATCTGGAGGGGACGTCATGCATACGATTTTATCACTCGTTCTTGCTGGCTTGTTCACCTTGTCCTGTTGCGTCAATGCCGGCGCGCAGAACAGTAAAAAACCCCCGGTAAGACTTCTCAAGTACACGACATCGCTGCCCTATACGGTTCAGACCGTGAGCGTCAGAATCGGCTGCTTCCCGCCAAAACTCAGAGCCGTTCTCGCGCATATCGCGGCCAAGACCGGCCGAAGACCGATAGTCACGTCCGGCCACCGGCCGCATTCCGGCCGCGCGCATTCTCAGCATCGCCATTGCAACGCAGCCGACATCCGCGTGCCGGGCCTATCGGAACGGACGATCGTCGCGGCAGCGCAGACGGCGCCGGGTATCGGCGGTATTGGGCGATACTGCAACGGCATCGTCCACGTCGACATCGGGCCGAAGCGGCGCTGGAGCCACTGCTGATAACAAAGGCTGCGGTTCATCCTTCGGCTTTGGGCGAAGGCTTTCGGTTGAGGTTTCGCCGGATCATGCCGACATCGGCGCCGCCAATCAAAAAGGCGGTCGCGAAATAGACGATCATCGAAATGGCGATCAAAAGGCCGAGCGTACCGGCCTTGGTCGCCAGATGGGCACCTGAAGCGAGCCACGGTTCCCAGCGATGCTGCAGGAAGACGATGCCGCCGCTCATCACGGATGCCGATACGACGAGCAGAGCCGCCCGCCGGGCCAGCGCCCATTCCCAGTTAAGATGGCCGCGGCGCAGCAGCGTTGCGAAAAGCAATACCGTGCTGATCCAGCCGGCGGCTGCTTCCGCCACCGCGATGCCCGGTGCGCCGAGATAGGGGAAAAGCGTCAGAGCCGTGGCGCAGTTGACGCCGACGGCAACGGCCGAAAAGCGCATCGGCGTCTTGGTATCCTCGCGGGCATAGAAGCCCGGCTGCAACGCCTTGATGAGCACGAAGGCCGGCAAGCCGATGCCGTAGATCGCGAGTATCGAACCGACGAGCGCTGTGTTCTCCTGATGGAAGGCTCCACGTTCGTAAAGCACGCGGATGATCTCGTCGGCGAGGACCCAAAGGGCGAAGGCCGCGGGGATCGTCAGGAACAGCACGAATTCGATTGAACGGTTCTGCAGGTTCCCGGCTTCACGCAGATTGCCGCCCTTCAAAGCGCGGGCAAGCTCCGGCAGCAATACGACACCGACGGCAACGCCAACGACGCCGAGCGGCAGCTGGTAGATGCGATCCGCATATTGCAGGGCGGCGATGGCACCGTCGCGGGACGAGGCGATCGCCTGGCCGATCAGCTGGTTGATCTGCGTGATGCCGCCTGTGACCGCGGCGGGGACTGCGAGGATCAGCAGCCGCTTGACGTTCGGCGTCATGCGCGGAAAGCGAAAGCCGATGCTCATGCCTGCATGAAGGACCCCGATATAGACGACAGCGAGCTGCAGGATACCGGCCCCCAGCACGCCCCAGGAGAGATACCAGGCGGTCGCGAGTGGTTCCGCGCCGGTGTAGAGAGCGTAGAAGAGCGCACCAATCATCACGACATTGAGGAAGATCGGCGCGACCGCTGCGGCGAAGAAGTGGTGTAGCGAATTCAGCATGCCGCTCATCATCGCCGTCAGCGACATGCACATGAGATAGGGGAACATCACCGCCGCCATGCGGATCGTAATCGAGAACTTGTCCGGATCGTCGGCAAAGCCCGGCGCGATGATGAAGCGTACAAGCAGCGGCATGCAAAGCTCCATCACGATGGTGATGAGCAGCAGCACCGAAAAAAGCACGCCGAAAACCTCTTCCGAAAACCGCTTTGCTCCTTCCGTGCCGTTCGCTTCAATCTCCTTGGCGAAGAGCGGTACGAAGGCAGCGTTGAAGGCGCCTTCGGCAAACAGCCGGCGGAAGAGGTTGGGAAAGCGGAAGGCCGCGTAGAAGACGTCAGCCATGGGGCCGGTGCCGAGAGCCGCCGCCATCAGCGTTTCGCGGGCAAAACCGAAGATGCGGCTGCCGAGGGTCGCGCCGCCGACGGTGGCGAATTTCTTGACGAGACTCATGCCGTAGACCCGGCTTTCTTTTCGCTCGGCTGCGAAGTCCGCGCGGAGGCGGCGGGCGCGATGATGCCGGAGGGCATCCGTTCGCGGAGCTCATCTTCTTCGCCGGCCATCACGGCCTTCAGCCGGGCGGTGATATTGGCCCGCTTGGTGTCGCTGGAGATCTTCTGACCGACGAGATCCGTGACATAGAAGGTGTCGATGACCTTTTCGCCGAAGGTGGTGATGCGGGCGGACTGGATGTCGAGCGAAAGATCAGAAAGCATCGCGGTGATTTCCGAAAGCAGGCCGGTGCGGTCAAGGCATTCGACTTCGATGACAGTGAACTTGTTCGACAGGTTGTTGGTGATGTTGACCGACGGCGGAATGACGAAGGCCTTGCTCCTCTTGCGGTTCTTCGTACGCGTAGCGATGACTTCCGGCAGCCGCTTGCGGCCCGACAATACGTCTTCGATCATGCGCCCAATCGTGCCGGCGCGGCGAAGCTCATCGGCATCGTCCTGGAATTCGCGGCTGACATGGATCGTATCCAGTGCGCGTCCGTCCGACGTCGTGAATATCTGTGCATCGACGATATTAGCGCCAGCGGCCGCACATGCCCCGGCAATAACGGCGAGCAGGCGCGGGTGGTCTGGCGAGAGCACGGTGATTTCGGTGATCGCGTGGAAACTGTCCGTTCGCACGGTTGTCGCGAGCGCCTGGCCGTTCTTGTCCGACTGGCGGATGAAATGGGCGTGACGGACCTGGTCTTCCAGCGGCACGGAAAGCAGGTAAGGCTGGTAGTGCAGCTTGCTGTAGGTCTTGCGATCCTTCTGGCTCCAATCGGAAAGCGCATTGAACAGCGCTTCGGCCGCGGAATTGGCGCGCTCCTTGCGCGACACCTCCGAAAAGCCGCCGGCAAGCAGCAGTTCGGTTTCGTAATAGAGCGTGCGCAACAACTGACCCTTCCAACCGTTCCAGACGCCGGGGCCGACGGCACGAATGTCGCAGATCGTCAGGACCAGCAGCATCTTCAGGCGATCGAGCGATTGAACGCGATCGGCGAAGTCAGTGATCGTCTTGCGGTCGGTAAGGTCTCGGGTCTGGGCAACCATGGACATCGTCAGATGCTCCTCGATCAGCCAAACGACGAGCTCCGTCTGCTTTTGCGATAGGCCGAAGCGTGCGCAGAGCTTGCGGGCTACGCGCGCGCCGGCGATCGAATGGTCTTCCTGGCGGCCCTTGGCGATGTCATGAAGGAGGACTGCGACATAAAGAGCCTCCCGGTCTTCTATCCCCGGCATCAGCTTGTTGGCGAGTGGGTGCAGGTCGTCGGCCTTGCCCTTGTCGATTTCCGAGAGCACGTCGACGGTGCGGATCAGATGCTCATCCACCGTATAGTGGTGGTACATGTTGAACTGCATCATTGCGACGATCTTGCCGAATTCCGGGATGAAGCGGCCGAGCACACCTGCTTCGTTCATGCGACGCAAAATGAGCGCTGGGTCGCCCCTGGAGGTGAGGATCGACATGAAGAGGCGGTTCGCCTCGTCGTTTTCGCGCAGTTTGTTGTCGATGAGGTTGAGCGATCGCGTGACCCGCTTCAGTGCATCGGGATGGAACTCGAGGCCATTGATATCAGCAACATGGAAAAGACGGATGATGCTGACGGGATCGTGCTTGAACACGTCCGGGCTGGCAAGCGCGATGCGGCCGCGATCCTCCACGAATTCGGTGCTGCCGGCGATCTTGCGGCTGCGATGGGCAAAGCGGCTGATCACACCGGTGAGCCCCGGCGTCGATTTCGCCTGCTGATCTTCGAGCGCCGCGCAGAGGATGCGCGTCAGGTCGCCGACGTCCTTCGCCACCAGGAAATAGTGCTTCATGAAGCGCTCGACGGCCGAAAGGCCGGGACGCGTATGATATCCGAGCGCTTCGGCAATCTCCCGCTGGATGTCGAAGGAAAGCCGCTCCTCCGCCTTGCCCGTCAAGAAGTGCATGTGGCAGCGCACGGCCCATAGGAAATCGTCGGCCTTTTCGAAAACGCGGTATTCATGCTTGGAGAGAACGCCGAGCGTGACGAGTTCGACGGTATCTCGGACATGATAATAGTATTTCGAAATCCAGAAGAGCGTATGCAGATCGCGAAGTCCGCCCTTGCCCTCCTTGACGTTGGGTTCGACGAGGTAGCGTGTGTCGCCTGCCTTGCGGTGGCGCTCGTCGCGCTCGGCAAGCTTGGCGGCAATGAATTCCGGGCCGGTGCCGGTCACGATCTCCTTGTCGAAACGGGTCTCAAGTTCCGTTGCGAGCGATTTCAGGCCGCAGATGTAGCGCATCTCGAGGATCGCCGTGCGGATCGTCATGTCGGACCTGGAGAGCGCCATGCACTCCTCGATCGTCCTCGTTGCGTGGCCGACCTTGAAGCCCATATCCCAGAGGACATAGAGCATGAACTCGACAGCCTTGTGCGTCTCCTCTGCCGGCCTTGGCTGAAAGAGGAAGAGCAGGTCGATATCGGAGCCCGGCGCCAGCGTATCGCGGCCATAGCCGCCGACCGCCGTCACGGCGAACTTGTCCTTCTGCTTCGGGAACACGTATGCGCAGACGAACTCGTAGAGTGCCGTCGTGATCTGGTCTTGCAGCCAGGAGATGCGCCGGGCGCAGTTCAGCCCGCTGCCATCGGCAGAGAGAAGCGCGCACGCCTTTTGGCGGCCGTCGCTGCTTGCCTTTTTGAGCACAGCAAGCAGGTCGGAGCGCATGACGTCTGGTCGGGTCTTGTTGGCTTCGGCAACGGCGCCGCAGAGCTTTTGCAAAAGGGCCGTGTCGAGAATTTCCGAGAAATCGATGTCACTCATCGTCGCCATGCGCGGAGCGGCTTCCTGTTCGCGCGGTGCGACCGCGTCTCGTTTCGTCTGCATGCGCTATAGCCTCTTTACCCCGCGTTTGACACGGGTCTTCATACTGCAAGAACCCTTAATTTTGGCGAAAAGGTGTTGCCGCGCCAATCGTTCGGGTGCTGTGCCGCAGATAGGCTCGGGAAGCCTGGCGCTCAAGCGCCGACTTGCGCATTCACCGAATAGAGAACCTTGCGGGTTTCGCTGGCGATTTCGTCGAGCGTTGCCTTGTCGCATTCGCGGTAGCCGGCCTTGGCGATCGAAAGGGCAAGATCGGAGATGATGGCGCAGCACCTAGTGATCTGCAGCAGGCCGAAGGGCGAGGCCCAGCCGCGTGGATTGCCGTGCTCGTCGGCAAGGCGCAGCGCTTCCATCGCCGTGAAGATATTGGCGAGCTTTTGGGTTTCGCGCAGCAGGCCCTCCATGAACATCGGCGCGCTCCTATTTCAGTTTTTTCTTCAGCTCATAAAGCGCGTCAAGCGCCTCGCGCGGCGTCAGGTCGTCGAGGCTCATTCCCCTTAACGCTTCCTCGATCTTGGACGGCCCGCGATTGGCATCCTCTCGCCGCACGGCAACTTGGAAGAGCGGCAGATCGTCTATCAATTGGCTTGCCGGGTTCTTGCGGTCGGCATCTTCCAGCCGCGTCAGCACGTCGCGGGCGCGCGCGACGACGGACGCTGGCAGGCCTGCAAGACGCGCAACCTGGATGCCGTAGGAACGGTCCGCCGCACCCGGTCCCACCTCGTGCAGGAAGATGACATCGCCATCCCATTCCTTAACGCGCATGGTGGCGTTCGATAGCCGGGCAAGCTTTTCAGATAGCACCGTCAGTTCGTGGAAATGCGTAGCGAAGAGGCCACGGCAGCGGTTCGCCTCGTGCAGATGCTCGACAGCAGCCCATGCGATCGAAAGCCCATCGAACGTTGCAGTCCCGCGGCCGATTTCATCGAGGATGACGAGCGAACGATCGGTCGCCTGGTTGAGGATGGCCGCCGTTTCGACCATCTCCACCATAAAGGTCGAGCGACCGCGGGCGAGATCGTCAGAAGCGCCGACACGGGAGAAGAGCCGGTCGACGATGCCGATGTGAGCGGAGGTTGCGGACACGAAGGAACCCATCTGCGCCAGGATGGCGATCAGCGCGTTCTGGCGCAGGAATGTCGACTTACCGCCCATGTTCGGACCGGTCAGCAACCAGATCGCCCCATCCTTGCCGTCCGCGACAGGCGAGAGATCGCAGTTATTGGCGACGAAAGGTCCGGAAGACTGGCGCCGCAGCGCCTGTTCGACAACAGGGTGGCGTCCGCCTTCGATCATAAACATCTTCGAAGCATCGACGAGCGGGCGGCAATAGGCCTGTTCCTCGGCCAACAGTGCCAGACCCGCGGCAACGTCGATGACGGCAAGCGCGCGGGCGCCGGCCTTGATCGCCTCGGCTTCAGCGACAACGGCAGCCGTCATCCGTTCGAAGGCTTCGAGCTCGATCTGCAAGGCGCGATCTGCGGCATTTGCGATCCGGCTTTCAAGGTCGGCAAGCTCGGTCGTCGTAAAGCGCATGGCATTCGCCATGGTTTGACGGTGGATGAAACGCGCCTTGGCCTCCGCCGTATCCGTCATCGGGCCGGCATTGCCGGCAGTCACTTCGATGAAATAGCCGAGGATATTGTTGTGCTTGATCTTCAGCGACTTGATGCCGGTCTCGTCGGCATATTGCAATTGCAATCCGGCGATGACCCGGCGCGACTGATCGCGAAGAGCCCGCACTTCGTCAAGCTCGGCATTGGCGCCGTCCCTCAGGAAACCACCATCGCGCTTCAAGAGTGGAAGTTCGTCGGCGAGAGTCTTGGTAAGCATAGATTCGAGAGATGAAGGCAGCGCCTGCAGGCCGGAAAGGGCAGCACTGAGTTCTTCCGGCAAAAGCGAATTGCCTAGCAGCTTCGCGAGATCGGAAGCAGCACCAAGCCCTTGCCGGATCGCCCAGAGGTCGCGCGGGCCGCCGCGGTCAAGCGCGAGGCGGGACAGTGCGCGCGGCATATCCGGCACGTGCTTCAACGCGTCGCGCAGGTCGCCGCAAAGCCTCGGTTCCTCCATCAGGAAGCCGATCGAATCCAGCCGCTCGTTGATGCGGTCAGGATCGGTCATCGGTGACATCAGCCGTTCTGCGAGAAGGCGGGCTCCTCCGCCGGTGACCGTCCGGTCGATCGCTTTCAGCAGCGAACCGTTGCGGTCCCCCGAAAGCGTGCGGGCGAGCTCGAGGTTGGCGCGGGTCGCGGGATCGATGAAGAGCGTCGAGGCGCCGCTTTCGCGCTCCGGTTTGCCAAGTGGCGGGCGTTCGGCGATCTGCGTCTTTTCGACATAGGCAACAGCTGCCGCGGCGGCTGCCAATTCGGCGCGGGAGAAGGTGCCGAAGCCATCGAGCGTCGAAACGCCGAAATAGCGGGAGATGCGGGTTTCTGCTGTCGCACTGTCGAAAAGCACGGAAGGCTGCGGAACCGCAGTGCGGCCAAGCACGTCGAAGACCGGCTTCAGCTCTGGGATCGTGAAACATCGTATCCGGCAGGATCAGTTCACGCGGATCGATGCGCAGGATATCGGCAAGCAGCCGCGAACCTTCCGTCTCGGCGAGGCGGAAAACGCCGGTAGAAATATCGATCCAGGCCAGCGCCATCAGCGGTTCGGTCGCGCCGCGAATCCGGGTAAGCGCCATCAGATAGTTCGATTCGGAGGGTGATAGCAGCTTTTCTTCGGTAATCGTGCCCGGCGTGACAAGGCGGATGACGTCGCGTTTGACGACGGATTTCGAGCCGCGCTTCTTCGCCTCCGCCGGGTCTTCGACCTGTTCGCAGACGGCGACACGGAAGCCGAGCCCGATCAGCTTCTGCAGATAGTCGTCTGCGGCATGCACGGGAACGCCGCACATCGGGATATCCTGCCCCATGTGCTGACCGCGCTTCGTGAGCGTAATGCCAAGCGCGCGCGAGGCGTCCAAGGCGTCTTCGAAGAACAATTCGTAGAAATCGCCCATCCGATAGAAAAGCAGCGAGTCGGGGTTGTTTGCCTTGATCTCGATGAATTGCTCTATCATCGGCGTGGCCGAAGCACGGCTTTCCTCCGTGGCAAGCTCGGCAGCCGAAAAGGCTTCGTTCCTGGCGTCTATTCGTTGGTTCACGGAGGTGCAATTTTCCAAAAAAACAGGTGCCAACCCTAGCCGCCCGCCGCTATAGATGACAACCGCCATTGAGGAAGAGCAAGGCGTCACCCACAGGACGTTGGAGGAAGAATGCCTGATATCGAAAAGAAGCCGCGGCCGGTGACGTCCGTTACCGACAATGAAGCGCTTGAATTCCACGCCATGGGACGGCCTGGGAAGCTGGAAATCAACCCGACGAAGCCGATGGCGACGCAGCGCGATCTGTCGCTCGCGTATTCGCCGGGCGTCGCGGCGCCTGTGAAGGCAATCGCCGCCGATCCGGGCACTGCCTACGACTATACGACACGTGGCAATATGGTAGCCGTCATCTCCAACGGCACGGCGATTCTCGGTCTCGGCAATCTGGGCGCCTTGGCATCCAAGCCGGTCATGGAAGGCAAATCCGTCCTTTTCAAGCGTTTTGCCGATGTCGATTCCATCGACCTCGAAGTCGACACGGAAAATGTCGACGAGTTCATCAACTGCGTGCGGTTTCTGGGGCCTTCCTTCGGCGGCATCAATCTGGAGGACATCAAGGCGCCCGACTGCTTCATCATCGAGCAGCGCCTGCGCGAGCTGATGGATATTCCGGTCTTTCACGACGACCAGCACGGCACGGCGATCATTGCAACGGCCGGCCTCATCAATGCCCTGGAGTTGACGGGACGTGACCTGAAGACGACGAAACTCGTCTGCAACGGCGCAGGAGCTGCGGCAATCGCCTGTGTCGAACTCATCAAGTCGATGGGTTTTGCGCCGGAGAACATCACCCTCGTCGACACCAAGGGTGCGATCTATCAGGGCCGCACCGAAGGCATGAACCAGTGGAAATCGGCACACGCGGTCAAGACGAAGGCCCGCACGCTAGCGGATGCGATGAAGGGTGCCGATGTCGTGCTCGGTTTGTCGCAGAAGGGCGCCTTTTCTGAAGAAATGATCCGCTCGATGGCCGACCGGCCGATCATCTTCGCGATGGCGAATCCCGATCCGGAAATCACGCCGGAGGAAGTCGCCCGCATCCGCGATGACGCCATCATGGCAACGGGACGGTCGGACTACCCGAACCAGGTCAACAACGTTCTCGGCTTTCCATACATCTTTCGCGGCGCGCTCGACGTGCGGGCCACCACGATCAACGACGCGATGAAGATTGCCGCGGTCAAGGCGCTTGCCAATCTGGCCCGCGAGGATGTGCCGGACGACGTTGTCGCAGCCTATCAGGGCAACCGGCCGCGCTTCGGCGCGCAGTACATCATTCCGGTACCCTTCGATCCGCGCTTGATTTCGGCAATCCCGGCGGCCGTGGCGGAAGCTGCGATCGAAACTGGTGTCGCCCGCAAGGTGATCACCGACATGGACGGCTATCGCCGTGAGCTATCGGCAAGGCGCGATCCGATCGCCTCGACGCTTGCGAGCCTTTACGAGCGGGTGCGCCGCCGTCCGAAACGGATGGTTTTTGCCGAAGCGGAAGAAGAGCAGGTCATGCGTGCGGCAATGTCCTACGCCAACCAGCAGCTCGGCACGGCACTCCTTCTCGGCCGCGAAGACCTGATCCGTGCAACAGCGGAGCGCGCCGGCATCGATCTCAACCGGCCAGGCTTGGAGATCGTCAATGCACGCATATCGACCCGCATCGAGGCCTACACCGACTACCTTTATGCCCGGCTGCAGCGGAAGGGTTATCTGCACCGCGACGCGCAGCGCCTAATCCATAACGATCGGAATCATTTCGCCGCGACGATGGTGGCGCTCGGCGATGCGGACGGTATGGTAACCGGCATCACGCGCAATTATTCGACGGCGCTGGAAGATGTGCGCCGCTGCATCGATGAGAAGCCGGGCCACCGTGTTATCGGGGTGTCGCTGGTGCTTGTCCGCGGTCGCACTGTCTTTGTCGCGGATACTGCGGTGCACGATATGCCTACAGCAGAGGAGCTGGCCGACATTGCCGAGGAAGCGGCAGGCCTTGCACGTCGCATGGGCTACCAGCCGCGCGTTGCACTGCTTGCCTATTCCACCTTCGGCCATCCTTCGGGCGAACGTTCCGAGCGCGTTCGTGAAGCGGTGAAGATTCTCGACAAGCGCCGCGTCGATTTCGAGTACGACGGCGAAATGGCCGCGGACGTGGCGCTGAACCGCAAGGTGATGGAGCAGTACCCGTTCTGCCGCTTGTCCGCCCCCGCCAACGTGCTGGTCATGCCGGCCTTCCACTCCGCTTCGATCTCCACGAAGATGCTGCAGGAACTCGGCGGCTCGACGGTCATCGGCCCGATCCTTGTCGGCCTCGATAAAGCCGTTCAGATCACCTCGATGGGCGCCAAGGATTCCGACATTGTCAACATGGCGGCGATCGCAGCTTATTCGGCGGGGTGATGGCAACAAAAAAGCTCGCCTCGAATTTTCGAGGCGAGCTTTGATTGAATTTCTGGAAAATCAGCTCGCGAAGCGGCCGGCGTCGGCGCCGTAGTAATTCAGATACCGATCTGAGATGCTGGAAATTGGCAGCACGATTAGTACGTCCGTCGTGTTGAACGCATGGTCTACCACCGCCGTGGAGCCGACCATGGCGCCGAGGCGGAGATAGCCCTTGATCAGCGGCGGAAGCGCCATCAGCGCCTTCCTAGGATTAACGGCTTCCGGCGGCATCAGATCCATGCTCCGGGCCAGATCCGGCAGAGCGCCAACCGCCCATTCGTCCTTGGCGAGGACTGTGTGATGCAGGAAGGAAAGTGCCAACGCATGGCTCTCAGGGTGCACACCCGGGAAGGAAGCGCAGCCGAACATGGCGCTCATGCCATGCCTCAGGGCATAGGCCCAGTTGCCCTGCCAGAGAAGTTCCACTGTGCGCTTCGTGCGGTATTCCGGCAGCACGCAGGAGCGGCCGAGTTCCATGAAGCGCTTGTCCGGATGGCGAGCAAGAAGCTCGCCGATCGCGAATTCGGAAGCCGAGTAAAAACCGCCATTTGCCATCGCCACCTCCTGGCGCAGCAGGCGGTAAGTGCCGACGATCTGGTCTTCGCTGTCCCCTTCGATCGAGCGGTCGAGAACGAGAAGGTGATCGCAGAATGCATCGTAAGCGTCGACGTCGCGTTCGCGGCGCATGGCCTCTGGCGGAAGCTGCGCCTGCATTTCCTGAACGAAAACGCGGTAACGCACATGCTGCGCAGCATCGATCTCGCGAGCAGTGCGGGCAAGGCGGGTCTCCAGGTTGCCGATGCGGCCAAGGACGTCGCCTTCCTTCGGCGCGACGGGCGCTGCAGGCCGAGAAACCTCCGCCGTTGTGTCGCGATTAAGGATGTCGATGGACATGATGATTCTCCCGTTGCCGGCTCATAACGCGTCATAAAACACTTCTATGCGACAGGAAAGTGACATGGACTTTACGGAAAAATGACGCTTATGTCACCCCGCTCAGAGCGCTTCGGCTCGGCGGGCGGAAAGGGCTGCCACGGCATGGACTTCCGTCAGTAGTCGGATTGGATCGACAGGTTTCAGCATCACACGGTTTGCACCGGCAAGCAGGACCTGGCGGCGCGACTCGTCGCGTTTGTCGGCGGTCAGAACAATGACGGGCACCGGAACGACTTGCAGCCGCCGCTCATGACCGCGCAGCCGGCCAATCATTTCAACACCTTCGCCGCCCGGCATCGTGAGATCGCTGATGATGATGTCGGGCCGAGTGCTGCCTTCGGCAAGTGCGCAATCCAGCAAGGTCTCGAAGTCTTCGACATGCTGAACCTTGTGTCCGCCCTTCTCCAGCATGGCACGGATGAGCATCGCATTGATCGGGTCGTCTTCTCCGAGCAGGATGTTCAGCCCGCCCGGCATATTCGCTTCGGGAATGGCGGCGGTGAAGCCAGGCTGGTTGTCGTTAAGCGCATCGCGCTTTTCCATACCGCGCATGCGTCCGCGCAGCACGTCGATCAGCGATTGCTCGCGAAGAGGCCGGATAAGCCAGGCATCGAAGAGATCAAGCGGATGGGCGTTACGCTCTTCCGGATTGACGAGAAGGGTCTTGCGCAGGCCAAGCGCGGCAATTTCAACGCGGTCGGCAAGATGTTCGGTAAATTCGGCAGACATGCGGTGATCGATGATGATATCCGTCGGGCGGTGGCCCTTACCCGCAATGTTGAGAAGCGTCTCCCGGGCTTTTTCGCCGTCGGCCACCAGATGGCAATCGCCGCCGAGCGCGACGATGGTCTCGGCGATTGCGGCGCGGGCGGCACCAGCCGGCGCAAGAAGCACCACGATATTGCCGGCAAGCAGCGATTTGAAGCTGCCGCGAGCCTCTACTGGAATGGTTGCAGGAAAGCAGATCGTGAATTCGCTGCCCTTGCCCTTTTCGCTGGCGACGGTCAGCGAACCGCCGAATTCGCGCATGATGCGAGCGGAGATGGTGAGCCCGAGCCCGGTGCCGCCGCTCTTTTCCATCATGGTTCCCCCTTGCTCGAATTCGCCGAAGATCCGGGCCTGCTCTTCCGCGGTCATCCCTGGGCCGGTGTCTGTCACCGTGATCATGAGGTCGTCGCCGCGCAAGGATACGCGGATGAAGACGCCGCCTGCCCGGGTGAACTTCACTGCATTGCCGATGACGTTAAAGAGCACTTGGCGCAGTCGTGCCGGATCGAAACTCATGAATTCCGGCACGTCGGAAGAGACCGTCGCACCGATCTCGATGCCTTTTTCGTGGGCGCGATGTGCCAGCATCTCGACGACGCTTTCCAGTAGCTGGCGCAGCGATTCGGTCCGTGGACGAAGCTGGAAGCGGCCGACCTCGATCGTCGAGAAATCGAGGAGGTCTTCGACAAGTTGGGTCAGCGCATGACCTGACTGACGGATGCCGTCGATATAGTTCTGCTGCTCCTGGGTCATTTGCGCTTGCGTAAGCAGGTGAGTCATCCCGAGGATGCCGGACAGTGGCGTTCGGATCTCGTGGCTGACGGTCGCTAGCAAGCGGGATTTTGCAGCACTGTTGTATTCGGCCTTTTGGCGCGCCTCTTCGCGCGCCTGCGCTGAAAGATGTTCGGCGGTCACGTCACGGGCGACGCTCTGCAGTAGCAGACGGCCGTTCGATGGATCGCGGGTGACGACATCATGCCAGACGAAGATGCGCTGGCCTTCCGGCGTCGAGATCTCGACATCGAAACGATATGGCTCAGCGCCAGGGCGGAAGGCGATGCCGATTTCTTCGCAAGTCTGGCCTTCCGGCTTCAGGCGGCCCGTCAGCCGGCGAAAGGTGGCATTGGCGCCGATGATCCGCCGATCGATGGTACGGGTAACCGTTATGTCGCCGAGGGCGTCATGAACATTGGCGAAAAGTTCAGCTGCATCAATTGCTTGCGGCTGATTGCCGGCCCGCTGGCGCGGCTTCACCAGCAATGCATAACCGACAAGCGCTACGGCAAGGATCGCAAGGCCGGCGGAAAGCAGCGGAGGTCCGCCCGCTTGCCCGAGTGCAAGGAGTGCGATCGCAGCAAGAAGGCCAAGGCCGCCGAGCCAGTAAAAGAGAAGGGTGCGCAGCGGATGCTTTTGCTTTGGGGCGGCTGGCGCCGGCGGCAAAACATCGTCTGCGGCCCGCGGATCATGCGGTTTGGCGGCCGCGCCGAATGCGGCGGCGAGACGTTCCTGCAATTGGGCCAGACTGTGCATAATTGCTGGCTAACATATGCGCCGTTCCGAATGCCTTCAGGAAAAGCGTAAGATTTTAGCTTTCCATCTTTTTCGGCTGCAGAAGCTCATCGAGAATGACGCAGCCGGCACCGACCGTGATGAAGCTGTCGGCGAGATTGAAGACGGCGAAGGACCAGCTTTCGGTGTGGAAGAGAATGTAGTCGATGACGTGGCCGTAGAGGAAGCGGTCGATCAGATTGCCGAGCGCACCGGCGATGATCAGCGCAAAACCGATATGCGCAATCCAGCGGTCCTTCGAGGTCCGATGCCAGAGCCAGAGAACGAAGGCCACGATAACGAGCCGCATGCCGACGATGAACCAGCCGTCCATGCCCGACAGCATCGAAAAGGCGACGCCCAGATTGTAGGTGCGGTAGAGCGCCAGCATCGGGATCACCGGCACGGCTTCCTGAAGCGGCAAATAGCGATCGACCGCGATCTTGACGACCTGGTCGACGACGACTGCGATGAGAATGAAGATCAGGATCGGCGCCGGGCGCGAGAAGAGCGCCGGACGGTCAAGCATCTTTTCGGTCATTTGCCCTCGGAAAGTGAAAGGAGATGGCGGCGCGCTTCGAAAAGCATCACGGCACTGGCGACGGCGAGATTGAGGGAGTCCGCGCGTCCCTGCTGGGGGATGCGCGCAAGTGCATCGGCCTCCTTCGCCAACTGATCCGGCAGGCCGGACTGCTCGTTGCCCATCAGGAGAACGACTGGCTTCTTCTTGTAATCAATCGTGCGGTAATCGACGGAGCCTGCAAGGTGCGTGGCGACGACGGACACGCCGGCAGATTTCTTCCAGCTGATGAATTCCTCAGGCGTCGTCTTCGCGACGGGCACGGCGAAGACGGAGCCCATCGTGGCGCGCACGGTTTCAAGGGAAAACGGGTCGGTCGTTTCCCCGACGAGGATAACTCCGGAGGCGCCTGCGGCATCCGCCGTGCGGATGATCGTGCCGAGATTGCCGGGATCGCGCACACGGTCCAGAGCAATCCAGGTCTCTCCATCCTTCGGGCGAATGTCCTTCAGCGGCTTCCAGCGGCTCTCGAAAATGCCGACCACCATCTGCGGATTGTCCCGCCGCGTGACCGAGGAAATGACCTTTTCACTGACTTCGAGAACGAGGCCGCCGGACGCAACGGTTTTTGCTGCCATCTGCTCGACCAGCGGTTTGCCCTTGGCGGCCTTGGCATAAACCAGCGTGCGGATCGTCCAGCCGAGCTCGATCGCGTCGATCACCAGTTTCAGGCCCTCCGCCATGAAGGTGCCGCTCTCCTCGCGCGACTTCTTGTTGGTCAGCGCCTTGATGTCCTTGATGATCGGATTGGCAAGCGAGGTAACCTCTTTCACATGTCCGACCTTATGCGGGCCGTGGCCTCGATGTTCATGGCTCATTTCGGCACCCAGCGGGAGAAGAGGGAGGTCGATAGCGCGCGGCCCTTCGTCTTGCCGTCAAGGCCCGCCTCGCGAATCACGAGCTCGCCGGATTCCACCACGCCGCCTGCGCCGCGCATCGTCTCTCGCATTAATTCGTGGATCGAATAGAAGCTTGCGCGGATGGAATAGGCGGTCAGCACCAAGCCGAGCGCCTGCGGTGACAGGATATCGCGGCAGACATCGAGCATCAATGGCAGGTGTTCGAAGAGATGCCAGACCTCGCCGTTCGGGCCGCGGCCGAATTTGGGCGGATCGGTGAGGATGATGTCGTAGGTGTTGCCGCGGCGTTCCTCGCGGAGGATGAACTTCATCGCGTCTTCGCAAATCCACCGGATCGGCAGCTTTTCCATGCGGCCAAGCGCCTGATTTTCACGCGCCCAGCCGATCGCCTTCTTGGAGGCGTCGACATGGGTGACTTCCGCGCCGGCCGCTGCCGCAACCAGCGATGCAACGCCGGTATAGCCGAAGAGGTTCAGCACCTTCAACGGCCGCCCGGCCGCCTCGACCTGCTCCTTCATCCAGCTCCAGTGGACGATCTGCTCGGGAAAGACGCCCACGTGGCGGAAGGACGTGAAACGCCCGTAAAAATCTACGTTCAAGAGGTTCAATGGCCAGGTCTCGCCAAGCGCCTCCTTCGGAAAGCGCCAGCGGCCAGTGCCTTCCTCGTCCGTATCGCCGGTAAAGATCGCGTCGGCCTTTTCCCAGACATGGGCTGCCAGCGATGGCTGCCAGAGCGCCTGACCCTCGGGTCGGACGATGCGATAGGGGCCGTATTGTTCGAGCTTCAGGCCGTTGCCGCTGTCGATGAGGTGAAAATCGCCTGCGCCGAGGGATTCCAGAATAACAGGAACACGCTCATGAGGACGGTCGCCGGCGCGGTTCTTCAACGGCCGCTCGCTTGCAGCAGGCGCGGCTGCCTCTCGCGCGGTCTCCCGTGCGGCCAGAGGTTTAACCGCTTTTGGCGGGCGGCTCGAGTGCTCGTCATTACGGCGATTGCCAGGGGAGCCGGCAGGCTGCAGCTTATGGCCCGGCCGGCGCTCTTTCTGTCTCAACGTGTTTTCCGCGTCTTAAGTTTGATGGAGCCCGTGCAAATAGCATTCCCGTGCCACCTTGGCAAAGTGCTTTCCGGCTGTGATAGTTTGGAGAAATGGAACGGGAGGGTTTCGTATGGACATGACTGGCGAGGAACGTATCAATGCACCGCGCGATGCGGTGTGGATAGCCTTGAATGATCCAGAAGTCTTGAAGCGATGCATCCCCGGCTGTCAAAGCCTGGAGATGAAGTCGCCAACCGAGCTTGCGGCGGTCGTCAAGGTCAAGATCGGCCCCGTTTCGGCGACCTTCAACGGTGAGGTGACACTGACAAATGTCAACGCGCCTGAGAGCTACACGATCTCGGGTGAGGGAAAGGGCGGCGTAGCAGGCTTTGCCAAGGGCGGGGCCGACGTCACCTTGACGGCGGAAGGTGCCGAGACAGTGCTGCAATTTGCGGTCAAAGCACAGGTCGGCGGCAAGCTTGCCCAGCTTGGAGCGCGGCTGGTGGATTCGACCTCGCAAAAGCTTGCGCAGCAGTTCTTCTCGGATTTCAATACGGTCGTCAGCGAAAAGGCCGCGCAATAGCGGCTCAAGGCTTGGCACGGTCTTCGGCCTATTCTAAGTCGCATCTATGAAATACACAGTCAGAAATTCGCGCCCTTCAGACAACGGGCAGCTCAGCGATATCTATCTCAACGTGCGCAGGCAGACCTTTACTTGGGTCGATCCCGGCAAATTTCGCCATGAGGAGTTCCTCGCGCATTCGCAGGGTGAAATTGTCTGGGTCGCCGAAGCGCCGGAGGGCGAGATTGCCGGCTTCATGACACTCTGGCCCGCGGATGATTTCATCCACATGCTCTACATTCGCAAGGAATGGCAGGGGGAGGGTGTCGGTACCGCGCTGCTGAAGGCTTTGCCGGGGTGGCCGCGTCGTAGATACCGGTTGAAGTGTTTGGTCAACAACAGAAGCGCCAAGACATTCTATGCCGGCCGCGGCTTTGTGGTCACTGGCAATGGCACGTCCGCCGAAGGCGACTACGAGGAACTGAGCTTCATTCCTGCCTGATGGTCGATCAGCGGGAGGGCAATTGGCCGGCGATCTCCTCCGCGCGGCTCTTGTGCCGATCCGCCTCGCTCTGCCAGCGAACGGCTTCCTTCGCCTCGACTTTCGCACGCTTGCGGTGTTTGCTCTGGGCGAACCATGTGGCGGCCGAGCCTATCAGCATGCCGATAATCAACGCGACGAAGATGAACACGAAGAAAGGCGCAGAAAGCGCAAGAACCTGATCGTCGGGCCGGAAGGGGTTGAATGCCAGCGTCACGCTCTGCCGGTTAGCAACACAGAAGACGATGAGAATGATGCCGAGCGGCAGCAAAATCAAAAGGTTAATGATCTTCTTCGCCATCCATGGCCTCCACGCGTGGTCGCGCCGCTTCGATGCGGCGCATGACTGCTCAGCAGAATAGAAAGGTGCGCGCGAAGTTCAAGCGCGGTTTCGACGCGGTCCGGACGAAGCTCAATCGTCGTGGTTGGGCTGGCCGGGGTTCAGCCGCTCGCGCAACTCCTTGCCGGTCTTGAAGAAGGGCACCCACTTTTCTTCGACGAAGACGGTGTCGCCGGTACGCGGATTGCGGCCGGAGCGCGAAGGGCGGTTCTTGACGGAAAATGCACCGAAACCGCGAAGCTCGACACGGTTGCCCGCTGCGAGCGCATCGGTGATCTCGTCGAGAACCGCGTTGACGATATTCTCGACATCCCGGTGATAAAGATGCGGGTTGCGCGCGGCAACGATCTGCACCAATTCCGACTTGATCACGGTCGCCCCCTTAAATTATTGATTTCTTATCAATCGCGGCCAACCTGCCAAACTGAAACGAGCCCGTCAAGGAGCAACTTTTGTGGCAGAATTCCCTCGATGTCCTGGCTCCTTACGAGATCACCATAGCCGAGCAGAGCTGCGAGCCTGGAAACAGCCCCCGCAAGCAGAAAAGGCGTGGTGCTCGTCTTGTCCCAGTCAACGACCGGAAGGTTTTTGCCGACATCCCGCGTAGCGAGATAATTGCGGATTTCCGGATCGCCGCCGACCTGGTCGATGAGCTTGACCTTCGCCGCCTGACGGCCGGTGAAAATAGTGCCGTCGGCGAGCTTCAGCACCTCGTCGCGCGGCAGTTTGCGGCGGTCGGCAACAAGGTCGACGAACCAGGCGTAGCTGTCCATGACCATATTATTGATCATGGTTTTCGCCTCTTCACTGGCAGCATGGAAGGGCGATGGCTCTGCCTTCAGCGGCGACGACTTGATCTCCTGAAGCGAGACGCCGAGCTTGTCGAGCAGCGGCTGGATCTGCGGATACTGAAAAATCACGCCGATCGAACCGGTGAGCGAGCTTTCGCCAGCAATGATCGTGTCGCCGGCGGCCGCGATCATATAGCCTGCGGAAGCGGCAAGCGTCCGGACATCGGAGACGACCGGCTTCTTCACAGCAATCGCCCGGATGGCCTTGAATATCTTTTCGCCGCCATACGTCGTGCCGCCCGGCGAAGAAATGGAGACGATGACGCCTTTGACCCGGTCGTTCTCTTCGATCTTCTTCAGCCTCTCAAGCAACTCGTCGTCGTCGGTTATGAGGCCGGAAATCGTCACATGGGCGATGTGCGGCCGCTGCGTGGCGATGTCGCCTGCGACGAATTGGTAAAGAGCAAAGCCAAGCGCGACCAAGAGTACCACCGCCGCAATGCGCCAGAAGCCGAGTTTGCGGCGAAGCCTGCGGCGATCAGCGATCGTCGAACTGTCCATAAAGTCCTCCAGAGCCGGCGCGCCGGCTTCATGCAACATGGCATCAGATAAGGTGGCATTCCCCTTCGGAAATCCCGGTTTACTTCATTTTCATGCCTTATTTGCTAGTTGCAGAAAAAAATCCATATTGGCAAGCTAGTGTAATAATGCGAAACGATCTGTGATTGGCGGGCATAGTTCCTATATAGGGTTGCCGATCAACAGACACGGACATGTTAATGCTCAACACATTGAACAGCAGCGGGAAGCCTGCCTTTGTCAGGCCTGTACAGAGCGCCTATGCGGCCGCGCTCTTCCATTCTGCACGTGTCCGCCGCTTGAAGATATTGCTGCCTATCGCTGCTGTCACCATTTCGCTTGTCTTCATTGCGGTCTCGATGGTCCGGGCTTACCTGCCCGAGAACCTCAAGATCGAAGGCGCCAAGATCGAAAACGGCAAGATCGTCATGGAAAAGCCGGCGATCGCCGGCCGTAATGCCGACGGCATCAACTATTCGATGCTTGCCGAGCGCGCGCTGCAGGACATCAAGAATCCGAACCTTATCACGCTCGAAACGATCAAGGCTGCGGTGCCGGTCAGCGATGATCTGATCGCCCGCGTCGAGGCTGCCACGGCCGATTATGATCGATCCACGGACAACCTTGCTCTGAGAGACCCATTCACGATTTTGCTGAGCAACGGTCTGACGGCGAAATTTCAATCTGCCAAGCTCGATATCAAGGGCGGCAAAATGACAACGGACGACCCTATCGAGATTCAAAAAGACGGCGCTTCGATTGTTGCGCAGTCGCTCAAGATGACGGATAAGGGGCGCGTGATCACATTCGAGGGGAACGTTCGCATGAATGTCGATCCATCCGTCATCCGTAAACAGGGCACCTAACAGCCGGGTCACTCATGACAATAGATTGTCACTTTTCAATTCGTAAGTCAGGCGTAACATTTGCCCGCAGCGCGATAGCGCTTCTGCTAGTGGCAGGGGCGGCCTTTGCACAGGCGACCACCAGTCAGATGGATGGCCTGAAGCTCGACAGCAATCAACCGATCCAGATCGAAAGCGACAAGCTCGAGATTCAAGATCAGGAGCACAAGGCCGACTTCACCGGCAACGTAAAAGTCGTCCAGGGGAAGACGACCTTGCAGGCCGGTCATATGACGGTCTTCTACAAGGCAAAGGCAGGTGACTCGCAGCCAGCCGGCGCGAAGACTGACGCTGGAGCGGCGTCGATCTCGTCCGGCAATGCCGACATCGACCGTATCATTGTGACCGATAAGGTTTTCTTGAGCTCCGGCACGCAGACAGCAACCGCCGACAACGGCTCCTTCGATATGGCACAGCAGCTCTTCGTTCTGAAGGGCGACAAGGTTGTACTGTCGGATGGCCCGAATGTCTTCACAGGCTGCCAGCTCACCGTTCATATGCAGACCGGACGGGCGCAACTGGATAGCTGCGGGGGGCGCGTCCAGATTCAGCTTGATCCAAAATCCCAGAAAAAGAACTGAAACCGGCCTCCCGACGTGAAATTATTCTCGCTTTCAACCATGTTCGGCAAGGCCGGGCCGCAATCGGCCGCGGACTCTGCCGCTGGCGGCGACAAGAGCCGTTACAACGGCACGCTGATTGCACGCGGTCTGACGAAGACCTATAGCACACGGCGTGTTGTCAACGGCGTCTCGCTGGTCGTTAGGCGCGGCGAAGCTGTCGGCCTTCTGGGACCGAACGGTGCCGGCAAGACAACCTGCTTTTATATGATCACCGGTCTCGTGCCGGTGGACGAAGGCACGATCGAGATCGATGGCAATGACGTGACGACGATGCCGATGTATCGCCGGTCGCGTCTCGGTGTCGGCTACCTGCCGCAGGAGGCCTCGATCTTCCGCGGCCTGACGGTCGAAGAGAATATCCGCGCCGTGCTCGAAGTGCATGAGAAGGACAAGACGGAGCGGGAGAAGAAGCTCGATGAGCTTCTGGAGGAATTCCATATCGCCAAGCTGCGAAAATCGGCGGCTGTCGCTTTGTCGGGCGGTGAGCGCCGGCGTCTGGAAATTGCACGCGCACTTGCAACCGATCCGACCTTCATGCTGCTTGACGAGCCTTTTGCTGGCGTCGATCCCATTTCGGTCGCGGACATCCAGAACCTCGTGCACCATCTGACGGCACGCGGCATCGGCGTTTTGATCACCGACCACAATGTGCGCGAGACGCTGGGCCTCATCGATCGAGCCTATATCATCCATGCCGGCGAAGTGCTGACGCATGGCCGCGCGAACGACATCGTCAACAATCCGGAAGTGCGCCGGCTCTATCTTGGTGACAAATTCAGCCTTTGATAGGATCGAAGGCGACGGAAATTCACCTTCCTGTCATACTTGCGCTTGACCAAATAGAATAAAAAAGCAATTTTTGGGCCAAGTTGGATTTCCGCGGCCCGAACTCTTCTCGAACGCGGTTTCCCGGAGGAATTGAACGGGAGTTTCGCGTCCGCTATGGCCCTGTCTGCCAATCTTTTCCTGCGACAGAACCAGTCCTTGGTGATGACGCCGCAACTGATGCAATCCATCCAGTTGCTGCAGATGACGCACTTCGAGCTTGTCCAGTTCATTGCGCAGGAAGTTGAGAAGAACCCATTGCTCGAATTTCCGTCAGATGACGCCGAAACGGGCAGCGATCCCGATGTGCAGGATGAACTGCACGGCCGCCAGGGCGATGAAGATGATGACCGCCTCGATGCACTTTCCGGAGACTGGTACGACAACGGCAACGGCGGCAGTACCAGCCAGCTGAGTGAGGAGTTGGACGCCAATTATGCGAACGTCTACCAGGATGATGGGGCGCCGCCGCGGGCCGATGCGCCGGAGCTGATCAGCCAGTGGAAGTCGATGCCGGGAGGCGGCGACGGAGGGAATTACGATCTCGACGATTTTGTTGCCGGCCAGGTCTCTCTCAGAGATCACCTTGCCCAGCAGATTCCATTCGTCCTGCCGGATGCAAGTGACCGGCTGATCGCGCAGCAGTTAATCGACCAGCTCGACGAGGCGGGTTACCTGCAGAGCGACCCCGTCGGCATCGGTGAAAGACTGGGCACCGATCCTGCGGCCGCCGAACGTGTTCTTACCGAGTTACAGACCCTCGATCCGCCTGGCGTCTTTGCGCGCACCCTGGCCGAATGCCTGTCGATCCAGCTAAAACAGAAGGATCGCTTCGATCCTGCCATGCAGGCCCTCGTTTCCAACCTCGAATTGCTGGCACGGCGCGACTTCGCGACGCTGAAGCGGCTTTGCGGCGTGGACGAGGAAGACTTGCTTGATATGCTATCGGAGATTCGCCAGCTGAATCCGAAACCCGGCAGCGGCTTTGAGGCCAGCTTTTCCGAAGCGATCATGCCGGATGTCGTCGTGCGTTTGTCATCTGATGGAAGCTGGCTGGTAGAGCTGAACCCGGATACGCTCCCGCGCGTGCTCGTCAATCAATCCTATTTCGCCAAGGTTACAAAGAACGGCGGCGATTACGCATTCTTGTCCGAATGCCTTCAGAGCGCCAACTGGCTCACGCGCAGTCTCGATCAGCGCGCGAAGACGATCATGAAAGTGGCAAGCGAGATCGTCCGCCAGCAGGACGCCTTCCTGATGCATGGCGTCGATTACCTGCGCCCGCTGAATCTGAAGACGGTCGCAGATGCCATCAAGATGCATGAGTCGACCGTCAGCCGCGTCACCTCGAATAAGTACATTCTGACGCCGCGCGGCCTCTTCGAACTCAAATATTTCTTCACGGTTTCGATCAGCGCGGTGGAGGGCGGCGACAGCCATTCTGCTGAGGCCGTTCGCCACAGGATCCGCTCTCTGATCATGCGGGAAAGCCCGGATGCTGTCCTCTCCGACGATGACATTGTCGACATGCTGAAGAAGGACGGCATCGATCTGGCTCGCCGTACGGTTGCAAAGTACCGCGAGGCGATGAATATCGCGTCCTCCGTTCAGCGGCGGCGCGAAAAGCGGGCATTGGCGAAGGTTGCGGGCTTTTAAAAGCCGAGCTAAATCAACCCTTGACTGAATTTCCATATTCGCGCCGCGGCGCACCCGTTGACATTTCGATAGTCTACCGCTAGAAGCCCGCCGCAATTGGCGCTGTGAACAGCGTTTGGACTTATCCCCATCATCCTCAGGGCGCTTGGAGCACGCGACTTAAGCCGATCTTGCTTGAGTCTACGTGAAGTGCTTGGATGAGGTGTGGCGTTGGCGTAAACTGGTACCGCAAACCACTATAAGAAGGGAAACTCGATGAGTGTGCGTGTATCCGGTAAACACATGGAAATTGGGGACTCGTTCCGTCAAAGGATCGAGGACCAAATGGACATGGCCATCACGAAATACTTTGACGGGGGCTATTCCGGTCAGGTGATTGTGGAGAAATCGAGTTCGCGCTTCTCTGCCGATTGCAAGCTTCATCTCGACAGCGGGGTGGTGTTGCATGCGGCAGGCGAAGCGATGGACCCGCAGCTCGCATTCGATGCAGCTTCGGAGCGCATCGAAAAGCGTCTCCGCCGCTACAAGCGCAAGCTCAAGGATCATCATGCCGGAAACCATCTGAATGGGTCTGCGGAAGTCGCCTATACGGTCATGGACGCGGTCCCGGATCATGAAGAAGAGGTTCCCGACGATTTCGCCCCGGTCATTGTTGCCGAGAGCACGAAGCAGTTGAAAACCATGTCCGTCGCGACCGCCGTGATGGCGCTCGATATGACGGATGAGCCGCTGCTTCTGTTCCGTAGCCCGGGCAAGGAACATTTGAACATCGTTTACCGCAGGCATGACGGCAATATTGGCTGGATCGACGCGGCCAATATCAAGAGCTGACATCCGGGCGATGAGCGGCGGGGACGCCGCTCTCCCGATCATCCGGTTTCGGCGACAGAAGGAAAAAGAAATGGCATTGGCAGATCTGCTGCACCAAGATGCGATCATTCCCGCCCTAAAGGTAAATTCGAAGAAACAGTTGCTTCAGGAATTGGCGGCAAAGGCCTCCAAAATCACCGGCCTTTCCGAGCGGGAAATTTTCGACGTCGTTCTGCAGCGTGAGCGTCTCGGCTCGACGGGTGTCGGCAATGGTATCGCCATTCCGCACGGCAAGCTTGCCAGCACCCGCTCGATTGTCGGTGTCTTTGCACGGCTGGAAAGTCCAGTCGATTTCGAAGCGCTGGACGACCAGCCGGTCGATCTGGTGTTTCTGCTTCTCGCTCCGGAAGGGGCGGGCGCCGACCATTTGAAAGCGCTGTCGCGCATTGCGCGGGTGCTTCGCGATCACGATCTCGTCGCGAAGCTGCGCGCCACCGATTCCGCATCGGCGATTTATGCCTTCCTCAACGAAGAGCAAGCATCAAACGCTGCCTGAGCGGCGGACGATCGTCTAAAATAAAAAGAGGCGCCCGGTTGTCCGGACGCCTCTTTTCATCAGTGCCGAGCCCTGCCTCAGAACTCTTCCCAGTTGTCCTGCGCAACGGCAGCCGAACCGTGCGACTGTGGCACAGCTCGGCGTGGCGCGGGAGCCGGAGAACGGTAGGTCGGCGCCGGAGTTGCAGGGGCGCGCATTTGCTGTGCCGCCGAGCGCAGCGCCGTGGCGTTCCCCTGACCAGACACACGGAAGCGAAGGACGAGGGCCTTCAGCGTCTGCGCTTCGTCGTTCAGCGCAACGCTGGCTGCTGTCGCCTCTTCGACCATTGCCGCATTCTGCTGGGTCACCTGGTCCATCTGGTTCATCGCCTGGTTGATTTCCTTGAGGCCGATCGCTTGCTCACTTGCGGAGGCTGAGATCTGGCGGATGAGACCGTTGATGCCCATCACCTGCTCGGCGATCTTATGCAGCGTACCCCCGGCCCGGCCGACGAGATCGACGCCTTCCTTGACCTGGATGGCTGAGGTGTTGATGAGCGTCTTGATTTCCTTGGCTGCATTTGCAGAGCGTTGGGCCAGCTCGCGGACTTCCTGAGCAACCACAGCGAACCCCTTACCCGCTTCACCGGCGCGCGCCGCTTCGACGCCTGCGTTGAGCGCCAAGAGGTTTGTCTGGAAGGCGATTTCATCGATGACACCGATGATGCGAGAGACTTCAGTCGATGACTGCTCGATGCCGTGCATGGAGGCGATTGCCTTTTGCACCACCTCGCCGGATTTTTCTGCGTCTTCGCAGGCGAGATTAACGTTGCCGGCGGCCGTCCGCGCATTGTCAGCACTCGAATTGACCTGAACGGTCAGCTCGTTGAGCGCGGCGGCGGTTTCTTCCAGGCTTGCCGCCTGCTGTTCCGTGCGCTTGGCAAGATCCGAGGCGCTGTTGCTGATTTCGCTGGTGCCCGAGCCAATGTTCACGACGCTGACGTTCATCGTGTTGATCGTCTCTTCAAGACTGGCAAGCGCAGCGTTGAAATCCTGCTTCAGCTTGTTGTATTCGCCGGGGAACGCCTCTGTGATGCGATGGCCGAGGTTGCCCTGCGATAGTTCGGAGAGCCCGGCACCGACGATGGAAACGATCTGGCGCTGCAGCGCGACCGACTCCTGCCGCTCGCTTTCAGAACGGCTGCGTTCAGTTTCGGCGGCACTGCGCTGATTGTCAGCCTCTGCTTCGAGCCGTTGCGTATCGGCAAGCGCAAACCGGAATCCTTCGAGGGCTTTGGCGACGGAACCGATTTCGTCCGCGCGGTCCTGACCGGTGACCGGCTCTTCATACTTGCCGTCGCTAAGCGCTTTGACACTCGCAACCAGCGAGCCAAGAGGCATTTGCACGAAAGAGCGGACGGCAAAATAGAGAGCCAGCATGACGGCACCGAGGACAACAATGCCACCGGCGATCATCATGAAGGTTTGATCGCGCACTGGTGCGTTAATGGCGCTGTGGGGAACATCAACGAGCACGACCCACGTTGCATGAAGATCCGGCACGGCAAACGGATAAACGACGCGGTCGAAAGGTTCATAGCCATCAAAGGCGAGGTTACGAACCACACCTGATGTCATCGAGGCTAGCGCTGTCTGAACTTCGGCCGCACCTTCGCCGTCGCCATAGGGTTTCGACATCAGTTCTTTCGTCGGCGCCACGATCCAGTTGCCGTTTTGCGCAACGAGGGTGACGCGACCCGAACCGAAGGGATGCAATGCCTGCAGTTTGTCGGTGAGGGATTTGAGCGAGATGTCGACGCCTTCGACACCAATCATCTTGCCGCCGGACATGACGGGATAGGCGATGGAGGTCAGCAGCGTTGGAACATCGGTGCCTTCGGCGAGATAGGGTGAGGTGATGGCGCCCTTGCCGCTTTCGGCCGCAAGTTTCCACCATTCCGCGGCATAATCGTTGTCGAAGGTCGAAAACTGGATGGCGCCTCCCCTCGTCTTCGACCAATAGGGCGTAAAGGCGCCGTTCTTGTTCGTGCCCTCATCGAGCTTATCGGCGATCTCGGTTGTTTTGCCGTCGAAGGCGCCGAGCTGTTCGCAGAACCAGCTTCCGAAGGCAAAAGCATTCTGCTCGAGGTTAGCCTTGAGGATGTTTACGATGCCCTTGCGGTCGAAGGTCTTGCCTTCGTGACCGCGGCCGACGACGCCCGACATCGAGCGCGCGGCGCTCGCCAACTCGCCTACATTTGCAGCGATCTCGTTGGCAATTGATTTCGCCTCGAGATTGGCTTGGTCCATCGTCAGCATCTGAACGCGATCGCGCGTTTGGTCGATCAGGAAAAGGTTGGAGATCAGCATCACAAGCGCGATGGCCACGCCTGTAATGAGGATGAGCTTTGCGGCAAGCGACTTCATGCGGAAGATGGACATGGGTTCCTCGGCAGTGGCGACGCACCGGAGGCGCATTCTCCGGCACGGGGAGGAAATGCCGCGCCGTCATGGAGCAGCCGTGACGTGCCAGGGCCTTCGAGAAAAGCCAGGCGATCAAAGAAAGATCGCCGGAAATCCCTTAAATTTGAATGAAACTATATCGATTCATTCTGCTAATATATTGAGTTGATTCATATTTCTTCGAGTGTTCGGTCAAAATAGACAAGACTATATCTTGTTTGCGACTTCGGCGGACAAGGGAATGGATGGCTGTGCTCCGGCCTTGAGGCAGGCCAGCGAGCCGGCGATGGCGGCCCGGCGCAGCGAAGCCTCAAAATCGAGGCCTTCATCGAGGCTTGCGGCAAAGTAGCCGCAGAACGTATCGCCAGCGCCGACGGTATCCACCGGCTCGATTTTCAGTCCCTTCGCTCGTGTAACGACACCATCCCGGATTGCGATCACGCCGTCTGCGCCGAGCGTCACGATCAATGTCTGTCCCGTCTCTTCGTGCAGGCGCCTTAACGCCGTTTCGCGGTCAGCTGTGCTCATGTTGTCCTGGCCGGCAAGCCGCTCGAACTCCGTCTCGTTGGCAATGACGATATCGGCGAGACGCCCGAGCCGTGGGGCGTCCGCAATAAGCGGGGCGAGATTGAGGACGGTCGTGACGCCCTTGACCTTGGCTGCGGTTAGCGCACGCTCAACCGCCGGCGCGGGCACTTCGAACTGCAGCATCAGGATATCGCCTTTGCTCATGGCGCCGATTGCCGCATCGGCGTCCCCAGCCGTGATAGTCCCGTTTGCGCCCGGCACGACGGCGATCATGTTCTCGCCGTCTCCACCAACAATAATCAGCGCTGTTCCCGTCGGCCCTTCGACATGCTTGACACCTGCAAGGCGGGTGCCTGCCTGATCGAGAAGCGCAAGCGCCGGAGCAGCGAATTCATCCTTGCCGACTGCGCCCACCATATGGACCACTTGGCCGGCACGTCGCGCGGCCAATGCCTGGTTGGCTCCCTTGCCGCCGGCCGCCGTTGCAAAGCCGTTGCCGGCCACCGTTTCGCCGGGCTTCGGCAGGCGATCGGTCGTGGCGATGAGGTCCATGTTGATGGAGCCGAAAACTGTGATCATAAAGGGTTTCCCGTCATGCTTCTTATGCGGACGGACACTGCCCGATGGGCTCACTCTTCGTCAACCACCCGGAGTTTAAGAAGCCCGGTGCGGCTCTCGACCGACTTCGCCGGAGGTCCGCTTTCACGTTCCTGCTTGAGTGCTCCTCCGCCCTCGAATTCCAGCGCTTCGATCTTTGCGCCGCGTTTGGAGAGCTTGTCACTGGACGTGATGATCTGATCAATATCCCGCTGTGCCTGGGAAAAATGAGTCTGCAGTTTGCGCACGCGCTCATCAAGCCGCCCGAGATCATCCATCAGGATTGCTACCTCACCCTGGATGACGTGCGCTTGCGCCTGCATGCGCTGATCCTTCAAAACGGCCTGGATGACCTGGATCGACAGCATCAGCAGCGAAGGCGAAACGATGACGATGCGGGAACGATGCGCTTTCTGGACGATCGGCTCGAAATTCTCGTGGATTTCAGCGAAGATCGATTCCGAAGGAACGAAGAGAAATGCCGTCTCCTGTGTCTCACCTTGGATAAGATACTTCTCCGAGATATCGCGGATATGGATTTCCATGTCGCGGCGGAATTGTTGCGAGGCAAGTTTGGTGGCGTCCGGATTGCCCGCGTCGCGAATGGCATTCCATGCTTCGAGAGGAAATTTGGCATCGATGACCAGGGGCGGTGCACTGTTCGGCATGCGCACGGTGCAGTCCGGCCGCGAGCCGTTTGAAAGCGTCTGCTGGAAAGCATAGGCACCCATCGGCAGGCCGTCGGCGACGATTGTCTCCATGCGGGACTGGCCGAAGGCGCCGCGCGTTTGCTTGTTGGAGAGGATAGCCTGAAGCCCGACGACGTCTTTCGCCAGTGTCTGGATGTTGTTCTGAGCCGCATCGATGACGGCAAGCCGTTCCTGCAGCCGCTGAAGGTTCTCGTGCGTCGATTTCGTCTGTTCGCTGATTGTCGTGTTAACGCGTTGCGACATGCCGTCGAGGCGCTGACCGATCGCTTGGTTGAGTTCGGCCTGACGTGTGCCGAAGACCTCAGCCATCGTCGAGATGCGTCCCTTCATCTCGGCCTGGATCTTCAGAAGCTCGGACATTCGGGCATCGGCTTCCGCGGCCCGGATCGCTGCCTCCTCATTCTGCTCGCGGCGGAGATTGCCGTTCCTGAACAGCAGAACGAGCACCACGACAACAACAGCAATAGCGCCGCCGGCAAGAGCAAGGATGACCGGGCTGAGCCCGGCGAGCGAAATCGTCAGCGAGTCGGTAGCGTTGTTCATTCGCGCACAATAACAAACTCGGAGGCAATGGCTAGATCAAAACGTGAACAAATCCACAGCGCAATTTCCGGAGTGCCGCGCAACCTAACCGAATGCGGCAAATTCCGAAAGGCGGCGCAAAAAAGCGCCTTCCGGGGTTTCAGGATAATTCCCTAGCCGGAAAAGATAGGTTATGGGAACGCCATGACCATCAAGCCACTTATCATTCTTCCAGATCCCGTTCTCCGCCAGGTTTCCAAGCCGATCGAGCGGGTCGATGCCGATCTCAAGCGTCTTGCCGACGATATGCTGGAAACGATGTACGACGCGCCGGGCATCGGTCTGGCTGCAATTCAGGTCGGCGTGCCGCGCCGTATGCTGGTGATCGACGTTTCGCGCGAGGGCGAGGAAAAACAGCCGCAGGTCTTCATCAATCCGGAGATCCTCAAGTCTTCGGGTGAGCGATCTGTCTATGAAGAAGGCTGCCTTTCCATCCCGGACTATTATGCCGAGGTCGAGCGTCCGGCGGCTGTGACGGTCAAATACCTCGATCGCGACGGCAAGGAGCAGACCGTGGAGGCCGATGGCCTTCTCGCCACTTGCCTACAGCATGAGATCGACCATTTGAACGGCGTACTCTTCATCGATCATATCTCGCGGCTGAAGCGCGAAATGGTGATCAAGAAGTTCACAAAGGCGGCGAAGTCGAAGGCGATTTAGACAGGGCGGCGGGCGGCCCTAAAACCTGGCGGGATAGAATGTCGCTTCGCATCATTTTCATGGGAACGCCGGAGTTCTCGGTCCTGACCCTGCGCAAGCTGGTGGATGCGGGGCATCAGATCGTTGCGGTCTATACGCAGCCGCCGCGGCCGGGCGGACGGCGCGGTCTCGACCTGCAGAAGTCGCCGGTGCATCAGGCCGCCGAACTCCTCGGCCTGCCGGTCTTCACACCGGTCAATTTCAAGGAGCCGGAAGAACGGGAGCGCTTCCGGGCGCTCAATGCGGATGTGGCGGTTGTCGTCGCCTATGGGCTGCTGCTGCCGGAGGCGATTTTGAACGGAACGCGAAACGGCTGCTACAATGGCCATGCCTCGCTGCTGCCGCGCTGGCGCGGCGCAGCACCCATCCAGAGAGCGATCATGGCAGGCGACGAAAAGACCGGCATGATGGTAATGAAGATGGACAAGGGGCTCGATACCGGCCCCGTCGCGTTGACCCGCGAAGTCGAGATCGGACCGAACATGACGGCCGGTGAACTGCATGACAAGCTGATGTACGTCGGCGCGAAGGCCATCGCTGAAGCGATGGTCAAGCTCGAAATGGGCGACCTGCCGCTGACGCCGCAGCCGGAAGAGGGAGTCCTCTATGCCGCGAAGATCGACAAGGGCGAGACGCGGATCGATTTCGGCAGGGGTGCAACGGACGTTCACAATCATATCCGCGGACTGTCGCCATTTCCGGGTGCCTGGTTCGAGATAGGGATCGGCGGCAAGCCGGAGCGGGTGAAAGTGTTGGGTTCGATGCCTGCCGAAGGGCAGGGGAATCCCGGAGAGGTGCTGACGGACGATCTGGTGGTTGCCTGCGTTTCCGGCGCGGTACGGCTGACGAAGCTGCAGAAGGCCGGCGGCAAGCCGCTCGCCGCCGCCGATTTCCTGCGCGGGACGCCGCTTGCTGTGGGCACGAGGCTTTCCTGATGCCGCGCTACCGCATGACGGTCGAATATGACGGCCGTGCCTATGTCGGCTGGCAGCGGCAGGAAAACGGGCCGTCGGCACAGGGGGCGATCGAGAAGGCGATCCTGTCGGCGAGCGGCGAGACCGTGTCGATCCGCGGTGCGGGTCGCACGGATTCCGGCGTGCATGCGATGGGGCAGGTGATCCACGCCGATCTCGCGAAGGAATGGTCGCCCTTCAAGTTGCAGAATGCGCTGAATGCCCATCTGAAGCTTGCCGGCGAGGCCGTCTCGATCCTCGACGTGACGGTGGCGAGCGAATTCTTCGACGCCCGCTTCTCGGCGCTCCGGCGGCATTATCTCTACCGCATCGTCAGCCGCCGCGCGCCGCTGGCGCTCGAAGCGGGCAAGGCCTGGTGGGTGCCGAAGGCGCTCGATCATCACGTGATGCACGCGGCCGCCCAGATCCTGGTCGGCAAGCATGATTTTACCACCTTCCGCTCCGCGCACTGCCAGGCAAACAGCCCGGTCCGCACGCTCGACCGGCTCGACGTGACGCGGAACGGCGAACTCATCGAAATCCGCGCAACGGCGCAGAGCTTCCTGCACAACCAGATCCGCTCCTTCGCTGGAACGCTGAAGCTCGCGGGAGAAGGCAAGTGGACGCCGGAGGATGTGCGTGCCGCGCTCGAAGCACGGGACCGCAAGGCCTGCGGTCCGGTCGCCCCGCCGGAGGGGCTTTATTTCATGCAGGTCGATTATCCGGCGGTCATCATCGACCGGCGCAAGCGGACAGAAGAAAATGGTGATGACGATCTGTCATGACCTGAACTACGCCAGATCGTCGGCCTAGACCGGATAAATGCCAAGGAAGCGCTGGAGATATTCAGCGAAGATCATGGTCGGCACCAGCAGAGCCAGCGTCAGCGCCCCGACCATCAGCCCGTGGCCGTGGAAGATCATCCGCAAAATCCTTGCAAGCATGAAGACCTGCGCCATCATGAAGACCAGGAGCAGGACCGACACGACGCTGATGGCGCCGGGAATGAAGAAGACCAGCGCCAGCAGCAGACCGTTGATGTAGGAAAGCGGCACGCCCAGCCAGTTGACGCTGACGACCACGGCGGCAAAGCGATCACCCATGCGGAAGGCAAACAGCAACAGTCCAGCAAAGACCAGCGGCACGAACCAGTTGGCGATTTCGACCAGACCCAAGCGGAAATAGAAGGGCAGGCCGACTTCGACATGCGGCGGCATCGACTGCAGGAAAGCCTGACGCCACCAGAGCCACGAAATGCCCATCGGCGGCAGGCACCAGGCCATCGCCCAGAAAGAGCGGTTGACGCCGCGGTCTGACATGTCGAGAAGCCGGAAGCCGCGCGTATCCATACGGATCAGCAGCCACAAACCCGACAGATAGTATTGAACCTCCCTAAGCCCCGGCATTCACAAACCAGCGCTCGATAAAGGCTTCGTAGATCTGCGTCAGCGTTTCGAGATCGGAAACGGTAACGCGTTCATCGACCATGTGCATGGTCTGCCCGACGAGCCCGAATTCGACGACCGGGCAATAATCCTTGATGAAACGCGCGTCCGACGTGCCGCCGGTGGTCGAAAGCTTCGGTGCCTTGCCTGCAATGCTTTCCACGGCAGAGGAGAGTGATGCAATCAGTGCGTTGTTGTGGGTGAGGAAGACATGGCTCGGCCGGTCGGCCCAGACTATGTCATATCTTACCGGCTCACGGCCGGGGCGCAACACGCCGTCCTTGGCAGCGACGTCAAGACGACGGAGGATTTCCACCTGTAACGTGTCAACCGTCCAGGTGTCGTTGAAGCGGATGTTGAAGCTCGCCGTTGCCTTCGCCGGAATGATATTGGTGGCCGGATTGTCCACATCGATGGTCGTCACTTCGAGATTCGACGGTTGGAAGTTCTCCGTTCCATTGTCGAAGGGGGGATCCATTAATGCGCTGGTGAGCTGCAGCATGCCGCGTACCGGATTGTCTGCGAGGTGCGGATAGGCGGCGTGGCCCTGAACGCCGTGCACCGTGATCTTGCCGGAGAGTGAACCTCGGCGGCCGATCTTGATCATCTCGCCGAGGGCATCCGGATTGGTTGGCTCGCCGACGAGGCAGGCATCCCAGCGCTCGCCGCGTTCTGTCGCCCATTGCAGGAGTTTGATCGTGCCGTTGATCGCCGGGCCTTCTTCATCGCCGGTGATCAGGAAGGAGATCGAGCCCTTTGGATTTCCATGTTTTTCGACGTACCGGGAAACGGCTGCCACGAAGCAGGCGATCCCGCCCTTCATGTCGACCGCGCCACGACCGAAGAGCTCGCCGCCAGCAATCTCGGCGGCGAAGGGCGGATGTGTCCATGCGGCTTCGTCGCCAACCGGGACGACGTCCGTGTGTCCCGCGAACATCAGATGCGGGCCGTCACTGCCCAGGCGCGCGTAAAGGTTTTCGATGTCGGGCGTGCCGGCTTCCGTCGCTTTCACCTTGTCCACCGTAAAACCCAGAGGCGAGAGCATGGCGTCGAGCGCAGAAAGCGCGCCGCCTTCGGCAGGCGTCACGGAGGGGCAGCGGATGAGCGTCTGAAGATTGGCGACGGGATCGGTGGCGGTCATGAGCGTCGAATTATCCGGCGGGAATGGCAAAGACATGGCAAGGCGGCGAACCGCCTCGCTGAAAAAAGAACGCCGTCTGTTTACCGGATCGGAATCCGGCTGTCACTGAAAGCTTAGTCGCGCAGCAATTCATTGATGCCGGTCTTCGAGCGGGTCCGTTCGTCGACGCGCTTGACGATCACGGCGCAATAGAGATGCGGTGCAGGCTGGCCGTTTGCCATGGTCTTGTTGGCACTCGGCATGGAACCGGCAACGACGACGGAATAGGGCGGCACTTCGCCGTACATGACTTCGCCGGTGGTGCGATCGACGATCTTGGTCGACTTGCCGATAAAGACGCCCATGCCGAGCACCGAGCCTTCGCGGATGATGCAGCCTTCGACGACCTCCGAGCGGGCGCCGATGAAGCAGTTGTCTTCGATGATCGTCGGGCCGGCCTGCATCGGCTCCAGCACGCCGCCGATGCCGACACCACCGGAGAGATGCACATGTTTGCCGATCTGCGCGCAGGAACCGACGGTGGCCCAGGTATCGACCATCGTGCCTTCATCGACATAGGCGCCGAGATTGACGAAGGAGGGCATCAGCACGACGTTCTTGGCGATGTGGGCCGAGCGGCGGACGACGCAGTTCGGAACGGCGCGGAAGCCCGCGGCACGGTACTGATTCTCACCCCAGCCTTCGAACTTGGAGGGCACCTTGTCCCACCAGGTGGAATTGCCTGAACCGCCCTTGACGACTTCCATGTCGTTCAGGCGGAAGGAAATCAGGACGGCTTTCTTGAGCCACTGATTGACCGTCCAGATGCCATCGGCGCCGCGCTCGGCGACGCGAACCTTGCCACCGTCGAGGAGTTCGAGCGCTGCCTCGACAGCTTCGCGAACTTCGCCTTTCGTCGACGCGTTCACGTTTTCGCGGTTGTCGAAGGCCGCTTCGATGGTCTTTTCGAGGGATGCGAGGTTGGTGGCGCTCATGAGAATTCCTTAAACTTCGAACTTTATCCTGAGACTGAGAAGTCTCCGGGAATTGTGATCGGCGGGATGCGATCTGCTCTATCGCATGAGCGGCTAAAATGGAATGATTTTTCGAACGAGATCGTTTCTGGATTCAAGGCGTTATAGACATACCCGGCAAGTATTGCCGGCTTTCTTGAAGGGCATTTTGAAATGGTGAAGGGAAAGAATGGCAAGCCCAGGCGCAAGAATGGAGTCTGGGCTCCGCTGAAATCGAGCGAGATCGACAGGCATCGCGCACTGGCCGTGCCGAAGACGCCGCAAACGCTTGCTCCTTCCTATCGCCTCGCCTATGCCGACGACGACTTTCTCTGCCGCGAGGAATTGCGGCCGATCCGTCTCCAACTGGAACTCCTCAAAGTCGAGATGATGCTGACGGAGCGCGGCATCAAATCCACCGTGGTCTTGTTCGGCGGCGCGCGTATTCCCGCCCCTGGCCAGAGCGCATGGGCAGCCCGCAACGACATCCAGCGTGCGAATCTGGAGGCAGCCTCCGTCTACTATGACGAGGCACGCAAATTCGCCCGGCTATGCTCAAAATATTCCGCCAGCTTCGATTTCCATGAGTATGTGATCGTAACGGGCGGCGGTCCGGGCGTCATGGAAGCGGGAAACCGCGGAGCGGCCGATGAAGGCGCCCCCTCGATCGGCCTCAATATCGTGCTGCCGCACGAGCAGGCCCCAAACGCCTATGTGACGCCGGAGCTCAGCTTCAATTTCCATTATTTCGCGATCCGCAAGATGCATTTCATGGTGCGGGCGAAAGCGATCGCGGTATTTCCGGGAGGGTTCGGAACCCTCGACGAATTCTTCGAATGCCTGACGCTCATCCAGACGGGACGCATGGAAAAGATGCCGCTCATTCTCTTCGGCGAGAAGTTCTGGCGCAGCATCGTCAATTTCGAGGCACTTGCCGAATTCGGCACGATCGCGCCTGACGACCTGAAGCTGATCAGCTTCGTCGATTCGGCGGATGCTGCCTGGAAGATCATCCAGGATTTTTACGAGCATGAGTCATAAAGAACCCGCCTCGAATTGCGGCGGGCATCGGTTTCGATAAATTCCAGCTTACAGGAGCGGTCGATCCGGCATGTCGTCGATCGAGATCACGCCGTCCTTGCTGCGATCCATGCGAATGAAGAACATGTCGAAGGCAGCCTCGGCCTCCTGCTTGGAAATCTGGCCGTTCTCGTCCGCGTCCACGCGGCGCATCATAGACGTGAACATCATCCTGCCACCGTCGCGCATCCCCCAGCGCTGATCGCCGCGGCCGCGATCGCCGTCGCCTCGATCACGGTCGGCGCGCTTCGGAATCTTCGGCTGGTCGCCGTTGTCGGCCGTCCGCGGAGCGTTGGGCACGCTGTCGTCATTGGCGCCCATTTGGTCATCCCGTGCCCTGCGGTCCTCCATTTGGGCTTCATGGTACTTGCGGATCTCGCCCGGCGTCAGCGACCCGTCGTTATTTGCATCGATCGCGGCAAAGACCTTCCCAATGCCGTCCTGGGCTTCCTGTTTGGAAATCTGGCCGTCTTTGCTGGTGTCGAACTGCTTCAACATACGCACAAAGGCAACCTCGCGCATTGCTTCAGCGCGCATACCGTCGCCCATCATCTGGCGCGACGGTTGGCGGGCCCTGTCGCCAGGAGCGGCAAAACTGGCGCCGGCTGCAGCACCGACGATCATGACGGAGGAAAGTGCGATCAGTGTCAGCGTGTTCCGAGACATCGTATTTCCTTTCGGGTTCGCAATCTCGCTGGGGATCACGCTCGAAAGGTAGCGCCAATGTGTCAATTTGACCAATCAAACATGGGTAAGCTCGGTGAAACTTTCGTAACCTAGTCCCCAACCCTTGCCAGAAACCCAGCCAGATCGTCGGTGACGAAATCGATATGATCCTCGTCGCCGCTGGTTTGTTCCCACCATTCGACGACGGTTTCCTCGAGATTGTTCGGCACGAGCAAGACAGTCTGCATGCCGAGCGCCTTCGGAACCACAAGGTTGCGCGGGAGATCCTCGAACATGGCCGCCTTGCCGGTTTCGACGCGTTTTAGCGCCATGAACTTGTCATAGGTGACATGCGCCGGTTTCGGCACGAAATCCGCGGCGACGATGTCGAAGATATCGTCGAAATGTTCGAGGATGCCGAGCGCACCGGCGGTCATTTCGGCATGCTTGACGCTGCCGTTGGTGAAGATGAACTTGCGGCCCGGAAGTGCCTTGATCGCCGCGCCCAATTCCGGCTGAGCCGTAAGGCCCGAATAGTCGATGGCATGGGCCTTTTCCAGAAAGTCGTTCGGATCGACGCCGTGATGGATCATCAGACCCTGCAGCGTCGTGCCATGATCGAGATAATATTGCTTCTGCAGCTTGCGTGCCTCGTCCCGCTCCATCTGGAGGAGGGCAGAAACATAGGCCGTCATGTTCTTATCGATCTGCGCGAAGAGATTCACGTGATGTGGATAAAGCGTGTTGTCGAGGTCGAAGACCCATTCGGTCACATGCGCAAAATCGGCTTTGGTCGGAGTACGATCTATCTTGGTCATGGCGGCGTTATGGCACGGGCCAAGGAAATTGCCGAACAAAAAATAGACGCCCGATTTTCGACGGACGGCAACGGGAAGGGATGATAAAAGGCTTTCATGCTTTTCGATCTCCCCAATGAAGATACGCTCTATGATGCGCTGATCGCCCGCAGCTCCGATTATGAGGGGCTCGCCTATGTCTGCGTGAGGACGACCGGCGTCTTCTGTCGATTGACCTGTCCGGCCCGCAAGCCGAAGCGGGAGAACACGCTCTTCCACGGTTCCATCGCCACTTGCATACAGTCCGGTTTCCGGCCCTGCCAGCGCTGTAAGCCGCTGGAACAGACGGGCAGGGAACCGATCGTCGGCGAACTGCTGGAAGCGCTCGACCGCGATCCGGCGGCGCGATGGACCGAGGACGACTTGATCCGCAACGGCTATGATCCTTCCACCGTGCGGCGTGCGTTCAAACGATCGCTTGGCGTGACCTTCCTCGACATCGCCCGATACCGGCGCCTCGGCGAGGCGGCAAGACAGCTCGCAGGCGGCGCCCGCGTCATCGATGCCCAGTTGGATGCCGGTTACGAGTCGGGCAGCGGGTTTCGCGCCGCGTTTCAGCGATTGATTGGCAAGGCGCCTGCCATGTCACAGAACCGGGAACTGCTCTTTGCGGACTGGTTCGAAACGCCGCTCGGGCCGATGGTCGCGGTGGCTGATCAGACGCACCTGCATCTTCTGGAATTCCATGATCGGAAGGCGCTGCCGGCTGAACTGGAAAACCTGCAGCGGAAGACGCACTCCTCCGTTGCCGCCGGGCGAACGCCTGCGATCGAGCAGATCGATGCCGAGCTGCGGGCCTATTTCGAGCGCAAATCCGCAGATTTCCAGACACCATTGGCGCTCGGCAACGGCACGGCCTTCGAGCGGGCGGTCTGGGCGAAGCTTCTGGAAATTCCTGTCGGAGAAACGCGTTGCTATGGTGATCTCGCAAGGGAAATGGAAAATCCGCAGATGATGCGCGCGGTCGGTCGGGCCAACGGCGCAAACCAGCTCGCCATCGTCATCCCCTGCCATCGCGTGGTCGGCGCGGACGGATCGCTGACCGGATATGGCGGCGGGCTCTGGCGCAAGCAATGGCTTTTACGTCACGAAGGAAAAATGAGGCCCCCAGGGCTGTTTGAGGAGGAAGTTCAATGAATCACGTGGAAAAGGCGAAGGCGTTCGGCGCACTTCATCGGAAGGGCAATCCTGTCGTCCTCTACAACATCTGGGATGCCGGTACGGCGAAGGCAGTCAGCGACGCAGGCGCCAGGGCGCTTGCGACAGGCAGCTGGTCGGTTGCCGCGGCGCAAGGTTATGCCGACGGCGAAAAAATCCCGCTGGAGGCGCTTGTCGCAACAGTGCAATCGATCACTGCTGCCAACGACTTGCCCCTCTCCGTGGATTTCGAGGGCGCCTATTCGACCGAGCCAGCGGAAGCCGCCGCCAACGTTGCGAAGCTGATTGATGCAGGCGCCGTCGGCATCAATTTCGAGGACCAGGTCGTCGGCGGCAACGGGCTGCATCCGATCGATCAGCAGGTCGCACGCATTCGCGCCATCCGCGAGATGGCCGAGACGAAGGGCATTCCGTTCTTCATCAATGCCCGCACCGACCTGTTCCTCAAATTCTCCGATCCCGACCGGCATGTGCCGCTGGTGGACGAGGCGATCGAGCGGGCAGCCGCCTATGCTGAGGCTGGCGCCAGCGGCTTCTTTGCGCCGGGATTGTCGAACCAGGACCTGATCCGCCGGCTCTGTGAAGCGGTTACACGGCCGGTCAACATCATGATGCGGCAAGGCGTGCCGGACGTGAAGACGCTGGCAACGCTCGGTGTCGGCCGTGTCAGTTATGGGCCGGGGCCTTATCGCGCAATGATGGAGAAGTTGAAGGAGGCAGCCGAGGCGGTTTTCGCCGCCGCGGGCCAAGCTTGAATTACGGAACGATCAGCGTTCCGGCGCCGTGCTCGGTGAAGATTTCGAGCAGCACGGAATGGGCCGTCTTGCCGTTCAGGATGACGACGCCCTGGACGCCGGCCTTGATCGCGTCGATGCAGGTTTCGACCTTCGGGATCATGCCGCCGGAAATCGTGCCGTCGGCGATCAGCGCGTGCGCCTGAGCAACGGAGAGTTCTTTGATCAGATTTCCCTGCTTGTCGAGCACGCCGGGAACGTCCGTCAGGAAGAGCAGGCGCGTGGCGTTCAGCGCCCCGGCGATAGCGCCTGCGAAAGTGTCGGCATTGATGTTGTAGGTCGCACCGTCGCGGCCGGGGGCGACCGGGGCGATGACCGGGATCATCTCCGAGCGGGCGAGCAGGTCGAGCAGCGTGCGGTCGACTTCGACCACTTCGCCGACGAAGCCGAGGTCAAGCACGCGCTCGATATTCGAATCCGGATCCTTGACCTTTTTCTGCGCCTTTTCGGCAAAGACCATGTTGCCGTCCTTGCCGCAAAGCCCGATCGCCCATTCGCCCGTCTGGTTGATGAGCGCCACGATCTCCTTGTTGATGGAGCCGGCAAGCACCATCTCGACGATCTCGACCGTCTTGGCATCGGTGACGCGAAGACCGCCTTCGAACTTCGACTCGATGCCCATCTTCGTCAGCATCGCGCCGATCTGCGGACCGCCGCCATGGACGACGATCGGGTTGACGCCGGACTGCTTCAAAAGCGCGATGTCGCTGGCGAAAGCCTTGCCGAGTTCGGGATTGCCCATGGCATGGCCGCCGTATTTGACGACGATCGTCTTATTCTCGTAGCGCTGCATGAAAGGCAGCGCCTGTGCGAGAAGGCGTGCTTGGGTTTCGCTTTCGGACTGGTTCATGGCATACCCCGCAGAATGGATCGCGGCCTTTTATCTCAAGTTTTTGACAGATGGAATAATGCCCGGCGCATTAGTTGCTGTGCCTCTTGTCAATTTGAGCCGTCGCCCTTTATTGGCATCGTGTCAAAGATAGATGGGCCGCGGCATGACGAGCGATGAAATCGCGCAATTGATAGGCCGCATCGCCATGGCCGACCGGAGGGCTTTTGCCGATCTTTACAAGGAGACGAGCCCGAAACTTTTCTCCATATGCCTGCGTATCCTGAACGATCGCGTTGAAGCCGAGGAGGCCCTGCAGGAGGTCTATGTAAAGATCTGGCAGCGCTCCGGCGCCTTCGTCGCGACTCAGGGCGCGCCGTCTTCCTGGCTTGCAGCGATTGCCCGCAACCAGGCGATCGATGCGATGCGGGCGCGAAAGCCTGTCGCCGACGAGTTGAACAGTGAATACGATCTTCCCGATCCCGGCCTCGACCCGGAAAAGCAGGCTGTGCTGTCCGATGAAGGAAGGCGGATTGACACCTGCATGGAAGAGTTGGAAGCTGATCGGGCGCAGGCGGTGAAGAGAGCCTATGTCGAAGGACTGAGCTACCAGGAACTTGCCGATCAGTTTGGCGTTCCGCTGAACACCATGCGGACATGGCTGCGGCGCAGCCTTTTGAAGCTGAGAGAGTGCATGGAGCGATGACATCGCCGGATCAAAGCAAGGGAGGCCGCTCCCGTGATGAAGTGCTCGCCGGCGAGTACGTGCTTGGTGTTCTTTCGTTTCAGGATCGCCGTGTGGTCGAGGAGCGCATGCGCAGGGACCGCCAGTTTGCCGCGATCGTCAGCCGCTGGGAAACGAACCTCTCTGCTTTCAACGATGAGTATGAGGTAGCCGCGACCCCGGACCGGGAAACCTTCAAGCAGATCGAGGCGCGCCTTTTCGGCGAGCCGGAGCTTTCGCGGTCCTTCTCGCGGGGCCTTTGGAATTCCGCTGTCTTCTGGCGCTCGCTGACCTTCGCCTCGCTGGTCGTCGCAATCGGCGCAATCATCTTCGCCTCCGGCGTTGTTCCGCCGAATGGTTCGTCGTCGCTGGTCGCCGAATTGTCGTCCGCCGACAGCCAAGTCAATCTGCTTGCCTCCTACCACGCCGAAAGCGGCCGCCTCCGCCTTGTTCCTGTCGCGGCCGGCGGCACAGAGAAAAAATCGCTGGAGCTCTGGCTGGTTCCCGGAAGCGGAGCTCCCAGGTCGCTCGGTATTTTCCAGCCGGGTGAAAATGGTGAGCTTATCATCCCCGCTGATCTGCGCGGCAATATTGCCGAAGGCGTGACGCTCGCCGTCAGCCTTGAGCCTTTTGGCGGCTCGACGACCGGTGCACCGACGGGACCAGTTGTCGCCAGCGGCACCACGCATCGCCGCTAGACAAAATCGTCTCCTCTGAAACTCTTCCTGCATCGCCCCGTACATCTCGGTGTCCGGGCGGGCCGAGGCATTCCGCACGCGAACCGGCGCCGGACGTGAGGAGAACGATCATGATGAAGTCTGCTTTGCGCAACATCGCGCTTGCCACTGCCATATCCGCAACCGCCTTCGCTGCGCAGGCCAAGAACCCCATGGTAGGTGGCGCTCCGATGTACCCGACGAAGAACATCATCGAAAATGCTGTCAACTCGGAGGACCACACCACCCTAGTCGCCGCGGTTAAAGCTGGCGGGCTCGTCGGCACGCTCGAAGGCAAAGGCCCGTTCACGGTCTTCGCACCGACCAACGAGGCTTTCGCCGCCCTGCCGAAGGGCACGGTCGAGGCGCTTCTGAAGCCGGAAAACAAGGCCGCGCTCGTCAAGGTGCTGACCTGTCACGTGGTCGCTGCCGATGCGATGGCGAAGACCGTCGCCAAAATGATCAAGGACGATGGCGGCGAACACGACATCAAGACGGTGGGCGGCTGCGTGCTGAAGGCCAAGGAGAGCATGGGCAAGATCACGCTGACCGATGAAATGGGAGGCACGGCACATGTGACGATCGCCGATGTCAAGCAGTCGAACGGCGTTATCCATGTCGTTGACAAGGTGCTTCTGCCTAAGACGTGATTGGACTGGGATTGCAGGACGAAGGAGGGAGGCGCCTCGGGGGCGCCTCCTTCATTTCCAGTAGGAAATCTCAACTGTATCCGCAATCGCCTGGCGCAACTCGTCCAATCCCTCGCTCTTCTCTGAGGAGGTTGCGATGACGAGCGGGAAGGCCGCCGGACGCTTTTTGATCTTCTCGGTGGTGTCCGTAAGCAGCTTGGCGACCGCGGGCGGTTTAATCTTGTCGGTCTTGGTCAGTACGATCTGGTAGGAAACGGCGGCTTTGTCGAGCAGGCTCAGAACGTCTTCGTCGTTCTTCTTGATGCCATGGCGGCTGTCGATCAGCACGTAGACGCGCTTCAGCGTTGCCCGGCCGCGCAGATAATCGAACACAAGTTTCGTCCAGGCATCGACCTGATCCTTCGGCGCCTGCGCATAGCCGTAGCCCGGCATATCGACGAGCGCCATCGGTGGCAGGTCGCCGCCTTCGCCGGAATAACCGTCCGGCACGAAGTAGTTCAGCTCCTGCGTCCGGCCCGGCGTATTCGAGGTACGCGCCAGCCCCTTATGCCCGACAAGCGCATTGATGAGTGACGACTTGCCGACATTCGAGCGTCCGGCAAATGCCACTTCCAGTGGCCCTTCCGGCGGCAGGAACTTCATGGAAGGCACGCCGCGGATGAAGATCCATGGGCGCCCGAAGAGTGGCTTTTCGTTCTTTTGCGTCATTCCGCTTTTCCAGCGTCCTAATTCATTGCGTGTATGGCATTCAGGTTTCGGGCGATTTTGTCAACCGATGCACTCGGTGCGCTCTTTTGCCGAAAAGAAAAAGCCCCGCCGAAGCGAGGCTTTTCATTCATTTCGATGGCGCCGGTTTTCGCCGGAACAAGCCCTTGAGATTGTCGAAGAGCTCGATCTTCACGCCGTGGCGGCGCATGATGACCCCTTGCTGCATAACGGAGAGCGTATTGTTCCAGGCCCAGTAAATGACGAGGCCGGCCGGGAAGCTTGCCAGCATGAAGGTAAAGACCAGCGGCATCCAGTTGAAGATCATCGCCTGTGTCGGGTCGGGCGGCGTCGGGTTCATGCGCATCTGCACGAACATCGTCACACCCATGATGAGTGGCCATATCCCGAGATGCAGGAGGGCGGGCGCTTCGAAGGGGAGCAGGCCGAAGAGGTTGACGATCGTGGTCGGATCGGGAGCCGAGAGATCCTGAATCCAGCCGAAGAACGGCGCATGCCGCATTTCGATCGTGATGTAGATGACCTTGTAGAGCGCGAAGAAGACCGGAATCTGCAACGCGATCGGCCAGCAGCCGGCAATCGGATTGATCTTCTCTTCCTTGTAGAGTTGCATCATCGCCTGCTGCAGGCCCATGCGGTCGTCGCCGAACTTGGCTTTGAGCTCCTCCATCTTCGGCTGCACGCGCTTCATGTTCGCCATCGAGGCGTACTGCTTGCTGGCAAGCGGGAAGAATAGGCCCTTGACGACAATCGTCGTCATTAGGATCGCGACGCCGAAGTTGCCGAAGTAGCGGAAGAAGAAATCCATCAGCTTGAACATCGGCTTGGTAATGAAATAGAACCAGCCCCAGTCGATCAGGCGGTCGAAACGCGGGATCTGATAGGAGGCCTCGTAACCGTCGATGACCGGAACTTCCTTGGCGCCGGCGAAGACGAGGTTCTTGAGTTCAATGGACTGTCCGGGGGCAACCGTTACGGCGTCTTCCTTGTAGTCAGCCTGATAGCGTGGTTGGCCGTCGGTGAAATGCGAGAAGCGCGCTTCATAAGCCGATTTCTGCGGCGGGACGATCGTCGCGGCCCAGTACTTGTCGGTCATGCCAAGCCAGCCGCCGGTGGACTTGGCGGGCGTGACGGCTTCCTCCTCGACAGCAGAGTACTTGCTCTCGACCAGGCCGTCGCCGATGACGCCGATAAAGCCCTCATGCAGGACGTAAACGGAGGGCGTCGTCGGTTTGTTGTAGCGGGTAACGCGGCCGTAGGAGGAAATGGAGGCCGGAGCGCTGCCGCTGTTCGTCACCTTGTCCGTGACGGTGAACATGTAGCGGTCGTCGACTGAAATCGTCCGCGCAAAGGTCAGGCCCCTGTCGTTGGTATAGGTCAGCGTCACCGGCGACTTGTCGGTGAGCTTGGCGCCTTCCGGCGCCGTCCAAATGGTCGACGCGCCGGGAACCGCGCCGGTCTGGTCGCTACCGATATAGCCGAGTTCGGTGAAGTAGCCATCCTTGGTATCGGCCGGCGAGAAAAGCGTAATGATCGGGCTGCTCTTGTCGACGGTCTCGTGATAGCCCTTAAGCTTCAGGTCGTCGAGGCGGGCACCCGCCAGGTTGATGGAGCCTGCGAGCGCTTCCGTGTCGATCACAACACGCGGCGCCTTGGCAAGCGCTTCCTCGCGCGTTGCGGTCGCAGCCGCCTGGCCGGTCGGCGCGGCGCCGCTTGTTTGCTGCTGTGCGGGCTGGCCGCCTGCGGCAGGGGCCTGCGTCTGTTCGGTCTGCTGCTGCGCTTTCTGGGCTTCCTGCGCCTTGCGCTGAGCCTCGATCCGCGGATTCATGTAAAGAAACTGCCAGCCGAGAACGATCAGCACCGAAAGAGCGATCGCAATGAAATAATTGCGGTTGTTTTGCATCATACGTTCCTGGGGCGTCCGTCGGAGGATCGCCTGTGTTTCGGCTTGTTTTCGACGCGTGCCTTAAGCTCCGCGCTCAATTCTTTGAAGGACGCCGTGAGGCAGTCTCTTCGCGCGACAACCACATAGTCGTGTCCGGGCTGCATTGCAAACCCCGCATGAAGCCGCACCGCCTCTTTGAGGCGGCGGCGCATGCGGTTCCGTTCAACTGCGTTGCCATGTTTCTTGGTGACGGTGAAGCCGACGCGGGCTTCGGTCTCGGGCTCGTTCCGGTCGAAAACCTCAAGCAGGAAGAGGCCACCCCTGCGCTTTTCGCCGTTGCGGACAGCAAGAAATTGCGGGCGGCTTTTCAGCCGCCCTGCAATATTTTTTTCAGTGGTCGTCATTTCGCCCGCCATCTTTAACCGGGCAATCGGCCTTAGGCCGAAAGACGCTTGCGGCCACGCGCGCGGCGGGCAACGATGACCTTGCGGCCGCCCTTGGTGGCCATACGCGCACGGAAACCGTGGCGGCGCTTGCGGACAAGCTTCGATGGTTGGTAGGTACGCTTCATTTATTTAAACACCGCGGAGTGCGGCCCTTCTTGAATTTGCATATATTGCAAGGAGCGTTGTTTTTCGAACGGGCGAGGCCAAAGACCAAAGTGACCGAACGTGCGGCGGCTTATACGGATGAAGCCCCAAGAAGTCAATTATCGCCCGGTGATTCATCAGTCGGCCGTTTGACACTGCGAAAATTCGCATCGTGGTATTAACGATTACGCTCAATGCATCGAAAGGTTGAATTTTGCTGGTTCCGTGCTAACGGACATGCGATCTGCGATTTTTTTCTCAAGTCCATGCCATTTTTGCGAAGAAAGCCGTCGATGTCCGAATAATATGGGTAATTTTTTGTAGTACTAAATCATCGCATTCGAAATGTAACATTAAGAAATTTAGCCGATCTTCATCCTATCGGCTGGGAATTTGCTTTCCAGACTGTCGTTAGTCCCTCAGGAGGCATTCCTTTGAAAATCCGCGGCAAGATCAATTTGCTCGTTTCCGTTATGGCAGCTGTCGCCCTTATTATCGGCGCGACCGCCCTCGTTGCCATGAACGAGTACAACAATAAATTCAGCGCGTATAAGAGTGCCTCACAGCGCGCCTATGCTGGCGAGCGGCTCAACCGCTTCGTGACTGCGACGGTTATGGAATCCCGCGGTATCTACGCGGCGAAGGAAATCAAGGATACCGGTAACTTCGCCAAGGGCCTGACGGCCGATCTCGATGAGATCGACAAGGTCATCGCCGGATGGGCGCCGCTGGTTCCCGAAAGCCAGAAGGAAAGCTTTGGAAAGCTCGTCGAACGCGCCAAAGAGTTTCGCACTTTCCGCACCGAGACGGCCCGCCTCGGCACCGAAGTCGGTCCGGCAGCTGCGAACACCCAAGGCAACAACGAGGCAAACCGTGCGAACCGAAAGGCCTTCCAGGCCGAGATCGATTCGATCGTAAAGACCGACAAGGCCGAGCTGCAGGCTGTCGATGCCGAGATCGAAGCTTTCCGTGCGTCGCTGTTCTGGCTCGTGCTCGCCATTGCTGGCGTTGGTATTTCGACAGGCGTCGGCATGGGCTTCTACATCGGCACCAATCATCTCAGCCGTCCGATCAAGCGCGTCACCGCCGCGATCAACGAAGTCGCCAACGGCAATTTCGAGGCGGAAGTGCCTTATGCCGGGCGCAACGACGAAATCGGCCAGATGGCAGCCGCCGTCGCCGTCTTCAAGGAAAACGGCCTTGCCATCAAGCGTCTGAATGCGCAGGAAACGGCCATGCGCGCCAAGAGCGATGACCTGCAGTCCAGCATGTCCGTGGTGGTCGCTTCCGCAGCTGCTGGTGATTTCAGCCGCCGTATCGAGAAGGACTATGAGGACGAGAATCTCAATCAGTTCGCAGGCAATATCAATACATTGCTTTCGAGCGTCGATGCCGGCGTCGGCGAAACCCGCCGCGTCATTGCAAGTCTTGCGGATGGCGATCTGATGCAGACCATGCGCGGCGACTTCCAGGGTGTCTTCGCCGAGTTGCAGCAGAACGTCAACAACACGTTCCAGACGCTGCAGACGACCATGCGCGAGATCCGCGAGACCACCGAAGCGATCAATGGCAACACCAACGAGCTCCGCGTTGCCAGCGATGACCTCTCCAGGCGCACGGAGCAACAGGCGGCAGCCCTCGAGCAGACCTCCGCAGCCCTCGATGAGATCACGGCCGTCGTGCAGAACTCGACGGAACGGGCGCAGGAGGCCAGCATCATGGTCTCGGAAGCGAAGGACAATGCCGGCCGCTCCGGCGTCGTCGTCCGTAACGCAGTCGATGCCATGGGCCGCATCGAGCAGGCATCGCGCGAGATCAGCCAGATCATCAACGTGATTGACGAGATCGCTTTCCAGACCAACCTTCTAGCACTGAATGCGGGTGTCGAAGCGGCACGTGCCGGGGACGCAGGCAAGGGCTTCGCCGTCGTCGCGCAGGAAGTTCGCGAACTTGCCCAGCGCTCGGCAACGGCAGCAAAGGATATCAAGGCGCTCATCACCAAATCCGGCGATGAAGTTCATGTCGGCGTGAAGCTGGTGCAGGCGACGGGCGAGGCGCTTGGCGAGATCGAAACCCGTGTTATTGCGATCAACGATCACATTCACTCGATCGCCACCGCCGCCAAGGAGCAGTCGACCGGCCTCAAGGAGGTCAACACCGCGATAAACCAGATGGACCAGGTGACGCAGCAGAATGCAGCGATGGTCGAGGAAACCTCGGCTGCGACGCACAAGCTCTCCGCAGAAGCCGACGGCCTCGTCAATCTTATCGCCCGCTTCAGGATATCGAATGCGGCTGCTATGCCGGTCGCCGTTGCCCGCCGCGAAGAACATCGTCCGGTCGCCTCGCCGGCGCGCCGGGTAATGAATACCGTCTCGCGGGCCTTCAACGGCAACGCGGCGGTCGCCGGCCAGAACTGGGAAGAGTTCTGAGTATCTTCGACAGTCGGAAAACGCCGCCTCCGGGCGGCGTTTTCTTTTGTAACGGCATGCCGTTGTTCGCGAAGATTTGAAAGCGCAGTTCGATCGGGTATTATAAAGGGTGAGTGTCAGGCGCTTCCGCCGATCGGAATGACAATGCCGGAGCAACACCAAGGCGAAAATTCGAACGTCGATAGTGCGATGGACAGCGTGAATGGCCGTCCGGCGGGCGCGTTCGGCGGCCTGTCGGGCAAACTGCTCTGGCTGACCGTCCTCTTTATCATGCTCGCCGAAGTGCTGGTGTTCTTCCCGTCCATCGCGACAATGCGCATCCGCTGGCTGGAGGACAAGCTGAACACGGCTGCCGCCGCCGCCATCGTCATCGATGGTCTGCAGCCCGTCGAACTGCCGCGCGCTTTGCAGAAGGAGACATTGGCGGCGACCGGCACGAAGGCGATCGTTCTTCGCAAGGAAGGCACCTCCCGGCTTCTCGCGATGAGCAGCATGCCGACATCCGTCGATGAGCAATACGACCTGACCAAAACCACGCCGATCAGTTCCATGGGAGACGCGCTGGACACGCTGCTTTTTGGCGGCAACCGCATCATCCGCGTTTACGGTCCGGTCGGCGAGACGAACATGGGCGTCGAAGTGCTGATGAAGGAAAAGCCCTTGCGCACGGCGATGCTCGTCTACGCGCGCAATGTTCTGCTTCTCTCCGTGCTGATCTCGCTCTTTACCGCGACGCTGATCTTCTTCGTCATCAACCGCATCCTGATCCGCCCGATCCGCAGGCTGACCGGCAGTATGCAGCAATTTTCAGCCGATCCGGAAAACCCGCAGCATGTCTTCGTGGGCGACGGCGGGCGCGATGAACTGGCGGTCGCGGGACGGCATCTGACGGCGATGCAAATGGAGCTGCAAAAGACGCTGAAGCAACAGAAGAATCTCGCGGCACTCGGCCTTGCGGTCTCCAAGATCAATCACGACATGCGCAACATCCTCGCCTCGGCGCAGCTGATGTCTGACCGTCTCGTGGATGTCGATGACCCGATGGTAAAGAGCTTTGCACCAAAGCTGCTGCGCACGATCGATCGCGCAGTCGGCTATACGACGGAAGTGCTCTCCTTCGGGCAGGCAAGCGAATCGGCGCCGCGCCGCCGGCGCGTCAGGCTCTACGATTTGACGCAGGAGGTGCGCGATATGCTGGCGATCGATCCGCATAGCGGCGTGGAGTTTGCCGAGCAAATGCCGCCGGACATAGAAATTGACGCCGATAGCGAGCAGATCTTCCGCGTGATCCACAATCTCTGCCGCAATGCGTTGCAGGCGCTGACCGGCGAAACGGCTTCCGACGGCGTCAAACGCATCACGGTGTCGGCACAGCGGGTCGGCAGCGTCGTCAGCATCATCGTTGATGATACCGGGCCAGGCATGCCGGTGAAGGCCCGGCAGAATCTGTTTGCGGCCTTCCGTGGTTCGGCGCGCAGCGGCGGCACGGGTCTTGGCCTGACAATCGCGCGCGAACTGGTCCTTGCGCATGGCGGCACGATCGCTCTCGTCGAAAAACCAACGGCCGGCACGCAGTTCCGCATCGAGATCCCCGACCGGCCGGTTTCGCTGGAGGACTATCGTTCGCGCACCCAGGCGGAAAAGTGATGCAAATTCCGCAACTCAGCCATCCGCAACCAAAGTCATGATTTTTTTCGAATTGCTATTGCATTCGCCCAAAGGACGCTTTAGAGGATCGCCCACGCAAGCGGCACGGCCGCTTTGGCACGCACCCGTAGCTCAGCTGGATAGAGCACCAGACTACGAATCTGGGGGTCGGGCGTTCGAATCGCTCCGGGTGCGCCATTTTTCCCTAAGGCTTCCATAAACGCCGTTCCTGGCATTCCCGGCACGTTCCCGGATTGTGTTTCCGAAGCGTTCTTGCCGCCTCGATGCGCGACACGAAGCTCGGCGACATGACGCGTCTTTTCGAGCGTCTTTAAACCTTTCATAAACAGCGCTTTTACACAGTCTGGACCCGAGTCGGTCATTCCGGGAGGCCAGCTCGAATGTCTCGAAACTTGCGGAAATGGACTAAGGCTAAGGCTAGGCCATGCGCCGCTTCGCCACCCACACCGGTCCGTGGGGCTGCGTTCGACGACGATCCTCACATTGCAAGCGACTTGCAGGAGGCACACGAACAATCGGGCTCACATGGGCATTCCACACCGGGGGGACTGCCTGCGGCGTTCAGTAGAAGTGTTGGATGAAGCGCGGGTTCCCCTGAAGCGCTGTTGAGGTCGGTCGTTTCATTTAAGTGCGACCAGTCCTATAATCCGGTGAAGTTAGGCCGAACCAATGGACCGCAAGCTTTCCGCCATCCTCGCTGCTGATGTCGTGGGCTATTCCGCGCTGATGGAACGCGACGAGGCTGGCACATTCGAGCGCCTTCGTGCCGGACGCAAGGAACTGTTTGAGCCGGAGATTGCCCGCCATCACGGCCAGATTTTCAAGCTTATGGGCGACGGGATGCTCGCCGAATTTGGCAGCGTGGTGGACGCCGTGGAGTGCGCCGTCTCGCTGCAGCGCGGGCTGGCGGAACGGAATGCAGCCGTTCCCGAGGACCAGCGGATCCGGGTCAGGATCGGGATCAATCTCGGCGAGGTGATCGTCGACGGCGAGGACCGATACGGCGAGGGCGTCAATGTCGCTGCCAGGCTTCAGCAGTTGGCAGACCCGGGCGGCATCTGCGTCTCGGGAAAGGTCGCCAGGGAGGTTGAGAAGAAGCTGGCTTTCGGCTTCGAGCCGATGGGCGACCAGAAGGTGAAGAATATCGCCGAACCGGTGCAGGCCTTCCGCGTTATCCTTGAGGGACAAGTCCCACGCCAACCAGCGCGGTCATGGCCTCCGCGCTGGGTTTGGGCAGCAGCAGCCGTGCCAGTCCTTATTCTGGTTTTGGCCGGGACGGCCTGGCAATTCTGGCCGACTGCGACATTAGGCGGCAAACCGTCGGTAGCGGTGCTGCCGTTCGACAACTATGGCGGCGACGAGGCGACCGGACGCCTCGCCGATGGCCTCACTGAGGACATAATCACCGATCTGGCGGGGTTCCCTGAATTCCAGGTGATCGCCCGTAACTCGACTGAAAAATACCGGGACCAACCAGCCGTGCCGAGTGAAGTGGGTAAGGCGCTTGGCGCAGGATTTGTGGTCGAGGGTTCCATCCAGCGTCAGCCTGACCGCGTCAGAATTACGGCGCAGCTCATCGACGCCAAAACGGGCAAACACATTTGGTCGCAGCGCTGGGACCGGCCGGACGAGGACTTGTTCGCAATCCAGATCGAAATTTCCGAGCAGATTTCGAACCGCCTCGGCGGCGGCGCAGGTTTGGTCCAGGAGGCGGGCCGCATCACCGCCCACCGAAAGCCGCCCGAGAATCTCAATGCCTACGAATTTTATCTGCTCGGCACCGAGAAACTCGAGCAAGTCAATCAGGCGGATGTCGAGGAGGCCGTCAAGCTGCTCACCCGCGCGGTCGAATTGGACCCCGGCCTTGCCCGCGCCTGGGTCGAACTTAGCCATTCCCATGTTATCTTGGCCGGTTTTGGGGTTGAACCCAACAAGAACCGGGCTCTTTCTGCCGAGGCAGCCGAGCGCGCCGTCCGGCTCGATCCGAGCGATGCAGAGGCACATGTCGTCTACGCGAGCACTTTGGGTGACAAAGGAGAATTGGAACGCGCCAAGGCAGAGTTCGATACCGCACTGCGCCTCGCTCCCGGCCAGTTCGAAGTTCTGACTTTCTACATCGATTGGGCCTCGACCTTCGGCGAGCCTGAGCGCGGCGCGCAACTGGTCGACAAGGCGGTCAGTCTCAACCCCGGTTTCCCGATGTGGAGTGCCAGGATTTTCACTCACGCCTACTTCATGGCGGGCCGGTATGAGGATGCCCTGCGGATGCTGGACCGCTTGACGCCGGAAAACTATGGAAGGAAACACTGGGTGATGCGTTCTGGCGCGCTTGCGGCTGTTGGCCGAACTGAAGAGGCGAAGGTCTCAGTAACGGACGCACTCAGGCGGTTTCCCAATTTGACCGTCGAGGGACTTGTCAATCAGCCCGGATTCAATGAAGCGGAGCGCCAGCGGTTGATCGAAACCATGCGGCTCGCCGGCTTTGCGGACTGCGCCAAGGCAGAAGAGCTCGCGAAGATAAAGAAGCCGCTGCGCCTTCCGGAGTGTGCGTCGCCGTAATCGCGTTGAATGGCGGCCACGAATGACAAACGTCTCGAAGGGTCCGAGACGGACCTTCGTTTCACTGACCGCGAGAAAGGCGCAAAGCCGACCTTCCGTTCCGAGGATGTTCTCAGAAATCAATAGGCGCAGCAATGACATAGCGGTGCCCAGTTTCATCTCGTCCGGCGCGCCATTTTTCCCTTTAAATACTTCAGATTAGCGCGGCTGCCTTTGAACAGGGAGCACCTTGGTGATCGCTGACAAGCCACTGTAAGCACAGCAACGATGAAGGTTTTCTTGTTGGGTACGTTCCTCCTTCGCTGAACTGCGGAGCGTCAAACCCTTCGCTCGCATCCCTGTCATGCCGGCTTCAAGCCAAGCACGCAATTTCCCCGAATCCTGCACTTTGACAATGCACATTATCATATATGTAACAGAGTGTTAGCATGATATACGTGCGAATGCGCAGCAGAAAAAACTTGTTATCGCACTGCAGAATTGACTTGCGCTGATCCAGCATCATATACTTGTGATCGCACGACATAGAAAACTTGCAAAGACACGGACATGGCCGCCCCACACGAGAAGCTCGCAGACTCACTGGATACTCTAAAAGCGCTGCAGAGCGGGGGGCGCCGCGTGTTCCGTTCAGCGGAGATAGGGCGGGTGCATCGTGAGCGCCTCCTTCAAAACGGCTTCCTGCGCGAAGTCATAAAAGGATGGCTTGTTTCCACGGGCCCCCAGGCCCAGGTGGGCGACACCACCCCCTGGTATGCATCGTTCTGGGAGTTTTGCGCGCTTTACTGCCGCGAGAGGTTTGGCAACGAGTGGCATTTCTCGCCCGAGCAATCACTCTCGCTTCATGCGGAAGCGACAGCCATCCCGCCGCAGGTCATCGTCTACAGTCCCAAAGGCACGAACAACAACCTGCAGCTTCTCTTTGGAACGTCGCTTTACGACCTCCGGCAAAAACAAATGCCGCCGGCCGATGACCTCGTTGAAAAAGACGGGCTACGCCTGGTTGTGTCCGACGCTGCCCTCGTGAGGGTGCCCGAAGCGTTTTTCCAGCGCGCGCCGATTGAAGCGCAGACGGCCCTCGCCGCCGTCAGAGATGTTTCCGGCATCCTAGAGCGTTTGCTGGACGGCGGGCATTCAGCCGTCGCCGGACGCCTCGCCGGCGCATTCCGGCGCGCCGGACGGCCCCAGTTCGCCGACGAAATTACCAAGACGATGAAAGGCGCAGGCTACGACGTGCGCGAAGCCGACCCTTTCACACCGCAGGAGCGTGTACCGGCAATCACCGTCGGCGCGCCGCCGATTGTCGGCCGCCTGCAGGCGATCTGGGAAAGCACACGCCAAGCCGTTACTGACACGTTTCCGGCGGCGCCCGGCCTGCCGTCTGACAGGAATTCCTACCTGAAATTTGTCGACGACATATATCAGAGCGACGCTTATCATTCCCTGTCGATTGAGGGCTACAGCGTCACGCCCGACCTCATAGACCGCGTCCGGCAAGGCAACTGGAATCCGGCTGTTGATGAAGAGGACCGCAAGAACCGCGACGCCTTGGCCGCGCGCGGTTACTGGCAGGCCTTTCAGCAGGTAAAAGAATCGGTCGCTTCCATCATTGGCGGCGCGCCGCCCGGTGCGCTCGTTCGCAAAACACATCGTGGCTGGTATCGTGAGTTGTTCCAGCCATCGGTCGCCGCGGGCATCCTGCGTGCGGGCGCGCTCGCCGGCTATCGCAATCACCCGGTTTATCTGCGCGGCTCCCGTCACGTGCCGTCGCGGTGGGAGGTTGTGCCGGAAGGCATGTCCGCGCTCTTTGATTTACTCGAGCAGGAGACGGAGCCGAGTGTGCGCGCCGTGCTCGGTCACTGGCTCGTCGGATACGTCCATCCTTACCCTGATGGAAACGGGCGCATAGCCCGCTTCCTCATGAACTCCATGCTGGCTTCAGGGGGCTATCCATGGACAGTTGTTCGTGTCGATGACCGGGCCCGCTATCTGGCAGCGCTGGAGAGCGCGAGCGTGGATATGGACATTCGCCCGTTCGCCGCGTTTCTCGCCGAGCGCGTGCAGTGGTCCATGGAGAAGGCGGCATGAGGGCGGTGGTGTTTAACCTACTTGTCTCCGGCAACGGCGAGTGGTGGGAAACGCCGCCGTTCAAGGCGGCATAGCCAACAGGAATGGCGGCTTCGAGCAGAGGGCGCCCGTGAAAAGCGGTTACAGCCTCTGACGATGGCTTCCGTTGCTCAGGTTCCATGAATTTGGATACCAATCTATGAGAAACGTGTCTAACGAGTAGACAATTAGCATCATCACCCGGTGGCGCGCGCCATTCTTCTCAATCTGCAAATTTAAAGACCGCCACGTAAAGCGCCGCTTCTGATACGCTCTCTGGCACAAGGCCGTATGGGATCGGTCATGGGCTGGGCTACCGCCACATCATGAATCCGTCGGCCGCCACAAGGCGCGCAGCCCAGGATCGTGACATCTACGGCAAGTGGCTGAAGCGGGCGATTTGCGCATCCTTCATCAGGCTGCGAAAAGCAGGCCCACTGACATGCACGAGTGTCTTGTGGTCGCCACCTTCGAAATAGACGTCGCTGGCGTCGCCGAGGCTTTCGTCGAGGATCACTGGCACATCGTAAGCGGGTCCGATGGGCGGTACTGCGCCAACGTCGCAATCCGAAAAAAGCGAGCTGACCTCCTCCTCCGAGGCGAGACCAAGACGCCTGTTCATCAGATCCTGCAATGTGGAGAGCTCGATCCGGTGTGTGCTCGGAACAACGGCTAGGACGTACCCCATTTCGTGATGTACGACCACGGATTTGGCCAGCCTGCCGCCCGGAATATGCGCGGCTTGCGCCGACTGGCTGGTTGTTGCTGTGCGGTGATGAGCGACGGTGTCGTAAGCGATACCCTCACCGGCGATATAGTCCTGAAGTTTTCCTGCGATCGTCATCGTAGGCACTCCTTATGTTGCGTGGGACGCATAGAAGGACATTTTCCTCTCATCATCCGGGAAGTCAACGGCGAATGGGCAGCCGCAAATGTAAGTGGTTGGGAGACCATCCTGTTACGGTCATCGATCTCCTTCGCTTAGCTTCGCGCAATCTTGCGCCTGTATCTGCGTTCTGCGCCGCGATGGTGCGGAGCGGGCGCATTGGAGAGAATTATGAAGGCGAGAACCCTGGTTGTGATTTCGATAGCGCCGATCGCGGCCGTTCTTGCCGGATGCGCCACCTATGCCGACAAGCCGGTTCTCTATCCCGTCGGCAGCCCGGTCAATCCGCCATTCGTTGCCCACGTCATGTGCATCGGCGAAGCCAATGCGATGTATGGCGAAGCAATGCAGCAATACAAACTGCGCGCTCAGATGACTGGCGATTACCATGGCGCCGAAGCGGAAGCGCTCTCACGCGGCGCTGCGCGCAGACAGTATGATGCCTGCGCTTCGTCCGAAGGCTATCGCGCGGTCTACGATCGATAAGGCAGCCTAAGCACGCTCTCGTTGACGTTAGGTGAAACTGCTGGCCGGTGTGGCAGTTATGCATTGCACTAAGTGCAAAAATGCAATAGATATAAAACTGCAATAATTGAAGGATAGATCCCATTCAATTGGGATGAAAGACTGGACGTGCGCTGCGCCGGGCCAGTGACGCCTTGGAATTGCCAATCTGAAGGCGATGGCGGCGGGATAATCACATTGCATTTCAAAAAAAGTGGGCTAATCAACATGACCGCAGACATTATATGCTCCGATTTCCTGCGTTTCTTCCGCTCATGGGTAAGCAATCCACTCCGCGTCGCCGCGATCGCTCCCTCTGGGGTTTCGCTCGCCAAGCTGATGACGAAGGAGATCGCCGCGCTTGACGGGCCGATCATCGAACTGGGGCCTGGCACGGGTGTTTTCACACGCGCGCTGCTCGCCCGAGGCGTCAGAGAGGCGGATTTGACGCTGATCGAATACGGGCCTGAATTCATCAGCAACCTTAAAGCACGCTTTCCGTACTCTCGCGTCCTGCAGATGGACGCGGGTCAATTGGCTCACGCCGACATCTTCGAAGGGGAGCCGGTGGGGGCGGTGATCAGCGGTCTGCCGCTGCTTTCGATGTCGCCACGCAAAATCACGGCCATCCTTGCCGGTGCTTTCACCTACATGCGGCCCGGCGGTGCGTTTTATCAGTTCACTTATGGGCCGCGCTGCCCCGTGCCGCGTCCGATCCTCGACCGCATGGGGCTCAAGGCAACGCATATCGGCGGCACGATGCGTAACCTGCCGCCTGCTGCAGTCTACAGAATTTCGCGCCGCAAGCCGCTTGAGCTCTCGCGGGAGCGCTTCAAATATCATCGCAGGGAAGAGGAAATCGGCGCGGCCGCCAAAGCGACTGACGGCTGAGGCAACCGAACGCAGATGACTGAATTGAAAAAAGCCGGCGCGATGGAAGGCCGCCGCGAACGCAAGCGGCGGCAGACGCGCGAGCGCATCGAGCAGGCGGCAATGACGCTGTTCCTCGAACGCGGGTTCGATGCCACGACGATCGAGGACATCACCGAATCCGCCGACGTATCGAAGCGCAGCTTTTTCGATTATTTCCCCTCCAAGGAAGAGGTCGTCTTCGCCTGGCAGGATTCCTTTGCCGGCCATCTGATGGCTGCCATCGCCGCAAGGCCGAAGAGCGAGCCGCCCCTGAAGGTCGTTGAAGAAGCGATCGTGGAGACCGTCGTCGCTTCTGCCAATGAACGCGGTCTCGCCCTTGGCGAACTCATCCGTCGCACGCCGGTGCTAAAAGCGCGCGATCAGATGAAGTATGCAAAACTTGAGCAGAAGCTGACGGAAGCACTGATCGCAAGAGGCGGCCAAGGGAAGGAAGTCCGGGCACGCATGCGCCTCCTCTCGGCGGTCGTCATCGGAGCCTTGCGCGTCGGCGGCGAACGCTGGCAGGAACGTCCGTCAGAAGGCCCGTTCGAGGCCTTTGCCAGAGAGCTTTTTGCGGATCTTTGGAAGATGCTGGCGGATTTTGGCGATGAGGCGAAAAATCGGCGTTAGGCTATCGCGCTCTGTCGGAATGATTTTTTGACCAGCTGATCAAAATTGCTACAAAATGAGGCGTCTTCGCAAATTTTGGCGTCGAGCCATGCGAAGGACGCATTGCTGCATTGCGGTAATAACCCTGTTCTCGATCAAATCGATTAGGTATTAATAGCTTCGTAAGCAGCGCACTCCTCCTCCCAGCGCTCTTACGCAGACTGGTAACACTCCTCCTCCCAGTTGCCAGTCAGGATCAAGAGCCCGGTGCACCTCCTCCCGCGCCGGGCTCTTTTCTATTTCAGCCCTGGAAAATCAGTTGCCCATCTACGCGATGGCCATCCAGCCGTTGCCTTATTTGACTCTCGTCGCGCCCACGGCTTATTTGAGCAGCAGCAGCCGTAGTGCGTTCAGCCAGGCGTCGATGTTGGAGTAGGGATGTTTGACGGATCGGGGGCCATGCAGAAGACGCTTGCGAGCTTGACGCTCGCTGCCTTCCTGTTATCGGCCTGCGGCGGACGGCACATCGGCGTGATGACGCCTGTGGGGTCGGTGCAGCCGGGCACCTCGAAAGTCGATCTTCTTGTCGCAACCACGCGCGCACGGGACAACGACCCCGCCGTCCTTTTTTCCGGCGAGCGCGGCACCGGCCTGATGGTCAATGCGGTCAACGTTTCGATACCGCCGGATGCCAATCGCAAGATCGGTCAGGTGCAATGGCCGAAGCGCCTGCCGGCAAATTCGCTCCGCGATTTCGTCACCGTGTCGGTCGATCCGCTGGAAGGCGAACGGGCAGGAGAGGTCTGGTTGAAGAGCCATATGCCGAAGAGCCGCCGTGTGCTGGTTTTCGTCCATGGCTTCAACAATCTCTACGAGGATTCTGTCTACCGCTTCGCGCAGATCGTTCACGATTCGCATGCGGACGTGGCGCCGGTCGTCTTCACCTGGCCGTCGCGCGGCAGCATCTTCGACTACAACTACGACAAGGAAAGCACGAATTATTCCCGCGATGCTCTGGAAGAGCTTCTGCGCCGCACCGCCCAGAATCCGGCAGTCAGCGATATCACGATCATGGCCCATTCGATGGGCACCTGGCTGACGGTCGAGGCGCTGCGCCAGATGGCGATCCGGGATGGGCACGTCGCAAGCAAGATCAACAACGTCATCCTTGCCTCCCCCGATCTCGACGTCGATGTCTTCGGCCGGCAGTTCGTGAGCCTCGGCGAGGACAGGCCGCACTTCACCATCTTCGTTTCGCGGGACGACCGCGCGCTGGCGCTTTCGCGCCGCATTTCCGGCAATGTCGATCGCCTCGGCCAGATCGATCCTTCGGCGGAGCCCTATCGCAGCAAGCTCGAGGCGGCGGGCATTACCGTCCTTGATCTCACCAAGCTCAAGGGTGGCGACCGGCTGAACCACGGCAAATTCGCTGAAAGCCCGGAAGTGGTGAAGCTGATCGGAGACCGGCTGATCGCCGGCCAGACGATTACGGACTCGCAGGTCGGTCTCGGCGAAGCGGTCGGGGCGGTCGCAATGGGCGCCGCGCAAACGGTCGGAAGTGCGGCCAGCGTTGCCGTCAGCACGCCGATTGCGATCTTCGATCCGCGCACGCGCCGCAACTATGATGCCCAGCTAAAGCGCTTCGGCCAGTCGATGGAAAATACCGCGGGCTCTGTCGGCGATACTGTCGGCGCCGGTTTGCCGACACAATAAAATTCCTCATAGGCATTCATTCCATTCTGATATATCACAGGAAATCGTGGCGCTGAAGCCTTGCCTTGATGGATGATGATATGGCGAATGAGAGGAAGCAGACCGTCGCCGTTGTCGGCGCAGGCGTAATTGGGGCGTCGATTGCTTTCGAACTGCAGCGGCGCGGATTTCAGGTGACGTTGATCGACAAGGGCGAACCGGGTCGTGGCACGTCCTACGGGAACATGGCGAGCATCGCGCTCGATTTTGCGGCGGGTTCCGGTCCGGCGACGTGGAAGAAGATTCCCGGCTGGCTGATGGACCCCCAGGGCCCAGTTTGGGTGCGGCCGTCTTACGCTCCCAAAATGCTGCCTTGGTTCCTGCGCTTCATTGCTGCCGGCCGTCCGTCCCGGTTGCGCGAGATCGAAGATGCGGGCATGAGTCTGACCCGCCAAGCGCCTGGCGATTTCCGAACCATGCTTTCTGCAATCGGCGCGCCGGAACTCATGACGGAGGAGGGTTGCCTCGCCATCTATGAAACGGAAGCTGAATTCGCCGCCGACCGCGACCATATCGAGATGATGCAGCGCTACGGCTTCGATTTCGAGGTCCTGAACGGCGGCGCGATCCGCCACTACGAGCCGGAGCTTTCGCCTTCGATCGCCATGGCCGTGCTTTTGCCGGACAATAGATCGATCCGTGATCCCTACCAATTGGTAGTCAAGCTTGCGGATGCCGCTCAGGCGGCGGGCGCGCGCTTCGTGCCGGGTACCGTGCGCAATATCGAACGCAGGCCGGCGGGCGATGCTGTCGTACTGTTCGAAGGCGGTGGTCGCATCGAGGTCGACTCGGTGGTACTGGCAGCCGGCGTGCACACGCGCGATCTTGCCGCAAAGCTTGGCGAGCCGATCCCGCTGGAGACGGAGCGCGGCTATCACACGCAGATCATGAAGCCCGGCATCTCGATGCGCTATTCGATTATCTGGCCGCATCGCGCTTTCATGGTCACGCCGACGGCCGGCGGCATTCGCGTCGGCGGCAACGTCGAACTGGCGGGTCTCGACGCGCCGCCGGATTTCCGCCGCCCGTGGGTGCTCGTGCGCCATGCGCAACGCGCGCTGCCGGGTTTGACGATCGAAGAGACGACCGAGTGGATGGGTCATCGCCCGGCACTGCCGGATACGATCCCGATTATCTCGCCTTCATCGAAGATGCCGGGCGTCTGGTATGCAACCGGCCACGGCCATCTCGGCCTGACGCTTTCGGCGACGACAGCGCGGCTGATCGCCGATATGGTGATGGGCGTCAAACCCACGGTCGACATAATCCCCTTCCGCATAAACCGATATTAGGAGGAACCAATGTCCGATAGCACGAAGCCCGTAGCGCTGATTACCGGTGGCGGCCGCGGCATGGGCGAGGCGATCGCCCGCGAACTGGCCGCGCAAGGCTATCTTCTGGCCCTGATGTCGCCTTCCGAAAGCTGCGAAAAGCTGGCCTTCGAGCTTGGCGGCATTGCGTCACGCGGCGTGGCGGAAAAAGCCGAAGACATCCAGGCGATTTTCGACCTGACGATGAAGACCTATGGCCGCATCGACGCCGTCGTGAACCACACCGGTCATCCGCCGAAGGGCGATCTCCTGGACATTACTGACGAGATGTGGACGCTCGGTTCCGACATGATGATCCTGTCGCTGGTGCGCATGGCACGCCTCGTGACGCCTGTCATGCTGAAGCAAGGCAAGGGCGCCTTCGTCAACATCACGACCTTCGCCGCCTATGAGCCGTCGCTGATCTTCCCCGTTTCCTGCACCTATCGCGCGGCGGCAGGCGCGTTCACGAAGCTTTATTCGGATCGGTATGCTGCGGATAATATCCGCATGAACTGCATCCTGCCCGGCTATATCGACAGCCTCAACCACAAGCCTGAAACCGCCGACAAGATCCCGATGAAGCGCATCGGTCATATGGAAGAAATCGCCAAGACCACAGCCTTCCTGCTCTCTGATGGCGCGGGCTATATCACGGGTCAGAATATCCGCGTCGATGGCGGCGTCACGCGTCACGTTTGATAGGAGTAAAAAATGAGGTGGAAGCGTACCATCCAGCTTCTGGACGTTCACTGCGAAGGCGAGATCGGCAGGGTCGCGATCGGCGGCGTGCCGAAGATCCCCGGTGAGACGGTCGCCGCACAGCTTCATTGGTTGAATACGGATCCCAAGGGCACTGAGCTTCGCCGCTTCCTCTGCCTCGAGCCGCGCGGCGCGCCGATCGGGTCCGTCAATCTGCTTTTGCCCGCCAAGCATCCCGATGCCGATGCAGCCTTCGTCATTCTTCAGCCGGATCAGGCGCATGCGAGTTCCGGCTCGAATTCGATCTGCGTCACCACCGCGCTGCTCGAATCCGGCATCGTCGAGATGAAGGAACCAGAAACGGTCGTTACACTCGAGACCGCTGCCGGTTTGGTTAAGGCGGTGGCAACCTGCCGCGACGGTCGCTGCGAGAAGGTGCGGCTCACCATGGTTCCGGCCTTCGTCCATCAGCTGGACGTCGAGATCGAAACGCCGCATTGGGGCAAGGTCAAAGCCGACATCTGCTATGGCGGCATCTTCTATGCGCTGATTGATGTCCGCCAGATCAACCTGACGATCGAGAAGGCAAATGCCGCAGGCCTCGTTCAGGCAGGCATGATCCTCAAGGAAATCATCAATCGTGATATCCCGGTCGTGCATCCGGAAATTCCGGCGATCTCCGGCGTTGCCTATGTGATGTTCCGCGATCGAGAGCCGGATGGCGCGGTGCGCACCTGCACGACGATGTGGCCCGGCCGCGCCGACCGCTCGCCCTGCGGCACCGGCAGTTCGGCGAACCTGGCGGCCCTCCATGCGCGCGGCAAGGCCAAGGCCGGCGACATCTTCAAGTCGCGCTCGATCATCGGCTCTGAATTCGAGGTCGGCTTGCAGGCGATAACCGAAGTTGCAGGCCGCCCGGCCATCATCCCGACGATCACCGGCCGCGGTTTCACCTTCGGCCTGTCGCAGGTGGCGCTCGACCCTTTCGACCCGCACTCGGGCGGCTTCGCGCTGACAGATGTCTGGGGACCGCAGGCGGGCGAGATTTGAGCGTCAATAGTCGAAAGGCTCGACGGTCGTCTTGACATGTTCGCCGGCAGCCTTCGGGTAGATGACGCCCTTGCGCAGGATGATGTTGGCGTAGAGGCGCGGCTCGCTCGTCTGAATGACGGCGTGGGCGGCGCGCACACGATTGTAGAAATCCTGGCCGACAAGTGGCGTCACGTCGCGGTGCGGCTCGTGCTTGGCGCAGCAGTCGATCATTTCCTCATGCACGGGATCGAGCTTGTCGCGCTCGGCCTTGACGGTCGAGCGGAAGATCGCCTCAGGCACGAAATCGTCGATCGGCAGCACGCTTAGAACTGCGTCGAGCACCGGCACGATGCCGTGGCCGTCGAGGCGGATTAGCCGCCGCGCATGCTCGACACCCGGATAATTGCCGTCGACGATGGCGATCTCGTCGCCATGGCCCATCTCGCGCAGTGTCGAAAGCAGTTGCGGACTCAAGAGCGGATCAAGTCCCTTCAGCATTTTCAATCTCCTTGAAAAGCACGTTCTGGTCGGTTAGATAGCGCGCAAAAATCGGCAGGCTCGCGCCACCAATCGCGCGCGCTTGCGCGCCCACCACGCCCTCGATGATCTCTGGCATCACAACACCCTGCAGGTCGAGTTTCGCGGCCTCGCGGATTGTCGCGTTCACGATACGCGTGCGCACCCAGCCGGGGAAGCCGCCGTCGATGACGGCAGCACTGAAATCGATGATCGAGGCAGCGGCAACGATCGCCTGAGCCAGCGCTTTCGCAGTGTCCTGGATCCAGGTTTCCATCGGCTCGCCGAAGTCAACCCAGTCGTCGGCAGAATACCAAAGCGGCTGAGGATCGATGCCTTTCTCGCGCAGCATGTTTTCGAGCACGAAGATCGAGGCGATATCGAGAAGCTGGCGGTTTTCGCCGTTCTTGCCGCGTACCGGAAGCGGTCCGATCGCGCCGGCGGTGCCTGTGCGCCCGGAGAAGATCGCTGAATTGAGGACAATGCCGCCGCCGATGAAAGAACCGATGAAAAAATAGACGAAATCCGGATAGGACGGGCCGACGCCGAAGACGAGCTCCGCACCGCAGGCGCTGGTCGCATCATTTTGCAGATAGACCGGATACGAGACGCGCGCGGCGACTTCGGCCTGCAGATCGAACCCGCGCCAGACTTCCATTGCGCCCTCCGGCGCACCGACCTCGTCTGCCCAGTTCCAAAGCTCGAAGGGCGCGGCAATGCCGATTCCTGCGGCCCGGCTCCGTTGCCTGTCGCTGAGCCTGCTTTCAAGCTCCCGGATACCAGAAATGATAAAGGCGAGAATTTCGTCGGGTTGGGGATAGGCATATGTCCGGTGCAACTGCATGCGGATGCGTCCGACGAAATCCATCAAAACCAGATCGGCGCTGCGCCGGCCCATCTTTACGCCGAAGGAATAGACGGCGTCGGGATTGAGACGCATCGGGATCGACGGCTGGCCGACGCGACCGCGGACGGGTTCGCCTCTTGAAAGCAACCCCTCCCTCTCCAGTTCCCTCATGATGACGGAAACGGTTTGAGCAGAAAGGCCGCTGCGGCGTGCGATGTCGGCCTTCGAAAGCGAGCCGTAAAGGCGCACCAGCGAAAGGACCAGCCGCTCGTTATAGGCGCGCACCCTGACCTGGTTCGCGCCTCCCGCCGGATTTAGAATTGGTGGTGTGCCCGGCGCGTGCGTCGGACCGTCCAAGGACGACATTGGGCCACTCCTCCCGTTCATTGGCCTATGCCCGATTTTTAATCAACATGCCACATGGAATTAATAATTCAATTGGATTTATTTATTGACAAGCGAATTTCTTTTCGTTTTTAATTGCGATCGTCAACAGTATGGGACGGCTTTGGAGGAGGCCTTTTGACTGAATCCGCGATGTCGTCCTGTGTCTCAAATTCCGGTTCTGCCATGCGGGCGTTCCGGCAAATCTCTGGGAGGAGTTCATGAAGAAATCAGTTCTGGCTTTCGGCACGCTTGCACTCGGCGTTGCCTTTTCCGCTCCGGCCATGGCCGCAGATGTTTCCGCCTGCCTCATCACCAAGACGGACACCAATCCGTTCTTCGTCAAGATGAAGGAAGGCGCAACGGCCAAGGCGAAGGAGCTAGGCGTTACACTGAAGTCCTACGCCGGCAAGATCGACGGCGACAGCGAAAGCCAGGTTGCCGCGATCGAAAGCTGCATTGCCGATGGCGCAAAGGGCATTCTGATTACTGCATCCGATACCAAGGGCATCGTTTCGTCGGTCAAGAAAGCGCGCGACGCTGGCCTGCTGGTCATCGCGCTCGACACGCCGCTCGATCCGGCTGATGCCGCTGACGCGACCTTTGCGACCGACAACCTGCTCGCCGGCAAGCTGATCGGCCAGTGGGCCAAGGAAACACTCGGCGACAAGGCAAAGGATGCCAAGGTCGGCTTCCTCGATCTGTTGCCGTCGCAGCCGAGCGTCGACGTTCTGCGCGACCAGGGCTTCATGATGGGCTTCGGCATCGACACTAAGGATCCAAACAAGATCGGCGATGAGGACGATCCGCGCATCGTCGGTCATGATGTGACCAACGGCAACGAAGAAGGCGGCCGCAAGGCCATGGAAAACCTTCTCCAGAAGGATCCGAGCATCAACGTGATCCATACGATCAACGAGCCGGCCGCTGTGGGTGCCTATCAGGCGCTGAAGGCCGTCGGCATGGAGAGCAATGTGCTGATCGTTTCGGTTGACGGCGGTTGCCCGGGCGTCCAGTCGGTCAAGGACGGCGTCATCGGCGCCACTTCGCAGCAGTACCCGCTGATGATGGCGGCTCTCGGCGTCGAGGCGATCAAGAAGTTCGCCGACAGCGGTGAAAAGCCGAAGCCGACCGAAGGCAAGTCCTTCTTCGACACCGGCGTTTCGCTCGTCACCGACAAGCCGGTTTCCGGCGTCGAATCAATCGACACCAAGGTCGGCACCGACAAGTGCTGGGGCTGAGCCCGGTTCTCTAGCCAGAACACCGGCCGGGGCTTGATCCCCGGCCGCTTTCGACAGACGATAAGCTCTTGCCTCAAGAACCGGCGTTCGAAGACCGGAGCAAGATGGGCAACAGCTTCCGCGCGCGGTTCGGCGCGAAAGCGGAGGAGGAAAAATGACCGGAGCACAGGACTTCGAACGGGTTCTTGACAGCAGCGACAAGAATGTCGCGTCGTTTGAACACCAGGAAATCTCATTTCTGAAGCGTGCGCAGCACTTCCTGCATTCGACGCCGGCAGCGGTGCCGCTGATCGTGCTGGTGCTTGCGATCATCATTTTCGGCATCGCGATCGGCGGGCGGTTCTTTTCGTCCTACACGCTGACGCTTATCCTGCAGCAGATTGCCATCGTCGGCATTCTCGGCGCTGCCCAGACGCTGGTCATCCTGACCGCCGGCATCGATCTTTCGATCGGCGTCATCATGGTCATTTCCGCCGTCATCATGGGCAATTGTGCCATCACGTACGGAATTCCGACACCGATCGCCGTCATCCTCGGCATGCTGGTCGGCGGTGCATGTGGCTTGCTTAACGGTTTCCTCGTCGCCTACATGAAGCTGCCGCCGTTCATCGTGACGCTCGGCACCTGGAACATCGTCATGGCGACGAATTTCATCTACTCGGCAAACGAGACGATCCGCGATGCGGACGTGGATGCACAGGCGCCGCTGCTGCATTTCTTCGCGCTCAGTTTCAAGGTCGGCAATGCGGTCCTGACGCTTGGCGTCATCGCGATGGTGCTGCTGGTGCTCGTGCTCTGGTATGTTCTCAATCACACGGCCTGGGGCAGGCATGTCTATGCGGTCGGCGATGATCCGGAGGCGGCAAAGCTCTCGGGCATCCAAACCAAGCGCGTGCTGCTCACGGTCTATGCGATCTCGGGTGTGATCGCCGCTTTTGCAGCCTGGGTATCGATCGGCCGCAACGGCTCCATTTCGCCATCCTCTGCGGTCACCGATTACAATCTTCAGGCGATCACGGCGACCGTGATCGGCGGGATCTCGCTCTTCGGCGGCCGCGGTTCCATCCTCGGCACCTTGTTCGGCGCGATGATCGTCGGCGTCGTGTCCATGGGCCTCAATATGCTCGGGGCCGACCCCCAGTGGAAAGTCCTGCTGACCGGTGTGCTCATCATCGCCGCCGTTGCCATCGACCAATGGATCAGAAAGGTTTCGGTGTAATCATGGCTGTTGAACCCATCCTTACCGCCCGCGGCCTCGTCAAGCGTTACGGACGCGTCACCGCGCTCGACAACGCCGACTTCGATCTCTATCCCGGCGAAATCCTCGCCGTCATCGGCGACAATGGCGCCGGCAAGTCGTCGCTCATCAAGGCGATTTCCGGTGCAGTCACGCCCGACGAAGGCGAGATCACGTTGGAGGGCAAACCGGTGCACTTCAGGTCGCCTATGGAGGCACGTGAGGCGGGCATCGAGACCGTCTATCAGAACCTTGCGCTTTCTCCGGCTCTGTCGATTGCCGACAACATGTTTCTTGGCCGCGAGATCAGAAGGCCGGGCGTGCTCGGCAGCTGGTTCCGCATGCTCGACCGGCCGGCGATGGAAAAGCGCGCCCGCTCGAAGCTCTCGGAACTGGGTCTGATGACGATCCAGAACATCAATCAGGCGGTCGAAACGCTGTCCGGCGGCCAGCGCCAGGGTGTGGCGGTCGCGCGCGCGGCCGCTTTCGGTTCCAAGGTCGTCATCATGGACGAGCCGACAGCCGCACTCGGCGTGAAGGAAAGCCGTCGCGTGCTGGAGCTGATCCTTGACGTAAAGTCCCGCGGCCTGCCGATCGTGCTCATCTCGCACAACATGCCGCATGTCTTCGAAGTCGCCGATCGCATCCACATCCACCGGCTCGGACGCCGCCTGACGGTCATCAATCCGAAGGAATACACCATGTCCGACGCGGTGGCATTCATGACCGGCGCCAAGACTGTTCCGACGGATCCGGTTGCCGCATGAGCGTAACCGTCGGGGAAATCGCCGGCGAGGTTATCAGCCGCGCTGGCGATACCAAGCGCTTCCTGATTGCCATCGCTGGCCCGCCCGGCTCCGGCAAGTCGACCATGGCGGATAATCTCGCCGATGCGTTGAAAGCCAAGGGTGAAAGTGCGGAAGTATTGCCCATGGACGGCTTTCACATGGACAATGCGATCCTCATCGAACGCGGCCTGCTCGCCCGCAAGGGCATCCCGGAGACGTTCGATGTGCGCGGCTTCCTCGATATCATCCGCGCCGTCAAGCGCGCCGACCAGGAGGTGCTGATCCCGGTCTTCGACCGGTCGCGCGAGATCGCCATCGCGTCGGCCCGCGTCGTGTCGCCGGAGCACCGCTTCATCATCGTCGAGGGCAACTACCTTCTGTTCAACCAAGGCAAATGGGCGGAGCTTGAGGGCATCTTCGACTACTCCATTATGCTTGCCCCGCCGATCGAGGTGCTGGAAGAGCGGCTCTGGGCCCGCTGGCGCGGCTACAAGCTGACAGAAGAGCAAGCAAGCGCCAAGGTCTATGGCAATGACCTGCCGAATGGCAGGCTCATCCTGGAAAACCGCCGTCCCGCCGATGTAACGCTCGAAATCGCCTGACAATTAAAGCGGCAAAATGTTTGCCATAAGCCGTGCCGGGGTGATAATGCGCGGGCAGGATTTAAAAGCCGCCCTGCCGGAGTTAGCGCATGCAGTCCCTCACCATCCGCCGCCCTGACGATTGGCACCTGCATCTGCGCGACGGCGCTATGCTTGAAGGTGTGATCGGCGATACCAGCCGCAACTTTGCGCGCGCCATCATCATGCCGAACCTCGTTCCGCCGGTCGTGACGACGGCGGATGCGAAAGCCTATCGCGAGCGGATCATGAAGGCACTGCCGGCCGGTGATCGCTTCGAGCCGCTGATGACGCTCTATCTAACGGAGCATACGAGCGCCGATGATGTCGAGGAAGGCAAGAAAAGCGGACTGATCACGGCGGTGAAACTTTATCCGGCGGGTGCGACCACCAATTCCCATAGTGGCGTGCGTGACATGGAAAAGGCCATGCCAGTGCTGGAGCGGATGGCGAAGATCGGCCTGCCGCTTTGCGTGCATGGCGAAGTCACGACGCCGGAGGTCGATATCTTCGACCGCGAGGCAGTGTTTATCGAGACCGTCCTCGATCCCTTGCGCAAGCGCCTGCCGGAATTGAAGGTCACGATGGAACACGTGACAACGGCGGACGGCATCGACTACATCAAGTCGTCAAAAGCCAATCTCGCCGGCTCCATCACCACGCACCACCTGATCATCAACCGAAACGCGATCCTCGTCGGCGGCATTCGGCCGCATTACTACTGCCTGCCCGTCGCCAAGCGCGAAAACCACCGTCTGGCGCTGCGCGCGGCCGCCGTGAGCGGCGACAAGCGCTTCTTCCTCGGCACGGATTCAGCCCCGCATATCGACCCGCTGAAGGAGTGCGCCTGCGGCTGTGCCGGTATCTATACTTCGATCAACACGATGAGCTGCCTCGCCCATGCTTTTGAGCAGGAAGAGGCGCTCGACAAGCTCGAAGCCTTCGCCTCGCTGAACGGCCCGGCCTGGTATGGTTTGCCGCCGAACGAAGAGCTCATCACGCTGGTGAAGCGCGAAGTGCCTGTCACATTTCCGGAAAAAATCGAAACCGGAGCCGGAACCGTGACGGTGTTCGATCCGATGTTCCCGCTACACTGGGATGTCGAACGCTGACAACGGGCGGGGAGGAGCAACGCCCTCCCGCTTTCTTCAAAGGACCATCAAGGCGCGCACGAAGGCGATTGCGGAAAGCAGCGATGCTATCGTGCGGACGTGGTTCCACCAGGTCCAGTCCTTCAGATAGGTATTCCAGACGCTGACGGCTTCCGCGCCGTTGCCGCTTACCTTTGCTAGTGCGTCGTTCATCGGCACATTGAAGACGATCGTCGAGATGAAGGATGCGATGACATAGAGGCTGGCACCAGCCAGCATCCAGACGCCAGCGCCTCCACGCCAGTCGATGATGGCCAGGACGGCGATCAGAACGCAGAGTATGGCGGTCGGAACGAAGATCAGCATGAACGGCGAGCGCACGATCGTGACGTTGATCGAATTCATTGCCGCGATGCCCTGTTCCGGTGGAATACGCGAAAAGGCGGTCATGATGAAGGTCGAGAAGGCAAAGAAGATGCCGGCGACAATTCCGCTGCCGATCGCAGCGGCGACGAGCGCAAGAGTGAGGATCATTCCCATGTTCATGCCCCCCATATGCCGGTCGCCGCGGTCTCGCGGACATATTGGCTGAAGTCTTTTGGTGGCCGCCCGAGGATTTCGGCAAAGCCGTTCATGACGCGCGAATTGCGGCCGTCGAGAACCTTGCCGAAGAGCTCCTCGAGAAGATCGATCGTTCCTGCCGGTACGCCGGTCGCGGAGTGCCCGGCCTTGAAGTCCGCCATGGAAACCTGGCGATAGCGGATTGTCCGGCCAGTTGCCGTCGCAATCTCCGACACCGCCTCGCGGAAGGTGAGCGCACGTGGTCCAGTCAATTCGTAGGTCTTGGCGAGGTGACGCTGGTCGGTCAGCGCGGCAACGGCAGCGTCGGCAATGTCGTCGGCATCGGTGAAGGGCTCCTTTACCTCGCCTGCAGGCAGAGCCAGCTCTCCCTCGACAATCGATTCCACGAACGCGCCTTCGCTGAAGTTCTGGCAGAACCAGGAGGCGCGCAGGATCGTGTAGCCGATGCCGGAGGTCTTGAGCATCTCTTCGCTGCGTTCCGCGCCGTCTTCGCCGCGGCCGGAGAGCAACACGATGTGCCGCAAGCCCGAATCCGCGGCCGCCTTCGCTAAGGCGCCAATGGCGTCGGCGGCCCAGCTCACGGCGAGATCAGGTTGAAAGGTGACATAGGCGCTGGTGGCGCCCTCAAGCGCGGCCGACCAGGTTGCTCTGTTCTCCCAATCAAAAGGGCGGGTGCTGGAACGCGAGGCGAGCCGGGACTTGATGCCGCGCTTTTCGAGCCGGGCGGCGACGCGACCGCCGGTTTTCCCCGAGCCGCCGACAAGGATGATTTCGGAATTCTGCATTGGACTGCTCCTTCCATGGAATAAGAGAAAATCTCTTATTTGCATAATGGGATAAACTCTCTTATTTTCTCCGTCAATAGAAAATTGGAGTACCGAATGCCAGAACAGACCGCAGTTAGGCGTAAAAGAGGATTGCAGTCGGCCGGCCGGCCACGCCGAATCCCGCGCCAGCAGCGTGGGCGGGAACGCTTCGAGAAGATCCTGTCGGTGGCAATGGAACTGATCGAAAAGAACGGCAGCGACGCCCTGAAGATGAGCGAAATCGTTGAAAAGGCGGAGCTTTCCTTCGGCGCTCTTTATCAGTATTTCCCGGACAAGAGTTCCATCATCCGGACGCTTGCCGAACGCTTCAACGAGCAGGGCAGGCACTGCGTAGAAGAAGAGCTGGCCAAGGTGACGAGCGCCGAAGCGCTGCAGCGGGCGCTCTGCAACGTCGTCGATCAGTATTGTGATTTCTTCCGCAGAGAACCGGTCATGCGCGACATCTGGCATGCGACCCAGGCCGACAAGCTGCTGCAGCAAGTCGATGCCGAAGACATGGAATTCCACTCGCAAAGACTGTTTGAGGTTTTGGAAAAACTGTGGCCCGAGCGTGAAGGAGGCGAATTGCTGGCGATTGCGCGGCTGACGATGCATTTGCTTGCGGCCGCCGTGCGTTATTCGATCTCGGTCGGCGAGGAGGAGGGGGCGGACCGCGATCGCGCTCTACAAAAGGATGCTGCCGGCCGATATCGGCCGGCTTCTCGACAACCCGTGATTTAGTCTGGCATGAAGCTGCGGAGCATGAAATAGGCGATTGCTCCCATGGCGACGGCGACCGCTGACGCCAATGCCAAAGCTACACCATATTCCCGCTTGCCGGCGGTGAAGGCCAGTACCGCCTTTGTCACGACATTGACAGCGACGGCTATGAGGATGACGTCGGCAGCGGTTTTGGCATTGATCGCCGTGCCCATAAGGCGCGCCGTCGAAAGTGTGATGGCGTCCACATCGACCAGCCCGGAGATCGCGGCCACGGCGTAAAGTGCCGACGCGCCGATATAATCGATTGCCATCTTTGAAATCAGGGTGATCAACCCAAGCAGCGCGGCAAAGGAGAAGACCATGCGCAGTTCGAACGGGTTCTTCAGCTCAATTTCCGGCACCTCCCTCGCGGAGCCGGAGCGCCAGACCCAGAAGAAGCCCGCAATCAGGAAGCCGATGATCGCCGGGATCAGGCCGGCCGCAAGCGGAGGAATCAAGTCGAGCGACAAGGCGCCGCCGATGACAAGGACGCGGGCAAAGGACAAGGCGCCAGCGACGGCCGCTCCGGCCGCCAGGTGCGTCGAACCCTGAGGCGCCTGCTTGGAATAGCGGGCGAAGGAGAGCGTCAGCGCAGTGGAAGAAACCAGTCCCCCGGCCGCGCCCGCCAGCAGAATACCGCGGCCCGTGCCGGTCAGTTTGATGGCGACATAGCCGGCAAAGGAAAGCGCGGCGATGGTAATGGTCAGCACCCATAGGGAGAAGGGGTTGAGCGCCCCCCAAGGATCGAGCGGCCTGTCCGGCAGCAGCGGCAAAGCAACCACGGTCATGGCAAGCAGCACCAGCGCAGAGCGAAGCTCCGGCCAGGTCAAACCTCTCAAAAAGCCATGCAGGCTGTGGCGCGCCGCAAGAATTATGGTCATCACGACGCCGCTTGCAGCCGCAGTCACGATGTCGCCGACAGCCGCGAGTACGCCGAGGCCGAAAACCGCCAGCGCGGCCACGACCGAGGTTATGCTGTAATCTTCGTCTTCCTGCGTCTCCTGCCAATTCCCGGCGATATAGGCAAGGCCGAGCAGCGCCGCGACCGTCGCCGGCAGGAAGGGGCCGACTATCGAATGCAGTGTCCCGGCTATTCCGCCGAGAAAACCCGTAAGGGCGAATGTGCGGATGCCCGCGGTCCTGCCGCCCGCCCGGACCTCGCGCTCCCGCCAGCCCCGCTCGACGCCGACAAGCAGGCCAATCGCAAGCGCGACACCGAGACGCTGAAAGATTTCGATATGTTCCATGGCCTAACGATATTCCTGTTGCGCCATCGCACAATCCGAAATGTTTGAAAGAGTTGACGCATTCATTGCTATTCTTGACGCCGGCCCACCGCAGTTCTGGAATCTTTGCGCGCTTGCTGCTATTGCCTCATGGATTTAAGCGAAGGAGAGAGCGATGCCCTTGACGACTTTTCCCGACCGCGCCGTCATGGCCGAACTGGTGGCGAAGATGCTCTGGGAGATCAAGGCGGTCCATTTCAACGCCGCTCAGCCCTACAAGCTCTCCTCCGGCATGGCGAGCCCTGTCTATATCGATTGCCGCAAGCTGCTCTCTTTCCCGCGCATCCGTTCCACGGTGATGGATTTTGCCGCAGGCGTCGTCCTTCGTGACGCCGGTTTCGAACAGTTTGATTGCATCGCCGGCGGCGAGACGGCAGGCATTCCCTTCGCCGCGCTGCTTGCCGACCGACTCGGCCTGCCGATGATCTATGTCCGCAAACAGCCGAAGGGTCATGGTCGCAATGCGCAGATCGAAGGCAATATGCCGGAAGGTTCGCGCGTCCTTGTCATCGAGGATCTGACGACGGCGGGCGGCAGCATGTTCAAGTTCATCGATGCCGTCCGCGCGGCTGGCGGCATCGTTCATCACGGCATTGCACTCTTCTACTACGGCATCTTTGACGAAGGCGCGCTGCGCTTTGCTGACGGGAAGGTGAAGCTGCACTACATCGCTACCTGGCGCGACGTTCTGGCTGTTGCGAAAGCACAGGAGCTTTTCGACGAGAAGACGCTCAGCGAAGTGGAAGCCTTCCTCGACGCGCCGCTCGCCTGGTCAGGCCGCAACGGCGGCGTTTCGTCGCTTTAACGGCAGATAGACGAAGTGCGGCTTTGCTTTTGCCACGAAATTATCTAATCGATTTGAAGATCGAAATTCACCATACGTTGGGAGGCCGGAATGATTTTGTGCTGTGGCGAAGCGTTGATCGACATGCTGCCGCGGGAGACGACGCTCGGCGAAAGGAGCTTTGCGCCCTATGCCGGCGGAGCGATCTTCAACACGGCGATTGCGCTCGGCAGGCTTGGCGTTCCGACGTCCTTCTTTACCGGCATCGCCGATGACATGATGGGCGATATCCTGCGCGAGACTCTAGTCGCCAGCAATGTCGATTTCAGCCTTTGCGCCATATCGCCCCGCCCGTCGACGCTCGCATTCGTTAAGCTGGTGAACGGTCAGGCGACTTATGCCTTCTACGATGAAGGCACGGCCGGCCGCATGATCACCACAGACGACCTGCCGCTCCTCGGCGACGATTGTGAGGCGCTGCATTTCGGCGCGATCAGCCTGATCCCGAGCCCCTGCGGCGAAACCTACGAAGCGCTGCTCGATCGTGAGGCGGAGAAGCGCGTCATCTCGCTCGATCCGAACATCCGCCCAGGCTTCATCAAGAACAAGGAAGCCCACATGGCGCGCATCAAGCGCATGGCGGCGAAGGCCGATATCGTCAAGTTCTCCGACGAGGATCTCGATTGGTTCGGCCTCGAAGGTAGCCATGACGATCTGGCCGCCTACTGGCTGAAGCATGGCGCCAAGCTCGTCGTCATCACCAAGGGCGCGGAGGGCGCGGAGGGCTACACCAAGGATCGCAAGGTCGCTGTGGCGAGCCAGCGCGTCACCGTCGTCGATACTGTCGGCGCCGGCGACACCTTCGATGCCGGAATTCTCGCTTCGCTGAAGATGGATAATCTGCTGACCAAGGGCCAGGTTGCCTCCCTCGACGAAAAGGCGCTGCACAACGCTCTGTCGCTTGGGGCGAAGGCCGCGGCCGTCACCGTTTCGCGTGCCGGCGCCAACCCGCCCTGGGCGCACGAAATCGGCCTTTGAGCTACGCAAGCCGATCAAGAAAGCCGATCACTTCACGATTGAAGTGCTCGGGCCGCTGCAGTGGCGCGAAGTGGCCGGCATCAGGCAGCAGGATGAGCTCTGCATCAGGGATGGTGCGCGCGAGATAGTCGGCATGCTCGGACTTAATGAATTCGTCGCGCTCACCCAGCACGACCGCGACTGGCACCTTGATCCGCTCGAGATCGCTCGCTGTGTAGTTGGGCTCGGTCGCCATCATCCTGCTGACGTCCTGAACAAAGGAATCGAACTGATCGGGCGTTGCCGATAGTGCCTGATAGTCCTTCCTGTGCCGGCTGAAGCAGCGATCGATGACCGGTGTCGCGACAAACTCTTTCGTGCCACTCGGATCCATATTGCACGCGAAGAAGAAGACGCCGAAGACGCGGTCCGGATGCTGATCGGCAAGGATGAGCGCGGTGCAGGCGCCATCGCTCCAGCCGACGAGCGCTGCTTTGGCAAGCTCTAAATGATCCATGACCGCCAGGACGTCCGAAGCCATCAGCTCGTATTTATAGGGCTGGCTATCGCGGGTGCTGCGGCCATGCCCACGGCTGTCGATGACCACAACCTGCCGGCCGGACTCGATTAACGCCGGCACTTGGTAGCCCCAATTGCCGCTATTTCCAAGCCCGCCATGCAGTAGGATCACCGCAGGACCGGCCCCGTAAGTGGCGTACCAGATACTGGCACCATCATGCTCGACGAAACCTGCGGATGCTACGGCCGGCAGCGGCTGCGCGCCCTCTGCCTCAAAAATCTTGAGCTCGTCGTCCATCACACTCATTTGGCTCTCCCTTCCTGATACAGACGATCAGATGTGGCGCGTTTCGACAGCTTCAAATGAAAATCACAGATCCGATCCAGTGTCTTGAAGCACGATCCGATAGCCGTCGTGTTCTTCGAATGTCAGACCGATATGGTGGTCCCAGAACGGATTTGCACCACTCAACATCGCGAGATCGGGCTTCATGAGTCGAGACGCTCCTTGCAGATCGTCTCCACCAGCGCCTGCAAGTCCTTCACGTGGGTGACAAGCCATTGCAGCTCCTCATCGCTGATCACGTATTTCGACGAGTACCTCGCCTCGACGTACGCGCGAGACAAAAGCTCAAAGCAACGGCGGGCAAAACGCGTGTCGCGCGGCCAGGCGGAAACCAGCCGCGCATCGGCGCTTTCGGCTTGCGAGCGCAGCACCTTGATGCGGTGCGACTTCGGGCTGTAGAGGGTTAGGGTCAGCAAGACGCAGTGGTAAAAGCGCTCTGTCGCTTGGTGAAGGTCGAAGGCTGCCTCAACGGAGTAACTTTTCGAAGCTGCAATCTCTGCAAGTTCGAATCGATGGCAAGCGGTCGGAAACCACTGATCAAAATACCGCTGCGCTTCAGCCGTTGCCTCCTGTGGTGTCAGCGCCTTCGGCTGGGCGAGAGGATGGCCGGGCTCCTCGTAGAGCACGATGCCATCCCTGGCGATGTCGGTGAAAAACGGCCGGCCGCGTGCCAACTGGTCGTTGACGTCCGAAAGGCAGTGCACGATCGGGATCACCGGCGTTTCGATCCGGTGGCTGATCTGCTCCTGCAGCAGCCGTTCCTCCAGCGCCTCCCACAGCTCATGTTCCTCGGCAAAGCTCTTGGTGTTGACGACGATCAGAAGGTCATAGTCGGAGCGGTAGCCGCTGGCGCGATCCTCAACCCAGTCGCCGCGGGCGTACGAGCCGTAGAGCATCACCTTGAGCACCTTGCCGGCCGCTTTCCTGCCGGACAGCTTGGTGGCGCGGAACTGCTCGACCTCGAAAAACAGGATCTGCAGAATGCGGGCGAGCTCCCGGCGCTTCTTGTCGGGCAAATGGTCGAGATGGTCTGTCAGGGTCACGGCCGCGTCGAAGCCTTCGGTGGGAATCTCATCCATCGTAGCGGCTCATCGGTTGTTGCGCATCTAAACTCATTACGCGAACGCTTCATATAATACAACCATATTTCGGCGCAAAGCGAGAGTGTTACCGATTGTCTTCGGCACCAAACGTCACTGTCGCCGGCTTCTCACCTGGTTCGGATCAACGCCAGCCACTCGGCGAGATACGTCCGCATATGTCGCTCTGGGAGGAGGAGCCGACTGCCATCGCCCCTGGGCGCAAACCCGATGGATTGGAGTGATCTACGTGGCGAGCTTCGCCAATGCTGCAACAAGCCCCTGGGTCGAGGAATCGTGCCCTGCCGCGCTCTCCTTGCCTTCGATGACCGGCAGCAGGCCGGTCGCCAGTTCCTTGCCGAGCTCGACGCCCCACTGGTCGAAGGAGTTGATGCGGAAGAGCACGCCTTCGACGAAGACACGGTGCTCATAGAGCGCAATCAGGCGGCCGAGCGCATAGGGCGTCAGCTTATCGTAGACGAAGGTGATCGAAGGCCGGTTGCCGGTGAAGACCCGGTGCGGCGCGATGAAATCGGCCTTCTTGTCGTCCATCCCCTTGGCTGTGAGCTGCGCTTTGGCTTCCTCGAAAGTGCGGCCCTTCATGAGCGCTTCGGACTGTGCCAGGCAATTGGCCATCAGCAACTGGTGCTGGTGGCGCAGTTCCGGCTCGAAGGCGTTGGCGGCGATCATGAATTCACCGGGAATAATGCTTGTCCCCTGGTGGATGAGTTGGAAGAATGCGTGCTGGCCGTTGGTCCCAGGCTCGCCCCAGACCACCGGACCGGAATTGCTCTCGACCGGCGTGCCGTCGATCGTCACACCCTTGCCGTTGGATTCCATGTCGAGCTGCTGCAGGTAGGCCGGAAAGCGCGACAGGCGCTGGTCGTAGGGCAGGATCGCGCGGGTGGAGTAACCCAGCACATTGCGATGGTAGAAGCCGATGAGGCCGAGCAGCATCGGCAGGTTTTCGGTAACCGGTGCCTTACGGAAGTGATTGTCCATAGCATGCGCGCCGTCAAGGAACTTGCCGAAGTTTTCCGGTCCGATCGCGATCATTAGCGGCAAGCCGATGGCCGACCAGATGGAATAGCGCCCGCCGACCCAGTCCCAGAATCCGAAGACGCGTTCGCTGTCGATGCCGAAGGCGGCAACCTTGTCGAGCGCCGTTGAGACGGCGGCGAAATGGTGCTGCACCGCAGCCTCACCCAGCACCTTGGCGATGAAGTTGCGCGCCGTCTGCGCATTGGTCATCGTCTCGATCGTCGTGAAGGTCTTCGAGGCAATGATGAAGAGCGTCGTTTCCGGCTGAACCTGCTTCAGGATATCGGCGATATGGGCGCCGTCGATGTTGGAGACGAAATGCGCGCGCGGGCCATCATGGAAGGGCGCGAGCGCCAACGTCGCCATGACCGGGCCGAGGTCCGAGCCGCCAATGCCGATATTGATGACGTCGGTTATCTGCTTGCCCGTCGCACCCTTCAGCGCGCCGGAGCGGATGCCGTCGGCGAACTTGCCCATGGCGGCGAGAACGCCGTTGACATCCGGCGTCACGTCTTTGCCATCCACGAGCACGGGCGTGTTGGAGCGGTTGCGAAGCGCCGTGTGCAGAACGGCGCGGTCTTCCGTGAAGTTGATCGCCTTGCCGGAAAACATTTCCTCGCGCTTCTTCTCTACACCGCCTTCTTCAGCGAGCTTGACGAGAAGCGCCAGGATTTCGCCGTTCATGGCAGTCTTCGAATAGTCCATCAAAAGGTCGTCAAGCGAGGCGGTGAAGCGCGTGAAGCGCTGAGGATCGGCCGCAAAGGCAGCGCGGATATCGGTTGCCTTCGTGGCGGCCGCAGTGTTCTTCAGCTGTTCGACGATGGCGTTCATGGGAGGCTCCTTGAAGGCGGAAAGGGTTGCGGAAACTATTCGCTTTGTAGGGCGCAAATCAAGTTCAGCCACCGCCGGAATGCAAAAAAGCCACCCGCACCAGCGGGATGGCTCTAAATTTCATGCAGGTGTCAAATCAGCCGCGCAGATCCTTGCGCAAAATTTTGCCGACCGGCGATTTCGGCAGTTCGGTGCGGAATTCGATATGGCGGGGACGCTTGTAGTTGGTAAGGTTGGCGGCGCAATGGGCTCTCACATCGGCCTCAGTCAGCGCCGGGTCTTTCCGCACTACGAAGAGTTTCACCGCTTCGCCGGAATGGCCGTCCGGCACGCCGATTGCGGCGGCCTCGACGATGCCCGGGTGCATGGCGGCGACTTCCTCGACCTCGTTCGGATAGACGTTGAAGCCGGAAACCAGGATCATGTCCTTCTTGCGGTCGACGATCTTGGTGTAGCCGCGCTCGTCCATGAAGCCCATGTCGCCGCTACGGAAAAAGCCGTCCGCCGTCATCACCTTCGCGGTCTCCTCCGGCTTCTGCCAGTAGCCGGCCATCACCTGCGGCCCCCGGATGCAGATCTCGCCGATCTCGCCCAGCGGCAGGGAATTGCCGTTTTCGTCGCGGATGTCGATCTCGGTAGAGGGGAGAGGCAAGCCGATCGAACCGGTGAATTCCGGCGAATCGAAGCGGTTGGCAGTTGCGACCGGCGAGGTCTCGGAAAGGCCGTAGCCCTCTGTGATATGCGAGCCCGTCATCTTCAGCCAGCGCTCGGCGACCGGCCGCTGCACGGCCATGCCGCCGCCAAGCGACATGATGAGCGAGGAGAAATCGAGCTTGGCGAAATTGGCATTGTTCATCAGCGCGTTGAAAAGCGTATTGAGGCCGGGGAAGATATGGACGTTCGACTTGCCGAATTCCTTGACGAAACCCGGAATGTCACGCGGATTGGCGATCAGGATGTTGTGCGCGCCGAGCGACATGCCCATAAGCGAATTCACCGTCAGCGCGAAGATGTGATAAAGCGGCAGCGCGCACATAAAATTCAGCACGTCCGGCTGCTTCTTGAGCTCGAAGGCGGATTTCAGCCAGAGCTGCAACTGCCGCTTATTGGCAAGGAGGTTCTGGTGCGTCAGCACCGCCCCCTTGGCTACACCCGTGGTGCCGCCGGTATATTGAAGAAAGGCGATATCGCTGCCCTTGATGGCCGGCGGTTGCAGCGGCCTGCGTGCGCCCTCGCTTAGTATCTGCTTGAATGTCTTGTGCTGCGGGATCGACCAGGAAGGAACCAGCTTTTTCACCTTGCGGACGACGAGATTGACGATCAATCCCTTTGGGCCCAGCATTTCCCCAAGCGAAGTCACCACCACATGGCGCACGTCGGTCTTTGCCAGTACCTGTTCCACCGTGCGGGCGAAGTTCTCCAATACGAAGATCGCCTTCGCGCCTGAATCGCGCAGCTGGTGTTCCAGTTCACGCGGCGTATAGAGCGGATTGACATTCACGACGACCAGGCCTGCGCGCAGGATGCCGTAAACCGCGATAGGGTTCTGCAGCACGTTCGGCATCATCACGGCCACCCGATCGCCTTTCTGAAGACCGGTGCCTTGCAGCCAGGCGGCAACTTTGCGCGTCTGCTCTCCGAGCTCTCGATACGTGAGCGCCTTGCCCATGCTCGAAAATGCAACGCGATTCGCATAATTCTCGCAGGATTTTTGCAGCAGCTCCGCCAGCGATTCGTGTTCCGGTGGCGGCAGTTCGGCCGGAACGACGGCTGGATATGTGGCAAGCCAGGGCTTTTCCCGCTCTGCGCCACCCGGGTGGACGGAAATGCTGCTCATCGTGTCTCTCTCCCTACCCGGCCACGGATGCCGGTCTGCGGCTGCCGGTCGGATGATCCTCCATCCTCCGAAGGGCAGCTTATGCCATTGCCTGAACGGTTCAAGCGGGATTAGAGTTACACTAACTTTGACGTAAACGTCAACGTGCCTCCACATACGATAGTCCGGAACTTTTGAATCCGAAGACGCGTTTTATTTTCATGACTGACAAGCAAGGAGACGCAGAAATGCTCAATGAGGACACTGATGTCAGCCGCCACGATCCCAACGTGAAGGATACCCCGTCGCTGATTGCAAGCGACCGTGTTGAAGGTACCCGTGTCTATGGCGCCGATGGCAAGCACATCGGCTCGATCGAGCGCTTGATCATCGGAAAGCAGGATGGCCGCGTGGCATATGCCGTGCTGAGCTTCGGCGGCTTCCTGGGCATCGGCAACGACTATTACCCGCTGCCTTGGGAAAAGCTGAACTACGACACGGAACTTGACGGTTATCGCATCGATCTGACGAAGGAAGAGATCGAGGGCGCACCGAGCTACGCGGACGATGACGACAGCTGGTACAACGATAATGGCCGCCGGATCTATGACTACTACGGCGTGCCGCCTTACTGGATGTAACGTCGTCCGCGCGGACGAGCCGGAAAGGGCCCCGCGGCTGGCGGGGCCTTTTGGCGTCTTTAGACAAGATCGTTGGCCGAGCGGAGAGCCCTTCCGGGAACGATGTCTTCCGCAGCGAATACCATCTGCGTCTTCAGTGTGAAAACATGGGCTTCACCCGGCAGCAGGGTAACGAGCATCGAATCCACCACCGCAGCCGGATCGAGCCGGTCCACCACCAGGCAAAGATCCTTCAAAAAGCTTCTGGCTGTGACCTTCACCTCGCAGCCGTCGGCAACACGGGTGACTGCGACATCGAACTGCGGCTTCGGCAGCTTCAAGTCGACATCCTCGACGAAATAGTGGAAGGCGCGTTTGTCGAGCATCTGCACGACGACGACCTCGTCATCAGCCGCATCCGGAGTGGCGATGTCGTCTGCCAGGATGAATTCCTTCGCCTCGAACCTGTCGCAGAGCAGCCGCCAGAACTCGAATTCCGCTAGCACTGTCCCATCGAGTTTCATGCGCTTGCCGCTGATTTTCGATCGCCAGAAAAGTGTCCGCTCGTTGACGGCAACGGCGGCGAGTTTGTCTCCCCTCGGCTGGATCGTCAGCAGACGCGGATCGAAGGCCTGCTGCAGCGCGTACCAGAGCGGCTTGCGCCGCCCCGCGGAATCGAGTGCTGCCCATGAGGTTACCGGCCAGCAATCGTTGAACTGCCAGACGACCGCGCCTTTGCAGATGCCGCGGTGCGAGCGCATGTGTTCGACGGCGAAGCGGATCGCGCGCGCCTGGTTCAACTGCGCGGCGAAATGCCAGTCGTCCATCGACTTCGGCACCGGCAAATGGCCGGCAAGGCCGCGGATCAGCCGCTCATTGCCCTGCGTCGCCTTTTGATGATGGAAGACGCCATGTGATTGTGGTGTCAGCGGATTGTCATGCACGCTTTCTTCGAGCGTCGCCCAATTCGGCGGCGCCTGCCAGCCGAATTCGGAGCAGAAGCGCGGGATGTAGTTGCGATAGACCTCGTAGCCGACGTCGTTCCACACATCCCAGATATGCTTGCAGCCATGTTCGTCGGCATTCGGCGCAATATCCATGGTGCCGGAATAGGGACTGCCGGGATAATAGGACCGGTCGGGATCGAGTTCGGCACACAGCTTAGGCAGTAGGTCGAGATAATAGCCGAGACCCCAAGTGACGCCTTCCTGGATGACCGGCCGCCAGCCCCATTCGTCGAAGCCCCAGATATTCTCGTTGTTGCCGTTCCAGACGATCAGCGAGGCATGCGGCATCAGCCTGACGACATTGTCACGCGCTTCGGCTTCCACTTCACTACGGAGCGGTTCTTCCTCCGGGTAGGCGGCACAGGCAAAGAGGAAGTCTTGCCAGACCAGCATGCCGGCGCGGTCGCAGGCCTCGTAGAATTCATCGCGCTCGAAGATGCCGCCGCCCCAGACGCGCAGCATATTGATGTTCGCTGCCTTCGCCTCGTCGATGCGCGAAATGTAGCGCTCGGGGGTCACGCGGGACGGAAAGCAGTCATCCGGAATCCAGTTGGCGCCGCAGATGAAAAGCGGCACTTCGTTGACTACGAAAGTGAAGGCCGAACCATGTTCATCCGGTGCTGTATCCAGCCGCACCGAGCGGAAACCGATTTCCTTTGAATAATTATCGAGTAGGTCATCGCTTACGCTATCGCGCAACTCGATCTTCAGCGCATAGAGCGGCTGTGCGCCAAGATGATGCGGCCACCAAAGCTCTGGCGAAGGAACGCAGATGTCGAAGCTAACGTCTCCGGCACCTTCCGCAATCTCGGCCGTATGAGATACGCCCGCAATCGCGGTGACGATCCTGCAGGCGCGCGGCGCGCCATGCTGTGCCAGCTTGGCATGGATCTTCACCAGGCCATCGCCACCCGCAAGCGTCGCCGATACCCGCGTCTCGGCCAGTCGTGCCCGATCCCAGCTTTCCAGCCGCACCGGCTTCCAAATTCCCGCCGTCACCAGGGTCGGTCCCCAGTCCCAGCCGAAATTGCAGGCCATCTTGCGGATCAGGTTTCCAGGACCGGGATAATTGTTGGGGCGGTAGCCGTAATGCTTCTCCATTTCCGCGCCATAGGCATAGGCGGAGTGGAAGGTGACGCTGAGTTCGTTGATGCCGCTCTTCAGCAAAACTGAAACGTCAAAGCGGTAGGTGCGATGCTGATTGAAGGTTTGAGCCACCTCTTCGCCGTTCAATCGGATCGTCGTGATCGTATCCAGGCCGTCGAAAACCAGCTCATGAGCCTTGCCCTCATCGCAAGCTGCTTCGAAGCTGCAGCGATAGACCCACTCCGATTTGCCGATCCAGTCGTTGGTGATCTCGTTGACGTCGGGATAGGGATCGGGGATCAGCCGGTTTGCCAAGAGGTCGAGATGCACGCAGCCGGGAACGGTCGCGGGAATAGATTCGGGTAATCCGGGGCGTCCTGTATCGTTGCAGGAAAGCGTCCAGCCGCTACGGAGTTCAGTTTTTTCGATCATCGAAAGCTCTTATTGGAAACGGCCGTGGCGTTGCAGCACTTCGATTTTGTAGCCGTCGGGATCGGTAATGAAGAAGAACAGGCCGAAGAGCTTGCCATCGCGGTTGAGCTCGACAAGCTTGCCGGGATTGAGCCCGGCCTTCGTCAATCGCTCATGTTCGACGGCGACCTCATCGACCGAAAAGGCGAGGTGACCATAGCCATCACCGGGATCGTAGGATGCGGTACGGCCCTTGTTGACCGTCAGCTCTAGCTCGAAGCCGGTCTCGGCATTGCTCATATAGATCAGCGTGAAGGTGTCGAAATCGACCCGGTCGGCAACTGTCAGCCCGAAGACCTTGCTGTAGAAATCGACCGAGCGCGCCTCGTCGAGAACGCGGATCATGGAGTGGATCATCTTTGCCAAGGCGGCCTCCCGTTGCCGACACTATGGCAGCCTTGGTAGCTGCCCTGTCATGCCGGGCGCAAGCCTATTCTTCGCGTGATCGCGCTTTCGACGAGCCCCATACCGTCGTAGATCAGAACGGCCATCAGGCCGACGATAAGGCCGCCCTGCAGGATGAATGCCGTATTGTCGGAGATCAGGCCGGCGATGATGACTTCGCCGAGACCCTTTGCCGCAACCGTCGAGCCGATTGTCGCCGTGCCGATATTGATGACGGTCGCGACCTTGAGGCCCTCGAGGATGAGTGGCAGCGCAAGCGGCAGCTCAACGCGGAAAAGCCGCTGTGTCGCATCCATGCCCATGCCGTCGGCGGCATCGAGAACGGACGGCGAGACCTGCCGCAGGCCAGAGACGGTATTCTCGAAGATCGGCAGCAAGCCGTAGAGAAAGAGCGCGATCAAGGTCGGCGCGGCGCCGAAGCCTGTGGCAGGAACGGCAAGCGCCAGCACGGCCACCGGCGGGAAGGTCTGCCCGGCATTGGCGATTGCGCGTGACAGCGGCAGGAAGTCCTCGCCGCTTTTCCGCGTTACGAATATGCCGGCCAGAACCGCCAGGATGGCACTGCCGACAATCGAGACGACGACCAATTCGAGGTGGCCAAAGGCAAGCGACGGCAGGCTGTTTTGCGTGTAGACCGGCGGCGCGTTGTTGTTGGTCAGCGCCACCAGTATGAAGGAAAGCCACTCCGTCCTGAAAAGCAGAATCAGGAGCATCACCAGCGCCACGACACGAAAGAGGTTGGCGACAACAAGCTTCATGCCTTGCGGCCCAGTTCGAGAAGCCGCGTCATGGAGATCGAGCCGACCGGCGCCCTGTCGGCATCCTGCACCGCTGCCTCCTCGACCCCTTGCCAGATCATTTCCGCCAATGCGTCCCGAAGGCTGATCGACTGCGGCAGCACATAGGGCAGTCCGGTCTTAGCAGGCGCCATACTTGCCTTGAGCGGCAGCAGCGACATCAGTTTCAAGGCTCTATCGGAGGTGCCAGTCAGTTGCTGCACGAAGGGGTCGGCCGGTTCCGTCAGTATCTTTTCCGGCGTCGAGCATTGCAGCAGCCTGCCCTCGCTCATGACGGCGATCTGGTTGCCGAGGTGGAAGGCCTCGTCCATATCATGGGTCACGAGAACGACGGTCGTGCCGAATTGCTTCTGTATCGCCAGAAGATCGTCCTGCGCCTTCCCGCGGATGACCGGATCGAGCGCGCCGAAGGGTTCATCCATCAGCAGCAGCTCCGGCTCCGCTGCGAGCGCTCGGGCAACGCCGACGCGCTGCTGCTGACCCCCGGAAAGCTGATGCGGATATTTGGAGGCGAAAGTCGCCGGATCGAGATTGAAGAGGCCGAGCAGTTCGTTGACGCGCCCGGCGGTGCGCGCTGCGTCCCAGCCCAGCAATTCCGGTACGGTTGCGATATTCTGCGCCACGGTCCGGTGCGGAAAGAGCCCATGGCCCTGGATCGCGTAGCCGATCTTGCGGCGCAGCTCGGTCGCTGGCACATCCATGACATTCTGCCCGGCGACGAAGATCTGCCCTTCGGTGATCGGCACCAGCCGGTTGATCATCCGCATCAGCGTCGATTTGCCGGAGCCGGACGTGCCGACGATGACGGTGATCGAGCCTTTCTCGACGCTCATCGAGACATCGTCGACGACGGTTGCGGCGCCATAGCGCTTGGTGACGTTCCTGATCTCGATCATGGTCATGCGGCGGATCCCCGAATGCTGTCGATGACCGCATCGAGGATGACGGCCGATGAGAAGGCGAAGAAAACGGTCGGTACGGCGCCGAGCATCACAAGGTCCATGGCGGTCTGGCCTAGACCCTGGAAAATGAAAATACCGAAGCCGCCGCCGCCGATGAGCGCTGCAATCGTCACGAGGCCGATCGCCTGCACCAGCACGATGCGGATGCCGGTGAGAATGACTGGAAAGGCAAGCGGCATATCGATGCCGGTCAGGATCTGCCGGCGCGTCAGCCCCATACCGGCGGCTGCATCCCGCACGGAGGGATCGACCCCCTCAAGCCCGACGACCGTATTGGCGACGATCGGCAGCAGCGAATAGAGCACGAGGGCGATCAGCGCCGGTGCCGTGCCGATACCGCGGATGCCGAGGTCCGCCGCAAGCGGCACATGCGTCGCGATATAGCCGAGCGGCAGCATCAGGATACCGAAGAGCGCAAGGCTTGGAATAGTCTGGATCAGGCTGAGCCCTTGCAGTACGGCGGCACGCAACCTGGGTACCCAAAAGCAGAGGACGCCGAGCGGCAGACCGAGGACGATGGCTATCGCAACGGAACCGAGGGCAAGCAGCAGATGGGCAATGGCCTCCGATCGGAACTGCGCCGATCGCGTCGCAAACTCTTTCATGATCGACAGGCTGTCGAGCAGGCCTGAAGAGAGGTAGGCGGCCAACAGCGCCGTATAGATGACCAGTGCCGCGACCCGCATCCACGGTGTCAGCCGGATTTTGACGAGGGCATCCGAGGTGACGAGACCGACGACGGCAAAGAGCACCCAAAAGCCGCCTCCCGGCGTCATGCGCGCTGCATTGCTGTTGGGTGGGGTGAAGCCCGTGGCGACGAGGCCAAGTGCCGCGATAAGCGCTGCCAGTGCAAGCGTCGCGATCGCGAGCCGCAGTGCAGCGCTTTGCACACAGAGCGCTGCAAATGCGGTGGCGGCGAGCAGAAGCGTGAGAATGATGACGGAAGGCTGGTCGACAAGCTGCGTAAGCAGCATCGGCTTGCCGGAGGCGATGCGGTTTGCCTTCACATAGATGAAGGGCAAAAGTGCCGTGGCAATGACGCCGGCAGCCACGAGAACCACGCCGAGCCGATCCAGTTTGCGGACCGCTAAGGTTTCTTCCATCGATCCATCCCTGTCCGGAAAGAAGTGCTCCGCCCCGCGATGAGGGCGGAGCACCAGAAAATTACTTCAGGAACCCCTTTTCCTTCAGATAGGCTTCGGCAACGGACTTCGCCGGCTCGCCTTCGACCTGGATTTTGGCGTTCAGCTTGCGCAGTTCATCCGCCGTTAGGCTCTTGAAGATCGGAGCGAGGATTTCCTCGATCTTCGGGTTCGCCTTCAGCACCGCCTCGCGGATGATTGGGGTCGGCGCATAGACCTGCTGCACGCTCTTGTCGTCTGCGAGAACGGTAAGTTCCGCAGCCTCGATCGCGCCGTCCGTGCCGTAAACCATGGCGGTGTTGACGCCGTTCGTCTGGTCGGCAGCAGCCTTGATGGTCGCCGCCGTGTCCCCGCCGGAAAGAACAACCATCTGGTCCGGCTTCAGCTGGAAGCCGTAGGTCGTCTGGAAGGCGGGAAGCGCACCGGCGGAGTTCACGAACTCGGCGGAAGCTGCAAGCTTCGCATCGCCGCCGTCGGCCACCCATTTGCCGAAATCGGACATGGTCTTGAGGTTGTTCGGACCGGCGACGTCATTGCGGATGCCGAGCGCCCAGGTGTTGTTGGCAGGCGAGGGCGCCAGCCAGACGATCTTGTTGGCGTCGTAGTCGAGCTTCTTGGCCATTTCGTAGCCTTGGTCGAGGTTCTTCCAGGCGGCATCGTCGGCCTTGTTGAAGAAGAAGCCGGCATTGCCGGTATATTCCGGATAGATGTCGATTTCGCCGGCCGTGATCGCCTTGCGCACGACCGGCGTCGCGCCGAGTGCGATACGGTCCTGCGTCTTGATGCCGTTGGCGTCCAGAGCCAGCGCGATGACGTTGCCAAGCAGCGTGCCTTCCGTATCGATCTTCGACGAGACGACGACGTCGGCAGCATGGGCCGCACCCGCCGCAAAGGCGGAAAGTGAGACGGCAAGCGCGAGTTTCTTGAGCATGGAGTGTCCCCTTGGTTAACACCGTTTGACTCGCGAGGTTCCGGCGGGAACCTTCGCGCATGAAATCCGCCGGCGAAAGCAGAAAAGCCGCGATCACGCCGGAGATACGAGCATCATGGAAATAGTGTGCGCTCTCGAAAAATCGATGCAACCCCTCTCCAGTATCTGCCGTTGCGGCACGATTATCGCCATGAAAGCATCACCGCGCGCGAAATTGCATTTCCTTTTGCAAGGCCGCGGCGATTTGTTTTTGTTCCCTTGCGTGTTTCCGCAGTCTTCCGGCGCTCTTTATCGGCTCTGCTGCCGCGCGCGGATTTGTTCTTGAAAAGACGATAGCCCGCCAATTCCGAAGCAGGGATATCTTTTTTAGCGAACACATCATATCGTCCGATTTTTCAGTCACTTCCGGAGAATGCCTTTGCATCTCGGTGCTCTTTTTGTCGCCAGCCATGTCCTCGCCTCGGGTTCGGTGCGCGAGACCGCGCGGCGCTTCTCGCTCGCGGCTTCCACGGTGTCGGCGGCGGTCAGCAACCTTGAGAGCGAACTTGCGATCAAGCTGACCGAGCGCAGTTCCGGAGAACTCGTCAAACTAATCGCAAGCGGCAAGGTGCGCGACGGGTTGCAGCCTATCATGCTCGCGATAGCGCAACTCCATGAACTCGCCGGCGAACCCGCTGTAGCCTTCGAAAGCTGGGCCTCGCGCATTCCAATCAAGATCGTAACGATCGAGCGCTTTCTGGAAGTGGCGGATCAGGGCAGCATCAATCGCGCCGCCCGGCGTCTTCGGCTTGGCCAGCCGCAACTTTCATTGCAAATTGCCAATCTTGAGAAGTTCATCGGGCATCAGCTTCTCGAACGTCAGGCGCAGGGCTCGGCGCTGACCCGGAAGGGAAGGTCGGCCTACAGCATCTTTTCGGCGGTGAGCCAGGCCTGGAATGATCTCAAATCGGCGGCCGATGAGCGCTATCGGCGGGTGGCACGCTCACTACGCATCGGGTCGATCATTCCGACCGGTGCCGAAAGCTGGGTTGCGCGCTGCCTGAGCGCTCTGGTGGCCGACTGGAATGCGGGGCGCAGCAAGAATGCCATCTCGCTGATCTCGATGACCGCCGACGATCTGCGGGAGGCCCTGAGATCCGGACGTATTGACGTGGCGATCCTGGATTCGGTGTTTGGGTTGGAGGCCTTCGAGCATCGCGAGCTGCTTCGCACCGATCTGGTCGCAATCGCGCCGCCTGGAAGTACGGCATCGACCGTCGCTGATCTTGTCGCCGGGCATCCCATCTGCACGCCGAGCGAGCGGACAGGCCTGGGCGATGCCGCAACGGCGTTGAGCCGCGAGCGCGCCGTAAGCCGCCGTTTTCGCAACCAGGATATCATGGCGGCGGATTCACTGCCGGTCATCGTCGATCTTGTCGCAAACCACGGTTATGTCTCGTTCCTTGGGCGCGTCAGCGCACTGCCGATCGCCGACCGCGTGCGTATCGTCGAGCTCGCGGAACATATCCCGATTTCCTATCATGTCGCCTGCAATCACCGGAAAGCATCGGCGGATGCCTGCGCCATGATTGCTGCAGCTGTGCACAAGATCATCTCGGAGCCTGTCGCGAAAACCGCTGCTGTCGCCTAAGAGAGTGTCGGCGGATGAAGGAGATTAAAAGATGCCGGTTTTGCTGGAAGTGTGCGTGGATAGCCCGAAAGGCCTTGCTGCTGCAATCGAAGGCGGCGCGGGCCGCATCGAGCTTTGCTCGGCTCTTGAACTGGGCGGCCTGACACCGGCCGCGGGTCTCATGAAGGCCGCCACCTCAGCGCCGATCCCGGTTTACGCTATGATCCGCCCGCATGCCGGCCCCTTCATCTTCGACGCAGCGGACGAGGATGCAATGATGGCGGATATCGATGCCGTGCGCGCTTTCGGCCTCGCCGGCGTCGTCCTCGGTGCCAACCGTCCCGATGGCACGCTGGACATGCCGCTTATCCGCCGCTTGAAGGCGAATGCTGCCGGTCTGGGTTCGACGCTGCATCGCGCCTTCGACCTCGTGCCGGATGCCGATGTTGCACTAGAGCAGGCCGTCGAGCTCGGCTGCGAGCGCATCCTCACCTCCGGCTGCACGCCGAGAGCGATGGATGGCCTCGAAACGTTGAGACGTCTCTCCGCGAAGGCCGCCGGCCGGATTTCGATCATGCCGGGCAGCGGCGTGCGCCCCGGCAATGTTGCGGAAATTCTGCGCGCAACGGGCGCCCGCGAGATCCATGGCTCCTGCAGTTCGCCTGCTGCAACCATGGATCCGCGTGCCGTCTCCTTCGGTTTCGAGGTGCCGGGTTCCTACCGGACGGATACTGCAGTTGTCCGGCAGGTGCGCCAGGCAATCGATGTAGCCTAAGCACCGACCTTGATGACTGCCTTGATCAGGCCGGTCTTTTCATGTGCCCAGCGGGCGAGGTCGCGCGGCGCGTCCGCAAGTGTCGTGCGGTGGGTGATCAGCTTGTCGACCGGCACAAGACCTTTGACGATCGAATCCGCCACATGCTCGAAATCCGCACGCGTCGCATTGCGGCTGCCGATCACCATCATTTCGCGCTTGTGGAATTCCGGGTCGGAAAAGCGGATATCGTCCTTCACGACACTGACCAGCACCAGCGCGCCGCCATGCGCCACGAAGCGGAAAGCCTTCTCCATCGAAGGACCATAGCCTGTCGCGTCGAAAACGGCATCGAAGCTTTCGCCGTCTGTCTTGGCCTTCACCGCCTCCGCCGTCCCGTCATTTGCAACAATGCCGGAGGTGAAGCCGAATCGCTCCGAAGCCATCTGCAACCGTTCGGAACTGGTGTCGAGCAGCGTCACGTCATGTCCGGCAATCCGTGAGAAGATCGCCGCGCCAAGCCCGATCGGACCCGCGCCGATGACGAGCGACCGGGAACCGGCAGGCGCCATGGAACGACGCACGGCATGTGCGCCGATGGCCAGGAACTCCACGGTTGCGGCGGCCTCTAGGCTCAGGCCCTTCGCGGCATAGAGATTGCCGGCCGGAACGGTGATCTCTTCGCAGAACGCTCCATCGGTGTGGACGCCGAGCACCTTGATATTCGTGCAGCAGTTCGGTTTGCCTTGCCGGCAGGCAACGCAGTTGCCGCAGGAAAGATAGGGGTTGACGATCACCGGCGTTCCGGCAGCCAGGGCGACGCCGTCACCCGCCTCGAGCACGGTTGCCGAGATTTCGTGGCCCATGATGCGCGGATATTCGAGAAAGGGGTGCTTGCCTTCGAAGATGTGATAGTCCGTGCCACAAATGCCGACATGTTTGACGGCAAGCCGGACCCAACCGGGCTCAGGCGTTCCGGGGGAGGGGTGCTCGACCATTTCGAGCACGCCGGGCTTCTGGCAAAGCACTGCTTTCATGATGAATCTCGCATTCAGAACATGAAGAAGCCGGTCGCGGGACCGGCTTCACGATGTTTCGCTTTCACTGGCTCCGGCGGCGGCGCAACTGATCGAAATAGACGATCACGATGATCAGCAGGCCGGTGATGATACGCTGCCAGAACGAGTTGACGTTCAGGAGGTTCGCGCCGTTGTTGATCGTGGCCAGGATGAAGGCGCCGATCAGCGGGCCGTGCACGGAACCGATCGCACCGAAGAGACTGGTCCCGCCGATCACGGAAGAGGCGATCGCCTGCAGTTCCCAGCCATCGGCCTGGGTCGCGTTGCCGATCGCGATGCGCGAGGCAAGCAGCACGCCGACAAAGGCGGCGAAGGTCGCCGAGAGAATATAGGCGAGGTAGATCATGCCGTCGACGCGCACGCCCGAAAGGCGCGCCGCCTCGCGGTTGGAGCCGACCGCGAAGAGATAGCGGCCCCAGCGGCTCAGATGCAGGAAGATGAAAGACGGAACCGCGACGAGTATGACCATCCAGAAGAGGCTCGGCACGCCGAGGAAGTTCGCGCGGGCGAAGTTCGTGAAAGGCTCGTTGACGATATTGATTGTCGATCCGTTGGTGATGAGCAGCCCGATACCGCGCAACGAGGTCAGCGTCGCCAAGGTGATGATGAACGGCGGCAGACCCATCTTGACGATGCCGAAGCCGTGAAAGGCTCCGATCCCGACGCCGATCAGCAGCGTGATGATGATGGACGCCCAAACCGGAACCCCCGCCTGCAGAAGCCATGCGAGGATGACCCCGGCAAAGCCGACGATGGCGCCGACGGATAGGTCGATGCCCGCCGTGATGATGACGAAGGTCTGGCCTAGCGCCAGGATTGCCGTCATCGCGCCCTGCCGCAGCAAGTTCGATATATTGAGCGGCGTCCAGAAGCTGACGGTGACGATGCCGAGGAGGATCCAGAGGAAGAGAAGCAACCCGATCAGGGTCAAGCTAAACAGGATGTTCACTTTTCGGCGCGGCGGCGGCGCGACGATTTCCGTCGGGGTTACAGTCATTGGTTCTCTCTCCCTCTTATTCTTTTACTCAGCCGCCGATCGCTTCGCCGAGCACTTCTTCATGTGTCGCCGCGTGGTAGTCGTGGCTTGCGACCAACTGGCCGCGGCGGAATACATGCAGCCGGTCGGCAAGCTCGTAGACTTCCGGCAGGTAGGACGAGATCAAGATGATGCCTGCGCCGTCCTTTAGAAGCTTGGCAAACAACCGGTAGATTTCGGCCTTGGTGCCGACGTCGACGCCGACCGTCGGTTCGTCGAAGATGAAGAGCCGCGCGCCGTGGCTGAGCCATTTTCCGATGACGACCTTCTGCTGGTTGCCGCCGGACATGCTGGACGCGAGCACGCGGCGGCTCGGGGTCTTGATCGAAAGATTGCGGATCTGCCGGTCGGCATTCTGCGCTTCCTCGCTGTGGCTAATGACGGGGCCTTTGCTCAGCTTCTTGAAGACCGGCAGGTTGATGTTGAGACTGATAGACAGGTTGAGGCAGAGCCCCTGGTCGCGGCGGCTCTCGGGCGCAAGCGCGATCCCGAGCTCCATCGCCGTGCGTTCGTTCTTGATGTCGACCTGCTGGCCCATCCAGCGGATTTCGCCGGCCGTCGTCTTTTCGCGGCCGTAGAGGCCGAGTGCGAATTCGCTGCGTCCTGCTCCGATCAGGCCGTAAAGCCCGACGATCTGGCCGGCCTTCACGGTCAGTGACACATCCTCGAAACCCGGTCCCGAAAGCCCGCGCACATCCAGGATCGTTTCGCCGATCGGAATATCTTCCTTGTGATAGATCTGCTCGATCGAACGGTTGATCATCAGCGCGATCAGCTCCGCATCGTTCGTCTCGCCGATCGCGCGCGTGCCGACATGGGTGCCGTCGCGCAGCACCGAGACACGGTCGGCAAGCTCGAAGACTTCCTCCATGCGGTGGCTGATGTAGACGATCGTCACACCCTCGCCCTGCAGGCGACGGATGAGCTTGAAGAGCTGGGCGGATTCCTGTCGGGTAAGATAAGCCGTCGGCTCGTCGAAGATGAGGAACTGGGTGCCGCGCATAGCTGCGCGTGCCGTTGCAACGAGCTGCTGCTGGCCGATGGTGAGTGAACTCAGCAGGACATTTGCCGGCAGGCCGAAGCCGAGATCGTCGAGGACGGCCTGCGCCATCCTGACCATCTGCTTCTTTCGCATGAGGCCGTATTGATTGACTTCGTCGCCGAGAAAGAGATTGGCCGCGACCGTCAGGTGCGGGCAAAGCACCACCTCCTGATGGACGGCGTTGATACCGCGCGCAATCGCCTCGTTCGGCGTCGCAAGTGCAACCGGATGTCCGCACCAGAAAATTTCGCCGGCGGTTCGGCTGATCACACCGGTCAGCAACTTGATGAGGGTTGATTTGCCCGCACCGTTTTCGCCAACAATCGCGTGAATTTCGCCGGCCAGAAACGTCATCGTCGCGGGCTTTAGCGCCTGGACGTAGCCATAATTCTTCTGCAATGCCCTGAGCTCGAGGATCGGTGAGCCCGCAGGAATGCGGTCTGCTTCTTTGAGCGTCGCGCTGTCGTCGTGGCGATGACTGACCTCTTCCAGGCTCATGGACGTCTCCTCCTCACGAATTGCTGTCTCTTCACCAGCGATCCGCGCCCCTCAGGCAAAACGATAACACAGGTGAAGAAAAGGGCTGCGCGGGATTTCTCGCGCGCAGCCTCGGCTCGTACTTACTTGACCTTCGGGTTGAGCAGAGCGTCGATCTTCGGGTCGCTCATGGTTGCCTTCGTGACGAGGTTAGCACCGGTGTCGACGTTTTCTTCGACCTTCTCGCCCTTGGACACGGCAAGCGCCGTCTTCACGCCGTCATAGCCCATGCGATACGGGTCCTGAACGACGAGGGCGGCAAGCGAACCTTCCTTGAGGAAGCCGACCGTCTTGTCGTCGCTGTCGAAGCCGACAACCTTGATCTTGTCGCCGAGCTTGTTTTCAGCGATCGCCTGGCCAACGCCCTGCGCCATGATTAGGTTGGAGGCAAAGACGCCGACGAGGTTCGGGTTGGCCGTGATCAGGTCGGTCATCATGTTCAGGCCGGTCGTTGCCTGGCCGTCACCGTATTTGTCGACAATGACTTTCAGGCCGGGATACTTGGTCTTCACCTGATCCAGGAAGCCTTCGCGGCGCTGCTCGAGCGAGCCGACGCCCGGAAGATTGGTGAGGATCACCACTTCGCCCTCTTCCTTGCCCGTCATTTCCTTGATGGCAGCAGCCAGACCGTCAGCTGCGATACGACCGCCCTGAACGTTGTCCGTCGTCAGGAACGACTTGAATGCCTTGGAATCGGCGGCAGAGTCGATGCCGATGATCGGAACCGATTTGGCGGCTTCGTCAATCGGCTTGCCGAGTGCCTTGAATTCGGTCGGCGAAATGACGACGGCGGCTGGTTTGCCGGCGACGGCGTTTTCAAGAATGCTGATCTGCCCGTTGATGTCGGATTCGGCCTGCGCGCCGAGTTCCGGCACGTTGACGCCGAGGTCCTTGCCGGCCTTGCGGGCGCCGGCGAGCACGATCTGCCAGTAGAAGGACGTCGTATCCTTGACGATGATCGGGATCGTCACGTCGGCTGCGAAGGACGGCAACGGCATTGCAGTTGCGATGGCGGCGGCGCCCGCGAGAGCCGTAAAGGCTCGACGGGACAGAATGGATTTCATGCGCATGTGGGTTCTCCTCTCAAGGTGCGTTCTCCTCCAAGAAACCAGACCGCTGAACGCAGGCGGACGATTTTTTATCGATAAAAAACAGTTACAGAAGGAAGCTAGCCGAGACCCTTTCAAATTGCAAGTGGCTGGAGGCCGGCTGCGAGTGTTTCGACTATACTCTCAAGCTCCTGTTTTTAAATAAATTAAACTGCATTCTAAAATAAATCTCAGCCGCGATAGACTTCATGCGGATGCACGACGCCTTTCTTCAGAATAAGATTTCCATACAGCCGGAATTCGGTTGTCGCGACTATATACGCAGCCTTCCTGGCTCGTTCGTAGAATGCGAAGCGTTCAAGCGATGCGATCCTGAAATCGCCAGCCCGCTTGTTCACGATCTCCTGGAACTCGATGCAAACCTCCGGCATGGCCCCGGGATCGCCGACGACCTCCATGCGCCATGCCGTTTCCGGAACGAACGTGTCCAGCGGCATATGCGTCAAGATCGCTTCGGCCATTTCCGTCGCCGTTACGCCGTCGGCACGAATCACATCCGGTCCCATAGTGCTGGAGGGAAAGTTGGCGTCCGCAATGACAATGTTGTCGCCATGCCCCATACGCGCTATGGCGCGTAGAAGATCCGGGCTGAGAACAGGGTGAATTCCTTTGAGCATCGTCTGGTCCTTAAACGCGCACGGCGTCTTCGCCGAGCGGCGGCGCGACGAGTGTCAGGGGGTCGAATTCAGGGAAGATTGTATCGGGTAGTGCGGGCTCGAAGAGTTCCATGTTGCGTTCGAGGCTGGACGCTTTCGCCGTGCCGATCAGCACGGAAGAAACGGCTGCATCGCGGAGCGGGAATTGCAGCGCAGGGGCCGCAAGCGGAACGCCGTGGCGTTTGGCGATGTCTTCCATCGCACCCACCTTGGCAAGCACGTCCGGTGTGGCGGGCATATAATCAAAATGCGAGCCCGGCACCGGACCGGTTGCAAGGATGCCGGAGTTGAAAACACCGCCAACGACCAGAGACGTGCCTTTCTGACGGCAGAGCGGCAGGAGGTCGGCCACAGCGGAGCGATCGAGCAGCGTGTAGCGCCCGGCCATCAGGATCACGTCGATGTCGGCGTTGCGCATGACGTCGAGGCAGACAGGGACCTCATTGACTCCTAGGCCGAAAGCCTTGATCGCGCGCGACGACTTCAGCTGCTCAAGCGCCCTGATGCCGGACTCGAGAAAATTTTTCAGGTGGATGGCATTCCTCGCGGCACCATGCGTGTAAACGCCGATGTCGTGCACATAGAGGATATCGATCCGGTTGAGACCGAGGCGTGCATAGCTGAAGTCGACGGATCGCATGATGCCGTCATAAGAGTAGTCGTAATCGGCATCGAAGGAGAGCGGGTCGACATAGCCGTAATCCGGCACGGTGCCCGTTGGCACGGGCCGCAAAAGCCGGCCGACTTTGGTGGAGAGCACGTATTCGTTCTCGGGCTTCGCCCTCAGGAAATCGCCGACGTGGCGTTCGGCGAGGCCAAGCCCATACCAGGGAGCCACGTCGAAATAGCGGATGTTGCTCGTCCAGGCAGCCTCCAACGTCTCCATAGCCTGTTCGCGCGGGCAGGCGCGGTACAGGCCGCCAAGAGCCGCCGCACCAAAACTGATTTCGGTGACATTGAGTTCCGTCTTGCCGATCTTCCTCGTCTTCATCTTCCCTCCCGTGAAGAGCCGAACTCTATCTTAGAGCGTTGCTCCCAAATGCCACGGCACGAATTCGTTGTCGCCGTAGCCGAACTCCTCGCTCTTCGTCTTCTTGCCGGAAGCCGTATCGATGATGAGGTCGAAAATTTCGCGCCCCTTGCCGCTGATCGTCGCATCGCCAGTGGCGATCGTGCCGCAATTGATATCCATGTCCTCCTCCATCGACAAATAGAGCGCCGAATTGCTGGAGAGCTTGATCGAAGGCGCCGGACGACAGCCGAAGCAGCTGCCCCGGCCGGTCGTGAAGGCGATCAGGTTTGCACCACCTGCGACCTGCCCCGTCGCGGAAACCGGATCGTATCCGGGGGTATCCATGAAAACGAGGCCCGGTGCCGTAACACGCTCGGCATAGCCGTAGACGGCCGTCAGCGGCGATCGTCCACCCTTGGCGACTGCGCCGAGAGACTTTTCGAGAATGGTCGTCAATCCGCCACGCTTGTTGCCGGGCGAGGGGTTGTTGTCGAGAGATGCGCCATGCAGCGCGACATATTTCTCCCACCAGGCGATCTTGTCATCGAGCTTCCTTGCCACATCCTCGTTGATCGCGCGGCTGCGCAGCAGATGCTCAGCGCCGTAGATTTCCGAGGTTTCAGACAGGATCGCGGTACCACCGGCAGCGGCCAGAAGATCGGCCGCGACGCCGAGCGCCGGATTGGCGGTAATACCCGAAAAGCCATCCGACCCGCCGCATTGAAGGCCGATGATGATCTCACTGATGGGGATCGGTGTGCGCCGCTCCTTGCCGACATCGGCGGCGATCTCCCGGAGCATGCCCATGGCGCGTTCGACGGCGCGCCGCGAGCCACCGGCATCCTGAATGTTGAAATGCCGCTTGGAATTGCCCGCACCGCTCTGGCCGTAGAGCGTCAACTGGTTCACCTCGCAGCCGAGACCGATCATCAGCACGCCGCCGAAATTGACATGGCGCGTGTAGCCCGCAAGCGTGCGGTGCAGGACCGACATTCCGTCGCCCGTGGAGCTCATGCCGCAGCCCTGGTCATGCACGATCGGTACGAAGCCGTCGATGCCCTCGTAATACGGCAGGATGGTGCGATTGGCCTCGTCTGCGATCGCGCGGCAGACCGTGGTGGAACAGTTCACGCTGGCGATAATGCCGATATAGTTGCGGGTCGCGGCGCGGCCGTCCGCACGGCGGTAGCCCATGAAGGTTCGCGCACGGTCTTCCGCCGTCGCCGCTTCCGGCGCGGAATTTGCCGTTGCCGCCAGACGGTCGTTCTCGAAATGCAGGTTGTGGCTGTGGATATGGTCGCCGGCCTTCACGTCGGCCGTGGTGCGGCCGATCGCCTGGCCATATTTTACTACCGGTGTGCCGAGCGGGATGTCGGCGATGGCAACCTTGTGGCCGGGCTCGATTTTCTGCCGGGTCAGGATACCCGCAATGGTTGCGCCGGCTTCGATCGCGGCCGTTGCGACGGCGACGTTGTCTCCGGCAGACAGGATGAGCCAAGGCATTTTGTCCAATTATCTTCTCCCTGAGGAAGCGCCCGCTGCATCGGCGAAATACGCGTTGATTTTGTTTTTTATCTACAATAAACATTTTCAAGTCAACGGCAATATTACTCCTGTCGGCAAGGGAGGCAAACAGCCGCAGGCGGCTAGAAAAGGCCGCAGTCGATTAGCTCCTGGCGCCTCAGGCTTTGCGGTTTTGCAAGTTCGAAAGGTCGTGCAGGGAAAGAGCGGGGTGGCATGGCAAGACAGAATACGGTCTTCAAGGAAGCTTACAACAGGTACGCCGCTGCTCTGCGCCAGGATGCAGCCTTGCCGTCCGAACCCGAAATCGCCGCGCAGCTCGGTATCAGCCGCAGCACGGCCCGGGCAATTTTGACCCGCCTGAACGATGAAGGCATCATCCAATGGAACAAGCGCCAGAAAATCGTTCTGCGTGTTCCGACCGAGGAAGATCTCTTTCCCTCCGAGGAGACGGATTCGCTGCACGACATCATCGAGCGCAGCTTCATGCAGCGCATTCTGTCGGATGATGCCGCGCCCGGCATGCAGATCAACGAGCTGGAACTGGCCCGGGAGATTGGCACCGGCACGACCAGCGTCCGCGAATTCCTCATCCGTTTCTCACGCTTCGGCCTTATTGAAAAGCGCCCCAACAGCCACTGGATCCTCAAGGGCTTCACCCGCGAATTCGCACTGGAACTCGCGGATGTCCGCGAAATGTTCGAGCTGCATTCGGCCGCCGAGTTTGGTAGGCTGCCCATCGAAAGCGAAGCCTGGACGGCGCTGGCCGATATCAAGGCCGAGCATCATGCGATGCTCAACGATTTTGCTGCGCGCTTCAAGGAATTCTCAGCCCTTGACGAGCGCTTCCATCTCTTGATCCATGGCGCCGCGAAGAACCGTTTCATCGCGGACTTCTATGATGCGATCGCAATCATCTTTCACTATCACTACCAGTGGAACAAGGCGTTTGCCCGCCAGCGCAACGAACGCGCCATTCATGAGCATCTCGATTATATCGCGGCGCTGGAATCGCGCGATCAGGCGGCAATCGACTTTTCTTGCCGCCTGCATCTGCGTTCTGCACGCCAGACCCTCCTTCAGTCGCTGCCGCAGAATCTTGCCGAAGTGGCGGCAACTTAGGCAACCGGCTCACAGACGCAGCTAATGGGCGGTGTAAGCCCCGTCCACGAGATGGTAGCTTCCGGTGATGAAGCTCGCCTGTTCGGACAGGAGGAAGCAGACGAGCGCTGCGACTTCCTCTGGCCGGCCGCGCCTGCCCATCGGCTGAAGCGCTTCCATACGCCGGCTTCCTGCTACCGCCAGATGCTCGGTCAGGAGCGGTGTTTCGATCCAACCGGGCCCAACCGCATTGATGCGGATGCCCAGTCGCGCATATTCGATTGCGGCAACCTTGGTCAGGCCGACAACTCCGTGCTTGGCGGCCGTATAGGCTGCCGTAAATGGCAATCCAACGGAACCGAGGGCTGAAGACATGTTGACGATGGCCCCTCCGCCGCGTTGCAGCATGGAGGCAATCTCATACTTCATGCAGTAGAAAACGCCGTTCAGGTTGACGTCCATCAGCTTGTGCCAGTTATCGAGCGGGTAGTCTGCCGTCGCCTTCCGGGCCCCGTCTACGCCCGCGTTGTTAACCGCCAGGTGCAGGCCGCCGCATGTCTCGACAGCGTAGCCGATCAGCTTTTCCACAGCCCCGGCGTCCGTGACATCGACCGCAAAGTCCCGCGCCCGACCACCTTGCGAACAGATCTCCGCGGCAAGGTCGCGTGCGGCGTCAGCATCGAGATCGGCAACAATAACCTCCGCTCCTTCGTCAGCGAGCTGCCGGCAAATGGCTGCACCTATACCGGAGCCTCCGCCGGTTACGAGCGCGACTTTCCCCGTAAAGTCAGGCGTCGTCATCATGTCCCTCCTCATTACCCCTGCTGCTGCTAGTCGAGCAGAGGCATGCTATTGATGCAAGAGCTTTCATAGCCGCGGTCGCTTTGTCTTGCCAGTCCTTCGCCCCTCCCACTCCCGGTTGGCAGCGCCCGGTCTTTGAAGTACGGCAGAGCGTGCTCAAGGCGAACGAAAGCTTTTGTACCTTTCATCTTTAACGCGAGGCTTGGCCGGTCGGCAGCGGGATGCTAAAGACGGATGATAAGGGCCGATCGATTGCTTAGCAGGTAGAGATGGACAAAAAACGCATTGCGCGCCGGGGGCTCTTGCTGGGCAGTCTGGCCTTGATGGTATCTGGATGTGCTTCAACGACGGGATGGCAGGTGGGGTCGATGTTTTCGTCAACGCCGCGTCCCAGTTCCCGCTACCGGCGGCGGCAGGTCCAGTATAACGGAAACGAGCAGCCGGGAACCATCGTCGTCAACACCTACGAGCGTTATCTGTATCTGGTCGAAGGCGGCGGCAGCGCATTGCGTTATGGCGTCGCCGTTGGCGAGGAGGGGCTCACGCTCAAGGGAAGAGCGGCCATCGGACGCAAGGCGGAATGGCCCTCATGGATGCCCACCGCCAGCATGATTCGGCGCAAGCCGCATCTGGCGCAGTATGCCGGCGGTGTTTCGGGTGGGCCGCACAATCCGCTTGGCGCCGCCGCCCTTTATCTCTACCGCGGCGGACAGGACACTCTTTTCCGGCTGCATGGTACGAACGAGCCATGGTTGATAGGGCAGGCGGTGTCCAATGGATGCATTCGCTTGACCAATGAAGACATTGTCGATCTCTACAACCGAGTTCCGGTGGGAACACCGGTATTGGTCATATGATGCTTACATTTTGCGTCGATAATGCCACGATCTGTTAGGCATTATGAGGCGCCCGGGCCGCACGGAAGGCAAGTTGTGTCCTTTCTGCACTTGGCTTAGGCCTATTTTGCCGCTATTAGTAGAAGCGTTGCCTTCGATAACCTATTCCGTGCTAAGGAGAGGACTACTGATGAGCAGAATTCTGATCATGTGCCTGGTTGCATTGTTTTCCGTCGCAAGCCTGACCGCTTGCGGAGCGGTCGGTAAAGGCAAGGGGAAGGCCCCGCCGCCCGCAGCAGAAGCAGCGCCGGCACCAGTGTATAAGTAGCAACTAACTGTTGCTGAATGGGAGGGGGCATTCGTGGCCCTTCCCACATCGTGCAGTCCGGGCTGGACCTGCCTCAAAGCTTGCAGTGCAAAGATTGGCCGGTAAGCAGAGCAGTGTTTTTGCTCGCTCGATCCGGGAGATAAAGTGTAGCGATGACGCTTGCTAAGGGCCATCTGTCACTTGTAATTCTATTTGCTCTCGCGCTCACATCATGCCAGACAGAAGACGAGCCTCCGCAGCCGCGATTCGTCTCGGACGCGCGCGGAGCGTTGGTTGGCGAATCATCGCAAAAAAGAGAAGGCCAATATTTCGTCGAATTCCGCTCGCGTTATGCGCTGAGCTACGGCCACACCTACGTGGTTTTTGGGCGATTGAACAAAGCCGGCGGGATGGTCAATCCGGAAGTCGCGGGGCTTGCTCCTGCGACCAATGATACGGGTCCCTATGTTCTCGGCCACTTCCTGCCTGTGCCGGCGGAAACCGGGGCCAGTGACGGTGATCTGGAGGAGGCCTACAGGTCGGCAAGCTGGCGAGTCCTGCTGACTCCATCCGAATACAACGAGACCGTTGCCTTCATACGCAAGCTGAAGGCCAAGTCCAAATTTTGGCAGGCTACGGTTTACAATTGCAACGCTTTCGTAGCAGAAATCGCTCAATCGATGGGCTATAAGGCACCCAGCATCTGGCTCCGTCCGCAACAATTCGTGACGCAGCTTCGGGAAATGAATACCTAAATGCGAGGCGGCATGCTGTTACCGCTTCCATCCAGTCGATTGCAGGACGCAGAAGGGCTCCGGTGACTTGAATTGAGCATAGCTGTTGTCGGCAAGATTCTATGGGTGCTCGGCGTCGTTGCCTGGTATGTTATCCGATATCCCTTCGAGCGCCGCGCCAAACGCGTGCGTGTCGTCAGCCACCGCCGCTCGCGTACAGAGAAGATCGGGCTTGCGTCGGCGCTACTGGGCCTTGCGATCGCGCCGGGATTCTATGTCGCCACCGGCATGCCGGAAGCAGCCGATTATCCGGCCCGCGCCTGGGCCGTGGCCGTCGGAGCGGTACTCTTTGCCACCGCCATGTGGGTCTTTCGCAGGACCCATAAGGAACTCGGCCGCAACTGGTCGATCACGCTGGAGATTCGCGACCAGCATCAGCTGATTTGCAGCGGTCCATATGCTTTCGTCCGTCATCCCATGTACACGTCTTTCCTGCTCATGGCCCTTGGCCAAGCCTTTCTGCTGTCCAATTGGGTGGTAGGGCTCGCAGGCTTGACTGGCTTCGCAATCCTTTTCTTCCTACGGGTGGACAAGGAAGAGCGTATGATGCTCGAAATTTTCGGCCCGCAGTACCGCGCCTACATGGACCGGACCAGGCGAATTATTCCCTATCTCTATTAGAGGAGGCATGATGAGAGGCCGAACCATCAAGCTTTCGGCGGCGCGCCGCCTTGTCGGCGATCTGATGCGGTTCTCGATCGGCGTGCCGCGGGTCACCGTGCAGCGGCAGATGAACCTTGCCCCGCTCCAGGAGGCCAGAATGGCGCAGCCGAGCAAGCCCTCCTGGACCGTACTCTTCTTGAAGGGGTACGCGCTTCTCTCTCAGGAGACGCCGGATCTTAGGCGCGCTTACGTCAAGTTTCCGAGGCCACAGCTCTATGAATACCCGGAAAGCGTGGCCTCGATTGCCCATGAGCGCGAATATGACGGCGAGCGAATCGTCTTGCTGAGCTCTATCAAGGCCCCAGAGCGGCGGCCGATCGCCGAAATTGAGGCCCTGATCCAAGCGGTACGCTCGCGCCCGGTGCCGGAGATCAAGGAGTTCCGGCGCGCATTGAAGTTTGCCCGTGCGCCGGTGCCTTTAAGGTGGCTGCTGATGTGGCTCGGACTGAATATCGGGCGGCAGCGCGCCCGCCGGTTCGGCACATTCCAGCTGTCGGTCTATTCCGGTCTCGGGGCGGAATCCCTCAATCCGCTTTCGCCTTTGACCACGATCTTCAACTACGGCCCGATCTCGGCGGATGGATCGGTCACCGTCCGCATCCACTACGACCACAGGGTCATGGACGGCGCCAATGTCGCTCGGGCGCTGGAGCGATTCGAAAAAATATTGAACGGTGAAGTCGCCAGCGAGGTAAGGAATATCGCCCCGCAAGGTGCCCGCGCTCCCGATACGTCGTCGTCAGGGGCGGCGGCATGATTATGCAGAGTGAGTTTCGGCCGGCTGTCGTCGTGGTCGGTGCGTCGCGTGGCATCGGCAGGTCGATCGCCAAAGTCGTCGCCCGCGAGCGCGCCATCATCGTGCTTGTTGCGCGCTCGCCGGAAGCCTTGGCTGCTACCGCGGTGGAGGTGCGGGCGGAAGGCGGCGAGGCATTCACGCTGGAATTGGATCTGCTTGCGGCCGATGCCTCGGCGCGTCTGCAGGACTTCCTGTCTGCGAACGGGTTGTTCTGCGATGTTCTGGTCAATAGCGCCGGATACGGATTGCGCGGTTCAGCGACGCTCCTTCCCGTGGATGATCAGCTTGGCATCATCGATCTCAACATACGCGCCCTCAGCGACCTGACCCTTCGCTTCCTGCCGGGAATGGCGGCGCGCGGGCGCGGCGGCGTGCTCAATCTCGGCTCCATAGCCGGGTTCACGCCCGGGCCCAACATGGCCCTGTATTACGCAAGCAAGGCTTTCGTGCGCTTCTTTTCGGAAGCGCTCCATCAGGAATTACGCCGCACGGGCGTGACGGTCACATGCGTCGCGCCGGGGCCTGTATCGACCGAGTTCCTCGAAAAATCCGGCGCCGGCCGGGCACAGCTGTTCAAGATATTGCCCAAGCTCGACTCGGATTACGTGGCCGAACGCGCCTGGCGCGGCTTCAAATCCGGCCGCCGCCTCGTCGTCCCCGGCATCTCGGCCAAGCTTGTCGCCCTTGCCGCGGCCTTGCTGCCCTCCGCAGCGACGCTCCCCCTGATCGGCCGCCTACAGCGCCGCAGCGGCGATCCATGCCCCTGTGGCTCCGGAAAGACCTTCAACGAATGCTGCCGCATCCGCCATCGGGGGATTGACGCCGGAAGCGGTTGATTGCAGTCGGTAGCGCCAACAGGCCCCTGCTTTTCGTCAAAAGAAGCTGATCTTGGAAAGACTGGTGCCGCTTACGTGACTCGAACACGTGACCCCATCATTACGAATGATGTGCTCTACCGACTGAGCTAAAGCGGCAACCTAGCGGCCGAATTGTGCGGCCCGCGATTTGCATGGCGCTGATACAGGCATTGTTTGAAGATTTCAAGCGCTCTGTCGTGCCTTTGGCAAAAAAGACGCCCTCTGCGGAAGGTGGCGCGGCTCAGAGCGCGAGGCGGGCGCGCGCCTCGCGGTATTCGACCTCCAGTCTGTCAACAAGCTTGGCAACCGGCTCGACGGCCTTGATTGCGCCAATGCCCTGGCCGCTACCCCAGATGTCTTTCCAGGCCTTCGCGCCGCCTACGGCCTGTTCGAAATCCATCTTCGACGGGTCTGCCATCGGCAGGTTGTCCGGGTCGAGGCCAACGGCCTGGATCGATGGCTTCAGGTAGTTGCCGTGCACGCCGGTGAAATAGTTGGAATAGACGATATCGCTTGCTGCACCCGCAACGATTGCCTGCTTGTAGGCGTCGGTGGCGCGCGCTTCCCCGGTTGCGATGAACGGCGTTCCGATATAGGCCATATCCGCGCCCATTGCCTGCGCCGCAAGGATCGCGCCGCCGGTGGCGATCGCGCCTGCCAAGAGCAGCGGCCCGTCGAACCATTCACGGATTTCCTGCACCAGAGCGAAGGGCGACAGCGTGCCGGCATGCCCGCCGGCGCCTGCCGCAACAGCGATCAGCCCGTCCGCACCTTTCCGGATCGCCGAATTGGCGTGGCGGTTGTTGATGACGTCGTGGAGCACGATACCGCCGTAGGAGTGCACCGCTGCGTTCACCTCGGGGACTGCGCCGAGCGAAGAGATCACGATCGGCACCTTGTATTTGACGCAGAGGCGCAGGTCGTGCTCCAGCCGCTTGTTCGACATATGGACGATCTGGTTGACGGCAAAGGGTGCTGCGGGCCTGTCTGGGTTGGCGGCGTTATAGGCTGCGATGTCTTCGGTGATCATTGCCAGCCATTCGTCGAGCTGGCTTTCCGGCCGGGCATTCAGCGCCGGGAAGGCGCCGATCACGCCTGCCTTGCATTGCGCCAATGTCAGAGCCGGGTGGGAGATGATAAAGAGCGGTGAAGCAAGGACCGGCAGTCTCAGATTTTCCGTGAGGATTTTAGGAAGAGCCACAGCGTTCACCATTAATATTGACGTTTACGAAAACGTCAATTTGATAGCAGACTTGATGAACGAGGAAAAGAGCGTGCTTGAGTGCCGATCTGTCGATTCCTGGAAGATCGGCTATCCGGGTGAGTGGGCAAGCGGCCTAAAGGGCATATTTATTCCCTGCGATGCGGCATGCTGCCTGCCGCAAGACTTGCGGTTTTCAGCCATTGACGCTACCGAGTTTTGTTAGGCATTTGTAAAGATTTCAGGGTGATGCCTGATGCCAGCATGAAGGATCGGATGTGAGCGGATTAGAAACGGCAATCAGAACGGCGCTTAACAACTCCGATCGCGATAATCCGGAAGTCCGCGCAAGGATTTATCAATCGGCCCGCCAGGCGCTGGAGGCCGGCCTTCGCAAGCAGGATATCACCGACCGGGAAGCGATTGCGCATCATCGCCATCGGCTCGAAACGACTATTCACATGATCGAGGCCGAAGAACGCGAGCGTCTGCATCCGCGCCAAGGGCCGCCGGAAGTGCCCGTTCCACCCGTTGCGGAGATCCCGCCGCCGGTCCGGCGCGACGAGCGCTTTGAAGATGACGCGCCTCAGGTCGGCGGTGAAACACGAGGCTATTCGGCAAGGCCCGTCTATGACGAGTCGAGGCTTGATGACGTCCATGCTGCCGCGACCGATCATCTCGGTGCCGCACCTCAGGCCGGCGAACGTTTCGCAGCCGAAAGCCGGACCGCGGCCCACATGGATTTCCGGCCGGAGGGGGCTGCGAAGCGCCGCAAACCGCGGAAATTCTTCTCTCGGCTGCTCGTCTGGTGCGTGCTGATTGCCTTCATTGGCATGGGGGCCTGGTGGGCCTATAAGTCCGGCCTCTTCCTGACGGCGGCCGAGCGCGACACGAGCGTCGCCAACCCGCCTGCCAGTACCGAGCCGGAAGATTTCGACGGTGCGGACGAAAATGCTGCGAACACGGCGCCGCATGTCGATCAGCCGGTGACGATCGATCCGCAAAACAGCTTTTCTGCGGAATGGATCGAGATATTCAAGCCTTCGGACGCCGCCAGGATCGAAAGCGGCCCGCGGGCACGGACGGAAAACATCGCCGAAAACGACGGTCCGGCCATTCGGTTGATCTCGGAAAGCAACGGCGCCGATGGCAATATCGGCATCAGCGTTCCGAGAGACGTGCTTCAGCAACTCGCCGGCAAGTCTTCGACGATTGCGATCACGCTGCAGTCGACGAGCGACGAGCCGACACAGATCACGGTCGAATGCAATTTCCAGACACTCGGCAATTGCTCCCGCCATCGCTTCAGCGTCACGCGCGAAAAATCCGACGCACTGCTTCAGGTTACCTTCGACCGGTCGCTGGCGCCGAGTGCCGATGGCAGGCTGATGATCAACAGCGATGTCGACGGCAAGGCGCGGGGCATCAACCTTTACGCCGTGCGCATTCTGCCGGGGCAGTGACCATTATTTCAGAAAGCCGGACCCTGCGCCGATGATCTTGTCGTCGAGATCGCCGATCGCCTTTTCGTCCTTGCCGTCGTAATCCATTTTCTTCAGCATGTGACGGATGAGGTTGACCCGCGCCCGCCGTTTGTCGTTGGCTCGGATGACCGTCCACGGCGCAAATTCCGTGTGCGTTTCCTTAAGCATCCGGTCGCGTTTCTCGCTGTAGTCGCCCCATTTGGTGAGCGCCGCGATATCCATCGAGGACAGCTTCCACATCTTCAGCGGGTCGTGTCTGCGGTCGTGGAAGCGCTTCAGCTGCATTTCGCGGCCGATATCCAGATAGAACTTGAAGAAGTGAATACCTTCGTGGGCAATGATCTTTTCCAGCTGCGGCGCCTGCTTGAGAAAATCCTCATATTGCTTCGGTGTGCAAAACCCCATGACCGGCTCGACGCCCGCGCGGTTGTACCAGGAACGGTCGAAGAGAACGAACTCGCCGGCCGTCGGAAACTGCGCGATGTAGCGCTGAAAATACCATTGGCCGAGTTCGCGGTCGTTTGGCTTGGCGAGTGCGACGACGCGGGCAAGGCGCGGGTTCATGTGGGCGGAGGAGGCCGATATCGCGCCGCCCTTACCAGCCGCATCGCGGCCTTCGAAGAGCGCCATCACCCGTTTGCCAGTTGCTTGCAGCCAGAACTGCACTTTGACCAGTTCGATCTGCAACTTTTCCAGCTCTTCGAGGTACTCTTCCTCTTTCAGCTTTTTCTTGTAAGGGAACTCCCCGGATTCCAGCGCCCATTCATCGATCCAATCCGGAAGCGCCGGATCGTCGACATCGAAGACGCGTTTCTTGGCCCTGATGTCCAGTTCAACCGCGCGGCTTTCTACAGCTTCGGCCATATATCCTCCTCCGGCTGTGGCTTTCCTTGCAGGCGATCATATTTTCCGTTGAAAATCAAATCCATCGAGAGAGGGAAATTTCTGTGCGTTTCGGTTGCAGCTTTTGCGATTAGTGGCAGTAACTGAAAACTTCTGTCATGAATCCCGGCTATCAGGCAAAGTTCGAAACCATAAGAACGACTCGATTTGCGGCGCACGAGGCACACTTGGAAGACGAAACGCCATGGACAACGGGGCTCATGGCCCGCATCCGGCAGCAGCGAACGGTCCTGCTTGCGGCGATCGTCATTGGCCTCATTGCACTTGCGGCCGGCATGAACAAGTGGGCAGTGCTGGCGCTCGTTGTCTTCATGATCGCCATTGTGCTGCTAAACAGCATGCCAGCAGTGCAGGCCAAGCTTGCGGAGGCGCCGGAAATCGAACCCGAGGCCCCCGCAAGCCTGGTGCCCGCCGTCTCCGCGACGCTGGCCGGCCTCGACATTCCCGTGATGCTCCTTTCGGGCGACGCCTCGGTTCTCTTCCAGAATCGCGCCGCGGAAAAGGCCTTTGGTGAAGTCCTGATCGGGGCGCATATTTCTGCCCGCCTGCGCTCGCCCGGCATTCTGGACATGGTCAGCGAGACAATCGCCACCAATGCCCCCAATCAGATCGAGCATTCCGAGCGCCTGCCGTCGGAGCGCGTCTATATCGTGCGCAGTGCGCCGATCGATTTCGATGGCGCGGGGAGCGGCGAGCGCCTCTTTCTGCTCTCCTTCCGCGATATTTCCGAAGTGCGGCGCATCGATCGCATGCGGTCGGATTTCGTCGCCAATGCCAGCCATGAGCTCAGGACCCCGCTTGCGTCGCTCCGCGGTTTCATCGAGACCATCCAGGGTCCGGCAAAGAATGATCCGAAGGCGCAGGAGCGCTTCCTGGGCATCATGTTCGACCAGACGACCCGCATGAGCCGCCTCGTCGACGATCTCCTCTCGCTTTCCCGTCTCGAGCTCAAGTCGCACATCGCACCGGACGAGAAGGTCGATCTCGTGCCGCTGCTCGGCCACGTCAGGGATTCGCTCGCGCCGCTCGCCAAGGAGGTGGGCGTCGAGATCAACCTGCACCTGCCGGAAGGCAAGGCGGAGGTTCTCGGAGACCGCGACGAATTGGTCCAGGTTTTTGAAAATCTCATGGAGAATGCGTGCAAGTACGGCCAGGAGGGCAAGGTCGTCGATGTTCGCGTCAAAAACGCGCCTGGTGAGGCGGTTGAAGTCAGCATCGCTGACAAGGGGCCGGGCATCCCTGCCGAGCATGTACCGCGCCTCACGGAGCGCTTTTATCGCGTCAATATCGAAGATAGCCGCTCCAAAAAAGGCACCGGCCTTGGGCTCGCGATCGTCAAGCATATCCTGACGCGCCACCGCGCACGGCTGATCGTCAAGTCCGAAATCGGCAGGGGAACGGACTTCACCGTGCGTTTTTGACATAAAACTGAAGAACGTCGGTCGGTGGATGTGGTTTTCCTGTTTAAAATCAATTACATAAACTGTCATAAATGTTTCATCAAAATGACATAAAAGCTCCTGGCATCAGGCAGTAAAGAGATGCTGCCGATGAAAAAGGCAACGCGAGGGCCCGGGGCCCTGCTCACACAAGCCCATGCCGGGAGATTTTGATGAACACTCTTAAGCTAACCGTTGCAGCACTCGCTGCCACCGTCGCCTTCGCAGGCGCCGCCGCCGCCCGTGACCAGATTCAGGTCGCCGGCTCGTCCACCGTCCTGCCTTATGCGAAGATTGTTGCCGAATCCTTCGGCGAAACGTTCTCGAACTTTAAGACGCCGATCGTCGAATCCGGCGGCTCGGGCGCAGGCCTCAAGGAGTTCTGCAAGGGTGTCGGTGAAGACACGATCGACATCGCGAACTCTTCGCGGTCAATCAAGGATAGTGAAGTCGAGGCATGCAAGAAAGCCGGCGTAACGGATATCCAGGAAGTCAAGATCGGTTATGACGGCATCGTCTTCGCAACTGACACCGCCAACTCGGACGTCGCCTACGTTCCGGCAGACATCTACAAGGCGCTCGTCGCTCAGGTCGTCGTCGACGGCAAGCTCGTCGCCAACCCCTACAAGAAGTGGTCGGAAGTAAACCCGAACCTTCCCGACGTTGAAATCGCCGCCTACATTCCGGGCGAAAAGCACGGCACGCGCGAAGTCTTCGAAGAAAAGGTTCTTGCCGCAGGTTGCAAGGCTTCGGGCGCGACCGACGTTATCGCCAAGGAAATCTCCGACAAGGCTGCCCAGGCTAAGGCTTGCGTCGCAGTTCGCAAGGACGGCGCCGCCGTTGACATCGATGGCGACTACACGGAAACCCTGTCTCGCATCGCCGCCAACAAGACCGGCGTCGGCGTATTCGGCCTCTCCTTCTATGAAAACAATGCCGACAAGCTGAAGGTTGCAACTGTCAACGGCGTCGTTCCGTCGACCGAAACAATCTCCAACGGCACCTATCCGGTTTCCCGCCCGCTGTTCTTCTACGTCAAGAAGGCACATCTCGGCGCCGTTCCGGGCCTGAAGGAATACGTGAACTTCTTCGTCTCCGACCAGATGATCGGTCCTGATGGCCCGCTCGTCGAATACGGCCTCGTCGCTGCTCCGGATGCAGAGCGCGAAGAGATCCGCAAGAACGTCGAAGCCGAAAAGACCATGTAATGGGTTGTGCCGGCGCGGTGCCTGAGGCCGCGCCGGCATTTTATTCGACTGCTTCTGCCCCTTGCCTAGTGGCGGCAGGGTTTCAAGTTTCTCCATGATTGGGAAGCCGCGCAGGATGGTCTGCGGGTGCTTTTGGGTCGTGAGCCTGGGGACGTAACGAATGAGCACATCCATCATACTCTTGTGTCTCGTGGTGCTTGGCGCGCTGGCCTATGTGGCCGCTCGCAGCCGTGCCATGGCGCTTGCCGGCGGCAAGCCGTCCGCGCTTCATTCGCGGCCGGGCTACTACGGTGCCTACGCAGCCATCTGGTCGACTCTCCCTGCGCTTATCATTCTCTGCATCTGGCTCGCCGCAAGCCCGGGGATCGTCGAATCCGCTGTCCGCGACGCTTTCCCCGACGACGTGAAGGCGAAGACCGCCGCAGAACAGGATCTGAGCTACAGCATGGTCGCGACCATCGCCCGCGGCATGAACCTGTTGACGTCAGATGAGATCAGTGTGCTCGGTTCCGATACCGCAGCCATTCAGGCAAAGCTCAACGGGAAGGGTGTTCCGCTCGCCGGTGAGCCGCAGCCTTTCATGATCGATGCAGCGAAGACACTGAATGCCAAAGCCGCAGGCAGCCGCATGATCATGACCGCGGTTGTCTTCGTGCTCGCTCTCGGCGGCGCATTCTATGCGCTTCGTGGTATTGCGCCGCGCTTCCGGGCTCGCAACCGTGTCGAGCGTGTTATGCTCTGGGCACTTCTCGTTGCATCATCCATTGCGATCCTGACCACGGTCGGCATCGTTTTTTCGATGCTGTCCGAAGCCATCCGCTTCTTCGCAACGGTTCCGGCAACCGACTTCTTCTTCGGCACGGTCTGGGATCCGCGTTTTGCCGGCGCAGGCGGCTCGTCTTTCGGTCAGTTCGGCCTCATCCCGCTGCTGCTCGGCACGCTTTATATCGGCTTTGTTGCCATGCTGGTCGCAGTGCCGGTTGGCCTTTTCGCCGCCATCTATATGGCTGAATATGCTGCTCCGAAGGTTCGATCGCTCGCCAAGCCTCTTCTTGAAGTTCTGGCCGGTATCCCGACCATCGTCTACGGCTTCTTTGCCCTTGTTACCGTCGGCCCGTTCCTGCGCGATCTGTCTGCGCAAGTGAACGGCCTTCTCACCGGCAATTACGGCAACTTCATTCAGGCGCAGAGCGTTCTGACGGCCGGTATCGTCATGGGCATCATGCTGATCCCCTACGTTTCCTCGCTGTCGGACGACATCATCACCGCGGTGCCGCGCGCGCTGCGTGATGGTTCGCTGGGCCTCGGCGCCACGCGCTCGGAAACGATCAAGAAGGTGGTGCTTCCGGCAGCTCTGCCGGGCATCGTCGGCGCACTCCTGATGACGGCCTCACGCGCCATCGGCGAAACCATGATCGTCGTGCTGGCCGCCGGTGTCGCTGCGCGTATACAGATCAATCCCTTCGAGCCGATGACCACGGTGACCGTCAAGATCGTCAACCAGCTGACCGGCGACCTTGAATTCACCTCGCCGCAGACGCTGGTCGCCTTCGCGCTCGGCATCACGCTCTTCTTCATCACGCTTTGCCTTAATATCTACGCGCTCTACATCGTGCGCAAATACCGGGAGCAGTACGAATGACGAATATTGTTTCCCCCATTGCAGGCACCATTTCCAAGGCGCCAGAGCGCCGCGATATCGGCATCAAGCGCCGTTATGCTGCGGAGCGCCGTTTCAGGGCCTATGGCATTGCCGCTATCTCCTTCGGCCTGATTTTCCTGGCGTTCCTGCTGTCGACGGTCATCCGCAACGGCTACACTGCCTTCCAGCAGACGGTGATCTCGCTTCCGGTCGAATTTACTGAAAAGACCATCGACCCGGATAACAAGCGGGCCACCGATCCGTCGGTGCTGATTGCAGCCAATTACGGCGCGCTGCTGCGTGATGCGCTTGTCAAGGAGTTGAACATCAACGCCTCCAGCCGCCCGGATGTCCGTGAGGCGACGGCGATGCTCTCCAAGAGCGCGCCGATCCAGTTGCGTGACATGGTTGTCGCCGACCCGTCGATCATCGGCAAGACCGTCAATGTGACCGTTCTGGCCGACGCCAATGTCGACAGCGCCAACAAGGGCCAGATCGACCTTGCCGTCGATGAGAAGAACCGTAAGGTGAACGACAAGCAGGTCGGCTGGATGAACGAGCTGAAGACGAACGGAGCGCTTTTCAAGGAGTTCAACACCGGACTTTTCACCCATGGCAACTCCAGCCGTCCTGAAGCCGCCGGCCTCGGCGTCGCTCTTGTCGGCTCGCTCTACCTGATGCTGATCGTTCTCGTTCTGTCGCTGCCGATCGGCGTTGGCACCTCGATCTACCTTGAGGAATTCGCGACCAAGAACAAGGTGACGGACCTGATCGAGGTGAACATCAACAACCTCGCTGCCGTTCCCTCGATCGTCTACGGTCTGCTCGGTCTTTCTGTTTTCATCAACTTCGCCGGCCTGCCACGCTCGGCCCCACTGGTCGGCGGTTTGGTGCTGACGCTTATGACGCTGCCGACGATCATCATCGCCACCCGCGCAGCACTGCGCGCTGTCCCGCCGTCGATCCGCGCGGCGGCTCTCGGCCTCGGCGCCTCGAAGATGCAGATGGTGTTCCACCACGTCCTGCCGCTTGCGATGCCCGGTATTTTGACCGGCACGATCATCGGTTTGGCACACGCGCTCGGAGAAACCGCACCGCTTCTCCTGATCGGCATGGTCGCCTTCGTCGCCAGCGCGCCGAGCACCCCGCTCGACCCGTCCACGGCGCTGCCGGTACAGGTCTACATGTGGGCCAACGAAGCCGAACGCGCCTTCGTCGAGCGCACGTCTGGCGCCATTATCGTCCTGCTCCTGTTCCTGATCGTCATGAACCTCGGAGCCATCCTCTTGCGCCGGCGCTTTGAGCGTCGCTGGTAAACGGAGTACATAGTCATGAACATGTTGACTGAAGCAGCAGTTGAGAAGGCTCTGGACCAGAAAATGAATACGATCCCGTACAAGATGATCGGCCAGGACGTGTCGGTCTACTACGGCGATAAGCGTGCGCTTTTCGACGTGAAGCTAAACATCCGCGAGAACACGGTTACCGCGCTCATCGGCCCCTCCGGCTGCGGCAAGTCTACCTTCCTGCGCAGCCTGAACCGCATGAACGATACGATCGACAACTGCCGCGTGACAGGCAAGATCACGCTTGATGGCGAGGATATCTACGATCCGGATATCGACGTCGTGGAGCTCCGCGCCCGCGTCGGCATGGTCTTCCAGAAACCGAACCCGTTCCCGAAGACGATCTACGAGAACGTCAGCTACGGGCCACGTATCCATGGCCTGGCGAAGTCGAAGGCGGACTTGGACCAGATCGTCGAGCAGTCGCTGCAGCGCGCCGGCCTTTGGAACGAAGTCAAGGATCGCCTGCATGAATCCGGCACCGGCCTGTCCGGTGGCCAGCAGCAGCGTCTGTGCATCGCGCGTGCCGTTGCCGTGAGCCCGGAAGTCATCCTGATGGACGAACCGTGCTCGGCGCTCGATCCGATTGCGACTGCCAAGGTCGAAGAGCTGATCCATGAGCTGCGCGAGAACTTCACCATCGTCATCGTGACGCACTCGATGCAACAGGCGGCCCGCGTTTCGCAGCGGACCGCTATGTTCCACCTCGGCAATCTCGTCGAGGAGAACGACACCGACAAGATGTTCACCAACCCGGACGACCCCCGCACCCAGGATTACATCATGGGCCGCTTCGGCTGAGTTGCGGCGTTCAGGCTATTCAAGGACAATTCCCATGGCATCGACCCATATCTTTTCTGCCTATGACGACGATTTGAAGTTCCTAACCCGCCGCATCTCGGAAATGGGTGGGCTTGCCGAGCAGATGGTGTCCGACGCAGTCCGCGCCCTTGTCAACGGCGATACGGCTCTGGCCCAGAAGGTCATCTCCGACGACGTGATCCTCGATCATGCCGAACGCGAGATCGGCGACAAGGCGGTCGTCACCATTGCCCGCCGCCAGCCGATGGCCTCCGACCTTCGCGAGATCATGGGCTCGATCCGTATCGCAGCCGACCTTGAGCGCGTCGGCGATCTCGGCAAGAACACGGCCAAGCGCGTCATCGCGGTGCAAAGCACCGGCGTTCCGCGTAAGCTCGCCCGCGGCCTCGAGCATCTTTCCGAACTGGCGCTCGTCCAGCTCAAGGAAGTGCTCGACGTCTATACGACCCGTGCCGCCGACAGGGCGAAGTCGATCCGCGAGCGCGACGAGGAAATCGACGCGATGTACACTTCGCTGTTTCGCGAGCTTCTGACCTACATGATGGAAGATCCGCGCAACATCACCAGCTGCACGCATCTTCTCTTCTGCGCCAAGAACATCGAGCGCATCGGCGACCATGCCACCAACATTGCCGAAACGATCTATTACATGGCGACCGGCGCCCAGCCGGAAGGCGAACGTCCGAAGGACGATACTGCCAACACCGTCGGCGCGGTCACGGAATGACAATTCCGAACCGGCCCTCAGGAGACCGAACCGAATGATCCCGAGAGTTGCAGTCGTTGAAGACGAAGAGGCACTGAGTGTGCTTCTTCGCTATAACCTTGAGGCCGAAGGTTTCGAGGTCGATACCATCCTGCGTGGCGACGAGGCCGAAATCCGGCTTCAGGAGCGCACGCCGGACCTTTTGATCCTCGATTGGATGCTGCCGGGCGTATCGGGCATAGAGCTTTGCCGCCGCCTGCGCATGCGTCCGGAGACCGAGCGCCTGCCGATCATCATGCTGACGGCGCGCGGCGAGGAAAGCGAGCGCGTCCGCGGCCTTTCGACCGGCGCCGACGACTATGTCGTCAAGCCGTTTTCGACGCCGGAGCTCGTTGCCCGCGTCAGGGCGATGCTGCGCCGCGCCAAGCCTGAGGTGCTCTCGACGGTGCTGAAATGCGGCGACATCGAACTCGACCGCGAAACGCATCGTGTTCACCGCAAAAGCCGCGAAGTTCGCCTCGGCCCCACCGAATTCCGCCTCCTGGAATTCCTGATGTCGTCGCCCGGCCGCGTTTTCTCGCGTTCGCAGCTTCTGGACGGTGTCTGGGGCCACGACATTTATGTCGATGAGCGCACTGTGGACGTCCATGTCGGCCGGCTGCGCAAGGCGCTGAACTTCTCCAACATGCAGGATGTCATTCGCACCGTCCGCGGTGCCGGATATTCCATGGAATCCTGATTGCCGCTTCCATTGCCGGACATCAAAAAACGGGCCCGCGAGGCCCGTTTCCGTTTGTCTTTTATCCGGCTCAGTTTGCGCGAGCTGCTGTCCTGCGGCGCTCGTTGACCGGCTGATAGGCAAGGCGCGCATGATAGCTGCAGTAGGGTGAAGAGTCCGGGCTATCGCAACCGCAGAAGTGGAAATCATCCTTCAGCGGATCGCCGACCGGCCACTTGCAGGTGCGTTCCGTGAGTTCCGTCAGGCCGAGGCGGCGGGAGATCGGCACGACCACGTTTGCGGCCGGACGATAGTTTACCTCCTCCATGAGATCGATTTCGATCTCTTCCTTGAGCATCGTTGCGCCCTGCTGGCGCGTGACGGTGCGGGTCGCGATCCGCGATGCATAGTTCGGTGCGCGCGGAGCCGAGGTATTACGCTTCGGCGCGCGTGCGGCCGCCGCGGTGCCGCCGGCCTTGGCGCGGCCCGGAAGGCTAAGCCTGTGGACCTTGCCGATCACCGCGTTCCTGCTCACTCCGCCGAGCTGCGCAGCGATCTGGCTCGCGCTCAGTCCTTCGGACCAAAGCTTTTTGAGTTTTTCGACTCGCTCGTCTGTCCAGTTCATGCCCTGTCTCCGCCGTTTAGCGTTGTGAAGGCAGAATCCCCCACCCTTGCTCCGGATACATCCGAAGCAGGAAACGCCTGACCAATTGTGGTGACTAGTTCCGCCGCATGCAGTCTAGTAATTGAGTTTTAACCTAGTGTGAGGCTGACTCCGTGACAAGAGTCGCGGGAATCCGGATGAATCGAATTTCAAGTTTTCCCCAACTTGCTTCCCGAGCGAGTCATTTCTGCAACATTAGCTGTTGATAAATGACCTCGTTCGGGGAGGTGGTCCCATGGCGCACGAAGCCCGCAGTTTTGTTGACATCGCGGTGCGAAACGTCAATAGTGGCACTCGCCGCCGAAAGGCGGCATTTTTAATTTTTCGGACCCGGTTTTTAGCCGGAGTCTGGTTGCCCTAACGATGACAGGAGATCGCGCCATGGCTCAAGCCGCGCCGCTATATGACACCTATTCTCGCGCCCCTTTGCGGTTCGAGCGAGGTGAGGGCGTTTGGCTGATCACTGAAGGCGGCGAACGATATCTGGATTTTGGCGCAGGCGTTGCAGTGACTTCCGTCGGCCACGGCAATCCGCATGTTGTCGAAGCCCTGAAGGCGCAGGCCGACAAGGTTTGGCACCTGTCGAATATCTATGAAATTCCCGGCCAGGAAGCGCTTGCCAAGCGGCTGACTGACGTCACCTTCGCCGACAAGGTGTTCTTCACCAATTCCGGCGCCGAGGCGCTGGAATGCGCGATCAAGACTGCGCGCCGCTATCAGTATTCCAACGGTCATCCCGAGCGCTTCCACATCATCACCTTCGAAGGCGCCTTTCATGGCCGCACGCTGGCGACAATCGCCGCCGGCGGTCAGGAGAAGTATCTCGAGGGCTTCGGCCCGAAGGCGCCGGGCTTCGATCAGGTCCCCTTCGGCGATATCGAGGCGGTCCGCGCAGCGATCACCGATGCGACCGCCGGCATCCTCATAGAGCCGGTGCAGGGCGAGGGCGGTGTCCGTCCGGCGACGCATGAGTTCATGAAGGCACTCCGCCAGATCTGCGATGAGAAGGGTCTGCTGCTCATCCTCGATGAGGTCCAGACTGGCGTTGGCCGTACCGGCAAACTCTTTGCCCACGAATGGTCGGGCGTCACGCCGGATATCATGGCGGTAGCGAAGGGTATCGGCGGCGGCTTCCCGCTCGGCGCCTGCCTGGCGACCGCGGATGCCGCCTCCGGCATGAAGGCCGGCACGCATGGCTCCACCTATGGCGGCAATCCGCTTGCCATGGCGGTCGGCAGCGCGGTGCTCGACGTCATCCTCGCCGACGGCTTTCTGCAGCATGTCCGCGATGTGGCGCTCGTCTTCCGCCAGGGCCTTGCCTCGCTGAAGGATCGCTATCCGGATATCATCGAAGATGTGCGCGGCGAAGGCCTGATGCTCGGCATCAAGGCTGCCGTCCCGTCTTCCGAACTGCTGCAGGCCATTCGTGCTGCTCATCTTCTGGCCATTCCGGCGGGCGATAATGTCATCCGTCTCCTTCCACCTCTGGTCGTCACGGCGGAGGAAGCCCGCGAGGGCCTTGCCCGCGTCGAGCGCGCTGCCGAAAGCATTCGCGCGGCAAAGACCAGGAAGACGGCTTGAACGGATAACGCCCCTCAAGGCGCATACAGGTAAGAACGACATGGCTTCCCCCAAACACTTTCTCGATCTCTCGGCGGTAACCGCATCCGATCTCAGAGCCATCATGGATGATGCGATCGTCCGCAAGCAGGCCTTCAAGGCCGGCAAAGGCGATAAGCCGCTCGCGGGCAAGATGTTGGCGATGATCTTCGAGAAACCCTCTACGCGTACACGCGTTTCCTTCGATGTCGGCATGCGTCAGCTCGGTGGCGAAACGCTTTTCCTCTCCGGCACGGAGATGCAGCTTGGCCGCGCCGAGACGATCGGCGATACGGCCAAGGTGCTCTCGCGCTATGTCGATGCGATCATGGTCCGCACCACGGAGCACCACCGCATGCTGGAGCTCGCCGAACATGCGACGGTGCCGGTCATCAACGCGCTGACGGACGACACGCATCCCTGCCAGATCATGGCAGATATCATGACCTTCGAGGAGCATCGCGGTCCGATCAGGGGCAAGACGATTGCCTGGACCGGCGATGGCAACAACGTGCTGCACTCGCTGGTCGAAGGTGCGGCCCGTTTTGGCTATCGCATGAATATGGCTGTGCCTCTTGGTTCCGAGCCCAAGGATCACTATCTCAACTGGGCTCGCAATGAGGGCGCCGAAATCATGCTTGGCCATGACGCCGACCGTGCGGTCGAAGGCGCCGATTGTGTGGTAACCGATACCTGGGTCTCCATGAATCAGGAACATCGGGCCCGCGGTCACAACGTCTTCCAGCCCTATCAGGTCAATTCGGCTTTGATGGCGAAGGCCGGCAAGGATGCATTGTTCATGCATTGCCTGCCCGCCCATCGCGGCGAGGAAGTGACGGACGATGTGATCGATGGCCCGCAATCCGTGGTCTTCGATGAGGCGGAGAACCGTCTTCATGCGCAAAAGTCGATTCTTGCATGGTGCCTGGGCGCGATCTGAACCATACTGGGCGTCACGTCTGGCCTGATGGCCTCGTGGCGGCACGGGCGAAAAGACCTCTGGTCCGCCGCCTGGACTACTAGGAGTAAGACCATGGCAGAAATTGCAAGGGCTCTCGGCGAGTTCGATTTCGCTGGCGATGATCACGTAGTCCCATTTCAGGTAGAAGGCCTCGATGTGCGTGGCCGCGCCGTCCAACTCGGGCCTATGCTGGATGCGATCCTCGCGCGCCATCATTATCCTGCACCCGTCGCCCGGCTGCTTGCCGAAGTCATCGTGCTGACGGTACTTCTCGGGACGTCCCTCAAGTTCGAAGGCAAATTTACGGTGCAGACAAAAGGCGACGGCCCTGTCGATCTTCTCGTTGCCGATTTCTCGACGCCGCAGAACGTACGCGCCTATGCACGCTTCGATCAGGCCTTGCTCGACAAGGCGGTCGCTGCCGGCGAAACCGAGCCGGAACAGCTTCTCGGCAAGGGCGTGCTGGCTTTCACTATCGACCAGGGCAAGTTCAGCCAGCCCTATCAGGGCATCGTGGCGCTTGACGGCACCTCACTCGAAGATATCGCCGGCACCTATTTCCGACAGTCGGAGCAAATCCCGACGCGCGTCCGCCTGGCGGCCGCCGAACTGCTCGATCGCGACCAGGCGGGCCAGCCGCGCCACCGCTGGCGGGCGGGCGGGCTCATTGCCCAATTCTTGCCGGAAGCGCCGGAGCGTATGCGTCAGCGCGACCTCCACGGCGGCGACGGCGATAACGCCGCGCTGGCACACAAGGAAGACGACGCCTGGACCGAAGCGCGCGCGCTGGTCGACACCATCGATGCGGACGAACTGACGGATCCGCAGGTCGGCATCGAACGCCTGCTCTTCCGCCTCTTCCACGAGCGCGGAGTGCGTGTTTTCGGCACCCGGGAAGTCATCGATCGCTGCAGTTGCTCGCGCGACAAGATCAAGAACGTGCTGAAGGGCTTTTCTGAGGAAGAGATCGATGCCAGTCAGGAGAACGGCGAGATCGCCGTCACTTGCGAATTCTGCTCCACGACCTATCGTTTTGAAGTCGTGGAGGTCGCATCGGCTGCCGAATGATCAGTTCAGCACTCTGAGCAGCCCGGGGGAATCAAGCGAGAAGGCGGGTATTTCGACATCGAAAAGCTCTCCGTCATCCGTTTCCATCTGGTAATGGCCGAACATGAGGCCGGAGGGCGTATCGAGCGGACAGCCGGATGAGTATTCGTAGGTATCGCCGGGTTCCAGCCGGGGCTGCTCGCCCACGACGCCCGGGCCACTCACTTCGTCCACGATGCCGCTCTGATCGGTGATGTTCCAGTAGCGATTGATGAGCCGCACGGTCAGGTCCGATTTATTGCTGATAACGATCCGGTAGCCCCAGACATAGCGATCGTCGTCCGGATCGGATTGCTCCTCCAGATAAAAGGGCTCGACGACGACTTCGATATCTCGTGTGAGGGCGCGGTACATGCCTTACACCATAGCCAAGATATGTTACCCGTATCTTATGCAGCGCTCGATCCGTCAAGAAACGGCACATGCATCATCCTTCAAACAGCGTGATTACACGTCGTTTCGAACATTAATCCTAATTATCAAAGTTCATTTCCGCATTGAAGCAAGACTCTTGCGCCATTTATTAGGTGGAGCATCCGGCCGGGCCGGCAAGGTCCGGCCGTCGCTATTGCAAGTTCAGGACCTAACCTTTGAAAGAGCCTGAGCGAAATCTTCGATGAGGTCTTCTGCATCCTCGATGCCGAGCGAAAGGCGAACCGTGCCGGCGGAAATGCCAAGTTCCGCGCGCGCTTCGTCGGTCAGGTTCTTGTGCGTCGTGGTTGCCGGATGGGTGATCAGGCTCTTGGAATCGCCGAGATTGTTTGAGATTTTGATGATATCGAGCGCATTTTGCAACGCGAAGGCGGCTTCCTTCCCGCCCTTCAGCTCGAATGCGACGAGCGTGGAGCCGCCGGACATCTGCTTGGCGATGATGTCGGCCTGTGGATGGTCCTTGCGCCCCGGATAGATCACGTTTGCCACCTGCCTCTGCTCGGCGAGGAAGTCGGCGATCGTGGCCGCACTTGCCGTCTGCTGCTTGACGCGCAGCGGTAGCGTTTCGATGCCCTTCAGAAGCGTCCAGGCATTGAATGGCGACATGGCCGGGCCTGTATGGCGGAAGTAGTCGTGCAGGTTTTCGTCGATCCATTCCTTGTCGGAAAGCACGACGCCGCCGAGGCAGCGGCCCTGGCCGTCGATATGCTTGGTCGCGGAATAGACGACGATATGGGCGCCGAGTTCCAGAGGCTTCTGGAAGAGCGGCGTCGCAAAGACGTTGTCGACGACCACCTTCGCGCCGATCTGATTGGCGAGCTTGGCAACACCTGCGATATCGATCACTTCCAGCGTCGGGTTCGTCGGGCTTTCAAGGAAGAAGACCTTCGTCGCCGGACGGATCGCCTTTTCCCAGTTTTCGAGGTAGCGGCCGTCGATGAGCGTGCATTCGATACCGTATTTCGGCGCCAGCGTTTCGACAACCCACCGGCAGGAGCCGAAGAGCGCACGGGCGGCAACGATATGGTCGCCGGCCTTTAATTGGCAGAGGATCGCCGCGGTGACGGCAGCCATGCCAGAAGCGGTGGCGCGGGCGTCTTCGGCGCCTTCGAGCGCACACATCCGCTTTTCGAACATGTCGTTGGTCGGGCTTCCGTAGCGGGCGTAGATAAAGCCGTCCGTCTCGCCCTTGAAGCGGGCTTCAGCCGCTTCCGACGTATCGTAGACGAAACCCTGCGTCAGGAAGATCGCTTCCGAAGTCTCGCCATATTGCGAGCGCAGGGTTCCGCCGTGAACGAGTTGAGTTGCCGGGCGCCAAGTCTTGCTCATGCCATCACCACCTTCAAACAACAAAAAAACCGGCCGCAAAAGCAGACCGGTTTCATACCCGGTCTTTTTAGCCACTTTTTTAACGTGGCTGCAAGCCGACCGGCCAAATCACCACGGGATAAAGCTGCAATACTGCTGTTAGCTTCTTGCGTCAATTCCTTGAGTTTGGTTTTGTCGGAAGCGAATTATGGATGGAGCATGATGGCTCGCGAAACTGGAATCTTGGCCGATCGCGCAATAGCCGCGTTGTTTGAAACCGGCCGCCTCACGACGGAGCGGGAACTGGACCGCGATCAGATCCAGCCGGCCAGCCTGGACCTGCGCCTGGGCGCCAAGGCGTTCCGCGTTAGGGCCAGTTTCATGCCGGGTCCATCGCATCTCGTTGCCGACAAGCTCGACCGGCTGAGCCTGCATGTCATCGACCTCTCCGAAGGTGCCGTGCTCGAAACGGGCTGCGTCTATATCGTGCCTCTGATGGAGCGGCTCGATCTTCCGACTGAAATGTCTGCCTCGGCCAATCCTAAAAGCTCGACCGGCCGCCTCGACATCTTCACCCGCGTCATTACCGACTACGCGCAGGAATTCGACAAGATTCCTGCCGGTTATTCCGGCCCGCTCTATCTGGAAATCAGCCCGCGCACGTTCCCCGTCGTCGTGCGCCGCGGCTCGCGCCTCTCGCAGATACGTTTCCGCGTCGGGCATTCGATTCTCGGCGAGCCGGAGCTGCAGGCGCTGCATGATGCGGAAACGCTGGTCGCAAGCGCCAAGCCCAACGTTTCCGGCGGCGGCATTGCGCTCTCGATCGACCTGGCTGGCGACAAGGAGGGCTTGATCGGCTATCGCGGCAAGCATCACACGGCCGTCGTCGATGTCGACAAGAAGGCCGAGCACGATATCTTCGATTTTTGGGAGCCGCTTTACAGTCGCGGCAGCAACGAGCTGATCCTCGACCCGGATGAGTTCTATATCCTCGTTTCGCGCGAGGCCGTGCACGTTCCGCCGCACTATGCCGCCGAAATGACGCCCTTTGATCCGCTGGTCGGCGAGTTTCGCGTGCATTACGCCGGCTTCTTTGACCCGGGCTTCGGCCACGCGCCCGCCGGCGGCATGGGCAGCCGTGCCGTCCTCGAGGTCCGCAGCCACGAAGTGCCCTTCATCCTCGAGGACGGCCAGATCGTCGGCCGCCTGGTTTACGAGCACATGCTGGAAAAGCCCGAAAGCCTCTATGGCTCCGGCCTTGGATCGAACTATCAGGCTCAGGGCCTGAAGCTCTCCAAACATTTCCGCATCTGAGATGCCTTGACACCGCCATCCATCTGTTGGAAGGCTTCCGTCATTGCGGGTGTAGCTCAATGGTAGAGCAGCAGCTTCCCAAGCTGAATACGAGGGTTCGATTCCCTTCACCCGCTCCAGCAACTTCAATAACTTAAGTATATCGGCGTTTCACTGCCGTTTCACTTACGCGATTCGGCGCGGGCCTCAGCGATCTTGCGGCTAGCCTCAAGTCCATCGCCACGGCTGTACTTTTTCGTCATCTTCACGGTCGAATGGGTCGCGAGATTGCTTGCCATTTCGATCGAGCCGGTTGCCTCGACGGTCTCCGAAACGGCGCCTGCCCGCGTGTCCATCGACCAGACGTTATTGGGGACGCCGGCAGCATCTCGAACCTTGCGGAACTTCTCTGCATAGCGGTTTTCCCAATAAGGCTTCCCGTAGTCCTCACCGATCACCACAGGGCCAATTTCCGGAAGCGTGTAGGCTTTCAGAGCCTCGGTCACGAGCGGGTAGCTCCTAAGGTCGCGAGCGACCGCAGCTCCCGTCTTGCTGGTCTTCAAGGTGAGGATAGACCGAACGGCAAGGGCTCGTCATGAAGGGTCGTTGAGACGAACCCTCACCGCATCGTGCTAGAGGATGACGCAACCTCTTGGCACGATCGCGCGGATCGGTTGGAGCTACGTGGATGCCGCCTGATGGTGCCTAACATCTCGTGCTGCGCGAAGTTCCCAGACGTTCAAAAAAAGCCCCGCTGTCGATCGGCGGGGCAAGAGAAAAGTGACGAATACCGCTCATAGGGGTGCGCGGCCCTTATAAAATGGGCGAGACTGTCTGCCGGTAAACTAGCCCAAAGGTATTAGTGCGGTTCCGGACAAAAACGGCCCTGACCGACGGGGTGTTCAGCGCAGGGCCAAGTCGCCGGCTGGATGCGCGTTTGGCCGCGCAATCCGCTATTTCAACGACTTAACTGCCTAGAGCGTTCCGCCAGCACACAAAAAAGCTTTCCGTACGGTAAGAACCCAATGCGCGAAGATTGAGGCGGACCGCACAGCCGCGTGCATGGGCAAAAGCATGGTTACAGGAGAGTTTGGCCGCACGGTCCATTCGGCCGAACATCCGAGGCGGTTGTTTGTTCCTAGTGGCAGAAGCCTGACGGATGGTACCGAACTCCAGAGGACCGATCCGGTGGCCGACATCTCCCATGCGTGTGACTATTCCTCTGGAGAAGAGTAGAATACAGCCCGACTGCAGCGCCCTTGGGCAGCGCATCGGGCGCTGCATCCCTTAGCGAACCAGGGAGGGCGATATGGGAACTGCACCTAGCGTAGCCATCCGCGCGCTGGCCGAGACCGATCTGCCGGAAGCCGAAAGAATTTTCCGGCTGGCCTTTGGCACCTTCTTGGGAGCACCCGAACCAGAGACGTTCTGGTCCGACCGCGACTACGTACGCGGCCGCTGGCAGGCGCCCTACGTCGCCGCCTTCGCCGCGGAGGTGGGCGGTGAACTGGTGGGCTCCAACTTCGCAACCCGCTGGGGCAGCGTCGGCTTCTTCGGACCGTTGACGATCCGCCCCGACCTTTGGGACCGGGGCATCGGCGCGCGGCTCGTCGAGGCCGTCACGGCGAGCTTCGATGAATGGGGCACGCGGCATGCAGGCCTGTTCACCTTCGCCCAGAGCGCCAAGCACGTGGGCCTGTACCAGAAGTACGGCTACTGGGCTCGTTTCCTCACGGCCATCATGTCGGCGCCGGTCCGTCACAACCAGACCGAGCCGGTGCGCTGGTCGCGGTATTCCGATCTGACAGAGGAGCAGAGAGTGGAATGCCTGAAGTCCTGCCGTGACCTGACCGGCGCCCTTTACGACGGGCTCGACCTGGGGGCGGAGATCCAGGCCGTAGAGGCGCAGGAGCTTGGGGAGACGGTCCTGCTCGGCGATATGGCGGGTGCGGGCTTGGACGGTTTTGCCGTGTGCCACCATGGGCCGCGCAGCGAAGCAGGCGACGGTGCTTGCTTCATCAAGTTCGGGACCGTGCGTCCAGGATCGGCGGCTGGGGAGACCTTCGACAGCTTGCTGCATGCCTGCGAGGCGCTTGCCGTAGCGGAGGGGATGCCCAAGCTGCTGGCCGGGGTGAACATGGCCCGCCACGAGGCGTACCGGCACTTGGTCGGGCGTGGCTTTCGAACCGAAATCCAAGGGGTCACGATGCACAGGCCAAATGAGCCGGGTTACAGTCGCGCCGGCGTCTTCGTGCTCGACGACTGGCGCTAGGGATGGAATCTAACGCTTGGTGCCCACGCCTAACGGCCACGATGATGATCGACGTAGAGCCCACGTCTCTGAGCTTCTGCCAAACTTGGGATCGTTGGAGAGCTTGAACTGGCGATAGCGATGCGGCTCGAGACCATTGGGCTCGCCAGATGCGCCGTACGGCACTGGCGCTGATGCCACTCTCCCTAGCCATCATGAGTCCAGTGGGTTGCCTCGACCGGTGGGTCAGAAAGCGTCAGGTTGACTACCCGCTCGGCCATATCAGGGACAAGCGGCTTGATCCGGGAGGGGCGAGTCTTGTCGCGCAGCAGGCCGTCGACACCTTCTTGCATGAAGCGCTCCTGCCAGCGCCAGACGCAGGTCTTAGAGGTGCCGGTCCGGCGCATGATCTCGGTGGTGCAGACGCCATCGGCGCTCAGCAGCACGATAACTGCCCGCCAGACATGTTTCTGAGCCGTGTTCCGGTTGCTGGCGACAGCCTCAAGGCGCTGCCGGTCGGAGGGGTAAGATTGATGGAAATGCCAGTGCGCATGCCACAGCCTCGCATGCACGCTGGCCAAAAGGAATCCCAGATCGGACTCTTCCGTCAGGCGCAGACCACTAGTTGTCTTCTTCATACTCCCGATCAGCGATTTCACCGTCCAGGACCTGAATGTCCTCGCGAATAATGCTGCTGAGGCTGCCCAGAAGATCAGCCAGTTCGAAATCTCGATCTTCCGTAGCCTTTGCGGCGCGCGCCCCGGCCTTGTCGACATAATGTTGCAAGATATGCCGCTTTCCCTTCAGGCTTCAAAACTCGACATGATAATCGTCCTCTGCGTCGGTGTTACGCACAGACATACTCGCTGTATCGGGAAGAGCAAAGCCCCAAGATTGGGAGGTGCGAGAGCTGATTATCGGTGCTCCTGCCTGAATAGAGGAAGGCTCGCGCTGGCCATCGATCAACGCGAGCCCTTTCGCACCGCGTGACATAAGGGAAGGGTTTGCCTCCGCCACGCACTACCAGAATGACAGACGATCAAAAGAGAGCAAATTAGTTAAAACGGCTTAGGCCGTTCCCCTGCGCCTTCAGGGAAGGTGCCGGCGTTTCGGACGCCGAATACCTCTCACTCAGGGCTTCGATAATCTCCATGGCGGTGGATTCATCCAGGCGTGTTAGCGGCAGAGTTTCAGCAATTACAGCGACCTTATGCGTTTGCGTATGGACAATCGACCAGCTGCCGTCCCCGTCGTGTCTGGCGTAATACTGCGGGCGTATTGGCATATTCACGTCTACCTCTGTTTCTCTGCAATGCTCACGAGTAGCTTTTCCAAGCTGTCTTCGTTCGTGACGCCGTGCTGAAAGAAATAGATGATCTGGGTTGCGAGCTCGTCGCAGGCGTCGTCACCCGTTATGTTCCCGGTCGCGCAGATATGATCGAAGACTCTTTTGCAGATCACAATATCTTCGTTCTGCATTGGTGCATCGTTCGCAGCGAAATCATCTCTGGTCATGGTTCAGCACTCTCAAGAAGATGGTCTATTCTCGAAAATCGATCCTGAACGCAGGATGAAAAGAAAAATGGCTTATCCCGTTCGCACAGGTGTTAACAACATCTAGCATTGGAGAATGACGCATCTCCCCCGCTTCAGTATTTAAGCGGGATGAGCGAAAGCGTGTTTCCGACGCGGCAAATGCCACAATCTCGCCAAACATCAGGACGGCCGGAATGCGAGCGGAAGCCCATCGGTTCCGGCCGAACGCTCACTGATGCCCCATTGCGGCCGCTCATTAGCGGTCGCCGCATGATCGAATTGGCGGAACGTACGCCTCCATAGGACGCGGCAAGCCATTTCCAAAGAGTTGATTTGTTGATTTGACAACCGCCATGATCGCGCCGAGGTTGCTTTAGAAATCCATAATATTCATCCTAACAAATTGGCTAGGGAGGACACAATGGAAGCCGTCAATCGTAGAACCACGCTCGCACTCGGTCTTACAACGGCCGCAACGCCACTGATTGCCTGGGCGACGCCAGCAGCCGCCCAGACTTACGGCCCCGATGAGGGCGAGGAGACCGGACCCGGTGTCAGAGTTGTCGCGCTCGGTGAGCGGGCTTCGGTCATACCAGCTTATAAAATGGTGAAACTGCGGGATGTTGTTATCCAACCTGGGGCGAAGACGCCGGACAACATGATGAAGAACGACATGCTCTGCCATATGACTGAGGGAGAACTTTCGGTCGTTCAGAACGAAAAAAAGTTCACGGTCAAGAAGGGCGATGTTTGGACCTGCGCTAATGCCGATACGACAGAAGGCACCCAAAACACGAGCAATTCGGTCGCGATCATGCGGGTCATCGATTTGATGACCGCATAAGGAGGCGACGCGCGGAAGTGCGGCAACGGCGGCTCTAGGGAGCCGAAGACGTCGTTGCCGCCATGTGGGCGATCTATATGCAGGAATGTCCACTGTTGGCACCACCTGCACGTTCGGATCGGTGAGACGTACGGGAGAAAACTACCTATCCGGACTTTCGAAGCGTTTCTGTAGAGGGGCAGCTTCGGGCCGAATGCTGCCCCTTGCGCTGGTGGCGTTTGCTACCTAAATCCGAAAACATCTGTGGATCAGTCGGCCAGCGTGAACGCCGCATTGATTTTTCTCAAGGTTCTCGAAGCCTCCCAAGCTGAATACGAGGGTTCGATTCCCTTCACCCGCTCAGCTAGCCGATGCCCAGCTTCAGAAGAACGGCAATCACATCGCGAAAGCAGGTGCTTTCGTCTACGATCTGCTCCCGCTGATGAAGGCGCATGACTGACTGCTGGCGCACTTTTATGGCCGGTGGTGCGGCCCGGCGCATATTTCCCAATACGGATGACTCTGATACACCATCGCCAAGCGGCGATGCCCCGACCCTAACCCGAGCCGGATGATAGTGAGACAATCTTTCCCTGCGTCCCTAAGTTTTAAGGGACTTTTAACTTTTTGGCTGTCCTTGGTTGTATTTTCTGCAGGGACGACGTTTGCGCAGCAGGCGCCATCGTCGCTGCCGCTGCTTTTTGACGCCCGTGAAAGGCTTGCCAAGCCGGACCTCTCTTCGCTCGTCCGCCTGCGCTTCCTGACCGCGGTCGATTTCCCACCTTTCAACTTTACCGACCAGAATGGCAAGCTGTCGGGCTTCAATATCGATTTGGCGCGCGAGATATGTAATGAACTGGAAGTGGCTTCAAAATGCGAGATCCAGGCGCTGCCCTTTGCCGATTTGAAGGAGACGCTTGCGGCCTCCCAGGGCGATGCCGTCATCGCGGGGTTGGCCGTAACTTCAGACTTACGCAAGCAGTTTACCTTCAGCCGTCCCTACCTCATGCTCCCGGCCCGTTTCGTGCGCAATGCGAAAGCGGAGATCAAAGGGGATACCGCCGCAGCGCTGTCTGGCCGACCGGTCGGCGTCATCAAGGCGACCGTACATGAGGCCATGCTTGCCGCCTACTTTCCGGCAATAAAAGCCGTGCTTTTCGAGAATAGGGAGGCACTGCTGACGGCCCTGAGGGATGGCAAGGTGGACGCTGCCTTCGCCGACGCCCTGCAATTGTCCTTCTGGGTTTCCTCTCAGGCATCCGCCAAATGCTGCGCGCTCTTCGATGGCCCCTATTTGTCGGAGCAGTTTCTGGGAGAGGGCATGACGATCATGCTTCGCCAGAACGACAGCGTATTGACGGCAGCGTTGGATCACGCGCTTGCAGCACTTTCCAGAAACGGCCGCCTGCAGGAAATGTACCTGCGTTATTTCCCTTATGGGCTCTATTGACCGTTGCGGAAGCGGGCGATCGCGCTGCGTTCGATGGCCGCGCAGGTAAGCTTGTCGAGACCCAACCGGTCGCGGAGCATGCTGAGCAGCCGAAGCTCCTCGGCCTTGACGGAAAGGTCGGCGGAAGCGACTTCGACGGCAAGCGCATAGGCGGTGTCGTAGAGCCGCGCCGGCAGCGTGTCCTTCACAGTTTCCAAAACGACATCGAGACCTTCCGGCCCGGCCAGCAGCGCTGCGCAGTCGCGGGCAATCGAAATCAGCTTGTCGTCATCGAAATCCTTGAACACTGGCAGAAAGCCGATCAGCTGGCCGATGCGCTCCATCTCCCGGTCGTTCATCGTGCTGTCGACGGCGGATGCCATCACCATCACGTAAATCAGGGCATCATGGGCGGAAAGCGGCTTGTTCATTCGGTCATTCCCTCTGCTTCGGCAGGAGTTTAGGAACTGCCGTCCGCCATTACAAGGGATCGCTAGATCGGATCGAGAGGATTATCCGGCGGCGGTCCGGGCGGCAGCGTCAGCGGCGCGCCCTTGCGCGGATCCTCGCCATAGACGCCTTTCTTCTCCGCCTTCGCCTTTTCGCCCGCTCCGGTAAGCGGCGATCCGGCGACTGCATCGGCCCAGCCGTTCTCGACAAGCCATTCGGAAAGATCTTGCGCGCCGATCTTGCAGGAGGCGGTCGTGATGCCGGTCCAGTTGGCGTCCTCCAGATCGCAGGTGACTGAGCGCAGCCGCAGAAAGAGCCGGAAATTCGTCTTGGCAAGCATTCCGCAAGGCCATTCGTTCCCATCCAGCTCTTTGCAAACCTTGTCGGCCTGTGTCGGAACGATGCCGGCAAGCTGCAGCTTCCTGTCGCCGAAGGCGAGAATGCCAGCACTCTCGGCGACCGGCCTCGGCAATGTTGCGGCTTTCTGCGGCTCCGGCTTTGGCTTTTCCGATTCGGGCGCGGCAACCCGTTCCAGCGGCTTGCCCTCCGCCTCAGCCGGATAGAACTGGCTTGCTTGGTCGACCGGCCGCGCGTTCATGCTGATCTTTGGATCGGGAAGGGCAATTGGCGGCTTTGGTACCTCCTCGGATTTGGCCGCTGTGATGGGATCTTCGCTCGCGGTCGTCGCCACATCCGGCCCGGCAAACCGCTCCCTGCCTGCCGCCAGCATCACGGCGACGATTGTTATTCCCGCAACAGCTGTCAGAAGTGCTGCAGGCCGCATGGAAGATTTTCCTATTGGCTGGCCCAGATGATGCGCGCGATCCAATCCACATCGGAAAACTCGATCGTCCGGTTCGGATGTTCGGAATTGAGGGACATCAGTTCGATGGAGCGTGTGCTCTGGCGTAGCAGCACCTTGGCCATCACCTCGCCCTCGCGCGTCCTGACGACGACGCGGTCGTTGCGGCGCACCTGGCCGCCCGGCTCCACGATCAGGACGTCGCCGTCGCGATAAAGCGGCATCATGCTGTCTCCCTGCACTTCGAGGGCATAGACGCCCGCTTTCTGCGAGGGTGCGGCCGGAAATTCCACCACATCCCACCCTTGGCCAGCCGGGAAACCGCCATCATCGAAAAAGCCGCCCGCACCGGCCTGTGCGAAGCCGAGCAGGGGAATGGAGCCTCCCTGCGGGGGGGATGCGCCATCCAGCAGACCGGAGAAGCTGTTTGCGGGCCGCATGAAGCCCATGAACTGCTCCATGGTGGCGCCCGTCGCATCGAGCACTTTGGCGATCGATTCCGTCGAAGGCCAGCGCAGCCGGCCATCGGCAGACAACCGCTTAGATTTGTTGAAGGAGGTAGGGTCGAGGCCGGCACGGCGCGCAAGACCAGACGGTGTCAGGTCATGCCGTTCGGCAAGCCTGTCGATCGCTCCCCAAATCTGCTCGTGTGACAGCATCTTGCTTGGTCCTGCGCCCCGGCGCCGCTCTCCAATCGGCAGGAAGATTAATGCCAGGCTTTTTCATAGTAAAGAGAAAGGAGGAATAAAATCCTGTCTTGGCGTCAGGCAACCATCGCCATGTTGATCTTGCCGAGCTGGATGACGGCCTGCGTGCGGCTGTCGACGTTGAGCTTCAGGAGGATGGCAGAGACGTGCGCCTTGATCGTTGCTTCGGAAACGCCGAGCTCGTAGGCGATCTGTTTGTTGAGCAGGCCTTCGCCGAGCATGGTGAGCACGCGGCTCTGCTGCGGCGTCAGCGTGTGCAGGCGGTGAATGAGGTCGGCCACGTCCGGGTCTTGTTCCTCACCGTCGCGATAATTCTCCGGCGTTGCGATATCGCCGGCAAGTACCGCCTGGATGCTGCTGCGGATATCTTCGATGCCGGACGATTTGGAAATGAAACCGGAAGCGCCGAGCTCCAGCGCACGGCGGATCGTCGTCGCGTCATCGGTCGCGGAAATGATGACGATCGGCAGGCTGGCGAATTCGGAGCGCAGCGCCATCAGCCCGGAAAAGCCGCTGACGCCGGGCATGGCAAGATCGAGCAGCAGGATATCCGCATCCGGATGATTGGTAGCGGCAGCGCGCGCGGCCGTGAAATCGCCGGCTTCGACGATCGTGTGCTGCCCCTCCATGCCGGTCACGGCCTGGCGCAGCGCATCCCGGAAAAGCGGGTGGTCGTCCGCAATGATGATCGTCTGTTCCTGCATCGAAAACCCCCTCCCAAGAGCCCGATTTCATCCTCCTCGTGCGCGGGATACCCGCCGCACATGCCGTCCTCTTCATATTACTACATCAAATCAGGTCTTCTGCGGAAGAGGCGCGGTCTTTTCTTCCTCCTGGAATTGCTTCACCATGCCCATGAAGCTTTTCATCATCCGCTCCATGATGCTGATCGAGCGGTCGATCTCGGCATCGGTGGGCAGCGCCTTGTTGACGATGCTCTTGTTTTCGAGCGCGGTCACGCGGTCGGAAAGCCGGTCGAGCTCGTCGTCATAAGCAGCGCGTTCGTCGGCCGCCATACGGCAGACCAACGAACCGTCCTTTTCTTCGCAAAGCGATATCGCACCCGTGTGCTTGTCGAGACGGACGAAATGGTCGCCGCTCCGCTCGAGCTGGAAGCGCGCCGGGTCCGGCTCGGCCGCGAGCGCCGTCAGCGGCAGAAGAAGAACTGCGGCAATCCCGATTGTTATCGTCTTCATGGTATGATCCTCCGGATTTCTGTTGCGGCTATCCTGTTTTTCGGCGGGGAGTCGTGGACATCGCCGTTCCTTTCCGGCAAAGCGCTCACCAACAGCATCAGCCATTGCATGAGGCCATCATGAGCGTGACACCCGTCGTTTACAAGATCGTGACCGAGGCGCTCTGGCAGGAAGCCAGGCAAAGCGGCGTTTTTCGCGGCGCAGGCATCGACCTGCAAGACGGTTTTCATTCATCTCTCGACGGAAAAACAGGTGCGGCAGACGGCGGCGCTGTTTTTCGCAGGCCAGCCGGGCCTGCTGCTCGTCGCCATCGATAGCGGCAAGCTCGGCGACAAGCTGATCTTCGAACCCTCCCGAGACGGCGATCTCTTCCCGCATCTTTATGCCGAACTGCCCCTTTCGGCCGTCATCTGGGAAAAGCCGCTTCCGCTCGATGATGCCGGACAGCATATCTTCCCGGAACTCCTGCCATGATTAATGTGTTCAAGAGCGCTGCCCGCAAGGGCCTCTTCCTCTTCGATCCCGAAACGGCGCATGGCATGTCGATCGCTGCGCTGAAATCCGGCTTGGTTCCCGCTTGCCGTATTTCTCCAGATTCGCGGCTGGTGCAGACGGTCGCCGGCCTCACCTTCGACAACCCGCTCGGTATGGCGGCCGGTTACGACAAGAATGCCGAAGTGCCGGAATCCCTCCTGAAGCTCGGCTTTGGCTTCACTGAGATCGGCACGGTGACGCCGAAGCCGCAGTCGGGCAATCCGCGCCCGCGCATCTTCCGTCTGGTGGAAGACGAAGGGGTCATCAACCGCCTCGGCTTCAACAACGAGGGCCATGATGCGGTCTTCCGGCGCCTGTCGGCGATCCGCCGCGAAGGCATTATCGGCGTTAACATCGGCGCCAACAAGGACAGCGCAGACCGCATCGGCGACTATGTGGCCGGCATTCGCCGCTTCTATTCCGTTGCGCGCTATTTCACGGCCAACATCTCTTCGCCGAATACGCCTGGCCTGCGTGACCTGCAGGCGCGCGAAAGCCTGGCCGCTCTCCTGTCCGCCGTGCTTGCCGCCCGCGACGAGGAGGCCGCGAGGTCTGGCCGGAAAATTCCGGTCTTCCTCAAGATTGCGCCCGATCTCACGGAAGAAGGGATGGACGATATCGCGGCCGAAGTTCTCTCCCATGGGCTGGACGGCCTGATCGTCTCGAACACGACGCTTGCCCGCGACGGTCTGAAGGATCAGCGGCAGGCGAAGGAAGCCGGTGGCCTTTCGGGCAAGCCGCTCTTCGAGAAGTCGACCGCGATTCTTGCGAAAATGCGCAAGCGCGTCGGCGCCGCACTCCCGATCGTCGGTGTCGGCGGTGTTTCTTCGGCGGAAACCGCGCTCGAAAAGATCAGGGCAGGGGCCGATCTCGTGCAGCTTTATTCCTGCATGGTCTACGCGGGTCCTGGCCTACCGGGCGAGATCGTCCGCGGCCTCTCAAGGCTCCTCGACCGTGAAAAGGTCACGTCGATCCGCGAATTGCGCGACACCCGCGCCGATCACTGGGCGGCTCGGAACGTCTGATCGGCCCGCGGCTTCACCAGCATTGCGAGGAAGAAGCCGCGGAACAGCAGGAAGGCGTTCATCGACAGCCAGAGCCCGTGATTGCCGAAGAGCGGCACGAAGACCGCGAGCGCGGCAAGATAGCCGGCAAATGACATCAGCATACGGTTGCGCATGTCGACAGACCATGTCGCGCCGATGAAGACGCCGTCCATCAGGAAGGCGAGTGCGCCCGTCAGTCCGGTGATCGCCGCCCAAGGCAGATAGGTTTCTGCCGCTGCCCGCACCTCCGGCGAGGTCGTCAGCGCGGAAATCAGCCAGGGACCGGCGCCAAGGAAGAAGGCGGAAACGGACGCCGCCAGGCCGAAGGACCAGATGGCAGTGAGTTTCAGCCCGCGGTCGAAGGCCGGCCGGTGGGCCGCGCCGATCGCCCGTCCGGTGATCTGCTCGGCGGCATTGGCAAGCCCGTCGAGATAATAGCCGGAGAGCAGGAAGAAATTCATCAGCACGGCATTGGCGGCGAGCGTGACGGCGCCGAAGCTCGTGCCGATCCGCGTCATGATCGCAAAGGAGCCGATCAGCACGAAGGTGCGGATCAGGATGTCGCGATTGAGCGCAAAGAGCTCCGCCAGCCTGTGCCGCGAGAAGATTTCCGCACGGCTTGGCCGTTCGGAGGCTTCGAAGCTTCTGAGAACGAGGAAGAGGCCGGCCACCGCACCGGCCGTCTCGCCAACCATCGTGCCCCAGGCGACGCCGGCGACTCCCCAGTCGAGCCAGAGGCCGAGATAGATCGCGAGCACGATATTGATACCGTTGATCAGCGCCTGCAGGAAAAGGCCGGTGCCGCCTTGCCCGCGCCCTAGCACGAAACCGAGGATCGCGTAATTCGCGAGAGCCGCAGGGGCGGCAAGGATCCGAATGGAGAAGTAGACATTCGTCGCCTGCGCGACGGCCGCTTCGGGTCCCATCAGTGCCAGCCCTGCCGAAAGCAGTAGCGGCGAGAGACAGAGAAGAACAAGGCCGCAACCGAGTGCGGAAACCATGGCTCGCCAGAAAACGCCCTGCTGCTCATGCGTATCGTGCCGCCCGAGCGCCTGTGCCGTCAGCCCCGTGGTCGAAGCGCGCAGGAAGTTGAAGCTGCCGAGGAGAAGGTCGAAGAGCATTGCCCCGATCGCAAGGCCGGCAAGCGCATCGGGCTCGCCCATATGGCCCACGACGCCGGTACCGACGAGGCCGAGCAGCGGCGTCGTCGTGAAGCCGAGCGTCATCGGAATGGCGATCGACAGCACCAGCCGGTGCGTCACATCGAATGCCAGCCGGTTTTCGCGCCCGCGGTGATCCATTTCTGCCTCGATCTTGAGAGGCAGAATCGCCTCAGCTGGAAAGAACCATGGCCCAATAGGGCACGCTCCGGGAAGACGTATTGTGCGCAACGGCGACGCCGAGCCCGTTATAGCCTCCCAGCATGTTCTCGAGATGATGTCGCGAGTTGATCCAGGCCGTCACCACGGCATCGATGCTCTGCTGGCCCGCGGCGATATTCTCTGCGGCCGGAAGCTGCACGCCGCTTTTCCTCACGCGTGCACCAAAACTGTCGGCCATGCCCATCAGATGCGTCATCTTGCCGGCGCTTGCCATTCGCTTGGCCTGGTAGATCGCCGCAGCGCTTGCCGCCGGATCGACGCGAAGCGCCGTCAGCCCATTCTTGGCACGAAGCTGGTTGACGAGCGGCAGCGCCGCCGTTGTCTCGTCCTCTCCGTCCGAGGGCGTGGAAGACATTCTGGGCGCGGTCGTGCAGCCTGCGACGCCCGTCAGGAAGACAAGGCCTGAAAAGCGCAGCAGATTGCGCCTGGAAAGATCGATGGATGTCATGTTTACCGGCGAAAGTTGAAAAGACGGATGATAATGAAGATCGGGATGACGACCGTTGCGCCAAGCAGCAGATAATCGCCGACGCGACCGAGCGCTGCAAAACCCCGGTACCAGATCTCGCGGATGAAATCCTGGACGCCGTAGACGAGGTCCAGCGGTGCCCATCCGAAAACGGTCATCACGAAACCGACGATCAGCGAAACGACTAAGAGCTTCACCAATGTGCGGCCGAGCGAGTCACCTAGAAATTTGTTTACCTGATCGGACATGCGCCATCTCCTGTTTGCCCTGAAATACGGTTGCGGCGCGTCGCCCGCAAGCCTTTTCCGGAACTGGCCGTTCCGCCTCTGAAATAGGACTTGAGTTTTTTTGTGGCCGCCGCCAAATGCGCAGGCGTTCAACGGGCCACATCATGCAGCAAAGCCAGTTTTCCTCAGGCGACGTCATCGCCGATCGTCGCGCCGATTATGCGAAGATGCTCGACGAGGGCGGTGAGGCGGATGCGGCCGCCGAACTGATGGAGCAGGCGCTGGAGCTGACGCCCGCCTGGGCCGCCGGCTGGTATCGCCTCGCGACCTACCGGGAGAAGGCGGGCAACGTGGGATCCGCGATCGAAGCCTATCGGAAGACGCTGTCGCTCGATCCGGAGGATATTTTCGGCGCAAGCCTCAAGCTTGCCCTGCTTGGCGAGGCCGAAATGCCGGAGCAACCGCCGAGCCGCTATGTCGAGCGGCTGTTCGATGATTATGCCGCCCGTTTCGAAACCTCGCTCGTCGAAAAGCTGGATTATACCGTTCCGCAAAAACTCGCAGCGCTCCTTGCCGCTACCGGCCGCAAATATTCGCTCGCCATTGATCTCGGCTGCGGCACCGGCCTTCTCGGACCGGAGATCCGCGCCCGTGCCGGACGGCTTGAAGGCTACGACCTCTCACAAAAAATGCTCGCCAAGGCCGAGGAGAAGGCAGTCTACGATCACTTGGCCCAAGCCGACCTTTCTCTTGCGCCTGAAGCCTCCGGCGTCTTTGCCGATGGTACGGAATACCGCGCTGATTTGATTACGGCTGCCGATGTGCTCATGTATCTCGGCAATCTCGAAAGCGTTTTCGCGATCGTCGATCGCCTCGCCGCCCCCAGCGCAGATTTCGCGTTCTCGGTCGAAGACGCGGGCGAGGGCGACGGTTTCCACCTCGCGCCATCACTGCGCTATGCGCACACGGAAGCCCATGTTCGCGGTCTTTGCAGCCGCTATAGCCTCGAGATTATCGAGACCATCAAAACCACGATTCGACAGGATGGCGGCAAACCAGTCGCCGGCATTCTGTTCCTTGCACGGCGGTAACGTTTCGCGCACAAATCTTTCGATTTGAAATAGGTCAGTATCGCTTACATATTTCGCTTGCTCGCAACTGCGAAAAGCTCGATAATTCCCATCATAGCTGACCGGCGCCGCGGAAGAACAATCAGGAGCGCCTCAGGCTGTTCACCATAGACAATCCGTTGCGCGGGAAACGTTCTCCGGCGCGCTTGAATTCTTCTGCTGTTGGAGATTGCCGGCATGGCTCAGTTCATCAGTGCCCTCGGTTTCTGGAACACCAGCGCGACGCGCCATACGCCGCTCGAGGATGTGCAGGGCATATTCTCCGGCAGCCTCGTTTCCGCACTCGGCCTTTATGTGCTCGCCAGCGCCGGCCTTCTCACCGGCAGCACCGCCGGTATCGCCTTCCTGCTGCATTACGCTTTCGGCGTGAATTTCGGCCTTGCCTTCTTCTTGCTCAACCTGCCGTTCTTTTATCTTTCCTGGAAGCGCCTCGGCATCGCCTTTACGATCAAGACCTTCGTCGCCATCGGCCTCACCTCGGCGCTTGCCGATGTGCAGTCGCGTTTCTTTGAGATTTCCAGCATCCATCCAGCCTGGGCAGCGCTTCTCGGCGGCCTACTGCTCGGCTTCGGCCTGCTTGCGCTCTATCGCCATCGCGCCAGCCTCGGCGGCGTCGGCATTCTCGGTATCTATATGCAGGAGCGTTTCGGCATCCGCGCCGGTCTTGTGCAGCTTTCCGTCGACATGTGCGTGCTTGCCGCCGCCTTCTTCGTCACAACGCCGCCGGTGGTTCTCTATTCCGTTCTCGGCGCGGTCGTCCTCAATCTCTTCCTGACCATCAACCACCGCGCGGATCGTTATATCGCGCTGTAGGTTCGCGAAGCGGCAGTTCAATCATAAACAAATCGTAACTTGCCTCCTCTCAGGCCGAGAGCGACACTCGCCTCGCGCCGGATAGATGAGGTGAAGATATGTCAGAGTTGGAAAAACTTATCAGACGCCGCATGAACGAGGAGTATGCCAAGGGCTCCTCCGCGGAAAAGATCGCCCAAGTCATCCGTGAACTTATCAATAACTTCGACGGATCAGGTGCCCGTAGCAGCTGATCGAAATTTTTGCCGACCCGATTTTCATCGGGTCGGTCGCTTCAAGCATTGCCTCAAGCTTTTTGCTGTGCGCAAAATTCCTCACGCAGCCTTCGCCGGCTGATCGATTGGGTGCTGGCTGCGGAAGCCGACGGCCAACCGGTTCCAGACGTTGATCGCGCCGATCGCCACCGTGATGTTGGTGACTTCCTCTTCGCTGAAATGCGCCTTCAGGGCTTCGAAGTCCGCGTCCGGTGCGCCGGTCTCCGCGATCCTCGTCACCGCATCGACCCAGCCGAGCAGGGCACGCTCCTTTGCGTCGTAGACCGGCGATTCCTTCCAGGCGCAGATGAGGTTGATCCACTGCTCGCCAAGGCCGTCATGGCGGGCTTCCTTGACGTGCATGTCGACGCAGTAGGCGCAGCCGTTGATCTGCGAGGCGCGCAGCTTGATGAGGTGGATGAAGCGCCGTTCAAGGCCGGAGCCCTGGACATATTGCTCCAGGGCGGCAACCGCCTTGTAGGCTTCGGGCGAGGCCTTTGCAAAGTTGAAACGTGCCTGCATTGTCTTTCTCCTTTAGGTATGGCTCAGCGAGCCGTCTTGCGTTCGTGGGTCTCAAGGAATGCGCAGCCGCGTCCGGCGATCCCGCCGTCGTCTGCGGCAGAGAGAGCCGTCAGGATGTCGGCGATGCTGGTCTTGGCGAGTTCGGCGCGGTAGGCGCGCTCGGCTTTCTGCATCGCAGCGTTGATCTGGCAGGGCTTGGTGAAATAGCGCTGCGGCAGCGGGTTTGGCCCGCGCTGGCGGACTTCGGCACAGCGGAAAGCCGGTTCTGGCCCTTCGACAGCGAGCACGATATCGAGCAGGGAAATGTCTTCGGGTTCTTTCGCGAGCTTATACCCGCCCTTCGGCCCCGGCACCGTGTCGAGAATGCCCACGCCGGACAGCGCCTGCAGGTGCTTCAGCAGATAGCTCGTCGAAACACCGTGAAACTCCGCGATCGCAGCCGCCGACAGCACGCCGCCTTCTGAAAGCCCGGAAAGCATCGCGACGCTGTGGATCGCCTGTTCGACGCCGTCACCCATTTTCATGCGGGAGTCCTCTTCAATTCGTGGATAAAAAATATCCATGATTAATCGATGAGTCAACAGCCGAACGAAATCCTGCTTGCCAAGGCCGAAAGGCAAGATAGAACAACCGAAAATACCAAGGGGAAAACAATGGCAGCAAAAGCCGCTTTCGCCGGACTTCTGAACTCGTCGCCGGACAGACACTCGCTTTTCGATGACACGCAGGGGCTTGTAGCGGGCAGCATGCTTGCCGTGCTCGGCGTCTCGCTTCTCTCCAGCGCCGGCCTTCTGGCAGGCGGCACCGCAGGCATGGCATTCCTGCTGCACTATGCGACAGGCTGGGGTTTCGGCCTCTGCTTCTTTGGTGTGAACCTGCCGTTCTATTATCTCGCCTTCCGCCGCCTCGGGCCTGCCTTCACGGTCAAGACCTTTATGGCGATCGCGCTCACTTCTGCACTGTCGGAGATCGCCCCGCGCTTCCTCGGCCTCTCGCATGTCGATCCGGTCGCCGGTGCGCTCTTCGGCGGTCTTGTCATCGGCGCCGGCATGCTGGCGCTTTTCCGCCATCGCGCAAGCCTCGGCGGCATCGGCATCCTGGCGCTTTACATCCAGGATCGCTTCGGTTGGCGTGCGGGCATCGTGCAGCTCGGTTTCGATGGCCTCATTCTGGCACTTTCCTTCTTCGTCGCCAGCCCCTTCATTATCGCCTGCTCGGTGCTCGGCGCCATGGTGCTGAACCTCACGCTCGCCATCAACCATCGCAAGGACCGCTATATCGCCATGTGAGGCGCGGCCGCTCTTCTCTTTCACGTCGGTTTCACTACCTTTGTCCCGTGGACCAGATCGATTCCGAAGCCCGCGCCGCCTTGCCCGCCCCCTTCATCCGCTGGTTCGCGGAAAAGGGCTGGCGGCCCCGCGCCCATCAGCTGGAATTGCTGGCCCGCGCCGAAGCAGGCGAAAGCACGCTGCTGATCGCGCCGACCGGCGCCGGAAAAACGCTCGCCGGTTTCCTGCCGGCGCTGACCGATCTCACGCGCCGCGGCAAACGCCTGCCGGGCTCCGCCTTTACGGGCATCCACACGCTCTACGTCTCGCCGCTGAAGGCACTCGCCGTCGATATCGAACGCAACCTCATGAAGCCGGTCGGTGAGATGGGCCTGCCGGTCACCGTCGAGAACCGCACCGGCGACACGCCGAACGCCAAGCGCCAGCGCCAGAGGCTCAATCCGCCCGATATCCTGCTGACGACGCCGGAGCAGGTGGCGCTGCTGCTCGCCAACAGGGAGGCGGAACGCTTCTTCAAAGACCTGAGATATGTCGTTTTCGACGAGCTGCATTCGCTCGTCACGTCGAAACGCGGCCATATGCTGTCCCTCGGCCTTGCCCGGCTGCGCCGCCTCGTGCCCGAGCTCAGGACCATTGGCCTCTCCGCCACTGTCGCCGAGCCCATGGACCTGCAGAAATGGCTGGTTGCGCAGGAGGAGGGCAGGGAACGGCACGCCGGCCTGGTGACCGTCGAAGGCGGCGCCAAACCGGATATCTCGATCCTTACGACGGAGGAGCATATCCCCTGGTCCGGCCATTCCGCCAGATACGCCATCCCCGATATCTACAGGCAGCTGACTGAGCACCAGACGACGCTGCTTTTCGTCAACACGCGATCGCAGGCTGAAATGCTCTTCCAGGAACTCTGGACGGTGAACGAGGAGAACCTGCCAATCGCGCTGCATCACGGCTCGCTCGATGTCGCCCAGCGCCGCAAGGTGGAGGCGGCCATGGCCGCCAACAGGCTGCGGGCTGTCGTTGCCACCTCGACGCTCGATCTCGGGATCGACTGGGGTGACGTCGACCTCGTCATCCATGTCGGCGCGCCGAAGGGCGCCTCGCGCCTTGCCCAGCGCATCGGCCGAGCCAATCACCGCATGGACGAGCCCTCCAAGGCGATCCTCGTTCCCGCCAACCGTTTCGAGGTCATGGAGTGTCAGGCAGCCCTCGACGCCAATTATATCGGAGCGCAGGACACTCCGCCCATCGGCAAGGGCGCGCTCGATGCGCTCGCCCAACACGTCCTCGGCATGGCCTGCGCCGAGCCTTTCGACATGCTGGAGCTGTACGGCGAGATTACCAGCGCCTCTCCCTATGCCGATCTCTCCTGGGAAACCTTCGAGCAGATCGTCGATTTCGTCGCGACCGGCGGCTATGCGCTGCGCACCTACGAGCGCTACGCCCGGATCCGCAAGACGAAGGACGGGCTCTGGCGCGTCTCCAATCCGCGTGTCGCCCAGCAGTACCGCTTGAATCTCGGCACGATCGTCGAAAGCCCGATGCTCAATATCCGGATGGTGAAGCGCGGCGAGACAGGCAAGATCGGCCGCGGCGGCGGCACCCTTGGAAAGGTCGAGGAATATTTCCTCGAACAGCTTTCACCGGGCGACACCTTCATCTTCTCCGGCAAGGTGCTCCGCTTCGAAGGCATCCGGGAAAACGAAGCGCTTGTCTCCCAGGCCTTCTCCTTCGATCCGAAAATCCCCTCCTATGCCGGCGGCAAGTTTCCGCTCTCGACCTATCTTGCCGATCAGGTGCGCTCCATGCTCGCCGATCCCGACCGTTGGCATCGCTTGCCGGATCAGGTGCGTGACTGGTTGTCGCTGCAAAAGGACAAGTCGATGCTCCCGAAGCGCGACGAACTGCTGATCGAGACTTTTCCGCGCGGCAGCCGCGACTATATGGTCGCTTATCCATTCGAGGGCCGCCTCGCGCATCAGACGCTCGGCATGCTGCTCACCCGCCGCCTGGAGCGGGCCGGCGCCAAGCCGCTCGGCTTCGTCGCCACAGACTATTCGCTCGGCATCTGGGGACTGGAGGACATGGGCCTGATGATCCGGAACGGCCGTCTCAGCCTTTCCGACCTCTTCGATGAGGACATGCTCGGCGACGATCTCGAAGCCTGGCTCGACGAATCCTTCCTGTTGAAGCGCACTTTCCGCAATTGCGCCGTGATTGCAGGCTTGATCGAGCGCCGCCACCCAGGCAAGGAAAAGACCGGAAGGCAGGTGACGGTGTCCGCCGATCTGATCTACGACGTGTTGCGCAGCCACGAGCCGGACCACATTCTGCTGCAGGCGACGCGCCAGGACGCCGCGAGCGGCCTTTTGGATATTTCCCGGCTTGGCGATATGCTGAGACGAATCAAGGGTCACATCACGCATCGCGCGCTGGATCACATTTCCCCGCTCGCCGTACCGGTGATGCTGGAGATCGGCAAGGAGCCCGTTCACGGCGAGGCCCACGATGCGGTGCTCGCCGAAGCGGCCGGCGATCTGATCGCTGAAGCGCTGGCTTGATAACGCAGGATAGACGAGAATGATGAACCGCCTGGCGCTTGCATGCGAATTGAACGGATTGGTCCCGATGCCCGGCGTCGAGACCGCTGTTCATGGCGTCGCGGCCGTCTGCGATCCGCTCGGCGCGCTCTATCTGCCGGATGCCGGCATCCTCGTGGTTTCCGACCTGCATCTCGAAAAGGGTGCGGCCTTCGCCCGCCGCGGCATGCTGCTGCCGCCCTACGACACGCTGGCGACGCTCACCGTCCTCTCCGCCGTCATCGCGCGCTACAATCCGAAGCTCGTCGTCTCGCTCGGCGATAATTTTCACGACCGTGTCGGCTCGGCGCATCTGCCGGAAAACTCCCGCACCCTGATCGTCGACATGGCCCGCGGCCGCGAATGGATATGGATCAACGGCAATCACGACCCTGACGGCACGGTCGATCTGCCCGGCTCTTCGGTCGATGAGATGCATTACGGCAACCTAACCTTCCGTCATGAGCCAAGGGGCGGCCTGCAGCAAGGCGAAATCGCCGGCCACCTGCACCCCGCCGCCACCGTCCGCCGCCGGGAGAAAGCCGTTCGCCGCCCCTGCTTCGCCACCGACGGCGCCCGCCTCCTCATGCCCGCCTTCGGCGTCATGGCCGGCGGACTGGACCTCGGCCACAAGGCGATGACGGGCCTGTTCGACAGGCCGTCCTTGGTCGCTCATCTGCTGGGGCGGGATCGGATTTATTCGATAAGATACGGGAATTTGCGGGGGTAGCACCGGTTCTCTCTTCTCCCCAGCAGGCAGAAGATGTCCGTCAGGACAGATGAAGGGGTGAGCGAGGAAGGAGCGAGCCTGTGAGCGGAGAGCGAAGACGAGTTTGCCGTGCCCGCCCCCTCATCCGACCCTTCAGGCCACCGTCTCCCCGCTGGGGAGACGGAAAACCCTCAATCACACCCTTGCAACTGCTGCTGATAGGTCGCCGCCATGTTCGCAAATCTTCGCGCCGTCTTCTGCAACTGCGCATTCGAGCGCCAGTCGCCGCGTCTGTAGCCTGCCGGTCCCGAATAGTAAGCGATATAAAGGCTGTAGGCGTCGTTGAGCTGGATGCCCGTCGCCTGGCTGTTGCTGTAATGGTACCAGCCGATGAAGTCGATCGCGTCGGCAAAGTTGGTGCGTCGCGCAGCCCAATTGCCGGTCGCCGACTGATAGTGGTCCCAGGTGCCGTCGAGCGCCTGCGAATAACCGTAGGCAGTCGAAGGGCGCGTCCAGGGAATGAAGCCGAAAAGTTTCGTGCGCGGCGGACGGGCATTCGGCTGGAAGCCGGATTCCACATACATCGTCGCCATCAGGATCGGAACCGGCACGCCGTATTTCTTCTGGGCCCGCTCGGCCTCGCGCTCCCAATTGCTGAAGAAACCGTTCCGCTGGTCGAAGACGGCGCAGATGTCTCTGGTCTGGCTAGGTGCCGTCGCGCAGCCGGCTGCAAGCGCCAGAAGCACCGGGGCGAGAAGACTACGGGTACGCAAAACAGAACCTCTCGTTTCGAGAGATTACTAACTCGTAAATCTTAACACTCGGTTTTTAGTCAAAGGTGAACTTGCACATCGCGTCGAAGCTTGCCCCCGCCGCCGCAGGCGCTTGATCCGATCACCGGTAGACCAGAACCGGGGTCTTCGAATGGGCGAGCACCTTCATCGTCACGCTGCCGACCATGAATGCGGTGAAGCCTTCGCGTCCGTGCGATGCCATGGCGATCAGGTCGCAGCCGCGCTGCGCGGCCGTATCGATAATCGCCTTCGCCGGTTCGTGACTGGTCACCTGGGTCGTGTCGCAATCGACGCCATGCGTCCTGGCCCGGGCGCCGGCATCCGCCAGGATCCGGTCTGCCGCTTCCTTGCTGTGACGGTCATAGTTTTCGCGCGTGGATTCGAGCTGATCGATATTCGTGGAAAAGATATGGAACGGTTCGACAACGGTCAGGACCGTTGCCTTGGCGCCGATCTCCTTCGCAAAGGCAAGAGCCTTTTCAAGCGCATCGGTGGAAAGCTGCGAACCCTCGGTCGGGATGAGAATGTGTTTGTGCATAGACTGGTTCCTCCTTCAACGCTCACATGTTGACGGAGGAATCAGCCTAACACCTTGATCTGCATCAAACTGTCGCGAATGCCGGCGTCACGCCGCCTTGACCGGCTCGTAACGCAGGATCACTCCGCCAGTCTTCAACGGCGTTGCCTCCAGCAGCTTCAGCGGCAGTTGTTCTTTCGTCGCCTTGAAATGCGGATTGCCGGCGCCGAGGATCACCGGCACCAGGCAGATGCGGATCTCGTCGACGAGACCGACCTTCAGCATCGAGTCGCAGAGTTCGGCGCTACCGAAGATGAAGATCGTCTTGCCGTCCTCCTTCTTGAGTTTTTGAAGCTCGGAAACCGGATCGCTGACAACGCGGGCATTGTTCCAGCCCGGCTCCGTCATCGTCCGCGACACCGCGATCTTCGGGATGTTATTCATGTAGTCCTTGATCCTGCCGTCCTCTTCCGCCGTCGGCCAGTAGGCGGCCATGCCCTCGTAGGTCTTCCGGCCGAAGACGAGCAGGTCGCCTTCCTCACCCAATTGTTCGGAATATTTCTGCAGTTCCGGTCCCCAGACCAGATTGTGGAAGTCGATATCCCACGGCTTCGTGCCTTCGAAGTAGCCGTCGAGCGTCATCAGATTCCAGATCACAAGCTTTCTCATGTCCATTTCCTCCATCTGCTTGTTTAGGCATATCACGATCAAAACTGGTTGCAAATAGCAATCGGTTGAAAGCTAGATAAACTGATGGCAAAATGCAAGTGGTTTTTTGGAGATGAAAATGAACGACCTTCACCGCTCCGGCTGCCCGATCAATCTGACGCTGGAAATCCTCGGCGACCGTTGGAGCCTGATCGTCATCCGCGACATCATGTTCGGCAACCGCCGTCATTTCCGCGAGCTGTTGCAGAATTCGGAGGAGGGCATAGCATCGAACATCCTTGCCGACCGCCTGCGCCGCCTCGTGGACAAGGGCTTGCTGACCAGGGCAGACGACCCCACGCACAAGCAGAAGGCAATCTATAGCCTCACCGAAATGGCGATCGATCTCGTTCCGCTCTTCGCCCATATGGGTGCCTGGGGCCGCAAGCATCTGCCGGTGTCGGAAGAGCTTTCCATTCGTGCCGAACTGCTGGAAAATGGCGGCCCGCAGCTTTGGGAAGATTTCATGGACGAATTGCGGGCAAAGCACCTCGGCAAAGAGTTGCCGCCCGGAACGCTCTCGGTGCTCGGCCGCCTGACCGAGGCCTATCTCGATGTCGTCGCGAAAAAGAAGAAGTCCGCCTGATCAATCCTTGCGGAAGACGATGCTGGCGCTCCAGCCGGTCACGATCGCCAGGAAGACGGCGAACATGCCGTAGGGGATCGGCTGCTCATGGGCTGCGTCGGTGATCATTTGTTCGATGCCAGTCTTGATGACGCGTAGCGGCACCGATTTCTGCGTTATGAACATGCCGCTCTTGAAGAGATAGGCGCGCACCGTGTGCACGCCGTTCGGGATGTTGGCCGGCAGGCGGAGGCTTGCCTTGAAAAGATTGGAACTGACGAAGCGCACGCCGGTCGGGTCGCGTTCGTAGAGCCCGCCGGTCTGCTGCAGCCGACGGAAAGCAGTGCGGAACTCGCCGAGGCTGCTGCCGTCTCCAACGAAGCCGACGGGGGTCAGCGGGATATGGTCGATGCCGATCCCCTGGTCGGCGACGTCGAGCGGCGTCACGACATCGTCGATCGAGCGCGAGCTCGACATCGAATAGGAATGCGGTACGCCCTCGAAGGTCATCGAATCGGTATTGATCCAGATGCCGAAGACGCGTTGCTTTTTGCGCACTGTCGCATCCTCGCGCGGCCCTTCCAGGACGACGACGACGTCGTACTGGCCGACGGCAAGCAGCAGGTTGTCGGTATTGGTCAGCGCCCCGAAGATCGTCAGATCCGCGCCGCGGAAATCGGAGGTGATGGCGATTTCGCTGCTGGAGGTGCCGATCTCCAGCCCCTCGCGCCCTTCTTCGGAGTTCTGCCCCGGCAGCAGCATCTGCGCGGCGGCAAGCCCCGGCAGCAGACAGAAGAAACCGAAAAGGCAAAGGCGCAACCGTCTCATCAATACGCCCCCATCACGACGGAATAGACGTCGGCGGGCGTCACGACCAGCGCGACCGCAAGGCGGATGCCGACAGCGAGAACGAGCAGCCCCAGCAGCGCCCGCAATTGTTCGCCGCGCAGTTTCTGGCCGACGCGCACGCCGTATTGCGCACCGACGACGCCGGCCACCATTAAGATGAAGGCTAACACGATATCGACGGAGAAGTTCGTCGCGGCCTGCACCACGGTGGTGTAGGCGGTCACGAAGATGATCTGGAACAGCGATGTACCGACCACGACATTGGTCGGGATACGCAGCAGGTAAATCATCGCCGGCACCATGATGAAGCCGCCGCCGACGCCCATGATGGAAGTCAGGATTCCGATCCCGAATCCGAGCGCAACGATCGGGATGACGCTGAGGAAAATCTTTGACTTCTTGAACCGCACCTTGAGCGGCAGGCGGTGGACCCAGTGATGATGCCCGGGCCGGCGCGGTGTCGGCGGCACGTTCTTGGCGGCGCGCCGCATGGCGTTGATGCTTTCAAGCAGCATCAGCCCGCCCACCGTGCCGAGGAAGATAACGTACATCAGCGAGATGATGAGATCGAGCTGGCCGACCCGCCGCAACAGCGAAAAGATCCAGATGCCGATCGTCGCGCCTGTAAGACCGCCGACAAGCAGTACGGTCCCAAGCTTCACGTCCAGCGTCCCGCGCCTGAAATGCGTAATCGCACCGGAGATCGAGGAGGCGACCACCTGGTTCGCGCCGGTCGCGACGGCGACCACGGGCGGAATGTTGTAGAAGATGAGCAGTGGCGTGATCAGAAACCCGCCGCCGACGCCGAACATGCCGGACAGGAAGCCGACGGCCGCACCCATGCCGAGGATGATGAAGATGTTCACCGACAATTCTGCTATGGGCAGATAGATTGTCACAGCCGACCCCGAATTATGAACTGCCCCGCCGGGCAGGCGTCTTGCGTACCGTTCGAATGGCGTATCATACGGTGAAATCGTTGCCAGAGGCTTTCGATAAACGACACGCGATCCGCGCATGACGCGAGCGATAAGTTCCGATTAATTTGGCTTTTTTCAGATTTTGTGACGACGGCGCGAGGAGTTTCTTCGCCGGGAAACACTTAGCTCCTGCGCTAAGTGTTTCCCCCATGATACTTCGCCTTATTGATCAGTATTCAGAACAGCTAAGCGGTATCTTTCTGGCGCTCGCGGACCCGACGCGCCGTGCCGTGCTTGGCCGCTTGGGCGAGGGCCTGGCTAGCATCAGCGACGTCTCGGAGCCGTTCGAAATGGGCTTCTACGATGGCTGGGCCTCGGTTATCGAGCAGCTTGCAAGGCTGGTCGAGAGCCATGCTTGACGGGCTACCGCATCGTCATCGACCGGCGCGTGCCAGCCCATGCGCCACGAGCCGGTCTATGATCTCGGCGTAGCTGACGCCACTTGCCGCCATTGCCTTGGAATACATGCTGATATCGGTGAAGCCGGGGATGGTGTTGATCTCGTTGACCAGGAATTGCATGTCCGGCGTCAGGAAAAAGTCGATGCGCGCCATGCTGTCGCAGCCGACGGCCCTGAAAGCCCTTGCGGCCATATCCCGCATGCCAGCCTCGACCTCCGGCGGCAGTTCGGCCGGCACCTTCAGCGCAGCGCCGTCCTCGTCGATGTATTTCGCATCGTAGCTATAGAAGCCATGACTTTCCGCCGGCACGATCTCGCCCGGCCGCGAGACGAAGAGGTTGCTCGCCGTATCCTCCAGCACGCTGAATTCGATCTCGCGCCCGCGAACGAATTCCTCCGCCAGCAGCTTGCGATCGTGCTTGAAGCCTTCGGTCAGTGCCCCCTCGAATTCCTGGCTGGCATGGATCTTCCTGACGCCGACCGACGAGCCCTGCCGCGCCGGCTTGATGAAGAGCGGGAGGCCGAGTTCGCTTTCCAGTGCGGCGAGGGAAGGTTCTGTACCCTCATGGATCGTCATCGAGCGCGCGACCGGCACCCCGGCCGCCTTTAGCAGTTGTTTGGCGATGTCTTTGTCCAGCGCAGTCGCCGATCCGAGAATGCCGCAGCCGGCGAGTGGCACGCGGGCAACCTCCGCAAGGCCCTGCACCGAGCCGTCCTCACCATGCAGGCCGTGAAGGACCGGAAAGAGGATGTCGATCGTGGGCAGTTCGTAAGCCGATCCGCCAGCAGGAATTGCGAACACACGCCCGCGTCCGCCCGGTACGAGGCAGACCTCGGTCCCTTTTTCGGGTTTCGCAAGCGTTCCATCCTCGAAGCTGCTCAACAGCCATTGTCCTTCGCGGGTAACGAACACCGGAATGGCATCGTATTTTTGAGGTCCCAGCACACGCATCACGTTCGTCGCCGAAAGCACAGAGACATCGTGCTCGGTCGAGCGCCCGCCGAATAGCACGGCAATCCGCAGTCGGTTCGATGCATCGATCATGTAAGTGTCTCCGGGATGACTTGTCGTTGAAAAGACTTAGAAGCCGACGGCGATGCCGCGGTTGGCGAAGAAGCGGTCGAAGACGGCAAGCGGCAGCGTCACATGCGCCTGGCTTTCCGGATTGTGTCCTGACGGATTGTGAAAGCGGATGGTCTCGGGCGAGGCGGCCGTTACCAGAACGAGGTGGCCACCTTTGGACGGCGGCGCGCGCTCCGGCCAGCGGATTGCATGATGCACGGAGGCGATGAAGAACTGCCGCGTCGAAAGGAGTTCGGGAATGGAGGCCGTATCGACATTCGTCTTTGTCTCCGCACCCAACCCGAAACGTTCGGTGACGAACTTGACGAAAGGCGCATAGATCAGTCCCTTGATCGAGGCTTCGGCTTCGTTGACGACATAGCCGCCATAGGCCGTGCAGCCGCGGGCAAGCTCGAGCGTCGGATGGATTTCGCCGCGCGCGGCAAGGATCATCTTCAGGCAGGCCATGCCGCAGACATTGATGGCCCAGCGGGCATATTCCTCGATCGTCTCCGCGCCGGAATGCCGCCACAGCGGATCGCGCATGAGCGCAGCAGAACCCTCCGCCACGACCGGCAGCGTCATCTCCGGCGTTTCCCATTGGCTGAAATAGGGCACGTCAGCCCGCCGAATATTCACGAATCCCCCATCGGTGATCAATCACGCCGGGAAATTCCACAAGCAAAACGACCCTTTTGCGGCGGACGCAAAAAGGCCGTTCAAAATTGCGGTATAGATAGTATGCCACAAGGAAGGTGGGCGACTATCGGAGGGTCGTTGACGTCGAGAACCAAGGCAATCCCAACCTGATCGCAAGGAGAGCAACTTTGTCGATCACCGAGCAGCAGTTCTTCGCTTACGTCAGAGAGAATCCTATTAACGTCCAGTTGCTGGAGGAGCTGTCCGCTCTGCAGCTACCGCAGTGCATGCTGACTGCCGGGTGCCTCGTCCAGACCGTCTGGAATCTCAAAAGCGGGAATGATGCGCAATTTGGCATCAAGGATTACGATGTTTTTTACTTCGACGACCGTGACCTCTCCTGGGAAGCGGAGGACATGGTCATCCGCCGTGCCAGGGAATTGCTGGGCGAACTCTCGGAAAAGGTCGAGATCAAGAACCAGGCTCGCGTTCACCTGTGGTACTCAGAGAAATTCGGGAAGCCATATCCGTTCCTGAAGAACGTCGAAGACGGTATCGACCGCTATCTTACCTTATGCACGCGGATTGGAATACGCATCGAGGACCGCGGTCTCTACGCACCGGACAAGCTCGACGACATGTGGCACGGCATTCTGCGAATGAACCCACTCAATCCTCAGCCGGATTTGTTCAGGCGGAAATGTGACGAGTATCTCGCTCGTTGGCCATGGCTCTCGATCATCACTTTGTGAGCTGACGGAAGAAAAGGCGGTGCTCTGACCACAGTCGGGATCGAATGCTTTCCTTGTTCTTCCGTCAAGCCTTGGTCGTGTTCTTGGCGTTGCGCTCCAGGAGCGCCTTTACCGTGTCGTCGTTGATTCTGCCGCTCGGCTCCTGGCCGATCGATTTCTGGAAGCTCTTGATCGCCGCCGTCGTCTTCGCGCCCATCTCGCCGTCCGGCGTCCCGGCGTCGAAGCCGCTGTGGTTGAGGATTGCCTGGATGTTGCGGATCGCCTTCTTCATGTCAACGGTCGAGGTCTTCGTGCCGTTGCCCGCCCAGCCATCCGGAATTTCGATGCCGTTCGCCTTATTGTCGAGAGGCTGCGGCTTCCAGGCGCCCGCTGCAGCACGGGCTTTTTCGAGATCGGCGGGCTTCATGGCCTTTGCCACTTCGTCGCGCTTGGCGCCTGCATCCTTGTCGCCGCCCTCAGCGGCGACGGCGAACCACTTGTAGCTTTCGCCGAGGTCCTGGGCCACACCGTTGCCGCGGGCGCAAAGGATGGCGAGATTGAACTGGCTGTCGGTGATGCCGAGATTGGCAGCCTTCGTGAACCAGTTTGCCGCGGCCGCATAATCCTGCTCGCCGAGCGCGCCGGAGGCGTAGAGCACGGCCAGATTGTGCATGGCGCTGGCATTGCCCTGATTGGCGGCCTGCTCGTAGAAGGCCTTGGCCTTGCCGATGTCGCGCGTAACACCGGTCCCCTTCTCGTACATGCTGCCGAGGCGGTACTGCGCCGGAGCAAAGCCCTCGTCGGCTGCAAACTGATACCAGTTGGCAGCCTGCGCCTGGTCGGCCGTCAGGCCGTTGCGGCCTTCCGTGTAGCGTGCGCCGATCTCGAAGAGTGCGAGTGGATCGCCGTGGCGGGCGGCATCGGCAAGCGCCTGCGGCTGAATGGTGCCCGGCACGGAGATGGAAGGTGCCGCTGGCGTGACGTTTGCGGAAGCCGGAGCATCATTGGGTGCGAACGCAGCCGCATCCTGCGCCGGTCCCCCCGGCATCAGCGTCGAAGCGCCTTCACCGTCAAGCGGTACGGTGTCGGTCAGGCGATCGGTCGGCGCAGGCTGCACGGCCTCGGTCGTGGCTTGCGCCGTCTCGGCTATGGGCTGTGCCATGGCCTCGGGTTCCGTGGATTCTGCCGGAATACCGGCTGCCGTTGCTTCCACACTCTGTTCGGGCATGGCCGAACTGTCGGCTGCAACGGGGTTCTGCGCGGCATCCGAAAGCACCGAGACTTCGGCCGGAGGCGCCTGTTCGCCGCTCGTCAGCGTGCGGGCGAGCGGGAAGGCCATGATGGCGAGCAGCACGGCGCCGGCAGCGAGCAGGAGTGGACGGCGGAAGCGGCTGAAGGCGCTGGCGCCGCCGGCAGGCTTCGGCGCCTTGGATTTCTTCTCGGCTTTGACTGGCTGCGCCCTTGGATCGGCTTCCATGGCGGCCGCCTGAGCCGCACGGCGGGCGGCGGCGATATAGTCGGCGCGCTCGTTCTCCGTTGCCGGCTTTGGATTGTTGCGGGCCGCCGCCTGGCTGGCGCGCACCCGCTCCAGGATCTTCTTCACATCCGGTGCGCCCGAGCCCGGCTCCAGCGGCTCGTTCGACGCTTCGTCGCTGGGCATAAGATCGACTGGATCGATCGACGGCGCGGGATCGATGACGGTCCGCTCGACAACCTTCGCCTTCTCCTGCCTTTTGCCCGGAATCAGCCGCTTGCCGAGGGCCGCAAGCAGGCTCCCCTTCACTGGCCCTGCGGCCGGAGCGGGTTTGGTCGCGGCTTCGATCGCAATCGCGCTCGTCTCGGCTGTGGGAACCACAGGCTCGCTGACGGAATCCGCCGCACGCATCAGCGGCGAGGCACCCTTCTGGCCGAACACGGCTTGCGTTTCGGTTTCCTCGGCGCCGGCGGGGACCAGTGCGTAAGGATCGATCTCGAAATCGGCACTGGCGGCCGGCATGCGGGCCGCTGGCCGGCTGCGGGTGTCCATGTCGTCAAGGCGTTCGGCAATCTGGACCAGCGTCTCGTGCAGCGCCTGGAAGGTCTTGTGTGTGCGATCCTCGCTGCTGCGGCTGAGCTCTTCCAGTTGTCGCAGATCTTCGGCGAGCGCATTCAGCGCCGACATGTCGGCGGCTGGGACCGTGCCGGCCTGCAAACCGCCATTGCGGGAATAGGCCTCGACGACGGCTTCGGCTGCCTGACGGGCCGCCTCGATGATGTATTCGTCGCTGGTCGCCATGTAGTCTTCGAGCGCGCCCATGCGGCGGTCGAGCTCGACCGGAATGCCGTCACCCGCGCGCGGCGTGTTCATCAGCGCCGAGAGGTTGGCGATCTGGTCTTCGAGGTTCTTGAGTGCTCGCGAATCCGTCGCAGGTGCGGCCGTGCTTTCCTCAAGGCGTGCCGCGATGTCGCTGAGCCGTCCCTCGATGCGGCGGAACGCACCATCATCGGCAGCCGCAGCGGTCAAAGGCTGGACTTCCATCTGGTCGATACGGCGAGCGAGATAATCCAGCCGCTCCGCCAGTACGTCGTTGACCGCGCCGCTCTCCAACGCGTCGATCTTGCGGGAGATGTCTGTGAGCGTGCCGTTGAGATCTGCCTGCGGAACCGCCTTCTGGGCGCGCTCGAGCATGAAGGAAAGCTGCTCGAGCCGCTCGTCGAGCCGTGCCGTCGCTTTTGTATTGGCCAGTTCCTCGACGCGCAGCGTCAGCATTTCCAGCCGGTCGGCGAGGCCTTCGGCGGGTAGGGCGCGGCTTTCCGCGCTTCGGCCCACCATGTCGATCTGTTCGGCCAGCGCATTCAGCCGGCCTTCGAGGCGATGCATCAGCGCCGGGTCGCCGCTTGCAGCACTTCGGCCGCTTGCCGCGATCGCACGGCTGATTTCGTCAAGGCGCGTATCCATCGCGGCAAACTGCTCGGCCATGGCGCGGTCATGCGGCTGGATCATGCTGCCGAACTGTTCCATCGCGGTCGCGATCGAGATCAACTTGTCTTCCAGCGCGCGCACCGCCGGACTTTCGCCCATGCCGCCGATGTGGCGCTTGATGTCGTCGAGCCGGTAGGCGAGCGAGACCAACTCTTCCTGCAGGCCTGCCGTATCCAGCGCATGCAGCTGGTTCTCGAAGCCGTCCCAGCGGCGTTCCATGTGGCGGATGGAATCTTCGCGGGCGAGCCCGTCCATCAGCGACCGCAGCTCTTCGAATTCGCTGCGCAGACCCGCAGCCTCAGGCCCCGCGGAATGGCTGGAGAGCTGGTTGATGCTCTGGGCCAACCGGCTCATGTCTTCGCGGATGTCGTCGGCGAAACGTCCGTCCTGCGCGCTCGTCTTGATCTCGCGCAGTTCCGTGCGCAGCGCATTCATCTCGCGTGCCACACCCTCCGAAATGTCGCGCTTCAGGTCCTGGCGTAGGTTGACAAGAGCCTGGGCGATCTCGGTCATCGTGTCGGGCAACGTGCCATAGACAGGTGCAGCCTGCGGTGCCGGCATGCGCGAAACCGGCGCCGGTTCATGGTAGGCTGGCCGTTCACGGCCGGCGTCGAGCGTGCGCTGGCGCTCGCGGATTTCTGCAAGCGGATCGGGCCGGGTTTCCGCCGGCGCATAAGGCTGTCTCGGTTCGTAGGGTCTGCTGTAGCTTTCGCGCTCGGGCGCGGCGGGCTGCTGCCTCGGTTCGCGGTTGCCCTTGCCCATCAGCCCTTCGATGCGCGCCTCTAACCCCTCGATCGTGCGGTTCAGCGCATCGAGCGATGCCCTGTCGGGATGCCGGGGGATATTGGATCGCGATCCGTTCATCTTCCTGCTCGCTTCGTCTGCTCGGACCCCCGTCAGGGCCAGGCAATTGGCTTGAGAGACCGTTCACCGGAGAGCAGTTGATTAGACTTTTCTCAACTTGAACGGCGTAGCGGCACTCCAAGTAAACGCGAAACTTGAAAAAGGAATGCGGATCACCACTGCTCACTCCGCACCTTTCACGAAACGTGGTAAACAAGCCGTTAATTTCCGCGATATTTTTTTAACGTTTGAATAATCCGGCACAGATTTCGGGCCGAATGCGCCGTTTCCCGATGGGTTTCATCACCAGGCTGGCCGGTCGGTCTCAGCGGCAATCGTCTGCACCATATTTCGCATTGCTCCGCGGGAGTCGCTTCCAAAGACATCCTCCTGCGCCAAATAACAGGAACGTGCCTTCGCATTTGATATAATTTGCCGTTTCAGTTCCAATCCATCGGCCGAGGAGACCGTCATGACCGCGCCGCATCCTTCGAGAACCCATATCGGCAATCACGCGCTGCATCCGGAAACGCTGATGTTGAACTACGGTTACGATCCGGAGCTTTCCGAAGGCGCGGTCAAGCCGCCGGTCTTCCTGACCTCGACCTTCGTCTTCAACACCGCAGAGGATGGGCGCGATTTCTTCGACTATGTGTCGGGCCGCCGCGAACCGCCGGAAGGCAAGGGTGCAGGCCTCGTCTACTCGCGCTTCAACCACCCGAACAGCGAGATCGTCGAAGACAGGCTCGCCGTCTATGAGCGGACGGAAAGCGGCGCGCTCTTCTCGTCAGGCATGGCGGCGATCGCAACCACGCTGCTTGCCTTCGTCCGGCCCGGCGATGCGATCCTTCATTCGCAGCCGCTTTATGGCGGCACCGAAACGCTGCTGGCGAAGACCTTCCACAATCTCGACGTTGCTACCGTCGGATTCGCCGATGGCGTCAGCGAGGCTTCGGTCAGAGCCGCCGCTGACGAGGCCGTGTCGAAAGGCCGCGTCTCGGTCATCCTCGTCGAAACGCCCGCCAACCCGACGAACAGCCTCGTCGATGTCGCCATGATCCGCCGCATCGCCGATGCGGTCGGAAAGACGCAAGGCCACACGCCGATCGTCGTCTGCGACAACACGCTGCTCGGCCCGGTCTTCCAGCGACCGATCGAACACGGCGCGGATATCTCGCTCTATTCGCTGACCAAATATGTCGGCGGCCATTCGGACCTCATCGCCGGCGCCGTCCTCGGTCCCAAGGCGATTGTCAAACAGGTGAAGGCGCTGCGCGGCTCGATCGGCACGCAACTCGATCCGCATTCCTGTTGGATGCTCGGCCGTTCGCTGGAAACGCTGCAGATCCGCATGGAGCGGGCAAACAGCAATGCGCGCGCCGTCGCGGACTTCCTCCGCGACCACCCGAAGGTCGAGAAGATCCACTATCTGCCGTACCACGATCCGGAATCGCCGGTCGGCCGCACCTTTGCCGCGCAGTGCACCGGCGCCGGCTCCACATTCTCATTCGATATCAATGGCGGCCAGCCGGCCTCGTTCAAGTTCCTGAACGCGTTGAAGATCTTCAAGCTTGCCGTCAGCCTTGGCGGCACGGAATCGCTCGCCAGCCATCCGGCTGCGATGACCCATTCCGGTGTGCCGGCAGATGTGCGCCAGCGCATCGGCGTTCTGGAATCGACCATCCGGCTGTCGATCGGCATCGAGCACCCGGATGATCTGATCGCCGATCTGGCGCTCGCTCTGGACGAAGCATAAGGGGCTCAGGCCGCCGCCGTCTCCCGTACATCGTCGAGCAGAAAATGCGCGACGATGTAATTCGTCGTGTAGTGCCTGCCGCTATCGGAGGTGTTCTCGACGCTGCCGCCGTCAGCCGGGTGCCAGGCATGGTAATGCGGATTGGTGGTGATCAGCGTGATCGCCTTGCCGGCAAATTTTCCGCTGAGCCGGTAGCGTGCTTCCGCCAATGGCCAGATGCGCTCGTAATCCTCCATCGGAATGCGGATTTTCAAAGCCTGCCTGCTGACCGCCTCGCTGCGCGATCCGTCCTCATGGATGACCGCCGGCAACGTCAATGTCACTTCCTCTGCACCGCTCAGGATGGAATTGAACTCCTCAGGCCACATTCGTCTCATGAAATCGCTCCTCCCAGGGCTCTCTTCGGTTAGCCAGCGAAATGTAGCCTGTTCGCCCGTAGAAGCAAACGCTGCTTTCGGCCAGTGGTTGCCGAGTCAGCGGCCCGCGCCGCACGCCGCATTGTTCAACGCCCTTTCCAGCGATCGGAAAATCCTCGGATCGGCCGATTGCGCCACATTGAAACGAAGGAAGCCGCGTGCTGTCTGCGACAGGCTGAAGGCATTGCCTGGGGCTAAAACGATGTTGTCGGCAAGGCAGGCTTGCGCAATATCGGCAGCGTCTATGCCGTCCGGCAACCTGCACCAGAGAAATATGCCGGCCTGCGGCCTTATCCATGGCGTGATGCCGAGCGGCGCGAGCTGCGCAGCCGTCTCGTCCATGGCCTTTGAGAGACGAACGCGCAGTGCATCGAGATGCTTGCGATAACTGCCGTCCTTGAGGAGCAGCAGGATCAGTTCGGATGAGAGCCGCCCGCCGCCGATGCTTGTCGCCATCTTGAGATCGGTGAGCGGCTCGATCCACTCCGGCCTCGCGGCGATGAAGCCGCAACGGACAGAAGCGGAAAGCGTCTTGGAGAAGCTGCCGATATGGACCACGCGCTCCAGCCCGTCGAAGGCGGCAAGACGAGGCGCGGGTTCGTGCTCAAGGTCGGCGAAGATATCGTCCTCGATGATTGTTAGCCCCGCACGCTCGGCAAGCTTCAGAAGGCGGTGTGCCACAACCGGTGAACACGTCGCGCCTGTCGGGTTATGGATTGATGAGTTGGTGATGTAGAGCCGCGGCCGGTGCTCATCGATTGCCCGCGCGAATGCCTCGATATCCGGCCCGTCGGGCGTCATCGGAACGCCGATGGCATTGGCCCGGTGAGCGCGCAGCAGTGCATGGAAATTGAAGTAGCACGGGTCGTCCACCAATACGGCATCACCGGGCTCGATCAGAAAGCGGCACAGGAGGTCGATTGCCTGCGTGCCCGATTCTGTAAGAATGATGTGGTCGGGAGCCGCTGCAATGCCGCGCTCGCCCATGCGGCGCGAGAGCAGTTGCCTGAGCGGTGGCAGTCCGAGCGGCGTTCCATAGTCTGCGAGCACGCGTCCTTCGCCGCGGGAGATGGCACGAAGCGCTTTCCGTATTGCCGCTTCTGGCATCCAGCTCGCCGGCAGCCAACCGCATCCGGGTTTCAGTAGTTCGGGGCCGTCTTCCAACGACTGCCGGTAGACCCACAATGGATCGATCGCCCGATCGAGCTTCGGCCCGATCTCGGAAAGCGTAAGCGGCGCCAGCGGACTGGAAACATAAAAGCCGGAACCCGGCCGCGAACGGATCAGGCCTTCGGCGGCCAGCCGCTCATAGGCCTCCACGACGGTCGAAGGCGAGACCTGCATCGTCTTCGCGAAGGCGCGCACCGAAGGCAGGCGTGACCCCGGCACGAGCCTGCGAGCTGTGATCCGGCTGCGGATTTCCGCCATCACCGCTTCAATGCGCTTGCCGCCCTCCGCTCCCTTGACCGTTTGTTCCATCTGTACTGCATCCGTATCCATAACAGTTTGTCAAAACTGTACAGCATTGTCGCTGGCGCCGCCATGCCCTTCGGTTCATAGCGGCAGCAGCTAAGGAGCATGACGATGGATAAGACAGGCGGCTGGATCAATGGTTTTCTGGGCGTGCTGATCTTCAGCGGATCGCTTCCGGCGACGCGCGTGGCGGTCGCAAATTTCGATCCGCTGTTCCTTACCGTCGCCCGCGCCGCGATTGCAGGCATCCTTGCCCTTTGCCTGCTGCTCGCCTTTCGCGAAAAGCGCCCCGGCCGCGCCGATCTTCTCTCGCTCGCGGTCGTGTCGGTCGGCGTGGTCATCGGCTTTCCGCTCCTCACCGCATTTGCGCTGAAGCATATCACCTCGGCTCACTCGACGGTTTTCATCGGTCTGCTGCCGCTCGCGACCGCCGTCTTCGGCGTGCTGCGTGGCGGCGAGCGCCCGCGTCCGGTGTTCTGGCTGTTCTCCTGCCTCGGCAGCGCCATCGTCGCCGGTTTTGCGCTGATGCGAGAAGACTCCGCATCCTCGGTCGGCGATCTCTTGATGCTGGCGGCAATCGTCGTCTGCGGGCTGGGCTATGCCGAAGGCGGGCGGCTGTCGCGCAAGCTGGGCGGCTGGCAGGTGATCTCCTGGGCGCTGGTTCTCTCACTGCCGGTCATGCTCGTGCTGTCTGTCGCCGTCAGGCCGCCGTCCTTCCCGGATGCCGCGAGCACGTCATGGATCGGCCTTGCTTACGTCTCGCTTTTCAGCATGCTGATCGGCTTCATATTCTGGTATCGCGGCCTTGCGCTCGGCGGTATCGCAGCCGTCGGCCAGTTGCAATTGCTACAGCCCTTCTTCAGCCTCGCACTTGCCGCTGCGCTCCTGCATGAGACGGTAAGTGCAGGCATGTTTGCGGTTACGCTGGCCGTGGTCGCCTGCGTCGCTGGCGCGAAGAAATTTGCTCGATAGCGCCGCAGGCGGAACTGCGGATCCGGCATCCCGCTTAGCCGCGGAATGCCGCTTCCAGCTTCGCAAGATCGAGCCTGACCATGTTGAGCATGACTTCGGTCATGCGCCGCGCCTTGGCGCGGTCCGGGTCGGCCATCATCTCGCTGAGCACGCGCGGTACGATCTGCCAGGAAAGCCCCCAGCGATCCTTCAGCCAGCCGCATGCCTCCCCCACGCCGCCGTTCTCCAGGAAGCCGTCCCACATCCGGTCGATCTCGGCTTGCGTCTCGCATGCGACGACGATTGAAAAGGAATGATTGAGCGGGTCGAGCGGCCCGGCCTCCAGCGCCGTGAATTCCTGGTCGCCAAGCCTGAACTCGATTACCTTGCAACTGCCCTCCGGCCCGCTCGGCGTGTCCGCGGGAACCACCGTCGTGCGCCGGATGGAAGAATTCGGCACCATCGAGACATAAAATTCGACGGCGTCCTTTGCGTCCTTTTCGAACCAGATATTCGTGCTGACCTTAGTCATTTAGATAGCCTCCCTCGTCCATTACTGAGTTTTGACAGTCGAAGGACGTTTCAAGCGCAGGTCACCCGACAGGCGTAGTGGATTCTTTCCTACAAATTTGCGCGAATGCAGAATTTGACGTTTACGCAAACGTCAATATTTTGTAAGAGACTCTCAAATGCCGGTCCCGTCCGGTTGCCGAATTGGAGGAATTCGAACGATGCCAGTCTACAAGGCCCCGGTTAACGACACGCTCTTCGTGCTGAACGACGTGCTGGCTATCGAGCGCTACAATAATCTGCCGGGCTTTGGCGACGCGACGCCGGATATGGTCGAGGCCATTCTGAGCGAGGCGGCAAAGGTGGCAGAGGAAGTGCTCTTCCCGCTGAATTATTCCGGCGATCAGGAAGGCTGCAGGCGGGCGGACGACGGCTCGGTCACGACCCCGAAGGGCTACAAGGAAGCTTACAAGACCTACTGCGAAGGCGGTTGGGTAGGCTTGGCGGTCCCCGAAGAATTCGGCGGGCAGGGGCTGCCTTATACGCTCCACTGTGCCGTTGGCGAATATACCTCCGCCGCCAACATGTCGCTGATGATGTATCCCGGACTGACCCAAGGGCGCGATCGCTGCGATCTTTGTCCATGGCTCGGATGAGCAGAAGCAGACCTATCTGCCGAAAATGGTTGCCGGCGAATGGTCGGGCACCATGAACCTCACCGAGCCGCATTGCGGCACCGATCTCGGTCTGCTACGCACCAAAGCCATGCCGCAGGTCGACGGCAGCTACAAGATTTCCGGCCAGAAGATCTTCATCTCCGCCGGCGAGCACAACATGACGGACAATATCGTCCACCTAGTGCTGGCCCGCATCGAGGGTGCGCCCGAGGGAACGAAAGGCATCTCGCTCTTCATCGTCCCGAAATTCCTCGTCAAGCACGACGGCATGCCGGGTGACCGCAATGCGGTCTCCTGCGGCGCGATCGAGCACAAGATGGGCATCCACGGCAACGCCACCTGCGTCATGAACTACGACGAGGCGACCGGCTTCCTGATCGGCGCGGAAAACCGCGGCCTGAACGCCATGTTCGTGATGATGAACGAGGCCCGCCTCGGCGTTGGCCTGCAGGGCCTCTCGATCTCGGAAATTGCCTATCAGAACGCCGTAAATTACGCCCGCGAGCGCATCCAGGGCCGTTCGCTTTCCGGCCCGAAGGCGCTGGATAGACAAGCCGATCCGATCATCGTCCATCCCGATATCCGCCGCACGCTAATGACAATCCGCGCCTTCAATGAGGCCGGCCGCGCCTTCCTGCTCTGGACTGCGCTGAAGTCGGACATCGCCCACCGCTCCGCGAACGATGCCGAACGCCAGACGGCGGACGATATTCTCGGCCTCGTCACCCCGATCCTGAAGGGCGTGATGACAGACAAGGGCTTCGATCATGCCGTCATGGCCCAGCAGGTCTTCGGCGGCCACGGCTACATCGAAGAGCACGGCATGAGCCAGTACGTGCGCGACGCCCGCATCGCCATGATCTACGAAGGCGCCAACGGCATCCAGGCGCTCGACCTCGTCGGCCGCAAGCTTGGCTTGAACGGCGGCCGCGCCGTCGTGGCGCTCTTCAAGGAGATCGGCGATTTCTGCGAGGAGAACCGCAACGACGAGAAGATGACCTTCTTTACCAAGAACCTGAAGAAGGGCTTGAACGACGTGCAGGCGGCGACCATGTGGTTCATGCAGCATGCGATGGCAAAGCCCGACAATGCCGGCGCCGGCTCGACGGACTACATGCATCTCTTTGGCCTCGTCGTTCTCGGCTACATGTGGGCGAAAATGGCAAAAGCCGCCGAGGACGGCCTTGCCTTGGGCGATACCTCGCGCGAAAGCTATCTGCGGAGCAAGCTCGTGACCGCCCGCTTCTTCATGGAGCGCATCATGCCGGAAACCGCGCTGCGCAAGGCCCGCATCGAAACCGGCGCCGAGACGATGATGACTTTGCCCGCCGAGGCATTTTGATCCTGCTCCCTCCCCTTGTGGGGAGGGTTGGGCGGGGGTCTTTCTCTCCCCGCCGTGACCAGATTTGAGGCAAGTCGTTTGCCACCCAGGGAGATGAGACAATGACCGAGGTTTTCATTTACGATCACGTCCGCACGCCGCGCGGCCGCGGCAAGAAGGACGGCTCGCTGCACGAGGTGCCCTCCGTCCGCCTCGCGGCCAAGACGCTGGAGGCGATCCGCGACCGCAACGGGCTCGACACCAAGACGGTCGACGATATCATCATGGGCTGCGTCGATCCGGTGATGGATGCCGGCGCCGTCATCCCCAAGGCCGCCGCCTTCGAGGCCGGCTATTCGACGCACGCCCCCGGCATCCAGATCTCCCGCTTCTGCGCCTCCGGTCTCGATGCCGTGAACTTCGCGGCCGGCAAGATTTCGCAAGGGGCCGATGACATCGTCATTGCCGGCGGCGTCGAAAGCATGTCCCGCGTCGGCCTCGGCATGTCCGGCGGCGCCTGGTTCATGGACCCGTCGGTGAATTTCCCCGCCTATTTCATGCCGCAGGGCGTCTCGGCAGATCTGATCGCCACCAAATACGGTTTTAGCCGCGACGACGTCGACGCCTATGCCGTCGAGAGCCAGAAGCGCGCGGCGAACGCTTGGGAGAAGGGCTACTTCAAGAATTCCGTCATCCCGGTCAAAGACCAGAACGGCCTGACGATCCTCGCTCATGACGAGCACATGCGCCCCGGCACCGATATGCAGGCGCTGGCCTCTCTCAACCCCTCCTTCCAGATGCCTGGCGAGATGGGCGGCTTCGAGGCCGTCGGCATCCAGGCCCATCCGGAGGTCGAGCGCATCAACTACGTCCACCACGCCGGCAATTCCTCGGGCATCGTCGATGGCGCCGCCGCCGTGTTGCTCGGTTCCAAGGCCGGCGGTGAAAGCATGGGCCTCAAGCCCCGTGGCCGCATCAGGGCCTTCGCCAATATCGGCTCCGACCCGGCCCTCATGCTGACCGGCCCCGTCGACGTGACCGAAAAGCTGCTGAAGCGCACTGGCATGCAGCTTTCCGACATCGACCTCTTCGAGCTCAACGAAGCCTTCGCCGCCGTCGTGCTGCGCTACATGCAGGCCTTCGGCATCGATCACGACAAGATCAACGTCAATGGCGGCGCCATCGCCATGGGTCACCCGCTCGGCGCCACCGGCGCGATGATCCTCGGCACGGTGCTGGACGAGCTCGAACGCCGCGATCTCAACACCGCGCTCGTCACCCTCTGCATCGGCGCCGGCATGGGCACGGCGACGGTGATTGAACGCGTCTAAGGGGATTGCAGAGCGGAGACGAGCCAATGAGCCAGAACGAGACGAAACGTCACTTCGAGCTTCGGAATCTGGATAAGGACATGGAACAAGCTTCTGCCGAGGCATCCCATGTCAATCCGAAGGAGCACGCGCGGCGACTGCGGAGCGAGAATCGCTTCCTGCTGGTGTTCCTCGTCTTGGTCATTGGCGTGAGTTGTTACCTACTCGGCGTCTTTTGAAAGCTTGAGAAATTTAGGGAAGAGGAAATCCCCAATGAGCACCTACAAGAACTTCACCGTCAGAACCGACGCCGACGGCATCGCCCTCGTCACCTGGGATATGCCCGGCAAGTCCATGAACGTCTTCACCGAAGAGGTGATGGACGAGCTGAACGCCATCGTCGACGCGACCGTGGCCGATACCGCCATCAAGGGCGTCGTCATCACCTCCGGCAAATCCACCTTCTCCGGCGGTGCGGACCTCTCGATGATCAAGTCGATGTTCACGCTCTACCAACAGGAAAAGGCAGCAAACCCTGAGACAGCTGCGCAAAAACTCTTCGATCTCGTCGGCCGCATGACCGGCCTCTTCCGCAAGCTCGAAACCTGCGGCAAGCCTTGGGTCTCGGCGATCAACGGCACCTGCATGGGCGGCGCCCTGGAAATGTCGCTCGCCTGCCATGGTCGCGTCGCGTCCAATGCCAAGTCGGTCAAGATCGCGCTCCCCGAGGTCAAGGTCGGAATCTTCCCGGGAGCCGGCGGCACGCAGCGCGTCGCGCGCCTTGCTGATGCCCAGTCGGCGCTGCAGATGATGACGACCGGTCAGTCGCTCTCGGCCTCCCGCGCCAAGGCGATGAACCTCGTGCATCAGGTGGTCGAGCCGGATCAGCTGATCGCCGCCGCCAAACAGATGATCAAGGACGGGTTGAAACCCGTGGCCCCCTGGGATGAGAAGGGTTTCAAGGCGCCTGGCGGCGGCATCTGGACTCCGGCGGCCGCCCAGCTCTGGCCCGCCGCACCCGCGATCCTCCGCCGGGAGACCGCCGGCAATTATCCCGGCGCGCTCGCCATTCTCAAATGCGTCTATGAAGGCCTGCAGGTGCCCTTCGATACGGCGCTGAAGATCGAACAGCGCTATTTCACGCAGGTGCTGCAGACCACCGAAGCCTTCTCGATGATCCGCTCCCTCTTCATCTCCATGCAGGAACTCGGCAAGGGCGCCCGCCGCCCGGCAGGCGTGCCCAAGACCGAGCTGAAGAAAGTCGGCGTCGTCGGCGCCGGCTTCATGGGCGCCTCGATCGCCTATGTCACGGCCGCAGCCGGCATCGACGTCACCCTGATCGATCGCGATATGGATGCGGCCAACAAGGGCAAGACGACCGGCGAAGGGCTGGTGAAGGACTCTATCGGTAAGGGACGTCTTACGCAGGAGGAGGGCGCCGCCATCCTCGCCCGCATCACGCCCTCCGTCGATTACGCCGATCTCAAGGACGCCGATCTCGTCATCGAAGCGGTCTTCGAAGATCGCGAGGTCAAGAAGGACGTCATCGAGGCCGTCGAGGAAGTGCTGCCCGAAGGCGCGATCTTCGCCTCCAACACCTCGACCCTGCCGATCACCGGCCTGGCGAAGAATTCCAAGCGCCCAGCCGATTTCATCGGCATCCACTTCTTCTCCCCCGTCGAAAAGATGATGCTGACGGAAGTCATCCTCGGCAAGGAAACCGGCGACAAGGCGCTCGCGGTAGCGCTGGATTACGTCGCAGCCATCAGGAAGACGCCGATCGTCGTCAACGACACCCGCGGCTTCTTCGTCAATCGCTGCGTGCTGCGCTACATGGCCGAAAGCTACGACATGCTGATCGAAGGCGTGCCGCCGGCGATGATCGAGAACGCCGCCAAGATGGCCGGCATGCCGGTCGGCCCGCTGGCGCTGAATGACGAGGTCGCCATCGACCTGTCGCTGAAGATCCTCAACGCCACGGTGGCGGACCTGGGCGACCAAGCCGTCGACCCCCGCCACATGGAGCTCGTCTCCCGCATGGTCGAAAAGGAAGGCCGCTTCGGCCGCAAGAATTCCAAGGGCTTCTACGATTACCCGCCGAAGCCCGCCAAGAAGTCGCTCTGGCCCGACCTCAAGACCTTCTACCCGCAGAAGGATGCGGACAAGATCGACATCAACACCCTGAAGCAGCGCTTCCTGGTCACCATCGCTCTCGAGGCTGCCCGCACCGTGGAAGAGGGCATCGTCACCGACCCCCGCGAAGCCGACGTCGGCTCCATCCTCGGCTTCGGCTTTGCCCCCTATACCGGCGGCGCGCTGAGCTACATCGACGGCATGGGCGCGAAGACCTTCGTGGAGCTCTGCGAAACGTTAGCTACAGCTTACGGATTACATTTTAAGCCGACGGCGCTCTTGAAGGATATGGCGGCGAAGGGCGAGACATTCTACGGGCGGTTTGACCCCTATGCGAAGGAGAAAGAGGCGGCTTGAGCCGCTTCTTTCAGCCTCCACCTGCAAGAGCCCGTGTCATCCAAGTTATGGCAGGCGGTCGCCTTCGTATGATATAGTGAGAAGCATACGCAGAATTGTATGGCATTCTGGACGGTAAATTCATCATGCGGGGAACTTGAAGCCAACAAATTTACCGGACTTGGTGTCAGAAAAATCAAAGCCTGCGATTCTGTGAAAATATATAGAGTTTTCTGCTCATTCTGCTTGTATTGCTGAAGTCATCATGATTCTCCAGCTGGGAGGGGGAATGTAAATGGCGCAATCGATGCATCCGGCCGCGGTTGATCACGTGCCAGGCTTTATTACAGAGCCAGGGCAAGCCGATTATCTCTTCAATGGCGTTGCCATTTTTCTGATTGTTGCCGTTCTCGTGATCGGCAACCTCTACTTCCAGCTCCATGCCGTTCCGGAACGCATGGCGCATCGCACCAACAAGGTGCAGATGGAAGTCGTGGCGGTCCTGGTGCTGATCTCGCTCTTCACGCACAACCATCTCTATTGGATTGCCGGCCTGCTGCTGGCCTTTGTCCGCATCCCGGACTTTAGTACGCCGCTCTACTCGATCGCGCAATCGCTGGCAAAGCTTGCCGGCCGTGATCCAGTAACAAGCGGCGATCCCGCATTGATAACCGAAGAGCCGGTGGAGCCGGCCGAGGTGAAGTCGAAGACCGGTGTGCACGGAGAGGGTGTCTGATCCATGTTCGAGTTGATGCTCTGCTCTATGCTCACCATCTTCCCCGATTATCTTTATCGGCGTTATGTTCAGGGAAAGCGGATCGGTCGCGAAATTACGCTTTACAGCGTGTGGTACGAACTGCGCTGGGGTATTTCCGCCTGCCTGATCCTCACCATTTCGCTGATCACCATGATCTTCTATTTCCATCCCTCGACCAAGAATGTCACGGCGATATTCCGCACGGTGACGATCCTGCCGGAAGCGGTCGGACGCGTCGACGAAGTCTATGTCGGCGTCAACGAGAAGGTGGCCGCCGGTGCACCGCTGTTCCGCCTAGACGACTCGCTGCAGAAAGCCGCGCTGGAGACGGCACGTCGAAAGATCGCGGAAGTCGAAGCGGAAACCGCGGTGGCTCAAACCGAACTGGCCGCTGCAGACGGCCAGATCCAGGAGGCCGAGGGCGCCCTTCAGGTGGCGGTGGACGAATACGAGATGAAGTCCCAGCTGTTGAGGAACGATGCCGTCGCCCGAAGAGAGGTCGTCCGTCTGGAAAACACCGTCGAAAGCCGCAAGGGTGCGGTGAGTGCGGTGCTTGCCAACAAGCAGACTCTCGAAGCCAAGATCAATGTCCTGTTGCCGGCGCAAAAGGCAAGCGCCGAAGCTGCGCAGGCGCAGGCCCAGGTGGAACTGGACAAGACCCTCGTTCGGGCCGGCGTTGCGGGCACCGTGCAGCAGTTCACGCTGCGTCCGGGCGATGTCGTCAACGCGATGCTGCGTCCGGCCGGCATTCTCGTTCCTGCGGAAGCAGGGCGAGGCACCTTGATCGCCGGTTTCGGGCAGATCGAAGCGCAGGTGATGAAGCCTGGAATGATCGCCGAAGCAACCTGCATCGGAAAGCCGTTTACCATCATTCCACTGGTGGTGACTGACGTTCAGGATGTGATCGCGGCTGGACAGTTACGTCCGACGGATCAACTTATCGATGTCCAGCAAATGGCGCGTCCGGGAACCCTGACCGTCTTTCTGCAGCCGCTCTTTCCTGGAGAACTTGATGACATTCCGCCGGGGAGCAGTTGCATCGCCAACGCCTACACGAGCAATCACGAGGCGCTCGCCGACGAGAATATCGGCACGATGCGATGGCTGTTCCTGCATGTTGTCGACGCCGTCGGGCTGGTGCACGCCATGATCTTGCGGATGCAGGCGATGCTCCTCCCCGTGCAGACCCTGGTGTTCTCGGGCCACTGAAGGGCTGCCGGAAATCTCGAGTAGTGAAATGACCGCGTCGGCCGTCGTCGCACGCAAAGCTTGATGGATCGCATTTCTGTGCTTCCGCAAGCCGGCTGCAGTCCTCCCGCCTTTATTGCCGTTGCATCACACGCCGCTCCTCATAAAATCTCCCGCACCACCTTCGGGAGACCTTCCATGGCCACCATCGCTGAAATCGTTTTCGAATCCGAAACCCCCTCGCGCCTTGCCGCCTTCTGGGCGGCCCTCCTCGATGGCTATCAAATCCGCCCCTATGACGAGGCCGAAATCAGCCGGCTGGCGAAGCTTGGCTTTACGGCGGAGACGGATCCGACGGTGATGGTGGATGGCCCTGGCCCGTCGCTCTGCTTCCAGCGCGTCCCGCTGCGCGATTACAGCAATAACCGGGTCCATTTGGACATCGCCGTCGATGATGTTCCGGCCATGATCGAACGCATCATCGCGCTTGGCGGCAGGGTCCAGCGAAAGGAAGCAGGCTATACCGTCATGAAGGACCCGGAAGGCAACCAGTTCTGCATCGTGCCTATGCGATAGGGAAATCGCCTTGCAGCGAATCAACCTCCCACTTTCCCCACCGCGCATGAAAAAATTTTCGACCCCACCAAAAATCAATCGCTTACAAAAGATTTCCGTCATTTTTCGCCTTTGTCATGCGCGCTCTTCCGGTGCGGGAAGAGGAAGCGGAGCTGATCGCGCGTTACGGCGTGCTCCCCGAGGATGAATTCTACGATCTGCCGTTTGAAATTCGGGGCGAAGTGTCATTGGTCAACACCCGCCGTTTCACGAGTTTACTGGGCTACTGGCGTGATTGCCGCCTGCCGCGGTGCCGCCGCGCGAAGGCCGGCCTCGGCGAGCTCCGGCCGCAGGGCAGGGTGGATATCCGCGACAGCGCCCGCCCTGCGCCCATAACAACGACGAGCGTCACGACATCCTGCTCAACGGGCCGGAGCATTATGAGGAGCACCTGCGCCGCCATGCGCTGATCGGAGGGAGCCGTCTGCGCGATGCGGAGAATGAGGAAAACGGCGCATGAAGCGCAGGGCTCAGGCCACCGCAGTCTTTGCCCGTTCGGCGCGCACGGCCATCAGCCCGGCGAAGCTGACCAGAATGATCGCCGTCGCATAGATATCGGTCGTCGGCGCGTAACCGAGCGATTTTGCCAGGAAGCCAGCGAGAATTGCGGGCAGGCTGAAGGCGAGGTAGCTCTGGATGTAGAAGGCCGAAAGCAGTCCGGCGCGCTCGTCGGGCTTGGCAAGCGGCAGGATGGTTCCGACCGAGCCAAGGAAGTTCGTGCCAAAGCCCATGCCGGTGAAAAGCGTGCCGAGGATCAGCACCGGCACGTTCGTCAGATGCACGCCGGCGACGACCGTCAACATGCCGAGCGTTGTCGCCGAAACGCCGAAGGTGAGGTTCGCCCGCGGGCTTTTGGCCCGGCGCAGGAAGACGGCGGCCGCCCCCGAAAGCATCAATGCCGTCACCACCGCTCCGCCCGTCAGCGGCGCCCGGTTGCCGGTCGTCGAGACCACGAGGGAAGGCACGAGCGAGAGGTAGAAACCGCCGAGCGTCCAGTTGGCGATATTGATCGGCGTAACGAGTGCCAGTGGCCGCTTCGCCTGCGCCGGGATCGCGATACGGGGTTTCAGTGAGCCGATGACGCCCGGCCGGGTGCCGCCGGTTTCCGCCGTCAGCCAGATTGCCAGCGCCTGGACCACGAAGGCGGCAAGCAGCAGGCCGTAGACGAAATGCAGCGGGAAGGGGCCGTACTGGATGAGCGCACTGGTGCCGACCGCGCCGACCGCCATGCCGGAAAGTGGCGCGATCGAATTGACGAGCTGGCCTTTTACCCGGTCGATGTCGACAAGTGCCGCCCCGATCGAGGCGCCCGCAATGCCGGTCGCAAGCCCCTGCACGATCCGCGCCGCGATCAGCCAGCCCGGTCCGCTTGCTACCGTAAACAGTACCATTGCCGCGATCTCCATGGTGAGCGCGCCGAAGATCACCGGCTTGCGGCCGAGATGATCGGAGATCGACCCGGCAATCAGCAGCGCCGCCAGAAGCGCGAAGGCATAGACCGCGAAGATCACCGTGATCAGCACCGGCGAAACCGCAAAGCTCTCTTCGTAAATCCGGTAAAGCGGCGTCGGCGCTGCCGACGCGCCGAAGAAGGTGGCGAGCGTCACGGCATGGAAGGCGATCGGGTTTTTCGGGGAAGCGGCAGTCTCTCTGGATTTGCTGACCGAGAACATCTATATACCCCTTAAAGCTAAATCGTTGCGTTTGCCTGATGTAGGGGATGCCGCGTTAAAAGCAAATTATTTGCGTTAATGGTACTATCAAAGTTTTTGAACCATAAGCGCCGGGTGGAAAACGTGGGTTGAAGGCATGGCAGGAAAGGAAGGCCCGCGTCCGGGCGGCAGGAGCGCAAGGGTCCAGGCGTCGGTCCATAAAGCCGTGCGGTCCCTGCTTTCGAAGATGGATCGTGCGGAGGTGACCGTCCCACTGATCGCTGTGGAAGCCGGCGTGACGCCCTCCACGATTTATCGCCGCTGGGGCGACCTGCAGGAATTGCTGGCCGACGTCGCCGTTGAGCGCTTGCGTCCGGATATGGAGCCGATCGACACCGGCAGCGCGCAGCAGGACCTGCAGACCTGGGCGGAGCAATATTCCGAGGAAATGTCGTCAGGCCCGGGCCGTGAGATGATCCGCGACGTGCTCGCCGCACAGGGCGGCACCGGCGCTTACCAGTGCTGCGGCTATACGATGCAGCAGATCAAAATGATCGCCGCGCGCGCCGCGTCTCGCGGCGAGAGTTTTCCGGAGGTCGACGCCGTCATGGACCGTGTCGTTTCGCCGATCATGTATCGAATTCTCTTCGGCAACGCGCCCTCGACCGACCGCGTCCGCGACTTGGTGAACGGCGTCATGGAGATCACTCCGCCGCGGCACGCTTCAGCCCGGAAATCTGCGTGATGAAGGCGCGAAGCGCCGCCGGGCGCACCGGCTTGTGCTGGATGGCGATGCCATGGCGCTCCGCCTCCACCCTGACCTCCGGCGTCCGGTCGGCGGTCACCAGCAGCGCCGGAAGATCGGTCTCGAAGCGCTCCCGCAAATTCAGGATCGCGGAAATCCCGGTTCCGTCGCCGAGATGATAGTCCGCGATGATGAGATCGGGCGCGGGTTGACGCGTGCCGAAGGTCGAAGCCGCGGCAAGGGAGTGGATGGCCTCCACCTCGCAGCCCCAGCCGGAAATCAGGAGACGCATGCCTTCGAGGATCTTCGCTTCGTTGTCGATGCAGAGGATCCTGAGCCCCTTGAGCGGCTGCGGAACACGATCGGCCGGTGCGTGGGAAGGAGAGGTCTCGCTCACTTTCGAAACATCGAGCGGCATGACGATGCGGAAATCCGTGCCCTTGCCATGAGTCGAATGCAGCTCGACTGGATGGTTGAGGACGCGGGCGATGCGGTCGACGATCGAAAGGCCGAGCCCGAGGCCGGAGGCCGTCTTCGCGCCTTCGTCGAGCCGCGCGAATTCCTTGAACACGGTGCGGAATTTCGAAGGCGGAATGCCGATGCCCGAATCCATCACCTGGATCACCACCTGGTTGCCCCGCCGCCGGGCCCCAACGAGCACCTTGCCGGTCAACGTATATTTGATGGCGTTGGAAACGAGGTTCTGCACGAGGCGCCGCAGCAGGTTGGGGTCGGAGCGGACCTTTAGCGATGTCGGCATGATGACAAGCTTCAGTTTCTTCGCCCGGGCAACCGGCGCGAAATCGGTCTCGATGCGTGCGAGCAGGCCGGCAAGCGGCACGGATGTCAGCCGCGGCCGCATGGCGCCGGTGTCGAGCCTCGAGATATCGAGAACGGCGCCCAGGATGGTCTCGACCGATTCCAGCGCGGAATCGATATTGCGCACGATCGGACCGTTTTCGGACTGCGCGATACGCTCGACGAGCGCGGAGGAATAAAGCCGCGCCGCATTCAGCGGCTGCAAGATGTCGTGGCCGGCAGCGGCAAAGAAACGGGTCTTGCCGATGTTCGCCTCATCGGCGGCCGCCCTCGCCTCGCCAAGTTCGCGGTTGACACGCGTCAGTTCCGCCGTTCGCTGGGCGACGCGCTGCTCTAGCGTTTCGTTTGCCTGCTTCAGTGCCTGGTCGGCCGCCACGCGCTGGGTAATGTCGGTAAAGGTCGCAACGATGCCCTTGTCCGGCATGGCGTTGGACCGCACTTCGATAATCCTCTCACCGCCACCGAGAACGAGGGAGAAGGGTTTGTCGAGCGTCAGAAAATGCCGGACGGTTTGGCTGAGTTCGGCGGCCGGGATGTCGCCGCGCTGGCTCAAGATCGCCACGATCTCCGAAAGCGGAAAGCCGACACGGCCGACATCTTCCGGCAGGTCGAGAAGCTGGCGGAAGCGACGGTTCCAGATCGTCAGCTGATTGGAGCTGTCGAAGACGGCAATGCCCTGGTCCATCTGCGAAAGCGCCGTCTGCAGCATGTCCTGATTGTATTGCAGCGCTTCGCTTGCCTGGTCGAGCAGCCAAGCCGTATCGGCGGACGCGTCCTCCGTCTTCTGCAGGATTAGCGAAAGCACCAGCCGCGCGGAGGAAGAACCGATGGCGCTGCCGAGCAATTGTTCGGTGAAGTGGATGAGCGCCATGTCGGCCGGCTGGTCGTCCTCCAGCCTGCGGCCGGAATTCTGTTCGTATGTCGCAAGCGACCGCTGCATGCGCTCTTCGCCGAGATAGCGCGAGATTGCCGTTTTCAGATCACCGACGCTGATGCGGGTCTTCCATCCGCGGGTCGCAAATTGCGAGCGCGACTGCCGCTTCACGAAGATGCCCGCCTGGATGCGCTCCAGTGGACGGGCGTTGCGCGTCATCGAGCCGATGATGAAGAAGCCGGTATTGATGAGCAGGCTCATCGCCGTGGCGTTGACCAGCGGATCGGCGTTCACCGACGCAAAGAGCGCCGTGCCCGGGAAGATGAAGCTGAGGAAGGCGGTGGCGACATAGGAATAATCCGGCCCGCCGAGCGAAGGCAGGAAAAGCAGGTAGAACCAGATAACGAAGCCGGACGTGAGGCCAAGGATGGCGCCGCGCGCGTTCGCCCGCCGCCAGATAAGGCCGCCGAAAAGCGCAGGCGCGATCTGGGCGATCGCGGCGAAGGACAGGAGGCCGATCGAGGCGAGACCCGCCGTGCTGTCAGTCGAGCGGTAATAGGCGTAGCCGAGCAGAAGCACAGCGAAGATCGCGCTGCGGCGGATGTTGAGGAGGCTCTTCGCAAAGTTGTCGCGCTGGCCGGCACGTCCGGCGAGCTTCCGGCGCAGGAAGATCGGCATGATAATGTCGTTCGACACCATGATCGAAAGCGCGACGGAATCGACGATGACCATCGCTGTCGCTGCCGAAAAACCGCCAATGAAGGTAATCAGCGAAACCAGCCACATCTGGCCGGCAATGGGCAGCGACAGTACGTAAAAATCGGCGTTGCCCGCGCCGCCAAAGATCAGCAGGCCGCCGATTGCCACCGGAAGTACGAAGAGATTGATGGCGACGAGATAGATCGGAAAGAGATAGCCCGCGAGCCGCAGCTGCTTCGCCGAGCGGTTTTCAACGACGGTGACGTGAAATTGGCGCGGCAATAAGATGATCGCAAAGGCCGACAGCACGATCAGCGTGATCCAGCGGCTGACCGGCGTCCGGAAGTCAAGGGTTGCGTTGACCAACTCGTTGTCCACGCTTTTCCGCCAAAGGTCGGCAGGCCCGTCGAACAGGAACCAGACGACGCAGACACCGGCGGTCAGGAAGGCGACGAGCTTGACGAGAGATTCCATCGAAACGGCGAGGATCAGGCCGTCCTGGTGCTCGGTCGCATCGGTATGCCGCGTGCCGAACATGACGGCGAAACAGGCAAGCACCAAGGTCGCGATCAGCGGCAGGTCGAGGAAGTAGAGATTGCCGCTGCCGATGCCGTAATCCGACGGATTGACGATTGCGGTCACGGTGCTGCTGATCGCCTTCAGCTGTAGTGCGATATAGGGGATTGTGCCGACCAGCGAGATCAGCGCCACCGTCGTCGCGACCGTCGGATTCTTTCCGTAGCGGGCGGCGATGAAATCCGCGACGGAGGTAAGCTTTTCGGCCTTTGCAAGCTCGATGATCCGGCGCAGCACCGGCATGCCGAGCGTGAAGACGAGGATCGGGCCGATATAGATGCCGGCAAATTCCAGGCCGCGCTGAGAGGCAAGCCCGACGCTGCCGAAATAGGTCCAGGAAGTGCAGTAGATCGCAAGGCTGAGCGCATAGACGACCGGCCAGCCGCCGTCTGGTATGCCCAGCTTCTGGCTTCTACGGTCGCCATAGCTTGCGACCGCGAACAGCAGCAGCAGGTAGCCGAAGGCAAAAGCGATGATGACCCAGCCTGGCAGCATTGACCCTCCACCGGCGCACGATCCGCCGGTTCTCCCAGAAGACATCAAGACTAAGGGAAATCGTCTGACTTGGAAATTGCGATGATCTAGGCATTAAGTCCAAGATGCGGGAAGACCCCCGGCTGTTTCAATTTTGCAATTGAATAATCAATCAAGAGATGTAGCTAATAAAAACAACGGACTATCGTCAGGGTACATCAGAGGGAGACAGATCGGATGCTCAATGAGTTCAAGGCCTTTATCGCCCGAGGCAACGTCATGGACCTTGCCGTCGGCGTCATCATTGGCGGTGCTTTCGGCGGCATCGTCAAATCGCTGGTCGACGATATCATCATGCCGATCGTCGGTGCCCTTTTCGGCGGGTTCGATTTTTCCAACTACTTCGTTGGACTTTCATCTGCGGTCAACGCGCCGACGCTTGCCGCCGCCCGTGCGCAGGGCGCCGTCTTCGCCTATGGCAATTTCATCACCGTGATCATCAATTTCCTGATCCTTGCCTGGATCATCTTCCTGATGATCAAGGGCGTGAACTTGCTGCGCAAACAGGTCGAGCGCAACGAGCAAAAGGCAGCGGAAGAGGCACCGCCGCCGGCTGATGTCGCGCTCCTGACGGAAATCCGCGATCTGCTGGCCAGGCGCCCGGCAGTTTGATCGGGTTCGGAGCCCTGTATTTAACAGGGCTCATTCATAACGAAAATCGATACCGCATCACGCATTCTCATGGGATTCGTCCCCGGTTTTGCTTTATGAAGGCGAAAACCGGAGATCTTCATGTCGATTATGAATAGCCTCAGCCCGCGCGCCGTTTCGGCGCCAGAAAGCGGGATCGTCGAAGTCGTCAATTATGCCCGTGGCCGCGACGGCCTGCTGCCGCTCTGGGTCGGCGAGGGCGATCTTCCGACGCCGGACTTCATCAGCACGGCGGCAATGGATGCGTTGGCAGAGGGCGAGACCTTCTACACGTGGCAGCGCGGCATTCCGGAGCTTCGTCAGGCGCTATCAAATTACTACGCCCGGCATTTCGGCGTCACGCTGCCGATGGAGCATTTCTATGTGACCGGATCGGGCATGCAGGCGATCCAGATCGCTGTGCAGGCGCTGACCTCGCCGGGAGACGAGCTGGTCTATCTGACGCCCGCCTGGCCGAATATCGCCGCCGCACTTGAAATTGCCGGAGCCCGTTCGGTCGGCGTCCAGCTACAGTTCGAAGGTGGCAAATGGGCGGTCGATCTCAACAGTATCGATGCGGCGATCACGCCGAAAACAAGAGCGCTTTTCGTTAACACGCCATCCAACCCGACAGGCTGGACCGCGACAAGAAAAGACCTCGCAGACATCCTCGAACTCGCCCGCAAGCACGATCTCTGGATCATGGCGGACGAGATTTACGCCCGCTATTTCTATGCCGGCGGGCGGGCACCTTCTTTCCTCGACGTCATGTCGCCGGACGACAAGATCATGTTCGTCAATTCGTTCTCGAAGAATTGGTCGATGACCGGCTGGCGCGTCGGCTGGATCGTAGCGCCGCCGGAAACGGGGCAGGTGCTTGAAAACCTGATCCAGTATTCGACCTCGGGCGTTGCGCAATTCATGCAGAAAGGTGCGGTCGCAGCCCTCAACGAAGGCGACGGGTTCGTCGAGGCCAATGTCCGGAAAGCGGCACTTTCCCGCGACATTCTTTGTGATGCGCTAATGGCCACAAACCGCGTCGAGACGTTGAAGCCGGACGGTGCGCTTTACGCCTTCCTGAAGATCGACGGCGTCACCGACAGCCGCAAGGCGGCGTTGGATATCGTCGACAAAACAGGCGTTGGCCTGGCGCCCGGTACCGCCTTCGGCGCAGGCGGCGAACTCTTCCTGCGAGCCTGCTTCCTGCGCGATCCGCAGCAGGTCAAGGCAGCAGCCGACAAGCTCTGCGATTACATTCTGAAGCTCTGACCACCAAGGCCCGGCCTCGCTGTCGGGCCTTTTTGATGCCCGAAACGATAGTTCGCTAAAATTGTAGCAAAGGTGGAAATCAGCCCCTAACCACAGCATCAAACTTACCGGTCCAAAGGTGCCAGAACGGGCGCTCGATAAGAAAATCTGAAAGGAATAACCGCGTCAGATACCCCCGTCCGATAGAAAAAGGGGGCGGGGATATGTCAATTTTGGTGACGGGCGGTGCCGGCTACATCGGCAGCCACATGGTCTGGGCACTGCTCGATGCAGGCGAGAACGTCGTCGTCCTTGATCGCCTTTCCACCGGCTTTCGCTGGGCGGTCGCGCCAGCGGCGCGCTTCTACCTAGGAGATGTCGCCGATGCCGAGGTTTTGAAGACGATCTTCATCGAGAACGATATCGAGGCGATCATCCATTTCGCAGGTTCCGCGGTCGTTCCGGCCTCGGTTGCCGATCCGCTTTCCTATTACGACAACAATTCCGGCAAGACGCGTGCGCTGATGAGCGCGGCGATCGCTGCCGGGGTGCGCCACCTCGTCTTCTCATCGACGGCGGCGGTCTACGGTCCGCAGAAGGGTTCCGAGCCGGTGAAGGAAACCGCGCCGCTCAATCCGGAAAACCCCTATGGCCAATCGAAGTTGATGACCGAATTCATGCTGCGCGACGCTGCTGCGGCCTATGATTTCGACTATGTGACGCTGCGCTATTTCAACGTCGCGGGTGCCGATCCGCACGGGCGAGCCGGACAATCGACCAGCGGTGCGACGCATCTCATCAAGGTCGCCTGCGAGGCCGCACTCGGCAGGCGAGACAGCGTGCATGTCTACGGCATCGACTACCCGACGCATGACGGCACCGGCGTGCGCGACTATATCCATGTCACCGATCTCGCTGAGGCCCACCTCAAGGCGCTGCAGCATCTGCGAAGGGGTAAAGGATCGCTGGTGGCGAATTGCGGCTATGGTTCGGGCTATTCGGTGCTGGATGTGCTGAACATGGTGACGCGCCTGCATGGTCACGCGTTCAAGATCCATATGGCGCCCCGCCGTCCGGGCGATGCCGCAAGCGTCGTCGCCGACGCTAGCTTGGCGCATCGCATGCTGGAGTGGACGCCGAAATACGACTCACTGGAGACGATCGTCCGTAGCGCGCTGGATTGGGAACTGGAATTGATCACGCGTCGGGTCGAGGATCTGCACGAAATGCGCCGCGCGCTTGCCGCCGCATCCTTCTGACTGGTCTTTGTTGATGCAAAGTCCACTGGAATGAAGCGGCCCGCCTGTTTATTGATAGGAGGGTCAATCGAGGGCGGACCGTGGACATGCAGAACAATCACGAGCGCGAAGTCATTATCGAACGGCGCGGCACGGCGGGCATCATCCGGCTCAACCGGCCGCGAGCTCTGAACAGCCTGACACTCGACATGGTGCGCATGATCGAGACCGCGCTTGACGAGTTCGCGGAGGATGACGGTATCACAAGTGTGGTGGTGACCGGCGAGGGTGATCGCGGCTTCTGCGCCGGTGGGGATATTCGCGTTCTGCATGAAAGCGGGCGTTCGAATACCGACGTAGCCGAGACGTTCTGGCGCGAGGAGTTCACACTCAATCACCGCATCGCAAACTACGCCAAACCCTATATCGCACTGATGGACGGCATCACCATGGGCGGCGGCGTCGGCCTTTCCGCGCACGGGCAGCACCGCATCGTGACAGAGCGGACGAGGCTTGCGATGCCGGAGACCGGCATCGGCTATTTCCCGGACGTCGGAGCGACCTGGCTGCTGCCGCGCATGCCCGGCGAAACGGGAACCTGGGCAGGATTGACCGGGCAGGAGCTGAATGCGGCCGACGCCATCTATGCCGGCCTTGCCGATTTTGAGATCCCGTCGTCGCGGCTGCCAGATGTCATCGATGCGTTGGCGCGGATGCCGGCCGGCTCGTCGCCGGTAGCTTGTGATGCGCTGCTGAAACATCTTTCCGGCAAGCCGGGCGAAAGCCGCTTGCAGGCCATTCGTCCGTCGATCGACCATGCCTTCTGTTTCGATCGCGTCGAAGAGATTCTGGAAGCGCTTGCCGCTGACAAAGGCGAATTCGCCGCCAAGACACGGAAGACCCTGCAGACGCGTTCGCCAACGAGCCTAAAATTGACCCTGCGTCTGCTGAGGGAGGGGCGGCGAAGCGCAAGCCTCGCCGAATGCCTGAACCGCGAGCTAGGTGCTGGCCTGCAAACATTGAAGTCCGCGGATTTTTATGAAGGCGTGCGTGCGGCGGTGATCGACAAGGATCGAAATCCAAAATGGTTGCCCGCGACCATCGAGGCGGTGAATGAAGAGGTGATCGCGCCGTTCCTCAAACCGCCCAGTAGCCCTCTTGCCCTCTAGCGCCACATGCCGCGCATGCGAGCGCCGACATCAATTCGAATCTGGCGCGCCTGCTGCGCGGATGCGTTCTCGCTTTTGCCCTGCGGCCAGCCGCAGACTTCAAAAAACTGCAGCAGCGTCGCCGGGATGAAGCGGGTGCGCGAGGCATAGACGTGCCGGTCACCCTGCGCGTTTTGCCCGTGCGTGAAGAAACGCTGCGGGACGACGAGATCGAGATTGTCCCTGGCGCGCGTCATCGCGACATAGAGCAGGCGCCGCTCCTCCTCTATTTCCGCGCTGGTGCCGACGCCGAGGTCCGACGGAATGCAGCCGTCGACGACGTTCAGCATGAAGACCTTGGTCCACTCCTGGCCCTTGGCGGAATGGATAGTCGAAAGGATCAGGTAGTCCTCGTCAAGCAGCGGCACGCCCGCCTGGTCGCTGGTCGCGTCAGGAGGATCGAGCGTCAGTTCGGTCAGGAAGCGCTCGCGCGAGGGATAGCCGCCGGCGATCTGCTCGAGTTGCAGGAGGTCGGCCTGACGCGTTGCGGCGTCCTCGTGCAGCCGCTCGAGATGCGGCTGATACCATTCCCGGACCAGACCGATTTCGGCGGGCCAGCCGGCTTTCCCCGTCTTCAGCTCCTGCATGACCGAAACGAACGAGACCCAATCCTCGCCGGCGCGCGGCGGAGCGGACATGGCTGCGAGCGCCTGCAATGGGTTTGGGTCCTCCGCCATCTGGTCGAGCGCCCGCTGGGCCGTCGAAGGCCCGACGCCCGGCAGGATCTGCATCAGCCGGAAGCCGGCAACCCGGTCGCGCGGATTGAGAGCGAAGCGGAGCGCGGCCAGCATATCCTTGACATGCGCGCTATCGAGGAATTTCAGGCCGCCGAATTTCACGAAGGGAATGTTGCGGCGCGTGAGTTCGATTTCCAGCGCGCCGCTATGGTGCGAGGCGCGGAAGAGCACGGCCTGGCTTTTCAGCCGCGTGCCCTCTTCGCGGTTCTCCAACACCTTGTCGGCGACATACCGGGCCTGGTCGGCCTCGTCGCGCACGGTGACGAGGCGCGGGCGTTCGCCGGATTGCCGCTCTGTCCAGAGGTTCTTCGTGAAACGTTCCGAGGCGAGATCGATGACGGCATTGGCCGCGGCGAGAATAGGTTGCGTCGACCGGTAATTCCGGTCGAGCGTCACGATGCTGGCTGCCGGGGTGAACAAGGCCGGGAAATCGAGGATGTTGCGGACTGTGGCCGCGCGGAAGGAATAGATCGACTGCGCATCGTCGCCGACGACGGTCAGCCCCTGTCCCTCAGGCTTCAAAGCAAGCAGGATCGAGGCCTGCAGCCGGTTCGTATCCTGATATTCGTCGACGAGCACATGATCGAAGCGGCCGCCGATATCCTCGGCGATCATTGGTTCGGCAACCATTTGCGACCAGTAGAGCAGCAAGTCGTCGTAATCGAGGACGTTCTGGTTCTGTTTGGCCCCGACATAGGCGGCGAAAAGTTCGCGGAGCTGTTTTTCCCATGCGGCGCACCAGGGGAAGGCGTCACGCAGGATCAGAGACAATTCCGTTTCCGAATTCACGGCCCGGGAATAGATCGCAAGACAGGTCCCCTTGGTCGGGAAGCGGCTTTCCATCTTCGAGAAGCCGAGCTCGTGACGAACGAGGTTCATCAGGTCCGCGCTGTCTTCGCGGTCGTGGATGGTGAAGGCGGAGTCGACGCCGATCTGCTCGGCATAGTCGCGAAGCAGCCGCGCGCCGATCCCGTGAAAGGTGCCGCTCCAGGCCAGCGCATCGGCCATGATGCCGGAATTGCTGCCGAGGACCTGAGTGCAAATGCGCTCGACGCGGCGCGCCATCTCGCCGGCCGCCCGGCGGGAGAAAGTCATCAGCAGGATGCGGCGCGGGTCGGCGCCTTTGACGATCAGATGGGCGACGCGGTGCGCCAGCGTGTTGGTCTTGCCGGAACCCGCGCCGGCGATGACGAGCAGCGGGCCGGCGACATGGCTGCCGCCGGCAAGCGTGCCGTGTTCGACCGCCATGCGCTGCTGTGGATTGAGCTTTTCGAGATACATCCAGCCGTCCGTTGGTGTCCGCGCGCCGTTACGGCACGGACAGATTAGGTGTTCCTTGAATGTTCTCGATAATGATTCCTGTCAAGCGCGCTTCAGTGGATTGACATGACTTGCTGCCGCATGAGCTTGAGACTGCGATCCGGCTGAAGGATATATGTTTCCTCGACCCGGTTGCCGCTTGAATCGTTGAAATTGTTGTAGACGGCGCTGCCGATGGGCGATTTGGCCAGTTTCGTTCGCGGCTGCCCGCCATGGGTCAGGCTGCCAGGAATGGGCGTGGGCTCCGATGTGCCGGAGGACGTGCAAGCGCAGAGCAGAACCGCCGCGAGAAAAGCAGAAATGATCACTTTCATTGAACCACCCTCGGCTACCGATCCATCGCATATGGGCAACCTGCCAGTGCACGCCAAGGGCAGTTCCAAGATAATGCTTGTTTCCCAATGAGCTACCCCGGGCACGCAACGAAAAGCCGGGTTGGAGCGTTAACGGCATGATCCTGTGGTGGAGGCAGCGGCCGTGGTACTTCGGCTCGAAACCTGGAAGGAATATGAGAGTTGCTGCAATGAGGGGCATAGCAGTTCAGCCACGAAAGCGTCGGTGGAAAGCGCCCTCCGCGCGGCCTACGACTTGGACGCCGGCGAAATCACGGTTGTGGTTCTCGGCCGCTATGTCGTTCTGGAAGGCTTCGTCCGTCGGAAAGGCGACGAGGATCGCGCTGCGGAGATTGCAGAGGACATCGTAGGCAAAGGCTATGTCAAAAGCCGGCTGCTGCGGCGGTGACCGTCAGTTCGGTTCCGGCTGCTGGATGGTCGCCGCCGGCGTGTCGTCTTTTCCCGCGCCCTTGTCGAAAGGTTTGATCACCAGGATACTGAGAATCGACGCGACCATCGCTGCAATAATGACAAGCATCAGTGTTCTCATAGCAATTTCTACTTTGAATAACGTGATTCCGGACTAATTTAATTAAACTTTCTCTAGCGAGAAAAGTTCCGAAAGATTCTTGCGAAAATGTGCAAGAAAAAAACTGGAACAAAAACTGCATCTCACGTGTTTGATCGTCTGAATTTCAACGCTGGAGACTGTTATGAGGATGATATTCCATCTGGGCGGCGGCGCCGTTCTTGCTGCATCTGCCGCATTTGCCACATCTGCGTCCGCTGCGCTCGAAATCGGTATCAATTATTATTCTGCGCTGCCGCAGGATCAGATTGCACTCAATGAATATACGGCCGCGCCCGGCTGTACTCCGGCCGAAGCGCATTATCTGCCATCCTTCATCCGTGCCCCGGACGGCACCATCATCGGCGTCGGCTATGTCGAAATGGAAAACGACAGTGGCTGCTGAAAAGCAAAAACAGCCATGGGGTGTTTGCGTGATCGCGCTCGGACGAGGCTCGCCTGCTTGGAGCAGAGGGAACGAGCCTCTAACCATCATCATGATGGCTGCGGCGTTCTATTGGCGGCGGCCGCAGACGCGCAACCGCTTTAAAATGGGTTTCCAGCCTATCCTGGTTCAACAGTTAATGAAAATAGTTGGCCGTGCCGTAACGGCACGGAGAAGAATGTTCCGGTTGATGCCGCAAGCGCCTGTCGCGCTCGTCAGTGCAGCTTCAGCTTGGCTTCTTCCGCCGCTGCCAGAAACTCGGCGCGGGCTTCCTCGGCGGTCTTGCGTCCATCCAGTGCCGCGCGGCAGGCGCTGCGGGCCTTGAGATAGCGAAGCCCGCGCGTTGCGGGCCAAAGATCGGTGAGGCATTTCAATGCATCGAACGGGCCGTTCACAGTTCGCGCATCGGCGTTTTCGAACCCGACCTTGACTGGATTGTCCCATCTTTCCGTTGCCATAGGCGTATTCCTCCGGTGTTTACGCCAAAACGCACATCCAGCCCGTTGCGTTCCCCTCGCAAGGGCTGTGCACACATGGGTTATATTAGCTGGTTATTTATTGTCGGCAATCGGGTTTGATCGCGACGGGCGTGGAGGCGTGAAACCGGACTGAATTTGATGACAAAATGGCGCTGGCGAGCGGATCACGTTTATCGGATGACCGCTCGTTTTTGCAATCAGCGCGCCCTGCAGCCAGATTGGCGTCTCGCCAGTCCTTATCGAGGAAGAGGCGGGCAACCGAGCCCGGAGGTCCCTGTTGCCGCACTATCCTGCTCTGCCGCTGAATTCGTGCATGTCGTCGACGGTGACGGGATTGCAGGGTTGACGCCGCCTGGGTTGACCGTGCTGCCGCTCCTGTTCAGATCGACGGCACCGGGATTGATCGTGCTGTTGGAGATGCCGGGATTCGTGCGTGTTGTCGTGCCCGAGCCGGTATCATTGAGATTGGGAGCTATCGTGGTTCCGCTGCCCGACCCTCCTTGGGTGCCGGTCGTTTGTGCGAAGGCAGTGGTTGCGACGGCAGCCGCCACGATCGAACCCGCGATGAGACGAATAAACATGAGAGCGTCCTCCGTGATTGCCTAATCATAGAACCGCAGTCCGCGGGGCAGGGTTCGATCACAAGGAGTTGAGCAAGGGCCTCAGGTATGACCACGCGTTATCATGGGACGGATCGCGAAGAACTTTTTTCCGGGAAAAACTGGTGCTGCCGAGTGGGATTGAACCACCGACCTCACCCTTACCAAGGGTGTGCTCTACCACTGAGCTACGGCAGCAGGACCAGGACGCATGAGCCGGACGGCTGCGATGCGTGAACGGGGGGCCTATTGCCACAGCTTCTTGACAAGCGCAAGCCGCAAATTCCAACTTCGCATGTATTAAGGCGACGGCCCTTTTTGCGGGAGGCGGAATCCGCTAAACATCAAACATGGACGACAAGACGGAAAATGCCACAAAGGGCCGCAAGGCCGTGATCGAAGAGCAGGCGAAACGGCGCCGCGAGCGCGCTGCCGAAAAGCTCCGTGAAAATCTCACTCGCCGCAAACAGCAGACGCGCGCGCGCCGTTCGGGGCAAGCAGACGAGACGAATGGCCTTCCTGCCGCAAAAATGGACGAATCATAATGTTCGGTCCACGGCGAATTGAAGCGTGCCCGGAATTCGTCTAAAGACCCCCATCCCTTTTAAAGGCAGAACTTTCAGAAAGGCGGGCACAGCCCGTAAGTCCATATGGATCGTATCAGAATTGTCGGCGGTAATGAGCTCAATGGCATCATTCCGATTTCCGGCGCCAAGAATGCCGCCCTGCCGCTGATGATCGCCTCGCTTTTGACCAGCGATACGCTGACGCTCGAAAACGTGCCGCACTTGGCTGATGTCGAACTGCTGATGCGCATTCTCGGCAATCACGGCGTCGACGTTGCTGTCAATGGTCGCCGCGAGCGCCAGGAAGACTCCTATGCGCGCACGATCCATTTCACCTGCCGCACCATCGTCGATACGACCGCGTCCTATGAGCTGGTCTCGAAGATGCGCGCTTCCTTCTGGGTCATCGGTCCGCTTCTGGCGCGCGAAGGCCACTGCCGCGTGTCTCTGCCTGGCGGTTGCGCCATCGGCACGCGTCCGGTGGACCTTTTCCTCGAAGGACTCAAGGCGCTCGGAGCAAATCTCGAAATCGACAGCGGCTATATCAACGCGACGGCGCCGAACGGCGGCCTGATCGGCACGCGCTATACCTTCCCGAAGGTTTCCGTCGGCGCGACCCATGTGATGATGATGGCTGCGACCCTTGCCCGCGGCACCACGGTCATCGGCAATGCCGCCCGCGAACCGGAAGTTGTGGACCTCGCCAACTGCCTGAACGCCATGGGCGCGAAAATTTCCGGCCACGGCACCTCGACGATCACCATCGAAGGCGTGCAGTCGCTTTCCGGCGCGCGCCACCGCGTTCTGCCGGACCGCATCGAGACCGGCACCTACGCCATGGCCGTTGCCATGACGGGCGGCGACGTCGTTCTGGAAAACACCGATGCGGCTCTGCTTGAAACGGCATTCGAGACGCTCCGCCGCGCCGGCGCGGAAATTTCGTCGACCAACAACGGTGTGCGCGTCAGGCGCAACGGCGCGGGCATCAGGCCGGTCGACATCGTGACCGATCCCTTCCCGGGCTTCCCGACGGACCTGCAGGCGCAGTTCATGGCGCTCATGACACGCTCCTCCGGTATTTCGCACGTGACGGAGACCATCTTCGAAAACCGCTTCATGCATGTGCAGGAGCTTGCCCGCCTCGGCGCGAAGATCTCGCTTTCCGGACAGACGGCGAAGATCGAGGGCGTGCCGCGGCTGAAGGGCGCACCGGTGATGGCCACCGATCTTCGCGCCTCCGTCTCGCTGGTAATCGCCGGTCTTGCCGCCGAAGGCGAGACGATGGTCTCGCGCGTCTATCACCTCGATCGCGGCTTCGAGCGGCTGGAAGAAAAGCTCACCCGCTGCGGCGCGATCGTCGAGCGCGTCAGCGAATAGGGAAGGGGCGTCTCTACGCCCTTAATCCCGGTTGCGCATTCCGCCGCAGCATCCTATTTCCCTTGTCTGACGCATCGCCATCCCGGCGGTGCGCGATAGAACCAGGGGTTTTGCCTGCATGACAGATCTGAAGCTTCTTGCGCTCGATAGTGAAGACCTCGCGGTGGTCTCCGCCCATATGCAGGACAGCGTCTTCAAGGTCGGCGACATGACATGGTCGCCGCGCAGCGGGCAGTTTTCGATAGCCGCCAACCGCTTTGTCTGGGAAGATGCCCTCAATAAACGCAAGGGCTTCGAGCGCCATCGGGCGGCATTGGTCCTCAAGCGGGTTCTGGCCGTCCGCTCCGCTGGGATCGACCGCAAGCGGCGCGACGAGGTGCTGTCCCTGCTGTCCATCGGCTTCGAGCAGAAAGGCGAGGGGCCGGAGGGGACGATCGAGCTGACGCTTGCCGGCGCAGCCGAGATCCTCCTCGATGTCGAATGCATCGAAGTGCTGCTTGCGGATATCGGTGGAGCATGGGAAACCACCTCCAAGCCGCGCCACCCCGGCGCCTGAAGACTTCCCGTGTCGAATTGAGAAGGAATATCTGCGTTGGCAATCTGGCTGGATCAGGCATCGGACGGTTTCGAGCAGCGCTTTGCCGCATTTCTGACAACCAAGCGTGAAGTTTCGGAAGACGTGAATGTGGTGGTTCGCGCCATCATCGACGACGTGCGCGCCCGCGGCGACGCAGCGCTTGCCGAATACTCGAAGAAATTCGACAGCATCGATTTTGCCAATGTGCCGATGCGTGTGAGCGAAGCGGAAATCGATGCCGCAGTGGAAGCCGTGCCTGCCGAAGTGCTGGGCGCGCTGAAGGTTGCGGCCGTCCGCATCGAATCGCATCACCGCCGCCAGTTGCCGAAGGACGATATCTACGAGGATGCTATGGGCGTCGAGCTTGGCTCGCGCTGGACGGCGATCGAGGCGGTCGGCCTCTACGTGCCGGGCGGCACGGCAAGCTATCCGAGTTCGGTGCTGATGAATGCGGTGCCGGCAAAGGTTGCCGGCGTCGAGCGCATCGTCATCGCGGTCCCTGCTACCGGCGGAACGGTCAATCAGGCGGTGCTCGCCGCGGCCAAGCTTGCCGGCGTTTCGGAAATCTATCGTATCGGCGGCGCGCAGGCTATTGCCGCGCTTGCCTACGGCACGGAGACGATCGCGCCGGTCGCAAAGATCACCGGCCCGGGCAACGCCTATGTTGCAGCCGCCAAGCGGCACGTCTTCGGCACGGTCGGCATCGACATGATCGCCGGTCCGTCCGAAGTACTGGTGATCGCCGACAAGGACAACAATCCGGACTGGATCGCGGCCGATCTTCTGGCTCAGGCCGAACATGACGCCAGCGCGCAAGCGATCCTCGTCACCGACAACGCCGAATTCGGCAAGGCCGTCGAAGCCGCGGTGGAGCGCCAGTTGAAGACCTTGAACCGCGCGGAAACCGCCGCCCGCAGCTGGCGGGATTTCGGTGCGGTCATCTTGGTGAAGGACCTGAAGGACGCCATCCCACTCGCCAACCGCATCGCCGCCGAGCATCTGGAGCTTGCCCTGGCTGATCCGGATGCCCTGCTCGCTGGAATCCGCAATGCCGGCGCGATCTTCGTCGGCGCCCATACGCCGGAAGTGATCGGCGATTACGTCGGTGGCTCGAACCACGTCCTGCCGACGGCGCGCTCTGCCCGCTTCTCCTCCGGCCTTTCCGTGCTCGATTTCGTCAAGCGCACCTCGATCCTTAGGCTCGGCCCGCAGCAGCTGCGCGACCTCGGTCCAGCGGCGATCGCGCTTGCGGTTTCCGAAGGCCTCGATGCCCATGCGCGATCGGTCGCGATCCGCCTCAATCTCGAAAGGTGAGGCATGGCGAAGGGCGACTTCCGGCTTTCTGATATCGTCCTTGACGATACGATCGGCCGTTCGACGCCCGATGTAGAGCATGAGCGGGCCGTTGCGATCTTCGATCTCATCGAGGAAAACAGCTTCGAGCCGGTTGGCCATAGCGGCGGACCCTACCGGCTGAAGATTTCACTGGTCGACTCCAAGCTCGTCTTTGCGATCACCACGGAAGACGGACGGGATGTTGCGACCCATATCCTGTCGCTGACGCCCTTCCGCCGGATCGTGAAGGACTATTTCATGATCTGCGAGAGCTATTACGAGGCGATCCGCTCCGCCTCGCCTAGCCGCATCGAGGCGATCGACATGGGACGGCGCGGCATCCACAACGAGGGCTCGCAGACGCTGAAAGACCGGCTTGCCGGCAAGATCGAGGTCGATTTCGACACGGCACGCCGCATCTTCACGCTGGTCTGCGTGCTTTATTGGCGCGGATGATCGCGATGGCGCCGGCTCCCACCACGGCAGTAGGAAAGGCGCCCGGCGCGATTCTCTTCATGTGCGGGTTGAACGCCATCCGCTCGCCGATCGCCGAAGCGATCGCCCGTAGCATCCTGCCCAGGAATACCTATATACGCTCCGCAGGCGTTCGCGCCGGCGAGCGCGATCCCTTCGTCGACGTCGTGCTCGAGGAAATCGGCCTTTCGCTTGGGCGTCGCCAGCCGCAGACGCTTGACGAACTCGAGGACGATTACTTCGATCTCATCATCACGCTCTCGCCGCCAGCCCATCACGCCGCACTAGAGCTGACGCGGGCAAGCGCCGTCGATGTGGTCTACTGGCCGACGATGGATCCGACGGTCGCAACCGGGACCCGCGAGCAGATTCTGGATGCCTACCGTGAGGTGCGCGACCACCTTGAACAGCTCATCGAAACCCGGCTCGTCAGGAGAAATGGCATCGCCGCGCAATCGGCGTGAAACAAAAGGAAGAAAGCCCGATCAACGAGGTTCACAAATGACCCCTGATTGTGTAGTTTCCGCGCAAATTTTGAGGCGGCCAATGCCGCCATCTCAACCGACAGGAAGAAAACCTTTATATGCCTAAAGAAGAAGTCCTCGAATTCCCGGGTATTGTGACCGAACTTCTGCCGAACGCGACCTTTCGCGTGAAGCTCGAAAACGAGCACGAAATCATCGCCCACACGGCAGGCCGCATGCGCAAGAACCGCATCCGGGTGCTCGCCGGCGACAAGGTTCTTGTGGAAATGACGCCTTACGATCTCACGAAGGGCCGCATCACCTATCGTTTCAAATAGGCTTGGCCCGGAAGCCTGAAGGGCTTCCGTTTCCGGTCGAGGGTCCATGGCGCTCACATACAAGCTCATTCTGGCTTCCGGCTCGCCGCGCCGTGTCGACCTGCTCAACCAGGCAGGCATCGAGCCCTCGCGCCTGCTGCCGATGGATATTGACGAGACGCCGAGGAAATCCGAGCATCCGCGCTCGCTCGCCCGGCGCCTGTCGACGGAAAAGGCGGAAGCCGCCCTTGCCGCGATCAAGGGCGACATGGCCTGGAAGGGCAGCTATATTCTTGCCGCCGACACCGTGGTTGCCGTCGGCCGCCGCATTCTTGGCAAGGCCGAGTTCGCCGACGAGGCCTCTGCCTCGCTACACCTGCTCTCCGGCCGCAGCCATTGGGTCTATACCGGCGTCTGCCTGGTAACGCCCGACCGTAAGGTTCGCCAGAAGGTTGCCGAGACGAAGGTGCGCTTCAAACGCCTTTCCGCTTTCGAGATCGAGAACTATCTTGCCTCCGGGCAGTGGCGCGGCAAGGCGGGTGCCTATGGCATCCAGGGCCTGGCCGGCAGCTTCGTGCAGAAAATGGTGGGCTCTTACACCAATGTCGTCGGCCTGCCGCTTTATGAAACCATCCTGTTGCTGACCGGCGAAGGCTTCGACGTGCATAGCCGGTGGCCCGAGGGCTGAGCCCAGAGGAGACAGTTATGCCGGAAGAGAACAAACCAGCCGCCAAGGTTGCACCGCTGCGCAAGGCGCGCCCCTGCCCGGAATGCGGCAAGCCCTCGCACCGCGACCATTACCCCTTCTGCTCCAACCGCTGCCGCGAGGCTGATCTCTCCCGCTGGCTGACGGGCGCCTATGCCATTCCGGTCACCGAGGACGAGAAGAAGGCGGACTACGACGACGAAGAGTAGCGGGAAAATCCACAGCGAACCCCTTCAATTTGCTCGCAAATCCGCAAAATATCCCCAGCCGCCGAAAAACTGTCATTTGATGCTTGCCATGGCCGGACAAGATGCTATAACCCCGCTCGTTTCCGGGGTGAACCAAGGCCCCGCTCTTCCTTCAGCGAAGAATGGCCTGCGAAGCACGGATGCCCAGATAGCTCAGTTGGTAGAGCAGCGGATTGAAAATCCGCGTGTCGCTGGTTCGATTCCGGCTCTGGGCACCATTTCCCATTCGGGAAGCCTTATTTCTCAACGATTGCAATGTATTAAGCGTTCCGCGAGGTACCCTACGAGGTCCACCGAGAGGAACACCGAGTATGATGATCGATCTCCCTTACGTACAATCTCGAAAGAACCACTTCCGATACAGGCGCAAGGTTCCGACCGCGCTCCAAAAGGCGTTTGGGAAACGTGAGATAGTAATCCCGCTCGGCAGGACAGAGGCTGAGGTTATTCGACGATGGCCCCAAGCCCATAAAGACGCCGAGCGACGACTGGCAATGGTGCTGCGAGCGGCTGAGAACCCGCAACACGCAGTTGCCCCGAGGACGCCGCTTGAGCGCTTCAAGTGGGCGAATGAACACATCGCTGAACTGGGGCTCGCTCCTGATTGGCGAGGCCAAGGGGACCCAGACGATGCCGAGGTGGTGGCCCGTGAGGTCATTGCCGAGAGTATTGCGGCGAAATCCCGAAGGACGATTGCGGCGACGCCTACGGGATCGCTAGCACCGATATGGCGTTACTCCGGGCGCTGGCCCTCGGCGCAAGACAGGAGATGAGGCCGATCGCTCGTTGACCGTCAACTCCGTTGAGAAATGGCCAATGAGACGGGAGCAATGGGCCGTTGCCTATTGGTTAGCTTCTCAATTCGCTAACGGCGGTGAGGAGGTCAATCGGAGTAATATTTTGCGTGCCATGGCATGGTTTGAGGCAATTCCAGATTATGTAGTCGACAACGTTGTCGATGAGAAAAAAATCAAGAGCTTCGCCAAGGACTGCACCGGCTTGGCCAGCTTTGAAGCACTCGGCGTGACGACACTAAGACTGAAGCAAGTGCTGAACGAGCTTAGTCGCTTACCCTCAATGATCGATTTGAGCGATGCATACGAGACGTCATAGAACTCTACGGAGATAACTTCCTGCCCGAGACATTTGCCGTTGACTGTAAGAAAGCGAAAAAAATCAGAGACAAAGCGGCCCACGGAGATAGCGACACCCACGAGACTGATTTCCGGGGTTTCGTGACTGCCACTGCCGCAATCGAGACGCTGGCCTTGTTGGCGACAATTAGATCATTAGGGGTAGATGCCAGCAAACTCCGGGCTGTCTTGAACAGATTTAATCCACATCCCTACGCCAGCTATTTGCGTTGGGCTTCTACGCGAGAAACGGTGCAGTGAAGCGGTCGGTCGCTGCGTGCGTACTGGGTGGCTGGACTTCATGCCTTAGAGAAGTCGCTGCTCTGTCGGCGGAGACCCAGGTCAGAGGCAGAGCCTACCTCCTTAGGGATCACCTTGAGGGGACCATAGGGTTCAGCGTATTGGCCAGATCGATGGCCATCTCCTTGTCCAGCTTGCGAAGGACGATCCCGTTGACATTGGCGGTGTCCCCGGTGTGCATGTCATAGACAGACCAGTGGCCGCTCTGAAGCTTCTTAGCGTGGTACCTCGGGTTGATCGGAAATCTCATTGTTCCTCTCCTTATTGTTTCGTTCGATGGAAATATAAGTGAGGGTTCATCGATCCGTTACCCCGGTGGACGCATAGCTGCCATTCAGGGACAACCTCAGGGCCGCTTAAGGGGTCCCTCTTCATTCTCATTACGGTTCAGCCGCTCGACCAACTCGTCGGCCTCCTCTTCGGACAGCATGTCCATGACGATCCCATCGATAACGACCGGCTGTCCGGTTATCGCATCGACTACCGTCCAGTAGACGTTCAGGTTCTTGTGACGGCTATATCGCTCGGTTGCCATAAGGTGTGCCTTTGGGTGCTGTGGCGCAGATCTGGCTCTCCTCTTCCCCTTCTTCGTCCCCTTCTCTTGGGCGTTAAGGATAAATTCAAGGTTGCTAGCGGTATCGTGAGGTAACCGATCGAGAACCGCTCCGTTCGCTTCCGCAGCCCTTCCTTCGCGGTAGTCTATGACACGCCACGTGCCGTCAGGGTTCTCCTCTAAACCGTACCGCCTGTAGGGCATTGGTCACCGTAGGTTACTTTAGGTAAACCTAAAACGCAGACCTCGGAATATTTGTTGCAAATTTCTGAGCGACCCATCGGATATGCAGCACACGCGGTGACCCCCCGGTACCCCCTTCGATCTGCCTCATGCGCCGCGTCGGTCGACCCATTGTCACCTTCTTTTGTCACAACGCGTCTAATTCCACAATGAAATCAGCGTTTCACACTAGATGCTGTATCCTGTGAAGGCAGGGGCGGAGGCTAGGGGGCTATGAAGGGGGCTATGAAGGGGGCTATGAAGGGGGCTATGAAGGGGGCATTGAAGGCCAAGAATGTTCATTCGAGTGCCTTCTAATCGGTGTCTTTTGATCCGACTGCCGTTCAGTGCAGCGCTAGGGGACCGTTCAGGTCAACCAAAAGGCGTACTAAGGCAGCCGAGAGTGAGCCAAAGGTATAGTTTATTAGTCTTTGCTAACTGAGATAGTATGACAAATGACGAATCAGCTAGAATACGGCTTTATATGTCGGCTGAAGCTCAAGATAGGCGCAGCGATGAGATACGAAATCGAGCGGGAAAACAACGGAACCTACCGTATCATAGATCATCGAAGAAGCGATCAGGTCGCGGTATGGGAGGACGCAGTTCAAGTTCGCTTATCGATTGGCCTTGCAAGTGCCCTCGTGGGATATATGAACGCGAAGGACCGGCACGACACGGCTTTCGGTCGCCAATCCTGAACGCGCTTCGACAATGAGTTGTTTGTCACCATGCAACGAGATGCAACGCCATATGGCCAACGATTTGTCTCCATCCAATAAGCCCTGGACAACGTGACATCGCCCTCGCAGTTTATGGAAGTCGGGAAGCGGCCGGGCGTCGCCCTCTTGGCCTGCGCCTGAGCTTTGCGAGGACCGGTTCGAACTCATTGTCAATTTCACGCTGGCGCCCAAGCGAATCCAAAAGGGAAGCCAGACTTTGGGTTGCCTTGACTTCCCAGGTTTTCGCACCTTGCTCGCGCGCAAGATCCATCGCTTCACGGAAAGAGGCCTCTGCATCTACTGGGTCGTCTCTCAGCTGGAGCTGGACCTCGCCGCGAAGCCGAGTGAGTTCTGCGACGAAATAGTATTCGCCCGTGCTTTGGGCGTGCTCCAGCCCTTGTTCAATCGCTGCAGCGGCCTTTCTGAGATCACCTGATTGAATGTAGGCATTCGCAAGCAGCCCCAAGTAGCAAGACTTATCGATCTTTTGCTCTCCAAGCCCGTCGCAAACCGTTTGCATGCTCTGCAATCCAGCGGGATCGTGATTCGCACTGCCCGCCGCCCAGCCTTTGAAGAAATTTCCCATATTTTCCCAAAGCTTGAGCCCATGCTCATGAGCCAGCGGCACAAGCTCCTCAGTCGCGTGCTTCAGCCTGGCAGTGTTGTTCTGCAGGGCTAACAATATACAACCGTTGCCCAGGCAAGCAGACAGCCTATATTCCCATCGCTCAACCCGGGCCGCGGCTTGCTTGCGCGTCACGACTTCCGCCTTACTGTACTGCTCGAATGCCTGCTTCGGGTGGCCAAGAAGGTGCATTGTCCAGGAAAGATACAGATAGGCCATGCTCGGGAAATCGCTGCCGACCAACTCGGCCTGCGACTCATAGCCGAGCGACCGTTCAAGATAGCGGCGGGCGCCCCTGAAGTTGCCGCCGCAAAAGATGCTCATGCCTTTGAACTGCAGGCCGAGAACGCGCGCTCTGAGGCTGTCGCTTTTTCTGCCAATTTCGATCAGCTGGTCGCTAGCCCATTCGGCATCGGTGAAACGAGCCGAGTTGAAGGCGGTGCCGAACAGGCCGTCTAGAGCGCTGATCAGCGCCTCCGAGTCGCCAAGCTCTTGGCTGAGACGCATGGCGTTGCGATACGCTGTACTACCCTCGCGCGTCACATATCCGAATGTAGCGTACAGAACATCCCCCCGCTCAAGTTCGAAGCGCAGGGCCTTTTCGCTGCGCGCCCGCGAAGCCGGCAGCCGTTCGAGACAAGCCAGACCCATCGCGAACATGTTGGCTGCCTCGACCTTGGCCCAGGTCTTTGCCACATTGCGGCCGGCAGAGAGCCAGCAGTCGGCCGCCCGATCAAACATACCAGCCTCTGCGAAATGCTGGGCAAGCAGCTCAGGATGTTCTGCCGCATTCTTTGGGTCCAGGCTTTCGATGGCTTGCGCCACCAGTCGATGCAGCTCCTGGCGGCGCTCGCGTACCAGCGTGCTACGAGCCGCCTCCTGCAGCAGAGCGTGCGTGAATGCGTACGAGGATCGACTTGCGGAGAGCTGAGGTGCAACGAGCCCCGCATCTGTCAGTCGCACAATCGCGGAGCCGAGAGCCCGCGTCGAAAGACCGCAGAGATGGGCCAGCAGCTTGAGATCGAACTCGCGGCCAATGACCGCCGCCATCTGCGAAATCACCTTGCCCGGCCCCAGCTTGTCCAAGCGCGACAGCAAGGATAGTTGCAAGACCCGGGGAACGCGGATGTCAGGTTTTGGGGCCTCCTGCTCCCGATGCTCGAGAGGCAGTCCCGTCTCCATTGCCGCGCGCGTAAGTTCCTCGACATAAAGCGGCACGCCTTCGGCCTTGTTGAGGACGCGTGCGCGGGCCTCCTCTGAAAGGTTTGCGCCTGCTGCAACGTCATGAACCAGCGTCCGGGACTCATGCCAGCTCAGGCGCGTCAGTTCAATTTCGAATAAATGCCTGGCTTTCGCGCCCGTCCCCGCGGACTTTCCGCGACTGGTCACCAATATCAGCATCGGATGCGAGGGCGCCTCGTTGATAAGCACGTCCAGGACGTCGCGGGACGACGGATCAATCCATTGCTCGTCCTCGAACGTGGTGAGAACGGGATTGAGTTGAGCGACATGATGCAACCAGTCCACCAGGACCCGGCGCGAAATGGCCTGCTGGCGTCGGGAGCTCAACTCTACAGGTGGAGAATCTGGCTGGGGAGTGAACAACTGCGGAATGGACAAGAGCCTCGCGAATATCGGCAGCGATACTTCTTTCGGAATGCCACTCGTTGCCAGAATAGCCTCGAGCCGGGGCCGCGTGACGTCTGGTGGATCCCCGTCCCGGATTCCCGCGTAGCGTTTCAGAAGATTGAGAAATGGGTAGAAGGCGCTGTTGGAGAAAGTCGCCGAGCACTGAAGCGCCAAATGCGTGCATCGCGGGATCCGCTGCTGGACCTCGAAGGCGAGGCGGGATTTTCCGATGCCTGGTTCTCCGGATAGAATAACGACCCGACCGCGACGTTCCGCGACTACCTTGTCCCAATGCCTGACGAGCCTGCGCAGCTGCGCGCTTCGGCCGACAAACTTGAACAATCTGGTCTTCTTGGCAAACCGGCTTTCGAGGACTCGAGGACGGTCAACACGCCAGACCCGGAGTTCGGGCAATCCCTTCAGCGAATGCAGCCCCATGTCTGTGAATTCGAACGCGCCGGCTGTTGCATTGTAAGTATGCTGATCCGTCAGGACGGTTTGAGGGAGAGCGAGAGCTTGCAACCTTTGAGCCAGGCTCGGAAGGTGGCCAAAAGGGACAGGCGGTCCGCCCTCCGGTGCGTCGAAAAGCTTGGCCACTACCGAAAGGCCGCTTGCAACTCCGACACGCACTTGGACAGGTCCACCGGGGACATCGATGTTTGGCGCGATTTGTACGATGTCCAACGCCGCCTGTATTGCACGGTCGGCGTCATCCTCTTCTGTGATCGGATATCCAAACAATGCCAGGAGAGCGTCGCCACTGTAATTTACAATCATTCCACCGCGGATTTTCACTATGTTGGTACATCGCTGAAGATAGCTCTCCGTCAATTTCCTGAAATCTTCCGGTTCTAGCCGAACAGCGTACTCCGTTGAGTTTACGAGGTCACAAAACAGAACAGTTATCTGCCGCCGCTCCGTAGCATCCTGAGGCGGGCCTTCCTCGTCCAGCAACTTGATGGCGGCCAGCATTTTCTTGCGCGGACCGAGCGGGATTTGCATTTCCTGCAAGTCCTGGTCCGAGAGAAGCCGCAGAGAGTCGAAGTCTATCTGGAAGCGCGCGAAGGTACTTACAAACTGCTGAAGCCCCAAGCCGCCGAGCCATTTCGCAACGTCGTCCATTATATAGCTCCCAGTGCGCAGCCTGTAGTCGCTCTCATCGAGCGGACAGAGTCGGACAGTAGGCACAGCAACGATGTGGCCGGTCCTAGCGGCTGTCAACCCAACAGGAGCGGATGAATGTCGAGGCCCCGGTCACCCGCAGGTCACGTCGGTGTAGAGCAGATGATCTGCCGGCCCATAGGCAATGTTGCTCTGATCGAAGCAAAACCGCTTGGGGGCAATTCGCAGGAGATAACGCTGACCGCAGACCGCGGGCAGATACAATTCGAACAGCCGAGGCGATCTGGATGGAGCAGGCTCCGTCCACCGCGTGTGCCCCGCATAGGAAACATTCTGGATGAGCCTTGCCGTGACGGAGATCGCGATCCCCTGCCTGACGAGGGTAAATCCCGTTCCTTTGGCGTCCTCCATGCTCGGATAGCCGGCTACGGGAGTGCCGCCGGACGCCGCGATCGCCTGTTGGCGGATCGCCACATTGAATCGCACGTCATCGCGTTCGGGAACCCCGCCGTAGTCGTTGACATATTTCCAGCTGACACGAAGCGCGCGACCGGCATCGGCCCCATCAGGCGGCACCGGCAGGACTTCGACAGCTGCGTCGACGAGCCTGGTGCCGTCCGTCTCCGGAGCGGGGCAGGGCGTGTAGAGAGGCCGATAGCCGCACTCCGCGCCGCCGGCGCCCCATAAGCAGGTGCTCAATTTTTTCCAGTCCGAAGTACCTATTTCCGGGCTCATCGCGGACAGGTCATTGCCGCCCCCAGGTACCATCCACGGGTGGATCTTGCCAGCGCCGCCGCGGCGCGCCCAGTCAGTTCTGTGTCTGTCAATCTGCCGGAGTGTCTTTTTCTCGTCCTGAAGGACGAGCGTCTGCCCCCAGCCGGGATTGGATATAAACGGTTGGCGCGCGACGGCATCCGCCGCCAGGCGCCTGCCTGTCAGCTGGGTCGTAAGCGTGTGGCAGTTCGTGCAGTTCCCGGTCGGATCCCGCACCGTCCTGGCACGCGCGATGTCGCCGTCGTACCTGCTGGTGTATCCGGACCCGATGATGCGGAACGGAGCGCCTTCGAGCCGAGGTCTTTCGGGCAAATAGTCGCCGAGACCAAATGCAGCCGCCCGAGCATCATTGCCTCCCAGCAGATACCCGACCCTCGACTGTCCCGCGTGTGGATCGACGACGTAAGGACTTTTGTTGTCATGGCATGAATGGCATCGAACCTGCAATGTAGGGTCGTACAGCGTTGCCGCGGCGGCCCGCCCGGTGGCGTCGGCGTAGGAGCGGCCGCCCGGCGGGACAAGGGGTTTCGACCAGTCGAACTCGGCTTGATCCTTACGTCCGTCAAAGAACACGATCTCGCCGGAGCTCTTGTTAAAGCCGATCGTGCCGAGGAGCGCAAAGCGTGGATCGGAGCGTTGCCAATAGGGATCATTCGCGACTTCGCGGCTGCTGTTCGACTTGCGGCAGAAGAACAGCCACTCCACATTGCCGCGAACAACACGACGCAAGCGCGAGTTCAGGCCGCAATAGGCGACGGTGCCAGCCAGCGAAGGCTTGTCGCACTTCGGGATGCTCGTGGTCCATTTGACCACGTTGCCGGAGACGTCGCGATGCTGAAACTCCAGGGCGCCACCGGGCCTGTCCGGATTGGGAACCAGATCGACGATGTTGCCGTCGACTTCGAGCGGAAAGGTTCTCGCATCCGCGCTACCGCAGTCTGCTTCAGGAATCGGCCCGAAGACGGCGCGAGCCTCGTCGCCAAACCGCGTAACGGCATCGCTGCTCTCGGAAGCCGGCTCCCAGAATATGTCCTCGTTCCAGCGTAGCACGGCATCGGCGAAGGTCTCGTCCGGGATCGGCGTGGGCCACACCGGTCCACCGGAATTGCCTGCCAGGCTGGTAAAGGCGATTGCTGTGATGACAGCCGAGCCGGCGACCAGTTTTGTGCGCAAGTGCCGCAACTCACCGTCCCATGGGCTCGAATTCCGGTGTGTCGGCGTAGACCGTCAGCTTCGTGAACTTCCAGTTCCCGGCACCATCCTTTTCGAGGGTACCTCTTATGTCGGCCGTATAGTCCGGCTCCGGCTGCACTCGATCGCCGTCGCTCCGTTGAACAGTGACCATCATCGTGGTCTTCGAGTCGAGTATGGCCTGGACCTTGTCGGGACTGCTGCGCAGAAGAGTATTGGCAAGAACGTGTCGGGGTTGGAATACATCTTCTGTCTGGTCGAACTCTTCTCGAATCTTCATTTTGATTTCTACATTCGATGGAGCGATGTAGATTCGAACGTTTCCTTCACCGGTGCAGACCTCGTAGCTTCCGGTGTCAGTAAACAAAGCCGCGAACCTGTCGGCGTCACGCTGATCAAGAGCCCAGGCAAAGCGGCTGAACAGGTCGTTGATCTTTTGCCGGTCGTCAGCCGGCACAGTGACGCCACCCCATTGCGTTTCGATACCGGCTTCGATCGGAGGCTCCGGCTGCTTCACTGTGCAGTCGGCGGCAAATGCCGATTGGCAGGGCGCCAGCAGGATTCCGACGGCAAGGGCAAGTGCCGCCGGGATCGACCGGTCAACAAAGAAAAATTTCTTATGGTCTTTCATGGTATCCCCTCTTGCTCGATAGTTGCACGGAATGCGCACTCGATGTTCAGTCAAGAGCAACGCCAAAAGCGCATTGATTGCGGCCCGCCAGTATTGTCACGCGGTGGTAGACCACTTCGTTGATGGCGGACGAACAACTAATCTTCCGGCAGGAAGCGCAGGCTCAATCCGCCGATGAGCGTGGTCTTCTTGCCTTCCACCTCCGCCTGCGACAGAGTCACGGCGCCTTTTCCGGATGCGTTCCCGATCGTCACGGTGACAGGAACCTGCTCTAACGGTTTGAGATCGAACGGCTTTCCGACCTTGAGGGGGTCGCTCGATACCTCCCAATCAGCCGGCGCCGTCACGCGAAGTTCGGTCCGTATCGGCCTGTCGAACGGGTTCCGGACGAGGAGCCGCTCGACTAAAGAGCGCATGATAGGCAGATTCAGATAATTGCGGTGCGAAACGTTGTTATCGTTAGGCGTTATCCCATCGACGAAGAAGCTCGCCTTTGAAGCCTGCGAGATAGGGTCTTGTGGGGAATCCACCATCGCGAGCAAACAGAAGTGGCTCGATAAAGCCGGGTCGACTGCAGGCGCCGGAAAGTCGAACTGCACGAGCCGGGCTGCGTCGTCGCTTGTCATCGCTACCGAGGCGCCCGAGTAGTCGAGATTTGCGACTGTACATGTCGTCGCGCTCGAGCCGGCACAGTTGAGCGGATGCCATTGCGACGTATCCGTAGAGTCGGCCGGAAACTGCGTCCAAAAGTCGGCCGGCAGCGGCGGCAACGCAGTGCCGAACTGCACCCAGTGCACCTTGACCGTCGCCGTCGCGGCCTCCTCAGGGCCGCGGTTGCGCATGCGAACATAGACCCGGTTGACGTCGCCACTCACGGCGCTGGGCGTCTCATCGGTAAAGTTTTCGAATGTCGCAGCGCTCGGCGCCGTTTGGTATGGCGGGGCGTCCACCTTTATGTCCATGCTCTCCCAATGGCCGATCGTGCCACGCGGGGCTTCGAACAGCGTATTGCTAGGCTGCCCGGTGTTGCCCCAGTCCAGGCGGTTGTCGCGCAGAAAGAGGTCGACGCCGGCGCGGCCGCCCTGAGCGCCAGAACCAACAGCGCGCACGGCCTCGAACGCGTTGAGGCGCCCCCAGCCGTGGCCAGGTGCGCCAGATGACGGGGCGCTAAACCCGTTGCCCGGAGAATAGGCGCCGACTGAATCCTCGATCTTGTCCGCCGTGTCCTGCAGCAGGCGCTGAACCTCCAGCCGAGTGAGACCCGGGCTCGCGGCGAGGACCAGGCCCGCCACCCCGGCGGTCAAAGGTGTTGACGACGACGTGCCGATGAAGCAGCGCGTGTAGTCGAGCGCGTCGGCGGGCGGCGGAACTAGCTCCGGGCAGGGAGCAAGGATGTCATTGCTGTTGTATCCTGCGTATCCCAACATGTCGGTTGTGGTGATCCACAACGTTCCCCGGCCCGAAGAGATGGTCGACAGCCAGGCTGTCGGAGCCAGGAGATCCAGGCACGTTCCGAAGGAGGCAAGATCGTCGGACAAGTCCCGGTTGGTCGAACGCCCCACCGCGATCACGCTGTCCAGGGACGGAAGGCGCGAGGAGCCGCAATCGTCGACGTGTGAGTTGTGCATGGCAAGGAAGACGACGCTGCCCAGCCCCCCGTGGCCCGACGTTGCCGCGCTATTCAGAGCATTCTCGAGCGCCGGAGCCGCAGGATAACCCCAACTGTTCGATATAACTGCTGCACCGTTGCGCTCGGCATAGCGGATCGCCGCGGCGACCTTCGAAACCGCTGATGCCGCGCCAATGCGGAGCAGCATCATGCTGCATTGAGGGCAGCTGCCCGTGACGCCGAGCGTGTTGTTGCCTCTTGCTGCCGCCACACCGGCGACGGCCGTGCCGTGCCTACTGCCGGCGGCGCTATCGGGCCCTGAGGGATCGTTGTCATTCTGGACGAAATCCCAGCCGTTAACATCGTCTATATAGCCGTTGCCGTCATCATCGGCTCCGGTGGTGCCGCCAATCTCGCTCGCGTTCTCCCACAAATTGGGCTGCAGGTCCGGGTGCGTCATCTCGAAGCCGAAGTCGATAATCGCAATCGTTGTACCGGCCCCCGCCCTGCTCCATATCCCACGCCAGCGACGTGTCGATGTCTGCATCCTCAGTACCCATGCCCTGCGCGGTGTTGCGATGATGCCATTGCTGCCCGAATAACGGGTCGTTCGGCACGAATTCGCGCGGCTCGACGACGGTGATGAAGTCGGGATGCGCAAACTCAACGAGATCGGTCATCAATTGAAACCGGGCGCTGAGCTGCAAAGCGTCGGCCCTCGAGGTTTCGTCGACCCGTAAGACAAACTGGTTCGCGGAATAAATACTGGCCTCTACGATCGACACCGAATTCTCGCCGATCAGCTCCCGTATCCGCTCGCCCGAGACCTCAGGCTTGAACTGAACGAGGAGTTCGTCGGTGACGATGAGCGGGGTGTCAATGCCAGGCGCCGTCCCGACAACACCGGCTTGGGCTATCAGCTCGTCGCCCTCCCGCTTCAGGATGCGTGGAAGCTGAACCAGTTCAGCCCGCTGCCTGCGGCCGATATCAAGGATGTACAGTCCTCCCGGCAATTGCTCCGCGATTTTGTACCCGCGATCGGCCGCGAAATCCCTGACCTTCTCGAACGTAGCCTCTTCGCGGGCAAGAATGCCGACCCGACTGGAGTTGATCGAGAGCGGAACCTTTTCGCCCTGCAACTCCAGAAAGTCCGTCGGCTCCTGGCCCGCCGCGTATCCGCCGACCAGCAACACGACTGTTATTGCAGCAAGAACAGTGAGGATCCGCATGGGTTTCTCTCCAAGCAACGCTGCCGTGGATTGCACAAGTCGGCTTCCACGCCGTAACAGTGTGTCGGCTCCGGCACTAACCCGCGCCAACCAAGCCGGGTCAAGTGGCTTTCTGAGGCGCAGAAGTATAGCCGTGTTAGAATGAAGAGCAAATAGCTCCTATGCATTATAGGACTTCATATATTGACGCAAAAATATCCTGATTTTTAGAAGTAGCTTTTGAATTCCTTTGTTTTATCGAAACGCGAGGTATCCCGGATAGTGACTTGTTCTTCAATAGTTCTCTCTTTTGTGCCTCCCGCAGCCGACATTTGCTCCTCTAGCATGCTTTTCGCCAGACTGAGGTCGGATGAGCATTTTGGCAGGAATTATAGTCTTGAGCCTTTTGGCTTGACGGCTCGCGGATCGCCTTGGATCTGTGGCTGCCGAGATCGTCGAGAACGGCGATGGCGCCGGTGTCAACGGCTCGAATCATTGGCTGGGACAGTAGGCGCGGAAGCCGTGGCCATTCATTGGCCCGCCGACATGGGCGACGTTGTCGCTACCAACTCGTCTGGATGACAGGTGGTGACCGCGAAGGCACCGAGGTCTGTGATGTGTGTTCCATAATAGGTCGGCGGTCCAGTGTTCGACAGCAGCTTCCGCGCTAGGGAACGTGACGCCCTTTCTGCAACGCTTAACCACAGGGTAAACGAGCCCCAACACCACAGGATCGATACAGGATGAGACTCATTCGACAATATCAGGGTGATGATACCGGAGAGATTATTGGCATTCTCTATTGCATTCCAGAACCACTACACGGCACCATTCTTCCTCCCGCGATGATCCAGATGGCTGTTATTGGCTTTCAAGCCAGCTATCGAGTCCGATGGCGGCAGCCCTCCCCATCGCCAAACACGCCGTCAGCAGATACCCGCCTGTCGGCGCTTCCCAGTCGAGCATTTCTCCGGCGGCGAAGAGGCCGGGGATGACTTCTAGCATGTAGCTGTCGTCAAGCGCGCTCCATTCGATGCCGCCGGCGGAGGATATGGCCTCAGTGGTGGGGCGGGGGCGGGTGAGTGGGATCGGTAGGGATTTGATGAGGTTTGCAAGCCTCGAAGCGTCCTGGAGGCCGGTTTCGCTGGCGAGCTCGCGCAGCAGGGCGGTTTTGACACCGTCGAGGCCGGCGCCTTTGCGCAGGCGGTTGGAGAGGCTGGCTTTCCTGTTCTGCCGGGCGAGGTCCTTTGCCAGGCGCTCAGTGCTTCGGCCGGGTGCGAGATCGATGAGCAGGGATGTGGGCTTGCCGCTTGCGAGCGTGTCGCGCAGTGCTGCGGAATGGGCGTAGACGAGGCTGCCTTCGATGCCGTGGCGGGTGATGACGAACTCGCCGGGAAAGGTGCCGGTGGGCGAGGTGGCGGTGACGGACTTGAGTGGCTCGCCAGCGAAACGCTCGCGGAAGGTTTCGCTCCAATCGACGTCGAAGCCGCAATTGGCGGGTTGGAACGGCGCGATGCTCACGCCCTTTTCCCGGAGCCAGGGCACCCAGGCAGCATTCGAGCCGAGGCGCGGCCAGCTGGCTCCGCCAAGGGCCAGCAAGGCGGCATCAGGGTGGACGACGAGACAGCCTTTCGGCGTCTCGAACGCGTAACCATCCGCCTCGAAACCGGTCCAGCGGTGGCGCGTCAGGATTTCGACGCCCTGCCCCTCAAGACGTGCGATCCAGGCGCGCAGGAGCGGCGAGGCCTTCATGACCTTCGGGAAGACGCGGCCCGACGAACCGGTGAAGGTCTCGGTGCCCAGTCCCTCCGCCCACGCGCGGACATCGTCGGGTGTGAAGCCGTCCAAGGCGGTCCGCAACCGGTCGGACGCCTTGCCGAAGCGGGTGACGAAGCGCGCGTAATCTTCCGAATGAGTGATATTGAGGCCGGACTTTCCAGCGAGCAGGAATTTGCGCGCCACCGTGGGCATGGCTTCGTAGACGGTGACGGCGTGGCCGGATGCCGAAAGCACCTCGGCCGCCATCAGGCCCGCCGGCCCGCCGCCGATGATCGCGATCTGTTTTTTCTTCATGGCTCGCCTGATACAGGATTCACGCCCGCGCGTCTCTGGATTTGCGGAAAGCGGATTCGTTGCGGGCCACCGGCAAACTCACTAATTTGAGATCCCACGATCAACGGAGTTTCGCGGCATGGCCGACCTCAAGGCAAAACAAAGACCAACTGGCGCCACCGCCGTTCTAGGGCGCACCGGCTTTCCGCATGTCACCTCGATGACGAAGGGAGAGCTAGACATCGTCACAAGCCCGTCGCAGCCGGGTTTCAACCCGCTGGACCTGCTCTATTCCTCGCTTTCCGCCTGCCTGGTGCTGAGCGCGCGCATCGCCGCAAGCCAGATGGGCGTGCTCGACAGGATCACCGAATTGACGGCGGATGTGACGGGCGAGAAAGCGACGGAAGGGCCTTCGCGCGTCATGACGTTCAATATCGCCTTCGGCATCAAGGGCGATATCGACGAGGAGACGCGGCAGAAGATCGCTCATGCGGCGGAAGAGATCTGCACGGTGAGCAATACGATCCGCGGCAAGCCGGAATTCGCAACGGTGATTTCCGGCTGAGGCAACCGGACATCAATCACTTTTGCCCGCCATTGTCGCTCCTGCGCTATCTTCGGTTGCTTTCATCTGGTAACTCGCTGCCGATCGCCGCTTTCACTGGACGCGGCGCAGAAAGCATCGAGATCATGTCGCAAGCCGCTTCCGCAACCGTCGAGACAGCACCTTCCAATCGCCTTGCCCTCGCGGCACTGATCGTTGGCGGGGCGGCGATCGGCGGCTCGCCGATCTTCGTGCGGCTGTCGGAAGTCGGGCCGATGGCGACCGCGTTCTGGCGCGTTGCGCTCGCCCTGATACCGATCGTCCTATTCTCGTTGATCAAGGGCAAGGATGCCGGACCGAAACCGGAAAAGCTTTCGGATTATGGGCTGCTAGTCCTGCCGGGCGTAATCCTCGCCATGGATCTTGCTGCCTGGCATCTCTCGATCACCATGACGTCGGTCGCCAATGCGACGCTGCTGGCGAACCTTGCGCCCGTCTTCGTCACGATTATCGGCTTCCTGTTCTTCCGCGCGGCCGTGACGCGGCTCTTCGTTATCGGTCTGGCGCTGGCATTGGCCGGCGTCGTCATCCTGAAGGGCGGGCCTTCGGCCTTTGGGAACGGGGATCTGGCGGGCGATGGTATCGCGATCGTCGCGGCGTTGTTCTACGCCGGCTACATCCTTGCGATCGGCAGGCTTAGAAGCCGGTTCGATACCATCCGAATCATGCTCTGGAGCACGGCGTCTGCCGCGGTTACCATCTTTCCGCTGGCTTTGGCCTTCGAGGATCAGATCTTACCGGCCACCGCCTATGGCTGGGCGATGGTTTTCGGCCTCGCCTTCGTCAGCCATGCCGGCGGGCAAGTAGCGATCGCTTATGCGCTCGCCTATCTGCCGGCCGCCTTCTCCTCGCTGACGCTGCTGCTCCAGCCGGTCGTCGCGGCGATCCTTGCCTGGATTTTGCTGAGCGAAGCGATCGGTCCAATGCAGGCGATCGGCGGCGCAGTGGTGCTCGCCGGGATCATGATCGCCCGGCGAGGTTAGATCAGGCGACCGCGGCAGGCCTCACACGCCGGGCATCGAGGATGGCAAGCGCCTCGTCGACGGTGGCGGCAAGCGTTGCCTTTTCCGTATTGCAGGTACCCCAAGCTTCGATGAAGCTGCTCGTCTTACCGTAGCTGTTGTCCAGCACGCAATGATCGGCGCCGATCAATACGCACATGATGTGGCCGTGCATGCGGTCGGTGATGACCTGACGGGCCGAGCCGAGCAGCGCCACGCCGCGATCGAAACGCTGCTGCGCGCGCTCGCGATAGGCAAGCTCCGTCATGCGGGCACGCCCGCCGATCTTGCCGGACATCAGGCCCTTCAGGATCGCGGTATGCTTGGTCTGCCGCTGGAAATCGGCGGGCTCATCCGGCCAATCGGATTTGACGGTGCCGGGACGTCCCGTGGCAGCGGTGAGATCCTGCGGTGTCCCGACTTCCTGATCTTCGCGGAGATTGAGCAGCAGCTCGTGCTGCGGTGCCGGGCGCGCGACCGGGCCGATGCAGAAGGCCATGTCCGGGCAAAGGCGCGTGTCGCACTGGAACCAGCGGCGCGCGAATTCCAGGCTCTTCTTGTCGCGCACCAGGAGGGTGAAGTTGCCGTGCTGCTCGATGGCGCGGGCCGTGCTGTCGATATTGGCCTGTTCCTTGAAATGGATCGTCTGCGGCATCTGGATGATCGGCCGGCCCTTGAATTTCGTCAGCATGCCTTCCCGGAACTGACGGTAGCCGGCCCATATGTCGCCGAAATTGCCGCCGCCGTGCAGGAAGATACGGCCACTGCCAATCGTCGCGAGCATCCGCTCCTCGTCATAGGTCGGAATCTCGGTCACATAAGCCGGCCGCGTCTTGCGGCGGTCGAAATAGGCAAGCTCGCCGAGCCAGATGGCGCTGTCGCCGATATTGTAGTGGTTGGGAAAATCGAGCAGAGCGAAGCGCTCCGCCGGATCGACGAGATCGGAGAGGTTGTTGGCGATCAGTCCTTGAAGGCGGTTGATGATCGTAATGTTGGTTTCCTGCATGAAAGGCTCCTGTTTACTGGCCTGGCTGCGAAGCTAGGCCTCGGCGCGTTTGCCGAACGGCAGCAGCGACTTGCCGAGTGCGATATAGGGACGGATGGCCTTTCTGCCGAAGATCGGCAGAAAGGCCAGATAGACGATTGCGCCGAGCCCGATGCTGGCGCCGAGAGCTATCCAGCGGCTTTGCAGATGTTCGGCGATGTAGGGATGGGCGAACCAGACGCAGACAGCCATAACCGCGCTGCCACAGAAGGGAAGGGCGACCGCCTTGAATGTGCCGGCTGCATCGATCCCGGCATACTTGCTCAGCACATATTGCTGGTAAGGCATCGTCAGCCAGGCCCGCAGCACATAGCCTGCCGCAACCGCGAGGATGCCGTAGGGGATCAGTAGCCAGGTGAGGATCAGCGTCGCCACAAGCTGGAGGGCGGCCACCGAGAGGATCGATTCCGCACGGTTGGCCGCGGAAAGCGCCGAGGATGCGAAGAAGTTCGTCACAAACGGCACGGACATCAGCACCAGCACGGTGGCGATATCGCCGGCATTGCCCCATTTGTCGCCGAAGAGCAGGGCGATCATGTCGTTCGACAGCGCGCCGAAACCGAAGAGCAGCGGGATCGTGCCGAGAGCGGCCGCACCGACGATCTTGTTGTAGGCATTGCGGAAGGCGGTGCGATCGTTCTGCAGGCGCGACAGCGTGACGAGCGAAACGCTGCCGATGGGCGCAAGGACGGCCTGGCCGATTAGTTCAATCAGCCGCCAGGCGATGCGGTAACGGCCGACTTCAACGGCGCCGTACCAGCGGGAAATGAAGATATCCTGCACGCGGGCAAGCAGCATCCACATGAGCTGCGTGACCACGAGGCTGACGCTGAAGAGGAAGACCGAACGGAATTTCTCGAGATTGAAGCGCAGGCGCGGCATCCACGGGTACGACACCCAGCCGAGGACGACGGTGACGGCGGCAGTGACCGCAGTCTGCGCCACCAGCGCCCAGATGCCCCAGCCGAGCCAGGCGCAGACGACGGCGGTGATGCCGGAGAGCAGGCTCGCGGCGATGCTCTGCGCCGCAAGGCTCTTGTGGCCGAAATCGCGTGCCAGCCGCGCATTGTGAATAACTGCAAGCGACGAAAGGGGCAGCAGCGGCGCCAGCCATTGCAGGATGCCCGCCACCGAAGGATCGCGGACGAGCTGGCCGTAATAGGGCGCGAAGACGAAGACGAGGGAGGCGACGACGGCGCTGAAGGCGACCGTTGCCCAGAAGCAGGTATCGGCGAGTTCCTCGTCGAGATCGAGCTGCCGGGTAATCGCATCGCCAAGCCCGGCATAGGCGAGCACGCGGCCGATCTCGACGAAAAGGCTTGCGAGCGCGAAGGTTCCGAAATCAGCGGGCCCGAGGATGCGGGCAAGGATGACGAAGATGACAAAGGTTGCGACGGTGCTCCACGCGACGCGGATCACCGACCAGAGGACGGAGAGCGCCGTCTTCTTCTTCAGGTCGGCATGCGCAACTGCATTATCTGCCATTCAGGCTCCAATCGAATGTGGTGCGCAATCGAGGGCATTGCGGCGATGACGGATCAGCTGCGGATCGCTGATGTCGCGCGTTTCGCCTTGGCGCTCCGCCAATAGGCGAGCATGCCGGTGATATTGTCGCGAAGCTGGCGGCGATAGGTGAGCCCCATCTCGTCGCTCATCCTGCGACCGCTGATCGCTTCCTTGATTGCCTGGCGGATATCCCAGCGCAGCATGCCGCGCATGTTGGAGCGCCGGTCGAACATGTATTTCGCATAGAGCGCGCCATTGCCGAAGGCATAGCCCGCGTGCAGGCGGTGAATGTCCTCGATCTTGCGGCGGCCATGGAAGTGCTTGACGACGACATCGGGGGAATATTCGACACGGATGCCGGCGTTGAAGGCGCGGTGAATGTAATCCGTATCCTCCCCCGAGCGGAAGGGCGATCCGGCGCCGAAGCGCGGATCGAAGAGGCCAATCGCTTCGCAAAGCGCCTTCGGGAAGGCCATGTTGCAGCCGTGGATGAAACCGCCGGCATGAAGCTCGCTGGTCAATGCGGCGGGCTCGCGTTCGGTCTTGATGGTGACCGGAAGATCGCGCGCATCACCGAGCTCGACCCGCCCTCCTCGCATGACGATCTCGGTATCATCGGCGAAGGCGGCATCGATGGTCGTGAAGTACTCGGGGAACACTTCGCAATCATCATCTGTAAAGGCAAGGAGACGGCCGGCGGCGGCGGCAATCCCGCTATTGCGGGCATTGGCAAGGCCGGGCAGCGTTTCGTAGATGAGATTGGTATCGATCGGCGCCAAGGCCGCCCATTTGCGGAAGACGTCCGAGGTGTCGTCGGTCGACCCATTGTCCACGAAGACGAGTTCAAGGCGCAAATGGCCTGCCTGCCGCGCGGCGGCGGCGATGGCATCCAGGCAGTTCAATAGGCCATAGGCCCGATTTCTCGAAGAGATGATCAGGCTGATGTCAACAGGCCGAGGAGGCATTCATTTCCCCTTCTGCGATCGATGTCCGGGTGAAGATAGGCCGCACATCAAGGTTCGGCAAGGATTTTTTGCGCTGCAGCAAAATAGAACAGATACGGTAAAAACAGAAGAAATGAGGTAATTTGTTGACGAAGACGTGTCGTTTGACGAGAGTTAGAAACTCCAACGAAGAAACATGTAATAATATTTGATGGCTATTGTATTTATAGACAGAGTGTATAGCCTTGAGAAAATTTGCCTGTGTTTTGTTATGTTTTATTTTATGGATGTATCGTATATTTCTTCGAAATGATTCAAGTAATATTTTACCTCATGGCGATGGGATGTTTCCGTTTTCATTGAGGCAAATGCAGAGATCATCGAATTGAGTGATGCCGACAAGAGTTGAGCAAAAAAGTCCTTCTGGCAAAGATAATGGTTGGAAACACATCTGGACTAAACTCGTTGGAGGAAGTCCGTTCCAAGAAATCATCACGCTTCGGAAGGCTTTCCAGGGCGTTATTGCGGGGCGCTGGCCTGGCGGGTTTTCTGCAGAAGCCACTTCTGGATGATCGGCACATCGGCATCGCCGAGGTCATGGCCGCCGGAGATGACGTCCGAATCGACGGTCGCGCCGGCGGTTTTCAGCCGTGTCTGAAGCTCGTTCGCATACCGGCCATAGGCGTCGGTCTTGCCGCTGATGACGAGCAGATCCGTGCCCGTAAGGTCGGCACGCGGATAGTTCGTCAGGACCGGCATGGAGCGGAGCAGCACGGCGCGGTGCACGAGGCTCGGATGCAGGTAGAGCAGCGAGTTCAGCAGATTGGCGCCGTTGGAATAGCCGACATAGATGATCTTCTTCGGATCGAGGCCATAGGATTTGACGGCGCTGTCGATAAAGGCGGCGAAGGCTTCCGCCTCGTTCTTGATGTCGTCCTGATCGAAGGCGAATGGCGTTATGCGCTTGTACCAGCGCGGGAAGCCTTCTTCCGTTGCGCGGCCGCGCACGCCGAGCAGTGTGGCGCGCGGCGACACCTTATGCAGCAGCGGCATCAGCGTCGTCTCGTTGCCGCCCGATCCGTGAAGCAGCACGAACACGCTGCCGTCCGGATCCGGTGGTGTGTAGAAGCGGTGGACGAAGGGCAGGTCGCGATAGTTCACGCGGGGCTCGCCGGGCATGGAGAACTGCGGCAGGACCACCTTCAGGTCCTCGAGATTGGTGATTGGATCCTTCGGCGGCACGAAGAGCATGGAGCCGAGGGTTTCGGCCGGTTCATCGACGGTCATGCCGGGCTTGTCCGTCGCAAGTTCGGCCAGCGTGCCGCCAGGCTCGCGGGCATAGAGCGAGCGGAAATATTTGCGGTCATGCATGCTGGTTGCCGAGAAGTTCGTCTCCCGGAGCGCTTCGTGAACTGTCGACAACTGCGCGTCGTCGGTGGCGCGGAAAGCCACGTGATCGACCGTGCCTGTTCCCGGCGCACCGGACCAGAAGCCGCGGGCATTGCGGACATCGATGACGTCGCCCGATTGCGAGACGAGACGATCGATCGCGCCCTTGCTCACCTGGAAGCGATAGCCGAAGTGTCTTTCGAGGAAGCTGCGGCTTTCCTCAGGCACTTCCGTCAGCATGGTCGCGCCGCGGATGCGCTGCACGGCGTGCTCGACCGGCACCGGACCGCCACGCCAGGGCGCGGCGCTCTTCAGTTCCTTGTTGCCGGTGAGCTTCAGGATGATGTTGTCGGGATCCTTGAGACGCAGCACCGTCTCGCCGAACTCGTCTCCCGGCCCCTCCATGCGCAGGCCGAAACTCATGGCCCGCGTCAGCCAGTAGCCGATGCTCGTAGGGTCGATGGCAAGCGCGATCTCGCTGATCTGCCCGAAGCCCGCGCGTCCTGGTGAACCGTCTTCCCACGCGAGGAAGGTGAGAAGCGAACCGGGTGTGCCGGCAGCGTCGCCATAGAAGAGATGCAACTGCGTCGCGTCTTCGAATCCGGCCGTCCGTTTGACAAGCCGCAGGCCGAGGAAGCCTGCGTAGAAGTCGACGTTCGCTTGCACTTTGCGGGTAATCGCCGTCACGTGATGTATGCCAGAAACCATTGAGAGCAGTCCAGATTGGATAGGAGTAGCGAGCAATGCCAGAACGAGAGCCGATATGAAAGTCATGCCAGTGCCGTAGAAGATTGCCTTGATTGTTCTACACACAGAACGAGCGAATCGCCGAGCGGTTGCAGTTTCAACGTACCAACGTCCTCCAGCATCTGTTCCAGTTGCTGCAGGGTTGGCGGCTTCACCATATAAGCGAGCGCGCCGAGCTCCTTCGCCCTTTGAATATCGCCTTCGTCGCTTGATGTGCTGAGGATGCAGACCGGAATGCCGCGGAGCCGTCCGTCAGCTGCAAGCGCACTCAGGACCTCGAAGCCGTCCATGAGCGGCATGTTGATGTCGAGCAGCATCAGGTCCATCGGCGGCTGATCCGGTATTGCGGCACGCTGTTCGAGCAGCCGCATCGCCTCGCGGCCGTTCGCCGCGACATGAAGATTGAAGCTGACCTTCTCGCGGCGCATGAGCTTCAGTTTCAGAAGCTGTATGTCGGCTGGGCTGTCTTCGACGAGCAATACTTCAGCAAGCCTGCGGGTCGCCTCCGTCGCATGTTCGTACGGCCGGACGCGTTGAGCGGCAGGCATAGCCATGGGTGCTGCGGCGGCTGCCAGGGCAAGGGGCACTTCGAGGATGAAGGTCGTGCCTTCGCCGCCACGCGCCTCGCACCAGATCGCGCCGCCGTGCAGCTGCGCTATGCGACGGCAGATGGCCAAGCCGAGGCCGGTTCCTTCGATGCCGCGGCCGACGAGTCGTTTGAACGGCTGGAAAATCAGCTCGCAATGCTGGGGATCGATGCCGGGACCGTTGTCGCTGACGGAAAGACGACAAATGCCGCTGTTTGCCGTCGCGGCGATCCTGATCTCCGGCGTGCGGTTCTCGCAATAGCGGATGGAATTCGAGACGAGGTTCTGCAGAAGCTGGATCAGCAACGTCGCATCGCCCATTACTTCCGGCAGGTCCCCGCGAGTGATCGCTGCCTGACCGCTTTCGATCTGCCGATGGAGATTATCCTCCACCTGATCGAGCACCGAAGCGAGCGCGACGGGCTTCAGCTCGAGGTCGGCGGCAACTTCGAGCTTGGTAAAACCCGAAACCTTAACGATCAGGTCCTCCATGTGGTCGGCGGCGCTCAGCACGTAGTCGAGAAGCTCGCGATCCTCGGCTGGCAGTGAAGAGGAACCGTGCAGGATCTTGCTGAAGGACTTGATGGTTCTCAGCGGTTCTTTGAGGTCGTGCGCCATCGCACGCGTGAAGATTTCGAGAGATTGGCGCTTCTGCTCCAGCTTGGTTTCCAGCGCGCCATGCATGATGGCATTCTGGATGCAGCGGTGCAGCGCTTCCGGCGACAGCGCATCCTTGGTCAGATAATCCCGCGCGCCGCTCTTCATCACTTCGACGGCAACCGTCTCGTTGCCTTGGCCCGTCAGCATGATGACATTGGCGGATGGATAGAGCTTGAGGATCTCCGCAAGAATGCCGAGGCCGTCGCGGCCGGGCAGAGAGTAATCGAGCAGGATGCAGTGCGGCCGTTTTTCCCTGATCAGCACGAGGCCCTCGTCTCCGGTTTCGGCCTCGGATACAGCGTAGGCGGTGCCCGGTACGCGGTCCAGCATGCGCCGGTAGACCTCGCGGTCGTCGATGTTGTCGTCGATGATCAGTATCGAGCAGACTTCTGCCAATCGTCACTCCTCTAAGGGCAGTATGGCAATCTCGAACCAGTATTCCTTCAGCCTTTGTATGGCTGCAAAAAGGCCGTCCAGATCGACGGGCTTCTGCACATAGGTATTGGCGCCGAGGGCATAGCAGCCCTCGATGTCGCGCTCATCGTCGGAGGTCGTCAGGATGACGACCGGTATCTTGTGCCAGTGCGCATTGGATTTGATCGCCTCCAGCGTCTTGCGGCCGTCGAGCCCCGGCATGTTGAGATCGAGCAGGATCAGGCCCGGCCGCGGGCTCATGGCCGTCAGCATATCGAGAGCTTCTTGTCCCGAAGCCGCCCAGTGGATCGGGTTGCGCAGGTTCGTGCGCTTGAAAGCGCGGATCGTCGCCTCGAAGTCGTCCTCGCTATCCTCGACGATGAGGATTGGTTGCGTGTCACGCTGCTGCATTCTGGCCCTCGCGCTTCCTGCCCAAAGTGAAATAGAACGTCGTACCGATGCCGATTTCCGATTCCAGCCATATCTCGCCATTGTGACGGGTGATAATCTTGCGGACGAAGGTCAAACCGGCCCCCGTTCCGTCATCCGAATCCTGCGATTTTTCCAGGCGTTTGAAAATGCGGAAAATATCCTCATGGAATTCCTTGGCTATGCCTTTGCCGTTGTCTTTGACGAAAAAGACGTTATGCGCCGTCGTGCCGTCCCTGGCGACGAAGCGCTCGAGATAGCCGATGCTGACGAGCGGTCGGGGCTTGTCGTTGTATTTGATCGCATTGGTAATGAGGTTCCGGAAGACTTCCGTGAGCCGCGGCGCATCGCAGACCACCTCAGGCAATTGGCCGTCGATGACGACCTTGGCATGCCGCTCTTCCAGAAGCAATTCCATGGTGGCGACCACATCCTTGACGACGAGGTTGATATCGGTGCGCTTCACCGCAAGCTGCTGGCGGCCGATCCGCGAGAAATAGAGGAGGTCGTTGACCAGCTTCTCCATGCGCTGGCTGAGCCGCACCAGGCGGTTGAGGCGCCGCACGCCATCGTCATCGAGCTGGCCCCCGTAGTCCTCCAACAGGAAGCGCGAGTGGTTATGTAGCCCGCGCAGCGGCTCCTTCAAATCATGCGAAGCGATATAGGCGAACTCGTCGAGGTCGTGATTGCTGCGCTCCAGATCGGCGGTATAGTCTTCAAGCTGCGCCAGCGTCGTCCTCAGCCGCTCCTCCTGGTTCACGCGCTCGCTGATATCGCGAAGGATCCCGACAAAGGTCTTTATTCCGCCGCTCTTCACCTCGCTGATGGAAACGTCGAGTGGAAAGACGGCATTGTTCTTGCGCCGCCCGGAAACCTCGCGTGTCGTGCCGATGATCCGCTGCTCGCCGGTTTCGGCATAGTGGCTGAGATAGCCGTCGTGCTCCGAATGATAGGGCTCCGACATCAGCATCTTGACGTTCCTGCCGATCACCTCTTGCGGCGCGTAGCCGAACATCTGTTCGGCGGCTGGGTTGAAGCTCGAGATCGTTCCCTTTTCATCGATCGTGAGTACCGCGTCCGGCGTATTGCGCACCAACGCACTGAAGCGGATGCGCTCGGTCTCCAGGCTCATCCTGTTCCGAACATAGTAGAACACAAGCAAGGCAATCAGCCACAGCATGACGACGGTGATCGACCGGTTCGTGATCTCGTGCCAGAGACTCGCACTATCGTGGCGGACGGCAAAGAAGCCGAGCAGGACGAGGATCGTGCACACGAGGGCGAAGAGAAGCGACGCCTTCCGGTTCCTGAACCAGAGGGCGGTCAACACCAGCGGCACGTAGAGAATGCCGTTCGCCACTCCAAGGGGCGTGTAGAGATCTGCGAGAAGTCCGGTGAAGCACACGAGCGCCGGAACCCAGAGCGGTATGCGACCGCGGCTTTCGGGCTGCCGCCACCAGGCGCTTGCGAGCAATCCCCCACCGAAGGTCACCACGCCAATTGCCGTCGGCAGCGCCATCGCTGCATAAGGCCCCCAGCGGTAGCCTTGTTCGGCATTCGTGACATAGCCGGCAAGGGCGATCATGCCGAGCGTGACGACGACATAGCTTATCAGTTCCTGGATAAGCGGGGCCCGGGCTTCCCGCCAGTTCTGGGATGCGATCAGCGACAGATTGCCGAGCAGGAAGATCAGCGAAGCATTCGGCCCCATGCCGCCGCCGATCTGCGCGGCAAAATCCGGAGGAATAAGAATGTTGGTCAACAGCCGGTCGACGTTATGAACGGTGCGACCGAGGGTGGCGATCTCGATCAACCGGGCGAGCACAATCAGGACGACGGACGCGGAGGCGATCGTTGAGAGAAGGGACGCCAGCGGCCGGCGCCTGGCGGACGTGGAAAGTGCGATGCCTGACAGAACAAAACAGAGCGCCGTGTTGAACGCCATCGAGGGGAAATCAGGAACGAAAGACGTGATGACCTCGACCCGCAACAACCAGCCCGCAAGTACAGTCAGGCCGAGAAGGACGAGCAGAAGGCCGATGACGATGACGGCGGAGCGATAGCGCTTCCCCGTCCTTTGCGGGTCGTCCTGTAGCCATGCCGCATTCCACACGTCGTCAAGCCTCCCCGATCGGGTGCCAATTCTTGCTGAAATCCCGAAAGACACAATAGGAAAACGTATGGTTGCGCGGCTGATTCAGCGGTTGAGGCCTGCCGCCGCTATCGATTGCCGGAAAATACGGCTAGTCTGGCAAAAACGCACAATCGAGGAGCATTCCGGGGTCGCCGGATGCAAGCACCGATGCCGGTCATATTTTATATCGATGACAGCAGAGATGATCTTTTCTACCTCGACTACATCCGCAAGAAGGAGCGGATCGCTGTTGATCTCTTCTGTTTTACAACAGCAGAGGCGGCTTTGACCGCCCTGGAGCAGCGATTTGCCAAAAGCGCAGCACTTCCGGACATGCTGATCGCCGATCTTTATATGCCCCTCGACAGTGGTCTCGCACTCATCGCGCGGCTTCGCATGGAGGCTCGGTTCATCCCGATACGGCTTTGTGTCTGCAGCGGCTCGGATGCGGAGGAAGATCGCGAGCGCGCCCTGGCTGCAGGCGCTGATTCCTTTCTGCAAAAACCTCTCGACTTTGCGGCAATTCTGCGTCCTCGAACGTTGCGCTGAATGCAAAATAGCACGCAAACAGCTGTAAATCCGGCGCCAAGCGCGGCTGGAAACGGCGATTGACAAGGCTGTTTCAGGATTTCAAGATACAACCACTGGGGAAGAGGAGTGATTTGAGCACTGAGAGAGCCGACCTGTCCAGATTCGCCGCCACGAATTCCAGCCAACCCCTAGCTGAGTGGACCTATCAGCTCTCTCGTGCTTACTTCCGGCACTTCTTCCGCTCTTCATGGATGGTGAACAACGGAATTGCGATACCTAGGTAAGAATTACGACTGTCCTGTGTATCACTTGCGGTTGAGAGAATTGATGCCGTTCCGCCTTCAGGATACTGGAAGTCCCCACTCCGTTATCCTTATCAATTGTCTCGCAACTTTTGTAACTTCTTGCATGCGCGACGTATATCCCAAGATTTCGGGATGACGGTGATTTCCGGAGATTCGACATAGGGATTTTGCTGTAATGACCAATGCTGCGGCGGTTCCATTTCATACCGGGCCCGAGCTTAGCCGGGCGATCAATCGCACCGACTTTTTCCGCCTCTTCAAGGCGGCGGCGCATCACTATCGCTTTGACAATTTCGCGCTTGCGCGCATTTCCGAGGCGAATGCACCTTTCGGCGAGCGTGAAATCGTCATCACCAATATTGCCGAACGCCGGGCCCCGCTTTTCATCCAGATGCTCAAGGAAGCGCTGGGTCCCGTCAAGGCAAAAACCGCGCAGTTTCTGACGACGCCTGTCTACGGCAAGAGCGGGTCAATCGAGGCTGACCTCGTATTCAATGAATTCAACCGCAATACGTTTCTGCTCATTCCTCTCTTCACGCCGGAGGGGCGGCGCTACTGCCTCGTCCTCAGCGGCACGCGGTCGGAGCCCGATCAGGGAGAAGTTGCCGACGTTCTGCTCGATGCCATGCGCATTTTTGACAAGCTTTACGAGGAAATCTTGACGCAAGAGATGTCAGGGCGCCTGACGCAGCGGGAGGCGGAAATCGTCAAATGGACCAGCGAAGGCAAGACTTCAGCGGAGATCGCGATCATTCTCGGATTGTCGGAACATACCGTAAATTCTCATATCACGGCGGCGGTCAGGAAGCTTAATGCGGTGAACCGCGTTCATATGGTGGCGATCGCCCTCAGGAATGGCTTGGTTTCGTGACCGGAGACAACAGCATGAGCACCGCAGCGGGTCCGGGAGACGCCGTCAAAGTCCTGTTCGTGGATGACGAATTCGTCGAATTCAGGTCGCTGAAGAAGAAGATCGGCAGCCTTTCCGAGCCTGCCGTCGATATCGAGTATTCGCAGTCGATCGGCGACGCGTTGGAGAAGGTCAAGGGCGAGCGGTTCGACCTCATTCTGCTCGACAACCGGCTGCTGCCGAATGCCGATTTCCGCGAGACGGTGCCGGAGCTTCGCGCCATCGGCTTCACGGGGCCGATCGGCGTCGTTTCTACGGATATCTCAGGCGGCTATTTTCAGCAGTTTCCGGATTATGGCGTCGATTTCCGCATCGGCAAGGATGAAATCGACGCGCGGACGCTGCAATACATTATCCGCGAGTACGTAAAGTACGACCTGCCCGACTACTGGAAAGATGACTATACGATCTGATCGCGATCAGGCGGCGGGCAGCCGGATCGTGAAACGGCTTCCCGTTTGGTCCGAATGGCTGAGCGTCAGGTTGCCGCCCATCGCGGTTAAGAGCTCGCGAGCGGCCGTCAGCCCCAGGCCGGCGCCGGCCACGGCGTCTGGCTGGGGCAGCTTCCAGAAAGGTTCGAATATCCGCTCCTGATGGGCTGGCTCAATGCCTCGCCCGTTGTCGGAAACATGGATCAGCCAGTCGCTGCCGCTCCTTTCCGCCGCCAGTTCGACATGCGGTGTCGCGGCACCCCGATAAAGCAGCGCATTGGCGAGGATGTTCTTCAGCGCGGTCGAGAGAAGGGCGGCATCGCTGTTGAGGCTTGGAAGTGTGTGATGGCTGAAGGTCGCGTCATGGGCCCCCACCTCGGCCTTCAATTCAGTCCAGAGACCGTCAACGATCGGGCCGAGTTCCACCGGGGCGGGCGAAACCTGCGGCGTGCCCGCAGCGAAGCTCATCAGTGCCTTGGTGAGGCGCTGCGCGGTCTGGGCTTTCTGAAGGATTGCCGTGAGGCTTTCGCGCTGTTCGCTATCGAGCGTCTCACTGAGTTCGTCCAGCAGGATTTCCGCATACATCGCGATGTGCCGGAGCGGCGATTGAAGGTCGTGCGAAGCGGTCGCCAGAAAACGCCTCATGCGCTCCTCGCTGGCGCTGGTAACAGCAGTTGGCATTGGACCGGATGACATACAACCTCTCACTTCATTGAAGGGAAGATAGAAAGAGGGCGCCGGTTCGGCAACCGGCGCCCTCTCGGAACATGTCTGTCGAAGGTTTCTTAGCCGATTGACTTGCGCGGCTCGGCGGCTTCCGGTGGGATGATCTCCGCCTCGGCGCCGGCGGAGGCCGCCGCGGCCTTGGCGTGGCGGCGGCGCCAGTCACCTAGGAAGAGCAGGATCGGCGCTGCGATGAAAACCGACGAGAGCGCGGCGACCGCAATGCCGAACACCATCGGGATCGCGAAGCTCTCGACCGCGCTGCCGCCCCAGATCGCCATCGGAAGCATGGCGAGAAAGGCGGTGGCGGAGGTGTAGAGGCTTCGGCCGAGCGTTTCGTTGATCGACTTGTCGATGAGCTCGCGAAGCGGCATCGACTTGTAGAGGCGCATGTTTTCACGCATGCGGTCATAGACCACGACCTTGTCGTTCACCGAATAGCCGACCAGCGTCAAAAGCGCCGCGATGGCCGTCAGGTTGAAGTCGAGCCCGGTGAGCGCGAAGAAACCAATGGTCTTCGTCACATCGAGGACGAGGGTCGCGATGGCGCCGACCGCAAACGGCCATTCAAAGCGCGCCCAGATATAGACGAGCATCGCCAAGCTTGCGAGAACGACCGAAAGAATGCCGGCGACCGCGAGCTCGCCGCTGACCTTCGGGCCGACGACTTCCGTCCGCTCGATCGTTGCCGACGGATCGACCTTGACGATCTCCGCCTTCAGCTGATTGACGGCGGTCGTCTGCGCTTCCTCGCCGCCCGGCTGGCGCTCGGCGCGGATGAGGATATGATTGCTGTCGCCGAAGGACTGCAGCGCCACTTCGCCGAGGCCGAGTGCATCAAGGTCTTCACGGAAGGAGGCGAGATCGGCGGCCTGTGCCGTCTTCACTTCCAACTGGATGCCGCCGCGGAAGTCGACGCCGTAGTTGAGGCCAGGCGTGACGAACAGCACGACGGAAATGATGGAAAGCGCGGCGGAAAGCGCAAGCCCGAAGAAACGCGCCTTCATGAACTGGATCTGCGTGCCGTCCGGGACGAGGCTGATCGGAAGCAGTGGCTTGATGTTGATGACCTTCATCTTCCTACGGCGGACGATCGCCATCATCGCGACACGGACGATGGAAACGGCGGTGAACATCGAGATCATGATGCCGAGGCCCATGGTGACGGCGAAGCCGCGAACCGGGCCGGAGCCGAACCAGAACAGCAGCACGGTCGCGATCAGCGCCGTCATGTTACTGTCGACGATGGTCGAGTAGGCGCGGCTGAAGCCGGCGTCGATGGCGGCGAAGGCGCCACGGCCCTTCCGGGTCTCTTCACGGATACGCTCGTTGATGAGAACGTTCGCATCCACCGCCAGACCGATGCCGAGGACGACACCGGCAATACCAGGCAGGGTCAGCGTCGAACCGATCAGCGTCAGGCCGGCGAAGGTCAAAATCACGTTCAGGAAGAGCGCGACGTTGGCGAGCAGACCCCAGCCGCCGTAGAGGAAGAACATGAAGCCGACGACCAGCGCGAAGCCGATGAGACCGGAGGTCAGGCCCTTCTTGATGGCGTCGCCGCCGAGATCGGCGCCGACAGTGCGCTCCTCGATGACCGTCAGCTTGGCGGGAAGTGCACCGGCGCGCAGCATGGCCGCAAGCGTGGTGGCGCTTTCTGCTGTGAAGCTGCCGGAAATCTGGCCGGAGCCGCCGGTGATCGGTTCGCGGATGACGGGCGCGCTCAATACCTTGCCGTCGAGGACAATGGCGAAGGGATTGCCGACATTCTGCCGGGTAATATCCGCAAAGCGGGTCGCGCCGGCGCTATCGAAGCGGAAGCTGACGATCGGCTCGCGGGTGTTCTGGTCGAAGCCGACGCGGGCATCGGAAAGGCGGTCGCCGGAAATTTCGACGCGGTCTTCCACCGGATAGGTATTGCCCTCATCGTCCTTCATCATGGTGACACCCGGTGCGGGGGCATTGCTCGGGGCAAGCATGTGGAACGTCATCTTGGCGGTGGAGCCGAGCAACTGGCGCAGGCGGCTCGGATCCTGCGTGCCCGGAAGCTGGACGAGGATACGGTTTCCGCCGACGCGCTGGATCGTCGGTTCGGCGACGCCGACCTGGTCGACGCGCTGGCGGATGACCTCGAGGCTCTGCTCGACGGCCGAGTTCACGTTCTGCGTGATGCCGGCCTTCGAGAAGGTCATCGTGATGTTGTTCGTGCCGCTGGCAGCGATATCGAGATCGGACTGACCGGCGGTGAGGCCGACGCCAACCGGGTTCGCCAGCGCCTGCAGATCGGTGATGGCAGCATCGCGCTGTGTCGGGTCCGTCAGCGTCACGACGATCTGGCCCTGGTTGCGGGCGACCGAGCTGGTTGCAACACCCTTTTCGCGCAGCACGCGCCGGGTATCCTGCAGGAGCGATTGCAGGCGTTCCTTCGTCAGTTCCGATTCATCGACTTCGAGAACCAGGTGAGAGCCGCCGCGAAGGTCGAGACCGAGAGAGACCTGATCATGAGGCAGCCAGGAAGGCACGCGGTCGAGGACGTTTTGCGGCACGACGTTCGGCAATGCCGTGAGAATGCCGAAGAGAATGATCACCGTATAGGTGAGCACCAGCCATGGTGAGGTGCGCATGTCGTTGTATTCCTTGAATATGCATATACCGGCGCGGTGCGCTGGCGGTGTGTCATGTGGTGTTGCGGAGGCGCGATGGTCGCGACATCAAGCGGCGGGCGGGGCTCGCGGCTGATTGCCCGGCAGAGCGGCCGGACGAAGAGCAGTATCGACCGGCGGCAGAGCCGCAGGCAGGCCCCACTCTGCGAATTCGAGATGCGGCGGCACCGGCAGGGACACCGGGCCAAAATCGTGAAGCGTCTGTTTCGGCGCAACCTTGCGATCGGCGGCGAGAATGCCGCGAACCGCCTCGCGCGCGGTCAGCTGGAGCGGCTGCGGTTCCTTGCCGGGCAGGGTCAGCGCATTATTGTCTGAGGCCACGGGACCGGGAATGAGATTGCCGCCGATGAGAAGGCCGATATAAGCGGTAATCGCAAGGACGAGCGAAACAGCGATGCGGGCGCTCAAGCGGCGCGCATCGAGGCCTTCCCCGTCATTCTTTGCGATCTCGCTCTCAAATCGGCTCAAAAGCGCAAAAACCCGTCATTCTTTCTCGGACGGCGCTGCGGCCGTGCCCGGAATTGTATCAGTCCCATGCCCATCTTCATAGGCCGGACTGTCATGATGCACTTGGGCGAGCCGGTCAACCATCCCCATGGCGATTTCTCGCTCGCCCATGATGACGGTATCGGCGCCGTATTGCTTCAACTCGTCGACCTCGGCATCCGAATGCGCGCGGGCGACGATCAGGATCGCGGGGTTCACACTGCGGCCGTATTCGGCAACGCTGCAGGCTTCGAAGGCATTCGGAATGGCAATCACCAGGCTGCGCGCGCCGGGAAGATTGGCGAGATCGAGCACTTCGCGGGCGGCGGCATTGCCGATAATCGTCTCGACGCCTTGCGCGGCAAGCTCTTCGATCCGCTTTTCGGAATCCTCGATGACCAAGAAAGGCGTGCCCGAAGATTTGAGGTTCTGACCGACGATGCTGCCGACCCGGCCGTAGCCGACGAGGATGGCATGACCGGAAAGCGACGTCGGCTGGATTTCGTCTTCGGGTTCGGCGGGCTCGATGGGTGCCTCGGCTGCGTCGACCGGAGCCTCCTCCCGCTTTGGACGCTCGAGAAGCGGGCGCATGCGGTCGCAGGCGAAGAAGAGCAGCGGATTGAGGATGATCGAAATTATCGCGCCGGCAAGGATGAGGTCGCGGCCCTCTTGCGGCAGCAGGCCCAGATCGACGCCGAGGGCGGCGAGGATGAAGGAGAATTCGCCGATCTGCCCCAGGCTTGCGGAGATTGTCAGGGCTGTGCCGGCCGGCTTTCTAAAGAGCAGCACGATGAGGAAGGCGGCGACGGACTTGCCGATGACAATGATGAAGACGGTCGCCAGGAGCGGCAGCGGCTTTTCGATCAGGATGTTCGGATCGAAGAGCATGCCGACGGAGACGAAGAAGAGAACAGCGAACGCGTCGCGAAGCGGCAGGCTTTCTTGAGCGGCGCGATGGCTGAGCTCACTTTCGGCAAGCACCATGCCGGCAAAGAAGGCGCCAAGCGCCAGCGACACGCCGAAGAGCTTCGCGGCGCCGAAAGCGACGCCGAGCGCGATGGCGAGCACGCCGAGGCGAAAGAGTTCGCGCGAGCCGGTATGGGCGATCCTATGCATCGTCCAGGGAATGAGCTTGCGGCCGAAGACCAGCATGAGGGCGACGAAGAGCGCCACCTTCACCAGCGTCATGCCGATAATGCCGCCGATGCCGAGGTCGAGCCCGAACAGGCGGTTGAGGCCGGCCGAAAGCGGTTCGACCGGCGCGTGCTCACCACCACCGATGCTGGCGGCTGCGGGTATCAGCACGAGCGCGAGGACCATGGCCAAGTCCTCGACGATCAGCCAGCCGACAGCGATCTTGCCTCGCTCGGTTTCCACGAGGCGGCGTTCCTGCAGCGCTTTTAGGAGAACGACGGTCGAGGCGACGGAGAGGGCAAGACCAAAGACGAGACTGCCGCCTGTTGGCCAGCCCATCAGCGCGCCGAGGCCCCAGCCGAGGAGGGTTGCAAAGGCGATCTGAACGACGGCGCCCGGCACGGCGATGCCCCGAACCGAAAGCAGGTCCTTGAGCGAGAAGTGAAGGCCGACACCGAACATCAGCAGGATGACGCCGATTTCGGCGAGTTCGGGCGCAAGATCCTGATCTGCGACATAGCCCGGGGTATGCGGCCCGACGAGAATGCCGGCGAGCAGGTAGCCGACGAGCGGCGGCAGCTTCAACCGGTTGGCGATGGCGCCCAGGATAAAGGCCAGCACGAGACCTCCGACGATCGTCGAAATCAAAGGCGTATCGTGCGGCATTGCTCCCTCCCGATCTGGAATTCCCGTTGAAAACATGACATATATGGCGTATGTTGACCAATATGGGTGGTTTGGGATTATGGGTCAAGGCGCAAAGGAAACTATTCTGACACCTGCTTTATGCCGTGCCGCACGAGGGTTGCTCGATTGGACGCAGGCGGACCTTGCCGCGAAGGCGGCGGTCTCCCGCAGCACGATACGCGACTACGAAGGGCAGTACCATGAAATCCATCGCGCCACCGAGGCGCAGCTGCGCCTCGCCTTCGAGGACGGCGGCGTCCGTTTCGTTGAGATCGAAGGGGCGGGGATAGGGCTCTGCCTGCCTCCCGCGCGCAGCATTTAACCCTGCGGTCGCAGGCAGACGGCCGGCACCTTGTAGGCGTTGATCGTCTTGCCGCGGTAGTAACCGTCCGCCGGTTGCCAGCTTTTGACCAACTCAGGCGCAGCGGTCGTACAGGTCAGCTCATTGTGCGTGACGAAGAGGACTTGATCTTGCACATCCGCAGGCAGGGCGAAATTCTGCTCATAGTAATTGGCCGGGAAGCCGGCGGGCGGACGCGAGTAGATCTTGAGCGGCTCGTCTCTCAGCGTATGGAACATGTCGGCGACGAAATCGCGGTTGTCGGTGACGACGGTGCCGACACCGGCCTGCTTGGCGAGCGTGCCGACCTCTCGGCTGATCTCGCTGCGGCCGAGATAGCGCTTCATCGCTTCATTTCCGCCCGGAAGGACAAGCTGATGTGCAAAGATCGCGGCGAGCGGGAACAGGAAGCTTGCGAGGCCGCCGATGATGAGCGAGATGCGCAGGCCCTTCGGCCAGAGCTGCGTGAGGACTGACACAGCAAGAACTGTGCCTGCGACATAGGCCGACACCCCCCAATTCGCCTCGGCCTTGGCGACGAAGGCCTGCAGCGTAATCAGCAGGACGACGGGCATGGAAAGCCAGATGAGGAGTTTTTCCTTCTCGTCGCTCTTGCCTTTGATCATGCGCCACGTCGCCCAAAGCATGGCGAAGAAGACGATCGGCCCGACGACGCCGAACTGGGCGGCGAAGAATTCGAGCGCACCGCCAAAGTTCAGTTGCATCTGGTCCCACTTCGCGATGTCCTCGGTGTGGCGGACGGTCGTCGCGTCGTGAGTGACGTTCCACCAAAGGTTCGGTGAGGCGACGATGAGCGCGGTCGCCACGGAAATGAAGAAGTCGCGCCAGGCAATACGCGCAGCCGGAACAAGAAGCAGCGCGATCAATCCGCCGGGTACGATGAAAAGGATCGCGTATTTCGACAGGAAGGAACACCCGAAGGCAAGGCCCATGACAAGTGCGAGCACGACCGAACGCTTCTCGCTCAGGCCGAAATAGGCCCAAAGGCCGATCGTCATGAAAAACAGAAGGACGACATCGGTAGAAAAGAACACGGAGGAGAGCGCGACGGCAGGCATCGTGATGTAGATAGCGCCGGTCCAGCCTTCGATCTTAGGACCGGCAACTCGCCTGGCGAACTGCATCAGCAACAGCGCGGTGGCCACGTGCACGAGGGGCCCGCAAAGGCGCACCCAAAAAATGTCGGTGGAGCCCGAAATTTCCGTCATCGCGCGGATGAGCCAGGCGATCATAGGCGGCTTCGAATAATAGCCGAAGTCGAGATTCTGCGACCAGAGCCAGTATTGTGCCTCGTCGACGAAGAAATCCGTCGTGTCGAAATGCAGCATCACGATACGCCACAGAGTGACGGCGAGAATGATGAAAAGGCCTGTCCTGGCAGTCATGAACAACGTCCGCTGAGCTTGAGGCGCCTGCGATACATCAGAGGAAGGGGGCTGCCAACAGGGGCGGCGCAGAACGCCGCACTATGCCGCAGGTTCAGAGCACACGAAGGGTGGTTGCGCCGCGACTGGCTTCGATCCGCTCGAGCAGGGCGACGGCGGCCAGCGTCGCGATTGCGATGAGGCAGGAACCCAGTCCGAGAACAATCATTGCTCTATCCTTAACGACATCATGTCATGTCTAACAGGTGGGATATAACATAGAGCTTGTGCGGGACTTGTAGCGCGCCTGCAACGCCCAGAGACTATTTCGCTGAATGCGTTCGGAATGCTTGGAAAGGGCGGATTGTGAAAACGCCAATTAACCTTCAAGCAAGGAATTAACCATAAACATTGCGATACACGTCGGAATGGGAAGATGTTTGCTCGTTCCCACCAGGCATGACGCCGTCCCGCCGTACCGGCTCGATCCGGTATCCATCTCTTTTCCGAAACAGATTTGCTGATCGGGATACGTCCGCCCTCCGGTTTGCGCCGGCGGTTACACAGGTCGTTTCCCTGCAGTGCGCACATCGGATGGAGCACAAAGGTTTTTCACCGGACCGTATCCGGAATGTGGTTGGGGATAGGCATTGGGGCAGGACATGCCATCAGATCAGGCCAAAGGCGCGCAGGCAGGCAGCCTTCGCGATCGCCTGCGCTTTGCCGGTCTCGATGCCGCGCAATGCGAGGCAGTGCGCCGTCACCGGCCGATGCTCGAAGCCCGGCTGAAGAGCGGTCTTCGCGACCTGTTCCAGCGCTTCCAGTCCTTTCCGGACGCAGCCCGCAATTTCCAGAACGAGCGCCAGCTCGATCGCCTGCATGATCTCCAGTCCTCCCATTGGGACGTGCTGACGGATGCGCGCTTCGACAGCCTCTACGCCGAGCGTGTCAAGGTTCTTGCCGATACCGAAAGCAAGATGGGGTTTGATCCGCGCTGGCACGTTGCCGGCCATGGCGTCATGCTGGAGCACATCATTTCGGGTCTGGCGGGCGAGCTTGCAGGCAAGCCGTTGCTGCCAGGCGCCAAGCGCCGCGCGAAAGAGGTCTCCGAGATGATGACGGCGATTATCCGCCTCGTCATGGTGGATGTCGAAATCGCCGTCTCGCTGCGTTTCAATGCCTTGCGCGCCTCGCAGCAACGCGCGCTTGCCGAGCAGCGCGAAAACGACCGGACGGAGATCGCTCGGATTTTCGGTGACGTGGTCGACGGCCTTGCAGCCCGCGACCTGACCGTGCGCGCAGCCACCGATGGCGAAGGTACCTACGCTGATATCGCCGGTGCGCTCAACGCGGCACTCGACGGCTTTCAGGCGGAATTTGTCGCAATCAGCGAGCACACCACGAAAGCCGAACTTTCCACGCGTTCGCTTGCGGCTGCCTCGCAGAGCTTTTCGGGCAATGCGGCCGGTCATTCCGCGCAGCTCATGACATCAGCAGCAGCGCTCGAAGCGATCGCCGGGGATGTCCGCGACGGCGCAGCGGAAAGCCGCGCCGCCGAAAAGGCCGCGGCCTCCACCCGTGCCGCCGCCGAAGAGAGCGGTCACGTTGTCGGCCGTGCTATCAGCGCGATGGCGGATATCGAACAGTCCGCCGAAAAGATCGGCCAGATCATCGGCGCGATCGACGAGATCGCCTTCCAGACGAACCTGCTTGCGTTGAACGCCGGCATCGAGGCTGCACGTGCCGGCGAATCCGGTCGCGGCTTTGCGGTCGTGGCGCAGGAAGTGCGCGCACTTGCCCAGCGTTCTGCCGAAGCCGCCCGCGAAATCAAAACCCTTGTCACGACCACCAAGGCGCAGGTCGATGCCGGCGTTCAGATGGTCGGCCGCACGCAGGATTCGATCGGCAGCATCGTGCGGCAGGTAACCGGCATCAATGCTGCGATCGCAACGATTGCAAGCCAGACGGGCGAGCACGCTGCAAGCCTCGATATGGTAACGGCGGACGTCAAGGCGCTTGGCGCGCAGGTTGCCGACAGCGCGGCATCCGCCAACCGCGCGGCCGAAGGTGCCGATCATCTATACACGGTGATCCTCGAACTCGGGCAGACGATCCGCCAATTCCGCAGCGCCCGCGAAACTGGGCGGGTTGAAACGGCGCCGCTTCGCGCTTCCCGCCAACGCAGCATCGAGATCACGGCCCGTCCCGCCACACTGGACGAGGAATACGACAACGAGGATTTCGGGTTTTCGCGTCCGGCTGCGAGTTTCGGAGGCGCCCGAAATGCTTATTGACCTATCGGAATACGACCTCGCCTCATTTTTGCGGGCAGGGGACAACGGGACAAGGAAAAGCTGATGGCAGCAAGGAAGAGTGGGAAGACACTGAATTTGGCCGCGGTGCTTGATCTCAACGAGGCTTCGGCCTTGCGCGACAAGCTCATGTCAGTGCGCGGCGGCGATCTTTCGGTCGATGCATCCGCAGTCGAGCGCCTCGGCGGCCTGTGCGCTCAGGTTCTGATGGCTGCGGCGAAGACCTGGGACCAGGACAAGCATTCGTTCACCTTCACGAAAGTGTCCGATGCATTTCACAAAACCATGCAGCTGGTTGGCGTCGACATCGACCACCTGCTTGCCAAGGAGACCCGGCAATGAAGAAAAAAGTGCTCACCGTGGATGATTCACGGACGATCCGAAACATGCTTCTCGTGACGCTGAACAATGCGGGCTTCGAGACGATTCAGGCCGAAGACGGTGTCGAAGGTCTTGAAGTCCTGGAAGAATCCAACCCGGACGTCATCGTGACCGACATCAACATGCCGCGCCTCGATGGCTTCGGTTTCATCGAAGGTGTCCGCCGCAACGAGAAATACCGGGCGATCCCGATCCTGGTGCTCACGACCGAAAGCGACGCGGAAAAGAAGAACCGTGCCCGCCAAGCCGGAGCCACCGGCTGGATCGTCAAGCCGTTCGACCCTGCCAAGCTGATCGATGCCATTGAGCGCGTAACCGCTTAAACCCAGGATTTTCTCCATGGATATGAACGAAATCAAAGAGATATTTTTCCAGGAATGCGAGGAGCAGCTCGCCGAACTGGAATCCGGTCTCATGAAAATGAATGATGGCGATCGCGATCCGGAAACCATCAATGCGGTGTTCCGTGCCGTCCATTCGATCAAGGGCGGCGCCGGCGCCTTCGGTCTGGACGATCTCGTCGCTTTCGCCCATGTGTTCGAGACCACACTTGATTGCGTTCGTTCCAACAAGCTTGAGCCCACACAGGATGTCCTGAAGGTCATGCTGAAATCCGCCGACGTGCTGGCGGACCTCACCAATGCCGCCCGCGACGGCGGCAGCGTCGACGAAAGCCGCAGCCGCGGTCTGGTGAAGGAACTGGAAGCGCTGGCGAATGGAGAGCTGCCGTCTCCGTCCGCAGCCGCTGAAGCGCCGGCATCGAAACCTGCCGCAAAGGCGGCTCCGGCGCTTTCCCCAGCAGTGGAGGCCCCCAAGACGGCCGACGACAGCGGTTTCCAGCCGATACCCTTCTCCTTCGATGATTTCGGCGGTGAGGACGAGGCCGGCTCCGGTCTTCCTGTCTATGAAATCACCTTCAAGCCGCGCTCCGACCTCTATTCTAAGGGCAACGACGCCACGCTTCTGCTGCGCGATCTCTCCCGCCTCGGCGAGATGAGCAGTTACTGCAACATGGACGATCTGCCGGGTCTCGACGATCTTGATGCGGAGGCTGCTTATCTTAGCTGGAACATCACGGTGATGACGGACAAGGGCGAGGACGCCATTCGCACCGTGTTCGAATTCGCCGAATGGGATTGCGATCTGACGGTCGAGGCTGTCGAAGCCGAGTCCGCCGTGTCGTCCAACGACGAACTGCCGATGATCCCGGTTCCTTTCGACCTTTCGATCTTAGATGAGGGTGCCGCCGAGCTTCCCGCCCACCAGCCGACGTCGGATGCGGCTACTGCCGTCGCTGCCGCAGAGACGGCCTCGAACGTAACCCAGATGGCGGCCGCGGCCGCCCGCGTCGAAAAGAGGGAATCTGCTGCGGCCGCTGCAGCAAGTGCCGCTGCTGCCCAGAACAATGCCGCAGCAGGCGCAGGTCAGACGATCCGCGTCGATCTCGATCGCGTTGACCGCCTGATCAACCTCGTCGGCGAGCTGGTCATCAACCAGGCGATGCTGTCGCAGAGCGTCATCGAAAACGACACGACCGGCACCTCGTCCATCAATATGGGCCTCGAAGAGCTGCAGCAGCTCACCCGCGAGATCCAGGATTCGGTGATGGCGATCCGCGCGCAGCCGGTAAAGCCGGTCTTCCAGCGCATGTCGCGCATCGTTCGCGAAATCGCCGACATGACGGGCAAGACCATCCGCCTGATTACGGAAGGTGAAAACACCGAAGTCGACAAGACTGTCATCGACAAACTGGCAGAACCGCTAACGCACATGATCCGCAATGCCGTCGACCACGGCATCGAAACACCGGAAAAGCGTGCCGCAGCCGGCAAGAATACCGAAGGCACGGTTCGCCTGACGGCAAAACACCGTTCCGGCCGCATCCTGATCGAGCTGGCCGACGACGGCGCCGGCATCAATCGCGAGAAGGTGCGCCAGAAGGCGATCGACAACGACCTGATCCCCGCCGACACAAACCTTTCGGACGAGGAGATCGACAACCTGATCTTCCTGCCCGGCTTCTCGACGGCCGATAAGATCTCCGACATTTCGGGCCGCGGCGTCGGCATGGACGTCGTCAAGCGCTCGATCCAGGCCCTTGGCGGGCGCATCAACATCACGTCCAAGCCAGGCCAAGGCTCCGTCTTCACGATGAGTCTGCCGCTTACGCTCGCCGTCCTCGACGGCATGGTGGTCACGGTCGCCGGCCAGACGCTTGTCGTTCCGCTGACAGCCATCGTCGAGACACTGCAGCCGGAAGCAGCTGCGATCCACTCATTCGGTGCGAACCACCGCCTGATCTCGATCCGCAACTCGTTCTGCCCGCTGGTCGATGTCGGCCGCATCCTGAACTTCCGCGCCACGCAGGCAAATCCGGTCGAAGGGGTCGCACTGCTGGTGGAATCCGAAGGTGGCGGCCAGCGCGCGCTCATGGTCGACGCGATCCAGGGCCAACGGCAGGTCGTTATCAAGAGCCTGGAGGCGAACTACACGCATGTGCCGGGCATCGCCGCGGCAACCATCCTCGGCGACGGGCGCGTGGCGCTCATCCTCGATGTCGATGCCGTTGTCGGCGCCTCGCGCGGCCAGGCCCTGAAGCCTGAAATGTCGTTGGCAGCAGTGGGATAAGCCATGTCGTACGCCGTGAAAAATCTGAACCAGGGGGATCGCGAACTCATCGCGTTCCGCATCGGCGACCAGGAATTTTGCGTAAACATCATGTCGGTTCGCGAAATCCGCGGCTGGACGCCGGCAACGGCCATGCCGCATTCGCCAGGCTACATGAAGGGCGTCATCAACCTCCGCGGCGCGGTGCTGCCGATCATCGATCTTTCGGCGCGGCTCGGCATGAAGCCCGCCGAGCCGTCGGTACGCCACGTCATCATTGTCGCGCAGGTCCGGCGGAAGGTCGTCGGTCTGCTCGTCGACGCGGTCTCGGACATCCTCACCGTGACCGACGACAATATTCAACCGACGCCGGAAATCTCTTCCGACGCAGAACGCCAGTTCGCCCGCGGCATTCTTGCAATCGAAAAACGGATGATCTGCCTGGTCGAACTGGAAGCCCTCTTCCCCGATACGGAAAGCGAAGCTGCATGAATGCGTTGAGTGCAAAAGATCTCAGGCAGGGGAACCCGGACGAGGTTCTGGCGAGCGGCGAATATCCGCTGACGCGCCGCGACCTTACGGAAATCGCTGCGATGATCTACTCAGATGCGGGGATCTTCCTGAACGAGACCAAGGCTTCACTGGTTTATTCGCGTCTTTCCAAGCATATCCGCAATCTCGGCCTTTCGGGCTTCCGCGAATACTGTTCGCTGGTCTCCTCACCCGCCGGTGCGGCGCCGCGCCGCGAAATGCTTTCGCATCTGACCACCAATTTCACGCGCTTCTTCCGCGAGAACCACCACTTCGAGCACTTGCGTGACCATGTGCTGCCGGAGCTTCTGAACCGTGCCAAGATGGGCGGGCGTGTCCGTATCTGGTCGGCCGCATCTTCCGACGGGCAGGAGCCCTATTCGATTGCGCTGACGGTGCTTTCGATGATGCCGAATGTCGCCGACTACGATTTCAAGATCCTGGCAACCGATATCGACCCAAAGATACTCAATCTCGCTCGCGCCGGATCCTACGACGAGACGGCTCTCGAAACCGTGTCGCCGGCCATGCGCAAGCAGTGGTTCATGGAAGTTAACGTGGATGGCCGCCGTAAATTCCAGGTCGATGACCGCGTCAAGCGCCTGATCACCTACAACGAACTGAACCTGATGGCGCAGTGGCCCTTCAAGGGCAAGTTCGACATCATCTTCTGCCGCAACGTCGTCATCTATTTCGACGAACCGACGCAGATGAAGATCTGGTCGCGCTTTGCCGAACTGCTGCCTGAAGGCGGACATCTTTACATCGGCCACTCCGAGCGCGTATCCGGCGAAGCAAAGCACGTCTTCGACAATATCGGCGTCACGACGTATCGCCACACGGCGAAGGGACTGGGGAGAAAGGGATGAGCGCACCGGCAAGAGTTCTCGTCGTTGACGACTCCCCGACGATGCGCGGGCTGATAAGCGCCGTCTTGAGTTCCGATCCGGAGGTCAGCGTCATCGGCCAGGCGGGCGATGCACTGGAAGCGCGCGAGGCAATCAAGAAGCTCAATCCCGATGTCGTCACGCTCGACATCGAGATGCCGAACATGAACGGCCTGGAATTCCTCGAGAAGATCATGCGGCTTCGCCCCATGCCGGTCATCATGGTCTCCACCATGACGCACCGCGGCGCGGAAGCAACCCTGGCTGCGCTCGAAATCGGCGCCTTCGATTGCGTCGGGAAGCCTGCCCCCGGCGAGCTGCGCCCGTTCGGCGACCTCGCCGAGAAGGTCAAGGCTGCCGCGCGCACGCAACGCCAGTTCGTGCATCCGGCTGCAACTCCGGTTCCGCCGGTATCGGTCGCCGATTTCCGGGTCGGCCGCAAGATCGTTGCGATCGGTTCGTCGACGGGCGGCGTCGAAGCACTGATCGCGGTGCTTCAGAAGTTTCCGGCGAACTGCCCGCCGACGGTCATTACCCAGCATATGCCGCCGACCTTCACGAAAAGCTTTGCTGAGCGCCTTAACCGCCTCTGTGCTCCGGTCGTCGAAGAGGCGACGGATGGCGCACGTTTAGAGATTGGTAAGATTTATCTGGCACCAGGCGGAGAACGTCATTTGCAGGTCGCGAATGCGTCGGCTCCCTGTTGCCGTCTCGTCGAGCGCGATCCGGTGAACGGACATCGCCCCTCGGTCGACGTTCTCTTCGATTCCGTTGCCGAACTTGCCGGACGCAATGCGGTCGGCGTGATCCTGACAGGCATGGGCCGCGATGGCGCGGCTGGTCTCTTGAAGATGCGCCATGCAGGCGCGCGCACTCTCGGACAGAACGAAAAGACCTGCGTGGTCTACGGAATGCCGCGAGTGGCCTATGAACTCGGTGCCGTTGAGCAGCAACTGCCACTGAATGCCATCGGCGAAGAAATACTGAAAATGACAGCCGCCCGAAAGGAAGGGACAGAATAATGTCGATTGCGGAGAAAATCAAAGTTCTGATCGTCGACGATCAGGTCACGAGCCGGTTGCTGCTCAGCGATGCGCTGACCCAGCTCGGCTTCAAGCAGATCACGGCTGCCGGCGACGGCGAGCAGGGCATGAAGATCATGGCCCAGCAGCCGCATCACCTGGTGATTTCGGACTTCAACATGCCAAAGATGGATGGTCTAGGCCTGTTGCAGGCCGTGCGCACCAATCCGGCAACCAAGAAGGCCGCTTTCATCATCCTGACGGCGCAGGGCGATCGCGCTCTCGTGCAGAAGGCTGCCCAGCTCGGCGCCAACAACGTGCTTGCGAAGCCCTTCACCATCGAAAAGATGAAAGCGGCTATCGAAGCCGTGTTTGGAGCGCTGAAATGAATGTCGAGGCAGCAGCCCGCCGCGTTCATATCATTCAAGGCGAATGGAAGGTCTTGAATGATCCGGGCGCGGTTCTGACGACCATTCTTGGCTCGTGTGTGGCTGCCTGTCTGCGCGATCCCGTGGCCGGCGTGGGCGGAATGAACCACTTCCTGCTGCCAGGCACGGGCAATACGCCGATGAGCGGCGGGGACGCCACACGCTATGGCGTTCATCTGATGGAATTGCTAATCAACGGCCTTCTGAAGCAGGGCGCGCGCCGCGACCGCCTGGAGGCAAAGATTTTCGGCGGGGCGAAGACGATCTCGACATTCTCCAATGTCGGCGAACAGAACGCCGCCTTCGCCATGCAGTTCCTGAGGGACGAAGGCATCCCGGTCGTCAGCTCCAGCACCGGCGGCGAACATGGCCGCAAGCTCGAATACTGGCCGGTTTCAGGCCGCGCGCGCCAGTACCCCCTGACAGGCGCCGAAACGCAGAAAACGGTGGCTCTCGAACAGCGTCCCGTCACGCCGCAGAAGCCGGTCGAAACAAGTATCGAATTTTTCTGATGACAAGGATTTTTCTATGACTTTCAGTGGACCGATCGAGCCGCCTTCGCCGGTCGAGGCGCTTCCGGATATCCTCATGCGCATCGTTTCCGAACTGCATGATGTCGCTTACCTCATCGAACGCATCGAGCCGCAGCTTCTCGAAATCGGCGGCGCCGATGTCCTGAATTCGCCGGACAGCATGAAAATCATGCAGGGCATTGATCTTGCCGTCCAGAAAGCCCGTGGTCTGGCTGAATTCATCGACACCATCACAGGTGAAATTCCGCAAAGCTGGGCTGTTGACGTCGCGACCGCGCTCAGTCTCGTCAAGCTTGCCGAAATGCAGAAAGCGCTCGGCGGCGCCACGCGCCACGGCCATTCCCAACCGCTCAGCAAGGCGGCCGGCGACTTCGATTTCTTCTGATTTTTCAGTTTCCCAGCCTGCCCTGACGAAACGCTCGCACAAGTTTCGCCGTCTATCAAGGAATGAGGCAATAAGCCTGTTTTGTCTTTGACGGATCGGTGCGAGAACAGAATGAATCTGTTAAATCAATTAGTTCAGCTCACTAGGAACTTAGGTTCGCTGGGGCGAACCCGCTTGTTGGCACTCGCTGGTGTTGGCGTTTTTTCCATCGCAATCATTTTGGCTGCAGCCTTTTTCGTCAACAAGCCGGCGCAGGAAACGCTCTATGTCGGCCTTGATACTCCTGACCTCAATCAAATCAGCATGGCTCTTGCGGAAGCCAATATCGGCTTCCAGGTCGGTTCCGACGGTTCGAGCATTACGGTGCCCGCCGGCATGACGGGCAAGGCCCGCCTGCTGCTTGCCGAGCGCGGGCTGCCGAACAGCGCCAACGCAGGCTACGAATTGTTCGACAATGTCGGCTCGCTCGGCCTTACCTCGTTCATGCAGGAAGTCACGCGCGTCCGTGCGCTCGAGGGTGAAATAGGCCGCACCATTCAGTCCATCTCCGGCATCACCGCCGCACGCGTCCATATCGTCATGCCGGAGGTCGGAAACTTCCGTAAGGCGGAGCAGAAGCCGACGGCCTCCGTCATGATCCGGGCGAGTGCTGCGGCGGGCCGAAGTGCAGCCACCTCGATCCGCCACCTCGTCGCCTCGGCCGTGCCGGGGCTTGACGTCGATGACGTGACGATTCTCGATTCCGCCGGCCAGCTGCTGGCCTCCGGCGACGAGGCGAGCAACAGCTCGCTGAACCGCTCGCTAAACATCGTCCAGAACGTCCAGCAGGAAGTCGAATCGAATATCGACAAGGCGCTGGCGCCCTTCCTCGGCATGGACAATTTCCGCTCCAGCGTGACGGCCGATCTCAACACGGACGCGCAGCAGATCCAGGAGACGGTCTACGATCCGGAATCGAAGGTGGAGCGGTCCGTGCGCACCACCAAGGAAGCCTCGCAGTCGCAGCAGAAGCAGTCCGACAACGCGACGACCGTCGAGCAGAACGTTCCGCAGGCCGCACCCGAGCAGGGCGGAAGCAACAATCCGGAATCGCAAGACAAGTCGGACAAGAAGGAAGAGCAGACCAACTACGAGATCAACAGCAAGACCACGGCCACGACCCGTAGCAGCTACAAGATCGAGAAGCTTTCGATTGCCGTTGTCGTCAACAAGGGCCGTGTCGCCCAGATGGTTGGCGAACCTGCCGATCAGGCAAAGATCGACGCCTATCTCGCCGAGATGAACAAGATCGTGACGTCTGCAGCCGGTATCAGTGCCGATCGAGGCGACGTCGTCACGGTCACGGCGATGGATTTCCTCGAGAACCAGCTTCTCGAAGATGCCGCCGGCGGCGTTCGCATCCTCGACATGCTGAGCCGCAACCTGGCCGGCATCATCAACTCGCTTGCCTTCCTGGGCGTCGCCTTCGTGGTAGTCTGGATGGGCGTGCGGCCTCTGGTGCGCAGCATCAGCGGTGGCGGCGTGGGCGCAATCGGCGACACGTCTGCCGAAAGCGTAGGCCTGGAACTGCCGGATTTCGCACCGGCCGGAGGAACGGCTGCCGGCGGCGCGCTCATGGACGGCTTCGGCTCGGACTTCGGCTTCGACAGCACGGAGGATCTGCTCAGCCTGGGCGACGACGACGGAAACTTCAACCGCCGCGTCAAGGAAGGCCCGGAACGGAAGCTCGCGCGAATGGTCGAGATCAACGAGGAGCGCGCCGCGAAAATCCTCAGGAAATGGGCCGTGGACAACGCCGCTTAAACGAAAGGCCGGGAGACCGGCCTTTTTTAATGCCCACCGTCAGCGTGGTCACGGATTTGTTATCAGCAGCTACCCGAGCGGGACATATTTTGCACAAGATTGAAAAGGTGCTTGATTGTTGCCGGATCAGGCGAGAGCGAACGGTTCGCTTCTATAAATCAGAAGAAATCGCTTGGCAGGAAGATTGTTTAAGGTCGAAAGTTTTATTTCATAAATACATAGTCATATGTGACGTGCAGTACCGGCGGATTTGTTCGTGATATTCAAATTAGAATTAGCTGCATTTAAAGTATGTATGAATTGCGTCAAAGAATTGCTCATATGGATGACTCGCCTATAGCGAGTGTTGTGTTGCGAGACTGAGAGGATCACCATAGGTTCAAGACTATCTAATCAAGCGATGTCTGGGCGCGAATCACGCGCACGGAAAGCGGCAAGAGTAAATCCCAAGAACTCGGATATGGTAGTTTCTAACGTCTGACTTACCCTTGGGTGATTCGTTTAGTCATTGCCGCAGGCCGCGTAGGTCCTGCCCAACAATGCCTTGCAGAGACGGGCACTCAGCCGCGCGGGACGCTGCCTATGGATATGCACACACTGCTTAAGGGCGAAAATCAGGCCGCGAATTTCGTCGGTCTCCAGGCTATCAGCCTTTGCTCCCGCGAGGAGCTCATTGGGCAACTTAGCGAAATTGCCGACAGCGGCAGGTTGCAGGCGGCACTTCGCACGCTGACGGATTACGTTGGGGCGTCGCATTACCTGCTGGCGCGCTCCGATCTCATTCAGGAAGCCGGCCTCGATTTTATCGTGTCCTCGGACTGGCCGTTCGACCTCGTGAAGGATCTGGCGGCGGCATTGACCAACAGCTATGCGCGCACGACCGAGCTGGAAAAATGCATGCAGCTCTTCCAGCCGCATTTTGCACTCCTTCCCGACAATGCCCATGTGCCGGATGGCGCCAGCCGCCAGTATTGTTCCTTGACGTTCAATGTCGGTCGCTCGCGGCTCTCGTTGATGTTTCTCTTCGATGACGGGTTTATCCTGTCGCCGGAACGGCTGAGGGACGTCGGGCTTCTGGCAGGCTATCTCGCGAGCTCCCTCCAGTGCGCCGGCACCCGGGTGGACCGCGATTTCGAGCTGACGGAGCGGGAGCTCGAATGTCTCTTCTGGATCGCCGAAGGCAAAACCAGCGATGAGATCGCGATGATCCTAGGCATCTCCCGCAATACGATCAACAACTACATTACGAGCGTCATGCGAAAGACAGCGACTAAGACTCGCTCCGAGGCGATAGCGTTTGCGGTGAGAAATAATCTCGTCTGAGGGGAATTTATGGGGCATTCGTCAAGCAGGGCGATGGGTAGTACGGAACACATCCGCAGCATACGTGTGAACAGGGGAAGCAGCCGCTCCGATCTCTTCCCGCGGCTGGTCGCGATGCAGAAGCTGGCGGACGCCCAGAATTTCGCGGTCTACCGGATGAGCGGCTCGGGCCTGCCTGCGAAGCAGCGTCTGGTCTGCGAATTGGAAAACTGGGGGCTTTCGGCTGCGGTGGCCTCCAGCAAGGCACTTGTGGATGCCTATGGCGATGCGCTGCTGGACCACATCGAAAAATCCCTTTTGCCCTTGTCCTGGGCCGGCGGCCATGATCGCGCCGCGCCCGGCTCGACCGATTTCGCGCCGTTCATGACGCGCCTGAAGGACGGCATTCTGCCATTTTCAGGCCTCGCTTTTCCTGTGCGGCTCGGTACTGCAGGAAACGGATTCGTCATCTTCATGGGCGATTATCTCGATCCCGGCAGCGACTTGATCGTGGAGCTTCATGGCCGCAGCTGCCAGATCATGATGGATCTGCTCTCGATGGATGAGCGCCGCGTAGCGGCGGCGGAAACACTGAGCGAGCGCGAGATTGCCTGCCTGCAGCTTGCGGGCGACGGGCGTATCAGCGAAGAGATTGCCGACAAGCTCGGACTTTCAGTTCATACCGTGAATGCTTACCTCGGCTCGGCGACGATCAAGCTGGATTCGGTCAACCGCATCCAGGCGATTGCCAAGGCGATCCGCCTCGGCTACATCAGCTGACGAGCCAATTGCCAAACCCGGCGCGGATAAACCGGCCGGGTCCTTCCAAGCCTGAAACTGAAGTATCGATCAGCCCGCAAGCGCCTGAAGCGGCCGGGTATTGTACCGGCTTTCACGCAGGCTGCGTTCGAGGAAGGCCGTGTTCACGTCCGGATCGGCAGACGGATCCTGGAAGGCGATATGGTTGATCTCGATGCCGGCATGCTGCTCCGCCATGGTGAGCTGCGCATAGACCGTCACGCCGCGTGGCTTGATCTCGAGATCGAGGACGACCTCGGGCTTGCCGCCCCATTCCAGCGTATAACTGCCCCCAAGGCCGAAATTGACGGTGCCGGGATGAAAGAACAGCTCTGCAGCCGACGCAACCAGATCGGCGATGCTGCCGTAATACTCGAAGCGCAGCAGCGAAATGAGATCCGAAGCATCGAGAAGCCGAAGCTCGGTCGCAACCGGGCTGATGGCTTCGGCAAGAATTCTTTCACGCTGAGAAGAGTAGGGGCATTTCTTCATTCGGCTTATCTTACCCGTTTGTTCCTGGCGTCGGCAGCATAAACCCGGTGAATGAGCTCTGCCACGGCCTTGTAGAATACTGACGGGATGACACTATCGATCGAGACTTGCGCAAACATGGAGCGGGCAAGGGGCGGATCCTCGAAAACAGGAATCCCGTTCTTTTCGGCTATCTCTCTGATTTTCAACGCAATAAGGTCCTGGCCCTTGGCGAGAACCACCGGCGCATCGTTTTCCTCGCGCACATAACGCAGCGCCACGGCATAGTGTGTCGGGTTGGCGATGACGAGCGTGGCGCGTTCGACATTGGCAATCATGCGGCGGCGGGCACGGTCCCGCATCAGCGAGCGCTGGCGGCCCTTCACGAACGGGTCGCCCTGCGCCTGCTTGTTTTCTTCCTTCACTTCATGCCGCGTCATCTTGAGTTCGGTGAACCAGTGATGTCGCGACCAGAAGAAGTCCGCGATCGCAACGACGGCCGTTGCGAAAAGTACGACCAGCACGATCTTGCGCATGATCGTCATCGTCCGCTCGAAGAAGGTTTGTGGGTCGGAGAACATCGCATCGATCGCGTTGAAATATTCGCTCTTCAGCACGAAGAACATGATCACTCCGACGATCAGGATCTTGAAGAGCGATTTACCGAATTCGATCAAGCCGGGCACGCTGAAGATGCGCGAAAAGCCCTTGGCCGGCGAAAGGCGCGACAGCTGCGGACGGATGCGTTCGAGAACTGGAGTAGGAAGATTTTGGCTTATGGAGGCTACGACGCCGAAGATCATGAACAGCAGCATGGCCGGGGTGAGAAGCACGGCGCTCACCCAGCCGAGATGCACGAAGAGTGACATCGCGTCCGGTCCGGTCTCGATCTTCCACTGGTCCGGCTGTTCGAAGATGTCACGAAGCGATTCGCTGACGCGGCTGATGCCATCGGGCAGATAGAAGGTCAGATAGATAAAGGTCGCAAGAACGGTGGCGAAGATCGGCACTTCGCGTGAGAAGGGCGTATTACCTTTCTCGGCCGCGTCGGCCTGCTTTTTCGCCGTCGGGGCTTCTGTTTTGCTGTCCTTGTCTTCATCAGCCAAGTTCGCGGCCCTCCATCAATGGAAAGGGCCGCAGCAAGGCGCGGCCCGTTCCGAAAAGCGTAGTCTTGCGGTACATCGTGATCAACGCCGGGAACGGTTTCTCGCCGGGTTGTCAACAGAAGCAGAAGCTTAGGCGGCTGCCGGCGCTCCGCTCTCCGCCTCCTTGAGCTGGATCTGGCCGGAGTTTGCCAGGCGAATCGCTTCCTGGGCGACGGCACGCCGGGCAATGGCGATCTCGCGCGGATTGATGCCGGCAGTGCCGCTCTGCAGGTCCGATTCGATCATGCGGCGTTGGCGCGGGCTGATCGAGGAGAGAACTGCCTCGCGGATTTCGGCCGACGCGCCGCGCAAAGCCATGGTGAGAACGTCGGCGGAGATATCGTTGAGCAGCATGACGCGGCTGCGTTGCGGCATGTAGAGAATGTCGTCGAAGAGGAAGATCTTCGGGCGAACCTTGTTGACGGATTCGCGGCTGATCGACTCCAGCGAGGTGAGCAACGTGTCGACCTGCGGCTTGTCCATCTCGTTCATGAGTTCGGCAACCTTGTTCGATCCGATCGAGTTCTTCTCGGCTTCGGCTTCGGCCAGCAGCGTCATCACCTGTTTTTCGATGATTTGAGCGGCTTTGGGGCTGACGGATTTCAGGTTGACGGTGCGGTTCATGATGTCCGCGCGGCGGCTGTCCGGAAGCTGCATCAGCACCTTGGCGCCGAAGGAAGACGGCATCATCGAAAGAATATAGGCAACGGTCTGCGGATGTTCGCGCAGCAGGAACTTGCCGATGAAGGCCGGATCCCCCTCGCCGAGACGGTCCCAGATGGAGGTTTCGTATGCTTGGAATGCTGTGCGGCGGCCGAGAAGGCTGTCTACCTCGTCCGGCGTCAGGCCCTCTTCGAGAATGCTCTCGATGGCCTTGGCATTGTCCATCAGGCCGGCGCCTTCGGTGAAGAGATCTTCGAATTCGGCCACCAGGCCAAGCAGCTCGTCCGGCGGAATGGCTCGCAGAGCCTGAGCGGAAGATATGATCGTCTGCAACTCGGCCTGGGTGAAATATTTCAACAGCCGGCCTGCGACTCCCTTCCCCATAGCGAGGAGTACAGCCGCTGCTTTTTCAGCCTGGGTCAACGGTTTCCCGGCAAGTGCGCCGCCGAAATCGTCAAAGTCCATCATGGTCTAACCTCTCCGCCCCTAACCGGGGTCAGGCTTTTTTGGTGCTCAAAACTTCTATCAGTTTAACCCCAAAGCGGGTGTCGTCATTCTCCAGGACGGTGATTTCGCCACGTGCGATCTTGCGGCCGTTCACCATGATCTCAACCGGCTCGCCGATCTTCTTGTCGAGGGCAATGGTGGCACCTTCGTTGAGATTCATCAGGCCGGAAACCTGCATGCGGCTGCTGCCGAGCATGATCTGGACGTCGATCGGAATGTCCATGATCAGTTCGAAGTTCGAAGAAAGCGCGCTGCCAAGCGGCGCCGGTTCGACGCTCGCCGCGGAGAAACCGGTATCGCCGAAATCCGAAGAGCCGCCAAAGTCGCCGTTGCCGAAGGGTGTCTCGGCTGTGCTGTCACTGCCGAAATCGCCGAAAGCCGACAGATCGGTACCGGTTCCGGCGCCGAAAACATCGGCTTCTTCGCCCAACTCTGGAACTCCGCCGTCCGTATCCTGCTTCAGAACCCCGCGGAGATCATCGATCGCCTGATCGAGGTCAGCTTCGTTGCCTGGAAGCTCCAGTGACAGATCGTCGTTCTGCTGTGTTTTCTTCGTAGCCATGAAATCACTATTCCAGTTGAAACTTGCCTCAAACTGCCGTTGCAGCGAAAGGGACGGGAACCGATTAATTCATTAAATGACGGATGAGCTCGTCATCGGAGCTGATCGTATCTTTGACCCGGACGGTGTAATTTTCGCCGGAACGCCCGAACTCGCACACATACAATTCCTTGCTGTTGGCACTGACCTCAACGCGGACGTCGCCGGTGTCGCGGAAGGGGATAACGTCGCCCGGTGCGAGCTTCGAGATCGTGCGCAGCGTCAGGTCCTGAAGGCGGATTTTCGCGTCGAGCGTCACATGCGACCGGTGGACCTGTTCGCTGAGCTGTTCGGTCCATGCCTCAGACTTGGCGGACTGGGTCTTCGCCTTCGGCGCCGAAATCTGCGTCTTCAGCAGCGGCGCCTGGGGCACGATCACCGAGAATTCGGATGTGATGTCCGAAAGCGTGATCGTCATGTTGATCGCCGAGGCGAATTCGTCCGGCGTGTCTTTGGAGGGCCGGGCACGCGAATCCAGCGCGTGCGGGGGCTCAAGGCTGGGCTCGAAACCGCCCGGTGGATTGACTGCGGAGCGGAAGACATTGGCGATCTTCTCGAAAACCATGACCGCAAGTTCAAGTTCGATTACCGAGAGCAACCTGTCGGCCGGCTGTTCGATCGTATCGGACGCAGCGCCAAGCAGGTTTTCCATCAGTGTGATAACGAAGCTGTTGCCGCAGGCAAAGGTGATATTCTGCGACCAGTTGCGCAGCGTCGCGTCGACAAGGGTCACATTGGTGCCGAGGTCGGCGATCAGGTCGTTCTTGTAGCCGGAACTGCAGCCAAGATAGGCGACGGCAATGTCCAGCCCGGTTTCGCTCTTGAAAATATCCGGCAGGAATTCGCCATAGACCTCCGACAGTGAAACGCAGAGCTTTTCTATGGTCGCTCGGTCGCCGAGGCGCCCGGTCAGCTTCGCAAGAAGGACCGGGTCCATCGCCGGCCTTTGAGGGGAAAGGTTGCTCATGGTCACTTAGGCCGCCTTGTTCTCGCCACCCGGGTTCATCATTTCCTGTTCGACCGCGTCGATCGATGGACGCTCGTATGCCGAGATCGTCTTGCGGCCGTATTCGAGAGCCACCTGCGGAACGGAGCCGTTCATGTAGGCAAGCAGGGTCTGCTTCACGATCACGTAGAGGCGATGCTGCTTTGTGCGCACGACCTTGATCTGCGAAACCAGCGGCGCGCAGACCGAATAAGACAGAATGATGCCGAGGAACGTGCCGACGAGGGCCGAACCGATGAGGTGGCCGAGGACTTCCGGCGAATCGTTGATATGCGCCATGGCCTTGATGACGCCGAGGACGGCCGCGACGATGCCGATCGCCGGGAAGGAGTCGCCCATAATCGAGATGGCGTGGTAGGGCTTCATCTTGTCGTGCAGGATCGTGTTGATCTCTTCGTCCATCAGTGCCTCAATCTCATGCGAGCGGGCATTGCCGATGATGATCAGACGGACGTAGTCGCAGATGAATGCCGTCAGTTCCTTGTTCTTCAGGATCGTCGGAGCTGACAGGAAGATCGAAGATTCCGCCGGATTGTCGATATGTGCTTCGATCTCATTGCGCGATTTGGTGCGCAGGTCGCGCATCAGCGAATAGAGAACGCCGAGCGTATCCAGATAGTTGCGCTCCTTCGGAACGGAGTGCTTGAACGCCTCGGCGAGCGCCTTGCCTGAATCCTTCACGACCTTCATGGGATTCGCCATGATAAAGCCGCCAAGACCGGCGCCGGCGATGATGACGAACTCGAAAGGCTGAAACAGAGCCTCGATCTCTCCCCCCATCGCCATGAAGCTGCCGATAATACAGCCGACCGTGATCACTAATCCGATAATGATATTCATCGTCAGTCCAAACCTGAACGTTGTTTTCAACCCAAGGGATAGGGTTGCTGGCTTGCGTGAGGCTGATGGTTAGGCGCTTGCGGCTTGCATTTTGCATGCCAGTTTCGCGCAAGGATTTGCCGTCAGATTGAGGGTGACGAGTGGGCCGATTCGCCCGTTTCTGAGATGCCGCCTCAGCGAAAACCGTGGTCGAACAAGCGACAGGAACCCCGGTTTTCGTTCCGTTCATCGCCAATGCCAGGAGCTTATTCAGATGCAATCCGGTCTTTATGTTTCCTTGTCATCCCAGATGGCACTCGAAAAGCGCCTGACGACGATCGCGGACAACATGGCGAACGTGAACACGACCGGATTTCGCGGGACGGAAGTCAAGTTCAATCAGTTGCTTAGCGACACGGACAACAAGCTAAACGCGAAGGTTGCCTTCGTCTCGCAGGGCAACGACTATCTCTCCGGAGACAGCGGCGAACTGCAGCACACCGGCAACATGCTGGATTTTGCGATCAAGGGCGATGCCTGGTTCGCTCTGGATACGCCGGCGGGCCAGGTTCTGACCAAGGATGGCCGCTTCACCATGAAGGACACAGGCGAACTTGTGTCGATCCGCGGATACCCGGTCCTTGACGCCGGCGGTGCCCCGATCCAGCTGAACACGGCGGGCGGCGAACCCAGGGTCGGCAATGACGGCATGATCTATCAAGGCGGCCGGCAGGTCGCGTCGCTCGGTCTCTTTGAAGCCGATATCGACAAGGGCTACCTCCGCTATGAGAACAGCGGCGTCATGACCACGGAAACACCGCGGGCCGTGACCGACCGGTTCAATATCGGCGTCGAGCAGGGTTATCTCGAAAACTCCAACGTCAACGCCATGCGCGAAATCACCCAGCTGATAGAAGTCAACCGCGCGTTCGAAAGCATCGCCTCGCTGACGACCGACAGTGAAAACTCCTTCAACGAGGCGATCAAGACGCTAGGCGGCAGCCGCTAAGCGGAAGGTTTGACGGATGAGTAAGACAACGCTGACCGAAGACGAGCTTTCGCCGAAGCTGGGGCACCTGGCCGGCCTCGTCAGCCGCTATGCTAAGCCGGAATTTGCGGTCGCGCATGGTGGCCATGTGCAGACCATTGCCGCTGGCCACTATACGGTGAGCGGCCTTTCCCGGCAGGTCCGTCTCGGCGAGTTTGTCGCCCACAAGTCGGCGACTGGCATCCACCTCGGTGAGGTCGTCCGCGTGGAACCGGAACTGGCCTATGTCTGCCCGATCGAGCCGGGCGAACCGATCGGCATCCACGATACGGTCATCCGCAAAGGCGCCTTTCGCATATCGCCGGCCGAAAGCTGGTGCGGCCGCACGATCAATTCGCTCTGCGAACCGATCGATGGCCTTGGCCCGATCGTCGATGGCCTCGATCGCCGTTCAATCTCCAATACCGCGCCGCCTTCGATGACCCGCAAACGTGTCGAGAAGGGCTTCCGGACAGGCGTCCGCGCCATCGACATTTTTTCTCCGCTTTGCCACGGCCAGCGCCTCGGCATCTTCGCAGGCTCGGGCGTCGGCAAATCGACGCTTCTCTCGATGCTTGCAATGGCCGATACCTTCGACAAGGTAGTGATTGCGCTCGTCGGCGAACGCGGCCGCGAGGTGCGCGAATTCATCGAGGATACGCTCGGCGAGAACATGAAGAAATCGATCGCCGTGGTCGCGACCAGCGACGAAAGCCCGATGCTGCGCAAGATGGCGCCGTTGACTGCGGTCACGATCGCCGAACATTTCCGCGACCAGGGCGACAACGTACTGCTGATCGTTGATAGCGTCACGCGCTTTGCCCATGCGATCCGCGAGGTAGCGACCGCATCCGGCGAGCCGCCGGTCGCCCGCGGTTACCCTGCATCCGTTTTCACCGAGCTGCCGCGGCTGCTAGAGCGCGCCGGTCCCGGCCCGGAAGGCACGGGAACGATCACCGCGATCATCTCGATCCTCGTCGATGGCGACAATCACAACGACCCGATCGCCGACTCGACGCGCGGCATTCTCGATGGCCATATCGTCCTGCAGCGAAGCCTTGCGGAAGAAGGCCGTTACCCGCCGATCGACCCCTTGGCGTCCATTTCGCGCCTTGCCCGCAAGGCCTGGACGCCGGATCAGGAAAAGCTCGTCTCGCGCCTGAAGGCGCTGATCCATCGCTTCGAGGAAACGCGCGACCTGCGTCTCATCGGCGGCTACCGGCCGGGCGCTGATCCGGATTTGGACATGGCGGTCAAGCAGGTACCAATTATTTACGATGTTTTGAAACAGTCTCCGGGAGATCGCGCGTCGGTCGATGCCTTTGCTGACCTGGCGGCTGCTCTCAAGACCGCTGCCGGAATTCCGAACCAGCCGGCAACGATCCCGACGAGACCCAGAGGTTAGCTTTGACGAAATTCGAAGACGATGATGAGCGCATCGCTCCCTTGAAGCCACGGGAAAAGCGGCAAGCGCTGATGCTCGACCGCGTGTTGACTGTGGTAGGGCTCACGCTTGCAGGTGCTGCTGCGTTTTTTCCTTGGTACGTCTTCTTCAACGAGGACAAGTTCGGCATTGACGTCGCGCAGAGCGATCGGAGCCGTGACCTGCCGGACTGGCCGGCGCGCAATGTTTTCAGTGTCTCGCCGCTTGCCATGGTCAACAAGAACGAGGTCGAGAACAAGCCAGAGCTTCCCTTTGACCCGCTGACGACCGCGACGGTTTCGAATGTCGGCAAGGAGAGCGACAGGGGTGCCATGGTGCCCGAAGACCAGCCGTTCCCTGCCGTTTCCGGCTTCAAGCTCCTGCACGTTGCGAACGGCCGCGCCTTGATCGAGGATTCTTCGGGCATGTATGTCGTGCGCGTCGGATCGATCCTCCCGGACGAAAGCCGCCTCGCCACGCTAGAAGAGCGCGACGGCAAATGGGTGATCGTGACTTCCAGGGGCCAAGTCTACCAGAACAATTGATCGCTGCAGCGATCCTGCTGGAGGCTCCGCGCGAAGGCGACGGGCCTCTTTCCTTTTTGGTACGGCCAATAAAACTGGCCGCAGCGAAGCCTGAATTCTCCGTAAGTCTGACGCAAGATTACCGCCGTAGGGTCCTCTCAGTAAAAACGGAGAGTTCCCATGCAACCGATTCAACTTTTCGACTTGGCCTCGCGGCAGGCGGAATGGCTGACGATCCGTCAGGAGGTTGTGGCCGGCAACATTGCGAATGCTAACACGCCGAAATTTCGTGCCAAGGACGTGACGCCCTTCGAGGCCGTTCTCGACAAGGCCGATATCACGATGGCCCGCACCAACCCGGCGCATTTCAGCGGCAACGATTTCAGCACCAGCGGCGACATCGACGTCAAGGAAGCGGCCCTCGACCAGGAGATCGGCGTTCAGGAATCCGGCAACACCGTCGGTCTGGCCGAGGAACTGTCCAAGAGTGGCGAAATCAAGCGTCAGTATGAGCTGAATACCTCGCTGGTCGGCTCCTTTCATCGAATGATGTTGATGACCGTAAGGAAGTAATGCCGTGGATCCTTTGACAGCAGCCATGAAGATCGCAGGTTCCGGACTCGAAGCGCAGTCGACGCGTTTGCGCATCGTCTCGGAAAACATCGCAAACGCCCGCTCGACCGGTGATACGCCCGGCGCCGATCCCTATCGCCGCAAGACGATCACGTTCGGCGAAGAAGTTGATCGCGCAGGCGGCGTGACGACGGTGGGCGTCAAGAAGCTCGGCGTCGACGAGGCCGATTTCACCACCGAATACGATCCGAGCAACCCCGCCGCCGACGAGCGCGGCGTCGTCAAGCTCCCGAACGTCAACATGCTGGTCGAGATGGCGGACATGCGCGAAGCCAACCGTTCCTATGACGCCAACCTGCAGACCATCAAGCAGACCCGCGACCTGATCTCCTCCACGATCGATCTTCTGAAGAGCCAATAATGATCAATAACGTACAGAACGTCAGTTCTCTCTCTCTCACGCGCGGCATCGGCAGCGTTGCGACCGAGAATTCCTCCACGGCTTCTTCGGCAGCCGAGAGCGCCAAGAACGACCAGAGCTTCGCCGCCATTCTCGGCAACATGGCAACCCAGGCCGTTGACACCATGAAGGGCGCCGAAAGCATGTCCTTCGCCGGCATCAAGGGCACGGCGACGACCCGCGAAGTGGTCGATTCCATGCTGCAGGCCGAACAGACGCTTCAAACCGCAATAGCAATCCGTGACAAGGTCGTGTCGGCCTTTCTCGAAGTCACCAAGATGCAGATGTAACTGGATTTAAGGACGAACCGATGAGAGCGCTCGCCATTGCGGCAACCGGCATGGATGCCCAGCAGACCAACCTCGAAGTGATCGCGAACAACATCGCGAACATCAATACGACGGGCTTCAAGCGCGCACGCGCCGAGTTCACCGACCTTCTCTACCAGACCGAACGCGCCAAGGGCGTGGCAAATCGCGCCAATCAGGCGATCGTTCCGGAAGGCGCCAATATCGGTCTCGGCGTGCAAACATCGGCGATCCGCAACCTGCACATCCAGGGTGAACTCAGCCAGACCGGCAACGACCTCGACGTCGCGCTGATCGGCGAGGGTTTCTTCCAGATCGAGGCTCCAGACGGCACGACGCTCTACACGCGTGCCGGCGCCTTCAACAAGAACGATCAGGGCCAGCTCGTCACCGTCGATGGTTACGAAGTCGTGCCCGGCATCACCATTCCGACCGGCTCGACCGAACTGACGATCAGCCGCTCCGGTGAAGTCACCGCCAAGCTCCCGGGCCAGACGGATCCGACAACGCTCGGCCAGCTGACGCTTGCGAGTTTCGTGAACGAGGCCGGCCTTCAGCCGCTCGGCGACAACCTCTTCCAGCAGACGCCCGCCTCCGGCGACCCGGTCGTCGGCACACCGGACGAAGAGGGCTTTGCATACATGAAGCAGGGCTACTTGGAATCCTCGAACGTCGATCCGGTGAAGGAAATTACCGAACTGATATCGGCCCAGCGGGCCTATGAGATGAATTCCAAGGTCATCACCACTGCCGACGAAATGGCCTCCATCGTCAGCAAGAACCTGAAGTAAAAGAGGAAAGGGCCGAACATGATGTTTCGCCGGGCGAGAAATATCGTCGCTTTGACGGCATTGGCCGCGGTTGCTGCTGCAGGCATTTTCATCCCCGGCGCGGCAAGTGCCGGCACGGGCTATGCGGTCGTGCCGACGGCTATCATCTATCCCGGGGAAACGATCAGCGGCGGCCAGCTTCAGGAAGTCGAAGTGACCAACCCGAACCTTGCGGGCGGCTACGCGAAATCCATCGAGGAAGTTCGCGGCATGATCTCGAAGCGCACGCTGCTGCCCGGCCGGACCATCTCCATCTCGGCGTTGCGTGAGCCCTACACGGTGACGCGCGGTTCGCAGATCCGCCTCGTCTTCAACATCGGCAACATGACCATCTCCGCAGCGGGCTCTCCGCTAGAGGATGGCTCGACAGGTCAGGTCATCCGCGCTCGTAACATGGATTCGGGCGTCATCGTCAGCGGCACAGTGCTTGCCAACGGCACCATACACGTGGCGGCAAAATGAAGATTGTCTCTCGCATTCTCACCGCGCTCGCGGCCCTTTCCATGTGCATGGCGCATGTGACGCCGGCGTTTGCGCTGACTTCGCGCATCAAGGACATCGCCTCACTGCAGGCCGGACGCGACAACCAGCTCATCGGCTACGGTCTCATCGTCGGTCTCCAGGGAACGGGCGACGGCTTCCGCGCCTCGCCGTTCACGGAACAGTCGATGCGCGCCATGCTGCAGAACCTCGGCATTTCGACGCAAGGCGGCGAGTCCAACGCGAAGAATACGGCAGCTGTCATGGTCACGGCAAACCTTCCGCCTTTCGCCAGCCCCGGCAGCCGCATCGACGTCAGCGTCAGTTCGCTGGGCGATGCGACTTCGCTGCGCGGCGGCACGCTCATCATGACATCGCTATCGGGCGCCGACGGCCAGATTTACGCGGTCGCGCAAGGCTCCGTCGTCGTGTCCGGCTTTCAGGCGCAGGGCCAGGCGGCAACCCTGACTGAGGGCGTCACGACCGCCGGCCGCGTTCCGGGCGGTGCAATTATCGAGCGCGAGCTTCCCTCGCACTTCAAGGATTCTGTCAATCTGGTGCTGCAGCTTCGCAATCCGGACTTCTCGACGGCCGTGCGCATTGCCGATGTGGTGAACGGCTATGCCGCTGCCCGCTTCGGCGGTCCGCTCGCCGAGGCGAGGGACGCGCAGGAAGTCGTCGTCCAGAAGCCGCGCGTGGCGGACCTGACGCGATTGATGGCCGATATCGAAAACCTCGTCGTCGAGACCGATACGCCGGCGAAGGTCGTGGTCAACGAACGCACGGGCACGATCGTCATCGGAGCGGATGTCCGCATCTCGCCGGTTGCGGTGAGCTACGGAACGCTAACTGTGCAGGTCACCGAGCTGCCGCAGATCATCCAGCCGGAACCCTTCTCGCGCGGCGTCACTGCCGTTCAGCCGCAGACCGATATCGCCGCACAGCAGAACGGCGGGCGCGTCGCGATCCTCGACGGTCCCGACCTCAGGACTCTGGTTGCAGGTCTCAACAACATTGGCGTCAAACCGGATGGTATCATCGCGATCTTGCAGGGCATTAAGTCCGCTGGCGCCCTGCAGGCGGAGCTCGTACTGCAATGATCGGCTCGAAGTTCAACATGAATATCTCTGATCTGCTGCGGCGGTTCTCGCTACCGTTTGCCGCAGTCGTTCTTCTCTCCATCCCCAGCGCTTTCGCCCAGGAAGCGGCAAGGCCAGCCGGAGACCTGACGTCGGAAGAGGAAATCAGGCAATTCTGCACCAACATCGCCGATCCGGCGCGCGACCAGCGCTATTTGCTGCAGAAGCAGGAACTCGAGAAGCTGCGCGCCGATATCGACTCCCGCATGGCGGAGATGGACAAGCGCAAGGCCGAATATCAGGACTGGCTGAAGCGCCGCAACGACTTCATCAAGCAGGCCGAGGCGGGTCTCACCGATATCTACAAGAACATGAAGCCGGATGCGGCGGCGCTGCAGCTTCAGGAAGTCAAGATCGAGGTCGCAGCGGCGGTGATCATGCGGCTCGGCTCGCGTCAATCGAGCGTGATCCTGAACGAGATGGACCCGCTGAAAGCGGCAGTCATCGCCAATATCATCGCCAGTGCGTCCGATCCCAATACGTCGAAGGATCCTTCATGAACAAGCGTTTCCCGGCTGCCATTGCCGTCGTTGCCCTTCTTGCAGGGTGCCAGTCGCCGCAGGCTGTGAGGGAGATCGGCCGGGCACCCGCCATGAGTCCGATCGGCAGCGGCCTTGCCTATGGCCAGACACCCCAGATGGCACTTTATCCGAAGCAGCCGCGCCAAGTAGCGCAAGGCTATTCGCTGTGGAGCGATTCCCAGGCGGCCCTCTTCAAGGATGCGCGCGCGCTCAACGTCGGCGATATCCTGACGGTCAATATCCAAATCAACGACAAGGCGACGTTCGACAACGAAACCAATCGCAGCCGCCAGAATTCGAGCGGCCTCAATTGGGACGTAGACGCAAACATCTTGGGCTGGAATCCGAATTCCCAGACGGACATAACCTATGGCTCGGACACCAGCACCGATGGCAAGGGCAAGATCGAACGCTCGGAAAAGCTGACGCTCCTCGTCGCCGCCGTGGTCACAGGCATCCTCGAAAACGGCAACCTCGTCATCAGCGGCTCGCAGGAAGTCCGCGTGAACCAGGAAATCCGCATCCTCAACGTCGCCGGTATCGTGCGCCCGCAGGACGTCGATTCCGACAATCAGATCTCTTACGAGAAGATCGCCGAAGCGCGCATCTCCTACGGCGGCCGCGGCCGTCTGATGGAAGTGCAGCAGCCGCCGCGCGGCCAGCAGGCCATCGATCTCTTCTCGCCGCTCTAGGGCCGGACGACCATGGCAGACGCAGAAGAAACCGAAGGCAAGCCGAAAACGAAATCCGCCATGCTGATCATGGCGGCAGGCTTGCTCGCGCTCACCGTTCTTGGTGCCGGCGGCGGCTGGTTCGTCGGCACCATGATTGCGCCGAACGTCAAGAGCGCCGAGCAGGCCGAGGCGGCGGCAGAAACGGTTTCGGCGGGCGGCGAAGAGAAGCCGGAAGGCGAGGGCGGGCTGCCGCACATCTCCACCGAGGCGAACAACGTCGTTCAGCTCGAGCCGATCACGTCGAACCTCGCCTATCCCTCGGAAAACTGGATCCGCCTCGAAGTGGCGCTGCTCTTCAACGGCCCGCCGGATGTGAAGGTGGCCGAGGATATTCACCAGGATATCCTGGCTTACATCCGCACCGTTTCCCTTCAGCAGATCGAAGGGCCGCGCGGCTTTCAATATCTCAAGGATGACATACAGGAACGTGTTGACCTGCGCTCGCAAGGACGCGTATCGAAGGTCATGTTCAGGACCTTTGTCATCGAATGATTCGATTCATAATTTTCTTCGCTGCCATGACGGCGGCGCCGGAATTGGCGGTTGCCCAGCAGCTGCCGACGGATCTTTTGAACATACCTGTCGATGGCTCCGTCGCCGCCTGGATCATCCGCACCTTCGGCCTTCTGACCGTCCTTTCGATCGCTCCCGGCATCCTGATCATGGTGACGAGCTTCCCGCGCTTCGTCATCGCCTTTTCAATCCTGCGCACGGGCATGGGGCTTTCGTCGACACCTTCCAACATGATCCTGCTTTCGCTGGCGCTGTTCATGACCTTCTACGTCATGTCGCCGACCTTCGATCAGGCCTGGCAGAACGGCGTGCAGCCGCTGCTTGCCAACCAGATCCAGGAACAGGAAGCCGTGCAGCGCATCGCCGAGCCCTTCCGCACCTTCATGGCTGCCAACACGCGCGACAAGGACCTGGCGCTCTTCGTCGACCTCGCGCGCGAGCGCGGCCAGACCGTCCAGACCGGTGCCCAGATCGACTACCGCGTTCTCATTCCGGCTTTCATGATTTCGGAGATCCGGCGCGGGTTTGAGATCGGCTTCCTGATCGTTCTGCCGTTTCTCGTCATCGACCTGATCGTTGCGACGATCACCATGGCGATGGGCATGATGATGCTGCCGCCGACCTCAATCTCGCTGCCGTTCAAGATCCTGTTCTTCGTGCTGATCGATGGCTGGAACCTCTTGGTCGGCAGTCTGGTGCGATCCTTCAGCTGATCTTCGCTAACGAAAATTCCGATCGGCCGGCATGGCCGCGATGAAAAACCGCCGGGCGTGCACCCGGCGGTTTCCTTATGCGGCCGTTATTCCGCCGAGTAAAACGGCTCTGCACGCGGCGGCAAAGCCGGCACGTCGATGTGATCGGGATCAAGGCCGTTCCTGGCACGCTCAGCCATCATCTCGTAGGCCGTTTCCAGGTGATCGCAGAAGCGTTCGGCGTCGAAAAGCGGCATTATCGGGCCGTTGGCTTTCAGGCGCGCCTTGTACTCGGCGATCTTTTCAGGATTTTGCGCCAGCTCGACGGCCATGTCTTCATAAGTCTTCAGGTCCTCGGCCACCAGTTCGGGCAGGCCGATCGCCTGCAGCAGGCTCTCGCTGACGCGCGACGCGAAGTTCGTGCCCTTGACTGTCAGGACAGGCAGACCGCCCCAGAGCTGCTCCGACGTGGTCGTGTGGCCGTTGACCGGGAATGTGTCGATGCCGATATCGGCCGCCCGCTGGCGCGTAATATGTTCTTCGTAGGTGACGCGCGGGCAGAAGATGATGCGCTTCGGCGATATGCCGGCCTCCTGGAACCTCTTCGAGAGATTTGCATGGTTCCGCGCCCCGTTTGACATGATCCAAAGGACGCTGTTCGGGGCGCGCTTCAGGATATTGCACCAGATGTCGATCGTCTGGGCGATGATTTTCCGGTTGCCGTTGAACGAAGCAAAGATGAAGGCATCTTCCGGCAGGCCGAGATCGGCCCGCGTGACCGGCTTGGGTTTCGGACGGTTCGTCGGGTCATTCGGCTGGTAGCTTTCCGGCATCCGGCAGAACTTCTCGTGGTAATACGGCTTTGCGGCATCCGGAAGGACGAAGCGGTCGCCGATGACGTAGTCGAGATCGATGTTGAGCGTGCTGCCCGGAAAACCGAGCCAGGCGACGTGAACAGGCGCCAGCGGCAGATTGAAAGACGACGCCCGGCTGCCAGCGGTGTGGCCCTTCAGGTCCACCATGATATCGATGTTGTGCTCGCGAACGATGGCAGCGATTGCTTCATTGGAAAGGCCGTACACATCGACGACCTTTCCCCAACGGCTGCGGTCGGTCGTGTTCTTCGTGAGATGCTCCGGCTCGGTGTGGCAGAACAGGGTGACTTCGAAGCGACCCGTGTCGTGCAGTTCGAGGATGCGCTGCAGGAGCTTCATCGTCGCGTGGTGATCCCAGAAGTCCGAGGACATGTAGCCGACGCGGATCTTGTCGGACCAAGCATGCGGCATCTTGCGTCGCATGGCGACGCGTTCCGGATTGAGGGGCGTCGTACCGATCGTGGCAAGCCGGTTCAGCCTCTCGTCGCCATTCCAGTGAAGATGGTAGAACGGGTTGTCCTTGCGAAGCACGTCGAGATCGCCTTTGGCGATGCGCTCGATGATCGGGCCGCTATGCTTCTCGGTTTCGTCGAAATCGTTGAACTCGCGCAAGAAGACTAGATAGAGAAAGCGGAAAGCGATATTGCCGGGGTACCGCTTGAAAAGATTGCGCGCGAGCATCTGGTTGGTCTGGTCATGCAGATCGTCAGTCAGAAGCAGGGCGGCGAGCCTGGAGTGGTCCGGATTGGCGCTTTCCGACAGCACTCTCTTGAACGGCTTCACGATGTCGCGCTGCTGGCGGTTCAGGTAAATCGAGGTCAGGATATAGGCGAGTTCAGCGTCATCCTGCGCCTTCGAAAGATTGCGCATGCCGATCAGCAATGCGTCGTCTTCGTTCCCGCTCTCGAAATGCAGACGTGCAGCCTGCTTCTGGTATTCGTAGGCATTCGGGCTGTCGTATTGAGCAGCGAGCGCATAGGATCTTGCCGCATCCGCCTTGAAGCCCAACTGTAGAAGGTTCTTCGCAAGCAGCGCGTAGGTCTTGGCGTCCTGTTGCCTGTCGATGAGCTGGTTCAGTGTCACAAGCGATTGGGTGTAGCGGCCCATCTGGTAGTCTTTGGAGGCTGCCGAAAACGAAACTTTGCTGTTCAAAACCAACTCCATGCGGAAATGTCCGTTTGAATGTCGCCATTCAGGGTCGCGCGGGGGCCACGGCGCCGCAAAGGCGCAATTATCCCAACCCTGGTAATCGCATAATGCCGGGCGAAGCTTGCTTGAAACAGGTGGCCAGCAAATGCGCTCTATGAAATGTTTTTAGCCTGAGATTACAGATATTTACCGCGCATTAACTACGCCTGCTGCCCGCGTTCGGGCACTGCTTCGTTTTTAAGAAGTTGGCAAGCATTGCCTGCGAGATTGCTCCCCGACATGACGGGTTTGGGCCAAGAATACAGGGCACCGAGGGGCATGAAGCTGGTCCGTCATCGCCGGTAAGCAGTCCGGTAATGTCCTCCTTTTTGTATCTAGTTTTCTAGGGGACAGACTTATGACAAGTATTAATACGAACAACTCTGCCATGGCAGCTCTCCAGACGCTGCGTAACGTCAACAAGGGCCTGAACCAGACTCAGAACCACGTTTCGACGGGTCTGCGCGTTGGCGCGGCTTCCGACAACGCTGCTTACTGGTCGATCGCAACGACCATGCGTTCCGACAACAAGGCGCTTTCGGCCGTTTCGGACGCTCTCGGTATGGGTGCTGCCAAGGTTGACACCGCCTATACTGCGATGGACAGCGCCATCGACGTTGTTTCCGAAATCAAGGCCAAGTTGGTTGCCGCGACCGAAAACGGCGTCGACAAGGCCAAGGTCCAGGAAGAAATCGGCCAGCTGCAGGCGCAGTTGATGAGCATCGCTCAGTCGGCTTCCTTCAATGGCGAAAACTGGGTTGCCGGCGCAGACAACACCACGAAGAGCGTTGTTTCGTCCTTCGTTCGCGATGGTTCGAATGGCGTGTCCGTCAAGACCACCGACTATATCCTGGACAACGCCTCGCTGGGCAACGTCCTGTTCGGCATGAGCGGCGGTACGATCGAAACCTCCACCGGTATCCTCGGTACCTCGAGCGGTGCAACCGGTTCCGTCTACTCGATGGACATCACCAACTTCACGTTGGGCCAGATCTCGACGGCTCTGTCCAACGTCGAATCCGCACTGAAGGCGATGACTTCGGCTGGTGCCGAGCTCGGCTCGCTCTCCACCCGTATTGAGCTGCAGGACGATTTCGTATCGGCTCTGAGCGACTCGATCGACTCCGGTATCGGCCGTCTTGTCGATGCCGACATGGAAGAAGAATCTTCCAAGCTCAGCGCCCTGCAGACGCAGCAGCAGCTGGCGATCCAGTCTCTCTCGATCGCCAACTCCTCTTCGCAGAACATCCTGTCGCTCTTCCGCTAAGAGCGGTCGAACCGACAAGTACGGGTTTCTCGGCCGGGTTACTCCCGGCCGAGAAATGTTTTAAGAACAGGTTAACCAAACTGCATTTAACATTCAGATTTCATTAACTAAATTTCCTATTTGACTTCAGCATTCCTTAACCATCTTGCTGTTTTCTAGGCCCATCGAAACGGCGAGTTAACCTTAATAGAAATGGTTAACAGGCATGATGCTGATCGCGGTGGGCCGGCTAAAAATTCCGGAATGTCCCTTCCTTGTTTTTCCTGCCAAAGGGGCAAATAGACATGACGAGTATCGTTACCAACAATGCTGCAATGGCAGCTCTCCAGACTCTCCGTGGCATTAACCAGGGTCTCAGCGAAACCCAGAACCACGTTTCGTCTGGCCTGCGCGTCGGCAAGGCTGCTGACAACGCCGCTTACTGGTCGATCGCAACGACCATGCGTTCCGACAACAAGGCGCTTTCGGCCGTTTCCGATGCTCTCGGCCTCGGTGCTGCCAAGGTCGACACTGCCTATGCCGCGATGGACAGCGCCATCGACGTCGTTTCCGAAATCAAGGCCAAGCTGGTTGCCGCGACCGAAAACGGCGTCGACAAGGCCAAGGTCCAGGAAGAAATCGATCAGCTTCAGGAACAGCTGATGAGCATTGCTCAGTCGGCTTCCTTCTCCGGTGAAAACTGGGTTGCCGGCGCAAATAACACCACGAAGAGCGTTGTTTCGACCTTCGTTCGCGATGGCTCGAACGGTGTTTCGGTCAAGATGACCGATTACAAGCTCGACAACACCTCGCTGGGCAACGTCCTGTTCGGTATGAGCGGTGGCACGATCGAAACCTCCACCGGCATCCTCGGTACTTCGACGGGCGCAACCGGTTCCGTCTACTCGATGGACATCACCAACTTCACGCTGGGCCAGCTTTCGACGGCTCTGTCCAACGTCGAATCCGCACTGAAGGCGATGACTTCGGCTGGCGCAGAGCTCGGCTCGATCTCCACCCGCATTGAACTACAGGACGATTTCGTATCGGCTCTGAGCGACTCGATCGACTCCGGTATCGGCCGTCTCGTCGATGCCGACATGGAAGAAGAATCTTCCAAGCTCAGCGCCCTGCAAACGCAGCAGCAGCTGGCGATCCAGTCTCTCTCGATCGCCAACTCCTCTTCGCAGAACATCCTGTCGCTCTTCCGCGGCTAATAGGTCGACGAAAAATCGCCTGCCGGCGCTGCCGGCGGGCCGCAATCAGGAAGCCGCGCTCCGTCGAAGCGCGGCTTTTTCTGTTGGCGTTAACCATTTGTTAACCATTTTGGCATCTTCTGCGCTCAACGAGACGGCGGGTTAACCAATATTGATTTTCGGTTAACAGGCATGAAAGCTGACCGCCGCTCCCGGTAGTCCGGAATGTCCCTTCCTGAATGTGTGCCAACAAGGGGCAATCATTTTATGACCAGCATTTTGACCAACGTCGCGGCAATGGCCGCTCTCCAGACGCTGCGCGGCATCAACGACAGCCTGGAAGAAACTCAAAATCATGTTTCATCTGGTTATCGCGTAGAAAAGGCAGCCGATAATGCTGCCTATTGGTCGATCGCAACAACCATGCGCTCCGACAACAAGGCGCTTTCGGCTGTCTCCGACGCTCTCGGGCTTGGTGCCGCCAAGGTCGATACCGCCTATTCCGCCATGGACAGCGCCGTCGACGTTGTGACCGAAATCAAGGCCAAGCTGGTTGCTGCGACCGAAAAGGGTGTCGACAGAACCAAAATCCAGGAAGAGATCAAGCAGCTGCAGGCGCAGCTCCTCAGCATTGCGCAATCCGCATCCTTCTCCGGCGAAAACTGGGTCGCAGGCAGCGAGACCAAAAGCGTTGTCTCCTCTTTCGTCCGCGATGGCAACGGAAACACATCCGTTACCACCACCGATTATAAGCTCGACTCCTCATCGACCGGCAACGTTCTGTTCGGGATGAGCGGCGGCGCGATCGAAACCTCGACCGGTATCATCGGTTCCTCGAACGGCACCATCGGTTCCATCTACTCGATGGACATTACATCCTTCGGAACGGATGGAATTTCCTTGGCGCTCACGGCGGTTGAACTCGGCCTTGAGGCGATGACAAGAGCAGCCTCCCAGCTTGGCTCGATTTCGACGCGCATCCAGCTGCAGGAAGGCTTCGTCTCGGCTCTGAGCGATTCGATCGATTCAGGCGTCGGCCGTCTCGTTGATGCGAACATGGAAGAAGAGTCCAGCAAGCTAACGGCGCTGCAGACACAGCAGCAGCTTGCGATCCAGTCGCTGTCGATTGCGAATTCCAGCGCGCAGAATATTTTGTCGCTCTTCCAAAATTAAGCTTCCGATTGAAGCTACAACCATTCATGCGGCGATCCACAGCCGCATCGACAGACAGCAAATCGCGCCGCTTTGGCGCGATTTCGGTTTTGGAAATCAAGAGCTTGCGTCAAGCTTGCCAGCGCGTTCGGCGAGCGCTTTCAACCTCTTGCCGTCAAGGTGAATGTCGGGTTAACGTCATTGTAGAGTTGATTTGTTTGCGACACACCGGCCTGGAGGGACCAGCCGGCGGCATGAAGCCAGTTAAGTCGCTGCCGGCAATCCGGCCTGTCCCATTCATTTCGTTTCAGGGATTTATCGATGGCCTACACGATCACAGACGTAGGCGCGTTGAACGTGCTCACTGTTCTTCGCGGCGTTAGCAAGGAAGCCGATACCGTTCAGCGGCAGGTATCATCGGAGCTGCGCGTCCAGACGGCGGCGGACAATGCATCCTCTTGGGCTTCCGCAACGACCTTGCGGTCAGACGAGAATGCGTTGAAGACGATCGGCGATGCGCTCGGTCTCGGTGCCGCGAAGGTCGATACCGCCTATACGGCAATGACATCACTGATCGATGTGGTTTCCGAGATCCGCAAGACCGTCGTATCAGCGACCGACCCGGCCAACGATCGCGACAAGCTCAGCGTCACGATGGAGCAGTATAAGACGCAATTGGAAAGCGCCGTAAACTCCGTCAACTTTTCCGGCGAGAACTGGCTCCTGAACCGGGACGCGACGGCGCCCGCGCAGCGATCGGTCATCGGCGGCTTCGTCCGGGGCTCGAACGGTGAATATTACCCGCAGAATATTACCTATCCGGCGGCCAATACGATCATGATCGACACGAACGATGCCAGCCGCGGTCTGCTGACGAAATCGATCAATGCCGATCCGGATGCCGTACCGGCCCGCAACTACTATCTGCTCGATGCAGGCTCGACGACACCGGCGACCGGTACTGAAATATCGATTTCCGCGAGTTCGACGTCGCAGGACTTGCAGGACATGCTGACGGTATTGGACAATATCCTCTCCAGCCTCAATACGGCCGCCGCAGGTCTCGGCACGATGAATGCGCGTATCGAAGACCGGCAGGATTTCGTCGCCACGCTCTCGAAATCGCTGAAGACCAGTATCGGCGCCCTTGTCGATACCGATATGGACGAAGCGTCGATCCGCCTGTCCGCAGCTCAAACGGCACGTGACATGGCAACCGAAGCACTTTCGATCATGAATACGTCCGCGAGCAAGGTCCTGATCCTGCTCGAGTAGTGTCAGCCTGAACGGCAGGCGAAAAGCCTGCCATTCATCCTCGCGCAAGTTTGGCTTTCTAGTCTGAACAAGAGACGCTGTGACCTGTGCCGAGGGCTGAAGAATGCCTTCGTGTTCGTTGCCGGCGTGAGGATTTGGTTCGTGCAAGCGGGGCGCGCATGTCGGAATTGATTGCAGATGCCGGGTGGTTTTGATGAGCGCTATGCTTTCCCGGTATTTGAAGGACTTCGGTGAGACGAAACCTGCCGCGCCGCCGGTCGACAAGGACAGTTTCGCAGATGACGTCTTCGGCGGCTTGCCGGACATCCCGGAAGAACCTCCGGTCGATCTCGAAGCCGAGCGCCGCGTGGCCTATGGCGAGGGCTATGCCGCGGCAACAGTCGAGCTGACGGAAAAATACGAGCTGGAGGCTCAGACAGTCGCTCTTGTGCACCAGCGCGAGATCGAAGAGCTGACGGCAAGACACGAAGAAGAGACGGCAGCTGTGATTGCGCGCCGTCTCGATGAGATCGCCGCCGAGGTCGCAAATCTCGTGAGCGCGGCGACCGCAAAGGCGGTTGCGCCGGTGTTGACGGAAGCGCTCACGGCTCAGGCGGTCTCAAGTCTTGCGACCTTGTTGCGCGAAGCGATTTCGGAAGGCGCGGCAGGCTCGATGACGGTCAAAGGCCCGGTGCGGCTCTTCGAATTACTGAAGGCCGAAATGGGTGAAAGGCCGGATCTGTTGCGTCATCAGGAGAGCGATGATGTCGATCTTGCCGTTGAAGTTGGTGATTCCGTGCTGGTCACGCGCATTTCCGCCTGGTCTGCCAGCCTGAAGAAAGTTCTTGCATGAGCGAAAGCGAAAACCACCACCACGGCAGGAACGAAGTCATCATCGTCAAGCGGCACGGCGGCGGCGATCATGACGGCGCACATGGCGGTGCGTGGAAAATCGCCTATGCCGACTTCATGACAGCGATGATGGCGTTCTTCCTCGTCATGTGGCTGGTCAACGCGGCGAACGAGGAAACCAAGGCCTCGGTCGCCACCTATTTCAATCCGATCAAACTCGCCGATGAAAAGCCCACCGAAAAGGGCTTGAAGAAGCCTGTCGATCAGGCCGATGGCCAGGAGAAGCAGGACAAGTCGAAGGAGAAGGAGGACGAACCTACCAAGGGTGCGTCCGCAGCAAACGGCGACGATCAGACATCGACCTCGGGCGACCAGACGAATTACTCCGAAGCCGATTTCTTCGAGAATCCCTATTCGGTCCTTGCTGAAATCGCCCAGGAAGTCGGCCAGCAGGCAAATGTCAGCGCGAAAGGCGAGGGCGGGGCGAGCGATTCCGGCCCTGCAACCGGTGCGGATGGTGGCCAAGCATATCGCGATCCGTTCGATCCGGACTTCTGGACGAAGCAGGTCGAGGTCACACAAACGGACAAGGCCGAACAGGCCGCAGCCGGCGAGGCCGACCCAGAGAAGAAACCCGATGCGACCGAACTGGCCAAGGCGGAGGCTATGAAGCCCGCGACCGCGAATCAGGCGTCCGCCACCGCCGGCGAACCGCAAGACAAGCCGGGCGCAGCCGACGAACGGAAACCCGGCGACCCGTCGCCGGCCGATGCGGAGAAGCTCGGCGATGAACAGAAGCAGGCCGAGGAACTGCAGCAGCAGATCGCCAAGCAGATCAGCGGCGTTGCGGGCAAGCTTGCAGAGGGCTTGACCGTTACGGCAGCCGAAGGCGGGCTGCTCGTCAGCATCGCTGATCAGAGCGACAGCTCCATGTTCAACATCGGGTCCGCCGTTCCGCGCAAGGAAATGGTGCTGGTGATGGAGAAGATCGGCGAAATCCTGAAGAGCCGTCAGGGCGCAGTCGTGATCCGTGGCCATACGGACGGCCGTCAATACAAGGGCGCCGACAACGAGAACTGGAGTCTCTCGATGGATCGCGCGCAGGCAGCCTATTACATGCTCGTTCGCGGCGGAGTGGACGAGAAGCGCGTCTCCCAGGTTTCCGGCTTCGCCGATCGCAGGCTGAAGCTTCCCGACGATCCGTTCAACGCCGCCAACCGCCGTATCGAAATCCTAGTTCAGGCGGATCAAGGATAGTCTCATGGCGCGCCCGCAGCACCGGCATCTTCTCCTAGCTCTCGGACTGGCGATCGCTTCGCCGGCCGTCGCTGCGGGTGAGGAGCAGGAGAGCCTGGCACCGTACAAGATGCTGCGCTCGCTGCAGTTCGTGCAGGATTCGGTCGCCCTCGGCGACCATTCGGCGGCGGAGATGCAGCGCTTCATGCTCGGTACGGTCGACCAGCGCCTGCGTTCTGCGGACGCCTCGATCTTCGATGATGACCGCAATGTCGATGCGGCCCTCGTCTATGCCATGAGCGGCGGCAATCCAGCGACGCTCGAATATCTCATCGCCCGGGATGTGAACGGCTATTTCGATAGTCGCGTAACCGATGTCCTGCGCAAATACCTGAGCGGCAAGGGTCTGCTCGTCGCAAAGACGTTGGTTGATACTGCCAACGAATATCGCGACAAGAAAATCGGCCCCTATCTCGCTCTTGTCGGCGGCAATGTCATGGTGGCGCGGAGTCCTGACGAAGCATTGAAGCTCTACGACCAGGCTCGGCTTTCCGCGCCGGGTACCATCGTTGAGGAAGCAGCCCTCCGCCGCTCGGTGGCGATTTGCGTCGAGGCTGGCCTCGTCGAGAAGGGGCTTGCCTATTCGCAGCGCTATGTGCGGCGCTTCCTCCATTCGCCTTATGCGAGCCAGTTCGCTGATCTCTTCGTCAAGCTGATCGTCGACCATAACCAGGTGAAGACGGAGGATGTCGTCAGCATCCTCTCCTTCATGGACGAGCCACGGCGGCGCGAGGTCTATCTTCGCATTGCACGCGCCGCCGGCATTGCCGGCAAGGCGGAGCTTGCCAGAACGGCGGCCGCATATGCGCAATCGCTTGCCGGTGATGCGAACAATGCGCTCGGCGCGCTCGCCGATTTTTACGGCAACATGGCCTCCGTCTCCACGCCTGATGTGGACGCTGCCGCAAAGAGCATCAGCAGCGTTGCCGACAGCGAGCTCTCCCCGCGCGACCGCGCGCTACGCGCTGCGGCCAAATCAATTGCGGAACAGGTGTTGCAGCCGCCGGATCCGGCAAGCTTGACGCAAGCGTCCGAATCTAAACCTGCTAATGAAGAAATCACTTCTGAACAGGCCGCCGCTTCTGCGGTAGGCGGATCGCAACCCGCACAGATCGCGGCGCCCTCCGAGCCTGTTGACGATGGGGCGGCGCCGGCGCTGATGCCGGACGGCGCGAAGCAGGAGGCTGACCCGTCATTCAAATCCTTTGTGACGACGAGCCGTTCGAAACTCGATGAAATCGACGGTCTCTTGAGCCAAGAGAGCAATTGAAATGATCGATATCAACGTTTTGAGCGGAGCGGCCGCAACGGAAGCGCCGCAGCCTGCTAGAGGCAATGGCCACGCAGCAACGGGCGACGACGCCGGCAAGGGTGGCTTCTCGGACGTGCTCTCCAAGGCCGGAAGCAATTCTCAAAAAAACGCCGACGACGAGACCGCAAAGACATCCACGGCTGAAGACCCCCAGACGGCCGGCGATGAAAGCGCCGCCGATATCGTCGCTCTTAACCTGCGAGAGCGTGCCCGCAGCAAACCGATGATCGCACTCAGTGACGCATCTTTGAAGCAACAGGCCGCGGTGCAGCCGCAGACGATTGCGACTGCCACGGGCAAATCCGGCAACGAACAGGTAAAGGGCCGCGTCGATACGGCTTCGGTGAAGTTCCACGCCAAGGGGGATACCGGCAAGGTCGTGGAAGACGCGAAAGCGCAGGCTGCAAAGGGCGCCAAGCCGGATAAAGCTTTGGAGAGTACGGCCGGAGACGATGAAGACTCGCTCTCGGACACGACCTCTGCCGCCGATGCGCTTGGGCTTCTGAACAAGGATACCTCCGTTGCCGCAATCCCTGCGGCACTCCTGTCCGCGGTCCATGTGAATGCGAAGGACGATAGCGTTGGCAAGGAGAAGGGTGCCAACCTCCATGGCCGTGACACCGGTATCGCGCCCGCGGCCGATGCCCTGGCAGCGATCAGCGCCGGCAAGGACGACGCGCAGATGCCGGCCGTTGATGGCGCAGCCAATCTCGACGGCAAGACGTTCCGTCTGAGCCGCGCCGACGGCCGCGGCGAGTCCATGGACATCCATATCGGTGCTGATCAGGAAGCGCCCGCCGGCAAGGCGAAGAGCGATATCGAAAACGTCACGGTTCTCGATTCGCGCCGTTATATCGGCCTCGCGCAGAATTCCGCATCCGTGACTGCTTCAATCCTCGGTGACAGCGAGTGGACGCGCGCAATGCAGCCGGGCTCCGCGCTCTCGAATGCCGCCGAATGGACGAGCACTGGCAAGGTGGTTAACACCCTCAAGATCCAGATGACGCCGATCGACCTCGGCCTCGTGACGGCAACGATGCGCCTTTCCGGCGATGCCCTGAACGTCGATCTGAAGGTCGAAACCGGTGCGGCTTATAGGCAGCTCAAGGAGGACCATGGCAAGATCGTCGAGGCGCTCCGCAGCCAGGGCTATGTCATCGACAACGTCACCATCAGCATGGCGCCGGTCGAAAAGCCGGCTGCGGGCAGCCAGGCAAATGCGCAAGAGCAGTCTTCCCAGCAGCAATCTCTGCAGCAGGGGCAGGGCGGTGAGGCACGCGAGCGCCACACTCAGACGGCACAGCGCGGCAATGGAGGCTTCAGCGATGCAGGGGGGACCGATGTTGAAGATATTGCTTCTGGCGCCATTGGCGGCAGTACTCCTGGCGGGCGTTTACCTCTGAGGCGAGCGCCTCCAACGGAGCCTGCGAAAACGAAATCCAATCCGCTGCCGCCAAATACGGCATACCGGAAGGCATTCTCTATTCCGTGGGCCTGACGGAGACCGGACGCAAGGGGTCGCTCTATCCTTTTGCGCTCAATATAGAAGGCAAGGCAGTCTTTCCGCCGTCCGAGCAGGACGCCATGATGCAGTTCTATTCGGCGCGCAAAAGCGGAGCCAAGCTCATCGACATCGGCTGCATGCAGATCAACCATTACTTTCATGGAGAGAATTTCAGCTCGGCGGAAGCTATGTTCGACCCGCACCGCAATGTCGAATATGCGGCGAAGTTCCTCCGTAATCTTCATGACCGGCATGAAACCTGGACGATGGCGGTAGCGAGATACCACGCCGGACCGAACAACGACCCTGCGCAGAAGCGGTATGTCTGCCGCGTGATCGCCAATCTGGTCGCCACTGGCTATGGCAAGTGGACTCCCAATGCGAGTAACTTCTGCCGGAACTGATGCAATCAAAAATAGTAAACCGTGAACAAAACGGAATCGTGCCATAATGTGGCAGGAATTGGCCGAAAATTGGATGCACAAGGACTAATTTACCGCCTGTTAACTTTTCCACGAAATTTTTGTGTGCGTAACCGACAAGGCATACTACATATAGATCAAATCGGGACCCAATTCTTAATCAACTATTAATTCCTGCCATTAAGTTCCAGCAGCTTGTCCCAGATTCGTGCGATTCGTACCCATAGATCATTGAGGTGCCACACTGATTCGGAGGCGGACGAATGATCGTAGTGGTTGATGAGCGTGAGCTCGTGAAAGATGGTTACACATCATTATTTGGCCGGGAGGGCATTCCCTCAACCGGCTTTGATCCAGGCGAATTTGGCGAGTGGGTGCAAACGGCGGCGGATTCCGATATAGCGGCCGTCGAAGCTTTCCTGATCGGCCAAGGCCAGCAAATGTTTGAGCTGCCGCGGGCGATAAGGGATCGCTCCCAGGCGCCGGTGATCGCGGTCAGCGACCAGCATTCGCTCGAAAACACCCTTGCACTTTTTGATTGCGGCGTCGACGACGTTGTCCGCAAGCCGGTCCACCCCCGCGAAATCCTGGCGCGCGCCGCGGCAATCCGTCGCCGCCTGAAGGCGATTTCGACCCACACCGATATCGGCGCGATCCGCGTCTTTTCGGACGGCCGGGATCCGGAAATCAACGGCGAAGTCTTTGCGCTTCCCCGCCGCGAACGCCGCATTCTGGAATACCTGATCGCCAATCGCGGCCGCCGCGTCACCAAGACCCAGATATTCAACGCCATCTACGGCATCTTCGACGAGGAAGTCGAAGAAAACGTCGTTGAAAGTCATATCTCCAAGCTGCGCAAGAAGCTGCGCAAGACGCTCGGCGTCGACCCGATCGATTCGAAGCGCTTCCTTGGCTACTGCATCGACTGGAACTGATTTTTCAGCGGCGGGCCTGGCTCGCGGAAACGTGCCTTCAATATTTCGATCCGGCAGCTCCGCTACAGACAGCTTCACGCAAGGCCCGCCAAATACTCTCCAAGCTATCAAGGAAAACGGGGTTTTCAGATGAGCATTTTTGGCAGCATGAAGACGGCAGTGTCCGGCATGAATGCACAGGCAAACCGCCTGAGCACCGTTGCCGACAACATCGCGAACGCAAACACCACGGGCTACAAGGCCGTCTCTACGGCTTTCTCCTCCCTCGTCCTGCCGTCCACGGCAGGCAACTACAATTCCGGTGGTGTGCAGACGTCCGTCCGTCAGGCTGTTTCCGATCAGGGCGACATCTCTTACACGACTTCGGGTTATGACCTCGCCATCTCCGGCGACGGCTTCTTCATCGTGGAAGGCGCAGACGGCACGCCGGTCCTGACCCGCGCCGGCGACTTCACGAAGGACGACGAAGGCAACCTCGTCAATTCGGCAGGCTACACGCTGATGGGTTATCCCTACGGTGCTTCTGCTCCGGCTGTCGTCGTCAACGGCTTCGATGGTCTCGTTCCGATCAATGTCCTCGGCGATCAGAAGCTGGAAGCGGTGCCGACGGCGAATGGGACGTGGACGGGCAACCTCAAACCGTCCTCGCCCATCGTGACCGTTCCTGCCAACCTTCCGAGCGCAAACGCCGCAACGGCCACATCCGACACGCAGAAATACTCGATCGTCACCTATGACAAGCTCGGCAGCAAGGTGATGTACGATATCTATTTCACGAAGGTTCCGGTCACGGCCGCAGCGCCGCTGCCGCCGACTGGCACCGCCTACGAATGGGAAATGGCCGTATTCCGCAATGCCGACAAGGCCGCGACCGGCACGAGCTCCTTCCCGTACACTTCTCCCGCCGTTGACGTGAAGCGGGTATATTTCAACAGCTCGGGGCAGATGCTGACAGATGCGACGCACACCGGCACCACGGACATTGTCGATCCGGTGACTGGTCTCACCATCAATATGAGCCTCGATCTTTCCCAGGTCGGCGACAACTTCTCCGGCACGGGCAACGTGGATGGACAGGGCGCGAATTCTCCGATCGACATCACGATCGACGCCGATGGCGTGGTGTATTCCAAGTATGACGATGGCAGTACCAAGCCGATCTTCCAAATTCCGCTCGCAACGGTCCCGAGCCCCGACCTGCTGACGCTGATGTCCGGCAACGTCTACTCGGCAAACGGCAGGTCCGGCGTTACCGTCACCGGCTTCCCGCAGACAAGCGGCTTCGGCAAGATTCAGTCGGGCGCTCTCGAAGGCTCGAACGTCGATATGGCGGGCGAGTTGACGGAAATGATCGAGTCGCAGCGCAGCTATACGGCAAACTCGAAGGTGTTCCAGACGGGTTCGGACTTGATGGACGTTCTCGTCAACCTCAAGAGATAAGTAAGGTAACGGCTAAGCCATGTCGCTCACTTCCGCACTTAATACGGCACAGAGCATATTCAACAATACGGGCGCTCAGAGCAGCGTCGTATCGAACAATATCGCCAATGCCGGCAATAGGGATTATGTGCGTCGGCAGGCGATGCTCACCACCTCGTTGAACGGCGCGCAGGTGGTCAAGATCAACCGCGCGCAGGAGGACGCTCTCCTGCGGCAGTATCTGAAGAGCAATTCTCAGGACAGTGCGCAGCAGACCCTTCTCAATGGTCTCGAAGACATCAAGTCGGTCATCGGCGGCAACGCATACGAGACGGCACCCTCAACCTATCTGGCTGCCTTCCGCGACAAACTTAGTGCATTCAGAGCCGCGCCGAACAGCACGATTGCGGCCCAGGGGGCGATCACGGCAGCACAGGACGTCGTGAACTCGCTCAACAATGCGACCAGCGCCGTCCAGCAGGTGCGGACGAATGCCGACAAATCGATTGCGAATTCCGTCGAGGAGCTGAATGAGCTTCTGGCGCAATTCGAGACCGCGAACAACGCCGTCAAGTCCGCCACGTCCTCCGGTGCCGATCCGTCGCAAGCGCTCGATCAGCGCGATGCCTTGCTCAAGCAGATTTCGGGGATTGTGGGCGTCACCACTGTTACGCGCGATAACAATGACATGGTGCTCTACACCTCGGACGGGGTGACGCTTTTCGAGACCATTCCGCGCACGGTGACGTTCAAGCCGACCCAGAGCTACGGCGCCTCCACCGACGGCAACGGCGTTTACATCGATGGCGTGGCGCTCGGCAAGGGTTCTGGCGGTACGACGTCGGCGCAGGGCAGTCTCCAGGCGCTCCTCCAGCTTCGCGACGAGGTCGCACCGACATTCCAATCCCAGCTCGACGAAATCGCCAAAGGCCTCGTCGCCCTGTTTTCGGAAACGAACACGACTGCAACCAGCACGCAGCCGGGTCTCTTTACCTGGACCTTGCCGAGCGGTGCTGCCGGCGGAACGCCGACGACGGCCACGATCATCGACGGCATTGCCGGTTCCATCTCGGTCAATCCGGCGGTGGTGACCTCTCTGGGCGGCGATCCGATGAAGCTGCGTGACGGTTCGATCAACGGCGCCGCCTTCAATCAGAATGCCGCCGCTAACGGCGGCTACACCGCGCAGCTCGACAAGCTCTACACGGCCATGGGCGCCAAGATGGATTTCGATCCAGGCGCCGGCGTCATCGGCTTCAACTCGGCAACGGGCATCGATTCGAACGTTAGCATCATGGATTTCTCGTCGAACTCGATCGGCTGGTTCGAACAGTACCGCAGCGACGCAAGTGGCGCTGCGGAGATCACCGCGGCAGCGTATTCCCGGTCCGACGAGGCCTATTCCAACGAGACCGGCGTCAACCTAGACGAGGAACTGACGCTGCTTCTCGACATCGAGCAATCCTACAAGGCGGCGACGAAGATTCTGAACGCCGTCGATGAAATGTTGAAGTCATTGCTGGATATAGCGAGTTAAGCCATGAAGAGCTCTTTTATTTCTAGTTCAGCCATTCAGAACGCCATGCGAATGACGATCCGCCAGTCGCAGAACCAGATGGTCAAGGCTTCGATCGAAGCCACGACGAAGACCTACGCCGATATCGGCGTATCGCTCGGCATCGACGCCGCCAAGAGCGTGAACTATTCGCGCGAACTTGATCGTATCTCCTCGTTCAAGGACAGCAACTCGACGGTCAATCTTCGTCTTGAGATGTCCCAGAGCGGGTTGGCCGATATGCAGAAGGCCAGCGACGCTCTGGTCAAGAACCTGACAGCGCTCAAGGGAAGCCAGGCCTCGACTGCCATCACCGTGACCCTCCAGTCCTCGGCAGCGGCACTTTCGCAGCTGATGGACTCCGGGAACATGATCACCAACGGCGAATACCTGTTTTCCGGCATCAATACGGATGTCCCGCCGCTGACGGATCGCAGCGCGACCGTCGAGGCGCAGATCGTCACCGATTTGAACTCCTATGCAACCGGGCTGGGCAAGCCGGTCAGCGCGCTGTCGGCGGCTGAAATCAATACCTTCATGACCAACACCGTGGAGCCGATGTTCAGCGCTGCCGCGTGGACGAATCCGACCACCGGCTGGTCCAAGGCTTCCGACCAGAACATGACGAGCCGGATCAGCAACTCGGAAGTCATCACCTCGTCCACGAACGCCAATTCCGACGGCATGCGCTACCTGGCAATGGCGACAGTCATGACGAATGCGCTGATCGACCAGGGTCTTTCCACTGACGCCATGGACGCGGTTTCCTCACGCGCCATCGGCTATGCCGCACAGGCAACCTCGGGCCTCGTATCGCAACAGAGCCAGCTCGGCCTGTCGCAGGAGCGTGTCGAGAAAGCGAACGACGCTCTCGATGCTCAGGCTGCCATCATCAACAACAAGGTTGTGGACCTCCAGGGTGTCGATCCGGCGGAAGCTTCGACCCTCGTCAAGACTTTGGAAACGCAGCTGGAAACTGCTTACACGATCGTATCGAAAATACAGCAGCTGAGCCTCGTGAACTACCTTTGATGATCAAAGGCGCGCAATACAAAGAAGGATGCATGAATGTATCAATTCTCTTATGCCGAGGTCATGCAAGACTCGGTGACCGACGCGAAAGAGCGGGAGCGGCAAGTTCTCGACCGGTCAATCGAATTGCTCTCGCTGGCGCGCGACAAGGAAAAGTACAGCCGGGAATCCGTTGAGGCACTGTTCTACACCCGGCGTGTTTGGGTGAGTTTTGTCGAGGATCTCAAGCACCCCGACAATCAGCTCGAGATCGAGCTGCGGGCCAACCTGATTTCGATCGCAATCTGGATTTTGAAGGAATGCGACAAGATCAGGCGACGTCAGTCAAGTAACTACCAAGGCATTATCGACGTTACCACCATCATCAGGGATGGACTTAAATGAAAAGTACACTTCGCATTTCGCTTAAAGCCGGAGAGAGGATCTTCATCAACGGCGCGGTCCTGCGCGTTGACCGCAAGGTCGCGCTGGAGTTCCTGAATGATGTGACATTTCTTCTGGAAAATCATGTTCTTCAGCCGGAAGACGCCACGACGCCGCTGCGCCAGCTCTACTTCATCGCGCAGATGATCCTGATCAATCCGGAAGGCAAGGAGCAGTCGACGACGATGTTCCGCAAGTCGATCACCATGCTGCTGACCTGCTTCAAGAACGAGGAGGTTCTCGCCGAACTGAAGCGCATCGATGGCCTCGTCTCGACGGGCCGCGCATTCGATGCCCTGAAGGCCATCCGCGCGCTCTACACAATCGAGGACGGTATCCTGAACAACCAGGAAATGCACCCGGCGATGGTCGAGCAGATCCGCAAGGAGATCGCACCATGGCGGTAGATGGCGTCTCCAACGTCGGCACGACGTCGACCACGACGACTGCGCAGCAGAAGGCGACGCTCAACTACGACAACTTCCTGCAGCTGCTCATCGCACAGATGAAGAACCAGGATCCGACGGATCCGATGGACGCCGGCGAACAGATGTCCCAGCTCGCGAGCTTCTCGCAGGTCGAGCAGACGATCCAGACCAACACGAAACTGGACACGCTGCTCGCAAGCTCCAGCCTCACTCAGGCAGGCAGCTATATCGGCAAGTACATGGAAAGCGCCGACGGCACCGTCAAAGGCACCGTCGCCTCGGTCAAGGTGTATTCCGACGGAATTATCGCGACGACGACGGACGGGAAGAGTATTCTCATACAAGCGGGAATCACGCTCGCGGATAAAGCGCCGGCGACAGACACGTCGTCTTGAACTGACTTGCAATAAACGCAATAACGGTCCGGCTTCTGCGGGGCGGACCGGAAGGCGATATGAGGTTGCCTGACGATGAATGAAGCCGATGCACTCGACCTTTTCCAGGCGGCGATCTGGACCGTTCTGATCTCAGCCGGTCCCGCGGTTGCGGCCGCCATGATCGTCGGCCTCGTCATCGCGCTGATCCAGGCGCTGACGCAGATTCAGGAAGCGACGCTCACTTTCGTTCCGAAGATTGTCGCCGTTCTCATTACCGTCGGCATATCCGCTCCGTTTGTGGGCTCCCAGATCTCCATTTTCACCGACATGGTCTTCTCGCGCATCCAGTCCGGCTTCTGAACCACCTTCGCGCAAGCTTCGCTGGTTAATTCTCGATCCGTATTGGGCAGGGCTGTACCTGCCTCCTCTCATGAAGAGACGGAATCGAAATGGCGCAACCACCCGCACTACCCCTTCCGAAATCTGCTCCAAGCCTACGCGATGTCGGTTTTGCCCTCGGCATCATGGTCATCATCTGCGTACTCTTCCTGCCGATTCCGCCATTTCTGATCGACCTGGGGCTAGCATTTTCGATCGCGTTTTCCGTTCTGATCCTGATGGTTGCCCTTTGGATCCAGAAGCCTCTCGAATTCTCGTCCTTTCCGACCATCCTGCTGATCGCGACCATGACGCGGCTGTCGCTGAACATTGCGACGACGCGCGTGATCCTTTCGCATGGCAATGAGGGACATGATGCCGCCGGCGGTGTGATCGCGGGCTTTGCAAGCCTGGTGATGTCCGGTGACTTCGTGATCGGTCTGATCGTCTTCCTGATCCTGATCACCATCAATTTCATCGTCATCACCAAGGGTGCGACGCGTATTGCGGAAGTCGGCGCGCGCTTCACCTTGGACGCCATCCCCGGCAAGCAGATGTCGATCGACGCCGATCTTTCGGCAGGCATCATCGACGAGAAGGAGGCGCAACGCCGCCGCAAGGAGCTGGAAGAGGAAAGCTCCTTCTTCGGCGCCATGGACGGTGCCTCCAAATTCGTCCGCGGCGATGCGGTTGCCGGCCTTATCATCACCTCCATCAACATCTTCGGCGGCATCATCATCGGCTATTTCCGCCACGGCATGCCGATCTCCGAAGCAGCCGATGTTTTCGTCAAGCTTTCGGTCGGCGACGGTCTGGTCGCTCAGATGCCGGCCCTCATTGTCTCCCTGGCCGCTGGCCTTCTCGTTTCACGCGGCGGCACCGTTGGCTCGACGGACCAGGCCGTCGTCAATCAGCTGAGCGGTTATCCGCGTGCACTTTCAGTCTCAGCCGTGCTGATGGCGATCCTGGGTCTGATGCCCGGCCTGCCGATGCTTCCGTTCCTGTCCCTCGGCGGCCTTATGGCATTCGGCGCATGGTTCATCCCGCGTCAGATCGAAGCGGAAAATAAGGTCCGCCGCGAGCAGGAGGAAAAGAAGGTCGTTCAGACCAAAGAGCTCGAAAAGGACTCCGTCAAATCGGTCCTGCGCACCTCGGAAATCGAACTCGCGCTCGGCAAGATGGTGTCGACCCGCCTCCTCGGCGCGCATCAGGAACTCGCCTTCCGCGTCGGCAAGATGCGCAAGAAATTTGCGACGCAATACGGCTTCGTCGTTCCGGAGATCAAGGTCACGGACGATATCAACATTCCCGAAAAGTCCTACCAGATCCGCATCCACGGCACGACGGTGGCGTCGAACGCACTGCGCGTCGGCGAAGTCTTGGTCGTCACCGGTTCCGGCCGCAAGCCACGCATTCCCGGCGACGAAATCCGCGAACCGGCCTTCGGTATGCCTGCGGTTTCCATTCTCGAGGCTTTCGCAGAGGACCTGAAACGCGAAGGGTTCCAGCCGATCGACAACGTCTCGGTGGTCCTCACCCACATGAGCGAGGTCATCCGCAACAACCTGCCGCAGCTTCTGTCCTACAAGGACGTGAAGGTGCTGATCGATCGTCTCGATCCCGAATACAAGAAGCTCGCGGACGAGATCTGCACCTCGCATATGTCCTATTCGGGCCTGCAGGCCGTCCTCAAACTGCTGCTCGCCGAGCGCGTCTCGATCCGCAACCTGCATCTGATCCTGGAAGCCGTGGCCGAGCTTGCTCCACATGTCCGAAAGACGGAACAGATCGTCGAGCATGTGCGCATCCGCATGGCGCAGCAGCTCTGCGGAGACCTGGCGGACAACGGCGTATTGCGCGTCCTGCGGCTCGGCAGCAAATGGGACATGGCCTTCCACCAGGCGCTCAAGCGCGACAACAAAGGCGAGGTCGTCGAATTCGACATCGACCCGCGCAGCCTTGAGGAGTTCAGCGAGCAGGCAACGAAGGTTATCCGTGAATTCATGGATCGCGGGTTGCCATTCGCCCTTGTCACGTCGCCGGAAACACGCTCCTATGTGCGCATGATCATCGAACGGCTGTTCGCCACGCTTCCGGTCCTCTCGCACGTCGAACTTGCCAAGGGCATCGAGATAAAGATTCTGGGCTCTATTTCATGATTTCCGACCCGCAGGGGACTGTCCTGGCGCTCTTTCTGGTTTTCTGCCGGATTGGCGGCTGTATCCTTGTGATGCCAGGCTTTTCTTCAGCGCGCGTGCCGGAATTGCTGAGAGTCTTTGTCGCCGGCGGCCTGTCGATCGCCGTGCTGCCGGTTCTTTGGGATACGGTCTATCCGGCAGTCAGCAATACCGGCGCGACCTATATCGGGCTCATCGTCAGCGAATCGCTGATCGGCGTCATGTACGGCCTGCTGGCACGTTTTTACACGCTCGGCTTTCAGTTCGCCGCCAGCATCATCGCCATGATGGTCGGATACACCTCGCCGGGGGCGTCGGATATCATCGAAGATTCGGTGGAAACGAGTCTTTCCGGCTTCATCACGTTTGCGGGAATGATGATCCTCTTCATGATGGACTTCCATCACGTCGTGTTCCGGGCGCTGATCGATTCGTACACGACGATGCCCTTCGGCGGCATCGCAGATATGCGCGCCAATCTGATTTCGCTCACCGATACGCTGCAATCGACGACCTACATCATGCTCCGGCTCGCAAGCCCGTTCCTCATCTATAGCATGATGTTCAACGTCTCGATCGGCTTCATCAACAAGCTGGCGCCGCAGATTCCGGTTTATTTCATCTCGACGCCCTACATGCTGCTTGGCGGCCTGTTCCTGTTTTATTTTGCGGTTGCCGCCTTGATCAGCCAGTACGCGCAGTCCTTCCCGAGCGTATTCATCGGAAGGTAGCGTGGATGACGGACAAAACGCGTTCCGAAAAACTGAAGCGGCTCGTCGCAGTCCAGCGGCATCTGGAGCAGATGGCGGAATACGACCTTGCCGAAACGAGCCGGCAGCGCACCGAGGTCAACCAATCGATCGACAACGTCGTCACGGCGCTCGGCTCCTTGGATCCCGTCCATCGCGCTTTTTCGCAAAGCTATGCCGATCGCTTCGAGCGATTGAGCACGAAGGACAAGCAACTGACCGGCATGCAGCAGTTGCACGAGATGCGCCTGCAGCGCGAGCGGGCAAAGGGCGACCGGCTGGAAGAGGGCATGAAGGAAGCCCTTGAAGCCGAAAGGCGCGAGGCCGATGACAACGCGGTCTACGACGTCATCGATCAGAAATTTGCAACACAAGCCTCCAGCAAGCTTCAAAAACCATAATCCCTACAACTTAATTTAGAGGATTGTGACATTGGCTATTTCACCCCCGAGTGATCTGGTCCTGGATGTTGTCAAAGCCGCCGACCCGATGGAGGTTCAGGTGGCCCAGGAAAAATTGAAAGCGAGCCGCGCCGCCTTCCGCGCAACGAGCCTTACCGAAAACGGCGACGGCTTCTCTGCTAAGGTCGACGTGCTTGACGGCGCCACCGAGAAGACCGGTCTCGACAACGTCAAGAATCGCGCCAAGACCGAGGAGATTCCGGAAATCTACCGGAAGTTCGAGGCCATGGTGCTTCAGAATTTCATCAAGAACATGCTGCCCAGCGACAGCGAGCAGGTTTACGGCAAAGGCGCCACGGGCGACATCTGGAAGGGCATGATGGCCGAGCAGCTCGGCAACGTCATCTCCGAAGGTGACGGCGTCGGCATAGCCAAGCAGATGTATAACGAGGCTCTTCGCAAGAAGGAAGGCGCCATCGTGAACGCGTCGGCGGACCAGGATGACCGCAAGGTCGCCTTCAGCATGATCGACGAATTCCAGCGCAAGACATTCGGCACGCCGACGGCGGATGCCAAGATCAATAATGAAGCATAGCCGAGGATAAAATGGAAATCATCTCGAACGAATATCGTATCAAGTCGGTCCTCGGCCGCCTGGAAATGATCATTGACAACGAGAACACGCGGATCGGCAGCGACCCGCAATTCGATCTCAAGGTCTCGAATGCGCACAAGAGCCGCTGCCTTTATGAGCTGTCGATGCTCTTTCGCGATACGGATCCGGCCGAGCTTGCCGCGTCGCATCTCGAACAGCTTCACGGGCTGAAGCAGAAGCTGACGCTCAACGCCCGGCGCGTTGAGGCGCATCTCGAAGCCGTTCGTGCGGTTGCCGACCTTCTGAAGGACGCCGTTCAGGATGCGGACGCCGACGGCACCTATTCCCAGGAACAGTTCGTCGCGCGTGATGCCTGATGGTGAAGCTCGTCCTGACAGGCATCTGGGTCTGCGCCATCACGCTGGCTTCGGTCTATTTCTCCGTGAAACTGGCGACGGCGCCGGCGCCGCCGGCTGACGATTCGAAACAGGGCCAGCTCGAGCTTGTTAAGGGCGAGACGATTACCGTTCCGATCATCGGCGATGGTGCGGTGACCGGCTATTTCCTCGGGCGGGTGTCCTTCATGATGAACAAGGACACGGTGAAGGGAATGACCCTGCCACTGACCGAAATGACGACCGACGAGCTCTTTACCCTGCTCGTCGGCAACAAGATGGTCGATATCAGCAAGCTGAAATCCTTCGATCCCCAAGCCTTCCGCGAGGCGATCAAGAAAGGCATGAACGAGAAACTCGGCGGCGAATATGTCTCCGAGGTCATGCTGGAGCAGCTCGACTACCTTTCCAAGGACGACGTCAAAGCCAACGCCTCCGGTCAGCAGAGGAAAACGGCCGATCCGGTCAAGATCATCGAGCCCCCGCCGCCTGAAGCTGCGGCGGCCACTGCCCACTAGTCTCGCCGGCTTCGCCTGCGCCGTTCAGGTGAAGTGCAAAGCCGGACGCGCCCGGTTCGCCCAGCTCGGGGCGGAGCTGCATGCTGGGGATCAGATAGTCTCCGCCATTCTGCTGCCGGTAGGGGATGGGCAGGGTGGACTCGAGCGTGCGCATCCTCTCGCGCAGGTGCTCGGCGGCGCGCTCGAAGCCGGCCTCGTCGAGACGATCGACCCTGTAGGCCACGAAAGGCGGAAGGACGTCATAGCCCGGGTAATAAAGGATCCCGTGATTGATCGGGAACAGCAGGTCGTCGATCGGCCCGTTGACGCCGCGGGCCGAGTAATGCTCCTCCCAGCCGCCGGCGGTTACGATCAACATCGCCCGCTTGCCCGCCAAAGTTCCTTCGCCGTAGCGATCGCCCCATCGGTTGTCGCTGTGCTCGCCGACGCCGTAGGCGAACCCATAGGCATAGACCCGCTCGACCCAACCCTTGAGGATGGCCGGCATGCTGAACCACCAGAGTGGAAACTGGAGGATCAGCATATCGGCCCATAGAAGCTTATCGATCTCGATCTTGACGTCTTCCGTCAGCTCACCCGTTTCAAAAGCCTTCTTGGATGCCGCAGCCGGAATGAACCGCGTCTCGGATGCCAACGACGGAAAGTCGGCGCGGTCGACCTCGGATTTCCAGCCCTTGGCATATAGGTCGGACACGCGCACCTCGTGGCCTTGGGCCTCGAGCTCCTTGATGGCGATGTCGCGCAGCGCACCGTTGAGCGAGCGCGGTTCGGGATGAGCGAAGACAAGCAGAACTTTCATGGTCAGTGATCCTGTGAGTGTGAGAACTGGCTCATAGGTAGACAGGACATAAACCATCCAGTAGATGTGCATAATGCATAAGATTATGCCGAATAATGGATAATTCAGACGTCACATTGGAACGTATGCGCACCTTCGTCCGCGTTGCCGAGCGTGGCAGCCTGTCGGCGGTTGCGCGCGAGTTCGGCGTCGGTCAGTCGACTGTCACGCGGCATTTGCGGGAGCTTGAAGAGGCCGTCGGCGTACCTTTGCTCAGTAGGACCACCCGGCGTGTGACGCTGACAGACGAAGGCAGCCGTTATTATGCCAATAGCCTCCAGATCCTGCGCCTTGTGGAACAGGCCGGCGATGAGGCGCGGGGGACGCGCGGCGCGCCGGCCGGCACGATCCGGATATCCTGTACCGCAGCTTTCGGGGTTTTGCACGTCAGCCGGCTGACCTTCGCGTTTCAGGACCGCTATCCAGATATCGGGATCGACCTCAGCCTCACCGATGAGCGCGTCGACCTTGTGCGGGAAGGCGTCGATATCGCCCTTCGGTTAGGCCCGCTCACCGACAGTTCCATGAAGCTGCGGGCGCTCGGCCAGTCGCGGCGCTTACTGGTCGCAGCGCCGGACTATCTGGCAGCGCGGGGCAGGCCGGCCGTCCCGCAGGATTTGTCCGCCCATGAGGGCATCCGCATGTCGAACGTGGCGGGCAGCGACACGCTTGCCCTGCAAGGACCAAGCGGCGAGCGCCATGCCGTGCCGTTCGGCGGTCGCTTCCGGGTCGACCATGGGCTCGCAGCGCGCGAGGCCCTCGTCGCCGGACGCGGCATCGCACCCGCCCATCGGTGGCTTGTCGATGACCTCCTGGCAGCCGGCCGGCTTGAGGCGATCCTGCCGGACTATTCGCTGCCGCACATCCCGCTGAGCATGCTGATCGTTCCGGAGCGGGCAGGCGTCGCCAGGGTCCGGCTGCTGGTCGAGTTTCTCGTCGGGCAGATTGGCGGCATTCCGGGGATCGGGAAGCCACAGCCGGAGCGTTAATCGGTGAGCATCAATAGCGCCTCAATACAGTTTTGCTTTGGCGCATAAATTTAACAAAACCTTGACGGCAGCAGCGAAATTCGAGCGACTTTCCTAAGAGTTGCTTGAAACAGACCTGCTATAGCTCGCCTCATAGGCTTGGCGCAGCATTCGGGACTTGCGGCGGCGGGCGGGACGCTGCTGGTTCATGAAACCTGCTGGTGCAGAATGGATCTTATGTTTTCCGGGATGCTGGGCGCATGAAGCACCCCTGGCTGGAGGTTGGAATGAACCTGATCGCGAATTTCGCGGTTCTCGCATCGCGCCGCACGATCTTCGACGTGCCGGTATGCGACCTCGGGTGGGACGACGCGCTCGTCTTCATCAACGAGCTTGCGTCGCTTCCTGTCGGCCAGACCGTCATTTCCTTCGTCAACGCTCACAACATGCTGACGACGCTGCGCGATGGTGAATATCGGGATATCCTCCTGCAGAATCTCGTCCTGCCGGACGGCATCGGCCTGAACATCGCTTCACAGATAGCGCACGGTGCTCCGTTTCCTGCCAATCTGAATGGAACGGACTTCGTTCCCGCGTTTCTGACCTATATGGAAAATCCGCGCCGTGTCGGCCTGATCGGCGGCCGGCGCGAGGTCGTCGAAAAGGCCGCGGCGAATCTCCGCAAGCATGCGCCCTGGCACGAATTCGTCGTCGTTTCGGACGGTTATTTCGATAAGGAGAACCCGGCGGAGCTCATTGACGAGGTCGGGCGCCAGAAGCTCGACATCCTGATCATCGGCATGGGAACACCGCTGCAGGAGAAGTGGGCGCATCATCACATTCGCGCCGATCACGCCCGGCTTGTTCTGACTGTCGGGGCGCTTTTTGATTTCATTTCGGGGGCTGTTCCCCGCGCTCCGGAAATGGTTCGCGTGATGCGTCTGGAATGGGCTTACCGTCTGCTGCAGGAGCCGGCCAGGCTGTGGCGGCGCTATGTGCTCGGCATCCCGGTTTTTCTGTTTTACGTGATGCACTACCGCTTCAACCGCCGCGAGCGCATCCTTAGCCAGGTGGGCAGCAACGTTCCCTTGCCCTTACCGCAGGAGCAGAACGAGGCAGCTCACTGAGACCCTGCTTCTTGCCTCGCACGGTTAACCATTTCTTTGCCATGAATATTTAGAGTGCCTTAATCATCCGCTTCCTGCGGACAGGTGACTCGGCTCGTGCGCATGAGATAATGGCGTCATGTATGACAGCAGGTTAAGAAGCAGCACTCAGGGACGGCCGCCGGCAGCGACGACGCGTGTCGATGTTCGAGGCCGCAATCTCGACACCCTGCCGATTCGCCCCTCGGAGGCCGAACTGCTGAATGTCATCGGGAAAGCACTCGAAGAGCAGCGCCAACAGCGGAGCGCACTGCCAGAGCCGCCGCATCTGGTCGACCGCATCGAGACAATCCTCGGAACCCGGCCGCATGCCGCAAACGATGTCCGTCCCCCAGAGTCGCCGCAGCCCAAATCATCTGCGCCTGTCGACGTCCGGCGGGTAGATGCAGCAAATCTCAACGCGCGTCCCGTCCGTCGCCGCAGTTTGGCAAAGCCGATCGGCGCAATCGCCGTTGCTGCCTTGATCGGCGCGGGCGTTCCCTTGCTGACGCCGGCGGAACCCGCGCATTATGCGGCGGAGGCGGCATTTCATGTGCAGGCGGACAATGCGGAGCGCGGCGCCATGACCGCGGCAGCCCTGAAACGCCTGCTTTCCGCCCGCACCATGTCTGCCGCCGTCGGAGCTTTGAAGCTCGATCGCGATCCGGAGTTCACTGGCAGGCAATCCACGATCGGCGTCGCGCTCGATCTCCTTTCGGGCAGCGGCGCGGCGGCCGACTCGGCGTCGCGCGCGGAAGCGGCTCTTGCGGGAATGGTCGAGGCAAATGCGGATGGAACGCAGGGCACAGTCCGTCTGAAAGTCACGACGGCCGATAGCGCCAAGTCTTCGCGTATCGCTTCCTGGCTTTCCGGTATGCTGACGTCCGGCGGCACTCCTGTATCGGCGGAAGCAGGTGCCGGGTTGCGCAAGGCCTATGACGATGCGAAGGCGAAGCTGGCCGCCTTCAACGCAAGCAGCGGCGAAGGCAACGTCAAAGTCGCAAGCGATCTTCAGCAGCGCATCAACCAGCTTGACGCCGATCTTAAGATCGCCGAGCAGCGAATCACGCTTGCCAAGCAAGAGGCCGATCGCCTGAAGGCGGCCAAGCCCGGCGATGTGCTAAATGGCTCCTTGCCGCTCGAAGCGATCTCGCCGGCGCTGCAGGACGCGCGCGACAAATACGTCACCGAGAAGACGACGCTGTCGCTGCTTTCGACCGAGCTCGGCCCGCGCCATCCGCGCCTTCTCGGACAGCAGGCTGTCGTTGATGGCCTCAAGGACAAGGTCACGAAAGAGTTGGCGCGTCAGGCACAGGAGGCAAATGCCGCTCTCAAGGCCGTCGCAGAAGCACGAAAGACGCTGAACGATCAGCGCAATGCGCTGATCGCTCAGAGCCGGGACACCGGCGTCGATCTCGCGAAACTGACGGAACTGCGCGACAAGACGGAGGCGGCGAGATCGCGGATGGCGGATGCCGTTACGGTGACGGCTTCCACCGCCGCTCCGATCACCGCCGTGAAGCCGATAGAAACCACTACCGTTCTTGCCGGCCCCGGACTGCTGGTTCGCTCCGCCGTCGGGATTGCACTCGGAATGGCGATCGGTCTTGCGGGCATGCTCGGTTTCCGCCGCGTGCGACGGCGCCCCGTACCTGTAGCGGAGACGCTAACGGTCCCGGAACAGCCGGAGGCGGTAGCCGGCGAACTCGAACTGCTGCGCGATCGACTCGCCGGCCTGCGCGACAGGCTGCAATCCCACGGCGCAGACTATCGTTGATCCCTGCCGCGGCATCATAGCTCTTGCATTTGCCGCTTTTAAACAGGATACGGCGTTCTGAGGCAAACAGCGCGGCTGGCGAGAGCCTAGCTTGCGCGCGACGCAGGGCAGGAGAATCGCGTGACGACAGTGATCGATGGCAAGCAGGTAGCGGCTTCGGTAATCGAAACGGTAAAGATGGCGACGGCTTCGCTGGAAAAGCAGAGCGGCGTGAAGGCCGGCCTTGCCGTGGTGATCGTCGGCGACGATCCGGCAAGCCATGCCTATGTCAGCTCGAAGAGCAGGATGGCCAAGGAATGCGGCTTCAAGTCGGTGCAGCACACGCTTTCGGTCGACACGACGCAGGAAGAGCTTGCCGCACTCGTTTCGTCGCTCAACGCCGATCCCTCAATTCATGGCATCCTCGTGCAGCTGCCGCTGCCGAAGCATCTGAAATCCGAGCCGATCATTCAGTCGATCCTGCCGGAAAAGGATGTCGACGGACTGCACGTCGTCAATGCCGGAAAGCTTGCAACCGGCGACCTTGAAACCGGCCTCGTCTCCTGCACGCCGGCTGGCGCGATGGTCTTCGTCCGCCGCATGCACGGCGAGGACCTGTCCGGGCTGAACGCCGTCGTCGTCGGCCGGTCGAACCTCTTCGGCAAGCCGATGGCGCAGTTGCTGCTCAATGCCAACGCGACGGTGACGATCGCTCATTCGCGTACCAAGGATCTACCGGCCGTCTGCCGCAATGCCGATATCCTGGTGGCCGCCGTCGGCCGCCCCGAGATGATCAAAGCCGATTGGGTAAAGCCCGGCGCTACCGTCATCGACGTCGGTATCAACCGCATTGCCGCGCCGGAAAGGGGCGAGGGCAAGACACGGCTCGTCGGCGATGTCGCCTTCGAGGAAGCATCCAATGTTGCCGCGGTGATCACCCCGGTTCCAGGTGGCGTCGGTCCGATGACGATCGCCATGCTGATGGCCAATACCGTCATTGCCGCGCATCGCGCAGCCCGACAGACACCGCCGACGTTCTGAGCCTATTGCGAGGCAGGGCCGGTCGAGGCCCTGACGACCAGCTCAGCTTTCCACAGCTCCTGCTCCGGAAAGGAGCCGGCCTCTTTGACGGTGCCGATCAGGCGCTGCGCAATGCGGGCGCCGGCGGCACGAAGGGACGAGCGCGTCGTCGTCAGCGGGACCGAAAAGTTCTCCGGCTTCAGAAGCGGCAGCTCGTCGTCATGGGCGATGAGCGAGATATCCTCACCGAGCTTCAATCCGGCCTGGTTCAGGGCGCGGATCGCGCCGAGTGCGAGCACGGTGCTGGAGCACAGCAGGGCGGTCGGAGGCTTCGGAAGCTGCAGAAACTGCTCCATCGCGATCAGCCCATGCTCGTCGGTCATCAGCGAGTGGCTGACGCAGGTTTCGGCGAGCGTCAGCCCACGTTCGGAGAGCGCCAACGCGACGCCATTTTTCCGTCGAATCGCAAAATCGAGATGCTCAGGTCCGTTGATCAGCGCGAACCGCGTGTGACCAAGCTGCAGCAGCAGTTTCGCCGCATCGTAGAAAGCGGCCTCGTTGTCGACATCGAGGTAGGGATAGTCCGGCTCCGATCCGAACGAACGGCCATGGACGATGAAAGGCATCGCCAGCGACTTCAGCATCACAAGCCGCGGATCATGGGCGCGCATATAGGCGACGAAAAGCGCATCGACATTGCCGCTGATCGCCAGGCGGCGCAGCGCTGCCACTTCATCGTTCGGGTCCGAGGGCATGATGACAAAATGAAAGTCCTGCCGGACGGCTTCCTCGCCGAGGCCGGCCAGAAATTCGCCGAAATGGACGTCTGAATGATGGCCATGCGCCATCGGCATCACCAGTCCGATCGAGCCCGCCTTACCGGTCGCAAGACGCTGAGCCGCCTTGTTTGGGCGGTATCCGGTTTCCTTCACAGCGCGCAGCACCCGTTCGCGCGTTGCCTCGCTGACTTCAGGATAGCCATTGAGCGCGCGGCTGACGGTCGTCTGCGAAAGACCAAGCAATTCCGAGAGCTGTTTGAGATTCACCGGCCGCGTTTCCTCCTCAGCGCCCACACACCTCCCATGTGTGCCCAAAGCGCTTTCAATTATGTATCAGCTATGGCGCTTGACTCAAGAAAAATCGCTCCATATTCCCCTTCAGGTGCCGCCGCAATGGGCAATCAAAGCGTCTCATTCCGCGGTATTTTGGAAATGGCTTGACTCTTTTCTGCCGAAAGTGAAATGAGTGTCAAAGCGCTTTGAAAATTCGCTCTCGGGAGGTTGGGAAGCGCCGTTGGGATTGTGATGGGAGGTTGATCACATGAAGAAGATTCTTTTGATGGGCGTTGCCGCGGCGGCGCTGGTTGCCGGGGCAGCTTCTGCTGCCGATCTGAAGTTTTCACCCGGTCAGGATACGAAGTTCAACTGGAAGAGCTATGACGAGTTCAAAGCTGCTCACGCCGATTTGAAAGGTGAGCCGCTGACGATCTTCGGGCCGTGGCGCGGTGAGGACGAAGCCTTCTTCCGCAGCATTCTCGCTTATTTCACCGAGGCGACGGGCGTTGACGCCACCTATTCGTCCTCCGAAAACTACGAACAGCAGATCGTCATCGATACGCAAGCGGGCTCGCCGCCGAACGTCGCGATCCTGCCGCAGCCGGGCCTTCTTGCCGATCTCGCCAGCAAGGGGCTCCTGACGCCGCTGGGAGAGGAGAATTCCAAGTGGGTGAAGGAAAATTACGGCGCCGGCGATAGCTGGGTCGGTTACGGCACCTACAAAGGCAAGGACGGCAAGGACGGCTACTACGCATTCCCTTACAAGGCCGACGTGAAGTCGCTTGTCTGGTACGTTCCGGAAAACTTCAAGGAAGCCGGATACAAGGTTCCGACCACGATGGAACAGCTTCATGCCCTGACGGACCAGATCGTCAAGGATGGTGGCGTTCCGTGGTGCATCGGCCTCGGCTCCGGCGGTGCGACCGGCTGGCCGGCAACCGACTGGATCGAAGACCTCATGCTGCGCATGCAGAAGCCGGATGTCTATGACAAGTGGACCACGAACGAAGTGAAATTCACCGACCCGGCGGTCATTGCCGCGATCGATGAATTCGGAAAGTTCGCCAAGAACGCGAGCTATGTCGATGGCGGCGTTGCGGCCGTTGCTTCGACCGATTTCCGCGACAGTCCGAAGGGTCTCTTCGCCGTTCCGCCGAAGTGCTATATGCACCATCAGGCTTCGTTCATCCCCTCCTTCTTCCCGGAGGGCACGAAGCTCGGCCAGGATGCCGACTTCTTCTACATGCCGACCTTCGCAGCGCACGCCGATCTCGGCAAGCCGGTTCTCGGTGCCGGCACGCTCGTGTCGATCACCAAGGACTCGAAGGCTGCTCGCGCATTCGTCGAGTTCCTCAAGACGCCGATCGCGCATGAGGTCTGGATGGCGCAGTCGAGCTTCCTGACCCCATACAAGGGCGTCAGCACCGCGGCCTACGCCAACGAGCAGATGAAGCGCGAAGGCGAGATCCTGACGACGGCCACGACCTTCCGGTTCGACGGTTCTGACCTCATGCCCGGCAAGATCGGCGCAGGCGCCTTCTGGACCGGCATGGTCGATTTCGTCGGCGGCAAGTCTGCGGAAGACACAGGCAAGGAAGTCCAGGCCGCCTGGGATGCCATCAAGTAATCATCGATAATCGGTGCCGCGGGGGAAACCCGCGGCATTGCTGGTATGATGGCCGGAGCTGTGGGGGTCCGGCCAACGCCGGATACTGTGATCAAATGCAACAAAGAAGTTGACGGTAACTGGTGTCAGCCCTTCAAGATAGTCAGGGGTCGCACGGGAGGGACGAATGCTGTCGCAGATAGTTTCCGCGTTGGGCGTTGTGGTCGTGGCGGTATTCGCCTGCTCGGCCTACTTCTATTTCTCGAACAAGATTCTGGATCTGGCGCTGCCAGTCAAAGACGGCGGCATGCGCGCGGCTACGCGCAATCTTAACCGCCGCGCGATGATCCGCCCATGGCTCTTTCTCGGCCCGGCGCTGTTTCTGCTGATCGTCTATCTCGTCTATCCGGTCATCGCGACGCTTATTTTGTCATTCTATGACCGTTCCGGCTCGAATTTCGTGGGCTTGGCCAATTATCAGTGGGCCTTCGGCGACCGCGAATTCCGCCAATCGATTTTAAACAATATCCTCTGGCTCGCTGTCGTTCCGGCCGCCTGCACGTTCTTCGGCCTGGTCATCGCCGTCATGACCGACCGCATCTGGTGGGGCAATATCGCAAAGAGCATCGTCTTCATGCCGATGGCGATCTCCTTCGTCGGCGCCTCGGTCATCTGGAAGTTCATCTATGAATATCGCGGCGGCAACGACGTCCAGATCGGCCTCCTGAATGCAATCGTACAGCTCTTCGGCGGCACGCCGGAGGTTTGGATATCCGTTCCTTTCTGGAACAATTTCTTCCTGATGGTAATCCTCATCTGGATCCAGACCGGCTTTGCGATGGTCATTCTCTCGGCCGCCCTTCGTGGCATACCGGAAGAAACGATCGAGGCTGCCGTCATCGACGGCGCCAATGGCTGGCAGATTTTCTGGCGCATCATGGTGCCGCAGGTCTGGGGCTCGATCGCCGTCGTCTGGACCACGATCACCATCCTCGTCCTCAAGGTTTTCGACATCGTCCTGACCATGACCAACGGTCAGTGGGACTCGATGGTGCTCGCCAACCTGATGTTCAACTGGATGTTCCGCGGTGGTGGCGACTCCGGCCGAAGCGCAGTCATCGCCCTCATCATCATGCTGGCCGTGACGCCGATCATGGTGTGGAACGTCCGCCGCGCGAACCGCGAACTCGGAGGCAACTGAGATGACATTGTCAGCACGCTTCCTCAAGATCGGCCCGGCGCGTCTCTTCGTTCACGTCTGCGTCCTTCTGATCGTCATCATCTGGCTGATCCCGACGCTCGGCATCTTCGTCAGCGCCGTACGCGATAAGGACCAGATCGTCGTTTCCGGCTGGTGGACGGCCTTTGCCGGCTCGACACGCACGGTTGCCGCCCGTGTCGGTACCGCCGACCAGCAGAAACAGGAAGGCGCCACCTACGTCATTTCCGGCAATCTGCTGGAGGGACAGAATGGTCGCTCGTTGAAGGCTTTCGGCACACGCATCCAGCAGCCGTCAGCCTACCAGGCGGGCGAGACAGCCAATCTCGGCGAAGGCCTCAGCCTCCAGGTCAATGAGGACGGCACTTATCGCTATATGAAGAACGCCGCCTTCACGGATGACGACGCCGGCCGCCGCGTCTATGTCGCGGTTTCAACGCCGCCCGAATTCACGCTGCAGAATTACAAGACCGTGCTCACAGGCGAGGGGATAGGCCAGTCGTTTATTAACTCGCTGACTGTGACCATTCCGGCAACCATCATTCCGATCCTGATTGCCGCCTTCGCGGCATACGCCCTGAGCTGGATGGAATTCCCGGGCCGTGGCTTGCTAATCGCCCTCGTCGTCGGCCTTATTGTCGTGCCATTGCAGATGTCGCTGATCCCGCTGCTGCGTCTCTACAACATGGTGGGCTCGGCTTTCGACGTTCCGTCGAAGACCTATCCCGGCATCTGGCTGGCACACACGGCCTTCGGCATGCCGCTCGCCATCTTTCTGCTCCGCGCCTATATCGCAGGGCTGCCGAAGGAGATCATCGAATCGGCGCGCGTCGATGGCGCAAGCGACTTTGAGATCTTCGTCCGCATCGTTTTGCCCCTATCCTTTCCCGCGCTCGCGTCTTTCGCGATTTTCCAGTTCCTCTGGGTGTGGAACGACCTGCTTGTCGCCATGGTCTTCCTCGGCACCGATAGGCAGCACCTCGTGCTGACCGGCGCGCTGAACGCGCTACTTGGCTCGCGCGGCGGCAACTGGGAAATCCTGACGGCGTCCGCCTTCGTTACCATCGTCGTGCCGCTGCTCGTGTTCTTCGGGCTACAGCGCTATCTGGTACGCGGGCTGCTTACGGGTTCGGTCAAGGGGGGCTGATCCATCCCAAGACGACACATCCCACAGGAACACACATGAGCATAGCATCCCAATCCACTTTGACGGTCGATAAGGACTGGTGGCGCGGCGCGGTAATCTATCAGATCTATCCGCGCTCCTTTCAGGATTCGAACGGCGACGGCATCGGTGACCTGAAGGGCATCACCGCCCGTTTACCGCATGTAGCAAGCCTCGGCGCTGACGCGATCTGGATTTCGCCCTTCTTCACCTCGCCGATGCGCGATTTCGGCTACGATGTCTCGGACTACGAGAACGTCGATTCGATCTTCGGCACGCTGGTGGATTTCGACACGATGATAGCAGAGGCCCATCGCCTCGGCATCAAGGTGATGATCGATCTCGTCATTTCGCACAGCTCGGACCAGCATCCGTGGTTCGCCGAAAGCCGTTCCAGCAAGACGAATGCAAAGGCGGACTGGTATGTCTGGGCGGATGCCAAGCCGGACGGCACGCCGCCGAACAACTGGCTGTCGATTTTCGGCGGCTCGGCATGGGCGTGGGATCCGCGGCGCATGCAGTATTATCTGCACAACTTCCTGACCTCGCAGCCGGACATGAACCTGCACAATCCGGAAGTGCAGGACCGGCTGCTCGACGTCGTCCGCTTCTGGCTAAAGCGCGGCGTCGACGGCTTCCGTCTCGACACGATCAATTTCTATTTCCACGACCAGCAACTGCGCGACAACCCGGCTCTGCCGCCTGCACGCCGCAATGCTTCGACCGCGCCGGCGGTCAACCCCTATAATTTCCAGGAACACGTCTACGACAAGAACCGCCCTGAGAATATCGCGTTCTTGACGCGTTTCCGCGCTGTCTTGGAAGAGTTTCCAGCAATTGCAGCCGTCGGCGAAGTGGGCGATAGCCAGCGGGGCCTGGAGATCGTCGGCGAATACACCTCCGGAAACGACAAGATGCATATGTGCTATGCCTTCGAGTTCCTCGCTCCCGATCCGCTTTCCCCGGAGCGTGTCGAAGAGGTGATGAAGGATTTCGGCGCCGCCGCGCCCGATGGCTGGGCCTGCTGGGCATTCTCCAATCACGACGTCATGCGTCACGTCAGCCGCTGGGGTTCGCTCGTCGCCGATCATGACGCATTTGCCAAGCAATATGCCTCGCTGCTAATGACCTTGCGCGGCTCCGTCTGCCTCTATCAGGGCGAGGAGCTCGGCCTGACCGAAGCCGATCTTGCCTATCAGGACCTGCAGGACCCCTACGGCATCCAGTTCTGGCCGGAATACAAGGGACGCGACGGCTGCCGCACGCCGATGGTCTGGGACTCGCAGGTTTCCCAGGGCGGCTTCTCAACCGTCACGCCGTGGCTGCCGGTTCCGGTCGAGCATATCCTGCGCGCCGTCAGCGTGCAGCAGGGCGACGAGAATTCCGTGCTCGAGCACTACCGCCGCTTCCTCGCCTTCCGCAAGCATTACCCGGCTTTTGCCAAGGGCGAGATCGAATTCGAGCAGCCGCAAGGTGATGCGCTTGTCTTCACACGCAGACATGGCAACGAGCAATTGCTCTGCATTTTCAACATGAGCCCGGGCGAAGCTGCCGTAACATTGCCCGCAGGCGATTGGCAGACATTGACGGGGCATGGGTTCACCAGCAATAACTACGGCGGGAAGATCGATATTCCGGCTTGGGGGGCACACTTCGCCCGTCTCGCGTAAGTATCAGAGGGAGGCATTCGATGACGGGACTGACGCTTAAGGAAATCCGCAAGTCTTATGGATCGGTGGACGTGCTGCATGGTATCGACCTGGAGATCAATCAGGGTGAGTTCATCGTCTTCGTGGGACCGTCCGGATGCGGCAAGTCGACCCTGTTGCGGATGATAGCCGGGCTGGAGAACATCACCGGCGGCGACATGTATATCGACGGCCAGCTCGTCAATGACGTGCCGCCGTCGAAGCGCGGCATTGCCATGGTGTTCCAGTCCTATGCGCTCTATCCGCACATGACGGTTTACGACAACATGGCCTTCGGCATGAAGATCGCCGGCGAAAGCAAGCAGGAGATCGACAGGCGGGTGAGGGCCGCTGCCGAAAGCCTGCAACTTACCAATTATCTCGATCGCCTGCCGAAGGCGCTTTCCGGTGGCCAGCGCCAGCGCGTTGCGATCGGCCGCGCCATCTGCCGCGATCCGAAAGTCTTCCTCTTCGACGAGCCGCTGTCGAACCTCGACGCGGCGCTACGCGTCGCAACCCGCATCGAGATCGCCCGCCTCAACGAGCAGATGGCCGATACGACGATGATCTACGTCACCCACGACCAGGTCGAGGCGATGACGCTTGCCGACCGTATCGTCGTGCTATCGGCCGGCCACATCGAACAGGTTGGCGCGCCGCTGGAGCTCTACGAGCGTCCGGCAAACCTCTTCGTCGCGAAGTTTATCGGCTCTCCGGCCATGAACATCATTCCCTCGACCATCAGTGAAGCGGGTGCCACCACGACGATCACGCTGACAGGCGGAAAGTCCGTCACGCTCGACATTCCGACCGCCGCTTCCGAAAAGGGCAAGACGGTAAGCTTCGGCGTGCGCCCCGAAGACCTTCAGATCGCCAATGGCGACGACTACATGTTCGAAGGCAAGGTCTCGATCGTCGAAGCGCTCGGCGAAGTCACGCTGCTTTACATCGAAGGCCTGGTGCCGGGAGAACCGATCATCGTCAAGCTTCCGGGCATTACCGACATCAAGAAGGGGCAGAACATGAGGTTCGCCGCCGATCGCTCGAAGCTGCATCTTTTCGATGCGGAAGGCCACACTTACAGAAAGTAGGAAACCATTTTTTGGGCGCTTCTTTTGTGAGCGCCGGAAACGCCGCGATCATCACCTTCTGTTAAACATCCGCTGCTAGCTTCGCCTTATAGTTTTAAGGGGAATTAGGGTCGTGGGTGCATCCAATCCATTGCCTCCAGGGCATTTTCTGAACAAGGAAGAATCCTTCATGTACGACCGCGAACAGCGGTTCAAAATGGAGGATACGATGAACGCGGCGCGTATCGAATATACCGAGAAGGGCGTCATGCACATGGCGTCTCGGCGCTGCGACATTATCCGAATCTCGATGAGCAGCGCGGTCCTTGCGATCCTGACGCAATTCACTCTGCCGAAGCAGTTTTATCTGGACATTCCGGACGCGCGCATCACCAAGGTCGGCTGCATGCTGATGCGGGTGAATACCAACAACACCATCGAAGTTCGCTTTCTGCGCCTGCTGACGCAGAAGGAGATGAACAAGATCTTCGTCTACAGCACGCATCCGGCGCACCGCGACTACGTTCTCGACGTCCGCGCCTGATCGGACGGCATTGGAATTAAAAAAGCCCGCGAGCGCGGGCTTTTTTGCGTTAGTGGAAGAGGACGCTGGCACCGTGGTCCGAGGCGCCGACGGCGCGGCGGAACGGGGCGAAGAGCTCGCGGCCCATGCCGAATTCGTTGTCGGAGAGGTCGGCCGTCACCGGCTCGCGGTCTGCGAGGGTGGCGGCATCGACGAGGACTTCCAGCGTGCCGCGGATCGCATCAAGCCGGATGATGTCGCCGTCCTGGATGCGGGCGATCGGCCCGCCTTCGACGGCCTCCGGCGTGACATGGATCGCAGCCGGCACTTTGCCCGACGCACCGGACATGCGTCCGTCCGTCAGCAGCGCGACGTGGAAACCGCGGTCCTGCAACACGCCGAGCGGTGGCGTTAGCTTGTGCAACTCTGGCATGCCGTTCGCCTTCGGACCCTGGAAGCGGACGACCGCCACGAAGTCGCGGTTGAGCTTGCCTTCCTTGAAGGCGTCCTGCAGTTCCTGCTGACTGTGGAAGACGATCGCCGGCGCTTCGATGATATGGCGGTCCGGCTTTACCGCGGAGATCTTGATGACCGCCTTGCCGAGATTGCCGCGCAGCATCTTTAGGCCGCCATTCGCCTGGAACGGCGTTTCAATGGTGGCGAGCACCTTGGCATCGTGGCTCTTCTGCGGCGCCGGTTCACGAACTACCGTGCCGTTGTCGCCGAGGCGGATGTCGATCGTGTAGGCTTCGAGACCTTGGCCGGCAACAGTGCGCACGTCATCGTGCAGCATGCCCTTCTTCAAAAGCTCTTTGATGAGGAAGCCCATGCCGCCTGCGGCGTGGAAATGGTTCACATCCGCCAGACCGTTCGGATAGACGCGGGCAAGCAGCGGGATTTCCTCGGAGAGCTCGGCGATGTCCTGCCATGTAAGCTGGATGCCGGCAGCGCGCGCCATGGCGACGAGATGCAGTGTATGGTTCGTGGAGCCGCCGGTCGCATGCAGGCCGACGACGCCGTTGACGATGGAACGCTCGTCGATCATTTCACCGGCCGGCGTGAATTCGTTGCCGAGCGCGGTGATCGCCAGCGCGCGCTTTGCCGCCTCGCGCGTCAGCGCTTCGCGCAGCGGCGTGCCCGGATTGATGAAGGAAGAGCCGGGCAGATGGAAACCCATGATCTCCATCAGCATCTGGTTCGAATTCGCAGTACCGTAGAAGGTGCATGTGCCCGGGCCGTGATAAGATTTGGACTCTGCTTCGAGCAGCTCCGCGCGGCCGACCTTGCCTTCCGCATAGAGCTGGCGGACACGCGACTTCTCGTCGTTGGGAAGCCCGCTGGTCATAGGCCCTGCCGGAACGAAGATCGAGGGCAGGTGGCCGAAGGAAAGCGCAGCAATCACCAGACCCGGCACGATCTTGTCACAGACGCCAAGGAAGAGCGCTGCGTCGAACATGTTGTGCGATAACCCGATGCCTGCAGACATGGCAATCAGGTCGCGGGAAAAGAGGGACAGCTCCATGCCCGGCTGGCCCTGCGTGACGCCGTCGCACATGGCAGGGACGCCGCCGGCGACCTGGGCAATGCCGCCGGCTTCCGCCGCAGCTTCGCGGATGATCGCTGGATAGGTCTCGAACGGCTGATGGGCCGAGAGCATGTCGTTGTAAGCGGTGATGATGCCGAGATTGGGCACACGGTCGCCCGCCAGTGCATCCTTCTCGGCGGGCGAACAGATCGCAAAGCCGTGCGCGAGGTTGGCGCAGCCGAGGATCGAGCGGTTCACGCTCTTGGAAGCCGCGGCGCGCAGGCGCTCCAGATATCGTTCGCGCGTCGGTTTCGATCGTTCGACGACGCGGGATGTGATCGCGGAAATGCGTGCGTTAGCGGACATGGGAGGTATCCTGCCTTTGTTGCTCTCAAGTTTTATGTTCGGCGGCTCTGCCTTACGGCGCCCAGTAGATTTCGACGGGGGAAGCCGCCCGGCGCAGAACGGCCCGGATCGGCATCTCTGCTTCTTCTCCGGCATCTTCCGCTTTCGCCAACGTATCCTTCTTGCCCGCGCCTTCGATGTGAAGCACCAGGAGCGCGGCATCCTGAAGGCTGGAGAAGGTGAAGGTCAGGCGCGGCTCGCCGGCGCCTTTGGCTTCCATTGTGATGATGCCACGCGGCGTTGCCGGATCGAGTGCGGCAGCAAGGTTGCTGCCGCCGGGAAAGAACGATGCGGTGTGGCCGTCGCCGCCCATGCCGAGGATCACCACGTCGAACGGGTTGCTGATCGCTTTCGTCTCGGCAGTCGCGAGCTTTGCCGCATATTCGGCAGAGTCCGTCTTCTGGTAGAGCGGCACGAAGCGCGCTGCCTTCGCCTTGTTCTGCAGCAGGTTGTTCGCGACCAGCAGATGGTTCGAACGTTCATTGTCCGCGGGAACGAAGCGCTCGTCAACAAGCGTGACCGTCACCTTGCTCCAGTCGAGGCCGCGGGTGGAGAGTTCCTGGAAGAAGGCTTTCGGGGTCGAACCGCCGGAAACGGCGATGCTGGCCACTCCGCGGGCCGTGATCGCTGCAGAAAGCCGCTCCGTCACCTCGTCTGCAAGGCTGCTTGCGAGTTCCGCGGCATTGGTAAAAGCATGCAAGGTGGCTGCCATCGCTCGCGATCCTAGATGTTGTCGTGCCAGGTGCGGCCTTCACGCTCAATGAGCGCGATGGCATGGCTCGGGCCCCAGGTGCCGGCGGTATAGCCCTGAACGAGCTGGCCGGTCGTTTCCCAACCCTTGAGCATCGGGTCGACCCACCGCCACGCGGCTTCAACTTCGTCGCGGCGCATGAAGAGCGTCTGGTTGGAGCGGACGACGTCCATCAGCAGGCGCTCGTAGGCGTCCGGATTGCGCACGTTGAAGGCTGACGCAAAGCTCATGTCGAGCGAAACGTTGCGCAGGCGCATGCCGCCGGGGCCGGGGTCCTTGATCATCAGCGATTGCTTGACGCCTTCGTCCGGCTGCAGGCGGATGATGAGCTGGTTCTGGTTGATGCGTCCGGCCGCCTGATCGAAGATCGCGTGCGGGATCGGCTTGAAGGTGATGACGATTTCCGACATGCGGCCGGCAAGGCGCTTGCCCGTGCGTATGAAGAAAGGAACGCCTGCCCAGCGCCAGTTGTTGATTTCGGCCTTGATGGCAACAAAGGTTTCGGTGTTGGAAACGCCGCCTTCGAGCTCTTCCAGATAGCCCTTGACCGGGCCGCTGCCAGAAGCGCCGGCGCGATATTGGCCGCGAACCGTAACCTGCTCGACATTCGACGCATCGATCGGTTTCAGGGCACGGAGTACCTTCAGTTTCTCGTCGCGGACAGCTTCGGAATCCATCGACGACGGCACCTCCATGGCTGTCAGGCAGAGGAGCTGCAGGATGTGGTTCTGCACCATGTCGCGCAATGCGCCGGCAGTGTCGTAGTAGCCCGCGCGTCCCTCGAGGCCAACAGCTTCGGCAACCGTGATCTGCACGTGGTCAATGTAATTGGCGTTCCACAGCGGCTCGTAGAGGGCGTTCGCAAAGCGCAGCGCCATCAGGTTCTGCACCGTTTCCTTGCCGAGATAGTGGTCGATACGGAAGATCTGCTCTTCCTTGAAGACGCGGCCGATCGTGTCGTTCAGCGACAGCGCCGAGGAAAGGTCGCGGCCGATCGGCTTTTCGACAACGATGCGGGTCGACTTGGTGATCAGCTTGTGGTCCGCGATCTTCTGGGAGATGTCGCCGAAGATGCCGGGTGCGACGGCAAGATAAAAGGCACGGACGCGGTCCTTGCCCTCCTCCAGCAGCTTCTTCAGCTGATCCCAGCCGCCGTCAGAACGCGCGTCGACGGAGACGTAAAAAAGGCGCCTGCAGAATTTCTCGACTTCCGCATCGTCATATTCGCCCTTCTTCAGATGCTCCTTGAGGGCATCCTTGGCGAACTTGCGGTATTCGTCGTCGGAAAGCGGGCTGCGCGAAGCGCCGATAATGCGCGTCGGCTCGGTGAACTGGCCCTCGATCTGGCGGTGATAGAGGGCGGGAAGGAGCTTGCGCTCGGCAAGATCGCCGCTGCCGCCGAAGACGACATAATCAAAGGGTTCGACGGGAATGATCTGGCTGCTCATGAGCTCTTCTCTCAATCAGGCTGGTTGCGGCCGTTTTAATCTAATCGATTTAAAAAAGCCAGTGTGCGATGCAATGAATCTGTCCGGTCCCGGTTTTAAAGCGAATTGCCCCGGGAGGAAATCCCGCAATCGCCCCTAAAACTTGTCGCGCAGCGCGAACCACGACAAGGCCAGGAAAAGCAACGGTGCGCGCATTGCCGCACCACCGGGAAATGCCGGAATATCGAGCGCCTTGAAGAGCTCGAGATCGGCGGATTTTCCAAGCACCGTTTCTGCATAAAGTTTGCCGCAGTAATTTGACAGCATCACTCCATGGCCCGAATAACCACCGATCGAGGTAACGCCCGGCATCACTTCGCGCACGAAGGGCTGGCGCGGCATCGTTATGCCGACGCTGCCGCCCCAGGCATGCGTGATCTCGATGTCCTTGAGATCCGGATAGATTTCGGCGATCTGGCGGCGGATATGTTCGCTAATTTCGCGCGGATTGTCGGCGGTATAGGCTTCGCGGCCGCCGAAGAGCAGCCGCCCGTCTTTGGACTTCCGGAAATAGCGCACGACGAAACGCGAGTCGGCGACGGCCTCCCCGCCGGGAAGCACGGCGGGATATTTGTCGAGCGGCACGGTTGCGCCGATGAACGAGCGGATCGGCATGACATGGCTTGCCGTTACCGGCTCCAGATTGCCGATATAGCCGTTGCAGGCAATCAGCGCGCGGCCGGCGGTGATCGTGCCCTTCGGCGTTTCGATCGTCACCTTGCCGCTGCCCTGGCGGATTGCGGTCGCCTTGGTCATCTCGAAAATCTGCGCCCCCGCTTTGGCCGCAACGCGCGCCAACCCGATCAGCAGCTTCAGCGGATGAATGTGGCCGGTGCCGGTGTCGCGCACGCCGCAGTAGTAGCGCTTGGAGCCAAGGCGTTCCTGCGTCTCTTCCCTGTCCATGAATCGCAGATGTGGATAATCGTAGCGCAACGCTGCAATCTCGGCATTTTCGTAATAGTAGCGCTTGTAGCTTTCCTTGTGCGAGACGTTCATCTGACCGGGCATGAATTCGATGTCGATCTGATACTCGGTCGCAAAATCAAGCAGGTGTTTCTTGGAAGCCTCCGCAAGATCGAAGAGTGCCTTGGAACGTTCGTAGCCGATCTTCTCTTCCAACTCCTCCGGCCACGAGCGCTGGCCGGTGCCGAGCTGCCCGCCGTTGCGGCCGGATGCCCCGTCTCCGAAACGGCAGGCATCGATCAGGATGACCGAAACACCGGCATTCGCCAGATTGTATGCCGCCTGCAAACCGGTATAGCCGCCGCCCACGATGGCGACGTCGCATGTCTTCGATCCGTCAAGCTCCGGATAGGTCGGCCGCTCCCCCACCGTCGCCTGATACCAAGAAACGCCGGGCGCGATGGGGCTCTGCCAGTTTTCTTGCACCGTCATGAGGTGAGCCTCCTCACACGTTGAGCAGCAGGAATTCGCGTTCCCAGGGGCTGATCACCTGCATGAAGGTTTCGAACTCTCCCCGCTTCACGCCTGCATAGAGGCCGATGAATTCCTTGCCGAAGACCTCCTCGAATGCCGGTTCATCTTCCATCAAGGCAACGGCTTCGAGCAGGCCGCGTGGAAGGTCGATCGACCCTTCGTTGGCGGCGTCCTCGGTCGGTGCCGTGGGCTCGATTTCCTTCATGATGCCGAGAAGACCGGATGCCAGCGACGCGGCCAACGCCAGATAAGGGTTAGCATCCGAGCTCGGCAGACGGTTTTCGACACGCCGCGCCTGCGGGTCGGAAACCGGCACACGGAATGCCGTGGTGCGGTTGTCGTAACCCCAGGCGTTGTTAACCGGGCAGGACATGTTCGGAGCGAGGCGCCGGTAGGAGTTGACGTAAGGCGCGAGCATCACAAGCGCGCTCGGCACGTATTTCTGCATGCCGCCGATGAAGTGGAAAAACTCTTTCGACGCCGATCCGTCGGGATTGGAAAAGACGTTCTTGCCGGTCTCGATATTGACGACCGACTGGTGGATATGCATCGCCGAGCCCGGCTGGCCCTGCATCGGCTTCGCCATGAAGGTCGCGTAGATATCGTGCTTCAGCGCCGCCTCGCGGATCGTGCGCTTGAACATGAAGACCTGGTCGGCAAGCTCGATCGGGTTGCCGTGGCGCAGGTTGATCTCCAGTTGCGCCGGACCCTCTTCGTGGATCAGCGTATCGATCTCTAGGCCCTGCTTCTCGGAGAAGTGGTAGATATCGTCGATCAGTTCGTCGAATTCATTGATGCCGGCGATCGAATAGCCCTGACCGCCGAGGATCGAGCGGCCTGAGCGGCCCTTCGGCGGGCGCAGCGGATAGTCGGGATCGTCGTTGTTGGCAACGAGATAGAATTCGATCTCCGGCGCGACAACCGGCTTCCAGCCGCGTTCGGCGTACAGACCCATGATCCGCTTGAGGAGGTTGCGCGGCGTATAGGGGACCTCCTCGCCTTCCGAGTTGACGATGTCGCAGATCACCTGCGCCGTCGGGTCCGTCTCCCAGGGAACGACGGAAAGCGTCGAAAGATCGGGCATCAGCTTTAGGTCGCTGTCGCGCGGCTCGTAGCGGAAGCTCTCGGTCTCCTCGGGATATTCGCCGGAGATCGTGTGGCGATAGATCGCCGAGGGCAGAGCGAGCGACGTATTGGAGGTGAATTTCGAGGTCGGCATCATCTTGCCGCGCGGAACGCCGGCGAGGTCGGGAGTGATGCATTCGATGTCCTCGATGCCGCGTGTGCGAAGCCACTGCGCCGCTTCCTTCCAGTTTGCCACACCGCGCGAAGATCCGGGATCCGGGGGAATTTTCGTAGAGGCAGGCACGTTTCTAGCAGGTTTCAGCGTCGTCTTTTTTGGTGACATGACACACATGTTCGCGGTTGATCGGAAGGTCATCATAGCCGGAGTTTGGCAATTGGCGAGGGGCGGCAGCGTTGACTTTCGCCATTCGATAGAAAAAGAAAGCCCATTCACGGAAGGAAAATGGCTTGAGACTGAAGAGCGACGTGATCGTCATAGGCGCGGGCGCCGCCGGAATGATGTGCGCCATCCGCGCCGGGCAGCGCGGCCGCTCAGTGGTCGTGCTCGATCACGCGAAAGCGCCGGGCGAGAAAATACGCATCTCGGGCGGCGGCCGCTGCAACTTCACCAACGTCAATGCCGGCCCGAAGAATTTCCTGTCGGCCAATCCCCATTTCTGCAAATCCGCGCTCGCCCGCTTCACGCCGGCCGATTTCGTCGCCATGGTCGACCGCCATGGGATTGCCTGGCACGAGAAGACGCTCGGCCAACTCTTCTGCGATGACAGCGCCAGGGATATCATACGCATGTTGCTCGACGAGATGCAGGCGGCAGGCGTACAACTGCGGTTGCAGACCGAAATCCTGGCCGTCGAAAAAGGCATCGACGGCTTTCGCGTCAGGACATCCGACGACGAATACGAGTGTACTTCGCTCGTCGTGGCGACCGGCGGCAAGTCGATACCGAAAATGGGGGCAACGGGTTTTGCCTACCGCATCGCCGAATTGTTCGGTCTCTCGCTGCTCAAAACGCGCCCCGGTCTCGTCCCGCTGACGCTTGATCCCCTCTTGCTGGAGAGCATTGCGCCGCTATCCGGCATCTCGGCGCCCGCCGAAATCCGGCATGAAAAAACCGGCTTCCGTGAAGCCCTGCTCTTTACCCACCGCGGTCTCAGCGGCCCGGCGATCCTGCAGATATCCTCCTACTGGCGGGAGGGAGACGAGATCGCCATTGGTATCGAGCCGGATGTCGATCTTCTTCTGCATCTGAAGAAAGCCAAGCAACTAAACGGCCGTCAGTCGGCGCAGACGGTGCTCGGGGAAATCCTGCCGAAGCGGCTGGCGCAATATCTGACGGAGCGCGAAGGCATATCAGGCAACATGGCCGACCTCTCCGACAAGGTGCTCATCCGTCTTTGCGATGCAGCGCAGAACTGGAAGATCAAGCCTTCCGGCTCCGAAGGTTATCGCACCGCGGAAGTGACGCTCGGCGGCATCGATACCGCCGGACTCGATTCCCGCACGATGCAGGCAAAAGGCGTGCCCAGCCTCTATTTCATCGGTGAATGCGTCGACGTGACCGGATGGCTCGGCGGCTATAATTTCCAATGGGCCTGGGCCTCGGGCTTTGCCGCAGGCGAATCCTTGTAGGGACGAATCTGGGGAACGGGATTCAAGACTTCTTAATCACGGTGCGCCATCGTGTCCCAATGGCCGTATGGAAAGAGCTTCCTAAATTAAGCTTTACCGGCAAGCCGTTTTGGTGGATTGTTGAGTCTTGAAGGAAGTGAGGTTCTACGCATGAACAGGAACACACAACGCGCCCGCGCCATTGCAATCGCTCAGGCAAGACCTGATACAAAGCTCGCAGCCGTCCGCTTCCTCATGCTCGCGACCGGCGCAACGGCCGCACTTGTGGCCCTCCTGATCGCTCACGCCCTTTAAGGCATTTCCTTCGTCGTCCTTTTTGAGGTTTGCCCTTGCGCGGCAAACCGGTTGCGCGGACGCCCGCCATGCAACGATGCGATTTCGATTGCATCAGCTTATCCGAAAATTAAGATATCCTCTGTCACATTCACCGCGAATGTTTGGGCATCGCCGCCTTCTGCTGCTTGCGATGATTTGGCAATGACTGCCGCCTGACCCCTCGGGTTTCCCCAGTGTCTCACAGTCAGCTCGATGCACTCGGCCGGCGCCGATTTCAGCCGGTGGGAGGAGTGGTGTATGGAAGGCCGGTATCGCCATGTTTATTGACAAGATTCTTTCGCGCTTCAAGATCAAGACCAAGGTCCTGATCTTCGTCCTGCCTTTCGTGGTCACCATTTCCGCCGTCGGCCTGACAGGCCTCTATGCTTCCGGCCTGCTGCAGGGCCGCATGGAGATTTCGAACAGCGTTCTCCAATCGCTGAGCGGCTTCAAGGATCTCTATGGTTCGATGGGCGATTTCCTGCAGGTTACCAACCAGGAAGCGCGCGACAAGCTCTACGCCGACATCAAGACGCAGCAGGATACGCTGAAAGCCACCCTGGACCAGATCGGCGACAAGGACGGCCGCGAAAACCTGCAGGCCGCGTCAAACGGCACGGCTGGGATTGCGGATACCGTCGGCAAGCTATGGTCTCTTCATGAACAGGAGCTGGCGCTCCGCAAGTCGATCGACGACGCACAGAAGACGCTGATCAGCAGCCGGTTCAACGTCAATTACGACGCACAGCAGCTCCAGGAAAATATCCGCAACGATGAAGGCAATGCCACCGCGACGCTCCGCGCCGCAGACCGGCTGTTGAAGGGTGGCGATACGCTTGCCTCCGTCATGGCAGCCTTCAACAAGGCGCAGGCGGCCGCCGATAAGCTGAAAGTCGTCACCGACGCGATCCCGCAGATCGCCAAAGCGCAGCGCCTCATCGAAATCTCCGTGCCGCAGAACCAGAAGAGTATGACGCAGTCGATCGCCCAGACGATCAGCGACCTCAAGACGCAGGCCGCGGCACCTGATGCAGCGACCGACGAAGCGATCGCCAACCTTGGCCGCCTCGTTTCTCGCTTCCGCCAGATGTCGACCTATACGCAGCTGACGGCAACGCAGATGATGCGGGAAGCGACGACGACGTTCGTCGAACTCGACGGCCGCATTGCTCAGACGAACTCCGTTCTCGAGGATACTCGCCGCCTCGAGATCTCGATCTATTCGCTGCAGCTGGTGCTCGGCGACTTCACCGCCAAGCCGAATCCGGACAACCGCGTTCGCCTGCATCAGGAAATCACGACGCTTGGCACCAACCTGAACACATTGCTGGCAAGCGCCAAGGGCATGGACTTCGCGGAAGACATCGTTGCCGTCATGTCGCCCGCACTTGCTTCCATGGACAGCGACGGCGAAAAGCTGGTCGCGACGATCGCCCAGCGTACTACCGACTATGCAGCCGCCCGTCAGCAGCTCGACAGCGTCTGGGGCCAACTCACCACCTTCGCCGAGCTGCAGAAGCAGTCGGCCGGAACTGAGCGCACGCAGGCAAACAGCATCTCCGTTCTGACGACCGGCCTCGGCATCCTCGTTTCGATCATCGGCGGCTTCGCCCTCGTGCTGACGCTGCAGCGTCCGATCGGCCAGATCACGGCCGCCATGCGCCGCATCGCCGACGGTTCGTTGGATACCAGTATTTCCGGCGAAAAACGGTCCGATGAGATCGGCGACATGGCCCGCGCCCTCGGCATTTTCAAGGAAAATGCGATCTCGAAGATCCGCATCGAGGAAGAGAGCGAAGAAGAGCGCGCGGCCGCCGAACAGGAACGCCAGCGCAACGACGCCGAAAAGCGCGAGATGGATCGCCAGATCGAATTCGCCGTCAACGAGCTTGCGGCCGGCCTTGAGCGGATGGCGCAGGGCGACATTTCCACCACGATCGAAACGCCTTTCATCGGCCGCCTCGAGCAGCTGCGTCAGGACTTCAACGGTTCTATGCTGCGTCTCCAGGCAACGATGAGCCAGATCCGCGACAATGTTGAAATGATCCAGGGCAACGGCAATCAGATGGCGCAGTCCGCCGAGGACCTTGCGAAACGGACGGAGCATCAGGCCGCCTCTCTCGAGGAAACGGCTGCCGCCGTCGATCAGATCACCGTCACCGTCCGTTCGTCGGCAGAGCGTGCCAAGGATGCCGACCAGATCGTTCGCCAGGCCAAGCGCAGCGCCGACGACTCGGCAACGGTCGTCAGCAATGCCATCGATGCGATGACCCGCATCGAGGACGCGTCCCGCAAGATCGAGCAGATCATCGGCGTCATCGACGAGATCGCCTTCCAGACCAACCTCCTGGCGCTGAATGCCGGCATCGAAGCCGCACGTGCCGGCGACGCAGGCAAGGGCTTCGCGGTCGTTGCCATGGAAGTCCGTGAACTGGCGCAGCGCTCCGCCGCTGCTGCAAAGGAAATCAAGGGCCTGATCAACAAGTCGACGACGGAGGTCAGCTCAGGCTCGCAGTTCGTTCAGGAGACCGGCACGGTGCTTGCCAAGATCAGCGCCCAGATCGTGACGATCAGCCAGCATGTCGAGATGATCGCCCGCGCAAGCCATGATCAGTCGAGCGGGCTGCAGGAAGTCAACTCGACCGTCAATCAGATGGACCAGATGACCCAGCAGAATGCCGCGATGGTCGAAGAGACGACCGCCGCAAGCCGCGAGCTTGCCGGTCAGGCGGATGCGCTCCTCGGTCTCGTCCAGCAGTTCAAGATCGACGGCGAAAGTTCCGAGGCGGCGATCTACCGCGCGGCATAATCGGCATCATCTTGCAATTCGCGAATCGGCTCCGGCTTCCGGGGCCGCTTTCCTATGGTTGCAATTTGCTATGCCGGTCTACGCATTCCAAAACCTCGCCAGTTGTTACCCAGCAGGCGAAAGGGACGCTTCCTCTGAAGAAGCCGGGAAACCGAGGAATTCCTTAACGCTTTTAGCCTATTCTTACTATAGTTGTATTCACCGGAGGCCTTCATGCCGCGTTTCTTTTCGACGTCCATCGTGCGTCAGGTTGTTGCGATCACGCTCGCTCTGCTCGTCGTCAGCACCGCCGCGATCGTCGCTGTCACCTATCACAATCTCAGCCGCGACGTGATGGAAAGCGCCGTTTCGGACGCAAAAGGCGCAAGCCGCACCATGGCGGTGCTTTATGGTGCCGCGGATGCGAATGCGGCTGTCGGTGTCACGGGTGACGAACTTCTCTCCGTGACGGAAGATGGCATTCTCGAACTCAAGGATCACGCTCTCGTCGATCGCACGGCCCAATCAATTGCCGGCGTTGCAACAGTCTTTCAGAAGCAGGGCAACGACTATGTCCGCGTTTCGACCAATGTGAAGAAGGAAGACGGCAGCCGTGCCGTTGGCACCAAGCTTGCCGCCGATCATCCGGCGCAGCCGGCTCTCGCAAACGGCAAGGCCTACTACGGTCCCGCGCAGCTCTTCGGCAAGAACTTCATGACCGGTTACTTCCCGGTCAAGAGTGCGGCCGGCGCCAATGTCGGCATCCTCTTCATCGGCATTCCGATGGAGGTCTATTTCGCCCGCATCAATCATCTGCAGACTATGGTTCTCGGCGCCGGCGCTGCCGTCATGCTGCTTGTCGGCATGCTTGCCTTCTTCGCGATCCGCGCGTCCGTGAGGCCGCTGCTTGCGCTGACGGAAACGGTCCACTCGATTTCCGCCGGTAAACTCGACAGCACGATCCCCTGTCTTGAGAAGAACAACGAATTCGGCGAGATCGGCCGCGCTCTGGTTGCCTTCCGCGACAGCGCCCGCGCCCGGCAGGATCTCGAGACGCAGGCTGCGGAACAGCGCGCGCTGAGCGAAGCCGAGCGTGCCCGCAACGATGCCGATAAGCGTTCGCTCGATGGTCAGATCGACTTCGCCGTGAACCAGCTTGCAACTGGCCTCGGGCGCCTCGCCCAGGGCGATGTCTCAGAGACGATCGAGACGCCGTTCGTCGGCCGGCTGGAGCAGCTTCGCGTCGACTTCAACACATCGCTTGTCCGCCTGCAGGATACCCTCGTGCAGATCCGCGAGAACGCCAATGCCATCCAGCGCAACAGCGGCGAAATGCTGACTTCTGCCGGCGAGCTTTCGAAGCGCACCGAAGCGCAGGCGGCAAACCTGGAAGAAACGGCGGCTGCCGTCGAAGAGATCACCGTGACCGTCCGCTCGTCCGCTGAGCGCGCTCGCGAAGCCAACAACGCGGTCACCTCCACGAAAAAGACTGCCGACAGCTCCGGAGTGGTCGTCAGCGACGCTGTCGCCGCTATGGGCCGCATTGAGCAGGCGTCGCGGCAGATCGAGCAGATCATCGAAGTCATCGATGACATCGCCTTCCAGACGAACCTCCTGGCCCTCAATGCCGGTATCGAAGCGGCGCGCGCCGGCGAGGCGGGCAAGGGCTTTGCGGTTGTCGCTCAGGAAGTCCGCGAACTGGCGCAGCGCTCGGCCGATGCCGCCCGCGAGATCAAGGGCCTGATCGAGAAATCCAGCCAGGAGGTCACGGTCGGCTCTGCGCTGGTCCAGAAGACCGGCAGCGTGCTCGCTTCAATCAGCGAGGAGATCATTGCGATCAGCAAACACGTCGAAACCATCGCCACCGCGAGCCAGGATCAGTCGGCGGCGCTGCAGGAGGTCAACGGTTCGGTCAATGCCATGGACCAGATGACCCAGAAAAACGCTTCGATGGTCGAGGAAACCACACAGGCAAGCCGTCAGCTCGCCGACGAGGCCGACACGCTGATGAGCCTGCTGCAGCAGTTCCGCATCGAAGCGTCGGTACAGTCTCACGGCCGGGCAAGGCGGGCAGCCTGATCGGGCCTGCAGCTTGAAGGTATGGAGGATCGCGCCGGTAACGCGCGGTCCTTTTGCTTTTTTGCGCCGATGCTGTTGAGCCACCTGCCAACGCTTACGATAGGCGAGCTTCCAAAATCCCTGTAGAATTCGTCCTCAGTCCTGGCACGTTTTTGGATGGGCTGGCAGCTCTGCGAAAGGCCGAGGAAACTGGCAATCATGATCTGATCGATCATTGTGATGTCCTCCATTAAAAGACATCCTTTCAAATACACATCAAAAATCGCTTCATAAACATCGAAGATCCGGCTATGTTTTTCATCAATGAAAAACGCCGCATGGGACTCCTATCAGCTTTTTTTGCAGGTCGCGCGCCTCGGCGGGCTGACCGGTGCGAGCGCGGCGACCGGCTTGAGCCCGGCCACGATTGGACGGCGCATGCTTGAGCTGGAGCAGGAAACGGGGCGGATGCTTTTCGCCCGCAGCCAGACCGGCTACCGCCTGACGGCCGATGGCCAGATCCTCCTCGACCACCTTCAGGAGATGGAAGCCGCTGCCCGGAAGGTGGATGCCTGGCGCCAGGCAGGCGAAGGAGGCGTAACGGTAAAGATCGCAGCCGGAACCTGGGTTGCCTGGATGCTGACCGAAAACTTCTCCGCGATCCGCATACCTGCCGACGGTTTCAACATCGCGCTGACGATCGGCGAGGCGCGCGCCAATCTCGCCTACCGCGAGAGCGATATCGGCATTCGCGCCTTCGAGCCGGACGAATCCAATCTCGCTGCTCGGCTTTTGGGGGAAGTCGCCTATGCCGTCTATGTCCGGCGCAATGCCGGCGAGGTCGAAAACCGCTGGATTGCGGTCGCCGAGGATGATGCCATTTCCGCCTATCTCCGCTGGCCGCACCGCCAGGCGTCGGAGCCCGTCGTTGCGACGGTCAACAGGCCGCGTTCGCTGCCGGATCTCGTCCGGGCCGGTGCGGGAAAGGCGGTGCTCCCCTGCTTCGTGGGTGATCTCGATCCGGAGCTGCAGCGGCTCGGCGGCGAACTGACGGAGTTGCGCCACCGGCAATGGATCGTGCTGAACAACGAGGATCGCCACCGCCCGGAAATCCGCACCGTCGCCGACCGTATGACAAAGCTGCTGAAAAGCTATGCCGATCTGTTCGCCGGAAAGCGCGCCAGTCGCAGCTGATTCTACGGCATCAGACGTCTCACGAGCGCGACCTGGCTGTTCACGCCGAGCTTGGAATAGATGTTCTTCAGATGCGTCCGGGCCGTCTCGTAGCTGATGCCATGCAGCCTGGCCGCCTCGCGCGGCGAAAGGCCTGCCGCGATGGAGGAGGCGATCCGCAGCTCGGCTGCGGTCAGTTGCTCCTTTGCGGACAAACGGTCGTTCAGTTCCGGGCATGCCACGGGCATGCGCTCGATGATGAGTGCCGCCGTCGGCCCCTGCAGGAACTCGGTCATCAAATCGGACGTGAGGCGCACGAGCGTGCATTTGAACGACGCGCAGGAAGACCTGAATCTCGCGATGAACGGTTCTGCCGCGGCGGGGGCGCGGTAGCGTGAAGCGGAGGTAAGACGCCCGAGGAAATCCCGGTCGCTGCAGACGAGATGTCCTGTTGGCGTGACACTGATCCCGGCATCTTCGGCGAACATCTGTTCCGCGGCAAGGTTCATCGACCGGATCTGGCAGCCTTCGCCGATATAGACGAGGCCGACACCGATGGCGTCGAACAGCGAACGGCCCGTCTCATTGCTCGCTTTTTCCCTGCGCATGAAATCGAAGGCTCGTTGCAAATGCGGTGCGAGTTGTGTCAGGAGATCGGCGTTGAGGCGATTGAAGCCGGTGTCGGTGCTCGATGTCAGCGTCGAGAGATTGAAGGACCTGCTGTTCTCGCGCAGAATCGTCACGCCGACGCTGCTCCGACAACCGATGCTGCGCAGATACTCGTTGTAGAATTCCGTCTTGACGAGTTCGGCATGCGGCAGCATCTGGTCCGCGATGACGCCGAGGCCGACCGGCCGGACGGCTGCCTTCGGCATCCACGGGTTTACGGTGCAATAATACCGGTTGTAGTCTTCCAGACTGGAACCGTCCAAACCTGAGCATAGCGAAAAGGCACCGGCACCCGCGACGCTGTCGTGATAAAAAAGCGTCGTCTTCGCATCGGGCATCCTCGTGTTGAGGGTGTCGAGGAAGTCCTGCCAGTCCGTTTCGCCAAACAATGCGCCGTAGACCAGGTCAGTGAGAGATTCGAGATTGGCATGCGTCGTGGCGGGCATCAGACATCTCATATGAGCGGATGCTTATTATGCCCGCCTTTCGTGACAGTGACAATTACGTCGAATAACGCAGATGGCGACGCCGCGGCGCCGCCATCTTTTATCCTACATCCTGTTGGCGACGATGACAGGGATCAGGAGATCGCCCCAATTGCCGTCTCCGCCATGGTGGCGGGCGGAGCGCACGAGCTCGACCGAGACCCCCGCCTCGACGGCCTTCATGACGGACTGGTTCAGCCTGTGCAGATCGTTTGCGAGCATGCGGATCATCGTCTGCTGATCGGCGCTCATGCTGGAGGATTGTTCTTCCGCTCTTTCGCGGACACGTGCGATGGAAGCCATGGCCTTTTCTCCTTTGGTGTGGCTACTCGGCTGCGGGTTTGAATTGTGCATGTTCGGTCGATTCCTTCATGGCAGTGGTCGAGGACTTGCCGCCGGTGATGGCGAGCGATACGGCATCGAAATAGCCGGTTCCCACTTCGCGCTGGTGCTTGGTCGCGGTGTAGCCCTGTGCCTCGGCGGCGAACTCCGCCTGCTGCAGTTCCGAATAGGCCGCCATCTGCCGGTCCTTGTAGCCGCGTGCCAGTTCGTACATGCCGAAGTTCAGCTGGTGGAAACCGGCTAGCGTGATGAACTGGAACTTGTAGCCCATCGCGCCGAGCTCCCGCTGGAACCTGGCGATCGTCGCGTCGTCAAGGTTTTTCTTCCAGTTGAACGACGGCGAGCAGTTGTAGGCGAGCAGCTTGCCGGGATGGACCTTGTGCACGCCCTCCGCAAAGCGCCGCGCCTGCTCCAGATCCGGCTTGGAGGTTTCGCACCAGATGAGATCGCAATGCGGCGCGTAAGCAACCGCACGGGCGATGCAGGGATCGAGGCCATTGCGCACCTGATAGAAGCCTTCGACCGTGCGGCCGGTGTCGTAATCGACGAAGGGCTGGTCGCGCTCGTCGATGTCCGAGGTCAGAAGCTTGGCCGCTTCCGCATCCGTGCGGGCAATGACGAGGGTCGGAACACCCATCACGTCTGCGGCAAGCCGCGCCGCGTTCAGATTGCGGATGTGCGCCGCCGTCGGGATCAGCACCTTGCCGCCGAGGTGCCCGCACTTCTTTTCCGATGCTAGCTGATCCTCGAAGTGGACACCGGCAGCGCCGGCCTCGATATAGGCCTTCATGATCTCGAAGGCATTGAGCGGTCCGCCGAAGCCGGCTTCAGCATCGGCAACGATTGGCGCAAACCATGTTTCGACGGAAAGTTCGCGATCTTCCGATATCTCGATCTGGTCGGCGCGCTGAAGCGTGCGGTTGATCCGCTTGGCGAGCTCCGGTCCAGCATTGGCGGGATAGAGCGATTGGTCGGGATACATCGCCGAAGCCGTATTCGCATCGGCTGCGACCTGCCAGCCGGAGAGGTAGATCGCTTTCAGCCCGGCACGGACCATCTGCATTGCCTGATTGCCCGAAAGTGCACCGAGCGCATTGACGAAATCGTCCTCACGCAGCAGTTGCCACAGCCGGTTCGCCCCCATCTCGGCAAGCGAATAGCGGAGTTCGACGGAGCCTCGCAATCTCCTCACGTCCTCGGGCGAATAGGGTCGCTCGATACCGTCGAAACGGCCTGCCGGCGCATTGCGGATAAGCTTGTCAAATTCTGTCACGATTTCCTCCTTCTCGATGAATGTGCCTCATTCGGCTGTGTGACATAATTTACAAAAATCCTCGAAGCCGCCAGAGAAAGCTTGATTTTTGGGAAGAAATTGAGGTTAGGTTGCGGGAGCATTTACAAAGCAAGTTTGTAAATCTGTAAATGCTTGTAAATTCATGTCGATACGGGAGGTGTCGAATGGTCGAGCGGAAGATATTCGCCGGTCCGAAAGTTCGCCGCATTCGCAACGGCTTGGCGATCACCCAGACGGCGATGGCCGAGGGATTGGGAATTTCGCCATCCTACCTCAACCTGATCGAGCGCAATCAGCGGCCATTGACGGTGCAACTCCTCTTGAAGCTGGCGTCGGTCTACAAGGTCGACCTGGAGGAACTGCAGAGCGAGCCCGGAAACAATCTCGCCCAACTGCGTGAAGTCTTTGCCGATCCGTTGCTTTCGGGCGAATTGCCCGGAGACCAGGAACTCATCGAAGTCGCCGAAGCCGCACCCAATGCTGCAAGCGGCGTCGTGAAGCTCTATCGCGCCTATCGCGAGCAGGCTGCGCGACTCTCCGACTTGACGGTCCTGATGGCTGGCGACGGACAGGCTCCGGCCGCCGGCGCGCGGCTGCCGGCAGATGAAGTGCGCGACGTGCTGGAACGCCGTTCTGCCTATTTTGGCGCGCTTGAAGAGGCCGCTGAGGCTTTCTTCGTCGCTCTGCCGGCGGGTGAGCGCGCGCAGGTCCTTAAGGGCTGGTTGCAGAAGGAGCACGGCATCAGCGTCCGCATCCTGCCGGTGCATGTGATGCCCGATCTGCGCCGCCGCTTCGACCGGCATTCGATGCGGCTTTTCATTTCGGAGCGCCTTGCGGCTTCCGATCAGATCCAGGAAGTCGCCGTCGAGGTCGCGACGCTCGCGCTTCGCGAAGCCATTATGCGAGAGCTGGAAACACTCAACCTCTCGACGCAGGAGGCGAGGCGCATTGCCCGCTTCGAGCTCGCGCGTTACGCAGCCCTTGCGCTGATGATGCCTTATGACGCGTTTCTCTCCGCAGCAAAGACATCGCGTTACGACATCGATATTCTCTGCGCTCGCTTCGGCTGTTCGTTCGGCCAGGCTGCGACACGGCTGACGATGCTGCAGCGGCCGGCGAACGCCGGCGTTCCGTTCTTTATCATGGAGATCGATACCGCGGGCCATCGGCTGCGGCGGGGCGGAGCGGCAGGTTTTCCGCATGCGCGCTTCGGCGGCGGCTGTCCGAAGCTCAACATCCATCCTGCCTTTCTCCAGCCGGGCCAGGTTCTGGCCGAGGCTGCCGAGATGCCGGATGGCTCCGCTTATCTTACCATAGCGCGGACGCTCGAAGGGCCGCATGCGCCCTTTGGCGAACGGGTCCGGCGTACTGCAGTTCTGCTCGGCTGCGACATCGCGCTCAAAGACAACACGACATATGGCCAGGCCCTTTCTGCGACCCCGCATCCGGTGGCAATCGGGCCGGCCTGCCGCCTCTGCGAAAGGAAGGGCTGTCTTGCGCGTGCCGAGCCGCCTGTCACTCGCCCGCTTGGCTTAGATGAGATGGTGGCGGGGCTCGGTGCCTTCGATTTTCAGTGATCGGTGAAATCATTGAGAGTGCAGGATTTTTCGCTTGTCGCCTCACAGAATCCTTTCTACTCTAATCCAAAATCCAGAGGGAAAAGGTGTCCGGGGTGATGCCTGCAATTGCCAATAATAAGAACGGACAGGAGATAATATGAGGTCAAGAATCGCAAGACTTGCGGCCACGGCCGTCGTTGCCGTTTTCGCTGCGGCGCCGGGCTTCGCGCAGGAGCGCGTCGTCAACGTCTATAACTGGTCGGACTATATCGACAGTTCCATCCTCGAGGATTTCACCAAGCAAACCGGCATCAAGGTTGTCTACGACACTTTCGATTCCAACGAGACGCTCGAGACGAAGCTTCTTGCGGGGGGCAGCGGCTATGACGTCGTCGTGCCGACCGCGGACTTCCTGCAGCGCCAGATCCAGGCCGGCGTTTTCCAGAAGCTCGACAAGTCGAAGCTGCCGAACATTTCCAACATGTGGGATGTGATCCAGCAGCGCACGGCGCAGTATGATCCGGGCAACGAGTACGCCATCGACTACATGTGGGGCACGAACGGCATCGGCTACAACGTCAAAAAGGTTGCCGAAATTCTCGGGCCTGACGCCACGCCGGGGCTCGAAGTGATCTTCGATCCGAAGGTTGCCGAGAAGTTCAAGGATTGCGGCATCTATCTGCTCGATGCGCCGAAGGATGTCCTTTCTGCTGCCTTCCAGTATCTCGGCGTCGATCCGAACACGACCAGCGCGGATGACTTCAAGAAAGCTGAGGACTTGATGACCTCCATCCGTCCTTTCGTCCGCAAGTTCCACTCGTCTGAATATATCAATGCGCTCGCTAACGGCGACATCTGCATCGCCTTCGGTTATTCCGGCGATATGCTGCAGGCCCGCGACCGCGCTGCCGAAGCCAATAATAATGTCGAGGTCAACTACTCGATCCCGTCTCAGGGCGCCCAGATGTGGTTTGACATGATGGCGATCCCCGCTGATGCGCCGCATGCTGCCGAAGCACACGAGTTTCTGAACTACATCATGAAGCCGGAGGTCATCGCCAAGGCGACCGACTATGTCTTCTACGCCAACGGCAACAAGACTTCCCAGCAGTTCATCAGCAAGGACGTGCTCGAAGATCCGGCGATCTATCCGACCGAAGACGTGATGAAGAAGCTCTTCACGGTCTCGCCCTGGGAGCCGAAAACGCAGCGCACCGCGACCCGGCTCTGGACGAAAGTCGTCACCGGCCAATAAGGAAATTCAGGCCCGGACGGAAACGCCCGGGCCTTTTCTTGACGGCTGCCGGCTGTGGGGAGGGCCGGTTCTCAAATCATGTCTCGGGGAACCAAATGAAGTCACTTGGCAATATTCGCCGCACCTTCGCGCCTTGGGCCGATCCGGCTTCCAAACCGTTTATCTCCTTCAAGAACGTGACGAAGAAGTTCGGCGATTTTACCGCCGTGAATGATCTGTCGCTGAATATCTATCATCGCGAGTTCTTTGCATTGCTTGGTGCATCGGGTTGCGGCAAGTCGACACTGTTGCGCATGCTGGCGGGCTTCGAGCAGCCGACTTCCGGCGAAGTGATCCTCGATGGCACGAACCTGGCAGGTACCCCGCCCTACAGGCGGCCCGTCAACATGATGTTCCAGTCCTACGCGCTCTTCCCCCACATGACGGTCGAGAAGAACATCGCCTTCGGCCTTCGCCAGGACGGCATGCCGAAGGACGAGATTATCGAGCGCGTTTTGCAGATGCTGAAGATGGTGAAGCTGGAGCAGTTCGCCTCCCGCAAACCGAACCAGCTTTCCGGCGGGCAGCGTCAGCGCGTGGCGCTCGCCCGCTCGCTCGCCAAGCGTCCGAAAGTGCTGCTGCTCGACGAACCGCTCGGCGCACTCGATAAGAAGCTGCGCGAGGAAACGCAGTTCGAGCTCATGGATCTTCAGCAGAATCTCGGCCTCACCTTCGTCGTCGTGACGCATGACCAGGAAGAGGCGATGACGATGGCGGATCGCATCGCCGTTATGAGCCACGGCAAGGTCGTCCAGGTGGCGACGCCGGCGGAAATCTACGAGGCGCCGAACTCGCGATTCGTTGCGGATTTCATCGGCGATGTGAACATCTTCGACGGCCAGGTGACCTCCGCCGAAGGCGGCACGGTCGAGATTGCAGTCGAGGGCGGCTTTACCATCAAGGTCGCGACATCTGACAAGCCTGCAAACGGCAGCAACGCCGGCTTTGCGGTCCGTCCGGAAAAACTGAAGGTGCTCCGTCATCCGCCGCCAAACCCATCCGTCAATGCGGCTTCCGGTGAACTCTGGGACATCGGCTACCTCGGCGACATGACGGTCTTCCACGTCAAGCTGAAGACCGGCAAGGTCGTGAAGGCTTCCTCGCTCAACGCGCAGCGCGCGGTCGACGATCCCTTCACATACGATCAGGAAGTCTGGATCTCCTTCGCCGATGATGCCGGCGTGCTTCTGAGGGATTGATCCATGGGCAAGCTCGGTTCCGCGATCTACAGCCGCCTTGTGATCATCATTCCCTATGCCTGGCTGCTCATCTTCTTCCTCGCGCCGTTCTTCATCGTCTTCCGCATCTCGATGTCGACGACGGCGATCGCGATGCCGCCCTATATGCCCGTCTTCTCGCCCGGCGACGGCTGGGCCGGCTTCTGGGACAAGCTATCGACCTTGTCCTTCGACAATTACAGCTATCTCATCGATGATCCGCTGTATTTCAACGCCTATGTCTCGAGCGTCGTCATTGCCGGGGTTTCGACTTTTCTTACACTGCTCATCGCTTATCCGATCGCCTATGGCATGGCGCAGGCCCCGCGCAGCATCCGCCCGACACTGCTCATGCTCGTTATCCTGCCGTTCTGGACGAGCTTCCTGATCCGCGTCTACGCCTGGATCGCGATCCTAAAGCCGGAAGGCTTGCTGAACCAGGTGCTGCTCGCCAGCGGCATCATCGACAGTCCGCTCATCATCCTGAACACCAACATCGCGGTCTATATCGGCATCATATACTCCTACCTGCCGTTCATGGTGCTGCCACTCTATTCCTCGCTGGAGAAGATGGACGGCACCTTGGTCGAGGCCGCGCAGGATCTCGGCTGCCCGCCGATCACGGCCTTCTGGCGCGTCACGTTCCGACTGTCGCTACCCGGTGTTATCGCCGGCTGCATGCTGGTTTTCATCCCGGCCGTCGGCGAATTCGTCATCCCCGACTTGCTCGGCGGATCGCAGACGCTGATGATCGGTAAGACGCTTTGGAGCGAGTTCAATTCGAACCGCGATTGGCCGGTCTCCTCCGCGGTGGCGACGATCCTGCTTTTGATCCTGGTAATCCCGATCGTCTTCTTCCAGAACGCGCAAGCCAAAGCCGACGAGCAGGGGAGGTAAGCCATGCTGCAATGGACCCGCTTCAATATCGTCTCGATCACGCTCGGCTTTGCCTTCCTCTATCTGCCGATCGTGCTGCTCGTGATCTTCTCGTTCAACGAGTCGAAACTCGTCACCGTCTGGGGCGGTTTCTCGACGAAATGGTACACGCAGTTGCTGTATAATCAGGCGCTGCTCGATGCCGCCTGGGTGACGGTGCGCGTCGGCGTGCTCTCCGCCACGCTGGCGACGGTTCTCGGCACGCTCGCGGCGCTCACGCTCGTGCGCTATCCGCGCTTTCGCGGCCGCATGCTTTTCTCAGGGATGGTCTACGCGCCGCTCGTGATGCCGGAGGTGATTACCGGTCTTTCGCTGCTCCTGCTCTTCGTGGCGATCGGATTTGACCGTGGCTTTTGGACGATCACGCTGGCGCATACGACGCTGACGATGTGCTTCGTGGCGGTCGTCGTGCAGTCGCGCTTGGTGAGTTTCGATCATTCGATCGAAGAAGCGGCGCAGGACCTCGGCGCTCCGCCGGTTCGGACTTTCTTCGAGGTGACGCTGCCGATCATTGCGCCTGCCGTCTTCTCTGGCTGGATTCTGGCCTTTACGCTGTCGCTTGACGACCTTGTGATTGCGAGCTTTACGTCAGGTCCGGGCGCCACGACCCTGCCGATGCGAATTTATAGCCAGGTGCGTCTTGGCGTGACCCCTGAAATCAACGCGGTCTGCACGATCCTGATCGGCGTCGTGACGGTTGGCGTCATCTGCGCCTCGATCGTAACCAAGCGCCGCGAGGTGCAGCGGGAGCGCGATGAGCGTACGGCGGCGAACGCCGCCTGAATCACTGGACGCCGGGAGCCTGCTGATCGATCACCGGCACCGGCGAAATCACCGGATTCGGCCAAGAGCCGCCGACGAAGAACGGCAGAGGCGGCAATTCTGCCGTTTTGGCGGCATCCGTCGCCTGCAGCGATCCGGAAAGAGCCAGTCCGTTGGATTCATATGGGATGATGCCCGAAAGGGTCAGCGTCTCGTCTGCGCCTTGAACGCTGACGCCGCGAAGCTCCGCCGAGCCATCCGCAAGGGTAGCGGTTATGTCGATGCGGTTGAAGTCAAATGCCCGGCCCGAAACGGCACTCAGCGGGAAGAATTTCTGCAGCGCGGCCTGGCTTCGGATGGCTTCGGCGTCAAGACCGGCAATCGAGCCCGCGTTGCCACGGAACGTCAGCTGTCCGCTCACGTCGGCAGCGCCTGCCGTCCAGATTGGCTTGCTGGTTTTCAGCGAAATGTCGAGCGATCCGTTCGCGAGCGGTAGCGGACCCTTCAACTGTAGCCGCTCGGTCAACCCCGCAAAATCGGCGCCGCGGATCGAAACTCGCAGCTTGCCGCCGCCGTCGAAGTCCCCGCGCATTGCCTCGAGATGCGCCGTCATTTCGCCGCCTTCGAACTGGCTGTCGCCGATATCGAATTTGGCCTCGTTGCTGGAAACGATGATGCTTGCCCCGACATCGGAGAGCTGGAAAGGCGGAAGCTGCATTCCCTTGGCGGAAAGCCTGAGGTCGACATCAAGCTTCTGCAGCGGACCGCCGTCTTCCGGCGCGCCTGCCTCGCCAGCGGCCAGACGAAGGGCAAAGGCGTCGAAGAAGGGCTTGAGGTTCATATGGTCGAAGGCCAGCGTGCCGCCGAGCTTTGCCCGCGCGTTCGTGCCAACGGAAATGTCCATGACGCCGGTTGCATTCGCATCGTTGAGCCCAAGCGCGACTTCATTGAAGCGCAGGCCATTGGCGGCGGAAAATACATCGCTCTCGATCGAAAACGATCTCAGCGTCTCGATGCCCGGAATGGATTTGCCGGACCAGGCCAATAGCGCTGGCAGGTCCGGAATATTGACCGCCGTGTTGCCGGACAGTCCGGCGAGGCTGGAGATACCGCCAATACCGGTGAATTCTGCCGTTATGAGCCTGGAGGTGAGCGCGGTTTTGATCTGAGCAACCTTGCCGCCGAAAATCAGCAGCGGGCTGTTGGAAGAGAAGTCGAGCTTCAGGTCTTCGCCGCTCGTTCTCGCGATCAGCACCGCCGTCATCTGGCTTGAAAGCCGCGGCCAGGTGATATCGGCGGTTACGCCTTCGAAATGATAGGTCTTGCCGCTCGCAAGATCGGCGACATTGAGCGTGCCGTCCTCGACGGTGATTGCACCGATGGTTGCGTCGAGCCTTTGATCGAGGATTTCGGTACCGCCTTCCTGGCGCGCGCCGTCGATCGCCTTCGCAAGCTGCCCCGCATAGGTCCAGTCGATCAGCCCCTGTTGGTCGCGCGTAAGGGAAAGATTGGGGCGCAGCAGATGGAACTCGTGAAAGCTGGCACGGCCGCGAATGGCATCGACGAGGCTGAAATCGGCCGAAAGGCTCTCGATCGTGCCGAGCAGCTTGTTGCCGCTGCTTTCAGGCTGCCGGATGATGATCTCATTCAATCTGATGCGCGGCGTCGGCCAGAATTCCAGGACTGGCGTGCCCTTGATTTCGGCCTGATAGCCGGTCCATTTCGACACGACGTCCTCGATGCCGGAGCGCACCAGCCCGCTTGAAACGAGGTAGGGGGCTGCGACGCGCAGCGCCACGAAAACGATAGCGGCAACAAGGAGGAGGCCAGTTGCAACCCGCGCAAACCCGGGCAGCCAGCGGGAAACGGGTATCATCTTGCGCCGCCATTTTGGTTGTCTTGACGTACCCATAAGCTCCGCCAGTATTTTCAGCTGCTTATCCGTTATGTGCTGATTTCGCCGGATATATGAAACGGCGGATAGATGCAAATCCGGAGAGCCGCGTCCGGGGCGATGCACACTTTATAATGCGGTGCAGCATGGTATATAGCAAATAATAGGGGAGGAGATTAAATGAGTGATACAGTGCCGCTTTGGGTACCTTCGAGAGAGTCGATTGAAGCAAGCCCGATGCATGCCTTCATGCAGCGCTGCAACGCCGAGTTTGGTCTGAAGCTCGAAACCTATCCGGACCTTCACGCTTGGTCGATCGCTGAGCGCGAAAAGTTCTGGACCTCGGTTTGGGCATTCTGTGGCGTGAAGGGGGAGCAAGGCGCACGAGCGCTCGCCGATGGCGATCTCATGCTCAAGGCTCGCTTCTTTCCTGATGCGAAACTGAATTTCGCCGAGAACCTGCTATCGAGCGAAGGGCCGGCTGACGCAATCGTCTTCCGCGGCGAGGACAAAGTCGAATATCGCTGGTCGTGGGACCGGCTCCACGCGCTCGTATCACGGCTGCAGCAGGCCTATCGCGCGCTTGGTATCGGCGAGGGGGATCGCATCGCCGCGATGATGCCGAACATGCCGGAAACGGTCGCCTGCATGCTGGCTGCCGCTTCGATCGGCGCCATCTGGTCCTCCTGTTCACCGGATTTCGGCGAACAGGGTGTCCTCGACCGCTTCGGGCAAATCGGCCCCAAGCTATTCATTGCCTGCGACGCCTATTGGTATGGCGGCAAGCTGCAGGACGTAAAGGCGAAGGTTGCTGCGGTCGCAAAGAGCCTCGGCGCTCCGGCGGTGGTTGTCCGCTATGCCGGCGATGCCGCAGCGGTTGCGGGCGAAACGCCCAAAGCAAAGACGCTGGAAGAATTCATTAGGCCGTACCAGCCCAAAGCCGTCGAGTTCGTGCGACTTCCTTTTGCGCATCCGCTTTATATTCTCTTCTCCTCCGGCACCACCGGCGTGCCAAAATGCATCGTTCATTCCGCCGGCGGCACGCTGCTGCAGCATCTGAAGGAGCATGTGCTGCATTGCGGTTTGAAGCGGGGCGAAAAGCTCTTCTATTTCACCACATGCGGCTGGATGATGTGGAATTGGCTGATGAGCGGCCTTGCCACCGGCGTCACGCTCTGCCTGTTCGACGGCTCGCCCTTCGCGCCGGACGGCAATGTGCTGTTCGATTATGCGCAGGCTGAAAAATTCGCGGTCTTCGGCACCTCCGCAAAATATATCGATGCGGTGCGCAAGGGCGGGCTGACGCCGCGGACCACCCACGATCTTTCGAGCCTGCGTCTGATGACATCCACGGGATCGCCCCTTTCGCCCGAAGGCTTCACCTTCGTCTACGAGGGCATCAAGGAAGACATCCAGCTGGCCTCGATCTCGGGCGGCACGGATATCGTCTCCTGTTTCGTGCTCGGCAATCCGCTGCAGCCTGTCTGGCGCGGCGAAATTCAGGGGGCGGGCCTCGGCCTTGCCGTCGACGTATGGGACGATGAAGGCAAGCCCGTCCGCCAACAGAAGGGTGAACTGGTCTGCACCAAGGCCTTCCCGTCGATGCCGGCCGGCTTCTGGAACGATCCGGACGGCGCGAAATACAAGGCGGCCTATTTCGAGCGCTTCGACAATATCTGGTGTCATGGCGATTTTGCCGAATGGACCGAGCATGGCGGTCTCGTCATTCATGGCCGCTCCGACGCGACGCTGAACCCCGGCGGTGTGCGTATCGGCACCGCCGAGATCTACAATCAGGTCGAGCAAATGGAGGAAGTGGCCGAAGCGCTCTGCATCGGCCAGGATTGGGAGGACGATGTGCGCGTGGTGCTTTTCGTTCGCCTCGCGCCGGGTGCAGCCTTGACGGACGAACTCGTCAAAGCCATCAAGAGCCGCATCCGCACCGGCGCCTCGCCGCGCCATGTGCCGGCGAAGATCATCGCGGTCCCTGATATTCCGCGCACCAAATCCGGCAAGATCGTCGAGCTGGCGGTGCGCGAGGTCGTGCATGGCCGGCCGGTGAAGAACAAGGAGGCGCTCGCCAATCCCGAGGCGCTCGACCTGTTCGTCGGGCTCGAGGAATTGCGCTTCTGACTTCAATCAAATGCAGTGAAAACTACAAGCTTTCACGGTTTATAGCTTCATCGGCCAGGAAACCTTTTATTAAGAAAGGTTTGTCAAAGGTAAAGGTAACTTAGGGCTGCAAATGAACAACGCAGCTTGGGGCCAACCGGGCTCCCCGAAACATGATGTTGATCGACTAAGGTCTTGTTGAACAGCACCAAATTCCAGGCAGCCTTTCTCGGCTGCCTTTTTTGATTCAGCCTGCCAGCACGCGCTGCGACGGGAAGGTGACCTCCACAAGCGTGCCCTCGTTCGGCGCCCGAATTGATCGAGAAGATCGCCCGGTTTGCATCCACCATCGCTTTGGTCAGCGGTAGGCCGAGACCCGTGCCGTCGCCGCGGTGGCGCGACTGCGCGGAAACCTGCCGGAACGGTTTCATCGCCTGGTCGAGTTCACTGCGCGTCATGCCGATGCCGGTATCGCGCACGCGCAGCACGACGCTGCCACTGGCTTCATACGACGTCGATACGACGATCTGGCCGCCCGACGGGGTGAAGCGGATGGCGTTTGAAAGGATGTTGAGGGCGATCTGCTTGATCGAACGGAGATCGGCAACGACATTCGGAACCGACTGCGACAGCGCCGTGCGGATGATGACGCGCTGGCCGTTCGCCTGCGGCTGGACCAGTGCCACGGCTTCCGAAATCGCCTCGTTGAGGCCGACGGATGCGAAATCGAGATCCATCTCGCCCGCTTCGATCTTCGAGATATCGAGCAGGTCGTTGACGATATCGAGCACATGGCGGCCGGAGCGGCCGATGTCGTTTGCATATTCGATGTAGCGCGGATGGCCGATCGGCCCGAAGCGCTCGCTCGCCATCATGTCCGAGAAGCCGATGATGGCGTTGAGCGGCGTGCGGATTTCGTGGCTGATACGCGCCAGGAAATCCGTCTTGTGGGCGTTCGCCGTTTCAGCGGCGCCCTTGGCATTGCGAAGCTCGTCCTCGGTGCGCTTCCACTGCGTGATGTCGCGGATGACGGCGCAATAACCGCTGGAGGAGGTCAGCCGGCCCATAGTCATGAACAGCGGCACGAAGCCGCCGGATGACTCACGCCCGATCACTTCGCGCCCGTCGTTCAGAACGCTGGCGACGCCATGGCCGGAAAGGCCGTTCAGATAGTCGAGCACCGCCTTCTGGCTCTCATGCGCGAAGAGCATCACGAAGGGCTTGCCGCGTGTCTCTTCCTCATCGTAGTTGAAAAGCGCGCTCGCCGAGCGGTTCATCGAACGGATGTCGCCCTCGGCGCCGATGACGACCACGCCGTCCGTCGCCGTCTCCAGGATGGAGCGAAGCTCTTCCACCTCGATCTGCAGCTTGGCAACCTTCTCGACCATGCGGTCGGAGCGGCTGTCCAGGCGTGCCTCTTCGTTCTGGGCCGGCGCCACGTCGCTGCCTTCGACCGGCATCAGAGCAAGCATGAGTGCGCTGGATTCTTCCCAGCGGATCGATTGCAGGCGGGCGGTAACCGGCATAAGTGCGTCGTCGGCGGTAACGAGCATCATTGCGCCCGGGCGTCCGGCTTTTTCGTCCAGGTCGCGGCGCTGCAGCAGCGCGTCGATCCCGCCGACATCGCTGAGATCCTCAAGAGACGCATAGCCGGTCAGGCGCATGAATTCGGGATTGGCATGGATCAGCGCATCGCCGGCATGGACCAGCACGGCAACCGGCAACTGGTCGATGGTGTTGGCCGATAGCCCGTCCGTCATCTTCACCCGCGGCGGAATGGCGCTGTGCAGCACTTCGATCGGGCTGAAGGTTTCGTGCAGGCCTTCGGTGGCATCATCCTCGTCCAGCTCGGACGGCTGAGCCGCGTCATCACCTTCGTCAGCAGATTCCGCCGCATCGGCCGGTTCTTCGGCGGCAATCGCACTCTCGAAGATCTGCTCGTCCGGTTCGCCTTCGGCAGGCTCCACCGGTCCAGTAGCAGCCGCGCCCTCTGCAGGCGCGGGCTCCTCGTCGCGAACGCCGAAAGCTTCCAGCCGCTTGGCGATCTCGCGGAAGTTTGCCTGCTCTGCCGCGCTCAGCGTCGGACCCGCGCCATGGAGTTGAATGATCTTGTCCGTCAGCCGCCGACTCGGCGTTTCCACGACACGCAGGGCTGGCCGCTCTTCGCGAGGCTCGGCTTCGGAGGCTGCCTCGGGCTCAAGTGCGGCTGCCGGGGCTTCCGGCTGAGGCTGCACGTCAGATGCCTCTGGCGCAGCCTCTTCCGCAGATTTTTCCGGCGGCTGGTCGAGGCTGGTCGCGTCGCGGCCGGCGGCATCTGGGCCGAGGGTCAGGCCGAGCGCCAGCGGATCCTCGGTCGTGTCGGAAAGCCGGACAACACCGAAGCCGCGGAAACCGTCGAATTCCCGGTTGCGCGTATAGGTAGGCAGCGCGGCGAGATCGACCGGAACAATCAGGCTCGTTCCCTCGATCGGCCAATGGATTGTCTTGCCGGACCATGTGTCCCGGCGTTCGAGTGCGTCGACGATCTTCCCTTCGGGATCGAGATTGAAGAGCGCCGAAATGTCAGAGAAGGCCGCGCCGATAATATTGGCGGCGTGCGGACCGACGGCATCTGCGAATTCGCCCGACACTTCGCTGAAGTGGCCGTCAGCATCGATCTTCCAGACAAAGCGCGTCGCCCGGCTGTTCGGCTTGAACTTAAAGCCCTCGGATACAGGCTTGCCCTCAGCCCTGTCTTCGCCGCCGGGCTCGGTTCCATGCCCTGGATTGTTTTCGGCAGGCTCGGCCTCGATCAGCGCTGAGGCGGGTTCCGTCTCGGTCTCCAGCTCCGCCGTATAGTCTGCAGGAGGTCGTTCCGGCTCGGATAAGATAAGCTCCTGCTGCTCCTCATGGTCGGTGACTGGCTCATCCGCAGCTTCCGTTGCACTCTCGGCTTCCTCGCCGTCGACACTCTCAAGCGCCTCTTCCACATCCTCGATGTCCGCAACAGCATCGAGCGCGTCGGCGAATTTCGCGCCCCTCGGCTCATCGATATGGTTAACGGCGGCTGTGGATAACGGTTCTTCCGGCGCTGCCGCGTCGATCGGGTCGAGATGGCCGAGCACGGTTTCGACGGCGAAGAGAAGATTGAGCGCCGGTTCGTCGCTGAGCTTACCGACGGCAGCGGGCAGGTAACCCTTGCCGGTGGCGACCGGCCGCTTGACGAGCCGGTCGGGATGGGTGCCTGCCAGACCTGTCAGCGTCTTCGCCGTCTGTTGGGTGATGCCGAGCGACGCAAAGCCGGGCGAGGAGGCAATGACTTCGCCTTCCGCGCCGATCACGGCCATGTGCGTATCGGGATCGTCGAGCCCCTCAAGCATTCGCGCTGCGGACTCCGCGGCGGAAAGCGGCTTTGAGGAAACGGGGACCGAGAACAGAATGGCGCGCTCGCCGGAGGAGAGCCCAATCAGTTCGGCTGTTGCCTGCGCCGGCGCCCGCTGGAAGCCTTTGGCAATCCGGATCATCAGGTTCCTGCTGTCGCCGACCGCGGCGAGTTGGCGGGCCGTGGTCTCGATCTGACGGAAGGTGATGTCGGCGCGGTTCACGCCCTGATCGAGAAGATCATAGACCGCCGTCTGGCCGAAGAGTTCCGCGCCGGCGCCGTTGGCCCAGAGCAGACGGGAAAGGTCGGCCGAGAAAAGCAATAACGCTTCGCCGCGCGAAAAGCGTTCCCGCACCCGCTGATGCACGGCGATGTCGATGAACGGGTACTGGACTGCGGGCATGTCGGAACCTTGTCCCTTTCGGCCTCTTCAAGTTAACAGTCTATTAATAACGATGCGCCGGAAACGGGTCCAGCTTGGGGGGCGGATTTCGGGCGGAAAGGTTAATTCGTTGTGCGGCGCACAAATTATGTTGCAATGCACAATAAACTTGCCTATATAAGATGCATCCAAACTACGCAGGCGTTATCCGCCTGAACCCAAGGAGCTTAATTCGATGGCTAACATAAAGATCGACGACGTTTTTTCAATGTCCTCTTTCGACCCGTCCAAGTTCGCTGAATCCTTCCGTGACTTCACGGAAAAAGGCGCCCAGCAGTCGCGTGAAGCCTATGCAAAGATGAAGGCCGCTGGCGAAGATGCCGGCAAGACCCTCGAAGCCACGGTTCAGACCGCGCAGGCCGGCACTGTCGAAATCGGCCTGAAGGCGATTGACGCGCTCCGCATAAACGCTGAAAATTCGCTGTCGCACATGGAAGCGCTGCTCGGCGTGAAGTCGATTGCAGAGCTCGTCGAACTTCAGACCGCTTTCCTGCGCAAGCAGGCGGAACTGACCGTTGAGCAGGCGAAGTCGATGCAGGAAACCTCCAAGCAGGTCGCTGAAAAGCTCGCAAAGCCCACCAAGGAAGCTGCCGAAAAGGTCATGGCCTCCTTCAAGGTTGCCTGATCCGCGACCGGTGCAACAAAACAAAAGGCTGGACCGTATGTCCGGCCTTTTTGTACATTGAGGGGAGATAGGGCTTGAATTAATTTCCAAGTCCTCGTATGTGACCCCCGTCGCGCCGGGCGCGATTTGTGCGGTTGTAGCTCAGTTGGTTAGAGCGCAGGTTTGTGGCACCTGAGGTCGGAGGTTCGATCCCCCCCAACCGTACCATTCCTCTCAAAAACGAATTCAGCATATCGAGCCATTCGGCTTATCGTTTGCTGACCATTGCCCTCCGGCATGTGCCGCCTATCTACTCCCGGCAACGCAGGTAAACTTTGTGTTATATTGCGTTGCAAAATGTGAGCGGGAGTGTCATTTTGCGCCGGGGGTTACATCAAGAGTGCTTTTAGAAGGAGACTTTAATGTCCATTTCTCTCAAGAATCTGGATGGATCCAAAGCGACGGTGGTTTCAGCGATCAACGTTGCCGCCGAGGTCAGGAAAGCGCGCGAAGCCGTAGGCTACAGCGTCGATGACCTAGCGGTCACCTGTGGCCTCGTCACCAATGAAATCATCGAAATCGAAAATGGGGAAAATGCCGATCCCGCAAAGCTGCGGCGCATTGCTGCCGCCCTGCAGGTTCCGCCGTCCGACTTCGTTCCTATGTAAGATGACAATGTGAACGAACTAAAAAGCCGGTCAGATTTTGACCGGCTTTTTTCGTGTGGCTTTGCGCCATGCCATCCGAAATGATGGAACCTGCCCATCCCTCCGGCCGTTCTACAGACGGACGGGAGAATGAGGATGCCGAAAACCTTTCTTTACGGTGCGACCAAGGTCGAGGAGACGGGCGGCGCCCAGGCGGTCGCTAGCCTCGAACAGTTTCGATGGAAGAGCCGGGTTCTGGTCATTTTCGCCGACAAGGACAACAGCCGCGCCGCCCGCCAGGAAAACCAGCTACTTGCCGATCGCACCGGCCTGGAGGAGCGCGATATGGTCGTTCTCAAGGTTTCCGGCAGCACGGTCAAGCCGATCTTCGGCGGAGGCGGCAATCTGAACGAGAAGGCGCTTCGAAAGGAGCTCGATGCTCCCGAGGCCGGCGAATTCGGAGCTGTTTTGGTCGGCAAGGATGGAACGGTGAAACTCAAGGTGAGCGAGCCGGTGAGCAACGGCGAACTCCTTGCCATCATCGACAGCATGCCGATGCGTGCGGCCGAATCCCTGAAACCCGACAAATAAGCAAATAGAAGACGGAAGGAGCAGGATGTCCGTTCCCAACGAACCTATTCCCGATCAGCCGCCGATGCCCGGACCTGGCTGGAAACCGGAGCCGCCCGTCAAGGAGCCCGATCCCGATCGCCTGCCGGACGAGACGCCCAATCCCAATCCGGACGAAAACGAAGAGCCTCCAAAGCAGGCCGGCGGTCAGAGGAATATCTGCCGTTCTGCGCCGACCACTTCCTGAAGAAAGTCGGCGACAGTGCGCACGCGCACCAGATCGCGGGCGCTCTCGTGATAAGTCGTCCAGTAGGCGCGCCGGATCGAGACGTCGGGCAGGATACGAACCAGTTCGTCATACTGCCGGGCGATGTAGTCGTGCAGGATGCCGACACCAGCCCCGGAGCGCACTGCCTCCGTCTGGCCGGTCGCCGAGGAGATCTCAAAGCCAGCGCTCCAGTTGCGCATGACCTCGCCGGTGAAATTCAGCGATTGAGAAAAGAGCAGGTCCTCCACATAACCGATGCGGCGATGCTGCTTGAGCGCCTCGTTGTTGTCGGGCAAGCCGTTGAGTTCAGCGTAGCGGCGCGAGGCATAGAGCCCGAGCGTATAGTCGGTCAGCTTCGAGGATACGAGGCGACCCTGTTCGGGCCGTTCCAGCGTGATGGCGATGTCCGCCTCGCGTTGCGATAGTGAGAAGGAGCGCGGCACTGGCACCAACTGGATTTTCAGCTCCGGATGACGCTCGATCAGCCGTCCGATACGCGGGGCCAAAAAGGAAACGCCGAAGCCGTCCGGCGCCCCGACCCGGACCGTGCCGGCGATAGCCGTGTCGGTGCGACCGAGGTTAGCCTGCGCGGCGAGCATCTCCGTCTCCATCCGCTCTGCCGAGGCGAGGAACACTTCGCCTTCGGCAGTCAGCTCGCAGCCATTGGTGCGGCGGGTGAAGAGCCGAGACTTCAGTGCCCCCTCGAGCGACGTCACGCGCCGCGAGAGGGTGGCGTGGTTGAGCCCCAGCCGCTTGGAGGCGGCAAGGATCTGCCCCGTTCTGGCTACGGCGAGGAAGATGCGGACGTCGTCCCAGTTCATGTCCTTAAGTCCTTGCTGCCCGAGTCCCGAACCTACGTCGCCAAATGATTGCCGGTCTTACCGCGCAGAATGATGGGATCGACATCAATGAGTGACAGCGACGTGACCATGTGGGCGGTCGACGTCTTGTACCTGAGGAAATGCGGCGTCTGGAGATGCGCTTCGTAGTCCTCTTGGCTGGCATAGACTTCGAAGATGCAGATTTTTTCTGGACGATCCTTGATCGAGACCGCGTATAAGGTCAGCACGCCTCGTTCGGACGCGACCGACGCCTCGATTTCTTCAGCCAGGAGCGCACGATAGGCATCGAGCTGGGCGGGGTCTATCTCCAGTTCCGCCATTCTCACGACACGTTTGCCGCTCATCGATGGACGACCCTCCTCTTGAGTTCAGCCTCTTGCGCGCGGCTGTCCAGGGTTGCGCCTTGGAGAAGGCCTGCTGGAGGAGTGCTCGCACGTTGGGGCTTCGATTTTTGCACAACGGTTGCTTATCGCAGTGCATTGATTTGTGCAAATTGAAGTGCGATTGTGGCGCTATCAAGGGAATTCAAGAGGAGGCACATCCATGTACGAGATCGGTCATTTCATTGGCGGCAAGCATGTTGCGGGCAAAAGCGGCCGCAGCAGCAACGTCTACAATCCGGCCACTGGCGAAGTTCAGGCAACCGTGGCGCTCGCAAGCGTCGAGGAAATCCGCGCCGCGGTCGAAAATGCCAAGGCGGCGCAGCCGAAGTGGGCCGCAACCAATCCGCAGCGTCGCGCCCGCGTTTTCTTCAAGTTCGTGGAACTCCTGAACAAGCATATGGACGAGCTTGCCGAACTGCTCTCCAAGGAGCATGGCAAGACCGTCGAAGACTCCAAGGGCGATATCGTCCGCGGTCTTGAAGTCTGTGAATTCGTCTGCGGCATTCCGCATCTGCAGAAGGGCGAATTCACCGAAGGCGCAGGCCCGGCGATCGACATGTACTCCATCCGCCAGGCCGTCGGCATCGGCGCCGGCATCACTCCGTTCAACTTCCCGGCCATGATCCCGATGTGGATGTTTGCCCCCGCAATTGCTTGCGGCAACGCCTTCATCCTCAAGCCCTCCGAACGTGATCCGTCCGTTCCGCTGCGTCTTGCCGAACTGATGATCGAAGCCGGACTTCCGGCAGGCATCCTGAACGTCGTCAACGGCGACAAGGCCGCCGTCGATGCGATCCTGACGGACCCGGATATCGGCGCCGTCACCTTCGTCGGTTCCACGCCGATCGCCCGTTATGTCTATGGTACGGCCGCCATGAACGGCAAGCGTGCCCAGTGCTTCGGCGGCGCCAAGAACCACATGATCATCATGCCGGATGCCGACATGGACCAAGCCGTCAACGCGTTGATGGGCGCAGGCTATGGTTCGGCGGGCGAGCGCTGCATGGCGATCTCGGTTGCCGTTCCGGTCGGCGAGGAAACCGCAAACCGCCTCGTCGAGAAGCTGACACCGAAGATCGAGTCGCTGCGCATCGGCCCCTACACCGATGAGAAGGCCGACATGGGGCCGCTTGTCACCAAGGAAGCCTATGCCCGCGTCAACAGCCTGATCGATCGCGGCGTCGAGCAGGGGGCGAAACTCGTCGTCGACGGCCGCGGCTTCAAGCTGCAGGGTTACGAAGACGGCTATTTTGTCGGCGGCTCGCTGTTCGACCACGTCACGCCGGACATGGACATCTACAAGACCGAAATCTTCGGACCTGTGCTTTCTGTCGTCCGCGCTCATAACTACGAAGAAGCCCTGTCGTTGCCGATGAAGCACGAGTACGGCAACGGCGTTGCGATCTATACCCGCGACGGCGATGCCGCCCGCGACTTCGCTTCGCGTATCAACATCGGCATGATCGGCATCAACGTCCCGATCCCGGTTCCGCTTGCCTACCACTCCTTCGGCGGCTGGAAGGCCTCGAGCTTCGGTGACCTCAACCAGCACGGCACGGACTCGATCAAGTTCTGGACCAAGACCAAGACCGTCACCGCCCGCTGGCCGTCAGGCGTCAAGGACGGCGCTGAATTCGTCATGCCGACGATGAAGTAGGATCGAAGAGCAGATTAATACCGATTGGGGGCCACACCGCCCCCAATTTTACGATGTTAAGTTGTTAAATTTGTTGACGCGTGCTTCTCAACTTGAGGAAGAGTGGCGAGTTTTCGTGCAGACGCCGCATAGGTCGGCGAAGGGGTAGGAAAACAGCGGGTGCTTTTTAAGAACCAGATGCTGGCGGACACGCCGGCAAATCCGTTTCAACACGCGAAATTCACGGGCAGCGCTTCGGAGTATTTCGGCATCTGGATCGTGAACGTGCTTCTCACGATCGTCACGCTGGGTATTTATTCCGCCTAGGCGAAGGTTCGGCCTGGGGAGGGAAGGCCGTCAGCCGCGCCTATCACCTGCAAAAGTTTCATCCGCGCATCCTTCTATTTACCCTCGGCGTTGTTCTGCTGGCATTCAATATCTATCGCTATGCGCTTCCGGCAATGGTCGAGGTTGTAGTCCTCATTACGCCTCCGCCGCAGCTGATTTCATCCGGTGCCATCAACGCTCTCGACAATACCGCCTTTTCGCCGAGCCGCCGGTCTGCGGATCGCCGGCAAGATATCCTCGAGCGGTTCGAGCGCGTGGCAGCCGGTGCGGAGGGTGGCGTCAAGGGCTGCAAGCTCAACCTCCGCTCCGGGGGCCGGATTGGCCCGAATGCCTTTGCGCTTCCGGACGGCAATATCGTCATCACGGACGAACCCGTGGAATTGGCAGGCGGCGACACTGAAATGACTGCTGCCGTTTTTGCCCATGAGATCGGCCATATCGAGCACAAGCCACAGCCTGTGCCAAACCTATCGCGTCGCGGGTCTGGTGATGCTGATCCCTGGCGACGTCGGATCAGGCACTGACCCAAGGGGGCGGATTGCTGGCGCTTTCCTACTCGCGATCCGCCGAAGGCGAAGCCGATCGCCGGTCCCTCGATCTCATGAGGAATTCCGGCATGGACCCGGCCGCGATCGCGCGCTTTTTCGATACGATCGAGACGATGCTCGGTGACCACTCCAAAACCAGAATGCTTTCCACGCATCCTGGTACGCCTGACAGGAAAGAAGCCATCCCGAAATACGCCGCAGACGCCGACTGAAATCGGACGGCAGCGGCCAGCGGCGCAAACGTGAATGCAAATTTCATATTTTGGAATTGTTCAAAACTAGGAAAGCCACTATATAGCTTCCATACGGGCATTGAGCCCACGCGATTCAGGAGAACGGCATGCGATTGACGAAGCAGACCAACTATGCGGTTCGCATGTTGATGTATTGCGCTGCCAATGAAGGGCGTCTGAGCCGGATTCCCGAAATTGCCAGGGCGTACGGGGTTTCTGAACTCTTCCTGTTCAAGATTCTCCAGCCGCTGAACAAAGCGGGCCTTGTCGAAACCGTTCGAGGCCGCAACGGTGGCGTCCGACTTGGCAAACCGGCGAAGGAGATCAGCCTTTTCGACGTCGTCAAAGTCACCGAAGACAGCTTTGCGATGGCCGAATGCTTTGAAGACAGCGCAGCCGAATGCCCGCTGGTCGACAGCTGCGGTCTGAACTCGGCGCTTCGCAAAGCGCTCAACGCCTTCTTCGACGTGCTGGCCGAATATTCGATCGACGATCTGGTGAGGGCGCGGCCGCAGATCAATTTCCTCCTCGGTCTGACCGGTGAGGATTACCGCAAGCCCGCAATTAGCGTTCCGGCTGCTTAACCTCCGGCACGTAATAGTCGAATATACGCAAGAACCGCAGTTGCAGCATGCAACTGCGGTTCTTGCGTTTTCGGCCTGCCGAATTGAATGCGGAGAGGCTTTTTGTGTATCCAAAAAGCGCGAAATTATACCAAAAGCGACAAAAGTTCGGCCTCATTCGCCCGATTATTTCCAAATGAGGCCGATTTTTGACGGAAAATTTCTAAAGTTGTCCGACTGGAAAAATTTTCTGCGGATACCGTTGCTTTCAGCAAATAAATATCGTTCCATCGGCCCGCTGATCGGGAATATTTGTGCTCGATCTCCAAAGATCAAAAAAGAACAAACCTGGGAAACAAAATTATGAAAAAGCTCTCCGTCCTGCTGGCAGCGACGGCCCTGGCTTCGGTCATGGCGACGTCGGCCTGGTCAAAAACCCTTGTCTATTGCTCTGAAGGTTCGCCGGAAGGCTTCGATCCGGGCCTCTACACCGCAGGCACGACCTTCGATGCGACCTCGCGCACGGTCTACAACCGCCTCGTCGAATTCAAGCACGGCAGCACCGAGATCGAGCCGGGTCTCGCCGAAAGCTGGACCGTTTCCGACGATGGTATGGTTTACACCTTCAAGCTGCGGCCGGGCGTCAAGTTCCAGACCACTGAATTCTTCACGCCGACGCGCGATCTCAACGCCGACGACGTCATCTTCTCCTTCGAGCGCCAGCTAAAGGCCGACAATCCGTGGAACAAGTATGTCGAGGGCGGTTCTTATGAATACGCCGCCGGCATGGGCTTCCCGGAGCTCATCAAGTCCATCGAGAAGGTCGATGACCTGACGGTCAAGTTCACGCTGACGCACTCTGAAGCACCCTTCATGGCCGATCTTGCCATGGACTTTGCGTCGATCCTGTCGAAGGAATATGCCGACAAGCTCGCCGCCGACGGCAAGATGAACCAGATGAACCAGATGCCGCTCGGCACCGGTCCGTTCACCTTCGTCGCCTACCAGCCGGATGCCGTCATCCGCTACAAGGCCAACGAGAGCTACTTCAAGGGCAAGGAAAAGGTTGATGATCTCGTTTTCGCGATCACCTCCGACGCTGCCGTCCGCGCGCAGAAGCTGAAGGCCGGCGAATGCCACATCATGCCGTACCCGAATGCTGCAGATGTCGCCGAACTGAAAAAGGACGAGAACCTGACCGTGCTTGAAGAGGCCGGCCTCAACGTTTCCTACGTCGCCTACAACACGCTGGTCCCGCCGTTCGACAAGGTTGAAGTCCGCAAGGCTCTCAACATGGCGATCAACAAACAGGCGATCATCGATGCCGTCTTCCAGGGCGCTGCAGCGGTTGCCAAGAACCCGATCCCGCCGACGATGTGGTCGTACAACGATGCCGTCGAAGACGACAAGTATGATCCGGATGCGGCAAAGAAGATGCTTGCCGATGCCGGCGTCAAGGATCTCAAGATGAAGCTCTGGGCGATGCCCGTCTCGCGTCCGTACATGTTGAACGCCCGCCGCGCGGCTGAACTGATGCAGGCTGACCTTGCGAAGATCGGCGTCGAGGTCGAGATCGTCACCCATGAATGGGCCGAATACCTGAAGCTCTCGTCCGCCAAGGACCGTGACGGTGCCGTCATCCTCGGCTGGACCGGCGACAACGGCGATCCGGACAACTTCATGCACACCCTGCTTGGTTGCGATGCTGTCGGCGGTAACAACCGTGCGCAGTGGTGCAACAAGGAATTCGACGATCTGATGATCAAGGCCAAGACGACGGCCGACGTTGCAGAGCGCACCAAGTTCTACGAACAGGCTCAGCTGATCTTTAAGAAGGAAGCTCCCTGGGCAACGCTCGATCACTCGCTCGTCTTCATCCCCGTCAGCAAGAAGGTTTCCGGCTTCGTGCAGGATCCGCTCGGCTACCACCGCTTCGACGGCGTCGACATTTCCGAATAACAAGAACTATGCAAGAATGCCCGGTGAAAACCGGGCTGGCCGGCGGTCAGGTTCCCTGACCGCCGGAAACTATTGGAACATCTGCCATGTTGCGATTTCTCATCGGGCGCCTCGCGGTCCTGATCCCAACATTCCTCGGTGTCACGCTCATTGCCTTCTCGTTCATCCGCATGCTTCCCGGTGATCCCGTCATGCTTTTGTCGGGTGAACGCGTGATGGCGCCTGAGCGTCATGCCCAGATCATGCACGATCTCGGTTTCGACCGGCCCATGTACATCCAGTACTTCGATTACCTCGGCAAGGTGCTACAGGGCGACTTCGGAACGTCGATCGTCACGAAGCGCCCGGTTCTCGGTGATTTTAGCGCGCTCTTCCCGGCAACGCTCGAGCTCTCGCTGTGTGCCATTCTTCTCGCGGTCTGTCTTGGCGTGCCCGCCGGCGTCTTTGCCGCCGTCAAGCGAGGCACGTGGTTCGACCAAAGCGTGATGGGGGTCGCCCTTGTCGGCTATTCGATGCCGATCTTCTGGTGGGGTCTGCTGCTCATCATCTTCTTCTCCGGCTATCTCGGCTGGACTCCTGTTTCGGGCCGCATCTCGCTCATGTATTTCTTCAAGCCGGTCACCGGCTTCATGCTGATCGACAGCCTGCTATCCGGTCAGGCGGGCGCTTTCCGCTCCGCTGTCAGCTATCTTATTCTACCGACGATCGTGCTTGCCACCATCCCGCTTGCTGTCATTGCGCGCCAGACGCGCTCGGCGATGCTCGAAGTGCTTGGCGAAGACTATGTGCGTACTGCGCGCTCCAAGGGCCTGAAGCCGCTTCGGGTCGTTGGCGTGCATGCGCTGCGCAACGCCATGATACCGGTTGTGACGACCATCGGTCTGCAGATCGGCGTCCTGCTCGCGGGCGCGATCCTGACCGAGACGATCTTCTCCTGGCCCGGTATCGGCAAGTGGATGGTCGATTCGGTGTTCAGGCGGGACTATGCAGTCGTCCAAGGTGGTCTTCTGTTGATTGCCGGCATCATCATGCTGGTCAATCTGATCGTCGACATCACCTACGGCTTCATCAACCCACGCATTCGGCACTAGGAGCGGTCCCGTGAGTACGACAAACATCCAAACCGGCACGGTCGCTGCAAAAATCGCCCACCCATCCGCTCTTGCGGAATTCTGGTATTATTTCTCGCGAAATAAGGGCGCCGTCATCGGCCTCGCCGTTTTCATCGTCATTCTCGTCGTGGCGCTGCTTGCGCCGCTCGTTGCGCCGCATACGCCGAACGAGCAGAACCGGCAGATGCTGCTTCTCGCTCCTTTCTGGATGCAAGGCGGCAGCTCGTCCTTCCCGCTTGGGACGGACGCTGTCGGACGCGACATTCTCTCGCGCCTGATCTACGGCGCGCGCTTCTCGCTGTTCATCGGTGTTGTCGTCGTGACGATCTCGGTGATCGCAGGCGTTCTGATCGGCCTCGTGGCCGGCTATTTCCGCGGCCGCATTGATATCGCCATCATGCGCCTGATGGACATCATCCTGGCCTTCCCGTCGCTGCTTCTGGCCCTCGTGCTGGTCGCGGTCCTTGGACCCGGTCTCGTCAATGCGATGATTGCAATCTCCATCGTCAACCAGCCGCATTTCGTACGCCTGACACGCGCCTCGGTCATGGCCGAGCGTGAGAAGGAGTATGTCATTGCCTCCCGCGTTGCCGGTGCCGGCACCTTGCGGCTGATGTTCAAGACCATCCTGCCGAACTGTCTGGGGCCGCTGATCGTTCAGGCGACGCTCGCCTTCTCGGCGGCGATCCTGGACGCGGCTGCCCTCGGCTTCCTCGGCATGGGCGCGCAGCCTCCCACACCCGAATGGGGCACCATGCTCGCCGAAGCGCGAGAATTCATCCAGCGCGCCTGGTGGGTCGTAACGTTCCCGGGTCTTGCCATCCTCGTCACCGTTCTCGCCATCAACCTGATGGGCGACGGGTTGCGCGATGCGCTCGATCCCAAGCTGAAGAGGTCATGATGCCACTTCTCGATATTCAGAATCTGACCGTCGAATTCCAGACGTCTTCCGGCCTCTTCCGCGCCGTCGACGGCGTATCGCTCAGCTGCGACAAGGGCGAGATCCTCTCGATCGTCGGCGAATCCGGCTCCGGCAAGTCCGTTGCCATGCTCGCCATGATGGGCCTTCTGCCCTGGACGGCGAAGATCACTGCCGACCGCATGACTTTCGACGGCAAGGAGCTCGTCGGCATTTCCGGCCGCCAGCGCCGCAGGATCATCGGCAAGGACATGGCGATGATCTTCCAGGAGCCGATGTCGAGCCTGAACCCGTGCTTTACCGTCGGCTTCCAGCTTGGCGAGAGTCTGCGGGTGCACATGGGCCTCAACCGCAAGGAGCGCCGCGAGCGCTCGATCGAGCTCCTGAACCTCGTCGGCATCCCGGCGCCGGAAGATCGCCTGTCGAATTTCCCGCACCAGATGTCCGGCGGCATGAGCCAGCGCGTGATGATCGCCATGGCGCTCGCCTGCAATCCGAAGCTCTTGATCGCCGACGAGCCGACGACCGCACTTGACGTGACTATCCAGGCGCAGATCCTCGACCTGCTCGTGCGCCTGCAAAAGGAGCAGGGCATGGCGCTGGTGCTGATCACCCACGATATGGGTGTCGTCGCCGAAACCGCCGAGCGCGTGCAGGTTCAGTATGCCGGACAAAAGGTCGAGGAGCAGCCGGTCAAGGCACTCTTCCGCGACCCGCATCATCCCTACACCGCCGCCTTGCTTTCCGCCCTGCCGGAGCGTGCCCAAGTCGGCCAGCATTTGCCGTCGATAGCCGGTGTCGTTCCCGGTCAGCATGACCGGCCGCGCGGCTGTCTGTTCGCACCACGCTGCGGCTATGCCACGGTCGAGTGCGATCGCGGCGTTGTCCGTCAGGGGCCGGAGCTCGGCCTCGCACTCTGTAACTATCCTTTGAAAGACGGCAAGCCGCTCGGTCACCCCGGCGTGATGCTGAAGCAATCCGCTGGAGACTTCGTATGACCGGCGCCGTTCTCGAGGGCAAGGATCTTGCCCGTTTCTACACCGTCAATCGCGGCATGTTCAAACCGGAGGCGACCGTCAAGGCGCTGAACGGCGTGAGCTTCAGCCTCTACTCCGGTAAGACGCTCGCCGTTGTCGGCGAATCCGGTTGCGGCAAGTCGACGCTTGCGCGCCTCGTCACCATGATCGAAGACCCGACGGCCGGCGAACTGCTGATCGATGGCAAGCCTGCCCGCGTCGGCGACCGCACCCTGCGCAGCCAGGTTCAGATCGTTTTCCAGAATCCTTACGGATCGCTCAATCCGCGCCAGAAGGTCGGTGCAATCCTTGAAGAGCCGCTGAAGATCAACACCGACTTGGATGCCGCCAAGCGACGCCGGAAGGCGGAGGAAATGATGGCGCGCGTCGGTCTGCGGCCTGAGCACTATGACCGCTATCCGCATATGTTCTCCGGTGGCCAGCGCCAGCGTATCGCCATTGCTCGCGCACTCATGCTGCGGCCGAAGGTGCTGGTGCTCGACGAGCCGGTTTCGGCGCTCGACCTCTCCATCCAGGCACAGGTGCTGAACCTGTTGATGGACCTGCAGAAGGAGATGGGCCTTGCCTATCTCTTCATCTCGCACGGCCTGTCGGTCGTCCGCCACATCGCCGACGACGTGATGGTCATGTATCTCGGCCGCCCGGTCGAAACCGGGCCCGCAGCGGAAGTCTTTGCGCATCCGCGTCATCCCTATACGGCGGCACTTCTGTCGGCGACGCCGATCGCCGATCCCGATCGCGCTAAGAACCGTATCCGTCTCCAGGGCGAGCTTCCCTCGCCGCTGAAGCCGCCGAGCGGCTGTCACTTCAACCCGCGCTGCTGGAAGGCGCAGGACTATTGCCGCCGGGTAGAGCCTGAACTAAGTGGAGAGGGTGAACAAAAATACGCCTGTCATTTCCCGCTCGACTGAGCGGATGCAGGCGACGACGGAGGACTGAAATGCCGGAGCGGACGAACAAGGCCCACGCAATCATTGTCATGGGCGTCAGCGGCTCCGGAAAATCCTCAATCGGCGAGAAGCTGGCGGAGGCGCTGAGCCTCGGCTTCATCGAAGGCGACCAGCTTCATCCGGCATCCAACGTCGAGAAAATGTCGAAAGGGATTCCATTGAGCGATGCGGATCGCATGCCCTGGCTCGATCTCATTGGCGAAGCCATGAAGGACGCCCTAGCAAAAGGCGAGGGTGTCATCGTCACGTGCTCGGCGCTGAAGCGCCTCTATCGTGAGCGCCTGCGCGCTGCGGCCGGCGGCAATCTATTTTTCGTCTATCTCGAAGGCTCGAGGGAACTGCTGACCGAGCGGATGGGGCATCGCAAGGGGCACTTCATGCCGTCGTCCCTGCTTGAAAGCCAGCTCGAAACGCTGGAAGCGCCAACGGGCGAACCTGGTGTAGTGACCGTCGATATCGATGACACAGTCGAAGGCATTGCCGAAGAGGCTAGAAAGAAGCTCGCGCCGCTCGGCGTTTCCTGACTACGGCCGCCGCAGAAGCCAGAGCCGGAGGACTCGCGTTGAGCAAAGATGAACTTTCAGCGATCTATCGCGATTACATCGCGTGTCTTAATGCGCAGGACTGGCATCGGCTGGGGCGCTTCGTCGGCGACCATGTGCGCCACAATGGCCGGCAGCTCGGCCTGCCAGGCTATCAGGCGATGCTGGCGCGGGATTTCCAGGCGATCCCCGACCTTCGTTTCGACGTCCAACTGCTCACATCCGACCCGCCCCTTGTCGCTAGCCGGCTCGCTTTCGATTGCACGCCGCAGGGTACGTTCCTCGGCCTTCCAGTCAACGGAAAGCGCGTCTCTTTCACCGAAAACGTCTTCTATCGCTTCGATCGGGAAAAGATCGACGAGGTATGGTCGGTCATCGACAAGGCGGCGATCGAAGCACAGCTCTGATGAAAGCCGCCACGTGTTGTCCTGCCGCTACGGATTGAAGCGCTGCGGCGAATAGGCGGAAATATTGATGAACGGCGTTTCTCCGGTGATCAGTTCCGCCAGCACGCGGCCGGTCACCGGACCGAGCGTTAGGCCGTGATGCGCATGCCCGAAGGCGAACCACAGGCCGTTGTGCAGCGGCGCCTTGCCGATGATCGGCATCATGTCCGGCGTGCAGGGACGCGCACCCATCCATGGCTCGGGATCGAGCCGGCGTCCGAGCGGGAAGACGGCGCGGGCGACCTTTTCCGCGCGGTCGAGCTGAACCGGCGTCTTCGGCGCGTCGAGTGCGGCAAATTCCGCGCCGGTGGTCAGCCGGATGCCGCGGTTCATCGGCGCGAGGAAATAACCGCGCTCGGCATCGAGCGTCCAGTTGTTGAGGACCGCATTGCCTTCCGCGGCATAATGCATGTGATAGCCGCGCTTGACGCCAAGCGGGAAGGAATAGCCGAGCCGCTTGGTGGCAACCGCAGCCCAGGGGCCGAGCGCCATCACCGCGTCGTCTGCCTCGAGCGAACCTTCGGACGTCATGATTTTCCAGCCGGAACCCGACTGGCCGAGCGAAGCGGCATCGCCGATGACAAAGCGGCCGCCAAGGCTTTCGAAATAGGCGCGGTAGGCGGCAGTCAGCGCCTGCGGGTCAAGGACCGACCAGGGGTCGCGCCAGCGAATGCCGCCGGCGAAGGTCTGCATGAGGCTCGGCTCCATGCGTGCAATGTCCGCGGAAGACAGCGTTTCGTAGCTGACGCCGAATTCCTTCTGCCAGCTTCCGGCCTCGGCAAGCTCTTCGTCGCGCCTTACCTCGGTCCGGAAGATCTTCATCCAGCCGTCTTTCCGGATCAACTGCTCTGCATGTGACGCCTCGATCAGGTCCTTGTGTTCCAGGATCGAGTTCTCGATCAGCGGCGCATAGGCGCGGGTGATCATCTCGTGGCGGCGTTGATTGGAGTTCCACCAGTAGCGGGCAAGGAAGGCGAGCTGGCCCGGGAGCGCCTTCAGGTGATAATGCGCGTCGATGCGGTTGTTCAGCGCATAGCGCAGCAGCAGCCCGATCTGCTGGGGAAAGCCGTAGGGCACGACACCTTCACGCTGGATCAATCCCGCATTGCCGTACGAGGTCTCGCTGCCGGGATCCTTGCGGTCGATCAGCGTTACCTGCCGCCCACGCCGTTGCAGATGAATTGCGGCCGAGACACCGATGATGCCGGCACCGAGCACGATTGCGTTCTTGGTCATTTTTTCTTGCAGCCCACTGAATTCCAAGGGTCGAAAATGCCCTTAGGATCGCGAAGGCGCAATTGAAAAATCGCATTTCATTTCAAAATCATTGCCGTTTTGAGTGCGGCATTTTCGGCCCGGATGCGAATGGCAAGCATGAGCGCGTTCAGGATCGTGAAAGCGGCTGCGTAGAGCGGCATGCCGAAGGCAAGCGGCAGAACCGCAATCTCGCCGGCGACCACCGCATAATTGGGATGCCGCATGAAGCGATAGGGTCCGCTGCGGATGAGCGGTGCCGCAGGCAGAACGATGATCCGCGTCGTCCACCGCTCCTTGAGAGTGGCAAGCACCCAGAGGCGGATGACTTGCAGCAACAGGAAGATGCCGAGCCAAAAAAAGTTCATCGGCTTGTCCGTGGCAAGCAGCCACAATCCGCCGATCCAGGTCGCGTGCAGTGCGACCATGTAGGGGTAATGTTCTGCCCCGGTCTCGTATCCGCCTTTTGCAAAGAGCGCGGCCGTATTGCGCCTGGCAAGGACAAGCTCACTGAGGCGCTGGAGCGTGACGAAGGTCAGAAGCGCAATGGAGGCGGGCATCATGCAGTTCTCCGCAGCGTGACGCAGCTCGCGGAGAAACCTGGTCCCATGGCGATCATCGCCGCGCGTTCGGGCAGGCCCGCGTGGATCGCTCGTTCCAGCACGAAGAACACGGTCGGCGAGGACATGTTGCCATAATCGGAAACCACCGCGCGCTCGTGATCCAGCGAACCTGGCGCGAGCGAAAGCGCGCTTTCCATTGCCGCCAGCACCTTGGTCCCGCCCGGATGGCATATGAAGCGGCTGATGTCCGGGCGTGAAAGGCCATTGCGGGCGAGTATCCCGTCCACAGCGGGACCGAGCTCCGTCTCCGCGAAGGGCGGCAGCGACTGCGCAAGCACGATGCCGAAGCCCGTGTCGTCGATCTTCCAACCCATGATGTCGAGAGTGTCGGGAAACAGATGTTCGCCGCTCGATTCCACTTCGGCTATGCCATCTCCGCCGTTTCGAAGCACGCATGCTGCGGCACCATCGCCGAAGAGCGCGGTTGCGACGATATTGGGCCGCGTCAGCTCGTCCAGCCGAAAGGCGAGGGTGCAAAGCTCGATCGTCACGAAGAGCACGGTCTTGCCCGGTTTGCCCTTCGCCAAGCGCGACGCGATGCCTAATCCCGAGACGCCGGCGGCGCAGCCGAGCCCGAATACCGGCACGCGCTCTATATCCGCCCGGAACCCCATCTTTTCGGCAAGCTGCGCATCCAGACTCGGCGTCATAAACCCGGTAGAGGAGACGGTGACGACGCAATCGACGTCGCTTGCCTTGAGATCGGCCTGGCGCAGTGCCTTGGTCGCCGCTTCGACGAAAAGGCGGCTTGAAACCTCGGCATAGGCCTCCATCCGGTCTTGCCAGCCATGCGGCTCATCGAACCATGAGAGTGGCCGCGCGGCATGCCGCTTGGCGATGCCGGCATTGTCGAAGACGCTCGCAAGATGCCGAAAATCCTCGAAGCGGCCGGCAAAGAGGCGGGCCGATGCCTCGGCTGCTTCCGTCTGCGTGATGATGTGCTCGGGCACGGCGACGGCGAGGCTCAGAAATTGGACCGTATCGTTCACGGCATTCTCCTTTTTGCCCCCCGACGGCAATACGAAGAACACTTCTGACGGCGATTTATTCCCGCCGCCGACGTCACAAAAATGTGATGGGAAATGCCTTGCGCCACCCGAATAAAATGCGGGGTAGGGGTGTTCTTTCGCGGCAACGTCATTTTCCCGGAGATATCCCATGACGACTACGATTGTCCGTATCGCTTCTCTCGTCCTCGGCGGCTGCATCGCCGCTTCCATGCTTTCCACCCCGGTCTTCGCCGTCGGCGGCGGTGGTGGCGGCGGCGCGGGCACACCCACCTGCAAGAAAGGTCAGATCTATGACAAGAGGTCGAAGCAGTGTGTGAAGCAGCAGAGCGCCAATGTGACGGATGAGAACCGTACCGACTATGCCTATTCGCTGGCGAAGGCTGGCCGATACGAGGAAGCGCTGGCCATGCTCGACACCGTCAAGGATCAGAACAATGCGGAAGTGCTGAATTATCGCGGCTATGCCACCCGCAAGCTCGGCCGCACAGATGAAGGCATCTCCTATTACCTTCAGTCGGTAAAGCTCGATCCGCAATATGCGAAGGTCCGTGAGTATCTCGGCGAAGCCTACGTCGTCAAAGGCCGCGTCGATCTCGCCAAGGAGCAGCTGAACATGATCAAGGCGATCTGCGGCACGGGCTGCGAGGAATATCAGGACCTCAACGCGGTGATCCTCGATCCGTCGAAGATCTGAAATCGAGGCGGCGCGGGGCGGCAAGGAGAGATAATCGAATGCCGGTCGCGCGCACCACATTTCCTGCCTATAGTCGTCTGGAAACGGGATCGCCGCTTCGGTTGGCGATCCCCGGAGGACGAACTGGGGCGGAGGCGGCCATCGCGAGCGAAGCGGATATCAGGAAAGGCCTGACGGAGAACCTTGCCAGGCTCTGGCGCTATGGTCTCGTGCTCTCGCGGCAGCGCGATGTGGCCGACGACCTCGTGCAGCAGACCTGCGTCCGGGCGCTGGAACGCGGCGGGCAATTCGAACAGGGAACGCGGCTCGATCGCTGGCTGTTTTCGATCCTGCATTCGATCTGGCTGAACGAGATCCGCTCCCGCAAGGTTCGCCAAGGCGCGGGTTTCGCTGCTCCGGAGGAAGCGCTGGTCTTCGACGGAGCCCGCGACACCGAAACGCATGTCATGGCAAACCAGGTGCTGCGGCAGGTGGATGCGCTTCCGGAAGCACAGCGCAGCGCCGTCTTCCTCGCCTATGTGGAAGGGCTCTCCTATCGCGAGGTGGCGGATGTATTGGCTATACCGATCGGAACGGTGATGAGCCGGCTGGCGGCAGCGCGTGCGACGCTTTCCGGCGCCATTTCGGACGAGGGACGGCAATGAGCAACGACATCAACATACCCTTTGACGAAGAGCTGACTGCCTTCATCGACGGCGAACTGCCGCCGCAGGATGCCGCGCGCATCGAAGCGCTCGTTAATGCCGACGAACGCGTGGCTGCGCGGCTGGAATTCCTGTCTCGCAGCAACCTGCCGTTCAAGGACGCCTTTGCTCCGCTACTTGCTGCAGCACCGCAAGCTAGCCTGGAATCGATGCTTGCCGCGATCCACTCGAAGCAGGAAGGCAAAGCGCCTAGCTTTATGAGCCGACGCGGCTTTCTCGGTGCTCTGGCCGCCTCGGTCGTCGCCGGCGTCATTGCAGACCGCGCCTATCTCGGAATCAGCCGCAACCTTTCGAAGGACGAGGGGGCCGAATGGCGCGCTGTCGTCGCCGAATATATCTCGCTCTACACGCCGGACACGCTGGCAGGTCCCGTTCCGCCTGCCGATGTGCAGAGCATTCAGCTTGCCCAGATCGACCGAAAGCTCGGCCTTGCGCTTTCTCCCGGGATGGTTGCGTTGCAGGGGGTCGACTTCAAGCGCGTACTGCTCCTGGAATATGACGAAAAACCGCTTGCGCAGATCGCCTATCTTGATCCCGAGACCGGCCCGATGGCGCTCTGCATCATCCGCTCGGACAAGGGCGAAAAGACGCCAGACATCGAGGGCCGCAATGGCATGAATGTCATCTACTGGTCCAGCCGGAGCCATGCCTTCATGCTGATCGGCCATGCCCCGGCAGACCGCATGCAGGAAATCGTCGATAACCTCAGGTCAAAATTGACGGCATGAATGCCGTGCCGCCATCATGATGACGAGATTGCATGGTGTTGCCGATCATCTCGATGCGACAGGGACCGGCATTTCAGCATGGATTGGATCAATCGTTATATCGACGAGCCGCTGCTTTCCGGCGCGGCGCGTACGCTGCGGGTTTGGCATGTCTACACGGCACAGCATCCGGAGCGTTTGGAGCCAGTGTGGAACCTGGCGGCGCTTTCCTTCCTGGCAATCGCAAGCCGGTACCATCTTTCGAGTCAGCCCCTTGCCCTCAGCCTTGCAGCATTGTTCATGCTGGCTCTGCCGTCCATCTGGAAGCTGGCTTCCTCCGCATCCATGGGAAGCGGCGGCTATGACGCCCGGCGCTACAAATCGCTCCGAGCCCGAGCGATCAGCAAGCGTGAGGCGGAATGGTCTCTGCGGATGACCGTTCTCTTCGCCTCGGCCGGGCTGCCGTTCGCAACACGCATCGACGATCCGGTCGGATCAGCCTTCATGACAGGCGCATGCATCTGGTTCGTGCTGACAGCGCCCGTGAAGTTCTACCTAGAAGCAGCCGAGCCGCCTGCCCCCGACCAAGGTGACGGCTCGCATCAGCGTCTCGTCCAGTTTGGCTGATGCCCCTGAAACTAGGCGTTCTGGAACCAATTGCCAAGGATAGCCGTTGATAGGTCAGAATCGAAAGAGGAGTTCACCATGCTTTACTATGCTTTGGTATTTCTCGTCGTAGCCCTGATTGCCGGCATTCTTGGATTTGGCGGGATCGCAGGCGCTTCGGCTTCCATAGCACAGGTTCTTTTCTTCATATTCCTGGTGCTGTTCGTCGTATCGCTCGTCATGCGCCTGATGCGCCGCGAATAGTGCGACGAAATGAGACGTTGAAAAAACCCGGTGCCGCGGCGCCGGGTTTTTTTGTATCGATGAGGCGCGATGCCGCCATCCCGGCATCGCAAACAGATTTTGATGCCGAAAGTTTGCGACAGACCCTGCAACCCGTGGCATAAGGCCTCCGAAAAACTTTTCTAGGTCCTTATCCGCATATGATTCGTATCGAAAACATCAGCAAGCAGAACAGCCACCGCATCCTTTTCATCGAGGCGACCGCGGCGCTCAACAGAGGCGAGAAGGTCGGTCTCGTCGGTCCGAACGGCGCCGGCAAGACGACTCTTTTCCGGATGATCACGCAGGAGGAGCAGCCTGATGAAGGGCAAGTTTCTGCCGATAAGGGCGTGACCATCGGCTACTTCAACCAGGATGTCGGCGAAATGGAGGGCCGCAGCGCCGTTTCCGAGGTGATGGACGGTGCCGGCCCCGTGAGCATCGTTGCGGCCGAATTGCGGGAGCTCGAGGCTGCCATGTCGGATCCCGAACAAGCCGACGATATGGATGTGAGCATCGAGCGCTACGGCGAGGTGCAGGCGCGCTACGAGGAACTGGACGGCTACGCTCTCGAAGGACGCGCACGCGAAGTCCTGGCCGGTCTGAGCTTCAGCCAGGAAATGATGGACGGTGATGTCGGTGCGCTGTCGGGCGGCTGGAAGATGCGTGTGGCGCTCGCCCGCATTCTTCTCATGCGCCCGGACGTCATGCTGCTCGACGAACCCAGCAACCATCTGGATCTGGAAAGTCTCATCTGGCTGGAGGAGTTCCTGAAAGGTTACGATGGCGCGCTGCTGATGACCTCGCACGACCGCGAGTTCATGAACCGCATCGTCACCAAGATCATCGAGATCGATGGCGGCAACTTGAACAGCTACTCGGGCGACTATGCCTTTTACGAGCAGCAGCGGGCGCAGAACGAGAAGCAGCAGCAGGCGCAGTTCGAGCGCCAGCAGGCGATGCTCGCCAAGGAAATCAAGTTCATCGAGCGCTTCAAGGCCCGCGCCTCGCATGCTTCGCAGGTGCAGAGCCGCGTGAAGAAGCTGGAGAAGATCGACCGGGTGGAACCGCCCAAGCGCCGCCAGGTCGTCTCGTTCGAGTTTCTGCCGGCACCGCGCTCGGGCGAGGATGTTATCAACCTGAAGAACGTGCACAAGAAATACGGCAGCCGAACCATCTACGAGGGGTTGGATTTCATGGTTCGGCGCCGCGAGCGCTGGTGCATCATGGGCATTAACGGTGCCGGAAAGTCGACGCTTCTGAAGCTGGTTGCGGGTTCGGCGGAGCCGGACGAGGGAAGCGTCGCGCTGGGCGCCAGCGTGAAGATGGGATATTTCGCCCAGCACGCCATGGACCTTCTTGAAGGCGAACGCACCGTACTGCAGTCGCTGGAAGATAAGTTCCCGCAGGCAGGGCAGGGCTCATTGCGCGCTCTGGCGGGCTGCTTCGGATTTTCCGGCGACGATGTCGAGAAGAAATGCCGGGTGCTCTCGGGCGGCGAGAAGGCGCGGCTCGTCATGGCGACGATGCTCTTCGATCCGCCGAACCTCCTCGTGCTGGACGAGCCCACGAACCACCTGGATCTGGACACCAAGGAAATGCTCATCAAGGCTCTCTCCGAGTACGAGGGCACGATGCTGTTCGTCTCGCACGACCGGCACTTCCTGGGCGCTCTGTCCAATCGGGTGCTGGAACTGACCCCAGAAGGCATTCACCAATTTGGCGGCGGCTACACGGAATACGTGGCGCGCACCGGCCATGAGGCGCCCGGCCTGCGCAGTTGAGTAAAGAGCAGTAAGAGCGCGATTAAGCGCGCTCTTCCCAGATTTTCGCCAGTTCGACGAGCGTCGCCACCGCCTTTTCCATGTCCTGTCGACTGACCCATTCGAGCGGCGAGTGGAAGGCGTGGCCGCCGGCGAAGATGTTGGGGCAGGGCAGGCCCATGAACGAAAGCCGCGAGCCGTCGGTGCCGCCCCGAATGCTGCCGCGTACCGGCTCCATGCCTGCGCGCCGAACGGCCTCGACGGCGTTCTCGACGATCTCCGGATGACGGTCGAGGATCACCTTCATATTACGGTACTGCTGCTTGACCTTAAAGCTGTAGGAGGAGCCGGGATAGTCCGCCATGATCTCCTTCACGATCGTCTCCAGCATGGCTTCCTTGGCCGCGAGGCCATCGTCATTGAAGTCACGGACGATGAGGTTGAGGGCTGCCTTTTCCATTGAGCCCGTGACGCCCGTCGGGTGCACGAATCCCTCTCTGCCCGCCGTCGTCTCCGGTGCCAAATCCTTCGGCAGCCGGCTGATGATCGCGCCGGCGATCTTGATGGCGTTCTCCATCTTTCCCTTGGCGAAGCCGGGATGGATGGCCACGCCTTGAACAGTGATCTCGACGCCATCAGCAGAGAAGGTCTCGTCTTCGACATGGCCGGCCGTCTCGCCATCCATGGTGTAGGCGAACCGGGCGCTGAGCTTTTCAAGATCGACCTTGTCGACGCCACGGCCGATTTCCTCGTCCGGCGTGAAGAGGATCTTGATCGTCCCGTGCTTGATATCCGGATTGTCGACCAGGATTTGCGCCGCCGTCATGATCTCGGCAATGCCGGCCTTGTCGTCGGCGCCGAGCAGCGTTGTACCGTCGGTGGTGATGACATCGCTGCCGATCTGGTCGTTGAGCGCCGGATTGTCGCTGACGCGAATGACCTGCCGCGGATCGCCTGAGAGCCTTATGTCGCCGCCGCGATACTTCCGCACGATCTGCGGGCTGACGTTGGTTCCGGTGAAGTCCGGCGCCGTGTCCATATGCGAGCAAAAGCAGATGACCGGCACTGGCTTGTCTACATTGGACGGAATGGTCGCGTAGACGTAGCCGTGCTCGTCGAGATGCGCGTCTGCAAGACCAATTGCCAGCAGTTCATCGACCAGCATCCGGCCGAGGTTCTTCTGCTTTTCGGTGGAAGGCTGCGTCGACGATGTGGGATCCGATTGCGTGTCGATAACGACATAGCGGAGGAAGCGATCGGTAACAGTGTCGGTCATGGGCAGGTCCAATGCATGATCGTCAGCGATGGATTGCTGTAACCTTCATCCGCGTCGTGGTGAAGGAATTTTTGATTTCCAGCGCGCTTTGCACGAGAAAGGAATGGCGTGTAACTATTTTAAAATTAAATCTGAAATTGTAGACTTGCATAATACCCGTGCGAATATGAACTCAACCTTGGAGAGCCGGACGGCGATCTGCTCTGTACCGCGGTCAGGTATGGACTGAAGCTCAGACGCTTTCCGGAGAGACTGGAATATGCCGAGGCGCTTGCCAGCCTGCGGCCAGGCGGTCCACAGTTTGCAGAGGTGGTGAGGCAATTGCGGGAAGTAACCGGCACGAAATGATGACAAAGATATACGGCCGGGCCGGTCACCTCAGCACGAGCAAGTATTGCTGTGCTTCTGCCGCAATACTTGCTATTTGAAGAGAGCTGATTTGTCTTTGCGAATGCGCAGACGGCTTGGGGATGCTTGCTGCGCTAAATGAACATGACTTAGGCTCGGGGGAAGCGTGAGCAGTCTACGCAGTGGTGGCATCCGCGTCACCGTATCATCGTCTCTTCGTTGTCTTCGGCGGCTGTCGCTTTGCGTTGCGCTCATCGTCCCTGCGGGATGTGGTGGGCATCCAAAGCACGTGTTGGCGCCCGTTGCCGACGCGTCGCCTGGTTCGAGCCGGGTCAGCATGCTGATCACCACCACGCGTGGCCGCTCGGAGCATGCCGGAGAGATGTTCACGGGCGAGCGGGCGCGCGCGCCTGCGTTCGCGGACATCACGGTGTCGATTCCTCCGATCCGCAAGGTCGGCGATGTCGCCTGGCCGAAGAGGCTTCCTTCCAATCCAGCGACTGATTTCGCGACGCTCAAGGCGGAAGAGATCGGCCAAGAGGAGGCAAAGACCTGGCTCAATGCCGCGGTGAAGAAGAGCCCCGATCGCAGCGTGCTCGTCTTCATCCACGGGTTCAATAACCGCTTCGAGGACTCCGTCTACCGCTTCGCGCAGATCGTTCATGACTCAGGCGTCAAGAGTGCGCCTGTGCTGGTGACGTGGCCATCGCGGGGTAGCTTGCTTGCCTATGGCTACGACCGCGAAAGCACCAATTACACGCGCAACGCCCTGGAGAAATTGTTTCAGTATCTGGCCGCCGATCCGGAAGTGAAGGAGGTCTCTATCCTCGCGCATTCGATGGGCAACTGGCTGGCCCTCGAAGGGTTACGCCAAATGGCGATCCGCAACGGTGGTCTGCCCCCGAAGTTCAAGAATGTGATGCTTGCTGCTCCGGACGTCGATGTCGACGTGTTCCGCTCGCAGATCGAGGACATGGGCATGCGGCAGCCACGATTCACATTGTTCGTATCCCGCGATGACCGCGCGCTCGCCTTTTCGCGCAGGGTCTGGGGCGACATCCCGCGGCTGGGCTCGATCGATCCTGAATCCGATCCGTACAAGCAGGAACTGGCCGACAACAGCATCACCGTCATCGATCTGACGAAGGTGAAGGCCGGCGACGGTCTCCACCACAGCAAGTTCGCAGAATCCCCGCAGGTGGTCCAGCTCATCGGCGCACGCATCTCCGAGGGCCAGACGCTGACCGACAGCCGGATGGGCCTTGGGGATCACCTCATTGCGGGAACGACGGGGGTAGCGACAGCGGCCGGCAACGCCGCAGGTCTGATCCTTGCCGCCCCGGTCGCCGCGGTGGATCCGGATACCCGAGACAACTACGCCCACCACGTACCCGGGATGGCTGGACGCGTCCGTGGAGAGCAGAAGATTGCGGTGAACGATTGCACATCGAAGCAGGCAGCGACACGGGATCCGGCATGCCGCGCGGCGCGGAACTGAGGAAGCAACGGGGCAGCGGTGCCTTCCGACAGAAAGGGATAGGACGATGACGAAGTTTTTGAAACTCGGGCTCTGCGCGGCTGTCGCCGCCATGATTTGCGGCGGTGCCCAGGCGGCCGACATAGCGCCTCTCCTGGCGCAGGAACCAAAGCCAGCGGAAGCCGCGGATGGCTGGACTTTTTCGATCGCTCCATATTTCTGGATAGCCGGCATCTCGGGTGATACGGCGCAATTCGGGATTCCCACCACGGTGCACATCGATGCCGATTTCGGGGATATCCTGAAGAATCTCGACTTCGCCTTCATGGCGGCGGGCGAAGCCCGGTACGACCGTTTCAGTGTTATCGGCGACGTCATCTACACGAAGCTCTCCGCCGACGGCGAAACACCATTCGGAGTATTGGCGACCGATGTCGAGGTGAATTCGAAGACGTTCGCGGGCCTGCTCGGCGTGGGCTACGCCGTCCTTGACGGCCCGTCGGGACACCTGGACGTCGTCGGTGGCGTGAGGCTCTGGTCGGTCGACACGACGCTGTCGTTCAATGGCGGTCTGCTCGGCGGTGTTGATGCAAGCGACAGCGCCACATGGGCAGATGGCATGGTCGGCTTGCGCGGGAAATACTCCTTCACGCCGGAGATCTATCTGACGGGCTGGGGACTGGTCGGCGGCGGTGGAGCCGACATCGACTGGGATGTCGCCTTGGGCGTCGGCTACGATTTCAACGACAGGATTTCAGCCATCGCCGGATATCGAGCGCTTGGAGTTGATTATAGCGATGACGGTTTCATTTTCGACGTCGTCCAGCAAGGACCGATCCTGGGGCTGGCCATAAAGTTCTAGCCCACCGGTCAAAGCGGAGCACCAATGAAAAAGGGTCCACAGATAAAGGGGAAGCAATGTCGATCACGTCCTTCAAGCACCTCGCCTCTTCATCGCTTGGGCGGGTTCGCTTCATGCCCAGGATTCGAGTACTGAACTCGCAAAGAAGCTTTCAAACCCGATCGCATCGCTGATCAGCGTACCCTTTCAGTTCAACCGCGACCACGGCCACGGCCCCCTCGATGGCGATAAGGCGACGCTCAATATCCAGCCGGTCATTCCATATCGCTGAACGAGACTGGAACGTCATTTCGCGCACCATCCTTCCTGTGACATGGCAGAATGACGTAGCAGGCCCATCCGGCTCGCAGTTCGGCCTAGGCGATCTCGTGCAAAACTTCTTCCTGTCGCCCGCAAAGCCGACCGGGAGTGGCATCATCTGGGGTGCCGTCCGGTGTTTCTGATTCCGACGGCGACGGACGACTTGCTTGGCGGTGAGAAATGGGTGCCGGGCCGACGGTAGTGGCACTGAACCAGGAGGGTCCTGGACCTAATGGCGTGCTTGCCAACGACATCTGGTCGTTCGCAGGCAGCGACGACCGAAGCGATATCAGGAGCACGTTCGTCCAGCCCTTCCTGTCGTACGCCACCGGCGAGGCCACGCATCCGGTTTTCGCGTGGGCATCACCTGTGGGCTACAGTGGGCGTCAGGTCGCTGACGCCGAAACGGGTTCAGGCACGTCCGAAAAATCAAGGAAATAACGAGATTTAGCAAGAATTGGCTGGGTAACATGGATTCTCACATGATTTCAATAGCTTAGCGAAATCGACTTGAAATTCCCTCTGTTTTCCTGCCGCGAGCGACCGTGGATGCCACCTTTGTGCCTTGGCTTTGGGCATCAGTCAACCAGGCGGGTTTACCGGCAATAATTTCCGCTTCCCGCATTGTGGCCGCCGTCCGGAAAACACGAATGGGGGCCGCCATGCGCCCCCCAATGTCGGTCGTATAGGTCTGCTCTGACACTCCCCATGAACAGACATTTACCCACTGCCTGAGGTCGGGATCACGAGCAGCAGATGCGGGAGCGGCAACGGCTTCATGCGTCGCTCAGTTGGCCGCTTCGAGCTTTACGGTGACGGATCCCGGACAGTCGAAGATCGAAACATCGCCGTTCACGTGTCCTAGGATGATGATGCCGGGGGAGGGAACGCGGCCGCTCCGATAGTAGATCACGAAATGATCTGAACTCCACAGGCCGAGCGTGCCGACAGAAAAGTCTCTCTGCCGTGTTACCTCAGGCAGGACGGAGGGTAGATTTCCGGTTTTTTCCTGGCGCAGATGGTCCGACATGTCGATCGTCAGTGGCAGCATCTGGGCCAAGGATCTGGCAGCCTCATTGTCGGCGAGGGTGGCGGTGACTTCGCCCCATGCGGAAGAAATTCGGATAGTCTCTTGGGCCATGACAGATCCAGTCGCTCCTATGGCGATCGCAGCAGAGGCAAACATTGTCTTAAGCACGTGTTCGCCTCCGTTTCGGTTTTGCGTCTGGTGGGTCACAAAAGCCGAAAGCGCTATTGCAGGCTGACGGGTGCTCGCCGCCGGTGCCTCTGGGATTTCGGCTCAAAAAGCACCTACAGGCCATCAGCAATCTTGACGAGATGGGCGACTGATGTTGCCTTCATTTTTTGCATCATGTGGCCCCTGTGAAGCTTCACCGTTGGCTCTGCGATTTGAAGCTCTGCGGCAATCTGCTTATTCAGTCTACCGGCGATCACTAATGCCATAATCTGTCGCTCACGTTCCGTTAGCGTCATATATCTGGATTGGATTGCAACTTTCGCTGTTCTTTCCTCTCGGCGAGCGGCGTCATTGGCGATCGCGCGGTTGACGGCTTCTAACAGATCCTGCTCCCGAACCGGCTTGCTAAGAACGTCTATAGCGCCCGCCTTCATCGCCCGCACTGCCATGGGCACATCGACATGGGCGCTAATCAAGACGACGGACCGAGGAAGAATGCTGTTCGCCAACGCCTCCTGAAACTCAAGTCCACTTTGGCCGGGAAGGCGAATGTCGAGGACGATACATCCAGCTTTTTCGGGATCGTCTGCGGCTATGAACTCTTTGACGGAGCCGTGTGTCTCAGCACTTAGGCCCACGGACTCGAACAGCCCCTTGAGGGCCTCGCGGACACTTTGATCGTCATCTATGACAATGACAGTGGGTCGCCTGTTCTTCCTGTCATTGATCAACGGACATGTCCTTGAAGTTGGAGAGCGTGAAGTTGAATGAGCTTCCGCGAGGATGATTGGTTGTAGCCCAGATGCGCCCTCCGTGAGCTTCAACGATGGAGCGGCAGATACAAAGGCCCATCCCTATCCCATCGGATTTCGTGGTATAGAACGGCTCAAATACCCGGTCGAGCTGTTCGGGCGATATCCCTTGCCCCGTATCAGAAACGCTGACCTCAACTTCGCCCTCTTGGCTCTGCGTACAACTCACCCTGATCACTGCCTCCGCGCCATGAGGTGTCGCCTCACCGCTGTTCATTATTAGATTAAGAAGAACCTGCTGTAGCTGCGTGCGATCACCTAAGACATCGATGGGTTCTGGCGGAAGATCCGTTACGACCTCCAAGCGCCGCGATTGCAGCTCTTCCCGCAGAAGAAAAAGCACATCATGTAGCGCTCGCTTAAAGTCGGTCCTCTCCATCCGTACAGGAGATCTCTGGGCCATTGCACGTATGCTGGCGACAATCTCGCCGGCACGATGCCCGTCATGCACAACCCGCTCCGCGGCCAGGCGAGCCTGCTCAAGATCTGTATGTCCGTCCTGAAGCCAGCGCAGGCAGGTCCCGGCATTGGTAACGATCGCCATGAGCGGCTGATTGATCTCGTGTGCTATCGAGACGGCCAGCTCGCCGATGGTGGTCAGCCGGGTAACGTGTGCAAGGTGGCTCTGGCTCTGCCGAAGTGACTCTTCCGCTCGTTTGCGATCCTCGATGTCCACAACAACGCCGTACCACCGCACGACATTTCCTTCTGGATCGAGTAGTGGACTTTGTTGGAGGTTGAACCACCTGTATTCGCCGTCGAACCGTCTGATACGGGCGTCTACTGGATTGGGCTGCTTGGTGGCAACGACTTCTTCCCAGCTCGTGCGCATGCGTTCAACGTCATCAGGATGAAACATCCGGTAAAAACCGAAGCCTACGATCTCTTCGAAGGGAAGGCCGACAAAATCGGTTAGATGCTGGTTCCAGTATTCAAGCCGCCCATCCGGCGTGCATGACCACGCCATGGCAGGGATCGTGTTGATGATGAGGTGGAGCTTGTGTTCGCTCTCTCTGAGCGCGGCTTCGCTCTCTCGAAGAGCATTCTCGGCATACTGCAAGTTCTCAATGTCGATGTTGACACCGAACCAGCGCACGATTCCGTTGGCATCCGTCAGTTTCCGACCGGAGAAATAGAACCAGCGGTATCGTCCATCTCCCCCACGGATGCGACCTTTCAACTGGGTATGATCGGAGTGCTCAAGGTCCCGCTTCCAGATCTCCACCATCTCGGGAATATCATCGGGATGGTAAAGGTCCAGAAAACCCCATTCAAGGATCTGCTCAGCCGGCAGTCCGGCGTAGTCAAGCCAACTCTTGTTGACGAAATCGGCACTTCCGTCGGGCCGCGCAGACCATACGAGAACCGGAAGTGAATTGATGATGAGCCTGAGATTTTCTTCGCTCGCCGCAAGTGCCGATTTTGTCTCTTTGAGCGCATCTTCAGCTTGTTTACGATCTTCGATATCAAGAACAACACCATACCATTTCACGACGTTTCCCTTGGAATCAAGGTGAGGCTTCTGCCGAAGACTACACCAGCGATAGGTGCCATCCGCGCGTCGAATCCGACCTTCGACTTCCCTTCCCGTTTTGAAAGCCATGATACTCCGCCACTCCGAGCCTAAATGAGCGACGTCATCGGGGTGAAAAAGACGGTAGAAATCCTCACCGGCAATATCTGCAAGTGGCAAGCCGATGTATTCAAGAAAGTGCTGATTGGCGAAATCGAGCATGCCATCAGACGTTGTGGACCATGCCATTGCCGGGATCAGGTCAATGATCGCATCGGCGTCCCTCTGTTTCTCCAAGTCGATCCCCTCAGCTCTTCGCGTTTCCAGCAGAGGGCTGAAAAGCTACTCCCTTTCCCGGCGCTGCGTTAGGCAAGATTGATAGACGAAGGTCTATTTTTGCAGTGCCTCCGTCTAGTTTCATGTGACCTAGATCGCAATTGAGACCGGGCCAGAACCGGCCTACTCATGAAGAGAAAATAAGTGTCAGCGCCGGCGTACCCAGGAGGCGATCTGCACAAGCGATACGTGCCTATTCTCCTAAGCTCGGTCAGACCGGATTTGAAGCAACCTTGGAGGTTGACCCATGACACTTCAGGTACAAAAACTTGCAGATACCGCCAACAAATCCGTCACAATCGTGCTCGTACACGGGGCATTTGTAGATGCCTCCGGATGGCAGACGGTTTTTCAGGTTCTGTCGCATGACGGTTATGAAGTTCTCGTCGTGCAGAACTCTGCCGTCAGCTTGAGCGACGATGTCGAGCGCACGCGGAGCGCGATTGCGGAGGCAACCTTTCCGGTCGTCCTCGTTGGACATTCGTATGGTGGCGCCGTAATCACGGAAGCCGGGGCCGATGAAAAGGTCCGTTGCCTGGTCTATTTGGCCGCCTTCGTACCGGAAGTCGGGGAGTCGGTATTCGATCTGGCTTCTCAGGATGTTCCAGGTGCTGAAAAAGCTCCCCTCCTTCCGCCGACCGATGGATTTATCCGGGTGGATCCCGCGAAGTTTCCTATGGCCTTCGCCGCCGTTTCATGGCCGTCGCCCAACGGCCTTGGGGGCTGGAAGCGGTTCAGGGCAAGATCACTTCGCCGGCGTGGAGAGCCAAGCCCTCCTTCTACCTGCTTGCCACCGAGGATCGAATGATCCCCCCTGAAGCGCAGGCAATGATGGCGGCGCGAGCAGGCGCGAAGGTCGTGGAAGTGCGCAGCAGCCACGCGGTGATGTTGTCACAGCCTGACGAAGTCGCAGCGATTACTAAGGCCGCGGCTGAAACCGAAGCAACAAAAAGCTGACGCCCGGAAAACCAGCCGCGGTGAACCCATCGACCATCAACTGGGGAAGTAAGATGCGTAAATTGTTCATGCCTACACGTTCGCCAACGCCGCGAGCATCACCGACCGATCGGGAGGAAGACGTCATGCCTCAACTTTCACGTCGCGCCTTTGCCGGCGCCCTACCTCTTGGCCTCATCGGGGGAAGCCTCCTCGGTGGAGGCCTGCTAGACTTTTCCCCAGCCGGTGCGGCGACACAGGACACTGCCAGGGAGCCTGTTGCGGTGACCCCGTTCGCACAGATCCGCATCGGCCGGTTCACCGTTACGGCCCTGACGGACGGCTATGCCGACATGCCGTATGACGACTACTTTCCGGGACGTGCGGCGCCCGAGGTCGAGAGCGCGGCAAGCGCACAGTTTACCGCTCGGCCGAGTGGGGTTCGGTTCCTCTTCAATCAATATCTCGTCGAGGATGGTGAGCGCCGCATCCTGATCGATGCAGGGGCGGCTGGTTCGATCGGGCAGACTGGACAGTTGCCACAGGCACTCGCAGCGCTCGGTCTGCGGCCCGACCAGATCGACGCGGTCATCGTGACGCATATGCACCAAGACCACATGGGCGGGCTTGTTCTGGGAGGCAAGAACAACTACCCCGAGGCCGATCTTTATATCGATCGTCGCGACGTCACCCATTGGACCGATCCGGCCAAGCGCAACGGCGCGCCTGATTACCTGCAGACGAGCTTTAGGATGGCGGAGGAGGTCGTGCGGCTATATCCGAGGCTCCAAGCGATCGACGGAGAGCGTGAGATCATGCGGGGCGTTTCAATCGTCGACCTGACCGGCCATACACCCGGCCATATCGGCGTGCGGGTCGAAGATGGCGGGAAGAGCATGATCATGGTTTCGGATATGATTTTTCCGGTCGTGCATCCGGCCGCGACCGATGTGTTCTTCTTGTTTGAGCAGGACCGTGCCGCAGCGAAAGCCATGCGCGATCGCTTCTTTCCGCGTGCCGCGTCGGAGGGTGCGCTCATCGCCGCCACGCACATGCCGTTCCCCGGGCTCGGCCGTATCGTCGCCGATCGTGGCGAGATGCGCTGGCAGGTCGCAGACTGGGCCTTGCAGGACTGATGTCCGCGTTCAGCGGTCTGAAGGGCAAAATTGCAAGGCACTGAATTGGGCCCGCCAAAGATAGATACGGGCTCGCACCGTGAGACAACGATGCGAGCCTGCCTGAGCAAGGAGAATAGGCATGCCATATCATTTTCTTGAGGTTGCTGTGACGCCGAGCGTCAGAGCAGCTCAGGCGAACATGGGGGTGGACCAGATATGGCTGGGCGCTGACAACCGCCCTTCAGACACCCTCACCGAAGACGAGATCGCCTTCATCGCCTCACGTGACAGCTTCTATATGGCATCGGTCTCCGAAACGGGTTGGCCATATGTTCAACACCGTGGAGGAAAAGCCGGCTTCCTTAAGGTCGTCGATCAGCGCACGATGGCCTTCGCCGACTACCGGGGTAATCGCCAGTACATCAGCGCCGGCAATTTTGCAGCTAACGATCGGGCCTGTCTGTTCTTGATAGATTATGTGCGGCGGGCACGGCTCAAAATTTATGCGTATGTGGAGCGACTGGCGCTTGATGCTGACCAGGAACTCACGGATCTGGTGTCCGACCCGACCTACAAAGGAAGGGCGGAACGGATCTTCAAGCTTCGGCTTGAGGCGTTCGATTGGAATTGCCCACAGCACATCATCCCGCGCTACACCGAGCAGCAGGTTGAACAAGCTGTCGCTCCTCTTCGTGAGCAACTGCAGCGAATGGAAACCGAGAACGCGACTTTGCGCGCACGGTTGGAGAACCCTGAAAGATGACCGAAGCTCAACGACCACCCCTTCCGCCTTTTACGTTTGAAAGCGCAGTCGAGAAAGTTCGTCTTGCTGAAGACGGCTGGAACAGCCGCGACCCGGCGAGGGTCGCTCTGGCATATACGGTAGACAGCCAGTGGCGTAACCGTGCTGAATTCGTGAGCGGGCGCGAAGCGATCGTAGCGTTCCTTTCGACAAAGTGGCGGAGAGAGCTGGATTACCGGTTGATCAAGGAACTCTGGGCCTTCGGCGGCAACCGAATTGCCGTCAGGTTTGCATATGAGTGGCATGACGACAGTGGGAACTGGTTCAGATCGTTCGGCAACGAGAACTGGGAGTTCAACGATAGTGGCCTGATGCGAAAGCGTTACGCCTGCATCAACGACCTGCCTATCCGCGCCGAGGACCGCCGCTTCCACTGGCCGCTTGGCCGCAGGCCAGATGATCATCCTGGACTCAGCGAACTCGGCTTTTAGTCGAGAGTAGCCTGTCTCTGTTCATCTGGCACTCAAAGGCAGCGGCTCAGGAGCCAATCTTGATTTCCCTTTTTTTTAAACGCTCCCTCCCAGCGGAGGAAGACGCCACTGAGGCCAAGGCCTTCGTGGATCTGCACAGGCTCTCACCCGAACATCTCCGGGATGAGGAGCAATTCGAATGCCTTCCCATCAACGGAGGATGCGCGGTCTCGCTGCCAAACGCACCTGCGATCGGCCTCAATCGCATTCTGGGGCTAGGCTCTGTCGAGGATCTGGACAAAGCATATAACTGGATGCGACGAAAGGCAGGGAACCGGTTCCTGCAACTAAATGCAGACGCGGCCTCGGACGAGGTGAGAAACTGGATCCAAAGTAAGGATCTGCATGAACACGGTCCCGGATGGGCAAAGCTTAGCCGCAGCGCTCCCTTTAGCCGCCTCGAGTTACCGGGCGGTGTCCGTACCCGACGGGTAAAAGTTGACGAAGCCGCGCTCTTCGGATCGATGATGTGCAAGGGTTTCAGTTTCCCGCTAACCTTGGCTTCCCTTTGGTCAGCCATTGTGGACAAAGAGGGCTGGTCATGTTTTTTCGCTTTGGATGGTGAAACGCCTATCGGAACTGGCGCCATCTACGTGTCCGGGACATATGCGTGGTTGGGTGGTGGTACCACACTTCCTGAATTCCGAAATCGCGGCGTTCAAAAGGCGCTCATCCAGATCCGCACCGATCACGGGATCACACAAGGCGTCTCGACGTTCGTCGTCGAAACAGAAGTACCCTCATTTGGCAAACCCAGTATTTCCTATGAAAACCTCAGAAAAATGGGTTTCCGGCACGCATATAACCGTAAGAACTTCAAGCTGTAACCCATCGATGGCGTCATCCTTTCGGTCATCGCGTGAACTCTTGGACCGACAACCAGAAACCTGATCCTGTTTGGTAAAGACGCAACTCCAGTACGCGCTGTTATCGTAGATGCTGATGCTGATCATCGATCTCGGCCGCACCTTTGAGCCCTCTGTGCATCACTGCGCGCCGGAGCACCTCCTGCGGACGGCGGCTTAGGGCCACGGCTTGTTAAAGCAGTCGAACAGGGTCCCCAGCCTTTTTTTACAGAGCTTCAGGCATCGCCGGTATCTGGAGGCCGTCGCATGGTTTCGACGCGAAATAGCGCCAAGTAGCTTGCAAAGGCGTCACTTTTTCTGGTGGGGAGTGGCAGCTATTAACCGGAGGAATAGGTCCAAAAATGGCTTGCCTGGGGACCTTGGATTCTCACATGATTTCAAAGGCTCAGCAAAATCGCCTTTGATTTCCCTATATTTTTCCGCCGCGAGCGACCGTGGATGCCACCTTTGTGCCCTGGCTTTGGGCATCAGTCAACAGGCGGGGTAGCGGCAATAATTTCCGCTCTTGGACCCAGGTTCGCCGTCCCGCGGTCATAACGCGCACGGCAGCTTCGCGCCCGCATATCAGTCGCTGAGATAAAATTTGCCGCTCCATGGTTAGCGCACACGCCGGAGCGTCGTCGTTGCACCGGATTCAATTGTGTTGGCTTAGACTGCAACATCTCACTTGAAGCAGTACGAGACGTTTGCCACGCGGCCGGAGTCTTATCGGTCGACGCATGGGAGTCGGACACCAAGGGGCCCGTCACCAATGAGATTTGCAACCGGCGCCATCCGGCCCCGCCTCTGTGTCCGCTTGGAGCGTTGTAGAGACAAACAAGCTTCTCCACTGGCGGTTCAATTAGCTCACTGTCGCGAGAGCTCACGCGCAAGTTCCAAGAACGCCCTCACCCCGGCTGACAGATTTCGGCGCCCGGGGTAGTAAAGGCAAAGCCCCGGATATGGTGGCGTCCAGTCTTCCAGTACACGGACGACGCGCCCCGCCTCAATGTCCGGGAAAATGTCTTGCTCGAAGATGTAGCCTATACCGGCGCTTTCCAGGACAGCGGTTCTTGTGAGGCCAGCCTCGTCCAGGGATATCGGACCGCGTGCATCGATTTGCACCTGCTCCCCGTCCTTCTCGAAACGCCACCGAAACGAGGAGCCATCGGGCAGGCGAACGCGAATGCATCGATGGCTGAGAAGGTCGGGAGGGACCACCGGCTTCCCATGCCTCTCGAAGTATTCAGGAGACCCAACCACAGCATGTCGCTGGGGCTGGCCGAGCGAAACGGCAATCATGTCGCTGGGAACGAGGCCCGCAACCCTAACCCCCAGATCATACCCGTCCTTGACGATATCAACCATCTTTCCTTCAGTTACAATATCGACATTCATGTCGGGATAGCGGCGCAGGAACTCAATCACGAGCGGTGAGATGATGGCGCGAGCCGCAAACGGCGCCGCGTTGATCCGTATTGTTCCGGAAGGTGTCTCACGTTGCGCACGCACCGAATCCAAAGCGGCATAGAGATCCTGGAGCGACGGCGCCACCTGCTGCACAAAGAGCTTGCCGGCATCTGTGAGCGACACGCTGCGTGTGGTGCGGTTGAACAATCGCACTCCCAGCCCCGCCTCAAGCCTGCCAATTGTGTGGCTCAGCGCGGTCGTGGACATGTCGAGATCGATGGCCGCTGCGCGGAATGTCCCACGCCGGGCAATAGCAATAACCGCTTCAAGTTCTTTCAGGCTGGTCTGTTCCATTGTCCCGGTCTGTTCATTACCGCATGCCGGTTTATCCCACTTATCTACGCAATGGTCGAGCGCTAACTATCGGGTCAACCAGTGAGGAGAAACACAATGGATATGCCCGATATCGTGAACATGTACTTTGACGCTGACAGCGGCAGCAACGCGGATGCGCTGTCGGACACCTTTGCGATCGAAGCCGTTGTCGAAGATGAGGGATCGCGCCATCAAGGCGTCGTCGCAATCCGTGAATGGTGGGTGGCAGCGAAGAAGGCGACTCAGTACGTTTCTGAACCTTTGGAATCCACCATTGACGGCAACAGAGTGCTCGTCCGAGCCAAAGTTAGCGGCCAGTTTCCCGGCAGTCCGGTGACGCTCTCATATGCCTTCACCATCAAGAACGGCAAGATCGCTAAGCTGGAGATCCGGTGATGACAGACTTTCTCAACCTGAGAGGCAAACGAGCCCTCATCACTGCTGGAACCAAGGGCGCCGGGGCTGCGACCGTCAGCCTGTTTCGGGAACTCGGCGCGCAGGTGTTGACGACCGCGCGGGCACGTCCTGAGAACCTGCCGAAGGAATTGTTTGTCGAGGCCGATCTCACGACTGAAGAGGGGTGCGCGGCCGTCGCGGACGTTGCGCGTCAACGTCTCGGCAACATCGATATCATCGTTCATATGCTGGGTGGCTCGTCAGCAGCCGGCGGTGGCTTTGGGGCGCTAACTGATGCCGAGTGGCACAAAGAAATGTCTCTCAATCTTTTTCCCGCTGTTCGACTCGATTGCGAACTGGTTCCAGACATGGTCGCACGCGGAACCGGTGTGGTTGTGCATGTCACGTCCATCCAAAGAGTGCTGCCTCTCCCGGAAGCGACTACCGCTTACGCTGCAGCCAAGGCAGCACTCTCGACTTATAGCAAGGCCATGTCCAAGGAGGTGTCGCCCAAGGGCGTCCGCGTCGTGCGAGTTTCTCCGGGTTGGATCGAAACGGAAGCGTCCGTCCACTTGGCCCAGCGCTTGGCGGACAAGGCGGGCACGGACCTTGAGGGCGGCAAGAAAATTATCATGGATAGCTTGGGTGGCATACCTCTCGGGCGCCCGGCCAAGCCGACGGAAGTCGCAGACCTGATTGCCTTCCTGGCATCGGATCGCGCTGCATCGATCACTGGTACCGAATACACCATCGATGGAGGAACTGTGCCAACAGCTTAGGGACGAGACGCCTTCACGGATCAGGCGGGTGTGTCCCAGCCGCCGATCTGTGAATAGATGGCGTCGCGGAGATGCCGGACATCGCGATTCAAGGATGCCAACTCCTGAGGCGTCTGTGTAGAGGTTGCGAGCAGGGTGTCGCTGAGGCAGCCGGCCCTGTGCTGCAACGTGCGTCCCTCGTTCGTCAATGCAACGACAACCTGCCGTTCATTGCTCAGATTTCGTGTCCGTCGCAGCAAACCCGATGCTTCAAGACGCTTCAGAAGTGGCGTAAGCGTGCTGGATTCCAGAGCGAGGGTATGGGCGATGGCACCAACCGTCTGCTCATCCTCACGCCAGAGGACGTTGAGCACGAGGTACTGCGGATAGGTCAAGCCCAGTTGGTCGAGCAATGGCTTATAGGCGCGCTGAATAGCGATGCCCGCGGTGTAGATTGCGTAGCAAAGCTGATCATGAAGCGCTGGTGGATCGTTATGCCGTTCGGTCATTTGTAAACTCCTATCGGCTCAGAAATAGCAAATGATACCGCAAAAAACAATATCGCGATAAATGATGTTGACACGAAAAATGAAATCTGCCAGCTTATAGTTATCGCGATAACAGTTATCGCATACACAAAGAGGAGAAAGCCATGACCACCAGGACCATATTGGCCGCCGTCGCAGCCGCAGCCGCAATATCCGCCGCAGTGCCTGCGAACGCTGCGGACATAATCCCTGAAAACCAGACCGTGAAAAACGTTGTACTCGTTCACGGTGCCTTCGCCGATGGCTCTGGCTGGAGGGGCGTCTACGACAATCTCACGAAGCGCGGATATCGCGTCACCGTCGTCCAGAATCCGTTGACCTCCCTCGAAGACGATGTTGCCGCCACCAGGCGCGCAATCGAACGACAGGATGGTCTCGCCATTCTGGTAGGCCATTCATGGGGTGGTACAGTCATTACGGAAGCCGGCATCGATGCGAAGGTCGCGGGGCTGGTCTACGTCTCCGCGCTGTCACCGGACGCAGGCGAGACGACGGCCCAGCAGTATGAAGGTTTTGCCCCTGCAACGGAATTCGTCATCGAGACCACGAAAGATGGTTTTGGTTATGTCAGCCCCGAAAAATTCAAGGCGGGATTTGCGCATGACGTCAGCGACGCCGACGTCGCCTTCATGCGGGACGCGCAGGTCCCCATCAACATGTCGGCGTTCGGCACGAAGCTGGAAAACGCTGCTTGGCGAACCAAGCCAAGCTGGGCTGTCATCGCCACCGAAGACAAGGCATTCGACCAAGCCATGCTGATCCATATGGCAGAGCGGATTAAAGCCAAGATTACGAAGGTTTCAGCAAGCCACGCGCTGTTCATGACGCAGCCGACGGTGGTGGCGGACACTATCGACGAGGCCGCGAAAACTGTTTCGGCGCAGTAAGGATGATCATTCGAGCTTTATCATCGGGACAGGCATCCCTGTTCCGATGATTGCATGCTGGAACGTCCTCACCTCCCACTACGCTCGGCACTGCAGCCAGTATGGAAAACCGTCGATCTCCAATTGAGATCGATTGCGCCTTTGAGCCGTTAGCGCTCACCGCCATTTCTCACAATTTAAGCTCATCAATTCACAAGGGTAACCCCGTGGATCAGAATACGCATGACCTAAACCGACATGAAAATCCGGCACCAACACGTCATGAGGTTTCAGACGATTTTGATTTTATCGTATGTGGAGCCGGCTCCAGTGGTTCAGTCATTGCCGCTCGACTGGCAGAATGCGGAAACGCCCGCGTCTTGCTTCTTGAGGCAGGCGGCGATGACGTAGCCGAGTCTGTTAGAGACCCGGCGCAATGGCCACTCAATCTCGGCACGAGCCGTGACTGGGGTTTCGTTGGAGAGCCGGCGCCTGAGCTCTGCGGTAGGCGGCTTCCTCTCAGCATGGGCAAGGGTCTGGGCGGCGGCTCGAGCATCAATGTCATGGTCTGGGCGCGAGGCCACAAGGAAGACTGGAATCATTTCGCGGCCGAAGCGGGCGATGAAGCCTGGGGCTATGAATCGGTTCTCGGCTACTATCGGCGGATCGAAGACTGGCGCGGCCCGCCAGATGCTGTGCGCCGCGGCGCTGGAGGGCCGGTTTATGTCGCCCAGCCACGTTCGCCACAGCCCATCGCGGAGGCTCTATTGAACGCTGCATCGGCGATTGGCATTCCGGTATTCGACACTCCGAACGGCGAACTGATGGAAAGTGCCGGAGGTGCATCGATCGCGGAACTGCGCATCCGGGATGGCAAGCGGGAGTCCGTATTCGGATCCTATGTTCGTCCGCTCATGTCACCAAACCTTACGGTCCTCACCGACGCGTTGGTCACGAGCATCATCTTCGATGGCAAACGGGCGACAGGCGTTGAGGTTCTCGTCAACGGTCAGCGGCGTGCGTTCACTGCGCGATGCGAAACGGTGTTGTCGCTGGGTGCGATCAACACGCCAAAGGTGCTGATGCAGTCAGGCATTGGCCCGAAGGATGAACTGAAAGCTCACGGGATATCTGTCGTGCAGCATCTCCCTGGTGTGGGTCGAAATCATCAGGATCATCTCGCGTTCGGCTGCACGTGGGCATATCGAAAGCCGGAGGGCGTCGGTGGGGGAGGTTGCGAAGCAAAACTCTTCTGGAAAAGCGACTCTCGCCTCTCTCAGCCGGACATTCTTCAGTGCCAGTTGGAGTTCGCCGTACCTTCGCCGGCGGAAACAGGTCTGGAAACCCCGGCGCATGGCTGGACGATGGTTTCAGGGCTTGCGCAGCCGAAAAGCCGTGGCCGGCTGAGGCTCTCCGGCCCCAATACAAACGACCCTATCCTGATTGAACCAAATTCTCTCAGTGAGCCGGAAGACATGGCTGCCGCCTTGGCCGCGGTTGAGCTGTGCCGCGAACTCGGAAACAGCGACGCCTTCACGCCGCTGGTCACGAGCGAGGCAGCTCCGGGCACACGCGACCGGGCAGGGATGATCGATTTCATCCGAAAGTCGGCCGTCACTTACTGGCACCAGTCCTGCACGGCCAAAATGGGACGCGACAGCATGTCCGTGGTCAATAACGAGCTCAAGGTCTACGGGATTGAAAGTCTTCGTATCGCAGATGCCTCGATCATGCCGCGTATCACCACCGGAAACACGATGGCACCGTGTGTCGTCATCGGAGAGCGCGCAGGCGATTTGATCAGGAAGACGCATGGTCTTGCTGACTTGAGTGGTGTCGCTCCATTCGCCTGAAGATGCTTTAGAAGAGCTCGGCGGCCAGCATACACTGGGGTCCAGCTCTTTGCGCCCTCTTGGGTCAACCGTTCGGCGTGTTTCAAGACCTTCTACTAGCGCCTCAACAGATGAGCGCTTACTGAGTTGTGCTCAGCATATTGACGGCAGTGTCGCGCACCCAATCGGGCATTGAGGCTCCGAGATAGAGCCCGCAAAAGCAGACAGTCACTTCCGAAATTGTCGAAGTGCAGGAGGAAGCCAAGTCGCCGCAGAAACCTGCGGTATCCGACGAAAAACATCGATTCGCCCTCGATTTGACCTCCGGCATAACTAAGTAGCGACCAGTTCGGCGATTTTAGCGGCGACTTCTGCCATCGGCTCCTCGGCAGTATTCAGCCCGGCTCGGGAGGCTAGCAGGAGTCTGACCTGTTCAAGCTCTTCATAGGTCGTTCCGTGAACAACCGGGACGAGCCGCTCTCGCCGGACTAGCGCCGAAAGCTCTTTGTCTGCGATGCCTTCTGCCGGGAGGCGCCGCAACATAGCCGGGGTCACCAAAACGACACCGACGCGCGAATTCACCAAGCCCTTGTCGATCGCCCGCATCATCGGCACCCGAGGCCAAGGCTTCTGAAAGTCGGTTGTGGCCTTGAGACGACCGACATGAGGTGAGCGACGGACTGGTATATATGCTAGGCTCTGGCCGACAGCGGAATGACAGCTACCGGCCTCGACACTGTCATTGGTCACGGCTTGTTTGAGGCAGTCGACCAGGGTCCCCAGCCGTCTTTTTACAGAGCTCCAGGTATCCCTGGGATCTGGAGGACGTCACATGGTTCTTGACGCGAAATCGCGCCAAGTAGCTGCAAAGACGTCACTTTTTCTGGTGGGGAATGGCAGCTATTAAACTGAGGGAATAGGTCCAAAAATGGCTTGCCTAGGGACCTTGGATTCTCACATGATTTCAAAAGCTTAGCGGAAAAGCCTTGAAATTCCCTCTGTTTTCCTGTCGTGAGCGACCGTGGATGCCACCTTTGTGCCCTGGCTTTGGGCCTCAATCAACTGGAGGGTTGAACGGCAATAATTTCCGCTGGCTCCGCCGAAACGGAAACGCGCGAAGGCTTTAAATCTTCATTTAAAGTGGGTGTGCGACGGTTCGCTCGCGCCAGCCGTGGGCAGCGGAGTGGAAAGCATCAAATCGAACGGGCGACGGTGAATCGGCCATCGATCAACGCCAGGCCTTCGCCGGCCAACGCGGCCATCGAACGCGGGCTTCACGTAAATCGTTATCCAAACCGTCAAGGCGAGTGGCGGCATCGCACACGCGAGCCGCGCGGCCCGCAAACGAGACCTGTTCAAGGCGTAGGTGAATACCAAATCGGCGATGTGTAGGCGCGTTCCTGGATTTCCATCTTGGCTTCCGGCGGCACCGTAACGCCGTAGTACTTGGCGTCATGAGCGGTCCATCGCGGCGTCGGAATCTCCAGCACCCGGCCGTAGTAGAAGGCGCTTTGCGCTGGGTCGAATTCCGGGTCGGTCCAGACGGCGACCAGTTCGGGCGCTCCGATCGTGTTCTTCCACGTCGCATTGCCGACGTCGACCGTGTTGCCCACCGCCGGCAGCTTGCCGTCGACGCCGGGCTTGCGGTCGCCCGACCAGGCGACGTCATAGATCTTTTCATGGACCTCGCCGGCGGCGTCGACCCAGCCCTTGACGATCTGGTAGCGGTCGAGGTTCGCGCCGATCGGGTCCTTCAGTGCGGCAACCAGGAAGGTCGGCGCCTTGCCTTCGGGCGCCGCCACCAAGTCGCCGCCCATCGGCACGCCCTTGGTATAGCCGGCGATGGCCGGATTTCTGGTGTTGGCGTCATCGGCGTTGAAATCCCATCCGCCGAACAGGCGCACCGCCATGCGTGGGCCTGTAGTGGCATAGGTTTCGCGCCGCTCCATCGCATCCCATAGGGATTCGCGCGTGTTCTCCATGGCCCAGACGGCTGCGTAACCCGAAGCGGAAACCTCCCAGTCCATGATCTTCACGCCGGTTTGCTTGTTGTCGATGAACGCGGCGGTGGTGCGCTCCCGGCTCGGCTCCTGGGGCACTGTCTTGCCGAAGAAATTGTCTTCCTCCAGCGCGCTCAGCGAGTTGTGCGCGTCACTGCTGCCGATCAGTCCAAACTTGTACGGATTGACCCCGAGTCGCTTGTCAAGCTTCAAGCCGTTTTTCAGCGCCGAGCGCGCATATTCGAACTCCAGCATCTCCTTGGTCTTTGCGACGCTTCCGTCGAGGTTTCCTTTGTCCCATCGCTCGAAATCGGCGAACTCGTCGTTCGGCGACAGGAAGGGATGCGCCTCGCTATCGCCCTTGGTCTGCGTCGCCTCGTAGAGCCGTTCCCACTTCACGCGGGTTTCGGCATATTGGCTGTCGAGTCTCTTTCCCAAAGCCTCGACGATTGGAAACATCGTGCCGTTGCTTAGGTTGCCGTTGTGAGCAATGGCCAGCACGTTTCCGCCGGTCTTGCTTTCGTAGGCTTCCATCCACTTCCAGAGGTCGACCGGATTGTCGCTGCCCATGGGCGGATAGACCGTAAATGGTTCAACCTGGCTCGCCTTGTCGCCATTGTCGCGGAAGATGACGTTGCGATGCAGATTGTTGCCGCCGGTGTTGGATGTCCATTCGTAGCCGATGAAGGCGGTGAAGCGGCCAGGATCGTTATGCTCCTCTGCAGCGGCAATAGTTTCCTGCCAGGCGCCCCGATACGCGGTCGTACCGGGAAAATACATCAGATCCTTGGGGAAGGTTCCATGGGAAAAAGCGACGATGATCTCGATAGCTGCATCGGCTCCCTTGCCAGATTGAATCATGTCGTACCATTTACGGCCGGTCGGATCGGCGAGCATCGCAGGGTTTCCGGCAAACAGGTCGGGGAAGAAGCCCATATTGTCGGAATGATCGGCAACGACGAGGAAGTCGAGCGGTCGCGACAGCTTTGCCGGCTGGCCAGTGGACGATGTGACCTCCTCGCCCTTGGCGAAGCGATAGGCGTCCCTTGGTCCCAGCCGGGCGCCAAAGGCGCCCGCGTCCATAGAGAAGGACGTGTGCAGGTGCGTGTCGCCGAACAGCGGCCGCGTCGGGAACTTTCGGCCGGCATAGGGCGAATAGGGCCGCTTGGTCGGATAGAGCTGGTCGGCGGTTTCCTTGTTGAGAGTCCCCGAATCGAGGGCTGCCGTATCGTCCTGTGACGCGGCAGGTGAAATGCCTGTCAGGACTCCGACAAGGATAACGGCTGAAGCAAGCGGCAAAAGGCGATGGGTTTTCATTGTTTCCTCCATGTTGTTCGGTTGGTGCATGCCAAGCCAATTATTCCCTGGAAACTGCTCATCGGAGACCATCGGACGGAGTGAGCCCGCCCTCGGAGCTCCCGCCTTCATCGGCGCTTGAAAGGTACACGGCGACTGCAAAATGCGATGCGTCGTCCAGGCCGACGCCAGCATTCAGAATTTCACGTAGCCGGGGCACGAAACGAGTCACCTTCCAGTCGGACAGATCATTTGCAACATACCCGGCAAGCTCGGGATGAACCGCCAGCAAACCGCCATATGCGTCGACGATCGAGGCCCGCAATTCGACTGCCCCGCCCGTTCCCTGTACCGACAGCGCCTTCACGATTTCGAGCAACTCGCCGTTACTTCGGCTCGGCTCGGCGAAGTATTCTTCCGCAAGCTGCCTCACCCCGTCCGCGCCCGTCATCTCGATGAGTGCAGTGGCATAAGCAGCGAGGTTGGTCGTTAGCCCATACTTCGCCGCAGTCTTCAGTTTTCCGCGAACGAAGGCGATGTCGTCCGGTCGGTCCGACGTGCCGAGCATGAGGATATAGAGCCCATGCCATTCGACATGAAAGAAGTCGTTGACGATTCGATAAATGTCATCTCGCCCCACATTTGTTTTGAGATCGCGCAGCGTTGCGTAGGGCGCGCGCCCGACCTCAAGAAAGGCCAGCTCCGCGAGACTGCGATCTTCGTGCCGAAGGTAAGGGGCGAAGAATATCGTGCGTTCGGCTGGCGTCTTCGAGCCCACATCCCAAATGGCGACCTGGCGCATCACACCTTGATACTCGCTTCCCGCCAAACCTAGGACCTTCCAGATCCCGCCGGGACGGTTCTGAACGAGAATGACCTGAACAGTCGGATTCAGCCGGAGGGCGCGACCTGTCATCGAATCGAGGAACAGAGGGATCACGCTGCCGTCGTAATGTCCCTTGAATGTTTCCAGCACCACGTAGGAGAAAGGCTTTGCCGGATTCTCGCGGGCGAAAACCGCCGTATCACTTCCAATGACCTGATCGGCATTCGTCATTTGAGGATAGGGCAAGCAGAGCACGCACGCGTCAGCGGGCGTCGCGACGACGAGAACCGCAACAGCAATCATAGGTATCAGCCAAGCCAGGACGGCGTTCATTGGCCCGCGAGCTGCGATGAACGCGAATGAGGTGTCCATGTGCCATCCCCCTGATGATCTTAAAACGCCGCGACCCTTTCGATGACCCAGAACATAGCGACCGTGCCGATGGCGTATGGCGGCACGAGTTCGAGCCAGGCGGGCAAAGGCCGCTTGGCTGATCGGATGAGTGCGACAAGTGCAAGCACGGCTCCGACGAAAAGAAGCTGACCAATCTCCACCCCGACGTTGAAGAACAGCAGGGCCAATGGAATCTGTCCCGCCGGCAATCCGATCTCACTCAGGGAACCGGCAAAGCCGAAGCCATGGAGAAGCCCGAAGGCGAAGGCCACTATCCAAGGTGCTCGGGCAGAAAGGCTTCTGCGCCCCTGTCGAAGGTGGACGATCTCGACCGCGACAAACGCGATCGACAATGCGATCACGGCCTCCACGGGCGGCGAGGGTACGTGAACAAAGCCGAGCGTCGCCAGCGCCAGCGTGATGCTATGGGCAACGGCAAATGAAGTGACGGTCTTTACGAGCCGCCAGCTTCCTTGCGTGATGATGAGAAGGGCAAGCACAAATAGCAGGTGATCGAATCCTAGCAGAATGTGCTCAATCCCGAGCTTGAGATAAGTGGTGGCCACCATCCCGCGGGTCTGTGTCATGGGAATGGTGGCCTCCGGCGCGCCGGGCGTTAGCCGCGCGACCCATGCGCCGCCACCGGCAAACTCGACCCGCACCAGCGCGTCTGTCATGGTGCTCCGCAGCCCGTCGATCAAAACCTTTTGGCCGGTGAGCGGCTCGATCGTCCGCATACGCCAGGTCTGAACCATGGCGTCGCCAGTCGGGCGCGAGACGGTCGGCGTGATGTTCTCAACCTTACCCGAGAATACCGCAGCCAGCGCCAGCCGTGCGTCGCCACGCATGGGCGTCTTGAGTAGAACGCTGAACTCGTTGGGCACATCTTCGCGGAGTTCGAGGTAGGCAGGACGCACTTCATGTGCGGACGCACCGACTAGGGAAATAAGGCCAATGCTGAGTGTCAACAGCACTAACACCGCGCCGGAGTTCCAGATCCGCCTCATCGTGCGGCTGCCGTGTCAGCGACACGATCCTCGGTGCCGAGCAATTCCTTTACGCTAGCGTCGAGCACGACCCCATATTTCTCGCGAAGTCGAGCAAGGTAATCCCGATTTGCGATTCTCTCTTTCTCACGTCGCCATTCCTGCAGGACCTCATCGCGAACCTCCTCAAAGGGGGGCTGCCTCCCGGCGCTGCTGCTAGCAATCGAGACAAGATGAATGCCGTATCCAGATTTGACCGGCTCGCTCCACATGCCGGGCCTTGAGGGCGAAAACCGCCCGCGCAAAATCCGGCCCGAACATGCCGGATACCGCCTGCTCGTCTGCATCGCGGATTTCGGCGTCAAGCAACAGTCTGTCACCGAGCATCGCCGCAAGGTCGGTATCGCGTGCGCCCTTTAGCTCCACAAGCGCCGCCTTTGCATCCGAGGAGGCGTCTTTACGCAGCGCCGGGTTGAAGAAGATTTGCGTGAAAGACACCCGCGCGCCGCTTCGGAAGCGGGCGGCGTTGGCCTCATAGAATTGCCGAAGCTCTCCTTCCTTTGGCTCGATGAGACCCGAGGTGTCCTCGACTAGGAACTTCAGCTTTTGTGCCAGGCGGCGACGCACGATCGTGTCGTTCCTGTCGAGACCCATTTCCCGCGCCTCGCGGGCGAGCAGCTCCTCGGACACGAGATCGGCGACAAGCTCTTGCAGCTCTTGAGGGTTAGGTGCGCGGAGCCACTGGTTGACCCAGGTCTCCTTCAACCAGCGTACCTCGCCTTCACCAATCCGGACCGGTTCGAGGCGGCTGGCATTGGTCTGTTCACGGTCCAGCCATGCGTATCCCGCAAACAACAGCGCGCCTCCGAGGACGAAGTGGAGCAGTGGTTCCCTGAGGAGGTTCACGGGACATCCCTTCAGATGCAGGAGTGCTCACGAGGCATTGTCAAGGCGGGGGGGCGCGAATATTCGGAATCGCTGAAATACTGCTACTGTTTGTTGTCTTTGGCAAGACGACAGTCCCGAACTACGACGAACAGCATCACGTGGCTTCAATAGGGGGCGGATGGGATTATTTCACCGGTGCGGGCCGGGCGACTGAAAGACGTGGCCCTTCGCCTTTTCGGTTCCAGGTTGAGAGCATCGTTAGTTCGGAAGCAAGTTCCACTCTTCAAAAGGGTCCCCTGCCAACATTTTTTTGCGACCACAGATTGACTCGATATGGAATCACGTTGCACAAGCGCGACGAGGGAGAAATTATCCATCATCGCTCCATCGGGAGTTACGACAAAGTCGTGGCAGCGGAGCAAGTGTTCAGGTGCTACTACCTCCGCAGCTCTCAAGGATCGCTTGAGCATCCTGAAGATCGAGCGTCCTGTGGCCGTTAGAGAGACAGCCGAGGAGCGGCATGAGCAGCTCGCAGGCCTGCGCCCTAAGACCCTGTGCTCGCCAAAGCCGGGCCAAACTCACCGCCGAGCGCAGTTCCCACATCTTCGCCTCCTGCATGCGGGCGATGTCGAGCGCACAGCGGAAGCACGCCTCGATTTCGGCAGGATCGCATCCTGAGCTCAATGATATGAGTTCGCCCTTGAGCCGATGTAGCTCCGCCTCGCACCAGCGGTTGCCAGTGCGTGCGACAATGGTAAGCGCCTCGTCAATCAAGGTGCTACCCTCGGCAAAACGATCAGCCTTTCCATGCGCCTCCGCGAGTAAGCCCATCGCCCAAGGCGCCGTCATTCCTGACCCGATCGCCTGCATGCCAGCCAACCCGTCTCGCAACCGCTCGATGCCTTCCGCGATCTGGCCCCGCTCCGCCAGCACCCACCCCTGCAGGAAGACTCCCTGGGTGTGCCAGAATGGAAATTCGTGTTCGGCCGCGAACGCCAACGCCAACTCCGCCGCCTCTTGCGCCTTGGCGATGTCGCGTCGATGCACCTGCAAAATCGCGGCCCATGTCAGTACATAGGCACGGCTGAACAAATGCCTGAGGCTCGCGGTCATGGCGAGCGCCTCGTCCATCAGCTCCAGCGCCCGGTCGTCGTGGCCGAGATACCACAGCGCCATGCCGCCACGGCACAGGCAGATCGGTCCTCCATCCTGTCCATAGAGCGCTAGATGGGCCCGGTGCTGGGCGATGTCGTATTGGCTGATCCCGTGCTCGAAGTGCTTCCATGCCGAGGCGAATTCGCCACGCCAGGAGCAGGTAATGCCCAAAGCATAGGACGCTTCCACCACGAGCACAGGATCCGAGATCTGCTGCGCCAACCTCAGAAGCCGTTCGCCAAGGTCCCGCGCCGCGGAAAGCTCGGACCGCACCGCATGATGAATGGTGAGACCGAGGAGCACCGGGAACAGCCTCGGCGTTTCCTGGATCCGCTCCGCCAGGTTGAGAGCACGGTTGTAGACGCGCTCGACCTCCGGGTGGCCATAGCCCTTCGCGGCGGTAAGCACTCGTCCCATGGTGATCAACAACGTCAGCTCAAGCTCGAGTTGCTCCGGATTCTCGGGCATCTGGGCGAGCAGGTCGAGTGCCTTGGCCAAATGGCCGACGGCCTCGGCATTCGCCGCCCGCTCGTTTGCGTGCTCGGCGGCCCGGTGCCAGAACACGACGGCTTGCGGCAGCTCTCCTGCCTCCGTCAGATGATGGGCCAGGAGCTCCGGCTGAGCGGACACGACATGTGGGGCGAGTTCTTCGAAGACCTGCGCAATACGGCGATGTAGTTCCCGGCGGCGGCTCTTGAGGAGCGACTGATATGCAGTATCTCGGACGAGCGCGTGCTTGAAGCTGTAGATCGCGTTAGGGGGGCTTCCGCGCCGAAAAACTAGCTCAGTAGCAACCAGTTGATCAAGGCTCCTCTGCAGCTCATGCTCATCGAGCACTGCTAACGCCGCAATCAGCTCATAGGAGAACTCGCGCCCAATGCAGGCGCCGATCTGGGCCACCACCTTGGCCCTGCCGAGGCGGTCGAGGCGGGCCATCAGCGAGTCGTATAGCGTTACCGGGATCGTCGGCGGCGGCATATGTGCAGCCAGTCCAAACTGATCGCCGGCCACTCCCAGGAGACCAGATTCGAGCATGGTTTTGGTCAACTCCTCAAGGTACAACGGTACGCCATCGGTGTTGACCAGGATGTAATCGAGCACTCCGGCAGGCAGTGCCTTTCCGCCGGTCAGCCGTTCGACCAGCGATTGAGCGTGCATCCGGTCGAGGCGATTCAGGACCACCTTTGTCACGTGCCGGTAACTACGCCAGGGCGGGACGAATTCGGGCCTGTGGGAAATGACCAGCAGCACCGGGAGCTGCCGGATGTGGTTCACGAACAAGCCGAACAGCTCAAGGCTACTCGCGTCCAGCCAGTGAGCGTCCTCAAGCACCAGGAGCACCGGCTGCTTCGCAGCCAGTCTGCTAAGCTGGGCGATGAGCACGTCGAAGGTTCGGTTCTTACGCTGTTGGGGCGCGAGATCCAGTATTGGACAGCGGCCAGTGCCTGGAATTCCGAGAAGCTCGGCCAACAATGGGAGCGCTTCGCTCACCTCACCCACCTGTTCCGCGATCAGCGCCTGGAGTTTGGCGAGCTTCACGACCGACGAATCCTCGCGTTCAAATCCCGCTTCCTGTTCAAGCTGGCCAATCACCGGACGAAGCGCGCTGTTGATGTGGTATGGCGACGCGAAGTAGCGGCGCAACCTGTGTGGTTCTCGAAGGAGACGCTCGCGAAGGGCCAGGGCGAGACGCGACTTGCCGATTCCGGCCTCACCCTCGAGCAGGACGACCTGACCTTCCTTGGCCTTGGCCTGAGTCCAGCGATCGACCAACAATGCGAGTTCCGGGTCACGGCCGACCAACGGCAGCACGGTCGCGTGACCGGCCTCGAAGCGGTCGTCGCTACGCACTTCGCCGAGCACCCGAAACGCTTCAGCCGCCCCGGAAAAACCTTTGATCGGCCGCAGTCCGATGCTTTCGAGCTTGAACTGGCCCCGCAGCAGTGCGCGTGTTGCTTCGGCAATGACCACTGTGCCGGATCCGGCCAACTCCTGTAGGCGGGCCGCCAGGTTCGGCGTTTCACCTACGACGCTGCATTCCTCGGCCTGGCCGGTGCCGATGATGTCACCCACCACGACCAGGCCAGTGGCGATTCCGATCCGAACAGCCAGGTGCTCGCCGGCCGCATCCAGCCGGTCCACGGCCTCAACGACCGCGAGGCCGGCCCTCACGGCCCGCTCGGCATCTTCCTCGTGAGCCTGGGGATAGCCGAAGTATACGAGGACGCCGTCGCCCATATACTTGGCAACAAAACCGTCGTACCGGCCGACGATCTCGGTGGCGCAAGCACGGTACGCAACGATCGACTGCCGTAGGTCTTCTGGATCGAGGCGGGCGGAGAGTGCTGTCGATCCAACGAGATCGCAGAACATCACCGTAAGCTGTCGCCGTTCCGCCTCGCTGTGGATCGGTGACACGGAGGGACGTAGTGCCGCCGTGGGCGGCGGCGACTGCTGAGCCAGAGCCGCGGCCGCCCTGAGAAAACGCTTGCGGTCACCAAGGGACAGTCCGAGCTCCTTGAGGTCGGCATCGGTGAGATCGTGGACGACATCGAGATCGATGCCGTTCTTCAAGAAGGTTTGGCGATACCGCTCAAGCCTGATGCTGGCGAGCCAGTCTCCGATGTCGGGCATGACCTAGCATCCTCTGACATGGTCGAATTCGGATTGCTCTGAGGCGCTTTCCCACGAGTCGAGGATATACAGCTTACACCTGTCGCCCTGATCAGTCCTCGTCAATTCAGTCCCACGAGCAGCAAGCGGTCGACCACCAACGCCTTTCCTGAAGGCTCGTCAGGGTTCGCGATTAGCCCGCGACCTTCCAGCTTCGCGGTGCGCGACGGCAACCGCGAACGGGGCATTGGAAACGCGGACTGAAATATTCTGCGTCGAGGTCCCTGCTCGGAACCCGATCATGGCAAGGCTTTGAAATCCGACCTTTGATAGCCATTAACTAGGGTCTGCAGTCCCTTGGGGTAGTTGCCCTTGCCTGCCACCTGCGACGCCGCCACGCGACTTTGGCGGGGGGCATCACCTGTGGGCTACAGTTCTGGGCATCAGGTCGCCAATAATGCCAAAACGATATCCGGCACGACTGGAAAATCAAGGAATTCAGGGGTTTTAGAGAGAATTGGCTGGGGAACCTGGATTCGAACCAAGATCGACGGAGTCAGAGTCCGCTGTTCTACCATTGAACTATTCCCCAGCAGCGTGCGGCCGTCAAAGCGGCTCCGCTGGTGTGCGGCGCTTATAAACAAAAGCCGGAGGAATGCAAATACCTGTTTGGAAAATTTCTGCACCCTGATCGGGTGAGGTTGAGCAGGTCTCTATTTTTGAATCCAAAAAGAATTTGGCGATTTTGCATCGCGCTGGTATTCTCGCGGCAACGCAAAAATCTAATGAGCGCCTGCTGCATACCGTCATGGACTTGCGCGGCGCGTGGAAAACGAAACGTGGAAGACCCCGAAGGCGGCGCAAAGCCGCAATTTGACGGGGCGTCAGCGGCAGTGCGCAGGGACGGCAAGAAATCCCGGCGCCGCAAGGGCAAACGGGGCGACCAGCCCCGCAACGCGCCTCATGCCGCTTCGCAGGCCTCCTCCGAGACATCCGGAGAGGCAGCGCGCCCGATGGAAGCTGCGGCCGGGAACCCGGCCCGCAAGCGCAAACGCCGCCGCCGCAGTAACGGCGGCCAGCGCCGTGACGATGCATCCCCAGCGATCCAGCAGCATGAAAAGCCGGCTCCAGTCGCGCGGGCAGATGGTGAGGCTTCGTCCAGCCGCCGCAACCGTCGCAAGCACCGGGGAAAACGCGGCCTGCAGGGACGACCGCTGGCGCCCGGCAAGGCCGTCGATCAGCCAGCGATCACGGCCGAACTTGCTGCTACTGCCAAGAATTCCGCCATTGCGAGAGCTCCAGCTATCGCGAAAGCCCCAGTGATCTCAAAAGCCAATGGGCATTCCGAGCCTCGCGACGGTGGCTTCAATAGCAGCGGCCGGCCGCCTGAACGCGAGCGCCGCGACCACGCCGGCGAGCATCCCTGGCCGGACGAACTCTATGCCGCGCTTGACCTCGGCACGAACAACTGCCGCCTGCTGATTGCCCAACCCACCCGGCCGGGCCAGTTCCGCGTCGTCGATGCCTTTTCGCGAATCGTCCGCCTCGGCGAGGGGCTTGCCGCTAGTGGCCGCCTTTCCAGCGAGGCGATGGACCGCGCCGTCGATGCGCTGCGTGTCTGCGCCTCAAAGCTCAAGAGCCGCGAGATCCGCCGCATGCGGCTGATCGCTACCGAAGCCTGCCGTCAGGCCGCAAACGGCGACATTTTCCTTGAGCGCGTCGTGGCGGAAACCGGCCTCGAACTCGAGATCATCGACCGCGAAACCGAAGCGCGCCTTGCCGTATCCGGCTGCTCGTCACTGGTCGGCCGCGAAACACGTTCAGTCGTGCTTTTCGATATCGGCGGCGGTTCCTCGGAAATCGCTGTGATCCGTATCGGCGAGAGCCGCTTCAGCCGCCTTGCCAATCACATAACCCACTGGACCTCGCTGCCGGTCGGCGTCGTCACGCTGTCCGAGCGCCATGGCGGGCAACATGTAACGCCCGAGAGCTTCGAGACCATGGTGTCGGAAGTGGGGGGCATGCTTGCGCGCTTCGACTGCCCGGAAATTGAGATCGCACATTCCGGCGACTTTCACCTGATCGGCACGTCCGGCACGGTAACGACGCTGGCTGGCGTCCACCTCGACCTGCCGCGCTACGACCGCCGCAAGGTGGATGGCATCTGGCTTTCCGATGACGAGGTCTCGGCCATGCAGGCGAAGCTCCTCTCTTGGGATTTCGAAAGCCGCGCCGCCAATCCCTGCATCGGGCCGGACCGCGCCGATCTGGTGCTCGCCGGCTGCGCCATTCTGGAGGCGATCCGCCGCCGCTGGCCGAGCCCGCGCATGCGCGTTGCCGATCGCGGCTTGAGGGAAGGCCTCTTGACCGACATGATGGCGGACGACGGCGTCTGGCGGCGTCATCGAAACCGCCGCGGCCAGCGCGCAAGGTAGGAAAGAATGACCAAGGCACCGATCGCGGGCAACCGCACCGGCCGCAAGCTCGGCCAGCGCGTCAAGAAAAAGAAGCTCAAGGCCTCATCGCGCCAGTGGCTGCAGCGCCATATCAACGATCCTTACGTGCAGCGCGCGCAGCTCGAAGGCTATCGGGCCCGCGCTGCCTTCAAGCTGCTGGAGATCGACGAGAAGCACAATATCCTCAAAGGCGCGCGCCGCATCATCGATCTTGGGGCCGCACCGGGCAGCTGGTCGCAGATCGCCGCAAAGGTGACCGGCTCGACCGACGAGGATATCCGCGTTGCGGCCATCGATTTCCTGGAAATGGCGCCGCTTCCCGGCGTGAAGATCCTGCAGCTCGATTTTCTTGATCCGGAAGCGCCGGCGAAACTGATGGAAGCGGTCGGCGGCACGCCGGACCTGGTGATGTCCGACATGGCGGCACCAACCACCGGCCACCACCGCACCGACCATTTGCGCACGATGCATCTCTGCGAAGTCGCGGCGCACTTTGCCGTTGAGGTTCTGGCCGAGGGCGGCCATTTCCTCGCCAAGACCTTTCAGGGCGGCACGGAGCGCGAATTGCTAAACATGCTGAAACAGCATTTCCGCCAGGTTGTGCACGTCAAGCCCGCTTCCTCGCGCGCCGAATCGGTCGAGATGTTCCTGCTGGCGAAGGGCTTTAAAGGCCGCAAGCCGGCCACCGACGTTGCGGAAGCTTGATCTTTGGTATCGTCTATGGCGATGATGACGGCTTACAGGATTGGAATGCCGCGACCTCATGCTTCTCTATGTCACTCTCGGAACCAACGACATCGAACGCGCCCGGCGCTTCTATGACGCCGTGCTGCCGGTGCTCGGTTACAAGCTACAACGTCTCTCTGACGAAGAGATCGGTTACTCCGCCGACGGCGACACGCGGTCGCGCCTCTGGATCGTCACGCCATTCAATCGCCGCCGCGCCACCGGCAGCAATGGTTCCATGGTCGCGCTCAGCGCCGAAACTCGCGCGGATGTCGATGCGTTCTATGCGGCAGCACTTGCGGCAGGCGGTACTGATGACGGTAAGCCCGGCTTGCGCTCCTACCACGCGAATTTCTACGCCGCCTACGTCCGCGATCCCGACGGCAACAAGCTTGCCGCCGTCTGCGAAAGTCCGAAATAGCCGCTACTTCACGGCCTGCTGCTCGGCCTCGATGGCCGGCCGGACCCGCTTGGCGCCATGGCCGGAAACCAGTGCTCCTGCATTCCTGTCCATGAGGATGAAGGGGATCATCGCCACGACCGTCAGTCCGGCGATGACGTAGAAGGCCACGTGGAAGTCGGCGACTTGCAGCGCCTCGCCGCGGAAATAGATGGACGTCTCGAGGATCGCTGCCGCCACGGCGACGCCGAGCGCGAGGCTGATCTGCTGCATCACCGAACTCATCGAGGTTGCCTGGCTTGCCTCCTTGTCGTCAATGTCCGCAAAGGCGAGCGCGTTCACGCCGGTGAACATGAAGGAGCGTGAGAAGCCGCCAACGAGCAGCACCGCGATGATGACGAGATGCGGCGTTGCGGGCGTGAAGAAGCCTGTCGCGATTGTAACGATAGTCGTGACCGCGGCTGCCGAAAGAAGCGTTGTACGGAAGCCGGTAGCGGCGAAAACGCGACGCGCCATGAATTTGGTGGTGATTGCGCCGATTGCGCCGGAAAAAGTGATGAGGCCGGACTGGAACGGTGTCAGGCCAAAGCCGAGCTGCAGCATGAGCGGCGTCAGGAAGGGCATGGCGCCGATGCAGATGCGAAACAGGTTGCCGCCCGTCGTCGCAGTGCGGAAGGTCGGGTTACGGAAGAGGTTCAAGTTCAGGATCGGGGCCGGATGGCGCTTGGCGTGACGCACATAGAGATAGCCGCAAAGGAAGCCGATCAAGGTGGACGTGACGCCGATCGCCGGCGGTAGTGCCGGAAGGCTGACGACCGAAAGGCCGAAAACGACACCCGCGGCGGAAAGCGCGGTCAGCATGAAGCCGGTGAAATCCAGTTTCGGCGGCATCGTTGCTTCAACCTCCGGCAGAAAGATTGTCGCGAGCCAGACACCGATGATGCCGACCGGCACGTTGATCAGGAAGATCCAGTGCCAGCTGAAATAAGTGGTGATAAAGCCGCCGAGCGGCGGACCGGCGAGCGGACCGATAAGGGCAGGAATCGTCAGCAGCGCCATGGCGGAAACCAGTTCGCTCCGCTGGGTGGTACGCAGGAGAACGAGGCGGCCGACCGGCGTCATCATCGCACCGCCCATGCCTTGCAGGAAGCGGGCGAAGACGAATTCGACCAGGTTTGAGGATGCCGCGCAGAAGATCGAACCGATGACGAAGACGCAAATCGCAAGTCGGAAGATGCGCTTGGCGCCGAACCTGTCCGCCATCCAGCCGCTGACCGGAATGAAGACCGCAAGCGACACCATGTAGGAGGTCAGCGCCAGCTTCAGCGTAATCGGCCCGACATGCAGGTCGTTGGCGATCGCGGGCAGGGCGGTCGAAATGACGGTGGAATCCATCTGCTCCATGAAGAGCGCGACGGCGAGTATCAGCGGAACGATGCGGTTCATAGGCAAAAGCCTTGACGACTCGGAGGTGGCGGGGAGCATGTGCTGTTTAGTCCCGGTTGCCGCCTCTGCCAATCCCCGAAACTGCTGGAGTTACACGTTCGTATCACTAGTGCGTGAGACGGCTTGCCGGACAACTTCTCCTTTCAAAATTGACATATGTTTGAGCCGCCCGGGGCGAGAATCCCGGCTGCAAGAATCATCAGCGTCGGTGCGGCGACGCGCCGCACACTATTGGAGGATCGATATATGGCAGCTTCGTTGGGGATGAAGCGGCGCACGCTTTTTGCCGCAGGCATCGGCCTGCTCGCTGCGCCTGTTATTTTAAGAGCAACGGCTTCAGCGGCCGTAAGCGGAGAACAAAGCAATATGAATGCAATGGCGCTGCCCGAGATCAACCAGTTCAAGCTCGGCTCCTTCAAGATCGTTGCGATCAGAGACGGCAGCAATGTCCTGGACAAGCCCTTCGAAACTTTCGGTACAAACCAGGATCCCGAAGTGGTCAGGAAGTTGCTCGGCGACAATTTCCTGCCGGCGGAGAAATTCGTGAACAGCTATGCGCCGGCGCTGATCGATACCGGCTCGGACGTCGTTCTGGTCGACACTGGCTTCGGTGCCGCCGGCCGCGAGCGGGGCCTCGGCAAGCTGCAGGACAGCCTCAAGGTTGCGGGCTATTCGGCAGACGACGTTACCGTCGTCGCGCTGACCCATATGCACGGCGATCACATCGGCGGCCTCATGGAAAACGGCGCTCCGGCCTTCAAGAATGCGCGCTATGTGGCAGGTCAGGCGGAATACGATTTCTGGTCCAGCAAGGCGCGTGAGGGAACGCCGGCCGAAGGCGGTCACAAGGCTGTTCTATCCAATGTCGTTCCGCTCGCCGAAAAGACCACCTTCATCAAGGAAGGAGATTCGATCGTGAGCGGCGTGACCGCGATGCTGGCGCCAGGCCATACGCCGGGCCACATGATTTTCCATGCCGAATCGGATGGCAAGCGGATCGTCTTTGCCGGCGACACCGCCAACCACTACATCCTGTCGCTCCTCTATCCCGAATGGGAGGTTCGCTTCGACATGGACAAGGCGCAGGCCGCTGCCTCGCGCAAGAAGGTCTTCGATATGATCGCGACCGACAAGGCGGCCTTCCTCGGCTACCATATGCCGTTCCCTGCCGTCGGCTTCGCGGTGAAGGAGGGAACGGGCTACCGTTTCGTGCCGAAAACCTACCAGTTCGACATCTGATCCCAGGCGCATGGCAGCCATTACACGCCCGGTGCATGCGCCGGGCGTTTTGCTATTCCCTTCCTCTCACAGACGTGTTACGAGCCCTCGCCAACTTCCAAAGCAACCCTTGCACACCACCGGTGCGGACGATTCGTTCCGGGTGGGTCGCATTTTTCTCGATTGAAGGAAATTGGCCATGGCTCGCATCATAGAAACGGCAACCGGAGCGGACGCGCTCACCTTCGACGACGTGCTCCTGCAGCCCGGTCACTCCGAGGTCATGCCCGGTCAGACGAACATCGCAACGCGCATCGCAACCGATTTCGACCTAAACATCCCGATCCTCTCCTCGGCAATGGACACCGTCACTGAGAGCCGATTGGCGATCGCCATGGCGCAGGCCGGCGGTCTCGGCGTCATTCATCGCAATCTGACCCCGATCGAGCAGGCCGAGCAGGTCCGGCAGGTCAAGAAGTTCGAAAGCGGCATGGTTATCAACCCGGTGACGATAGGCCCGGATGCGACGCTCGCCGAAGCTCTGTCGCTGATGAAGACGCACGGTATTTCCGGCATTCCGGTCGTTGAAAAGTCCGGCCGCCTCGTCGGCATCCTGACGAACCGCGACGTCCGCTTTGCTTCCGAACCGGCGCAGAAGATCCACGAGCTGATGACGCGGGACCTCATCACGGTGAAGGAGAATGTCGACCAGCAGGAGGCCAAGCGCCTGCTGCATTCGCACCGCATCGAAAAGCTGCTCGTCGTGGATCCGGAAGGCCGCTGCGTTGGCCTCATCACCGTCAAGGATATCGAAAAGTCGCAGCTGAACCCGAATGCTTCCAAGGATGCGCAGGGCCGTCTTCGCGCTGCTGCCGCCATCAGCGTCGGCGATGATGGCTTTGAGCGCGCCGAGCGCCTGATCGAAGCCGGTGTCGATCTGCTCGTGGTCGATACCGCGCACGGCCATTCGCAGCGTGTTCTCGACGCCGTCACCCGCGTCAAGAAACTGTCCAACTCGGTCCGCGTCATGGCCGGCAACGTCGCGACCTCGGATGGCACCAAGGCGCTGATCGATGCCGGCGCGGATGCCGTCAAGGTCGGCATCGGCCCGGGCTCGATCTGCACGACGCGCATTGTCGCCGGTGTCGGCGTGCCGCAGCTCGCTGCCATCATGTCGGCTGTCGAAGCCGCACGTGCCCAGGATATTCCGGTGATCGCCGACGGCGGCATCAAGTTCTCCGGCGACCTTGCCAAGGCGATCGCTTGCGGCGCGTCGGCTGTCATGGTCGGCTCGCTGCTCGCCGGCACCGATGAAAGCCCGGGCGAAGTTTACCTCTATCAGGGCCGCTCTTTCAAAGCCTATCGCGGCATGGGTTCCGTCGGTGCCATGGCGCGCGGTTCGGCGGACCGCTATTTCCAGGCGGAAGTCCGCGACACGCTGAAGCTTGTGCCGGAAGGCATCGAAGGCCAAGTGCCGTTTAAGGGGCCGGTATCGGGCGTCCTGCACCAGCTCACAGGCGGACTGAGGGCGGCCATGGGTTATGTCGGCGGCAGGGATATCAAGGAGTTCCAGGAACGCGCGACCTTCGTGCGCATCTCCGGCGCCGGCCTTCGCGAAAGCCATGCCCACGACGTGACGATCACCCGCGAGAGCCCGAACTATCCGGGCGTAGGCGCCTGATCATGACTGCGGGTAGCCGGATACCATCTTGGATGATCGGGCTGCTCGCCATTCTCTGCCTTGCAGTATTGGCATGGACGACCTTCGGCTTCGTCCTGCCTTTCCAGCATGAAACCGGCGAAGCGGTGCTCGATACCTATTTCACCGGCTATGATCAGCCCACGGTTGCCGCCATGCAGAAGCTGCTGAGCGAGAACGATGTCGCGCAGGCGCTGCTACGCGGCATGTACCTCGGCCCGGAGCTCGTCCTCCCCGCGCTGGTGACGATGCTACTCTTCTCGATTTTCCTGAAGCTCCAGCCAGGCGGCAGCTATTTCGGCAAGCCGATGCATCCAGCATTGATCAAGGCGATCTATGCCCTGCCGTTCATCTACGGCCTTGCCGATTATGCTGAGAATATCTCCAGCCTGATTGCCTTCGGCGACGACAACGCCGCTTCATCTGCCGCGGCGTTGCTGCCTTGGATGACAAAGCTGAAATTCGCAGCACTCGTCGTCTCGGCAATCGTCATCCTTCGCTTCCTTCTGATCCGTCTCTCACCCGGCGATATCGACCGGCGATAGGCTGGCAAGCGCCGGGATTTTCCTCTACTGCTTTGAAAAATATGAGAGAAGCCGCGAAGGAGACACCATGACCGGCTACGAGATGTTCTGGCCCATCATCGCCCATGTCGCGCTGGTCTATGGCCTCTTCATACTGCTGAGCGTCCGCCGCCGGAAGGCGGTGCGGGCGGGTAAGGCGCGGCTTTCGGACTATCGAGAAAACCGCAGCGAGCCGCCGGAGAGCCTCTTCGTCAAGAACAGCATCGCCAATCAGTTCGAGCTGCCGGTTCTCTTTTATGTCTGCTGCATCCTGCTTTACATCACCGAGGCCGACAATCTGGCTGCCCTCGTGCTCGCCTGGAGTTTTGTCGCTTTGCGGTACGCCCACGCGTTCGTACATGTGACGAGCAATCGCATGCGTTTCCGCAGTCCACTCTTTGCTGCGGGCTATGTGGTGCTTGCCGCCATGTGGGCGTGGCTCGCCGGCTGGATGGCCTTCAGCGGGTAACGCAGTTTTGTTCCTCGCGTTACCAGGCCCTGACCTATCTTCCCTCACTTGGCACTGAGCTGCGTAGGAAACAGGAGGTTCACATGGACAAGCCGGAAATCACGCAGGCGATGATAAACGCCTACGATGAATATACGCATCTGACGCTCGATCGCCGCAGTTTCATGGACAAGCTGACGAAGCTTGCAGGATCGGCGGGTGCTGCCGCCGTCATCGCGCCGATGCTGGCGGCGAACAAGGCGAGCGCCGAAATGGTCCCGGCCAACGACGAGCGGCTGAAGGCTGACGACGTCGCCTATCCCGGCGGCAGCGGCGAGATGAAAGGCTATCTGGCCGAGCCGAAGGACGCCTCCGGAAAGCTCGGCAGCGTCATCGTCATTCACGAAAATCGCGGCCTCAACCCGCATATCCGCGACGTCGCCCGCCGCATGGCGCTGGAAGGCTTCGTAGCGCTGGCGCCGGATCTCCTTTCGCCGCTCGGCGGCACACCGGAAAACGAAGATCAGGCGCGGGAAATGTTCAGCAAGCTTGAGGCTGCCGCGACTGTCGCGAATGCCGAAGCGAGCCTCAAATACCTGAAGACACTCCCGGTTTCGAACGGCAACGTCGGCGTTGTCGGCTTTTGCTGGGGCGGTGGGGTGGCCAACAATTTTGCGACGAAATCGCCGGAGCTGAAGGCGGCGGTCGCCTATTACGGCGCGCAGCCGAAAGCGGAAGAGGTGCCGAACATCAAGGCGGCGCTGATGCTGCATTATGCCGGTCTCGACGACCGCATCAACGCCGGCATCGACGCCTACAAGAAGGCGTTGGAGGCAAATGGCAAGAGCTTCCAGATCTTCATCTACGACGGCGCCAACCATGCCTTCAACAACGACACGTCTTCAGCACGCTATGACAAGAAAGCGGCCGATCTTGCCTGGGGCCGCACCGTCGAGTTCCTGAAGAAGAATCTTGCCTGATCAGGCGGCGGCATCGCGCGCAACGGGCGAGGCGGCAATGATCGCCTCCGCCAGCGCGTCCATCTCCTTGGCGCGGTGGCTGCTGCGCCGCCAGGCAAGTCCGATCTCGCGCGAGGGCTGAGGCTCGGCGAAAGGCACGATACGGATCGAGTTGCGGCTGGTCTCCGTGGCGATCGCCATTTCCGGGATCAACGTCATGCCCATGTCGTGCGACACCATCTGCAGCAGGGTCGCCATGGAGGTCGCACCGAAATTGACCAGGCTCCGCTTGCTGGCGCTGCAGACGGCAAGCGCCTGATCGCGCAGGCAATGGCCCTCTTCCAGAAGCAGCAACCGGTCGACATTCACCTCGTTCTCGGTGAGCGGCGACAGCAACACGTTTTCGCCGTTCTCGGCGACCGCCATATAGAAGCGGTCGGTGAAGAGCGGCCGCGTCTTGATGCCTTCGATGTCGAGGGGCAGGGCGGCGATGACGGCATCTAGCCTGCCTGCCGAAAGATCGGCCATGAGCCGGTCAGTCATTGCTTCCTTGAGCTCCACGTCGACGGACGGATAGGTCCGGCGCAGATGCGGAATGAACTGAGGCACGAGATAGGGTGCCACCGTCGGAATGATGCCAATGCGGATCAGCCCCTCCAGCGGGCCGCCGCCCTTCCTGGCCGTCTGCTCGAGCAGATCGACCTGCTGGAGGATTGCGCGCACATGCAGCAGAACCTCCTCGCCCTTTTGGGTAAGCATAGTGTTGGTGCGCATCCGCTCTATCAGCTTGGCGCCGAGATATTCCTCCATTTCCATGATCTGCACTGAAAGCGCCGGCTGGCTGATGTGAACCATCTCGGCGGCCCGCCCGAAATGCCGGGTGGTAGCAAGGGCATCGAAATAGCGCATCTGGCGAAGCGTCAACATGATAAGTTTTTCCGATTGATACCTTCATCAAATACGAATTGGAAATTATCGAATGTCAATGGGAGAACAATGCCGTTGGAACTCGCAGAGGGTTTTCAAAACTCACCGTAAGGAGGATTTCATGTCCGATCGCCGGCTGCCGAATAACTGATTCACAGCTTTGACTGACCAAATCGGGGCTAATCGCCCCGATTTTCACATGCTTCCGGCATCCGTTAAAATGCGAGCTTTTCGATTTACGGCGCATGAATGCCTGCGTGCCATATCGCTCGGATGCGTCGGTTTGAGCCATCTGCCGCCGCTCAACTATAAATTGTGGGAGCGATATGAGCGCGCAGGGTATGGATCGCATCGGCCTCCGCCGGAAGCCGAAGCAGGAACGCAGCATCCAGAGACTCGATCTGATCCTTGCCGCTGCCGCAGAGCTGATCGCCCAAAAGGGCGTCAGCGCCATGCGCATGACCGAGCTTGCCGCCGCCGCCAAGGTTCCGATCGGTTCAGTCTACCAGTACTTCCCGGAAAAGGCGGCGATCGTCAAAGCGCTCTTCGACCGGCATGCGGCCGCAGTCCAGGCGAAAACGGCTGCCATGTTTGCCAACGTCCAGTCCCTCGATGAAGCACTGGATCTGATCTCGGTGATGATCGACTGGTACTACGATGAATACCGCAACGACCCCACCTATCTCGGTGTCTGGATGGGAACGGAGACCGACCAGGACCTTCTGCAGCTCAATATCGACCACAGCAATCGCGTGGCCGAAATCTTCCTCGAGGCGATAAAACGCATCGCCCCGGAGATGCCGGAGGTCGACATGCAGGCGCGCACGTACCTCTTCAGCCACCTGATCGGCGCGTCGATCCGCCTCGCGGTCAAGAGCGAAGAAAAGCTGGCAAAAAGGATGCTGGACGAATGGAAGCGCGTCATCCGCGCTTCGCTTTTTGCCGAGGCAGCCTGAAGCCTACCAGCTCGGCACCATATTGGCGGCCTTGAGGCGCGGATACTGCCGTGCATAACCCGTCTTCACATCCGGCTCCAGATTGTCGTCGACCACCGCGGGCGTGATGTTGTCGAGGCAGGCGGTGATATGCGCCGTGATCGCATTCATCAGCGAGATAGAAACTCCCGGGCGCTTCATGATGCCGATCTGCACCGGCGGCAGGGCAGGGAAGCCGTCAGCCTGGCTCAGCACCTTCATGCCGGTCCGCAATGCCGATTCCGGCATCACCGAAACCGCCATGCCGGCAAGCACGGCAGCGGCAACCACTGTGCATGACCAGCTTGTGAAGAGAATCTGGTGCTCGCGGCCCACGGCATCGAGCGCAGAGCAGGCGAGCTGCCGCCACTGGCAATCGCGGCGGCCGACAGCGAGCGGGACCGGCGCGTCGTCGCGGATCGGGTGGTTGGCGGAGCCGACCCAGCAGAGCGGTTCGGTTCTGACGACATCGGACATGCGTTCCCGCGGGTTATGCGTTACCAGCGCGATGTCGAGCTCGCCCTTGTGCATGCGCTCGGCCAGATCCACCGAAGGCTCGCAGACGATGTAAAGCTCGACATTCGGATGGGTCTTGGCGAAACGGCCGATGATCTCCGGCATATAGCGGTCGGCGTAGTCGTCCGGCGTACCGATGCGCAGCATGCCTTCGAGGCGGTTGTCGTCGAAAGCAGCGATCGCCTCGTTGTTGAGGCGGATGATACGGCGAGCGTAATTCAGAAGCTTCTCGCCCTCGACCGTCAGCCGGTTGCCGCGGCCGTCCTTGATGAAGAGCTGCTTGCCGAGCCGCTCTTCCAGGCGGCGCATCTGCATCGAGACGGCGGATTGCGTCTTGTAGACGCGATCAGCGGCCTTGGTGAAGCTGCCGGAATCTATGATGGCGATGAAAGTCTGCAACTGGTCAGTATCAAGAGGCGCGGACATGGGCTCACCTATAACGATCTCTGATAATAATCATTAGAAACATTCGTTGGACTGATCAATAGGTCTTTGGCATCTTCGGGATGCAAATCAAGCAAAGTGACGGACAGACACCCTGCTGTCCCGCCTAGGTTTCAGCCCTCCTTCTTCCCGCTCAGACCTCGCGGGAGGGGCGGGCTGTTGCGCCCGAAAGAAAGGAGAGTTCGATGCGCATGATTGACCAGACAGTAGAACTCGACTGTGCCAGGCAGCCTGCGACGTTTTCCCAGCGTCTCGGCGGAACCCTTGCGCCGCTGACGGCTCTCTTTCGCTCATTCCGCAATCGGAGAGCGATCAATGGCCTGAATGATCTCGATGACAATCAGTTGCGGGATATCGGCCTGACACGGGCCGACGTCACCGCCGCACTGTTGACGTCGACCTTCTTCGAGGACCCGTCGGCACATCTGACGAACTCGGCGCGCCGCCGCTGGCGCCTCGCGATATTCCGCTCCTGCGTCGATTAGGAGCGGCCAGTTTTCCCCGCAGGGTGATAGCCAATAGCCCTGCCCCTTGACCCGGTGACCGGCTTTCCCAAGCCGTCTCCGGGTTTTTTTATGTTTTGGGGGTAGGTTGGCCCTTCTTAGGCAGATAGGAATCGAAAATAGCTTCCATGCTTTTCTGATAATTCTTCTGCACTTCCAGGCCGCTGTCGAACATGGTGTTGAGCATATTCACATAGTTCTCCGCCTGTTCCTTGGCCTCTTCCCTCGGCGGCTCCGACGCCTTTTGCATCGCCGGCTGGTTGAGGCCGCCCATCATGTCCTGAAAGGCCTTGGCGAAAGGATTGTCGAGGAACGGATTGGCGGGAGCCTTCTTGGATTCCGGCCGCTGCGTGCTGAACATCAGCTGCATCGCCTGCGTGAACGGATTGTCGAAGATGCTCGGCTCGGGTGCCGTTTTCGGTTTCGGCGCAAAACCGGTGCTTTCCAGCCATTTCTGGATCGTCTCGCCCATCGCGGTATTGACGAAGGGGTTGACGGGCAAGGCCATCTGTCCGGTCGTTTGCTTGAAGATCCCGCCCATCAGCGTATCGGCTATCACCGGCAGCATCTGCTTGTAGATCTCCTGGCCGATGCCGGTCATCTGCGCGGCTTGTGCGGCGACGGCGCGCGAGACCTCCTTGGAGCCGAAAAGCTGGCCGAGGACATTGTTACCGTCGGAGATGCCCTCCGGCGTGAAGGCCTTCGTCATATCTTCGAAATATTTGGCATAGTTGCCGGACGCGACCGCCTGCATCAGGCCCATGAAGTCATAGGGATTGCTCGTGCTGCGTTTCAGCCCGGCGGAAAAGGCAGGCATCAGCGCCGCCATCGCCTTGGTTGCCTGTTCTTGGGCAAGATTGAACTGCTTGGAGATGGCATCCATCGCCGCGCCATTCTGTGCCTGCATCATCATGTCGAAGAGTGGCAGCATGACAGTCCTCCCCCGCTTGGTAGTGCTTGTGAATCGCCACTATAAACGGAAATGGGAATGCGCAAACGGCTTTTTGCCGAAGGCTTCAGTACTGATATTCCTCGAAGACCGTCTCGACGGAGTGCTGCCAGCGGCCGTTGTAACGCGCCAGCAGGTCCTCCGCGAGCGTGGCTTTCTTCGCCATCACCTCGTCGAGCGGCGACAAGAAGATGCTCTCGTCCTGGCCTTCCTTGTTCAGCCGGTTGCGCGACTTCAGACCCGCCTTCGAAATGCCGATGACCTCGCGGGCGGTTTCATAAAGGGCATGGCCGCGGAATTCGGCCCTCAGGCCCGCTGCCGGAACGGCGTCGCGAAGCACACTGACTTCGGCAAAAGTCCAGTCCCTCGTCAGTTGGTCGGCCGCATCGAGCGCGGCTTCGTCGTAAAGCAGGCCCACCCAGAAGGCGGGCAGGGCACAGATGCGGCGCCACGGGCCGCCGTCCGCACCGCGCATCTCGAGGAAACGCTTCAGGCGAACATCGGGGAAGAGCGTCGAAAGGTGGTTCGTCCAGTCGCCCATCGTCGGCTCCCAAGCGGCAACCTCGCCCTTCAGCGCGCCATTCATGAACTGGCGGAACGTGACGTGAGTACAGTCGTGATAGTGGCCGTCGCGGACGATGAAATACATCGGCACGTCGAGCGCCCATTCCATATAGTGATGGAAGCCGAAGTCGTCGCGGAAGGTGAAATCGAGTAGACCGGAGCGCCGGTTGTCGGTGTCTCGCCAGATGTCGCCGCGCCAGGAAAGCAGCCCGTTCGGCTTGCCTTCTGTGAAGGGCGAGGAGGCAAAGAGCGCGGTTGCCAACGACTGAAGCTTCATCGACACGCGCATCTTCTTCTGCATGTCGGCTTCGGAGGAGAAGTCGAGGTTCACCTGGATCGTGCAGGTGCGGTACATCATGTCGAGACCCTTGGTACCAACCTTCGGCATGTAGCCGGTCATGATATCGTAGCGGGATTTTGGCATGCGCGGCGTTTCGGCGAGCGTCCATTTCGGGCTGCCGCCGATGCCGAGGAAGCGGATGCCCATCGGTTCGGCGATTTCGCGCAGCGTCGCGAGGTGCGAATTGGATTCCCTGCAGGTCTCGTGGATCGTTTCCAGCGGCGCGCCGGAAAGCTCGAACTGGCCGCCCGGCTCGATCGAGATCGCGCCCATGCCGTGCTGCTCGGAAAGGCCGATGATATTGTCGCCGTCCATGATCGGCTCCCAGCCGTTCTTCACCTGCAGGCCCTTCAAAAGAGCTGAGATACTGGCTTCGCCGGCATAGGGAACCGGGTTGTTGCCCGCCCGAAAGAAGGCGAACTTCTCATGCTCGGTGCCGATGCGGAATTTCTCGCTCGGCTTGTTCCCCGCGGCGATATAATCGGTCAGCTCCTGCACCGAAGAAATCGGCGTCTGGTCTGTAGTATCGCGAGCCATTCAACGTAACCTGTATTCTGGGGAACGCCCGGTAGTCCGGACAATTGGAAGGGTGATTAGTGCCGCTCTCACCTATGTTGCAAGTGAAATTCTTTCAACGACGCATCAAAAAAATAGCAGGCTGTTTCAACGGAGCCTGATTTGAAGGTTAATTCCAGTCGCCGACCGCTGCCTGGATCACCGCCATGGCCGCGACCGCAGCCGTGTCGGCGCGCAGGATACGCGGCCCGAGCGGGATGGCCGTCACGAAATCCAAACCGCGCAGCCGGTTACGCTCCTCCTCCGAGAAGCCGCCTTCCGGCCCGACGAGAAGCGCAAGCTGCCTTTCTTTGATCTTTGAAAGCAGCGGCAGCGGGTTCTGCCCCGTATCGCCCTCGTCGCAGTAGACGATCCGCCGCTCCCTCGGCCAGTTGTCGAGCAGGTCGAAGAGCTTCACCGGCTCGGTGATTTCCGGGATGGCGAGGATGCCGCATTGCTCTGCCGCCTCGACGGCATTGGCCTTCAGCTTGTCGAGGTTGGTGATCTTGCCCTGAACATGTTGCGTCATGACCGGCTGCAGCACGCCTGCGCCCATCTCGACCGCCTTCTGCACGAGGTAATCCAGGCGGCCGACCTTCAGCGGCGCAAAGAGGTAGTGCAGGTCGGACGGTGCCGGCTGCGGCCGGGTCTGCTCGGTCGGCATCAGCACGATGCGCTTGCGGGTCGGAAAGGAAAGGCTTGCCTTCCACTCTCCGTCTCGGCCGTTGAACACCAGAATTTCGGCGCCGTCCGTCATGCGCAGCACATTGGCGAGATAATTGTACTGGTCGGAACTAGCCTCCACAGCGGCGCCCGGCGACAAGGAAGCATCGACGAAAAGCCGCTGCATGCGGAAATTGGCGCGCATCTCAAATAATCCCGATCAAACGAAAAGGGCGAACATAACCCAATAGAGCAACGCCGCAAGCGCGCCCGAAGCCGGAACAGTGATGATCCAGGCGGCAACAATAGTCATGAAATGCGAACGCCGCACCAGATAGCGGCGGCGCGCCTCATGAACGTTCGGATCTTCCGGTTCATCGATCGCCCAGGCCTCAGCCTTGCGGTGCATATATTCGATACGGCGCTTGGAATTGCGCGTGTACCATTCGCGGAAGAAACCGACGCCGAAGACCGCGCCGACCGCGATATGCGTCGTGCTGACCGGCAGCCCGAACCAAGAAGCGACGATGACGGTAAAGGCTGTCGAGAGCGCGACACAATAGGCCCGCATCGGATTGAGCTTGGTGATCTGCTCGCCGACGAGATGGATGAGGCGAGGGCCGAAAAGCAGCAGGCCGACGGAAATACCGAGGGCACCGATCAGCATCACCCAGAGCGGCGCGCTGCTTTCCCCGATCACCGAAAGATCGCTCGTTGCGCGCACGATCGCCGAAAGCGGGCCGATGGCGTTCGAAACGTCGTTGGCGCCGTGCGCGAAGGAAAGCAGCGCCGCAGAGCCGATCAGCGGGAATTTGAAGAGAACGCGCAGCGAACTGTTGCGGTTTTCGAGGCCTTGCGATTGCCGTGCGACGATCGGCATTGCGGCAATCCAGGCAACGAAACAAACAAGTAGCCCGAATGCAAGGATAGTTAGCGCCGAAAATCGGCCGGGAGATACAAGCTGCAGTACCATGTAGGCTGTGAAACCGCCTGCCATCATGGCGATCAGCACTGGAACCCAGCGCCGCGCTGCGGCGACCTTGTCGTCCTGGTAGATAATAAAGGTCTTGACGAGGAAAAGCAGGCCGGCGGCGATCACACCGCTGATCAGGGGCGAGGTCATCCAGCTGGAGGAAATCTCTATCATGACCTGCCAGTTGACGGGCTGAGGCCCGACAGCGGCAATTCCGGCGCCGATCACTGCGCCGACGATCGCATGCGTGGTAGAGACCGGCGCGTTCAGCCATGTCGCAAGATTGATCCAGAGCGCGGCGGCCATCAATGCCGCCATCATGATCCAGGCAAGCCGCCCTTCCGGCACCTGCACGGCATCGACGATGCTCGACGAGATCGTCCTGACCACCGCTCCACCGGCAATCGTCGCGCCGAGGACTTCGAAGATGGCCGCAATGACAAGCGCCTGCGCCATCGTCATGGCACGCGCGCCGACGGCAGCGCCGACATTGTTCGTCACGTCGTTCGCGCCGATATTCATGGCCATGTAGGCCCCGAGCGCGGCGGCTGCAATGATGAGAACGGCACCTGGCCGGTCGAAGACGTAAACGCCCGCAAAAAGCATGGCCAAGCCAAGGAAGATCAGGCCGAGGCCCGGCGCCACCAGCTTCCGCGAGACGAACTTAGCCGCATCCTCGGCATGGGTGATCTTGTCGAGGTCCTTGTCGAGCGTTCGTTTCGTTAAAACGGGAGTGCGGCTGGGCATGCTGTTCCTTGGTCGAAGCCTGCATTAGCGCCGTTATTTCTAGCAGCGCAAGATGGCAGGAATCATTCCGCCGGAATCTGCTTGGGTAAGCTTGCCTGAAGCCGCTCAGCCATTTTGCTCTTGAAGAGCAGGAAGAGATCTCGAAGCTCGGGCTCGTTGACGCGCTTGACTGCCTCGTCGCAGGAGACCCACTCGATCTTGCGCTCGCCTTTTTCCTTGAAGTTTTTGGCGATATCGGCGACTTCGAGCACATAGACCTGAACCTTGCAGGTCACCTTCAGCCCGTCCTTCAGTACCTTCGGATAGGTGTAGGAGCCGAGCGGCTCGTGCTCGACAGCGCCGCGGACGCCCCCTTCTTCAAAGGCCTCCCGGGCTGCGACCTCATAGGAGCACTTGCCGCTCATCGGCCAGCCCTTGGGAATGACCCAGCGGCCCGTATCGCGGCTCGTCATCAACAGGACCTCGACGTTATTGACCTTCTTCTTTACCCGGTAGCAGAGCGCGGCATATTGCAGGCGCGGCGGGCGCCGGAACATCAGCTGCACATCGGAAGCCAGTCGGGCTAGAATCGTCAATTGTCGGGTCACCTTTTTGAGTCTACCTCATGAATCACTAATATAATCATCGCATGGAAAGCTTGCGCGATCCATACGCCGTTCGACGGTGCGGAACACGATTGATTTCCAAATAAGGAAATTCATGACCGCTGCGCTTCGGAATCCCGCCGAATCACGTCCTGATTCCGTCGTTGCACAGGTGTTCAATATGCTCCCGGCTGACGTCTCATTCAATGCCGGGGGCAATTGTTCCTCCGGATTCTTTCAAGATATGGTGGCTATTTGTCTTCCACTGCTCAACTCTCATCTGTTGCCTAGAGTTCCCAGTAGGGAACCGGGCCATAGAGCTCGGCCAGATAGTCGATGAAGAGGCGAACCTTGGCCGGCAAAAACTGCCGGCTGGGATAGACCGCAGACAGCGCCACGTTGCGCGATCCTTCATAGGCCGGCAGCACCTGCACGAGCTTGCCGCTCTTGAGTTCCTCGCCGACATCCCAGGTGGAGCGCAACGCGATGCCCAGCCCGGCAATCACCGCCTCGCGGATCACCTCGCTCGAATTGGTAACAAGCATGCCCTCCGGCCGCAGGCTCATCGCGCCGCCTGGACCTTCGAGCCGCCAGGCATCGTTGTTATGTGCGGGCAGGCAGCGATGGTTCTTCAGGTCCTCAATGCTTTGCAGCATCCCATGCGCTTCGAGATAGGAGGGTGCAGCACAGAGCAGGCGCCGGACCGGCGCAAGCCGTCTGGCGACGAGGCTCGAATCGGCAAGCTCGGCAATGCGGATTGCAAGGTCGAAACCGCCGCCGACGATATCGCTGAATTCATCCGTCAACACGAGGTTGATCACAAGCTCCGGATGCGCGTCCATGAATGTCTTGAGATGCGGCGCGATATGCATGCGGCCGAACGAGGTTGGTGCCGAGATCTTCAATGTGCCGTGCATCAGCGCCGAGCGGCCGGAGATGTAATATTCCGCTTCCTCCAGACCGGCGAGGATGCCGAGCACGCGATCATAGAAACCCTGGCCGGCCTCGGTCAGCGAAATCTGCCGGGTGGTGCGTTGCAAGAGCCGTGTGCCGAGCCTGTCTTCCAGCCGTTTGATACGCTTCGAAACAACGGCCGGCGAAAAGCCGAGCACGCGCCCGGCAAGCGACATGCTGCCGGTCGAAACGACCTTGGCAAATATCTCGAGATCACCCAGATTTGTCATATTGGTTTTAGACTTTTTCCCTTTTGGCATAAATGCCTAGCATTTGCGCCAGTTTCGGGAAAGTGCTAAGCCGAACGGGCCGGTTGTCGTGGAGGACGCGCCGGTTTCGCCGCCATTCGTCCGAAGGAAGCGCGCCATGTCCGACGCCATCTCTTTTCTCGCTCCGCGTGCCGATGTGCTGGCCCGCCGCCGCCAGATCGTCGGCGATCTCGTCGACCTGCTGCCGCCCGAATGTCTCGTTCATGAAGCGCGCGAACTCGTGCCCTTCGAAACCGACGCATTCGTTGCCTATCGCCGTGTGCCGCTTGCCGTCGCCTTGCCGCGCACCACCGCCGAAGTCGCGGCCGTGATGAAATATTGCCATCGCTACGGCATTCCGGTCGTGCCGCGCGGGGCAGGCACGTCGCTCTCGGGCGGCGCCATCCCGCAGGAGGATGCGGTCGTGATCGGCCTTTCGAAGATGAACCGCATTCTGGAGGTCGATTATCAAAACCGCGCGGCCGTCGTCCAAGCAGGTGTCACCAACCTCAACATCTCAGAATCCGTCTCCGCGGACGGCTTCTTCTATGCACCCGATCCCAGTTCGCAATTGGCCTGTACCATCGGCGGCAACATCGGCATGAACTCCGGTGGCGCGCACTGCCTGAAATACGGCGTCACGACCAACAACCTGCTGGGCGTGAAGATGGTGCTGGCGGATGGAACCGTCATTGAGCTCGGTGGCAAGGCGCTGGATGCCGGAGGTTACGACCTGCTGGGGTTGGTCTGCGGCCACGAGGGCCAACTCGGCATCGTCACCGAAGCGACGGTCCGTCTGATCGCCAAGCCCGAGGGCGCGCGGCCGGTGCTCTTCGGTTTCGATACGTCCGAGGAGGCAGGCTCCTGTGTTGCCGATATCATCGCGGCAGGCATCATCCCCGTGGCGATCGAGTTCATGGATAAGCCGGCAATCGAGATATGCGAGGCCTTTGCCCATGCGGGGTACCCACTCGATGCCGGCGCGCTGCTGATCGTCGAGGTCGAGGGCTCGGAGGCGGAAATGGACGACACGCTGAAAAGCATCGTCGAGATCGCCCGCCGCCATGGCGTAAAGACCATCCGCGAAAGCCAGTCAGCGACGGAGGCGGCGCAGATATGGAAGGGCCGCAAGTCCGCATTCGGAGCCACGGGCCGGGTCGCGGACTATATCTGCATGGATGGCACGGTGCCGCTCAGTCAGCTTTCCTACGTGCTGAAAAAGACGTCGGAGATTGTCGATTCCTACGGCCTTCGCGTCGCAAACGTCTTTCACGCCGGCGATGGCAACATGCACCCTTTGATCCTTTTCAATGCCAACGATCCGGAAGACGCAGCGCGCGCGGAGGCCGCGGGCAACGATATCCTGAAGCTCTGCGTCGATGCCGGCGGCTGTCTCACGGGCGAACATGGCGTCGGCATCGAGAAGCGCGAGCTGATGCGGCATCAGTTCTCCGACGTGGATCTCTCCCAGCAGATGGCGGTGCGCGCCGCCTTCGATCCCGGCTGGCTGCTCAATCCATCCAAGGTCTTTCCGCTAGACGGACGCGGCGCCACATGACCGATTTTCTGCCGGAGACGGACAAGGCCGCAGCCTCGATCATCCGTGAACACGCGGCCGCGGGCAGGGCGCTTGCCGTATGTGGCGGCAACACGCGCTCGGGCTTCGGCAATGCCGTGAAGGCGGAGGACCGGTTGTGCTCGACTGGTCTGACCGGGATCGTCTCCTACAATCCCGGCGAGATGGTCATGACCGTGCGTGCCGGAACGCCGCTTGCGGAGGTCGAGGCGGCGCTTGCGGGAAACGGCCAGATGCTGGCTTTCGAGGCGATGGACCACCGCCCAGTCATGGGCACGTCCGGTGAGCCGACCATCGGCGGCGTCTTTGCCGCCAACGTCTCCGGTCCTCGCCGCTTCGTCGCGGGCGCCGCACGCGACAGCCTGCTCGGCATCCGCTTCGTCAACGGCAAGGGCGAGATCGTCAAGGCGGGAGGACGGGTGATGAAGAACGTCACCGGCCTCGATCTCGTCAAGCTTCTCACCGGTTCGCACGGCACGCTCGGTCTATTGACGGAAGTCACCTTCCGCGTGCCGCCGCGGCCGAAAACAGAAGAGACGATCGTCATCTCCAGCCTCAACGACGCGGAAGCGGCGGGCGCGATGGCCGCCGCGATGGCGCAGCCAGTCGAGGTCTCAGGGGCTGCTCACCTTCCCTTGACCGTTACCTGGAAATTCCTTGGCGGCAAGCTGCCGGAGGGCGAGGCGACCATTCTCAGGATCGAAGGTCTGCCTGGCTCCGTCGAAGCGCGCGCTGAAAAGCTGGCCTCGGCGATGTCGGCCTTCGGCACGGTCGCGAGATTGGGTGAGTTCGCCAGCCGCCAGCTCTGGCGCGAAGTCCGCGATGTGCTTCCTTATGCTGATGGAACGATGCGTCCGGTCTGGCGCGCGTCCGTCGCCCCGACCATCGGCCATCAGCTCGTCGCCGCCCTCCGCCTCGAAGCCGGCGTCGATGCGTTTTACGACTGGCAGGGCGGCTTGGTCTGGATGCGAATGGAGGCGGATCCAGAGGCGGAGCTGATCCGCCGCGTCGTCAAGGCGCTCGGAGGTGGCCATGTCACGCTGATCCGGGCAAGTGACACGGCGCGCGCTGCCGTGTCGGCGTTCCAGCCGCAGCCTGAAGCCGTCGCGCAGCTTTCTGCGCGGGTGAAGGAGAAATTCGATCCCGTGGGAATACTCAATCCGGGAAAGATGGGGTGATATGATGGCCGTTATCCGATCGTGGCAGCACCCCCCTCTGTCCCTACGGGACATCTCCCCCATAAGGCGGGAGATCGGCAATAGACGGGTTGCCCCACTTCCGCACCCGCGTGCCCTGAGAGACAATGAGCCCGCCTCATCCGATCTCCCTCCTTGTGGGGGAGATGTCCGGCAGGACAGAGCGCGGTATGCCTCCCTACGGCCGGGAGTTGCCTGATGCAAACCAACTTCACCGCCGAGCAGCTAACCGATCCGCATGTCGCCGAATCCGAGAAGATCCTGCGCAAATGCGTGCATTGCGGCTTCTGTACCGCGACGTGTCCCACCTATGTGACGCTCGGCAACGAGCTCGATAGCCCGCGTGGCCGCATCTATCTCATCAAGGACATGCTGGAGAACGGCCGGGCCGCCGATGCCGAAGTGGTGATGCATATCGACCGCTGTCTTTCCTGCCTTGCCTGTGTGACGACCTGTCCATCCGGCGTCGACTACATGCATCTCGTCGATCATGCCCGGGCGCATATCGAGAAGACCTATAAACGTCCGTTCATGAACCGGGTCACGCGCGGCATTCTGGCGGCGGTGCTGCCCTATCCGGGCCGCTTCCGCTTGGCATTGAAGCTTGCACAGGTCGGTAGACCGCTCAAGGGTCTGATGCGTGCGCCAGCCTTGAAGCCCTTTGCCGCGATGCTGGCGCTTGCGCCGCGGCACATTCCAGCGCCGTCGCCCTTCTCACGGCCGGCGGTCTATGCTCCGAAGGTGGAAATGCGCGGCCGGGTCGCGATCCTGACCGGCTGCGCCCAGCCGGTCCTCGATCCCGCCATCAACGAAGCGGCGATCAGGCTTTTGACGCGCTTCGGCATCGAGGTCGTGGCGCCTCTTGGCGAGGTCTGCTGCGGCTCGCTGGTGCATCACATGGGCCGCGAGGAACAGGCGCTTGCAAGCGCAAGAGCGAATGTCGACGTCTGGATGCGCGAGATCGAAAAGGGCGGTCTGGACGCAATCATCATCACCGCCTCCGGCTGCGGCACGACGATTAAGGACTACGGCCACATGCTCCGCCTCGATACCGCCTATGCAGAAAAGGCGGCGCGCATCTCGGCACTGGCGAAGGACGTCACGGAATACCTGGCCTCGCTGGACCTGCCTGCCACTATGCCGAAGGGCCTGACGGTCGCCTATCATTCTGCCTGCTCCATGCAGCACGGCCAGAAGATCACCATGGCGCCGAAGCAGCTTCTGAAAGCGGCCGGCTTCACGGTGCGCGATCCGGCGGAAGGTCATCTCTGTTGCGGCTCGGCCGGAACCTATAACATCATGCAGCCGGATATCTCTGAGGCACTGAAGGCGCGCAAGGTGAAGAATATCGAGGTGACGAAGCCGGATGTGATCGCGACCGGCAATATCGGCTGCATCACGCAGATCGCCACCGGTACGGCGATCCCAATTCTGCATACGGTTGAATTGCTTGATTGGGCCTATGGTGGCGAGATACCGCAAAAATTAAGAGGTTTTTCCGCTAGCGTGAGACCGGCCGGTTTTCGGCCGGTCACGGAGTTCGGCGCTATGCGGCGTACAATCACTTTGCTTGCAGGTTTGCTTGGCGCGGCAGGTGCCGCTCACGCCGACAGCCGCTTCTTTTGCTCGACGGACGATAATAGCGCCCGGTTCACGATCGAAAGCGGCTTTCAGGACGAGGCAGGCCATAAGCTTAATCATTTCCGCGGCGCGCTGATGGTCAAGAATGCCTCGGTTCCCGGCGCTTTCAGGAAACGCGTGTTCGATTCCAGCAAACTCACGAACCGCTGGTCGCATGACGGTGAACTCCGCCTCGAGATTTTCGATGATGGCGGCGAAGATGCCAAAGACCAGTCGCTGAGCCTCGTCATTCTCGCCGAAGGCCGCGGGAAGAACTTTTCAGGTACCTACGGACTGATGATCAGCGGGGACGGAAAGCCGTTCACCGCCAGCGGCAAGGTCAGCTGCGGCTCCAAGTGAGCCGCGCCGGATTGAACAGGCCGTAACAATTTCACCTGACGTCGATATGAAAGGGCGGCGCAAAGCCGCCCTCGTCATCAGGTCATCAGCGACGTATCAGCCGCCACCGAAGACAGTGCGCAGCACGTCGATGCCCCTGTCCTGGAACGCGACGTTGCCCTGCTTGTTGCCGGGGCCGATGACGATCACCTTCGTGCCGACCGGAGCGCGTGAATAAAGGTGCATGACGTCGTTGTTCATCATGCGGATGCAGCCGGAAGACATATTGAGGCCGATCGTCCACGGCTGATTGGTGCCGTGGATGCGAAAAATGGTGTCGCGGCCGCCCTTATAGAGATACATGGCGCGTGCACCGAGCGGATTGTCCTCGCCGCCCTCCTGGAAGGCCGGAATGATGTGGCCCTTGCGGGCTTCGCGGACACGCATCTCGGCTGGCGGCGTCCAGCTCGGCCATTCTGCCTTGCGGCCGACCTTGACGACGCCCGACCAGCCGAAGCCGTCGCGGCCGACACCAATGCCGTAGCGCGTGGCGCGGTTCTTCGACTCGACGAAGTAGAGATACTTGTTGTTGGTATCGACGATGATCGTCCCGGGTGCTTCGTCGGTTACGAGCCGCACGAGCTTGCGCTTATATTGCGGCTTGACGAACTTCGATTGCGCGACGCGGACGACCGGCGCTGCATCGCGCGCCGGTTGGGCAACGGCGGGCGTTATTGCGACGGAAAACGCAATGCCGGCGGCCATGAGGCCGGAGGCGACTTTCAGCATGATTGATTCCCCTCAAAAGCAAGATCGGGCTGAAGCTACCTGAACTTCAGCCCGATTCAAGATCAGTTGCCGCCACCATAGCAATTTTTGAGTGTGCCGGCCGGCTGTTCTTGCAGAGCGGAACTAAATCCGGCCATTACATGACGATAACGCGCGTACCCACGGTGACGCGTTCGTAAAGGTCGACAACGTCTTCGTTGCGCAGGCGGATGCAGCCGGAGGAAACGGCGCTGCCGATTGTCCAGGGCGCGTTCGTGCCGTGGATACGGTAAAGCGTCGAGCCGAGATACATGGCGCGGGAGCCGAGTGGGTTCTCCGGGCCGCCATCCATGCGTGCGGGCAGGTAATGCCCTTTCGCGGCTTCGCGGCTGATCATGTCGGAAGGTGGCGTCCAAATCGGCCATTCCGATTTGCGGGTGATCTTGTGCACGCCGGCCCACTCGAAGCCCGGCTTGCCGACGCCGACGCCATAACGTCGCGCCTTGCCGTTCGCCATCACGAGATAGAGAAAGCGGTTGTTGGTGTCGATGACGATCGTCCCCGGTCTTTCCTTGGTCTGGTAATCGACCATCTGCGGTAGATATTGCGGCTCGATCTGATGGCGGATCACCGGTACTCCGGGATGAACGGACGCGACCTGCTGCGCGGCCGGTGCGCGGCGGAAGAACCGGCGCTGGAAGAAGCCGAAGCCACGCTGCTGTACGGCAGGGCGCTGATAGACGACAGGGCGGACGCTACCGCCGCCGAGTTGGTTGAGCCACGGCGCGGTGAGATCGGGGCTGAGAACGACGGGCGGGCGGCTCGCATAACGATCGTCGCCGAGCGTCGGTGAGGCAAGAAGGCCAATCAGGCCGGCGGCAATCAAGATGGATTTCATCATCGGACGGACTCTCTACAAAATGGCCGAAAATGCATGAAGGCGGCATTTCCGCCTGCTGGGATGCTGCCACCATCCCGCGAGCGAATGGTAAAGATCGATTCATTAGAAGCCGGCCGGCGGAATAAACTTTTCGTCAGGGTTACTGTTCGATTTGGAAACAAGGTTGGCAAATGGTAAAGCCGGATTTTCGAGTGCAGGAGCTGCGGAGAAGAATGAGCGAATCGGGCGTTATCACCGGCGAAGACGGCAAGAGCCGCTGCCATTGGCACGCGAATCTCCCCGACTACATGCGTTATCATGATGAGGAATGGGGCCGTCCCGTGACCGATGATATCCGTCTCTTCGAGAAAATCTGCCTCGAGGGTTTTCAGTCCGGTCTCTCCTGGCTGACGATTCTGCGCAAGCGCGAGAGTTTCCGCGCCGCCTTCGCAGGCTTCGATTTCGAAAAGATCGCGCTCTTCGACGGGCAGGATATCGAGCGTTGCCTCGCCGACGCCGGAATCGTCCGCCACCGCGGCAAGATCGTGTCAACGATCAACAATGCCAGGTGCGCGATCGCGCTACGGACCGAATTCGGCTCGCTCGCGCATTACTTCTGGAGCTATGAGCCGCAACTTCACGAACGTCCGACCCGTGTTGACCGCCAGCATGTGGCGGCCAATCCGACGACGCCGGTTTCTATCAGGATATCGAAGGATTTGAAGAAGCGCGGCTGGACCTTTGTCGGTCCGACCACAGTTTATGCCTTCATGCAGGCAATGGGTCTCGTCAACGATCATATCGAAGGCTGCTTTTGCCGCGCCGAAGTGGAGGCGATGCGCGCGGCATTGCTACGCCCATGAAAGCTTGGATCGGAACCGTTGCGGCAGTCCTATTGTCCGCTACGGCGGCATTTGCCCAGGCGCCGCCGCTCGATCCCGGCGAGAAGCTGGAGAAGCTCCAGTTTCCGGCTGTTACCATGCAGATCAAAGGCTGGACCAAATTCGGCAACAGCCATGTCTATACCCTGCCGGTGCGCGCCGGCCAGCACGTGAAGATCAGTTTCACGACCAAGAGCCAGTTCGCCTTTCTTGCGATCTTCGACCTTTCGAAGCCGGATGACGAAGCCTTCTTCGGCACCGACGAGGACGGCACGACGCTTGATGTGACCGTAAAGGAAAACACCACGTGGTTTCTGCGGCCTTATTATTCCAAGGCCTCGCCGCGCCGTGGCCTTGGAGCGCCCTATACGCTGCTCGTCGAGCCTCAGCCAGCCGGCGAGCCGCAGCCCGCCACCCCGCAAGAGCCTGAGCGCCGTTCGCTTTTTCCGCCCGCCCCTTCGAAATCCGGCACCGGCGAGTAGGTCAGGGTAATCCGTCGAGCAGGCCGCGAAGCTCGCCGAGATGGGCGATCTTGCGAAAGCGCGGCGCATCCTTCGGTTCGTCGACGTGCTCGAGAACCCAGGTCAGCTCATGTGGCACGAAGACGCCGTAACTGCCGGCGGCAATTGCCGGCACGATGTCGGATTTCAGTGAATTGCCGACCATCATCGCCCGTTCCGGCCCATCGCCGACCTTCGCGAAAATCCGGCGATAGGTGACCGCGGTCTTCTCTGAGACGATCTCGACGGCATCGAAGAAATCGCCGAGGCCCGATTGGGCGAGCTTGCGTTCCTGGTCGAACAGGTCGCCCTTGGTGATCAGTACCAGCAAATAATTTCCGGCCAGTGCTTCCAGCGTTTCGCGCACATGCGGCATGGTCTCGACCGGATGGGACAGAAGATCGCGGCCCGTATCGAGAATTTGGGCGATCACGCTCGTCGGCACTTTGCCTTCGGTGATTTCGATCGCCGTCTCGATCATCGACAGCGTGAAGCCTTTTATGCCAAAGCCATAGTGGCTGAGGTTGCGCTTTTCGGATTCCAGCAGGCGTTCCGAAATCTTCGGACCCTCGGCGAAATCGGCGAGCAATTCCCTGAAGTGCTCTTCGGTCAGCCGGTAGTATTGTTCGTTCTGCCAAAGCGTGTCATCGGCATCGAAGCCAATCGTCGTCAGCGCATGCTTGCTCATCTCAGGCTCCTGCAACCCATGAAGCCGCAATCTATTGAGCGGCCGCGTCGAGACAAGGGCTTTTGCTTTTTCGTCGCAGCACGCTGCAGCGGCGTTGAAAAGCAAACAATCGGGATTAGGTAAATAACGCCTACCCTGCAGCCAGCCCCGGCTGTGCCTGATATGTGCAGGCCGATAATCAAAAAATATCGCTCAGCAGTCCGCAAGCGCCCGCTTGCGGCCGACACAAGGAAATTTCTCTATGCGATACAATCAACTCGGAAATACGGGACTTTTCGTCTCGGAAATCTGCCTCGGCACCATGACATTCGGCGAAGCGGTCGGCGGCACAATGTGGGCCTCGATTGCCGACGTGGACCAGAAGGCGGCGGATCAGATCGTCGCGCGCTCGCTTCAAGCCGGTGTCAATTTCATCGATACCGCCGACGTATACTCCTCTGGCGAGTCCGAAAGGTTGCTCGGCCAAGCGCTGAAGAACCTCGACGTCCCACGCAAGGACGTCGTCATCGCCACCAAGGTTTACGGCGTGATGGGCGACAAGCCGAACGATCGCGGCGCGTCGCGTGGCCACATCATGGATTCCGTCGAAACCAGCCTGAAGCGGTTGCAGACGGATCACATTGATCTCTACCAGATCCATGCAACCGATCCCGTGACGCCGATCGACGAGACGTTGCGTGCTCTCGACGATCTCGTCTCACGCGGTCTGGTGCGCTATATCGGCGTCTCCAACTGGCAGGCATGGCGGATCGCCAAGGCGCTCGGCATTTCCGAGCGCCGCGGCTTTGCCCGCTTTGAGACCGTCCAGGCCTACTACTCCATCGCCGGCCGCGATCTCGAACGCGAAATCGTGCCGCTGATGAATGAGGAGAAGATCGGGCTGATGGTCTGGTCGCCGCTCGCCGGCGGACTGCTCTCCGGGAAGTTTGGCCCGGGTGCGCCTGGGAACGGCGAGGGCCGCCGCGCCAGTTTCGATTTCCCGCCGGTGGACAAGGACAGAGCCTGGGCCTGTGTTACCGTCATGCGCGAGATCGCCGAAAAACACGGCAGCAGCGTTGCGACCGTCGCACTCGCCTATGTTCTCGCCAAGCCCTTCGTCACCAGCGTCATCATCGGCGCCAGACGCATCGATCAGCTCGACCAGAACCTTGCCGCCGTCAAGCTGAAGCTCGATGCCGGCGACATGCAAAAGCTCGATGAGGTCAGCGCGCTAGCACCGGAATATCCGGGCTGGATGCTGACCCGCCAGGGTGCCGCCCGCCGTCCGGAACCCTTCGAGCCGAACGCCTGAGAATAGAAAACGGAAACGCCGATGCGTGAAGCATCGGCGTTTCCGTTGCCTTCGGCGGTTAGCTTATTTCGCGTGGGCCTTAAGCCAGGCGTTCATGTCTGCGATCTCCGCTTCCTGGGCCTTGATCACCGCTTCGGCGAGTTTGCGGATGTTCGGATCCTTGCCGTATTGCAGCTCGATCTTTGCCATGTCGATCGCATCCTGATGATGCGGGATCATGCTGCGAACGAAATCGGCATCGGCATCGCCCGTCATTTCAATCGCCATATCCTCGTGCATCTTGGCGTTCGCCTCGGCAAAGGCCTGGCTTGAAGGCCCCTGGACGCCCGTCGGCTTGCTCATGTTCATCTGCATATTCATATGCATCGGCTTATCCTGGGCAAGCGCCGGGGCGGCGAAGGCGAAGGCTGCAGTAAAGGCGATAATTTTCAAAGACATGGGACTTCCTTCCTCTGTCTGACATGAGTGCTTATGCGCGGCAGATACCGCGCTTCGGTACACGGAAAGTATTGTCAGACGAGGCGGGGAGGCGGCGCGTGCGGGGCAGGACGAAGATCGGCGAGCGCATGCGCAACGCCCGGTGAAGGATAGGCGAAAACAGGTTTCGCGCTAGTATCGATCATGAGCGGCGGCGGTACGATAAGACATACAGCGCAAAAGGCCATATGCGCCGCGTCGCCTGTTGTGCAGGGATCCTTGCTCGTGTCAGTCTTTTCATGAGCCGCCATGTCCATACCGGCCATATCGCGATGAGTTTCGGCCACGATAGGCTGTTGCATCGACGCGCACATGGGGCAGCCCGCCAGCGCGGACATCGCGCTGTAGAACAGCCAGCCGAAAAGCATCGTCGTGATGGCGAAGACACGCATGCCACCAAGATAGGCACGCCCGGTAGGGAAGCCAAGCGGCCCATGTGTGAATTTCAAAGCTTGGCCGCCTCGCGCAGCGCCTCGTTGATGCGGCCCTGCCAGCCCTTGCCGGTCGTCTTGAAGGCATCGATCACATCCGGATCGAGGCGCAGCGAGATCTGCCGCTTCGGTTTTTCGACCCCCGGCCGCCCGCGCGAACGGCGGATGCCCTCGGCAAGCTCAGGGAAGACTTCGGCAAACGGGCGAGCCTTCTTGAAGTCCTCTCCAGTCCATTCGGGATTGTCGGAGACCTCGTCCCGGTCCTGCTTGGAATAGCCTCTGCCTTCCCGAAATTCGGTCTGTCTGGGTCTCAATTTTCTTGGACGTCATTCAGCAGCCTCCTTTCGTTCTTGCGTGCGGGGTCTCATGGAAATTATCGAGATGCCTTCGATGCCCAGTTTTGCAAAGATCGCGGCAATCGCCCATCGCAAAGCGCCTGATCGCCATGATTCGTCTACGCTTTGCCCGGCGCAGAATACGGCAAATTAAAAGTGATATGATAAATCATTGATTGTATCGACGATGGCCTGCAATTCAGTAGGCGGCAATGACCTTGTGGATGATCTGGTAGTCGGCGTTTTCTTCGCCGAGCGGTGCGACCGGCCATGACCAGTTGGCCCGGGCTGCAGGCGGCGCAATGCGATGCAATAGGTCGGCTTCCTCGTGGGTTTTGCCGTTGCGGTCGATGACGGCATAGGAGACGTCGGTGAGGAGGCAAGTTCGGCAGGGTAGGGCAGCCAAGCCGGATAGATGAGCGCCGAGCAGTCGCGCGACGGTGTCGTCCGGCATCCCGTTCGGCTGCTCCGCCTCGATACGCCGCTTCACGCCGCGGCCGATCTGCGAGAGCAGGTTCGCAGAGACGACGAAATCGAGATAGGGCACAGTTCGCAGGAAGCCGAGCGGCTCCGCGTTCTGCCCTGCCGCAACTTCGTCATAACCGGAGAGATCGCGCTCGATCAGCCGGACATTGCGGTAGCCCTTCGCGTGCAGCCAAAGGCGCACCGAAGCGACGTGCAGGAGATCGACAAGAACGACCGTATCGAAACTCTTCGAAAGTGCGCCGATCGGCACGTCGCGGAGCAGGCCGGAGCCGAGCACGACGGCGGTGCGTTTCTGACGAAGACCGTCCATCGCGGAGAGGATGGCTGTACGGCTGTTCTCCTCATGCGTCGCCCATTCCCGGCTGCAGCGCCGGGCGCGGGACCAGAGATTGATCGAATAGCGGATGAACCTGCGGTTCGCCTTGCCGGTAACGGGCAGCGTCGCGAGATAGTGAAGCGCTTCAGTGATCATGGTCGGTCCCGCAATTCGGTGGGCTGTCCTTCGATCTTCGATTCCGGCTTGCGCTTCAAGTCCCTTCGCCCTTGCCGCACCCCGCCCAATCCGCTAGGAAACCGCCACTGTCACGATTGAGCGGAATGCGTTGGAAATGAACGACAAGCAGAAGAAACCACAAAAGCTCAAGGCTCGCCTGCCGCGCGGCTTCATCGACCGTTCGGCCGCCGATATCCGCGCCGTCAACGAGATGACCGCGAAGATCCGCGAAGTCTACGAGCATTATGGTTTCGATCCCGTCGAAACGCCGCTCTTCGAATATACCGATGCGCTCGGCAAGTTCCTGCCGGACAGCGACCGCCCGAACGAGGGCGTCTTCTCACTGCAGGACGACGACGACCAGTGGATGAGCCTGCGCTACGACCTGACGGCGCCGCTCGCCCGCCACGTCGCGGAGAATTTCAACGAGATCCAGCTTCCCTACCGCACCTACCGCGCCGGCTACGTCTTCCGCAACGAAAAGCCGGGCCCCGGCCGCTTCCGCCAGTTCCTGCAGTTCGACGCCGACACCGTCGGTGCCCCGGGCGTCCAGGCCGATGCGGAAATGTGCATGATGATGGCCGATACGCTGGAAGCGCTTGGCATCAAGCGCGGGGATTATGTGATCCGGGTGAATAACCGCAAGGTTCTTGACGGTCTGATGGAAAAGATCGAAGTGTCGGACCCCCTTCAGAAGCTTGCCGTTCTTCGCGCGCTGGATAAGCACGATAAGTTTGGTGCAGACGGCGTAATCCAGCTGTTGGGGACTGGCCGCAAGGATGAAAGTGGTGATTTCACTAAAGGTGCAGGTCTTGCTCAGACCCAAATCGGCCTGATCATTCCTTTTCTATCCGGCTCTAGCCTCACACCCGCAGATCAGTCTCGAAGCAGGGTCCATCCGTTGATAGGACGCCCTTCCAAAGAAGACGACATCCTTTGGGTCGACAATTCTTGGAACTCCATCGAGGCTGCTAGGGGGATTGTGGGTGAAACGCCAAGCGGGAACGCTGGGATTGAGGAACTTGAGCTGATGTTGGCGCTGTTCGAACAGGCAGGATACGGGCCAGATCGAATAGCTATCAACACGACTGTTATTCGCGGCCTCGAATACTACACCGGCCCGGTCTACGAAGCCGAACTTCTTTTCGACGTCACCAACGAAAAAGGCGAAAAGATCGTCTTCGGCTCCGTCGGCGGCGGCGGGCGTTACGACGGCCTCGTCTCCCGCTTCATGGGCCAGCCGGTTCCGGCGACGGGTTTCTCGATCGGCGTCTCGCGCCTGATGACGGCGCTGACAAACCTCGGCAAGCTCGGCCAGAGCGAGGTCGTCGAGCCGGTGCTTGTCACCGTCATGGATGGCGATGTCGAAAGCATGGGGCGCTATCAACGCATGACGCAAGAGCTGCGCGCCGCCGGCATCCGCGCCGAGATGTACCAGGGAAACTGGAAGAAATTCGGCAACCAACTGAAATATGCCGACCGCCGCGGCTGCCCGATCGCCATCATCCAGGGGGGCGACGAGCGTGCTGAGGGCGTCGTGCAGATCAAGGATCTGATCGAAGGCAAGCGCCTGTCCGGCGAGATCGAGGACAATGCCAGTTGGCGCGAGGCGCGTGTGGCGCAGGAAACCGTCGCCGAGGCAGATCTGGTGGCCAAGGTGAAAGAGATTTTGGCGGCGCAGACGGAGGATCGCGCGAAGGCGGGGTCGAATGCGTAGTTTTCCCCTCCCCAACCCTCCCCACAAGGGGGAGGGGGCATGTTGGCGGTTGGCGCTTGCCGTTCCATCCTTCTTGCGTTGCGGTCTGTTCCGCAGTGGCGCGGCAGTTCTAACGCTCCCCCTTGTGGGGAGGGTCGGAGCGAGGCGGAGGGGAGGGGTTTTCTCTTTCGGCGGCCGCCGCAGGTTAGTCCCTCCCCCTTGTGGGGAGGGGTCGGGGAGGGGACTTTATTTGGGAGCCACCCCATGCCCCTGATCAACCTGCCCGACTTCGCCGGTGATCTGCTGGATGAATTTGCCGCCCGCAAGACGGAGCGGATCGATACGCCGGTCATCCAGCGGGCCGAGCCCTTCCTTGACATCGCCGGCGAAGATCTCCGCCGCCGCATCTTCATGACGGAGAGCGAGACCGGCGCCAGCCTCTGCCTGCGCCCGGAATTCACCATTCCCGTTTGCATTCGCCACATCGAGGCGGCGACCGGTACGCCGAAGCGCTATTCCTATCTCGGCGAGGTTTTCCGCCAGCGCCGCGAGGGCGGAAACGAATTCTATCAGGCAGGCATCGAAGACCTCGGCGACATCAATATCGCCAGCGCCGACGCCCGCGCAATCAGCGATGCGACCGATATTCTCGCACGGCTTCTTCCCGGCAAGCGCTTGTCAGTCACGCTTGGCGATCAAGCCGTTTTCGAAGCCGTGGTCCAGGCGCTCGGCCTGCCGCTCGGCTGGCAGAAGCGGCTGATCCACGCCTTCGGCAACATGGGCCAGCTTGAAGCGCTGCTCGCAAGCCTCGTCAGCCCGCAATTCGTGACCGGCCTGGATGACGATGTCGCCCGGCTGGTTGCCGCCGACGACGAGGCGGCACTCATCGCCTACATTGACGCGACGATGCAGAGGACGGGTTATTCCTCGAACGCCAGCCGCTCGCCGGCCGAAATCGCCCGCCGCCTGAAGGAGAAACTGGTCCTTTCCGAAACGCGCCTCAATGACGCGGCCTTCCGCGTGCTGGAAGAGTTCCTGTCCCTCAGCGTGCCACTCGTCAACGCGTCGGCTGCCCTGGCGGGTTTTGCCGATACTGCCGGCCTGAAGCTCGGCAACGCGCTCTCCCGCTTCGATGGCCGGGTGGCCGCCCTCGGCAATGCCGGGATCGATCTTGCCTCCGTCGGCTATCGCGCCGCCTTCGGCCGCCCGCTCGATTATTACACCGGCCTTGTCTTCGAGGTGGGCATCCAAGGATCGTCCGCCGTGCTCGCAGGCGGCGGCCGCTTTGACAAACTGTTGACGCTGCTGGGCGCCAGGGACCGCATTCCGGCCGTCGGCTTCTCGCTCTGGCTCGACCGCATCGAAACGGAAAGGGCGGCCCCATGACCATCACCATCGCGCTGCCTTCCAAGGGCCGGATGAAGGACGATGCCTCGGCGCTCTTCGAACGCGCCGGCATGACGATCGCATCGGTCGGCAATGACCGCTCCTATCGCGGCCGTGTCGAGGGCTGGGACGACGTCGAGATCGCCTTCCTCTCCGCCTCTGAAATCTCGCGCGAACTCGGCAACGGTACGGTGGACTTCGGCGTGACCGGTGAAGACCTCGTGCGGGAAGGCCTGGCGGAAGCTGACAAACGGGTGGAAATCTGCGCCCGCCTCGGTTTCGGCCGCGCCGACGTGGTGGTGGCCGTTCCGGAGATTTGGCTCGATGTCGATACGATGGCCGATCTCGGCGACGTTGCGGCCGATTTCCGCGCCCGCCATGGCCGGCGTTTGGCGATCGCGACCAAGTACTGGCGGCTGACGCAGCAGTTCTTCTCCAGCCAGCATGGCATCCAGCTTTATCGTATCGTCGAAAGCCTTGGCGCGACGGAGGGGGCTCCCGCCTCCGGCTCGGCCGACATCATCGTCGACATCACCACGACGGGCTCCACCTTGAGGGCAAACCATTTGCGGGTGCTGAACGACGGCGTGATCCTGCGCTCGGAAGCCTGCCTTGTCCGCGCCCGCAAGGACAGTCACGCCAACGAGCCGTCTGTGGCAAGGATTGTCGACGCGGTCCGCAACGCCCTTTAATTTTAGCGCAGACCAAATGAAAAACCCGCCGTCTTCCGACAGCGGGTTGTCTTATGTTTGGGAGGTGTTGCGCGCTTAGGCGGCGACGGCATATGCGCCGCGGCGTGCGTCGAGCGAATAGGCGCCTGGGCCGAAGGTGGCGAGGAGGATATAGGCGCCAGCCAGTGTCAGGTTCTTCATCAGCATGATCTGGTTGAGCAGGTTGATCCAGCCATTGGCTGCAGCCGGGAAATCCGGAAGGTTGATCGTGCCGCTGTGGAAGACGAACCCAGTGAAGGCGCAGAAGACGGCGAGCGCCCAGCCGGCGATGCGGGTCTGGAAGCCAACGAGGACAGCAACGCCCGCAACAAGCTCAAAGAGGCCAGCGGCAAAGGCCAGAAGCGTCGCGGCAGGAAGGCCGGCGCCGGCAATCATGCCGGCCGTACCGGCCGGATCGGCAAGCTTGCCGAAGCCGGACATGATGAACATGAACGAAAGCAGGATGCGGGCAACAAGAAGGACGATGTTATTGGTATTCGACATGGACGTGATCTCCGTTTGAATTGCTCTGGAGGTCCCCGTGCCCCGGCACCGTTTGAACCCCGATTGGCCGGTGTTGTCGCCTTTTTTAGCTGCAGTGAGAAGATAAACAAAAGAGGATGGTTTGTTCACTAATCTGAAACGATCACTCCCGTTGAACGGCTTGTCTTTTGCTCCGCCGGTCTTCTATGTTCGGCCTCCACCCCCAGGAGAAACCGCATGGCAGACCTTTCCGCATTTCCGATCACCAAGCGCTGGCCGGCGCAGAACCCGAATATGGTTCAGCTTTATTCGCTGCAAACGCCGAACGGCGTGAAGGTATCGATCGCCCTGGAAGAACTTGGCCTGCCTTACGAGCCTCATTACATCTCCTTCGGAACCAACGATCAGAAGTCCCCCGAATTCCTCTCGCTCAATCCGAACGGCCGCATCCCGGCGATCATCGATCCGAACGGGCCGGGCGGAAAGCCGATCGGCCTTTTCGAATCCGGTGCGATTCTCCTCTATCTCGCGGAAAAGACCGGCCAACTCCTACCGCCGGATGCTGCGGGTCGCTACGAGACCATCCAGTGGGTATTCTTCCAGATGGCGAGCATCGGCCCGATGCTCGGCCAGTTCGGCCACTTCTACAAATTCGCGGCCGACAAGGTCGCCAACAATTCCTATCCGATGGAGCGTTACCGCGACGAAGCCAAGCGGCTGCTGAGCGTGCTGGAAGCTCGCCTGAAGGGACGGCGGTGGATCATGGGCGACGCCTACACCATAGCGGACATCACCACATTCCCATGGATCCGCGGCGCCGATGTCTTCTACGGCGGCCGGGAAGTCCTGGACTACGCGAAGTTCCCGTCCGTCATGGCCTGGCTCGATCGTTGCATTGCGCGCCCGGCCAGCGCCAAGGGCCTGAACATCCCCGTGAAGCCGGAGGAGTAGTCCGGCCCAAAGGAAGGGGCCGGCCACGGGACCGGCCTCTAAAATTTGCGGCTTTGCTTGACGTGCTCTACGCACCCGGCCTTGATGACCTCGGCACGATCCGATTGGTTTGCGAGGCCGTGACGAAACCCGTCAACGTTGTGATGGGAATGCCCGGCGCAACATTCTGCGTAGCTGAGTTGGCGGAAGCGGGCGTCAAACGGATCAGCGTCGGTTCGGGGTTGGCGAGGCTCGCCTTCGGCACTTTCGTGAATGCGGCGCGGGAAATGCGATCGGCAGGTACCTTCCATTTCTCAGACCAGGCTATGGGCTTTGCGGAGTTGGAGGGGTTTTTCACCGGAGCAACGAAGGCATGAGAATGTCGCAGAAATCCCTGACATTCGCTTCCAATTCCGTTGTCGCTGAAAAGCCTTCTGCATTCTAGTTAAGGCCGGCCACAGGACCGGCCTTTTCTATTCCTAGGAAGCTTGGCGGCCTGCGGTCTGGTTGGCGCCTTCCAGCTTGAAGCGTGGGAAGAGGAAGACTCCCGCCATGCTACCGCTGAATTTTTCCTCCACTCCGCTCGACTCGCCCATGCAGAAAACCGGCTGGAGCAGGCCGTTCGGCATGATGATCGTGGTGGAAAAACAGAAGGACGATGAAAGCGTTGCAGCTTGCTCGAAAAGCGCGAGGATATGGGCGCGATCTTTCGGATCGTAGCAGCGCAGCAGGCTCAAAAGGCCGCATTCCTGCATCGAAAAGCCATGCAGCGTGCTGCTCCAATCGCCGAGGCGGATGATACCGCTCGAAAATTCTCCGGTCCAGGACTCCGAAACCGAAAACTGCGCAAGCATTTCCTGGTTGTGATGGGCCATATCCAGCGAGCCAGGCATCAAGGGGGCGGCAACAGTTGCTTTGGCGATCTTAAACAAGGGGTTCCCCGGTTCGGGCGCAGTCTTCGCTGCGCTGTAGTCTGAGCGAAACAGGGTCATACGGCGCCGGGCATCATGCCTGCGGTCTGGAACCTCGATCGCCGGCGGGGGCATTGAGGCTTGCTCTTGCTTATCGCGGAGACGTTCGTGGCCGAATGTTCGCGCATGTTACAATCGCGTTGCGGCGTCGCTGGCGGGCGAAAAACGTTCCTCGAACGCGCATCAATTGCAGCGCGGATTTATAGGAGCTTTTCGCCAAACGGCAACGGCTTTTTCAAGGCTAATTCCCTAGCGCGCCAAGGCCGTGCGGCCGGCAACGTGTCTTGAAACAGCCGACAGAAGATGAAAAATCCTCAATTTCTGATCGATTATGACGAATTTCACATCTCAAAGCGGCAGTTTCTGCCTATGCAAATGCGTCTCGGATCGGGATTTGAGCGCTTACCGAAAATCTGGCGGCGCAAGCTTGGCGCAAGCTCCAGGCTGGTGGCGGCAGGAGGGCAAGCCAAGTTAAACGTTTTACCAAGTCGGCGGCTTTGCCCCGCGCATGCGCAGCTGTGAATCGCGCTCAAAACAAAAAGGGCGGCCCGAAGACCGCCCTTCCTGAACTGAACCGGATGGCTCAGATGCGAGACCTCAGTCTCACATCATGTCCATACCGCCCATTCCGCCCATGCCGCCCGGCATGCCAGCCGGAGCGTCCTTCTTCGGCAGCTCGGCGATCATGGCTTCCGTGGTGATCAGCAGCGAAGCAACCGAAGCTGCGTTCTGCAGAGCCGTGCGGACGACCTTGACCGGGTCGACGATACCCATGGCGATCATATCGCCATATTCGCTCGTCTGGGCGTTGTAGCCGTAGTTGTCGTCATTTTTGTCGAGGATCTTGCCAACGACGATCGAAGCTTCGTCACCAGCGTTGTCAGCGATCTGGCGAACCAGCGACTGCAGCGACTTGCGAACGATGTTGATGCCGGCTTCCTGGTCGTCGTTCACACCCTTGGACGTGATCTTGACGGAGGAACGGAGCAGGGCAACGCCGCCGCCGGGGACGATACCTTCCTGAACAGCAGCGCGCGTCGCATTGAGGGCGTCGTCGATGCGGTCCTTCTTTTCCTTCACTTCGACTTCCGTCGAGCCGCCGACGCGGATGACGGCAACACCACCGGCGAGCTTGGCAAGACGTTCCTGCAGCTTTTCGCGGTCGTAGTCGGAGGTGGTTTCTTCGATCTGCGCCTTGATCTGGGCAACGCGGCCTTCGATGTCCGACTTGGCGCCGGCGCCGTCGACGATCGTGGTGTTTTCCTTGGAGATCGAAACCTTCTTGGTGCGACCGAGCATGTCGAGGGTAACGGACTCGAGCTTGATGCCGAGGTCTTCGGAGATCACCGTGCCGCCCGTCAGGATGGCGATGTCCTCGAGCATGGCCTTGCGGCGGTCGCCGAAGCCCGGAGCCTTGACGGCAGCGATCTTCAGGCCGCCGCGCAGCTTGTTGACGACGAGTGTTGCAAGCGCTTCGCCTTCGACGTCTTCAGCGATGATGAGCAGCGGCTTGCCGGTCTGGACGACAGCTTCGAGAACCGGGAGCATCGACTGCAGGTTCGAGAGCTTCTTCTCGTGCAGAAGGATGTAGGCGTCGTCGAGGTCAGCAACCATCTTTTCCGGGTTAGTCACGAAGTACGGGCTGAGGTAGCCACGGTCGAACTGCATGCCTTCGACGACTTCGAGTTCGGTTTCGGCGGTCTTGGCTTCTTCGACGGTGATGACGCCTTCGTTGCCAACCTTCTGCATGGCTTCGGCAATGTCGAGACCGACCTGCCGGTCGCCGTTTGCAGAGATCGTGCCGACCTGCGCAACTTCTTCCGAGGTCGAGATCTTCTTGGCCTTGGCCTGGAGATCCTTGACGACTTCAGCAACGGCAAGATCGATGCCGCGCTTGAGGTCCATCGGGTTCATGCCGGCGGCAACCGCCTTGTTGCCTTCGCGGATGATCGACGCAGCCAGAACGGTCGCGGTCGTGGTACCGTCGCCGGCGATGTCGTTGGTCTTCGAAGCAACTTCGCGGACCATCTGGGCGCCCATGTTCTCGAACTTGTCGTCAAGTTCGATTTCCTTGGCGACCGAGACGCCGTCCTTGGTGATGCGCGGAGCGCCAAAGGACTTATCGATGATGACGTTACGGCCCTTGGGGCCGAGCGTTACCTTGACTGCGTCAGCGAGGATATCGACGCCGCGCAGCATCTTTTCGCGCGCGGTGCGGCCGAATTTAATTTCTTTAGCTGCCATTTTGAAAACTCCAGAATAGGGTTGTCAGCAATTTCGGGAAAAAGCGATCGGCTGGATCAGCCGATGATGCCCATGATGTCGGCTTCCTTCATGATCAGCAGATCTTCGCCGTTGATCTTGACTTCGGTGCCGGACCACTTGCCGAACAGAACGCGGTCGCCAGCCTTGACGTCGAGAGCGACGACCTTGCCGGACTCGTCGCGAGCGCCGGAACCGACGGCGACGATTTCGCCTTCCTGCGGCTTTTCCTTGGCGGTGTCGGGAATGATGATGCCGCCTTTAGTCTTTTCTTCGGATTCAACGCGGCGAACGACGACGCGGTCGTGAAGGGGGCGGAAGTTGGTGCTTGCCATTGTCTAATCCCTCGATCAAATGACATTCGCAGGCCGGGCGGCCCACATGGATGAGTGCTAGCACTCTCCGTTGAGGAGTGCTACCGCCGAGCATTTAGGGATGGCTCCAGAAGGAGTCAAGAAGACCCATCACGGAATTTTGTGCCGGAATTGTGAAGAGGGTGGGGAATTGTCTGAAGCATTGGCCGATTCGATGCCTTTGACTGCCTGAGCTTCGGCGGGCTTGCGGAAGCCGTCGCGTTTCTCTGGCAATCCTCCCGCGGTTTTTGCCGGCGATCGTCTGAAAATCCCTTGCCATCGCCGCATGCCTTTGCAATGTCACGCCTGACTGAAAGCAAATCGGGAAATCGGATGGCCAAGCGGATTGGAAGTTTTGCGGAGATCACCAGTCAGTATGATGCGGTGTTCTGCGATGTCTGGGGTGTGCTTCACAATGGCGTCGATCCTTTCCCGAAGGCCGCCACCGCACTGGAGGCCGCACGCGGCGAGGGGCTAGCCGTCATCCTCATCACCAATTCCCCGCGCATCGCCCCGCAGGTGGTCGCCCAGCTTCGCCAGATCGGCATCCAAGACGGTGCCTATGACCGCATCGTCACCTCCGGCGATGTTACCCGGCGCCTGATTGCCGAAGGCCCGAAAAAGGTCTTCCTGCTCGGCCCTGACCGCGATCTGGCGCTCATCGAAGGCCTCGGTGTTGAGCGCGTCGATGCGAAGGAGGCTGAAGCCGTGGTCTGCACTGGCTTCTTCGACGACGAGACGGAAAAGCCGGAAGACTATACGGAGATGCTCAAGTATTTTCAGGCGCGCAACGTGCCGATGATCTGCGCCAATCCCGATCTCGTCGTCGAGCGCGGCCATCGCATCATACCTTGCGCCGGCGCCATGGCTGCCTACTACCACCAGCTTGGCGGCGAGATCCGCATTGCAGGCAAGCCGCACGCGCCGATCTACGACGCCGTGCTGGCAACCGCGCACGAACTCCACGGCGATTTCCCGAAGAGCCGCATTCTCGCCATCGGCGACGGCATGCCGACGGATGTGCGCGGCGCTCTCGATTACGGCCTCGATCTTCTCTATATCAGCGGCGGTATTCACGCGAAGGAATACACGTTGAACGGCGAGACCGACGAGGCGATCCTGCATGCCTATCTCGAACGCGAGAGGGCCGCGCCCAAGTGGTGGATGCCGCGCCTCGCATAAGAAGAAGCCCGCCGATGACCGTTTTCCACCGCAATGAAACCCGCGAACCCTTGCCCGCTCATCTGAAGGGCGGGGTGATTGCCATCGGCAATTTCGACGGCGTGCATCGCGGCCATCAATCGGTGCTGAACCGCGCGCTGGAAATCGCCAAGGAACGCGGCATCCCGGCGCTAGTGCTGACCTTCGAGCCGCATCCCCGCACCGTCTTCAGGCCGGAAACGCCGGTTTTCCGTCTTACGCCGGCGCCGCTGAAAGCTCGCATCCTGGAGACGCTCGGCTTCAACGCCGTCATCGAATATCCCTTCGACCGCGAATTCTCGCAGCGCTCGCCGGACGATTTCATCCACGGCATCCTGAAGGATTGGCTCGGCGCCTCCGAAGTCGTCACCGGCTTCGATTTCCATTTCGGCAAGAACCGCGAGGGCGGCCCGGCCTTCCTGATGGATGCCGGTCACAAATACGGCTTCGGCGTCACGCTGATCGACGCCTTCCGCGACGAGAATGCCGAGGTCGTCTCCTCAAGCTATATCCGCACGCTCCTGAAGGACGGCAATGTCAGCGAAGCCGCAGCGGAGCTTGGCTACCGCTACACACTAGAGGCGGAGGTAATCGGCGGCGAAAAGCTTGGCCGCGAGCTTGGTTTCCCAACTGCCAACATGCAGCTTCCGCCGGAGGCCGAACTTGCCGCCGGCATCTATGCCGTTCGATTCCGCCTGGACGACGGCAGGCTTTACGATGGGGTTGCGAGCTACGGCCGCCGCCCGACGGTGATCGAAAACGGCACGCCGCTACTGGAGACCTACCTCTGCGATTTCAGTGGCGACCTCTACGGCCGGACCTGTTCCGTCTCCTTCTTCGGCTACCTGCGGCCCGAACTGAAGTTCGAGGGGTTGGAACCGCTCGTTGACCAGATCAAGCGCGACGAGCAGGAGGCGAGGGCGCTGCTTGCGGGTGTCCGGCCGCTTGGCGAACTCGACCTCAAGCTTTGTTTCGTCTGACGCCGCGACGCTGGTTCGCGCGGGCTCAAATCCCTCTTCCTTTTCCCGGTAAAAACGCCTATGAACCGGCGCTATGAATAACGTCCGGCTGCCGAGTGCGATGCGAATTATCGGCCCGGCCTTCCGCGCGCGCTAAGCCGCCGGAAGGTCCGGGTTTTTGGCGCTTGGGCAAACGAGCGCTTCCGTCACCAGACATTTTTGAAGCCGTCGCGCCTTGAAGGCGCTTAGAAACGATTGCTGAACATGACCGACACAGCCGAAAAGATCGACTACTCGAAGACCCTCTACCTGCCCGAAACCGACTTCCCGATGCGTGCCGGCCTGCCGCAGAAGGAGCCGGAAATCGTCGCCCGCTGGCAGCAGATGGGCCTCTACAAGAAGCTGCGCGCATCTGCCGCCGGGCGCGAAAAATTCGTCCTCCACGACGGCCCGCCCTATGCCAACGGCAACATCCATATCGGCCACGCGCTGAACAAGATCCTCAAGGACGTCATTAACCGCTCGTTCCAGATGCGCGGCTTTGACGCCAACTATGTTCCCGGCTGGGACTGCCACGGCCTTCCGATCGAATGGAAGATCGAGGAGAAGTACCGCGAGAGGGGCAAGAACAAGGACGAGGTTCCGGTCAACGAATTCCGCAAGGAATGCCGCGACTTCGCCGCCGGCTGGATCAAGGTGCAGTCCGAGGAGTTCAAGCGCCTCGGCATCGAAGGCGACTTCGACAATCCCTATACGACGATGAACTTCCACGCGGAGTCCCGCATCGCCGGCGAGCTTCTGAAGATCGCGACAAGCGGCCAGCTCTACCGCGGCTCCAAGCCGGTCATGTGGTCAGTCGTCGAGCGCACGGCGCTGGCGGAAGCCGAGGTCGAATATGCCGATGTCGAAAGCGACATGATCTGGGTGAAGTTTCCGGTCGCGGAAGGCCCTGCCGCCCTGGCCGGCGCCTTCGTGGTCATCTGGACGACGACTCCCTGGACGATCCCCGGGAACCGGGCGATCGCGTTTTCGTCGCGCTACCCCTACGGTCTCTATGAAGTTGCGACCGCCGAGAACGACTTCGGTCCGCAGCCGGGCGAGAAGCTGATCTTTGCCAAGCGCTTGGCTGAGGAATCCGCAGCCAAGGCGAAGGTGACCTTCAATTTCGTTCGCGATATCAAAGCGGATGAACTTGCCGCCGTCACCTGCGCGCACCCGCTGCATGGCCTGGGCGGCGGCTATGATTTCCATGTGCCGCTGCTTGATGGCGAGCATGTGACCGATGATGCCGGTACCGGTTTCGTCCATACGGCCCCCAGCCACGGCCGCGAAGACTTCGATGCCTGGATGGACAATGTACGGGAGCTCGAAGCGCGCGGCATCTCCTCCACGATCCCGTTCCCGGTCGACGACGCGGGCTTCTTCACCGTCGATGCGCCCGGATTTGGTCCGGACGCGGAAGGCGGCGCGGCGCGCGTCATCGACGACAGCGGCAAGAAGGGCGATGCCAACGAGCGCGTCATCAAGGCGTTGATCGCCCGTCACGCGCTCTTCGCACGCGGCCGCCTCAAACATTCCTATCCGCATTCGTGGCGCTCGAAGAAGCCGGTCATCTTCCGCAACACGCCGCAGTGGTTCGTCTATATGGACAAGGAACTTGGCAACGGCGCGACGCTGCGCTCCCGCGCGCTGAACGCGATCGACGAGACCCGCTTCGTGCCGGCCGCCGGCCAGAACCGCCTGCGCGCCATGATCGAACAGCGCCCCGACTGGGTGCTTTCGCGTCAGCGCGCCTGGGGCGTGCCGATCTGCGTCTTCGTCGATGAGCAGGGCCAGATCCTGCAGGACGACGAGGTCAACGCCCGCATCCTCGAAGCCTTCGAAAAGGAAGGCGCCGACGCCTGGTTCGCCGAAGGCGCGCGTGAGCGCTTCCTCGGAAAGAAGGCGAACGAGCCGTGGAAGCAGGTCATGGATATCCTCGACGTCTGGTTCGACTCGGGCTCGACGCATACCTTCACGCTGGAAGACCGCCCGGACCTCAAATGGCCGGCCGACCTCTACCTTGAAGGCTCGGACCAACATCGCGGCTGGTTCCACTCCTCACTCTTGGAATCGGCCGCCACCCGCGGCCGCGCGCCCTACAATGCCGTCCTCACCCATGGCTTCACCATGGACGAGAAGGGCGAGAAGATGTCGAAGTCCAAGGGCAACGTGACTGCGCCGCAGGAAGTCATGAAGGATGCAGGTGCGGATATCCTCCGCCTCTGGGTCATGACCTCCGACTATGCGGACGACCTGCGCGTCGGCAAGACGATCATCCAGACGAACGTCGATGCCTACCGCAAGCTCCGCAACACGATCCGCTGGATGCTCGGCACGCTTGCCCACGACAAGGGCGAGGTGATCGCGCTCGCCGACCTGCCGGAGCTGGAGCAGCTGATGCTCCACCGCCTGGCGGAACTCGATGAGCTCGTGCGCGAAAATTACGATGCCTTCGACTTCAAGAAGATCGCCCGCGCGCTGATCGACTTCGCCAATGTCGAACTCTCGGCCTTCTATTTCGACATCCGCAAGGACGCGCTCTACTGCGACGCGCCGTCGAGCCTGCGCCGCCGTGCGGCCCTCCATGTCATCCGCAACATCTTCGATTGCATGGTGACCTGGATGGCGCCGATGCTGCCCTTCACGATGGAAGAGGCATGGCTGTCGCGCGATCCATCGGCGGTCTCGGTTCATCTCGAACAGTTCCCGGCAATCCCGGCGGAATGGAGGAACGAGGCGCTGGCTGCCAAGTGGAAGAAGGTCCGTGCGATCCGATCGGTTGTCACCGGCGCTCTGGAGATCGAGCGCAAGGACAAGCGGATCGGCTCGTCGCTGGAAGCGGCACCCGTCGTGCATGTCACGGACGGCGCGCTTCGTGCCGCTCTCGACGGCCTGGATTTCTCGGAAATCTGCATCACCTCGGACATCGGCGTTGATGGCGGCAAAGGTCCGGTTGAAGCCTTCCGGCTACCGGAAGTTCCAGGCGTCAGCGTCGAGCCAAAGCTTGCCGAGGGCACCAAATGCGCCCGTTCCTGGCGTATCACCAAGGATGTCGGCTCCGATCCGCAGTATCCGGATGTATCGGCACGCGATGCTGCTGCATTGCGTGAACTCGGATTGTAATACTGAAGAAAATTGCCGGATGAATTGCTCTTTTGCAGTTCATCCGGTAAAAGCTGCCTGAAAATGGCCGGATTTTTACGTCAGGGGGACGATTATCCGGTAGGGCGATGATTGCACCGGCATGGCTGGAAGGGTTTTCATGTTAGCAAAGCGTTGGTTCCGTGTAGGCGCTTGCCTGACTGTTGTTGTGGCGGCGGGCTCGATAGCGTCCGGCTGCAGCCCGACCTACGGCACCGGCACGACGGCGATGTCGCAGCTCGGCGACGATCTCGGCCAGTCCGTGTCCTTGGCTCCCCGAGAGCCGAAGAACAAGGGCGTCAAGTACACGCCGCGCCCGACGCTGGTCCTGCCGGCCCAAGCGTCGAAGGAAACGCTGGTCGAGCCGCAGCAGACGATCGCCAGCAAGGAAAATCCTCAGTGGGTCGAGTCGCCGGAAGAAACCCGTGCACGCCTCGTTAAGGAAGCGGACGAGAACGAGGACAAGTACACCTACGTCTCGCCGCTCGCCAAGAACGGCGTGGAAGGCGGCCGCCAGACGACGGACGCGCAGACCAAGGCCTATCGCGAAGCCCGCGCCCTGCAGAAGGGTGCCTATCTCGATCAGCGCCGCTACATTTCCGATCCGCCGACGACCTATCGTCAGGTCGACGATCCCGCCAAGCTGGAAGATCTCGGGGAGCCCGAACTCAAGAAGGCGAAGCAGCGCAAGAAGGATGCCGCCGTCGCCGGTACCGGCAAGAAGTGGTGGAACTTCCTTCAGTAAGTTCAGGCCATCTCAGGCTTGCCGCGGCGCCGCGGACCAGCGGCGGACGAGTACGATGTGCAGCAACTGACATCCGAAGAGAATGCAGGCGGGGAGCAGAAGTGCATTTGCGCCGATCAGGCCGCTCGCAGTTATTGGGATGCTAATGGCGATGGCGAGCACCGGCACAAAGCCGAAAGCGATAAGCCGCGGCGCCGACCAATTCACATTGCCCCGCAAAGACCATTGCATCGGGATTTTTTCGGCACCCGGCGCGACTGCCCAGTAAGCCCAGGCAGCGAGCGCAATCATGGCGGCGAGGACAAGGATGGCCGGTGTCATGGCAGCTGCCTCTTTTCGGCGAAGAACGTCCTGAGAATATCTGCTGATTCCGTTTCGTTCAAACCGGAATAGACCTCCGGCGCATGATGGCATGTTGGCTGTGCGTAGAACCGCACGCCGTTGTCGACCGCCCCGCCCTTCGGATCTTCTGCGCCGTAGTAAAGCCTGCGGATGCGCGCGAACGAGATGGCCGCCGCACACATGGTGCAAGGTTCCAGCGACACATAGAGATCGGCTCCAACCAGACGCTCCTGCCCTAGGGCTTCGCAGGCCATCCGGATCGCAACGACCTCGGCATGCGCCGTGACATCGTTGAGTTCCCGCGTCCGGTTGCCCGCGCGCGCAACGACGGCGCCATCAAGCACCACCACGGCGCCGATAGGCACTTCGCCGCGCCCGCCCGCCGCCCGCGCTTCGTCGAGCGCCATCTCCATAAACCAATTTGTCTTCACGATCCGGCAAATTCCCACTTAACCGCAGGGGCGTGACCTGATAGACAGGCCCCAAAAGGCAGGCAAACAACAAATGACATTCAAAGACAAGCCAAAACGGCCGGGCGGCAAGCCCTTCGAGCGCGATGCGCGGCCGAAAACCGAAGGCAAACCGGCAAGAAGCGTGCCCACGAAGGCTGCAGCCGTAGAGGCCGAAGGCGAGACCAAGGCGGAACGCATCTCCAAGGTCATGGCGCGCGCAGGCGTCGCCTCGCGCCGCGACATCGAGCGCATGATCATGGAAGGCCGCGTCACGCTGAATGGCAAGACGCTCGACACGCCAGTCGTCAACGTGACGCTCGCCGACAAGATCGAAGTGGACGGCGTTCCGATCCGCGGCATCGAGCGCACGCGCCTCTGGCTCTATCACAAGCCGGCCGGCCTCGTGACCACCAATTCCGACCCGGAAGGCCGCCCGACGGTTTTCGACAATCTTCCGGAAGAGCTGCCGCGCGTCATGTCGATCGGCCGGCTCGACATCAATACCGAAGGTTTGCTGCTGCTGACCAATGACGGCGGTCTTGCCCGCGCGCTCGAACTGCCGACCACCGGCTGGCTGCGCCGCTACCGCGTCCGTGCCCACGGTGAGATCGATCAGGAGGCGCTCGACAAGCTGAAGGACGGCATTGCCGTCGACGGTGTGCTTTACGGCGCGATCGAAGCGACGCTCGACCGTACACAAGGTTCGAATGTCTGGCTGACGATGGGCCTGCGCGAAGGCAAGAATCGCGAAATCAAGAACGTTCTCGGCGCTCTCGGCCTCGACGTAAACCGCCTCATCCGTATTTCCTACGGCCCGTTCCAGCTCGGCGACCTGCCGGAGCGCGAGGTTGTCGAAGTGCGCGGACGCACCCTCCGCGACCAGCTTGGTCCGCGTCTGATCGAGGACGCCAAGGCGAATTTCGACGCGCCGATCTACAATAGCCCCGCTGTTGCTGCCGAAGAAGAGGCTGAAGCAAGGCCGGAGCGCCGCGAACGTTCGTGGAAGCCGGAAGACAAGCGCGAGCGTGCACTGAGCCGCCTCGACACCAAGCGCGACGATCGCCGGGATGACCGTCGTGAAGGCGGCCGCGATGGTGGCAGAAAGGAAGACGACCGGCCCAAGCGCCCCCCAGTTGGCAGCCGCAGGAACGCCAACGTGTGGATGGCACCCGGCGCCCGTCCGCTCGGCGAAAAGGCGGCCGCCAAGGCTGCGAAGAATGCCGAGACCGCCCGCAAGCGTGGCGAGAAGCCGGGCGGCAGTAAGCCGCAGCCCTCCAGCTACGGCGACGACCGGCCACGTGTGCAGATCAACCGCGCCCGCGACGAAGAAGGCGAGTGGATCCGCTCCAGCGAAGTTTCGCCGAAGTCCAAGGATGACGGGGAGGGTTTTGGCCGCAAGCGCTCATTCGGCGATCGTCCTGCACGCCCGGATCGCGGTTTTGGCGACCGCCCGGCTCGTGGCGACCGCCCGTCCGGTGACCGTCCTCCGCGTGGGGATCGGCCTTTCGGCGACAAGCCTCGCGGCGATCGCCGACCACGTGCTGAGGGTGGCGAACGTCCCCGTTCTTTCGGTGACCGTCCCGCGCGTGGTGACCGTCCTTTTGGCGACAAGCCCCGTGTTGACCGCCGACCACGCGAAGAGGGTGAGGAGCGTCCTCGTTCCTTCGGCGATCGTCCGCGCACTGCCCGCAGCGCTCCCGGCGAGGGTCGCTCCGAACGTCCGCGCGGCGAAAGGCCGTTTGGCGATAAGCCTGCGGGCGACAAACCGCGTGGCAAGAGCTTCGGCGGCAAGCCGGGTGGCGGCTCCAAGAATTTCTCCGGCAAGCCCAAGGGCGATCGGCCGGGCGGTGGCGGCAAGCCTTCGGGTGGGCCTTCGCGGGGTGGACCAAAAGGAAAGGGAATGACGCGCGGTGCGGATCGTCGGCGGTGAGTTTCGCGGACGGTCGCTCGCCGTACCGAAGTCGAATGATATCCGGCCGACTGCCGACCGGACGCGGGAGAGCCTGTTCAACATCCTGAGTCACGCCTATCCGGAATGCATCGACGGCACCCGGATTCTCGATCTCTTTGCCGGCACCGGCGCCGTCGGCCTTGAAGCCGTCTCGCGCGGCTGCCGTCATGCGCTCTTCGTCGAAAACAGCGTCGAGGGAAGGGGGCTTCTCTGGGAGAATATCGACGCCCTCGGTCTTCACGGCCGCACCCGCATCCTGCGGCGTGACGCCACGGATCTGGGCTCCGTTGGCAATCTCGAGCCGTTCAACATGCTTTTCGCCGATCCGCCCTATGGCAAGGGTCTTGGCGAAAAGGCGATGGCCGCTGCCGCCAAGGGCGGCTGGCTCGCGCCGGGCGCGATCGCCGTTCTGGAAGAGCGTTCGGATGTTGCCGTTTCCGCCGATCCTTCCTATCTCTTTCTGGAAGACCGTGTCTTCGGCGATACAAGGGTACATTTCTTCCGCTACCAGCCTCTGTAGGCGGCGGGTCATCCGGAGTTGAGTTCGTGCGGCAGGCGGTTATTGCGAGTAACGACATGCCTGTTCCAAGCGGCATGCCGACCGTGGCCATCGCCTTCGGCGGCGGCGGCGCACGTGGGCTTGCCCATATACACGTGATTGAGGCGCTGGATGAGCTCGGTATCCGCCCTGTCGCGATTTCCGGCGCGTCGATCGGCGCGATCATGGGTGCCGGCATGGCGGCCGGCATGACGGGCGAAGCGATCCGCGAGCACGCGCTGATGACGGTCGGCAACAGGACAGCTGTCGTCAGCCGCATCTGGGGTCTTCGGCCGCAGACGGTCCGGGATGCCGTCGCAAAGGGCATCCGTATCGGCCAGTTCAATCTCGAGCGCATCCTCAAGGCCTTCTTGCCGGCCGGCCTGCCCGATCGCTTCGAAGATTTGCCTATTCCGATGAACGTCATCACGACCGATTACTACGGGCAGAGCGAAGTCATCATCGGCGAAGGAGCGCTGTTTCCGGCGCTCGCCGCATCGTCTTCCATCCCAGCAGTCTTCATGCCCGTGCGCCTCCACGGTCGGGTGATGATCGATGGCGGCATCAGCAATCCGGTTCCCTACGAGTGCCTGATGGATATCGCCGATATCGTCATCGGCGTCGATGTCGTCGGCGCGCCGGAAGGCGACGGCACGCATATTCCAAACCGCATGGAAAGCATTTTCGGTTCCGGCCAGCTGATGATGCAGACGGCAATCACGCTGAAACTCAAGCTTCAGTCGCCGCAGATCTTCCTGCGCCCCGCCGTCGGCCGCACCGGCGTCATGGATTTTCTCAAGGCGCGCGAAGTGCTGGCGATGTCGGCGGGCGTCAAGGACGAACTGAAGCGCGCACTCGATCAGGAATTCGAAGCCCGCCTCAGGGCTTAGGCGTCTGCCGTGACCTCCGCCGTGCCCGCCAGCGGGTCTTCGTCGAAATCCATGGCTCGCTTCGGCTTCACCAGCGGTTCCGGCCGGACCGGCTGCGAGAAGAGCATGTCGCGCCCCGCCTGCAGCCCGCCGGTTACCTGAAGCGCCAGCCGCTCCTCATCGCGCTTGCGGATATCCTCGCCGATCTCGAAAGCGGCCGCCTCGTCGACCCCAAGTGCTTCAAGCGTGCGGCGACCGAACAGCAGGCCGGATTCCAGCGTTTCGCGCAATTCATAATCGACGTTCTTGTTGCGAAGCGCGATCGAATGGACGCGGTCATAGGAGCGCACGAACAGCTTCGCATGCGGATATTCGGCTTGCACGAGGTCCACGACCTTGTCGGTGATTTCCCGCTTCTGCGTGCAGACGATGACGATTTTCGCCCTTTCGATGCCGGCCGAGCGCAGCACGTCCTTTCGTGTCCCGTCGCCGAAGTAGATACGGAAGCCGAAGGACGAAGCTTGGCGGATACGGTCCGCGGAGAAATCGATGACGGTTACGTCCCGCCCGCCCGCGAGCAGGATCTGCGCGGCGATCTGGCCGAAACGCGAGAAGCCGACCATCAGCACATCGGCGCCCGCGCCCTCGAAATCCTCATCGAGCTCCTCCTGCTCGTCGCCTTTCAGCATGCGCTTCGAAAGTGCTGCCCCGAGCGGCGTCAGCGCCATCGAGAGGGTAACGATCGCCACGAGAAGCGATGCGGTGCTAAAGGGCATAAGGCCTGCGGCACCCGCGGTCGTGAACAGCACGAAACCGAACTCGCCTCCCTGCGGCAGCAGGAAAGCAATGCGGATAGCATCGTCGTGCGAGGAGCCGCTCACCCGGCAGAGGCCGTAGATGATCAGCGCTTTGACGGCCATCACGATCGGCACGGCGGCGACGATGAAGAGCGCGTTGTCGATCAGCACCTCAAGTTCCAGCGACAGGCCGACCGCCATGAAGAAGATAGCAAGCAGCACACCGCGGAAAGGTTCGATATCCGCCTCAAGTTCGTGGCGGTAGGAGGATTCGGCGAGCATGACGCCGGAGAGGAACGCGCCCATGGCCATGGAAAGCCCGGCGAACTGCATCAGGCTTGCCGATCCCATAACGACGAAGAGGGCGGCGACGATCATCGCCTCGCGTGCGCCAGTCCTTGCGATCACTTGGAAAAGCGGCGTCAGCAGGTAGCGTCCCATGACGATCATCGCGCCGACGGCGCCGACCGCGATAGCAAAATCCAGAAGCGGCGCATTGCTGCCGGTTTCGCCGTCGAGGATGGTGATCAGCGCGAGCAGCGGAACGATCGCCAGGTCCTGGAAGAGCAGCATCGAAAAGGAGCGCTGCCCGTATTTTGTGTTCACCTCGCCGTCATCGTCGAGAATCTGCATCGCAAAGGCAGTGGAGGAAAGCGCCAGCCCGAAGCCCGCAACGATGCTCCCCCGCCAATCGAGCACGCCGGAGAGATAAGCAAGCGCCGTCAGTGACAATCCCGTCAGCATTACCTGCGCGGTGCCGAGACCGAAGATATCCCGGCGCATCTGCCATAGCCGCGACGGCTTCAGCTCGAGGCCGATGATGAAGAGCAGGAAGACGACACCGAGCTCGGCAACGCTCAAAATCTGTTCGCCGTCGGTAATGCCGTGAAATATCGGGCCGATGACGACGCCCGCGGCAAGATAGCCGAGCACCGTGCCGAGCCCGAGCTTCTTGAAAATGGGCGCGGCGACGACCGCACCGCCGAGCAGCAGGATTGTTTCGGAAAAGAGGGCATTGGGGGCGGACATGTCGCGGAGTTTCTTTCAATGGCGGGATGCGCGCAAGCCGCGCGAAAAAGAATCGGCGGCCGCGGCCTTGATGCTTTCGGAAGTGCACAATAAATGGAAGCCCAAGGAAAGGCCAACTCATGTCCTCAGAAATAGACTCCTCGACACTTCTTTCCCGTGCAAGCCAGTTGATCGATCTCGCCAGAAAGGCTGGTGCCGATGCCGCCGATGCGGTTGTCGTGCGCTCGCGCTCGCAATCCGTCAGCGTCCGCCTCGGCAAAGTCGAAGGCACGGAATCGTCTGAAAGCGACGATTTCTCGCTGCGCGTCTTCGTTGGGCGGAAGGTCGCGAGCGTTTCCGCCAATCCCGGTTTCGATCTGCAGGCGCTCGCCGAACGTGCTGTCGCGATGGCGAAAGTCTCGCCCGAAGATCCCTTCGCCTGCCTTGCGGACGAGCAGCGGCTTGCGAAGTCCTATCCCGATCTGGAGCTGTTCGATCCGGCGGAGGTTTCCGCCGGCATGTTGCGCGAGGCAGCCCTTGCGACGGAGGCCGCGGCACTTGAGGTCAAGGGTGTCACCAACTCGTCCGGCGGCGGGGCTTCCGCCGGCTACGGCGGAATGGTCCTCGTCACCTCGCACGGCTTCGAGGGCAGCTATATGGGCTCGCGGTTCGGCCGCTCCGTCAGCGTCATTGCCGGAGAAGGCACCGGCATGGAGCGCGATTACGATTACGACAGCCGTCTTTATTATTCCGAGCTCGACGATGCCGCCGAGATCGGCCGCCGCGCCGGCGAGCGCGTGGTCAAGCGCCTCAATCCGCGCCAGGTCGATACCGGCAAGGACGTTACCGTCGTCTTCGATCCGCGCATGGCTCGCGGTTTTGTCGGCCATATCGCCGGCGCCATCAATGGCGCGTCGGTTGCACGCAAATCCAGCTTCCTGCGCGACAAGATGGGCCAGCAGGTCTTGAAATATGGCCTTTCGATTACCGATGATCCGCTGATCGTCCGCGGCCCGTCCTCGCGTCCTTTCGACGGCGAAGGCATTTCGGGCGAGCGGCTGGTGATGATCGAGGACGGCGTCCTGAAGCATTGGTTCCTTTCGACTGCGACGGCGCGTGAAATCGGCATGGAAACCAACGGCCGCGGCGTGCGCAGCGGCAATTCGGTGACGCCCGCTTCGACGAACCTCGCTCTGGAGCCGGGTGATATCTCGCCCGAAGAGCTGATCCGGAGCGTCGGGAACGGCTTCTATGTGACCGAGTTGATCGGCCAGGGCGTCAACATGCTCACCGGCGAATACAGCCGTGGCGCGACCGGCTTCTGGGTCGAAAACGGTGAATTGACGTTCCCTGTCTCCGAAGTGACGATCGCTTCGAACCTCAAGGAGATGTTCATGCACGTGACGCCCGCAAACGACATCGACCGCAAGTACGGCGTTGCGTCTCCCACGCTGGCGATCGAGGGTATGACGCTGGCGGGACGCTAAGCGCCCTGACCTTGAATTGGATTGATGCAATGAGTGACGTTCAAACGGCCCGCTGGCGGAGCGATCTCGAATTGATCGCCGATGCCGCGAAGCAGGCGGGTGATGTCGCTCTCGGCTTCTTCAATCAGTCGCCGGAAGTCTGGTGGAAGAATGGGGGGCGCTCGCCCGTCAGCGCTGCCGATTTCGCCACCAACGAAAAGCTTGAATCCATCCTGCGCCTCGCCAGGCCGGATTACGGCTGGCTCTCCGAAGAGACCGAAGACAGCGCCGCCCGTCTGTCGGCTGAGACGCTTTTCGTCATTGATCCGATCGACGGCACGCGCGCCTTCCTTGGCGGCCTAGATCTCTGGTGTGTCAGCGTCGCCGTCGTCCACCGCGGCAGGCCAGTTGCCGGAGTGCTTTACGCGCCCGCCCTAGACGAGCTTTTCGAGGCGGTCGAAGCCGGTTCCGCGACGAAGAACGGCAAGCCAATAGCCGTATCCGCCAAGGGACCGGATACCGTCAGCCGTTTTGCGATCGGCGAAGACATCCTGAAGGCGTCCCCCGATCCTTTCCGGCGGAAAATCGAAAGGGTGAAGCATGTGCCCTCGCTCGCCTATCGCATCGCGATGGTCGCAGACGGCCGTCTCGAAGGCACCTTCGTCAAGCGCAATTCGCATGATTGGGATCTTGCGGCCGCCGATCTCATCCTCGAACGCGCCGGCGGCCGGCTGACCGATCTCGATGGGCGCGCGGTGCTCTACAACCGTCCTGAGGTCAGTCATGCCGAGCTTTGCGGCGCTGCCGGCCCTCGCGTTGCGGAGTTTCTCGAAGGGCTTGCTGGCATACGAAGCAGTTGACGTTTGCGTCAAAATCCCGCAGATGAAAGCGCGGAGGAGACCAGAAAAGAAAGAGAAGAAAATGACGGAATCTGGCGGCAAAAAGCAGCTCTTGCATCTCGTATTTGGCGGCGAACTGGAAAGCCTGACCGACGTTCAATTCCGCGATCTGAACGATCTCGATATCGTTGGCATTTTCCCGGATTATGCCTCTGCGCTGACGGCCTGGAAGGCCAAGGCGCAGTCGACGGTGGACAACGCGCATATGCGTTATTTCATTGTTCATATGCACCGCTTGCTCGACCCGCAGGATCAGTCCTGAACCAACTGATTTTTAAGCGTTTTATGCATCGATGGCCGCTCAATCGGCAGCGCCGTCCCGCGCATTGCCAGATGCGCGCTATCGATTGACGCATTCTGAACAAATTACTCGGTCATTCCGGCCGCAACAATAATTGGGGAATGGGTTTGATGTCGATCATTGCTGATCGGAGGCGTTTTAGATGAGTTCGCCGAGAGCGCGGTTCGCGCTGGGCGTCTACCGGACCGCGGGGGTAGTCGCTTCGCCGCTGGTCGGTGCCTATCTCGCCTACCGGACCGCGAAGGGCAAGGAAGAGCGTGCGCGCCGCACGGAGCGCTTTGGTTATGCTAGCGCAAACCGGCCGCAGGGGCCGCTTGTCTGGTTCCATGCCGCAAGCGTCGGTGAGACCAACGCTGTCATTCCGCTCATCCGCGAAATCCGCCGCCGCGATATTCATGTGATCCTGACCACCGGAACTATAACCTCGGCAAGGCTCGCCGCCGAGCGCATCGGAAACGAGGCGATCCACCAATATGTGCCGCTCGACCTGAAACCTGCCGTCAGCCGCTTCCTGGAATACTGGCAGCCCGATTGCGCCATCATCGCGGAATCCGAGATCTGGCCGGCCACCGTCATGGAACTCGGCCGCCGCCGCATTCCGCAGATCCTCGTCAATGCGCGCATGTCGGATCGCTCCTTCGCGCGCTGGCAGCGGCGCGTGTCCATTGCCGAAGCGCTCTTTGAAAATCTCGCGCTCGTCATCGCGCAGTCGGATATTGATGCCGAGCGGTTTCGCGATCTCGGCGCCAGGCATGTGACGACCTCCGGCAATCTCAAGGTCGATACCGACGCACCGCCTTATGACGCATCCGTCCTCGCCCGCTACAAGAAGCAGATCGGGGACCGCAAAACCTGGGCCGCGATCTCGACCTTCGAGGGCGAGGAGAATGCCGCGGCAGTCGTCCATCGAACGCTGAAGGAGCGCAACGGCCAGCTGACGATCATCGTGCCGCGCCATCCCGAGCGCTCCGATGAGATCGAGGAAATGCTCGTCAAGCAGGGCCTCAAGGTTGCCCGCCGCACGCGTAACGACGTGCTGTCGCCGGATATCGACATCTTTCTCGGTGATACGATCGGCGAAATGGGTCTTTACCTGCGACTGACGGAAGTTGCCTTCGTCGGCCGTTCGCTCTTTGCCGAAGGCGGGCAAAACCCGCTGGAGCCAGCCATGCTCGGCTGTGCGGTGCTTTCCGGCAGCAACGTCCAGAATTTCCGCGACGCCTATCAGAAGCTCGCCCGCCGCGGCAGCGCCCGCATGGTGCGCGATACCGAGATGCTGGCCAAGGGCGTGCATTATCTGCTCATCAATGACGAGGCGCGGCGCAATATGATCGAGGCTGGTATCATGGCCGTGCAGGAAATGCGCGGCGCGCTGACGGCGACGGTGAAGTCTCTCGAGCCTTACATCAATCCGCTCACGGTGAAGGCAAGACTGCTGCCGAAGACCATGGCAGAGGGCTGAAGGAAAAGATGACGGCTGCGAACATCAAGGGAATTCTCTTCGACAAGGATGGCACGCTGCTCGATTACGATGAAAGCTGGCTGCCGGTGAACCGCGAATTGGCGCGCATCGCCTCGCAAGACGATCCGGCTCTGGCCGACCATCTGCTGAAGGCGACCGGGATGGACCCGGTGAGCGGCCATATCGTGCCCGACAGTCTGTTGGCCGCCGGCAACACCAGGCAGATCGCCGAGGGGCTGGTCGCGGCGGGTTCCAGGCTCGATGTCGCGGAAATGACGATCAAGCTCGACGCACTCTTTTCCCATGCCGCAGACTTCTCCGTCCCGGTCACCGATCTTGCCGCCTTCTTCGGGCGCTTGCATCGCCGCGGCTTCAAGCTCGGGGTCGCGTCCAGCGACAACGAGCGCTCCATCCGCCAGACGGCGCAGCGCTTCGGCTTCGCGGAATTCATCGACTACATCGCCGGCTACGACAGCGGTTTCGGTAGCAAGCCGGATGCTGGAATGGTCCTCGGCTTCTGTAAGGCGACGGGGCTCACGCCAGCGCAAGTGGCGGTCGTCGGCGACAACAATCACGATCTGCATATGGGCCACAATGCCGAGGCCGGGCTCAAGGTCGCCGTGCTGACGGGCACAGGCTCGCGGGAATCGCTGGCGGCGGCAGCCGATTATTGCCTCAATGATATCACCGAACTCGAGGCGCTTCTTCCGGACCATCAGCCGGCGTGATTTCACCGAAGCTTGCTTTTTCTGCAATTTTGCCCTTTCTTTCCCGCCAGTCGAGGGGGCAGCCGGTTGCCGGAGGGCACCGGAGGAGCGTAGGGCGGCAAATATGGTATCCGAGGCGCCGCCGTTCTGGTGGACGAAAGCTGATTGGCGGGCATGGGCGCTCTCGCCCTTTTCCTTCCTGTATGGACGGATCGCCGGCTACCGGATGGTCCATGCGCGCCGCGCCTCCCTTCCTGTTCCCGTCATCTGCATCGGCAACTTCACCGTCGGCGGTGCCGGAAAGACGCCGACGGCGCTGACGATCTCCCGTGCCGCCAAGGCCAAGGGACTGAAGCCCGGCTTCCTGAGCCGTGGCTATGGCGGCTCTCTGGACGTCACGGTGGTCGTCGATCCCGCCCATCATCGTGCGGTCGCCGTCGGCGACGAGCCGCTGCTGCTTGCCCGCGAGGCGCTGACCGTCGTTTCCCGCCGCCGCGTCGAAGGCGCCGAAAGGCTGGTGAGAGAAGGCGCGGACCTCATTATCATGGATGACGGCTTCCAGAGCGCACGGCTGGAGATCGACTACGCATTGCTCGTCATCGACGCGACGCGCGGCCTCGGCAATGGGCACACGGTGCCGGGTGGCCCGGTGCGCGCGCCGATTTCCGTGCAGATGCGCTATGCCAGCGCGCTTTTGAAGGTGGGGACGGCCAATGCCGCCGACGCGATCGTCCGCATGGCTGCCCGCGCCGCGAAACCCTATTTTACCGCATCGCTGAAGGTTTGCGGCGAGAACGATCTTACCGGCCGGAAGGTGCTGGCTTTCGCAGGCATTGCCGATCCGGACAAGTTTTTCCGGACGGTGGAGTCGCTCGGCGCCGAAATCGCGATTGGCAGATCCTTCGGCGACCACGAACACCTGAGCGACGATGAGATCACCGATCTGCTGTCGACCGCCGAACGCGAAAACCTGCTGATCGTCACGACCTCGAAGGACTTCGTGCGGCTTGCCGGACACCATGGCAAGGCAGAGGAACTCGCCGCCAAATGCCGCGTCATAGAAGTCGAAATGGCCTTCGAAGACCCGCAGGCGCCCGGTCTCATAATCGATCGTGCGATTGAAGCCTGCCGGGAGCGGCGGCTGAGGAAAGGCCGGAAGTCCGGGTGAGTTTAGGGGCGCCTGCCGCGGATTTCGGAAAGACTGACCTTGGCAATGCCGTCAGAGCCAAAATTGCTCTCGTCGAGCCAAGCTTCGATCACCGCCTTGTGCATGCCGCATCAATAGAAACACGGCTTACGCGGCGGCGCGCGTTCGTTGTATCCGCGGCGAAAACCAGACGCTGCCAATCTCTATCGACGAGTCCTCGGCATAGATGTCGCAAAGCGAGAGCCAGCCTTCGGCGGAAGCGCTGATCTTCGGGCGAACTGCCCAGAAGGGCTGGTCGGCGCGCGCTCCCAGCGACGCTACGAACTCACGAAACTGCCGGAAGCCGGAAATGGGCCATAACGCAGATAGTCGAACGACGAAGGGGCGTTCGCTGCCGGGCTCCACAGCGCTTCAACATGTGCCTCGCTCAGCGGCTCAAGACTGACGCTCAGGCCTTCGTGAATATTGCGCTCCGGAATGCGCCTCGCGGCATGAATGATCGGGCGGCCGAGTGAGCGCTCTTTCACCAGCGTTTCCTGGATCAGCGCTTTTGATTCGGCAGAACGCCGGCGCGCTTGTCGGCTTCGAGCGAAGAAACGACGTCCGCATAGGGTTCCTGGCGGGCGACGCTCCAGTAGCGCAACTCGTCGAGCGGGATATGCTTGCCGGTCATGGCGCAGATCACGTAGGAGCCCGGCGACAGGATTTGGAAATCTGCATCGAGATAGCGGATCTTCGCCTCGCGGTTTCCGTTTCCTTCAAACAAGTTCATCCTGCTCCGTTCCCTGTTGCCTTCGACTGCCAATATCGCGCCGAAAGCATTATTGCCAGCCTTTTCAGCTGCGTCCGAACAGGCGCTCGATATCAGCCAGCTTCAGTTCGATATAGGTCGGCCGCCCGTGATTGCACTGGCCGGAGCCCGGCGTCACTTCCATCTGCCGAAGCAGCGCGTTCATTTCCTCCTGCCGGAGCCTGCGGCCGGCGCGCACCGAGCCGTGGCAGGCCATAGTCGCGGCAACGTATTCGAGCTTGGCCGAAAGGCCGGAAGCCGTATCCCATTCGGCAATCTCGTCGGCAAGCTGGCGGATGAGGCCCTGCGCATCGACCTCGCCGAGCATGGCCGGCGTTTCGCGCACGGCAATCGCCCCCGGCCCGAAGCGCTCGATCGCAAGCCCAAGTTCTCCGAGGCCTTCGGCATGCACCATCAGCCGGTCGCAATCTTCTTCCGGAAGGTCGACGATTTCCGGGATTAGCAGCACCTGCGACGGCAGCCGCTTCGAATGCAGCGCCTTGCGCATTGCCTCGAACACCAGCCGCTCATGCGCGGCGTGCTGGTCGACGATGACAAGCCCGTCATCCGTCTGCGCGACGATGTAGTTTTCGTGGATCTGCGCCCGAGCGGCGCCGAGCGGGTAACGCGGCGGCGGCTCTTCGGCCGGTGCGGGCTGCTGCCATGCCTGCGCCTGCGGTTCGGCGCGTGCGGTCGGCATGCTCAGCCCGTCGAAGGACGCCTGCAGCCTTTCGCCAAAACGGCCATTTGAGGTCTGACCAAAACCGCCGTTTGCGGTCTGAAAGGGGCGCGATGGGGAGGTCTCGGCCGACCATGCGGCTTGCTGCGGCCGCTGGTAGCTCGGCTTGAAACCGGGCCTGAAGGAGCGAAGCATGTCGTCCGCGCCGGTCGTCGCCGCCCGGCTTCCATGGCGCGCCAGCGCCTCGCGCACCGCGCCGACGATCAGGCCGCGCACAAGGCCCGGATCGCGAAAGCGCACGTCCGACTTCGCCGGATGCACGTTGACATCAACCAGCGCCGGATCGAGCGTCAGCGCCAGGACGGCCACCGGATAGCGCCCGCCGGGGATCGTCTCGGCATAGGCGCCGCGGATCGCCGAAAGGATCAGCTTGTCCTGGACCGGCCGTCCGTTGACGAAGGCGTATTGATGGGCGGAGTTGCCGCGGTTGAAGGTCGGCACGCCGGCAAAGCCGGTGAGTGTGATGCCTTCGCGCTCAGCATCGAGCTCGATCGCATTGTCACGGAATTCCTTGCCGAGCACCTGCGCCATGCGCGCGAGGTGATCCTGTCCGGTCGCCGGAAATTCAAGCGTGCTGCGATCGGTGCCGGAGAGCACGAAGCGAACGCCGGGAAAGGCGATCGCCATGCGCTTGACGACGTCGGTGATGGCCGCCGCTTCCGCCTTCTCTGTCTTGAGAAATTTCAATCGCGCGGGCGTTGCGAAAAACAGGTCGCGCACTTCGACGATCGTGCCGGGGTTGGCGGCCGAGGGTCTCAGATGCAGCACCTTGCCGCCCGCAACCGCAATCTCGCTGCCGTCCGCACTATCCTTGCGGCGGCTGGAAATGCTGAGCTTCGCCACGGAGCCGATCGAAGGCAGCGCTTCGCCGCGAAAGCCGAGTGTGCGGATGTCGTCGAGCGTCGTGGAAATCTTCGAGGTGCAATGCCGCTTCACGGCAAGTTCGAGATCGGCCGCATCCATGCCCGAACCGTTGTCGCTGACCCGCAGCAGGCCTTTGCCGCCGCCGGACGTGGCGATCTCGATGCGGGTCGCGCCGGCGTCCAGCGCATTTTCGATCAGCTCCTTCGCCGCGCTTGCCGGGCGTTCGATGACTTCGCCGGCGGCGATCTGGTTGATGAGCGTTTCGGAGAGCTGTCTGATGGCCATGCTTCATTTTCGTGGATTCGCGTGGCCGAGGGAAGGGCGAAAACGCTCCATCCGCAGGGACTGTGTTTCCCCCATGAATTGGGGTGCTTAGCGTTAAGCCGCCGTTAGGAGAAAGCTGGCATTTTGATCGCACACAACCAGACAGTGCTATGAAATCGGATAGATGTGGGACGTGAAGTAATGAGTGCCGGCTTCGAAAAGGCGGACGCATCATCCGTGAGCGATGAAATGCCGGCCGAAATCGACCTGCAGGCAGCGCTCTTCGACGCCATTTCGGATGGCCTTTCGGCTGCTCTTATCATCTACGACAAGAACGATCAAATGATCTTCGCGAGCCGTCAGGTGCTCGATTTCTTCCCGATTTCATCCGTGACGCTGAAGCCTGGAACCCGGCTTCGCGATTTTCTCGGCGCCGTCTACGACACCGGCGTGCGCCAGCAATATCCAGCCAGGCAACCGGGCGTGCCGCTCGGACGCGAGGATTGGCTGTCCCAGAAGATTGCGTCCCACTGGCGCGAGCGCTTCGAAATCGTCGAGCGCCATGGCAGCGACCGCTGGATCCGTCTGGTCAAGCGCCGTCTGCCGAGCGGCTATTGCGTATCGATCATTTCCAATATTTCCGAGGAGAAGAAGCGCGAAGAGCAGTGGCGCTCCGACCTCCAACGCGTGCAGCTGACCGAGGATGTCCTCGACAATCTGCCGTTCCCGCTCTTCGTCAAGGATCGCAATCTCACCTATGTCGCGGTCAACATCGCCTTCTGCGAGAAATACCAGACGACCGCCGAGGAAGTGCTCGGCCGTAAGAGCGGCGACCTCTTCTCCCCAGATATCGCCAAACGCTTCGAAGACAGCGACCGGCATGTCCTGGAGACGGGCGAAATGTCGGTCGTGCGGCAGCGGCAGGTCGCCCGCGACGGTTCGGAGCGCGACATTGTCAGCCGCAAGCACCGCATTGGCAAGCCGGGGCGCTATTTCATCGTATCAACGATGCAGGATCTGCCGCGTGATGGCGCCGATCTCGACGAATTCGAGCAGGCAACATCCGTCACCGCTTCCAGCAGCCAGTCATTTCGCCGCGCCTATGTACCGCTGAATGGCGACAACGAGCGCCGGCCGCCGGCCGCCATGGAGACGATCGTTCCGGAGAATTTCTCCGGCCGCAAGATTCTGGTCGTCACCGCCGACCTCGCTGCCGAAACGGCCGCACTCCGCACCCTTGCGAAATATGGCTTCGAGGCCTGCTCGGTTCGCGGCGATGACGAGGAGGAGCGCTTCCTCGAAATCGCAACCTCGTCCGGCATCTCGCTGGATCTTCTGATCGTCGACAATCAGATGGGCATGCGCTGCCTGGAGCTCGCTGGACATTATGGTATCCCGGCGCTGGTCATGGACGGCTTCCAGCTTGCCAATGAGCTGACCTTCCAGATCGCCCGCCACTTCAACCGTAACAACCGTGCTTCCGCAGCCGTGGGCGAGGCTGACTGGGAAATCAACACCGTTTCCGAGACAGATCTGCTGGAGGTGCTGGTAGCGGAAGACAACGACATCAACCAGATCGTCTTCTCCCAGATCCTGGAGGGATTGGGCTATCGCTACCTGATCGCGCCGAGCGGCGACGAGGCGGTACGTCTCTGGGCGGAACACAGGCCGCAGATCGTGCTGATGGACATTTCGTTGCCGGGATTGAACGGCTTCGAGGCGGCGCGCGTGATCCGCCAGATGGAAGATGGCCATCCGAACAGGACGCCAATCATCGGCGTCCTGACGCAGGCATTCGAGCGGGATCGCGCCGAGTGTGCGAAGGCGGGAATGGGACGACGTCATCATGAAGCCAGTCAGCCCGGACATATTGGAGACGCTGTTCCAGAAGCATCTTGCCGGCGAGCCGCTGCGGGCACGCCTCTGAGCGGAAACGTTGCCGCTGGCTCATGCCGGGCACGGCTTCGAGCCGGCTTACTATCGGTTTGTTAAGACTTGCCCGCCATTCTTCCCGAAGGGAGTGACGAAATCTCAGGTTGAACGATGAAGTCGGTGGACATACCCTTCTTGCCTGTGAGCCAGAACGAGCTACAGGTCATGGCTTACACCGATCCGCTGACCGGGCTCGGCAACCGACACCGCATGCGCGACAGGGTCACCCAGATTTCCACCGAACGCGCGAGCGATCCGGCGCCGTTCACCGTCGGCATCGCAAACCTCGATTCTTTCAAGCCGATCAATGACCTCTTCGGTTCTGCAGCCGGCGACGAAATTCTCTGCCAGGTGGCTCATCGCCTGAAGGCATGTATTCCGGACGGCGCACTGGTCACCCGCCACGACGGTGACGAGTTCGCTTTTGTGCTGCCGCTGATCTTCGAGCGCGCGAGTGCTGAAAAGTTCGGCCAGATGATCCGCGAGGTCTTGTCGGCGCCCTATGATCTCGGCGACCGCAATGTCCGGCTTTCCTCCTCCTTCGGCTTTGCGATCTACCCTTTTGCCGGCGCAGAATTCGATGAGCTTCTGAAAAGCGCTGAAACCGCTCTCTATCGTTCCAAACGCCGCGGCCGCAGCCAGATCACCGTCTATTCGCGCGAGATCGCGCAGGAGATGAAGCGCGCGACGCAACTCGAGCAGGCGCTCCGAAATGCCATCATCTCGGACGCCATCGATGTGCATTTCCAGCCGATCGTCTCCCTGTCGAATAGTCAGGTCGTCGGTTTTGAGGCTTTGGCACGCTGGAACGATCCTGATCTCGGTTTCGTTTCGCCGGGCGTCTTCGTGCCGCTTGCCGAAGAACGCGGCTTTATCGACGCGCTGTCGGAAACCTTGCTTCGGAAGGCGGCGGAAGCAGCACTCTCCTGGCCCCGCGAACTGTTCCTGTCCTTCAACTTGTCCTCCGCGCAGCTCATGGATCCCGGCACGAGCAGTAACGTGCTCTCCATCCTCGGCCGCGTCGGATTCGATCCGCACCGGCTGGAGCTGGAAATCACCGAAACGGCCGTCATGAGCTCTGCCGACACCGCCCACCGCATCCTTTCCGATCTGCGGCAGGCGGGCGTGCGCATCTCGCTCGACGATTTCGGCACCGGTCAATCGAGCCTCGGGCGCCTGCGCGACTTCATCTTCGACAAGGTGAAGATCGACCGCGCCTTCGTCTCGCGCATCAATTCCGATCGCGCCTCCGAGCATATCATCAAGGCGATCCTGACGATGTGCGAGGGGCTCGATCTCGAAGTGGTTGCCGAGGGCATCGAAGATTATTCGGAGGCCGTGAAGTTGCGGTCGCTCGGTTGCGGCATGGGGCAGGGCTACCATTTTGGCAAGCCGGCAGACGGTATCGCGACGTTGCGCTTCCTCCACGAGAACTATTACGATGCGACCGCGATCGATCGCGTGCCGGCCTGAGACCTGTGCAAGGCATGCAATTCATCCTGCCCCGCGCCATGATCCTTGTTCAAGCATCTGACACTGATGTCCATGCGGCAATCTACGACGCCTCGCACTTTTACTCTCTTCTATAGAAAACGGCGGCGCCCAACTGGGCACCGCCGCCTACGCTATACTCACCGCGCGGGATTACTTATTGGTCGAACCCGTAGCGGTCGGGTCTGACGGCATCGTGCCCGAAGGCGCCGGAGCCTTTTCAGCAGCCAGGGCCTGCAGGGTCTTGAATTCAGGAGCGGCCTTCAGAGAGTCTACCGTTTCCGAGGTCGTCAGCTTAAGGCTGCCGTCCTGAGTGTTCTGGGCAACGGTGATCTTGTCCATCGGCACTGCGACGTTCTTTTCGCCGATACCAATGAAGCCGCCAACACCAATCACAGCAGCAACCAAGCCGCCATCTTTCTTCATGATCAGGTCGTTGACGCTACCGATGCTTTCGTTCTGGCCGTTATAGACAGACTGGCCAATATAGGAATTGGCGCTGATCTGGTCCGGACCCTGTTCTGTCAGGTATCCGCCAGCACCTGCCTGCGCCGTATCTGTCGTTGGGGCCGGGGCCGGAGCCTGGGCCTCGTTACCAGCCGGAGCGGTTGCATTCGGCATCTTTGGTGCTGCCGGGTCGGCCGGAGCCGTCTGGGTTGCATCGGGGGTGGCCGGCTGCGGTGCAGTCTGCGAGAATGCCGCCGGCGCGAAAGCCGTGGCAAACAAGGCGCCAGCGGCAACGGTCGTCAGAAGTTTGCGTGTCATTTCGAACCTACCTTTGTGTTCCTCGAGTGGTCTTAAGCGCGGCCGCCGGTTCTGTTCTTGGCGTCTTTTTCCGTGCCGGTTCAAAAGGAAAATGACTGGATAGGCTTTTGGTTCCGGGAATAGACACCGAAAATCGCGCGATCTTCACGGAATTTTTATCGATATGCGTGTGATTTTGGCGGCCGCAACGAAAACGGCGCGCTTCCGCCGGAAACGCGCCGTTGTCGTTGAAGGTTTGCCTTTCAGAGCACGTAGACCGGGTCGAAAACGCCCTTAACCGTCACGCCAAGCTCCAGCAGCGCACCGGCCTGCGGCTGCGATGAGCGCGCGGTGTCGTCGAGCCCTTCCCAGGCGGTCGTCACTGCCAGCCGGTCCGCATTGACGCCGATGAAGGCCGGACAGGAGGGCTGTGCGGCAGGAACCTTGTAGCGGGCGATACGCAGGCCGTCAGGGCTGTACCGGTCGACGACGCCTGCACCCCAGCGCGCGTTCCAGATATAGCCGTCCGCGTCGCAGACAGAACCATCGAGGCCGCCGGGATCATCCATGCTGTCGACCATCACGATCGGCTCGCCCGCCGGGAGCCCCGTCTGCGGATCGACCATCACGCGCATGAGGCGGCTGATGCGCGTATCCGTGTAATAGCCGGTCGTGCCGTCGGGCGAGAAGCAGATTGAATTAGGAATGCTGATGCCGCTGAAGATCCTCGTCACCTTGCCGCCTGCAACGTGATAGATCGCGCCTGCCTGGCTCTCCGCCCGCTTGCTCATCGTACTGATCCAGAGTGCGCCAGATGGGTGCGTGCGGCCGTCGTTCGAGCGGTTTTCCGGTTTGTCGTTTTCAAGCGCGGCATAGAAGGTCAGATTGCCGTTGCCAATATCGCGGACGAAAAGCCCTTCTTCGGTTGCGAGAAGCTGGCGGTTGGCGTCGATGCGCGCAAGCACGCTCGCCATCATCGGAAGCGGATGCATCTTCTTTTCCTCAGTGCCGAGATTCAATTCGTGCAGTTCCTTGCCGAGGATGTTGAACCACCAGACGGTGTCGGTATCCGGATCGTAGGTCGGGCCTTCGCCAAGTACCGAACTGGTATTGCAAAGCGTTTTGCCCTCGAACTCGTAAATCTCAGTCATATGCCTACGCTCCCACGGCTGCGTCATAGGCGTAAATGGTGGCCTTGGCGCGCTCGGCAACCTCTGCGGCCGTCATTCCGGGCATGTAAATGCTGGTGCCGAGGCCGAAGGCTAGAATGCCCGCTTTCGTGTAGTCCGCGAAATTCTTGTCGGAGACTCCGCCGACCGCCGCAATCACGAGATCGGGCGGCAGAATGGCGCGAATGGCCGTTATGCCCGAAGGTCCAAGCACGCTGGCGGGGAAGAACTTCAGGCCCGTAGCGCCTGCGCGGGCGGCGGCGAGGGCCTCGGTCGGCGTGAAGACGCCCGGCATCGAGACCATCTCGTAGCTGCGCGCGCGGACGATGACGTCAGGCTCGACATTCGGCGTGACGAGCAATTTGCCGCCGGCGTTGTGAAGGCTGTCGACGGCATCGACCGTCAGCACGGTGCCCGCGCCGATCAGGCATCCCGGCGGCGCCATTTTCGCGGCAATTTCGATCGACTTGAAGGCCTCGGGCGAATTCAGCGGGATTTCGATCGCAGTGAGGCCGTTCTCGATCAGCGCGCCGACGACGCTTTCGGTTTCCTCCGGCTTGATGCCGCGCAGAATGGCGATGAGCGGACGCTTCATGGAAGGGAAAGGGATGCGGTTGATCATGAGAAATTCCTCAATTCGGCCAGATGGCTTCGGCAGCGGCCGAAAGCCCGCGGCGCACGGCCGTGTCGGCATCGATGGCGGTGTATTTTACAGATAGGAACTTGAAGGCCGTTTCATAAAGGCCCTGGAGGTGGCCCGAAGCGACGAGCGTGACAGGCGTGTCGTTCGGAGCATCGGAAAGCGCGCCGGCGATTTCGAGACCGATCAGTGTGCCGGAAATCCTTGCCTGCGCACCGGCCGCCGTCAGTCCGTGAAGAAGCTGGCCCGAGCGTGCGGTAAAGAGAAGGTTGGACGCAATGGCAGGCTGCCTGAAAGCGGCCGAAACCGCTGCCTTGAAGGCGGAATTGCCCGCCTGAGCCTCGTCGGCGCCCGCAACGGCATGCGACAGGATCGTATGCTTGCTGATCGCGTCGAAGAGTTCGCCGGTCATGAAGGTCGAAAACCCGATCACTTCGCCATCCTGGACATGAACCCATTTCGAGTGCGTGCCTGGCATGCAGACGGCCTGCAATCCCTTGCTGTCGGGGCCAAGTGCGCCGAGCAATTGCGTTTCCTCTCCGCGCATGACGTCGGGCGATGCCTTGTCGCGCTGGGCAAGGCCGGGGAGGATACGGACATCCCGGCTTTGGCCCGGAACGGAAACGGCGCCGGCGAGGATCGAAGAAATCGAGGCGGGCACGTCGATATAGCCCGCCTCGATCCAGCCCTGCTTGGCGCCGACCATGCCGCAGGCGATGACCGGCACGTTTTCGGGCACCGAGAGTGCGGCGAGATGCGACGCCAGCACATCGGCAAAGCCGGTCCTGGCCGCCGTTGTCATGCCTTCGCCGCTGCGGCGCTCGCCAAGAACGCTGCCGTCCTTACCGATCAGCCAGAGCCTGAAACTGCTCGTACCCCAATCCACCGCGACATAAGCGGGATTTGCCATCAGAAAATGCCTCCATCGACAATCAAGGACTGCGCCGTCACCGCGGTCGCGCAGTCGGATGCAAGAAACAGACACGGACCGACGATCGCATCGGCATGCAGGACCTTCTTGAGGCATTGCCGCTTGATGGTCTGCGCAACGCCCTCTTCGGTCAGCCAGAGCTTCATCTGCCGTTCGGTCACGATCATGCCTGGCAGGATGCAGTTGACGCGGATATTGTCCGGGCCAAGCTTGCCCGCCAGGCTCTTGGTGAGACCGATCACGCCGGCCTTGGCAGTGGAATAGGCCGGAAAATCCGGCATGTTCAGGAGAAAGGCGATCGATGACATGTTGATGATCGCGCCGCCGCCTGCCGCCCGCATGGATGGCGCGACAGCCTGGGCGGTGAAGAAGACATGGCGGAGGTTCGTCGCTTGGTTGTTGTCCCAGTATTCTTCGGTGACTGCGTCGAAATCATGCCGGTCGTCCCAGGCCGCATTGTTGACGAGCACAGTGATCGGTCCCGATTGTGCGACCACCGCATCGACGGTCTGCCGGATCGCGCCGATATCGCGAAGGTCGGCCTTGAAGAAATGCACAGGATGCTCGCAATCGCGGGAGAGCCGCATCGCGAGTTCCCGGCTTTCCGTTTCGGCGATGTCGATGAAGGAAACCTTCGCACCCTGCCGGGCGAAGCCCTCGACGATCGCCGCACCGATGCCGGTGCCGCCGCCCGTTACGAGCACGCTACGATCCCTGAATTCCGGAAACTGCGCGACTATACAGGTCACGGTGCTCTCCAATGTTCCGTTATTTGGAACTCAATTTGACTATTTGGAACTATCCGATTACGCTGCCAGCTGTGTCAAGGCCGACGGTAGGCAATCAATGGCTCTACGAAAAGATATATCGAGAGAAAGTGAAACGGGGACATTGGGCAAGGCGATAGCGCTGCTCGACCTCGTGACGCATGCCGAACGTCCCCTGCGCTTTACCGATATTCTTGCTCTCGCCGGCCAGCCGCGCGGCACGTTGCACCGCCAACTCGCCCATCTCGTCGAAGAAGGGCTCCTGGAATTCGACGCCGACGGACGCTATGCGCCGGGATTGCGGCTTCTCGATCTCGCGTCGCGAAGCTGGGCGAAGAACGAATTCCGGCTGATTACCGAACCGCATCTCAGGCATCTGCAGCAGATGAGCGGCGAGACCGTCCATCTTGGCGTTCTGCGCGGAGCCTCTATCATCTACCTCGACAAGATCGAAGGCCAGCAGTCTGTTCGCATGTATTCGCAGATCGGCAACGCCTCGCCGGTCTATTGCACCGGCGTCGGCAAGGCTGCTCTTTCGGTTTTGCCGGACGATGCGCTGGAAGCGCTGGTGCGAAGACTCTCCTTCGATAGCTTTACGCCGCAGACCCTGGTTTCGGCCGAGGCATTGCTGGCCGAAGTGACGATAATCCGCAAAACCGGCTTCGCCTTCGACCGCGAGGAGCACGAGCCAGGTATCCGCTGCATCGCGGCGCCAATCGGGATGGAGGATGGAAGCTTTACCGGCGGCGTTTCGATCACCGGTCCGGCCTACAGGCTGACGATCGAGCGTCTCGAGGAATGGGCGGCCCCCATAAAGCAGGCTGCGGAATGCATCGCGGATGCGATGCGCGTCCGTCTCGGCCCGCGCCGATAGCAGCCTACGTGACGATGCATTCGGGTGGACGCTTTCACAGAGCACGCTTATGATGCGTGCGATATTGAGATTTAGCTGCGAATCACGCCAACTGCGGTAGTTTGTTAAAACGTATAGTCTCTTCGGCCATTGTATTTCGGCCAGGTTGTTTTTTATTTCATGCGGGCGCGTTTGGCTTGCGGGCACAAATTGATCTGAAACGGCGCCGCCGCTCTTGAGAAGACGAAAAGTAGATGACAGCACTGTCACGGGCATCTTTCGATGCAGATGGATATATTCAGGAAATTGCGGGCCTGAAGACCCAGTTCGACATCTTCCGCTTCATGAAGCGCGTGACGGAAGCTTGCCGGAGCAGGGCGTTCATGGTCCTCAACTTGCCACCGGTCACGTCATTCGAACTCCAAAGTGCGACGGTGATCACCAGTTGGCCGGCCGAGCTCCTGTCGCTTTACGATCAGGAAAACCTGCTGGCGAACAGCCCTGTCATACGCCGTCTGCGCACTTCGTCGGTTCCCTTTTTCGTCGACGTCACCAAGGGCCATCGGCGGGACGACGGCAAGACTTCAATGGCCGTGACGCTTTTCGAGCGCTTCAAGATGATGCGTTGCGCGTTTTTCCCGACACACGAGCCATCAGGCATGCGGGGTGCGGTCTCGTTCGCGGGCGATCGCGAACCCTTCGCGCCGGAGGAGATGCGGGACCTTTTCTATATCTCTATCCATGTCTTCGACAGGCTCGCCGAAATCCGCAGTCTCGATACGCGCATGACGGATGCACTGACGGATCGCGAAATCGATTGCCTGAACTGGACGGCGGCAGGAAAGACCAGTGCGGAAATCGCCGATATCCTCAATCTCTCGGAGCATACCGTCAATCACTACCTGAATCGCGCAACGAAGAAGCTCGACACGGTCAACCGGACGCAGGCCGTCGCAAAGGCGCTGCGCGTCGGCATCATCAAGTGACCCTGCTGAAAATATTGGCAGTTTGGCTCAAAAGATGAGCAGGGTTGCTTCCTTCATCCGTTGCTATTGTCCGTCGCTTTCCAGCGCGTCGCCCCAATTCGCCCGTCGCGCCCATTTGAAGGTGGCGCCGTCGCGTTTGGAGAAGGTGCGCTCGCCGGCCGTTCCGTCGCTTTGACAGAGCTTCAGCCTGGTCACACCGCCCGAGCCCTGAGGCGGCGCGATGATGCGGGCCTGGGGAGCCTCGTCTGCGAAACGGCTTGCGGCGATGAAGATATATTTTTCGTCCTCCCACGGCACGTCCGCATCCTTGACCAGCCGGTGCATTTTCGAACGGGCGACGCGACGTGAAAAATGACACCAATCCGGCCGCGTGAGAGGACAGTCCGCTGCATGCGGGCAGGGTGCTATCAGGTGCGCCCCTTTTGAGAGGAGCAGATCACGCGCCGTGAGAATACGGTCCCAGCCGGCCGGTGTTCCGGGTTCGATGATGACGAGTGTGTCTAGCGTCAGGGCCCAGAGCTTGTCGATCGACGCGGCGATCTGATGCGGCTCTATCTCATCGAGCACATAGGCGATGGTGACAAGATCGGCGGGCGCGATTTTCGGCAACGCCTTGATAAGATTGCCATCCAGCCAATCTGTCTGAAGGTCGAGCCTCTCCGAGAGTTTTCTTCCGACGTCGCGGATTGCGTCGCTTGCCTCCACCATCACGGCGCTTTTGATCTCCGGCCAGCAGCCAGCGGCGGCCCAGAGTGCCGAGCCTGGACCAGCCCCGACATCCACGAAATGCTCAGGCGCGAAATCGGGCCGGACTTCCGAAATCATTTCATAGGCGGCGCGGGTCGCGGCATATGTGGCGGGCAGCCGTGCGGCGAGATAAGCCTTGGCTGCAAGACCGTCGCTGATGTGGAAGCTGCCGTCGCGCAGTTCCTGGCGATAGCGGCTGGAAAGGCGTGCTGCGGCGCGCTTCAGCCCGTCGAGCGGCTGGCCCTCCAGCATCTCCTCCACCTGTTCACGCAATATTCTTGGCAATTCCATCGCTGTCGCCCGTATTGATCGATCACGCCATACAGCCGGGTAACTGCCATGCCAAGCGGCATATGAAGCGCTTGCCTATCATCATCTGGCACGGGCCTTGCTTCCTAGTCTTCAGAGGTCCAGAGGGGACTTTGGAAGAGCGCCAAAAAAGAATGGCGCCATCGGCAACCCGCCGTCCGGCAGCGTTGATGCATGTCTCCTGCAGCCGTTGCCGGCGGCGGTTGTTGCCTTTTTGTAACGACCCTCCCATGATGTCGCTCCACCCCGTGTTTTGGTGTGATTTTCCCTCTGGTTATTTCCGGACATTGTTCTACTTCGGCCTGCGTTGCGCCGGGTATCGGGCAGACCGTTGCGGCCATCGGGGCGAAAGCCCGGCGGACCAGATGGCCGCAACGGATTTCGCCACGAACTTGATCGAGCGCGATTTCCGTCGCCCTTGATGCCGATTTCGTTTGGCGAAGCCACAGCCCTCCACTATCTACCTCTTTTCAAAGACTGTGCGTGAGGGTGGAATGACGGACGTCACCAAGGAACAGGTTCTCGAAACGCTGAAGACCGTGCGTGGTCCCGATCTCGAACATAATATTGTCGAGCTCGGCATGGTATCCGACGTCTTCATTTCGGACGGCAAGGTCTATTTCTCGATCACCGTTCCGGCCGAGCGCGCCAAAGAGCTTGAGCCGCTGCGTCTGGCCGCCGAGCGCGTCATCAAGGAACTGCCGGGCGTGAAGGGTGCGCTCGTGGCACTGACCGCCGACAAGAAGGCGGCCCCCGCATCCGCGCCCGCCGCGCGTCCCGCAGCAGCTCATGCCAGCCACGGCCATGAGGGCCATGCACATGCCCCGCAACAACAGCCGCCGCGCGCCGGCAAGATCGGCGTGCCCGGCATCAATGCGATCATAGCGGTTGCCTCCGGCAAGGGCGGCGTCGGCAAGTCGACGACGGCCGTCAATCTCGCGCTCGGCCTGCAGGCGAACGGGCTTCGCGTCGGCATTCTCGACGCCGATATCTACGGCCCCTCCATGCCGCGTCTTCTGAAGATTTCCGGCCGCCCGACGCAGATCGACGGCCGCATCATCAATCCGATGGAAAATTACGGCCTCAAGGTCATGTCGATGGGTTTCCTCGTCGATGAGGAGACGGCGATGATCTGGCGCGGCCCGATGGTGCAGTCGGCGATCATGCAGATGCTGCGTGAAGTCGCCTGGGGCGAACTGGACGTACTGGTCGTCGATATGCCGCCCGGCACCGGCGATGCGCAGCTGACGATGGCCCAGCAGGTGCCGCTTGCGGGTGCTGTCATCGTCTCCACGCCGCAGGATCTGGCGCTTGTCGATGCCCGCAAGGGGCTTAATATGTTCCGCAAAGTGGAAGTCCCGGTTCTCGGCATCATCGAGAACATGAGCTATTTCATCGCGCCGGATACCGGTACGCGTTACGACATTTTCGGCCATGGCGGTGCGCGCAAGGAAGCCGAGCGCATTGGCGTGCCCTTCCTTGGCGAGGTTCCGCTGACGATCAATATCCGCGAAACCTCGGATGCAGGCACGCCGCTCGTCGCCTCCGAGCCGAACGGCATTGTGGCGGGCATTTATCGCAATATCGCTTCGAAGGTCTGGGAACAGCTCGGCGGTCAGCCGCAGCGCCAGGCGCCGACGATCGTTTTCGAGTAGCTGTTTCAGTCCGCCGCATACCCAAATTAGGGGGGAAATGTGGTGAAATTGCCCGGTTCGCGTAAGATGACTTGATTATTTCACAGCTTTCCGTCATATGGCCCGCCGTCGCCATGATGGCGGTTTCTGCGGATGCTCGATGATGGCCGCCCTGCTTGAAAAGTTTCGGCCAGCCTGCATGTTCGGAGTTATCTTGTCGATCGAAGGATTGGTGACTGCGATGCGGTTGAGCAGAATGCATGGCCGGGTTGTGACCGGATGCAGCTGGAGTTGTATGAACGTTTTTCCGCGTCTGGCAAGATCGAAGACTGTTAGCCCGTACGGCGCCGTGACGGCGGCCGTTCCAGTGAAAGGCTTTCGATGAAAAGCGCAGGCATTGCAAGGCATGCCGGCGGCTGGAGCAACGCCCGGTGATCACTGCTTATTGTTCAAATTGCAAGTCGGTCGAAATCCGCGATCTGTCGCACGGCGCGGAGTTTCCGGACGATGCGGTGTGGATCGATCTGCTAGAACCGACCCGGGAGGAGGAGCTCTACGTCGAAAAGATCGTCGGTATCGAGGTTCCGACCCGCGACGACCTGAAGGATATCGAACCGTCGGCACGCCTCTACACTGAAAATGGTGCTGCGTTCATGACGGCTTCGCTGGTCTGGAAGGCCGAGGCCGAGGCGCCGACGCTGACGGATGTCGCTTTTATCCTTATCGGAAATCGGCTGATCACCATTCGTTACGCCCATCCGAAATCCTTTGGGCTGTTTATTGCAGCCCTTCATCGGGTGCCGGAAGAGTGGCGAAGCGGCGCTGCCTTGCTTGCCAAGCTGCTTGAGACGATCACAGACCGGACCGCGGAAATCCTCGAGGTCTCGGTTGCCCGCATCGACATCCTTTCGATGCACGTCTTCGGCGACCGCGCCAAGAAGGTTCGCAAACCCTCGAACTATCTCGAGGTAAAGCTCCGCGACATCGCCGGCCACCAGCGCCTTGTCAGCAAGGTGCGAGACAGCCTCGCCTCGCTCGCGCGCCTCATGACCTTCTTCTACACGATCCCCGCGGTTCAGAAGGATCAGGCGACGAAGGAACTATCGCGCACCGTCTCGCGCGATATCCAGTCGCTGACGGAGCACGCCTCTTACGTCGCCGGAAACATCACCTTCCTGCTCGACGCCTCGCTCGGCCTCATCAATATCGAGCAGAACTCGATCATCAAGATCTTCTCGATCGCATCCGTCGTGTTCTTGCCGCCCACACTTGTCGCATCGATTTATGGTATGAATTTCGAATTCATGCCGGAACTGCAATGGGCCGCGGGTTACCCCTCTTCGCTGGGCCTGATGGTGCTATCCGCTGTCATTCCGTTCCTCTTTTTCCGATGGAAAGGCTGGCTCTAAGGAGCCTGTTGTCACCTGATGTCCAACGAAAGCCATTCGCACGATCGCCACATGACGCCGCGCAAACTCTTCTATCTTGCGCTCGGCTCCGTCGGTGTCGTCTATGGAGATATCGGCACCAGCCCGCTCTACGCATTCCGCGAAGCGCTGAAGCCGGTCGCGCATGATGGTCTCACCCGTTTCGAGATCATCAGCCTTATCTCGCTGATGCTCTGGGCGCTGACGATCATCGTCACCCTCAAATATGTCCTGCTGCTGCTGCGCGCCGATAACGAGGGCGAGGGCGGTACGCTCTCCCTGCTTGCTCTGTTGATGAAGACGGCGAACGGGCACACCGCGTTGCTGCTTACCCTCGGCATGGCGGGTGCGGCCCTGTTCCTCGGCGACGCGATGATCACGCCGGCGCTGTCGGTTCTGTCTGCCGTTGAAGGCGTCAAGCTGATGGCCCCGAGCCTGTCGGCTTACATCGTGCCGATTTCGGCCGCCATTCTTGTCTTGCTCTTCGTTTTCCAATCGCACGGTACTGGCGCCATGGGTCGTTTTTTCGGACCGATCACCGCACTCTGGTTCATCGTCCTAGCGATTGCCGGCGTTTCGCACATCTCCGACGACTACGGCATCCTGGCAGCCTTCAATCCGTATTATGCCGTCAGCTTCCTGCTCGACGAAGGATTCTACGGCATCGTCGTTCTGGGCGCGGTCTTCCTGACGGTTACCGGCGCCGAAGCGCTCTATGCCGACCTTGGCCATTTCGGCCGCCGCCCGATCCAGTGGGCCTGGTTCGTACTGGTCTTTCCTGCGCTCGCGCTGAACTATCTCGGCCAGGGCGCGCTCGTCCTCGGCAATCCGGAGGCGATGTCCGACCCCTTCTATCTGATGTTCCCGAAGTGGGCGCTGCCTTTCGCTGTCATTCTGGCGACGGCCGCAACGATCATCGCCAGCCAGGCGGTAATCACGGGCGCCTTCTCGCTTGTGCGCCAAGGCATCAACCTCGGTTTCCTGCCGCGAATGGAGATCCTCTTCACCTCGGAGACCAATACCGGGCAGATATTCTTGCCGACCGTCAACACCGTGCTCTTTCTGGGCGTCATGTTCCTGGTTATCACGTTCCAGACGTCAGAAGCTCTTGCAACGGCCTATGGTATCTCGGTCACTGGCGCGATGGTCGTCACCACGATCATGGCTTTCGAATTCGTGCGGACGCGCTGGAACTGGTCGATTCCGGTGGCTGCCATCGTTCTCGTGCCGCTGCTTGTGCTGGAGCTGATCTTCCTCGGTGCCAATCTGCTCAAGATCCATGACGGCGGCTATATCCCGATCCTGATCGCCACCGCCTTCATCGTTGTCATGTGGACCTGGCGCCGCGGCACGGCGCTGCTCATGGAAAAGACCCGGCACACCGACATCCCACTGCCGTCATTCGTCAGCTCTATCGAACGCAAGAGCGATCATTCGCCCGCCCATGTCCCCGGTACTGCGATTTTCCTCACCAGCGATCCGGAGTCGGCGCCTGCCGCCCTGCTTCACAATCTGAAGCACAACCACGTCCTGCATGACCGCAACGTCATCCTGACGATCCGCACGGTCAACAAGCCGCGCGTTGCGAACTCTGAACGCTACAAGGTCGATCAGGTTTCCGAGCGCTTCTCGCGTGTCGAACTGCTCTTCGGCTTCATGGAAACGCAGAACGTCTCCCAAGCGCTCGCGGCACTCAGAAAGACCGGGTTGAAGTTCGACATCATGACGACCTCCTTCTATCTCGGCCGGCGCAAGCTAGTGCCGGATGCGAAGTCCGGAATGCCCTATTGGCAAGACCGGCTCTATATCGCGCTCGCCAACGCAGCGGCGAACCCCTCCGACTACTTCCGCCTTCCGGCGAATCGCGTGGTCGAACTCGGCTCGCACGTCATCATCTGACATTCCTTCCAAACATTCTTCTCCCCGCCAGGGGAGAAGCCGAAAAACCGCTCACGGATGAATTCTGGGACACCGCATTAACCAAGCATCAAGGTTAATGGGTGATTTTCGTCTGACTGTTGAAGCGTCCCGTGTCCGGAGTCTGGCGTTGCGTCGAAATCGCGTTGTTCGCAGCAAGCTGCGTTCCCTCCCTCAGAGCTGGATTTCACCCGCCATCTTCGGCATTTGCGGGTGGCTCGCATTCCCCACCGTCGCATCGCATGCCGATCTCGCCGCCATGCTCGCGGGGCTTGATCAAAGCCGTGACAACTGGCGCATGGTGATGACCAATTCACCCGCCGGCTCCATTCATCAGGCCGAACTCGCTTTCGCAGATCCGATCGTGACGGGAACGATAGCGGCCGGCGCGGGCATGGTTCTTCCGGATGGCCGCAAGGTCGCCTTCGTCGCGAAGGGCAAGGGCCACGAGGCGACGCCCGATGAGGAGCGCGTCAACCGCGGGACCAAGAAGGGCCGCATCGTGGCCGTCGAGAAGATGCAGCCGCCGAAGGATTTCTCCGCAGGCTCCATTCTCCAGCGCACGCAGCTCCTGTTCCAGCCGAGCTTCGATCTCAAGGACAAGTCCGCCTTCGTGAAGCCGAAGATCGTGGGCAAGGAAATCGAAATCGCCACCAATTTCTACAGGAAGCAGCCGGTCATGCCGTCGCCTGGTGTTTCGGCGATGCTTGCAAGCCTTGTTACAAACGACAAGGCGGACGTGTTGGCGACCGCCTATGCGCCGGCAGCCCCGGACTACGCCCGTCAATCGCCCTTCGATTCGATCCTTGCCGATCAGGCAAATGACGGCCGTTTCGTTCCCCAAATACGCGCCGGCGATCATGCCTGGGCGGCGAGCATCCTGCCCGCCAGCGTGTTTTCGGCGCGCGAGCAGCAGTGCCTTGCGTCCGGCATCTATTTCGAAGCTCGCGGCGAACCGGTAAAGGGGCAGGCGGCGGTCGCGCAGGTCATCCTCAACCGCGTCAGGAACCCGGCCTATCCGAAAACCATCTGCGGCGTGGTCTACCAGAACGAAGACTGGCGGAACCGCTGCCAGTTTTCCTTTGCCTGCGACAATATCCGCGACCGCGTGAACTCCGAAAATCACTGGCGCGTTGCCCGCGACGTCGCCATGGCAGTCACGGCCGGCAAGATCTGGCTTCCGCAGGTCGGGTCCGCCACCCATTACCATGCAGTTTATGTCCGGCCGAAATGGGCAAGGACCATGGAAAAGGTCGGCCGCATCGGCCTGCACGTCTTCTATCGCACCTATGGCGGCGGGTGGAGCTGACGAAAAGTCGGTCCGGCAGCGGATTTCACTGCCCATTATCGGCTTCGAAAGCGGATTCTTTCGCTCGAATTTTCAAGGTGGCCAAAAGTTCGGATCAAATCATTGATTCCGAACGATAATTTTATGGCTGGACATAAGCTTCCTACGCCTTGACTATGGTTTCCCCTAAAACTATGTTGCGCGCGACTTCAGAACGGGCCGAAAGGTTTTCACACCTTGTGTCCGTTGTCCTGAAAACCGGGGTAGCGGGGATCGCGGACAGCGGAAGACGAGGAGGAAGCCATGACGGATGACCGCGAGGAAAGTCTTGAAAAGCGCCGTGCGCAGCTGGGAGCGAAGCTCAAAGCCAAGCGCATAGATGCGGGAGAGGACGAGGCGAACGAAGCCCGCGCCGAGGTAAGCCGCAAAGGCTATGCTGAGGCGATGAAGCTTTCGAGCGAGTTCATTTCCGCGATCGTCGTCGGTGCCCTTCTTGGCTATCTTTTGGACCGTTTTGTCGGCACGGCGCCTTGGGGAATGATTGTTCTTCTGCTTCTCGGATTCTGTGCCGGTGTTTTGAACGTTCTTCGTTCTGCAGGCAAGGTTGCGAAACCGGGGCCTGGAGAGGCCGAAAACGGCAAGAAATAGGGCAGGGCGGCAGGCGCCTTGCCCAGTGTGATGATCCCGCAATCGCGGGCCAAAGAAGAGAGAACAAGCGGTGGCTAACGATCCGACCCATCAGTTCCTGATCCAGAAGATTGTGCCGATCGAAATCGGCGGAATTGATTTCTCGTTCACCAACGCTTCTCTCTTCATGGCGGCATCCGCTGCCGTTGCCGCAGGCTTCCTTTATTTCTCGACGTCTAACCGTGCGATCGTTCCCGGCCGCTCACAGTCGGTCGCGGAAATGTCCTACGAGTTCATCGCCGGAATGCTGAAGGAAGGTGCAGGAACCAAGGGGATGCAGTTCTTCCCGCTGGTCTTCTCGCTCTTCATGTTCGTGCTGACGGCGAACCTGCTTGGCATGTTCCCGTATTTCTTCACGGTGACGAGCCAGATCATCGTCACCTTCGCCTTGGCGCTGCTCGTCATCGGCACGGTTCTCGTCTACGGCTTCTACAAGCACGGCTTCCATTTCCTGAATGTCTTCGTGCCCTCGGGCGTTCCGGGCATTCTTCTGCCGTTGGTGGTGACGATCGAAATCATCTCCTTCTTGTCCCGCCCCATTTCACTCTCTGTTCGTCTTTTCGCCAACATGCTCGCCGGTCACATCACGCTGAAAGTGTTCGCAGGCTTCGTCGCCTCGCTTGGAGCCTTCGGTGCACTCGGTGTTGGCGGCGCCATTCTTCCCCTCATCATGACGGTCGCCCTGACCGGTCTCGAGTTCCTCGTCGCCTTCCTCCAGGCTTACGTTTTTGCGGTGTTGACTTGTATGTACCTCAACGACGCAATTCACCCGGGTGGCCACTAAGGATACCGACATTGACGTCAAAGGGCGTCAGTCAATTCGCCGCAACAACCATTTCAAAGGAGTTCAACATGGAAGCGGAAGCAGCAAAGTTCATCGGTGCAGGTCTGGCTTGCTTTGGTATGGCCGGTACGGCTCTCGGCCTTGGCAACATCTTCGGCAACTACCTCGCCGGCGCTCTGCGCAACCCGTCTGCTGCTGACAGCCAGTTCGGCCGTCTGGTTTTCGGCTTCGCCGTTACGGAAGCTCTGGGCATCTTCTCGCTGCTCGTCGCTCTCCTTCTGCTCTTCGCCGTCTAATATTGGCGGGATTGAGGGATCACGGCCTGCGACCAGCAAGCCGTGATCCTTTGTATTTGCAGTACACCTGGAGGTGAGCATGTTTTTTGTGACCCCGGCCTATGCTCAAGAAGCTCCGGCGGGAACGGCAGAACCGGGTGCAGCGCCCGCGACGGACCCGCATGCCGCTCCGGCGCCCGGCTCGGTCCATACCGAGACCGGCGTTCCCAGTGGCGAGCATGGCGGCGGCGGCGTTTTCCCGCCTTTCGATTCGTCGACTTACGCGTCCCAGCTTCTCTGGTTGGCGATCACGTTCGCCATTTTCTTCTTGCTCATGCAAAAGGTCATCACGCCGCGCATCGGCGGTATCCTGGAGCAGCGCCACAAGCGCATCTCGCAGGATCTCGACGAGGCAAGCCGCCTGAAGGCGGAAGCCGATGCGGATGTTGCAGCCTATGAAGCTGAACTCACTGCGGCCCGGGCCAAGGCGAACTCGATCGGCTCGGCCGCTCGCGACGCCGCCAAGGCCAAGGCCGAAGACGATCGCCGCGCCGTCGAAGCCAGCCTCTCCGAGAAGCTGAAGGCTGCCGAAGGCCGCATCGGCGAGATCAAGGCCAAGGCCTTTGCAGACGTCGGCGCAATTGCCGAGGATACGGCCGCTGCCGTTATCGAACAGCTGATCGGCGGCACAACCGCCAAGACCGATGTTGCTGCTGCTGTCGCAGCCGCCAAGAAGGAGGCTTGATCGATGGAATTTGCTTTTGATGCAACTTTCTTCGCCTTTGTCGGCCTCGTCCTGTTCCTGGCCCTCGTCGTCTACCTGAAGGTTCCGGGCATGATGGCAAAGTCGCTCGACGACCGCGCCGATCAGATCCGTAACGAGTTGGCCGAAGCCAAGCGCCTGCGCGAGGAGGCCCAGCATCTGCTGGCCGAATACCAGCGCAAGCGCAAGGAAGCCGAAGCGGAGGCTGCGCATATCGTCGCCGCCGCCGAGCGCGAAGCCGAGATGCTGACCGCCGAAGCGAAGAAGAAGACGGAGGAGTTCGTCGTCAACCGCACGGCCCTTTCGGAACAGAAGATCAAGCAGGCGGAAGCCGATGCGATGAAGGCCGTCCGTTCGGCCGCCGTCGATCTGGCGATTGCCGCGGCCGAAAGGGTCCTCGCGAAGAAGGCCGACGGCAAGGTCCAGGCCGACCTCTTCAAGGGCGCCGTCGGCGAAGTGAAGACACGCTTGAACTGAGCACTCTTTTCATGTTGATCTGGAAAAGCCCCGGCAACGGGGCTTTTTTATTGGCGGCGGTGCAGCTGCCAGGGAGTCGCCGATGCCGACGGATGAGACGGGTCCGGACCGATCTTGCGTGACGGGCTTGTATGGCGTGCCACGCGTCCATGGACTACGAATGTGCACGCTTTGCTTGAGCACGTGAAGCAGGGCGGCTTCGATGCTGCGCCCCGATCGGCGGGCTATGACGAGAATTTCGAGCGCGTGACTTTTATCGAGGGTGAGAGCGGCGACCTCGATAATCTCCAAATGCGTTCGGTCACGGTACTGACTTCTGCGGCGCGATTGCTGCGCATCTACCACGATTGCTCGGCGTCCTTTCAGCCGCTCGCCGAAGGCATCTGGCAGCTGAAGCCGCAGCCGCCGTTTGAAGTCATCTGTCACGGCGATTTTGCGCCGTACAACGTTGTCATACATGCTGGCAAAGCGATAGGCATCATCGATTTCGAGGCTGCACATCCCGGCCCAAGAACCTGGGATATCGCTTATGCCGTCTATCGGTGGGCGCCTCTGTCGAGACATATCGCGGCAGAGCGCATCGTCACGATAGAAGAGCAGATCAGCCGGGCGCGGGACTTCCTCGACACTTACGGCCTACCAGCCGATCAGCGCGCCGCTTTGCCCGATCTTGTCATTGAGCGTTTGAAGGGGCTCGTCGCTTTCATGGAAGCGGAGGCAGCGCAGGGATCGGAAAAATACCGTAGGGATATCGAGCAGGGCCATCATCGGCTTTATCGCGATGATGTCGGCTACATCCGCGTGCATCGGGATCAAATCGCGGCCGGACTCATGGCCACTTGATTGGGCGGGCAGCAAGCCGAATCGGCAAAGCCTGCCATAAAGCTGCCGCTCGATGGTCGGCAGATCGCCTTGCTATTGCCACACCGAAAACGTCTGAGAGTCACACTGTCGCCGGATCGTTCCTCGACCCTAACCGGCGGCCAAGGCAGTATGCCGTCGTCCACGCCATCACAGAGGAATGAATATGATCACTCGATATACCCCTGTTGCATCGTTGACCGCTGCAGCTCTCAGCTTGATGTTTCTCAGCAACCCTGCCTCCGCACAGCAGGCTGCTCCGGAGCAGCCGGCCCAACAAGGACAAACAGGAAGCCAAGGTGCACCCGCGGCCGTCAGCGATCAGAAGATCGAGGCCTTTGCGGTCGCCTATCTCCAGGTCGACAAGGTTCGGCAGGAATACTCGGCCAAGATCGGAGCAACACAGGACACGGCAGCGAAGCAACAGCTGCAGACCGAGGCCAGCAAGCAAATGGTTCAGGCCGTGGAGGCCTCCCCGATATCGCTGGATGAATATAACTCAATTCTAACCGCCGCGCAGCAGGATCCGGCGCTCGTGAAGAGAGTTCAGGAAAAGCTTCAGGAATCCGCGCCCGCGCAGCAGCCGCCCGCGACGCAGCAGTAAGCTGTGCGCCGGGACTGCACCTGAGTCGGTGTGGTTACTGGTTCCATTGAAGCGGCCTGAATGGCCGCTTCAATCATCATGTGTGAGCGGAAGATGCCGCTTCTTTGAAGCCGGAACGCAGGTTTCTGTCGCAAGCCAGTTCCGCACTGGCAGCAGTTACTCCTCGAACATTTCGTCCATCATGGCGCCTTCGGTGCCGTTCTTCTTCAACGGCCGGAAGCTCATGCGGTGCAGCGAGCAGGGGCCATGCTGCTCGATCCCGGCGCGGTGCTGCGCCGTGCCATAGCCTACATGCGCGGCAAAGCCGTAGTCGGGAAAGACGAGATGTACGCGCGCCATCATCCGGTCACGCGTCACCTTGGCAACGATCGAGGCCGCGGCGATCGAGACCGAGCGCGCGTCGCCCTTGACGACGGCCTGCCCTGGGCACTCGAGGCCCGGCGGCACGTCGAGGCCGTCGGTCAGCACATAGCTTGCGGGGATAGCAAGGCCGCAGATCGCCCGGCGCATGGCGTCTAGGCTCGCCTTGCGGATATCCGTGAGGTCGATGCGGGTGGAGCTGGACGACGCGATGGAAACCGTCGCGGTTGCGAGGATCTGGACGAAGAGCTCTTCACGCCGCTGCGCCGAAAGCTGCTTGGAATCGTTCAGCCCGTCCGGGATACGCCTGGGATCGAGGATGACGGCGGCGGCGACGACAGGCCCGGCCAGAGGGCCGCGCCCTGCTTCATCGGCGCCTGCGACCGGCCAGTGGCCGGCCTTTCGCGCCTTCAATTCCAGCTTGAAGTCCGGAACGAGCGGCACCTCTTCGAAAAGCAGAGGAGAATCGGGTGGCGTGCGAGGTTTCATGCGGCTGAACCTCGCACACCAACCCGATTTCCTGCAAGCCCCCGGATCAGGGCGGCGTACCGGGGGCTTAGACCGCAAACGGGCAGGGGAGCCGTTCGCGGCTGCAAGAGGCCAGGGCGGCGGCCTCCTGCGGGGGTAACTCGTTATGCTGGGCGATCTGAGGGAACGCCGGTGCTCGGACGGGCGGCTAAAGCAGCGAAAGCTGCACGCCGCTGCCGTCCGGTGGTACGAAGAGATCGTCGCGAAGCGGCATGCTGCGCCTCGTCATGCCGAGCCTTTTCGTCGCCATCTCGAAGCGCCGGGCGATCTGCCAGGCATAGGGGCCGACGCCTTTCATGCGCTTGCCGAAGTCCGCGTCATAGTCCTTGCCGCCGCGCATTGAGCGCACCAGCGACATGACGTGCCGGTAGCGGTCCGGATAGTTCTGTAGCAGCCAATCACGGAAGAGCGGAGCGACTTCCAGCGGCAGACGCAGGATGACGTAGCCCGCCTCCAGCGCACCGGCAGCCTTCGCCGCGTCGAGAATGCGTTCCAGCTCGTGATCGTTGAGCGCGGGGATCATGGGGGCGGCCATCACCGAGGTCGGGATGCCCGCTTCGCTCAGGGCCTGGATTGCCTCCAGGCGCCGCGGCGGCGTTGCTGCGCGCGGTTCCATCGTGCGCGCGAGCTTCCGGTCGAGCGTGGTCACTGAAAGTGATGCGCGCACAAGGCCTTTGGCAGCCATCTCCTTGAGAATATCGATGTCTCGCAGGATCAGCGCCGACTTTGTGACGATCGAGACCGGATGATTCGCCTTGTTCAGCACCTCGAGGATCTGCCGCATGATGCGCCATTCCTTCTCGATCGGCTGATATGGATCGGTATTGGTGCCAATCGCGATCACCCGCGGCTTGTAGCCAGGCTTCGCAAGCTCCCGCTCCAGAAGCTTGGGCGCATCCGGCTTGGCGAACAGCCTGGCTTCGAAATCAAGGCCCGCCGAAAGACCCATATAGGCGTGCGTCGGCCGGGCGAAGCAGTAGATGCAGCCATGCTCGCAGCCGCGATAGGGATTGATCGAACGGTCGAAGGGAATGTCCGGCGACTCATTGCGGGTAATTGCCGTGCGCGGCTTTTCGATCTGCACTTCGGTCTTGAACGGCGGCAGTTCTTCCAGCGTTTGCCAGCCGTCGTCGAAAGTCTCGCGGCGCGTCGGCTCGAAGCGCCCGCTGGGGTTCAGTCCGGCCGCACGGCCGCGGCGCCGGTCGACCTCGATGCGAAGGCTGGAAGAGGTGATCATCGCTTCGGCAACATCCGCCGTATTGGCAGGCGCAAACGCGGCCTGCCCTGCAAGGGACTGTTTGTTCATCGGATTCTCCCGCGACCAAGGCGATTGCCTTCGTCCGTCTCGATGATTAAATTCCTATCGTGGAAAGGAGAACAATGCAAGAACAAAACGAGGAAAGTGGCGCTGGCAAATTTTTGTGCGGCGCTTTATAAACAGGCAATGTTGACGGTCGTTCTTGAGTGCCAGGATCAGGAACCCGAGCTGGCGCAGACTTTATCGGTGCTGGTGGCGGGTGCAGTCGAAGGGCTTGTAAGCGACGTGGTCGTGCTCGACCACGGCTCGCGCGACGGCACGTCCAGCGTGGCCGATGCGGCTGGATGCCGGTTCCATTCACAGTGGGATATCAAAGACATATTGCGCTCGGCCCGCGGCGAGTGGCTGCTTTTCGTGGAGCCCGGCGCGCGGCCGCAGACCGGCTGGATAGATGAGATCGCCGAATATGTCGCCCTGAACAAGGTGCCGGCGCGCTTCACCGCCTCGCGCGGATACAGACGCCCGTTCTTTCAGCGGGTCGGCCGTTCGCCGCCGCCTCTGGAACTCGGTCTTCTCCTGCCGAAGAAGCAGGCGATCGCCGCCGCAAGAAGCGGGATGCGCCTTTCGGAATTCGCAACGGGACAAAAGCTACGCAAGCTTTCCAGCGAGCTGATTCCTTCCTGGGTCGCCCGCGCCGCACGGTAGTCATTGCCGTTTCGATGAATGCGCAAAGAAATGGTGCCCGATACGATTTCGCGCTATAATTTGCTCGTGGCGCCGCCCGAGCGCCTCGCTTTATGGCGGTTGACCATGGAATGCCGGTAGACGGCAGAACAGGTCACAGCGGAAGTCTCCTCTTCTGCCGGTTTTCCCGGCGGAAGGAGGTGCGTCATGAAACGCAATATGATCCGCGGCCCGCTGGCCGTCATATTGACGACATTGATCATCGCGCATCCGCATTCGGCAGCATCGCAGATGATGCGCAGTTGCGCAGGCCGATCCGAAGTCGTCAGTTTCCTGGACAAGAACTTTGCCGAAAAGCTCACGGCAGTCGGTCTGATCAACCAGAACGCTATTCTTGAAGTCTATGCCGCCGAAAGCGGTACCTGGACGCTCATCATAACGGACGTTCACGGCGTCAGCTGCTTGCTGCTGTCGGGTGATAGCTGGGAAACGATACCCGGTCTGCCGGGCCCGCACACATAGCGAACGCAAGTATTGCCCTTGGCGCGGCGAGGGCAATGCTTTTTCTATTTCGCCGCACCGCGCCTCAGATGCTCATCGAGCCGCGGCATGATCTCCACGAAATTACAGGGCATGTGGCGGTAGTCCAACTGCGCCTTCAAGATGCCGTCCCAGGCATCCTTGCAGGCGCCGGGCGAGCCGGGTAGCACGAAGATGAAGGTCGCCTTGGCGACCCCCGCCGTCGCCCGCGATTGGATCGTCGAGGTGCCGATCTTGTCATAGGACATGCGGTGGAAGACCTCCGAAAAGCCGTCCATGCGCTTCTCGAACAGCGGCTCCAGCGCTTCGGGCGTCACGTCGCGGCCCGTGAAGCCGGTGCCGCCGGTGGTGATCACCACGTCGATGCCGTCGGTCTCCGTCCAGGCGTTGACCCGGGCCGCGATGGCTGCCTTGTCGTCGCGCACGATGGCGCGGTCGATCAGCCTGTGGCCGGCCGCGGCGATCCGCGCCACAAGCGTGTCGCCGGATTTGTCGTTCTCCAGCGTGCGCGTGTCCGAAACGGTCAGCACGGCAATGCCGACGGGAATGAACGGCCGCTGTTCATCGATACCTGCCATCACCTGCCTCCCGAGAGCGTTTCCGTCGCCTGGAGATACCAGTCCGGCCGTTCGCTGTGAAGCTTTGCCGCGGCAGCCTCAGCCGCTTCAGTTGAGCCGAAAATGCCGAAGCACGTCGCACCGGAGCCGGACATGCGGACAAGTCTTGCGCCAGCGCTCTTCAATGCCGCTGAGACGTCTTCGATCTCGGGAACAAGTTCGCGGGCCGGCGGCTCGAGATCGTTCCGGCTGGCCTCGATCGCTGCCAGCCAGTCGCCGCCGCGCAGGGCAAGCGGTGGATTGTTCTTCGCCGTCAGCAGCCGGAATATTTCGGGCGTCGAGACCGCCTTCAGCGGATTGGCAAGCACGATCGCCAAGGAGGGCAGCGAAACGGGTTCGATCTCTTCGCCGATCCCGCGCGCAATCAGCGGCCGGTTCGCAAGGCACATGGGAACGTCGGCGCCGAGCCCAAGAGCGATCGCCGACAGCCTACCGCCGGGCAGGCGGAGGTTCCAAAGCCGCATGAGGCCGCGAAGGGCGGCTGCCGCATCCGCGGAGCCGCCGCCGATACCGGAGGCGATCGGCAGGTTCTTTTCGAGATGGATATGAACCGGCGGTGCATGGTCGCCCTGCGCCAGCGCTGCCTGCCGAAGCATGTCGCGTGCCTTGAGCACCAGATTGCTGCGGGAATCGATGCCGAGAGCGGAACCGAACCGTCCGCTGATGGTGAATCCGTCCGACGGCGAAGTGCAAAAGCCCAGCCTGTCACCATGGCCGGCAAAGGTCACCAGCATGTCCAGCAGATGATAGCCATCGGCTCTCTGGCCCGTCACATGCAGGGCCAGATTGATTTTCGCAAGAGCATCTTCGGTAACCGCGAAGCCGGTGCTCATGCCCGCATCAGGCATGGCTCGTCAGGACTTCTTATCGGCCGGCGGCGGCGTAACAGGCGCCGGATCCGGCTGCTTCTTGTCCGCAGCCTTGGCGTCGTCGTTTTGCGTCGTCAGGCCGTTGGCGATCTTGTCCTTGATCCTCGGAATCTCGCTCTCTTCCGGCTCCGAGCCCAGCGCCCGGTTCCACTGATAGACGGCCTCGAGCTTGCGTCCAACGCGCCAGTAGGCGTCGCCCAAATGGTCGTTGATCGTCGCGTCGCCGGCCTTGATCTCGGCGGCCTTCTCCAGTTCGGCAACGGCATCGTCGTAGCGGTTCAGGCGGTAATAGGCCCAGCCGAGCGAGTCGATGATGTAGCCGTCGTCCGGACGCAGGTCGACGGCCTTCTTGATCATCGTCAGGCCTTCGTCGAGGTTGCGGTTCATGTCGATCCAGGAATAGCCGAGATAGTTCAGAACCTGCGGCTGATCCGGGTTGAGGTCGAGCGCTTTGCGGAAGTTCGGCTCCGCCTGGTCCCACTTCTTCAGGCGTTCATAGGCGATGCCGCGCTGGAAGAAGACCGTCCAGTCGGCGCGGCGCGGCAGCGGGCCGATCACCTCCGCCGCCTTGTCGTAGTTCTCCGCCATTTCCGCGTAGTCCTTGGCGTCGGAAAGCACGCTGCCATAAGCGAGATAGGAGCGGACGTCTTTCGGGTCGGAATCGATCAGCGCCTTGAGATGCTTGCGGGCCTCGTCCGTCTTGCCGCCCTGTGCCAAGGCAAGGCCGAGCTGAAGCTCCGAGATGCGGCGCATCGGCGAGTTTTCCGGCACGCGCCTGTAGAATTCGATTGCGCGGTCCGTCTGCTCCTGTTTTTCGGCGATGCCGCCGAGGAGGACCAGCGTATCGGCGCTTTTCGGGTCAAGCGTATTGGCGGTCTGCAGATAGAGTGAGACGATGTCCTCGGCGCCGTCGCGGTTCAGCGCGCTGCCGATGGAGAAAAGCACGGCGGCAGCACCCTGGGCGGCGGTGCGCACCTGCTGTTCCGGCTTTTCGCCCTTCTCGATGCTCTGGCGCAGCGCATTCAGCGGAGCATAGTTGGGCAGCATGTTGTCACCGACCGAGATCGCGTCGAGTGCCTTCTGCTTGTTGCCCTGCGATGCTTCGAGTCGGGCAAGCGCCATGACCGAGCGCATGAAGGTATCGGGTGCGGTCGCGCCGCCGTCCTTGTCCAGAACCGCGTCGTTCAGATGCTTGCGCGCGGCCGTCACATTGCCGGTCACAATCGCAATCGCGCCCGCATGATAGTTCTGGAAGATGCCGAACCATTCCGGGCCCTTCATCTTCTCGACCATCGACAGCGCTTCCTTGTTCCGGCCGGCGCCGGCGCGCGCCCAGGCGAGCAAAAGGTCGTTCATCATGCGGTCGAGGTCGTTCGGGCCGTCATATTTCAGGATCGCTTCGGCGGTCTTGAACTCGCCGCGGCGCATCGCATCCATGCTGCGCACGACGGTGGTGATGCGCTCGACGGACGGGTCCTTCTTCAGGTCGTTGGCATATTTCACGCCATCTTCGATGTTGCCGTTCAAAAGCAGCGAGATCATCAGGCGCTGGCGGATCTCCGGGTTGCCCGGTTCGATCTGCAGGGCCTTCTTGTAGAGCTCGATCGCCGTCTTGTAATCATGGTCGACATCGGCCGTGCGGGCAGCGAGGAATGCGCCTGCGAAGGTACCGACCGTATCCGGGTCGAAGATCACGTTCTTGCTGGCATCATCCGTCTTGGCCGCTTCTTCGGCATTCACGCCGCCAAGCGCGCCGAGCGAAAGGACCGCTGCAAGGGCTGCGCTCGAAAGAAGACGGATGGCATATCTCTGCCGCATTAGAAAACCTTTCATCAGGGCAGCCGATTCATCCGGCCGGCTGCGAAATCAGTTGTTATGACTGATTCACAATAGGATGGCTTTTTTGAAGCGGCCCCGCAAGAAAATCAGCCCGCGATCAAGGACCTTTGATCAGTTGACCCGCTCGATGCAGAAGTCGATCACTTCCATGAGGGCCGATTTCCAGGCTGTTTCGGGAAGCGGCGCCAGTGCGTCGCGGGCGATCGTGCCATAATGGACCGCCCGGGCAATCGTGTCGCTCAGCGTGCCGTATTTAGTAATGAGGCCGAGGGCTTTTTCCAGGTTGGCATCCGTGCTGTCGCCGCCCTCGATTGCATCGCGCCAAAAGGCCCGCTCGTCCTGCGTTCCACGGCGATAGGCAAGGATGACCGGAAGCGTGATCTTGCCTTCGCGGAAGTCGTCGCCGACATTCTTGCCGAGATCCGCAGCCTTGCCGCCATAGTCCAGCGCGTCATCGACGAGCTGGAAGGCAAGGCCGAGGTTCATGCCGTAGGATTTCATCGCGTTGCGGCCGGATTTGCCGGCGTCCGCGACGATCGGGCCGACTTCGGCAGCAGCGGCAAACAGTGCTGCCGTCTTGGCGCGGATGACGGAAAGATAGTCGTCCTCCGTCGTCTCCATGTTCTTGGCAACGGAAAGCTGCAGCACCTCGCCTTCTGCGATGACGCAGGCGGCGGACGAAAGGACGTCGAGCGCATCCAGCGAGCCGACATCCACCATCATGCGGAAGGCTTGGCCGAGCAGGAAGTCGCCGACGAGAACGCTTGCCTGGTTGCCCCAGATCGTGCGCGCTGTCGATTTGCCGCGGCGAAGATCGCTTTCATCAACGACGTCGTCATGCAGCAGCGTTGCCGTGTGCATGAACTCGACGCTGGTTGCCAGCTTGACGTGGTTCTCGCCCCTGTAGTCGAAGAGACAGGCCGAGGCGAGCGTCAGCATAGGGCGCAGGCGCTTGCCGCCGGAAGAGATCAGGTGGTTTGCGACCTCCGGGATCATCTGCACGTTGGAACCGGCCTTCGAAAGGATAAGCTGGTTGACCCGCTCCATGTCCGCCCGGGTCAAATCGACTAGGGGCTTGACGGATGCCAGTTTGTTTTTGCTTTCTTCAAGCGGTATGACCACGCCCAACGACCCGGACTCCTGTTCATTCTTTGGGATTGACAATAGAAAGGGGCGATTGAAGCGGCAAGGGGTGAATTGTCGCGCAACACAGAATTGAAATGGAATTGACCGCAAATGCATGAACTTATCCGCGCCAATGACCCTGTTCTATTGTCCTATGCGCAGAGTCTGCTGAAGGATGCGGGGATTCATTGCTTTGTCGCGGATCAGGGAATGAGCATTCTCGAAGGCTCGCTCGGCATGCTGCCGCGCCGTCTGCTTGTCGAGGAGGAGCGGGCCGATCAGGCCCGCCGCATCCTGACGGATGCCGGCCTCGCCGGCGAACTCCGCACGGCGAAATGATGCGGCCATGAACGGCGCTTCCGACACGATCGATGCCTTCCATCGCGGCCGCTTCCACGTCGTCCAGCCGAAGGGCAGGGGGCACCGTTCGGGCATGGATGCCATGCTGCTGGCCGCCCTCGTCGCCGATGACCGCTCGATAAAGGTCGCCGATCTCGGTGCTGGCGCCGGTGCTGCAGGGTTAGCCGTGCTCTCCCGGCTGCCGAAGGCGGAAGCTGTGCTGTTCGAGCGCTCTGCGGAAATGGCCGATTACGCCCGGCGCAGCATTGCCTTGCCCGAAAACGCCCAATTGGCAGGCCGCGTTTCGGTCGTCGAGGCAGATGTCACCTTGACGGCGAAGGCGCGAAACGATGCGGGCCTTGCCGATGAGGTCTTCCATCACGTCATCATGAACCCGCCTTTCAACGACGCAGGCGACCGGCGGACGCCGGATGCCCTGAAGGCCGAGGCGCATGCGATGACGGATGATCTTTTCGAAGGCTGGATTCGTACCGCCTGCGCGATCATGATCCCTGGAGGGCAATTGTCGCTGATTGCGCGGCCGCAATCGATCGCCGAGATCATCACCGCCTGCGGCCGGCGCTTCGGCGGCATAGAGATTACCGCCATCCACCCGCGCGAGGGCGAGAATGCCGTCCGAATCCTGGTGACGGCGATCAAGGGGTCGCGGGCGCGGCTTTCATTGCGCACACCGCTCATCATGCACGAGGAGGGAACACATAAGTTCTCCCCCTTAGTCGATGATCTGAACAACGGCCGCGCGGCCTATGCGAGGCTTAGCCGGTCACGAAATCGATAAGCAGCTTGATATTCAGTCCAGCGATGACGATTGCGACCACGTAGGCAATGGCGCTCAGCCAGCGGGGCGCGACGAGTTCGCCCATCTTTGCCTTGCTGGCGGTGAACATCACCAGCGGGAAGACGGCGAAAGAAAGCTGCAGGCTGAGTACGACCTGCGTCAGGATCAGCAATTGTGCCGTGCCCTGATTGCCGTACCAGATCGTCACGATGGCTGCCGGCACGATCGCGATGGCGCGGGTGATCAGACGACGCACCCATGGCTGGAGTTTGATCTTCAGGAAGCCTTCCATGACGATCTGGCCCGCAAGCGTTGCCGTCACGGTCGAATTCAGGCCGCAGCAGAGCAGCGCGATACCGAAAAGCGTCGGCGCGATCGCAAGCCCAAGCAGCGGTGAGAGCAGCGAATGCGCCTCGCCGAGTTCGACAATATCCGTCCGGCCGTGGGCGTTGAACGCGGCTGCCGCCAGGATCAGGATCGAGGCGTTGATCAGCAGGGCAAAGCAGAGCGCAAAGGTCGAGTCGATCGTCGCATACGTGAGCGCCTCCCGCTTTTCCGGCACGGTATGACCGTAGGCGCGGGTCTGCACGATGCCGGAATGCAGGTAGAGATTATGCGGCATCACGGTCGCGCCGAGAATGCCGAGCGCCAGATAAAGCATTTCCGGATTGCTGATGATTTCCGTCGTCGGGAAGAAGCCCTTGATGACAGCGCCCCACTGCGGATCAGCCAGGAATATCTGCACGCCGAAGCAAAGCGCAATGACGCCGAGCAGCGTGATGATGAAGGCTTCGATCCAGCGGAAGCCGAGCTTTTGCAGATAGAGAATGAGGAAAACGTCGAGTGCCGTGATCAGCACGCCGAGTTCCAGCGGGACCCCGAAAATCAGGTTGAGGCCGATCGCCGTGCCGATCACCTCGGCGATGTCGGTCGCGATGATGGCGATTTCCGCAAAAGCCCAGAGCGGCACGGAAACGAATTTTGGGAAAGCGTCCCGGCAGGCCTGCGCCAGATCGCGGCCAGAGGCGATGGCAAGCCGGGCGCAAAGCGATTGCAGCACGATCGCCATGAGGTTCGAAAGCAACGCGACCGTCAGTAGCGCATAGCCGAATTTCGAGCCGCCGGCGAGTGACGTCGCCCAGTTTCCGGGATCCATATAGCCGACCGCGACCATGTAGCCGGGGCCGGCAAAGGCGGCAATCCGCCGGAGTTTCGATCCCGGGCGGCCTGTTCCTATCGTGCGATAAACGTCTGAAAGCGAGGCTTCTTCGCGGTCGTGCCGCCAGCCGCCTTTTGGAGTACGCTTCAAAACATCCATGTGATTTCCGCTTTTGGTACCAATGTCCGCACTATGCCCGATTAGAATGATAATGCAAGTCATTCGCAAAATGAAAAATCGGATGCACCTTGGGAAGGCGGCCATTGCGTTTGCCGTTCCATTGCATACATGGATTGCGACGCCGAGAGCGAGAAGGATTTGAAATGGCCGGATTTTTGAGAAGACTGGTACCGAAGCGTTTCCGCAAGGAAGGGGTGGTTATCCCGGTCGTCAGGCTCCAGGGTGCAATCATGAGCGGCGGCGGCCAGTTCCGCCCGACGCTCAATCTCGCCAATGTCGCGCCCGTGCTGGAAAAAGCCTTCTCTGACAAGGATGCTCCTGCTATCGCCATCGCCGTCAATTCGCCTGGCGGCTCGCCGGTCCAGTCGCGGCTCATCTTCACCCGCATCCGCGAGCTTGCCCGTGAGAAGCAGAAGAAGGTGCTGGTCTTCATCGAAGATGTGGCGGCCTCTGGAGGTTATATGATTGCCCTTGCCGGCGATGAAATCATTGCCGACCCAACCTCTATCGTCGGTTCGATCGGCGTTGTCTCCGGCGGCTTCGGGTTTCCCGAACTCCTCAAGAAGATCGGCGTCGAGCGCCGCGTCTATACCGCCGGTGAAAACAAGGTGATCCTCGATCCCTTCCAGCCTGAAAAGGAGAAGGACATCGAATATCTGAAAAGCCTTCAGCTCGAGATCCACGAGGTCTTCATCGCCATGGTGCGCGAACGCCGCGCCGGCAAATTGAAGGATGACGAAACCGTCTTTTCCGGCCTATTCTGGAGCGGCACGCGCGGGCTTGAACTCGGCCTCGTCGACAGCCTGGGCGACATGCGCCAGGAGTTGAAAAGGCGCTACGGCCCGAAGACTAGGCTGCAGCTCGTCACCGCCGCCCGCAGCCTTTTTGGCCGGCGGGTGCCAGGTGTATCGCCCATCTCGTTTGATGGCGTGGCAACAGGTTTCGCAGCAGGACTTGTCGAAGCGGCGGAAGAAAGAGCATTGTGGGGCCGCTACGGGCTCTGAGAGGAGAAGCGAAGGGAGATGGCGCAGCTTATAACAATCATAATCCTGGTCGGCGCCGCCTGGTGGCTCTACCGCCGCTTCATCTCCGATGCCAAGCGCCTGCAGGAAAAATCCCGCCGTGCCGAAAAGGAACGCCAGACTGGCGCCGTCGGCACGCTCGTCAAAGACCCGGCGACCGGCGAGTATCGTGTGAAGCGGGAGGATGAGTAGGCTTGGCGTCACGGGCATTTCCGCAAAAGCCTTGACCCCTATCGCCTCCCGTGGCACCTGTCCGCGCACTTTTCGTACGAATTCGGAAGCCATCCATGTCTGCATCGATCCCCGACCATATGAACCCGAAGCGCTCGTTCCAGGCGCTGATCCTGACGCTTCATAACTACTGGGCGGACAAGGGTTGTGCGGTCCTGCAGCCTTACGACATGGAAGTCGGCGCCGGTACGTTCCATCCGGCGACGACGCTGCGCGCGCTCGGCCCGAAGCCGTGGAAGGCTGCCTATGTCCAGCCGTCGCGCCGCCCTTCGGATGGCCGCTATGGCGAGAACCCGAACCGTCTGCAGCACTATTATCAGTATCAGGTCATCCTGAAGCCGAACCCGCCGAATCTGCAGGAACTCTATCTCGGCTCGTTGGCGGCGATCGGTCTCGATCCGTTGCTGCACGACATTCGCTTTGTCGAGGACGATTGGGAAAGCCCGACGCTTGGCGCCTGGGGGCTTGGGTGGGAGTGCTGGTGCGACGGCATGGAAGTCTCGCAGTTCACCTACTTCCAGCAGGTTTGCGGCATCGAATGCTCGCCGGTCGCCGGCGAGTTGACCTATGGTCTCGAGCGTCTGGCGATGTATGTGCAGGGTGTCGACAACGTCTACGACCTGAATTTCAACGGCCGCGAAGGCGACGAGAAGATCAGCTATGGCGACGTCTTCCTGCAGGCCGAACAGGAATATTCGCGCCACAACTTCGAGTTCGCCAACACCGAGATGCTGCATCGCCATTTCATCGATGCGGAGAAGGAGTGCCAGGCGCTTCTCGCCGCCGGTGCTCCGGGCGACGGCGACAATCAGCGGCTGCATAAATGCGTCTTTCCGGCCTACGACCAATGCATCAAAGCAAGCCACGTCTTCAATCTGCTGGATGCGCGCGGCGTGATCTCGGTCACCGAACGTCAGAGTTACATTCTGCGGGTGCGCACGCTCGCCAAGGCCTGCGGGGAAGCCTTCCTGCTGACGGATGCGGGTGGCGTGAACATCGCGAGCGCCGCCGCCTGAAAATACCGCTCAGTGGCGGTTGTTGGACCGGATAATAACGCGCCGGGGTGCCGGCCGCGGGGTGTTCCGGAAGACGACAAGAGATGCGATCGCCGACAGGCCCAATAAGAAGATTGCTGCGCTCATTGTCTGACTGTTCCTCGTCATGAGTTTCAAGTATGCCGCAACCAGTCGCGTAACAGAAAGATACAGCCGATTCTCCGCGCGCGGTATCGCGATATTTCACTAGTTATGGTGGAATTTGTCGGAGAAGGAGCGGAAATGCGGGATGACAATCCGGCCGAAGCCGCATAGTCTCCAACCAACATTTGCGCCGTTGCGGGGAATTCGCGATGTATATCCTTCTCGGTGCGATCGCTCTGATCGCGCTTTATCTTGTCTTTGTCTACAACGGTCTCGTCCGCGCTCGGCAGATGGCTGAGGAAGCATGGTCCGGCATTGATGTGCAGCTGAAGCGCCGTGCAGATCTGATCCCGAACCTCATTGAAACGGTCAAGGGTTACGCCACCCACGAAAAGAGCACGCTGGAAGAGGTCGTCGAGCTGCGCAACAAGGCGCAGGCGGTGCCGGCAGGCGATGTTGCGGGCAGGGCGCAGGCGGAAGGCCTTCTCGGCCAGGCGCTCGGCCGCGTGCTGGCGCTGGCGGAAGCCTATCCGGACCTGAAGGCGAACGAAAACTTCTCCGAGCTTCAGGCCTCGCTCGAAACCATGGAGAGCGAAATCCAGATGGCCCGCCGGTATTACAACGGTGCTGCCCGTGATCTCAACGTCAAGGTCGAGAGCTTCCCGTCCAATCTGGTCGCCGGGCAGTTCGGTTTCCAGAAGCGGGAATATTTCGAGATCACCAACGAGGCCGACCGCGCCGTTCCGGCCGTCAAATTCTGATATGGGCGTTTGCCTTTGCGCAAAAGCTGCTATGAGCAGGGCCGGTTAAGGCCGCAGTGCGGCCAGCGCAGTGGACGGAATAGACAGGCGTCATGAGCAAGGACAAGAAACTCAGCATCATCCCGGTTAAGGCGGCGCTCGTTGGGCGCGCGGTGCCGCCGGGTTCGAAGTCGATCACCAACCGCGCATTGCTTCTGGCGGGCCTCGCCAAGGGCACCAGCCGCTTGACCGGCGCCCTGAAGAGCGACGACACGCGCTATATGGCCGATGCCCTGCGCGCCATGGGGGTCTCCATCGATGAGCCGGACGATACCAGCTTCGTCGTCACCGGAAGCGGCAAGCTGCTGCCGCCGAAGGCACCGCTCTTCCTCGGCAATGCGGGCACGGCGACGCGCTTCCTGACGGCCGCTGCGGCGCTCGTTGATGGCACTGTCGTCATCGACGGCGACCAGCATATGCGCAAGCGCCCGATCGGCCCGTTGGTCGACGCGCTGCGGTCGCTCGGCATTGATGCGACGGCCGAAACCGGCTGCCCGCCGGTGGTGGTGAATGGCACCGGCCGCTTCGAGGCGAGCCGAATCGGGATCGATGGCGGTCTCTCCAGCCAGTATGTGTCCGCGCTGCTGATGATGGCGGCCGGCGGCGACCGTCCGGTCGATATCGAACTCCTCGGTGAGGATATCGGCGCGCTCGGCTACATCGATCTCACCACGGCGGCGATGCGCGCCTTCGGCTCGAGTGTCGAGAAGACCAGCCCGGTCGTCTGGCGCGTCGAGCCGACCGGTTACTCCGCAGCCGATTTCGTCATCGAGCCGGATGCGTCGGCGGCAACCTATCTCTGGGCGGCCGAAGTCCTGACCGGCGGCTCCATCGACCTCGGCGTTCCGAATGGCGCTTTCACGCAGCCGGACGCGAAGGCTTACGATATGATCGCCAAATTCCCGCACCTGCCGGCCGAAATCGACGGCTCGCAGATGCAGGATGCTGTCCCGACGCTCGCCGTGCTCGCAGCGTTCAACAGGACGCCCGTCCGCTTCGTCGGCATCGCCAATCTGCGCGTCAAGGAATGCGACCGCATCCGCGCGCTATCGACCGGCCTGACGCAGATCCGCTCGGATCTGGCGCGCGAGGAAGGCGATGATCTCATCGTTCAATCCGATCCGTCGCTGGCCGGAAAGCACCTTCCCGCCGAGATCGACACCTTCGCCGACCACCGCATCGCCATGAGCTTCGCGCTTGCCGGGCTGAAGATCGACGGTATCACGATCCTTAATCCGGATTGCGTCGGCAAGACGTTCCCTGCCTATTGGCGGACGCTGGCGGGACTGGGCGTCAGATATGCGAACGAGGGCTGACATTTTCTGAGGCGGCAGCGCGCCGCCGGCGGGGAGAGGTATGATGATCCGGCGGCTTTTCGGCCTTTGCTTCATTCTGTTTCTGGCGTTTGTCGCGCACAGGGCAAGTGCTGCGGAGATCATCAACTCCTTCGCATCGGATATAAAGCTCGAAAAGAGCGGCGCCATGACGGTGACGGAGACGATCACCGTCAATGCCGAAGGTGACCGTATCAGGCGCGGCATCTTCCGCGACTTTCCGCTGACGTTCGTCGATGACGAGGACCGCCGCCGCACCGTCGACTTCGACGTCGTCTCGGTGAAGCGCGACGGAAATGACGAGCCGTGGAAGACGGAATCCATTTCCGGCGGCATCCGCATCTATGCTGGGTCGGAAGACGTCATGCTTCCGCCCGGCCGCCATCAATATGCCTTCACCTACACCACCAATCGCCAGATCCGGTATTTCGAAGATCACGACGAGCTTTACTGGAACGTCACCGGCAATGGCTGGATCTTTCCGATCATGGCCGCGACTGCGACCGTGACTCTACCGGATGGTGTTAGCGCAACAGATACGAATTTCTTCACCGGCCCGTTTGGCGCGACGGACAAGAATGCCCGCGTCTCGGGCAGCGACACTCGACCGATTTTCTCGACAACCAGGTCGCTCAATGCCAACGAGGGCCTGACGATCGCTGTCAAGTTTCCGAAGGGTGCGATCGATCCGCCGAGCGCCGAGGATCGGCAGCGATGGTGGTTGAGCGACAACCGGGACTATTTCATCGGCTTCGGCGGCCTCATCCTTGTTTTCCTCTACTACACCCGCGCCTGGTTGAAGGTCGGGCGCGATCCTTCCCGCGGCGTCCTTGTGCCGCGCTGGGACGCCCCGGACGGCATCTCGCCTGCGCTCGTCAATTATATCGACAACAGGGGCTTTTCCGGCGGGGGCTGGTCGGCGCTTTCGGCAACGGCACTGAACCTTGCGGTTCGCGGCTATGTCGTTCTTGAAGACCTCAAGCAATCGATCATCGTGCGCCGCACGGAAAAGCCGGCTGGTAAAGAGAAGCTGGAAGCCGGCGATACCAGCCTCCTGAACGCCGTCGGCAGCAAGGGATCACTGACGATCGACAAGGCAAACGGCGAACGTGTGAAGTCGGTCGGCCAAAGCTTCCGCTCTTCGATCGAGCGGGAGCATCGCGGCAAATACTATAATTCCAACACCGCCTATACCGCAGGCGGCATCGCGCTCAGCGTCGCAGCACTCGTCGCTCTCTTCGTTTTCGGCACGCTGGAGCCTGATACGATCGCGCTTATGATCATCCCGATCGTCGTTTCCGTCTTCGTTGCCATCTTCGTGGCAGGCTTTGCAAGATCGATCCGCCCCGGCGGGGCCTTGGGCGGCAAGATCGTCGCGGTGATCGCGATCGCCTTCGCTGTCTTCATCGGCTTCAGCATCATTTCATCGCTGGGTCTGGCGCTTTTCTCCACGCTCTTGGAATTCCACGAGACACCAATGCTCTTTGCAGTCGGCGGCATCGTGCTGCTCAACCTGCTCTATGTCTTTATCATGGGTGCGCCGACGCCGCTCGGCTCGAAGATGATGGATGGCATCGACGGCCTTCGCCAGTATCTGACGCTTGCCGAGAAGGATCGGATGAACATGGCCGGTGCGCCGGAAATGTCGCCGCAACATTTCGAGAAGCTGCTGCCCTATGCGGTTGCGCTCGGTGTCGAGAAGCCCTGGACCCGCACCTTCGAAACCTGGCTCGCGGCGGCTGCTGCCGGTGCGGCCGCGGCCTATGCCCCGTCCTGGTATTCCGGCAACTTCAGCAGCGGCAGCTTCTCCGACCGCATCGGCGGCTTCTCGTCGTCGATGGCGTCGACCATCGCCTCGACCATTCCCTCGCCGCCACCCTCCAGTTCCTCTTCCGGTTTTTCCGGCGGCGGTGGCTCCTCCGGTGGTGGCGGGGGAGGCGGTGGAGGCGGCGGCTGGTAAAAGACGCGCTGCTTGGCAGCCCCTCATCCGGCTGCCGCCGCCTTCTCCCCGCTGGGAGAAGGGATATGCCGCAACGTCCCGCTCCCTTCTCCCTTCGGGGAGAAGGTGGCCTGAAGGGCCGGATAAGGGGCCCACGCGGTATATCGCAGGCGATTAAGCCCTCCCACTCGCCACCAACACTTGACCTTTCGCTCTTGGCCCCTTAACCGCCAGACGGAAACGGGAAAGGATCGGGCATGAAGGTTCTGTTGATCGGTTCGGGCGGACGCGAGCATGCGCTTGCCTGGAAGCTGGCGCAATCGCCGCTGATGACGGAATTCTATGCCACGCCGGGCAATCCGGGTATTGCGGAGCACGCAGCGCTCGTATCCATGAATGTCGAGGATCACGAGGCGGTCGCCGCCTTCTGCCGGGAAAAAGCGATCGACTTCGTCGTCGTCGGCCCCGAGGCGCCGCTGGTTGCAGGCCTTGCCGACCGCCTGCGTGCCTATGGCTTGAAGGTTTTCGGCCCTTCCGCTGCCGCGGCCCAGCTCGAAGGTTCCAAAGGCTTCACCAAAGATATCTGCGCCCGCTACAACATCCCGACGGGCGCCTACCAACGCTTCAACAACGCCCCGAAGGCAAAAGCCTATATTCGCGAACAGGGTGCCCCGATCGTCGTCAAGGCGGATGGTCTTGCCGCCGGCAAGGGCGTGACGGTGGCGATGACTGTTGAGGAGGCACTTGCCGCCGTTGACGATTGTTTCGAAGGCGCGTTCGGCGCAGCCGGTGCCGAGGTGGTCATCGAGGCTTATCTCGACGGCGAGGAGGCAAGCTTCTTCTGCCTGTGTGACGGCCGGAACGCGCTGCCGCTGGCAACCGTCCAGGACCACAAGCGGGTGGGCGAGGGCGACACCGGCGTCAATACCGGCGGCATGGGCGCCTATTCGCCGGCGCCGGTGATGACTGCCGAAATGATCGAGCGGACGATGAAGGAAATCATCGAGCCGACGATCCGCGGCATGGCCGAAAGCGGGTACCCCTTCTCCGGTGTGTTCTTCGCCGGACTGATGATCACCGCAAAAGGCCCGGAACTGATCGAATACAATGTCCGTTTCGGCGATCCCGAGTGCCAGGTGCTGATGATGCGGCTGAAGAGCGATCTGCTGCCGCTGCTGCTGGCAGCCGCCGAGGGCACCCTCGACAAAGTCATGGCCGAGTGGAGCGACGATCCGGCGCTGACCGTCGTGATTGCCTCCAAGGGCTATCCTGGCTCCTACGAGAAGAACACGCCGATCGTCTCGTTGCCGGAGGCAGGCGACGGCGCGAAAGTGTTCCATGCCGGCACGTCATTAAAGGACGGCGAACTTGTCGCCACCGGCGGCCGCGTGCTGAATGTGACCGCCACCGGCAGAACCGTCGGCGAGGCGCAGAACCGCGCCTATGCCTTGGTCGACAAGGTGGAATGGGAAAACGGCTTTTGCCGCCGCGATATCGGCTGGCGGGCGATCGAGCGCGAAAAAGCTTAACCTTCGGCCCAAAATCGGGTCAGTTCTCTAAATTTTTACCCTTTCCCCTGACGGGATGGAAATAAAGGCGCTCTATTCTGCTCCCATAGTAAGTCGGAGCAGCTTCCATGCGTCAATTCATTCTCGGTGCGGCAATTCTTCTGGCAGCCGGTTCGGCGATGGCCTCTTCGATCGAGGTGATCGGCAAGACGCCGCGCACCGGCGGCGAAAGCATCGTGACTGAGACCTGCGCTAGCTGCCCGCCGCTGCAATCGACCGAGCGTAAGAAGGACTACACGGTGCCGGCGCTGCCGCCCGGCGCAATCCAGGAAAGCGCGCTCCGCGATGTGGCAGGAGAGCCGAAGCTCTACCGCACCGAAGGCTGGATGGGCGGCTCGCCCGTCGTTTTCGTGACTAAGGCAACGCCCGAAGTCATTGCAGCCTTCAAGGAAACCGTTCCCGCCGAGGGCATAGACCCCACAGCAACGACCTCGGTGATCGGAGGCGATGCGAAGCCTGTTGTTGCCGGCATGTCCGTCTCGATGGAACAAACCGCGCCGCTCGACGTTTCCGGCTTCAAGCTGCGGATGTGATTTCCAAAGTTCCCTGCCCCTGACCCGATCAAAGTTTTGATCGTTCGGGGTTCCGCCTCGTTGGCGGACTGAATGCGCTCCTGAAGAGAAGCAGGGGCGCATTCTTTTTTAATTGAATTGCAAAGTACTCATGCAACCTGAGCAAATTGTGCAAGAAAGCATGACTCAGATTTGGCACTGTTGATCTTCAGCAATCTCAGAAGCGTTAAGTAATCATTCAGCCATTCACAATAATTTTACTTACGGAGGACCGGAGTGAGCATGATTGCGCTTGCTGAACGTGCGTGGTGACACGCGCGAAGGGACGGGAGTTGACCGATCCGGTGTTGCAAACTCACCATTTTTCGCGAGACATTCATGAAAAACCTAAAGATTTCAAAACAACTGATATTGCTGGTGACGGGCCTGATGATTGCCTTTGCGATCGCCACCAGCCTGCAACTCAAATCGTCTGCCGACGGCATCTACAACGAGCGTTACGAAATGCTGCGCACGGAAGTGGAATCCGCCGTCTCCGTCCTTAAGCTCTATCAGTCCAGGGTCGAAGCTGGCGAACTGACGCTGGACGACGCGAAGAAGCAGGCGTACGCCACGCTTACCGGCATGAAGTATAATCCAGACGGTTACTTTTTCGCCTATGACTACGACATCACCATCGTCTTTCACTACGACAAGACCAAGGTCGGCCAGAACGTGAAGGGCCAGCCGGATGTCAAGAACCACTTGTATCGCGAGGAACTCGTCAAGCTCGGCCAAAGCGGCGGCGGTATGACGGATTACTATGCGAGCAAGCCAGGCGAGCCCAAGGATGCGACTTTCCGGAAGACCGCCTATGCGCTCGACTTCGCGCCATGGAAGATCGTGGTTGTCACCGGCGTCTACATGGACGATCTCGATGTGCAAGTGCGCGGCAGGATCATGACGGCGCTCATCAGCAGCCTCGTCCTTTTCATCCTTGCGATCGCGGCTGCCTATTTCGTCATCCGCGGTATTTCCAGGCCGCTTTCAGATGTCCACACAGCCCTGAAGGCCGTCGCCGACGAGGATGTGTCGGTTGCTATCCCCCACGCCGATATGGGTAATGAAGTGGGCATGATGGCCAAGGCTACGAAGGCGCTTCAGGAAAAAATCCGCGAAAGGCAGGCGCTGGCCCTGCATCAGGCCGAGCAGGAATTGGCACTGAATGCCGAGCGCGAAAACAATCTCCGCCTGCAGCAGGAAGAAGCCCGTATGCAGGCAGGCGTCGTCTCCACGATCGGCGAGGCACTGGAACTGATTGCCCGCGGCGATCTGACGGTTCGCTGCGCCGATATTGGCCAGAAATACGCCGCCCTTCGCGACAACTTCAACGACGCGCTTTCGCATCTCGAAGCCGCGATGGCCAAGGTCAGCGCCAAGGGCGGTGATATCGGCATGGCGAAGGAGGAAATCCGCCGCGCCTCGAACGAACTGTCGCAGCGCACCGAGCGCCAGGCCGCGAGTCTGGAGGAAACCTCGGCCGCTCTCGACGAACTGACCGTCGCCGTCCGACAGACGGCGGAAGGCGCGCACGAGGCCGCCAAGCGCGTACACGCCGTCAGCACCGAAGCGAACCGCAGCGATGCGGTCGTCACCGAAGCGATCGAAGCGATGAGCGGCATCGAAAAGTCGTCCAACGAGATCGGCAAGATCATCGGAGTCATCGACGATATCGCCTTTCAGACGAACCTGCTGGCGCTGAATGCCGGTGTCGAAGCTGCACGCGCCGGCGAATCCGGCAAGGGCTTTGCGGTGGTCGCCCAGGAAGTCCGCGAACTGGCTCAGCGCTCCGCCGCTGCCGCCAAGGAGATCAAGGATCAGATCGCCCGTTCTTCCAGCCAGGTCGATCAGGGCGTCCGCCTTGTCGGCGAGGCAGGGGAAGCGCTCAAGCGCATCTCGGATCAGATCAAGGCTGCCAACGAGATCGTCGCCAAGATCGCCCACAGCGCCTCGGAGCAGGACACGACGCTGCGCTCGATAGCGTCCTCGATGAACCAGCTCGACACGGCAACGCAGCAGAATGCGGCGATGGCCGAGGAAACGACGGCATCGGCGGAAACGCTGGCGGCCGATACCGACGAACTGCTCGGCCTCATCCACGGCTTCCGTGTCGGCAGTGCGGCTCAGACGATCACTGCTCCGGCACGCCGCGCGGCCTAAGCCAGTCGTTTTCAAAGGGAACACATTACGGCCGCCCGAGAAATCCGGCGGCCGCTTCTTTTTTCTCAGACGGCCGCGGCGAGGCTTTCCACCAGCCGGTCGATTTCCCGGTCGGAGAAGACCTGGATTCCCGCGCGCATCAGCAGGGCAGCGGTGGCGCCCCTGCCGCTATGCTGCGCGCCGCTGAAAGACCCGTCATAAATGAAGCCGGAACCGCAGGAGGGGCTGCCGTCGATGAGCAGCGCGTGGGTGCAGCCCGTCTCTTGAGCCAGCCTGAGCGCATTCTCTGCCGCCTGCCGGAATGTCGCCGTTACATCGTCGCCGGTGATCTCGACGACGCGCGCTCTACCCGCAAGCACATCTTCGCCGCTCGCCCCGCCCGCGATTTCCGCCGGCGGCCGCGGCACGGGCATGCCCGCCGACATCTCCGGACACATCGTCACGAGCCTGCCCTCCGCCCGCCACCGGTCGATCGCCGGATGCGCAAGCGGCTTCGCCCGGCCGTCATAACGGACGGCATGGCCCATGAGGCAGGCGCTGACGAGAATTTTTCCGGTCATGATTGTCTGATAGCTCTGCTGCGTCTCAAATGCCAGTGCCAGTGGGGGCTATCAGACATCGGAAGCAGGCCGCAGCGATGCGATCGAATCGCGAAACCAGCGCCAGGCGGGAGGTACGTCTCTCTGCCCACCAGAAATCTAGCTCCGAAGTCTTGCGGCGGTCAGATCCAGATGTCGTTCTGGGCCGTCCTTTCGCCGCCTTCATCACCGGTATTCAGTGTTCCGCGCGGCTCGATGAGCAGCATCTTCACTTCGGAAGCTGCGTATGGCTTGTGCTTGACGCCTTTCGGGACGATGTACATCTCTCCGGGGCCGATCGACACGGAGCCATCCGGAAAATCAATCCTGAGCACACCGTCGAGAACGATGAAAGCTTCATCTGTCGTCGGGTGATCGTGCCAGATGAAGTCCCCTTCAATGCGGACGATCTTGAACTGATAGTCATTGAGTTCGGCAATGACGCGTGGCTGCCACTGATCGCTGAACTTCGAAAGCTTGTCGGCAAAGTTGATGGGTGCGTAGCCCTTGGTCGTCTGATCCATCTTGATCTCCATTCTGCAGGCTGCAGTCGATAAACAAGGATGGATCAGCCGTCTTGTACGTTTGTGACCGGATTCTATCCGGCGATCTTCGAGAAGTCCGCAACTGTCCCCGTCGCCTCGCGGATGAGCCGCAGCAGGGCGAGGCGGTTGGCGCGGATCGCCGCGTCTTCATCGTTGACGAGCACGTCGTCGAAGAAGCGGTCGACCGGGGCGCGGAGCTTCGAAAGCGCCTCCATCGCCGAACGGAAGTCTTCCTTGGCGATTGCAGCGGAAGCCTCGGCCGAGGCCCCCGTGATGGCTGAAAAGAGCTCTTTCTCGGCATCAAGCCGGAACAGATTTTCCGAAACGCCGTCGGCGATCACTGTGCCCTTCTTCTCCTCGGCGGCGAGAATCTGCGTCGCGCGCTTGGTGCCGACCAAAAGGTTCTTGCCGTTTTCCGAGGTGATGAATGCCGTCAGCGCCTCGATGCGGCGGGCGATCATCAGGAGGTCGTCGGCTTCGGGAGAGACAACGGCGTCGATCAGATCGTAGCGGGCACCTTGATCGCGGAGATAGACCTTGAGGCGGTCGTGGAAGAAGGAGAGGAGGCTGATTGCCAGCTCATATTCTTCCTCGATTGTCTTTGGGTGGCCGTCAGCGAGATAGGTTTTGCAGTATTCGATAGCTGCGTATTGTTCTTTTATGAGCTTCTCGAATTCGGACTTATCCTCACCCTGTTGGATCCTAAGCTCGAAGAGTCCTATCGAAGCTTCATGGCTGGCGAAGGCCACAGCCCATTCGCTGCGAAACGCAGCGCGAAACAGCGGGATGAGGGATGCTCTGATTCCTCGTTCCAGCAGCAGCCGTATAGATCCTAGCGCTGCGCGTCTTAGCGCGAACGGATCCTTTGAGCCGGTGGGTTTTTCATTTATGCGCCAAAACCAAACGAGCGTGTCGACCTTATCAGCAAGAGCGATGCTTATGGCGACCTTGTCGGTAGGCACGCGGTCTGTGGGGCCTTGAGGCTTATAATGGTCCTCCACGGCCGCCGCCACCGATTCATCTTCACCTTGCAGCAGCGCGTATTTCTTCCCCATTGTGCCCTGCAGTTCGGGGAATTCGCCGACCACCTCAGTTCGCAGGTCCGCTTTTGCCAACACTGCGGCACGGCTGACCTTTAAGGCATCTGCATCGACCACTTTCCCGATTTCGCCGGCAAGGGTGCGAATGCGGGTTACCCGTTCGCCCTGCGTTCCAATATGAGCATGGAACGTCACATGCAGCGCATCGAGCTTTGCCATCCGCTGATCCAGCGGCTTCTTCAGATCAAGCCCGAACTTTTTCGCTGAAACCTCCAGCGTCTCCAGGTCAGGCAAGTTCCCCTGGTCGCGCTTCCAGAAATGCAGCGCGTCGGAAAGGCGGGCGCGGACGACCTTGCCGTTGCCGTGGATGATTTCCTTGCCGCCGTCGCTCGCTTCAATGTTGGAAACGAGGACAAACTTGTTTGAAAGCGTCTCGTCGCCCGGTTTGCGTGTGACGAAGCACTTCTGGTTGGTCTTGATCGTCAGCCGGATGATTTCGGAGGGGATCGAGAGGTAATCCTCCTCGAAGGCGCCCATCAGCACCTGCGGCCATTCGACGAGGCCGGAGACCTCTTCGAGCAGGCCTTCGTCCTCGACCAGTTCCAGTCCGGCCGCGAAAGCAAGGTCGCGGGCGTCGTGCAGGATGATGTCCTTGCGGCGCTCGGCGTCGAGAATGACCTTCGCCCTTTCGAGGCTTGCGGCATAGTCGTCGAAGCGCTTGACGGTAATGGCGCCGGGCGCATGGAAGCGATGGCCGTAGGTGACGTTGGAGGCAACGACGCCGTCGATCTCGAAGGGGATGATCGAGGTTTCCTCATGCTCGGTGCCGAAGGTGCAGATGATCGATTGCAGCGGGCGCACCCAGCGCAACGATCCCGGCCTCGATGAGGCCGTGCCCCAGCGCATGGATTTCGGCCAGGGGAAATCGCGGATGATCCCGGGCATCACCTCGGTGATGATTTCTTCGGCGGCGCGGCCGGGCTTCGAAACGACGGCAATGTAGAAATCGCCCTTTTTCGGGTCGCTCTGCACCTGCGCCTCGGCAATCGAGGAAAGGCCGGCGCCGCGCAAAAAGCCTTCGATTGCCTTCTCGTTGGCGTCGGTGCGCGGCCCCTTGCGCTCTTCGCGCACATCGGCGGAGCGGGCGGTCAAGCCGTGGATGTCGAGCGTTAGGCGCCGGGGCGTCCAGTATTCGCGGGCGCCCTCATAGGAAAGACCTGCCTCCACCAGCGCATCGGTGACCAGCTTCCTGAGATCGCCTGCGGCCTTGCGCTGCATGCGGGCGGGAATCTCTTCGGAGCGAAGTTCGAGAAGCAGGTTCGGCATGTGACTATGATCCTTGCACCGTCGGAAGAAAGCGGTCTGAAACGGTGGCTTCTGCTAGCAAAGAAAGCGGTCCTCGCACAACCGCAAAAAAGCGGAGGAGGGCGATCACGATAAAGGCCCCTCCCCAACCCCTCACCACAAGGGGGAGGGGCTACGATGCCGCTCACTTAATGCCCTCTCGCAGCGTTGTTCCACGAAGAGGTCGCTTTGCGGCGAACGATGGTGGCAGTTAAGCCCCTCCCCCTTGTGGGGGTTGGGGAGGGGCCTTTCGAAGATTGGAGAGGCGTCTTCGTCCCAAAGGGGTGGGAGGTTTTCGCATTAGTGGGGCCTCCTCTCTGTGGAAACCCATCTCGGGCATTGCCTTGCCGCTTTTCGCCGCTATGGTCCCGGCACTTTCGTGAATTCAGGGAAATCCCATGACCGCAGACCTTCGCTCGCTTGCCGCAGTCATCGCCTCCGAAATCAATGCCCGGCCGGACCAGGCCAAAGCCGCGATCGAGCTGCTCGATGCGGGCGCGACCGTTCCCTTCATCGCGCGCTACCGCAAGGAAGTGACGGGCGGGCTGGATGATACGCAGCTGCGCACGCTCGCCGAACGCCTCGTCTATCTGCGCGAGTTGGAGGCCCGCCGCGACACGATCGTCGAATCGATCGCCGGCCAGGGCAAGATGACCGACGAGTTGATGGCCAAGATCGCGAGCGCCGCCACCAAGGCGGAGCTCGAAGACCTCTATCTGCCCTACAAGCCGAAGCGCCGCACCCGTGCCGAAATCGCCCGCGAGCGCGGCCTCGGGCCGCTGGCCGAAGCGATCGTCGCCGACCGCTCGAAGGAACCCGCGGCGCTGGCTGAAGGCTACATCACTGCCGATGTGCCGGATGTGAAAACGGCGCTCGAAGGCGCACGCGATATCATCGCGGAAGGCATTGCGGAAAATGCCGATCTGCTCGGTAAGCTCCGCGCCCATATGCGCAGAGCCGCGCTTCTGAAGGCCAAGGTCGTGGATGGCAAGCAGGCGGCGGGCGAGAAGTTCTCGGACTATTTCGGCCATTCCGAACGATGGGCGACGGTGCCCGGCCACCGCGCGCTTGCCATGCTGCGCGGCTGGAACGAGGAAGTGCTGACGCTGACGATCGAAGCCGATGCCGAGACCGCCTCGCCCAACAAGCCAGTCGAGCGGATGATCGCCGAAGCTTACGAGATCGGTCCGAACCGCCCCAGCGACCGCTGGCTGATGGATGTCGCAAGCTGGACCTGGCGCGTGAAGCTTTCCATGTCGCTGTCGCTCGACCTGATGCGCGAATTGCGCGAACGCGCCGAAGAGGAAGCGATCCACGTCTTTGCGCGTAATTTGAAGGATCTGCTGCTTGCGGCGCCTGCAGGTTCGCGTGCCACGATGGGCCTCGATCCGGGCATCCGCACGGGCGTCAAGGTCGCGGTCGTCGACGGCACCGGCAAGGTCGTCGCAACCTCCACGGTCTACCCCTTCCAGCCGCGGAACGATGTGCGTGGCACTCAGGTGGAATTGGCCTCGCTCATCCGCAAGCACAATGTCGAACTGATCTCGATCGGCAACGGCACCGGCAGCCGCGAAACCGAAAAGTTGGTAGCCGACATGCTGGTCGATCTTCCGGGCGCAAAGCCCACCAAGGTTATCGTTTCGGAAGCCGGCGCATCGGTCTATTCCGCGTCCGCGACTGCTGCAGCCGAATTCCCGGACCTCGACGTATCGCTGCGTGGCGCCGTTTCCATCGCCCGCCGCCTGCAGGATCCGCTGGCAGAACTCGTCAAGATCGAGCCGAAGTCGATCGGCGTCGGCCAGTACCAGCATGACGTGGACCAGCAGAAGCTGTCGCGATCGCTCGATGCCGTCGTCGAAGACGCGGTGAATGCCGTCGGCGTCGATCTCAACACGGCTTCTGCGCCGCTGCTGTCACGCGTCTCCGGCCTCGGCCCGTCGATTGCCGAAGCCATCGTCGTCCATCGCGACCAGAACGGTCCGTTCGGAAGCCGCCGCGACCTATTGAAGGTCGCCCGCCTCGGCAACCGCACCTTCGAGCAGGCGGCGGGCTTTCTGCGCATTCCGAACGGTAAGGAGCCCCTCGACGCATCATCGGTCCATCCGGAAGCCTATGGCGTGGCGAAGAAGATCGTCGCCGCCTGTGGCCGCGATCTGCGTTCGCTGATGGGCGACAGCGCCGCTTTGAAGGCGATCGATCCGCGCCAGTTCATCGACGAGAAGTTCGGCCTGCCGACGGTCAAGGATATCCTCACCGAGCTGGAAAAGCCCGGCCGCGACCCGCGCCCGAACTTCAAGACGGCCACCTTTGCCGAAGGCGTCAACGAAATCTCTGATCTCAAGCCGGGCATGGTGCTGGAAGGCACGGTGACCAACGTCGCGGCCTTTGGCGCCTTCGTCGATATCGGCGTGCATCAGGACGGCCTTGTGCATGTCTCGCAGCTAGCCGACCGCTTCGTCAAAGATCCTCACGAAGTTGTGAAGGCCGGCGATGTGGTGAAGGTGCGGGTCGTCGAAGTCGATGCGAAGCGCAAGCGCATCGGTCTTTCGATGCGCAAGGATGACGGTTCCCCGGCTTCGGCACCGCGCGGCGAGCCTCGTGGAAATCAGGGTGCACGGCCGCAGAACGACCGGCGTCCGCTTGTCCCGAGACAGGAAACACAAGGCGCCTTCGGCGCTGCGCTCGCAGAGGCCATGAAGCGAAAATAAGGGCTTAGCTACACCCATTGCAAAAATGTCACAGTTTGGCAGCCTTGTTGCGGAACTGCCAAATACGGCGCTTGTGTGGCGGAGGAGAGGGACTAAGTTTAATCCGTATCATCCTGTCACATTTGCGAGGCCCAGTGCATGGCGTCGGGATTTTTATCGATTGTCAAAAAAATCATCTGCAAGGGTAATCTGAAGCTCACGCTGGCCAATGGCGAGACACATGCGATTGGCGATGGCCGCGGGGATCTGGTCGTCGTCCGCGTAGCAGACGAGGAGGCCGAGAAGCTCATCCGCCGCGATCCCACACTCAAGCTCGGCGAAATGTACATGGACGGCCGGTTCATTCTTGAGCAGGGCAACATCTACGATTTCCTTTCGATGGTGAAGCAGAACACCACCAACGAAATCTTCGATATTCCGATGGCCGCACGTCTGGTCGGCCGCATCGCCCTGCAGCAGCTGAAGAGCCGGCTGCCGATCAATCACAACAAGCGCAATGTCGCCCACCACTACGATCTGTCGGAAAAGCTTTTTGCACTTTTCCTTGATGAAGACTGGCAATATTCCTGTGCTTATTTCGACCCGCCGGGCATCAGTCTGGAGGAGGCGCAAGTCGCCAAGAAGCGACATATCGCAGCCAAGCTTCTGCTGGAACCCAATCAGCGCATTCTGGAAATCGGCTCCGGCTGGGGCGGCATGGGCATGTATCTGGCGGAGTCGACGACAGGCGTCGATGTCACCGGCATCACGCTCAGCGAGGAGCAGTTGAAAATTTCGCGCGAGCGCGCCCAAAAGCGTGGCCTTGCGGATCGCGTCCGCTTCGAACTGCAGGATTACCGCACGATGACAGGCATGAAGTTCGACCGCATCGTTTCGGTCGGCATGTTCGAGCATGTCGGCATCGGCAATTTCGGCAACTATTTCCGCAAGGTGCACGAGCTTCTCGCCGACGATGGCGTCATGCTCGTGCATTCCATCGCCCGCCCAAAGCCGAGCTTTGCGACGAATGCCTTCATCGAGAAATACATCTTCCCGCAGGGCTACATCCCCTCGATCGGCGAGACGGTGCCTGCGATCGAGAAGGCCGGGCTGTTGATCAGGGACATCGAAGTCCTGCCGCTACATTATGCTTATACGCTCCGCCACTGGCGGGAGCGCTTCGTGGCGCGAAAGGCGGAGGCCGTTGCCCTTTACGACGAGCGGTTTTTCCGCATGTGGGAGTTTTATCTCGCCGGCTCTGAAATGGGCTTCCGCTGGGACGAACTCTTCGTCATGCAGATCCAGATTTCCAAGAACCAGTACTCGACACCGGACAACCGCAATTATATTGCCGAGAATGAGGCGAAGCTGAAGGAGTTCGAGGCCACACGGCCGCCCTTGGAAAAGGTGGTTTTCTGACATCACGGCGCGGCGACCGCGCCCTTTCTTTAAGGAAGGCATGCAGATGAGCAGTGCATTCCCCGAAATCCATCTCGTCCGCCACGGCGAAACGGAGTGGTCGCTCTCCGGAAAACATACCGGCAGAACGGATATCCCCCTGACCCCGAACGGCGAGGCGGCCGCCCGCAAACTCGCAGACCGCTTGAAGGGACTGGAGGCTTCCGCCGTCTGGTCGAGCCCCTCACAAAGGGCGAGAAACACCTGTGCTCTTGCCGGGTTCGGTGCAAATGCCATGATAAAGCCCGATCTCGCCGAATGGGACTATGGCGCTTACGAGGGCATCACGACAAAGGAAATCCTCGCGGCCCGACCCGGCTGGCGATTGTTCCGCGACGGATGTCCAGAGGGAGAGATGGCCCCGGATATCGGTGCAAGGGCGGACTATATCGTCAGCGAAATTCGCGACGCCAACGCGCCGATCTTGATCTTCTCCAGCTCCCATTTCCTCCGCGTGCTCGCCGCCCGCTGGCTCGGCCTGCCGCCGGAAGACGGCTCGCGCTTCGTCCTCGACACTGCAAGCATCAGCACCCTCGGCTATGAGCACGACTTGACCGAGCCGGTCATCCGGCGCTGGAACCAGCGTTAGCAGCGGAGCGGTGTGATTGAACTATTGAATTTAAAGCTTATTTCGAGCTCGAGAACCGGAGCTGTCTATGCGAACACGTCTCGACGATTTCATCAGCCGGATTTCCGCGCAGAGGGACATTCTCGATTACATCGCGGAAAAGCAGGCGAGCCTGCCCGATGGACCGATACTGGAAATCGGCCTCGGCAACGGCAGAACCTACAGCCACTTAAGAGTGCGCTTCCCGAATCGGCACATCATTGCATTCGATCGCGAAAACGGCGCCCATGGAAGCTGCCGGCCCGACGATGGCGATGTGGTGCTCGGCGATATCAAGGAAACCTGCCTGAGCTATACCGGCAAAAGGGCAGCTATCGGGCATGCCGATATCGGCACCGGGTATCCGGAGAAGGATGTCGTCATCCGGGAGTGGCTGCCGTCGAGAGTGGTTGCGGTGCTGGCGCCGGGCGGATTGGCGGTAAGCGGCCTGGAATTGATGCATCCTGAACTGGAGGAAATGCCGCTGCCCGCATCCGTCGGGAAAGGCCGTTACTTCCTCTATCGGCGAAGATGAGCGCCTGGTGCCTGCGCTATTGACCCGCGCCGCGCCCCGTCGCTAGATGGCCGCATGCAACAGATTGGCGGCTTTAACGGGCGCGTCGCCGATGCGCCTTCGGACAATTGGGTTTATCGGATCTTGCCTCCGTGGCTCTGGCCCTATGCGCAGCTGGCGCGCTGGGACAGGCCGATCGGCTGGCAGCTCCTGATGTGGCCCTGCTTCTGGTCGGTGGCGCTTGCCGCGAATGCGGCCGCGGCGCAGGGCCTGTTTTCCGGCTCGCAGATGCTGTTTCACCTGCTTCTCTACTTCATCGGCGCCGTTGCCATGCGCGGGGCAGGGTGTACATACAACGATCTGGTTGATCACGATATCGACATGGAGGTCGCGCGCACACGTTCACGGCCGCTGCCGTCCGGACGCGTTACGCGCACTCAGGCAAAGGTCTTCATGGTGCTGCAGGCGCTGGCAGGCCTGCTGGTGCTTCTCCAGTTCAACTGGTTCGCAGTCATGCTAGGCGTGCTGTCGCTTAGCATCGTCGCGCTCTACCCGTTTGCCAAGCGCTTCACGGACTGGCCGCAGTTTTTCCTTGGCCTCGCCTTTTCCTGGGGCGCACTGATGGGCTGGGCCGGCATATTCGGCACGCTCTCTTTCGCTGCGATTGGGCTCTATCTTTCCTCCGTCGTCTGGACGATCGGCTACGACACGATCTATGCGCATCAGGACAAGGAAGACGACGAACTGATCGGCGTGCGTTCGACCGCGCGGCTTTTCGGCGATCAGACACGGCAGTGGCTGATCGGCCTTTATGGCACAACACTAGTCCTGATGCTGCTCGCCTTTGTTTTGGCCGGCGCCGGTTTCGCGTCCTATATCGGGCTGTTGATTGCCGCCGGCATGTTCGCCTGGCAGATCGCCAGGCTCGATATAAACGACGCCACGCAATGCCTGGCGCTTTTTCGGTCGAACAACCGCGTCGGCCTGATCATCTTTGCCGGACTGTTCGTCTCGGTGCTCTTTGCCCTTCCCTGATTGAAACAAAAAACCCGGCGCGAAGCCGGGTTTCAGATTGGGTCACTCGCCGAATTCTTAATTGCGGGCGATAATTTCCTTGCCTTCGATCTTCATCGTCACGCCGAGTTTGCCGATCGTGCGGCGCACTAGGAAGCGCGGACGGCGATTGGCGAAGTAGGAATGGCGGCGGCGTGGCTTCATGTGGCTGGTGCGCAGATCGCCGAGATGATCTTCGAGCGGACGGGCAATGCCGTCGGCCTCCACCATCAGCATCGGAATGCGGAACGCTTCCGACCAGCCCCGCCAGTCGGCGGCGATATCGGAGAGATCATGTGCGACAAGCAGCGGCACGCAGAGGTCCGGGTCTTCATGGTGCAGTTCCAGCGTGACGGTCACTTCGCCGTCGCCATGGTCGATCGCCCGGGCCGCAACGCCTTTGAAGGCGCGCTTCGGCAGGGCGATGGAAAGCGGCAGACCGCTGGAGGGAAGGATCTTGCGGAGGATGGCGCCGCGTTCATCGATCGTTATGCTGACGTCACTTGTGGAGTCGTGGATGGCGTAGCTGACCTGCTGGGGAAAGCGCGACGGATCGAGACGCAGTGTCGTTCCAGCCCAAGCGGGCTTCATAACGGTGTTGTTCATGTTCATTTCTACCCTTGTCTTACCTGAGAGCCGGTTTCCGGTCTTCTCCTCGGGGCTTTTTCGCCCTCTATGCCTCGACAATAGGCGGGGCCTCTTCCGGACCACTTAAAATTTGCGGTTAAGAAAACTTTGCCTTCCCTGATGGTTATCAAAAACCAATGTGGCAGGGTTTCCGGACCATGAACGGATCGGAGAGGGTGGTCGCGTCAAAGCGGGACAGCGTCAGGTAAGTCTCAAGTAAGCTTTCCATGGCAAAATACGCGCAGGATCCCGCGTTGTTCTTTTAGGTTTTGCTGTTTAAGGGCGCATTCATGATTTCCGCCTCCGTTGCCTACGCGATCATAAGTCGCGATCCGAAGACGAGTCTTGATCGCATTGCTTCGCAGGCAACGATCAAAAGGGACGCCGAATATTACGCCGCCAATATCAACAGGGTGAAGGACGTCGACGACTTCCTCGGCGACTACAAGCTCTACAGCTATGCGATGCAGGCCTATGGCCTTGACGACATGACCTATGCCAAGGCCTTCATGAAGAAGGTGCTGGAAAGCGACCTGACCGATCCCGACAGTTTCGCCAACAAGCTTTCGGATCAGCGCTATAAAACTTTTGCTGCGGCGTTCAATTTCAATGCACCGAAGCCCGATGCGCAGACGGATGCCCAGGAAGACGATCTGATCGGCCTCTATACGCAGTCTTTCCAAAAGGGCGAACAGGCTGCCGCGGTCGAAACTGACTATTTCGAGCTGGCCATATCCAAAGTCCGGAATGTGAATGATCTGCTTGGTAATTCCCGCCTGAAGAATTACGTGCTGAAGACCTTCAACATCGATGGCACATACGTCTCGAGAGATTTCCTCGAGAAAGTCCTGACAAGCGACCGCAACGATCCCACGAGCTTCGTCAACACGCAGGCCAATGCGAAATACCAGGATCTGGCTTCCTATTTTAATTTCGGCGCCGACGGAAATACGTCCACGACGCTGATGCCCGCGCAGACCGACGCGCAAACCAGCGATCTGATCGGCAGGGCCAGCGCAAACGGCAAGACATATTTCGAATCCATGATCGGCAGTGTGACCAATGTGGATCAACTACTCGCCGACCAGAAGCTTAACATCTTCGTGCGCGCTGCCTATGGCGTGGCGGATAGTGTTGCGGACGCGCAGCTGAAGAGCATTCTGACGGATCAGACGGTTGCCGCCAGCAAGGGAGCCTCGGGCCTCAACGCCGCCTTCAATTTTCAAACCGATGGCAGCGTCAACGGCAGCGCCCAGACTGCCGCTCAAACAGCGGGCAGTTCAGCACTCTTTGATCAGCTTGCACATTATTTCGAAACAAAGGTCGAGGTCGTGACGGACCTTGACGATTTGGTGGACGACCAGCAGCTCACGGCTTTCGTGAAACTTGCTTATGGCATGCCTTACGACATGACCGAAGCAAACTTCAGGAAGCTGCTGACCGACCCGGCCTATGCGGCGTCGTTGGGTGCTCCGGACGCAGCTTCAGCCTTCAATTTCAATGCCGATGGCTCGCTCATCGGTGCCGCGCAAACGACCGCGCAGAAAAATGGTCTGATCGAGAAGTATAATCTGAACTCGCTCACGGTCGTCGTGGACAACGACGATAAGCCGGACGTCTACTACACGACGGAGACCGCAGCCGAATACAACAAGGCGCATTACGAAGCGAAGATCAAAACCATCACCAACGTCGACGATCTTATCGCCGACAGCCGGATGACCGCTTACATCAAGGCCTCCTTCAGCCTCGGCAAATACGGCTATGGCTTGGGCATATCCGATGAGTTGAGCGATTCCGGTTTGAGGGCGGTGCTCGTTGACAGCGCCTTTGCAAACCAGCTTGGGCTGTTGAATGTCCACGACGCGTTCAATTTCAATGCGGACGGCACTGTGGCGGGGAGCGAACCGGCTCAGACGGCGGACCAGACTTCGGCGACGGCCCAGGCTGCTAACAACAATGGCACGGCGTATTTTGTAGGGAACTATACGGGATCAGGTACTGGCCCGACCAACATCAACGATTTCATGACTGACACGAAGCTCGTGAATTTCTACCGGAGCGCCTACGACATCCCGGCTGACATGAGCGACAGTGACTTCAAGAATATCCTTCTTGACCCGGCTTTTGCCGCGGCGCAGGGCTATTCGGATGTGAATTCAGTCTTTAATTTCCAGCCCGACGGCTCGGTTTCCGGGACATTTCAGGATATTGGCGAGAGGGACAATGCTCTCACATATTTTCAAAGCAACCTTTCCTACTACACGGCGAATGCCAGAAGCGTCTCCAGCGTCGATGCCCTGATCGCGGACCCCAAGCTGGCAAACATTGTAAAGCTCGCCTACAACGTGCCCTCGGAGATGAGCGATGCCGACTTCAAGCAGGCTCTGCTTGATCCGGCAGCAGGTTATCCCGATGCCGTTGCCGCATTCAATTTCCAGGCGGACGGCACGGTAGTCCCCTCGACAGGCCCGCAGAGTGCTGCGGTTCTGCAGCAGACGTCTGAGCAGTATATGGCTCGCTACGACGACGAGGCGAAGGCCTATATCGCCGATATCACCGCCAGCTACAAATCTCGCATGACGCCGAGCTCGTCGCTCGACAATTTTGCGGATATCGAAGACATCAACGATCTCTTGCGCGACAACAAGCGTGGCGATCATGACACGACGAACGACGATCTCCCCGATATCTATCATGTCGCCCTGCAGGCATTCGGCCTGACCGAAGCGGACCTGCCGAAATCCGTCGCGCGCAAGCTGCTGATGAGCGACGCCTATGACCCAAAGGGCTACGTGGCGTCCTTCAAGGATGAGCGCATTACCAACTTTGCTCGCGCCTTCAATTTCGGCAGCGATGGCAAGGTGGGTCCGCATCTGGCGCCGCTTTCGGATGCAGCGATGGCAAAATATGCGACGAATTACAAATCGCATGCCACTATGTTCATGGACGATGGGCCGCTCAGGGACAAGGCTTCCAAGGATGCGACCAAGGAGGTCGATGCCTTTGCGAAGGGCATGGAAGAAGTCAAGTCGCTGGACGACTTCTTGAGTAACAGCGAGCTGACGGACTTCATCCTGAAGTCTGTCGGTCTCGATCCGAAGGATTACAACGAAGAGACGTTGAAGAAGATATTCACGTCCGATCCCAACGATGCAAAGAGCTATCTGAACACCAAGGCCGACTCGAAGTTCAAGAACATCGTCGCCGACTTCAACTTCGACACGGCCGGCAATCTCACGCGCGCCAAGCTGGGCACCGTTCAGGATCAAGGTGCGCTCGATCGCACCCAGGATGCCTATCTGCGGCAGACGCTCGAGACGCAGGAAGGCGAGTCGAACGATGGCACCCGCCTCGCGCTTTACTTCGCCCGCAAGGCGCCGGACGTCACCTCGATGTATTCGATCCTCGGCGACAAGGCTCTCTTCCAAGTTATCCAGACGGCCTACAATCTGCCGAGCCAGATCTCCAGCATGGATGTCGAGAAGCAGGTCTCGCTTCTTGAAAAGTTTGTGGACCTGAAGGATCTTGGCGACTCGAAGAAGGTCGACAAGCTGTTGAAGCGGTTCACGGCGATGTACGATATTCAGAATGTCACGACGCAATCGCCGGCACTGCAGATTCTGACCGGTGGCGGCTAGGCCGCCACGTTTTTACTCCACATTGACCACTTTCCCCGGGTTCATGATGTTCGCCGGATCGAAGACGCGCTTGATGCGGCGCATCAGATCGATCTCGATGGCGGGGCGGATCGCGGCAAGTTCGTCGCGCTTCAGCTGGCCGATACCGTGCTCTGCCGAGATCGAGCCGCCGTGAGAGAGCACGATGCCGTGCACGATCTCGTTCATCTCATGCCAGCGGGCAATGAAGGCGTCCTTGTCGGCGCCGACCGGCTGGGAAATGTTGTAGTGAATATTGCCATCGCCCATGTGGCCGAACCCGCAGATGCGAGCACCGGGCATTACCGCCATGACGGCGTCGCCGGCCTCCTGCATGAAATGCGGGATCTTCGAGACCGGCACGGAGACATCATGCTTGATCGAGCCGCCTTCTGGCTTCTGGGCTTCCGACATGCTCTCGCGCATGTGCCAGAGCGCCTTCTGCTGCGCGACGGAGGAGGCAATCGCCGCGTCCTGCACGAGTCCGGCTTCAAACCCCTGTTCAAGCAGCGCATTCATCATCCGCTCGGCGGTCTCGGCTGAATCCGAGGTCGAGATGTCGATCAGCACATACCACGGGTAAGCCGTTTCCAGCGGATCGCGCACGCCCTCGATATGCTTGGCGGTGATCTCGACGCCGAAACGCGGCATCAGTTCGAAGCCGGTCAACGAGGTGCCGCAGAGGCTGCCCGCGAGATTGAAGAGGGCAAGCGCCTCCTCCACGGAGTTGAGCCCTGCAAAGGCGACCTGATGGCCAAGTGGCTGCGGGTAAAGCTTGAGGACAGCACCGGTGATGATGCCGAGCGTGCCTTCGGCGCCGATGAAGAGATCGCGAAGATCGTAGCCGGTGTTGTCCTTCTTCAGGCGGCGCAGGCCGTCCCAGATTTCGCCGGTTGGCAGCACGACTTCGAGGCCGAGGCAGAGCTGGCGCATGTTGCCGTATGCCAGCACCGCCGTTCCGCCGGCATTCGTCGAGAGGTTACCGCCAATCCGGCAGGAGCCTTCGGCGCCGAGCGAAAGAGGGAAAAGCTTTCCATGCGCCTCGGCCGTCTTCTGCACGTCGGCAAGGATCGCGCCGCCGTCGGCAACCAGCACGTTCGCCACCGGATCGACGTCGCGGATCCTGTTCATGCGTTCGAGCGAGATGATGATGTCCGACTTGCCCTCACGCGGCGTCTGGCCGCCGACAAGGCCGGTATTGCCGGTCTGCGGCACGACCGCCGTGCCGGTTTCCGTCGCAAGCTTCAAGATCGCCGAAACTTCCTCGACATTCGCCGGCTTGAGCAGGAGAGGGGAGGAACCGTGATAAAGCCCGCGGTTCTCGATCAGGTGCGGCGCAAGCTCGGCCTCGCTGCGCAGCGCGTATTTCTCGCCGACGATGGCGGCGAAGCGGTCAAGAAGTTCGGGGGAGACGGCAGCGCTCATCGAGCTCATTCCTTCCTGGTTATTCGTCACGCGGCCCGGCAGCGCGCCGCAAACGGTCGTTGATCGCTTCGCCAAGACCCTCGTCCGGTATCGGCGAAAAGGCGATCGTTGCCGCGCCGCTGGCATCGGCCTTTTTCATGTAGTCGAAAAGATTGGCTGCCGCCTCGGCCAGATCGCCGCGGGGGCTGAGGTTGAGCACTATGGCGGCTTCGCTGGCACCCACGACATCGGCAGAGCCAAAGGCAATCAGGGCCTCGTCGTGTGTGACGGCCCCGGCATCGAGACGGACGTTGGCACCAGGCGCATAATGCGAGACAAGCATGCCGGGAGCCTCGATCGCCGCTGATGCCTTTCCGGCGCGCCGCAGCCGCTTGCCGGCGACGCGTTCGATCTCGGATGCCGGAAGCCCGCCGGGCCGCAGAAGCTTCAACTCGCCGTCCTCCACCTTGACGATGGTGGATTCGACGCCCACGGTGCTGGCGCCGGCATCGATGATGAGCTTGATCTTGCTGCCGAGATCGGCGTCGACATGCGCGGCGCTGGTGGCGCTGATCCTGCCGGATGTGTTGGCGCTGGGCGCTGCGAGCGGCTTGCCGAAGGCGCGGATCAGATCGCCCGCAAATCCCTTCGGCACGCGGATGCCGACCGTATCCAGACCGGCGGTTGCTAGCGCATGGATATGGCTATCCGCCTTCAAGGGCAGGACGAGCGTCAGCGGCCCCGGCCAGAAGGCTTCCGCCAACGCGCGCGAGACCGGATCGAACTCCGCATAGTCCTCTGCCATCGCAAGGTCGCTCATATGGCAGATCAGCGGATTGAAGCGCGGCCGCCCCTTGGTCTCGTAGATACGGGTTATCGCCGCCGCATTGGTGGCATCGGCGGCAAGGCCGTAGACGGTCTCGGTCGGGATGGCGACCGGAAAACCTTCCGAAAGCACGGCGGCCGCCATTTGCAGCGCTTCATCTCGATGTTCTGCGATGTCGATTATACGTGCCATGTACCGCCCGTTGTTTCCAGGCAGTCCCATAGGCCTTTGAAAGCTTTCGATCAATATCAGAGCTGGCGGATGATTTCGCGAAGCTGTTCGTTGCGCGCGCCGAGCAGAAGGACGTTCCTGATGGCCACCTGCGGATCGTCGGTTCTGAAGAGCACGCCGTTGCCGCGAATGGAGCGGTCAATCGTCATTTTCTCCGGCGTATGTTCGCCCGGCTTGATCGCGACGGCGAAATACATGCGGGAATATTTGATATCGATGTGATGGAAGAAATTGTCGTTGTCGCCGATGTCGGCATAGAAGTTGGCGATGTAGAAGGCCCAGCTGACGTCCTCGTAGCGGTCGAACTTTGTGCGGGCGGCCGTGACATGGCAGTAGCCGAGATGCGGGCTGTCGGCGAGCGTGCGGTGAAACACCATCTTGGGAAACTGGATCGTGCGGTGGAAGCCGTTGATCTGCTGATGCGCCTTGATGCCTGCCGTTTGCAGCTTCCGGCCGGTTTTCTCGCTTACTTCCTTATGCGTCAGGTAGCGGCGTTCTTCGGCGAGCCAGTGCGCCCGATCGCGAGTGATCTTGCCGGTGCGGAGAAATTCGGAATGCGGTGCGGCAGGTCTCTTGTCCTGTGGCCTGGCATCTTCTTTGGCGTCGAAATAGCGAAGTTTCGCCATGGTTCGCATTCCATCTGCTTTGTTCGATAAGGGAAGAATAGAAGTTTATGCTTAATGGCCTGTTAAACCCGTCTCTTGCGCATGATGGCGGGCGCCTGTAGCGAAAGGGCGTCGCAGATGCGATAATGCCGCTGGAGGGCGGTTGATTCCGCCGTCATATTTGAACTTTTCGGATGTCGCATTTGAAGGCTTCGCGGCGGGGATGCCGAAAATCATCTTGCCTCGCCGCGCTGTCGTCAATTTCGAAGCCGATGTCGCATTACAACCAAGCCGCAGTCATGGCCGGTGTTTAAATGGCGCCATGATAATTCTCCCGCACGGAGAAGAAGCGGGCGCCTCCATCCCGCCTTCGCGGCGGCGGCCTATGGCACGAGGATAAGCAGATGGATATTCGCAGCAACGTTTTGCGGCAGCTCAGGAACCGGAACGCAGGCTTCAGCCTTGAGCAGCCTTTCTATATCGACGAAGATTACTTCAAGCTCGATATGGAGATGATCTACTATCGCGACTGGCTGTTCATGGGACACGATTGCGAACTGCCGAAGCCGGGCGCCTATTTCACCGTTCAGATCGGCCAGTATCCGGTTGTCATCGTCCGTGGCCGCGACAACGTCATCCGTGCCTTCCACAACAGCTGCCGCCACCGCGGCTCGCGCGTCTGCACCAAGGAGCACGGCTCGTCGGTCCGTCTCGTCTGTCCCTATCACCAGTGGACATATGACCTCGACGGCAAGCTCGCCTTCGCCCGCCACATGGGGGATGATTTCGACAAGAGCGGCTACAGCCTGAAGCCCGTGCATTGCGAGAGCTTCGCGGGCTACATCTTCATCTGCCTGGCTGACACGGCGCCGGACTTCCAGCCGGTTCGCGACATGGTCAGCCCTTATATCCTTCCCCACCGTCTCAGCGAAGGCAAGGTCGCCTTCCAGAGCACCATTATCGAGAAGGGCAACTGGAAGCTCGTCTGGGAAAACAATCGCGAGTGCTATCACTGCGCCGCCAACCATCCCGAACTCTGCCGCACCTATCCGGAAGCCCCGAGCGTCACGGGTACGGACGGAGGTGCCGACGATCCGGAAATCGCCGGTCATTGGGCGCGCTGCGAGGCGGCCGGCCTTCCGAGCAAGTTCCAGATCTCGCCCGACGGCCAGTTCCGCACGGCCCGCATGCCGCTGATCGAGGATGCCGAAAGCTACACCATGTCCGGCCGCCCGGCCGTCAAGCGCAAGCTGTCCGAGGACGTCACAATCGACCGCATCGGCACCATGCTGCTCTTCCACTATCCGACGACATGGAATCACCTGCTCGGCGACCACGCGATCACCTTCCGCGTGCTGCCGCTCAGCGCCAACGAAACAGCAGTCACGACGAAGTGGATCGTGCACAAGGACGCCGTCGAGGGCGTGGACTACAATCTCGAGGAACTGACGCACGTCTGGACAGAAACCAACGACCAGGATCGCCGCATCGTCGAGGAAAATGCCTTCGGCATTCACTCGCCGGCCTATGAGCCCGGTCCCTATTCGATGCTCCACGAAGGGGGCGTCATGCAGTTCCTCGAATGGTATTCGAACTTCATGGTGAACCGCCTTCAGGGCGACCAGGCGCAGCTTTCCGTCGTTGCCTGATTTTTCCCGTTCGAATTGCGGAAAATGAACCGGTTAATCCCCGGTTCATTTGCATTCCGGTAGAAATCCGATTCATGCCGAACGGAGCGTGTTGGGAAAGTGTTCCGCACCTCTGCGTTACCGGCGAGGCCAGATTCGCGCTTGGGATTGGAGAATACAATGAATGGGCTCAGTAAGAAGATTGCGAGTGCAGTCTTTTCCGCCGTTGTCGTCCTGACGAGCTTCGTGCCGTCGCAGGCCATTCAGATGCCGGCAGCACCGCAGATCGAAAAATCGGACGTGCAGAACGTCCAGTACCGCCGCTACTATCCGCCGGGCTATCGCCCCAGTTACCGTCCAGGCTATCGTCCCGGATACTACCCCGGTTACCGCCCCGCATATCGCCCGGCCTATCGTCCAGGTTGGTATGGTGGCTATCGCGGCTACCCTTCCTACCGCCGCGGCTATCGCGAGTATAACGGCTACTGGTACCCTCTGGCTGCCTTCGGCGCCGGCGCGATCATCGGCGGCGCTATCGCTTCCCAGCCGCGCTACGTTGCCCCGCCGGCCTACAGCGGCGGCGGTGGCCATGTTGCCTGGTGCGCAAACCGCTACCGTTCATACCGCGCTTATGACAATACGTTCCAGCCCTATAACGGCCCGCGCCAGCAGTGCTACTCGCCTTATAACTGAGGCTCGGCGTACCTTTGGATCGATCAGCCCGGCAGCGATGCCGGGCTTTTTCGTTTCAAAGAATATTGACACGCTTAAGGAGCCACCAGGCGAGCAGTACCGAAGCGACGATCAACGCGCCCGCATATGCCGTACCGCTGGCCCCTTCGGCGAAGGGGAGATTGGTGGTATTCATGCCGAAGAAGCCGGTCACCAGCGTTGGCGGCAGCAGGAAGGCGGTCATCAGCGACAGGATATAGAGGTGGCGATTGGTCTCGGAGGACTGCTTCGAGTCGATTTCCTCGTGCAGCAAGCGCGCGCGCTCCTGCAGCGCATAGATATCGTGGTCGACCGCCTCCAGCCTGCTCGTCAGCCTGCCGGCGATGTCCTCGAAGCCGAAGGGCATCTCGTCCTCGTCGGAGGCCGAGGCGCGCCGCATGAGCGTCAGCACGTTTCTGAGGTGCCGATGGAGCCGCACGATCGTGCGCCGTGCCGGCGCCAGCCGCCGTCGTTCGTCGCGAGAAACGTTGTCATAGACGAAGTCTTCGATGAGGTTCAGCTCTTCGGTGAGTTCCATCACGACGGCAATCAGCGTACGCTGGAACTCGATCACCAGTAGCTCGAAAAGGTCGACCGGCCGGGAGAATTTTGCCGAGTTCTTTTCGATCATCGCGCGTGTCCGCTCGAGGCTGCGCAGCGGCTGTAGCCGCGTGGTGATAATGAAGCGATCGGAGATCGCGAAATGCAGCCAGCCGAGATCGGCGGTGTCTTGGTCGAATTCGCGCTGGCAATCGATCAGCGTGCCGAAGAGCATCTGTTCGTCGACGGTGATCGCGGCATGTGTATCCCGCGTCGTCAGAGCCGCCTTGGCATCCTCGGAAAGGCCGTCCAGCGTATCGAGCAAGGCGGGAACTCGCGCATCGGCGAGGTTGAGATGCAGCCAGTAAAACCCTTCGCCGGACAGCAGCTCGGCCGGAAAGGCGCTGTTCTGCAGGCGTACCGCCTTGCCGCTTCCTGCCGGGAAGCTGTAGGCCCAAACGAGGCCTGGTATATTGGCGGGCAATGTGTCCATCGGTCGCGATCCTTTCGATGCGATCAGTCTCCGTAGAGATTCTCCATGACGGTTGTTTGTGCAAGTGCGAAGGTCCGTAAACGGCAAAATATCGCCAAATGCAGGAACACGAATTCCAAATTGACGTTTACGTAAAAATCAATTAGCTCTTCCACCGGAGGCGCGGAACCATGGTTCCGTTTGAGATGCGAGGAGATGATATGTACAAGGCGCCCGTCGAGGACATCGCGTTCACCCTGAAACATGTCGCAGGACTGAGCGACGCGATCGATAAGGGCCTGTTTGGCGATCTCGGCGAAGATCTCGTCGATGCGATCCTGAGCGAGGCCGGCCGTTTCGCAACGGAAGAGGTTGCTCCGCTGGCGGAGATCGGCGACAGCCAAGGGGCTCGTCTCGTCGATGGCAACGTGAAGACCCCGGACGGCTGGGCAAAGCTCTATCAGGACTGGATCGCCGGCGGCTGGAACGGTCTTTCGGCCCCCGAGGAATATGGCGGCCAGGGCCTGCCAAACATGCTGAACGTTGCCGCGCTTGAGATGTGGAATTCCGGTGCGACCGCTTTCGCGCTCTGCCCGACGCTGACCATGGGAGCGATCGAGGCGCTGAGCGCTCACGGCAGTGAGGAGCTTCGGAGCAAATATCTGCCGAAGCTCGTCTCCGGCGAGTGGACCGCAACGATGAACCTCACCGAGCCGCATGCGGGTTCCGACGTCGGCGGCCTGAAGAGCCGCGCTGAGCGGCGCGTCGACGGCACCTACCGCCTGTTCGGCCAGAAGATATTCATCACCTGGGGCGAGCACGACGCGACCGACAACATTATCCACCTCGTTCTTGCCCGCTTGCCGGATGCACCGGCCGGCACGCGCGGCGTTTCACTGTTCCTTGTGCCGAAATTCCTCGTCAACAGCGATGGTTTGCTCGGACGCCGCAACGATCTCTTCTGCCATTCACTGGAACACAAGATGGGCATCCACGGCTCGCCCACCTGCACGATGATCTACGGTGACGGCAGGTTCGGCGAGGAGAAAGGTGCGGTCGGCTGGCTCGTCGGCGAGGAGAACAAGGGCCTCAACTGCATGTTCACGATGATGAACAATGCCCGCCTGACGGTCGGCATGCAGGGTGTCGCGATCGCCGAAGCCGCAACGCAGAAGGCGATCGCCTATGCCAGGGAGCGCACGCAGGGCAGGGCGCCCGGCTGGACCGGCAGCGGCATGAGCCCGATCATCGAGCACCCGGACGTCGCCCGCATGCTGTTGACGATGAAGGCGCTGACGCAGGGCTCACGCGCCATTTCCTACGTCTGCGCCCACGCGATCGACATGTCGCATCGCGCGAGTGGAGACAAGCAGCACTGGCAGGAGCGCGCTGCGCTTCTGACGCCGATCGCCAAATCCTTCTCGACCGATGCCGGCGTCGATGTTTCCTCGCTCGGCATCCAGGTTCATGGTGGCATGGGCTTCATTGAGGAAACAGGCGCCGCCCGCTTCCTGCGCGACGCGCGCATCGCGCCGATTTACGAGGGCACCAACGGCATCCAGGCGATTGACCTCGTCACCCGCAAGCTGCCGCTTTCGAATGGCGGCCAAGTCAAGGGTTTCATCGCCGAGCTTCGCGATACCGCCGATCAGGTGCGCCGTTCCAACCTCGACAGCTTCGGCGAAACAGCGTCGCGGCTTGATGCGGCCATCGCCGATCTGGAACAGGCAACTGCCTGGCTGCTGAAGGCGCAGGCGGACGGCAAACTGGCAGAAGCCCTTTCCGGCGCGACACCCTATCAGCGCCTCTTCGGCCTTGTCCTGACCGGCTGCTATCTCGCCAAGGGCGGGCTTGCCGGGGTGTCTGACGGTGCGGGCGAAAGCCGCATTGCCCTTTGCCGCTTTGCCGCCGAAAATCTGCTGCCGGAAACCGCGGCGTTGAGGGATAGCGTCGTCAACGGCGCAGCAAGCCTCGCCGCTGCCCGCATTGCTCTTGCCTGAGGATCATGATGTCCGATCACATTGTCGTCGAACAATCCGCCGACCATCCCGGCGTCCAGATCATTCGCTTCAACCGTCCGGAAAAGAAAAACGCGATCACCCGCGCCATGTATGTGCGGATGACGGAAGCGCTCAAGGCCGCGAACGAGGACAGTGCCGTCCGCGCGACGGTCTTCCTCGGCACGGAAGGCGCCTTTTCGGCGGGCAACGATATTGGTGATTTCCTTGCGGCCGCGATGGGCGGCAGCCTCGGCCGTGAGCTTCTCGATTTCCTCTATGCGCTCGTCAATGCCGAAAAGCCGCTGATCTCCGGCGTCGATGGGCTGGCGATTGGTATCGGCACGACGATGCACATGCATTGCGATCTGACGATCGCCTCCGACCGCAGCCAGTTCCGCACGCCCTTCGTCGATCTGGCGCTCGTGCCCGAAGCCGCCTCCAGTCTGCTTGCACCGCGCATCATGGGTCATCAGCGCGCTTTCGCGCTTCTCGCTGCCGGCGAAGCCTTCTCGGCGGAGGAGGCTAAGGACGCAGGATTGCTCTGGAAAGTCTGCGCCGCGGCGGACGTCGAATCCCTCACACTTGCAGCTGCCGCAAAACTCGCTGCCAAGCCGCCGGAGGCCTTGAAGATCGCCCGCAATCTCATCCGCGGCGATCGTGGGGAAATCATCGAGCGCATCGATCATGAGGCCCGGCATTTTGCCGCACAGTTGAAGAGCGCGGAAGCCCGTGCTGCCTTCGAGGCCTTCATGCGCCGCTGACGCCGAAGCAAGGATATCTGCTAAATTTTAAGCCTGTTTTAAGCAACCCCTAATAATCAGGGGGTGACGAGCTGATTCCATTCGGTCGTCCGGGCGCATGAGGCGCTTTGCGCAGCCTTGTCTCCATGAGCCCTCTGCCCGTTCAGCGCTCCCGCCCGCATGCCTGCGCGCCGGCGGGACGGCAGACGATCCGAAAGCAACCTATCTTGAAAAAGAAAACGAATTTGATGACGCGCATCCTTGTCGCCGCGTCCGCCGTCGTTCTCGCGGCCTTTGCCGCCTTTTCCTATTACATCAATTCGGTCCAGCGCAGTGTCACGACGGCCTCGATCGAAGCGAATATCCAGTCTTCCGGCGAGCAGGCTGCACGCAGCCTTGCCAACTGGATGAACGGCCGCGTCACGCTGACCGCCATGGTCGCGAACGCCTCCGCCAAGGCTACCGACCGCGCCGGTGTCGTCAGCGTATTGCAGAATGACGTCCTGACGAAGCAGTTCGTCAGCACCTACCTCGGCGATGAGCAGGGCGTGTTCACCTCCTGGCCGGACCTGCCGCTCCCGGCGGACTACGATCCTCGCAAGCGCCCGTGGTATCAGGACGCGGTCAAAGCCGGCGCCCCTGTGCTGACCGAGCCCTATACCGACGCCTCGAGCGGCGATCTCATCATCAGCGCCGCCGTTCCGGTCAAGCGCGACGGCAAGCTGGCCGGCGTCGTCGGCAGCGATTTCTCGCTCGATACCATGGTGAAGATGATCAAGGAGATCGATCTCGGCGGCCAAGGCATGGCTTTCCTGGTCAACAAGAGCGGCCAGATTCTCATCCATCCGGATGCCAAGCTCGTTACCAAGACGCTTGCCGATACCTTCCCGAATGCAACGCCGTCGATCGGTTCCGGCCTGATCGAGAGCGAATTCGACGGCAAGCCGGTTCTCATCAGCTTCCTGCCGGTCGATGGCCTGCCGACAGTTCAGTGGCATCTCGGCTTCGTCGTTGACAGCGACAAGGCCTTCGCGTCTCTGAACGAGTTCCGTATCGCCGCGACCATCGCCACGCTTCTTGCCGTTGGTCTGATGATCGCCGCCATGGCATGGCTGCTGCACGGCCTCGTGATCCGTCCGGTCACCGCTATGACGGCTGCGATGCAGAAGCTGGCCGCTGGCGATCTCTCCGCCACCATTCCCGGCGAGGAGCGCCGTGACCAGATCGGCTCGATGGCCCGAAGCGGTCGCCGTTTTCAAGAACAATGCGATCGATCGCGAGCGTCTGGAAGGCGAGGCCGAGACCGGCCGTGCGCTGACCGAGCGCGAGCGTCAGGACCGGGAAGCGCAGAAAGCGCGCGAGGCAACGGAAATCCGCACCGCCGTCGATGCGCTGGCTGGAGCACTCGGTGCGCTTTCGGAGGGCAATCTCGCCCACCGTATCGAAACGCCGTTCGCCGCACATCTCGACCGTCTCCGCAGCGACTACAACACGGCCGTCGGCAAGCTGCACGCAGCGCTGCAGACGGTCGGCCACAACGCACATGCGATCGACGCCGGTGCCTCGGAAATCCGCACGGCCGCCGATGGCCTTGCCCGCCGCACCGAGCAGCAGGCCGCTTCGGTCGAAGAGACCGCTGCGGCTCTCGAGGAGATCACGACGACCGTCAAGGACACGGCCCGCCGCGCCGAGGAAGCCGGCAATCTCGTCAACCGCACGCGCGCCGGCGCCGAAGAGTCCGGCGAGATCGTCCGCAAGGCAGTCGTCGCGATGAACGGGATCGCGCAGTCATCCGAGCAGATTTCGAGCATCATCAGCGTCATCGACGACATCGCCTTCCAGACCAACCTTCTGGCACTCAATGCCGGTGTCGAGGCCGCGCGTGCCGGCGAGGCAGGCAAGGGCTTTGCCGTCGTCGCGCAGGAAGTCCGCGAACTGGCGCAGCGTTCCGCCAAGGCGGCAAAGGAGATCGAGAGCCTGATCACCGCCTCGAATTCCCAGGTTCGCTCCGGCGTGACGCTGGTCGGCGATACCGGCAAGGCGCTGGAGGCGATCGTTCTGCAGGTGCAGGAAATCAGCCGTCATGTCGGCGCAATCGTCACCGCCACTCGCGAACAATCGACCGGCCTTCACGAGATCAATACAGCCGTCAACACAATGGATCAGGGCACGCAGCAGAACGCCGCAATGGTCGAAGAGCAGACGGCAGCAAGCCACGGTCTCGCAACGGAGGCCGCAAAGCTGATGCAGCTTCTGGCGCAGTTCAACCTGCAGTCCGGGGGACGCGCAACGACGGCTTTGGCCAGCCGCCGCGCTGCTTGATCCTGACGCTTCAAACCAGAAGGTGCCCGCGCTCGCCGCGGGCATTTTTGTTTGCGCGCTCGATCGCAATGGCGGCCCGGCCAGCGTCTATTTTTCCAGCGTCGCCACCACCTCGACATGCGAGGTCCAGAGAAACTGGTCGATCGGCGTGACGCCGGTGATCCGGTACCCGCCCTCGATGAGTATGGCGAGATCGCGCGCCAGTGTCACCGGATTGCAGCTGACGGCGGCAATCTTCTTCGCCGCCGAGCGAGCGAGCTCCTGGCACTGGAATTCCGCTCCGGCCCGCGGCGGATCGAAGACCACCGCGTCATAGACTTTCAGCTCGGACGTCATCAGCGGGCGGCGGAAGAGATCGCGCTTCTCGACGCTGACCGGCTTCAGGCCTTGCGTCCTGCGCGCCGCCTGGTCGAGTGCGGAAAGGGCTTTCTCATCGCTTTCAACGGCATGCACGCGTCCGATCCGGGCAAGCCGAAGGGAAAAGGTGCCGGCGCCTGCAAAGAGGTCGGCGATGCGCTTTGCCTTGCCCACATGGGCAAGTACCAGCTCGGCCATCGCCTCTTCGGCTGGCTTCGTCGCCTGCGTGAAGCCGCCAGCCGGCGGCGAGACCTGCACGCCACCGAAATCGACGGTCGGCTTGGACGGCTCGACCAGGATTTCGCCGTTCACCGAAACGCGCGCGATGCCGCGAAGGCCAAGCACGGTTTCGATCGCTTTGCGCCGCTGCGGGTCCGGCAGCTTCTGGATCCCGTCGACGGCGAGATCGAGCCCCGACAGTGTCTCAAGAACTGAAATGCGGAAGGCTTCGGCGCTGGTCGCAAGTGTCGCGCCAATCGCCTTGATCGCCGGCAGCCGCGCGAGGATCGCTGCCGACGAGATGGGACATTCCTCGATCGCAACGATGTGGTGGCTTTCGGCTTGGTTGAAACCGATCAACATATCCTTCTCGGTCTTGCGTGCCGCAAAGACGACGCGCCGCCGCTCGCCGGGATGCGCCGCGACGAGCTCGCCTACCTCGGCCGATATGCCCTTCGATTTCAGCGCATCGAGCACCAGTTGCCGCTTGAAGGCCCGGTAGGACTGATCCACCATATGTTGCAGCGTGCAGCCGCCGCAGGTGCCGTTGACACCGTCCGGGCCAAAATGGCGGCAGGGCGGCTCCTGCCGGTCGGGCGAAGGCTTGGCGATCGACATGATCGTGCCATGGTTCTTGACGCGCGCGATCGCCACGCTTTCGCCGGGCAGCGAGAAAGGCACGTAGATCGGGCCGTCCGCGCCGTCGGCAATCCCGTCGCCCTGGGCGCCGAGCTTTAGGATCGTGATTGTTTCGGTGCTCACGGCTTCGTTCCTGCGAGTAGAAATTCCTGGTTGCCGTCGCCGCCAGCGATCGGCGAGGCGATGAGCCCGAGGCTCTTCCAGCCCATGTCTTTGGCGAACCAGCGCCCGAGCTCGTCGGCAACCGCACGCGCGGAGGAGGGGTCCTTCAACAGGCCGCCCTTGCCGATCGCTTCGCGCCCGGCCTCGAATTGTGGCTTTACCAGCAGCGCAGCAACCGCGCGGGGCTCGGCGATTTGCAACGCAGGCGCCACCGCCAGCTTAAGCGAAATGAACGAAACGTCCGAGACGACGAAGGTGATCGGCCGGCCAATTTCCTCTGCCTTCAGGTTTCGGGCGTTCAGCCCCTCGATATTCCTGACCCGCGGGTCGCTTGCGATGCGCGGATGCATCTGCCCGTGACCGACGTCGATGGCGGTCACATGCGCTGCACCGCGCTCCAGCAGCACTTCCGTGAAGCCGCCCGTCGAAGCGCCGACGTCGAGACAGTGGTGGCCCGCCGGATCGAGATGGAAATGATCGAGCGCTGCAATGAGTTTGAGCGCGGCACGGGAGACATAATCCTGTGCAGGATCGTCGATCTCGATTACGGCATCTCCGGCAAAGAGAGCGCCCGGCTTGGTGACGACAGCGCCGCTAACCTTCACGGTGCCGCGGCTTACGGCATCGCGTGCCCGTGAGCGGCTGGCAAAAAGGCCGAGGCTGACGAGAAGCTGGTCGAGGCGCTGGGTGTTCTGATTAGACATTGGCTGTCCATGACCGGCAAAGCCGCCGCTTGCAAGCCTTTTGTTGCCGTGGCCGTGCTGACCGCGCGGTCTGCCAACGGCCGCATATAACGGCACCCCAATTTTTATGCAGCGCGGATTAAACAAATTTAAAGCCCGCCCACGTAACTTTGCCGCGATTGCAGCGGTCCACCCGGCCGTTTCCTGCCATGATGGCATCATAACCTCCACCTGCAGATCATGTTTCAGTTTCATTCGCTGTGCCGCTGCGTCCCGCGCGGCCCGCTTCGCCGTTTTTGTCAGGAGTTGACCGGTGTTCGCCAACATGTCCTTGAAGGGAAAGCTTGCCGCAACATTTGCCGCGCTGATCCTCATCTTCGTTTCCGTCTCAGCCTATGTGTACAGCAAGGCGAGCGCCTCGGCCGCTGCCGCCGCCGAACAGGAGAAATCGCAGCTCCTCGTCGATCACATCGACGATGCGCTGCAGGCGATGCTAGAGCAGGCCGTCAACCTGCGCGGCTTCATCCTCTTCCGCAGCGACAGCACCTATGGCGATCTCTTCGCCAATCGCGAGCGGATGCTGAAGGCGATTGCCGCCGCGAAGCAGACTGCTGCAGGCGAGGTGGAACTGGTCGGCATGATCGACGGCATGCAGAAGGCCGCCGATCTCTATTTCCACGAACTTGCCGAACCGCAGGCCAAGGCGCGCAAGGAAACCGAGACGCCGATCGCTGACGTCGTCAAGATCGGTGTGAACGCCACCAAGGGACAGCTCGACGGGTTCCGTCAGGCCTCCGCCAAGATCAAGGCAGTCGCCCGAGAAAAGTCGGCGGCCTTTGCTGCATCCCAGCTCGACGCCAACAAGGATCTGACCTTTACGCTGATCGCGGGCGGCATCGCCGCATCGCTTGCCGCAGCCGTGCTGGCATGGCTTCTGTCGCGCACCATTGCACAGCCGATCGTCGGCATGACCGCGGCCATGGGGCGCTTGGCGGCTGGCCATAACGATATCGACGTGCCGGCGCTCGACCGCGGCGATGAAGTCGGCCTGATGGCAAAATCAGTGCTCGTCTTCAAGGAAGCCGCGATCGAAAAGCAGCGCCTTTCCGGCGAGACCGACCGCATGCGTGACGACGCCGAACGCCAGCGCCAGCTCTCCGACGAGGAGAAGGCCCGCGAGGCAGCCGAAATTCGCATCGTGATCGAGGGCCTCGCAAGCGGTCTTTCGAACCTTGCCAACGGCGATGTCGCAAGCCGCATCGCAGCGCCGTTCTCCGCTCAGTTCGACAGCCTGCGAAACGACTTCAACCATGCGGCCGAGAAGCTTCAGTCGGCGCTGCAAGCGGTCGGCCGCAACGCTTCCGCGATCAATGCTGGCGCCGGTGAGATCCGCTCTGCCGCCGACGATCTCGCTCGCCGCACCGAGCAGCAGGCCGCTGCCGTCGAGGAAACTGCCGCGGCACTTGAGCAGGTTACGACGACCGTCCGCGACAGCGCCAAGCGCGCCGAAGATGTCGGCCATCTGGTCGAGCGTGCGCGTTTCGGCGCCGAGCGCTCCGGCGATGTCGTCCGCAAGGCCGTCACCGCCATGCAGCAGATCGAGAGATCGTCGAGCGAGATCAGCAACATCATCGGCGTCATCGACGACATCGCGTTCCAGACGAACCTGCTCGCGCTCAACGCAGGCGTCGAGGCCGCCCGCGCCGGCGATGCTGGCAAGGGCTTTGCCGTCGTCGCCCAGGAAGTGCGTGAACTGGCTCAGCGCTCCGCCAACGCGGCGAAGGAGATCAAGGCGCTGATCAATACCTCCGGCAATCACGTCAACACCGGCGTCTCGCTTGTCGATGAAACCGGCAAGGCGCTCGCCGAGATCGTGAGCGAGGTCCAGGAGATCAACCGCCACATCGGTGCGATCGTCACGGCAACGCGCGAACAGTCAATCGGCCTGCAGGAGATCAATACCGCCGTCAACAACATGGACCAGGGAACGCAGCAGAATGCCGCTATGGTTGAAGAGCAGACGGCAGCAAGCCACGCGCTCGCCCAAGAAGCCCACGCGCTGGACGCCCTGCTGCAACAGTTCAAGCTCGGCCAGACAGCACCTGCGGCCACGCCCCGTACAGTTGCCGCACAATCCGGCGCCCGCCCTGTCGCATCGCCTGCTCGCGCGCTGACCAGCAAGCTCGCCAGCGCCTTCGGCGGCAAGGCGGCAACCGCCGCGGCCGTCCAGGACGATTGGACGGAATTCTGATTGGCTTCCCGTCTCCAGGCGGGAGAAAGTAGCTAAAGGGTCGGATGAGGGCAGTGCGGTGTGTGCTGCACTGCCCTTTGCCTTTCTTAGCGCTTGCCGTCAGCCCGCGACGCCCACGGCGGCGCCGTGGCCGAGCGTGCGGAAGACGGTCGATACGATGCCAGCGCGGTCGAGGCCGGCATGGGCGTTCATCACCTCGGGTTTTGCCTGCTCCATCCACATATCGGGCATGGTGAGCGAGCGGACCTTCAGGCCGCTTTCGAGCAGCCCTTCGGTCGCGAGGAAATGCAGCACATGACTGCCGAAGCCGCCGATGGCGCCTTCTTCGACGGTGATCAGCATTTCGTGGTGGCGGGCGAGCTGGCGGATCAGTCCATGATCCAGAGGCTTGGCGAAGCGCGCATCGGCAACCGTGGTCGAAAGGCCGGCGGCTTCAAGGTCTTCCGCGGCAAGCAGGCAATCGGCAAGCCGCGAGCCGAAGGAGAGCAGCGCGACCTTGGTGCCCTCCCTGACGATGCGGCCCTTGCCGATCTCCAGGATTTCGCCGCGCGCCGGCATCTCGACCCCCACGCCTTCGCCGCGCGGGTAGCGGAAGGAAATCGGGCCTTCGTCATAAGCCGCTGCCGTGCGCACCATATGCTTCAGCTCCGCCTCGTCGGCCGCAGCCATGACGACGAAACCGGGAAGTGTCGCAAGGAAAGTCGTGTCGAACGATCCCGCATGCGTCGGGCCGTCGGCGCCGACGAAGCCGGCGCGGTCGATCGGGAAACGGACCGGCAGGCCCTGGATTGCGACATCATGGACGACCTGGTCGTAGGCGCGCTGCAGGAAGGTAGAGTAAATCGCCGCAAAGGGTTTGTACCCCTCGGTGGCAAGGCCGGCGGCGAAGGTGACGGCATGCTGCTCGGCAATGCCGACGTCGAAACAGCGGGCAGGGAAGATCTCGGCGAGCTTGTCCAGGCCCGTGCCGTTCGGCATGGCCGCCGTGATGCCGACGATCTTTTCGTCGAGCGTCGCCTCCTGCACCAGCGCTTCGGCGAAGACGCTCGTATAGCTCGGCGCATTCGGTTTCACCTTGGCCTGTGCCCCGGTGATGACGTCGAACTTGTTGACCCCGTGATACTTGTCGGCTGCTGCTTCGGCTGGCGGATAACCCTTGCCCTTCTGCGTGACGACGTGGATCAGGACCGGACCTTCGGCGTTGTCGCGCACATTGCGCAGCACGGGCAGCAGATGCTCGAAGGAATGGCCGTCGATCGGGCCGATATGGTAAAAGCCCATTTCCTCGAACATCGTTCCGCCGGTCACATAACCGCGCGCATGTTCGACGGCGCGGGTGAGCGCCCGGTCGACCTTCTCGCCGAGATAGGCCGTCAGCTTCTTGCCGAAATCGCGGAAGCCCATATACGTCCGCCCCGAGGCGAGGCGGGCGAGATAGGCGCTCATGGCCCCCGTCGGCGGGGCGATCGACATGTCGTTGTCGTTGAGGATGACAATCAGCCGCGCATCGAGTGCGCCGGCATTGTTCAGCGCTTCGTAAGCCATTCCGGCCGACATGGCGCCGTCGCCGATGACGGCAATCACGCGCCGGTCGGTGTTGCTGAGTTCTGCGGCAACCGCCATGCCGAGGCCGGCGGAGATCGAGGTCGAGGAGTGCGCCGCCCCGAAGGGATCGTATTCGCTCTCCGCGCGCCGTGTGAAGCCCGAGAGGCCGCCTTCCTGGCGCAGCGTGCGGATGCGCTCGCGGCGGCCGGTGAGGATCTTGTGCGGATAACATTGGTGGCCGACGTCGAAGATCAGCCGGTCCTCGGGCGTATCGAAGACGCTGTGGATGGCGATTGTCAGCTCGACGACGCCCAAGCCTGCGCCAAGATGGCCACCCGTGCGCGAGACCGCATCGATCATCTCATCCCGGACTTCGCGCGCAAGCTGCGGCAGGTCGCGATCCTCGAGCTTGCGCAGGTCGGCGGGATATTTGACCTGGTCGAGCAGCGGGGTTTTCGGCTGATGTGTCACGGGCGGGAGCTCTTTCTTATGGTTCTTGGCTTTGCTTATTCGACTAGATTGCGGCAAAACAAGTGCATTTCAAGAACCGCAACCCCATAATTCTAAAGGAGTTCATTCTTCAGGCAAAGGCACGAATTCCTCTTCGTCCCCCGGAACGATATCGAAGCGGCCGGTGCGCCATTCCTCTTTCGCCTTCTCGATCCGCTCCTTGGAGGAGGAAACGAAGTTCCACCAGATGTAGCGCCTGGAGTTGAGGGCCGCACCCCCGAAAAGCATCAGATGACAGCCCGCAGGGCCTGCTTCGAGCGTGATCGCGTCGCCTGGCCGGAAGACGAGCAGCTGGTCTGCGGCAAAACGGTCGCCGGCAATGACGACCTCGCCCGAAAGCACATAGACGGCGCGCTCTTCATGAGCCGCGCCGAAGGGGAACCTCGCACCCGGTTCAATATCGAGGTCGGCATAGAGCGTGTCCGAAAACACCTTGACCGGCGACGTCATGCCTTCGAAGGAGCCGATGACGACGCGCCCTCTCACGCCACGTTCATCGATCAGCGGCATCTCGCTTTTCTCAGTATGGACAAAAGAAGGGTCGATTTCCTCCTTGTCGTCCGGCAGTGCCAGCCAGGTCTGCAGCCCCGACATCAGCAGCGGGTGGCCACGCAGATTGTCGGGCGTGCGCTCCGAATGCACGATGCCGCGCCCGGCCGTCATCAGGTTGATGTCACCGGGGCGAATGACCTTTTCGGTGCCGAGGCTGTCCAGATGCCGGATTTCGCCATCGAAGAGATACGTGACCGTCGAAAGACCGATATGCGGATGCGGCTTCACATCGAGCGCCTCGCCGGGCTTCAGGATCGCCGGACCCATCCGGTCGAAGAAGATGAACGGCCCCACCAGCCGCCGCTGCCGCGTCGGAAGCGCGCGCCGCACCTGAAAACCGCCGATATCGCTGGTCCGCGGGATGATCAGATTCTCGATGGCGTCGCAGGCGAAGGCGTCACCGGGCAGTGGGTCTTTACCGGGGAAGAAGGACATGGCGGTTCTCCGAAGGGGACTGCAAGGGCGAAACTAGCGGCAATGACCATTCACGGATAGCAAAAACTTTATGTCGATTGACGTCATATGGCGAACGATGTCATAACCTACCTGTGAAGGCTGAGCGCGTCTTTCGCGAACGGATCGTTTTTGGCGACGGCGCGATCATCGATATCAAGGTGTGGCGTGTGCCGGCGCAAATGCCAGGCTCCAAGCACTTTTTGAAGTATTTGCTTTTCTACGGAAAGCCCGCATTGCGTTTGATTTGCTATGACAATGAGCGGGGCAAGGGCGATCACCGGCACTACGATCAGCACGAAGAACGCTATGGATTTATCTCGATCGAGCAGATGATCGCAGATTTCCGGAGCGACGTGGAAAAGCTGAGAGGAGAACGGATATGAGCAAGGATATAGAACTGCATATCGGCTCCTCCTTTGAGGATGTCGCAAAGCGCGTCGCTGATGCCTGGCACAAGGCCGAGATGGGCGAACCCGTCACTGAGGATCATCTTACCTTCGTGGGGTGGGAGGCTTTCTCGCGAACGATGACTGCAAAGCGGCTTGAACTTCTCCGCCATCTGCACCGCAATCCTCAGACGAGCATTTCCGCTTTGGCGAAAAGCCTGAAGCGCGATTATCGCCGCGTCCACGAAGATGTGGAAATCCTCTCGGAGGCAGGCCTTGTCGAACGGGATCATGATGGTCTGCGAGCAGGCTACAACGAAATCAGGACTATAATCGCTCTCTAGGCCTCACGCCCCGTCCAGCGGTTCCGTGCCCTGCGGTTTTCCGGCGCGGTCGAGCCTGATCTTCTCGATGCGGTTCTCGGCGGCCGAAAGCAGTGTCTCGCAGTGCTTCTTCAGCGCTTCGCCGCGCTCGTAGATCTCGATGGATTCATCGAGCGCCACGTCGCCGCGCTCGAGGCGGGCCACGATGCTTTCGAGTTCGGCAACCGCTGCTTCGAAGGAAAGACCGGAAACCTCCGGTTTGGCGCTGTCAGTCATACTCAACCCTTCATCAATCGAAGCACATGCAGGCCCGCCGATTCGGCAAGCCCTTCCAGATCATAGCCGCCTTCCAGCAGGCTGACGACCCGGTTGGAGGCGCTTTTGTCGGCTATCTCCAGCAATCTTCCGGTCGCCCAGTCGAAATCCTCGCCGACGAGATTGATCTGCGCCAAGGGATCGCGGTGATGCGCGTCGAAGCCGGCGGAGATGATGATGAGATCCGGCCGGAAATCGACTAGGGCCGGCAGCACGCGCGATTTGAATGCCTCGCGGAAATGATCGCTGCCCACGTTCGGCGAAAGCGGTGCGTTGACGATCGTGCCGTGCTTGCCGCTTTCGTCCTTCGCTCCTGATCCCGGATAAAGCGGCATCTGATGCGTCGAGCAGAAGAGCACGGACGCGTCGTCCCAGAAGATGTCCTGCGTGCCGTTGCCATGGTGCACGTCCCAATCGACGATCGCCACACGCTCGGCGCCGTGGCGTTTCTGCGCATGCCGGGCGGCGATCGCCGCGTTGTTGAAGAAGCAGAAGCCCATCGCCGTCGTCTTTTCCGCATGGTGGCCGGGCGGGCGGGCGGCGACGAAGACGTTGTCGGCCTTGCCTGTGAAGACGTCGTCCACAGCAGCCATGGCCGCACCGACGCCAGTCAGCGCCGCCTGTAGGCTCTTCGGGCTCGCATAGGTATCGGCCTCGATCTGGTTGATCTCGCCGTCCCCTTCGGGAATCTGGCGCATGACGGCGCGCAGATGCTCTTCCGGGTGGGCAAGCAGCACGGCGTCCTCGCTTGCCTGCGGCGCTTGCTTCCGGTCCAGCTGCTCGAAATTCGGATGGCCGAGTGCAACGTTGATCGCCCGCATCCGGTCCGAGCGCTCGGGATGGCCTGCCGGCGTGACGTGCTCGAGAAAGATCGGGTGTTCGTAAAGGCGGGTGCTCATGCGGATACTCTTATCGCTTGCCCCAGTCATGTTCCACACCAGATGGCGCGAATAGCGGCAATTTCAACACGCACGCTGTCGTGAGCCCGTCATCTCCACCGTTTACTTCGGCTTGCATTGCGCTAGTCTTTCAGCAGGAGAGCAAGGGAGCAAGGACAGGGATGCTGATGGCAAAGTCAAGCGGCTCAAATGCAGCGGAAATACGTGTCCCGTTTCGAGATGTGGACATGCACGGCGAGATGTTCATCTCGTCCTATATTTCCTATGCCGAGTCCGTACTTGTAAATTTCTGGCTGGCTCGGCCGGAAGTGGAAGGCGAGCCAATTTATACTGCAAGCAAGATTTCTTGCATCCTACACCGGCCCTTGTATTACGACGAACTGGTGGAATTCACCACCGCGGTCGACAAGATCGGAGTCCGTTCCGTCGGCTTCCTGATTGCAGTCGAGGCGGAAGGTGAACGCGCCGCCGAGGTCGAAATCATCTGGCAGGCGCGCAACCGCGAAGACCTCTCGCCTGCCGCGCTCCCCGAAGTGACGCGCGACTGGCTCTACACTTTCGTTGATTAGCCCCTGATCCTAGGTACGAGCCGGCAGCAGCGGATAGCCCGCCATGACGGCGCGGCCGGCAAGCGCTGCGACGAATGCCTTGATCACGTCGCCGGGAATGAAGGCCATCGAGCCCACGAAAGCCTGCTGAAAGCCTATGCCGGCTGCAAACGCGAGATAGGCGATCCCGAAAGCATAGAGAACGACGATGCCGCCGATCGCGGATGCGAGGAAGAACCCGACCGTCTGCACCAGGCCGGACTGCTCCGCCTTCACGAGGCGCTCGGCGATATAGCCGGTGGCGAAGGCGGCAAAGAGCCAGCCGACGAGGAAGCCGGTCGTCGGCGCGGCAAAGGCTGCAAGGCCGCCGCGTCCGCCCGAAAGCACCGGAAGGCCGATTGCGACCAGAACCAGGACGATAAGCACAGCGATTGCGCCGCGGCGCGCACCGAGCACGACGCCTGCCATCATGACGCCGAGCGACTGCGCGGTGATCGGCACCGGGATGAAGCCGAGCGTGATCGGCGGCAGAATGCCGAGCGCCACGATGATTGCGGCAAAGAGGGCTGAGAGAACGAGGTCGCGGGTGCTCATCATGGGCTCCGTGTTTACAGAATATTAACTGACATGCCGCCGGACGCCGCGCGCGTCAATTGCCGTCGCGATATTATCCGCATCTCTGAGCGTGAGAATGATGAGCGGCGCAAGCACCGTGACCGGCCGCACCTTGATGCCGCGCGCCGCATGCGCCTCCTTGATCGCCTGGTAGCGGCTCAGAATTTCCGGCACGAAACGGACCACGAGACCGACCGCCAGGCCGACGTCGTTCGCCGCCACCAGGCCGGCTCGCTCCAGCGGACGGGCAAGCAGCGTGATCTCGTCGATGAACTCGCTGATCGTCGTCGTTGCCGTGACTGCCGCCGCAAAGAGCATCAACGCCGTCAGCCGCAAAAGCGCCACGACCGCACCGTGCCATGGATTGAACAATAAGCTGAAGAGCGCCACGACGAGGATTGTCAGCAGCACGGGCTTCAGCCGCGCGATCGCTTGCCCGAAATACAGGCCAAGGCTGAAATAGACGGCGCCTGTCATCAGCATGCCGATCGAAAGCAGCGGAATGTTGCGGGTGGTGAAGAGAATGATGCCGAGAATCGCGAGAACAAGCAGCTTCGAGCGCGCCGGAAGCCGGTGCATGAAGCTGTTTCCTTCGACATAAAGCGATTGCATCAGCAGGTAATCTCCCGGTAGCGCGCGATTGCCTCGGCCGCTGGTGCATCGGTCGCAAGCCTGCCCTCGTGGAAGAGCAGGACGCGGCCGAAATCCGCGACCAGTTCCAGATCATGGCTGATCACGATGGCGTTTTCGGGCAGGCCCTTGATGATCTTCTGTACCAGTGCGCGGTTCTTGAGGTCGAGCTGGTTCGTCGGCTCGTCGAGGATCAGGATATCCGGGCCGGTCACCAGAACCGCGGAGAGGGCGGCGATCTGTAGCTCGCCGCCGGAAAGCTCGTGTGCCCGGCGCGCTGCCAGATGGGCGGCATCGAAACGGCCGAGCGCAGCTTCGACCCTCGCTTCGATCTCGGCCTTCGAAAAGCCGCGGCCCTTCAATCCGAAGGCGATGTCGTCGCGCACGATCGGCAGGATGATCTGGTTCTGCGGCTGCTGGAAAATGAAGCCGACATCAGGAAGGGCGGAATGGGAGGTGGCCGTGTCCCGGCCATTGACGATCACCCGTCCTGTCGTCGGCTTCGTTAGACCGTTGATCAGCCGCGCGAAGGTCGTCTTTCCCGAGCCGTTGAGGCCGATCACACCGATGCGGTTTTCAGTGAGGGTGAGGGTGAGTGGTGAGAGAGCCTCCCGCGTCCCATAAGTGACTGCAGCTCCTTCAAAGCGGATGTTCAAATCATTCCCCTGTCACAATCCGATGCTGGTTCTATAACCGCAGCGGCAAAAGTGCAAAACCGGGTGGCTAGGAACATTTTCCCGAATATGATGTGCCCATGACGAATCTCCTTTCGAACAGCGATGCCCGCCGCGTCTTCCTAGCGAAACAGGGTCTCAGCACGCCGCCGAACCGCGCCCTGACCAAGGCGGGACTGCTGCAGTTGATTCATGAAATCGGTTTCGTGCAGGTGGACAGCATCCAGACGGTGGAACGGGCGCATCACCAGATCCTCTTTTCCCGCAATCAGACATACAGACGCGAACACCTGACCGCGCTCCTGGAGAAGGACGGCGCGCTCTTCGAACATTGGACGCACGACGCCTCGATCCTGCCAAGCGCCTTCTTCAAATACTGGAAGCACAAGTTCCGGCACCAGGAGGAAGTGCTTGTCGAGCGCTGGCGCAAATGGCGCGGTGAGGGCTTCGAGCATGCCTTCGATGAGACCTACGAGCGCGTGGCGCGCGACGGCGCGATCATGGCGCGCGAGATCAAGGCTGATGGCCACACCTCCGGCGGCTGGTGGAACTGGCACCCCAACAAGACCGCACTCGAATATTTCTGGCACACCGGCAAGTTCGCGATCGCCGGCCGATCCAATTTCCAGAAGATTTACGATCTGGTCGAACGTGTCATCCCGGCGGAGTTCCGCGAGCCGGAGGTTAGCCGCGAGGAGTTTGTCGACTGGGCCTGCCGAAGCGCGTTGAAGCGGCTTGGCTTTGCGACTCATGGCGAGATTGCTGCTTTCTGGAACCTGCTTTCGCCGGACGAGGCGAAGGTGTGGGTCAGCGCGCATCGCGAAGAACTGACCGAAATACTGATCGAACCGGCACTCGGCGGCAAGCCGCGCTCTTCCTGGGCCTTTATGGATTTTCTGTCGATGCTTGACGATTATCCCGATGCACCGGCGCGCATTCGCGTCTTGAGCCCCTTCGACCCGATGATCCGCGACCGCAACCGCACCGAACGCCTGTTCGGCTTCTTCTACCGCATCGAAGTCTTCGTGCCGGAGCCGAAGCGCGAATACGGCTATTACGTCTTCCCGCTGCTCGAAGGCGACAAGCTCATCGGCCGCATCGACATGAAGGCGGATCGCAAGAAGGGGACGCTGGACGTCAAGCGGCTATGGCTGGAGCCTGGCGTAAAAGCGTCTGCTGGGCGCCTGGAAAGGCTGCAGGCGGAACTGGAGCGCGTGGCAAAGTTTGCCGGGGTGGAGAGGGTTGTGCTTCTCGACGGCTGGTACACGAGAGGCTAGAAAAAGCGATGCTTGCTTCTATCGAGTTTCGCCGCATTCTTCGAGCTGCTTGGCTGAGCGCACACCATCTCGATTACAACGATTTTGCACGCGTTCAACCAAACGTTTCCGATCGCACGCTTAGCTTCCTATGCACTAAGAATACCGAGAGCTGTAGGAGCCTAATAGGACAGTGGCGGCGCTGGTATTACCTTCGGCAGCCCGATTCGTACAGCTTCTCGATAACCTATCGCAGCAATCGCCTTGTCGATCTCCAAATCTCAGCCAACACTATTTAGCTGAATCTCACCAAATCTCCGTCTTCGATATCTTAATCCCAAAGCCCTCGAGGCCGACATAGTGGCGCTCCCGGCTCGTCAGCAGCCTGATCGAGCTGACGCCGAGGTCTTTCAGGATCTGTGCGCCCAATCCGATTTCCAGCCACTCGCTTTCGCGGGTCTTGGCTTCGGCGTGGGATTCGCGGTCCTGGCTGCGGCTCTTGCGGCCATTGTCGTAATGGCCGACGCCGACGGAGCCTTCGCGGAGGTAGACAATGATGCCGCGACCTTCCTCGGCGATCTTCTGCATGTAGTGGTCGACCGGGCTCTTCTTGCCGAAAAGGTCCTCGGCGACGTTTTCCGGATGCAGGCGAACCGGGATGTCGATGCCGTCGCGGATATCGCCGAAGACGACGGCGAGGTGCTGCATCGGATCCCAGGGGAGTGAGTAGGTATGTGCCTTGGCCTTGCCGAACGGCGTCTCGATATCGAAGCTGTCGCCGAGTTCGATCAGAGTTTCCTTGCGCTGGCGATAGGCAATGAGGTCGGCGACCGAGAGGAGCTTCAGGCCGTGTTTTTCCGCGAAATCGATGACCTGCTGCCCACGCGTGACCGTGCCGTCATCGTTGACGAGCTCGCTGATGACGCCGATCAGCGGCAGTCCGGCAAGCCTGCAGAGATCGACAGCCGCTTCCGTATGGCCGGAGCGCATCAGGACGCCGCCTTCGCGGGCAACGAGCGGGAAGATGTGGCCGGGACGGACGAAATCGGCCGCACCGACATTCGGATTGGCGAGATTGCGCACCGTGAGCGTCCGGTCGTCAGCGGAAATGCCGGTCGTCGTGCCATGCTTGAAATCGACGGACACGGTGAAGGCCGTCGTATGCGCGGAGTCGTTTTCTGCCACCATGGCGTTGAGGTTCAGGCGCTTTGCCTCTTCCTTCGGCATGGGCGTGCAGACAATGCCGGAGGTATGGCGCACGATGAAGGCCATCTTCTCCGGCGTACAGTGGACGGCGGCGACGATCAGGTCGCCTTCGTTCTCGCGGTCGTCGTCATCCATGACGACGACGATCTCGCCGGCTTCGAACGCCCGGATGGCATCGACGACACGCTTCTGGTCATAAGGCATGGGAGCAGTTCCTATTTCAGCCGGCCGGTCTGGCCGCGGTCGCGGAGGTAATGGTCGGCGATAGCGCAGGCGACCATGGCTTCGCCGATCGGCACGGCGCGGATGCCGACGCAGGGGTCGTGCCGGCCCTTGGTGCGGATATCGACATTGTTGCCATCGGCATCGATCGAGCGCCGCTCGGTAAGAATGGAAGACGTCGGCTTGATCACAAAGCGCGCGACGACCGGCTGGCCGGTCGATATGCCGCCTAGAATACCGCCGGCGTGGTTGGAAAGAAACAGCGGCTTGCCGTCGTTGCCCATGCGAATCTCGTCGGCATTTTCCTCGCCGGTGATTTCGGCCGCACCGAAGCCGTTGCCGATCTCGACGCCTTTCACGGCATTGATCGACATCAGCAGCGAGGCGATGTCCTGATCGAGCTTGGCGTAAATCGGCGCGCCGAGCCCGGGCGGAACGCCTTCCGCCACCACTTCGACGACGGCGCCGATCGAGGAGCCGTTCTTGCGGATGCCGTCGAGATATTCCTCCCATACGGGAACGATCGTGGCGTCCGGCGAGAAGAAGGGATTTTGATCGACCTGATTCCAATCCCAGTTCTGGCGGTCGATCTTGTGTTTGCCGATCTGCACGAGGGCGCCTCGAACCTTCATGTCCGGCACGACGAGGCGGGCGATGCCGCCGGCCGCGACACGGGCGGCCGTTTCGCGGGCGGAGGAGCGGCCGCCGCCGCGATAATCGCGGATGCCGTATTTGACGTCGTAGGTGTAGTCGGCATGGCCGGGGCGGTATTGCCGGGCAATCTCGCCGTAATCCTTGGAGCGCTGGTCGGTGTTCTCGATTATCATCGAGATCGGCGTTCCGGTCGTGGTCATCGTCTCGCCGTCGGCGTCCAGCATCACGCCGGACAGCACCTTCACGAGGTCCGCCTCTCGGCGCTGCGTCACGAAACGCGACTGACCGGGCTTGCGCTTGTCGAGCCAGGTTTGAATGTCCTCCAGCCTGAAGCGCAGCCCGGGAGGGCAGCCGTCGACGACGCAGCCGAGCGAAGGCCCGTGGCTCTCGCCCCAGGTTGTCACGCGGAAGAGATGACCGAATGTATTGTGCGACATGTGTTCCGACCACGCGCGGCAACCCGCGCCATTCTCCAAAATGCGCGACACTCATAGGCCAAAAAGAGGTGGAGGCAAAAGCCTTTCTTTGCGCGAAATCCGCGTGAGGAAGAAATGCTGTTTCCGCAACTTGCGAACGATGCGCTCAGGAGGCGAGCCGCCATGGCGCGCCGTCCGCTGCAGCGGCCGTGAAGTCGTCGAAGGAGAGTGGCCGCGAGAAGGCGTATCCCTGCAGCAGGTCGCAGCCGAGATCGCGCAGCATGTCCGCATGCGAAATCGTCTCGACCCCTTCCGCCACCGTTTCGACGCCGAGCGACCGGGCGATATCGATGATTGAGCGTACCAGCGCGCGTTCCTGCGGCGAATGGAGGATTGGCTGCACCAGTTGGCGGTCGATCTTGAGCCTCTTCGGCTTCAGCTTCAGCAGGCTTACGATCGAGGTATGGCCCGTGCCGAAATCGTCGATTTCGATATCGATGCCGAGCGCCTTGATACGGTCGAGATTGTGCGCCGCCACGTCCTCGCTCTCGTCGAGGAAGATCGATTCCACCAGCTCGAAGGAGATTTCGCCTGGCCGGATCTGCAGGTCGCTCAGCGATTCAAAAAGGCTGCCGTCGTGCAGCCGCCGCGCCGAAACGTTGACGGAGACCTGCGGCACGGCAACGCCGAGTGCTGACCAGCGCATCTTGTCCTTCAGCGCGGTTTCGAGAACGATGCGGTCGAGCTCCTGCACGACGTTGATCTCGTCGGCGATGCGCAGGAATTTGTCCGGCGTCAGCAAGCCGCGGGCCGGATGATGCCAGCGCACCAGAGCTTCGACGCCGGTGAGCTGCATAGTCTGTGCGCAAAATTTCGGCTGGTACCAGGCCGTGAATTCGCCATTCTCGATGCCGGCGAGAATCTCGTCGGCGGTGCGCTTGCTGTTGATGATGTCGGCCTGGAGGTTCTGGTTGAAGAATTCGTAGCGATTCCGACCCAGGCTCTTGGCGCGATAGAGCGCGATATCGGCATTGATCAGCACTTTGCGCGCGTCGACATGGATGCCGTTTGCAAGCGCGATGCCGATCGAAACGCCGCAGCGGCAGGGGAAGCCCTGGAAATTAACGGGCTGGCGCATTTCTTCGATGATCCGGCCCGCCAGCGCGGCCATATCCTCGTCGCCGACATCGAGGGCGAGGATGACGAACTCGTCGCCGCCGATACGCGCGACGACATCGCTGCCGCGGACATTCTCCGAAAGCACTTTCGAAGCATGCACCAGCATCGCATCGCCTGCTGCATGGCCGAGCGTGTCATTAATCTGCTTGAAGCGATCGAGGTCGATATGGAGGATCGCGAATTTCTGCCGCTGCGACCGGCTGCCGGCAGTCAGATTTTCCAGCGCGATGTCGAGCTTGCGGCGATTGGCAAGCGCCGTCAGCGGATCATGCAGCGAATTGTGCTCGATGCGATTCTTGGCAAGTTCGAGCTCGATATTCTTGGCAACCGCATCGTCCTTGGCTGCCTTGAGCTCGGCTGTCAGCAGCGCGTCTTCGGTGGCGTCGAACGCGACGCCGATGAGTTTCAGCTGTCCTGTTGCCGCCTGGTGCACCTTGCCGGTCGAGCGGACGTAGCGAATGCTGCCGTCCTCCGCCGGCACGCGGCAGATGAGCGTGTGCTTGTCGCCGAGCTTCTTGAAATGCCGTGCGCTTTCGAGCGCAAGATCACGATCTTCCGAATGAATGCGGGAAAGCCAGACATCCTGGGTCATGAACCCATGCCTTGGTTCTAACCCGTAGAGTTCATGCATGCGCTCGTCCCAGACGGAGCCGGCGGCGCCGAGCGTCGTCTCCCAAATACCGCATTGGTAGGAATCGAGCGCCAGGTCGAGGCGGGTTGAAAGTTCGGCAAGCTGCGTCTCGCGGCGGGAGAGTTCGTCCAGCGCCAATTCCAGCTCGGCATTCTTGATGTCGCTGTTTTCCTTCGCCTTGCGCAGCATATCGGCAGCCTCAGCGTCTGCAGTCACGTCCGCGACGATGCCGATCGTCCTGCCGGTTCCCCCCGCATCCGTATAGAAGGAGCCGACCGACCGCAGATGCCGGACGCCGCCGTTCGAAAGCCTGACGCGGTACTGAGCCGTGCAGGAGGTGCCTGCCAGGCTGCAGTTGAAGAAGTGTGTTTCGGCGATCGGCCGGTCTGCCGCCACGATTGCCTCGAGCCAGCTTTCAAGCGGATGACTGCCGTCGCCGGAAGGCTGGCCGTGAAGAGCCGAGGCCCGCGTATCCCAGTAAAGGCTGTGGCCATGATCCTGCAGTTCCCAGATGCCGATATTGGAGGAATCCAGCGCCAGGTTCAGCCGCTGCGAAAGCTCGAGCAGCTTCCCCTCGCGCGCCTCCAGCTCGCTGATATTGCGGTTGCGCTCGCCAAGCAGCAGGGTCGCGAAGAAGATCGGGACGATGATGACGCAGCCGGCGGCGATGATGATCAAGCGAAGCTGAAGCTGGTTCGGCGGGGGTTCGTTCCATCCGGTCATCGGCACAGCCGAAAGTTCCCAGCGCCCGCCAGCAAAAGTGATCTTGCGCCGGAGCGGCTGTTTGTCGAACACATCGGCGCTGCCGAAGAAGGGAAGGGCGGAGGCCTCGGCCGCCGTGCCCAGGTCGCGCACCGCGATCGAAAGGTGGCCGAGATGCGGATAACGCTCCTGGTTTTCACTGTTGCGCGCGGGTTTTAGACCGGTGTTCTCGTAGAACATATCCCGGTCGATGGTGACTTCGACTGCACCCCAGACGTTGCGCTGCCCGTTCTCCTTGACGAAGATCGGGAAGAAGATCGCAAAGTCACCCTTGCCGCTTCCGGTCGTGATCGGGCCGTAAAAGCGTGCCTGCTGGTGTCCCGTATTGCGCCTGACGGACTGGCGCAGCATCAGCGTTTGACGCACATCCTTGCCAATGCGGCTCTTGCCGGGCTGCGTCGGGAAGACGCTGCTGACGACGAAATCCGGTGCGACGGCGATACTGATGAAATGGGGGTTCTGGATGAGCAACCAATTGATCTGGCGCTCCATCTCCTCCTGGTTGGTTTTCGCGCTCACGGAAATCATGTTGGACAGATCGCGGGCGACGGTGATGTCCATGTTGATTTGTGCCGCCATGCGAGCGCGAATAAGGCTTGCTTCGTTTTCCGTGCGAATCTGCAGTTCCCGCAGATGGGCGGCCGTATTTGCGCGATCGAGTGTGAAGCCGACCCCAACGACCACAAATGCGACGAGAGTGGAAACCAGCAGTGAGACCCAGGTATTCTTGAGTAACCGCCGTAAATGAATATTGGCACTGAGCCGCAAAAGCAAAAACACGTCCCCCTTGTTCGGCGGAACTCTAGGAGGAACCGGTTAATTTACGATTTCCCGATGGTTCGTCTTCGTTGCTTGTAATGAAGTGCGCCCTAATGGTTAGCGGTTGCTCTTGCTTATTGTTAAAATGCTATTCATCAATGAGGCGCGGAAAGTCATTCTTCCGGGCAATTTTCGCCATATTCAGGAGCTTATCTGTGTCTCACCGGATTTTTGCGTCGAGTTTCATGAGGGTTGCCGCGATGCGTTTTTTTGTTGCCACGCTGCTGGCTACAGCAAGTTTCCTGTCGCCCATCAGCGGCTTTGCGGAAAGCGCCGACGTCGAAGCGACCATCAAAACGGTCGACATGAACGGCCTCAGCCTGACGCTTGATGACGGCAAGACCTATCAGGCGCCGGAGGAGTTCAACTTCGAGGGGCTGAAGGCCGGCGTGAAAGTGGTGATCTTCTACACGGAAGTCGATGGCAAGCGGGTGATCAACGACCTCGATATCGTGCAGTGAGAGGGATTATATCCAGCCGATCAGTCTTCTTGCGGTGTCGATCTTCAGGATGCGGTCCTGCGGAATCTCCCCCTCGGCAGCCTCGTGCTTCGGCAGGTCCGCGATCATCTTGAAAAGGCTGCGGATAACGCCGCCATGCGTGACGCAGACGGTCGGGCACTCGATCGAATTCAGCCATGAGCGGATGCGCCACGACATTATCTCGTAGCTTTCGGCATCGTTGCCCGGCGGAATGAAATCCCACTTATTGATATTGCGCTCGTTGATGCGCTCGCGCTGCGTCGCCTTCAGTTCCTTGATCGTGAAGCCTTCCCAGTCGCCGAAGGAAACCTCGACCAGCCGATCGTCCGGGCGGTATTCCTTCGGCCGCAGGCCCATCGCCGCGCGCATGATCTCCATCGTCTCGCGCGTGCGCTGGAGCGGGCTTGCGACGAAATCGAAGGAAATGGCTTCGACCCTGAGAATCTCGGCCATATCGATGCCGTTCAGCCGCGCCTGTTCGCGGCCGATGGCGTTCAGCGGAATATCCTTCTGGCCCTGCAGGCGGCGTTCGGCATTCCAGTCGGTCTGACCGTGTCGGACCACATAGATGAGCAAGGCAGGTTCCGCTTGATTGGACTTCGATCAGTCTTTGATAACCGAAATATCCGGCGCGTCTACCGCCTTCATCCCGATCACATGATATCCGCTGTCGGCATGGTGTACTTCACCCGTGACCGAGCGCGAGAGGTCCGACAGCATGTAAAGGCCGACATCGCCGACATCTTCGATGGTGACGGTACGGCGGAGCGGAGCGTTGTACTCGTTCCACTTCAGGATATAGCGGAAATCGCCGATGCCGGAGGCTGCGAGCGTCTTGATCGGGCCTGCCGAAATCGCGTTGACGCGGATGTTCTTCGGTCCGAGATCGACGGCGAGATACTTGACGCTCGCCTCGAGCGCGGCCTTGGCAACACCCATGACGTTGTAGTTCGGCATGACCTTCTCGGCGCCGTAATAGGTGAGCGTCAGCAGCGATCCGCCCTCTGTCATCAGCTTCTCGGCGCGGCGTGCGACAGACGTGAACGAATAGACGGAAATCTGCATCGTCTTGGCGAAATTGTCCGGCGAAGTGTCGACATAGCGACCGGTCAGCTCGTCCTTGTCCGAGAAGCCGATCGCGTGAACGACGAAATCGATCTTGCCCCACATCTTTTCGACGTTCTCGAAAACGGCATCAATGCTCGCTTCGTCGCTGACATCACAGTGGCCGGCGAGTACGCCACCGAGTTCGGCAGCCAGCGGCTCGACGCGCTTCTTCAGGGCATCGCCCTGATATGTAAATGCAATTTCGGCGCCCTGTGCATGAATGGCTTTGGCAATGCCCCACGCAATCGAACGATTGTTGGCGACGCCCATGATGACGCCGCGCTTGCCTGACATGAGGCCTGTTGCTTGAGCCATATTTTGCCCCCTAATGATCCAATTGGAAATTGCCTATGGCATAGGCCGTCCACCGGTTCAAGATTGCGGGCAATCATCAACTGTAAGGGATCGTAACAAAGGGTGCGCTTGTCACGAAAATTTCACAGAAACAGCCCTTCGCGCATGCTTCGCATGAGATCTGTGACCTTATCGTCCGGCTTTTCCCACAACATAATGCGCAGTTCGACGACCAGGTCGCCCTTTCCGCCGGTGTCGTCGGGCAGGCCCTGGCCGGAGATTCGGATCGTCTTGTCGGATCCTGACCAGGCGGGAACGGTGACGTCGACCGGCCCGTTCGGTCCGTCGATGCGTGCGTCGGTGCCGAGAACGGCATTTTCGATCGTCACAGGAAGCACGGTGTGGAGGTCGAACCCATCGACGGTGAAACGCGCGTCGGGCTCGATGTGGATGCTGACGACCGCATCGCCGCGCTGCATGTTCGGCAGCTTGTAGCCCTGACCCTTCAGCCGGACCTGATGGCCCTCCCGCGTTCCGGCCGATAGTGCGAAGCTTGCCTCGCGGCTCTCGCCGAGCTGCACGGTGGCCCAGTTACCTTTCAGTATATCTTCTATTGTTACAGTCGTCTGTGCAAACTGGTCCGGCGCCTTTTCCGGTGCGGGCGTGCTGCCGGTGAAGCGGCGCACGAGCGACGTCAGGATGCTCAAGGGCTGAAGAATACCGCCAGCAGCCGCGACGGCAGCAGTTTCTGCACCTTCCTCCTCGGGCTTGATTGCCTCCGCCTCCGGTTTGCCTGCCTCCGCCTCCGGTCGCCGGCTGGCATTTGCCTGTGGATGAACCGTCGCACCTGCGCTTGCAGCTTTAGCCTGCGCGCCAAAAATTCGCTCGACCATGTCTTCGGCCGATTCCGGGCTGGCCTGCTGCTGCTTTGCCGCTTCGGTGGCGGCTCTCGCCGCCTTTTGCGCGTTGGCGCGGGTGAGTTCTTCCATCACCCGTTCGGCATTCGCCTGTGCTGCCTTCGCCCGGACTGCCGCCTCGCGGGCGGCCTGCCGCTGTTGCATGATCGTATCGCCGCTCACGCGCGCCTCCGCCATCCGTGCCGCCGTATCGAAAAGGCTGCGCTTCTTGGGGTCCTTCAATGTCTCATAGGCACGACCGACCTCGGCGAAACGCGCCGTTGCCGTCGGGTCGCCCTGGTTATGGTCCGGATGGACGGCCTTGGCCTTGTTGCGCCAAGCGGCCTTGATCTCGTCTGCCCCTGCGTCCTGAGGAACGCCCAAAATCTTGTAAGGATCGCGCATAATAAACCGCCGGTGTTCCGATGCGGTGTGCCTGTCCTTGCCCAGCACCCCGAAGCCCAATGACAACTCTCTGCGCGCCATCTGGCCCATTTGAGAGGAACCGGAACACGCGTCTGTGAGCCGATCGTGCGTCAGAGTTACTAATCAGTCCTTATTTTTGGGGAGGGGAATGCGGCTTTCTCCGCAAATGGTTAGCTTTCTGCTAAGCATCGCGGCGGCGATTAATTATGTTTTGAAGCGGATCAGCCTTCCGGCTGGAAGCTCAGCAGCTGCCAGTTACCGCCGCCCACGAGGCAAGTCTTGCCGTAGAATTTGGCAACGCCCGCATAGGAGTGCCGTGTCGTGCGGAACTGGCGGCAGACCTGGCCCTGGTCGTTATTCTCGACGATCGTGTCTATGACGCCGGCGCTGCCGGTGGAGGAGTTCGCCCAAGGCAGTGGCTGACCGGCCATCCTCTGGATGTCGGCGGAGGTGACTGCGTTGCGGACCGTCATTTCGTCGGAAAGGGTATCGGTGCTCGGCGGCGTCTGCGGCACGGTGCCGGTGGCGACTGAACGGTCCACCTTGGAATCGCTCAAGAAGTCAAATCCGCCCGTCATGCAGCCGGAAAGCGGCAGCATCGCCGCTCCGATGACGAACAACATGGTACAACGGCATAGCCGGCCCTTTGTATGGCGATTTGACTTTGCTATGACTTTCACCCTGCGTCCTGTCCAGTCGTGAAAAGCTGGGCATTAAACCAATAAACCCGGGGCATTTGAGATAATATGTCGGCAAATGAGTTAACAAGCAGTGACTTCACCGAGCGCGACGAGCCGTTCAAGCTATTCGCCGAATGGCTGAAAGATGCCGAGGGTTCCGAGATAAACGATCCGAATGCGGTAGCACTTGCGACGGTCGATGAAGATGGCCTTCCCAATGTCCGCATGGTTCTCCTGAAGGGATTCGATAGCGACGGATTCGTCTTCTACACCAATTTTGAAAGTCAGAAAGGCCGCGAAATCTTGGGACAGAAAAAAGCGGCCCTGTGTTTTCACTGGAAAACGCTGCGCCGGCAAGTGCGCGTTCGCGGTCCTGTGGAAATCGTGACCGACGAGGAAGCCGATGCGTATTTCAAGACCCGCGCACGCGGTAGCCGCATCGGCGCCTGGGCGTCCAAGCAATCCCGCCCGCTGGAAGGCCGTTTCGCGCTGGAAAAAGCCGTTGCCGAATATACGGCGCGTTATGCCATCGGCGAAATACCGCGGCCGCCCTATTGGTCCGGTTTCCGCATCAAGCCAGTCTCGATCGAATTCTGGAAGGACCAGAACTTCCGCCTGCACGACCGCATCGAATTCCGCCGCACAACGGCGGAAGGCGATTGGGAAAAGGTCAGGATGTATCCGTAACGGGCTTATCGGCCCATCAGCTTCAGCGGGATGCCGGAGGCGAGCGCCGAGACATAACGCGGCCTCTGGTAAAACCCGTTGAGCGAGAGCCGCGGCAAATAGGCCGTGCCGCCGGGCAGGTCCGGCCGCATGATGCCGGGCCGTGTCGTCACCGCGACCTTGAACCCGAGTTCGGCCGCGATTTTCGCCTCGCGATAGGTTGCGGCCTCGGGCGTGCCATAAGGGAAGGCGAAGGCTTCTGGCCGTTTGCCGGTGATCGCCTCTACGTGATCGGCAGAAAGCGCCATATCCTCCCGCGCTTGGGCTTCTGGAAGCCGCGCAAGCGCGCGATGGCTGACCGTATGGGCGCCGATGGAGGCGAGGGGGCTTGCGTCGAGAAGGTTGAGTTCCGCCGCACCCATCACGAGATCGTCGACGAGTTCGGCCGGATCGATCTCACGGTGACGGGCTAGCGCATCGATCTTCGCAACCGCTGAGGCCTCGTCGGTGCGGTGGACATGCGCTGCAAATCGCGAGAATGCCGCATGCTGATCGGCCAGTGTGCCAAGCGTGATCGTCTCTTCGCCTGCGCCGAAATCGAAACGGACTTCTTCCGCCTTCCGCAGGATGGCGGCAAGCGTCTCCCACCAGATCGTGTGGGTGCGCTCCGTGAGGCCCTTTGTCACGAACACGGTAAAGGGCGCCTCGTGCTTCTCGAAGATCGGATAGGCGTGAACGAGGTTGTTGCGGTAGCCGTCGTCCAGCGTAAACGCTGCAAAGGGCTGGTCGCCGGCCGGTCCGGAAAGCAATGCCGGAATCTCGTCCAACGCGACGAACCTGTAACCGTCATGGGCAAGCCGCGTCAGCGCCACATCGAGAAACTCGGGGGTGATTTCCAGGTGCCTGTTCGGCTCGAAGGCATGCGGCTCGTACGGCCTGACATGATGCAGGGTAAAGATCGCGCCGCGTCCGCGCGCGTTGCGCATCAGCCGGAGAGCAGCGACAAGATGAGCGGCCTCGAGCCCGCCGGTGATGGCGATCCGTTTCGCGCGACTTTTCCACAGCCTGTGCATACCGCCTCCCTGAAGACGGGCGAGCCTATCAATTATGGTGTTAAGCGTTGTTGAACGTTGCATTTCCGAGTGAAATCTTTACGTTCCGTTCACCAGGAGCAAAGAAAACTCAAAAAATTGGTGTCCGTTGCCTCAAAGTCGCGCCAGATTAGCGGCTTCTGTCGCAGAACGGGACACACATCTGACTTCGCCGGTGCGGCATTTTGATTGAGGGGATTTCATGAAAAGGTTGGTGGCCGCATTTTTAGCCGTGACGTTTGCGGTTTCGGCACCCCTCGCGGCGATCGCCGGCAACGCCTCCCTCATCCTTGATGCCCGAACGGGCAAGGTTCTCGCTTCCGAGAACGGCGATGTCCTGAACCATCCGGCCTCGCTCACCAAGATGATGACGCTCTACCTCACCTTCGAGGCATTGAAGCGCGGCAAGATCACCTGGGATACGCCGATCGTCATGTCGAAATACGCGGCCAGCCGCCCGCCGACCAAGCTCGGTGTGAAGGCGGGCGGAACGATTACCATTCGCGAAGCCGTCTATGGCATGATCGTCAAGTCCGCGAATGATGCCGCGGCCGCGGTCGGCGAAAAGCTCGCGGGCTCCGAAAGCAACTTCGCCCGCATTATGACGCAGAAGGCCCGTCAGCTCGGCATGAACCGCACCGCCTTCTATAACGCCTCCGGTCTGCCGGATGCGCGGCAGGTGACGACGGCCCGCGACATGTCGACGCTCGGCGTTGCGCTGCTCAAGCACTATCCGAGCGAGTACCGTCTCTTCTCGATGACGGCCTTCACCTTCCGCGGCAAGACCATCCGCGGCCATAACAACCTGATGGTTCGCTACCAGGGCATGGACGGCATCAAGACGGGCTACACCAATGCCTCCGGCTTCAATCTCGTGAGCGCCGTGCGCGACGGCAACCGCCGCGTCGTCGGCGTCGTCCTCGGCGGTCGCACGGCCCGCAGCCGCGACGCTCAGATGGAAGCCCTTCTCGACAAGTATCTCGGCCGCGCCTCCAGCGGTGGCAGGCTGCTTGCAAGCGCCGGCGTGAAGCAACCCGTCGAGATTGCATCCGCCGCCGCCGGTACGGACGTCTCGCTTCCGGGCGTCACGACGAAGAGCGAAGTCGAAGCCGGCAATGTTCCCTTCGCGCTCGGTTATTCCGACACTGCAACCGTTCCCCTGGAGCGTCCGGCAGCACTTGAGGAAATGGTCAACGTCGGCAAGCCGCAGCAGTCGGCCCAAGGCCGGCAGATCCAGATTTCCGCCGCTCCGAGCGCCGATGCCGCCCGTGCCCTGCTTGCCCAGGCCAAGTCCGAAGGCGGTGCGGCACTGAAGTCCGCAACTCCCTATACCGAAGCCTTCGGCACTGGCGCCAACGCCATCTACCGCGCCCGCTTCGTCGGTTTCGCCACCGAAAAGGCCGCCACCACCGCCTGCGAAGCCCTCAAGAAGCGCTCCTACGACTGCGTGCTGCTCGCCAATTAAGGCTAAGCTCCGAACGCCATTCGCTGGACAATCCGGACGAATCGGCATTCTCCTGCTTTGGATACAAAAGGAGAACGCCGATGCTTGCCGATCTCGCCGAAAAATTCGAATCCTCTTCCCGCCGTTACGCCGAAGTGAATGGCATTGAACGGGATCCGGACTGGTATCTCCTGAAGCTGCAGGAAGAAATGGGCGAACTCACGCAGGCCTGGAACCGCTTGAGCGGCAGAGGGCGCCCGAAAGGCAAGACGCCGGACGAACTGAAGCAAGACCTCGCCGACGAAACGGCCGACATGCTCGGCCACATCCTGCTCTTTGCCCGCCGCAACCACATCGATCTCGATCCGGCGATCGAACGGAAGTGGCGGTTCAGGCCCTAACTCGCGGCTTTCCGCGGTCGCCCGCCTTGAAAAGAAGCGCACCTAACCCACAGCCCGCCGGTAGAACTTGTTGTCCACGGCCATCAACGGGAAGGAGCGGGGGAGGTCGCCGCGCTTGATCTCGGTGAAGCCGTTCTTCTCGTAGAAGCGATGCGCGGCCAGGAACCTGTCGGTCGTGCCGAGGAAGATGTCTCGGATGCCGTGCGCTTTGGCATGGGCAAGGAGCGTGTCGAGCAGCTTTGCGGCAACGCCATGCCCGGGGCCGCGCACGGGTGCGGCGACGAACATCTTGCGGAGCGCTGCCCGGTTGTTGCCGATGTCCTTGAGGCCGACTGTGCCAACGATGACGCCGTCAAGTTCCGCGACCCAGAACTGGCCTTTGCCGGACTGGTAGAAATCCGGGATGACCTGCAGGTCCGGCTGGTCGTCAGCGGTGATCGCGAAGCCGAATTCGTCACGCTGGATCGGCAGAATGACCGAAAACACGCCATCGATATCAGGGGCGGCGAAGGGTCTGATCTCGATCTCGCTCATCGCCACCTCCCGATCGTTAGGCCTTCGTGCCGCCGACGGTCACCTGGTCCATGCGCAGATGTGGCTGTCCGACGCCGACCGGAACCCATTGCCCGGCCTTGCCGCAATTGCCGATGCCGGTGTCGAGCTTCATGTCGTTGCCGATCATCGAGACGCGCTTCATGGCATCTGGGCCGTTGCCGATCAGCATCGCGCCCTTGATCGGTGCGCCGATCCTGCCGTTTTCGATCAGGTACGCTTCGGTGCAGCCGAAGACGAACTTGCCGGACGTGATGTCAACCTGGCCGCCGCCAAAGGAGACGGCATAGACGCCCTTTTTGACCGAGGCGATGATCTCTTCCGGCGTCTTGTCGCCGCCGAGCATGTAGGTATTGGTCATGCGCGGCATCGGCACATGGGAATAGCCCTGGCGGCGCCCGTTGCCGGTCGGCTGCATGCCCATCAGCCGGGCGTTCTGCCGGTCCTGCATGTAGCCGACGAGCTTGCCGTTCTCGATGAGTACATTGTAGCCGGACGGCGTACCCTCGTCGTCGATGGTGATCGAGCCGCGGCGGCTGTCGATCGTGCCGTCGTCGACGACGGTCACGTCTGGTGCGGCGACCATTTGGCCAAGCAGCCCGGCGAAGGCAGACGTTTTCTTGCGGTTGAAATCCCCTTCGAGACCGTGGCCGACTGCTTCGTGCAGCATGACGCCTGGCCAGCCGGAGCCGAGCACGACATCCATCGTGCCCGCCGGGGCTTCGATCGCCTCGAGATTGACGAGCGCCTGGCGCAGCGCCTCGTCTGCGCCGTACCGCCAGCTTCCCTCGGCAATGAAATCGCCGAAGCCGACGCGCCCGCCACTGCCATAGGAGCCCGACTCCTGCCGGTCGCCTTCGCCGACGATGACGGAGATGTTGATGCGCGTCATCGGGCGGATATCGCGAACGCGATGGCCGTCGGCACGAAGGATATCGACAACCTGCCAGCTCGCAGCGACCGATGCCGTCACCTGGCGCACCTTGTCGTCCTTGCCGCGCAGATAGGCGTCGATATCGGTCAGCACCTTGACCTTCTCTTCGAAGGTCGGCGAGCCGATCGGGTTCTCGTCGCCGTAGAATTTCTTGTTCGTGCGTTGGGGTGCGGCGGCATAGCTTCCGGAATAGCCTTTCGTGACCGCGCCGACAGCCTCAGCCGCGCGCTTCAGCGCCGCGACCGAAAGATCGCCCGCATGGGCGTAGCCGACGGCCTCGCCGGCAACCGCGCGAAGGCCGAAACCCTGCTCGGTGTTGAAGCTGCCGCCCTTGAGGCGGCCGTTGTCGAACATCAGCGATTCCGCCTGCGCATGCTCGATGAACAGCTCGCCGTCATCGGAGCCGGAAAGCGCCTCGGCAACATGTTTGCGCATTGTCGCTTCGTCGGCGTCGAACAGCGTCAGCAGGTCGGTATTCATGATCATATCCTCCGCTTCGAAGCAGAAACGCTTCCAAGCCGATGTAGGTCCGCAGGGCTGTTCGAGCAAGCCCTTATCAGGGCAGGACGTCGTAGCCTTCGGCAAAGCCCTTGAGGTCGACGGGAATGCCGATGCCTTCTTCCGGTGTCTGGAAGACGATGAAAGTGGCGCTGGTGCCGCTGCGGAATGTCTTCAGCAGTTCGTCCTCGAGCACGACTTCGGCGTAGCAGCCGTCGGCAAAGCAGCGCACGAAATAGGCGCGGCCGATGTCCTTGCCGTCGACATTGAGGCCGAGGCCGTTCGGCAGCAGCACGCCGAGCGGCGCCAGAACGCGGAGGATCTTCGACTTGCGGTCGGCGGTCTTCAGCACGACGACCGAGAGGCCGACTTCCGGCCGGTCTTCGGCAATCACGTTCTGCATCAGCGCGCATTGCTCGGCGGAAGCGCCGGCCGGCTTGTCGCAGACGACGGACCAGGCGCCGTGGTTCGACTTTACGGTTCCGGGAGCCTGCGGCTGGCTTTGTCCGGGCGCTGCCTGCTGCGGCGGAGCCGGCCGGGGCCGGTGCCGGTTGCTGGGCCGGTGCCGGTGCCGGTTGTTGCGCGGGCGGCTTCGGTGCAGGCTGCTGCTGGGCAAATACGGGGATTGTCGCCGCGGCTGCGATGCTGCTGGTCAGAATAAGCGACCGCGCGAGGGAACGGAAACCCATGGAAACCTCTGGAATTCGAATCAGTGCCGCTATTGTTGGAGGCCGCCATCGGAAATGAAAAGCCCCGCCCCGTCAAAACCGGGGGACTACGGCAGAAATAGGACCTTTCGCCGAGAATGTCGAAATGGCGTATTGGCCCCGGCCGGTCTTTTTCGTATGACCATGAAAATCTTCAGCAATGTTTTGCCCTGGCTGCGGAATTTGACTTTGGGCAAAAATGCCGCATAGACAATCGCTCTGGCCTGTTGCGGTAGATGGCAAACTGTGGTTTGAAGCGCTGAAGATGGCAAGGATTCTGCGTTCGATTTGTGGCAGATCAAGCGCTCGAGGGAGATACTAAAGTGATGAAGAAGGCTTATGCAGCACTGACCGCGCTGGTCTGTCTGCTTTTTGCTTCCGGCAGTTTTGCCGATCAGCCGCTGCCGTGGCAGGCAACTCTGCAGCCGGCGGCGACGCCGATCATGCGGGAAATCCGCTGGTTCGAACAATATACGCTGTGGTTCATCGTTCCGATTACGCTTTTCGTTCTCGTGCTGCTGCTCGTCGTCTGTTTCAAGTTCCGTGCCAGCGCAAATCCGGTGCCATCGAAGACGAGCCATAACACGATCATCGAAGTCATCTGGACCGTCGGGCCAGTTCTCATTCTCCTCTTCCTCGCTGTTCCGTCGTTCAACCTTTTGACGGCGCAGCTCACCCTGCCGGAAAACCCGGATGTCACGTTGAAGGCGACGGCCACCCAGTGGCAGTGGAATTATGAATACGCAGGCTCGGGCGAGACGCCTCTCACTTTCGATTCCTATCTGCTCAAGGATCCGGATCGCGCGGCTGCCGGCAAGGTCGACCTCGCCACCTATCCGCGCCTGCTTGCCGTCGACAACGAAGTCGTGCTGCCGGTCAACAAGACGGTCCGTGTTCTCGTGACCGCCGCGCCGACCGACGTCATTCACGCCTTCGCCATGCCGTCCTTCGGCATCAAGATCGACGCCGTTCCCGGGCGTTTGAACGAAACCTGGTTCAAGACGGAGCGCGAAGGCCTGTTCTATGGCCAGTGTTCCGAGCTTTGCGGCAAGGACCATGCGTTCATGCCGATCGCGATCCGCGTCGTCTCCGAAGACAAGTACAAGCAGTGGCTGACGGCTGCTGCTTCTGATCTTCCCGGAGCCTACAAGGCTCTCATGGCTGCCACCGACGGTCAGGCAAAGACCGTCGACGTCGCCGAAAACGTTCAGTAATAGAAGGGGCTCGGGACAATGGCTGGACCTTCCGCTCACGATCATTCTCATGACGCCCATGCGCATGACGATCATCACGACCACTCGCACAAGCCGAGCTTCGTCAATCGCTGGTTCTTCTCGACGAACCACAAGGACATCGGCACGCTCTACCTGATCTTCGCGATTGTCGCCGGCATCATCGGCGGCGCGCTCTCCGTTGCCATGCGCATGGAGTTGCAGGAGCCGGGCATCCAGATCTTCCACGGCCTGGCTTCCATGGTTTACGGCTACGAAGGCGATGCTGCCATCGACGGCGCCAAGCAGATGTTCAACATGTTCACGACAGCGCACGCGCTGATCATGATCTTCTTCATGGTCATGCCCGCAATGATCGGCGGTTTTGCCAACTGGATGGTGCCGATCATGATCGGCGCGCCGGATATGGCATTCCCGCGCCTGAATAACATCTCCTTCTGGCTGATCGTTCCGGCCTTCCTGCTGCTCGTCCTGTCGATGTTCGTCGAGGGACCGGCAGGCGCCTACGGCGCGGGCGGCGGCTGGACGATGTATCCGCCGCTTGCCACCTCCGGGACACCAGGCCCCGCGGTCGATCTGGCGATCTTCGCGTTGCATGTGGCCGGCGCTTCGTCGATCCTGGGTGCAATCAACTTCATCACCACGATCCTGAACATGCGCGCGCCGGGCATGACGCTGCACAAGATGCCGCTCTTTGCCTGGTCCGTCCTGATCACCGCCTTCCTGCTCTTGCTGTCGCTGCCGGTTCTGGCAGGCGGCATCACGATGCTGCTTACCGACCGCAACTTTGGCACGACCTTCTTTGCACCGGAAGGCGGCGGCGATCCGATCCTCTACCAGCATCTGTTCTGGTTCTTCGGTCACCCGGAAGTCTACATCCTGATCCTGCCGGGCTTCGGTATGGTCAGCCACATCATCTCGACTTTCTCGCGCAAGCCGGTCTTCGGCTACCTCGGCATGGCCTACGCCATGGTCGCGATCGGTGCCGTCGGCTTCGTCGTCTGGGCTCACCACATGTACACGGTCGGCCTGTCGCTCGATGCGCAGCGCTACTTCGTCTTCGCAACCATGGTCATCGCCGTTCCGACGGGCGTGAAGATCTTCTCCTGGATCGCGACGATGTGGGGCGGCTCGATCACCTTCAGCACGCCGATGATCTGGGCGATCGGCTTCATCTTTCTGTTCACGGTCGGTGGCGTTACCGGCGTCCAGCTGGCAAATGCCGGTCTCGACCGCTCGCTGCATGACACCTATTACGTCGTGGCTCACTTCCACTATGTTCTGTCGCTCGGCGCCGTCTTCGCCATCTTCGCCGGCTGGTACTACTGGTTCCCGAAGATGACCGGCTACATGTACAACGAGCTCGTCGGCAAGCTACACTTCTGGATCATGTTCATCGGCGTCAACCTGGTGTTTTTCCCGCAGCACTTCCTCGGACTTGCCGGTATGCCGCGCCGCTACATCGACTATCCGGATGCATTTGCCGGCTGGAACTATGTTTCCTCGATCGGCTCCTACATCTCGGCTTTCGGCGTACTGATCTTCCTCTTCGGCGTCTTCGAAGCCTTCGCCAGGAAGCGCCTCGCCGGCGACAATCCGTGGGGCGAAGGTGCCACGACGCTCGAATGGCAGTTGCCTTCGCCGCCGCCATATCACCAGTGGGAACAGCTCCCGCGCATCAAGTAAGATGCTGATATCCCGGGCGCCGCTTGCAAATGCGGCGTCCGGCCTTGAAGAATGCAGGACGGAAGAATGAGGGTCATAAACAATCACGAGGTACTTGTGAACGACGGCGAACATCTCCTGTCGGAAGCCAGTGCGCGCGATTATTTCGAGCTTCTGAAGCCGCGCGTGATGTCGCTCGTGGTCTTCACGGCCTTTGCCGGCCTGGTGCTGGCACCCGGCCACATCAATCCCGTCCTCGGCCTGATTTCGATCCTCTGCATAGCGATCGGCGCAGGCGCCTCGGGTGCGCTCAACATGTGGTACGATGCCGATATCGACGCCATCATGACCCGCACCGCCCGCCGGCCAATTCCGGCAGGCCGCATCACGCCGAAGGAAGCACTGGCCTTCGGTCTGATCCTCTCCTGTTTTTCGGTGGTCATCCTCGGCCTTGCCGTCAACTGGCTCTCGGCCTCGATCCTCGCCTTCACGATCTTCTTCTACGTCGTCATCTACACGATGTGGCTGAAGCGCTCGACGCCGCAGAACATCGTCATCGGCGGTGCCGCTGGCGCCTTCCCGCCGATGATCGGCTGGGCCTGCGTGACGAATTCGGTGACGATCGAAAGCACCGTCCTGTTTCTCATCATCTTCCTCTGGACGCCGGCGCATTTCTGGGCGCTTGCCTTGTTCAAGATGCGCGATTATGAGGCCGTCGGTGTGCCGATGCTGCCGAACGTCTCCGGCGAGCGCGTTACCAAACACCAGATCGTCGCCTATGCCGTATTGACGGCCATGTGCGGCGTGGTTCCGTCGTTTCTCGGCTTTGCGAGCGTCGGATACGGCCTCGTCGCAGCGGCGCTCGGCGCGGTCTTCATATACTGTTCCATCGCCGTCTGGCGTATGCCGGATGGCGATCTCAAGATGATCCCGGCGAAGAAGCTTTTTGCTTTCTCGATCTTTTACCTCTTCGCCATCTTTTCTGCCCTGTTGATAGACCGGCTCGCTTCCATGCTGGTCTCCCGTGCAGGAGGTTTGTTCTAATGGAAACCGTCAAGCTCACGGACGCGCAGCGCAAGTCGCGCCGCAACCGGAACGTCGCCCTCGGCCTCGCGCTTGCGGGCCTCTGCGTGCTCTTTTACGCCATCACCATCGTGAAGTTCACCGGGCACGGAGGCTGAGCTGATGAGCGACACCGCAAACGCACCGACGAAGCAGGGCCGCAACAACGGCGCCGTCGTCTTCATGTGCCTGAGCTTCGTTGTCGGCATGACGGCGATGAGCTATGCCGCGGTTCCGCTCTACCGCATCTTCTGCCAGATGACGGGCTATAACGGCACGACGCAGCGCGTCGAGCAGGCGTCAAGCGTCATCCTCGACCGGAAAATGCGCGTCACCTTCGACGCCAATGTGGCGTCGGGCCTGTACTGGGACTTCAAGCCGGTGCAGCGCGAGGTCAATCCGCGCATCGGCGAGACCATTCAGGTCAATTTCGTCGCGGAAAACAAGTCGAACGAGACGCAACGCGGACAGGCGGTCTTCAACGTGACGCCGGGCGAGGCGGGCGTCTATTTCAACAAGATCCAGTGCTTCTGCTTCACCGAAACGGACCTGAAGCCGGGCGAGAAGCTTGAAATGCCAGTGGTGTTCTATATCGATCCGGATATTACAAAGGCCGTCGAGTCGAAAGACATCCACACGATTACGCTGTCATATACGTTCTACCCGAAAGAGGGACCGAAGCCCGTGGCTTCGAACGAGGGTGGGGCGCAGAAGGTTGAAAAGAAACTTTGATTGAGGATCGTTTCCGGCTATGCCGGAGGCGAAGCGAAGGAAGACATCCGGGGATCTGACATGGCCGATGCGCATCAGAAAAATCACGACTACCACATCATCGACCCAAGCCCGTGGCCGATTCTGGCGTCGCTTGGCGCCTTTATCGTCACTTTCGGCGGCGTCGGCTATATGCGCTACCTGAATGGCGGTTCGCTGCATCTCTTCGGCATCGAATGGGCCCAGCCCTGGCTGTTCTATATCGGCCTCGCGCTGATCCTCTACGTCATGTACGGCTGGTGGTCCGATACGGTGAAGGAGGCCCATGAGGGCGCCCATACCCGCGTCGTCTCGCTGCACCTGCGCTACGGCATGATCATGTTCATCGCTTCGGAAGTGATGTTCTTCCTTGCCTGGTTCTGGGCCTATTTCGACGCGAGCCTCTTTGCGAACGAAGCGATCCAGGCGTCGCGCCTTGCATATACAGGTGGCCAGTGGCCGCCGAAAGGCGTCGAGGTTCTCGATCCTTGGCACCTGCCGATCTACAACACCGTGATCCTGCTTTTGTCCGGCACGACGGTCACCTGGGCGCACCATGCGCTCCTGCATAACGACCGCAAGGGGCTGGTGCAGGGTCTGACGCTCACCGTCCTTCTCGGCATCCTGTTCTCCAGCGTCCAGGGCTACGAATATGCCCACGCTCCGTTCGACTTCAAGAACTCGATCTACGGCGCGACCTTTTTCATGGCGACCGGATTCCACGGTTTCCATGTGCTGATCGGTACGATTTTCCTGACAGTCTGCCTCATCCGCGCGATCCGCGGCGACTTTACGCCGAAGCAGCACTTCGGCTTCGAAGCGGCCGCCTGGTACTGGCACTTCGTTGACGTCGTCTGGCTGTTTCTGTTCTTCTCCATCTATGTCTGGGGCGGCTGGGGCGCACCTGTCGCCGGCTGACAAAACGCAGAGAAAATCAAAAAAGGCGGGCGCCAACCGATGCCCGCCTTTTTCTATGGACTACCTTGAAGCAGCGATCCGCTCGAAGGCCGATGGCTCCGGAATGCCGAGATCGAGTTGCTGCCGGATCGCCTCGGCGCATTCGTATGGCGTCAGCACCGACGTATCGACCTCAAGGTCGTAGATGCCCGGCCGGTGCACTTCTTCCTGCCAGCGCCGCACGGCATCCGGAACCGGAACCTCGTCGCTACCTCTTGCGTAAAGATGCTCGCGTCCCGGCTCCTCGATGTCGCGGCGCTTCATGATGACGTCGAGCGGGCAGAGCACGCCGATGAAGAGAACCGGGAAGCCTTCAAGCCGCCGGGCGCAATCCGTAAGAATTCCGAGCGGCCGCGAATAGGCGTCGTGATGGCCGAGATCGGCGACGATATTGAGCCCAAGCCCGGCATGGATGGCGATGGATTCGTAGAGCGCCGCGTAGAAGAACGGCACCAGTTCTTCAAGGTCGGGTCGCTCGCCGCCGGGGCGAAGGCCGATGCCCGGCAGGTAGCGTGCCGGCGTCGCGGCATTGTAAGCATCGACGCCGAGGTTCATCCACGGTCCTTCAAACTGTTGCTGAATGGTTCTCGCGATCGTCGTCTTGCCGCTGCGCGGCGCCCCGTTCAGGATCACGATCTGGCCGGCAGGGCTATCGTTGCTCATCCGTTTTCTTCTTCTGTTGGCGCGAATCACTGAGGCGAAATCGCGCAGCTATTTCCATTCGTCCTGCGGATACTTTATGGGAGAGTTAAGGCACGGCCGGAAATGACCCCGGCCGAAAGGAAGACGATGAGCGAAGACAGTGCACATTTCCCCCCAGTGGATCCCGTAAAGACCGGCATGCGGGGCTGCTGCCCGCGCTGCGGACAGGGAAAATTGTTTGACGGCCTGCTCTCGCTGAAGCCGCGCTGTGCTGCCTGCGGCCTCGATTATTCCTTTGCCGATTCGGGCGATGGCCCTGCCGTCTTCGTCATTCTCATCGTCGGCTTCATCGTCATCGGCTCTGTGCTCTGGCTGGAGGTGAACTATTCGCCGCCAATCTGGCTGCACATTCTGCTGTTCGCTCCGCTGACGATCATGCTTTCGCTGTTGGCGCTGCGTTGGTGCAAGGGCATCCTGATCGCCATGCAGTTCCGCCATAATGCCCGTGAAGGACGCATCTCCAGTGACTGACATTGAGATCGTCGCCGCACGCCGCAGCCTGCCGGTCCTCACCGGCATTGCCGTGCTGATTGCGCTCGCCATCCTCATTTCGCTGGGTACCTGGCAGGTGGAACGCCTGTATTGGAAGGAGAGCCTGATCGCCGACATCGCGGAACGCCGCGCATCGGCTCCGGTACCGCTCGCCGATATCGAGCGGATGCTCGCCTCGGGCGCGGATATCGAATATCGCCCCGTAACGGCAACCGGCCGCTATGTGAACGACAAGGAGCGCCATTTCTTCGCCACCTGGCGCGGCCGGACCGGCTATTACGTCTACACGCCGCTTGAGGTTGCCGGCGGACGTTATCTCTTCGTCAACCGCGGCTTCGTTCCTTTTGAAAACAAGGAGCCGGAAAAACGCATGCAGGGCCAACTGACCGGCGAGCAGACCGTCACCGGCCTGGCGCGCAACAAGCTGCCCGGAAAGCCTTCCTGGGTGGTGCCGGAAAACGATGTGGCCAAGAACATCTTCTATTGGAAGGACCTCGACGTCATGGCGACAAGCACCGGCCTCGACAAGGCGAGCGTCGTGCCGTTCTTCGTCGATGCCGATTCGACGCCCAACCCGAAGGGCCTGCCGATCGGCGGCGTCACCGAAGTCGACCTGCCGAACAACCACCTGCAATACGCCTTTACCTGGTATGGCTTGGCGGCGGTGCTGGTCGTGATCGTTGTAATCTCGTGGTTCCGCGGGCGCGGCAGGACTTCGCAATAGTATCGCTTCAATTCTTTTCTATATTGGGCTAGAGGTCGCTCAAGTCGTAAACGTGGGACTGTCTCTTCCGTGGTGCTGCACGAAGCTCTATTTTCCCTCATTCCTGTGCTTGTCACGGGAATCCAGCCACGGCGCGTCTGCACCGTAAATGAGTCTTTCGCGCCCAAGGACCTGGGCGCACTGGATTCCTGTGACAAGCACAGGAACGAGGGCAGCCTTAAAGGAACGACATGAACATCGCAGCGAAACCTCCTTTGACGATCAGGCTTTGCGGTCCGCGCGGCTTCTGCGCCGGCGTCGACCGCGCCATCCAGATCGTCGTGCTGGCGCTGAAATCCTACGGCGCGCCGGTCTATGTCCGCCACGAGATCGTGCACAACCGCTACGTCGTCGAGGGACTGGAAGCGAAGGGTGCGGTCTTCGTCGAGGAACTCGACGAGATCCCGGAAGAGCACCGCGCCCAGCCGGTCGTCTTTTCTGCGCACGGCGTTCCGAAGTCCGTTCCGGCAGACGCGAACGCGCGGAATCTTTTCTATCTCGATGCCACCTGTCCGCTGGTTTCCAAGGTCCACAAGCAGGCGATGCGGCATAACCGTCTCGGACGCCATGTCGTGCTGATCGGCCATGCCGGTCATCCGGAAGTCATCGGCACGATGGGCCAGCTTCCCGAAGGTTCCGTCTCGCTGATCGAAACCGTCGAAGATGCCGATGCGTATCAGCCCGCCGATCCCGACAATCTGGGCTACGTCACCCAGACGACGCTCTCGGTCGATGATACGGCCGGCGTGATTGCGCGACTGGAGCAGCGTTTCCCGAACCTGACCGCACCGGCGGCCGATTCGATCTGCTATGCCACGACTAATCGTCAGGAAGTCGTCAAGCAGGCCGCACCCGGCTGCGACCTCTTCATCATCGTCGGCGCGCCAAATTCGTCCAACTCAAAGCGCCTCGTCGAAGTCGCGCTGAGGTCGGGGGCAAAGAAATCGATCCTCGTGCAGCGCGCTGCTGAACTCAATTGGAACGAGATCGGCCCGATTTCGACGCTCGGCCTTTCTGCTGGCGCTTCGGCACCGGAAGTGATCGTCAACGAGATCATCGAGGCCTTCCGGTCGCGCTTTAGTGCCAAGGTCGAGCTTGCGGAGACCGTGCAGGAGAACGAGCATTTCCTCGTGAACCGGGAACTGCGTAATATCGCGCTGACGACGGCCGACATGGCCTTTGTGAACGGGGATTAGAGGGGGTGTCGCATACTCCGAGCCCAAACCGCCGTAGAACAAAATTTAATGTGAGAGTCCGCCTTGGCCGTCTATACCGATATTTCAGAAGATGATTTGAAGTGGTTTTTGACGGAGTATGACGCCGGCACTCTGCTTTCCTACAAGGGGATCGCGGAAGGCGTCGAGAACTCCAACTTCCTGCTGCACACCACCAAAAAGCCGCTGATCCTGACGCTTTATGAAAAGCGTGTCGAAAAATCCGACCTACCGTTCTTCCTCGGCCTGATGCAGCATCTTGCCGCCCGCGGCGTATCGTGCCCGCTGCCGCTGCCGCGCAGGGACGGCGCGCTGCTCGGCACGCTTTCGGATCGTCCCGCGGCGCTGATATCCTTCCTCGAAGGCATGTGGCTGAGAAAGCCCGAAGCGAAACATTGCCGCGAAGTCGGCAAGGCCCTGGCACAGATGCATCTTGCCGGCGAAAGTTTCGAGCTGAAGCGGCCGAACGCGCTGTCGCTCGAGGGTTGGAAGCTGCTCTGGGACAAATCTGAGGCGCGCGCCGACGAGGTCGAAAAAGGCTTGTGCGCTGAAATTCGCGGGGAGTTCGATTTCCTGTCGGCCCACTGGCCGAAGGATCTTCCGGCGGGCATCATTCACGCCGATCTCTTTCCTGACAACGTCTTCTTCCTTGGCGACGAACTATCCGGCCTGATCGATTTCTATTTCGCCTGCAACGATCTGCTCGCCTACGACGTCTCGATCATCCTGAACGCCTGGTGCTTCGAAAAGGACGGCGCCTATAACATCACCAAGGGCACTGCCATGCTGGAAGGTTATCAGAGCATCCGCCCTCTCAGCGCTGCAGAGCTCGCGGCACTTCCCGTGCTCGCCCGCGGCTCCGCGCTTCGCTTCTTCCTGACCCGCCTCTATGACTGGCTGACCACGCCGGAGGGCGCGATGGTCACCAAGAAGGATCCGCTCGAATATCTGCGCAAGCTGCGCTTCCACCGGCAAGTCGCATCGGCGGCCGAATACGGGCTTTCGGCATGAAGCACGTCGATATTTTTACCGACGGCGCTTGCTCGGGCAATCCCGGTCCCGGCGGATGGGGCGCGATCCTGCGTTACGGCGACATCGAAAAGGAACTTTCCGGCGGCGAGGCGGAAACGACCAACAACCGCATGGAGCTGATGGCCGCGATCTCGGCGCTTTCGGCGCTGAAGACGCCCTGCGAGGTCGATCTCTATACAGACAGCGCCTACGTCAAGGACGGTATTTCCAAGTGGATTTTCGGCTGGAAGAAAAATGGCTGGAAGACCGCGGACAAGAAGCCGGTGAAGAATGCCGAGCTGTGGCAGGCGCTGGAGGAAGCGCGCAACAAGCACAAGGTGACGCTCCACTGGATCAAGGGCCATGCCGGCCATCTGGAAAACGAGCGTGCCGACGAACTGGCGCGCATGGCCATGGCGCCCTTCAAGAAACGGTAGGGCGAAATCCGGGGAGGCGACATTGCGCATCATTTCGCTGAATGCTTGGGGCGGCAAGCTGCATCAGCCGCTGATCGACTATCTCGGAACCATCGAGGCGGACGTGCTCTGCCTGCAGGAGGTCACCCGCTCCGTCACTGTCAAGAGCGACTGGCTGGAATATCGCGACGGCAGCCACATCCTGCCCCAGCGCGCCAACCTCTTCGAGGAGATCAAGGCGGTTCTTCCGGAGCATGACGCCTTCTTCGCGCCGACGGCGAAAGGCGAGCTCTTCGATGGCGGGAGCAGCGTGCCTTCGGAGTTTGGGCTGGCGACGTTCGTGCGCAGGTCGGTTGCGGTCATCGGCCATGCCATGGATTTCGTACATGGCGATTTCTTTGCAGACGGCTATGGTCCGCATCCGCGCGCCCGCAACGCCCATGCCATCCGCCTGTTCGACTATAAGGCCAGCCATCCGGTGACAATCGCCCAACTGCATGGCCTGCGTGACATGGCCGGCAAGGGCGATACGCCCGCGCGCCGGGGACAGGCCGATGCACTCGTCAGTTTGATCCGGCAGATCTGGCGTAAGGAGGAGCGCCTCGTCGTCTGCGGCGACTTCAACGTGCTACCCGGAAGCGTAATATTCGATGCGCTCGGCGGGCTCGGCCTCACCGATCTCGTCACCTCCCGCGGCTTCACGGATACGAGGACATCGCACTACGCGAAAGACGGGCGCTTTGCGGACTACATGCTGGTGACGCCTGACGTTGCGGTTGCGAGGTTCGATGTGGTTGCGGAACCGGAAGTGTCGGATCATCGGCCGCTCCTGCTGGAGATCGGCTAGCCGCCTATCTTTTCACGCTTTGCCGTTGATAGCGGCGCTCCCAAATTATTCAGGGCACAAAACTGCTTAAATAGTCATCACTGCTGCCACTTTCTTCCGCGGCGGGCAGGCAAACCCTTGTAGATGAAGCATTTCTGAAATTGGCATATCGCTTGCTTACCCGTCTTGTATGCAAGATAGCCATACAGCTGAGACCGCGCAGAACAACATCGAAGAGGCCATCATTTCGGGCATTCTTTCCGCCCGGATCAGACCCGGTACACGGCTGAGCGAGAACCAGCTTGCAGCCGTGTTCGGCGTTTCGCGAACCCGCGTGCGCGAGGCGATGATGCGGCTGGAAACGCGCGGCATCGTCACTGTAAGCCCGCGCCGGGGCTGGTTCGTCGTCGAGCCGTCCGCCGAGGAGGCGATGACCGTCTACCAGGCGAGGCGCGTCATCGAATCCGGCCTGCTGCGCGGCATGCGGGCGCTGACGGACGAAGGCCGCAAGGTTCTCACCGCGCATCTCGACGAGGAAAAGGCTGCGATGGCCGTTGGGGATCGCCAGCGTCTCACCTGCCTCATGGGCGATTTCCACATCCGCATTGCCGAACTCGGCGGCAACCCGATCCTTGTCGACATCCTGCGCGATCTCACTGCCCGCACGATCCTCATTTCGATGCTCTATCAGTCGGAATTTCATGCAGTGCAATCCCATGAGGGGCACTGCCGCATCTTCGAGGCCATGGCAGCCGGCGATTTCGTCAGGGCCGCCGAGCTCTCCGTCGAACATCTGGACGAGGTGGAAACGGGCCTGGACCTCACGACGCGTCCGGACCCTCTCTCGGAACTGCGCAGTTCCCTGTCCCTCCCTCCCAGGACCGTGCCTTCCCAATCATCCGGCATACGAAAAACCGCAACTTCAAAGGAGAAATGAACACATGCTGACGAGAAGAACATTCTTTGCAATCGCAACGCTCGCGGCCGCCGTCGGTTTCGGCTCCGCATCCCACGCCGATGCGCTGGCCGACATCACCGCGCGCGGTACGCTGCGCGTCGCCGTCCCGCAGGATTTCCCGCCTTTCGGCAGCGTCGGTACTGACATGGCGCCGATGGGCTATGACATCGACATGGCCAATCTGATTGCCGAAAAGCTCGGCGTCAAAACCGAACTCGTGCCGGTCACAAGTGCCAACCGCATTCCATACCTGCAGACGAACAAAGTCGATCTGGTTATTTCCAGCCTCGGCAAGAATCCGGACCGCGAAAAGGTGATCGATTTCTCGACGGCCTATGCGCCCTTCTTCAACGGCGTATTCGCGCCAGGCGATCTTTCCGTCGCCAAGGTGGAAGATCTGGCCGGCAAGACGGTCGGTGTCACCCGCGGCGCCGTCGAAGACCTCGAGCTGACGAAGATTGCGTCTGCCGATGTCACGATCAAGCGCTACGAGGACAACAACGGCACGATCTCCGCCTTCCTCTCCGGCCAGGTCGAGGCTGTTGCGACCGGCAATGTCGTTGCCGCCGCCATCCTTGCCAAGAATCCGCCGAAGCGTCCCGAACTGAAGTTCCTCATTAAGAACTCGCCCTGCTATATCGGCCTCAGCAAGGAGCAGCCTGCGCTTCTCGAAAAGGTGAACAGCATCATTGCCACCGCTAAGACCGACGGTTCGCTGAACGCCATTGCCCAGAAGTGGCTCGGCACCGATCTCCCGAAAGACCTCTAAAAACCGGTCCAGCATGGTCATCCCGCCGCCGCGGGGTGACTACTCGCCGTCGGTATTCAAGGAGGGGACAGTGTTTTGAGCTACCATTTCGAATTCGGTTGGCTGCTTCAGTATTATCCACAGGTCGTCAAGGGCATAGTAATCACCCTGGAGCTTGTCGCGATCGGCGGTGTGCTCGGCATCTCGCTGGGCACCTTCTGTGCCTGGGTGCGCGCGCTCGGTCCGGCGTGGCTGAAGCCTGTGGTCGCGGGTTACGTCGAGCTGATCCGCAATACGCCATTCCTGATCCAGCTTTTCTTCATCTTCTTTGGCCTGCCGTCGCTGGGTCTGCAGCTTTCCGAGCTGACGGCCGCCAATCTCGCCATGGTCGTCAATCTCGGCGCCTATAGCTGCGAAATCATCCGCGCCGGCATCCAGGCGACGCCGAAGGGGCAGTTCGAGGCGGGCGCCAGTCTCGCCATGACGCCGTTCGAAACCTTCCGCCACGTCGTACTGGTGCCCTCGCTGCAGCGCATCTGGCCGGCACTCTCCTCGCAGGTGGTGATCGTCATGCTCGGCTCCTCCGTCGTGTCGCAGATCGCCGCGGAGGACCTGACCTTTGCCGCCAACTTCATCCAGTCGCGAACCTTCCGCGCCTTCGAGGCCTACATCGTCTCGACGGCCATCTACCTGGCGCTGGCGATCCTGCTGAGGCAGGTGCTGGCGGTGGCCGGTGGGTTCATCTTCCCGAGGAGGCTTGCCCGATGATCGAGTTCACGCTCTGGGATATCCTGCGCAACCTGCTGCTCGCCACCCGCTGGACAGTCCTGCTCTCGCTCATTTCCTTCATCGGCGGCGGCGCGGTCGGGCTCGGACTGCTCCTCCTGCGCATCAGCAAGCGCAAATCGCTGCGGGCGCTTGCAAAATACTACATCGAGCTTTTCCAGGGCACGCCGCTCCTGATGCAGCTCTTCATCGCCTTCTTCGGCCTCGGCCTGTTCGGTATCAATGTACCGGCCTGGCTTGCCGCCGGCCTGGCGCTGATCCTCTGGACCGCCGCCTTCCTTGCCGAAATCTGGCGCGGTTGCGTCGAATCGGTCGCAAAAGGCCAGTGGGAGGCCTCTGCCAGCCTCGGCATGGGCCGGCTTCAGCAGATGCGCTACGTGATCCTGCCGCAGGCCCTGAGGGTCGCCGTGCCACCGACGGTCGGCTTCTCCGTCCAGGTCGTCAAGGGAACGGCGCTCACCTCGATCATCGGCTTCGTCGAGCTGTCGAAGGCAGGCACCGTCGTCACCAACGCCACCTTCCAGCCCTTCACCGTCTACGGGCTCGTCGCACTCATCTATTTCGCGCTCTGCTGGCCTCTGTCGAAGAGCAGCCAGATCCTCGAAAGGAAGCTCAATGTCGCTCATCGAAATCACTGAAGTCCGCAAGAGCTACGGCACGAACGAGGTGCTGAAGGGCATCAACCTGGATGTGGATCCGGGCGAAGTCATCGCCATCATCGGCAAGAGCGGCTCGGGCAAATCGACCCTGCTGCGCTGCATCAACGGCCTTGAGAGCATCACCCAAGGCTCGATCTCGGTGGCCGGAGCCCAGCTTCTGGACGACGAACTGCACCTGAAGGCGCTGCGCCTGAAGGTCGGCATGATCTTCCAGCAGTTCAATCTTTTCCCGCACCTGACGGCCGGCGGCAACGTCATGCTGTCGCAGTCCGTCGTCAAGAAGACGCCGAAGGCGGAGGCCGCAGCGGTCGCCCGCAAGATGCTCGACCGGGTCGGCCTCGGCCACAAATTCGACGCCTATCCCGACGAGCTTTCCGGCGGTCAGCAGCAGCGCGTCGCGATCGCCCGTGCGCTTGCGATGCAGCCGATCGCGCTGCTCTGCGACGAGATCACCTCCGCGCTCGATCCGGAACTCGTCGCCGAAGTCCTGGCTGTCGTGCGCGAGCTTGCCGCCGAGGGGATGACGTTGCTGATGGTGACGCACGAAATGCGGTTCGCTCGCGACGTCTGCAGCCGGGTCGTCTTCATGCACGAAGGCCGCGTTCACGAAATCGGCCGGCCGGAAAACGTCTTCGCAAATCCGAAGACTGCCGAACTCAAGCAGTTTCTTGGCATGCATTGAGGGGCCCGCGCCGCCAGGTCACGTATGTTATCCCGCCGCCTCGATGATCAGCTGGGTGATCTCATCGGGATGGGAAATCAGTGAAAGATGGCTGGCCTTCAGTTCGATGGTCTTGGCTCCCATGCGCTTGGCCATGAAGCGTTCGAGTTCTGGATTGATCGTACGATCTTCTGTCGAAACGGCGTACCAGCTTGGCTTCGAACGCCAAGTCGCATGTGTGGTCTTGCCTGTAAGGAGAGCCTTGTTGAATGGCGCCTGGACTGCATAAAGCACCTTCGCCTTTGCTTCCGGTAGGTCGCCCGCGAAATCACGCAGGAATGCCGCCTCGCTGAGGCGCCCTTCGTCGCCATCGAAAACAATGCCTGCGGAAGCCGGCGGCGGGGGAAATGTCTTGGCCAATGCCGTATAATCCTCGCCCGCATCCGGCGCCCGCGCCGCGACATAAACGAGTGCCGATACGTTAGGATGCATCCCGGCTTCCGTGACTATCATTCCGGCGAAGGAATGCCCGACCAAAACCGTCGGGCCATCCTGCCGTGCCAGCACCCGCTCAACGGAGGATACCGCTTCAGGCAGCGTCGTTAGCGGATTTTGCACGGCCGTCGCATTGAATCCCGCCGCCTGCAGTCGGGTAATCACCTCGGACCAGCACGACCCATCGGCGAACAGCCCATGCGCCAGGACGACGTTGCGGGCCTTCACCGTACCAGAGGGTGCGGCCATGCTGCGGGTTGAGAGAAGAGAGGCAGCAGCGCTGGCAACGATGGCGGCTGAGAAAGTACGTCTTGTCATCATCATGATTTGGCTTCCTTCTGCGTCGAATAATTTGAAGGCTTTGCAAGCTTTTATGTATGCAGGACGTCACATTGATCGGAAGAATGTATTCTTATGACGTTATTTTTTCAATAATTGAATGCATAACAGCTTCGTGATAATGGTTTTGCATGCGCTTAACCTGTGTTTACGCATATTCGCATACGGGCCGGAAGCACGACCGGTTCAGGGAGGTTTTGCATGGCAAACGGATCAGAAGTTGGAGATGATGGCGATGATCGGGAACTCCTGTCTGACCGTATTCGCAACGCGCTGACGGATGAAATTGCAGCGGGCACGCTGGCAGCGGGTGCTTCGCTGGACGAACAGCAGCTCGCCGACCGTTTCGGTGCCTCCCGTACTCCGGTTCGGGAAGCGCTGCGTCAATTGGCGGCCAGCGGCCTCGTCGAGGTTCGCGCACGGCGAGGCGTCGTCGTCGCTCGCATGACCCCGGAGCGCATCATGGACATGTTTGAGACGTCGGCCGAAATCGAGGCCATGTGCGTGCGGCTTGCGACTTACCGTATGACTCCGCTGGAGCGAAGCCACCTGATCGGACTGCACGACATGTCCCACGAGATTGTCGAGAACGGTGATTTTGACGCGTACGATGCTTTCAACCGCGAATTCCATGAGACGATCTATCGCGCCACCCACAACGGCTTTCTTGCCGAACAAGCGATAGCGGTGCGCACGAGGCTGAACGCCTTCCGGCGCACGCAACTTCGACAAGGCGATCGGATGCGTAAATCCCGGGACGAGCACGATGCCATCATGCAGGCGATCGCGGAGGGTGACGGCGAAATGGCATCTCGGCGCATGCGAGCACATATGCTGAACGCTGCCACAGCGCTCCGTCGTTTCATTGAAGCGAACAAGTCGGCATAACATTGCCGACGGTAATTCATGCCTGCAACCGCGTCGGCTCTCGGCGAGCAACGAGAGCCGGTCCGGCCTTCCGAATAACCCGCCTTCAGCTCTTGAAACGCGCCGCCTCTTCAGAGCCGCGCGTCGCATCGCCGGCACTGTAGGAGTGCGCGCCGGCGCCGGCGAGTTTGCCGCCGTCGACGATCAGATATTCCTCGCGGATCGGCCTGCCTTCGAACCAGCATTCGAGAATTTCCCGCGTGCCGGCGGCGTAACGCGCCTGGGCGGACAGCGACGATCCTGAAATATGCGGCGTCATGCCGTGATACGGCATCGATCGCCACGGATGGTCCTTAGGCGGAGGCTGCGGGAACCAGACATCGCCGGCATAACCCGCAAGCTGGCCGTTCTCCAGTGCCCGCGCGACGGCATCGCGATTACAGATCTTGCCGCGCGCCGTATTCACCAGGTAGGCGCCGCGTTTCATCTTGGCGATCATCGCCGCGTCGAAGAGGTTTTCCGTCTCCGGATGGAGCGGCGCGTTGATCGTCACGACATCGCAGATCGGCACCATGTCCGCCGCGGTCTTGTGGAAGGTAACGCCAAGCTCCTTCTCGACCGCATCGGGAAGCCGGTGGCGGTCGGTATAGTGCAACTTGACGTCGAACGGCTTCAGCCGGCGCAGCACTGCGCTGCCGATCCGCCCGGCGCCCACCGTGCCGATCTCCATGCCCTCGATGTCGTAGGAACGCGCGACGCAGTCGGCTATGTTCCAGCCGCCCTTCACGACCCACTGGTAGGAGGGGATATAGTTTCGCGCAAGGCTGAGGATCGTCATGACCACATGTTCGGACACGCTGATCGAGTTGCAGTAGGTCACTTCGGCCACGGTGACGCCGCGGTCCATCGCGGCCTGGAGATCGACATGATCCGAGCCGATGCCGGCGGTGATTGCCAGCTTCAGCTTGGCCGCCTTGGCGATCCGTTCGGCGGTCAGGTAGGCTGGCCAGAAAGGTTGCGAGATCACGATCTCGGCCTCGGCAAGCTCGCGTTCGAAGACGCTGCCGGGACCATCCTTGTCCGAGGTCACGACCAGGCTGTGCCCTTGGCTTTCGAGAAACGTCCGCAAGCCCAGTTCGCCGGAAACGCTGCCCAGCAGCACCCCCGGCTGAAAATCGATGGCCTTCGGGGTGGGAAGCGTCTCGCCGTCCGGGTAGTGTTCGAGCTTCGGCAGGCCATCGCGCGCATAGGCGCTCGGATATCCGTCGACCGGATCGTCATAGAGGACGCAAACGACCTTTGCCATTTCCATCTCCCTTCATTTGAAACGAAGAGGGAGGGCCCCGAATCTTTCATAGCCGCCGGTCAATGCGGACGAACAGCAGGGCGATGTGCTCTGCTGAATGATCTGTGGCCAGCAGGCTCGCTCCTGGCGCTCCCGCATTCGTAATTGGCACCACTCTGGAAAGGTGGAGGACCCGGACAGGGTTTCAAGGAGAGTAGCCGGAAAGTCCACAGCAATCCCCTTGCCCTCTGCCTCGTTCCCTCTATTCTGCCGGCAACACCATAGGGAGGCCACCATATGATCCTGCACTGCGTATTTCTGCGGCTGAAGGCCGCGATGACGGGCGAGGAGAAGCAGGCGCTGTTCGAATCGGTCGTCGCATTGAAGCAGGTGATTCCCGGCATTCTCGACATCAAACATGGGCCCAACGTCTCGCCGGAGGGGCTGCATGGCGGCTTCGTCGATGGCTTCGTTGTGACCTTCGAAAGTGCAGGCGCACGGGATGCCTATCTCGTGCATCCCGAGCATGTGGCCGTCGGCGAGCGCATTATCTCCTCGACGGATGGAGGCCTTGCCGGCCTCCTGGTCTTCGATTTCAATCTCTGAGAGAGGACGCGGATTTCTCCGCGGCCCTGTCTGCAGTCAGCTCGATTTTCCCAGCGCCGCGGCGATCTGGTCGACATTGTAGCGAAACATCTTCTCATAGCTCGGCGCCGGTCCCTTCGCATCCGAGAGCGATTCGACATAGAGCTCGCCGCCGGGTTCGGCGCCCGTTGCCTTGGCGACCTGCCTGACGAGGCGCGGATCGTTAGAGTTTTCGAAGAAATAGCTCTTCACATGTTCCGTCTTGATCTGCTCGATCAGCTTGGCGACGTCGGCGGCCGAGGCTTCGGTTTCGGTCGACATGCCCAGCGGCGCGAGGAAGCTGACATTGTACTCGCGGCCGAAATAGCCGAAGGCGTCGTGGCTCGTCAGCACCTTGCGCCGGTCATCTGGAACCGCGTCGAATTTCGAATGCGCATAGGCGTCAAGCGCGTCGAGCGTCTTCGTGTAGCGCTCGGCATTCGCCTTGAAGGCGCCGGCATCCGCCGGATCGGCGGCCGACAGCGCCTTTTCGATATTGGCGACCCAGACCTTCACGTTGACCGGGCTGTTCCAGACGTGCGGATCAGTGACCGTCTCGCCGTCCTCTTCCATCGTGCGCGTCTTGATGCCGTCGGAAACGGTGACCGGCGTTCCTTTGTAGCCGGAGGCGGAAATCAGCCGGTCCATCCAGCCTTCCAGGCCTTCGCCGCTGACGAAGGCCACCTGCGCGGCCTTCAGATGCTTGGCATCGGCAGGCGACGGTTCGAACTCGTGGGGGTCGCCATTCGGGCCGACGAGGCTTGTGACAGTCACGTGGTCGCCGCCCACCTGGCTGACGACATCGGCAAGCACGGTGAAGGAGGCGACCACCTTCAGCGTCCCGGCAGAGGCGGATGAGGCCGAAAGGGCGATCAGCGCGGGAAGGGCCGCGGAAAGAAGCAGTCTGCGGGAAATCATCGAAGTCTCCTTGAGTTCAGCCCTTCAGATGCGGGCGGGGAAAGAGGCGCCGGGCAAGGCCCGACGGCGCGAAGAGGATGGAAAGCCCGTAGATCACCGCCGCCGTCATGATGATGGTCGGGCCGGAGGCGAGCTCGAGATGATAGGAGGCGATAAGCCCGAGGTAGCCGGAGAAGGTGGCGCTGATCGCCGCGATCGCCATCATCGATGGCAGGCTGCGCGACCAGAGCTGCGCGATCGCCGCCGGAAGCATCATCAAGCCGACGGCCATCAGCGTGCCGAGCGCCTGAAAACTGGCGACGAGGTTGAGCACGACGAGGAACAGGAAAAGCACGTGATAGACCGGTCCCCGGCCGCCGACGGCCCTGAGGAACCCGGGGTCGAAGCATTCAGCCACCAGCGGCCGGTAGATGACGGCAAGCACGACGAGCGTCACCGAGGTGATCGCCCCGATCTGGACGAGGGAAGGAGCGTCGATCGCCAGAATGGTGCCGAAGAGCACATGCAGCAGGTCGACGTTCGATCCGCGCAGCGAAACGATCAGCACGCCGAGCGCCAGCGACGCGAGATAGAAGCTTGCGAAGCTCGCGTCCTCCTGCAGCACCGTCGTCCGGCTGACGATGCCCGACAGCAGCGCGACGGAAAGCCCGGCGATAAGGCCGCCGATGCCCATGGCGGTGAGCGATAGCGATCCCGCAACGAGGTAGCCAATCGCCGCACCCGGCAGCACGGCATGGCTCATCGCGTCACCCATCAGGCTCATGCGCCGCAGCATCAGGAAGACGCCGATCGGGCCGGCGCCGAGCCCGAGGCAAAGGCAGGCGACGAGCGCGCGGCGCATGAAGCCGTAATCGGCAAATGGCGCGAGGAAGATGTCGTAGGCCGTCATGCCGCAGGCTCGCAGGCACTCGGGTCTTCGTCCCAGCGCTCGGCCATGGCGCGTGCCTTGAGAAGATTAGCGGCCGACATCACATCGCCGGTCGGCCCCCAGCCGATCAGCGTGCGGGCAATCAGCAGCGTCTCCGGGAAATGCGCCCGCACCTGGTCGAAGTCGTGAAGCACGGCAATGACGGTCCGCCCGTCGCCGTGCCAGCGCGCGACGATATCGAGCAGATCCTTCGTCGTGCGGGCGTCGATGGCGGTAAACGGCTCATCGAGCAGGATGAGCTTGGCGTCCTGCAGCAGCAACCGGGCAAAAAGCACGCGTTGAAACTGCCCGGCCGACAGGGAACCGATATGGCGTTTCTCGAAACCTTCGAGCCCGACCGCGGAAAGCGCTTCGCGGGCCTTGGCGGTCTCGTGCGCGGAGACGCGTCCGAAAGCGCCGCTGCTTCGCCAGGCACCGAGCAGCACGGCATCGAACACCGAGATCGGAAAGCGCCGGTTGATCTCGGCCGCCTGCGGCAGGTAGCCGAAATCCGTGCGCTGCAGCCGATGGGAAATCCGCCCTTCGGCGGGCCGCAGCTCGCCCATGATGGCTTTGAGAAGCGTCGATTTTCCCGCACCGTTCGGCCCCGCGATCGCCGTCAGGCTGCCTGCGAGAATGGAACCGGAAACATGGTGCACCGCCGGGTGCCGATCATAAGCGACGGTCAGGTTGTCGAGCCCGATCAGTGCGCCGCTCATGGCAGGACGATTGCCCAGTGGATCGCCGCCCAGAGGAGGGCGATGACACCGAGCACGCAGGCAACACGGGATGCGGCGGAGGGCAGGAGCAGACCGGAGGCGAAAGGCAATCTGTTCATAAGTGATGCTCGTAAATGTAATAACATTACAAGATATGTTATAACGAATATGTCAAATTGACGGCGTTGTCGAGCCGGCCGAAAAGCAAAAAGCGCGGATACAGATAAGGACTGGAAGCCAAAAGCTTGCCTTGTCACGTTGCAAAATTCAGACGTAGAAAATATCGCCTTTAGCCGGAAGTGCTGCGAGGGAGGAGGGGCTTATGGATCAGAGCGCTTTGATAAGCCAGATCACGATCAGGATAGCGGACCAGAAATTGGTTCAGGCGCTCTTTCTCGGAGGAAGCTATGGTCGAGGAACAGCTGACGCATACAGCGATGTCGATCTGATAGCCCTTGTCGATTCTAATGAGCATGCTGAAGTTGCCACCCGATGGCGCAGCCTTTTAGAGCGCATTACCCCGATTGTCTTCTGGAATCAAAGCGGCCAGAGCCGTGTGCTGTTGAATGCAGTCACTGTGGATTGGCTGCGTTGCGACTTGATCATTATGCCGCCAACAGGGCTTTCCGGCCGAGCGCGCGATACAATCAAGCCGCTCATCGATCCGCAAGGCTTCTATGATGCCTTGCCGGAAACTTTGCCCGCCAGGAAACCCGATCCTGAGCGCGTGCAGTTTTTGATCAGCGAGTTCATCCGTGTTCTGGGTTTGCTGCGGGTGGTTACCGGCCGGGGCGAATACCTTACGGCCGTGGTTGGTGCCGGGATGCTGCGGGATCATCTTACGAGCTTGATGCTTGAAGAGGTGAGTTTGCCTGATCGCGGCGGTGCTCTCCATTTGAGCAAGGTTCTTCCCGCCGAGGATATGAAGCTGCTGCTATCCCTCCCGTTTCCGAGGCCGGAAAGCGGCGAGGTCATTGAGGCCAATTTTCAGATTGCGCGATGCTTTTTCCCTCGGGCCAGGGCCTTGGCGGAAAAACTCAATATTCCTTGGCCGAATAGCTTCGAAGCGGCAACGCGGCAGATGCTGACGGCTGAATTCGGAACTGAATATCCAATTGATTGGCAATAACCGCCGCGAGTATCCGGATTCGCGTCAGAGCAGTCCTAAGGCGTCACTACACAGCGGCAAATGGGAGAAAATACGCGAATATTGCGGATGTGCGATACCTTCAAGACTCGAAGCGTGAGATATCGCAACCCACTGCAGCTCAGCGTGTTCGTCACCCAGCAGTGTTGGCTCGCCACCATCCCATTCCGTTACCACGAAAACATGGTAGCAGGTGCGGGGAGCGCTGGCTGCTTGCAGTTCTGAAAACTCTGCGACCCTGTTAAACCGCAAGGGCGTTAAGCCGACCTCTTCTTGTGCTTCCCGGACGAGAGCTGCCTCAATGGTTTCGCCAGGCTCTACATGGCCACCCACCAGATCCCAATGGCTTGGGTACCGGGCTTTATGCGGTCCCCGTTTCACCAAAAAGATAAAGCCGTTTCTTACAAAAGCAGCGCATGCAATTCGCGTCACAACAACCTCACGATGGGGCGACAATTTGCCAATGCGTATCTGGTGGCAGGCAGTATCCCCGGGCGAGCGCTCCTGAAATCATTCAGGTTGAACAACACGTATCGCCCGCGTTTCGATCTTTGCGCGGGTAACGCCATCCACCGCGACAATCCCGCGGCGAAAAGGCGCTACACTGCGGGAAACTCGCCGGCCAAGTCAGCCTCATGCGCCGGTTCCTGCCTGAATTCCTGGTCGACAAGAACCTGCGGAAATAAACCAATTTACCGGCCTGAGGCGGCTGGGTTCAGCCGCCGTCTTTGCCAGTCGTCTCAGAGCTGCTCCATCATCGTCGCAGCGCCTGAGACAGTTGCCTGGCCGGGGCTTTCCTCGACGTTCAGCGACTTCACGACGCCGTCCTCGACGAGCATCGAGTAGCGCTTGGACCGCACGCCGAGGCCGCCGGCGGAAAGGTCGGCTTCGAGGCCAAGTGCTTTGGTGAAGCCTGCGTCCCAGTCGGCGAGGAAGTGGATCTTGCCCATGCCGCCGGACTGTTCGGCCCAGGCGCCCATGACATGCCAGTCGTTGACGGAGAGAACCGCGATATCGTCAACGCCCTTGGCGAGGATGGAATCGCGGTTTTCGAGATAGCCCGGCAGATGGTTCAGCGAGCAGGTCGGCGTAAAGGCGCCGGGTACGGCGAAAAGCACGATGCGCTTGCCTTTGAAGAGCTGCTCGGTCGAAATCTCCACGGGGCCATCCGCGGTTTTTTCCTTGAATGTGGCGGCAGGAAGCTTATCGCCGATCGCGATGGTCATGGGTTTCTCCTCGGTCTAGATGATTGCGGCGGGGACGGGTTGGAGCCGACTATAAAAGCCGGTCAGTCAAAGGCAAGCGGCGTCTCCATGGCGCGGCCGCCGTCGATGATCAGGACGCTCCAGCTTTTCCCGGCAACCTCATAGTTCTTCGGAAGCTTGTCGATGGCGATCGATGTCGAAAAGTTCTTTCCGTCGCGCTTGTTCATCAGCTTCCTGGTGAAGACGTATCCGTTCGGCCCCGTGAGGATCACCTCCGGCGCGGTGTCGCCGCCGTCGGGCAGGGCAACCTGCAGGCGGAGTTGCTTCATGTCTTCCGAAAACGTGTGGGACGTCACGTTGAACTGCGACGACGGCTCTTCCGGCAGGAAGGCCTCGGCATTCTTGAGAATCGCTTCTTCCTCCGGGCGGGATTGATTGGCGGAACCAACAGGAAGCGAGAATTCGGCCTGGAACGGAATGCAGATATCCTTGCAGATGCCGATGAATGCGCTCGCCTTCAGTTCGAGCGGCCGGGAGGCGTCCTTCGCCGAGAAGGTCAGCGGCAGCAAAACGGGCGCGTCATAGGCGATGTCGTCTATCTTGCCGTCGACGAGATGCTTCGGCACCGGGTAGCGGATTGCCTTCAGCTCGATGCCGCTTTCCGGCGCGACCGTGATCTGGGGCGGTATCCCGCTGTTGCCGGGCTCGCGCCAATAGGTGATCCAGCCGGGCCGCGGCTCGATCTGCAGCGCGCCGCGCATCGTGCCGTCGAGGTCCGGCGGTAGCGCGATCAGCCGCATCCGTCCGCCTTGATTGTCGGCCCAGCCGCTCATTTCGGCGCGCACCGGCCCGACGGAGGTGGCCAGGGCGGCCACGCAGACGGCGGTGTACAGAAGCCGGCGAAATTCGATAGAAATAGTCGTCATGGAACAACGGTTTATCGAAAATCGCCTTTCGCCGCCAGAAGTTCGGCCATCTAAATTCTTCATTTTCGGTTGATTGATCTGCAGCATTGCCCCATGTTTCTTTTATAGGGCTGTTGGTACGTCTGGCAGCAGGAGGAAATATGTCCCTATCCACGCTGAAAAACAGACGGGAACGCGGCTTTTTCGACGGGCAGTTCCTGATTGCGATGCCGGGCATGGAAGATAGCAACTTCTTCCGTTCGGTCATCTATATCTGCGCCCATTCCGAGGCCGGTGCCATGGGCTTCATCATCAATCGCCCCCAGAACCTCACGTTCACCGACGTACTGCTGCATCTCGAAATGGTCAACGACCAGGAGCCGATCGTCCTGCCGGAGCACGCCCGGGATTTCCCGATCCAGACAGGCGGTCCCGTGGAAAGCGGCCGCGGTTTCGTGCTGCATTCCGATGATTACATCAGCGACTCCAGCATCCCGATCAGCGACGATATCTGCCTGACGGCAACGCTCGACATTGTCCGCGCGATTTCCAAGGGCGGCGGGCCGAAGAGGGCAACGATGATGCTCGGTTATTCCTCCTGGGGTGCCGGCCAGTTGGAAATGGAAGTCGCGAGCAACGGCTGGCTGACCTGCGCTGCCAATGAGGCGCTGATCTTCGACCGCAATCTCGATGACAAATACGAACGCGCGCTTGCGGGCATGGGCATTACCGCCGCCATGCTTTCCGCCGAAGCCGGGCATGCGTGATCTCTAATCCAGGAACGATTTCGTTGACATGACGTTTTCTTCCGGCAAGCGTGCCAGATGGCGCGCCGCCGAAATGCCTGTTGCGCGCCGCGCAGCAGGCATTTTGGTTCGTCGGCATTCGTTGAGGGTAATCATGAGGCTCTTCGCCTGCGACAATTGCGACCAGGTCGTCCACTTCGACAACCGCCATTGCGTCCGCTGCAATCATCGCCTCGGCTTCCTGCCGGACGATCTCTGCATGCACGCGCTCGAGCCGCGCGACGAAATGCAGTGGCGGCTCGTCACAAATCCGGAACGCAGGATCCGTTTCTGCGCCAATGCCGGTCTTGATATCTGCAACTGGCTGCTTGCGGAGGATGACACCCATGAATTCTGTATCGCCTGCCGCCACAATAGGCTGGTGCCGAATACCCAAACCCAGGACGGCATTGCGCGCTGGCGCCGCATCAGCCAGGCGCAACGCCATCTCTTCTATTCGCTGCTGCGCTGGAACCTGCCGCATCCCGACCGGCAGGAAGATCCCGCCGGCGGGCTCGTTTTCGATTTCCTCGAAGATACGGTTCAGAATGACGGCAACATCCTTCCCGCGAGGACCGGACATGAGGAGGGCCTGATCGCCATCCGCGCGGCGGAAGCCGACGACGCCACGCGCGAGCAGGCCCGCGCCATGATGAACGAGCCTTACCGCACGCTGCTCGGCCACTTCCGCCATGAGGCCGGCCACTTCGTCTGGAACAAGCTGGTGCGCGATGTTAACGGCCTCGATGCCTTCCGCGCCGTCTTTGGCGACGAACGCCAGGATTACCGCTCAGCCCTTCAGAACCACTATGCCAACGGCCCGCCCGTCGGCTGGCGGGAGAGGTTCATCAGCGCCTATGCATCTTCACACCCATGGGAAGACTTCGCCGAGTGCTTCGCCCACTACCTCCATATCGTCGATACGCTGGAGACAGCCCGAGCTTTCGGCATCGCCATCGATCCCAGCGGCCATGAGGAAATGGCTTCGGAAGTGGATTTCAATCCATACAGGGCGGAAAGCGCCGAACAGCTCGTCAGCGCCTGGGTTCCGCTCAGCGTCGCAATCAACGCCATCCAGCGCAGCATGGGCCAGCCGGACGCCTATCCTTTCGTGCTGTCCCGGGCCGTCGTTGCGAAGCTCGAATATCTGCACAAGCTCATTCAGGATGCGTCGGCGCTGTCACCGAGAACTGCGGCGTGAGCCCCCTCATCCGCCTGCCGGCACCTTCTACCCGCCGGGGGAAGGGATATGCGGCTGACGCTCACAAAGCTCTCGGATGTATCGAGGAGGTAACCGGCATCTCGGCTTCGCCTCTCCCCTCGGGAGAGGGCAGGGTGAGGGGCCATTCGCACCAGCATTGATTTGAAATGCCTTAAGCCCGCTTCGTCAGCGGGAAGCGTTCCTTCAGCAGGCGCAGCACGGAATCGGAGCCCATCGGCGGGCCGAAAAGATAGCTCTGGCCGTAGCTGCAGCCCATCTTGGCAAGCTCGATGGCATCCTCATTGGATTCGATGCCTTCGGCGACGACCTGCATGTCCAGCTCGCGCGCCATGGAGATGACCGACCTGAGGATGGTTGCCTTCTTGTCGCTGTCGTCGCGAACCAGCGCCTTGTCGAGCTTGATCGTGTCGAAGGGGAAGCGGGTGAGGTAGGCGAGCGACGAGTAGCCCGTGCCGAAGTCGTCGAGCGCCAAGCCGAGGCCGGCCTCCTTGAGCTTCTGCAGCACGAGCCGCGCCTGCTCCGGATTTTCCATGACCATGGATTCCGTCAGCTCCAGCTTCAAGCGCGACGGCTCGCAATGGGTCTTCGAAAGAACCGAGCGCACGTCGTCATAGAGTTCGTTGTTGAGGAGCTGCACGCTCGACAGGTTGATCGAGACGAAGATCGGCAGTTCGCCGGTCTGGTTCTGCCAGGCCATCAGGTCGCTGGTCGCCTGTTCGAGCGCGAATAAGCCAAGCGAGCCGATGATATCCGACGCTTCGGCGATCGGGATGAATTCCGATGGCGGAATGTTGCCGCGCTTCGGATGTTCCCAGCGCATCAGCGCCTCGAAGCCGGCAATCTCGACATCCTCCAGCCGCGCGATCGGCTGGTAGACCATCGACAGTTCCTTGCGCTCGATGGCGCGGCGGAGGTCGGATTCGAGCTGCAGGCGGTCGGCGCCGAAATCGCGGAAGGCGGGGCGGAAGGGTTCGACGCGGTTGCCGCCCGCGCGCTTGGCACGGTACATGGCAAGCTCTGCATCGCTCAGCATGCCGGCGGCGTTTTCCTGCTGATCGACCCATGAGGTAAGACCGATCGAGGCCGTCAGGATGATTTCGCGATTGCCGAAATTGATCGGCACCATGATCGCCTTGCTGACGGCATCGGCAAAATCGGCGACCTTCGCCGGATCGCGCTCGGAAACGAGGATGAGACCGAACTGGTCGCCCGCAAGGCGCGCCAGGGTATCCTGCGGTTTCAGGAGACGGCGGAGGCGGCGGGTGAGCGCGATCAGAATGTTGTCGCCGGCTGCGACGCCGAGCGAATCGTTCACCAGCTTGTAGCGGTCGATATCGATCACCATCACCGTCGGCCTGAGCGTTTCGCCACCGGGCGCAAGCGCCAGTACCGATTGTAGGCGGTCGATGAAGAGCTGGCGGTTCGGCAGGCCGGTGAGATTGTCGTGCAACGCGTCATGCAGCAGCCGCTCGACGGAATTCTTTTGCTCCGTGACATCGACGATCGTGCCGACGCAGCGGATGATCTCGCCGTTCGAGCCGAGCACCGGCCGGGCGCGGATCAGCAGCCAATGGAAATGTCCGTCCTCGGCGCGGATGCGGAACTCATGGTTCAGCCGCCCGCGGCGATGTTCGAGCAGCACGTCCAGCGTCGCGCGGAAGCGGTCGCGGTCGTCCGGGTGAAGCCGCGGCAGCCAGTTGCGGGCTGCACCATGCATGGTGCCAGGCGACAATCCGAGCTTCACGGAAACATCCGGAATGGTGACGACGCGGTCGCGCGCCACGTCCCAGTCCCAGACCATATCACCGGAGCCCGTCAGCGCCAGAGACTGCCGTTCGAGATCGGAGAACAGGCCCTGCTGGAAGGCGCCGCCCGCAAAGGCGTGCTGCATCACTGTAAAGCCGATCAGCAGAATGATGAGGACGAGGCCGCCGCCGAGCGCCGGCTGGATGATGTCGTTGTCAAGCCGGCCTGTCACGGTCAGCCATGCTCCGAACAACCAGACCAGGATCAGCGCCCAGGCGGGTACCAGCAGGATGGCGCGGTCGTAGCGGTTGAAGCCGAGATAGATGATGAGCACGATGCCCATCGTCGCAGTCAGCGCGAAGGAAAGCCGCGCAATGCCGGAGGCGATCGAGGGATCGTAGATCGCGACGCCGAAGAGCAGCGCAAGGCCGAGCACCCAGGCGAGCGTGGCGTAGCCGAGATGCGTGTGCCACCGGTTGAGGTTCAGATAGGTGAACAGGAAGATCACGAAACTCGACGCCAGCGCCACTTCGGCACAGGCGCGCCATATTCGCTGGTCCGCCGAGGCGACGCTGACGAGTTTGCCAAGGAAACCGAAATCGACGCAGATATAGCCGAGCACCGCCCAGGCGAGTGCCGCCGTCGCAGGCAGCATCGAAGTTCCCTTGACGACGAAGAGGATCGTCAGGAACACGGCAAGCAGGCCGGCAATCCCGAGCACGATGCCGCGGTAGAGCGTGAACGCGTTAATCGTGTCCTTATAGGCGTCCGGCTCCCACAAATAGATCTGCGGCAGCTCGGGCGTCGCAAGCTCGGCAACGAAGGTGATGACCGCGCCGGGGTTCAGCGTGATGCGGAAGACGTCGGCCTCGTCGCTTGGCTGGCGGTCGAGCGCAAAGCCTTCGCTCGGCGTAATCGCCATGATGCGCTGCGAGCCGAGGTCCGGCCAGAAAAGCTTGGAATTCACAAGGCGGAAATGCGGAGCGACGATAACGCGCTCGAGCTGCTCTTCCGAGACATTGGCGAGCGCAAAGACGGCCCAGTCACCCTGGTGATTTTCGGAGCTGGCGCGCACCTCGATGCGCCGGCGGATGCCGTCTGCGCCTGCAGCCGTCGAAACCTGGAAGGCCTCGCCCTGGTTGGCATAGATTTCCGTCGTCCCGGTCAGATCGAGCGCCGTGTCGTCGCGGGAAATCTTCACCGGTTCCGCCGCCTGCGCAACGCCTGCAGCCAATGCAAGCATCGACAGGAAAAGAGCTGCGATCACCGCGATCAATCGGCCGGACGGTGATTTGGGCAGCATGCGGTTCGTGGTCATCGGCTGTCGGTTTTCCTGCCTGTATCCGTATCGGTGGCAAGCAGTGAATACATCACGTGGTCATGCCACTGACCGTTTATTTTCAAGTATCCGCGCAGATAGCCTTCCCGCTGAAACCCAGCCTTTTCAAGCAGGCGAATGCTTCGTGCGTTCTCCGGAATACAGGCTGCCTCGATACGGTGCAACTCAAGCCCTGCGAAGATATAGGGTATAACCAACTGAAGTGCGGCGAACATATGGCCTTGGCCGGCATGCTTCTCGCCCATCCAGTAGCCGATCATGCAGCTCTGCGCCGCACCGCGACGGATATAGCCGATCGTGATCCCGCCGAGCAGTTCCATGTCCGGTTTCAGGAACAGGAACAGCGGGATCGCCTGTCCGGAGGCGTATTCCTGCTTGCCGCGGATGACACGGGCGCGATAGGCGCCCTCCGTCAGCTCATCGCGCCGCCATGTGGGTTCCCAGGGTTCCAGGAACTTGCGGCTGGCGGCGCGCAGCTTGTGCCACTGGTTGAAATCCTGGTAGCGCGGAAGCCTCAGCGCATAGCGGTCATTCTCGATCTCCACCGCTTCCGGCTGCCGCGACAGGAACCGAAAAACCGATTTTGGCATCGATCACTCCCGGCAGGATGGAACGCGGCTCAGCGGCTTGCTGTTTTCGACTGCACTAAGGGAGCGGACAGCGAGGCGACGATATCTTCCATAGGTGCAAGCCGCTCCAGCGGGCCGATTGCCGAAAGGGTCGGCACGGTGTCAAAGAACAGGCGGCCGGCGAGGTCGGTGAGACGCTCGATGGTGATGCCCTCGAGCCGTTCCATCATTTCCTGATTGGAGATAGGCTCGCCGTAGAGCATCATCTGGCGGGCGATCTGGCCAGCGCGTGCGGCCGGGCTTTCCTGCCCCATCAGAAGCTGGGCGCGGATCTGCGCGCGGGCGCGCTCGATCTCCTTCTGCTCGATGAAGCCTGCCGACTTGTGCAGCTCGTCGACGATCACCGGCACGAGTTCAGGAAGGTTCTCGCCGCCGGTCGCGGCATGGATGCCGAAGATGCCGGTGTCGGAAAAGCCCCAGTGGAAGGCATAGATCGAATAGCACAGGCCGCGAATTTCGCGCACTTCCTGGAAGAGGCGGGACGACATGCCGCCGCCGAGGATATTGGCAAGGATCTGCGAACAGTAAAAGTCGCGGGCATGGTAGGCCTTGCCCTCGAATCCGAGCAGGACCTGCGCATCCATCAGGTCGCGCGTCTCGCGCACGCTGCCGCCGATGTAGCGGGCTGTCTCGATGACCGGCGGCGCGCTCGGCGCGGTAGGCAGGCTCGCGAAGCGCTGTTCCACCATGCGCACGAATTCGTCATGATCGACCGCCCCGGCGGCGACGACGAACATGCGGTCGGTCGTGTAGTTTCGGCCGAGATAGCTGCGGATCTGCTGCGGCGAGAAGGAGACGACGGTTTGCGGCGTGCCGAGGATGGCGCGGCCGAGCGTCTGGTCGCGATAGGCGGTCTCGGAGAACTTGTCGAAGACCACGTCGTCCGGCGTGTCGTTCGCCGCGTTGATCTCCTGCAGGATCACCTGCTTCTCGCGTTCGAGTTCGTCTTCCTCGAAGGCCGATTCGGTCAGGATGTCGGCGAGAATATCGACGGCAAGCGGCAGGTAATCCTTCAGCACGCGGGCATAATAGGACGTCGTTTCGGTCGACGTGGCAGCGTTCACCTCGCCGCCCACATCCTCGATTTCCTCGGCGATGTCGCGGGCCGAACGGCGGGCCGTGCCCTTGAACGCCATGTGTTCGAGCAGATGCGCTATGCCATGCTCGTCTTCCGTCTCGTTGCGCGAACCCGATTTGATCCAGACGCCCAGAGCGACGCTTTCAAGATGCGGCATGGTCTGGGTTACTACCGTCAGCCCGGATTTGAGCCGGGTGCACTCAACTGTCATTGGCTATCTTTCTGCGCTTGCCGCATCACGTCCGGGCGTGTTTGCCGATAAAGCCTTCAATGGCCTTAAGTTCCTGATCGACGACTTGGAAGCGCTCCTCCTTAAGCATCAGACCAGCAAGCCACGTCGGAAGCGCCGGGTCAATACCGGAGGCGGATTTTACCGCTGCGGGAAATTTTGCCGGGTGCGCGGTCGCAAGCGTCACCATCGGCGTGTTCGGTTTTTCGTGCTTGGCGGCGACGAAGACACCGATCGCGGAATGCGGGTCGAGAAGATAGCCGGTTTTGGCATAGGTAGTCTTGATCGTCTGCGCCACCTGCTTTTCGCTGGCGCGGCCGGCGCGGAAATCCTTCCTGATCGCGGCAAGCGCCTTCGGCGTGATCTCGAAACCGTTCGACTGCTTCAGGCTGTCCATCGCATGGCGCACCTTGGAAGCATCCCGGTCGTAGGCTTCGAAAAGCAGCCGCTCGAAGTTCGAGGAAATCTGGATGTCCATCGATGGTGAGGTTGTCGCCTTCACTTTCTTCATGTCGTAGCGGCCGGTCCTCATCGTGCGGGCGAGGATGTCATTCTCGTTGGTCGCGATCACCAACTTGCCGATCGGCAGGCCCATGCGCTTCGCGGCGTAGCCTGCAAAGATGTCGCCGAAATTGCCGGTCGGCACGGTGAACGAAATCTTGCGGTCCGGCCCGCCGAGTGCGATCGCCGTCGTGAAATAGTAGACGATCTGGGCCATGATGCGCGCCCAGTTGATCGAGTTGACGCCGGAAAGGCGAACCTTGTCGCGGAAGGCCACATCGTTGAACATCGCTTTGACGAGGTTCTGGCAGTCGTCGAAATTGCCCTTGACCGCCAGTGCATGGACATTGCCCGCCGTCGAGGTGGTCATCTGCCGTTGCTGCACTGGCGAAACCTTGCCGTGCGGAAAGAGGATGAAGATATCGGTGCGTTCGCGGCCCGCGAAGGCGTCGATCGCAGCCCCGCCCGTATCGCCCGACGTCGCGCCGACGATCGTCGCTCGCTCGCCGCGCTTTTCCAGTGCATAGTCCATCAGACGCGCCAGAAGCTGCATCGCCACGTCCTTGAAGGCGAGCGTGGTGCCGTGGAAAAGTTCCATGACGAAGCTGTTCGCTCCCGTCTGGACGAGGGGGGCGATCGCCGGATGCCGGAAAGTGCCATAGGCTTCGTCGATCATCGCCCGGAAGGTGGCGGCGGGAATTTCGCCGTTCGTAAAGGGCGAAAGGATCGCAAACGCGATCTCCTGGTAGCTCTTGCCGCGCAGCGCCCGGATTTCCTTCTTGGAGAAGTGCGGCCATTGGCGAGGAACATAGAGACCGCCGTCGCGCGCAAGACCCGTCAGTAACGCATCGCAAAAGCCGAGGGAAGGGGCCTCGCCGCGGGTCGAGATATAGTCCACGTTCTTCATCCTTGACGTTATGGCCGGAAGAGATCCGGATGGAGGAGCCAGGCGCCGGAATTGCAGCAGATCGAAATGTGCGTCAAAACGGTGCTTAACCAATCGATTTTTCTTTGCGCCGCTGATATAGACCATCGCAAACTGTCACGAAAGGCCCCGCAAACAAGACTTCGAGGCCTGCCAGAAACTTTGTAAGAGGGTGGAATAATCGTGTTCGGCAAAGTCTCGCGTCTCATCGTTTCCGTATCTGTCGCCGCTCTTCTTGCCAGCTGCAACTCCCTGGGTGTCGGCGGCGAAAGCAAGTCCACCGAAGCGGCGCAGACGAACGGCAATGCTCAAATCATGCCGCTTGCGCCCGCCAATCCCTCTTCCAGCAACGCGCCGATCGGCACGGCGACCAACGTTCAGGGTGCCGCCCAGCCGGTCGTCCAGGGCACCTGCCCGCAGATTTTCATGAAGGATCAGGACGCGATCTTCCGCACCTATGCCAAGGGCAAGACGGGTGACAACAGCCAGATCGTCCATCAGGCGGCAATCGGCGACTACACGCGCCAGTGCACGCTGAACGAACAGAACCTGTCGATGACAGTCGTGGCGCAGATCCGCCTGATCGCCGGCCCAGCCGGCGGCCCGGGCCGCGTCACGCTGCCGCTGCGGATCACCGCATACGACGGCCAGGATGTCGTCTCTTCGGAAGTGGTTCCGTTTGCCGCCGAAATTCCGGCAGGGCAGACGGCCGCTCAAGTCCTCTTCCGCAAGGACGGCTTCAAGCTGCCCGTCGGCTCCGGTGCACTGGTGCGCATCAATATCGGCTTCGATCAGGGGCAGGCCGCAAAGACCAAGAAGAGCAGCTAAGGGCGCTTCGGCGTTCCTCGTCAGAGGACGCCAGCCCATTCCGAAAGAGCGGCAACCACGCCCGGCAGGTCGTTCATCCGCGAGATGACCGTCTCTGCTCCGGCATCCGTCAGGCGGTCGGCGTGCGAGGAATAGGTATGCGATGCACCGGTGAAGCCGATGACGCGCATGCCGGCGGCGCGTGCCGCATGGATGCCATGGACGGAATCCTCGACGACGACCGTCTTCGACGGCGAAACGCCCATCTTTTCGGCGCCATGCAGGAAGATGTCCGGCTTCGGCTTGACGCGATCCGGCCCGAGATCTTTTGCGGAAAAGACATTCGGAGCAAACAGCTTCTTCAATCCCACCTTGCCGAGCATCATGTCGAGCCTGTGCGAACTGGAATTCGAGCAGACGCAACGCTTCAGATCAAGGCGCGAGACGGCGAACTCGACGCCCGGAATGGCTTGCACGTCGCGCTCGAGGCGCAGGTCGAGCACCTTTTCGGATTTGTCGAGCAGCGACGCGGAAAGCGGGATGCTCGCCTCGCGCTCCACCTGCAGAAGGATGTTCTTCCAAGTCATGCCTGCGAACCGCTCGGCCATCTCTTCGGTGCTGATCGGATAGCCCGCGTCCGTCAGAAGCTTGGACTCCACGTCCGCCGCGATAATTTCGGAATCGACCAGAACGCCGTCGCAGTCGAAAATGATGAGGTCGAAGCCGTCCATGTACTCTCAAGCCTTGTTGGGGGATGATGCGACTTACACGATGGACGCCGAAAGCTCAACCGGCAGGCGGGCATGGCTGGGATGCGCCTCGCGGGCGGCTGGCTGCTGCTGTCGGCCGTCAGGCTTCCAGCGGAAAGAGCGACAGGAAGTGCCGCTCGCCTTCTGGCGAGAAGATCACCGAACGGCTTCCCGCCGTCCGCCGCGCCCAGCCCTTGTCGAAGAAGTTGGAAAGCAGCGCCTTGCCGAGGCTGCCGGCAAGATGCGCGCGCCGCTCGCTCCAGTCGAGGCACGAGCGGCAGAGCGGGCGGCGTGACGACTTGAGATCGGAGATATCGACGCCGATGCATTTCAGTTGGCTTTCACCTTTCGACGTGACCGACAGGCTTTCGCCGAGGGCGTCGATCGCGCCCGAAGCCACGAGACTGTCGAGCATGCGCACGCCGTAATCGCCGGCCAGATGATCGTAGCAGATACGCGCCTTGCGCAGCGCCGGTTCCTTCGGACCCGTCCGGTGTCTGAGATGGCCGCGGCTGGCGGCGAAGCCCATCATGCTCTCGATCAGCCGGGCAGTCGCCTCGTCTGCGAGTGTGAAATAGCGGTGTCGGCCCTGCTTGCGCTGGGTAAGCAAGCCGCCGGTTTGGAGCTTGGCGAGATGCGTGCTCGCCGTCTGAAGGGTGATGCCGCCGACTGCAGCAAGCTCGGTCGCCGTCAGCGCCCGGCCGCCTGACAGCGCAGCCAGCATGTTGGCGCGCGCAGGATCGCCGATCAGCGCTCCGATCTGGGCAATGTCCGGTCCTTCCTTCATACTTCGATCGTAACCGAAGCATTGTCGTCGTGCAATGTGCGAAAACGCCTTTCACAAGCAAAGGAGAAAGAGATGCTGACCTGCTTCATCCGCTACGAGATCGACCCCTTCACTAAGGATGCCTTTACCGAATATGCCCGCGTTTGGGGGCAGGCGATCCCACGCAACGGCGCCGATCTCATCGGCTACTTCGGTCCGCACGAGGGGTCTGCGACAACCGCCTACGGCGTCTATAACATCGAAAGCCTTGCCGCTTACGAGGCCTATCGCGCCCGCCTCGCAGCCGATCCGCTCGGTAAGCAAAACTACGAGTTCGCCAAACGCGAACGCTTCATTCTCAAGGAGGACCGCATCTTCCTGAAGAACGTGTCCGTCCCTCATTCCCCGCTGGTGCTGCCATGATCGCCGTCATCTTCGAAGTCGTCCCCTATCTGGGCGAACGCCACAGATATCTCGACCTTGCCGGTGACCTGCGCGCCGAACTGGAAAAGATCGACGGCTTCATCTCCATTGAACGCTTCGAGAGCCTGACGATGCGCGGCAAACTGCTGTCGCTCTCGTTCTGGCGGGACCAAGAGGCGGTGAGAGAATGGCGCAACCTCGAAGCTCACCGCGCCGCGCAGAAGGCCGGCCGAAACGGCATCTTCGCCGACTACCGCCTGCGCATCGGCCACGTCGTCCGCGACTACGGCATGTTCGAGCGGGCTGAGGCGCCGGCGGATAGCCTGAAGGTGCACACGGCTTAGTCTAGAGGCTGGGTTTCGCTTGGAGAGGGAACCCCACTCTCCGTCATCCTCGGGCTTGACCCGAGGATCCATTCTTCAAGCATTTTGGCCATGGGTGGATCCTAGGGTCAAGCCCGAGGATGACGGAGCCCGAGGGGATCGCCAGCAACCAGAAGGGACAAATCGGCTAAAGCACCACCCTCAACTACGAATAATTTCCCAAAATCATCCACCGGTTCAGGCTTTGGTAACCAACTTGAGTAACCATAACGGCGAGTAAAAAGCGTAATGTGCATGAGCGAGTATCCATATGGCGTCTGTTTTTCCGCTTGCCGATCTCAAGACCTCCGCAACACCGGGCTCTTGGATCAACACGATCATCAAGGGTGACTGTGTTGCAGCCCTCGAAGCTTTGCCGACCAACTCCGTCGACGTCATTTTTGCCGATCCGCCATACAATCTCCAGCTCGGCGGCACGCTCCACCGTCCGGACCAGTCACTGGTCGACGCCGTCGATGACGAATGGGATCAATTCGCGTCCTTCGAAGCATACGACGCCTTCACCCGCGCCTGGCTGCTTGCCTGCCGCCGCGTGCTGAAGCCGACCGGCACCATTTGGGTGATCGGCTCCTATCACAATATCTTCCGTGTCGGCGCCACCCTGCAGGACCTGAATTTCTGGATCCTCAACGACATCGTCTGGCGCAAGACAAACCCTATGCCGAATTTCAAGGGCCGCCGGTTCCAGAATGCCCATGAGACGATGATCTGGGCAAGCCCGGACGCGAAGGCCAAAGGCTATACCTTCAACTACGATGCAATGAAGGCTGCGAACGACGACGTGCAGATGCGCTCCGACTGGCTCTTCCCGATCTGCAGCGGCTCCGAGCGGCTGAAGGGCGAGGACGGCAAGAAGGCGCATCCGACGCAGAAGCCGGAAGCACTGCTCGCCCGCGTCATCATGGCGTCGTCGAAGCCCGGCGACATCATCCTCGACCCGTTCTTCGGCTCCGGCACCACGGGCGCTGTCGCCAAGCGCCTGGGCCGCCACTTCGTTGGCATCGAGCGCGAGCAGGACTATATCGATGCGGCGTCCGCCCGCATCGCCGCCGTCGAGCCGCTCGGCAAGGCGGAATTGACCGTCATGACCGGCAAGAAGCAGGAGGTTCGCATCGCCTTCAACGTCCTGGTGGAAAGCGGCCTCATCAAGCCCGGCCAGGTGCTGACAGATGCCCGCCGCCGCCACAGCGCGATCGTCCGCGCCGACGGCACGGTGGCCTCCGGTGGCGAGGCCGGTTCGATTCATCGTCTCGGCGCGAAGGTGCAGGGGCTTGATGCATGCAACGGATGGACATTCTGGCACTTTGACGATGGGCAATCCCTGCGCCCCATCGACGACTTGCGGTCCGTGATCCGCAGTGATCTGGCAAAGGCGGGATGAGCAGCGGCCTGACCTTATCGAGACTACCTTCTTCCGGTTTTTGTACCTCCAGTTGCGGAAGAAGGCTTACGGCGCCCGGGATCAATCCCCGGGCGCCTTTTCTTTGAGAAGGCCAAGCTCCGTCACCTTGCACCCACGCCATAGTCGGCAAGATCGCTGCGCAACTTGTCGGCGCCGGTGAAGAGCACGGCGTTCCATCCTGCCGCTTTGGCGCCTTCGACATTCGCAGGCGCGTCATCGATGAAGATCGTCGCCGCCGGCTCGAGTCCGAAGCTCCTCGTATGCGTTTCGTAGATCGCGATATCCGGCTTGATCAGCCCGACATCGCCGGAAACGGTGACGCCGCGCGGCTTGGTCAGGAAGGCAAAGCGCTTCTGCGCTTCGCGGAACGTATCGGAGGCGAAGTTCGTCAGCATCGTCACGTCGCGGCCGTCCGCGATCAGTCCCTCCATGATCGCGACGCTGCCCTCATAGGCATGCGGCACCATCTCGTGCCAGTGCTTGCGGAAGGCGCGGATATGCTCTTCACGCGAAGGATGGATTTCAATCAGCAGCGCTTCGGCATCCGCCCAGGTGCGGCCGCGGTCCTGCTCGACGTTCCAGTCATGGGTGCAGACATTGTCGAAGAACCACTTGCGCTCTGCCTCGTCGGGAATGAGGCGGCTGTAGGGAATATTCGGATCGTAATGGATAAGAACTTTGCCGATATCAAAAACGATATGATGGATTGATGCAGTCATGGTCACCCCTTGGGCATTGCAAACGCACGAGGAATAGCGGTCGCGATCGCTTTTTTCATGATGGTCGGCAGCGCCTGCGCTTCAAGATTTGTAACCGCTTCCCACCATCCGTCATCGATTTGAATGTGCGATGGGATCGCGGCGCGGTAGATCGAAAGCCGGAGCTCGAAATGCGTGAACACATGTGTGACGGTGCCGCATTCCTCCCACTGAGAGGGGAAGGGCGCCGCATCCGCGGACGTCTCGCCGTCGATCCGCGACGTCCATGCCGTCGTCGGCACCTCTGTCATGCCGCCGAGCAGCCCGCTTGCGATCCGCCGCCGAAGGAGGATTTCGCCATCCGCCGTCACGGCGACAAAGGCCGCACCCAGGCGCACCGGCTTTTCCTTCTTCGCCGCCTTCACCGGAAACTGTTCGGGGTCATGCAGGCGAAGAGCCTCGCACGATCCCCTGAACGGACAGAGCGAGCAGGCCGGCCGCTTCGGCGTGCAGATCGTCGCGCCGAGATCCATCATGGCCTGGGCAAAATCGCCGGGGCGGGTGGCCGGCGTCAGCAGCGCCACCTTCTGCCTCATCAGCGGCTTGCCGGCCGGAAGCGGCGTGGCGATCGCGTAGAGCCTGGAAATCACCCGCTCGACATTGCCGTCCATGACGGCGGCCTGCCGGTTGAATGCGATCGCCGCGACCGCCGCTGCCGTATAGTCGCCGACACCGGGCAGAGATTTCAGGCCGTCCTCCGTATCCGGAAAGACGCCGCCATGTTGCGTGGCGACCGCTTCGGCGCATTTCTTGAGATTGCGGGCGCGGGCGTAGTAGCCGAGTCCCGCCCAGGCTGCCATAACGTCCTCGGTCGGCGCCTCGGCGAGGTCGCGAACCGTTGGCCAGCGCGTCAGGAAATTTGCAAAATAGGGCTTCACGGCCTGCACGGTCGTCTGCTGCAGCATCACCTCCGAAAGCCAGACGCGATAAGGATCGGCCCTCACGCCGCGTCGCGCCATAGGCGGCGAAACGCGCCAGGGCAGGTCCCGGTGATGCCGGTCGTACCAGTCGAGAAGGGGCTGCGCGGTCGGCGCGTCGAGTATCGTTGATGTCATCATTTGCCGCGGGACGGGGAAGTGCCCTATACTTGGCGGAGCAATGCTGCGCGATCAAGGCGGCAGCGCCGAATGGCGGCGGCACCTGAAGGTTTCGATGAGTTATCCACGTAAAGCTGAAAAGCAGATATCCGAACTGGCGAACGGGCTCATCGATCCGGTGCTTGCAAAACGCGCCGGTATCAACACCGCGCTGCTCGGCTGCTGGGACGAAATCGTCGGCGAGGATTTCGCCGATTGCACGCGGCCAGAAAAGATCGCCTGGGTGCGCGGCAATGAAAATGGCACCTATAAGCCCGGCGTCCTGACGATCGCCTGCGAAGGCGCACGCGCTTTGTTCCTGACCCACGCGCAGGGCGAACTCATCCAGCGCATCAACAGCTTCTTCGGCTTCGCCGCCGTCCACCAGATCCGCATCGTCCAGAAGCCGGTTTCGCAGGCGGCCAAACGATCGCGTCCGCCGCAGCCGCTGAAGGGCGAGGCGGCCCGAAAGCTTGAAAGCATGATGGAAGGTATCGAAGGCGACAAGCTGCGCGAGGCGGTGAAGCGGCTGGGCACCGCGGTATTGGGGAAGCGGCGATAGCGCCGCGTGAACTTGCCTTTCTGTATTGCAGTGTAATTATCAACAGAAGGCAGGGTTGGTGCGAACCAGCAAACCGATCACCGTCACACTCGGCTCCCAGCAGAAAAGTTTGGATGCTCGGCTTGAATCCGGCGCGTACAGTTCCGCCAGTGAGGTCTTGCGCGCAGCGCTGAGGGCGCTCGATCGCGAAGAGGAAGCGCTCAACGAAATCGTGCGCGAGAAAATCCGTGAAGCGATTGATGATCCGGCTCTCGATATCAATGCGGATGTCGTTTTTGATCGTATCGAGCGCCTCCATGCCGAGCGAATGAAGAGCGGACAGTGACAGCCGGCGTCGTATTCCGCCCCAGGTCAGAAAAGGATTTGCTCGAAATCTACGAGTACATAGCAAGCGGCGAAACTGAAAATTGCAGATGTGGCGTGCAACGCAAGCTTTCGTCCCACCAGGTCACAATTCTTTGAAGAAAGTTGGCGAAGCGTGCCTTGTTCGCGGCTGCGCGCCGTTATATCGCACATTCAGCCGCCACTCTTGATTAGGGGAACCCATGCTGATCTCTGAAATGCAACTGACGAAACGCCAGCTTCTGAGCGGCATGGCCGCCGCGACGGCGACACTTGCGGTCGCAAGCGCGACAAACGCAGCAGCCGAACTTCCGCAGCCGGCTGGCGATGTCGACATGACGGAAGTGTTGAAGCCCGGTCCGCTGCCGGAAATGGCGCTTGGCAAGGAAGATGCCCCGGTCACCATTGTCGAATATATGTCGATGACCTGCCCGCATTGCGCCCACTTCCACAACACGACCTTCGACGAGATCAAGAAGAAGTACGTGGATGCCGGCAAGGCGCGCTTCATCATCCGCGAATTCCCGTTCGATCCGGCGGCTGCCGCAGCCTTCATGCTCGCCCGCTGCAACGCCTCCAAGCCGGAAGAATTGAGCACGCCGGAACAGTATTTCCCGATGGTTTCCATGCTTTTCAAACAGCAGGAAACCTGGGCCGCCGCCGAAGATCGGCGTGCTGCACTTCTCCAGATGGCTAAACTCGCTGGATTTAGTGAGGATAGTTTTACGAAGTGCTTGACGAACCAGAAGCTTCTGGATGAAGTGAACGCCACGCGGGAAAGGGGCTCCAAGGAGTTCGGCATCGATGCCACGCCGACTTTCCTCATCAACGGGAAGCGTTATTCTGGAGACATGCCGGTTGACACCATGTCGGCCCTCATCGACAGCCTGCTTTGATCCGTACCGTTTGGCGATGACGGGCGCTGGCCGTGGCTGTCTGCCTGTTTTTCGTTTCAAGGCTTGGCGCGAGCACCCCCCTCTGTCCTGCTGGACATCTCCCCCACAAGGGGGGAGATCGGATGGGGCAGCTCTCCCGCCCGTCACAAGTGTTTTAGCCGATGGCCCGGTTGTTTGGGGAAGCCGCCGCCTCCCGCCAATGGGAGAGATGCCCGGCAGGGCAGAGGGAGGTATCAAACCCTCCGCCGCTTCTTCCGGAGCCCTCGCATGAAGTTCAACAAGCTCCGCGTCATCGGCTTCAAATCCTTCGTCGAGCCGACGGAATTCATCATCGAGCGGGGCCTCACCGGCGTTGTCGGGCCTAACGGCTGCGGCAAGTCCAATCTTGTCGAGGCATTGCGCTGGGTGATGGGCGAGAACTCGTACAAGAACATGCGCGCCTCCGGCATGGACGACGTGATCTTCTCCGGTTCGGGAAACCGCCCGGCGCGCAACACGGCCGAAGTCGCGCTCTATCTCGACAACAGCGAGCGCACGGCGCCTGCCGCCTTCAACGACAGCGACGAAATTCAGGTGACCCGCCGCATCGAGCGCGAGCAGGGTTCGATCTATCGAATTAATGGCAAGGAAAGCCGTGCCAAGGACGTGCAGCTCCTCTTCGCTGATGCCTCGACCGGCGCGCGTTCACCGTCGATGGTAGGCCAGGGGCGGATCGGCGAGCTGATTTCGGCCAAACCGCAGGCCCGCCGTCAGTTGCTGGAAGAGGCGGCCGGCATTTCCGGCCTGTATTCCCGCCGTCACGAGGCAGAGCTGCGGCTTCGCGCCGCCGAAGGCAACCTCGAACGCCTCGATGACGTGACCTCGCAACTCGAAGGCCAGATCGAGAGCCTGAAGCGCCAGGCACGCCAGGCGAATCGCTTCAAGACGCTGTCCGCCGAAATCCGCGCGCGTGAAGCGACACTCCTGCATATCCGCTGGGTGCAGGCGAAGGAGGCGGAAGCCGAGGCCGATAGCGCCCTTAACCAGGCGACCGTCGTCGTTGCGGAAAAGGCCCAGATCCAGATGGAGGCGGCAAAGGCCCAAGGCGTCGCCAGCCTGAAGCTGCCGGAGCTGCGCGAGAGCGAGGCGCGTGCCGCTGCCGCCCTCCAGCGGCTGCAGATCGCCAAGACCCAGCTTGAGGATGACGCGAACCGTATCCTGCGCCGCCGCGACGAGCTGACCCGCCGCTTGGCGCAGCTTGCCGAGGACATTCAGCGCGAGGAGCGGCTGGTCTCGGACAATGCCGCAATCCTAGCGCGTCTCGACGCAGAGGACGCGGATATTACGGAAATACTGGCGGATTCCGGACGCCATGCCGACGAGTTGCGCGAAGCTTTCGAAGGTGCGGCGGCAAAGCTTGCCGACAGCGAGCATGTTTTCGCGGCACTGACCGCGGAGCGCGCCGAGGCCGCGGCCGGACGCCATCAGCTGGAACGCGCGATCCGCGATCTCGCCGACCGCAAGATGCGCCTCGAACGGCAGCTGGACGAGGCAAGTCGCGAGTTCTCCAGCGTGACCGAAAAGATCGCTGCGCTGCCCGATCCCGATGAAAAGCGAGCGGTTGTCGAAGCCGCGGAGATCGCCGTCGCGGAAGCCGAAACGGTGATTCAGGCGGTCGAACAGGCGCTCGCCGCAGCCCGCGAGACCGAAGCGCTTTCCCGCGGGCCGGTCGAGGAGGCGCGCTCGAAGCTGAATGCGCTGGAAACCGAAGCTCGCACCATCTCGCGCATGCTTGCCGCAGGTGCGGCGGCGGGGGAATTTCCATCCGTTGCCGATGATCTCCGTGTCGATCGAGGCTTCGAAACGGCGTTGGGTGCTGCACTCGGCGACGATCTGGAATCGCCTCTCGACCCGAGGGCGCCGGCCCACTGGTCGGGAAATGGCGACGGCGCGTCTGACCCCGCGCTGCCGGTGGGCGCCGAGCCCTTGCGGAACCATGTCGGCGCGCCGGCTGCACTAACGCGCCGCTTGAAGCAGATCGGCCTCGTCGCCGATGCCGACGCCGCGCGGCTGATGAAGGAGCTGAAGCCCGGGCAACGGCTGGTGACGAAGGACGGCGCCGTCTACCGCTGGGACGGCCATGTAACCGGCGCCGACGCCCCGAGCGCGGCTGCCCTGCGCCTCGCCCAGAAGAACCGTCTCGACGAGCTGGAAAGCGAAGTTTCACTTGCCCGCGACGTTCTGGCCGAAGCGGAAGAGCGGCTTGCAATGGCGAGCGAGGCCATTCGCGGCGAGGAACGCAGGCTCAACGAAGTGCGGGACATGAGCCGCCTTTCGGCAAGGCACCTTGCCGAGGCGCGCGACGCGCTGGCCGCTGCCGAACGCGCCGCCGGTGATCTCATCCGCCGCCGCGACGTGATCGCGGAAGCCGTCAGCCAGATCCAGTCGCAGCAGGAAGATTTCGCCGTTCAGGAAGAGAATGCGCGTATCGAGCTTGAGGACGCGCCGGATATCGTCGCGCTCGACGACCGGCTGCGCATTCAGCAGGCCGAGGTCGCAACCGATCGCGGCCTTGCGGCTGAAGCTCGTGCCCGCCATGAAAGCCTGAACCGCGAAAACGAGGCCCGCCAGCGCCGCATCGTGGCGATTGGCCAGGAGCGGGAGACCTGGCGCCAGCGCGCCGCAGGCGCCGAAGAGCACATAGCGACCCTGCGCGACCGCGAGGAGGAGGCCCGCGAAGAAGCCATCGAACTCGAAATGGCGCCGGATGAGTTCGAAGACAAGCGCCATGCGCTGCTGAACGAACTGCAGAAAGCAGAAGCTGCACGCCGGGGGGCCGCAGATCTTCTGGCTGCCGCCGAACTCGTGCAGCGCGAAGCCGATCACAAGGCTGCCACCGCCCTTTCCGAACTCGCAGAAAGCCGAGAGCGTCGAGGCCGCGCCGAAGAGCGCCTCGTCTCGGCGCGCGAAAAGCGGCAGGAGAGCGAGAGCCGCATCCGGGAAGCGCTCAATGTTCCGCCGCACGAGGCGTTCCGCCTGACGGGCCTGCAGGCCATGCAGACCGTTCCAGACCTGCGCGAAGTCGAGCGCGAGCTGGAGCGGCTGAAGATGGAGCGCGAGCGCCTTGGGGCTGTGAATCTCCGCGCCGAGGAAGAGCAGAAGGAGCTCACCGAAAAGTTGGAAGCGCTGATCAGGGAGCGCGACGACGTCATTGATGCCATCCGCAAGCTCCGCGGCGCGATCCAGAGCCTCAACCGCGAAGGCCGCGAACGCTTGATCGCCGCTTTCGATGTCGTCAACGGCCAGTTCCAGCGCCTTTTCACCCACCTCTTCGGCGGCGGTACGGCGGAGCTGCAACTGATCGAATCCGACGATCCACTGGAAGCGGGCCTCGAAATCCTCGCGCGCCCCCCCGGCAAGAAACCGCAGACGATGACGCTGCTTTCCGGCGGCGAGCAGGCGCTGACCGCCATGGCTCTGATCTTCGCCGTCTTCCTCACCAATCCGGCCCCGATCTGCGTGCTCGACGAAGTGGACGCGCCGCTCGACGACCACAATGTCGAGCGCTATTGCAACCTGATGGATGAAATGGCCGCATCGACCGAGACCCGATTCGTGATCATCACTCACAATCCGATCACCATGGCGCGCATGAATCGACTTTTTGGTGTAACGATGGCGGAGCAGGGCGTATCGCAGCTTGTTTCCGTCGACCTGCAAACCGCCGAACGCCTTCGCGAAACGGCTTGAAAAATAAGCGCTTTCATAAATACCCAAAAAAGGTCAGGTCGCAAAGGACGCGTTAACCCAATTGGGTGATGCACATTTTGCGGAATTGAATTAGAAGTTGTTTCCATGCGGCGGGCCTGAGGGTCGGCTATGCGCATGTTGGATTTGCCGGGTATAATGTTGGACGAGGGTGGTCCGATTGACCCGGTTTAGCGTACCCCCCGTCCAGTTTCCTGGCTGGACGGAAATAAGGCTTTGCGGGACGGTTGTTGCAGTCCCGCAAAGCTTTTTTTCTTCCCTCCTCCATTCAAACGGTTCGAAACTGTGCGCATCCATTGTGCGGTGCAACATTTCGCCGTATTTGTCGATTTTCATTTCAGGACCAAGGGAATAAGCTGGTCCTGATTTTGATATCGGGGGGAAGATGACCAAACTGGTCTATACGTTCGGCAACGGGCAGGCGGAAGGTCGCGCACGGGACCATGACGTTTTGGGCGGCAAGGGCGCCAATCTGGCCGAGATGTGCAGCCTTGGCCTGCCGGTGCCGCCGGGCTTCACCATCGTCGCCGATGCCTGCAGCGCTTATTACGAGCTTGGCAAGCGGATCAATGCCGTCCTGAAGGACGAGATCCGCCGCGGACTGGAGACGATCGAGAAAGCGACCGGCCGGCAGTTCGGCGCAAAAGACCGGCCGCTGCTCTTGTCCGTCCGCTCCGGTGCCCGCGTTTCCATGCCGGGCATGATGGATACGGTTCTCAATCTCGGCCTCAACGACGAAACCGTGCAGGCGCTTGGACATGACGCGGGCGACGCGCGGTTCGCCTGGGACAGCTACCGCCGCTTCATCCAGATGTATGCGGATGTCGTCATGGGCCTCGATCACGAGATTTTCGAGGAAATTCTGGAGGACGAAAAGGCCCGTCTCGGCCATGAATTCGAGACAGAGCTGGCTGCCACTGACTGGCAGCATGTCGTTTCGCTATATAAGGAATTGATCGAGGAGGAGCTCGGCGAGGAGTTCCCGCAGGATCCCGAGGAGCAGCTCTGGGGTGCCATCGGCGGCGTCTTCGCAAGCTGGATGAGCGCGCGCGCCGTCACCTATCGCCAGCTCCACAACATTCCGGGAGCCTGGGGTACGGCCGTCAACGTCCAGGCCATGGTCTTCGGCAATCTCGGCAATGCCTCGGCAACCGGCGTTGCTTTCACGCGCAACCCGTCGACCGGCGAGAAGTCCCTCTACGGCGAATTCCTCGTGAATGCGCAGGGCGAAGATGTGGTTGCCGGTATCCGCACGCCCCAAAGCATCACCGAGGAGGGCCGAATCAACTCCGGCTCCGACCGCCCGTCGCTGGAAAAGCTAATGCCCGAGGCTTTCGAGGAACTCATCCGCATTTGCACCAAGCTCGAAGCGCATTATCGCGACATGCAGGACATCGAATTCACCATCGAGCGCGGCACGCTCTGGATGCTGCAGACGCGCTCCGGCAAACGCTCGACAAAGGCGGCGATGAAGATCGCCGTCGATATGGTGGACGAAAAGCTGATCACCGAAGAGCAGGCGGTGATGCGCATCGAGCCGTCGACGCTCGACCAGCTTCTGCACCCGACGATCGACCCGCGCGTCGAACGCCAAGTGATCGGCACCGGATTGCCGGCTTCGCCGGGGGCGGCGACCGGCGCGATCGTCTTTACCGCCGAAGAGGCCGTCGTGGCGGAGGAGGAGGGCCGCAAGGTCATTCTGCTCCGCGTCGAAACCAGCCCGGAGGATATCCACGGCATGCATGCCGCAGAAGGCATCCTCACCACGCGCGGCGGCATGACCAGCCACGCGGCGGTGGTCGCCCGCGGCATGGGCATCCCCTGCGTGGTCGGTGCCGGAACCATGCGAATTGATCTGCGCAACGAGCGCCTCATCGGCGTCGGCGTGACGCTGAAGAAGGGCGACATCATCACCATCGACGGCTCGGCCGGGCAGGTGCTGAAGGGCGAGGTGCCGATGATCCAGCCGGAGCTTTCAGGCGATTTCGGCCGCATCATGGGCTGGGCCGACAGGGCCCGTCGCATGGCCGTGCGTACCAATGCCGATACCCCCGCCGACGCACGCGCTGCGCGTGCCTTCGGCGCCGAAGGGATCGGTCTCTGCCGCACCGAGCACATGTTCTTCGAAGGCGAGCGCATCCATGCCATGCGCGAGATGATCCTCGCCGAAAACGAGGAGGGAAGACGTGCGGCGCTCGACAAGCTGCTGCCGATGCAGCGGCTGGATTTCACAGGCCTCTTCAGCGTCATGCACGGTCTCCCGGTGACGATCCGCTTGCTCGACCCGCCGCTCCACGAATTCCTGCCGAAAACCGAGGAAGAGATCGCGGATGTCGCCGCCGCCATGGGCATAGAGGCTGCCTCACTTCGCCAGCGCGTCGACGCGCTGCACGAGTTCAACCCGATGCTCGGCCACCGCGGCTGCCGGCTTGCCATTTCCCATCCCGAAATCGTCGAGATGCAAGCGCGCGCCATCTTCGAAGCGGCCGTTGCAGCCGCCCAGGAAACAGGTGCGCCTGTCGTGCCGGAAATCATGGTGCCGCTCGTCGGCCTGCGTTCGGAATTGGATTACGTCAAGGAACGGATCGACGCGATCGCCAGGGATGTGATGGCCGAAGCGGCCATGACGATCGATTATCTCGTCGGTACCATGATCGAGCTGCCGCGTGCGGCCCTTCGTGCGCACAAGATCGCTGAGGCGGCCGAATTCTTCTCCTTCGGCACCAACGACCTGACGCAGACGACCTTCGGCATCTCGCGCGACGACGCCTCTGCCTTCATCCCGACCTACCAGCGCAAGGGCATCATCGAGCACGATCCCTTCATCTCGCTGGATTTCGATGGCGTCGGCGAGCTGATCAGCATCGCTGCCGAGCGCGGCAGGCGCACGCGCAACGACATGAAGCTCGGCATCTGCGGCGAACATGGCGGCGATCCGGCCTCGATCCATTTCTGTGAGGAGATCGGCCTCGATTATGTATCCTGTTCGCCGTTCCGCGTACCGATTGCGCGGCTGGCGGCGGCGCAGGCGGTCATAAGTGCTGCTCAGCGGCGGTAATAGCGCGGATAGTAGATCGGCCGGGTGAAATCGTCGAAGTTCTCGTCCGCCTGCAGGCGAAATGCTCGCGCGTCGGCGCGCCTGTCGAGATCGATGCGCTGCAGGCAGGTGGCAAAGGCATTGGTGCCGCGCTTGAAGCCGTAGCCGAGGCACTGCCGCTCGTCGGCAGCCCGCCGTTCTTCCGGCGTGAGGCTCTGGCAGGCCGAAAGGCCGATCGCGATTGCGGCGAGGGGCAGGGAAAGAGCGGAAAGACGCATAGCACATTCTCCGATGCATGAGCCGGTCGCCAGACAAGAGGCGATTTGCCGGCTCACGTCAACAAACATCGAAGAACGCGGTTGAGATCAGATTCGTTCCAGCACTTCGATGAAGGCATCGGCGAACTGCACGAGATGTTCGGTCTCCTCATCCGGCGCCTGCACGCGGATTTGGGAGCCATCGCGATCGAGAACGGCAAGCACGACACGCGTTTCGGAACTTACCGAAGGGATGCGCAAAACGGCGATGCGCCGGCAATCCTCGATCAGCCCGGCTGCCGGAAGATCGAACAGGAATTCGCCATTTGCATTGGCGGCAGCTGCGCGCACCGCCTCGCAGAAGCCTTCTTCCCCGCCGTCATAGCCTTCGAGCGAAAGCTCGAGCTCGAGAAGCTCCATCGGCAGGAAGGCCTCGGATGGATCGCTTGCGCCAAGCGATGATACTTGCGGTCTTTCGGTTGCTTCCGATGAAAGCATCGCGTTACTCCTGATCCGTCCTGTTGTCCACAAATCCGCTGGAGCTGTCTTTCTAGTGACATATCAGATGTCTCTTATGAAAGCCATAACAGCCTTTTGGTGGATTGCGGCCCTAGCGGCGGAGACAACAGTTTCAATTTAGGCGAATCTTGCCATAAACAAGTGTGGGCGCTTCTTGCGCCCTCGCAGGCGGTAAACGCCTGCGCATAACTGGTAAGTTTGATGGCCATCCGCTTTGACCGCCCCGTTTCCAATTCGGCCCGCTTCGCGCGGCGCTTCGGGGCGTTTGCGTTCGTCCTTTGGGTCGCAGTGCTCGTCGCCCATCGCTTCGGCGGGCTCGCCACGCCCTATCTCGTGCTACTGCTTCTCGTTTCCATCGGCTTTGCCATGCTGGCCGCCCTGCTTGCGGCCGTCGGCCTCAGAAGCCTCTGGGTGCGAGGAGCCGAAGCCGGCCTCGATGCGCTGAAAGCGCTGATCTTTGCGATCCTTCCCTTGGGCTTCGGCGGATTTGCCGCTGAGCGCTATTTCACGCTGCCGGCGATCTACGACGTGTCGACGGATGTCGTTTCCGCGCCCGACTGGCTTTCGCCGCCACATGCCGATCAGATCTGGATGAAGCGCAATCCCGACGTCACGCCGCAAGAGCGCGAACAGCAGCTTGCCGCCTATCCGGAACTAACCGGCCGGCGTTATGAAGGCGCGATCGACCGGGTGCTCGAAGCCGTCAGGAAAGTGGCGAAGCTGGATGGCATCACGATCACCAGAAACGCCGGCGAAGGCGAACCGGTCCGCGATCTCGAGGATGCGCCGGCAAGGCCAGCGCCTGATGGCGATGCTGTCGCCGAAGCGCCCGATCAGGTCCCCGTTCCCACGCCGCGGCCTTATGAGGACGATGTCGCAGAGCTCATCCGCAGCGCAAACGGCGTGACGCTCCAGGGTGAAGCCCGCACGCTTATCCTCGGCCTGCACTTCGACGTTGTCATCCGGCTGCGCGAAGAAGCCGAAACCACCTTCGTCGACATCCGCGTCGCCTCCCGCTACGGCCAGCACGACCTCGGCCTCAGCGCCGAAATCGCCGACCGCTATCTCGAAGCCCTCGATATGGAACTGCTGGGCATCGCGGGGTAAGAACAGGCCTCAGCCGCCTTCTTTCTCCAGCCATCCGGCATAGCGCACGATCAGCCCGGTAAGGGGTCCGCCGACTTCCACATGAAAATGGAACCGGCCTTCGCGCTCCTCCTCGTAGATATCGCCGCCGGGCGCCAGCACCAGAGGCAGGGGAATGCCGAAAAATCGCCAGCCGCGCACGACAAACCGCAGCCTGGCGCCATCCGGCGCCAGTGCCATGAGAATCCGGAAAGGCCCGAAATCTTCAGCGAGCAGATGCGCATCGCGCCCACGGCCCTCCAGTTGCACGCTGCGAAACTCTGCACCGCCGAAATTGCGTATCCAGGACTCTCTTTCGCCTTTGGCGGCGAAGCACACCCGAACAGCAACATCATCCTGTACTTTCGGAAAGCCCACGGCCGAAGCTACTATCGAGGCTAGAAAGCCAGTCCCGCGCTCCACGCGCGCGTGGCCGGAGAGCCTGTGCCCGCCCTCTTTCGCGTCATGCGCCGCGGCAATTGCAGGCGGCAGCCGTTCCCAGGCCGAGCCGAGCAGGCGCCGATAGAGGCCCCCGCCCACCGCTCCCGGCCGAACGTGGCGCGTGCCGGTACAGATGGCAAAGCGCTCGAAGCACGCTTCGAAGGCCTCAAGAGGCAATTCGCCGGCTGCCGAACGAGCGCCATTCGGCCGGTCGATTTCCATTCGCCAGTTTGCGGAGCAGGGCTTCCAGCCCGGTGACAGGAATAAACGGCCCATCGTCGCCTTCCGCGACCAGATGCCAGCTTGCTTCGAGCGGCTGGCCGGCCCGATCCAATCCCGAGGCGCGGACGAACATGCCGCCTCTGTGTTCGCCGAAGGCGAGGAGTTTGCTTGCCTGATGCATCAATGGGGCAAACGGCAGCAACGAAGGAAGAAGCTTGAGGCGCACCAGTTGCGCCGTTGCGGCCAGCAGTCGTTGCAAGCTCTGCGGCTCCGTCGCCGCTCCGGTGAATGTTGAAGAAAGGCCGTCGAACCGGTGAGACAGAAGATCGAGGTCGGGCGCTTCAACCAGTCTGAAACGTTTGCTTTTGAGCGGGATGCATCCCGGTGGCGCGACCGTCACGCGATGCCACGCGATCAGCCCAAGGCCAGTCGCGGAAATGCCGTCGCGAAGGATCCGCACGGGCTTTCCGGCATAGCTCGATATCGCCCGGATGACGTTGAGACCGATGCCGGCGTGCGGCGAGGGCGCGATACCCGATGAAACATGGTCGATCCGCGAAAAATCCTGTGCCAGCCGGTCGAGCGCGGCACGGGAGAGAGCGGGAAAGCTGCTCAGCCCCGACAGAACGAATACGCCTGCCGCTCGAGCTTCCGCGTCCAGCGCTGCGATCCCGCGGACGAATTCGCGGCTGTCCGCCAGATCGGCGTAGTCGATGCCGAGAGATATGCAGGCCCTCGGTATGCAAGAGGCATCGCGGCCCATCGTCTGAAACGGCCCAGAAGCATCGATAGTTAAATTGGGTGCTAACGCTGACAGCTGCTTGTAAACGTCGCCGTTGCGGTCGAACTCCGCCGGCTCCTTGCCGGCTTTTCCGCCTAGGCTGGACGCAAGGCAGCCGCCTTGGCGAGCGAACGCCCTCCGATCAGCAGGCAGAAGCGCTCGTCGCCGCAAAGAAGCTGCGCCAGCCTGCCGCCGAACGTGCCATAGCCGCCGATGATGAGAATGCGAAGGGCCGGGCCGCTCATGCCAGGAAGCGGCTCCGTTCCTCGGGCGAAGGGACATAGCAGGTTGTCCGGCGCCCCGCGATCTTCAGGCGGTTCCTGGCGATGAGTTCATAGAGCCGGTCGGCAAACGGACGCGGCAGGATGTAGAGGATGCGGGCGAGCGACCATGGAAAGCCGAGTCCGGCAATCATGCGGATCGAACCCTCGGATTTGAAATGCGGGCGGCCGTCTTCGATCAGGATATTCGTCTCGTAGTCCCGCTCGTCCAGGCCGTAGTGGCGGTAAAGTGCTGCGCCGAGCGCTGATTGCGCAGCGAGGAAGCAGTAGCGTTGCGCCCTGTCATGCTTCAGCGCAAATTTCACCCAGCCGGAGCAGAAGACGCATTCGCCGTCGAAGATGATGAGCGGCTTGTCGTCCGGAAAGGCCGGAACAGCCGCATCGCGCCGATAGCTGTAGTCATTTCGGTTCATCATCCGCCCCAGCCACCAGTTGATACCCCCCGAAGAGCGAAGGCGGTCCGTCCGTCTGCACGATCCCGCGTTCAACCAGGTCCTCGAGATGCGCGAAGACGGAGAGTGCTGCCGCGCCGTGCAGCCTCGGGTCGGTGTCGCGGTAGATCACCTTCACCATGTCGGGAATCAGCCGGTCGCCGGCTTTGATGCGCTCCATCACCGCGCGCTCGCGCATGCGGCGGTGCGTCTTCAGCGCCCGCATGAAGGAGACGGGGCGTTTTACCGACCCGCCATGGCCCGGGAAAAGCAGGTGGTCGCGGCGCGAAATCAGTTTGTCGAGCGAGGCCATGTAGTCGGCCATCGAACCGTCCGGCGGCGCCACGATGGAGGTCGCCCAGGCCATGACGTGGTCGCCGGAAAAGAGGATGCCGGTGCCGTCGAGCGAAAAGGCCGCGTGGTTTGCGGCGTGCCCGGGTGTCAGCACCGCCGTCAGCGCCCAGCCGTCCTCCTCGATGGTCTCGCCGTCGCCGATTGCGATATCCGGCACGAAATGCGTATCGGAGCTTTCGGCAAAGGGATTCACCTCGCCGTCATGGAGCGGCCGCGCCGCCCTGTGCGGTCCTTCGCCGACGGTAACGGCGCCGGTCTCCCGCTTTAGCCGTGCGGCAAGCGGCGAGTGGTCGCGATGCGTATGGGTGATGACAATATGCGTGACCGCCCGGCCCCTGAGCGCCTTAATCAGCGCCTCAAAATGCGCCTCGTTCTCCGGCCCCGGATCGATGACCGCGACGGACGAGGTTCCGAGGATATAGCTGTTCGTGCCGTGGAAGGTGAAGGGGCTCGGATTGTTGGCCGTGACGCGCTGGACCCCCGGCGCCACATCCACCGCGCGGCCATAGTGAGGCTCGAAGGCAAGATCGAATGTCGGGCTCGGCATGGCTTACTTGTATTCTATCTCGATGAAGGACATCGGCTCGCTTCCGGCATTGACGACATTGTGCTCTACGCCCGCCTCGCGCCGGTAGGCGGCACCGTTGGCGATGTCGACGCGCCGGCTGCCGTCCGCATCCTCGAGCAGAAATTCGCAATCGGTCATCGGCACGACGACATAGCCGAAGCCGTGGGTATGCACGCCGGTATCCGCACCCGGCTCGAAATCCCAGCGCGTGATGCGCACCACGGCATCGTCGAGAAGGAGCGTGGCAACTGCAGGCGGGCGGGCACGGTACTGGCTCATCATCTCTCCTGAGACTTTGGCGGGGCGGGACAAGACCTAGCACGGCGCCGGAAGAAGCGCACAGAAATATGCCGTAAGCGCAAGTTAGTGATTGTGAGGCAGCCGGACCTTTGCTAATCAGGCCTCGCTTCGGCAAGCGGGTTTCCGCTCTCAAGCTGGTGGGGCGTCGCCAAGCGGTAAGGCACCGGTTTTTGGTACCGGCATTCCCAGGTTCGAATCCTGGCGCCCCAGCCACTGCTTATTTTCGTTTGTAATCACTCACTTAGGCAGATTGAAAAAATCGCTTCCGGAACACTTTTCCGGCTGACGGAACCGGCCCAAGGCGGCCTCGGTTTGATAGCGACGCAGCAAGCTGATGTTAGAGAAAAACGAGACGCGGTAAAAAGAAGACCCTTTTTATCTGCTCTGGCGGCTTCGAAATATCCGCCGCGAGACATAGGAGGCTGCTTTTGATCCCGGTGGGCTAAAAGGACAGGCGGCCAAGAGGCCGCCTGTCGCTAGACACCAATGCCTGTCACATCACTGCCCCTTACTATGCCGGTGCCAGAAACTCCGCGCAATATGACTTGCTATTTTCGCCGGGGATGTCGCCAACGGTGCGGATGCTGCGGATGGTATAGCTGGAATCGGTGATGACTTCGGCCTGGCAGCGTAGATAGAGCGTGCGGGTCGCCGCGATCTGCTTGCCGCGCTTGCCGTTTTCGCCTTCGGCATATTTCGCCGGGACGCGGACCCTCTTGTAGCCGCCCTTCCAGGTGTAGACGGTGGCCGAGCCGTTTTCGGTGTCGGCGATTGGCGGACCGTAGGCGGCGAAGAACTTGCCGGCCGACTGGCCGACCCAGCGTGCGGAAATCGGATCGCCTGCAGAAGGAATGGTCGTGCAGCCGGCAAGCGCAATGGCAAGCCCGGCCGCGGCAATGGTGCGGAGTTTCATCTAATCGTCCCTGAATTTGTCGCGCATTCGACGGCGGGAATCGCTGTCAGCCAACGGTTTCCGCTTGTCCCGAAAGCCCCTTAGCGCGGAACCCTGCAAAAGAAAATTACCCCGCCTTCGCGATTGCGAAATTTGCCGCGACTGTGGCTTTTTGTTGACGTTTTGGGCCGCGCGCGGCCCTGTCACGCCTCTGTCAAAAAATGCGGCCCGGTTTTGGAATTTGGTGCTTGCGCAATAAGATGGGCCGGTCTATAGAGGCGCCGCTGGTCACGGAGTGTAGCGCAGTCTGGTAGCGCACCACGTTCGGGACGTGGGGGTCGAGTGTTCGAATCACTCCACTCCGACCAGCCGATTTTTCCCGACTTTCCCTGATCCCGCACGAGTATTTGCGCCGCACACTGCGCGCAGCGATCTGTTTGCGCCAGGATGCGTAATGCGCCTCGACACGGCAAGAAAAAGGGGCCTTCCGGCCCCATCTTCAGTCTCAGATATCGCTTGCGGCGTTCTTCCAGAGTTCCGCCGCTTCCGCAGCGGTCATCCGGTGTACGTGCGCCTCGTCGCGGCGGTTGGCGAAGACTTCACTCGCCATGATCTGCTCGGCGAGGTCGGCGGGCAGCGAGAGGACGACGCGCGCGTCGCCGGCGTGGAGGCCGCCGAGTTCCGAGCGCTTGCCGGTTATCATGCCGCCGGCCACCGTGTTGTTGGAATCCGGGTCGATGAGAATGAAGGCGCCGGAGGAGCGATTCTGCTCGTAGGGATCGAAGATCGCCGCTTCATCGAAGGCGAGGCGCACCTTGCCGATCGCATTCATGTAAAGCCGCTCGGCCGAGTTCCAGGCGCCGGTCGTCAGCTCCAACTGGCTGACCGGCTGAACCTGAACGCGCTGGCGGCGGCTGCCGCTCTTCAGCCAGTAGCGCTTGCCGGCCTCGATGCCTTCGGGCTGCAGCGCCACGATTTGCGCGTCGAAGGCAAGTCCGACCTGCGGCTGGCTGTCGATCGAGACGATCATGTCGCCGCGCGCGACGTCCACCTGGCGGTCGAGCACGAGGGTGATTGCGTCGCCCGCGACGGCCGCGTTGCGCACGAGGTCGAAGGTGACGATCCTGGAGACATTGGCGACCATGCCGGACGGCAGGATCATGACGCTGTCGCCCGGCTTCACCGCGCCGCCGGCAACCGTGCCCTGATAGCCGCGGAAGCTTTCGCCGGGGCGCGAAACACGCTGCACCGAGAGGCGGAAGCCGACGGTCTGCGAAGAACGCACCGTGGCAAGCTCTAGCGTCTCGACCAGCGTCGGCCCCGTGTACCAGGGCATGGCGGCCTGGCCGGAATAGACGACGTTTTCGCCCTTCAGCGCCGACATCGGGATCGCGGTGATCTGCTTGACGCCGAGCGAGAGCGCAAATTCCTTGAAGTCATGCGTGATCTTCTCGAAGCCTGCGCGGTCGTAGCCGGTCAGGTCGATCTTGTTGACGGCGAGCACGAACTGCTTGATGCCGAGCAGGGAAGCGATGGTGGCGTGGCGACGCGTCTGCTCGAGAATTCCCATGCGGGCATCAACGAGCAGGATGGCGAGATCGGCGGTCGAGGCGCCGGTTGCCATGTTGCGGGTGTATTGTTCATGGCCGGGTGTGTCGGCGACGATGAAGGCGCGCTTGTCGGTCTGGAAATAGCGATAGGCGACGTCGATGGTGATGCCCTGTTCGCGCTCGGCCTGCAGGCCATCCAGCAGCAGTGCGAAGTCGGGCAGGCCGAGATCATTCTGCTTGCCGGTGGAATCGCGTTGGAGTGTCGCCGCCTGGTCTTCCTTGACGGCCTTGGTGTCCCAGAGCAGCCGGCCGATCAGCGTGGATTTGCCGTCGTCGACGCTGCCGCAGGTGATGAGGCGCAACGGCCGCGTGTCGCGCGTGGCCATTAGTGGCTCGGCGGCGGGCAGGGCGACGGCGGTTGCAGGTGCTGCTGCAGTCATCTCAGAAATATCCTTCACGCTTCTTCTTTTCCATGGAGCCGGACTGATCGCGGTCGATGGCGCGGCCCTGGCGTTCGGAAACGGTTGCGATTTCCAACTCCGCTATGACGTCTTCAAGGGTGGTGGCGGTGGAGCGGATAGCACCCGTCAGCGGGAAATCGCCGAGGGTGCGGAAGCGGATCATGCCTTCCTGGCGGGTTTCGCCGGGAAGCAGTTCCAGCCGCGCGTCTTCCGCGAGGATCATCATGCCGTCGCGCTCGACGTAAGGGCGCCTCTTCGCGTAGTAGAGCGGTACCAGCGGAATGTCTTCGGCCTGGATGTAGCGCCAGATATCGACTTCGGTCCAGTTGGAGAGCGGGAAGGCGCGCACGCTTTCGCCCTTGCGGATCTGGCCGTTGTAGATGTTCCAGAGCTCGGGGCGCTGGTTGCGCGGATCCCAGCGATGGTCCGGCGTGCGGAAGGAGTAGATGCGCTCCTTGGCGCGGCTCGCCTCCTCGTCGCGCCGTGCACCGCCGAAGGCGGCGTCGAACTGCCCGGCGTCGAGTGCCTGGCGCAGGCCTTCGGTCTTCATGATGTCGGTAAAGGTCGCAGAGCCATGGCTGAAGGGGGTGATGCCTTCGGCGGCGCCGCGCGGATTGATGTGTTCGATCAGGTCCAGCTCGTACTTCTTCGCGGTCTCGTCGCGAAACGCGATCATCTCCTGGAATTTCCAGCCGGTGTTCACATGCAGCAGCGGGAAGGGGACACGGCCCGGATAGAAGGCCTTGCGGGCAAGATGCAGCAGAACCGACGAGTCCTTGCCGATCGAATAGAGCATCACCGGGCGCTCGAACTCGGCCGCAACCTCGCGGAAGATGTGGATGGACTCGTTTTCCAGAGCCTTCAGGTGCGGATCGAGCGGCGGCTTGGCGCTCTGCGGATTGTTGAGTTCCGTATCCGGACGGCTATTGGGCATTTCCTACTCCAGACTTTCGATCATTGGTGGGGAGGCATTTGCCTCTCACTCTTTCCTGACTATTGCGCTGCAACCGCCGTCGCCTCTTCGGCAACATGCAGGCCGCATTCGCGCTTTTCGTCCTGTTCCCACCACCAGCGCCCGGCACGTTCCGGCTCGCCGGGCTTGATGGCGCGCGTGCACGGCTCGCAGCCGATGGAAGGGTAGCCGCGGGCATGCAGCGGATTGACTGGCACGCTGTTGTCGGCGACGTAGGACTTGATTGTGTCGATATCCCAGTCGGCAAGCGGATTGATCTTCAGGAGATGCCGCTCGGCGTCATACTCCGCAAAAGGCGTTTCAGCGCGGTTGGCGGACTGGCCGCGGCGCAGCCCGGTGATCCAGATCGTTGCGCCTGCTAAGGCCCGCGCAAGCGGCTTGAGCTTGCGCACGCCACAACAGGCATGCCTGGCTTCGATGCTCTCATAAAAGCCGTTCATGCCGTATTTCGCCGCATAGGCATCGATGTCGGCCTGCTCGGGCTCGTAGCGGGTAATGTGAATGTCGTATTGGCTTTCGGTTTCGGCGATCAGCGCCAGCGTCTCCGGGAAGAGGCGGCCGGTCTGCAGCGTCACCACGTCGATCGGCAGGCGATGATTGCCGATCTCGGCGGTGATCACCTGGTCTTCGATGCCAAGCGACGTCGTGAAGACGACTCTTACGCCAAGACCGGCGACAAACGACAAACGTTCGGCCAGGCTCAGGGTCGCAAGTTTCGCGTTCAGCGTTTCCGCTTCTTCGATGATATTGACAACAGTCATGGGGAATCCTGTCCTCGATGTTGGCCGGAGTATCGCAGCTTGAGGACGGATCGCACAGAAAAACGGATTTCGAAAGCAGCGCATGCGGGAGCAAATATCTCTCCGAAGCCGCTGCAACGCAGAAAAGCAGCCGCCCACACCAACAATCTGGCTCAGGCAGTTTCAATCTCTATAAAATTAGTAGAGTTACACGCCGCCTGTCAATTCGAAATCTGAAGTGATGCCGAAAAAAGATGCAGGAGGCGCAATTTCGGCGTAGAATTCCGCCTCTTGGCCGAGCGAGAAAAACAAGGCCAAAATGCTTGTCTTCCAAGGCTTTCGCCTGCGCGTTCAACTTCCGTTCATGCTGGTTGTGCGATAGGGGACAGGTAAGCTTCAGAGGTGGTGCGGCGAGTCGCATCGCTCGTGTGTGTGACGGTCCAAAATGATTACGCAGAAAGCAAAATACGCGCTCCGGGCGCTGACGGTCCTGGCGGAAGCCGATGCCGGCGAGCCCGTCATGATTTCGGATATCGCAGCGCAGCAGAAAATCCCGAAGAAATTCCTCGAGCAGATCCTGCTTGATCTCAAGCATCAGGGCATCGTGGCAAGTCGCCGTGGCAAGGCGGGCGGCTATCTGCTTCTGAAACCGGCCGACATGATCACCTTCGGCGAAATCCTGCGCATTATCGACGGCCCGATCGCGCCGCTTCCGTGCCTTTCGATCACCGCTTACCGCAAATGCGACGATTGCGATGGCGAGCAGACCTGCGAAATCCGTCACGTCTTCGCCAAGGTGGCGGACGCAACGCGCAAGGTGTTGTTTTCGACGACGATCGCTGATGCGGTTGCTCCGGCAAAACGTGGCGCAGAAGTCACCCGGCTCCTTGCCTGACCCTAGCCTGCGCTTCTTCGTTCCTGACTGCCGGCCGCGCGCCCCGAAAATCGCGCTTGTTTCAACATTTGGTGAAAAACCTTTCAAAGCCGCCGGTCTGCGCCAATTCGGACCTGTTCGCAAAGGGCAGGGAGAACTGAAATGCGTGTCTTATCCACGAAGCAGATCGTCTTAGGGGCGTTCCTGGCAGGCGCTTTTGCCACCGGCGCGGCGGCCCATCACGGCTGGTCCTGGGCAGAGGCCGAGCAGATGGAGTTGAGAGGGACGATCCAGAATATCTCCATGGGCGGTCCGCATCCCGCGCTCGACGTCGCGACCGCCGATGACGGCGTCTGGCGCGTCGAACTCGCCAATCCGCGCCAGACGGAACGCTCAGGCTTCGTCGAGGGCTCGGCAAAGAAGGGCGACCAGATCGTCGCGATCGGAAACCGCTCGCTGGATCGGAATGAAAAGCGCATGAAAGCCGTGCGGATCACGGTCGGCGAGAAGCGCTACGATCTCTACCCCGAACGAATCCGGACGAATTGACCGCATGACGATCGCGCTTCTGGAATGGCTTGCAGCAACGCCGCTCGCCGTCGCGTTGCGGCGCTCGGCACTCCTCTACATGTTCGTCAACGCCTCGCACATTCTGTCTATCGGCCTGCTGATCGGCGCGATCCTACCGCTCGATCTGAAGCTGATGGGCTTCTTTCCGTCGGTCCCGCTCTCGGTGGTTGGACCCTTCCTGTCGCGCGCGGCGGCAATCGGCCTGGCCGCGGCCATCGTTACCGGCTTCTGCCTCTTCAGCGTCCGGCCGATGGAATATGCGGGAAACCCGGCGTTTCTGGCAAAGATCGGGTTGCTCGCCCTCGGTGTCTTGAATGCGGGCATTGCGCATGCCGGATATGCGTGGCGAAAGTCGATTGCCGGAGCGGTCACTGCAGCGCGCTTGCGTATGGGAGCCCTGTTTTCAGCAATGATATGGCTTGCTGCCGTCGTCGCGGGGCGATGGATCGGCTTCATATAGCTTGATCTCTGAAAGCGCATTGGCCCGCCATGCCGAATGCGCGTGGTGGGCTATCTTTCAAATCGGAGAGGGTTCTCAGCGAGAACTCGTCGAACCGGGCCGGCCATCCAGCGCCGTCAGTATCCGGTATGCGGCCTTCACACGCGCCGGGTTGGGATAGTTCCTGTTCGCCAGCATCACGATGCCGATACCCTTGGCGGGAACGAAGGCGACATAAGCGCCGAAGCCGTTCGTGGAGCCGGTTTTATTGACGAGCATGTCGCCCCGTGGCACAAGCGGCGGGGTTAGCCTGGTCGCCTCATTTGGCTTGCGGGCCATCTCCGCGGAATTTCCCGCAAGCAGCCGGTCGAGTTCCACCGGATAGGCATACATCTCCCATCCCAGGCCCTGCACCATATCGCTGACTTTGTAGTATCCGGTATGCGTTGCGGCGATCGCGCGCTGGAGCGTTTCGTCCAGCTTGGCGTTATCCATATTCGCCTCGACGAACCTGAGCAGGTCAGGCGCCGTCGTCTTCACGCCATAGGCTTCCGAATCCAGAACGCCCGCCGTCACGCGAACAGGCTTGCCATCTTTCGAATAGCCGTAAGCATATTCGTTCATGCGGTCCTGCGGAATCGTGATGTAGGTCCGGGTCAGGCCAAGCAACGGAAAGAGCTTCTTTTCCATCAGGTCGTCAAATGGCTTGCCCATGCTTCTGGCCGCGAGATAGCCAAAGAGGCCGATGCTCGGGTTAGAGTAGACCCGATGCGTACCGGTGGCGTAACCCGGGCGCCAGCCTCTAAAGTAGGCGACCATACCCTCCTGACCATTCACATCATCCGGAAACTGCAGCGGCAGGCCACCGGCCGTGTAAGTGCCGAGATCAAGAAGGCTGATCTTGTCGAAGCTGCTGCCGGAAAGCGCCGGCAGATACTTGCTCGCGTTGTCGGAAAGGGAAAGAGCTCCCTTTGCCTGCGCGTAGGAGGCAAGCGTCGCGGTGAAGGTCTTGCTGATGGAGCCGATCTCGAAAATCGTGTCCCCGGTGACCTTTGCATTGCTCTTCCTGGAGGCGACACCGTAACCAAAGAAATATCGCTCTCCTGGGGTCGTGATCGCCACAGCGATACCCGGAACATTATGCTCTTCCAAGATGGGCCGGATCGCCGCGTTCACGACGCGCTCGATCCGGCTTTGGTCTTCGTCAGCAGCATGGGCGCAGGCACCGGCAAAAAAGGAGGCGGCAAGAATAATCCCAGACTTTGGAATGCAAATCTTTTTCATGGCGGATACAAGCCTTCGTATTTGCGCAATCGCGTTTTGCGAGCGACAACAGGTAATCAGTATGTCTTTCGATGCCTGCAAACCCGGTTTGCTGCGTTGGACGCATATCGAGGGACCGGAACAGGTAAGGCGGATATACGAAGTCTATACGCGCTCAACAAACGACGATATTTTGCCCGCGCTATTAGAAAAATTTGGGTTTGAATGGTCCGTCCTCATCTGCCGTTGAATGCGCTTCGAGCCTTTGAGGCATCGGCGCGACATTTGAGTTTCACCAGAGCGGCAATCGAATTGTGCGTTACGCAGGCTGCCGTCAGTCACCAGGTCAAGGCACTGGAAAGCCAGTTGAACGTCACCTTGTTCACGCGGCTTCCGCGCGGTCTCATGCTGACGAGCGAAGGCGAGACGCTGCTGCCAACATTGCGGGAGGCCTTCGACCGTATCGCCGGGGCGTTGGAGCGTTTCGAAGGCGGCCGCTACCGCGAAGTTCTCAGGGTGGGTGCTGTCGGAACCTTTGCCGTCGGCTGGCTGCTGCCGCGCCTGCCTGCCTTCAAAGCGCAAAATCCGTTCGTCGACCTGCGCCTCTCAACAAACAACAACCGCGTGGATATCGCCGCCGAAGGGCTCGATTATGCGATCCGTTTCGGAACGGGCGCATGGCATGGCGTTGACGCGTTGCGGCTTTTGGATGCACCGCTTTCGGTTCTCTGCATTCCCGAAATCGCCGAGCAACTGAAAGTACCGGCCGATGTGTTCAAGCATACGCTCTTGCGTTCCTACAGGGCCGACGAATGGCCGCAATGGTTTTTTGCGGCAGGCCTGCCGGCAGACGTGCCCCTACCGAGCAGCATCGTTTTCGACTCCTCGCTTGCCATGATGGAAGCTGCGCTGCAGGGCGCAGGCGTTGCCCTGGCGCCGCCATTGTTGTTTTCTCGTCATCTGCACGCAGAAGTCATCCGGCAGCCTTTCGACATCGTTGTGACGATGGGAAGCTATTGGCTGACGCGCCTGCAATCGCGCCCCGAGTCGGCGGCAATGGTTGCCTTCCGGGACTGGCTTGTTGAAGTCGCGACGGCGGAGACCGGGCTAACCGTGGCTGACCGCGAAAGCTGACGCTGGTTCGAGCGTGCCGCGGGATTTGCGCTCGCAGCCACGGTTTCCAGGTTCATAAGAATCTTGCTCGCTGAAGTTATTCGATATACATATCATATATCAGCAGGAGAGTATATCGTGCGGACCCTGATCGATATCGGCGAAGCAGAATTAAAGGCGCTGGATGAGATGGCGAAAAGCGAGAACGTGTCGCGCGCCTCGCTCGTCCGCAAAGCCGTGAACGATTTTCTGGCGCGTCATGAACGTATCAGGCAAGACGAGGCTTTCGGGCTTTGGGGCGACAGAAAAATTGACGGACTAGAATACCAGGATAAAGTTCGAAACGAATGGTGAAAGCGCTCTTCGATACGAACATCCTGATCGACTATCTCAACGCCATACCCGAAGCCCGCGACGAACTTGATCGCTATGAACGCCGCGCCATCAGCATCATCACGTGGATGGAAGTTTTGATTGGCGCTGCTCCCGAGGTCGAGGCGGCGACCCGAAGCTTCTTGAATAGCTTCCAGGTCATTGCGGTTGACAGTGCGATAGCGGAGGGCGCTGTTCGCTTAAGGCAGCGTCATCGGATCAAATTGCCGGCCGCGATCATCTGGTCCACCGCCGATACCCAATCCCTGCTCCTGGTGACGCGCAACACCAAGGACTTTCCGGCGGATAATCCTGGCATCCGCGTCCCATATCTGCGTTGATCCTCACCGCTCGCTCAATGCCCAGCGCGGATTGACCCAGGGCTCCTGGTTCGAGCGCGGCAGCGGCTGCTTGCCGAGGATATGGTCCGCCGCCTTTTCGCCGGTCATGATCGAGGGGCCGTTGAGGTTGCCGTAGGTAATATGCGGGAAGATCGACGAGTCGACCACGCGCAGGCCATCGACGCCGATGACGCGGGTTTCCGGATCGACGACGGCAAACGGATCGTCCTTGGCGCCCATCTTGCAGGTGCCGCAGGGGTGGTAGGCGCTTTCAAGATGCTCGCGCAGGAACGCATCGATCTCGTCGTCCGTCTGCACTTTCTCGCCCGGCTGGATCTCCGCCCCGCGATACGGATCGAAGGCCTGCTGGCCGAAGATCTCTCGCGTGAGGCGCACGCAGTGGCGGAATTTCTCCCAGTCTTCCGGATGGCTCATATAGTTGAAGCGGATGACGGGATCGGCCTTCGGATCGGGCGAGCGCAAGGTGACGGCGCCGCGCGACTTCGACAGATTGTAGCCGACATGCACCTGGAAGCCGTGGCTCTTCGCCGCCGCCTTGCCGTCATAGCTGATCGCCACCGGCAGGAAGTGATACTGGATGTCCGGCTGCCTGATGCCGGGCGCGGAACGCAGGAAGGCGCAGGCCTCGAACTGGTTGGAGGTGCCGAGACCCGAGCGCGTGAACATCCATTGCGCGCCCGCGACCCCCTGCCAGAACCAGGGAAGCCAGGAATAGAGCGAGACTGGCTTGGTGCTGATTTGCTGGAAATAGAATTCCATATGGTCCTGCAGGTTGGCACCGACGCCCGGCCGCTCGGCCTTCACCTCGATGCCGTGCTCCTGCAAATGCGCGCCTGGGCCGATGCCGGAAAGCATCAGAAGCTTCGGCGAGTTGAAGGAGGAGGCGGAGACGATCACCTCGCGGTTCGCCTTGATGATCTCGGTCTTGCCGCCGCGCTCGATCTCGACGCCGGTGGCGCGGCCGTTTTCGATGACGATCCTGCGCGCCAGGCCGTAGGTGATGTCGACATTCGGCCGCCGCAGCGCCGGCTTCAGATAGGCGCTCGCCGCGGACCAGCGGCGGCCGCGGAAGATGGTTTGCTCCATTAGACCGAAGCCTTCCTGCTTCGAGCCGTTGTAGTCGTCCGTCGCCTCGAAGCCCGCCTGCTTGCCTGCCTCGATGAATGCGTGGAACAGCGGATTGCGGAAACCGCCGCGCTGCACGTGCAGCGGGCCGTCGGTGCCGCGCCAGCCTTCCTCGCCGCCGTGCGAATGCTCCATGCGCTTGAAGTAGGGCAGCACGTCGGCATAGGCCCAGCCGTGGGCGCCGAACTCTTCCCAGCGGTTATAGTCCTCGGCATGGCCGCGCACATAGACCATGCCGTTGATTGAGGAGGAGCCGCCGATCACCTTGCCGCGCGGCGCGGTGATGCGCCGGTCGTTGAGGGCAGGCTCCGGTTCGGAGAGGTAGCCCCAGTTGTAGCGCTTCATGCTCATCGGCCAGGCGAGTGCCGCCGGCATCTGGATGAACGGCCCGAAATCGCTGCCGCCCGCCTCGATGACGATCACAGTATGCTTGCCGTCTTCCGAGAGACGGTAGGCAAGCGCCGAGCCTGCCGAGCCGGAGCCGATGATGACGAAGTCTGCTTGCATGATGTACCCTCGGTATTTGTCTCTTCCCCTCCCCAACCCCTCCCCACAAGGCGGAGGGGTCAACCTGCTGCATCGTCCTACCTGAAAGCAGCGCCGAATACTCTGAAGGCGCTTGAGGTTGAAAGCGGTGCCACACAGTAGCCCCTCCCCCTTGTGGGGAGGGGTCTTCTTAACCGGCGATCAATAAGGCGCCACAACCGGCCCCATGCCCACGTAAACCGTCTTCAGCTCCGAATAATGCTCCAGCGCCGCAATCGAATTCTCCCGTCCGAAGCCCGATTGTTTCGAACCGCCGAATGGGATCTCGACCGGGCAGAGGTTGTAGGTGTTGATCCACAGAGTACCGGCTTCGAGCTGGTCGACGACGCGGTGGGCGCGCGTCAAGTCGGCGGCGAAGACGCCGCCGGAAAGGCCGAATTCGGTGGCGTTCGCACGGCCGATCACCTCCGCCTCGTCGTCAAAGTCCAACACGCACATCACCGGCCCGAAGATCTCCTCGCGGGCGATCGTCATCCCGTCGGTCACGTCGGCAAAGACGGTCGGCTGGACGTAATAGCCTTCGCCCGAAACGTTGTTCGGAATGCCGCCGCCGGTGACGAGCGTCGCCCCCTCGGACTTGCCCTTGTCGATGTAGCTCAACACCTTCTGCCGCTGGTCGAAGGAAACCATCGGGCCAAGCTGCGTTGCCTCGTCCATCGGATCGCCGATCAGGATCGCCTCGGTGCGGGCCTTCAGCCGCTTCAGGAATTCGCCCTTGATCTTCCTCTGTACGAAGACGCGCGTGCCGTTCGAGCAGACCTGGCCGGTGGAGTAAAAATTGCCGAGCATCGCGCCGCCGACGGCGCTGTCGAGATCGGCATCGTCGAAGACGATCAGCGGCGACTTGCCGCCGAGTTCCATCGTTACATGCTTGAGATGGCTGGCGGCAGAGGCGGCGACCTTGCGGCCAGTCGGCACCGAGCCGGTGAGCGACACCTTCGCCACGTCCGGATGATTGACAAGGAGCGGTCCGGTGTCGCGGTCGCCCTGGATCACGTTGAAAAGGCCACTCGGCAGGCCTGCCTCGTGGAGGATTTCGGCGATCTTCAGCGCGCCGAGCGGTGTATTTTCCGACGGCTTGAAGACCATCGCATTGCCGGCGATCAGCGCAGGCGCCCCTTTCCAGCAGGCGATCTGCTGCGGATAGTTCCAGGCGCCGATGCCGACGCAGACACCGAGCGGCACGCGCTTCGTATAGGCAAAATCGCCGCCGAGCGGGATATAGGAGCCGTTGAGGCCGGCCGCCGCAATGCCGCCGAAGAACTCGAAGCTGTCGGCGCCGGAGGTTGGGTCGGCGACGATGGTTTCCTGGATCGGCTTGCCGGTGTCGAGTGTTTCGAGTTCGGAAAGCTCGCGGTTTTTCTCGCGCATGATCTCGGCAGCGCGCTTCAGGATGCGGCCGCGTGCCGTCGGGCTCATCGCCGCCCATTCCGGCTGCGCGCGCTTGGCGGCCGCGATCGCCTTCTCGACAATTGCAGGCGTTGCCGCATGCAGCCGCGCGATCACTTCGCCGGTGGCCGGATAGATGCTCTCGATGACGCTGCCTGCTTCGTCCTCGACATATTCGCCGTCGATAAAGTGCGACGCTTTCGGCTGGGCTTTCATGGGTTCGGTCCTCGGTTTGGCGTTTTTGTAAGGCGAGGCTGCGACATGCATCTGCCCCTCACCCTAACCCTCCCCCCGCGAGCGGGGAGAGGGGACTGGACGCTGCGGGCGACTCACCTTCTCCCCGTCAAAACGGGGAGAAGGTGGCCGGCAGGCCGGATGAGGGGCTTTGAAGGACGCAACGTCATTCCCTCACCCTGTCCAACTGCATCGTCACATAATCCTCCGTCAGTCCGATCGAAGCCTCGATGCTGATGGGTGCCGATTTCAGACTTTGACGGATATAGAGCCCGTCGATCATCGCAGCCGCGCCTTCGGCGATGCGTTCCGCGGCATCTCGCGGGCACAGCGCCTTGAGGTTGGCGAGCAGGTTCGAACGCAGCCGGCGGGCATAGATGACGAGGAAGCGGCGCGTCTCTTCCGAGCGCTGCGCCTCGGCATAGAAGGCGAGCCATGCGGCGATCGTTTCCGGCGCGAACTGATCGGCTTGGAAGCTGACGCGGATGACGGTCGAGAGCTTCTCGCGTGGTGTTCTGGCCGCTTTCAGCGCCGTTACCGTGTCGTCGTGCAACTGCCTGAGCAGCGAACGGATCGTCTCGATCAGCAGCTGTTCCTTGCTGCCGAAATAGTGATGCGCAAGGGCAGGGGAAACGCCGGCCTGGCGCGCGATCTCGGACATGGTGACGCTCAGCGAGCCATGATCCCCGATCACGCGCAACGCAGCGTCGACGAGCGCCTTGCGGCGCAGAGGTTCCATTCCGACTTTCGGCATGACGGCCAGCTCCCGGCAGTTCGATGCATCTTATTTTTGATTGACTGATCAATCAATAAAAATCTTTTAGCAGAGTTTGAGAGGCCTCAACCCTTTCCGGTGCGCGATTCTGCAGCATATCAACGGCGATCAGGAGGTGTGTCATGGCTGGCGTCTTCGATGAAGTACCATCCTCGTCCCTGCAGTCGAAGTGGATCTGGTTCGTAGGCCTCGGCGTACTGCTGTTGATCTGCGGCCTGATTGCGATCGGGAATCTGCTTCTCGCCACGGTGGTGTCGGTCTATTACGTGGGAATGCTGATGCTTTTCGGCGGGATCATCTATCTCATCCACGCCTTTCAGGTGCGCGGCTGGGAGCACATCCTCTTCTGGGCGCTGAGCGGCGTGCTTTACGTGCTCGCAGGCATATTCGCCTTCATCAATCCGATCCTCACCTCGGCCGCGCTGACGCTCTTTCTCGCCGTCGCTCTGCTGGTCGCCGGTGTTTTCCGCGTCTTTATCGGCCGCCGCATGAAGCCGCTCAAGGGATGGGGCTGGATCGTCGTAAGCGGTGTCGTTACCGCGCTTGCAGGCTTCGTGATCGCGCTCGGCTGGCCGGTGAACAGCCTCTGGGTCCTCGGTCTTTTCCTGGCGGTCGATCTCATTCTCCAGGGCTGGACGATGATTGCTTTCGGCATCGGCCTTCGAAGCGTGCAATGAGGCTGTCCACAGGCTGTGCTCACGGAATGTTTCTTTTTTGACAAGCATGTGAGGCGGGACTAAAATTCAAAAGATACCAAGGCGCCGGCAGATGACATTGCCGGAACAGATGTCATGAGTGGTCATGCATCCCGCGTAGGGCAGGTTCTGCCCCAAAAGAAAAACGAAGGGAGGAAGTTCATGCCGATGGTCACAGTTTCCATATCACCGGTTCAGGCAGCAGGCATCCGCGAAGCCGTCGATCATGGCGGCTATGCATCGAGCAGCGAAGTCGTCCGTGAGGCGCTGCGCCTCTGGGATGCTGCCCGCAAGCTCGCAGAATATCGCGACGACGTTCTGAATGACGAGGACCGCGCGAGTGGAAGCCGCTGCGTTGCAGACATGTTTGCCGATCACGAAGCGGAACGTCGCCGTTCAGCCTGACTAAGCCTTTGATCGGACTGGATCGGGACGCTGACGCGCTCCGGTCCGAAGCTTTCACAAAAGTTTCATATTCGCGAAAGGGTTCATTGACCCTTTGTCATCATCTTCGCTGCGAAAAAGAAGACTTCACAGTGGAGAATTTGGCATGTCTTTGGCTGCCGCCGTCGAACCGGACGTATTGCGCCGTTATGCCAGCGATCAGATCGTGACGCTTGCGAAGCTCGTCATCGAAAATGCTTTCCAGCCGATCGTCGAAGCGGGTACGGGCACGGTCTTCGGGTACGAGTCCCTGATGCGTGGGCAGGAGCGCATCGGCTTCGATTCCCCTGTTGAAATCCTTGATGAGGCGCATCGAGCAGGCCAGTTGCTGCAGCTGGAACAGATGGTCGCCAGCCGTGCGCTCGCCAAGTTCGCGACACTCGGCAATTATTCGGGCTCGACGCTTTTCCTTAATCTCGACGTTCGCCTGATCCCGCACGGCGATCGCCTGATTGAAACCCTGCTCCACCACCTGAAGGCCGCCAACATCCCGCCATCGTCGGTCTGCTTCGAATTCTCCGAGCGTTTCGACAATACCAGCGTGCCGGAATTCGAGGCCCTGGTCTCCAAGCTCCGCAAGACCGGCTTCAAGCTTGCGATCGACGACTTCGGCGTCGGTCACGGCGAAATGAAGCTGCTTTGCGACTATGCCGTCGATTACCTCAAGATCGACCGCCACTTCGTCGCCGACATCGACCGCAAGCCGCGCAAGCGCCACCTGTTGAAGAATATCGTCAATATCGCCCATGTGCTCGGCACCCGGGTGATCGCGGAGGGCATCGAATCCGAAGCGGAATTCCTCGCCTGCCGCGAATATGGCGTCGATCTCGTCCAGGGCTGGTTCATTGCCCGGCCGACGCCGCATACGTCCGAACTCGTGTCCTCGTTCCCGCATCTGCAGGATCTCGGCAAGAGCAAGCACAACACGCAATCGCTCGATGAAATCCTCATCCGCAAGCAGATCGAGGTGCTGCCGACCGTCTATGAAAACGACAGCATCGACACGGTCTTCGAACTCTTCCACCGCAATCCGCGCCAGGCCTACTTCCCGGTGCTGAATGCCAACGGCGAACCGCGCGGCATCATCCACGAGCATCATCTCAAGGAATATATCTACCAGCCCTTCGGCCGCGATCTCCTGAAGAACAAGGTCTATGGGCGCACGATCTCGCACTTCGTCGAAATGGCGCCAATCGTCGGCCTCGATTCCGACGCCGAGCGGCTGATGACGATCTTCGCCAATATGGAAGGGAGCAACTGCCTGATCCTCACGGACAACATGCGCTATGCCGGCGTCGTCTCCGCCGCCTCGCTCATCAAGGTCATCAACGAGAAGCAGCTGAAGACCGCGCAGGACCAGAACCCGCTGACCAGCCTGCCGGGCAACCGCGCCATCCGCGATTTCATGCGCCAGTGCGGGCGCGACGGCGACGAGGTGCGGCATTTCTGCTATTGCGACTTCGACAACTTCAAGCCCTTCAACGATGCCTACGGTTTCCATCTCGGCGATCATGCGATCTCGCTCTTTGCCGCGCTGATGCGCCGTTACTTCTTCGCTGAGCGTCATTTCCTCGGCCATGTCGGCGGCGACGATTTCTTTATCGGCGTCGTCGGCTGGACGAAGGAAGAGCTGACAGAAATCCTCAACCGGCTCATCAGCGATTTCCACGACGATGTGCTCCATCTCTACTCCGACGAAGACCGCGCTGCCGGCCGCATCCGCGGTCACGACCGCGCCGGCACGGAAGCGCTTTTCCCGTTGATGCGTTGCTCGATCGGCGTGCTTGAACTGCCGGAAGGTCTGGTGATCGACGATATCAATCGGGTCAGCGCCGAAATCGCCCATATCAAGGCCGAAGCGAAGGATAGCGCCGACGGGCTGATCTTCCATCCGCTGGGCGAGGCGAATTGACGCCTCTCGCACTTCTCGCCTTCCCAAGCACCGGAGCCTGAATTATCTCCTGTGCTTTCGGAATGAGGAGACCGGTCATGCCCCTGCCAGCGAACATGCGTTTCGTCGATCTGCCGAGCTTCGGCGCGCCAGAAGCCATGAGGATTGCGACCGGACCTGTTCCGGTGCCCGACGCGGGGCAGATCCTGGTCCGCGCGCAGGCGATCGGCATCAACCGTCCGGATGTGGCGCAGCGCCAGGGAACATACCCGCCACCGAAGGATGCAAGCCCGATTCTCGGACTGGAGCTTTCCGGCGAAGTGGCGGCCATCGGTCCGGGCGTTGCCGGATACGCGGTCGGCGACAAGGTCTGCGGCCTCGCCAATGGCGGCGCCTATGCCGAATATTGCTTGCTGCCCGCAGGCCAGGTTTTGCCCTTTCCGAAGGGCTATGATGCGGTGAAAGCCGCAGCCCTGCCGGAAACCTTCTTCACTGTCTGGGCGAACCTTTTCCAGATGGCCGGGCTGACGGAGGGCGAAAGCGTCCTCATCCACGGGGGCTCCAGCGGCATTGGCACCACGGCGATCCAGCTCGCCCGTGCCTTCGGCGCCGAGGTCTATGCGACCGCAGGCGCGGCGGAGAAATGCGATGCCTGCGAAAAGCTCGGCGCGAAGCGGGCGATCAATTACAAGAGCGAGGATTTCGCAGACGTTATTAAGGCCGAAACCGGCGGCCATGGCGTCGATGTCGTGCTTGACATGATCGGTGCTGCCTATTTCGAAAAGAACATCGCTTCGCTTGCCAGGGACGGCTGCCTGTCGATCATCGCCTTGCTCGGCGGGGCCGTGGCCGAAAGGGTCAACCTCGCGCCGGTCATGGTCAAGCACCTGACCGTCACAGGCTCGTTAATGCGTCCGCGTACGGCGGAGGAAAAACGCGCCATCCGCGACGATCTACTCTCCCAGGTCTGGCCGCTCCTCGAAACCGGCAAGGTCGCCCCCGTCATCCACAAGACCTTCGCCTTCGAGGATGTCGTTGAAGCGCACAGGCTGATGGAAACGAGCAGCCATATCGGCAAGATCATGCTGACTGTTTAACGTCAGCTTCGGACCAGCATCGGTGCACAAGGTAGAGCCGATCCTGGCCGAGTATGAGTCTCTGGGATCGCAGAACTGTCGTCTGACCGAAACCCGGCCCCGAGACTGCGCATCCTGATGTGGCGTTGATTGCGCGTTGTACGGTCCCTACGAGGAATACAATGGCTCTATTCCACTCTTGCCCCATTTGCCGCAGCAGGATTCCGCATTTCGAGCCGCTTCCGCGGTATTATATCGACAAGGCGACTGAACATCGCTTTCCTTACCGGGTCGATGAATTCGAAACGATCAATCATCAAGCCTATAGCTGCCCCAATTGTCACTCGAGCGACCGTGACAGGCTCTACGCTCTGTTCCTGACGCCGGTGTTTCAGCGCCTCAATCAGGCGCAGCCGTTCCGGTTCCTGGATATCGCCCCCGGCCGCTCTTTAAGCTTTTGGTTGAAAACCCACCCGCATATCTTCTACCGCAGTTGCGACATGTATATGCCGGAAGCGGACGACAAGGCGGACATCCACAATCTGCCTTATGCGGACGAGACCTTCGATTTCGTTCTCTGCTCGCACGTGCTCGAACACGTCGACGATCCGGTGCGCGCCACCGCTGAAATCCGGCGTGTTCTGAAGCAGGACAGCATCGCTATCCTGATGGCGCCGATCTGCCTGTCGATCGAGGACAATTATGAAAATCCCGAAGTGACGACGCCGGAAGGCCGCTGGCAGCATTTCGGCCAGGACGACCATGTGCGCATCTTCTCGAAACCGGGATTCATAGACGTGATCCGGCGGGCAGGCCTTGCGGTGCAGGAAGTTCCGGTCACCGAATTCCTGACGCCCGAGGTTTGCGATACCTACGGCATCGGTCTCCGCTCCGTTCTTTATCTCGGCGTGAAGCAGCAGGCTGTCCAGCAAGAGCCGGAGCGCAACGTCGCCTGAGATCGCGCCAACCTCTCTCTCAGTGGTGGAAGAGGCGCCCCGAGGCGCCTCTCTTCAATTTCGGCCTTCTCTCAGTGTCAGTGCCGCCGCGATCGTCACGATGCCCGGCAGCGCCATGGCGGTGTAGAGCCACTGGGCTGCCGAGATGCTGCCGGCGATGCCGCCCGGTGTGACGAGTCCCGTGCCGTTCGCAATGACGCCCGCGACCGCCGCCCCGAAGGCGCCGCCCAGCGACTGCACGGTCGAGATCGCCGCGGATGCCTTGTCCTGTTCGGCGCTGCTGACGAGGCGCAGCACCTTTGTGACAAGATGCGCCCATCCGAGGCCGACGCCGAAGCCCATCATCAGCATTGCGACGGCCGCCGGTCCGAGAATGGCGAGGCTTGCCATCTGGTTGTTCCGTGCCAGGAAGATGGCGAGAGAGACGGTCGCAAGCGCTTCGACGATACAGCCGGCGACGATCGCATTGCTGGCACGCCGGCCGGTCAAGGAGCCGCTGAAGAAGGCGGCAATCGTCCAGCCGAGAGCGACAAGCGCCGTGAGATAGCCAGAGATCAGCGGCGTCACCCCATGCAGCACCTGCAGGAAATAGGGAATATAGATGTCGCTGACGAGGATGAACAGCAGCACGAACATAGTGAGATAGACGCGCGCGACCGGCTTGGCGAGCGTGACCGAGCCTGTCGGCAAAAGCCGGTTGCCGCCCCGCCGTTCCATCACCAGCATCAGCGAAATCGAGATGACGGAGAGGGTAATCAGAGCAGCCTTCGTTCCCGTATGCTCTACGGTTCCCGCGATGCTGACGAGGAGCACGGCGGCAAGCAGCAGGCAGATCTGCAGGATTGGCGTCCTGCCGTGCACACGGTCGTCCGTCGCCTTCGGCAGCAGCCATGGCGCAAGAGCGGCCATCAGCAGGCTGAGCGGCACGATGATGATGAAGGCGTATCGCCACGCGCTTCCTTGCGAAAACAGGCCGCCTGCGGTGGGGCCCAGCAGGGTCGCAACACCCCAGATCGCTGCATAGAGCGTCGAGGCTTTCGACCACAGCGGCTCCGGATAGGCGAAGCGGACGAAGGCGTAGGCAAGCGCTGCGAGGATGCCAGCACCGAAACCCTGAATGGCGCGCCCGGCGAGCACCGCTTCCATGACAGGTGCTGTAGCGCAGAGCAGGCTGCCAGTTGCGAAAATCAGGGCGCCACAGACATAGGCGCCACGCAAGCCCATGCCGCGCGGTCGCATGGCGACGAAGATCGAACCGAGCACGGCGGCGGCAACGAAAAGCGTCGTCACCCAGGCAAGCAGCGCCAGTCCGCCGATGTCGCGGACAATCGAGGGCGCAACGGTGGCGGTGATATAGCTCTCGACCGCATAGAGCGTCACGCCGCCGCCGAGCATCAGCGTGGCGGGCAGCAGGGACGGCGTGAAAAGCTGGAAGACGGATGATTGCGGCGCGGCGGCCTGATCGACACTGGTCATGACAATTACCTTGATATTTTCCCTAGCGGATCATTATTTTCCAAGTTATAAGTTGGAAAAATACATGCCTGCCTTATTAAAGCAAGCGACGACTTGGAAAAATAAATGCGTCAATCGCCTGCCAACCGTATCCTGCTTCTGCTGAAGACCGATGGGCCGCAACGCGCCGCGTCGATCGGAGATGCGCTCGGTATTTCGTCGGAAGCGGCGCGCCAGCAGCTGACTAAGCTTGCCGGGGATGGACTTGTCGCGCCGCTGGCCGAGCCGGGTGCGGGCAGGGGCCGGCCCGGCCAGCTCTGGTATCTGACCCCCGCCGGGAATCAGACCTTTCCGGATGGCCACGCGGAATTGACCGCGACCCTTCTGAGCACCGTGGTCAAGACGCTGGGCAGCGATGCGCTGCATACCATCATCGCGGCCCGCGAAGCCGAAACCATGAAGCGCTACCGGGAGGAAGTCTCGGCTTCCGATCTCGCTCTGCGCATCAGTCAACTTGCGGCGGTCCGCACCCGCGAAGGTTACATGGCCGACAGCTGGATGGAAGAGGACGGCTCCTTCATGCTGGTCGAAAATCACTGCCCCATTTGCGCTGCGGCGAGCGCCTGCGCCGGCTTCTGCCGTTCCGAGATCGAGACCTTCCGCAATGTGCTCGGTGCCAATGTCGAGCGGTCCGAGCATATTCTCCTCGGCGCTCGCCGCTGCGCCTACCGGATCAGTCCGCTTTAAGCCAGTTGGCGAACCTGTCGCTTGCTACTTTCAATGAAGAGCAGCATGCCGATCGCGCATAGCCCGGTCACCGCTCCAAGCACGGCCGTTCCCGAGTAGTTTGTGATCGCCGTTCCCACCGCGAAGATGAGCGCGCTTACGCCGCTGCTGACGAAGGAGGTGACCGAAATAAGCGAGCTGCCGAGCCCGGGCCGGTCGGCGATCAGATCCTGCAGGTAGGTGATCGGAACGCTCAGCAGCGCAGACGCGCCGCAGGCATTGACCAGCACGAGGGCATAGATATGCCAGGGTGCGGAGGCAACGCCGAGGAGCGCCAGGTAGATACAATAGGTGAGCGTGCCGGCGGCAAGGATATGCACACTGCGAAAGCGGCGCTGCAACATGCCCCACATCATCATGAATGGCATTTCCAGGAAGGCGACCAGACCCGCAACGAAACCGACATCGACAGCCGAGCCGCCCGCCGCATGGGTGATGATCAGGGGATAAAGGACTCCGCTCAGCCGATGCAGACCGAGCAACAGCGATATGCTGCCGATCCTGATGAGTACGTAAGGAGACAGTATCCGGCAGAGCGAAGAGAAGAAACCGCTTTGGCTTGATGGCAGTCCCTCATGTTTCGGTGTCTTCTCGGCAAAGAGGAAATAGAGGCAGAAGCAAGTGAAGCTCGCAAGGCCTGCAATGCCAAAGGCAGGTGTCATCGATTGCGAATCAACGAGATAAAGGCCGATCAGCCCTGGTGCCAGAGCCCATGAACCCGAATAAAGCGCCCGCACAGCTGATACGATCGATGCCGCCCCGCCGCGGTCCATGGCATTCGTCGCCACCCGGACGCTGGCAAATAGAATCGAATAGGTCGAATTGCTCATTGGAATGAGAAACAGCACGCAGAGTATGAAGACGGCTGGGGTGTGAAACGCATAGATCATTCCGAAGCCGAGCATGCCAGCGACCGACAGGCACAGGACAAGCGGCCGCCGGTCACCGAGCCTGTCGGACCAGATGCCGAGCGTCAGGCTTGTTGTCACGTTGATGATTGCAGAACCGAAGATTAGCAGGGAATAGTTGCCGTCGCTCATTCCCAGTTCGGAAATGCCGATAATCGACTGATAAGGCAGCGTTGAGGCATAGGTAAAGGCCAACGCAATCAGCGTCAGTACCGGAATGCGGATTCGATGATCGTGGAGAATGGACGAAAAGGCGGATGGCATGGCATGGCTCCCTGCGCCACACCTTTAAGGCCAACGTCCCTGCCCGAAAAACGACAGTTTACGATGAGAGCAGTCAATTCATTTGATGGGTGTTCGCAGTGTCGATCGGCGTAATGCTTGCGGTTGGCAAAAGCCTCGGCAGCCAGTATCAAGGCTCACCCGCTCCATCATCCGGATTCCTGCTCATGTCCAATCCCGTCACTGTCGAAGTCACTCGCGGCTCGCTCGTCGAAAGCCGCCATCGCGGCACAGTGGTCGCCGTCGACGGCGATGGCAAGGTGGTGTTCGGGCTCGGCGATGTCGACGCCGGTTTTTTCCCGCGTTCCTCCTGCAAGGCCATGCAGGCGCTGCCACTGGTCGAAAGCGGCGCTGCGGATGCCTATGGTTTCGGCAACAAGGAGCTCGCGCTCGCTTGCTCTTCGCATAACGGCGAGGACGAGCATGTGGCCCTTGCCGCCGCCATGCTGGCGCGCACCGGCCGCGGCGTCGAAACGCTGGAATGCGGCGCCCACTGGTCGTCGAGTCAGAAGACGCTGATCCACCAGGCGCGTGCGATCACGGCACCGACGGCGCTGCACAACAATTGCTCCGGCAAGCATGCCGGCTTCGTCTGTGCCTGCTGCCATCGCGATATCGATCCGAAGGGCTATGCCGGTTACGAGCACCCGCTGCAGCAGGAGATACGCGGGACGATGGAGAGCCTCACCGGCGCCGTGCTCGGCCGCGACAATTGTGGCACAGACGGCTGCTCGATCCCGACCTATGCCGTGCCGCTGCGCGGCCTTGCGCATGGCTTTGCCAAGATGGCGACCGGTGTAGGCCTCGAGCCATTGCGCGCCAAGGCCTCGCGCCGTCTTTTCGACGCCTGCATGGCAGAGCCCTTCTATGTCGCCGGCACGGGCCGCGCCTGCACGGAGCTGATGCAGATCGCGCCAGGCCGGATTTTCGCCAAAACCGGCGCCGAGGGCGTCTTCTGCGCCGCAATTCCCGACGAGGGCATCTCGATTGCCGTGAAGTGCGAGGACGGGACGACCCGCGCCGCCGAGGCCATGGTGGCGGCAGCGCTTGCCCGGTTCTTCGAAAAGCACAGCGAGGTTCACGCGAAGCTGATGGCGATGGCCGTCAAGCCGATGCACAATTGGAACGGCATCCATGTCGGCGACATTCGCGTCACGGCTGCGCTTCTCGCTTAGGACGTGCCGTTACGATACAGGGCGCTGTTGATATCAGTAATTCCTAATATGCATTAAACCAAATCCCGCGAGAATGGATGCGCGCCTGCGCATTTGTCCTACCATAGTGCGGCGTTCGACCCGCGCCATGAGGGCAGAATATGTTTGCAGGCCGCTATCTCTGGTGGATGCTGATCGCCGTCGCGATCTTCCTGTTCTTTTCTATGTGCTTCGATTACGTGACCTGGGCGATCGTCGCGATATCCGGCTGCGCCGAGATCGCCGGTTCCTGCGGCCCGATCGTGATCACCATGTCCGGCGCTATAAAACCTGCGGGCATCGGGCTTGCGGGCGCCATCATGGTCCTCTGCACATTCGCCCGTCTGCGCTACCTGTCGGTTAACTGGCTCTGGGCAGCCGTCGTGCTCGTCTGGTTTTCGGCGTCGGCGGCCTTCCCGGGAATTCTCGCGGGCGGCTGGACCGGCCAGCTGCGGCCGGAAATGGTTCTCGAAAGCCTGCCGGTGGCCTTCCTCTTCGTTACGGTGTTCTGCAGCTATCTCGTCATCGCCTTCGAAGAGGGGAAGACGGTTCCCTTTGGCCAATGGGCCTGGCTGCGGGCCGTCATCTGGATTGCCGCGGGCTACGGCGTACTTGCGGCAATCGCTGAAACGGCAGGCTTCGGCGCCCTTCCGGCGCGCATGCTCGGCATGCCGTGGATCGTTTCCGCGATTGCCGAGCTCCAGCCTCGTCTCGCCGCAATCCTCAATCTCGGCACCGGCAGCATGCTGCCGGCCTATGCCGTGCTCGCGGTCTTGGTGGCGGCGCTTTTGGCAAGCCTGCCGCCGCGAGAGGTCGCGCGGCTAACCGCACCCTTTATGCTTCGAGGAACGCGGCATTGAGCGCCCGGTAGGGCGCAAGGCGCTCTTCCGGCATTCCCGCCGAAACGATCAGTCCCGCAACATGCGCAATACCGAGCACGGGGCAGGGCGAAACGAGATCGAATTTCTCCTCGGTCAGCAGCACATGGGTTTCGGCTGCACAATGCGCGATATGCCGCTTGATCGCCGCCTCCTCGAAATCGCCGGTCGACAGCCCGTGCACGGGATGGGCAGCGGTCACGCCGAGGAAGAAGATATCAGGCCTGAGCTGCGAGATCGCCGCCATGGCCGCAGCGCCGGTTGTCACCATCGAGTGCTTGTAGAGCCGCCCGCCTACGAGGATGATGTCGGCGGTCGGGTGGTGCTCCAGCTCTGCCGCGATCGTCGGGCTGTGTGTTGCGACGGTAAAGGAGATGTCGCGCGGCAGATGCCGGGCGATCTCCGCCGTCGTCGTCCCGCCGTCGAGAAAGATCATCTGCCCCGCCTTCACCATTTGCGCCGCCTTGGCGCCGAGCCGCTGCTTGGCATCGGACGAAACGCTCCGCCGCGCCGAGAAATCCGCCAGGTCGGGCGCAATCGGCATCGCGCCACCATGCACCCGCTTCAGCAGCCCTTCCGCCGCCATCTCCCGAAGGTCGCGCCGGATCGTGTCTTCGGACAGCGCGAGATCTTCGGCGACGCGCTTAGCGATCACCTGGCCGTCACGGCGCAGAATGTCGAGGATCAGGGATTTGCGTTGCGTTGTCAGCATCTGTTCTGCACGAAAATAAACGAATTATCACGATAATGCCTGAAATGACTCGACATGCAAGCGATTTCGCGCATTATCGCGAAATCCCGTGCATGAAGCCGGGGATTATGGAGTCTGACGATGTTGATTTTGATTGCAGGGCCATACAGGTCCGGAACCGGCGATGATCCGGTAAAAATGGCGGCCAACCTGAAGCGGCTGGAGGAGCCGTCCTACGCGCTCTTCAAGGCGGGCCATGTGCCGATGATCGGCGAATGGGTGGCCCTGCCGGTCTGGAATGCAGCCGGCGGCAAGTCGATCGGTGACGATCTCTACGAGGGAATCTTCCACCCGGTCGCCCACCGGCTTTTGCAGCTTTGCGAGGGCGTGCTGCGGCTGCCGGGGGACTCCAAGGGTGCCGACAACGACGTCCGTATCGCCCGCGAGCGCGGCATTCCGGTCTGGTACAAGCTGGAAGACGTGCCGGGCTGCGGGCGAGCCGCATGATCGGGCCGGGGCTGGCAGCGGCCCCGATTTCCGCCATGGGCACGGCGTGACGGCTGCGCTATATAATCCTCCCGAAAATGGAGTCTCGATCATGCTGACATTGTATTTCGCGCCAAGCACCTGTGCGCTGGCAAGCCTTATCGCGCTGGAGGAATCCGGCCTTATCTATGAAGCAAGGAAGATCAGCTTCCAGGACAATGAGCAGCGCTCACCGGAATACCTGAAGATCAACCCGAAGGGCCGGGTGCCCGCGCTCGTCACGGATCGCGGCATCGTCACCGAAACGCCGGCGATCCTCTCCTACATCGCGCAGACTGCCCCGGCGGCTAGGCTTGCGCCGCTCGACGACCCCTTCGAGTTCGCCCGCCTGCAGGCCTTCAACAACTATCTCTGCTCGACCGTGCATGTGAACCATGCACACAAACGCCGCGGCTCCCGCTGGGCCGACGATCCCGCCGCGCACGAGGCCATGCAGGCCAAGGTGCCGCAGACCATGGCGGAAAGCTTTGAGCTGATCGAGGAGACGATGCTCAAGGGTCCCTGGGTTATGGGCGAGCAGTATTCCGTCGCCGATCCCTATCTCTTCACCATGACCGGCTGGCTGCGCGGCGACGGCGTCGACCCAATGCGCTTCGCCAAAGCCACCGCCCACTACGCCCGCATGATGGACCGCCCGGCGGTGCAGCGGGCGCTGACGATTGAAAAGGGGTGAGGGAGGGTTTTGCTCCCTCTTCATCAAGTCAGGCGAGGCGGAGGCACCCTCGGCACGTCAATAGCAGGCAAGGGCAAGGGAGCGGCAAACACGGCGTAGCATTTTTGCGCTACCCTCTGGTAGAGCCAAGCCATTACCGTCGTCGCGGAAAGGCTCCCACGAAAATCACACGCATTTCGAAAGCGGCCGCACCTCGTAGCGCGTCGGCTTCGGCGCCGGAAAGTTGAAAGGCAGGTCGGCCAGTTGCCGCAGCGACATCGTGGCGATCTCCGGATGCGACAGCGGGTCCTCGCCCTCGGAAGCCTTCGCGTCGCATGAGTTGCTCAAGAAAAACTTCAGCAATGACATGGTATGCCTCGCTTTCTCTGGTTCGGAAATGCGCAGTGCCGCGGCGAAACTGCCTCACCGATACAAGCGCTCCGATCATCGTTGATGATCCCAATATCGGAGTCATGAGGAACCTTTTCAATTGAGATTACCAGTGATGCATTATAGAAAAGCTATATGCGGAATCTCAACTCGGTGCATTTAAACGGGCTGCGCGCGCTGGAAGCCGTCGGGCGTCTCGGCTCGCTGCAGCTTGCCGCCGAGGAGCTCGGCGTCTCGGTCGGCGCAGTCAGCCAGCAGGTCATCAAAGCGGAAGGACAGCTCGATCAGCTGATCTTCGAGCGGACGCCGAAGGGCATGGTGATAACGGAAGCGGGCGCGCCCGTGCTTGCCGCCCTGACGGAAGGCCTTGTCCGCATGTCGCAGGCCGTCTTGATCGCACAGCGCCGCGACGATACGGTGCTGACGATCTCCGTCGCCCCGGTTTTTGCTGCCCGCTGGCTCGTCTGGCGGCTCGATCGCTTCGCGGCACGTTTCCCGGATATCAAGCTGCGTCTCGATGCGACCACGAACCTCATCAACCTCTCGGCCTCTGATGTCGATATCGGCATCCGTGTCGGTGCGGGAGAGTGGCCGGGCGTCAAGGCTGAACTGCTTCTGGAGCAGGAAGTGTTTCCGGTCTGCGCGCCCCAGATGGCGCGCGATCTGACGGCGCCGGCCGATATCCTGAAGCTGCCGGCTGTCATCGATGGCCGTGCCATGTTCGGCTGGGAGGTCTGGATGCGCGAGGCAGGCCTCTTCGGCTCGGCGCCGGCGACGCGCCATGTTTTCAACGATGCTTCGCTCTGTCTTGACGCGGCCATCGCCGGACAGGGCGTCATGCTCGCCTGGCAGACGCTTGCGGATTATTCGCTGCAGGCCGGCCAGCTCGCCGTCCCCTTCGGCATCCGCGCGAAGACGGGCTTCGGCCATTATTTCGTGACCGCCGAAGGTGCGCGGGAGCCGAAGAAGGTGAGGGACTTCAAGGCCTGGATTCGCGAGGAGATGGCCGGAACGGTGAAGCTCTTTTCTTGAAGCTGGACTGGCCGGATTGCGTGCTCGCGCCTGCATTGGCTTTGCCTGACATGTGTGGCAAAGCTGTCCGGACAACTGCACTGACAGAGGATGATCTTCGCCCGTGCCCATTGGCGTCGCCCACGCAGAACTGATCGCAGTCCTTGCCGCCGTCACCGGCGACGACCCGCGCGTCATGACGGTCAGCACCGGTGAGGCGCTGCCTTCCGGCTCCTTCGAGATGGGGCACCGCACGCTGCAGAGCGGCCTGCGGGAATGGATCCAGGAGCAGACGGCGCATCCGGTAGGCTATCTCGAGCAGCTTTATACGTTCGCCGATCGCGACCGGCAGAACGAGATCCTCGGTGGACGAACGATCTCGATCAGCTATCTGGGGCTGGTGCGGGAGCACCCGGCGCCGGGTGCGGGGCGTGCGGGCTGGCATAGCTGGTACGAGTATTTTCCGTGGGAAGACCACCGCAAGGGCAAGCCCCCGGTCTTCGACGCGCTTGTCGACCGGCTGCGGCGCTGGGAAATGGCGGATGCCGCCTGGCAGGAGCACCGCAAGCGCCGGGTCGCCTTCACCTTCGGCCTGGATGGCGCGATTTGGAACGAAGATCTTGCCCTGCAGCGCTACGAGCTCTTGTATGAGGCGGGCCTGGTCGCGGAGGCAGGCGCAACTGGAGCGGAAAACCCGGGCCGCCGGATGTTTGCCGATCACAGGCGGATTCTCGCGACCGGCATCGCCCGGCTTCGGGCGAAGATCAAATATCGCCCGGTCGTCTTCGAGCTCATGCCGGAGAGCTTCACGCTGCTACAGCTTCAGCGCAGCGTCGAGGCACTGGCGGGACTGACGCTCCACAAGCCGAATTTCCGCCGGCTGATCGACCAGCAGCAACTGATTGAGGAAACCGGCGAGATGGCGAGCGAAACTGGCGGCCGCCCGGCAAAGCTCTTCCGTTATCGGCATGCCGTTCTCGAAGAGCGCGCGCTGTCCGGCTCGAAACTCCCACTCTCCCGCGCTTGACATAAACTCAAATCGAGAATAATTAGCTTTGTCCTAGATATACTCATTTGGAGTATAAAGGAGCTCGCCATGAATTCTCCCGTGTCCGCGTCCTCTCTCTATGACCGCGTCAGCCGCGTCATTCCCAAGGCGGAATGGCTGAGCTTCCAGGATGATGTCGAAGCGATCCTCGATCTGAAGCGCCGCCGCAACGCGGTCATCCTCGCCCATAACTACCAGACGCCGGAAATATTCCACGGCGTGGCCGACATCGTCGGCGACAGTCTGGCGCTGGCCCGCAAGGCGATCGAGGTGGATGCCAAGGTCATCGTCCTTGCCGGCGTCCACTTCATGGCCGAGACGGCAAAACTCCTCAATCCCGGAAAGACGGTGCTCATTCCCGATATGGGCGCCGGCTGCTCGCTGGCCGATTCGATCACGCCGGAGGATGTCGCGCTGTTGCGGCAGGCCCATCCCGGTGTCCCGGTCATCACCTATGTGAACACCTCGGCGGCGGTGAAAGCCGCTTCGGATATCTGCTGCACCTCGGGCAATGCCAAGCAGGTGGTCGAATCGCTCGGTGTGCCGCGCGTGCTGATGATCCCCGACGAATATCTCGCCCGAAACGTTGCGAAGGAAACCGATGTCGAGATCATCGCCTGGCACGGCCACTGCGAGGTGCACGAGCTCTTCAATGCCGACGACGTCCGCCAGCTTCGCGAAAACTATCCCGGCGTCACAGTGCTCGCCCATCCCGAATGCCCGCCGGATGTCGTCGCCGAAGCGGATTTCGCCGGCTCCACGGCCGTCATGTCCGATTATGTTGGGAAAAAGCGCCCAGCGCGCGTCGTGCTGCTCACCGAATGTTCGATGAGCGACAATGTCGCCGTCCATCACCCCGACGTCGAGTTCATCCGCCCCTGCAATCTCTGCCCGCACATGAAGCGGATCACGCTTTCGAATATCCGCACGGCGCTGGAAGAAAACCGCCACGAAGTCACCGTCGACCCGGCCATCGCCGTCGCTGCGCGGCGGGCAGTGGAAAGGATGCTGGCGATATGACCGAAATCCTGACGCATCTTGCCGGCCGCCCTGTCATCGTCGGCAGCGGCATTGCCGGGCTGATGGCGGCGCTCACGCTTTCGCCGCAGCCGGTCGTGCTGATCACGCAAGCCGCCCTCGGCGCTCAAACTTCGAGTGCCTGGGCGCAGGGAGGCATCGCGGCAAGCATCGGTGCGGGTGACAGCGCCGTCCTGCATCTGGCCGATACGCTTTCCGCCGGTGACGGCCTGTGTGATCCGGAGGTTGCCGCCGGCATCGTAAGCGAAGCGCCAGCGATGATCGCCGCGCTGGAGAAATACGGCGTCTGCTTTGACAGGAATGCCGCAGGTCGGCTTGCGCTCGGGCTGGAGGCCGCCCATTCCCGCCCGCGCATCGTACATGCCGAAGGCGACGGCTCGGGTGCTGCCATCGTCCGCGCGCTGGTACAGGCCGTCTCGGCCACGCCGTCGATCACCGTACTCGCCAATTTCGAGGTCCGGCGCCTGCTTCTCGCAGACAGTGCGATTGGCGGCGTCCTATGCGCGTCCGGCGGACAGGCCTTCATCGTGTCGACGCCCCATGTCTTGCTCGCCACCGGCGGTGTAGGCGGACTTTACGAGGCGACCACCAATCCCGTCGGCAATTTCGGGCAGGGCATAGCGCTTGCGGCAAGGGCAGGGGCCGAGCTTGCGGATATGGAATTCGTGCAATTTCACCCGACAGCGCTCCGCTCGAAGCGCCGGCCGCTGGCGCTCGTCAGCGAGGCGGTGCGCGGCGAGGGGGCTGTGCTCATCAACGAGCTCGGCGAGCGCTTCATGGCGGGTGAGCCTGCTGCCGAACTTGCGCCGCGCGACGTGGTGGCGCGCGCGATCAGTGCCGAGATTGCGCGCGGCGGCAAGGTCTATCTCGATGCCCGAGAGGCGCTCGGTGCTCGCTTCGCAAGCCGCTTTCCGGTGATCGATACTCTCTGCCGCGAAGCGGGGATCGATCCGGCGCGTCAGTTGATCCCGGTCGCCCCGGCTGTGCACTACCACATGGGCGGCGTGGCCACGGATGAGAACGGCCGCACCTCCGTTCCCGGCCTCTGGGTCGCGGGCGAGGCGGCCTCGACCGGCCTCCACGGCGCCAATCGGCTTGCCAGCAATTCGTTGCTCGAAGCCGCGGTCATGGGCATGCGCTCGGCCGGGGATATCGCCGGTACGGCGACATCCCTGCGGCCAACGGTGATCGAACCGCTGCCGCCGCGGCCCGACGCATCGCCGATCCGGCGGATTGTCTCCGCCCATCTCGGCGTGCTGCGGCACGGCGGCACGATCCACAGCGCGATCGGCGCTCTTTTGCCCTTCATCGAGGAGGAGGGGCCGGCGACGGATCCCGCCACCGTCGCGCTGCTGATTGCCGCCTTCGCGGCGCTGCGGACGGAATCGCGCGGCGCCCATGCACGAACCGACTTCCCGCTCAAGCATGCGCATGCCAAACGCCGAAAGATGAATTTCTCTCATGTTTTGAATTTTGCGCGGGCCGTCGCATCCGATCACCTTGCCAGGAGCGCTTGACATGACGCTTGTTCCCTTGCCGCGGCTGCTGATCGAGCCGCTTGTCCGTAACGCGCTGTTGGAAGATCTCGGTCTTGCCGGTGATATCACCTCGGCGGCGGTCATTCCGGCCGATCATCGCTCCACCGTCGTCATGATGGCTCGCCAGCAGGGCGTGATCGCCGGGCTTGATGCAGCCGATCTTGCCTTCCAGCTTGTCGATTCCGCGGTCGTCATGGCTCGTCATGTCGAGGACGGCGCGGCGGTGAAACCCGGCGGGGTCATCGCTACGATCGAAGGTCCCTCGCGCGCCATTTTGACGGGCGAGCGGACGGCGCTGAACTTTCTCGGCCATCTTTCGGGCATCGCCACGGTGACGGCCGGGATCGTCGCCGCGATCGAGGACACGAAAGCCTCTGTCGCCTGCACCCGCAAGACAACACCGGGGCTGCGCGCGCTGGAGAAATACGCCGTGCGCGCAGGTGGCGGCGTGAACCACCGCTTTGCACTCGCCGATGCCGTACTGATCAAGGATAATCATGTCGCGATTGCAGGCGGCGTCGCCGAGGCCATCCGCCGGGCCAAGGCCGGCGCCGGCCACATGGTGAAGATCGAAGTCGAGGTCGACACGCTCGATCAGTTGCGTGAAGCGATGGAGGCCGGCGTCGACGCCGTACTGCTCGACAACATGGCGCCGGGTGAGCTGTGCGAGGCGGTCGAAATCGTCGCCGGGCGGGCGATCACCGAAGCCTCCGGACGGGTGACGCCGGAAACCGCCGGTGCAATCGCCGCGTCCGGCGTCGATCTGATCTCGGTCGGCTGGCTGACGCACAGCGCGCCGACGCTAGACATTGGGCTCGATTGGAAATCCAACCACTCGGGATAGAGCGATTAAGCCGGCTCGATCTGGTTCAGACCGGCTCTTTCGAGCGCGTCGCCTGCATGGCGAGATAAGCTGGGCGGGACTGGCAGCGCTTCAGCCAGGCATTGACCTTTGGATGCGCCTCGAACAGCGCCTGTTCCGTCTGGCCGTACCGCAGCACTTCCGCAACATTGAGATCGGCTGCCGTAAAGCGGTCGCCGACGATCCAGTCCTTGTCGGTGAGGTGCTTTTCCAGGACGGCGAGCGGGCGCTTCATGGAGCGGCAGGCGACGTCGATCGTGGCCTTTCCGGTGTCGGTGTTCTCGTGCCCGTCGTCGTAGATATAGACGATCTTCACCGTATGCGGCTCCAGTTCCGCCAGCGCCCAGATGGTCCACATCGTCAAAAAACCGTCCTCCTCGACGGTTTGGCCGGAAAGCAGCCCACCATGTTTGCGGGCGAGGTAGAGATTGATCGCCAATGACTCGTGCATCACGAGGTCACCGTCCTTGATCGAAGGGATCATCCCCATCGGGTTGACGGTCACAAATTCCGGCGAGAGCGTGTTGAGCGGCGCGTCGGGCGCCAGCGGATTGGCAAGCCGTCTCGCCTGGATCACCGGCACGGATTTGAACGGAATACCGAGCTCCCCTGCCATCCAGTAGACGCGCGCGGCGCGCGAGCGGTAAACGCCGTAGATTGTCAGCATGTCTGTTGCTCCTTGAACGTGATGCGCAAATTAGAGCGCTGCCGGGCGAAGCGAAAGCGGTTGATCCTGATGGATCAATGAAAGCTTTTGATGCGTCTTAGCTGTTGCGGTTCCGCTCGATGGTGAGATGCGGGTATCGCGCGCTCCCCGGTCTTCGTGAGGTCCCCGGAGACCTTCTTCTCCCATTCGAAGCCGAAGACCGCACCCTCGGTCATGTCCTGGAAGATGTTGTCGGCAATCAGCGCCGCGCCCGCTCCCTCCGCTACGGAAACCGCGCAGCCGACAGGCGCCTTGCGCACGACATTTCCGGTGACAACGAGATTGCGCAGATACGGCCCCCAGCCGAGCTGCATCGCCCAGAGCGGCGCGCCTTCGATGACATTGCCGGATATGACCGTATCGGCTTCGGCGCCAATTCCGATGCCGAAGCCGACCTCGGCTTTATAAGGGCCGTCGCGCCTCAGGTTCCGCACGATATTGCCGGTGATCGCCGCAAGCCTTCCGCCTTCGTTGAAATTGGCGATCGAGATGCCGTTCGCCGCCCCGTCGACGATATTGCCGGAGATGACGGCGCCCTGAAAATCGAATTCGGCATAGATCGCCGTCTCGCCGGAGCGCAGGCATTGGTTGCCGGTGATCTGCACGTTGTCGCCGGAATTGGCGCGCACGGCCGTAAAGGCGCAATCGGCAATATGATTGTTGGCGACCACCACGCCGCCGGCGCGGAAGATGTTGATGCCGTTGCCGTTCTGTCCCGTGCCGCCGTCACCCGCCCGGATGCGGATAACGCGGTTGCCGGTAACGACGGTGCCGTCCTCGCCCTTCTCCCAGCGGTGAACGAGAATGCCGCCATTGCCGCAATCGGCAACCGCGTTTCCGGTGATCGCAAGCCCGGTGGAATCGACCGCGAAGATGGCTGCCTGCGCCGCCCCCGAAAGGCGGCTGCGTTCGATCTGGCCGCCGCAGCGCTCCAAGCGCAGGCCGTGCTTGTCACCGCCGCGGATTTCGCAGTTGTCGATCTGCACTTTGGCAACGCCGGTCAACTGCACGAGGCCGCCATTGTTCTCCTCTGTCATCCCGCCGTTGCCCTCGATGACGACGCCGGACAACTCGATCCGCCGCGTGCCTTCCGCCGAATTGACGCTGCCTCGATGCAAAATCCGCGAAGCGCCCGGAACGCCGATGATACGGGTATTATCCGGCAGCACGAGGTTTGCGGCCTCATAGGTCCCGGCCGGAAGATAAAGCGGCGTGTCGCTCCGCGCCGCCTCGTTGATCAGGGCCTGCAACCTGTTTCCTGCGGCGCCGGAGGCATCCAGCGCCCCGCGCAACGCCGGTTTTGATTCCGCAAACGCACGGCCAGCCATTGGCATGGCAGGTGCCATACCGAGAAAGCTAAGCAAAGTGCGCCGCAGATACATAGAGGATCCTTTCGCCAACCGGAGGCATCATACCTGCCAACCGAATACCTGTTCTGGCACAAAATCCTTGCCGCGAAGTATCTTGCGCAGCCTAATTTCCCCTCAGCTTACCGATCGCCTCGATCTCGTTTGTCCAGATGCCGCCGGAATAACCGTCAGGCAGCTTTGCCAGCAGCTCCGGCGTGTCGATTCCCGTCGAAAAATCGCCACCGCGATAGCGGCCGAGTGCGAAGACCAAGCTGTTTCCACCCTCCATGCGGTTGAGGAAACGGTCCGGCCAGCCCCAGAGCCACGGCGCGATATTGACCGGCACCAGCATCATCGTGTTCCTGCAGGCTTCCGGCAGGATGCCCGTCCAGCCGTAGCCGATGTAGCCGAGCAGGCAGGATTTGAGGCTCGTTCGCGATGCCGTCCGGATGTCCGGCGTCAGCCGCCTCACCGCATCGATCGGCTCGTCGCCGCCATAAACCATGATCAGTTCCCGGCGCTCGGCTGGCAGGGCATTGAGGACGGCGGCCAGTTTCTCGCCCTCGGATGGATCCCGGCTTTTGACGTTGATCAGCAGCCGCCTGTCCGGAAACGTCTGAAGCATTTCGGCAAGCGTTGGCATCTGGCCAACGCCGGTGCCGCGGAAAGGAAAGGTCTTTCCGCCGTCGGCCGTATAGCCATAGCCGATATCGAGCGTCTTCATCTCCGCCATTGAGTGCTCGCGGGTGACGCCGTGCCCGTTCGTGCGGCAATCGAGCGTCCAGTCGTGGAAGATCGCGAATTGCCCGTCCGTCGTCGGATGAACATCGACCTCGACGATGTCCGCGCCCGCATCGAATCCCGCCCGCATCGAGCGGATGGTATTTTCCAGATAGTCGTGCTTCGGCGGCAGCATACGCGCCGCCGTGCAGGTGTCGTTCGTCAAATCCCGTTCGTCGAAACGTTGCGCGATTCCGCGATGCGCCAGCAGCACCGGCTTACCGTCCCGGTGCGATGCCAAAAAATCGGTATTGTTCAGATAAACGGCTGCGACGAAGACAGCGATTGCCGCTATGCCAAAACGCAATTTCTTTTTCAAATCGGTTTCCTCCAAACGAATGTGGCGAATCGCTAGAGCGAGATTCGGGTCGATCTGCGGCACGGAGCAGCACGGCGGCAGGCAGATGGAATTGCAGTAAGCTACTGGCTCTTGGCCGGTTTCCCGCTATCTTCCGTCTCATGATGCGACCCGATGCTCTGCTTTTTCCGGCTCCCGAAGGGCTTTATTGCCCGGAGGGGGGATTCTATGTCGATCCGGTGCGGCCGGTGGAGCGGGCGCTCGTCACCCACGGCCATTCCGACCATGCCCGCCCGGGCCACCGGCATGTTCTCGCCACCCGCCAGACGCTCGACATCATGCGTCTGCGCTGTGGCGACGGGTTCTCCGGCAGCCAGCAAGCTGTCAGTTTCGGCGAAGAGCTGGATTTGAACGGCGTCAAGGTAAGCTTCCATCCGGCAGGCCATGTCCTCGGCTCCGCCCAGATCGCCGTCGAGAAGAACGGCACGCGCATCGTCGTTTCCGGCGATTACAAGCGCCGCCCGGATCCGACCTGCGCCGCCTATGAACCGGTGCCCTGCGACGTCTTCATCACCGAAGCGACCTTCGGGCTGCCGGTGTTTCACCATCCTGATCCGATGGGGGAGATCGGCAAGGTGCTTGCCTCGCTCCGGCAGTTTCCGGAGCGCACGCATCTGATCGGCGCCTATGCGCTCGGCAAGGCGCAACGCGTCATCCGCCTGCTGCGGGATGCCGGTTACGGCGAGCCGATCTATATCCACGGCGCCATGGAGCAGCTCTGCGACTACTACGCCGGGCAGGGTATCGATCTCGGCGATTTGCGGCCTGCAACCATTGAAAGCCGCGACAAATCCGTCTTCAAGGGCGCAGTCGTCGTCGGGCCATCGTCAGCCTTTGCCGACCGCTGGGTGCGCCGTTTTAACGAACCGCTCCCGGCCTTCGCCTCCGGCTGGATGATGGTGCGCCAGCGCGCCAAGCAGCAGGGCGTCGAGCTTCCCCTGGTGATCTCCGACCATTGCGACTGGCCGGAACTCACTGAGACGATCACGGAACTTTCCCCCGCCGAAGTCTGGGTCACCCACGGCCGCGAAGAGGCCCTGGTCCGCTGGTGCGAGCTGCGGGGCATCAAGGCGAGGCCGTTGCATTTGGTGGGCTATGAGGATGAGGGGGATTGAGGAATGTGCTGGATTATTTCTGAAGGCCCTTCCCCAACCCACAAGGGGGAGGGGCAAGGATGCGGCTCCCTCCTGCTCCAATACCGCGCTGCCTCGCGCTGCATCGCTGCGAATGGTGTGCGGTGGGCGCGGCAGCTGAGCCCCTTCCCATTGTGGGGAGGGGTTGGGGAGGGGTTTTCAGAACCCGCTGGAGCGGCTCCATGAAACCCTTCGCCGACCTCCTAGACCGTCTCGTCCTGACGCCCAGCCGCAACGGCAAGCTGAAGCTCTTGACCGACTACTTCCGCGGCACACCCGACCCGGACCGCGGCTATGGCCTTGCCGCGATCGCCGGCACGCTCGAGGTGCGCAACGTCAAGCCTGCCATGCTTCGCGATCTCGTGCTCGAGCGCATGGACGACGTGCTGTTCCGCTACTCCTACGACTATGTCGGCGACCTCGCCGAAACAATCTCGCTCGTGTGGGACAATGAAAGGGACGTGGAGCGCTCTGCTTTCGTCCAGCCGCGCCTCGGCGAGGTTGTCACGCGCATGAATTCGCTCGGGCGCACCGAAGTCCGCAGCTTCGTCCGCGATACGCTGGACCGGCTGGATCCGTCCGGCCGCTTCGCTTTCATCAAGCTTGCCACCGGCGCCATGCGCATCGGCGTCTCGGCGCGGCTTGCCAAGCAGGCGCTGGCCGATCTCGGCGGCAAGGACGTGACCGAGATCGAGACCCTGTGGCACGGTCTGGAGCCGCCCTATGAATCGCTCTTTGAATGGCTGGAGGGCAGGGGCGGCAAGCCGGTGCTGGCGACGCCGGCGATCTTCCACTCCGTCATGCTCGCCCATCCCGTGGAGCAGAACGATCTTGCCAAGCTCGATCCGGCGGATTACGCGGCGGAATGGAAATGGGACGGCATCCGCGTGCAGCTTTCCCGCTCCGGCGAAACGCGCAAGATCTATTCGCGCTCCGGCGACGATATCTCCAATGCCTTCCCGGACATTCGGGAATCGATCAGCTTCAACGGCGTAATCGACGGCGAACTGCTCGTCGGCGGCACGGCGCGCTCGAACAGCCCGACGAGAACTTTTTCCGACCTCCAGCAGCGCCTGAACCGCAAGACGGTGACAGTGAAGATGCTGGATGAATATCCGGCCTTCATCCGAGCCTACGACCTGTTGTTCGACGGCGAGGAGGATATTCGCGGCAACAGCTTCATCGACCGCCGCGACCGGCTTTCGGAAATCATCGAGCAGGCGCCGCACGATCGTTTCGACCTTTCGCCACTCGTTGCCTTTTCTACATGGGAGGAACTGGACGACCTGCGGGCTTCTCCGCCTGATCCGGTCATCGAGGGCGTGATGATCAAGCGCCGCGACAGCATTTATCAAGCGGGCCGCATGAAGGGGCCGTGGTTCAAGTGGAAGCGCAATCCTTACAACGTCGACGCGGTCCTGATGTATGCCCAGCGCGGCCACGGGAAGCGCTCGAGCTACTATTCCGATTTCACCTTCGGCGTCTGGACAGAGACGCCGGACGGCGAACAGCTGGTGCCCGTCGGCAAGGCCTATTTCGGCTTCACCGACCAGGAGTTGGAACTGCTCGACAAGTTCGTCCGCAACAACACGACCGAGCGCTTCGGCCCGGTGCGTGCCGTGCGGGCCGACCGGGATTTCGGCTTCGTCATCGAGGTCGCCTTCGAAGGCATCAATCGCTCGACGCGGCACAAGTCCGGCGTCGCAATGCGCTTTCCGCGCATCTCCCGGCTGCGACCCGACAAACCGTCCTACGAGGCCGACCGCCTTGAAACGCTGGTCGCGATGATCGACGCGAAAGCCATTGAATAGGGCTGCCTGCGCGACAATGACGCAGGGTCGGATGTTCAACGCAATGTGTATTGGCCGCAACCGCGTTCCGGTGCAGATATTTGAATGCCCCGGGGGTTACTGGGTGCTGTGTCATGTCCTTTGACGATCGAAATGCCTTTTTTCACCAACGCCGCGCTGTACTCGCCGGTATCGCAGGCGCTCTCGTGCTGCCGCACGCAGCCTCCGCCTTTAATGTTCCGGATCAGCCGCGCCTGATCGCCCGCGACTATGCCAAGGTCCGCCACCGTTTCCGCACCAGGCTGCTTCAAAAAGGTCCTGCGCCGGACAAATACGAGGCGTTGGCCGCACCGCCGGACGGCGAGCAGATATTCTACCGCTCCCACGCCGGCGGCGAGCTCGAACTGGCCGCTTGGATCAGCAAGTACAAACGCGGGCGCCACGCAAAGCCTGGCGTGCTTTTCCTCCATGGCGGCAATGCCATGGGGGTCGGCCAGTGGCAACTCTTGAAGCCCTATGCCGATGGGGGTTTCGTGGTGTTGATGCCATCCGTCCGTGGCGAAAATGGCCAGATGGGCAATTTTTCCGGCTTCTATGACGAGGTGGACGACGTTCTTGCCGCCGCCGACCGGCTGGCGCATCTGCCCGGCGTCGATCCGAACCGGCTGTTTGTCGCGGGCCACAGCATCGGCGGCACGCTGACCATGCTCGCCGCCATGAGTACGCACCGTTTCCGCGCTGCCGCGCCGATTTCCGGCAATCCGGACGCCTTCCGCTTCTTCAATCGCTATCCGCAGGACATCCGCTTCGATGAGGGCAACAGGCATGAATTCGAGGTTCGCTCGGCGCTCTGCTACGCGCAGAGCTTCAAATGCCCGGTGCGCGTCGTTCACGGCACGGAAGAGGATCATTTCAACGATCGTGCCGGCCTGCTTGCCCGCCGCGCCCGTGCCGTCGGCATCCACATCGAGGCGGATACGGCCGCCGGCAACCACACCTCGGCGCTGCCTGCCGAGATTGAGCAAAGCATCCGCTTTTTCCGCAGTGTGGCGGCCTGAGCCCGTCAATACCGGAGGATAATTGATTCGACTGCGCGCCTGCGCTGTGTTCCACTCGCTTTGCATTTTTCGCCACTCTCAGAAGCACCCAAACCGAAGGAGCTCGACATGAGCAATACCCAGGTGCATAGCGAAACTGTAATCGAGACCCCGAGAGTTCCGACCATCGACATGAAGCTCGAGATTGTCGTCATCCCCGTTTTGGACGTGGATCGTGCGAAGGAGTTCTACGCGAACCTCGGGTGGCGGCTCGACGCCGACTACGCCTCCGGCGATGATTACCGAGTGATTCAGTTCACGCCGCCGGGCTCCAATGGCTCGGTCATCTTCGGCAAAAACGTCACCGCAGCAGCGCCAGGCTCCGCTCAGGGCCTCTACCTGATCGTCTCCGACATCGAGGCAGTCCGCAACGAGCTCCTTGATCGCGGCGTCGAGATCAGCGAGGTGTTCCACGATGCTGGCGGCCTGTATGCCGGCACGGACGAACCCTACCTGTTCGGGCGGCTCCGGCTTAGCGGCCGGGATCCCGAGCATCGTAGCTACCGCTCGTTCGCCTCGTTCAGCGATCCGGACGGCAACGGCTGGCTGCTCCAGGAGATCACCGCCCGATTGCCCGGGCGCGTGGATGCGGACGCCACGACATTCACCTCGCCGACGGAGCTTTCAGCCGCGCTCCGGCGTGCGGCAGCCGCGCATGGCGAGCACGAGAAGCTGACGGGCGAGCACGATGAGGGCTGGCCGAACTGGTACGCCGAGTACATCGTCAGCGAGCAGGCCGGCAAGCCGTTGCCGGTATAAGCAGCTGCGACGCTATCGGAACCGGACCCACGGCGGCTGTCGAAATTAGAGTGTCTTATCTGCACTCAGACGAGTCCGCCCGAGTGCAGGATGTTCTGACACGGTACTGCAATTTTGGACGCGATGGACTATATTGGCTGCATGACTGAGCGGATGACAGACGAGATCATTCCGAACGACTTTCCGGAGCTGAAATCGCTCCTGATGGATCGCGATCCTCAATGTGCCATTTCCGCAAAGGAAGCCTTTGCGCTCTATGAGCGCAACTGGCGCTTTGTCGATGTCCGCAAGCTCACCGAACATGAAGCACAGCTCGTGCGCGAACTGGCGGCCGTCTACGGCCACGGTGTTGTTCTCGTGTGATGTTCCGTTTCATGAAACTGGCCGCCGCCGACGCCAGCTTCACGCCAGCCGCAAATGCCATCCTCCCGCCAGATATCGCTCCGCTGACCATGGATAAAGGGTGGGTTTATGGAATTTTCGCGCCGGGTGTTCCCCTTTGCCGGCCTTGCCGTGGCGGCCCTCGGCCTAAGTGGCTGCAACATCCTGATCCCGGATACGGGCGCGACCGATCCGGCCCGCTTCGTGCAGGAGACGTCGCCGGTCTTTTATGAGCCACCGGGCGTTGATCCGCGCAAGGTAAGGGCGATCCCCGATCCGCCGGTGCCGCAGGTCCGCGATCTCTACTCGACGCAATTCAACCAGACCTACGGCCTGCCGGTCACCAATCCGGTAAACGCGGCCTTGTATGGTGAGCTTCGCGATGGCGATTTTCGTTTGCCGGCCATTCCGGTTAGTCGCGTCAGTCCCGAATATCTCCGTCAGGTGGTCGATTACCCGACGCAGGAAAGGCCGGGCACGGTCATCGTCGATACGCGCGCCCGCCATCTTTATCTCGTCGAGCCGAACGGCAAGGCGATCCGCTACGGCGTCGGCATCGGCCGCGAGGGCTTCGCCTGGTCGGGCCGCGGCATCATCCAATGGAAGCAGAAATGGCCACGCTGGACGCCGCCTGACGAAATGGTCTCGCGCCAGCCGGATATCCGCCCCTTCTCGGCCGAGAACGGCGGCATGAACCCGGGCCTTGGAAATCCGCTCGGCGCTCGCGCCATGTACATCTTCAAGGATGGCCAGGATACGCTCTACCGCGTGCACGGCACACCGGATTGGCAGTCGATCGGCAAGGCGACTTCGTCGGGCTGCGTGCGCATGCTGAATCAGGACGTCGTCGATCTCTACGACCGCGTTCCGGCAAAGGCCGAGATCGTTGTGATGTAGCCGCGCAACAGGGCAGGCGATATCGTCTGCCCGCACGGGGACACGACTGCGTGAAGGGATGGTTTATTTGGCGGCGGCAGATAGATTTCTGCCCGTCACCGGCGTTGAATGAACCAACCGGGGTGCTGTATGACGGCCATCCCCGCGACAGAAGGAAATCCGTCCCCCGCATGAGTCTCGAAAAATCTCTCTCCCGCCGCAGCTTTCTCTCTTTTTCGGCTTTGACGGCGGCCTCCGCGCTCGCCGGCTGCGCTTCAACGTCGGCACCGAGTGTCCAGCCCGCCGGTTTCCGTTTTCCACGCCCTTTCCAAACGACGCCCGCTCCCACGGATGCCGAGCTTGACGTGATATACGGTCCCATCGAGGACGGCGGCTTCCTGATTCCCGCCGTTCCTTATCAGGAGATCGACCCGCGCTATTATCGCCAGCAGGTCATCGACCCGACGGGCGAGCGCCCCGGCACGATCGTCGTCGATACGCCGTCGCGGTTCCTCTATCTGGTCCAGCCGGGCGGCACGGCGATGCGCTACGGCGTCGGCATTGGCCGCGAAGGCTTTGCCTGGTCCGGCAGCGGCGTCATCCAGTGGAAGCAGAAGTGGCCGCGCTGGAAGCCGCCGAACGAGATGGTCGCCCGCCAGCCGGAACTCGCCAAATATTCGATCGAACGCGGCGGCATGGAGCCCGGCCTCCTGAACCCGCTCGGCGCCCGCGCGCTCTATATCTTCTCGAATGGCGAGGATACGCTTTACCGCTTGCACGGCAATCCGGAATGGCGCTCGATCGGCAAGGCTGTCTCGTCTGGCTGCGTCCGCCTGCTGAACCAGGACATCATCGACCTTTATGATCGCGTCCCCCCCAAGACGCCGGTCGTCGTCTGGCAGTGATGAATAACCTCGGCCTCCTCCGGTCTCGGGAGGAGGCTCTTCCTCAGCCGCCCGTTGGCAGATGGCCGGAAGCCAGCCCTGCGCTGTTGTAGGCGGGGCGGGGCGTCGGCAGCGCGATCGGCGCGCCTTCAGGCGGCATGACGATATCTGGGGCCGCCGGAGCGGCGGCCGGAATTGCGGAGGTCGTGGTGGAGTCCGGTGCCAGCGTGGCCGCCACATCGGGCATGGCCTTCGGGATTGGCCCCTTCTCCGGCAGCAGCACGTCGATTTGTGCGGACGTCGTAAACGGCTGCACGCCTGCGAACTGGACCGAGCCAGATAGCCGCGGGTCGGAAACGTAGTTCATCGCCACTTCATAGGCAGGCAGCGGTGCCGGCGTTTGCAATGCTCCATCCCTGCCGCGCTTTTCGTAGAAGACATTGCCGCCCGCTTCCACGACATAATGCATGTTGCGATAGGGGAATTTCAGGCCCTCGGTGTGGAAGAACATCGCGTTCTGCACGCCGGGATGCCGTTGCCCGCGCAAAATGCCGTCCACGGCGGAATCGAGTTCCGGTCCGGCCGTCGCGTCAACGGTCCTGGTCATGACGCCGGGGGCGAACTGCCTTTCCTGCGCTACGACCTCGCAAATCGTGTCGGGATATGCGGGTGAGGTGAGCCGGTTCATCACGACGGTTCCGACGGCCATATAGCCATCGCGATCCGCGTGCTCGGATTCGAAATACATCGCGCGCTTCAGGCAGTCGCGGTCACGCGCAGTGTAATTGTAGGTCACTTTGGCTGCGGTAGGTTTTACGATTGAAGAAGTGCGTGTTGACGGTGTCGGCGCCTTGGCGGCCGTCGTGCACCCTGTCGCAGCCAGTCCGGCGAAGAGAATCCCGGAGATGGATTTGCCCAATGCGTATCGCGCCCTCAACGGCCGGTGCCTCCTCTTGTGATCGTCCAGCCCCAAATCACGTCGCGCAAACGTTTTAACTCACGTTCCTCAATATTCCAAACACATTTCGTGAATGAGGCAAAAGGCTTTATATTTCAAGGAGAAGAAGAGGCTTCTGGTGGCTGCGCAGCTAGGCGGCGGCCCTGGAAATACCCACGCTGCAGCCGGATGCTTCGAGGGCGGCGCTGGCAACCTCGAGGAAAAGGCGCCGGAACCAGACGGAACGTCCATCTGCCCGGTCGACGCGGCGGTAGAGCATCGTCACCGGTTCGGCCGGCAGCGGGATCGGCGGGACCGAGACCGTTAGCCCGTGCAATTTGGCCATGCAGCGCGCAATCGATTCCGGGATCGTCGCGATCGCCGGCATGGCTTGCAGCGCCGTCGGCAGGGCGGAAAAGCGCGGCACCGTTGCCACGACCTGCCGGCTGTGGCCGAGGCGGGCAAGGGCGACGTCGACATTGGTCGAGCTGTTGCTGCCTTCGAACGACACGCCGACGTGATCTACCTGCGTGAAGTCCTCGATACTCATCGGCGTCTTCAGCCTGAGCTGGTTCGGATCGTAGATCGAGATCGAGCGCTGGTCGAAGAGCGGCTCGCGGATATGCCAGGAGGCGGGCTCATCGTGGATCGAGACGCTGAAATCATAAGCCCCCTCGTCGAGCAGGCGTGCAGCTTCGCGCTTGTGGAAGGCAACGCCCACCAGCCGGGCGCCGGGCGCCAGTTCGCGCAGTCGCGCGGCAAGCGGGCCGAAGAAGGCCGATTCGAGATTGTCGCACAGGCCGATGCGGAACTCGCCCTTCCAGCCGGCGGGGTCGAAGGCAGCGGGCGGACGGATGGCCCGCTCGATGCCGGAAAGCGCATCCTCGATTGCCGGCGCAATGGCGAGCGCCCTCGGCGTCGGCTGCAGGCCGCGCCCGACGCGGACGAACAATTCGTCGTCGAGCGCTTCGCGCAGCCGCCGCAGCGCCGCCGAAAGTCCCGGCTGGCCCAGCAGCAACCGCTCGGCCGCGCGGCTGACATTGCGCTCCTGCATCAGCACCGAAAAGGCGAGCAGGAGGTTCAGGTCGATTTTTCGAAGGATCGCGTCATTCATCATTATCAGTAATACCTGACATGGTTACTATCAATTTGCAATAGTGTCTGGAGCTGTACATTTTCTCGTTCCTCTGCCGCGCCTCCTCCCAACCTCGCGGCAGCAAAAGGAACGATCTCGATGACTCTCACAAAATCTCGAAACGGGGCGGGGCTGGCATTGCTGTTGCTCTGCGCCGCCAATTTCCTTGACGCCATGGACGTTTCGACCATCGGCGTCGCACTTCCCGCCATCCAAGCCGAACTCGGCATGCCGGCGACCTCGCTGCAATGGGCCGTCAGCGCCTATGTTCTCGGCTATGGCGGCTTCCTGTTGCTTGGCGGCCGCGTTGCCGACGTCTTCGGCCATCGCCGCGTCTTTCTCTGGTCGCTTGCCGTCTTCGCGGCTGCGAGTATCGCGGGCGGCTTCGTCGACAGCGGGCCGACGTTGATTGCCGCCCGTCTGGTCAAGGGCATCGCCGCCGCCTTCACCGCACCGGCCGCTTTGGCGCTTCTGCTATCCGTCTTCGGGGAGGGCAGCGCCCGCGCCAAGGCGCTCGGCGTCTTCTCCTCCACCGGCGCCGCCGGCTTCGTGCTCGGCATGGTGCTCGGCGGTGCGGCCACCATCTTCACCTGGCGGGCGACGCTCGTCATGGGCGCTCCGGTGGCTATCCTCACGCTGGCGATCGCGCCCTTCGTCTTGCCTGCCGACGAACGCCGTGGTGAAGCCCGCCCGCGCTTCGACTGGGCAGGCGCCTTGACCATCACCCCCGGCCTGCTGCTCTTCGTCTTCGGGATCACCAACGCCGCAGCCGAGGGCTGGAGTGCCTTTCCCACCTGGGGCGCGCTGGCTGCAGCGGCCGTCCTGATCCTGCTCTTCCTTGCCGTCGAGGCGCGGCATGCCTATCCGATGGTGCCGCTTGCGATGTTCCGCCGGGCAAAACTCAGCCATGCCAATGCCGTCGCCGCACTCTTTCAGGGCGTCTATGTCGGCTTCCAGTTCATCGCGACGCTCTATTATCAGAACGAACTCGGCTGGTCGGCCTTCGCCACCGGCTTCTGCTTCGCTCTAGGCGGCGTCTTCGTCATGTTCCTGGCTCCGCGTTTTGCCGCGATTGCGCAGAGCCGCGGCACCACGGGTCTCATGGCGCTCGGCGTGGCGCTGCAGGCAGCAAGCTACGTCCTCTGGGTCGCGGCCGTCGGCCACATCAATCCGATCCTGCTCGTCGTCCTGTCGCAGATCCCGCTCGGCCTTGGTTATGCGCTGACCTATCCCTCCGTGCAGGTCGCAGCACTCGCTGATGTCGAGGAAGACAAATCGGGCCTGGCCTCTGGCATGCTCTTTGCCGCCTTCCAGATCGGCGGCGGCATCGTGCTCGCAGCCGCTTCGGCGGTCTTCGGTGCGGCACCGTCCTTCGGCTGGGATCCGTATGTGGCAGGCGTAGCCTTCACGGCTCTGCTTGCGGTCGCGGTCGTGCTTCTCGCCGCCCTCGGCCCGCGGACATCGCCGCTGCGCGCCCCTGCCTATCAGGCTGCCGAATAGGCCTTTTCTGCCAACGCCCGCGCTTAAAGGCGCGGGCGATTTCTCACACCGCTGCGTTCAGGTTCCCGCGCAGCTTCTGCAAGGCTCCGCGGATTTCCGCCATCTCTTCGAGCGTACAACCGGCCGCCTGGCCGATGGCGGCCATGATCGTTCCCGCCTCGCTCTTCATCGACCGGCCCTTCGGCGTCAGCGAAACGATCACCTGCCGCTCGTCGCGTACGTCCCGGGTGCGTTTGATCAGCCCGGTCTGCTCCAGCCGCTTGAGCAGCGGTGAGAGCGTGCCCGAATCGAGGTCGAGCTGCTCGCCGATCGTCTTCACCGGCAGTTCGGCTTTTTCCCAGAGCACGAGCATCACCAGATATTGCGGATAGGTGAGGCCCACCTTGTCGAGGATCGGCTTGTAGGCGCGCGTGAAGGCATGCGCCGTCGCATAGACCGCGAAACAGAGCTGCTTCTCCAGGCGCCTTTCCTCTTCCGGGATTTCCATCGTCTTTGCCATCTGCGCTTTCATGATCCTGTTCCTTTGAGGTGCAATTCTCCTCTTTTCAATTCCGAATGCAATTTGCAAAATTCACTTGCGTACAATTTAATTGTGCAATATACGAAATCCAACCCCAACGCAAAGGAGACAGACATGCCCATTCTCTATACGACCAAAGCTTCCGCCACCGGTGGCCGCGCAGGCCGCGCCGTTTCGGAAAACGGCGTCCTCGACGTGACGTTGACGGTTCCGAAAGAACTCGGCGGCGACGGCGCAACGGGCACCAATCCCGAACAGCTTTTTGCCGCCGGCTATTCCGCATGCTTCCTCGGTGCCCTGAAATTTGTCGCGGGCCAGCAGAAGGTCAAGATTCCGGAGGACACCACGGTTTCCGCCAAGGTCGGCATCGGCCCGCGCGAAGACGGTACGGGCTTCGGCATCGAAGTGGCGCTCACCGTCAATATTCCTGGCCTGGACAAGGCCGAGGCTGAAAAGCTCGCCGCCGCCGCCCACATCGTCTGCCCCTACAGCCACGCCATGCGCACCTCGACCGAAGTTCCGGTCACGGTGGCTTAAATCGAACTTCCCCTTCTCCCCAATGGGGAGAAGATGTCCGTCAGGACAGATGAGGGGGGGCGGCGCGGCAAACGCGGCCCTTGTTTCGCTCAGACGTTCACTCTGCGCCGCTAGCCCCTCATCGCCTCGCTGCGCTCTGCACTTCTCCCCGCCGGGGCGAAGAAACAAGCCGCCCTCTTTTCATCTGAAATAAATTCGCTATATTCTTTCCAAGGAAAGGATATGCCGATGACCTCGTTGCACCTTCAGGACAGCCGCAGGACCTCCGAAGCCGCGGTGATCACCAAGGCGGCGGTCAGTGCCGCGGATCGGCTTGGCATCAGTGCCCGCATGCTCGCTGCCGTTCTCGGCGTGTCGGAAGCCACCGTCTCGCGCATGAAGCGGCAGGATCACTTGCTGGAGCGCGGCAGCAAGTCCTTTGAGCTGGCGGTCCTGCTTGTCCGCCTCTTTCGCTCGCTGGACGCGATCGTTGGTGGCGACGAGGCGGTTGCAAGGCAATGGCTGCGCAATGCCAACGGGGTGCTCGGCGCCGCACCGCTCGAAAAGATCGTCAGCATTTCCGGATTAACCGATGTCCTTGCCTATCTGGACGCCCGCCGCGCTCTCGTCTGAAACCTGCGCGGCCTCCGGCGGTTTCTGGCGGTTGGTGGAGGCGCAGCATCATATCTCCACGCTGAAGCTCGTCGATACGCTGGAGGAGCAGGCGCTGCTCGAGACACTCCTTGAGGAAAGCAAGCCGGCGCTGCCGCCGGAATGCGCCGGTCTCGATTATCTGCTCGCCACGCCGTTCCGCTACGGTGCCCTCTATCCGCACGGCTCGCGCTTCCGCAGGGCCGGGCGCACGCTCGGTGTCTTCTACGCTTCTGAAAAGGTGGAGACGGCGCTCGCCGAGATGGCCTTCTATCGCCTGCTCTTTTTCGCGGATTCGCCTGAAACGCCGTTGCCTGCGAATGCGGCCGAATACACCGCCTTTGCGGCTCTCGTCGCGACGAAGGCCGCGCTCGATCTGACCGTGCCGCCGCTGAACCGCGACCGCCCGGCATGGACCGATCCGCTGAACTACGAACCCTGCCAGGCGCTTGCCGATTCTGCCCGCGCGATCGGCACTGAGGCGATCCTTTACGAATCCGTCCGCGATCCGCACCACGGCAAAAATATCGCGCTCCTGACGGCGAGAGCCTTCAGCGCCCGCGAGCCGGTCGAGCGTCAGACGTGGCGCATCCGGCTTTCAGCAACAGGCGTTCAGGCGCTGTGCGAGTTTCCGAAGATGCGGATCGGCTTTGCCAGGGGCGATTTCGGCAACGATCAGCGCATTACGCGCTAATTACGCCAGCGCCCGCAGATCGCTTCTCAGCCGGTCGCCGCTGCCGTCCGGCAGCATCTCGTCCAGCGCCGCATGCGTCCGTTTCCAGATCGGCAGTGCCGCGGTGAGCACCGCTTTGCCTTCCGGCGTCAGGCTGAGCAGCCGCCCCCGCTTGTCTTTCGGATTTTGCGTCACATTTACCCAGCCACGGCGCTGCAGCGGCTTCAGCGCCGCCGTCAGCGTCGTCTGATCCATGGCGAGAAGATTGGCGACGGGACCCATCGGCGGCGGCTCCGGCCGGTTGAGCGACATCATCAGCGAGAACTGCCCGTTGGTGAGGCCGACCGGACGAAGTGCATCGTCGAAGAGCCGCGCAAGCGCCCGAGCGGCGCGCTGAACATGCAGGCACAGGCAGGTGTCCCGCACCAGCAGTGTCGTCGAAAGGGGAATTTCTATCACGTTTGACATGCTCTATTTCTATTGATATCAATGTATTTAGTCAAGTGAATGAAAACGAATGCCGGTCCGAGCCGGCGGCGCCGGAGGAGGGCGCAAGCGATGCAGAATCAAGTCGTTTCCCGTGAACAATGGCTCGAAGCCCGCCGTGCGCTTCTTCTGAAGGAGAAAGAAGAAACGCATCTCAGAGACAGGATCAATGCCGAGCGCCTGGCCATGCCCTGGGTCACGGTCGACAAGGACTATGTCTTCGACACGCCGCATGGAAAGAAAAGCCTTTCCGATCTCTTCGATGGCCGCAGTCAGCTGATGATCTACCACTTCATGCTCGGTCCCGATTGGGAGGCCGGCTGCCCCGGCTGCTCGTTCCTCTCAGACCACGTGGATGGCGCGCTGCCGCATCTCAACCATCACGACGTCACCTGGGTCGCGGTTTCGCGCGCGCCGCTTGCCAAGATCGAGGCCTACAAGAAGCGCATGGGCTGGAAATTCCCGTGGGTCTCGTCCTTCGGCAGCGATTTCAATTTCGACTACCACGTCTCCTTCACCAACGAAGATCTCGCCAAGGACAAGGTCTTCTATAATTTCACGGCGATCGATCCCGCCGAGGCCCATGACGAACTGCCGGGTATCAGCTCCTTTTACAAGAACGAGAAGGGTGAAATCTTCCACACCTACTCTAGCTACGCTCGTGGGCCGGAGGAGTTGATCGGCACGTTGATGATCCTCGACCGCGCGCCGAAAGGCCGAAACGAAAACGGCACGATGGATTTCGTCAAGCGCCACGACGAATACGAGGATGTTCCGAAGACGCAATCCCGTCACTGAAACCTGCGAACATCACCCAAGGGAGAAGGATGATGGAAAAAGCACAAGTGCTGGAGGAGCATCGCTTCCTCGAAAAGCTGGTGGGCGTATGGGATGTCACCGCGCCCGAAATGAGCGGTGATCAGCAATGGACGGAGATCGTGCGGTCGCTGCACGGCATCTGGTTCGTGGCCGAAGGCAACGGCGAAATGCCGGGCGGAGGTGCCGCCACCACCATGCTCACCCTCGGCTACAATGCCACCAAGGGTAAATATGTCGGCACTTGGATCGGCTCGATGATGGACCATCTGTGGGTCTATGAGGGCGACGCCTCGCCGGACGGCAAGGTGCTCAGCCTCTACACCCGCGGCCCCGATTTCGAGAACAAAGGTGCCGAACAGGATTACCGCGAGCAGATCATCTTCATCGACGACGATCACCGCACGTTCAACTCGGCGGCCAAGCAGCCGGACGGCAGTTGGAAGCAGTTCATGGAGGCGCATTACACGCGCAAGCCGTGATTCCGAACCAAGCCCGACCTCACACGCACGAAAAGGAAAAAGATCATGGCTTCCGATACACATGGAAAATTCATCTGGTGCGAACTGATGACGCCCGACACCGCGGCGGCTGAAAAATTCTACGGCTCGGTCGTCGGCTGGACGACGAAGGAGATGACGATAGGGGAGATGCCTCCCTACACCATCTTCGAGGCGGACGGCCGCGGCGTTGCCGGCATGATGACGTTCCCGGCCGAACTCGAAGGGCAGGGCATTCCGCCAAATTGGACGGGCTATGTCTGCGTTGACGACGTCGACCAGACGGCGAAGGATTACGAGGCAAACGGCGGCCAGGTGCGCCGCCCGCCCGAAGATATCCCGACGATCGGCCGCTTCGCCATCGTTGCCGACCCGCATGGCGCCGTCCTCGGCATCATGACGCCGCTGCCGATGGAAAACCCGCAGCCGGAACTGCCCATGAATACGCCCGGCCATATCGGCTGGCACGAACTGATGGGCGGCAACATGGAGGAAGCCTTCGCGTTCTATTCGAAGATATTTGGCTGGACCAAGGACCACGATTTCGACATGGGCGAGATGGGCGCCTATCGCATCTTCGCCGAACACGGAAAGCAGATCGGCGGCATGATGACCAAACCTGCCAATGTGCCGATGTGCTATTGGGGCTATTACTTCAATGTGCCTGCGATCGACAGCGCCATCGAACGCGTCAATGCGGGCGGCGGTAAGATAGTCGTCGGTCCCATGGAAGTGCCCGGCGGCAGCTGGATCATCAATGCGACGGACCCGCAGGGCGCCTTCTTCTGCCTCGTGGCGTCGGGCCGCTGATCCACTCACTGAAACGGCGAATCGAAATATTGAGAATGACCGGTGGCGGCTCGTTGAAACGGGCCGCCACTTACTTTTGAGGGTAAAGCCTGTCCTGCTAATCTCTTAATTTTATTCAAATTTTATCCTTCCCGCCCGAAAACTGCCCCGCAGGGTTAACCCTTCCTGAACATTTTTGGGGGGATGCATAATCGGCTATATCTGCGTGGTTAAGGAAGTATTGCAATCGGGACGTCCGCGTAATTGATTGCACCCCAGTTGTTCATTTGGGGTACTGTCATGTCTATCGAAGAAGATCTGCGCATTTCGAACGTCGATGGCGAAAACGCGCCGCACGAATTTCTTTCGGACATTCGCGAAGCCGCAGGATACGACGAAGCAAAGCCGGCCGAAATTGAGCGCGTCGAGCTCGCCCAGGCGCAGAGCGGCGAACAGACCCCGAAGACTGACCGCGTCGAGAACGTTCCACCCGCACCTCCCAGTGGCAGCCCGAACGAGGTCGTTCCGGATCAGAACAACATTGCCCACCTTCCAGCCGACGTCTCGCTCGACGACATCCGCATCGAAGGCAGCAACCTAGTGCTCGTCCAAGCCGATGGCACGGAAATCGTCATCGTCAACGGCGCGCTGCACGTCCCGGCCTTCATGCTCGGCGACGTCGAGCTTCCGCGCGACACCGTTATCGCGGCGCTGAACGACAGCAACATCAACGTCGCCGCTGGCCCGGATGGCGGGGATACCGCAACCCCGGCAGCGCCGAGCTCCGGCGCCGAATTCCAGGACACGATCCAAGACGACGGCGACGCCCCGACCGAACTGGCTCAGCTTCTGGCGGATACGCAGCAGCCGGATGCGACCCCAGACAATGGCCCGGAATTGTTCGACGACGTCCCAGTGGTGATCTCTGGGACGCAGCTTCTGACGCTCACAGAAACGGCAAACGGCGAGGGCGGCTTCGAAGAGCAGACTGTCAACGGCCAGTTCGGCTTCGACGGCGGTGAGGATGTCGGCGTCATCACCGGCATTGCCTTCGTCGGCACGACGAATATCGACGAAGAAGGCAGCACGACCGGCGTGCCGAACGGCCTGACCTCCGGCGGCCAGCCCATCACCGTCACCGTTTCGGCCGATGGCCTGACGATCACCGGTACGGTCGAAGGCAGCGACACGCCCGTCTTCGTCCTCAAGGTCACCAACATCGAAACCGGCGCTTTCACCTTCACCCAGTCCGGCCCGCTCGATCATCCAGATCTGGGCCAGACCGGTGCTGCCGACACGCTTCGCCTGCAGTTCAGCTACACCGTCACCGACAAGGACGGCGATTCCGCAACCGGCATCGCCTCGATCGATATCAATGACGATGGTCCAAGCATCGACCTCGGCGACGCCACGGACAACAGCACGGTTAGCGAAGCGGGTCTCCTCGGCGGCGAGAGCCCTGCAATCACTGGCGGCATTTCGCTCGGCGTCGACTGGGGCGCCGACTACGGCGTCAACCGCGACCTGACGTTCGACGCCCAGAACGCCCCCAGAGGCCTGACCTCGCACGGTGCGGCAATCCACTACGAAATCTCCGGCAACGGCCACACGCTGACGGCCTATACAGGCCCTGAATCGGGCGAAGGCCGCATCAACGTCTTCGTGGTCACGCTCGATCCGAAGGCCGCGCACGGCACATACAGCTTCCAGCTGCTGACCAGCATCGACCATCCGCAGGGTGAAACGCAATCGCAGGACACGCAGATCGACCTCTCGTTCGGCGTCATTGCCAGCGACGCCGACGGCGATACCGTTGGTACGAGCTTCACGGTCACCGTCAACGACGACGTACCGAACGGCAATGAGGCCGCAAACGAAGCCGTCATCAACGACGACCTGCAGGAGGTCTTCCCCGGCAATGCTGGCGGCGAAGGCGATGCAGGAACCGTTACCACTGTCAGCGGCGGCGCAGGCTCGCTCTTCACGCCCGGCGCCGACGGTTTCAAGAGCATCGTGCTCGGCGAACAGATGAGCTTCAGCGCCATCTACCAGGGTGAGGATGGTTTCGCGCACACGGAATCCGTCCAGTGGGGCAAGCCTTCGATCAGTGGCACGGATACGACGTTCACGGCGATCGGCGGCGCCAGCGGCCAGACTGTCGCAACCCTCGTCGTCCATGCCGACGGCTCCTACGAATTCACCGTCAGCGCGCCGCTCGTTCATTCCGACAGCAACACGGCCGAGGACGATCTCTCCCTGGCGATCAACTACATAGTCACCGACGGCGACAACGACACCGCGAAGGGTTCGCTCACTGTCACCATCAACGACGACACGCCGACGGCAAGCATCGTCACGGCGGAAACGGTGCTGGACGATGAAGCGCAGACGGCCTTCCCTGGCAACAACGGCGGAACCGGTGACGGGGCCGATACGAAGTCCGTGACCGGTGCTGCGGGCGCATTGTTCACGGCCGGCGCCGACGGCGTCGCATCCGTTTCCTTTGATGCGCCGGAAGCTTTGAAAGCCATTTACAATGTCAATGGCCACGGCGTTCAGGAAGCTTTGAGCTACACCACGACCACCGGCGAGAACGGCGAAAGCATCCTGACAGCCACCGGCGTCGACACTCATGCCGTCGTCTTCACCCTGACGGTCGGCGCTGATGGCAGCTATCAGTTCGATCTCTCCGCCCCGCTGGTTCACCCGACGGCCGGCACCTCCGAAGAAAACCTGCCGCTCACGATCGGCTTCACGGCGACGGACGGCGATGGCGACACGGCAAGCGGTTCGCTCACCGTCACCATCAACGACGACACGCCGACAGCAAGCATCGTCACCCCTCAAACCGTGTTGGACGATGAAGCGCAGACGGCGTTCTTGGGCAACAACGGCGGAACTGGTGACGTTGCCGATGCTAAGTCCGTGACCGGCGCAGCGGGCGCATTGTTCACGGCCGGCGCCGACGGCGTCGCATCCGTTTCGTTCACGACGCCCGAGGGAATCAAGGCCATCTACAATGTCGACGGCCACGGCGTTCAGGAAGCTCTGAGCTATACGACGACCACCGGCGAGAACGGCGAAACCGTCCTGACAGCCACCGGCGTCGACACTCATGCCGTCGTCTTCACCCTGACGGTCGGCGCCGATGGCAGCTATCAGTTCGATCTCTCCGCCCCGCTGGTTCACCCGACGGCCGGCACCTCCGAAGAAAACCTGCCGCTCACGATCGGCTTCACGGCGACGGACGGCGATGGCGACACGGCAACCGGTTCGCTGACGATCGGCGTCAACGACGACGTCCCTGTCGCCAACGTAGTCACGGCCGAAACGGTGCTGGACGATGAAGCGCAGACGGCCTTCCCTGGGAACAACGGCGGAACCGGTGACGTGGCCGATTCGAAGTCAGTGACCGGCGCTGCCGGCGCATTGTTCACGGCCGGCGCCGACGGCGTTGCATCCGTTTCCTTCGATGCGCCGGAAGGTTTGAAAGCCATTCACAATGTCAATGGCCGCAGCGTGCAGGAAGCGTTGAGCTATGCCACGACGACAAACGAGAGCGGCGAAACCGTTCTGACCGCAACCGGCGTAAACAGCCACAATACCGTCTTCACCCTCACAGTTGGCGCCGACGGCAGCTACAAGTTCGATCTCTCCGCTCCGCTGGTACACACGACCGTAGGTGCTTCGGAAGAAAACCTGCCGGTCACCATCGACTTTACGACGACGGACGGCGACGGTGACACGGCGACTGGCTCGCTGACGATCAACGTCAACGACGATGTGCCGGTTGTTTCCCAAACGGTTATTGCAGTTACTGCCGACGAAGGCGATATTTCCAATCTCCTCCTGTCGCAGGGCAACAGCCCCAATGACGGCACGGCGGATGGTTCGTCTTCGGAGCCCTCGGTGTTTGGTCTCGGCGATGCGGCGACTGTCTCGGGTTCGGTTGCCTCGACCGTTTCTTTCGGCGCTGACGGTGCAGCTCGAGTCGGCAGCTTCTCGTTTGCTGCCGACGCCACCCAGACGCTCTCCGTATTGCAGCTATCGTCGAAGGGCGGCGAACTGTCCTATACAGTGATCGGCAACGTCATCATCGGCTATGTCAACACGGGCAACTCAGGCTACAACCCTCTCTTCGACCGTCCGGTCCTGTCGCTGATGCTGAAGGGCGACGGCACCTTCACCTTCCAGCAATATGATCAGCTCGACCATGCGCCCGGTGCAGGTAATGACCTGCAGGCAGGGGAAGGCCACATAATTTCCGGCATCGACTTCGGCTCGGTCATCAAGGCAACCGATGCCGATGGCGACAGCGTCACGCTCGGCGGCAAACTCGTCGTGACGATCACCGATGATCTGCCGACCGTTTCGATTTCGCTGACGGGCCGAACAGTTACGCATGACGAAACCGCCGGCCAGAATGCTGGCAGCAACGACACCGGCGCGCTTTCGGTCTTCGCAGGCTTGGAAAGCGGCGAAAGCCTGCAGGTCTTGGGCTATGCCCGCGGTGGCAATGCGATCGTCAATTACGGCTCGAGTGCGGGTGCGGACGAACCGAAGAACGTTTCGCTGACGCTTGACGTCACGGATGCCAATTCCGGCCTGAAGACGATTTCCGGTGAAGCGATTACGCTGACGGAAGAAAACGGCCTTGTCATTGGCCGCGATGCCCATGGCGATGCCGTCTTTGCGATCAGCATGGATAGCTCCGGCCGCGTCAGTATCGCTCAGTACCAGGCGATTCAGCATCCGAACGGCGGCGATGCCAATGACCTGGTGAACCTTGCCGGTAAGGTTTCCGCTGTTGTCACCGCGACCGACTTCGACGGCGATGTCGCGACCAAGTCGATCGACATCGGCGGCAAAATCCAATTCCGCGACGACGCTCCGGTCCTGTCCGGCCCGGCGGTTGCGGTCACATCCGATGAAGGCGACATCTTCAACTTCCTGTCGCAGGGCAACAGCCCGTTCGACGGTGAGCAGGATGGCTCCTCTTCCGAGTTCAATCTGTTGCCCACCGGCTTTTCTGCAACGGTTACCGGCTCCGTCGCCTCGACGGTCGCCTTTGGCGCCGACGGCGCGGCTCAAGGCGGCGGCTTCTCGGTCACGGCCAATGCCACCCAGACGCTCGCTGCACTGCACTTGTCGTCGCAGGGCGGCGAACTGTCCTACACCGTGATCGGCAACATGATCATCGGCTATGTCAATACCGGCAGCCCAGCCTATCCGTTCGCCGACCGCCCGGTCCTGTCTCTGACGCTGGAAAGCGACGGCAGCTTCCAGTTCCAGCAGTATGACCAGCTCGACCATGCATCGGGCGCCGGCAATGACCTGCAGTCCGGTTCGACGACGGTTTCCGGCATTGACTTCGGTTCTGTCATCCAGGCGATCGACCGCGACGGCGACAGCATCACGCTCGGCGGCAAGCTCATCGTGACGATCACCGACGATGCGCCGGTCGTCAGCATCTTCCGGGACGGCTCGGTCACCATCGACGAGAGTGGAGGCGACGATAACGACAACACGAGAGAGCGGAGCGTTAGAAACCTCTTCGCCGGCGTCACGCATGCGGGCAGTGATCCGGACATGCGGGTGGTCTATGCGCGTGACGATGTTGTGGATACGACTGTTTCCGTCGGCGCGGATGAGCCGGCAGCTGCCAGCCTGACGCTTCGGATCGACAATGCTGCTTCGGGCCTCACCACGACCGCCGGCGCGCCGATCACGCTGACACTGGAAAACGGCATCGTCGTCGGCCGCATTCCGACGGGCGAGGCGGCATTCGCAATCCACGTCGACTCCGACGGACGCGTCAGCGTGGCCCAGTATCTGTCGCTGTCCAACCCGAACGTGAACAAGGCGGACGACGACAGGATCGACCTCGCCGGCAAGGTTTCCGCCGTGATCACCGCCATCGATAGCGACGGCGATATTGCCAGCCAGTCGGTCTCGATCGGCAACGCCATCCGATTCGATGACGACGGCCCGGTTCTGGACAGGCCAGTTACCTCAGGCCTCTCGTTGTCCGAAAACGACCTGCCGGACGGCACCTCGCCGCATACGCCCGGTCTTTCGGCGACCGGCTATCTCGACATCTCGCTCGGTGCGGACGGCGGCAAGGTCGTTCTCGCCGCCAGCCAGGCGACCTGGTCGGATGCTACCCATTCGCTGACGGCCAATGATGGCTCGTGGAAGATCGTGCTGAACAGCAACGGCACCTACACCTTCTCGCTGGTCAACAACACGCTGGCGCATGGCCCGGCCAGCAACGGCGCCAATAATCTGGCGATCAGCGTCACCTACACGGCGACGGACGGCGACGGCGACAAGATCACCGGCACCTTCGGGGTCGGCATCAAGGACGACGTTCCAGTCGTCGGAAATGTCGACCGCTACATCACGCTCAGTGAAGCCGACATCAACGGCTCGACGCCGGATACGGAATCGAAGAGCTTCACGGTGAATTACGGTGCCGACGGCGCAGGCGCGACGACCTTCACCGGCGCGGTTCATCTTGACCTCGGCCCGGGTATGGCCGGCAACGTCGATTTCACGCTGGCAGGCCCCGGCGCGACCTATCTCTCGCAGCTGAAGGCCGATGGCCAGCCGGTTACCTTCCAGCTCTCCACTGACGGCACGAAGATCATCGGCTACGTCGGCACCATCGGTAACGCGGTGATCGAGCTCACCGCAAATGGTACGACTGTCACCGCCAAATTCCTGCAGGCGGTCGACCATTTCGCAAAAGCCGACGGCTCGCCGATCGACATGCTGCGCGTCGATGCGGCCGTCGCCTTCCATGACGGCGACGGCGATACGACCACCAGCATCATCCGTGTCGAAGTCAACGACGACATGCCGACCGCGAGCTATTCCGGCCGCATCACGATCCAGGAAACGGCCAATGTCAACGGCTCGTTCGTTGAGACCTCCGCGACCGGCACCATGGTGTTTGACGGCGGCGCGGACGGCGCCAAGGTCACCTCGATCGCTTACGGCCTCGGCAGCACTGACCATCCGCTGATCGCCGATGCCGATGCGGCCCAGTTTACCGCGCATGCCCTGCAGTCGGGTGGAAAAGACATCGAGATCGAACAGCCGGACGGCCTGACGCTGCTCGGAAAGCTTGCCAACGGCACGGTGATCTTCAAGGTCGAAGTCACCGATCCGGCGACCGGTGCCTACAAGTTCACGCAGTATGGCCCGATCGACCAGGCCGACGCCAATGAGATGGGCGCTGCCGACGGCGGCCGCATGAAAATCGTCTTCACCGTCACCGACGGCGATGGCGACACGGCGACGAACAGCCTGCAGATCGACATCAACGACGATGGTCCGAAAGCAAGCTACTCTGGCCGCATCACGGTCCAGGAAACCGCCAATGCCAACGGCTCGTTCGTTGAAACCTTCGCGACCGGCACCATGGTGTTCGACGACGGCGCGGACGGCGCCAAGGTGACCTCGATCGCCTATGGCCTCGGCAGCACCGACCACCCGCTGATTGCGGATGCCGATGCGGCTCTGTTTACCGCCCATGCCCTGCAGTCGGGTGGCAAGGACATCCGCATCGATCAGCCGGACGGCCTGACGCTGCTCGGCAAGCTTGCCAACGGCACGGTGATCTTCAAGGTCGAAGTGACTGATCCGGCAACCGGCGCCTACAAGTTCACGCAGTACGGCCCGATCGACCAAGCCGACGCCAACGAGACCGGTGCTGCCGACGGCGGCCGCATGAAGATCGTCTTCACCGTCACCGACGGCGACGGCGACACGGCAACGAACAGCCTGCAGATCGACATCAACGACGGAGGTCCTTCGATTGCGGTACCGGCTGCCACCGGCACGCTTTCGGAGACTGGCCTGCCTTCGGTCAGCTCCGTCTTCGGCGCGCTCCACGTGAATATCGGCGCCGACAGCAAGGCGACGCATGTCGCGATCGGCACGGACGGCAACGGAAACCCGATCATCAACAGCGGCCTCACCTCCGACGGCGTGGCCCTGGAATACCTCGTTCGCACGGCGAACGGCGTCGATCAGGAAATCGTTGCGTTCAAGGCCGGCGATACCGCCGACAATCCGGTCTTCATCGTCAGCGTCCTGCATCCGGGCAGCTTTGCGGCGACGCTCTTCCAGAACCTCGATCACCCGGACGGCAGTGACAACATCCCGCTGAACCTCGTGGCACGCGTCTTCGACGGCGACGGCGACTATGTCGATCAGCCCTTCACCATCAATATGGCAGATAGCGTGCCGACGCTGGTCGCCAACACGACGGTTTCCGGCAATGTTGTGGAAGGTGGCTCGACCATCGAAACGCACAGCTTCGTGTCGGGAACGGTCAATCTTCCCATCCTGGACGTTAGCACGATCACTTCGACCATCACGGTGCCGGCCGGCGGAACCATCCACGACGTCAACGTGTCGATCAACCTCGCGCATACCTTCATGGCGGACCTCGAGGTCACTTTGATCGCTCCGGATGGCACTCGGATTCGGCTTGTCGACGATAATGGCGGAGCTGGCGATCCGAACGGCACCATCATGTTCGACGACGAAGCGGCAAGCAGCTTTACCTCCGCTCCCCCTCCATTCGTCGGCACATGGCGTCCAGCGATCGACCAGCTTTCCCTGCTCGACGGTAAGAGCATGGCGGGAACCTGGACGCTGGAAATCAGGGACGATCTTGGAGCTGATGTGGGCACCCTGCGCGACTGGAGCCTGCAGGTCGAGGCTGGCCACGACGTCTCGTCTGCGAATGTCGATCTTTCCTCGCTGGTCTCGGTCGGTGCCGACGATGGCAATGGTGCTGCGGTATTCGCGCTGAAAACCATCGCAACAGCGGAAAGTCTCGGCACGGTTACGGCCGGCGGCCAGCAGGTGAAGGTGGTTTCCGACGGAACCACGCTTACCGGCTATGCCGAAGGTGCGCCCGGAACGCCGCTCTTCACGCTGACTGTGTCGGCAAACGGAACGGCGACCTTTGTATTGCACGGCGAATTCGATCACGCCGCCGGTAGCGATAACCTGCCGCTCGATCTCGGTGCCTATGTCAAGGCGCTCGACAGCGACCACGATGCGGTAACGCTCGGCGCTGGCCAGTTCATCATCAACGTCGCCGACAGCCTGCCGACGGCTGCAAACCTGACTGCGGCTATGTCGGAGAACGACAGCAAGAGCGTCACGCTCATCGAAGGCACCCACTTCACATTTGGTGCGGATGAGATTGGTGCCGCTCTGTCCTTCGGAACGCCGAGCTACACAGGGGTTCCGGCCGGGCTGATCCTGGGCACGCCGTCGATCACGCTCGGCGCCGACGGTCACACGATCACGATCAATCCCGGCACGGCCTTCGACCGTCTGCCGGCAGGACAGACCGTAGTCCTGCACATTCCGTACACCGTGACAGATGGCGATCACGACTCGGTCACAAAGGACATCGCGGTCACCATCAGCGGCACCAACGACGCACCGGCTTTCGGTTGGGGCGAGACTGCCGCTCCCTTGACGGAGCATGCCGGCCAGGTTGGTTCGAGCGAGATTCGAGTCAAGACCGGTCATCTGACTTTCGTCGATCCGGATGCCAGCGATAATCATATGGTCTCGATCGAGCAGGTCAGCACCAACAACCTGGGCGGTAGTTATCTCGGCGCGTTCTCGGCGTGGCTGAACCATTCGCCGACGGACGCGTCCAACTCGGGCCGGATCGACTGGAAGCTGCAGGCGGCCGACAGCTCGTTGGACTTTCTTGCCGAGGGCCAGACGGTGACGCAGGTCTATAAGGTGATAGTCACGGACGCCAGTGGTGCACTCAGCTCAAAGCTGGTAACGGCGACGATCACCGGTACCAACGATGCGCCGATCATCACGGTTGATGCCGGCGACAGCGCTTTTGCCGCCCTCACGGAAACGAACGCCGGCCTCAGCACGACCGGTACTCTGAGCGTCGCCGATGTCGACGTGACCGACAACGTCACAGCGAGTGTCACCGGTGTCACGGCCGGCGGCGCGGGTATTGAAGCCCGCTTTACTCCGGCTCAGTTGCTGAGCTTCTTCAGCATCGGCAGTGGCGCGGTCATCGATGGCGCGCATACGGCCGGCGATATTCACTGGACGTTCAATTCCAATTCCGAAGCCTTTAATTTCCTGCCCAACGGCTGGCAGTCGCTCATCGGCTACACCGTCGAGGTGAGCGACGGCCACGGCGGCACCGATACCCATGTAGTCCAGATCAAGCTGACCGGCACCAACGATGCGCCGGTTGTCAGCGGGGCAGTCACAGGCACTGCCACCGAGAATGGCGCAAGCGTCACGCTCGACGCGCTTGCCAATGCGAGCGACGTCGATCTCGGCACCACCCTGTCGGTCGACGGCCTGGCGGTCAGCGGCTCGCCGGGTGCCCTGCCGGCCGGCGTGAGCTACGATGCGGCGACGCATTCCTTCACGCTCGATCCGAACCATCCGGCCTACCAGTCTCTGGCGGCCGGCACGACGACGACGGTGACGGTGAACTACAGCGTCTCCGACGGGATCACGACGACACCGGCCTCCGTCTCCTGGAAGGTAACCGGCACCAACGATGCGCCCGAAGCTCAGGCCGTGACGCTGGCGGCGATCGCCGAAGACAGCGGCGCGCATCTGATCACGGCGGCCGATCTTCTGGCTGGCGCGACGGATGTCGAGCACGACACGTTGACGGTGAGCGGCCTTTCGGCATCCTCCGGCACGCTGGTCGACAATGGCAACGGCACCTGGACCTTCACGCCTGATGCCGACGACGATACCGCCGTCAGCTTCAGCTACACGGTGTCGGACGGCACGGCGGGCGTTGCTGGCAGCGCGACGCTCGACCTGACGCCGGTCAACGACGCGCCGGTTATCCCGGCCGTGACGCTGGCGGCGATCGCCGAAGACAGCGGCGCGCATCTGATCACGGCGGCCGATCTTCTGGCTGGCGCGACGGATGTCGAGCACGACACGTTGACGGTGAGCGGCCTTTCGGCATCCTCCGGCACGCTGGTCGACAATGGCAACGGCACCTGGACCTTCACGCCTGATGCCGACGACGATACCGCCGTCAGCTTCAGCTACACGGTGTCGGACGGCACGGCGGGCGTTGCTGGCAGCGCGACGCTCGACCTGACGCCGGTCAACGACGCGCCGGTTGTCCCGGCCGTGACGCTGGCGGCGATCGCCGAAGACAGCGGCGCGCATCTGATCACGGCGGCCGATCTTCTGGCTGGCGCGACGGATGTCGAGCACGACACGTTGACGGTGAGCGGCCTTTCGGCCTCCTCCGGCATGCTGGTCGACAATGGCAACGGCACCTGGACCTTCACGCCCGATGCCGACGACGAAACTGCAGTCAGCTTCAGCTACACGGTGTCGGACGGCACGGCGAGCGTTGCTGGCAGCGCGACGCTCGACCTGACGCCGGTCAACGACGCGCCGGTGGCGGTGTCCGATGTCCTGACGAGCGTTGCCGAAGACAGCGGCGCCCGGACGATTTCGTTCGCATCGCTGACGGATAACGACAGCACCGGCCCGGCGAACGAAGCCGGCCAGTCGCTGACTGTGACGGCTGTCAGCAATGCGATCGGCGGCACAGTGGCGATCGTCAACGGTCAGGTGGTGTTCACGCCTGCCGCGAACTTCAATGGCACTGCGTCGTTCGACTACACGATCAGCGACAACGGCAAGACGAACGGCAGTGACGACTCCAAGACCAGCATCGGCCACGCCAGCTTCACGGTGACGGCGGTCAACGAAGCCCCGGTTGCCAATGAGGATGGCCCATTTGCAACATTGGCCAATACGGCCCTGATCGTTACGAGCGGGTTGCTTGCCAACGATAGCGATCCAGACGGCCAGACGCTGACGGCGGTCATAGACACTGGCCCGCAGCATGGAGCGATAAGCAGCTTCAACGCTGCCACGGGAACCTTCACCTATACGCCGACGGCTGGCTTCGTAGGTGTGGATACGTTCACATATTATGCGACCGACGGCGCATTGCAGAGCAATCCGGTGACGGTCTCGATTATCGTTTCCGGGGGATCGGTAGCCAGCCAGATAATCAACTTCGGTAACGCACAGGATACCGGGGACTTTTCGACAACCGCCTTCAACGGCGATTGGACGATCTTGATGGGTAACGGCAAGGACAAACTCACCACGAGTTGGGACCATGATGGTGGTGTCACAGCCTATTATGGCGGCGACGCCGTGAGCGATGCGGGCCACAACCAAGACCACGTCAATATTGTTTTCTCTGCAGAACAACTTCAGGAAGTCCTCCTCAGCTCGACATATCGAGCCGAATTGCAGGATTTCCTTGACGGTGATATCGGGAACGGCGACGCTGCAAATCGCACCCTCGATTTGTCAGGCTCGAGCTGGCACGCGAAGGTTGCGATGTTTGGCGACGCCTCGCTTTCGCTGGCGGTCGTTGACGACAATGGACATACGACGTCCACTGTGACCTACTCAGCAATTGGCGAAAATCTGCCGGATTACCTGGCGGGTTCCGCCGGAAATGACTCCAACAATCTGATCATTGGCACGACCGGCGACGACACGCTTTCCGGTGGTTCGAGCGACAGCGATATCGCCGGCAACGGCAACGATATACTGGCCGGCGGGGGCGGTAACGATACGCTCTGGGGCGGCGACGGAAGTGATCTTCTTCTTGGCGGCGCCGGTGACGACCAGCTGCGCGGCGGCAGTGGCAACGACATTCTCTTTGGCGGCGTCGGCGACGACATTCTTGTCGGCGGTTCCGGCCTCAACACGATGACCGGCGGCGGCGGCAACGACACCTTTGTCATTGATGCTGCCGCCTTCAAGGAGGTGAACCTTACCGATGTCATCATGGACTTCAAGAACAGTCAGGGCGATACGCTGGACGTCTCCAACCTCCTCAACTCGCTCTTGGGTCACGAAGCGAGCCAGGCGGAGGCGCTTGCGAACGTGAAGGGCACGGTTGCCGCAGGCAGTACGACAATCAGTGTCAACGACAACGGGACCTGGCACGATGTCGCGGTGCTTCAGAATTACACGTCGACGGTGAAGATCCTCTATGACGACGATCACCACTCAACGACGACGCCGACCGCTTGACCGGTTCGTGAGTCACTCTTCAGGTGTGAATCTGGAAAAGGCGCCCCGGCGCCTTTTCTGCTTTTTACTCCGCTCACGCCGCCGGCAATCTGGCGATGGTGATCGACTCGCCGTCCTCGGTCGCGCTGTCGAACGCCATCTCGTCCGCAAGCTGCCGGATCCGGTTGAAATCCTCCGGCCCTTCGAAAAGGGCGCCGCCGAGCTTGATCTTGAGGTCGAGGGGGGCTTCCTCGGTCTCGAAGGCCGCCTGCGAGACGCGCCTGCGGATGCGGGCGCCGATGTCCTGGGCATTTTCGGGCGTGGCGCCGGGCAGGAAGATGCCGAGTTCGTTGGAGGCGAGGCGGGCGACGAGGTCGCCGCTTCTGACCGAGCTCTTGATGATGTCGGCCAGCGACTGCATCACGGTATCGGCCCATTGCGGGCCATAGCGGCGGCTGATCGCGTCGAGCGTCTCGATAACGACGGCGATCATGATGCCGCCGGTATCCGTTGCGATCTTCCGGCGGCGGTCGGAGTAATTCTGCATCGCAGCCGCAAAAGCGGTGCCGGTGAGCGCGTTCGTCACGGGGTCATGGCGGGTGGCATGGCTCATTCTGGAACGCAGCGTTTCAAGTTCCGCTTTTTGCAGTTGCAGCGCGAAAAGAAGCGGAAATGCAACAACAAACGAAATTGGAGGAATACTCACAAATCCTACCAAAAATGGTTTATCCGGGATTAGAAGGTTTAGGATAAGTAAAAGACCAACGGATCCTGCTAGGCAGCATGTTGCGCCGATTGCAGCGCGCAGCAAAGCGGGTTTTACTGTGGCGGGGGAGTAACGGTTAATAAAAATCATGGTGGTCGGGATACTCACTAGGGGTGAGTGTGAAGTTACCCGCGAGCACAACAAGCGCAGGTTAAAAAATCCTGTAAAATTGTTGCTTTAGCTGTGGAAACCTCATGAGTTAACTGTCTTCTCAGGAAGCTGGCTCAGGCCAGTTGGAGTGTTGATAACATAATGCTACTGACTTAACCGAGAAGAGATTTCGGTATATGGGGTAGCCGGGGCTAATTACGAGTGGTGAGGGGCATCAAACTTGTTTAACGGCAAAAGAATTGTTGCAGCTTTGTCTGCGACTGTTGCTTTGAATTTTGCATTTTGCGTTGACGCCAATGCTATTTCTCTTCAGCAGGCGATCGAAAAGACAATGAAGACGAACCCGCAGATCTTGCAGGCTGCGAAGGATCGTGAAGCAATCGAATTTGAACTTCGCCAGGCGCGCGGGCTTTATTTGCCCTCCATTGATCTCGACGCCGGGGTCGGTCGCCGTCGGCTGTCGAATTCTACAACCGGCACTTTAACTTCCGATACTGATTACTTGTCGCCGGGCGATGTCGGCCTCACCATCTCGCAGCGGCTTTTCGATGGCGGCGGCCGCCGCGCGCAGGTGGAGCAGCAGGCATCGCGCGTCGATGGCGCCTCGTTCCGCGTGCTGGAGCGCTCCGAATCGCTGGCACTCGAAGTGACGCAGGATTACCTCGAATACATCCTGCAGAATCAGATCGTGAAGGCCGCCCAGGATAACATGGCCTTCCACAACCAGATCCTCGGCAACATCGAGCAGAGCATCAAGGGCGGCACGCTGACCGATGCCGACCGCCTGCAGGGCGTGGAGCGCCAGCAGGCTGCCGCTGCCCGCCTGCAAGAGGCCAAGGAAGAGCTGGAAGCGACGAAGATCCGTTTCCTTGAGGACGTGGGCGAGCCGATCACGGGTGCGCAGACCCCGCCTCCGGTTGCCAAATATGTGCCGAAGACGCTGAACGATGCGGTCTTCGTCGCCGCCAAGAACAGCCCGCGCATTTATTCCGCCAATGCGGATGTCGATGCGGCCGATGCAGGTGTGCGCGGCGCGCGCGCCAACTACCTGCCGAAGGTCGACCTTGAAGGCACCGCCCGTGTCGGCGACGACATCAACGGTGACGATGGCAACACGAATGATTACCAGGTGCGCGTAGTCGCCCGTTGGAACCTCTATCGCGGCGGTATCGATGTTGCCCGCGAGCAGGAGCAGATCCGCCGTGCCGGTGAGCAGCGTTATGCGCTGGCGCAGGTGCAGCGGGAGGTCGAGCAGTCGGTTCGCTCCGCCTGGAACGAGCGCGTCAGCCGCGGCAAGCTTGCCGGCATCCTCGGCCAGCAGGCCTCGACCAATGCCCAGCTCGTGTCGTCCTACCGGCAGCAGTTCAGCGTCGGCCAGCGCTCGCTGCTCGATGTGCTTGATGCGCAGAACACCAATTTCAATACCAGAGTTCTTGCCGATACGGCGCGTCTCGCGTCGGTCTTTGCCGAGTACAAGATCCTGGCCGCGTCCGGCAATCTGCTCCAAACGATGAAGCTGAGGCCGGTCGAGCAGGCAAAAGAATATGCGCGGGAAGAGTTTGTTGTCCCCGCGGGCGTCGCAGATCCCGGATATGTCGAGCTTGAGTCGCATCAAAAAGCCGGCATGCCGTTGGACCTTCTGGCGCCGATTCGACAGCAGTAGTCGAAACGGCATGGAACAATGCTGAACGTAGCGCTCGAGACTTCAAGCGGCACCCCGCTCCAGACTTTCAAGGCTGCCTTCAAGTCCGTGGCTGCGTTCTATGGCCGGCCGAGCTCCGATACGGTTCTCTTCTCCGGCCTGCCGGACGAGATCACCGAATCGCTGCAGCTCGACGACGTGGAACAGATGGCCGAGCGCATCGGCCTTCAGGTCATCAGGCATCGGGAACGCGATTGCCGCCTGGGAAATTTCGATTGCCCGGCCATCGTCTGCTTTGCCGATGGCGGCGTTCTTCCTCTATTGGAAGTGGCGGAGGATGGCTCCTATCTCATTGATATCGTTCCGATCGCCGGCGCGCCGATCAGGTTGACGCGCGAGGAACTCGTGGCGCTGAAGCCCGCGATGGCCTTCGCTTTCACGCTCTATTACCAGAACGCTTCGGAAGAGGCGCTGGTCGGCAATGCGGTGGAGATCGAAAAGCGTCACTGGCTGGCAACGACGCTGATACCCTACTGGCGCACCTATGTCCGCGTCATGGTGGCAGCGCTGTTCATCAACCTGATTGCGCTCGGCTCGCCGCTCTTCACCATGAACGTCTATGACCGCGTGCTGCCCAACAAGGCGGTGGCGACGCTGTGGGTCCTCGCGGCAGGCATCTCGCTTGCCTATATCTTTGATTTTTTGCTGAAAACGGCACGCTCGTCGCTGATCGATTACGCCGGCCGCAAGGCCGACCTCAGGCTTTCCCAGCTGATCTTTGACAAGGTGCTGAACTCGACGCTGGAATCGCGCCCGCTGTCGACCGGCGAATATGCGAACCGCGTCACGCAATATGAGTTCGTCCGCGAATTCTTCACATCCAACACCATCGGCGTGCTGATCGACAGTCTCTTCGTCTTCATCTTTCTGGCAGTTATCTACCTGATTGCCGGTTGGCTGGTCGTCATCCCGGCCGCCGCCTTCGTGCTGTCGGTGGCGATCGGCCTTTGGGCGCAGGCGCAGATCGGCAAGCGCATGGCAACCGCCGCAAACGAAGCGTCCCGCCGCCAGTCGCTGCTCGTCGAGACTATCTCCACCATCGAGACGCTGAAGAGCCTTCGCGCCGAAGCGACGATGCTGCGCCGCTGGCAGGAACTCACCAAATATTCGAGCCGCACCAGCGAAGACATCAAGCATATCTCCACCAACGCCATCAACCTGACGACCTTCATTCAGCAGATGGTGAGCGTGCTGATCGTGATTGCCGGCACCTATGAGTTCTCCGAGGGCCATATGGCCATGGGTGCGATCGTCGCGACTGTGATGCTCGCCGGCCGCGCCGGCGCGCCGCTTGGCCAGATCGCCATGACGCTGGCGCGCTTCCGCCAGGCAACCATGTCGCTGCGCATCCTCGACAAGATCATGGAGCAGCCGGACGACCGGCCCTCTACGGTCGGCTTCGTCAACCGTCAGATCAAACAGGGCGGCTTCAGCTTCCAGAACGTCTCCTTCCAGTATCCGGGTTCGGATTATCCGGTCATCAATGGCCTGTCCTTCACTGTCAGGCCCGGCGAGAGGATCGGCATCATCGGCCGCATCGGTTCGGGCAAGACGACGCTCGGCCGCCTGCTCGACGGCCTTTTCTGCCCGTCCGCCGGCCGCATTTTGATCGATGGAGTCGATATCCGGCAGTATCACATGGCGGAGGTGCGCGCCGCCGTCGCGGTTGCGGGCCAGTCCTCCGATCTGTTTTCCGGCACTGTGAAGGAAAACCTGCTGATCGGCCGCGCCGACGCAACCGACGAGGAAATCCTTGAGGTCGCCCGCATGACCGGCGTCGATGAATTCGTCTCCAACCATCCGCGCGGCTTCGACATGCCGGTCGGTGAGCGGGGAACCAATCTGTCGAGCGGCCAGAAGCAGGCGCTGACGATAGCCCGCTTGCTTTTGACCAAGCCGAAGATCGTCTTCCTCGACGAACCCTCGGGCGCGATGGACCTTGCGACCGAGCGTCATCTGATCTCCAGGCTGTCCGGCGCCTTCGGCCGCGAGACGACGCTTCTGATCGCGACGCACCGCCACAGCATGTTGGAGCTTGTCGACCGCCTGATCGTTATCGACAAGGGCCGCATCGTCGCCGACGGTCCGAAGCAGGCCGTGATCGAGGCCATGCGCAAACCGGCGGGGCAGCAATGAGCGCGAACCGTCTCGACCATCCACCGTTTTTCGCCCGCGCCATCCTGGCGCTCTGCGCGCTGCTGATTGCAAGCTTCATCGGCTGGGCGGCGATCGCCAGCGTCGATGAGATCGCCCGCGGCGAAGGAAAGGTCATTCCCGTTTCGAAAACCCAGATCATCCAGTCGTCCGAACCCGGCGTCGTCCAGCAGATTGCCGTCACGCTTGGCCAGGTGGTCCGCAAGGGCCAGCTTCTGGTCCAGCTCGACAATACCACGACCACCTCGACGCTCGGAGAATCGGTCGCCAAGGCACGCGCGCTCGGTGCCAAGGTCGCCAGGCTGAAGCTGGAGGAGGCGGGTCAGTACGAGATGCCTTATATCTGCCCGGAGGAGATTCTTGCCGTCGCCAAGGATGTCTGCAGCAACGAAGCGAGCCTCTTTGCCGCCGACCGCGCGAGCTACGAAAACAAGCTCGGCGTTCTCAAGGAGCGCGTCAAGCAGCGCGAAAACGAGCTCAACGAGGCGCATGCCAATATCGCGCGCCTGCAGGACAATATCCAGGGCGCGCAGCGCCAATACGACCTGATCAAGCCGCTCAGCGAAAAGAAGCTTGTGGCCCAAACCGAAATGCTGAAGGTCGAGCGCGACCTGACGGACCAGCAGGGCCAGCTCAAGGTCTATCAGGAAAGCATTGATCGCCTGGAAGCCGCGGTGCAGGAGGCGACGCTCCAGCTCGGCGACTTGGCGCTTGAACTCCGCCAGCAGGCGTTGACCGAGAAGGCGACGACGCTTGCAGAACTCTCCGTCGTCGACGAAACGATCCGCGGCGCTTCCGACCGTGTCAAACGCACCGATATCCGCTCGCCGGTCGATGGCATCGTCAACACGCTGGAAGTCAATACGATCGGTGCCTATGTCGATCCGGGCCGCGTCATCGCCGGCATCGTGCCGACTGCCGATACCTTGCTAATCGAAGCGAAGATTTCCCCGCGCGACGTCGCTTTCGTCCGTCGCGGTCAGCCGGCGATCGTCAAGATCACGGCCTATGATTTCTCGATCTTCGGCGGGCTTGAAGGTGTGGTGGAAAACATCTCGGCCGACAGCCTGGTCGAAAAGGAAAAAGGCGAGACCTACTACCTGGTGCAGGTGAAGACCGACACATCGGAGCTGGAGCGCGACGGCAAGCTCTATCCGATCATTCCGGGCATGGTCGCCGCCGTCGAAATCATGACGGGCAACAAGACGGTCCTCAGCTACCTGCTGAAGCCGATCAACAAGGCGCGCTCCGAAGCGCTGACGGAGCGGTGAGATGCTGATTTCCAAGCCCCGCGCGACCGATCTGACGAAGGCTGAACCCGCCGACGAGCCGTTGCCGGTTATCGGCGCGGAGGAAATCGAGCCGCGCTTCCGCGCCGTCGTCGGCCGGGGAGGTGAGCGCCGCGGCATCCGCCTGGAGCGCATCTATTGGGACGGCCTGGGCCGCATGTCCTCCGCTGGCAAGATGACGACCGCCGATCTGGTGCAATATACGGCGTCGCAGATGCCGGAATCCGGAAATCTCGCCTCGCTGCTGCGCGTTCTCAGTCTGAAATGGGCTCTGCGCCGCCTGGACGCCGTCGAGGACATAGCCTCGATGACAAACCTCAATGCCGTCATCCAAGCGTCGCCATCGCCGGCGATCCTGCTGACCCACGACAAGAAGATCCAGTATTTCAACGATCCGTTTCTCTCGATGCTGCGCCAGCGCCTGCCCATGGGTGATACGGCGCAATTGACCAAGAGCCTGCGCTTTTCGGTCGATACGCAGATCGAGCAGGCGATCACGACGCTGAACCTGAACCGCGGCAAGACGCTGAACACCGGCTTCAGCATCGGTGTCGGCACGCAGTCGATGCGGGGCCAGATCAATCTCGCCCTGGCGCCGACGCACGAAAAGTCGATGCTGATCGGCTATATCTCCCGCTACTGACTGACGCATGAAACGAAAAAGCGGCCGCGTCGCGCGACCGCCTTGAACATCAGGTGTTTTGGCTTGTCTCAGTATGCCGCGCCTTCGCCAGGTGCGACCTTCTCCAGCGGCATGCGGGAAGCGACCTGCTTGTTGCCGGCGCGCAGCCCATGCAGATATCCCTTGCCACTGGCGATGGAGAAAAGCGGCTGGTAGTCGGGCAGGCGGTTGTCGGGCAGCACCTGATCGCGCATGTTGTCGAGAATGAAGTAGTTGCCGTTGACCGCGACGGAAAGCACCGCGTGATAGAACTGGCGCTTCTGGTCAAACAGCACGACGATCGACATGTCCGTCATGTCGACGCCTTCGGCGCGAAGTGCCGCCATCTTCAGGATCGCGAAATCCTCGCAGTCGCCCGCTTGGCGGGCAAGCGTCTCGGAAGGCGTCGCCCAGTAGTCCGCCGTCTGATAGGTGTCGGCGTCCCGGCGGTAGCGGATCGCGCGGTTGACCGCGACATTCACCGCATTCAGCTTGTCGCGGATCGAAGCCTGCCCGGTCTTGTCGAGCGTCGCCTTGACGACCTCAGCCGCATCCGAACAGCCCTTCGCGCCGCATTTGATCGCCGCTCCGTCTACCATCTCGGCGAGCGAAGGCGCGAGGCGCTTGACCGCGGCAAGCCGCTTGAACGGAATGGTGACGGAGCCGAAGACGGCATCATTCGAAGGGGCCGCCTTGCGCGGCTCACCCGGCTTGATCGAGGCGGTCGTCTCCGCCTGCGGCAATTGCGTCACGGCGGCAAGGTTAATCGTCTGAACGGCGCTAGAAACGCCGCTGGCGGCCGTTCTGAGGAGATTGAAGACGCCTGCCATGCTACCCGCTTGTGCCAGCGCGTAAACAGTATTGTTCGTCAGTGCTGATGTATATGGCGTCGTGCTGATCTGCATCTCTGGCATTTTTGCCGCAACCTGCGAGCTGAATAGCAGTGGCGCGAAAGATGAAAAAGTAAAAGCTGCAAGTATTTTTGCTTTTGTGCTGCGCTTCATCGGGTTTGGTTCTCCCTGTATGAGAGAAAATGTACCGAAGTTCTATAAATATGCCGTTTGGAAGCGTGGGTAATCCAAGTATAAAGCTTCCGCTCAAAGGAGCGTAAAACTTTAGCTTTGCCGTCAACCAAGTTTGGGGGAAGGGTTTGATTTTCGCCTGCGCCCGGTGCAGAAATAAGCGCCGTCTAAAAGGCCGCAAAAGGCCGGGATGCCGCATTTCGGGGGAAACAGTGATATCGCATTCAAAGCTACGGACCGAACCATCATATGGTTTATGCGGCAGGCTCGCTGACGCGCTTTCGGTCTCCTTGTCTGCACCTCGGCGCCTGTCCCGCACGCTGCCGCTGCTGTTTTTCCTTACCGCCGCCACAGGCTGCCAGTCGGGTGCGGATGGGCTGGGCACGGTGAAGAATACCGACATCAAGGCGCCGTCGAGCAAGGTCGAAGAGACCTTCGGCGAGACCGGTACGGAGGTCACGCTGCTGCTGCCTCGAGGCGCGAGCGGCGTTTACGAGGGTGCCGCCCGCGATGTGCGCGACGGCGCAGCTCTCAGTGTCGGCGAACTCGGCAACGGTCAGGTCTTTGTCAAGGTCATCGATGTTTCGGGCGGTGCGGGTGCGGTGCCTGCCGCCGTCAGCGCCGCCAAGGCACGCAATTCGGCGCTGCTCATCAGCTATGTTCCGCCCGCCGTCACCTCAGCGGTTGCCGCCATGCCCTCCGATCAGCGTCCGCCGCTGGTCAACCTTGGCGACGACGTTCCGGCAACCGCCGGCAATGTCTACAACTTCGCCTCGGACGAGCTCGACAGCGCGCTTGAAGGCATCCTTGCGGCGGCTATGGGCGGGCACAAGAAGGTGATGGTTTTCGCCCCGAGGGATTTTCCGCCAACTCATGAGATGCGGCTTGCCGACGCTATCCGCGCTGGCGGCGGCACCTATGTCGGGACCGCGCGCTACGATCTCAGCGATGCGGCCGCTGCCGAGACCGTGCAGAAGTCGAAGGCCCAGCTTCAGCAGGCCGATGCAGTCGTCATCCTCGGCAAGAGCGTCATCGTGCCGACGGTTGCCGGTGCGATCAAGGCGAGCGGCCAGGGCAATCTCGTTCTCATCGGCACCAGCGCCTGGCCGTCTCAGGCCTATGCGGACCCCGCTGTCGCGGGCGCCACGATCGCCATGGTCGAGCCGGACGATGCCAGTCTGATCGCCGACCGCTACAAGCGCCACCATGGCCGCACGCTGTCCACGGACGCCGCCTACGGCTACGACGCCATCGCCATCGCCGCAGGCATCATCCGCGTCAAGGGTCCGGCGGGCCTGACGGCCGAGAACCTGACGATGAAGACCGGCTTCCGCGGCGTGACCGGGCTTTTCCGCCTGACCCCGGGCGGCAATGTCGAACGCAAACTCAGCCTCTTCACGATCACCGGCGGCAAGCTGAACCTGTTGGGCGCTGCGCCGAAGGCGTTTTAAAGGGGCCCTTTTGTTCCACTCACATTCCTGTGACGAGCACAGGAATGGAGGCGGAAGTAGCGGCTTGCGGCCCCTCATCCGCCTGCCGGGGCGTTTCCGCTACCTTCTCCCCGCTGGGGAGAAGGTAGCCCAAAGGATCGGATGAGGGGCCTGCACGGCACGACCTCTCCTCACTTGGCCACGGAGGGGTAAGCGGACAGCCACGTCCCGCAATCCACCCGCCAATCACCGCTCGCCCGCCGAGGCGAAGAACCCCTCCGGGCTCTCCACCTCCACCAGCTTCCGCTTCTCGATCAGCCAGAAGCGGTTGCCGACAGCGCGCACGAAGCTGCGGTCGTGAGAAACGAGCAGGCAGCTTGCCTGATGCGCCATCAGCTCGCTTTCCAGCGCTTCCTGCCCGTCGATGTCGAGATGGTTGGTGGGCTCGTCGAGCAGGTAGAAGTTCGGGTTGGAGAGCCGGAGCACCAGCATGCCGAGCCGCGCCTTCTGCCCACCAGAAAGCTGGCCGATGGGGCGGCCCTGCATCTCGATCGACATGCCGGCGCCGGCCAAAAGCGCGCGTGCCCGCTGATCGCCGACGTCGAAGCGGCGGATGATCGTTTCCAACGGCGTATCGGCATCGCTGAGATCGGCAAGCGCCTGGTCGCCGTAGCCGAGCGCGAGCGACGGCGTGGCCTTGATGCCATTCTCGGCGGTTTCCGGGTGGGTGATCGACTTGCGCAGCATCGCGATCAGCCGCGTCTTGCCGGCGCCGTTTTCGCCGAGCAGCACGATCCGGTCTCCCTGGCAGATGAACTGCTTGCCCGTCTTGAAGAGCAGCGTGCCGTCCGGCGTCCCAACAGCCGCATCGTCCAGCGTCAACAGCACCTTGGCATGCGTGCCGCGATTGGCGAGCTTGATGGCGCCGGCCGAGCGCTCCAGATGCGCCGGTTTCGCCGCGTCTTCAAGCTTTTCCGCCCGCTGCTTCAGCTGCTTGGTCTTCACCACCAGAAGGTCGCTGCCGGAATTGATGCCGATATTGTTGAGCTTCGCCGCCTGCTTGCGCAGCTGCTCGGCCGTCTTCATATCGCGCTCGTAGCGGCGCGCGTCCGCCGCGTCGAACTCATCGATCGCAACCCGCGCCCGGGAATAGGGCAGGGCGAAGAGCTGCGATTGCTCCGGACGCAGAAAGAGCGTGCGGTTCGTCACGGCGTCGAGGAAGGCGCGGTCGTGGCTGGCAAGAATCACCGGCACGTCGCGAGGCAGCGCGTTCAGCCATTCCTCCAGCCGCGCAATCTTGCCGAGATCGAGATGGTTGGTCGGCTCGTCGAGCATCAAGAGGTCCGGCTCGGTGACCCACACCCGGGCAAGCATCGCCAGCCGCTGCCACCCACCGCTGAGGGCGGCGAGCGAACGCTGGCGCAACTCCTCCGGCACCTCGAACGATTCCAGCACCACATCGACGCGCCAGCTCTCGGTTTCCACCTGCTCCGGAGAGAGTGCATCGAGAATGGCGTCATAAAAGGTCCTGGCGAACAGGGCAGGCGGCACGTTCTGCTCGACATAGCCGACGGTCAGCCCGCGCGCCCTGGTGATGTCGCCTTCCGTCGGCTCGAGCGTGTCGGCGATGCAGCGGAAAAGCGTCGATTTCCCGCGGCCGTTGGCGGCCACGATGCCGATCCGGTCGCCGGCATTGACGACGAGGTTGAGCCTGGAAAACAGCGGGCTCGACAGCGTGATGCCGAGGTTGCGGATATTGAGAAGGGTCATGCTCGTTCTCTGGTCTTGACCGCGCGATCGTCCATCGAGGGCTCTTGGCCATCATCGATGCGATACGTCAGCGGTGGATCTGAAATCGCAGCCGCTCAAGTGATAAAGCTTGGCGCTGCTGGCCACAAAGGGCGGACCAGGAAGAGAGTTTGGCGAGAAACGGTCTCTGGTCAGCCCTGCAAACGCATGTGCAGGGCGTTGACGGGGCCACGCTGCCGGTTGAACCGGAAATAGTCATTATGCACGCGACCCTCCTTTCTCTTTGAGTGCACACACGAAATACCATCGCATATGCAGGAATGCAACCATGGCGGTCGCATCAGGCCTCTTCAAAAACATGGTACGCGGCACGAGCCCTTGTCTTCCCGGCTGAACTTGCGTGAGGCAGCCTGGCTGTTATAAGCGGCCAGACCGGCACATTCTTGATTTAGGAGAGACGACCATGGCAGGCAATGACGACGAATACGTCTATGACGAAGTGACGGGCGAATGGCGTCCGGCTTCGGAATTGGCTGCTGCCGCGCAGACGGCCGCCGAGGTCCGGGACGCTGCCGGAAACGTCCTCAAGGACGGCGATTCCGTCACCCTCATCAAGGATCTGAAGGTCAAGGGCGCCAATCAGACCCTGAAGCAGGGCACGGTGATAAGGTCGATCCGCCTGACGGAAAACCCGGAAGAAATCGACTGCCGCCACGACACCATCAAAGGCCTCGTCCTGCGCACGGAATTCGTCCGCAAGCGGTAGGTGGATTTCCTCTTATGGTCGCCGGCTTGCCCCTCATCCGCCTGCCGGCACCTTCTCCCCGCCCACGGGGAGAAGGAAATATGCCGCGCTGTCTTCTCAAATCACCGAGGCAGGGTGGAGCGCGTTCCCTTTCCCCGTCAGAACGGGCAGAGGGTTAAGGTGAGGGGCAGTCCCATGGCAAGAGGCCGCGAACCGCGCTGCCAAGACTTACCGCTTCAAACTCCCCAGAATGCCGCGTACCAGCGCCCGGCCGACCTGCGTCGCAACCGTCCGTGCCACGCTCTTCATCGCGGCTTCCACGACGGTTTCGCGCTGATAACCGGACGAACGTCCGCGCGATTGGCCGCGGCTTGGCTGTTCATCATCGCTGCCACCGAAGCCGGGCAGGCTCCAGCCGGAGGTCGTTCCGGCACTCGTTTGCTGCGCTTGAGCCTCCTCCTGCGCCCGCTTGGCGGCTTCTGCTTCGGCAGCCTTCCTGGCGCGGGCGGCCAGCATTTCGAAGGCGGATTCGCGGTCGACATCCTCATCATAGACGCCGAGCACCGGGCTCCGGTCCATGACCTGCTGGCGCTCTGCATCCGTCACCGGGCCGACGCGGCCGGATGGCGGGCGGATTAGCGTGCGCTCGACGATCGACGGCGCGCCCTTGGTCTCCAGCGTCGAAACCAGCGCCTCGCCCGTGCCGAGATTGGTGATCACGGTGGCGCAGTCGAAGGCCGGGTTGGGGCGGAAGGTATCGGCGGCTGTCCTCACCGCCTTCTGTTCGCGCGGCGAATAGGCGCGCAGCGCGTGCTGCACGCGGTTGCCGAGCTGGGCGAGCACCGTTTCCGGCACGTCGAGCGGGTTCTGCGTGACGAAATAGACGCCGACGCCCTTCGAGCGGATCAGGCGCACGACCTGCTCGACGCGCTCGGTCAAGACCCGCGGCGCATCATTGAAGAGCAGATGCGCCTCGTCGAAGAAGAAGACGAGCTTCGGCTTGTCCGGATCGCCGATTTCCGGCAGCTCTTCGAAAAGCTCGGAGAGTAGCCAGAGCAGGAAGGTGGCGTAAAGTCTGGGGTTCATCATCAGCTTGTCGGCGGCAAGCACGGAAATCTGGCCGTAGCCGTTATTGCCGGTGCGCATGATGTCGGAAATCTTCAGCGCCGGTTCGCCGAAGAAATGTTCGGCACCCTGCTGCTCGAGAACGAGCAGCGCGCGCTGGATAGAGCCGACGGAAGCCTTGGAAATCAGGCCGAACTGGCTGGAAAGCTCGCTCGCATTCTCGCCCAGATAGTTGAGCAGCGAGGAAAAATCCTTGAGGTCGAGCAGCGGCAGGCCTGCCTGATCGGCGATCTTGAAGGCGATGTTGATGACGCCCTCCTGCGGCTCGGAGGCATCCATCAGGCGTGCCAGAAGCAGCGGTCCCATTTCGGCGATCGTGGTGCGGACCCGGTGGCCCTTCTCGCCGAAGAGGTCCCAGAAGATCACCGGGAACTGGTCGAACTCGTAATCGGCAAAACCGATCTGCTCGGCCCGCTTGATGAGGAAGTCCTTCGGCTCGCCCTTGGCGGCGATGCCGGAAAGGTCGCCCTTGATGTCGGCGGCAAAGACCGGAACGCCGGCTCTGGAAAAACCTTCCGCCAGCACCTGCAGCGTCACCGTCTTGCCGGTGCCGGTGGCGCCTGTCACCAGGCCGTGGCGGTTGCCGAATTTCAGGTCGAGATATTCCGGCTTGTTGATGCTGTCGTCCGGATTGCGGCTGGCGCCGATGAAAATCTTGCCATCCTCGAGCATGAAGCAGTTCTCCCTTGGGCCGATGCCGCCGCTTGCGTTTGAAATGCGGAGATCGCAATAAGCCGCATTCATCTTACTATCGTCCACCTGTTATAAGCAGGGACCGGGATGCCGACAACTGTTTGCATTGAAAGCAAATCCGGGGAAAATGCCCTCTCCCGGCGGCGCGGCTTGAGTTGCGGAAGAAACTCGAATAACGTTGACGTCAACGTCAAAATAACAGGAGGCTGACAATGAATGAAGTTGTGACCCAGATTGCCGATCGCGTGGGCATTGCGCCCGATCTGGCCGAGAAGGCGCTGGGCATGATGCTCGGCTTCCTGCAGCGCGAAGGGGATGACGCCGCAGTCGCCAAGATGATCGAAGCCATCCCGAGCGGCGCCGATCTCGTCGCCCAGTACAACGGCGAAGGCGCCGGCGGCGGCCTGCTTGGCGGTTTGATGGGCGCTCTCGGCGGCGGCGGCATCATGGGCCTCGGCCAGCAACTAATGAGCCAAGGCCTCGGCATGGGCGAAATCACCTCACTCGCCAAGGAAACCATCGCCATCGCCAAGCAATATGCCGGCGAAGAAGTCGTCGACGAGGTCGTCGCCTCGGTCCCGGGCTTGAGCCAGTTCGTTTGATCGCGGAATTTACGCCGCTTCCGGGCTCTAAAAAAGCGTGAAGCGAATCGCTTTCGTGTACTGAAGCCGCTCGCACCAGAACGTTGCGAGCGGCTGCTACCAAAGGCATTTCAATCAGATCCAGAATTTCAGAACTTTTGACTCGCTTGGGCGGCGCGTCGCCGGCTGCAGGGTGGAAACCCGTTTGTTTCTGCTTGAATCTTCACTTGCGGCTCATTTTTTCTTCGCCTGCAGCACGCCAAGCCCATGCCAGTGCCGTCCGTCGCGTTCGATGAGGCCGTCGGCGCAGGCAGGGCCCATGCTGCCGGGGGCGTAGGCTTCCGGGTCACCGCCCTTCGCCCATAGGTCGAGGAAAGGCTGCACCGCCGCCCAGCCGGCTTCGATGCCGTCGGCGCGCTGGAACAGCGTCTGGTCGCCGATCAGCAGGTCGTAGATGAGGGATTCGTAGCCGGTCATCTTGCCGATGTCGAACTGGTCGGCATAGCGGAAGTCCAGCGAAACCGGCACGGTGTCGACCGAAAGCCCGGGCGATTTGATCGATATCTCCAGGCTCATACCTTCGTCCGGCTGCACCTGGATGACCAGTTTGTTCGGCGGCAGCCGCCGCGTGACGTCGGTCTCGCGGAACTGTGCGAAGGGCACGGGTTGGAATGTCACGACGATCTCCGTGTCGCGCGCCGTCATCGCCTTGCCGGTGCGCAGGTAGAAGGGCACTCCCGCCCAGCGCCAGGTGTCGGCATAGAGCTTCAGCGCCACGAAGGTCTCGGTCTTGCTGTCCGGCGCCACCTGCGGCGTCTCGTGATAGGCGGGGATTTCCGCGCCGTTCAGCCGCCCGCCGGAATAGACGCCGCGAACGCCGTGTGCTGCCGCTTCTTCTGGCGTATAGACGCGCAGCGCCTTCAGCACCTTGCTCTTCTCGTTGCGGATCGCTTCGGCGTCGAAGCTGTTCGGCGGCTCCATGGCGATCATGGCGAGGAGCTGGAACAGGTGGTTCGGCACCATGTCGCGCAGCGCCCCCGTCGCGTCGTAGAAGGCGCCGCGGCTGCCGACATCGACGGTTTCGGCCGCCGTGATCTGCACATGATCGATATAGCGGCTGTTCCACAGCGATTCGATCATCATGTTCGCAAAACGCGCCGTGAGCAGGTTTTGGACGGTCTCCTTGCCGAGGAAATGGTCGAGCCGGTAGATCTGGCTTTCGTCGACGTCGCTCAGGATCTGCGCGTTGAGCGCCCGCGCCGAGGCGAGGTCCGTTCCGAAGGGCTTTTCGATGGCGATGCGGCGGAAGGTGTTTTCGTTCTCGGCGGCGAGTCCGTGAGCCGCGAGCTTCTCCACGATTCCGCCGAAGAACCGCGGCGGCACGGCGAGATAGAAGGCCGCATTGCCGCTCGGCGCTGAAGACAGGCGCTTGGCGATCTCCAGATAGATTCCCTCGCCGGTGAAATCACCGGAAATATAGCTGATCCGCTGCCGCAGCCGTGCCCAGGCTGGATCCTTGACGAGCGGTTCGCCATCCCCGAGGCCGGCCAGGAAATCGTCCAGTCGCCCCCGCAGCGTCTCGTCGTCGCCGGGCTCGATGCCGATGCCGAGAATGTCGAGATCGTCGCCGACCATAGCGCCGCGGGTGAGATTGATGATCGCCGGAACGAGAAGCCGTCGGGTAAGGTCGCCGGTCGCCCCGAAGATGACCAGAGTGGTGGGCGGCGTGGGCTTGGCGTCTGGCATGGGGATCGCGCTCCGTGATTGTCAGCGCCGGAATATAAGGCCGCCGGGCGCTACCGCAAGCGTGGCCGGTGGCTTTGTGCAGGCCGCTTACTAGCCCTCCCTCATCACGTCAGTTGAGGGGAAACATTCCAAGCGCTTCGATCTTAGGCGAGGCTGCGGCAAACACGAGGTTGCCGACTGGCACTGTCATATATTTCTTCCCTCATTCCTGTGCCAGCACAGGAATGAGGGAATCTGTAGTTGCTGCCCTACCAAGCTATCCCGCGGGGAGACCGACTAACGTCGATAGGAAGCATATACCACTGCGCGAGATGCTGGCGGCACAGCGCGGCGACTTTGCGGTACCGGCGCACTAGCTAACCCTTCACCGCCACCAGAAACAGCCGCGGGAAGCGCAGCAGCACCCGCCCGTCCGCCGTCTTCGGATAGGCTCTCTCGACACGCGCAAGATAATCCGCAAGAAATGCCTCGCGGTGCTCCTCGCCGGCATGGGCGAGGTAGGGCATCAGACCCGTTCCCTTCACCCATTCGACGATCGCCCCAGCGTTCGCCATCGGGTGGTTGTAGATCGTGTGCCAGATATCGACGCGCGCGGATTTGCCGATCAGGCGGCTGTAATAGGCCGGCGGCGGCGGAAGGGGGTTGCGGCGCACGCTCTTCTTTTCGAAGGCCGTCGTCCACGGTCCGGCATGGGCGCTTTCCTCCATCAGCAGATGTGTCGGCTCGCCGAGATTGTCGGGCATCTGCACGGCCAGTACGCCGCCCTCGGAAAGCCCGTCCATCAGCCGGTCGAAGATGTCGAGATGGTTGGGCAGCCATTGGAAGACGGCATTGGCGAAGAGCAGATCGGCGGGCTCCTCCGGCTGCCAGGTCGCAAGGTCGGCCTCGGTGAAGGCAGTGCCTGGAAGCCGCTTCTGCGCGGCCTCCAGCATGTCGAGGTCGCTGTCGAGGCCGGACACGCCTTCCTTGCCGTAGCGGTCGATGATGAGTTCGGTCGAATTTCCCGGCCCGCAGCCGAGATCGATCGCGCGTTCGACCCGCTCCAGCGGCACCTGCGCCAGGAGATCGCGCGCCGGGCGTGTCCGCTCATCCTCGAACTTCACATATTGGCTGGCGGACCAGGCCATGAGGCACCTCCTGTTATTGTCCTTCAAGCGCGTCATGCTTAGCAGCAATTCTTGGCGACTTGTATGCGGCGTGTTGCAGCTGTCTTCGAATTGCTGCACGAATGGGTTGCATTATTGATGTCCGCTCATGGCTTGGAGGGATTCATGAGAGCCGGTTTCGTCTTTGCCGCAATCTGCCTGTCGGCCGCCGCAATGCCAGCACGGGCCGGGACGCCGGCTGCTCCGCCGATTTTTCTTGTGGAGGACATGGGCAATACGCGCGACCGGTATGTGTCCGAGCATCTCGAGCCTTTTGCGGTCTACACCGGCGCCGACCGTACTTTGGATCAAGGCGATATCGCCAGGCTCCGGCAGGTCGACGCCGCACGCCAAAGGGCGGCCGCCGACGCGATGCCATTCTTCGCCGGCGATCTCGATGCCGACGGGCGCATGACGCTCGACGAATACAAGCTCGCCAACCTCTACGAAAGCCGCGAACAGGTCGAACTTGGCATGGAGGCCCGCTTCGCGAATTTTGATCGTAACGGCGACGGTATCGTGACACTCGACGAAGCGCTGACATCGCCGCCGCTGCCGCAAGCGCCGTTGGCTTATGGATTGAGCGGCGCGGATCGCGTCGCCGCCCTGATAGCGCTCGACCCCAACAAGGACGGCAAGCTGACGGAGGATGAGTTCAGGGCGCTCCTCCTCTCCGCCTTCGACTTCTACGACAAGGACGGCGACGGTGCCCTTTCGAAAGCCGAAAAGGCGGAGCGCGCCGCAACGGTCAGGCAATACAGGGAAGAGCAGGAGAAACGGGAGAAGCCGTAAGCCAGCATCTGCCTGACTCAGACCATTGCGTGCCGGTTGACTATCGTTTCAATGCCGGGGACGACCGTCGCAAAACGGTCGGCAATCTCCGCCAGAGCCGTTCGGTGTACGGTCTCGGCCGGGATCATGCCGCCGAGCGGGTCCGGCAGATCGCGGCTCGCAGCAGCGGATGCGATGACAGTCGCCTTGATGCCGAGATCGAGTGCCGCGCGCGCCGTGGCGCTGATGCACATATGCGTCATGAAGCCAACGAGGATCAGATCGAAGCGGCCGGTCTGCTCGGCAATTGCTGCGAGAGCCGCGGCAAGCGTGGTTCCGGCAAAGGCATTGGGAAGCGTCTTCGGGATAACGGCCTCACCGCCAGAAGGCGTCAGCGCGGGAATGATCTCCGCACCATGCGAGCCGGTCGCGAAGAGGCCGCTGCCCGGCGCGTGGTGAACAATATGAATGATCGGAACGCCATCGCGCCGGGCGGCATCGAGCAGTGCGTGGATTTCGTCGACGGCTGCCGCGACGCCGTGAAGCGGCAGTCCGCCGTCCACATATTCATTCTGCGCGTCGATCACGACAACGGCCGATTTCGCCCAATCGGCGGCTTTCGGCGTGACGCCCGCATGCTGAAGAAGGGTGAGGGGAACCATTGGCATATCTCCTTGGATTGGATCGCCAAGGACGCTAACCGCTTTCCCGCTGCGCGAATATTCGCTATCGTATCACAATGGCTGAGCAAAAACGCACAGACGTCGATTGGGAGGATTTGCGCTTTTTCACGGCGCTGGCAAGGCACCGCAGCCTCTCGGCGACGGCGCGGGCGCTGAAGGTCAACCATGCGACCGTCGCACGCCGCATCGCTGCGCTGGAAAGCCTCCTCGGCTTCGCGCTCTTCGAGCGGCGTGCCGACGGCTATCAGCTCAGCCGCCACGGAACCGCGATCCTGTCCGAGGCGGCTGCCATGGAGAGTGCTGCATCGGCGATCCGCGACCGGCTGGCTTATACGAATGGCCCGAGCGGCCGTGTGCGGCTGACGACGACCCGTTCGATCGCCGATCTCGTCATCGCGCCGCGGCTAGGCGACGTGCTGGGCGGGCTCGCGAACGTCGAACTCGAAATCGTCACCGATATCCGCGTGCACAGCCTTGCCCAGCGCGAAGCCGATATCGCACTGCGGCTCGGACACCCGAAGGATAGCGATCTGACCGGGAAGCGCGTGGCGACGATCGGATACGCCTTCTACGCATCGAAAGCGGCTGCCGAGACTGTTGATGAAAGCGGACCAGCCCGGCTCATCGGATTTGATCTGGACAGCGATGGCGTGGCCGAAGCCCGCTGGTTGGAAACGAGGTTCGGCCGGGATGCCTTCATCTTCCGCTCGAGCAGCAATATCGTGCAGGCAAGTGCCGCAGCCGCCGGGCTCGGCATCGCCATGCTTCCGCGCTTCGTCGCCAAGCATAACCCGTCTCTGGTCGAGATCGACTACGGCGAGGCCATGCCCGATCGCGAACTCTGGATGCTTGCCCCCGCCAATCTGGTCGATATCCCGCGCATCCGCGCGGTATGGGATGGCTTGGCCCAGGTGTTCACTGCGTCGAAGGATAGACTCTAGGCCGGTCCAGCTAGGTCCGTCTTTGCGAAATCGCGCCCTTTGTAAAGGAGAGAAATGCCGAGTGCCTTGGCGCAGGCATAGGAGAAGCAATCGGCGGGATTGAGCTGCGCCGGGTGGCCTCGGCCCCTTCCGTAATCGGCGAAGGCTTTGATAGCGAGGCTTGCCGTGCGCTCGTCCATGGGCACAAGTTCGATCCGGGCCTCGGAAAGGAAGATGCGTACACGCTCTTCGACAATCATCGGATCGACGGCAAGCTTCGTCGAAAGCCGCATCGCGGCTTCAAGGAGGACCAGCGCCGAGGTGTAACTTTTTGGGGCTGCCTCGATCGTCCCTGCCAGTTCCGTCGCGTCCTCCTCCCGCGAGAGAATGGCGACGACCATATCTATCAGACGGAAACGTGACTGCTGACCAGCCGGCCGTTCCGAAGATCATGGATCATGAGGGCGGGAGGGTCGGTGACAGGCGGTTCGCGTAACGGATCGAGCAGCAAAGGATTGGCAGGACAGATCGAGCCGGATATGTACGCCGGAATACCTGCGATCAGGCTCGCCATTGGCCGATGGACATGACCGCTGCAGATTGCGATGGGGCGTCTTATGCCGCTCGATAGCAGGTCGCTCAGCGCATCCGCACCTACGCATATGATATTATCTAGAGGCGATATGCCGGTAGGGAAGACATGGTGATGCATGAAGAGCAACGGTATGGCTGACGGATCGCTCGCCAGAGTCTGCCGCAACCACGGGAGATGTTCCGTGACATCGCCATGGGCGTGTCCGTCGACGCATGTGTCGAGGCCGATGATCAGCGCGGCGCCATGGCGTTCGGCAAAATGCATTCTTTCGCCATCGGCCCGATAGGCGGCCTCGGGCATCGCCGCGCGCATGACGGTGCGGTCGTCCGCGTTGCCGGGGAGGAATGAAGTGCGGCACGCGAGACTTTGCAACGCGGCAGTTATCTGCACGTAGCCTTCCCGCCAGCCGCCGTTGACGAGATCCCCGGACACCACGACGACATCCGGCTGCACCGTGGCCAGCCAGGAAATCGCCCTGTCAAGCCGGGCAAGGTTGTCATTACTTGGGCTGGCGTGGATATCGCTTATCTGGGCGATCAGCATGGCACCACCTCTTCAGAACCGCGTAATCACGCTGATCCCGGTTCCTTCCGCGCTGTCCATCGCCATCAGCGCCGGCACCGCCTCTTCCAGGCTGATCGTCCGGCCGATCAGCTTCTGCGGAGCGATCTTGCCGGCGGCAAGCATGGAGAGCATGGCGTCGTAGCGCCAGGCCTGCATGCCGTGGCTGCCGTAGATTTCCAGCTCATGGCTGATCACCTGCGCCATCGGGATTTGCGGCGTCGAATGCTCTCCGAGCATCAGCCCGATCTGCACATGGCGGCCGCGGCGGCGGAGATTCTTGATCGAGTTGAAGCAGGTGACGGGATGGCCGAGCGCGTCGATCGAGACATGCGCGCCACCCTTGGTGATCTCGCGCACGGCTTCTGCGACATCGGCGACAGCCGCCGCGTTGATTGTCGCCACTGCCCCGCATTCGCGCGCAAAGGCAAGCTTCTCCTCGGAAATGTCGATCGCGATCGGATTGGCGCCGAGCGCGCTGGCGATCATGATCGCCGAAAGGCCGACGCCGCCCGCGCCATGGATGGCGATCCACTCGCCGGGTCCGGTGCGCGCCTGGTCGGCAACGGCGCGGAACGAGGTGGCGAAACGGCAGCCGAGGCTTGCCGCCGTCGCATCGTCGATGCTGTCGGGCAGATGCACGAGATTGGTGTCGGCATAGTCGATCGCGACATATTCGGCAAACGAGCCCCAACGCGTGAAACCGGGCTGAAACTGGTTCGGGCAGACCTGCTGGTTGCCGGAATGGCATTCGCTGCAATGGCCGCAGCCGGAAACGAAGGGCACGGTCACCCGGTCGCCCGCCTTGAAGCGCATCACGCCCCTGCCGGTGGCGACGATCTTTCCGGCGAGCTCGTGTCCCGGCACATGCGGCAGGCGGATATCCGGATCGTGCCCCATCCAGCCGTGCCAGTCGCTGCGGCAAAGGCCGGTCGCGGCGATGGCGATGACCACGCCGTCCTCGCTCGGCGTGGGGTCAGGCACGGTGCGGATGTCTGGGGCCTGCTCGAAGGCTTCGTAATACATGGCTTTCATCGGACGGCCTCCTGCTCTGTTGTTTGAGATTCCGCCTTCATGATGCCACGTGGAAGCATCTCGCACCAACACACCGTTCGATCATTTTCGCTGATGCACTCATCGTTTTCATGCAGGCGGACGCGCATGATTGTTGCGGCGGAATGGCCGGCTGCGGCATTTTTGTTGCGTCCGCTTGGAGCGGCCGAATTTCCGCTTGACCCTGCCTGCCGGGAAGGATTTTGCTTCTCCAACTTTTGGGAGGAGAAGATCATGCCCGTCGATACATCGCCCCGCACGGCCACCTGGACACATGTCGAGGGCGAGTGGCTTCCCGGAAATCCGCCGCTGATCGGCCCGACCTCGCATGCCATGTGGCTTGCGTCCACGGTCTTCGACGGCGCCCGCTGGTTCGACGGTATTGCGCCGGATCTCGACCTGCACTGCCAGCGCGTCAACCGTTCCGCCGTCAACATGGGCCTGAAGCCTCTGAAGACGGCCGAGGAGATCGAGGCGCTTGCCTGGGAGGGGATCGGGAAATTCGACGGCAAAACGCCGATCTACATCAAGCCGATGTACTGGGGCGAGCACGGCTCGCCGGGCAGCGTCGTCTCCGTCGATGCGGAATCGACCCGTTTCGCGCTCTGCCTTTTCGAAGCGCCGATGGGCGGCCACAGCGGCTCGTCGCTGACCGTCTCGCCCTTCCGCCGCCCGTCGCCGGAAACGGCGACGACGGACGCCAAGGCAGGCGGGCTTTATCCGAATAGCGGCCGCGCCATCGCCGAAGCGCAAAGCCGCGGCTTCGACAATGCCCTCATGCGCGACCTGAACGGCAACGTCGCCGAAACGGCATCCTCCAACATCTTCATGGTCAAGGACGGCGTCGTTTCCACGCCGGCCGCCAACCGCACTTTCCTCGCCGGCATCACCCGCGCCCGCGTCATGGGTCTGCTGCGCCAGGCAGGCTTCGACGTGCGCGAAGTGGCGCTTTCCGTCGAAGATTTCATGAATGCCGACGAAATCTTCACCAGCGGCAACTACTCCAAGATCGTCGGCGTCAACCGCCTCGACGGCCGCGATTTCGAAGACGGCCCGGTCGCCCGCAAGGCGCTCGATCTCTACATGGACTGGGCCCACGGCCGCACTCATAGCGGCGAGTAGCGATCATGTGCAGGGACCGCGTTTTGGTGGTCCTCACGAAAAAGGTACGCGTGGGTCCTGCACCAGGTAAAACTCGGGAACCGGCGTGACGTCAGTGACAAAAAAGCCAAACGCCGGCCGGTCCAGGGGATCAGCGTGGCCGCTGGTGAAGCGCAGCCGGTCAAAGCTCTCGAAGCGGTTCTCGAAACGGGCAAATCGGCTGGACGAAATGAAGTCCGGATTGGGGTTGGTCTGATCGAACGACAGACCGTCATAGAACTCGCTTGGTTTGCCGAGAATCTCTTGAAGTTCGAATTCGAACTCGATCCAGGCCAATCCGCTCTTGTTCAGGGCGACAACGCGCAAGTGGAAGGCACCCTCGGGAAACCCGTGATATTGAATTGGCCTTGCGGCCCTGATCACCAAAGTGACGGGGCTGGCTGAGTCGAGTTCCTCGTTGATTTCGATCGGATCGGCTTTTGTACCTGAGCCTGTCACTGACAGGATGCGGAAGCCGCCAAGCTCATCGGAGAAGGAATAATCCCCAGCATACCAGCGTCCGTCGTCAGCCGGCCCGGCACTGATGAGCGACAGTGTCAGCAACGCACCCAAGATTCGCAAGTGACGCGTCATCGATCGAGTTCCTTCAGAGGAGTATCGCAGCCACGCGGCGAATTTCAAGCGCTCAGCAGGCGTAAGGTGGCGGAACTCGATTGCCGGCACCCCGGGAGGAACATTTGCCCACCGTCCTCGTTTGGCGTCTATCACGCAAAATGAGGGACGTATCATGTCCGACAACCCGTTCGATACCAGCCGCGGCAATGGCGGCGAGACGCATCAGCGTATCCCCGAGAAAGGTCCGCACGAGGGCCTCGATCACCTGACCACAAATCAGGGCATCCGGATTTCTGACAATCAGAACAGCCTGCGCTCGGGCACGCGCGGCCCGACGCTGCTCGAGGATTTCGTGCTGCGCGAGAAGATCTTCCATTTCGACCATGAGCGGATCCCGGAGCGGATCGTCCATGCCCGCGGTTCCGCGGCACACGGGTATTTCGAACTGACGGAATCACTTTCCGGCATCACCAAGGCCGACCTTTTCCAGCGCAAGGGCGAGAAGACGCCGGTCTTCGTGCGCTTCTCGACGGTTGCCGGCGGTGCCGGTTCGGTCGACACCCCGCGCGACGTGCGCGGCTTTGCGGTCAAGTTCTATACGAAGGAAGGCAATTGGGATCTGGTCGGCAACAATATCCCGGTCTTCTTCATTCAGGATGCCATCAAGTTTCCCGATCTCGTCCACGCGGTGAAGATGGAGGCCGACCGTGCCTATCCGCAGGCCGGCAGCGCTCATGACACCTTCTGGGACTGGGCGTCGCTGATGCCCGAAAGCACCCACATGCTGATGTGGGCGATGTCCGACCGCGCCATCCCGCGCTCCTTCCGGATGATGCAGGGCTTCGGCGTCCACACGTTCCGTTTCATCGATAAGACTGGAAAGTCGACCTTCGTGAAGTTCCACTGGAAGCCGAAGCTCGGTCTCCAATCGACCGTCTGGGACGAGGCGTTGAAGCTGCAGGCGGCCGATAACGATTTCCATCGCCGCGATCTCTATGAGGCGATCGAAGCCGGAAACTTCCCGGAATGGGAACTCGGCCTGCAGCTTTTCGATGAGGATTTCGCCGGCAAGCAGCCCTATGACGTGCTCGATGCCACCAAGATCATCCCGGAGGAAGTGCTGCCGCTGAAAATCGTGGGCCGCCTCGTGCTGGATCGCAACCCGGACAATTTCTTTGCCGAGACCGAACAGGTTGCCTTTTGCCCTGCCAATATCGTGCCCGGCGTCGATTTCACCAATGACCCGCTGCTGCAGGGGCGCCTCTTTAGCTATCTCGACACGCAGAAATCGCGCCTCGGCACCGCGAATTTCCATCAGCTGCCGATCAACGCGCCGAAATGTCCGGTCATGAACTTCCAGCGTGACGGACAGATGCAGATGAATGTCCCGGCGGGCCGCGCCAATTACGAGCCGAACAGCCTTGTGACGCATGGCGAGGGTGGCGGACCACGCGAATGTCCCGTCACCGGCTTCCCGACGTTCAAAGCTGCAACCGGAACCGAGGAACAGGGCGACAAGCTGCGCATCCGCGCCGAACTTTTCGCCGACCACTACAGCCAGGCGCGGTTGTTCTGGAAATCGCAGACGCATTCGGAACAGGCCCACATCGCCTCGTCCTTCGTCTTCGAGCTTTCCAAGGTCGGCCTGAAGCAAGTGCCGCCGCGCATGGTCGGTAACCTCTTGAACGTCGATCCCGAGCTTGCCAAGCGTGTCGCCGAAGGTCTCGGCATTGACTTGCCAGAGAAGAATCCCGCCGCCCGCGAGCCGGTCGACATGGCCCCGTCGCCGGCGCTTTCGATCCAGAAGAACATGAAGCAGACGGTCGAGGGCCGTAAGATCGGCATCCTGATCGCCGACGGCAGCGACGCCCACGCCCTGCAATCTCTGGTGAACTCGATCGAGGATGCGAATGCGACGGCCTTTGTCGTTGCCCCGAAGGTCGGGAAGGCAAGGCTGTCGGACGGCAGCGTCATAAAAGCCGATGGCCAGCTCGCAGGTTCTCCGTCGCAGATATTCGACGCTGTGGCGGTTCTCCTGTCCGGGGAGGGAACCGGGATATTGCTGAAGGAAGGTGCCGCGGTGCAATGGGTGATGAATGCCTTCGTGCACCTGAAGGCGATCGGCCACACGCCGGAAGCCTTGCCCCTGCTTCACAAGGCCGGCGTCGAACCGGATGAGGGCGTGATCATCTTGGACGGCGGCGCATTCCTCGATGCCGCCGCCAAGCGCTACTGGTACCGCGAGCCGAATGTGCGCATGCTGGCGTGAGTAGTGGCCTGATCTGCCGTGCCGCCCCCTCATCCGCCCTTCGGGCACCCTCTCCCCTCGGGGGAGAGGGTAGGGTGAGGGCCTCCGCCACGAACTATCATAAGTTGTCCTCCCTCGGCCGCACCATCCACGCATAGGCCGCACCCGCCAGGAGCAGCACGCAGGTGCCGAGAAAGACCGCCCTCATGCCGATATGGCCGCCGACGAAGCCGCCGAGCACCGGGCCGGCGACCTGGCCGGCATATTGCGTCGAGATCGAAAGCCCGAGAATGCTACCGGCGGCGCTGTCCGGCACGCTGTGGCGGATGACGGCGGTGATGCAGGGCAGCAGTCCGCCGAGCGCAATGCCCATCAGGAGGCGCAGCACGATCAGCTGCCAGGGCTCGGTGACGAAGGCCTGCGGAACCAGGAGGAGGCCCGCAACGGCAAGCGCACCAGCGATCACCGGCCAGTGCCCGAGCCGGTCGGCGAGCTTGCCGAGGCGCGCCGCCGAAAGGATGCTGCCGAGTGCCGCCGCCGACATGACGATGCCGGCGGTCATCGTCACCTGCCCCTGGTTCTCCACCAGCTGCGCCACATAGACGGTGATGATCGGCTCGATCGACATGTTGGCGAGCATCAAAAGCAGGCCGGTCGCAAGCATGGCGACCACCGGGCCCTTGTCCGGGATCGCGCGCCAGCCGCCGCTAGCTTTCGCCGCCTGTTTGCGGGCAGGGGACTTCTCCTCCTTGATCAGGAAGGCGGTCGCGAGAAACGCGAGGAAAATCACGCTGCCTGCCGCGAGAAACGTGCCGCGGATGCCGATGACGGGCGGCAGCGCCCCGCCGATCAGCGGCCCGACGAGATTGCCCGCCATGATGCCCGAGGACAGAACCCCGAGCGCCCAGGCCGAGCGGTCCTTCGGCGTCTGCGTCGCGACCAGCACCATGGAGCCCGAGGCATAGCCGCCCGCAAGCCCGACGAAAAGCCTGAGCGCCACCAGCTGCCAGACGTTCCCCGCCATGCCCATCAGCGAGATGGCGATCGTCATGCCGAGACTGGCGCGCACCAGCATCAGCTTGCGCCCGTAGATGTCGCCGAGCCGCCCCCAGAGCGGTGCCACAAGCGCGGCGGCGAAGAAGGTCGCGCCATAGGCAATGCCCGACCACTGCACGATCGCCGCATGGTCGCCGACGCCGAGTTCCTCGACATAAAGCGGCAGGAAGGGAAGCAGCAGCGTCATCGCCACGATGGTGGTGAAGGAACCGGTCAGCGAAATGGCGAGGTTGCGTTTCCAGTAGGCTGACCCGGCCGCCGCGTCCGCCGCGTCCATCTGCGTCTCTGTCATGTCGGGATCTCTATGGGTACTGTTTTGGAAGAGGCACGAGCCTACGCCCCGCCGGCTCCGGTGCCAAGGACGGATCGAGCCGCAACCGTCCGGCGATTTGCGCCTAGTGTCCTTTTCTGCTATCAACTGATTGCAATCTGCAATCGGATTTGAAGAGGAGGAGAACTGCGATGACAATCCGCGAAGAAACCGTCCGTGGCCTCTACGACGCCTATGTCCAAGGCCGCAAGGACATCGTTCGGGACATGCTGAGCGACGATTTCACCTTCTCCAGCCCGCGCGACGACCATATCGGCCGCCACGAATATTTCGACCGATGCTGGCCGGAACCGCCGCCGTTTCGCAGCATGGAGATCGAATTCCTGGCGATCGACGGCGAGGAAGCCGTCGTCCGCTACCGCGCCGCAAAGCACGACGGCAGCGCCTTCCGCAACATGGAGACGCTGCGCTTCAAGGACGGCAAGCTTGCTGCAGTGGAGGTTTATTTCGGGCGGGAAGCTTAGTTCTGGGAGTGGCATCACAGCTCTGCATTCCGCCGCCCCTTACCCTGCCCTCTCCCCGAGGGGAGAGGGTGGCCCGGAGGGTCGGATGAGGGGTGAGCGACGCAAGGCGCGAACGTCGAAGCAATAAGCGAAGACGACATCTTGGAAGGCTGTGCCGCCCACCCCCTAGAAAAACCGTATCGCCGTCGTCGAGATGATGACGAGCGAGACGGTGATCATCAAGGGCTTGACCGGCAGGCGCCTGACGAGCATCGCGCCGAGCGGCGCGGCGATTACGCCGCCGACGATGAGGCCGATCGCCGAGCTCAGCTCTGACCAGCCGAGCGTCAGCATGAAGGTGAGCGAGATGATCGCGGTCACCGCGAATTCGGTGAGGCTGGTGGAGCCGATCACCTTTTTCGGATCGTGCCCGCGGCCGACGAGCGTGCTGGTAACGATCGGACCCCAGCCGCCGCCGCCGATCGCGTCGAGCACGCCGCCGCCAAGCCCGACGGGCGGCACGATCCAGTCCTTGACGTCGCGCGGCCAGCGCGGCTGGAACGCCTTGAAGAGAATGATGAGGCCGACCGTGATCAGATAGGCCGAAACGAAGGGCTCGATCGCCTTCCCGTCGACATTGGCGAGAATATAGGCCCCGACCGCCCCTCCGATCATGCCCGCAGGCGCCAGCCGCACCACGAGCTTCCAGTCGACATTGCGGTGATAGACATGCGATGCGCCCGACGCCGCGGTCGTGAAGATCTCCGCCACATGCGTCATCGCGCTGGCATTGGCGACCGGCACGCCAAGCGCCAGGAGGCTCGTCGTCGAGAGCACCCCGAACGCCATGCCGAGCGCGCCGTCGACGATTTGCGCGCAGAAACCGACCAGTACGAAGAAGATGAAATCAAGCGTCATAAAAGTCCCCGAACCGGCGGCTTCCCCAATCAACACATGGCGGGCGAGAAAAGTTCCTTCCGCAGTGTTCGACGAGCCTTGCTTCAGGTCCAAGTCTCGCGCGATAAGGCCTTTTATTCGTGATCATCATTCTAGTGCCGCCCGCTAACGAATCTGATGGATATCGAGACTGTCCGCCACTTATTTCTTGTAGAGGGGATTATGCGTTGGTCTGGACGGTGCGCGGCATTGGCTGCGGCTAACCCAATTGAACCGCTTTATCTGGCCCGGCTATGAATTTCGTCCACGGCCTGATGATCCCAACGCGTTGATTACGGGTTCATTCCCGAGGATTCTTCAACCAGGTCAAAGCTGCAATCGTCGCGGAAATAAAAGGAAGAGGCTCTCTCTCGCCGCGGGATGAATAGCCTTGGCGTTCAGATTCGAACTGTGGAATTTTGCTACATAACTCTGACCTTAACCATATCGCTTAGGCTTTCGTTCATCCTCCCGCATCAGTTTGCGCCCCTGTGGCTGGGAACCAACCATTGAGGATCGGAAGCTATGACCCATGTACTCGTGCTCTTCTCGGCTGTAACCGCGATCGTCGTATCGGTATCGGCAATCGGCTCCAAGCCGGCGCCGGACAATCCGGCGTGGCCGGAAATCCATCCGGTGAAGACCTCGCGCGTTCTGCCCGCGCCTGCGCGTTGATGCCTGCGCGTTGATGAACGGGCAGTTCATTATCGGTTCAGGGCCGCGGGGCTAAATCTCGCTTCGGCTGGATTTATGGAGACACGCAATGAAGATTATCTCGCTGGCAGCAGCGCTCGTTATCGGAGGCCTTTCGGCAGTTTCCGCCGAAGCGATGCCGATGGCGCCGGCGCATGCCGAACCCGCCGCCCCGTCTGCCATCACCAAGGTCGACTATGCCTGCGGCCCGGGGTGGCGTCTGACCCGCTGGGGCGAATGCCGCCCGCGCTTCTACCGCCCGCCGCCGCGTTACTGGGGTCCGCCGCCCCAGCGCTGGGGTTGGGGCTGGGAGCGCCCGCGTCACCATCGCCACGACCGCGACCGCGACTGGGGCCGCCACGACCGCTATGACCGCTACGAGCGCAGCAGCTTCTGAGCGGCGCAGCGATCGGTAAACGCTGAGATTGGCGAAGCCGGGACGGAAATGCTGCCCCGGCTTTATTTTGTCTTCCGGGCCGCCACCTTTTCCGGCGCCGTCGCCAGCGCGAATTTTCTGATTTCTTCCGGCGTCAGATAATAGAGCCGGTCGGGCGGCGTCTCCATCGCATGCAGCCACAGGCCGGGCTTGATGCCCATCTCGCCGAGATGGCGGGTGACGTCGGCTGTCGTGCGCTGCGCCTCTGACATGGCGCGCTCCGGCGAAAGCTTCTCCTTCGAACCGTTGAAGACCTGATGCACGCCGATGACGGCGCCGTTCTCGGCCTCGCGGGTCACGCCGCCGGCCATGATGATCGGGCAGGAGGAGGCGCAGAGCGCGCCGCCCGCCACCCTTGTGCCGATCTTCCGTTCGCGGATGAGCTTCGACATCGCCAGCGCATCGCCGACGGCACCGCCCGGCGAATCCAGCGAAATGGTCTTTACATATTCGCCGCGCGCCGCGATCTCCTTTTCGAAGCGGGCGGCCGCACCCGACTCGATCGCCCCTTGCGCCAGAAGCACGCCACCCGGTTTGAGCTCGAAGCGGATCGGCTGCTTGAGGAGCTCGATGCTGGTGGTGATCTCGGAGGGTGATGCCTGCGGCCCGCCCTCCGTCAGCGCCGGCGGCAGCACCGGCATCGTCTCCGGCTGCGCCGGGTCGAAGCCCGGCAGTTCCGCATTGGCGGCGCTGATTTCGCGCCAGTCGATGACGGCAAGCACGATCGCCGCAGAAAGCAGGGCGTGGAAAACATGCCGCATGAGCGCGCCGTCATCTGCCGAAAGCACGTAATCTTTCAGCCGCCGTCCTGCAGTCTCCAGCCTCATGCGGGCGGTCCCTTCCTCGGGCCCTTGCCGGAAAGATCGAAGCTCGCAATGTTCGATTGGTCCGGCGTTTCGCTTTTCTCTGCCTCGGCGAGCGCGGTTTCGAGATCGACGCCGCTCTGCCGGACGGCCCGCTGCACCTCCAGCGCCTGCAGAAGCTCGGCCGCGGTGATGCGCTCGGCAAACGGCAGGCGCTGTTCCTGGCGCCGCAACGTCGAGTGGACGATCGACAGCATGAAGATCAGCACCGCCGGCAGGATATCGATCGAGATTGCGCCGGCCCAGCTCGGGATGAAGTCGGACGCATAGCGCAGCACCGCTTCGGCCGAGGAGAGCGGCACGAACCGCCGCTCGGCGACCGGTTGGCGCGAAAGGATCTGGTCGGCGGCCTGTGACAGCACCTTGGATTGCGCCGCGACCGAGGATCGGATCGTCTCCATGACCTGATCCTGCCTTGTGGCAAGATCCGCCTCGCGGCCATCGGCGACGGGGGCGATGAAGCCGAGCGAAAGGTCTTCCGCCGCCCGCTTCACCGACGGCGCGATGGAGGTCTGCTCCAGCGAGGTGATGACGCCGGAAAGCCCGACGACTTCGGCGGCGAACTGGTCGGCGCGCGGATCGATGGCGCCCGGGGCCGAAACCAGCGTGCGCATCGTTTCCAGGTGCTTGCGGCCTTCGTCGAACAGCGAGGTGACGCGCTCGCGCGAGGCAGTGATGCCGTTTTCGAGCTCCGTCAGCTGCGATGCCATCTGCGACAGAAGCTGCACGACGCTGCCGGCGCCGGTCGTGCCGGTCAGCGCGCCGGTTTCCCGCTCCTGGTCGGCCAGCCGCTCGAAGCGCTCCTGCGTGCGCTGGATGTCCGGCAGCAGGCTTTGGGCCGCCAGCGCGTTCTGATGCGCCTTGTCGAGGTCGGCGGTGTAATCCTCCAGCGTCTCGGCAAGATGCTGTTCGAGTGCGGCCGAGCCCGCGAGTGCCGCCGCGTTCAGCCAGCTCGACATGGCGATGATCATCGCACAGCCGAGCGCCATGACGCCCAGCATCGCACCGCGTCCCGCGGCACCCGTCACATGCGGATAGAAGCGCGCCATGTAGGTCCAGAAGGCATAGATCGCCACCGAGACCGCGCTGGAATAGATGAGGGCGGCGAAGAAGACGGCCGTCGCCGAACCGTCGAGGATGCTGCGCACGCCGAGATAAGTGTAGACGCCGGATGCGAGCGCTAGGACGGCGAACGCGAAACGCGTCATTGTTTCGACGGCGTCGATGCCGTCCTGCAGGCGATGGGATGCGCCGAGCGCCATGGGTTTCCTCCCGGTGGTATCCTCTTAAGAAACCATTAAAATCCCGGCGAAAACAAGGCCCGCAAAAGCAGCGGATCGCTTACGCCGCTGGAGGTATGCCGGGCGGGCGGCGCGCCTACTCTTCCGGAAGCAGGTTGAGCGTCGGCGTGTCCAGTTCGCTGCCGATTTCCACGGCTTTCGATTGCTTGTCGTAAACGCAGATATGGGTGACGAAGCCGTTGGCGCCTTTCGGCCTGCCCGTCACCAGCGCCAGCCCGTAATGCTCGCTGCCGAACGGATCGACGACCGCCCGTGCATCCGCGATGGAAGCCGCCGCCGCTTGCCTGCACTTGGCCTCCACATCAGCGGCAAATTCCTTCCATGCCTCGTCGGAGGACGCCTGGGCGCCGCCTGCGGTCAAAAAAACGAGGATCGCTGCGGAAAGACGGATATTATTCCTCTGCATCTTGGTTCCCTTGGGCCAGGGTGTCTGCCGGAAGCGCGGCTGCATGCCGATGATGGGCGATTTTGGCCGCCGAAGCCAGACTTGCGGGCGAGGCAAATTTTCCTCGGAGGCGGCCTTTTTTTGATGTTTCCACCGTTGCCACCCTCCGTTTTCCGCTCCTATGTTCCGCCTCACCTGCCGATCCCGCAATCTATTGCCAAGAGGAGATCTACAATGGCTTTCGAATTGCCCGCACTCCCGTACGACTACGAAGCTCTCGCACCTTTCATGTCGAAGGAGACGCTGGAGTTCCACCATGACAAGCACCACAAGGCTTACGTCGACAACGGCAACAAGCTCGCGGCTGAAGCAGGCCTCGCCGATCTTTCGCTCGAAGAGGTCGTGAAGAAGTCCTTCGGCACCAATGCCGGCCTCTTCAACAATGCCGCCCAGCACTACAATCACGTCCATTTCTGGAAGTGGATGAAGAAGGGCGGCGGCGGCAACAAGCTGCCGGGCAAGCTGGAAGCGGCCTTCACCTCCGACCTCGGCGGCTACGACAAGTTCAAGGCCGATTTCGCCAATGCCGGCGCCACCCAGTTCGGCTCCGGCTGGGCCTGGGTTTCCGTCAAGAACGGCAAGCTCGAAATCTCCAAAACGCCGAACGGCGAAAACCCGCTCGTGCACGGCGCCACCCCGATCCTCGGCGTCGATGTCTGGGAGCATTCCTACTACATCGACTACCGCAACGCCCGCCCGAAATACCTCGAAGCCTTTATCGACAGCCTGATCAACTGGGACTACGTCCTGGAGCGCTACGAAGAAGCTACGAAGTAAGCGGCTCATCGCGAAACGGATTTTGCACCCGGCGTCAAAAGCGCCGGGTGTTTTCGTCTTTACGATCAAGTCGGGTAGGGTGCCTGTTTGTAGCAGGATCGTCCGCGCAAGCTTTGCCGGTATGAATACATCGCCGCCACCCTGTCACAGCCCTGTCACCCGACGCTCCTAATGCAACCGCCATGCCCTCTTCCGATTTTCCCCTTTTCCGCTTCGGCATCATCGCCGACCCGCAATATGCAGCGATCGCGCCGAATGTCGCGATGGACCGCTATTATGCCAACAGCCTCGCAAAGCTCGCCGAGGCGATCGAGGTGTTCAACGGCGAGGAACTGAGCTTCGTGATGACGCTCGGCGATCTCATCGACGGCATTTGGGAGAGCTTCGACGATATCCTGCCGGTCTACGAAAAGCTCCGGCACGAGAACCTGTTCCTGCTCGGCAATCACGATTTCGCGGTGCCGGCTGAGCGTCTTGCCTTTGTTTCCGCCCGCGTCGGCATGCCATCGCCCTATTATGCCTTCTCGCACCACAGCTGGCGCTTCGTCGTTTTGAACGGCAACGAAGTCAGCACCTCCGCGCCGCCTGTAGGGCATCCATACCGCGAGCTCGCAGCCGAGCGGCTGGCGGCGCTGGCGGCAACGGGCGCGATAAACGCCCATCGCTGGAACGCATCGCTGAGCGACGAACAGTTCGCATGGCTTGCGGCCCAACTGGATGCGGCAGACGAGGCCCGCGAGCGCGTGATCGTGATGAACCACTATCCCGTCTATCCGCCGAATGAGCACGACATGTGGGACCGGGAGCGCATCATCGAGTTGCTTTCCGGCCATGGCAACGCCGTTGCCTATCTCTGCGGCCACAACCACGCCGGCAACTACGGCAAGACCGGCGGCTGCCACTTCGTCAATTTCAAGGGCATGGTCGACACCGAGAAGGAAAATACTTTCGCTCTCGTCGAGGTCTTCGAAGACCGCCTCGAAATCCGCGGTTTCGGCCGCGAGGAATGCCGCACGCTGGCGCTGTAGAGACGTCATCGTTACCCGCCGGATGGAACCGATGCCTCTCCTGAAAAGTTAGTCACGAGACTTCAGGAGGCCATACCATGTTCCAGGCTCTTGAAATACTGACCGTCCTCGTTGTCGCCGTCGCGATGGCGCTCGCCCTTGCCCATGCGCTGGAACTGCCGGGCAAGATGCGGCTGTCGAAGGAGCAATACCTCGCCGTGCAGCCCATCTACTATCCCGGCTTCACTTTTGGCGGCGTCACCGAGCCGCTCGGCCTGATCATGATCCTGGCGCTGATCGTGCTGACGCCGCCCTTCAGCGGCACCTACTGGTTGACCGCCGGTGCCTTCGTGGCGTTGCTCGCCATGCATGCGATCTATTGGATGGTGACGCATCCGGTCAACAATTTCTGGCTTAAGGAAAATCAGTTGGAAGGCGCCGGGAAACGCTTTTTCGCCTTCAGGTCCCATGGAGACGGCGACACGCCGGATTGGACCGTCCTGCGCGACCGCTGGGAGCGCTCCCATGTCTTCCGCGCCGTCTTCGGCCTGATCAGCCTGATCCTGCTCGTCGCCGCCGTCGCCGTCTGACGCATCGCCGGCAGGCCTTGTCCTGATGTCAGGACGAGGCAGCAAGCGGCCTTTCCGCCCAGCCGTTCATCCATTCTTCCCGCAGCGCGTCGCCTTCCCCCCGGAAGAAGGCGTTTGCCGTTTCGCAATGCTCGACGCGGTCGCTGCGGAAATTGCGGATCGCCTGGCGCAGTTCGCACCAGCCGACGATGTTGGCATAGTTCGAATAGTAGATCAGCGCGATCGGGCGGATGGTGCGCTCGGTGGCGCGTCCCAGTTCGTCGCGGTAGTCCAGTGCCAGCTTCTGCTCGTCGCGGATCGCTCGGCGCACCATACCGAGATCGAAGCCGGCTGGCGGCGGCGCGACGGTGCCCCAGGCAAAGAGCGCCTTGTTTTCCATCGCCTGGCGGAGCGGCACCGGCACCGCGCTGGCGATCTTGTGGTTCACGCGCTTGGCCGCCCGCTTCAGCTCCGCGTCGCCGGTGCGCTCCAGGAGCGCCAGCGACAGCACGATCGCCTCCATCTCCTCGATCGAAAACATCAGCGGCGGCAGGTCGAAGCCGGGGCGCATGATATAGCCAATGCCGCGGCCGCCCTCGATCGGCACGCGCATCGCCTGCAGTGCGGCGATATCGCGATAGATGGAGCGCACGGTCACTTCCAGCGCGTCAGCCATCGCCTGCGCCGTCACCGGCTTCTTCGCCAGCCGCAGGATCTGGATGATCTCGAAAAGGCGTGACGCCTTACGCATTTTTTGCCGGTCTCCTCCAAGGCTCCTGACAATACACTGTCAGTTGTGTTTCGGTATAGCACCTGCCAATCCTATTGAAATCCAAGGCAGTCCGCGAAAAACGGCCGCCGGCTCGAAGGCAGACAACTGACATGACTTACACGGAAAACCTCTGGCTCTACTTCACCCTTCTCTTCGGCATCATCATCGTGCCGGGCATGGACATGCTCTTCGTGCTCGCGAACTCCCTGACCGGCGGCCGCAGCCGCGGCATGGCGGCAACAGCCGGCATCATGGCCGGCGGCGCGGTGCATTCGCTTTACGGAGCGATCGGCGTCGGCATCCTCGCGAGCCTGCTGCCCTCGCTCTTCAACCCGCTGCTTTTCCTGGGCGCCGCCTACATGATCTGGATCGGCTTCACCCTGATCAGCAGCTCGATCACGGTGGATACAGTCGGGGAGGGGAGCGTGCGCTCCGGCTGGCGCGCTTTCCGGCAGGGCGCCATCACCTGCCTCATCAATCCGAAGGCCTACCTCTTCATGCTCGCCGTCTATCCGCAGTTCCTCAAACCCGTCTACGGACCGATCTGGCTACAGGGGCTGATCATGGGCGCCATGACGCTCGCCACCCAGTTCGCGATCTACGGCGCAGTGGCACTCACCGCCTCGCGAAGCCGCACGCTGCTGATCTCCAATCCCGGCGCCACCATCGTCGTCGGCCGCGCCGCCGGGGCGCTGCTGATCGCCGTCTCGCTGCTGACGGCCTGGCATGGGTGGAAGATGGCGGCCTGAAGCTTGCCGACAGATCCCTTCACCTGCAATTTCTAGCACTTGGCTCGCGGCTAAATGTTGAAATTGCTTTCTCTCCCATAAAGGAAGAGGAACGTGCGGCGCGTTCGGCGTCCCCTCCTCTCCCGCTGTGGGAGAGGATATGAAATCTTGTCCTTGGCCTCCGGCCAAGCTTGGATTTCGTTGGTGAGGGATAAACCATGCGCCCGCTTTACCATTTTGAATTCCTTGTCATATCACCCACTTGTTACTTCGCGCCCCGTATAAATTTGCCATCATGCGGCCGCGAATGTCAGGTGCCGGTCTTCGAAAGACCTCGGTATCGAAGAGGAGTTGATCTATGAAATTCAAAGCAATTGCGGCGGCTGTGCTCGTCGCCGGCATGGGGGTGACGTCGGTTCTTGCGCAGGAAGGCACGCACGAATCGCGCTCGGCGTTGATGAAGAAGGTCGGCGGCTCCGCCGGCGCCATGACGGCAATCGCCAAGGGCGAAAAACCCTATGATGCCGAGGTGGTGAAGGCAGCGCTGACGACGATCTCCGAGACAGCCAAGGTCTTCCCCGACCAGTTCAAGCCGGGCACGGAAACCGGCGACAAGGCGGCGAGCCCGAAGATCTGGGAGAAAATGGATGACTTCAAAGCACGCGCCGCAAAGCTTGGTAGCGATGCCGAGAAGATTCTCGCCCAGCTGCCGGCCGATGCCGCCGGCGTCGGCGGCGCGCTGAAGACGCTCGGCGCCAATTGCGGCGGCTGTCATGAGAATTACCGCATAAAGACGGATTGAGCCACAGGCCGTCCCTAATCCGAATCCGCCGGCCGCGCCTGCCTTGCCGCAGGTGCGGACCGGTTTATCTTAGGCCGTTGCAGTCGCTAAAAAGGGGAGCGGCATGGTCCGCAGATTCATCCGGTTTGTGCTCTGTCTCGTCGGCGTCGGCGTCCTCGGCGGTGCGGCCTTCTATTTCGTCACGGCGCCGAACCCTTTGCCGGAAAGTCATTGGGCCGCTCTCGGACAGCCGGATGTGAAGAACGGCGAGACGGTCTTCTGGGCCGGCGGCTGCGTCGGTTGTCACGCCGCGCCGGGTTCCCAAGGCGACGCCAAGCTGACGCTGTCCGGCGGGCTTGCGCTGAAAAGCCCCTTTGGCACTTTCCACGTTCCGAATATCTCGCCGGACGAGAAGGCCGGCATCGGTTCCTGGACGCTCGCCGAATTCGGCAATGCCATGAAGCGCGGCATCGCCCCCGGCGGCCAGCACCTCTATCCGTCCTTCCCCTACGGCTCCTATGCGCGCATGAGCGACAAGGACGTCAACGACCTTTTCGGTTACATCAAGACGTTGCCCAAAAGCGGCAATGTCGCGCCACCGCACCAATTGCCGTTCCCTTATGATATCCGGCTTGCACTCGGCGGCTGGAAGTTCCTTTATTTCAACGACGCGCCCCGCATTGTGCTCGCCAACGCCGATGATAAGCTGAAGCGCGGCCAATATCTCGTTGAAGGCCCGGGCCATTGCGGCGAATGCCATACGCCACGCAACGGACTTGGCGGCTTCGAGCCGGACATGTGGCTTGCAGGGGCCCCGAACCCGGAGGGCCGGGGCCGCATCCCGAATATCACCCCGGCAGGGAAGGACGTCGGCTCCTGGAGCGAGTCCGACATCGCCAACTACCTCGAAACCGGCTTCACTCCGGACTTCGACACGGTTGGCGGCTCGATGGCTGAGGTCCAGCGGAACCTCGCGCATCTGCCGAAAAGCGACCTCGAAGCCATCGCCGCGTATTTGAAGGCGGTGCCGAGCCGGTGATGCTTGCAAAAAGTGATAGCATCCGTATATCATGCCGGTTTGAACGGCCGGCAGTGGAAGACATTGGAAGCGATCTTTCGTGACCCGGTACCGGGCACGATCGTCCGGGCCGATGTCGAGAGTCAGCTTATCGTAGTGGGATGTGCGGTCATCGAAGGCAACGGTTCGCGCGTCCGCTTCGACAAAGATGGTCAGTTGGCACTCTTCCATCGACCGCATCCAGCGACGGAGGCGAAGCGCTATCAGATCAAGGACGCACGCCGCTTCCTGCAGGCGTTGGGAATAGAACCGTGAACGTGATGAATTACAAAGGCTATGCCGCTCGCATCGAATTTGATGCCGAAGATGAGATTTTCTTTGGAAACATCGCCGGAATTTCGGATGTCGTCGGCTTTGATGCCAATACGGTGGATGGCCTGAAGGAGGCTTTCCACGAGGCCGTCGACGACTATATCGAAACCTGCCGCAAGCTGGGCAAGGAACCGCATAGGTCCTATTCCGGCAAGATGATGTTCCGTGTCGACCCAGAAGTCCATGCACGTGCGGCCAAGGCGGCGGAGCTTGCCGGCACGAGCCTCAACCAATGGGCGGAAGAGATACTGTCGAGAGCGGCTGGAAAGCCGGCCGCCTGAGCCTCACGCCGCCTTCGGCTGGTGCTCCGCGCCGAACATCAGGAGATACTGGTCGAGATCCTCGTTGCGGAAGTCGAGCGCCCGGTAGATTTCGGCGGCGAAGGTGGTGGGCGCCGAACCCGGAGCGGTGACCAGCATTCCGTCGCGCACCGCGGCCGGCACGTCCTTGTAATGTCGATGTCCGGAATAGCCGGGGAGGTCGGCAATAAAACGCAGGGCGTTGCTCGTATGCGCGGCATTGTTCAGCGCGCCCGCCTTGGCGAGCGCCAGCGTCGCGCCGCAGATCCCCGCGACCAGTTTGCCGCGGGCCATGAAATCGTCGATGACGGGCTTCAGATCCGGCGCCTTTTCGGTCTCCCAGATCATCCTGCCGCACAGCACGAGCCCGTCAAAAGCCTCGGCCCCGAGCGCTTCGGCCGCCGTATCGGGCGTCACGCGCAGGCCGCCCATGGAACGCACCTCCGCACCGCCCGGCGCCGCCGTCACCACGTCGAAGCCGAATTCGGTGCGGGCGGAAGCCGTCAGCTGTCCGACTTCCCAATCCGCGAAAGCTTCCGTCAGAACCACAGCAAGCCGTGTCATATGTCTCTCCTCGTCCGTTGGAGCGGCGGGCGCTCAAGCCAGCGCCTGCATATAGCGCATGCCCGTGACCGGACGAGGGGTGAAGTCCATATGCTGGTAGAAACGGTGCGCCTGGATGTTGCCGGTCGCAGCACTGACCGAGAGGTAATCGCAGCCGGCAGCCTTCGCGGTTTCCCGGGCGCGGTTGACGAGGTGCTGGCCGATGCCGTGGCCACGATGGCCGTCGCGCACGAAGAGGTGGTGCAGGTCCATGCCGCGCTTGCCTTCCTGCGCCCTGTAGAGCGGCACGAGGATGGCGTAACCGATCAACTCTTCATCGGTTTCGGCCACCAGCGCCGTGATCCACGGAACCGGCCCGAAGAGATCGCGCTCCAACTGCTCGGGCGTGGCGGCGGCCGCGTCGCCGTGATGGGCGGCAAGTAGGGCGATCATCTCGTTGAGCGCCGGCAGGTCCCGTGGTTTTGCCGTGCGGATCGTCACCACCGGTGGTCGGAGCAATGAAATTTCGCTGTCTTCGGTTGCAATCATGGCCTTAGCGTCCTTGCTTGGTGTTCTGCCGTCAGGACGCTGCCGATACAACAAAGCCGCCTGACGGCGGCTTGTTGACAAAATGATCTGTCCGGCCGCCCTTTACAGGTACAGCCAAAAATACGTGCTGGTGATGTGCGCGTTCTTGATCATGCGCGATAGATTCTCCAGAATGCGCCGTTTGTCAATGGGCCGACATCATCCATCAATACGGTCCAGTTTCGCGCTTCCCTTTCTCAATCATTGAATATACCATACCCCCCTATATTAACAAAACGGCCCCTCATGTCCCACACCATCCGACAGAAGAAAAAGCTCATCGCCCGGGTCAGCCGCCTCAAGGGCCAGCTTGAGGCCGTCGAGCGCGCGCTGGAGGCGGAACGTCCCTGCGGCGATATCCTGCAACTGCTGGCCTCGATCCGCGGCGCGCTGAACGGGCTGACCGGCGAGGTGCTGGAAGATCACCTGCACGAGCACGTATTGCACGCTGCCGACGAGAAGGCCCGCGCCGAGGCGGTCGAGGAAATTTCGCAAGTACTGCGGACCTACATCCGCTGACGACATCGAAGGAGCGCGTGATGAGCACACAAACGCTGGAACATGACCATGTCTTCCTGGGCGTCGACCACGCGCGCAACGAGCGCCGCGTCTGGTTCGTGATCGCGCTGACGGCGGTAATGATGGTTGTGGAAATCAGCGCTGGCACAATTTTCGGCTCCATGGCGCTCGTCGCCGACGGCTGGCATATGTCGACGCATGCAAGTGCGCTTTTGATCTCCGCCGTCGCCTATCTCTATGCCCGCAAAGAGGCCCGCAATCCGCGCTTTACCTTCGGCACCGGCAAGCTCGGCGAGCTGGCGGGTTTCGCAAGCGCCATCATTCTCGCGATGATCGCGCTGCTGATGGCTTGGGAAAGCGTCCTGCGCATCGTCAATCCGGTGCCGATCAGCTTCGCACAGGCGATCGGCGTCGCCGTCATCGGCCTTGCCGTCAATCTCGTCAGCGCCTGGCTGCTCAAGGACGACAACGATCATCACGGGCGTGGCCACCATCATCGCCACGGCGACCATGCGCATGATGATCACGGCGACCACGCCCACGCCGGCGGGACCACCGACAACAATATGCGCGCCGCCTACACACACGTCCTTGCCGATGCGCTGACCTCGGTGCTCGCAATCGCGGCCCTTTCCTTCGGCAGCCTTTACGGCTGGCTCTGGCTTGATCCGCTGATGGGCATCGCCGGCGGCCTCATCATCGCGCAATGGTCCTGGGGTCTGATGAAGTCTTCCGGCCGCGTATTATTGGATGCGATTGCCGATGGAGAAGAACTGCCCGGCGAAATCCGCAAAGTGATCGAAACCGGCAGTGACCGCATCACCGACCTGCACGTCTGGCAGGTCGGCCCGGGCCATCACGCCGCGATCGTTGCCGTCGCGACGTCCGAGCCGCGCGAGCCCGCCTTCTACAAGGCGAAGCTCGAAGCGCTGTACGAGCTGTCGCATGTAACCGTCGAGGTCACGCAACGACAGGCGGTTTGATGAAGCCGCAAACGTGACGGCAAGGCGCCACAATCGCGGCTTAGCTCTTTGTCTGTTGATTCAGCCGGAGTGATTTCATGAATGACTTTTCAATCCATCGCCGCATGATCTTGAAGACGGCGATGCTTTTTCCCGCACTTTGCCTTGCCCCTTTCGCCCGCGCCTCCGGAACCGACGACGACATTGAGCGCCGGTTGGCGGAGCTTGAAAAGCGCACCGGCGGCCGGCTCGGCGTTTCGGTCATCGACACCGAGACGAAGGTCACGCTCGGCTATCGCGAAACCGAGCGCTTCCCGATGTGCAGCACCTTCAAGGTGCTTGCCTCGGCCATGGTGCTCTCGCGCGTCGACAAGGGCGAGGAAAATCTTGAGCGCCGCGTGATCTATGATGAGAGCAAGCTCGTCTCCTATTCGCCCGAAACGGAAAAACACGTCGGCGGTGAGGGGATGAGCGTTGCCGAACTCTGCAAGGCGGCGATTACGCTCAGCGACAACACCGCCGGCAATCTGCTGCTCGAAAGCTTCGGCGGCCCGGAGGCGCTGACCAAATGGCTGCGCTCGATTGGCGACCGCTCGACACGCCTCGACCGCTGGGAGACGGCGTTGAACGAAGGCAAGAAGGACGATCCGCGCGACACGACGACGCCAGATGCGATGCTGGACACGCTCGGCAATGTTGCGCTCGGCTCAGTGCTGTCCGAGCCCTCGCGCAACACGCTGATCGGGTGGATGGTGGCGAACACCACCGGCGGCGCGCGCCTCCGCGCCGGTCTGCCGGGAAGCTGGAAGGTGGGCGACAAGACCGGCACCGGCAATAACGGCACCGCCGCAGACATCGCCATCACCTGGCCGAAGGGCCGCGGCCCAATCCTCGTGACGACCTATATCGCCGAGGCGACGGCGCCGGTGAAGGAGTTGAACCCCGTCTTCGCCGAAGTTGCGAAGATCGTCGCGGGCATGGCGGGATAACCAGAAAATTCAAAAGCATACGGCGAAGATATGAATCTACGCCGCATCGTCTTGAATCATTTTGCGAACTTGCACCGGCTGGTTAGCGAATTGGCGCAGTAGCGTGACGAAGGGATATCCCACTTATAATATTGGGGTATTGGAAGAGGACTTCCCATTGGCTCTCCACGTCGAAGATCGTGAAGTGGACGAACTGGCAGAACGACTCGCCGGCTTGAATAAGAAAAGCAAGACTGCTGCGCGAGCTTGAGTAGGAAGGCGCTGTTCTCTCGCTGGTGGAGCGTGGAGCGGACTTTTGCCGCAAGCTTCGGGAGCGCGGCAACCCGGGTTTGGCAAAGCCTGCCGGAAAAGAATTCATCGACAGTCTCTATGACGACTGCTCTCCAGCGGCCGCCCATAACGCCTACGGCAGCGTATAGGCGATCACGTAATCCCCCGGCTTCGTCCCCACCGACCCGTGTCCGCCGGCAACCATGACGACATATTGCTTGTTGTCGCTGGTTGTATAGGTCATCGGCGTCGCCTGACCGCCGGCCGGAAGCCGCGCTTCCCACAGCTGGTTGCCGTTGGTGGCGTCATAGGCGCGCAGGTAGTTGTCGACGGCAGCGCCCAGGAAGGCGACCCCGCCCTTGGTGAGTATCGGCCCGCCGATGCCCGGCACGCCGAGCTTGAAGGGCAGCGGCAACGGCGTCATGTCGCGCACGGTGCCGTTCTTGTGCATAAAGGCGATCTTGCCGGTCCTGAGATCGACGCCCGCGACATAGCCCCATGGTGGCGCCTGGCAAGGGATTTGCAGCGGGCCGAGGAACGGCCCCATGAAGACGCCGTAGGGCGCTCCGTCATTGCGGTTCAGGCCTTGTTCGCTGCCTTTTTCATCCTGCCCCTTCGGCGGGATTTCGGCCGCGGGAACGAGCCTCGAGGTAAAGGCGAGATAGGTCGGCATGCCAAACATGATCTGCCGCTCCGGATCGACCGCGACGCTGCCCCAGTTGAAGGTGCCGAAATTGCCCGGAAAGACTATCGTGCCCTCCACCGAGGGAGGCGTATAGCGGCCCTCGTATTTGTAGCGGTGCAGGGCGATGCGGCAGGCGAGCTGGTCGATGAGCGTGACCCCCCACATGTCCTTCTCCTGCAGCGGATCGGGCGAGAAGGTGAGGTCGGAGATCGGCTGGGTCGGCGCCGCATGGTCCTCGGCGATCGCACCGCCCGGTGCCGGGATTTCCTTGAAGGGAATGATCGCCTGGCCGGTGCGCCGGTCGAGAACGTAGATATCGCCCTGCTTCGTCGGGGCGACGAGAGCCGGAACGACACTACCGTCGGGTTTCGTCATGTCGAAAAGCACGGGCTGCGCCGGCACGTCCATGTCCCAGAGGTCGTGATGGACGAATTGCTGCACCCATTTCAGCTGGCCAGTATTGATGTCGAGCGCGATGACCGAGGAGGAGAACTTCTCGACATTGGCGCTGCGGTTCATGCCGAGCTGGTCCGGCACCTGATTGCCGAGCGGGATATAGACCGCCCCCAACCCTTCATCGACGCTGAAGACGGACCAGCTGTTCGGCGAGTTGGTGACATAGGTCTGACCTTCGGGCAGGGGTGCGGTCTGGTCAGGATTGCCCGAATCCCAGTTCCAGATGAGCGCGCCCGTATTGATGTCGAAGGCGCGGATGACGCCGGATTGCTCCTGCGTCGAATAGTTGTCGTTGACCGCCCCACCGATGATGAGCTTGCCCGCGACGGCGACCGGCGGCGAGGTGGAGTAGTAATAGCCGGCGGGATTATATTTCATGCCGGTTTCGAGATGCAGGACGCCCTTGTCGGCGAAGCTCTCGCAGACTTTTCCGTCGGCGGCATCGAGCGCTATCAGCCGCGCATCGGACGTCGGCAGATAGACCCGCGCGGCGCAGGGCTGTGCGGCTGGGGTCGCTGGATCGGCATAATAGGTCACGCCACGGCAGGTCTGGTGCTGCCGGTCCGGGTTCATGCCGGAATTGGCGTCGTATTTCCATTTCTCCTGGCCTGTCTTGGCGTCGAGCGCGATCGCCCAGTTGTGCGGCGTGCAGAGGTAGAGCGTGTCGCCGACCTTGAGCGGCGTCACCTGATAGGTCGTCTCGCCGATATCGTCGGGCCGCTTGACGTCGCCGGTCTGGTACTCCCAGGCGACCTTCAAATCCTTCACGTTGTCCTTGTTGATCTGGTCGAGCGGCGAATAGCGCTGGCCGAAAGGCGTGCGGCCATATTGATGCCACTCGCCGTCTGGCACATTGCCGCCGAAGGGCGGCGCAGCCGCCACGACCTCATCGGGCAACTCGCCGGCAAGATCATGCGGATCGGTCGTCATTGAATAGCCGGCAACGAGAATGGCGATGATCACCGGCACGGCAAGCGGCCAGGGATTGGCGGGGTACGGAAGGCCGCTCGGGCTCGAAAACCCGAGCGGCCTTCGGATCCACGGCGTCAATAGCCAAAGCCCGAGCAGAATGATCAAGCCGCCGCGCGGCCCGAGCTGCCACCAGTCGAAACCGGCTTCCCATACGGCCCAGATCAGCGCCACGAGCACCAGCACCGCGTAGACCCAGAGCGCCGCGGCCCTGCGCATGAAAAGCAGCGCTGCGGTAATGAGAAACATCAAGCCTGCAAACAGATAAAAAACGCTGCCGCCGAGCACCACGAGCCAAAGCCCGCCGCCGCCGAGTGCCAGTCCGATGATGAGAAAAAGGATGGAAGTAATGACGATCGCCATAAGGCCGGTCTCCCGCTGAGATGAGCTGGGCATGGGGGGATTCGGACAATTCCGCCGAATCAGCGACTTAGGGCGAAGGGGCTACCGTTCAATGGCCACAATTGGCGCAGGATGGCGTGGATGCCATGTTGCGGTAAACGTCGCGCGAGTGGGATGATCCTTCGAGGCGCTGCGGCTTCGCCTTCTGGCAGCTCAGGATGAGCGAGGTGCCGCGGGCGCTGGCGATCAGCCCTCACCCTGAGGTGCAAGCCCGTGGGCGCCGCCTCGAAGGGCGAGGGCGGGTGATGAAGGTGTACGGTTTCCACGCGTCCCCCATCAGCCGACTCGATGAGGAAGATGAGTGGCACTCACGTTTCTCAAAAACGCCTGTCGTATCGCTTCTTCGGCACCTTCCGTTCAGCGTGAAGCGCGCGACCCCGCTCGCAAGAAATATACAGCCGTGATACGCAATCGCATCATCGGATGCTGGGGATCACGGGATGATTTCTGTTTCCAAGGCGGTTGGCGCGGCCGATTTTGAGATTGCCGCGGGATTCTGCGATGCGCTCGCGGCATGGGATGCAGCCGAGGTGCAGGCCTACGGCGTTGCTCCGGAAGAAGTGCTGGCCATGTACCACGGCGAAACCAACAGTAGCCTGGCAGCAAAATACAGTGTGGCGGATGCCATGATGTTTATCGCCAGATGCGAAGGCGCGCCTGCGGGATGCCTGGCCTTTGCTCCATTCGATGACGCAACCATTGAGATTCGCAAGTTCTATGTCGATCCCGAATTCCGCGGCAAGGGCATCGGCAGTGCGCTGATGCGAGCGGTCCTGGCTGAAGTTGAAAAAGGCCATCGCCGCGCAATCGTGGCTCACACGACGGTTTATATGGGAAACGCGATCTCGGTCTACGAGGCCTTCGGCTTCACCCGCTGCCCGCCGTTCCGCCAGATGCCGGACAGCATTGCACACACCGAGGTCTTCATGTCGCGGCCGATCTGACGAGTATCACGTCCCGCAAAACGTCTGCAGCACCCGCTCTTCCGGCTTCGGCGGCTCCATGTGGGCCGCAAACATCGGTTGGTCCTCGTAAGGCTTGGAAAGAACCGTCAGCAGCGCTTCGAACAAGGAGAAGTCTCCGTCCTCGGTCGCGGCAATGATTGCCTGTTCGATGCGGTGATTGCGCGGGATGAAGGCGGGATTGACCTTGCGCATCGCGTCAGCACGCTCGGCTGGCGATTGTGGATCGCGCGAAAGCCGTTCCCGCCAGCGCGTGAGCCATTCGCCGCAGGCCTCCGGCTCGCGGAAGCTTGCGGTAAAGGCCGCTTCCTCCATCGCGTCGCCCGCGAGCGCTGAGAGGCGCCGGAAGGCCAGCGTGAAGTCGGCTTTTCCGGCCTCCATCAGCGCCAGTAGCGATTGGATCAGTTCCAGATCGCCGTCTTCCTCCGAGGCAAGCCCGATCTTGCGCCGCATGCCGGCAAGCCAATGCGCCTGGAACCGCTTTCCATAGCCCGTAATGACGTCGTTCGCGCGCTCGACAGCCTTGTCCTGATCAGCATCGAAGAGCGGCAGCAGCGTCTCGCCGAGGCGGGCGAGATTCCACTGGCCGATGCCGGGCTGGTTGGCATAGGCATAGCGGCCGTGATGGTCGATCGAGGAGAACACGGTTGCCGGATCATAGGCATCCATGAAGGCGCAAGGCCCAAAATCGATCGTCTCGCCGGAAACCGACATGTTGTCGGTATTCATCACGCCGTGGATGAAGCCGACATGCAGCCAGCGGGCAATCAGCGCCGCCTGCCGTTCGCAGACCGTCTCGTAGAGTGCGAGATAGGGGTTTTCTGCGGTCCTCAGCTCCGGATAATGCCGCTCGAGCACGTAGTCGGCGAGCGCCTTGATGCCTTCTGCGTCGCCGCGGGCGGCGAAGAACTGAAAGGTGCCGACGCGGATATGGCTTGCCGCGACGCGGGTGAAAACGGCACCCGGCAGCACTTCCTCGCGGTAGACCGGCTGCCCGGTCGAAGCCGCCGCCAGCGCTCGCGTCGCCGGAATGCCGAGCGCATGCATCGCCTCGCTGACAATATATTCGCGAAGCACCGGCCCGAGTGCGGCGCGCCCGTCGCCGCGGCGCGAGAACGGCGTCTGTCCGGCGCCCTTCAGCTGGATGTCCCGCCGCTTGCCGTTCCTGTCGATCACCTCGCCGAGCAGGATTGCCCGCCCATCGCCGAGCAGCGGTACGAAACCGCCGAACTGGTGCCCGGCATAGGCCATCGCCAGCGGCTCGGCGCCTTCCGGCAGGAGATTGCCGGAAAAAATCGCAGCGCCGTCGCGCCTCAGCAAGTCGACGTCGAGGCCCAGCTCGGTGGCGAGGTCCTCGTTCAGCTTGATCAGCCAAGGCTCCGCCGCCCGCGACGGCTCCTGCCGCGCAAAGAAGCGCTGCGGCAACCGCGCATAGCTGTTGTCGAATGGAAAGGTGCGCACGGGCGCGGTTTTTTCAAGAACGGAGGTCATGGCCCATAGGTAGGGCCGCGCCGCTGCGCATGCAAGCCGCACGGCAGCGGACACATCTGTCGCCATCGGTCACGGAGCATGCACCGGCCCCGATTTGTCGGGACCGGCTGGCTGATCTGCGACATGCGCATGGTACCCGTTCGGGCCGATGCCGATGTCCCGCAGCAGATGACCGTCGAGACCCTCGAAAGGCATCAGTCCGGCATCGAACAGGTCGAAGGCTTCGTGCTTGTGCCTGTGATGCCTGAAGGCATAGCGAACTGCTTCATGAAACAGATGGCTCGGCCGCCATTTCTGAATCGTAATCATGACACACCTCAGGCACTCGCAGCCTGCGGCGGCAGGCATGCTTCGCAGATGGCCGCGACATGCCGGTGATCGGTTCCGCAGCAGCCGCCGAGCACGCGCAGCTGCGGCATCCGCGACAACAGCCTCCGGTAGCGGTTGCCGAGATCGATCGGATCGCCGGCATCCAGCGTCTCGCTGTCGTCGAGCTCGGCATGGCTCATCATCGAGGCATTGGCGCGGATGCCGTAAATACGCTTCACCCATCCGCTGCCGTGATCGAGCGCCGCCTCGAAATGCATCGGGTGGGCGCAGTTGATCATGTAATAGGCCGGCGCGCCGCCGGTCGCTGTGTCCGTCGTTTCGATCGCATCCTGGATGCTGCGGCCGGTCACCAGCCTGCCATCGGTTTCCACCGTGAAGGAGATCGCAGACGGCATGCGATGCGCCTTGGCCGCGCGGGCAATCCCGATCGCCTCGTCGATATTGGTGAGCGTGAAGGCCGCCACCATGTCGGCTTCCGACCCGGCGAAAACCGCAATCTGCTCGCCGTGGTAGTCCTCGGCTTCCGACGCGCTCGTCGCGCCTGCCTTGTAGCCGTCGCCGCGCGGGCCGATCGCGCCGCTTATGACGATCGGCATCTGCGGCCGCTCGTATTCGCGCCTGAGCTCAACAAGCAGGTCCACGGCCGCCTCGTTTGCAGCCTTCAGCGCTTGCGGCGAATAGCCGAGCCTGTTGCCCCAATCGGCATTGGCCCGCCATGTCGCCGTGTCGAGCACGAAACCGATGCCGTGCCGCCGGGCGATGTCGAGATAGCGCCTATAGTATTCCGCCATTTTCCGCCGCCCTTCCGGCGAGGCGAGAAGAACGAAGGAAGCAAAATGCGGAAGCTCCATGCCCTCGTGGAAGATCAGCGTGGTTTCCATGCCGCCGTCGGTGATGAATGTTCCGCCGCTCAACTGCGGCAGTCTGTCTCTGTATTTGCTCATCTGTGGGGTCCGCCCTCGTTTGACCGGTCGGATCGATCGGCCGGGTGAAATTTCTCCTCCTTTAGAGCCTGCTAAACTAGCCTGCTTGCGGTATACTGGTGGCGATTTCCCGGGTTGCCGATTTGAATCAATCGGTTGGGAGGATGAGGCGGCATGAGTGATGCGTTGGGCCGCGATGAAAACTGTACCGGCGGTACAGGAGGGGCTTATGCGCAAGGGCGAGGAAACGAGAACCCGCATTCTCGACGTGGCGGAGGCGGCCGTGCTCCAGAAAGGTTTCGGCGGCACCTCCATCGAGGAGCTGATTGCCGAGACCGGCATCACCAAGAGCGGGTTCTTTTATCATTTCAAGGACAAAAACGAGCTCGCGAAAGCGCTGCTCAACCGCTACATCGAAAACGACGAGCGGATCTACGACGAAATCTTCAGCCGCGCCCGCGACCTGGTGGACGATCCGCTGCAATCCTTCTTGCTCGGCCTCAAGCTCCTGTCCGAGCTGCTCTCCGATCTGCCGAACGGCCATCCCGGCTGCCTCGTCGCGACCGTCTGCTATTACGAACGGCTCTTCGATCGCGAGATCCGGGAGACGAACCGGAACGCGGTGCTCGCCTGGCGCCGCCGCTTCCGCGGCATGTTCGAAGATATCGTGGCCGTCTACACGCCGCGCGAGCCGGTGCAGATCGACCAACTCGCCGACATGGTCTCCTCCGTCCTGGAGGGCGGCATCGTGCTGTCGAAGACGCTCAAGGAACCGAATACGCTTGCCGAGCAGATCCTGATGCTCAGAACCTTCATCAAGCTGCTGTTCCAGCCAGCAGCGGAGGTGTCGAGGGCGTAGGTTAGGGATCGGAACGAAGATGACGGCGTGGCTTAGGCACCGGCGATGCAGACGCTTTGAACGAGAAACTGAATATCGAGCTGACCTCGCGACAGGCAGAGAGCCTGTGCCGGCTCATTGCATCTGGCGAATATGAAAAGCCCGATGAAATTCTTGCCGAAGCGCTTGACGAATGGCTGCTGCGGCATGGCGCCGAATTCGGCGACGCCGCCGTTCTGAAAAAGCTGTGGGATCAGGAAATAGCAAGCGCAAACTGGCGAACCACTTGATTTCGGTAAGCTGCGTGAGGAAGCGCGCAATCGACTGGAAGCGGCCAACCGTGGTCGTTGACGTCAGATGGACACCACAGCGGGTGATGACCTCGGCGTCCCGATCTTCAGGAAGATGCGCGGATGCTGGTCGAGGCGCCCTATATTCTTCTTTATAGGCTGGTGGCTGACGGCGACGCCGTTGACTATATCGAAATCGTCCGCGTCCTTGATGGTCGCCGCGATCTTGAAAGATTGCTGCAGCGCTAACTGCCATCCTCCATCGCCGCTGCCATCTCGGCGAGCTTGCGCACGGTATTGAGGTTCCGTGACGTTCCCGCCTTGAGCGCCGGCAGCTTGAGCTTCGATTTGCCGGAGCCGATTGGATAGTGCACGTAGATTTCGTGGCCGGAAATCACAGCTTCCTCGCCATCCGGCGCTACCATCTGCTCCAGAGCGTCGGCAGGCGCCATGTCGGGTAAGAAGTTGACCAGCAGGAAATTCGGCTTGGCATCGGGGAAGGGCGCCTCGTCGACGATCTTCTGCAATTCGTTACGGTTGCGGATCATCACGCCCGGCTTCTTGCCGAACTTCTTGGCCAGAGCCTCGTCGAGCTTTTCGCCGACTACCTTTTCGCTTTCATCCGAAAGAAACACAACGTTGCCGCTCTGGATGTAGGTCTGGACAGGCTCGAAGCCGAGCCCTTCGCAAATGCCCTTCAACTCCGCCATCGGCAGCGTGCCGGTGCCGCCGACATTCACGGCTCGAAGCAAGGCGACGTAGACTGGCATTTTGTCCTCCTCAAAGTGCCTGTATCAAGCCCCTCTGCCCTGCCGGGCATCTCCCCCACAGGTGGGGAGATCGGCTGGCTGCGCCGGCTTCCTCAAACATTAAACGGTTCAGCGGGGGAGATGCCCGGCAGGGCAGAGGGGGCGCCACGCGGCAAATTCAGACCTTCCCCGCCACCTTGATCGCGAACGCATACTCAAACGCGATCTCCTCCAGCCGCTGGAAGCGGCCGGCGGCGCCGCCGTGGCCGGCATCCATGTTGGTCTTGAGCAGGACCGGCGCCGCGCTTGTGGTCTTGTCGCGGAGCATGGCGACCCACTTTGCCGGCTCCCAGTAGGTGACGCGCGGGTCGGTCAGGCCGCCGAGCGCCAGGATCGGCGGATAGGCTTTTTCGCCGATATTGTCGTAGGGGGAATAGGAGGCGATCTGCTCGTAGTGTTCCTTGCTCTCGATCGGATTGCCCCATTCCGGCCACTCCGGCGGCGTCAGCGGCAGAGTGTCGTCGAGCATGGTGTTCAGCACGTCGACGAAGGGAACGGCGGCGATGATGCCCGCGAACTTCTCCGGCGCCATGTTGGCGATGGCGCCCATCAGCATGCCGCCCGCCGATCCGCCCTCGGCGACGATCTTCGCGTAGGAGGTGAACTTCTGCTGATTCAGATAGTCAGCGGCGGCGATGAAGTCCTTGAACGTATTGGTCTTGAAGGCCATCTTGCCGTTCTCGTACCAGGCGAAACCCTTGTCCTTGCCGCCGCGGATATGGGCGATGGCATAGATGAAACCGCGGTCGGCGAGCGACAGGCAGTTGGTATTGAAGCCGGCCGGAATGCTGATCCCGTAAGCGCCGTAGCCATAGAGAAGGCAGGGCGCCGAACCGTCGAGCGGCGTGTCCTTGCGGTAAAGCAGGGTAACCGGCACCTTTTCGCCGTCCCATGCCGGCGCAAAGACCCGGCGGGTGACGTAGTCGTCCGGATTGTGGCCCGACGGCACTTCCTGCGTCTTCAACAGCGTCCGCTCGCGCGTCACCATGTTGTAGTCGTAGAGCTGCGAGGGCGTCGTCATCGACGAATAGGAAAAGCGGATGACGTCGGTGTCGTATTCCGCAGCGCCTTGCAGCCCGAGCGAATAGGCTTCCTCGGCAAAGGCGATCGCATGTTCCTCGCCGGTCTTGCGGTCGCGGACGATGATCTGCGGCAGGCCGTCCTTGCGCTCCAGCCACAGCAGGTGGCGGGCATAGGCCATATGATTGATGATCAGCGTGCCCGGCTTGTGCGATACGACCTCGCGCCAGTTTTCCTTGCCGGGATTGTCAACCGGCGCTTCCATGATCTTGAAATCCTTGGCGCCGCCGTCGTTGGTGAGGATGTAGAAGACATCGCCGCCTTCCGTCAGCGTATACTCGATGCCGGTCTCGCGCTTCGCCACGAGCTTCGGCTGGGCCGTCAGGTCCTTGGTCGAGAGCAGCCGGTATTCGCTGGTTTCGTGGTCGTGGATGTCGATGTAGATGAAGTCGTCGAGCAGCGAGCCGCCGACGCTCATGAAGAAGCCGGCATCCTGTTCCTCGTAGACCAGCCGGTCTTCGCTCTGCGGCGTGCCGAGGATGTGGTGGAACACCTTGGAGGGCCGGTGGTTCTCGTCGAGCGCCGAATAGAAGAAGCTCCTGCCGTCCGGTGCGAAGACTCCGCCGCCGCCGGTGTTCTCGATCACGTCGGCCATGTCCTCGCCGGTCGAAAGATTGCGCACCTTGAGCGTGAAGAATTCCGATCCCTTGTCGTCATAGCCCCAGATGCCGCGGCTGTGGTCGGTGGAGTGGTCGAGGCCGGCGAGCCGGAAATAGGATTTGCCGATCGCCTCCTCATCGCCGTCGAGCAGAACGGTGCGGATCGTCTCGTCCTTGACGTCGCCGTCGCGCGGGATGCGGAAATAGCGCGGCTGTTCGCCGCCGGTTACGAAGAAGGTGCCGTAGGCGTGAGCGCCGTCCTTCATCGGCACCGAGCTGTCGTCTTCCTTGATGCGGCCGCGCATCTCGGCAAAGAGCGTCTTCTGCAGCGGCTTGGTGTCTTCCATCGCCGTGTTCATATAGGCGTTTTCCGCCTCCAGGTGCCTGCGGATTTCGGGGTCGAGGATCGACGGATCCTTGAACATCGCCTGCCAGTTGCCGGCGCGCAACCAGGCATAGTCGTCCGTCCGGGTAATGCCGTGGCGGGTATCTGCAACGGGCTTCTTGGCGGCGGCAGGCGGGGTCGGCAGGTTCTTGAAAACAGACAAGGAAAAGCTCCGGATCGGAATTGCGGGGTGGAAAAGAGATAGAGGTGCGGGCGGCCCGGATCAAGCGCCAAGGCAGGTCTCGGGACGCCTGCGGCAAAATCGAAACTTTCCTCATGTGCCTTGATGTCACCACATTATTTAACAAAGTCCGCTACCGTCGCGCGGAATTTACGCTTCGTTCTGGCTTGGGCTGAGGACCAGGACCGGCCGGATTCCGCCATGAGCATGCAGAGGAATTTGCCCGTAATGCCGAAATGCCTGGTCCTGTCTTTGTCTCTCGTCAGCCTTGCCTCTTCCGCCTTCGCGGTCGATCCGGCCATCAAGAAGCAGCTGGAAAAACTCGATCCCGCCACCCGCCTCGAACAGAGCTGCGACACCGAGGCGATGAGCCGCATCAACAAGGACAAGACCGGCTTCAAGCCGGACAAGGTGATCGCCTACACCTTCAAAGACCCGATTCCCGGCGACGACAAGCTCGAAGCCCCGGGCGCCGTTTTCCGCAGCCACGGCGACTGGTATCACCTCTCTTACACCTGCATCACCGGCCCGCAGCACATCAACGTGCGCGAATTGCAGTACGAGATTGGAGAGAAAGTGCCGCGGGAAAAGTGGAGCACGTATTATTTGTATGATTGAGGGCCGGGGCGTGGCTTGATGCGCTGCCTGCGCCCCTTGCTCCCCTCATCAAGTCAGCGAGGGGATCGGAAGGCAGCACTCTCGGCACTTCCATAGCAGTGAGGGGGCGGCAAACACGACGTCTCTGTTGGGCGCTGCCCTTTTCCCTCATCTCTGTGCCAATGCCAGCCACCGCGCGTCCGCGCGGTGAATAACTCTCTTCCCACATCAAATGAGTCTCCATGTGCCCAAGGACTTGGGCGCACTGGATTCCTGTGACAGGCACACGAATGAGGAGTAGGAGAGACGCGTCCCGCCCCCAACTACTTCGGCAATTGCGGCTGCACCCTTTCCCCGATGAAGAGTTCCTCGATGATCGTCATGACGATCAGCGACAGCGGCAAGGCGAGCATGGCGCCGACCGCGCCCCACATCCATGTCCAAAAGATGATGGCGACGAAGACGATGAAGGGATTGATCTCCAGCCGCCGCCCCATGACGGCGGGGAAGACCAGGTTTTCCATGACGAGGTGAACGACGAAGAAGGCGGCTGATGGCAGAAGGCCGAGGATGATGCCGTCATGGGTAAGGATGCCCGCGACCGCGATTGCAAAGGTCATCATGGTGATGCCGAGATAGGGAACGAAGCTCGAAAGGAAGGCGAAGAAGCCCCAGAGCACCGGGGCCGAAAGTCCGCCCGCCCAGGCGATCATCGCCATGACGACGCCGAGCCCCGCATAGATGACCGAGGCAGTCGCGAAATAGAAACCGAGCACCTGCTCGACGGAGCTGATGACGCGGATGGCCGCGAGCCGCTGCCGCCGCGTCCGGAAGGCCAGGATGATCGTCCGGCGCAGCTTGACGCGTCCCGAAAGGAAGAGCAGCAGCGCCGCAAAGAAGATCAGCGCCTGCACCAGCGCCGGCGTCAGGTTCGTTGTCACCAGATGCAGCACATTGCCGGTGTTTTCGAGCAGCGCGTCGATCGACACCGGCCCGCTCGCAAAGGTCGCCGGCGTAATGCGCAGCCAGCGTATCTGCTCCAGATAGGGCATGATCCGGTTGATCGTTCGTTCGATGAATGCCGGAGCCTCGTTGGCCAGCGTCGTCAAGGGTTGGGCAAGCGAATTGGCGAGTAGGAGAATCACCAGCGCAACGGCGCTGGAAAGGATGACGGCATTGGTGACCGGCGGCACGCCGAGCTTGCCCAGTTTCTCCGCCGCCATGCCGAGGATCATGCCGACGACGACGGCGAGCGTCACGGGGATGAGGATCAGCGACATCTGGTAGACGGCGGTAAGGCTGAGGATTGCGAAGATGCCGATGACCGCCCAGGCCATGCTCACGTCGAGCGCGTCCTTCTCGACGCGGTGCGCCGGCGCCTGCGGCATTTCTTCCGTCGCGGTGGTCAGCGTTTCTTCCCATGCGCTCGTCGGCCGCTCGCCGATTGCGATCTTCTTCGCACGTTTCCGGATGCCATTGGCGAAGCGCATTTATGGAATGTTCCCGAAAGCCCCATTAACTCGAAACGAAAACGCACGGAATGCGTGTTGGTTCCGGCGGCGCCAGGTTGCCTGACGGCTACTCAGTTTGGGCAAATTGACAACCGCGAGGTAGGCTCCGAATAGTTCTCGAGGCTGGTCTTTCCTCGTCGCAATGGAGGGTGACATGCGCGGTCCCGATATGAAGAAGCTCGATGGACTCGTCGAACGGCTGGTCGGCGATGTCGGAGCCGCGGTTTCCGGCGCGCTCGTTGTGCTCGGCGATGATCTCGGCTTGTTCAAGGCTTTAGCGGACGGCGAGCCGCGGGATGTGGCGCGCCTCGCGAAGGAGACCGGACTGAAGGAGCGCTATCTCCGCGAATGGCTCTCGGCAATGGCCGCGGCCGATTACATAACCTATGACGACGGGACGGACCGCTTCCATCTCACGCCCGAGCAGGCGATGGTGTTTGCGCAGGAGGATAGCCCCGCCTTCTTCGCCGGCGCCTTCCAGGTGACACAGTCCATGTGGATGGACGAGCCGAAGATCGCCGAAGCCTTCCGCAACGGACAGGGTGTCGGCTGGCATGAACACAGTGCCTGCCTCTTCCGCGGCACTGAACGCTTCTTCCGGCCCGGCTACAACACCCATCTGATTTCGAGCTGGATACCGGCGCTGGACGGCGTTGAAGCCAAACTCATCGCGGGAGCCAAGGTCGCCGATGTCGGCTGCGGCCACGGCGCTTCGACGATCCTGATGGCGCAAGCCTATCCCGCCTCGCGTTTCTTCGGTTTCGATTATCACGTGCCCTCGATCGAACGAGCCAGGGCCACGGCCGAAGAGGCAGGCGTCGCCGACCGTGTCGCCTTCCAGCAGGGCACTGCGGCCGAATTCGCCCCGCAGGGTTATGACATGGTCGCGATGTTTGACTGCCTGCACGACATGGGAGACCCCGTCGGCGCCGGCCGTCATGTCAAGGAAACGCTGGCGTCCGGCGGGACCTGGCTGATCGTCGAGCCGTTTGCCCACGACAATCTGAAGGACAACCTCAATCCGATCGGCCGCGTTTATTACGGTGCTTCGACGATGATCTGCACCCCGGCGTCGCTGTCGCAGGAGGTCGGTCTCGGCCTCGGAGCCCAGGCGGGCGAGATGAGGCTCAGGAAAGTGGCGCTCGATGCCGGCTTCTCGCATTTCCGCCGCGCGACGGAAACGCCGTTCAACATGGTGTTCGAAGCGCGAGCGTAACGGGACTGCCGAGACCGTCGCCTCAAGCCGAAAGCGTCAGCCCGATGCCCCAGGGATCCTTGAGGAACACACCGCCGTCGCGCTTGTCGTTCTTGATCTCCAGCCGCTCGAGCGCCGCCACCGCATTGTCGAGCGCGGCTTTGTCGTTGAAGTGCAGCGTGTAGCCGGAAAGGCCGGTCATGCCGTCGGTGCGGGCGCCGGCGCCGCGGCTGTTCCAGATGTTCGCGGCGACATGGTGATGGTAGCCGCCGGTCGCAAAGAAGCTTGCGCCGGGGTAGCGCGCCATCAGCGTCAGGCCGAGGACGTCGCGATAGAAGGCGTCGGCTTCCGGAATGTCGCCGACCTGCAGATGGATGTGGCCGATCGCGGTGCCGTCGGCCATGCCGCCCCATGCATCCTCCGGCGCGCTGTCGTACAGCGCCTGCAGGTCGAGGCGGATCGTCGCCATTTCCACCTGTCCGTCCTGGTGAAATTTCCAAGCCTCGTGCGGCCGGTCGGCATAGATCTCGATGCCGTTGCCTTCGGGATCGGAGAGATAGATGGCCTCGCTGACGAGATGGTCGGAAGCCCCGTCGAGCACGACATTGTTGTGCGCCGCATGGCGCAGCCAGCAGGCAAGTTCCGTGCGGTTCGGCATCAGGAAGGCGGTGTGGAAGAGGCCGGCGGCATTGCGCGGCGCGATCTGCGCTTTGCTGTCGGTCGTCAACATCAGCAGCGGCAGGCCGTTCACGCCGAGCACGTCGCCGCTTGGCGCCTTCTCGATCACCTTGAGGCCGAGCATCGACTGATAGAAGCCCGAGACCAGCGGCAGGTCGGTGACGACCAGATGCGACTGGTCGACATAGGCGGGCCGCGTCAGCGCATAGGAGGTTTCCGTCGTCATCAATTGATCTCCCGCCATGGATGGGAAAGGCTTATGGGCGGCAGTGAAAGCGCTGCCTGTAGCAAGCCCGAGAATCGTCGCCGGTCCATGTCGCCTCCAGGTCCCTTCGGGCCGCTGTACTTCCATACTATATGGCGGATTCCGATTGTTCACAGAAGAGCGGTTTTTGAAGATAATGCGTTGAGCAGATGTTGACGACCGCTTGTGCCCACTTGAACCTGTCTGGCGTGCGTTATCTTCTTAGGTAGGTAAGCCCGCTGTGGAGGAAAAGCATGTACAAGAAGATCATCGTCCCTGTCGAAATGGGCACGATCGAGAGGGGAGAGAGAGCATTCCGCAAGGCCGCGACGCTGCTCGATGCCGGCGGCGAGATTATCCTGCTCAACGTCGTGCAGGACGTGCCGACCTATATCGCGGTCGACCTTCCGGCCGAGTTGATCGACAATGCGATCGATGATGGGCGGGCGCAGCTGGAGCAGCTGCGGCTGAGGACCGGCATCTCGGCAAGGGTAGAGATCGGCCGCGGCCCGGCGGCGCACGGCATCCTCGCCGCCGCAGAGGCGCACCGCGCCGACCTCATCATCGTCGCCTCGCATGTTCCGGATTTCTCGAACTATTTCATCGGCGCGACCGCCGACCGGGTGGTGCGCCACGCGAAGTGCTCGGTGCTAGTCGATCGATAGGATTAAAGCGTTTTACGAAGTTTTACCGCGCACGGTGCTGCCGCCTGTTGCGCCGCCGCCCGTTCGATGAGAGCATTGGCACTGTTGAGGAATGGGTACGCATTGATGGGCGAGTTCAACGGCATTCGCTGGGCTTATGACAAATACGAGTTGATCGCCGACGGCATCGTGCATGGTGTCGGCCTGGTGTTCGCCCTCGTCGGCGCGACCGTGCTGATCTTCTATGCGACGGTCTGGAGCTCCTACGGCGAGATCGCGGCCGCATGGATTTACGGCGTCGGCCTCGTGCTGACGCTCGGCATCTCCTTTTCCTACAATGCCTGGCCGGTCTCGCGCACCAAATGGTACCTGCGCCGGTTCGATCATTCGGCGATCTTCCTCCTGATCGCCGCGACCTATACGCCTTTCCTTCAACGCGGTGCCGACGACCCGCTGCTCTTCGGCATGCTGATCGCCATCTGGGTGATGGCGGCCGCCGGCATTTTCCTGAAATGCGCCTTTCCGGGGCGCTACGACAGGCTTGCGATCCTCCTCTATCTCGCCATGGGCTGGAGCGGCATTCTGGTTGCCGAACCGGTCTCGTCGCGCATTCCCTTCGCCTCGATGCTTCTGATCCTCATAGGCGGGTTTATCTATTCGGCGGGCGTGATCTTCCACGTCTGGGAAAAGCTGCGCTTCCAGAACGCCATCTGGCACGGTTTCGTGGTTGCCGCCGCCGCGGTGCATTACTCGGCAGTGCTCACCTGCTTCAGCATGAGCGCCGCCAGGCTCTGATCGCTCTTTCGTCGGACCAATTCACGGTTTACATCGCCGGATGCCGGGCGTATGCGCTTGAGCCGGAACGAACCGGAATGGACATGACATGACCGACGCCGTCCTCGTGCGCGACGCCACCGAAGCCGACCTTGCGACGATCCGCGACATCTACAACGACGCCGTCGAACATACGACGGCGATCTGGAACGAAACCCTCGTCGACCTCGAGAACCGCGCCGAATGGTTCAGGGCACGCAAGGCGAAGGGCTTTCCGATTCTGGTCGCGGAAAAGGGAGGGCGGGTCGCGGGCTACGCCTCCTATGGCGATTGGCGGCCCTTCGACGGTTATCGCCACACGGTCGAGCACTCGGTCTATGTCGACAAGGACTGCCGCGGCGGCGGCATCGGCAAGCTCCTGATGCACGCGCTGATCGAGAAGGCCAAAGAGAACGGCATCCACGTCATGATCGCCGGCATCGAGTCGGAAAACGTCGCCTCGATCCGCCTGCACGAAAAGCTCGGCTTCCGCACCGCCGGCACTTTTTCCGAAGTCGGCACCAAGTTCGGCCGCTGGCTCGATCTCACCTGCATGGAACTCAGGGTTCCGAAGTGAGGCTCGTCGTCCGCTATCTAAAGTGTTGAGCGGCCGCCCCATAAAGTCAGTTGATGGAAACATTCCAAGCGCTTGGATCTCAGGGAAGGCTGCGGCAAATACGAGGTTTCCTTCTGGCGCTGTCGTATACTCTTCCCTCATTCCTGTGCCTGCCACAGGAACCCAGCGCGCCCAAGTCCTTCGGCGCGGGAGACTTCCTTCAAGGCAAATGAGTCATAAACGGCGCGGAAGCGCCGCCGCCAGATATCTGTCACAGGCACAGAGATGAGAGCGAGCAGGGTCGACGCAGGCGGTAACCCCCTCCTGCATCCTCGCCTATTTCCCCGGCTCGAACACCATCGAATGGCCGTTGATGCAGTAGCGCAGGCCGGTCGGCGGCGGGCCGTCGGGGAAGACGTGGCCGAGATGCGCGTCGCATCCGCCGCAGCGGATCTCCGTGCGGACCATGCCGTAGGAGCTGTCGCGGTGCTCGGTCACGGCATCAGGCGACACCGGCTCGAAATAGCTCGGCCAGCCGCAGCCGGCGTCAAATTTGGTATCGGAGCGGAAGAGCGGCGCGTTGCAGCCGACGCAGCGGTAGAGGCCGGCCTCGAAAGTATCCCAGTAGGGGCCGGTAAAGGCGCGTTCCGTGCCGTGTTGGCGCGTGATGCGGTATTGCTCCGGCGTCAGCTGTTCTTTCCATTCTGCATCGGTCTTACGGACTTTGGCGGTCGTGGTCTCGGACATCAGGCATGCTCCTTTCGCGCCGGAGAGGCGATCCCGTCTTGGCCAGAATGTGGGGCGCAGGACACGCGGGATCAAGGCAGGCAGGTTAGAGCGCTGCCGCTGGTCTGGAACAGGCCACAGGTCCGCTCGTCAGTTCGCCGCCGGAACGGGGCAATCCAAGTCGCCCTCCTCGCATTTCAAGTACCCCTTGAGATCGTCGATGCGGCTTTTGGTCATCGTGTCCAGGCAAGTACTGGAAATAAATGGATATGCAGTGCCGCCTGCGACCGTCGAGCTTGAGAAATTGCACTCCGCATCGCGAAAGCGGACCCAGGCCTTCTGCGCCGCTACCAGCAGTTTCTTGGTATCCGCATCGTCCTTCAGCCGCGCCTCGATCTGCTTGTAAAGAACATTCAGTTCGGTGTCCGATTTCTGATAGGCCTTGCCGGCACAGATGTTCATGTCCGTTTGATTCGTCAGGTCTCCGCAAACTTGTTCGGCATGTGCAAAGGCTGACGTGGTCAAAATCAGGGCAACGGTCACCAATGAGATTTTCATGATTTTCCTCTCCGTTTAGAACAACTTTGCCGTGTTTGAGGCGAAATAGATCTCTTAACCGGATGCGCCACAAGGGATCGCCTTTCTCCACAGTTTTCCGCAACAATCGGTTAGCGAACGGTGAATGCGGCGCCCGCCCTGTGTCGTGCTTTGCGTTTGAGCACGCAATTGCCGGCAGAGCTAATCCGAAAGGGCGGTTTGACCCCGACCGTGCCGTTAACGTACTCTTAACCATGGCGGCTGATGCCGGCGGGGGATATGGACGTGTTCATCGGTGTTCTGCCCTGGGCCTATGGTCTTGTGGCTGCGCTCTTTATGACGATGACTTTGCTGGAAGGCTGGGCCAACCACGACGGCTGGACGTTGGCCCGCCTCGCGGGCGCGGTCGCCTGCATTCTCTGGCCGCTGACGGTGGTGTTCCTGCTGCTGCACATGCTTGCCTCGGCTGCTAAGTCCAGCCGGGCCTGACCGGGCCGCCTCCGATCATTCATCCAAACCTCCTCCGAAATTGCTTGAGGGCGCTTGCCGATTACCCTAAGTTCGCGCCAACGCATCATTTTCTGGCAATGAGGAGGGGACATGGCCGGTGTCACTGGTCTGACATTTTTGGCCTTGTGCCTGCCGCTTCTCGGCGCCTTTATTTCCCCTTTCGTCATTCGCCGGCTCGGCGCGAACGGCGCCTGGCTGCTGGCGGCCGTGCCGTTCCTATCGTTCCTGCATTTCCTCCACTTCGCACCTGAGGTCGCCCGCGGCGAGGTGGTGACCGGCGGATATATCTGGGTGCCGAGCTACAATCTGAGCTTCTCCTGGTTTCTCGACGGCCTGTCGCTCACTTTCGCGCTGCTGATCACCGGCATCGGCACGCTGATCGTGCTTTATTCCGGCGGCTACCTGAGGGGGCATCCGCAGCAGGGCCGTTTCTTCTCCTTCATCTTCCTGTTCATGGGCGCGATGCTCGGCGTCGTCGTCTCGGACAGTTTCCTGATGCTCTTCATCTTCTGGGAGCTGACCTCCATCACCTCCTTCCTGCTGATCGGCTTCGACCATGAGCGGGGGGCGGCGCGAAGGGCGGCCCTCCAGGCGCTGGTGGTGACCGGCGGCGGCGGGCTATGCCTGCTGGCTGGTCTGCTCTTTCTCTGGAACATCACCGGCGTCACGCAGATGTCGCTGCTGTCGCCGTTCGGCGACGTCGTCCGCGGCAGCCCGTTCTATCTTGCGGCGCTCGGTCTGGTGCTGTGCGGCGCCTTTACCAAATCGGCGCAGTTTCCGTTTCACTTCTGGCTGCCGAACGCCATGGAGGCGCCGACACCGGTTTCCGCCTACCTGCATTCCGCAACGATGGTGAAGGCCGGTGTCTATCTCCTGATGCGGCTGAACCCGGTGATGGGCGCGACATCCGCCTGGGAAATCCTGCTGCCCTTCTTCGGCGGCATGACGCTCGTTGCCGGTTCGGCGCTGGCGATTGCCCATGCCGACCTGAAGCTGAAGCTCGCCTACACGACGGTGTCCTCGCTCGGCCTTCTCGTCCTGCTCACCGGCTTCGGTTCGGAATATGCCGTGGAAGCGGCGGTGCTTTATCTGGTGGCCCACTCGCTCTTCAAGGGCGCGCTCTTCATGGTTGCCGGCATCCTCGACCATGAGACGGGCACCCGCGACATTACCAGGCTCGGCGGCCTGATGAGCGCGATGCCGCTGACATTCGCGATCGCGATCCTCGCGGCGATTTCGATGGGGGGGCTTCCGCCCTTTTTCGGCTTCCTCGCCAAGGAGGAGATCTATGCCGCGCTCGCCGGTGGCAACGTGCGTTCGCTGGTGTTCACCGCAGTCGCGATCTTCGGCAATGCGCTGATGTTTGCGATCGCCTTTTCGGTCGGCCTGAAACCCTTCACCGGTCGGGCGACCGAAACCCCGAAGCATGCGCACGAGGCGCCCGTCCTGCTCTGGCTCGGTCCCGGCGTTCTGGCGGTGCTGGGCCTTGCCGGCGCGCTCTTTTCCGGCTTCACGCATAACTACATCTCGTCGCCGATGGCTTCGGCCGTCCAGAGCGATGCAATCGCGGTTGCGATCACGCCGATGCCGCATCTCGGCCTTCCGCTTGCGCTTTCCGTATTGACCGTGATCTTTGGCATTGCGGTCTATTGGAAGATAGAGCAGGCCCGGGCGCTGATGGTGTCTTTCCTGCAGGCGGCAGGGCCGGGGCCGGACCGGGCCTTCGACGGCTTCATTGCCGGGCTCGTCCGCCTTGCCTGGCGCGTCACCCGCATCGTCCAGCCCGGGCGGCTGGAAATCTACGTGACCTCTACCTTCCTCTGCGTCGCCTTGATCCTCCTCGTGCCGCCGCTGCTTTACGGCGAACTGCCATCGTTTCCGGTCTGGCCGCGCGGCGTGCAGCTCCATGAATGGGCGGTCTTCCTGCTCGCCGTGATCGGTCTTGCGGCGGTGCTTGCCGCCCGCGACCGGCTGACGGCGATCGTCTCGCTCGGCATCCAGGGTTTTTCCGTGGCGCTGATCTTCCTGCTCTTCGGCGCGCCCGATCTCTCCTTCACCCAGTTCATGGTCGAGACGCTGTCCGTCGTCATCCTGGCGCTCGTCATGACGCGGCTTCGCCTGTCGCCGACCGATCCCCGGCCGCTGCGCCAGCGGCTCGGCGACAGCGTCATCGCGCTCGCCTGCGGCCTCGGTTTTGCGCTGTTGCTGATGAGGGCCACAGAAGGGCCGTTCAACGCGGCGCTGACGGATTTCTTCAACACCTATTCGAAAACCATCGCCCACGGCGCCAATGTCGTAAACGTCATCATCGTCGATTTCCGCGGCACCGACACCCTCGGCGAAATCGCCGTTGTCGCCATCACCGGCCTCGCCATCATCGCGCTGATCCGCATGCGGGCCGGCGGCGAGCGGAAACTGGTCGCGCATGATCCGGATAAGGTGGAGGCGGAATGAACAGGTTTTGTCTCCACCTCGTAGGTTTCCATTCCGGCAGGCTTGCTGTGCCGAGTGCTGTTGTCTGGAGACGGCATCCCCTCAACCGCCCTCATTCCTGTGTTTGTCACAGGAATCCAGCGCGCCCAAGTCCTTGGGCGCGGAAGACTCCTTCAAAAAGCAATTCATTCACCGCGCAGACGCGCCGTGGCTGGATTCCTGTGACAAGCACAGGAATGAGGGGAGTATGGGATGGGCGCTGGTGGCAAAGGCCACGCAATCAGCAGCATTCATATCGCCAAGGCGGCGTCCGAGGAGGTGATCCTTCGAGGCCCTACAGCTTCGCCTTCGGGCACCTCGGGATGAGCGCCGTGCCGCGGGCGCTGGTGATCAACCCTCATCTTGAGGTGCAAGCCCGCAGGGCGCAGCCTCGAAGGGCGAGGGCTGGTGATGAGGTGCGGTTTTCCTTGCGTCCCCCATCAACTGAGTTGATGAGGGAAGAAGGTAACCCAGCCCGCCAGTCGCCGCCAAGCGGAGTGCCCACCCGATGAACACCCTCGTCTTCCGCACCATCGCCCCCTTCCTCGTCGCGCTGATGCTGCTCTTTTCGGTCTTCATCCTGCTACGCGGCCACAACGAGCCGGGCGGGGGCTTCATTGGCGGGCTGATCGCGGCCTCGGCGCTGGCGATCTTGGGCATCGCGGGCGGCGTGCCGGCCGTGCGGCGGGCGATCCTCTTTCATCCGCTGTCGATCGCCGGTGCCGGGCTGATGATGTCGACCGCCGCCGGCCTGATCTCGATTGCCGCTGCCGTACCCTTCATGACCGGCCTGTGGGTCTATCCCTCAATCTTCGGCGTCGAGGTGCCGCTTTCGACCGTCATGCTTTTCGATATCGGCGTCTATTTCGTCGTCGTCGGCGCGATCACCGCCATTGCTCTGGCCCTCGAGGAAAGGGAGGTGGAGTGATGGAGCCGCTTTTTGCGATCCTCGTCGGCCTGTTCTTTTCCGCCGCCGTCTACCTGATGCTGTCGAAATTCTCCATCCGCATCATGCTCGGCATCGCGATCCTCGGAAACGCCGTGAACCTCTTGCTCTTCACCGCCGGCCGCGTGACGCGCGAAGTGCCGCCGATCATTCCGGCCGGGTTCGACACGCTGCCCGCCGATGCCGCCAACCCGCTGCCGCAGGCCCTCATCCTGACGGCGATCGTCATTTCCTTCTCTTTCTTTGCCTTCCTATTGGTGCTGACCTACCGCGCCTATCAGGACATCGGCACCGACAATACCGACGAGATGCGCATCGCCGAACCCGACGATCCGCCGCTTCCGCCGCTGGGATATTGAGGATGACAATGGTGCGGATGAAGACAATGGTGCGGATGATACGCCCCCTCTGCCCTGCCGGGCACCTCTCCCACAAGGGGAGAGATCGGCTGGTGGCAAACGCCAGTTCGATCATTGGAATGGGGAGCGCGTCGCTTGTCATCTCCCCACCTGTGGGGGAGGTGCCCGGCAGGGCAGAGGGCGGCTTTGCGGGCACAGCGGCCGCTGTTTTCCGTTCAAAAGTCGGGGCGCCCTAAAATGGCCGCCCCCATCACCACCGACCTTTCCGCCGCGCTCCTCACCGCACCCGTCCCCCCGGGCAACTGGCTTGTGATCCTGCCGGTTGCGCATTGTATCGTGCTTGGCGCGCTGATGCTGATGCTGCGCGCCCATGTACGCGTGCATGCGCTGATCGCCGTTCTCGGCCTTGCGGCCCTCGTGCTGATCGACGCGGTGCTCCTCAAACGGGTGATCGACGGCGGCCCGGTCACGATGGTGATGGGGCGCTGGCTGCCGCCCTTCGGCATTGCCTTTACCGTCGATCTCTTCGGCGCGCTGATGGCGCTTGCAGCGGCGATTGCGGCTCTTGCGGGCAGCCTTTATGCGCTCTCCGACATCGATCCGGGCGGGCGGCGCTTTGGCTTTTTCCCCTTCCTGATGCTCCTTATGGCAGGCGTCACTGGCGCATTTCTCACCGGCGACATCTTCAACCTTTATGTCTGGTTCGAGGTGCTGCTGATCTCGTCCTTCGGCCTGCTGATCCTCGGCTCTGAGCGCGAGCAGATCGACGGCGCGATGAAATATGCTGTCCTGAACCTGATCGGCACGACGCTCTTCCTGATCGCCGTCGGCTATCTCTACGCGATCTTCGGCACGCTCAATATGGCTGATATCGCCCTGCAGGCCGCCGGCCTGCGCGATACGGCGCCGCTGATGACGCTGGCGGCCCTCTTCCTGCTCGCCTTCGCCATGAAGGCCGCTGCCTTCCCCGTGAACTTCTGGCTGCCGGCCTCCTATCATACGCCGCGCATCGTCGTCTCCGCGCTCTTTGCCGGCCTGCTCACCAAGGTCGGCATCTATGCGCTGATCCGGGTTATGGTGATGCTGCTGCCCGTCGAGCGCGAGGCGCTGAGCCTGATGATCGCGCTCGCCGGCGCCGCAACCGTCATCCTGGGCGCGCTCGGCGCGCTGGCGCAGACCGATATCCGCCGCTTGCTCGGCTATGTCGTCATCTCCGGCATAGGCAGCATGCTCGCTGGCATCGCGATCGGTACACCGGGCGGCGTCAGCGGTGCGGTCTTCTACGCGCTGCATTCCGTCGTGCTGATGATGGCGCTCTATCTCTTGGCGGGGCAGGCGGCGCGCCTCGGCGGCAGCTTCCAGCTCACCGCACTCGGCGGGCTCTATCGCGAACGCGGCTGGTTTGCCGCCGTCTCGCTGATCCTCTTCCTCGCCGCCTGCGGCCTGCCACCGTTTTCCGGCTTCTGGCCGAAGGTCATCCTCGTCAAGGCCTCGCTCGATATCGGCGCATGGTGGCTTGCCGCCGCCCTTTTGACCGGCGGGTTTCTCACAACTATCTGCTTCGGCCGCGTCTTCCTGCTCGCCTATTGGCGCCCGGCGCCGGCACCGGCGGAGACCGTCGCGATCGGCTGGCAATCGGCGCTGCCCTTGCTGGCACTGACTGCACTCGTCACCGGTTTCGGCATCCTGCCGGAGCAGCTGCTGTCGCTGGCGCAGGCAGCCGCCGGGAGCCTTGCCGATCCGGGGGCCTACATTCATTCCGTCTTCCCGGAAGGAGCAGCACCTTGATCGCCTTCCTCTTCAATCTGCTACTCGCCATTGCCTGGGTCGCTGTTTCCGGCAGCGCCTCGCTGCACAATCTCGTCCTCGGCTTCGTCCTCGGGGCCATCGCTTTGGCGATCGTGCGCGAGCCTTTCGGTAGCAAGGGCTATCTTCGCCGCGCGCGCCGCGTCCTGTCGCTCGCGTTGCTTTTCCTGAAGGAACTGGCGCTCTCGGCCTGGACCGTCGCCAGGACGGTGTTGCGGCCGAAGATGGAGATCCGGCCAGGCATCTTCGCCTTCCCCCTGACGGTCGAACGCGATCTCGAAATCACGCTGCTCGCCAATCTCATCACGCTGACGCCGGGCACGCTTTCCGTCGATGTCTCCGAGGACCGCAGGACGCTTTACGTGCACGCGCTCGACTGCTCCGACCCTGAGGCGACGAAGCGCGCCATTGCGAGTGGCTTCGAACGCAAGATCATGGAGGCCTTCCGGTGATCGCGCCGCTTGCTATCGTCTCGGCTGCCGCTGCAGTCACGCTGGCTATCCTCGGGATTGCCTTCGTGCTCACCGCCTATCGCGTGATCACCGGACCGACGCTGCCGGACCGCATCCTTGGCCTCGACACGCTGACCGGCATCGCCATCGGCTTCATCGCGGTGATTGCCGTCAAGACGGGCTTCGCGCTTTACGTCGATATCGCGATCGCGCTGGGGCTGGTGGGCTTCCTCGCCACGGTTGCCTTCGCCCGCTTCGTCCTGTCTCGCGGCGCGCTGAGAACCGGCCCGCCGCCGGCCGGGGAAGAACAGGCAGCGGCGCCGACGCCCGACAAAACAACAAGAAAGCCAAGATGATGGAATACGCGCTCGCCATCGCGACCTCCCTCACGATGCTTGCCGGCGCCTTCTTCGCGCTCGCGGCGGCGATCGGCGTCGTCCGCCTGCCGGACCTTTACTCGCGCATGCATGCAGCCTCCAAGGCGGGTCCCGTGGGCTCCGGTCTGTTGCTTCTCTCCGCGGGCCTTTATTCCGGCGAACTTGCTATCTTTGCACGCGCCGCTGCAGGCGTCGTCTTTCTGCTGCTGACCGCCCCGGTCGCCGCGCACCTGCTGGCCAAGGCTGCGCATGATACCGCGCATAGGTTGTGGGAATTCTCGGTTCGCGACGATATGGATGGCCGGTGAGAGTATAAATGTCAGCGATTCGATCCGCTTTACGCAAGTTACGTATGCGGCGCTCAACTAAAGTCTTGCCCTTGCTTACGAAATCTTGGGGATTTGGGTTTTTTAAGTAGAAAAACTACAAATAAGAATTGGACTTTCGGTAAAACAGTGATAATTGAAGTGTAAGTAGAGTTCTGATTTCGAATTAGAATCGTTTCGCCTATTCCATCTCTAGCTTTGATTTCGAATGTCTAATGAAGGCTGTGGTCGAAGAATGCGGCGATTGTGATTCGTATTCAGGCAGTATTAGAGCAGGTTTCGGTCTCAAGAATCTAGGGGTGGATTCGCGTTTTAGGACATGATGCCGCTGTCTGGGCCTTTTACTGTTTGCCTCTACGAAGGCGATCCTCCGAAAGAGGGTCATCCACGCATGCGAACAGGAGAAACAGAATATGACGGATACCGCGACCGGCAACGGGCCGGAATTGCTGGTAGAACTGACGGCCGATATCGTAGCGGCTTATGTCAGCAATCATGTGGTCCCGGTCAGTGACCTGGCCAATTTGATTTCCGACGTGCATTCCGCACTGAGCAGCACGTCTGCACCGCAACCCGCCGCAGCCACCATTGAAAAGCAGAAGCCCGCCGTTTCGGTACGCAAGTCAGTACAGGACGATCAGATCACCTGCCTGGAATGCGGCGGCAACTTCAAGTCTCTCAAGCGCCATCTGATGACCCATCACAGTCTCTCGCCGGAAGAATACCGCGAGAAATGGGATCTTCCCGCCGATTATCCGATGGTCGCTCCCGCCTATGCCGAGGCGCGCTCGCGCCTCGCCAAGGAAATGGGCCTCGGCCAGCGCCGCAAACGCGGCCGCGGCTAAACCCGACACGCTACGAAGCGCAAGAGCCGGACCGCAAGGCCCGGCTCTTTTGTGTGTGCTGGTATAAAGCTGCAGGAAAATAATCCCAACATATTCAGACTGATGGCGAAAAAGGCAAATTGAAACAACAGAAAATCGCACTTGGGTGCTTTTCGGAGCGGCTCGCATCGTCTAGGATATGTGAAATAATTCCTATTCGTGTTGGGAGTTTCATATATGCCTGTCGAAAATCAGCCTTTGCCGCGCATGCGGCTCGAATACGCCCTGCAGCCCTTCGTCAATGATGCCGCTCTTTCTTTTAAAGGTCATGCTCCGCCTTCCGCCACGCTCCCGGTAAGCGCCGTCTGCCGGATTGCCATGGAAGTCACGGCAGAGATGGTGATGCTTGTCGGCGGCAGGCTTCTTGAACGCCGCGACCGCCGCCGCATGCTCTGTCATGCCCGGCAGATCGCCATGTATGTCTGCCATGTCGCGCTGCAGATTCCCTTTGACGATATCGCCGGCGCCCTTGGGCGCTGCCGTTCGACGGTCGGCCATGCCTGCCAGACCGTCGAGGAGAGGCGGGAGGATCCAGCGTTCGACGACTTCGTCGCCGCCGTCGAACGCACCGCCAATTCAATTTTTTGTTCCGCCGGAGGTGCGGTGCATGGTTGAAGGAAGCGATGGCGCAAGCCATGGTCCGGCTGCTGAAATTTCTGGCGAAGGGAGAGGCGGCGGTGGAGAGCGGGGAGGGCGCGCGACTGCTGCTCCGCCATGTGGGAGGCCGCCGTACCGTCCCGCCGGTTCTTTTCGACGAGGCCCTCTCGCTCGGCCTCGTCGTTGACGCTGCCGGAACCGCAAGCCTCGCACCGCCGGCCAGCGCCTATCTGCGCCGTGCAGCGGCCGAGCGCGAGGAAGCCTTTCTGGAGCAGCACTGCGACATCGACGCCGGTGTCGTGGAGATCGCGGCCTCAGCAATCGGTACGCATCAACGAGGCCAAATCGCCGCTTGCCGCGCTGCCGCGGCTGAGGGACAAGGGCCACGCCCTTCCTGCCGAAGGAGGCGTTTGCCGCCGGCGAGCGCCTGTTAGCGGATTTCACCCAGGCGCAGCTCCAGCCGCGCGTCACCTCCTCCTGGCGGCCGCGCTGTCCGGACGCCTCAAGGGCGAGCGCTGCGCCATGGCCGAGCTTACCGACAGCGCCGTTGCCGCCCGCACTGCCGTCAACCGTGCGATCGAGGCCATGGGACCGGAGCCTTCCGGCGCCGCCCTCCATGTCTGCTGTTTATTGTTCGCGTCTATAGCCGCCACCAGCAGAACCGCCGCACATTCTCAGCGGAGATGGAGCAGCGTTTAGGCATTCCGGTGGAGCCCGTGGATTTGCCGCAGCTGGCTGTACGGGAGGCCGATATCGTCATCTGTGCCACGACCAGCCGAACGCCGGTGATGGAGGCAGCTTGGCTGAAACCCGGAGTTCACATCAACACCGTCGGCCCGAAGACTTTGGGTGAGAGCGAACTGGGCCTGGATATCGCCGCTGCCGCCCACCTTATCGCGACCGACTCTCTGGAGCAGACGGAGGTCTATAAGGCCCCGTTCTTCCTGTACGGATCACCCGATGCCGGGCGCCTGGTTGATTTTGCAGCGATCGTCAGCGGCAAGCTGCCCGCCCGCCAGGCGCGCGATCAAACGACGTTGTTTTGCTCAGCAGGCCTCGCAGGCACCGAAGTCCTGGTGGCATCGAAGCTGCTGACGGCTTTCACTGCACGACTTTCGTGGCCTGAAGCGGGCGGAGAGCCTGGATTATCTCGGGAACAGTAGCCACCTTGGCGATCTTACCATTCATGTAATCAACCGAGACCCGTCCATGCTCGGCATCATAGGAATCGATGCATTCCTCCGCCAGGACCACGCGAAGGTCGCGCTGGTAGGCGTCGATAGCGGCCATGCGAATACAAGCGTGCGTGTTGATGCCGCACAATACCAGCTCGCCAACTCCCATCGCCGACAGAATTTCTTCAAGTTCGGTCCGGAAGAACGCACTGTAGCGTTTCTTTACGATGATCGTATCGCCTGGCTCCCAATTGAGGCTGGCATGAAGCTGGGCGCCTGAAGTTCCCTCAATCGCGATCTTGAGGTTCTTGTCCCGCATCTCGAGAAAGGCGTCGCTGAGATCAGGCCGGAATTCCTGCCGCACCCATATGACGGGTAACCCGGCTTCTCTAAAGGCCATAGCCAACGTGTTGGTTTCGCCGATCAGCCGGGCTGCTTTGTCTGCGCTCCAATGGTCGAGGTAGTCATTGATGAGGTCGATGATAACAAGGGCGCGGTTGGTCATTATGCGATTAGACGTCACAACAGTTGCGGTGGTGTGACGCCGGGCGGCATGCCGGTTTGGAACGTTTCTTATTCACGCCGCGTCTGCCGCCTCGCATTGCTTGGCCGCGCTGAAGATATTGCGGCCGATCGTGCGTGCAGTGTCCAAATGAACCTTGGGATACCGTCCATCGGATGCGAGCAGCAGCTCGGACGTCACGACGCATGCGCCGCAATAATCGAAGATGCCATGGTCGATCTGCGTCTTCATGGCGCTGAGATAGCCATGCCGCGCATAGGTCCCGGCGTCAGCGCCGCCGATGCCGACGAGATGGATGCGGAGGTGGCGGAGTTTCTTCACCAGCTTGGTATCTTGGCCTTCGTCGTAAGCCCAGCCGTTGGCGAACACGCGGTCGATCCATCCCTTGAGAAGTCCCGGCATGGACCACCAGTAAACGGGATAGACCAGCACAAGCGCATCGGCGCGATCGATCCTCGCCTGCTCGGCTATCACATCGGCGGGCGGCAGCGCCTCCCTTCGATGGACGGCGATATCGGCCGCGGTGAACCTGGGATCGAAAGCCTCCGCCGCAAGGTCTGCGATTTCGAAGCTATTATCCGGACCGGAGAGTGCCACACCTTCGGCAACATGTGCGGCAACGCTGTGGCTGAGTGACTTGGGATCGGGATGCGCAAGAATGATGAGCGCGTGCATGTCGAAGGCTCCCAGGCTGATTGCGGACGCAGGTCAGAGCTTATATACTTTTAGTAAGCTACTTTTAGTAGGCTACGTTTGGTAGGTTAATGTGTCAAGCACCGAGACAAGAAAACAGACGCCCGCTCCCCGGCTGCGCCGCCGCCTGACGAGGGACAGTCGGCATCGCCAGCTTCTGGATGTCGCGTGGGCGGTGGTTCGGGAGGAGGGAACGGAAGCCCTGACGCTCGGACGGCTCGCCGAGCAGGCCGGCGTTGCAAAACCCGTCGTCTACGACCATTTCGGCACGCGGTCAGGACTGTTTGCAGCGCTCTACCGGGAATTCGACGCGCGCCAGACGGCGCTCATGCAAACAGCACTTCGGGCGAGTGAACCGACTTTGACGGGCAGGGCGGCGGTGATTGCCTCTTCTTATGTCGATTGCGTGCTTGCCCAAGGCCGCGAGATACCCGGCGTGATCGCTGCCCTGGCCAGTTCCCCGGAGCTCGAAAAGGTCAAGCGCGAATGCGAAGCGGTTTTCATGGAGCAATGCCGCATCGTCCTTGCGCCCTTCGCCGCCGCCGGCACCATAGCTCCAGCCGGCCTTCGCGCGATGCTCGGTGCCGCCGAGGCCCTGTCCTATGCCGCCGCGGCCGGCGAGATCACGGCCAGGCAGGCGCAGGACGAACTCTTCGAAATCATCCTCGCCATGGTCGCCAGAAGCCGATGAAGGGCCTGGTGAACTCAGTGCCATAGGTAAAGACGTGAGCAAGGCCTGCACTCAGGCAAAAGAGACCAGAAACGATCCGGACATGAAGGACGCGCTTGTGTGGCAGTAGCCACCTGCCGGCGCGAAGGCGGCTGCGTGTCTCGCCGTATATCGCCTGAGCCGACTAGGCGCGGACAGTAAAAGGCGTCAATCGCTCCCGAACATCAGCGACTGGTGCGCTGCCGTTCCGGCGAGCGCCCCATCACCGACGGCGAGAGCCACGGATCCTGCGGCTCTTGCGACATCGCCGCAGGCGAAGATGCCCTTCGCGGTTGTCTGCTTTACGGCATCCGTCGTGATGAACTGGCCGAGCGGCCCCTCTTCGAGCGCGCAGCCCAGTTGCTCAGCCCATGGAATTTGCACCGAAGTCTGCGTCAGGGCGAACAGACCGTCCATTGCGGCGATCCTGCCGTCCTCCAGGCAAACATCCGCACGATCCCCTGCGATCTCGCGCACTGGTGTCGTCTCGACCGTGACCCCGCGCCCGCGCAATTGCGCCGACTGATCGGCATTCGGGACAAAGACACCGTTGGTGAAAAAAGTCGTCTCGCCCCAGTCGGGGAGCATCAGGGCATGATGCATGGAATGCTCCCCGGATGCGATGACGCCGATCCGCCCCTGATTCAGTTCGTAACCATGGCAATAGGGGCAATGGAAGACGGATTTTCCCCAGCGCTCCTGAAGGCCCGGAATGGCGGGCAGCCGATCGGCAACCCCTGCTGCCAGGATCAGACGCTTTCCTTCCTTCATAGGCTCGCCATCGATTTCGATGGCAAATCCATTGCTGGTCCTCTTTGCAGCTTGAGCCTTGGCATTCAGCCAGTGGACAGTCGGATAGCGTTCGAGCTGTTCGCGCGCCTCGGATACGATCAGGCCGGGTTCACGGCCGTCCTGCGCTAGAAAATTGTACGAGGCAGCGGCAAAGCGATTGCGGCGCTCGCCGGCATCGATCACCAGGATCTTCCGTCTGGCACGGGCGAGCGGCAGGGCCGCTGAAATGCCTGCAAAGCTGCCGCCGATGATGATGACGTCGAACTGCATAAACAATCCTTTCACACTCGTTCCGTTTCATCGCCCGGCGCGACAGCCGGACGTTTATCATGAAACTTTTTAAGTTACGTGAAATAGCTTTGTCAATGGTCATGCAACTAATATTGTTACATGATCATGTCTCTGTTACATCTGTGATCCGCAAACGAGATGAATCAGCCATGAGACACGACACCCGCTTATCCCGCATGCTGCATGTGCTTGTTCACATGGATCGCCACGAAGGTGCGGCGACATCCGAAACCATTGCAGCGATGCTGGGCACCAATGCGGTTGTCGTGCGCCGGACGATGGCCGGCCTGCGGGATCAGGGCTATGTCCGCTCCGAGAAGGGGCACGGCGGCGGTTGGGTGCTTGCGCGCCCTTTGCGGGAGATCACCCTGCTCGACATCCACAATGCCCTGGGTGCGCCGCAACTCTTCTCGATCGGCCTGGCGGGCGATAATCCGAACTGCGTCATCGAGCAGGCCGTCAACGCCTCGCTTGCCGGGGCGATGCATGAGGCGGAAGCCATTTTGCTGGCGAAATTTGGCGAGGTCACATTGGCTGCGCTCGCCGAGGAATCCTCCAAGCGATGGGCGGATACGACGAACTGCTCTCTAGCAACGGAGCAGTCCTAGAGTTGCCCTTCGAGGCTATTGTCCGGACCGGACGCATTTCCGCCCTCAGGCCCGCCTGAAGGTTCCCTCGGACCAGGTCCTCCACCTGACTTCGATTTTATTGGCGCGCCGGGGCCTGTCGCGATGGCCTCCCTCAGGCGTGCCAGGCACAATCAGCTCCATCTCCACCCAGTGGTTTCCGGTGTCATCCTTCTTGATGGGCATGGGGGTTTCCTTTCAGGGTTTGATCTCGTCGGGCGCCGGATAGGAGGCGATCACAAGCCGGTGCGGCCGCCCGCCCGGCGCTCCTTCGTCGTGATAGCGGGCCGTCAGTGCTGCAATGGCTTCGGCGAGGTCGGCCGTGACGGCGCGCTTGGCAGGCGATGCGAAGCGGATGGTCGTGTCGATCGAAAGGGTCGTGAGACGCTTATCCTCCTGCGGGCAGTCCGCCACAGGTTGCCGACGTCGCGGACGATGCGTGCCGCCAGCGCGATGAAGTAACTGGCTGAAAGCCGGTCGTTGTTGCGGGCCGGATCGGCTCCGATCGGCCCCCCGGCGCCGCCGGCGAGACGACAAAGGACGAGGCGGTCGCGATCATCAGGCGTTCGGTGAGGCCGCCCCATTTACGTTCCTCGGCCGGCTTGACCAGCTTGTGGTCCTCCAGGACCCTCAGATGATAGTTCACTTTCTGGCGCGTGAGCCCCACCCGATCGGCGAGCGAGGCAGCCGATGCGGGTGTCGCAAGCTCGGCCAGCAGCCGGGCTTTGATCGGATCCAGCACCAGTGCAGCGGGCGCCTCGATGACGTCAAGTTCAAGCATGTGGCTTTTACCGCATTGACAACTTTTTTTGTCAAGGCGGCTGCTCCCCCGTGGCACTGCGGCGGCAGGCTCTCGCGCCCGGAGAGTGAGGCAATAAAAAAGGCCGGGGCGAAATCGCACCGACCTTCCTCATCATCGCTTCTCACACCAGTGCCAGTACATCCGTGGTCAAAAGTCTGAAGCGACTGCCAGCATCGCGAGCGCTTCGAATTCGTTCAAGCGCTCAATCAGCCATGCCGACGCGGGTTCATATAGGCGGCCATTGTGTTCAAAACAAGTCTGACGCAGCGTTCCGCTCCACCGCCGCGAACTGCCTGGCTATATATAAGAGAATGCGAAAGATATCATTTGCTTTGTTTTTCCTGAAAGCGCACTGTCCCGGCTCCAGCAGCCATTTTCCCGGGCGCTGCTGTTTAAGGGCCTGTCCTGCCCTAGCCCCGACCGAAAGGAGGACTGCATGTCTTCCGAAGTCACCATGAAATATCTGACAAACGACGACCTTGGCGTGCTGCAGCAGGTGCTGAGCGATGCTGGCTATACCGGCGATATGCTTTTCGAGCAGCCTCCGACTTTTAATGCTGCGGCACTGCTACTCGTCCGGCTGTTCCAGGACGGCACGACCTCGCCCGCCAAGCTTGCAGGCGAACTCGACCGTCACTTCGGCAAGGCAAAGCGTGTCGCCGCCATGCCTCCGGCCGTTTCGCCATTTCACCGTTTTGCCATTCAGGGCCTTCCGTCCTCCCTTTCCGGGATCGTTCACTGAAGCGACGTCAGAGGCGCACATGAACATAAGCCCACCCACCTTCGACATCGACGATGTCCGGCGCGCGAATGAATGTGCTTGCGCCTTCGACCATCTGACAAAGCAGGTCGCGATTGAAGCGGCAAACGCGGGGTGGCTGGAGGGCGAGGTTGCATTGGCCCTCGCTGACGCCGCCGAGCGCTACGTCATGCATATCGCGGCCGGCACCCATGCGGTGCCGGTTGCGGCCAACTGCAATACCGTTCGGGCGGGCGAAGCATGAGGACCGGCCCTCTCGTCGCGTTCCTTTGCATCTCCGCGACCCTTTATCTGGCATGGGGGCAGATCGCCGCCTATCGGGAGCGGGAGCGCATTCAGACCGCCAATGCCGCCGAGCGCAGAACCCGTATGGCGGAACTCTCCGCAGACGGCTGCAATGGTGCCGTTGCCTCCCTTGCGGCGATGGAGCATCGACTGCTCAAGGCCGGTGGCATCGAGATTCCCGAGGCTCTGGCAAGCGACATTACGCTATGCCTCGAAGAGAATATCATGTCCGTCCCTTCACGGCTGCAGATGGAGCGGACGCATTTGATCAGGCTGTTTCCGCGCGAGACCAGCGCATTGCCGAACGAATGACGGCGCGCTTAAGCCGCAACTCTCACCCGCGCTTCTTCGCGGATCCGGTTCACCATCGACCGCAGCCCGTTGGAGCGCTGCGACGACAGGTTCTCGACCAGGCCGATTTTCGAAAAGATATCGTAAGCATCGAGGCCGACGATCTCCGAAGCCTTCTTGCCGGAATAGGTGGCGAGCACGATGGCGACGAGGCCGCGTACGATATGCGCGTCGGAATCGCCCTCGAAGATCAACACCGGATTTTCCGGATCCCCTTCGGGATGCGTCACCAGCCAGACCTGGCTGGCGCAGCCCATCACCTTGTTCGCGGACGTCTTCTTCGCCTCCGGCAGGTCCGGCAGCGCCTTGCCGAGTTCGATGACAAAGCGGTAGCGGTCTTCCCAGTCGTCGAGGAAGGAGAAATCGTCGATGATCTCGTCGAGAGATGCCATATGCGGGCCTTTCACTGTTATCAGTGATATAGGTGAACTGCCACTGCTTTTGAACCATTAAAAAGAAAAACGCCCGGTCAGGCTGCGAATGCTACGGCGTCAGCCGCGGCACCACATCCGCCCGAGCAGCCCGTCGCTGATCGCGCCATGGCGGTCAGGCCTGCTCTTCAGCCTCGGCGTTTCCTTCCAATTTTGCGCGCAGCGCCGACATGACGCTGCGTGTCGTTTCAATGTCCTCGACCCGAAGCCCTTCCGCCAGCTCGTTGATCCAGGGCGCCTGCAGCTGCATGGCCGCGTGGTAAATCTGCTTTCCCTTGTCCGTCAGGACGACGAGCTGCGCCCGCCGGTGATGCGGGTTGGCCGTGAAGGCGACGAGCCCTTCCTTCTCCAGATCGTTGACGATGCGCTGCACGTTCTGGCGGTGGGCTCCCAGATCGCGTGCGAGCCAGGCGACCGGCTGCGGCCGATCCGCCGCGACAATCGTGCCGAGGATCTGCCAGCGCGCGCTCGTCAGGCCCAGGTCGGCGACCAGCCGGTCTCCGGCGGCAAGCATTTGGCCGCTGACCCTGAACAGGTCGAGGATGAGGTCAGTCAAAGCGATTCCGGCTGTCGTTCGTATTGCACCGTTCATTTGCCACCATATTGCCGTATTGACATCGTAATGTCAAATATGTATGTGTCCGTCGTACCAATTCGACACCATACAACCATAATGAATAAAACTGTCATGCCGCTCTACCGCTCAGGCGTTGGCGGGTCTGACCTGCACAGGCGCGATCGTCCGCAGATCAAGGGTGCCGGCGCCAGGTTTTCTGACAGTCGAACATTTACGGAGTCGGACAATATATGACCTGCTGTACCACCTCCTCGGATCGTCCCTTCCAGCAAAAGCGGCGAATCCAGGTCCTTTGGGCGCTCACCGCAGCGTTTATCGCCTTCCACCTCGTTGCGCGGTCTGGCCTTCCCGTCGAAAGCCTCATTCTGACCATTTTCGATCAGCTCGGAATATTGCTGATCGCGTTTGGCATTATCGGGCGCATCTGGTCGATCATCTATGTGGGAGGACTGAAAAATGCGGAGCTTGTGACCGATGGGCCCTATTCGGTGACCCGTAATCCTCTCTACGTCTCCTCCCTCGTTGCGATCAGCGGCGTCTGCCTGGTGTTCGGAAGCTTGCTTGCCATGGCAATCTTTACACTGCTGGCCTATCTCGTGTTCGAATGCACGGCGGAGCGGGAGGCACGGTATCTGTCTCACCTGTTCGGTGAGCGATATGAGGAATATGCCCGTCGCACGCCATTGTTCTGGCCCGATTTTTCAAAGCTCGACTGGGGGCAGGCGCGTGCCTTTTCGCCAAAGGCACTGCTGGTGACGTCCCGGGACGCTCTCTTCATTCTGGCCATCATCCCGCTTTCCGAGTTCGTGGAATATCTCCATGGAAGCGGCTTGCTTTCGATGGCTGTCACGGTCCCTTAAAGCGAAGGGAAGGTCGGCATCAAACCCGATTGACATCAATGGAGCCTGTCATCATGCCTCTCATGCGCCCCTTGGATCCCACTTTCCCGATCGAACGGCAGCTTGCGGTCGATGCTTCGCCCGTCGTGCTCGTGAACGTCTTTACGCTCGATAAGGCGGACGAGCAGACGTTCTGCCGAGCCTGGCAGGACGATGCTGCATTCATGAAGCAGCAGCCGGGCTTCATCTCGACCCAGCTTCACCGCGCGATCGGCGAAAGCCCGACCTACCTGAACTATGCCGTCTGGGAATCGACTGCCGCCTTCAAGGCTGCCTTCGCCCATCCTGAGTTCAGGGCGAAACTTACGGCGTATCCGTCTTCGGCCGTCGCTTCCCCGCACCTGTTCCAGAAAGTCGCGGTGCCCGGCATTTGCGTCGCATAGCCGAAACGAACCAGCAGGAGCGGCAGGAAGGAAAAGCCTCCGCCGGCCCGCGTAATCCCTCGAATGCATAAAAAAACGCCGTGAAGGATGGGCATCCTCACGGCGCAGCAAATGCTGAAATCAAACAGGGCAGGCACGTCAGGCACAGGGCGTCTCCGCGTCATGCGGACCCGCCGGTGCAAGCTTGGGGCGGAAAGCTTCCGCGGAATTCTTAAAGGACCGGCTTCGGCGTCGGCAGCGGAATGGCGCCAGTCACGACCTGGTCGGAAGCCGATTCGTCATCGACCGGCGGGCGGTAGGGCATCGGCTGGTTCAGCGCGGTAGCCTTTTCTTCCTTTATGGAAGGAGCAGCGGCAGCCGGGGCAAGCGGTGCGGCCGGTGTCGCCTCCGCAAGTTTCGGCGCGGCCGTCTTGTCGTCGGCGAACTGGCTGTCCAGCAGCTCGTAGGCGACGCGGGCGCCTTCGCGGGCCCGGTAGCCGAGGGCCGTCAGCGTCTCGGCGCCCTTGGCGCAGACCTCCGGCTTCTCGCTGCACATGCCGGTCAGATAGTCATAGGCGCCGCTTGCGGCGGTGAAGGCGTCGGAGAATTGGATTTGCGGGTCGCTGGCAAGCCGTGTCGAGCTCTCCGAGCTGAAGAGCGACAGCGCTACCAGCACAAGGCCGAACCAGAACGATCCTTTGATCAGAAACCACATCGTCGTTGCCCATCCTGTTTTCCCGTCCGGTCTTCTTGCCGAATCAGGCCCGGTTTTCCGGTGTGCTTTCACCCTAGCGGGGAAATGCGAATGCCACTTTTCGAAACTCGATGGCATTTGCGGCAAATTTAATTCGAATTTTAAATAAAGGCATTCGGACCGCATTTCAGTCAAATTGTAGCCATCGGCGTTAAGCATGGCCGGGGCGGCTCGCTGTAATTGCAGGGATTCCCTAAGGGCAGCGTGCCACAAAGGTTAACGCAAAGCCGAAATGCGAGCGAAATCCGCCGCTTACCCGCTATTAACCACAAAACCCGAAGAGCTCTGCGGATGGCTCAAAATGGGATTTTTGCGGTTTTTCGGCTGTGGAGAGCCACGTTGCCTTATCCTTTCTTTAAGCCGCCGAGGCCTATTGTCCGGGTGTCTAAAGAGCCATTTCGGCGGGTATTGCGTGCAAGTATTGAGTGACATTGGCGGACGGGCGGCAGCCCTCGTGGACCGGGCAGCGGCAGGCTGGCTTTCCCGCACGGGAAGCGGCGAAGCAGTTGCCGAGCGAGAGCTTGCGATCCTGCGCCGCCTCGTCTTCCTCTCCTCCGCAGCCTTGGTTGCCGCGCCGGCCGGCCTCTCCTTCGTCACCAGCCCGGCCGTTGCTCTGCCCGCAGGCGTCGCGACCGTCTGCGCTGCCTTCCTCTTTTCCGCCGTCGGCAGCATCGCGCTTGCGCGTCAGGGCGCCGCTGCGGCAACCGTCGCCGCAGCGCCCGCCGAAGATTTCTTCCTGGAAACCAGCGCCGGTCTCGTCCTCTTCCTCGATCCACAGGGGAGCGTCACCACCGCCGGCGGCCGCGACTGCCGCGAATTCCTCGCCTGGATGCGCGATCCGAAGGGCAGGGGCTTCATCGAGCAGGTGCATGTCTCCGACCGTATCCTCTTCCTGCAGGCGCTCGACGGCTTGCGCCAGGGCGAGGAGAGCGCCAGCGTCGACCTTCGCCTCGACCGTCCCTGCGTCTTCCGCGATCTCCGCCAGTTCGCGCATCTCAGAATGGACATGACGGCGCGGCGCGATCAGGACGGCGAACTCCTGGCCGTCGTCGCCCAGCTCCGCGACGTCTCGGTCGAACAGCAGCTGCGCATGGAAGCCCGGAGCCGGGCTGACGACGCCGAATCGGCCAACGACGCCAAGTCGCGCTTCCTCGCCGCCGTCAGCCACGAGCTGCGCACGCCGCTGAACGCTATCCTCGGCTTCTCCGATATCCTGCTCGGCGAATATTTCGGCAAGTTCGACAATGAGCGGCAGCGCGAATACGTGACCCTCGTGCGCGAATCCGGGGCGCACCTGCTCTCCGTCGTCAACACCATGCTCGACATGAGTAAGATCGAGGCCGGCCGCTACGAACTGCTGCTAGAACCTTTCGATATCGGCGCCTCGATCCGCTCCTGCGAGGCGATGCTCTCGCTGCAGGCCAAGGCCAAGGGCGTGACGCTGACGAGCCGCATCCAGCGCGGCCTCGACGAGGTCGTCGCCGACCAGCGCGCCGTCCAGCAGATACTCATCAATCTCGTCGGCAATGCCGTGAAGTTCACCGATGCGGGCGGCGCCGTCACCGTCGACGCGGCGGTTCGGGACGGCATCCTGCAGATCAGCGTCAGTGACACCGGCATCGGCATTCCCGCCGACAGGCTCGCAACGCTCGGCCAGCCCTTCATGCAGGTGCAGAACGATTATACGCGTCATTATGAAGGCACGGGCCTCGGCCTGTCGCTGGTCAAGGGCCTCGTGGCGCTACATGGCGGCCACTTCGCGATCGCCAGCGTCCCCGGCGAAGGCACGATCATCACCATTTCGATCGCGGCGGATGGCTCCGGCGCCGATGCCGCACATGCGGCAAAGGACGGGGCCGCCACCGATTTCCCGCCGCGCCTGAAGGCTACGGCGACCAATGTTGCCGGACTGGAAGAGGGGCTTTTCGATGGTCGCGCGCAAGCGAAAATCGCCTAAGGGAAGGAGAGGCCGGCAGCAGCCGGGTCTGCTTCTCACAGGGGCAGCCGCCTTAGGCGGCGTGGGCATGACGGGTGCATCGGCGCTCGGCGGCGTCATTGCGCGCAATCCGTCGGTGGCGGGCGGCACCACCGCCTTCATCGTCATCTTCAGCTTCGTCGCCGCCAACGCGCTCTGGTATCAGCCGGGCACGCATCCGCACCCCTTCTTCCGCACCCGCGATGTGCTCTCGCCGTTCTCGATCGGCCGTCCAACCGTCGAAGAACCGCACCCGAACGAGGTCACGACCTTCAAGATCGAGCGTCCGGGCGACGAGGGCGCTGCCGCGACCACCAATGCGACGCCGCCGGCCGCAGCAACCGGAGAACAGCCGAGCCAGCTCGTCATGGACATCCAGCAGGAGCTCATCCGCCGCGGCCTCTATAACGGCACGGCCGACGGCATCATCGGCCCGCGCACCAGCGCCGCCATCTTGTTCTTCGAGGAAACCGTCGGCATGCCGCAGAGCGGCAATCCGACGCCCGACGTGCTTGCAGCCCTCAGGACCGATTCCATCGGCCCCTTAGCCGTTCCCGCCGAGAAGCCGCGCGAGGACGTGACCTCGAAAGCCTCGGCCGAAGACCCGGTCGCGGCCGCCATCCGCAGTGCCGAAAAGCAGATCAAGACCGCGCCGGCCGCCCCGAAGCAGGTGCCGCCGCCCGAACTCACCAATGCCGACCTGGTGCTGAAGATCCAGAAGGGCCTCTCCAACATGGCCTACGCCAATGTCGGCGTCGACGGCGTGGCCGGCGAACAAACCCGCACCGCCATCCGCCGCTTCCAGAAGCACTATAACCTGCCCGAAACCGGCGAGCCCAACGAGGCGGTGCTGAAGAAGCTCAAGGAGATTGGGGCGATTTGAGGCTGGGTGAGGGCGGTTCGGCGCCAAGGGCGGCCTTAGTAGTTCGCCAATCCGTCGCCGACGCGGACCAAATCACTTCGGATACCGCAGGGCCTCCACCACCAGTGCGAAGGCCGGCGAGTGTTGGCGGCGGCTCGGATAATAGAGGTGGTAACCCGGGAAGGGTGGGCACCAGTCGGACAGCACGCGGACAAGCCGGCCGTCGGCGATATAGTCTCGCGCATGGTCTTCGAGCATGTAGGCAAGGCCGAATCCGTTCATTGCTGCCCGCAGCCTGAGCCGACCGCTGTTGAAGACGAGACGGCCTTCGACGCGAACGTTCAGCTCGCGGCCGTCCTTCTCGAATTCCCAGATGGAAAGGCCTTTCGAAGTCGGCAGCCGGATGTTTATGCATTCATGCGCCGTGAGATCCTGCGGCGTGGCTGGAGGCGGACGCCTGGCGAAGTAGGACGGCGATCCAACCACTGCCATGCGCATATCAGGCGCGATAGGCACAGAGATCATGTCTTTCGCCACCTGCTCGCCGAGCCGTATGCCCGCGTCGTAACGGTCTGCAACAATGTCGACAAGCGACGGATCGGACGTAATCTCGATCCGTATATCGGGATATTCCTGCATCAGGCCTTCCAAGGCAGGCCAGACGATTGTTTCGGCTGCGTGTTCATTCGTTGTGATCCGAATGGTACCGGCGGGCTTATCCCGCAGGTCATGCAAGCGCGCCAGCTCCGCCTCGATTTCCTGAAACCGCGGCGCGAGTGTCTGCAGAAGGCGTTCTCCGATCTCCGTCGGGGAAACGTTGCGTGTCGTGCGCGCCAGCAAGCGCATGGCGAGCCGATCTTCAAGGTTGCGGATCGTCTGGCTGAGCGCGGACGGCGAGACACCCAGCTTGACCGCTGCCCTGGTGAAACTTTGCTCTCGAGCGACCGCCACAAAGGCCGCTAGCGAGTCATAACCGCCGTTTTCCATTGTTTAGAATTCCTAACAAGTTCATGCCGATTGCAGGATCTAATCAACGTATATCGAAGGCTCTACTTTCGGGACAAGCGGAATATCCATGTCCGGACATTCGGGCAGAAGGCTTCGTCACGGAGGACGCCATGAATTTGAACTCCCTTCCTCACCCGAGCAGACGCCAGTTCCTTTCGGCCGCGGCGGCGGCCCTTGCATCGCCGGCCCTGTTTGCCGCGGGCCGCGCAAAAGCCGCCGAACCGGCAGCTATAAGGATCGCGAATGGCATATTGCGCGGTGTGTATGACAACGGGGGTCTTCAGTTTCAAAGGCGTTCCATACGCCGCCAACACGTCCGGAGCCAACCGGTTCAAGGCCCCGCAGCCGGTACCGAACTGGAGCGGTGAATTTGATGCAACACGCTATGGCGCGCTCAGCCCGCAAGTGCGAACGACTATGGGAAAGGGTCCGATGTTCGAATGGTATGACCAGAACGAGCCGCTCGGCGAGAACTGCTGCGTTCTGAATGTCTTCACGCCCGGCCTCGACGCAGGCGCGCGCAGGCCGGTGATGTTCTACATTCACGGTGGCGGCTACATCAACGGGGGCGGTGGCGGTGCAGGCCTTGACGGCACGAACCTTGCCAATTTCGGGGATGTCGTCGTCGTGACGATCAACCACCGGCTGAATGTCTTCGGCTACACCAATCTCTCCCACCTGGATGGCGAGAGCTTCGGGGACGCGGCCAATGCCGGCCATCTCGACATCGTCGCGGCCTTGAAGTGGGTGCGGGACAATATCAGCGTCTTTGGAGGCGATCCCGGCAACGTGACCGTTTTCGGGCAGTCAGGCGGCGGATCGAAAATCATGATCCTTCTCTCGATGCCGGAGGCTCGGGGTCTCTTCCACCGCGCGATTAGCATGAGCGGCGCGGCTGGCCTCAATGTCGACGAGGCATCGATGATGGAGCCTTATGTCAACGCGCTGGTCTCGCAACTCGGTCTCGGCAGGGACAACCTTTCGGCCATCCAGGATGTCCCATTCGGAACCCTGCTCGAGGCACGGACCCGGGCCGCGTCCAAGTCGGGCCTCGAAGGGGCGCGGCCCGTGATCGACGGCCGGCACATCGTTACGCGGCCCATGAGCCCGGATGGCCTGGCGATGCATGCGAAGGTGCCGCTGCTGCTGGGGTCGACCAAAACCGAATCCACCCTGTTCTTCATGAGCGACATGCGCAATTTCGAGCTGACCGAATCGCAGATGCGTGAGCGGATGCGCAAGGTCTTCAATGTCGATGACGCGAAGATCGGCGCGATCATGTCGGCCTACCGTAGGACCGATCCGGACATGACGCCGTCGGACATCCTGGTCGCGGTCGCCTCCGACGTGCAGTTCCGACTGCCGCTTACGACCGCAGCCGAGACGAAGTCGGGCGCCGAGGGGCAGTCCCCCGTTTACATGTACAGCTTCAACTGGGCGATTCCGTTCCAGGGCGACGTCCTCGGGTCACCACACGCGGTCGACATTCCCTTCGCATTCGGAAACGTCGACAAGGCTGGCGCGATGGCCGGACCGGGCGCCGCACCGATTGAGACCTCCCTCAACATGATGGCGGCCTTCGTCAGTTTCGCCCGCTCCGGCAATCCCAACAACGCCCGGATGCCGGAATGGCGTCCCTACGACAGCAAGACGCGGACGACGATGCTGGTCAATGCCACCTGCGAGGCCGCGAACGATTACCGGGGCTCGGCGCGGCTTGCTGTCGCGGATTTGAAAATCGACCCGTTCAACCGCGCGGCGCTTTATCGCTACGAGGCGTGACGCCTCGACCCACTTGCCGGCCTTTGAACGATCACCCCGTCATGCTACACCGCGCGCATGATCGATCACGCAGGCGAAGTTCTGATCCTGACCGGTGCGCCCGGATCGGGAAAGACTACCACGGCACAGGCGCTCGCAAGTCAGCCCGGCTCGTCCAAGGTGCATCTCCAGTCGGACGATTTCTGGTGTTTCATCAAGAACGGCGTAATCGCGCCCTATCTGCCGGAAGCGCGTGAGCAGAACAGGATCGTGATCGATGTTCTTGCCAAGGCGGCCGAAGGCTATGCCAGGGGCGGCTATTACGTCATCCTCGACGGCATCGTCGGGCCCTGGTTCCTGGCGCCCTTCAGGGCGCTTTCCCTACCTCGTCCTGCGTCCAGCGCTCGACGAGGCGATCCGGCGCTGCAAGGCGCGCGGCGGTGATACGCTGGCCGATCCCGGGCCGATTGCGGAGCTGCACCAGCAGCTCTCCTTGCTGGGAGAGCTGGAACGGCACGCTCTTCCGGTAGAGGGGCTGAGCCGCGAGGACGTACTGCGCCAGGTGATCGGCGCGGTGGAGAGCGGAGAATTCCGCCTGGCGCCCTGAGCCGGACCTAGCTTGATACGGCCGTACCCCTGCCATTCTCATTGTCGCTGGCTCCGGCAGCACTCAATCGCTCCGCCGCAAGCTCGATGAATGCCCTGACCGCAGGCGAAAGGTGCCGGCTGCTCGGGTAGACGGCATAAAGGCCGCCGGCCGGCGTCGTGTAATCGCCGAGAACGCGGCAGAGCCGCCCGTCCGTGATGGACGCTTCGGCCATCCTGTCGGGCAGCTGGGCGATGCCGTAGCCAGCAATCGCAGCGGCAATCACCGCCTGCATTTCATTGGCGGCGAAGCGTCCGGACACCATGACGCTTTCCTCGCCATGCGGCCCCTCCAGAACCCAGTGCGCATTGGTCGTCGACAGGCCCGCGATGACACAGTGGTGGAAAGCAAGGTCCGCCGGCGCTTCCGGCACGCCAAGGCGCACCAGATAATCCGGGCTGGCGCACAGGATACGATGCGTCGAGCCGAGCTTGCGGGCGATCAGCGTCGAGTCCGGGAGGATGCCGGTGCGGAAGGCGAGATCGATGCTGTCCTCGACGAGATTGAGCCTGTCGTCGGTCAGGCGCAGTTCGACCATGGTTTTCGGATACATCGCAAGGAAGCTGGACACCGTGCCGGAGAGGAAGCCGCCGAAGCCGACGGGCGCGGATATCCGGATCGTTCCCGATGGCTCCGCCCGCGCTTCCGCAAGGCGCAGGTTCGCATCCTCGATCGTCCGCAGCGCCTGGCTGCTCCGATCGTAGTAGAGACGTCCCGCATCCGTCACGCTGAGGCTGCGCGTCGTGCGCTGGATGAGACGGATGCCCAGCTCGCGCTCGAGCGCGGCAATGCGGCGGCTGACCGTGGTCTTGGGCATGCCGAGCAGGCGCGCGGCGCCGGTGAAACTGCCGGCTTCGACGACGCGGGCAAACACCAGGATATCGTTGAGATCGAGCATTGTGCCAACTTTGGGATGATGTTTTCCAATTGTAGGCCATTATGGATCAATGTGACAGACACTAACTTTGCTCGATCGGAAACGAAAAGGAGCAGACACATGAACAACAAACGAAGCGTTCTGGTTACCGGCGCCACCGGCCAGCAGGGAGGCGCGGTTGCGCACGCACTCCTCTCGAGAGGACATCGCGTCAAGGCGCTGACCCGCAGGGCGGACAGCGATGTGGCGCGGCGGCTGGCATCGGCCGGTGCCGAGATCGTGGTGGGCGATCTCGGCGATGCCGCCTCCATCGTGAAGGCTGCAAGCGGCGTCGACACCATGTTCCTGATGGGCAACAGCTACGAGGCCGGGGTGGAGGAGGAGACCCGCCAGGGCATCATTGCCGCCGATGCGGCGAAGGCCGCCGGCATAGGGCATCTGATCTATTCGTCCGTTGCCGATGCCGACAAGAAGACAGGCATCCCGCATTTCGAAAGCAAGTATCTCGTCGAAAAACATGTGGCCGGGCTCGGCATTCCCTACACGATCAGCGCGCCGGTCGCCTTCATGGAGAATTTCGTCGCGCCGTGGTCGATCGGCGCGCTCGGCCAGGGAACGCACGCTTTCGCGATGCCGTCCAAGCGCGTCCTTCAATTGGTCGCGCTGGCGGACATCGGGGCTTTCGTCGCAGCGCTGGTCGAGCGGCGCGAGGAGGTATTCGGCAAGCGTTTCGATTTCGCCGGTGACGAATTGTCCGGCGAGGCGCAGGCGAAAATCCTCTCGCAAGCCATCGGCCGTCCGATCAGCTATCAGGAAATCCCGATCGCCGTCGCCCGCCAGCAAAGCGAGGATGTTGCACTCATGTTCGAGTGGTTCGACAAGGCCGGATACGATGCCGACATCGCCGCCCTGCGCAAGGATTTTCCCGAGGTCCGCTGGCACAGTTTTGCAGATTGGGCGCGCGAGTTCGACTGGAGTGTTCTTGAACGGACGCCCGCTGCCGGCTGAGTTCTCGTAGACATCGCCGGGCGATGCCGGTTGCAACAGCAATCGGCATCGTTCGTTTTCGTCGCGTGCGATTTGCGGTATATTAACTGGATGGAACGCCGGTACGCCAAATGGATCGCAACGCTATTGCTTGTGGCTGCAGCCAGCATCGCCGCGGCGCACCCGGACTCGCGCTGCACCTGCCGCAACCGCGACGGCATGAAGTACGAACTTGGCGAGATCGTCTGCATCAGGGTGGGTGGGGCGTCCTATCTCGCACGCTGTGAAATGGAGCTGAACGTCACGACCTGGCGGAAACTCCGCGACGGCTGCCCGACGGCCTGAGCCGCGGCGGCGGATATCCGATCAGTCAAAAGCCGGCCCAACCGGACCGGCTTCGGGATCCGCAGCGGTTACCTGATCACCGGCTCGCCGTGATAACGGCGCTTTGACGGCTTCGATACGCCGAATCCCACTTCCATCATCAGGCGCGGCGTATGCTTCGCGAGCGTTCCCATATGGAAGCCGAAGGGGTCCTCGACGAAGCCGGTGCCCGCCTTTCCGGTCAGCGTGACGGCGCTCTCCTTGCCGTAGAAGCTCAGCACGTCGTCGGCCGAATGCCCGACGAGCAGCGTCAGTTGGTGTTTCATCCGGCGGCGGTTATGGCTGCCGCGAACATAAACATGCGGACCGGCATCCGCATCGACGTCGGAGAGGTAGAAGAAGAACTTCAGCATCCGCCAGTCGTCGAGATCGAAGTGGAATTTGAACGAGGCGCGGCTGAGATCGGCTTCCGAGGCGGATTTCGTCGGGAAGCTCCACCATGTCCGCGTGGTGATCAATTTCGCCTCGCCGCCGAGATAGTGCCGGGCGATATCGACGAGAAGGGGGTCTTGCTGCACGGCGACCGCCGCCTCGCATTGCAGAACCCGTTCGAAGTGATGGCCGCTCAGGATCGTGCGCCCGAAGCGGCGTTCGGCTTCGGCATGCTCTCCGGCGAGAAACTCGAGCTTGCGCTCGAAATTGCCAAAACACGGCGTCTCGTGCCCAAAGCGGGAGATCTCCTCCTGGACGTCCGCCGGCAGCGTGAGGCCTGTGAAGATGCCCGTTCGTCGCAATTCCGCGGCCGCTTCATCCGCCCTGATGTCGCCGAACATCGACGGTGCTACTGTTGCCGAAGACGGAACACGTCGGGCGGTGAGCCAATGTGCCCGGCGGAACGGCATCGTGCGGGCGAGCAGGAACATCGGCAGCCAGGCGGGATTTTCCTTGAGATCGGTTAAATAGGTTGGCACGCGAGCCGCCATGCGGCGAAGGGGCCCGCCGGTGCGGGCAATGGCTTCGAGGTCTTTCGGCTTGGATTTGGGCGTATCAAGCATCTGACATCCTTATTCGAACGGTTTCCCATGGCGTTTTCCCCGCGGCACCCCAGCTTACGCTAGACGGATTTGGATCATGATGCAATGCAACATGGCAATTGCAGTCTGTGCTATGTTTTATAACCAATTGAATAAGTTAACGAATTTAGGACGCTGAGTCTTTGGAAAACAGCGATCCTGCCCACTATGCATGTGGCAACATCTGGGCAGCGTGCCGATTTCGAAGCCGGTTGGGGCGCCTAGAAGAAATGAAAATCGTCAGCGGCAAGCGATGTGCCGTGGCTCACGGCCGCAAACGCTACGGCCGCCGCATCGCCGCTCCCGTCGGAATCGAAGAGCAGGCGGCCGGAGCACGTGTCGTAGAGGATGCGGTCGTCGTCTTCCAGCGCGGCTCTGCCTTTCACGAAGGCCTCCGGGTCGAGCGTTCCGGCCGCGGCCCCGGTAAAGACGGAGCTGTCCAGCCGCAAGGTGTCGTCGGCGGAGGAGAAGTCGAGGATCCTGTCGCAGTTCGCCCGGCCGGGCCTGGTGTCGAAGACGAAGATGTCGTCGCCCGCCCCGCCGGAGAGGATGTCGCGGCCGGTTCCGCCGTTAAGAGTGTCGTCGCCTTCACCGCCGCGCAGGCGGTCCTCGCCCGCGCCGCCGTTGAGCGAATCGTCGAGCCGGCTGCCGGCGATCCGGTCATTGCCGCCCATCGCGGCGACGAGGACCGAGTGATCGTAGGCTTCATAGCTAACGACGTCTTTCGCGTCGGTGAGCGCGATCTCTTCGGCCGGCGGGACGACCGTGATGGTGATCGTCGCCAGATTGCTGTTGCCCTGGCCGTCGGTGGCGTAGACCGTGAAACTGTCGGTGCCCGTGAAGCCGGCGGCTGGAGAATAATCGAAGAGGTTACCGTTCAGGTAGTCCTGGTGATAATGCAGGCTGCCCACATACTGGCCCTGGTGAAAGGGATAGTAGCCTGCTTCGTAGAGCGTCTCCTGCTGCAGCGTGCCATGGTCCGGCCCGTCCACGACGACGAAGCCCAACAGGTCGAAATCGGCGTCCGACGCGCTGAACCTGACGTCGTCGAGCGATTGCCCCGGCGAAAGCATGAAGTTCAGGTCGGCGGCGGCGGGCGCATGATTGACGAAGGTGTCGGGCTGCAGCGCGCCGCCTTCCAGAATGATCTGGTGCGGACCGTACTGGGTGTTTTCGCCGCCGAAATATTCGTTGGCGCCCTGCCACGTCACCACGATGTCGTCGGGGCTTTCGGCGGTGATGGAGATGATCTCGGTCGAAAGATAGGCCGCCTGATCGGACAGCGTGCGGATATAGCGGCCCTCGTTGTCGAAGACGAAGGTTTCCACCGTCGTGAAGATCTCGGTCCTGCCGTCATTGGTGAAGGTGGTCACGGTAAAGAAGCCGTCGAACACGTCGACGGAAGCAAGATCGACCCAGCCGTAGGGGTAATCCGTATGCGCGGTCCCCGGCCCAAGGACGTCGCCGTCCGTTTCCGCTATACTGAAGAGGATCGCATCGGGGCTCTCGTTGTTGATGTCTTCCCATACGCTAAGCTCACTGCCATTGCTCAAAGTGGGCATCGTATTTTCCTTCGTTGCAGGGAAAGGGAAACGGTTCCGTGGACATCTTTACGGAGAGGCAGGATAGCCCGACGCACAGGGTGATCAAGCGCGGCGATCACGCCGACGCTTCCTTCGGCACGCTCGCTCGAAATCTGGTAAATTTTCTTCCTCGAAAGGAGTGGATATGTCCACAAGTGACCGCGCAAGCCCATTGGCAGACTGTCTACACGACAAAGGCGGAGACCGAAGTTAGCTGGTACGAGGATGCGCCGGACCTCTCGATGGTTCTGCTGCGCCAGGCCGGGTTGACGCCGGACATGTCCGTCATCGACATCGGCGGCGGGACCTCGCGGCTGGTCGATGCCCTCGTGGCATCCGGCCAGGCCCATGTCAGCGTTCTCGATCTCTCCGCAGCAGCCCTCGAAACGGCCAAGGCGCGGCTGCCGGGCGCCAAGCAGGTGCAGTGGATCATCGCGGACGTGACTGAATGGATGCCCACCCGCCAATATGACTTCTGGCACGACCGCGCCACCTTTCACTTCCTGACGGAGGCGGCCGACCAGCAGGCCTATGTTCGCGTACTGGCGCAAGCTCTCAGGAACGGCGGCAAGGCCGTGATTGGCACCTTTGCACCTGACGGACCGGAAAGGTGCAGCGGCCTGCCGGTTGCCCGCTACGATGCCGAAGGCCTGCAGGCCGTTCTCGGCAGTGGGTTCAAGCTCGCCGCAACGTGCCGGCATCAGCATAGGACTCCACGGCGATCGGTGCAGCAGTTCCAGTTCAGCACATTCGAGAAGACTGCTTAGATCGCAGCACCCCGCCGTTTTCGCAAGCACGAACGGCCTGCCGGAAAATAGCGAAAGCTCGGTGATTTGATCACTTCGCGTGCGGGCTTCGCACCTGCAAAAAAATGCTGCGACAACGTGCCTGCTGGGCCTTGAAATTCATTAGGGCAATATCGAAATGTAATTTCGATTGTCAGTGGCCGCTGGTTTCGGGGGCGAAAAGGCGCGCTAAAGACGGCGGTCAATCCGCTCGAAAGATACCATACTTATGGTATCTTTTCTTGCTCGATACCGCTCGCCGGGCCGGCCTCATTGCCGGTCTGGCTGGAGATTTTGCCTGTCGGGATAGTTCGAATGTTGTTCGAAGATTCCGGCAACGCCACACCCGAAACACATATTGCTGATCGTGTCATGTATAAATCAATCGCCTCCCTGAGCAGTGCGGACAACCCGCGACTCTACAAGGTCCTTTTCGACCATTTCTCGTCCCTCTACCCGGCAATCGCCAAATCGAGCGCGGCCGAGTTTCACTTGGGGGGCGATCAGACTTTTCGGCTCCTTCGAGGGTCGAAGGATATCACCTTCGAGATTGTCTATTCCGACATTTCCCGGTTTGCCTCGATCACCCGATCGTTGAACTCACGGGCAAAGAAATACATCAAGGGTTTTGCTCTTCAGTGGAACACCTCGCGCATCCCGCCTCCACGGGAGCTTCTTCAGCTTCCGCGTCCGCTGGATGAAACGCGGGCTCCCGACGATGTGCTGATGATGATCTTCCATCTTGATCAGGCCGACCAGGTCGAAGCTGAACGAAAGATCATGGCATGCATCGGCGCACTCTATCCCTCCGGTCCGCGATTGCAGGGGGACGACTATAACGGCCAGAAAGCGATAGCGCAGCTCGCGGACTGGCTGTCGTTCCAGGACGCAAAACACGTGCTTGACATCGAAGATCCGGACCACGCGGCAACGATGCTCATCTCGATGATGTTTGGGGGAATGGCATCCCGCATGACCGCAGGTGGCGGGTTGCCGGACAGACCGAGCCTTATTGGTTATCTCAAGGACTGCATCCATCTCTTCGTGAGAGGTTGTCGCTATAAGCAGGCCGCCTGACCGATGAGCCGGACATGGCGCTGCCGACGGCCGTTCACCTTCTTTCGTGAGCCGCCGTGCGCTCGGCGTTCCTCTGTTGGAATCTCTCTCAGCGATATCTTGAAGTTGCCCATGCCGGGCAATCTTGATGGTGAAATCGTGGCTCGGACAGGCCTGATTGTGGCAAAAATACAACGCCCGTCGGTTCGAGCTTATTTTTGGTACGAAGACGTTTATTAAATAATTGACGGGTTGGCGCATCGCCTGTTCTAAAGGTCGCGTTGCCGGGGCAAATCGCCGGTAACTCCTGGCGGACTGAAATTTCAGGGGACCGCATCCATCGCGCTAGCAAGAGCCAACCTTGGGGTTGGCCTCTGGAACGGAGACAAAAATGAATATTAAGAGCCTTCTTCTCGGCTCCGCTGCTGCTCTCGCAGCAGTTTCCGGTGCTCAGGCCGCCGACGCCATCGTCGCTGCCGAACCGGAACCGGTTGAGTATGTCCGCGTCTGCGACGCTTACGGCACCGGCTACTTCTACATTCCGGGCACCGAAACCTGCCTCCAGATCGGCGGCTACCTCCGCTTCGACGTCGGCTTCGGCTTCGGCGATGCACTCGACAACAATTCCTCCGAGGACTGGGATGCCCGCACGCGTGCGCACATCAACGTCGTCGCAAAGAACGATACGGAATACGGCACTCTCACGAGCGCGATCATTCTTGAATCCAACTTCCGTCCGAACGGTGTAGACAGCGACGCTCGCACGGCTGGTGCATCTTCCACGTTCGGCGGTTCTCAGAACAGCACGGTCATCGACGAAGCTTACATCGACCTCGCCGGCTTCCGCGTTGGTAAGTTTGCCAACTGGTGGGATGACGACTTCTCGGGCGAAACCGACATCATGACGACCCTCGATGGTTCGACGAAGCAGAACTCCATCCGATATCAGTACGACGCTGGCGACTTCTATGCCGGTATCGCTCTCGAAGAACTCGTTCAGACGGACGGTGGAAACGCCAACAACCTCGGTATCGACGGTTCCATCGGCGGTAAGCTCGGCGGCTTCACCTACGCGGTTCTCGGCGCTTACGACACCGACGCCCAGGAAGGCGCCGTACTCGCAAAGGTCGGCGTTGACGTCGGCCCGGGCACGCTCTCGGTTGCCGGTATCTATTCCACGGGTCTCGGCGATCAGGGCTTCAACGGCTATTACGACGCCGGCGAATGGTCCGTTGCGGCTCAGTATGCGCTGAAGGCAACCGACAAGTTCACGGTCACGCCTGCTGTTCAGTACATCGACAACATCGATGCCGACGCTGACGGCAGCTGGGACAGCGGCAACGAGATTCGCGCCGGCGTTACGCTCGACTACGAGATCGTAGAGAACCTTTCCACGAAGCTCACCGCAACCTATGTCAAGGACGACCACGACAACGCGGCGGATCAGGACTGGGTCGAAGGCTTCTTCCGCCTGCAGCGCGACTTCTGATCGAAGAGATAAAACTGATCAGCTTGACCTCCGATCAGTTTCGAGAGGAGAGCCCGGTATCCCAGCCGGGCTCTCTGTCTATTGTTTAGACATACAATCCCTTGGCGAAGATCTTGAGGCTTGAGCGAAGGTAGGCTTTCGTCCGCGTGGCGCGTTCCGCCAAGCCGGTGCCGGCGCGGTCGATGCTCAAGCTCCCGAAGGCGATGCCGATCAGCATGGTGGCGGCGGCGTCCGCATCGACAACCGTTATGCGGCCGTTTCGCCTCAGCTGCCGGAACCACTCGGCGAGCTTGGCACGCGCGACGCTGAAATCGTCCCGCAATTCGGCGACCTGTTCCGCCGCTTCCCAGCCGACCTCTATCATGAAGTAATCGTTCATGCCGGCCGCATCCAGCGCACCATCCTCGTCGATAAAGAAGATACTGGCGAGCCGTTCCTCCAGCGGCAGCTGGTCATCGATTTCCGGTATGAAGAAAATCGAATCGCTTCGAGATTTCAGTATATCCCGCAGAAGTTCGGCTTTTCCGCCGAAGAACTCGTAGAAGGTTCTTTTGGAAATGCCGCATCTGGCCGAGATCACGTCAACCGTCGTACTGATGTATCCGTATTCGATAAAGACATCGCGCCCCACGCCGATGATCTCATCTCGCCGCTGATCGGCGTCCACGCTTTTAGGGCGCCCGCGCGGCCTCTTTACATTTTCCCCAGCTTTCGAACTCACGATCCCTCATCGCCTGTATTTTTTATCCCGGCCCCGCACTGATACATGAACCGTCGTGGCGGGTACAGGCATCCGGACCCTCTTGCCCGCACGCGCCGCTTTTCTCGCCCAGCTCACGCATTGTCACCATTGCGTTACGGCCTCAAGCTTCTCAAAAGAATTTGCCCGAAGCAACACAGATGTTATTTTATCCGGCACACATTACCATCGCGCGGAGCACGTTCTGATTGCGTGCCGGGGGGCAAGAGATAGACGATGGAAAGTTCATACAGGCGCAGGAAACAGCCGGAGCTAGTCAAGCGGACCCTGATAGACGAAGCGGCAAAACTGGCCGTGCGGGAAGGGCTTGCCTCGGTGACCATTCAGGCTGTATCGGACGCTGCGGGCGTGACCAAGGGCGGCTTCATCCATCATTTTCCGAGCAAGAAGGATCTGATCGACGCCGTCTTCGGAGAACTCCTTGAAGCGATCGATGACGATATCGATACACGCATGGCCAAGGACCCGGAGCCCTATGGCTCGTTCACCCGCGCCTATATCAACTCGGTCTTCGAGAATAACCTCTGCGCCAAGGGCGGCCAATGGGCGCCCCTGACGATTTCGGCGCTGACGGACCCGTATCTGCGCGATCTCATGGCAAACTGGGTCGAGGAACGGGCGCAGCGCCACAACGAGACCGACGGCGATACGCGCCTGAAGATCGCCCGCCTGGCCGCCGACGGCATCTGGCTTTCCCATCTCTACAAGATCAAAATCACCGATGCAAAAAACCTGAGGTCTGAGCTTTTGGCAACCACCGGGAAGCCGGATGCGCAGCACAAGAACGAGGACGTTTGCCCTGATTCAAGCGTGCGCCCTACAACCTAAGTCTAAACCGCCGCCTTCGTTTGCAACTTATTAACCATATTACCTGAACCTTCTCTAATCTACTGGAGGAGCCGGGCATGTATGCGCTGAAGACGGTGGAGGTCGCCGATGAGCCGGAAGGGCACGACGCGGAGGCGTTGCGCCACGTCCTGTCCCGGCTCGCGGAAGAGGCGTCCACGCTCGGCATCGATCTCGTCGATATCGCCGGCGCCATCCAGGACATGGCGGCGATGTCGGCGCGCCATGCGACGGCATTCGACGACGTGACGCGGACGGCACTTTCGATCGCCGAAACGAACCGGGAAGTTGCCGTGTCGCTTAGCGAGACGGACCGCACGGCGGCCGAGGCCCGGCACATGCTGAAGGAATCGGCCGGCCGGCTTTCCGGCTCGATCGAGGAAATCGGTCATATGGTGCGCTCCTCCGAGGAGATCAGCGCCGAGATCAATACCTTTTCGAAATCGCTTGCCGATGTCGACAAGGTTGCCGCCGAGATCAGCACCATCGCCCGGCAGACGAACCTTCTGGCGCTCAACGCCGCGATCGAAGCGGCACGCGCCGGCGAGGCGGGCAAGGGCTTTGCCGTCGTCGCCTCCGAAATCCGCGCGCTGTCGCTGCAGACCTCCAAGGCGACCGGGTCCATCCAGGAAACGCTGGACGAATTGCGCATCAAGATAGACCGGCTCTCGGCGGCAGGCAGCGGCGCGCGCGAAAGTGCTGCCGGCGTCAAGGACAAGTCGGAAGCGATGCGCGGCGCATTCGGCAACATGGAGCATGTGATCACCCAGATCCTCGACAGCTCCACGGTCATGGCAAAGACAACCGAGGCCGTCGACCAGCAATGTGCCGGTTTCGTCGCCCAACTCGGCGAGATGTCCGCCGAAGTGCTGAATTCCAACGTCAAGCTCCAGCATGCCGCAAAGCGCGTCGACAGCGTCGTCGGCCTTTCCGAGAAGCTGGTGCAGCTGACCGCGAGCGCCGGCGTGGAAACCTCTGACAGCCTCTGGATCGCCAAGGCGCAAGGCGTGGCAGGCGCGATTTCCGAAGCCTTCGAGCATGCTGTCGTCGAAGGCCGGATTGGCTTCGAGGCGCTCTTTAACCGCCAATACCGGCCGGTCCCGGGCACCGATCCGGTGCAGCTCATGGCGGCCTTCACGGAACTCACCGATCGCCTGCTGCCGCTGATCCAGGAACCGGTTGCCGCCTCCGACGAGCGTATCGCCTTTTGCGCTGCTGTCGATGAAAACGGCTACCTGCCGACGCATAACCGGAAATTCTCCGAACCGCAGCGGCCGGGCGATACGGTGTGGAACACCGCCAACTGCCGCAACCGGCGCATCTTCAACGACCGGGTCGGGCTTGCCGCGGGCAAAAGCACCGCACCCTTCCTCGTGCAGACCTACCGCCGCGATATGGGCGGCGGCAATTTCGTGATGATGAAGGACATCTCCGCCCCGATTATCGTCCGCGGACGGCATTGGGGCGGGCTGAGGCTGGCGGTAAAGGTCTAGCGTTGCCGCCGCCGCTTGCCCTATACGGGATCAATGAGACTTCGCACCGACATCTTCGTTTCCGCCCTCGTGCGCCGCGTTTTTGCGCGCGGTGACTTCGCCGCTGTCGAGAAGAAGGGGGCGGAGGAGGCGGGCGCCATCTTCATCCGCCAGCATTTCCGCGACGGGCTCGAAACGCTCTACGCCCCTGCGCCGCAAAGTTTCTTTGACGAGGAGGACAGCGGCATGCGTCTTTTCGAAATCAGGCTCGAGAAGGCGGAGGCCGAAAAGGTGCGCGAACTGCTCGATCGCGAGCGGAAGTTCGACCCGGACCTCTGGATCGTCGAACTCGAAGCCGATGACGTCGCGGAGATCGTTCCGCTGGCGGACGAACGGAAGAACCCGCTTTAGACCTCCGGTCTTCGGTAGCAAGTGTCACCAACGTGAGCCCCGCCTGGAATACGTCACCTTAGGGCAGCTGTCGGCCCAAGGACGAAGCCGCTCGCGCGGCACTGGCGCCCGTGGTGAGGGTGCAGCAATGATTAGAACGTCGTGCATGGGTGGGTTTGCAGTCCTGGCTCACGATTGGGGTCTTCTCAATCATCAGACAGGAGGTTCCCATGACGGAGGAGAGGACCACCTCGCTGCGCGAGCGGATAATCGAAGACATGCGTATCCGTGGGATCGGCGACAAAGCCCAGCAGGCTCATATCCGAGCCATCAAGGATTTCGCCCGGTTTCTGAAGCGATCTCCGCACACCGCCACACCCACCCTGGTTTTGTCGACCTGAGCCCTGCGCGCCGGAAGCGGGAGGTTGGTGCAGCCGAAATAAACGGCGAGCGTATGTGAGGTAGATGAGGGCTCGGCAAAACGAGCCGTGTCACACAGTCTGGCTTGGAACCTGGAACCGGTACTTTGAGGATGACGATAAGTTTTAACTAACTTGACACAGATATTCCCATGCGAGGATCTACCTAAGCCCGTAAAGTTCCTACCGGCGGCCGACCATGCGGATATCGCGCGCCGGCGGCACCTGGCGCACGGCGCGCGGGGCGGAAGCGGCAGGCTGCTCGGCCGGCGCCTGGTCTTGCGGCTTGTAGGTATAGCTGTCGGCGCGGCGCCAGGCTTCGACCCGCTGATGGCATTCTTCCGGATCGAGCGCATCCAGTACCATCCAGGCGCGGGTCACGTTGTGCTGTGGCTCGGCAAGATGCGGGTACAGTCTTTCCAGCACGAAGACGGTATCGAGAAAGCCCATGCCGAGGCTGGTCAGTGTCGTTGCGAGCTGCTGGCCGGAGATATCGAGCATGATTCGCTCGGCAAGCCAGCGGCTGGTGGAGAGCGCATCGGCAAGTGCCGTCGCGAAGGACCCAGCCTCCCGTGCACGGGCGAAGCGGACGAGCAGCGCCTCCTGGATGCCGGACAGCGTGCGCAGTCCGAGGCGGTCGCCGTCGTTGCGTCCGAGATGTCCTGCAAGACCCTTGATCCTTTCGCGCATCGCCTCTTCGCTGGCGATGCGTTCCGCGAATTCGGCGGCTTCCATCGAGGCAGCGGTCGGCGGCGGCGTAAGCGGCTCGGCCGGTTCTTCGGAAATGGCTGCAGGCGCACTCTGACGCAGCGCAACGAGGGCGTCGATGACCTTCGGCGAAAGGCTGTCGCGGCTGACGATCGCCCTGGCATGTGCGGCGCCCTGCGACCGCGCGATAATGATCAGCGTATCGTCGTCGATCGCCTGCGAGGCCGTCAGGAACGGTGCGGCGATCGCGATCGGCTGGCTACCGATGAAGAGGGCAACCGCCGGCGGCATGTTCTCGCACTGGGAAAGTGCTGCAACCGCCTGGCGGCGCGCTTCGTCGGAGGAGGCCTGGAAAAGCGGCATGAACAGTTCGGCGAACTGGCGCAGCTCGGATCGCGTCGGATGCGCCAATCCTTCGAAGCTGCTGATGGTCGCCATCAATACCACATCCTTTTTCCGGATGGCCAAGGGGCCTTCTAGGTCTCGAAACCGGTCACGCACACGAACACCCTGGAAACGCGGAACTTGGGGCTTCCATGCGCTGGCGGAACGCACATCAACCCATACGAAGATGAACAAATCCTACACCGGCAGGGTTAACGGTTGCTGAAGATTTTAATCAAATGCGAGACGATGGTGCACGCATGGCGTGCACCATGAGGGGTCGCCGGCGCAACGAAAAGCACCTTGCGGCGGCAAGGCGCTTCCGAACGTTTTCCTGGGTGCAATTCAAAGACCCTTGTGCGAGCGCATGGCCGCCAGCAGCTTTTCGTTATCGGTATGGCCTGCCTGGTAAAGGTCGAGTGCGGCAGAGACGGCAAATCGCGCTTCCGCACTTTTGATGTCGATCCGCTTTTCCGCGCACCACGCGTCCAATGCGCATCTCAGCACATCGAGGTCTTCCGGGGAATATGACGAGTTCAACAATAAAGACATCATCTGCCCTCCGTTCTTACGGCAAGAGCATGCATGGTCTCCCAACCGGCCGTTGCCCTGAAACTCGACCGGCAAGATAACGATACGCCCAAATGGGACGACTACAATTAATATTTTTGTGACGTAAATATGCAACAGGCGACGCTTCCGGCATTTTGGGTGGCGCACTCTTTCAAGTCATTGAAATCAATTGAAAATTATAATTTTGTTTTTGTTTGACGCGGCTTGAAACCAAACGGCCGGTAACGGCGTTTAATAAGCGGTGTCGTGCAGATGCCGCGAGCCTGAAATATTAGTAAACTGTTAACTATCGTGTGTCTCAATTCGGATAGGAACGGTGCGATTGAGTGCTTCAGTCGTCAAGATTCCGCTTCACGGTCGAATAGGTGCCGTGAGAAAGGCGCGAATGCCCTCGGTCTGGAATATTCCGCACCGCAGGAAGCGCTGGCCCGCGCAGGCGGGCAGGGTGAAATCCGCTCACGTTCATCCGTCTCGGGCAGTGCATGGAGACGAGAATGGCCATAGTAGTCGCATTGGCGGATCGGCGGCCACGGGCGCCACGCCGCAGGGAGAAGAAGCCGGTCAAGGCTCAGATTCTGCTGTTCACGGGCGTGCGTTACGAGCGCCTTCCGGAGATGCCGAAGCACCCGGCGCAACGCGCATCGCGTGTGGAGAACCGCGTCGAGAACGAGTGAGGCGACGCCTCAGTCGACGGGTGCATAGGCCTCACAGCCAGCGCCCTCGAGGAAGCTTCTGGCTGCCTCGTCGAAGCTTGCCTGCGGCGCAAGCGTTCTGAGCACCGCATAGCCTTGCGGATGGGGCATTTCGACCAGAATGGTCGGCTGCAGCTCCGCTGGCAGCGATTTGCGCAAACCGGTCAGCTGGATCGGCGTTGCGACAAGAACATCCAGCGCTCCCCCCACAGACGTCCTGTCATTCATGCTGAAGACTTCGTTCGACGCACCGTCATAGACGGCAATCGACCAGAACGGCACGTTGCCTTTCGCCGTGAAGCGCACCGGATTGTTTTCCAGATCGAAGGCGCAGACGGCGGTGCGCACGAAAGGATCGCTGCTTGAAAGCCCCGCATCGTCGTTCTGCGCCGACAGCAGATAGAAACGGTTCGGACTGCCCTCAGCAAGTACCCGGGTCTGCGCGTCCCTGCCGGTATAGTGCGGCAGCGCGAGAATAATGACGAGATGCAGCAGTGCGGCGCCGAAGAGGCCGGCCAGGATCGCGAATATCAGCCTAAGCATTGCCGCATCCGATCTTCGTAAGCTTCGGCATGGCAAGGTCAATGACGCCCGAACTGCCAGCAGTCGGCGTGTCGAAGAGCGTCAGCACCAGCCGGAACGTGCCGGCGGCGGGCAGCGCCAGCCAGTTGCCCGGTTTTGCATTGGCGGAAATGTCGATCGTGAAGCTGCTGTCGGCCTGGCGGAGCACCGTCCAGGAATTCAGCGCCGCAGGCAGTCCGGGGCGCACTGAGGCAGGATTGCCGCTGTTGTCCGAGGTGAACAGCGTCCACAGCCGGGCAGGCGGTGTCTGGCCGCTGATGCGGTAGCTGCAGGCCGCGTTCAGCCGGTCGCCACTGTCGTCGACGCTTGCCGTGAATGTCAGTCCCTCGGCGCTGCCATAAAGCAGCTTGCCGGCGCGGGCGCGGTGGGATTTCGCGTAAGGATCGGCATCGGCCGTCTGCAGCTCGGGAAAGGCCTCCCAGGCCCCGAGCTTGAACGCGCCGAACCCTTGCGTCGCGTCCAGCGCATAAAGCGAAACCACGATCCCGCCGCCGAAAGCGACAATCAGCGTGATCGCGATAAAAAGCGGGAATCGAAACACTGCATGCCCTTGGAAACAAATCAGGTGAAAGGGTTAGCATTGATTCCGGCGGGGTGGAATGGTGCGGGTGAGGGGCGCGGCGGAATATGGGGTGGAGGATTGGAGTGATAGGCCGCCTGCTGGGGCATTTTGGACTGTGCACTGGTATCTTCATGGGCTGCAGGGCAAGACGCAGGCCGATTGTTTGAGTCTTCTCGGCTTGTGACGAGCACAGGAATGAGGAGTATCAGGCAAGCGCTCACTTCTTCAGAAGCGTTACATCCGCAGCGACGTTGCTGTTTTCGCCGCGCTTCCCCCAACTTCCCTCATTCCCTTGACAGGTACAAAAATGAGGGCAAACACGCCGCCACCCATCAGCCTTGCAGTGAAACCTACCCCGCGCTCGCCACTTTCTGCGCTTCGAGCGGCGGGGCGGATTTCAGTTTTTCGCCGAGGTCCTTGAGCATCCTGGTCGATTCCACCGAGAGCATGCGGGGGCGGATGAGCTGGGGGATGCTGTCTTCGGGTTTGGCGGCGGCGGTCTTGGCTGTGTCCTTGGCCGGCGGTGCCGGGGTTTCGACGCCGGGAATGGCGCGCGGCACGATGCCTTGGTGGGCGTAATCCATGGCGCGTTTGAAGGTCATGGCCGGAAGCGAACCGCCGGTCATGTTGTTCGTCGAGGTGTAGTCGTCGTTGCCGAACCAGACGGCGCAGGTGTAATTGCCGGTGAAGCCGACGAACCAGGCGTCGCGATAGGCCTGCGTCGTGCCGGTCTTGCCGCCGGTGAGGATGCCGTTGTCGAGCGCTGCCTTGCGGGCGGTGCCAAAATAGGGGATGCGGGTCAGCATCTGGTTCATATAGGTGTCGGCTTTTTCTGACAGCACGCGCTTCGGAGCAGGTTCGTCGCGGTCGAAATCGTAGAGCACGTCTCCGCCGTAATCGAGGATCTGCGCGATGCCATGCCGGCGAGATTGGTAACCGCCCGCCGGAAACACCGCATAAGCCGTCGCCTGGTCGAGCACGGTGACTTCCGACGTACCGATCGGGATCGTCACGTCGTTGCGCACCGGCGATTCGATGCCCAACGCCTTGGCCATGGCGCGGATCGGCTGGATACCGAGCTTGTCCTTGGCAAGCCGCACCGGGATCGTGTTGATCGATTGCGCGATCGCCGTTTCGAGCGTCACGCGGCCGGCATAGCGGTTAGCATAGTTGTGCGGGCTCCAGTTGCCCCAGTAAATCGGCGCGTCAACGATGGTGGTCTGCGGGGTCATGCCGCTCTCCATCGCCACCGCATAGGTAAAGACCTTGAAGGAGGAGCCCGGCTGGCGCAGCGCCCTTGTGGCGCGGTTGAACTGGCTTTCGCCGTAGTCCCGCCCGCCGACCATGGCGCGCACCGCGCCGCCGTTTTCAAGCATCACCATCGCGCCCTGCTTGGCATGAAAGGACTCTCCATATTCGCGCAGCGACGTCTCGACCGCGTCTTCCGCAGCCTTCTGGATGCCCATGTCGATCGTGGTGCGCACGATCAGCGAATGCTGGTGGAAGCGGGCGGCGAGGCGTTGCACCTCCTCGAAGGCCCAGTCGAGGAAGAAGTCGGGCGATTCCTGCTTGTTGCGGTCGACGATCGTCGCCGGGCTGCGGCGGGCGGCAATCACCTGGCCCTCGGTCATCAATCCGCTCTGGACGATATTGGTGAGTACTTCGTTGGCGCGGGCACGCGCCGCCGGCAGGTTGATGTGCGGCGCATATTTCGCCGGCGCTTTGAAGAGGCCGGCAAGCATGGCGGACTCGGCGAGGTTCACGTCGGTGATGTTCTTGCCGAAATAGAACTGCGACGCCGCCGCCGCACCGAAGGTGCCGCCGCCCATATAGGCGCGGTCGAGATAGGTGGAGAGGATCTCCTTCTTCGACAGGTTGGCTTCGAGCCAGAGCGCCAGGAAGGCTTCGGTGATCTTGCGGTCGATCGAGCGCTCGTTGGACAAAAACAGGTTCTTGGCAAGCTGCTGCGTCAGCGTCGAGCCGCCCTGGACGACCTCGCCGGCCCGCGCATTCTCGCTCATCGCGCGGAACAGGCCGATAAAATCGATGCCGAAATGGTCGAAGAAGCGGCGGTCCTCGGTGGCGAGCACCGCCTTGATCAGCGAATCCGGCAATTCGTCGATCGGCAGCGAATTCTGATGGATGACGCCGCGGTGGCCGATGACATTGCCGTAACGGTCGGTGAAGGTGACGGCGAAATCGCCGCGATTGCGCCAATCTTCCTTGGTAGCCTCTAACGCAGGCTGGGCGAGGAGGAGCATCAGCACCGAACCGGCAGCCCCGAGCGTCAATGCTTCGCCGCCAAGTTCGAAGACGATGCGCTTCCAGCCGCGCACGCGGAAGCGGCGGAAGAAGATGGTGACGTCTTCCCAGATCTCGGCGGAACGGAAGCCGGCATTCCAGAGGCTGGAATCGATCCAGGAATCGATCTTCAGCAGGATGTGCCGGCTCTTGCGCGGGCGCTTTTCTGGATTGTCCGGATCCTGCACGTTCTTCTTCCCGCCCGATCGCGCTTGACGGCTGGCGAGCCAGGCGTCAGAGCACAGCCATCTATCGGCATTGCGCTCTTCGATAAACGAAGCATGCTGAATAATTGGTTGATTTAGCGGCCGATAACAAGAGAATTGAAGGCGTCTCACGCGAATTTGCGGGCGCTGTTGCAAGAAAACGGATGATGAACGAAGTACCCTTCTGGAAGCGGAAAACGCTGAATGAAATGAACAGCGAGGAATGGGAAAGCCTCTGCGACGGCTGCGGGCTCTGTTGCCTCAACAAGCTGGAGGAGTGGGACTCGGGTGACGTTTATTTCACCTCGGTCGCTTGCAAGCTCCTCGACGGCGAAAGCTGCCGCTGTTCGAACTACGAGAAGCGGCGGGATTTCGTGCCGGACTGCGTGCAACTGACGAAACAGAACGTGCAGGAAATCGCCTGGCTACCGCCGACCTGCGGCTACCGGCTGGTGAACGAGGGCCACGACCTCTACTGGTGGCATCCGCTGGTCTCTGGCGATCCGGAAACCGTGCATCAGGCTGGCATCTCCGCCCGAGGGCGGACGATCAGCGAGACGGAGATCGATCCGGACGACCTGGAGGACTACGTCGTCGACTGGCCGCTGACGGTGGGCGGCGGCGAGCGGGCGAAGGGGTAGTCCAGGCGTCGCGGAAGCTTTTCTAGCGTAGAGGACGGGACAGTGGCAGCAGACCTCAAGGGAAAGGTGGCACTCGTTGCCGGCGGCACGCGCGGCGCTGGACGCGGGATTGCCGTGGAGATTGGCGCGGCGGGCGCGACCGTCTACGTGACCGGCCGCACGACCCGGGAGCGGCAATCGGAGTACGGCAGGCCCGAGACGATCGAGGAAACGGCGGAAATGGTAACGGCCGCCGGCGGCAGGGGCATTGCTGCGCGCGTCGATCATCTGGAGGCCGGCGAGGTCGAGGCGCTGGTAGCGCGCATCCGCCGCGAGGAAGGACGGCTCGACATTCTCGTCAACGACATCTGGGGCGGAGAGAAGCTGACGGAATGGAACAAGTCGGTCTGGGAGCATTCGCTGGAGAAGGGGCTGCACATGCTACGGCTGGCGATCGACACCCATCTCATCACCGCCCATTACGCGCTGCCGCTGATGATCGAGCGGCCGGGCGGCTTGCTGGTGGAGCTGACCGACGGAACCGCGGAATACAACGCCGCGCATTACCGGCTGAACCCCTATTACGACCTGGTGAAGACCGGCGTGATCCGCATGGCCTGGGCGCATGCCAAGGACCTTGCGCCACATGGCGCGATGGCCGTTGCGCTGACGCCCGGCTGGATGCGCTCGGAAATGATGCTGGATGCCTATCAGGTGCGCGAGGAGAACTGGTGGGAGGCGGCGAAGATGCAGCCGCATTTCGTCATCTCCGAAACCCCGCGCTTCACCGGCCGCGCCGTCGCAGCCCTTGCCGCCGACCCGGACCGCGCCCGCTGGAACGGCCAATCGCTGTCGAGCGGCGGGCTCGCGAAGATCTATGGTTTCAACGATCTGGACGGCTCGCGGCCGGACTGCTGGCGGTATATGGACGAGGTGATGGAGGCGGGGAAAGAGGCGGATGCTACCGGGTATCGGTGAGGGTGGGCTCAGCGGGCGAGGTTGTCGGGGGGGCTAGAGCGAGGAGCAGGCGCGGAGCGGTGCTCGGTGAGAAGCTACGCATCATGCTGAACCAGATGACGTGGAGATGCGGGTGCAGTTTTCCGCCTTCGTCGAGCTCCGCAAGGTGGCGGAGACGAGGCGGCGGCAAAGTTGCGTCTGGCCGAACGGCGTGGTGGCGCAGGTGGACGCGCTCGTCTGGGCGCTGACGGCGCTGATCTTCGACGGCGGCGGCGAACCGAAGGTGCGGGGGATTTGAACGATCCGCCGTCTCGCCTTTTGTGTTTTACGGGTTTATCGCTGCTTGGGCGGCTGCGGCGCCGGGCGCGGCGTTTCGCGCTCCGGGCGGATCTGGCGCCACTCGTTTTCCATCTGGTCGACGAGGTGCTGGGGAATGGTGGGCTGGCTGTTGGCGGGCGTTTGCATTCGGTCTCCTGTCCTTCGGCGAGCTTCGACAGATAACGCATGACATAGGCCAAATGCGGTGTAAATCAGGGGCTTAAGTGCTTTAAACGATTGAAATTATTTTAATCGATTAGGACCAGGACGAATTCCATGGTTATCCACATCGACCGGACATTCTTCTTCGACACCGTGCGGCAAAGCCTGTTCAAAGGCACCCTTTCAGACAGCCAAGTCGAGGGCACGGCGGCGATTTTCGACTACTTCGAGGCGCGCATGCCGGAGGCGGATTGGCGCTGGCTCGCCTATATAATGGCGACGGCTTTCCACGAGACGGCCTTCACGATGCAGCCGGTGCGCGAGACGCTGGCCGACAGCGATGCAAGGGCGATCGAGATTCTCGACCGCGCCTATGCGGCGGGCAGGCTTTCCTGGGTAAAGACAGTCTACTGGAAACCGGACGAGGATGGAAAATGCTGGCTGGGGCGTGGCCTAGTGCAGCTCACCCACAAGCGCAATTACGAGGCGATGAGCAGGGTGACCGGCATCGATCTCGTCGCCGAGCCGGACCGGGCGATGGAGATGCCGGCCGCCGTGACGATCCTGATCGAAGGAATGGTGGCGGGCAGTTTCACCGGGCACAGGCTGGCCGATCACCTGAACGCCGAAAAGGAAGACTGGATGAACGCGCGGCGCATCGTCAACGGCACGGACCGGGCGGAAAAGCTCGCCGCTTACGGCAAGGCCTTCCATGCGGCTTTGCGCCGCGAGGCCGCGCCGGGCGTCTGGCAGCGGTTGAAGGGGTGGATCGTGCGTGCTATCGCACGGCTTTGTCGAGACTGAGTCAAGGAGTGCCCCGGTGATCCGCCATATCGTTTTCTTCACCGCCAGCGCGGAAAACGTGGAAAAGGTGCGCGCCGGGCTTTCGGTGCTGACGGCGATACCGCATGCGCGGCTGCTGGAAATCGGTACCAATGTGAAAACCGACCAGTTCGGCACCGATGTCGACCTAGTGGTCTACGGCGAATTCGACGACGAAGCGGCACTTGCGGCTTACAAGGCGCATCCGGACTACCAGCGCTCGATCGACCTGGTGCGGCCGGTCCGGGGAATGCGGATTGCGGCGGATTATGATGTCGAAACAGCGGTGAGAAAGCCGTTCGGCTGATTTGCGATTGATGGTTCGAGACCGCCCCTGCGGGCCTCCTCACCATGAGGGCACTGTGATGGCCGATCGTTTGCCCCGCACCTTAACCCTTCCCCGTTAAAACGGGCGAGGGACGTGCCCCACGCTGGCTTGCTGGCCGTGTTAGAGTGGGCGGCATATCCTCTTTTCCCCATCGGCGAGAAGGTGCCAGCATGCCGGATGAGGGGGCTTGGCGGCATAGGCCGCCTTTCGCTCTTCGCTCAAGGGCACGCGTCGCTTTCGCTCTGCATCCCCCTCATCTGTCCTTCGGACATCTTCTCCCCGCTGGCTGCATACGACGGGCTTCGACATTTCAGCCGATCGTGAATATCGCGGGAGCCATCGGCGGCCTGCTGGCGGTCCATGGCAGGCTGACGGCGACCTTGGCGATCCGGCAGGCCTTTCGCTGAGGGAATTTCAGGCGTTCGGTAGCAAGTGGCAGCTTTCCGGCCGAAGCGGTCTTTGCAGATGATAGCTTATCCGCCTTCTGGCTGCGCGTGCGGCGGTCGGAAAACTTGCGCGAAAAATGTCTCATCGGAAAGGCGGCGAAGCAGAGCGGCAATCACTGCGGTTGCCACTATGGCAAAAGCGACACGACCTAAGAGAACGCCGTAGACATCCGCGCCGAGCGAGATCACCAGGATCGTGTCCTCGATCACGCTGTGGGCGAAGCCCATGAACACGCACGAGAGAAAGACCTGGCGCGGCGATACTGCGCCCGATCGCGCCTCGCGGATCAGAAGACCGGCACCGTAGGAAATACCCAGGAACAAGCCGACAGCGGTGAGATGCTCTGCTTCGCCACGGATGCCGGCAAGGCGCAACAAGGGCGATAGGGCTTTCATCATCAAGTCTAATAGCCCGATTATCCGAATGAGTTCGAGGCTCCACGACAGAAGGACAAGGATTGCCAGCATCCACATCATGGTCTCGGCAAGAGCCCAGAAGTATGCAGCCCAACTGACCGCGGCACTCATTGGGATCCAGGTCGGGTTGACCGAAGCCGACAGCCACCCCGTGGCCACGAGGACATGATGGAGGAGGAAGGCGTAGAGCAGGCCGCCCAAGATGCGCAGCAGCGTCGTCACAATCATCCCCGGTCCAGCTTGCTGGATGATCTTCTGCTCGGTCGGCAGGCCATGCGCGAAGAGGATGAGCGCCGAGAACACGGTGACGTCCGCCACGCTCAGCGAGGATGCGGTAATCAGCGCGAAAATCAGCGGGATCGCGCCCCATATACCGACAAGCATTCCTGTCAGCCACGCCAGCCCGAGCTCCGGCGGCAGGCCAATCAGGTGCATGACGGGCGCAAATGCAGGCGCCACGGCCTTGATCACGCCCATTCTCGCCAGCAGTTCCGTCAGAAGCGTGATGGGAACCATGACGCGGACAAGCACCCAGTAAATCTCGAGGGTTTCTCGGGTTGTGCGTAAGATGGGCATTAAGAACGGCATGCGAGACCTCCATAGCGGTTGCCTCAATCTGCTACCCTTGGCTGTTTCGAATTTGTGGTCAAAGATTGCAGATCCGTGCAATTTTATTGCAAAGACGTGACTGATGGATGAGATGAGAACATGGATCGGATCGACCGGAAGCTTTTGAACCTGATGCAGCGCGACGCATCGCGCACCAATGTCGACATGGCCGAGGAAGTAGGCCTGTCGCCCTCCAGTTGTCTGCGCCGTGTGCAGCGGCTGCGCAAATCAGGTTTCATTGACAGAACTGTAGCAATCCTCAATCCCACCAAGGCCGACCGCAGGATCAAGGCGCTGATTACCGTCGAGCTGAAGTTGCACGGTGAGCAGCACATGCGCCGCTTCCTGGAAATCGCGGCTTCAGAAGAGGCCGTTTCACAAGCCTATGCCGTGACGGGCGAAACCGACGTCGTTCTGATGGTGCGTCTGCGCGACATGGAAGAATTGGACGCACTCTGCGAGCGGCTTTTTCGCGATCAGACCAATGTAGCCCGCTTCTTCACCATGATGATCATCCGAACCGCCAAGGAAGAGACGGCGATTTGGCTATGATCGGATGCCGTTTCCAGCCGACCGCTTCAGGCGCGAAGCAGCCTTCAAAAATCCTTCGAAAGCTGGGGCAGCTTCTACCGAAGGCCGCGAATTCCGTGGCGGGTGCCCTTGGTTCCGGGCGTCCCTCTCTCGTCTTTCGGCTGCGAAACGCCTTGGGAAAAATACAGTCCAGAATTGTTCTAAAGGCCCGACTTTACAGTGCATTCATTTGCCATTCAGGTCACGTGAGTACATAGTCGGAGCAAGTTGGAATTACGTTGGAAGCATATACATGGCCTCTCTCTTGAGCGTCGTAGCTTTGGCCGCCGGGCTGGCGGCACCGGCGCCCTCGCCGGACGACTCGCGCCCTCTGATCGTGCGCGTCGCGGGCGATTGCAGCGCGGCGGCCGAGCAGGTCGTCGAGCAGACGGGCGGACAGCTTCTGTCCGTGCAGCCGTCCGGTAACACCTGTATCATCACCGTTCTCGTCCAGGGCAACGGCCAGCGGCCGCGGAAGGTGACCGTCAGGGTTCCGATGTAGGCGGAATCGGCCTATGAAGCACCAGTGATATAGTCGAGGTGAAAGCGGACCGATGCGCATTCTGGTAGTCGAAGACGACGTCAATCTGAACCGGCAGCTCGCCGACACGCTGAAGGAGGCGGGCTATGTCGTCGACCAGGCCTTCGACGGCGAGGAAGGGCATTTCCTCGGTGACACCGAGCCTTATGACGCGATCATCCTCGACATCGGTCTGCCCGAGATGGACGGCGTCACCGTTATCGAAAAATGGCGCGGCGCGGGGCGCGGCATGCCGGTTCTAATCCTGACCGCCCGCGACCGCTGGAGCGACAAGGTCGCCGGCATCGATGCCGGGGCTGACGATTACGTGACAAAGCCTTTCCATGTCGAGGAAGTGCTGGCGCGCATTCGCGCCCTGATTCGCCGCGCGGCCGGGCATTCCTCCTCCGAGATCATCTGCGGCCCGGTGCGGCTCGACACCAAGACCTCCAAGGCGATGGTCAACGGCGTGACGCTGAAGCTCACTTCGCATGAATACCGGCTGCTCGCCTATCTGATGCACCACATGGGCGAGGTGGTTTCCCGCTCGGAACTGGTCGAGCACATGTACGACCAGGATTTCGATCGCGATTCCAACACGATCGAGGTTTTCGTCGGCCGCCTGCGCAAGAAGATGGGCGTGGACCTGATCGAAACGGTGCGCGGTCTCGGCTACCGCATCCAAGCGCCGAACAATGCGAATTAAGTCGCTCACCGCACGCGTTCTGCTTCTGACGACCGTCTGGTCGACCGTGGCGCTTGTAGTGATCGGCCTGTTGATTTCCACGCTTTACCGCCGCAGCGCCGAACGCGGCTTCCAGGATCTGCTGCGCGCCCAGCTCTACAACGTCATCAATTCCGTGACGATCGGCGACCAGGGCGCCTTGAGCGGCAGCCCGCAGCTTGGCGACCTGCGCTTCGCCCAGCCGAGGACCGGCTGGTATTGGGTGGTGGAGCCGCTTGGGACCTATACGGCAGCCCCGCTGGTTTCGCCGTCGCTGGGATCGGCGACGATCCCCGTTCCGTCCGTGCTGGAAGCGCCCTTCGACAAGAACTACGAGCGCTACTACCAGGTGACGGACGCGACGGGAAACCGCGTACAGGTGGCCGAAACCGAAGTCGTGCTCGACACCGACGGACGCGCGGCGCGTTTCAGGGTGAGCGGCAATGTCGAGGTCGTCGAGAGCGACGTCAGCAACTTCTCCCACAGTCTCTACCTGGCGCTTGCCGGCTTCGGGGTCGGCAGCCTGATCGTCAACGCGCTCGCCATTCTTTATGGCCTGAAGCCGCTCGACAAAGCCCGCGCGGCGCTGGAGCGCATCCGGGCGGGCGAGAGCGAGCAGTTGAAGGGCGATTTCCCGCGAGAAATCCTGCCGCTGGCAAACGAGGTGAATGCGCTCATCGACAGCAACCGGCGCATCGTCGAGCGCGCGCGGATGCAGGTCGGCAATCTGGCGCATTCGCTGAAGACGCCGATTGCGGTCCTGCTCAACGAGGCAAGGGTTCTGGAGCGCCCGCACGGCGACCTGGTGCGCAGTCAGGCGGAAGCGATGCAGGGACAGGTGCAATCCTATCTCAACCGGGCACGCATTGCCGCCCAACGCGAATCCGTGCTGGCGAGAACCGACGCCGAACCGGCGCTGGAGCGGCTGGTGCGCGTGATGCGGCGGCTCAACGTCGACAAGGAATTCGAGCTCAGCATATCGCCACATCTCGCGGTCGCCATGGAGCAGCAGGATCTGGAAGAGACCGTCGGCAACCTTTTGGAGAATGCGTCGCGCTTTGCCACGACGAAGGTGCGGTTGAGCGCTGCTGAAGTGACAGGAGATGTAAAGGGCGCCGAAGCGAGCGCACGGCGGCACTGGGTGGAGCTTGTCGTCGAGGACGACGGGCCGGGGCTGGAGCCCGACCAGATCCGCGAGGCGCTCAAGCGCGGGCGGCGACTGGACGAAAGCAAGCCGGGAACGGGCCTCGGGCTTTCGATCGTCACTGAGATCTCCAACGAGTATCAGGGCCGGCTCGAGCTCTCCCGCGGCGAGTGGGGCGGCCTCAAGGCGCGGCTGATTTTGCCCGGCGTCACAAAGGATGTTGCATGAGCAATTGCTTGATGCCACAAAGACATAGGCAATTGCATAGCATGCTTTGCCTTAATGCCGACAAGGGGCGATGCGCATCTGACGGCACCGATTCGACACCCCGATGCTGGTTTCACCGAATGACGTTACGACCGAATGTTCTGATCGTTTCCTCGCTTCTTGTTGCCGTTGCGCTGTCGTCGTGCACGACCGCGAAGGGTGGTGGCGGGCTGTTTTCCCGCAAACCTTCGGCATCGGCGGCGTTCATTACGGCACTGCAGGGCGGGATTGCCGGCCGCAGCGGCGTGCAGCTGAGCGACAGCGACAAACAGCGGGCTCTCGAAGCCGAATATCGGGCGCTCGAAGGCGCGGCCGTTGGCCAGCCGGTCGTCTGGAGCGGACGCAATGTAAGCGGCAAGGTTGTGGCGGCCGCACCTTATCAGGTTGGTTCGCAGAACTGCCGTCAATACACGCATACGCTGACTGCGGACAGCAAGGATACCATCGCGCGCGGCGCGGCCTGCCGCAACAGCGACGGAAGCTGGTCGCCGCTCGGCTGAATTTGGCCGGTTCTGCACATAACTTCCTTCTAAAATGCGGCCAAACGCCTCAAATCTTCGTCATTCTGGCTTTGCCAGTTGGAATGGCCCCGCGCTTCAAGTATTTGGGCCGGTATGATGTTCTGGATTTTGGTGGCCGCGATGACGGCGGCTGTTGCCGCCCTCCTGCTTTATCCGCTTTTGCGCGGCGCGACGGCGGCCGAGGACGACCGTGCCGGCGAGGCGGCGGTCTACCGCGATCAGCTGCGCGAACTCGACCGCGATCTGGCCGGCGGGTTGATTTCGGCCGACGAGGCGGATTATGCGCGGGCGGAAATCGGCCGCAGGCTGATTGCCGTCTCGGCTGCCGAGCCGAAGGCGGTAACCAAACCTGCACAGCACCACCGCCTCAGCGAGGCCTTCGTTCTCCTGCTGCTGCCGGTTCTCGGGCTCTGTCTTTACATCGCGATGGGCAGGCCGGAACTGCCGTCGCAGCCGTTGGCGGCGCGGTTGGAAAACCCCGGCAACGATATGGCGGTGCTGATCGTGAAGGCGGAGCGGCATCTGGCGGCGAATCCGGAGGACGGCAAGGGCTGGGATGTGTTGGCGCCTATCTATTACAATGCGTTGCGGATCGCCGATGCGGAGAAGGCGTACCGCAATGCGATCCGGCTGCTTGGGCCGACCCCGACCCGTCTCGACGGGCTTGCCGAAACGCTGATGGCGAGCGCGAACGGTGTCGTGACCGAGGAAACCCGCAAGGTGCTCGAGCAGTCGCTGACGCTGGAGCCTGAAAACCCGCGTGCGAAATTCTACGTCGCGCTGAGTATCGAGCAGGCGGGGCAGGCGGCCGAGGCCAAGGCAGCCTTCGAGGCGCTAGCAAAGGAATCGCCGGCCGATGCGCCGTGGCTGCCGCTCGTCAACGAGCACATCGCCAAGAACGGTGGTGCTCCGGCGGCGGACGGCACGGCGCTTGGCAATCCCACGGAGGAGGACGTCGCGGCAGCCCAGGATATGAGGACCGGCGACCAACAGCAGATGATCCGCGGCATGGTGGAAAGCCTAGATCACAAGCTGGCGGCAGATCCCAATAATTTCGAGGGCTGGATGCGGCTCGTTCGCTCCTATGCCGTACTGAACGATAAGGATCGCGCAGCGAGCGCGTTGAAGCGCGGGCTGGCAGTGTTTCCGGAGGATGGCGAAAAGGGCAGGCAGCTGATTGCGCTGGGACGCGAGCTCGGCGTTGCGGCGGAGGGGGAGACGGAATGACGCGCAAGCAGAAGCGTCTGGCGGTGATCGGCGGCGGCATGGGCTTCATCCTTGCCGCGGTGCTGCTCGTCATGTTCGCCTTCAGCCAGTCGGTCGCCTATTTCTACATGCCGGCCGATCTCGCCAGGACGCCGGTCGCACCCGAGACGCGCATCCGCCTCGGGGGGCTGGTTGGCGAGGGCAGCGTCGTGCGCGGCGCCGGCTCCACGGTGGAATTTGCCGTCACCGACGGCAGCGGCGATGCCGTGAAGGTCAGATACACCGGCATCCTGCCCGACCTGTTCCGCGAGGGGCAGGGCGTGGTGACCGAAGGCAAGTTTGCGGTCGGCAGCCGGGAGTTCATCGCCGACACAGTGCTTGCCAAGCACGACGAGAAATACATGCCCAAGGACGTCGCCGATCGGCTGAAGGCGCAGGGTTTCTGGCAGGAAAGCAAGGGGCAGGAAGGCGAGGGTACGCAATGATCATCGAGATCGGGCACTACGCACTCGTCCTGGCGCTGGCGACGGCGATCGTTCTTTCGGTCGTGCCGGTGATCGGCGCGCGCAGGCTCGATCCGGCGATGATGGATGTGGCGCCACTCGGTTCTGTCGTGCTCTTTGCGCTGGTGGCTTTCTCCTTCGGCATTTTAACCTATGCGCATGTCGCCTCCGACTTTACCGTCAGGAACGTCTGGGAGAACTCGCATTCGCTGGTGCCGCTGATCTACAAATATTCCGGCGTCTGGGGCAATCACGAAGGCTCGATGATGCTGTGGCTACTGATCCTTGCGCTGTTCAGCGCGCTGGTGGCGCTCTTCGGCCGCAATCTACCGGACAGGCTGAAGGCGAACGTGCTGTCGGTGCAGGCCTGGATTTCGGCGGCCTTCATCCTCTTCATCCTCTTGACCTCGAACCCGTTTACCCGCCTCGACCCGGCACCGGCCGAGGGCCGCGACCTCAATCCGGTGCTGCAGGATATCGGACTCGCCATCCATCCGCCGCTGCTCTATCTCGGCTATGTCGGCTTTTCGGTGTGCTTCTCCTTTGCCGTCGCAGCATTGATGGAAGGCCGGATCGATGCCGCCTGGGCGCGCTGGGTGCGGCCCTGGACTCTGGCCGCCTGGACCTTCCTGACTCTCGGCATCGCCATGGGCTCCTACTGGGCTTATTACGAACTCGGCTGGGGCGGCTGGTGGTTCTGGGACCCGGTCGAGAACGCCTCCTTCATGCCATGGCTTGCCGGAACGGCGCTCCTGCATTCGGCGCTGGTGATGGAGAAGCGCGAGGCGCTAAAGATCTGGACCGTGCTCCTGGCGATCCTCACCTTCTCGTTGTCGCTGATGGGCACCTTCCTGGTGCGCTCCGGGGTGCTGACCTCGGTTCATGCCTTTGCGAGCGACCCGAGCCGCGGCGTCTTCATTCTCTGCATTCTGATGATCTTCATCGGCGGCGCGCTGTCGCTGTTTGCGTTCCGTGCGCCGCGTCTGAGCGCGGGCGGTCTCTTCGCGCCCATTTCGCGCGAAGGCGCGCTGGTGCTGAACAACCTCATCCTCACCGTTGCCTGCGGCACTGTCTTGACCGGAACGCTCTATCCGCTGCTTCTGGAGACCTTGACTGGCGACAAGATTTCCGTCGGCGCGCCGTTCTTCAATATGACCTTCGGGCTCTTGATGGCTCCGTTGCTGCTTGTCGTGCCCTTCGGACCACTGCTTTCCTGGAAGCGCGGCGATCTTATGGGCGTGTTGCAGCGGCTCTATCTGGTTGCCGGCCTGGCCTTCGTCGCGGCGCTTGCCTTCTTCTATGCCGAGCACGGCGGCCCGGTGCTGTCCGTGCTTGGGCTGGCGGCCGGGCTGTTCCTCGTCCTCGGCGCCGTTGCCGATCTCTGGTATCGCGCCGGTATCGGCAAGGTTAAGGCCCATGTCGCCTGGAAGAGGCTCACTGGTCTGCCGCGCTCGGCCTTCGGCACGGCGCTGGCGCACGCCGGACTTGGCGTGACCGTGCTCGGCATCGTTGCGGTGTCGGCCTTTTCGACCGAGCATGTGCTCGAGATGAAACCCGGCGAGATTGCCGATGCCGGCGGCTACACACTGCATTTCGACGGCATGCAGCCGGCGACCGGACCGAACTTCAGCGAGGAGCGCGGGCACTTCAGCGTGCGGCGCGGCGGTGTCGAAGTCGCCGGCACCTGGTCGTCGAAGCGGGTCTATGCTGCCCGCCAGATGCCGACGACCGAAGCCGGCATCCTGACTTTCGGGGCAAGCCAGCTCTACGTGTCGCTCGGCGATCCGACCAATGACGGCGGCATTGTCGTCCGCGTCTGGTGGAAGCCGTTCATTCTTTGCATCTGGGGCGGGGCGCTGATGATGGCGGTGGGCGGCTTCGTATCGCTCTCCGACCGGCGGCTGCGAGTCGGCGCGCCGCGCCGCAAGGCGAAACCGGTAAAACCGGCCATGGAGGCGGCGGAGTGACAGGTTCATTGTCTCCCTCATTCCTGTGCTTGTCACAGGAATCCAGCGCGCCCAAGTCGTTGGGCGCAGAAGACTCATTTCCTGTGACAAGCACAGGAGTGAGGGGAGGAGAGGTTCGGCGCGTCCCTAGAACATCGCACTTTTTCTCTCGCATTCTCGTAGCCCTCTTCATACTCTTCGCCTCTTTTCCCGCCCTCGCCGTGAACCCCGACGAGGTGCTTGCCGATCCGGCGCTCGAAGCCCGCGCCCGCTCACTGTCGGCCGAACTGCGCTGCATGGTCTGCCAGAACCAGTCGATCGACGATTCCAATGCCGACCTTGCCAAGGACCTCAGGCTCCTGGTGCGCGAGCGCATCTCCGATGGCGACACCGACGAGGAGGTTCTGAACTACATCGTCTCGCGTTACGGCGAATTCGTGCTGCTGAAGCCAAGGCTCAGTCTTCGGACCATCCTGCTGTGGGGTGCCCCGGTGCTCTTGGTGGCCGCAGGCGGCGTCGCGCTCACGGTCTTTGCGCGGCGGCGGGCCGGCAAGCCGACCGGCAGCCGCCTGACGGCGGAGGAGCAGGCAAAGCTCGACGAACTGCTCGGCAAGTGAGCCGGCCCGCGTCCCGCTGACAGCATAATGGCTTCGCCAATCAACCTGCGGTAAGATACCCGAGCGGGCCATCGCAGACGCGGGGATGACATGGAGCGCCGTCTTGCAGCAATTCTGATCGCTGACGTCGCCGGTTACAGCCGTTTGAGCCAGATCGACGAAGAGGGCACGCGTCGCCACTTCCAGGCGGATATGGACGACATTATCCGGCCCAAGATTACCGAACATCATGGCCGGCTGGTCAAGACCATGGGCGATGGACTGCTGGTCGAATTTCACAGCGTTGTCGATGCTTTGCATTGCGCAATTGACGTACAGCGCGAGAAGGCGGCGCGAAAGAAATCCGGCGATGGAGCGATGCGCCTCGATTTCCGCATCGGTGTGAATCTTGGCGATATCATCGTCGAAGGCGATGATATTCAGGGTGACGGCGTCAATATCGCTGACCGCATACAAGCGCTGGCCGAGCCGGGCGGGATCGCGATCTCCGGCACGACCTACGATCAGGTGAAAACCAAACTCGACGTCGGTTATACGTCACTCGGCATGCAGAAGGTGCGGAGCATCGTAGAGCCGATCCGCGTCTACCAGGTCGTGCTCGACCCGGTCTCGGCGAGAGCAGCGCCGAAGCGTTTCAAGCGCCTGTTGCGGAAACCTGCCGGCCTTACGGCTGCCATTGCCTTCCTGTTGCTGGCCGCTGCCGCAGCCTACTGGTTACAGCCATGGGAGCTTGGCCAGACGCCAACGCTGGTCGAGCGCTTCGCCTATCCTTTGCCGGACAAGCCTTCGGTGGCTGTGCTACCCTTCATCAATGTCAGTGGCGATACGGAGCAGGATCACCTGGCCCAGGGGCTGACCGACGACCTAATTACCGAGCTATCCAAGGTTTCGGGGCTTTTCGTCATCGCCAGACATTCGGTATTTGCCATCCAGAACAGTGCGGGCAAGATTCAGGACGTGGCGGCGGAACTCGGCGTGCACTACGTGCTCGAAGGCACGTTGCAGCGCGCGGGGCCACGACTGCGGATCAACGTCAAGCTGATCGACGCGCTGAGCGGCCTTTCGGTCTGGGCTGAGCGCTACGACCGCCAATATGTCGATCTGTTCGCCATTCAGGACGACGTCACCGGCAAGATCATCTCTGCGCTTTCGGTTCAGCTCAGCGAAGGCGAGCGCACGCAGCTGGAGCGGATACCGAGCGACAACTTGGAAGCCTACGATTACTACATGCGTGCGGAGCAGGAGGGCACTGCCTACAGCGACGTGGATACCTATCGCCGGACGCTATCCTATTATCAGAAGGCCATCGACCTCGATCCGAACTTTGCCGATGCGCATGCTGGCATCGCGCGCGTTGCCGTCGACGTCTGGCGCAATGACTATAACTTCCTCTGGTCGGCGGCGGTGGCACGCAAGATCGCCTATGACGCCGCCGGACAGGCGCTCAAGCTCGACCCCGACAATGCGCGGGCCCACACCGTTCTCGCCCTGTTGCAGCTGGTGGACGGGCGCGCCGCCGAGGCACGGGATTCGGCAAACCGCGCGGTCGAGGCGCAGCCGAACAGCGCGGAGGCCTTCGGCAACCTGGCTCTGATCCTTGCCCATACGGGAAGCCACGACGAGGCGGTCGCCGAGATGGAAAAGGCCCTGCGGCTCGATCCCGAGCCGCAGCCGAGCGTCCGGCTGCTGGCGGGGATCGTCTTTTACACGGCGCGGGACAACAGGCGCGCAATCCCGCTCATCGAGGCGGCACGGGATGCGCTGCCGAATGCGGAGCCTTCGCGCGAGTACCTGACGGCTGCCTATGCCTATGAAGGGGACCGGGTTCGCGCCGAGCAGGAGAAGGGCAAGCTTCTGGAGCTGTTTCCGGACGCCAACCTTACCTACTACAGCTATCTCTACGACTACTGGCGCGAAGACGACCTGGAGCACCATCTGGGCGGATTGCGCGCGGCCGGGATTCCGGAGTGGCCCTTCGGGTTCGTGGGCTCGGAGGTCGATCGACTGGACGCGGACGCCCTACGCGACCTGATCAGCGACAAGACGTGGAGCGGAAAACACAAAAACGGAACTGTGTTCGTCCAGTATTTCGACAAGGCGGGCAATACCGCCTACCGCAGCGCCAACACCAATATTACCGGCACGGTCGAGGTGCAGGGAAACAGGCTCTGTGAGCGGTTCGGCGGCTATTTCCTCGACCGCATGGTGTGCGGGCAGGTCTACAGAAACAAGGACGCCGGACAAGCCGGCGCCCAGTATGTTCACGTGACCCCGCAGGCGCTGAAGTTCTTCTCGTTGGCGCCTTGAATTCATTCGGCCGCGATATGCTGCCAGTCCTTGTGCAACTTGTCGGAAATCAGGGTGCTCTGCACCTCCGACCAGTGCTTTTGGGAATCGACGACCTTGGTCGGTTTCTTTTCGAAGCCTTCCGCGGCACCGGGATCGTAACTCAAATAGAGCTTGCCATCGATGATCCGCCATGCCTTCGGGTCGATATTGGTCGTGACCGTCCCGAAGGACACGCCGTCGGCGCAATAGCCGCCGTATTGAGGCGCATATTTGCCGGGGTCGGCAATGAATCGGTCGCGGTTTTCGGAACTGGTGAAATGCCATTCGGCACCCAGCCACCGATGCGAATAGACCGGAGATCCTTCCACGGCCTTGTTTTCGGTGAAATAGGCCACCGGATCGTAGCCCTTGATCGCCACGTCCCCGAAATAGCCGGTATTCACCGGTTCTTCCGCCGATGCCGGCTGCGCGAACGCGAAGAGGATCGCGGCACCAGCGATAATGGCGGCGGCAGTGCCGCCTGTCTGCTTGTGATATGACATGTATCCATTCTCCCAGTTCGGGCGATGAGATGCAGCCAGCGCTATTTCCGCTTCGTGCACTCGCCATACAGCCAGTCGCCGACCAGATCGGCTTGCTGGCAAACAGCGCCCGCTTTCAACAGCAGGTCGGCGGCATCCCAGTGGGATCGCCATCCGGCCTGCGTCAACGGCGTGTAGCCGTTGCGTTCCTTTGCCTCTATGTTCGCCTTGTGTGTGACGAGAAAGGCGACGACATCGGCGTGACCTTCTTCGGCTGCAGCATGAAGCGGCGACATTTGGTAGAAGTTCTTTTCATCATTGATCAGCGCACCCTTCGATACGAGCAGTTCGACGACATCGAGATGTCCGCCATAGGCGGCTGCATGCAATGCCGTCAGCCCGCCCTTGTTTCTAATCTCGATATCGGCGCCTTTTTCGAGCAGAAGCGTGACGGTATCCGTGTTTCCGGCAAGTGCCGCGATTAGCAGAGGCGGCTCTCCCGACGCATCCGGCTCGGCGATGTTCGCGCCCTGATCGATAAGCTGGCCGACGCGTTCGCGATTGCCGTCCCCTGCCGCATCGTGCAGTGGACCGGCCCAGGCTGTCGAAAGCCCGAGCAAAATTCCCAGCAGAGATATGCCGACGACCCTCATCGCATGCCCTTGCCGCATATGCGGTCCCCGTACGAGCGGACGAATATTTAAGATATCATGAATATATCTAGGGGAGCAAGGATTACGGTGTTCAACCTGCTCAGGGTTGCACTGAAATTTATAGAGCGATCGTTCCTACATTACGAATTTTTCATTGTGCGGACAGTTCGCAGTAAGGTGCGGCATCCTATATCTTCATTCATCGACCGAACCGGCAATGGCCGGGACGAAGACAAGTAGAAGAGAAGGTGCCGAAAATGTTCAAGACTCCATCCCTCAACACGATGCTGAAGGCGTCCACTGTCGCAGGTCTCGCTGCCGCCGTGTTTGCAACCGGCGTGCCGCTGGAGATCACGCGTTCCTACGCCGAAGCCGTCAATGTCCAAGCTCCGTCGGTCCCGAGTTTTGCGAATGTCGTCGACGCCGTTTCCCCGGCCGTCGTCTCCGTTCGCGTAGAATCCCGCATCAATCCGGCTGCCGACAGCACCGATGGCTTTGCCTTCGATTTCAACGGCCGCGGTTTCGACGATCTCCCGGACGACCACCCGCTGAAGCGCTTCTTCAAGCAGTTCGGCGAACAGGGCCCGAACGGTCCGCAGGGCGGTCCGAACAGAAGGTTTGGCCCGCCAGATGGCAAGGGCCGTCTGCGCCCGGTCGCACAGGGCTCCGGTTTCTTCATTTCCGAGGACGGCTATGTCGTCACCAACAACCACGTCGTTTCCGACGGCTCGGCTTTCGTTGCTGTCATGACCGACGGGACCGAGTTTGACGCCAAGTTGATCGGCCGGGATCCGCGCACGGATCTTGCCGTGCTCAAGGTCGATGGCAAGGGCCGCAAGTTCACCTATGTCAATTGGGCCGACGACAACAATGTCCGCGTCGGCGACTGGGTTGTGGCGGTCGGGAACCCCTTCGGTCTTGGCGGGACGGTGACGGCAGGTATCATTTCGGCGCGCGGCCGCGATATCGGCTCCGGTCCTTATGATGACTACCTGCAGGTGGACGCAGCCGTGAACCGCGGCAATTCTGGTGGTCCGACCTTCAACCTCAGCGGCCAGGTCGTCGGAATCAACACCGCGATCTTCTCGCCGTCGGGCGGTAGCGTCGGCATCGCCTTCGCGATCCCGGCTTCGACTGCCAGGGACGTCGTTGCCGACCTGATGAAGGACGGTGCTGTTTCACGCGGCTATCTCGGCGTGCAGATCCAACCGGTCACCAAGGACATCGCCGATTCGCTTGGCCTGTCGGAAGCCAACGGTGCGCTAGTCGTCTCCGCGCAGGACGGCACGCCGGGCCAGAAGGCCGGCATGAAGGCTGGCGACGTCGTGACCGCCGTCAACGGCGAAACGGTCAAGGATGCTCGCGACCTCAGCCGCCGCATTGGCGCCATGCAGCCGGGCAGCAAGGTCGAAGTGTCGGTCTGGCGGGATGGCAAGGCGCAGTCCCTCACCGTCGAACTCGGCACCTTGCCGGTTGACCAAAAGGACGCTTCCAACGGCGACGACGGCGGTCCGGCGCAGCCGGAGGCACCGGCATCCGAGAAGGCACTTGCCGATCTAGGCCTGACGGTCGGTCCTTCGGAAGATGGCAAAGGCCTGACGATCACCGGTATCGACCCGGACTCGGATGCTGCCGACAAGGGCATCAAGCAAGGCGAAAAGATCACCTCGGTGAACAACCAGCAGGTCGCGAACGCCGATGATATCGTCAAGGTTCTGAACCAGGCGAAGAAGGATGGCCGCACCCGGGCGCTCTTCCAGATCCAGTCCCAGGACGGCAGCCGCTTCGTTGCGCTGCCGATCAACGGCCAAGGCTGATCCTCCCAGCTTGGTCTGAAAAGGGGAGCCGCGATCCGACCTCTACGCGGCTCCCTTTCTCCATCCTTTACGAGGACGACTGCGATGACCCCACTGCAACAGGACGACGCTTTGAGCCTTGCCCAAACGCAACCGGCAGGTAATGTCGGCCGCATGAAGATTCTCATCATCGAAGACGATCTTGAAGCCGCGGCCTACCTCACGAAGGCCTTTCGCGAGGCGGGCATCGTCGCCGATCATGCAAGCGACGGCGAAAGCGGCCTCTTCATGGGGTCCGAAAACAGCTACGACGTAATCGTCATCGACCGCATGCTGCCGCGCCGCGACGGGCTTTCCGTCATCAGCGAGTTGCGGCGTAAGGGTGTTCATACGCCGGTTCTCATCCTGTCCGCCCTCGGGCAAGTCGATGACCGCGTGACCGGCCTTCGCGCCGGCGGCGACGATTATCTGCCGAAGCCCTATGCCTTCAGCGAGCTTCTTGCACGCGTCGAAGTGCTGGGACGCCGCAAGGGCAAGCCGGAGCAGGATGTGGTCTACCGGGTCGGCGACCTAGAACTCGACCGGCTTTCCCATGAAGTCCGGCGCGGTGGCAAGGAAATCCCGCTGCAGCCGCGGGAATTCCGGCTTCTCGAATATCTCATGAAGAATGCCGGGCAGGTAGTCACGCGCACCATGCTTCTCGAGAATGTCTGGGACTACCATTTCGATCCGCAAACGAATGTCATCGACGTGCATGTCTCGCGCCTGCGCTCGAAGATCGAAAAGGACTTCAGCCAGCCGCTGCTGAAGACGATCCGCGGTGCGGGTTACATGATCAAGGACGAGGGATGAACCGCTTCTGGTTTCTCTTCAAGTCCACCGCAGTCCGCCTTTCGGCACTATACATCCTGCTTTTCGCAATCTGCGCCGCAACGCTCGTCTTCTATGTGACGGCGATGTCGCAGCGGCTGCTCAGCGGGCAGATACGCGAAGCCGTCCAGCAAGAAGTCGACGTGGTCAGGCGCGCCTATGATCTGGGCGGCATGAACGCGCTGTTGCGCGCGATGGAGCGCCGCACGCGCCAGCCGGGCGCCAATCTCTACGTCATTGCCGGTCCGTCGGGCGATATCCTTGCCGGCAACGTCGCCTCGGTGCAGCCGGGCGTCTTCGAGGAAACCGGCTGGACGTCTATTCCGTTTTCCTATCAGCGCTACACCGATAGCGGCGGCGGCGAACGCCGCCATATGGCGATCGCCAATATCTTCGTGCTCGACAACGGCCTGCGCATTCTCGTCGGCCGCGATCTCGGCGAACCGGAGCGCTTCCGCGTGTTGGTGCGCCAGGCACTGATGATCGCGCTGGCGATCATGGGCCTCGGCGCGATCATCATCTGGTTCGGTATCGGCCGCAACGCGCTGAAGCGGATCGATCGTATGTCGGCCGCAAGCAAGAAGATCATGGCGGGCGATCTCTCGCAGCGCCTGCCGGTCGGCGTGTCGGGTGACGAGTTCGATCGTCTGTCGGTTTCGCTGAACACGATGTTGGAGCGCATCGAAAAGCTGAACGAAGGGCTGCGGCAGGTTTCCGACAACATTGCCCACGACCTCAAGACGCCGCTGACACGCCTGCGCAACAAGGCTACGGATGCGATGGACACGGCCGATGAAGACCAGCGCCGCGCGGCTCTCGAAGGGATCATCTCGGAATCCGATCAATTGATCCGAACCTTCAATGCGCTTCTGATGATCTCGCGCGTGGAAGCGGGCTCAGTCGCAGCGGAGATGTCGCCAATCGAACTGTCGGCGATCGTTGCCGATAGCGCCGAGCTCTACGAGCCCGTCGCGGAAGAGGCCGGGCTGGCGCTGACATCCAGCATCGAACCCGACATATCCGTGCAAGGTAACCGCGAGCTGATCGGCCAGGCAATCTTCAATCTGATCGACAACGCGATCAAATATTCCGGCGATGCCAAGGGCGGTGAAATCAGTCTGAAGCTGCAGCGCCGGCCCGACGGCATCTGCCTTTCGGTCGCCGATCACGGGCCGGGCATTCCCGCCGACAAGCGCGCGGACGTCGTCAAGCGCTTCGTGCGGCTTGACGAGAGCCGGTCGAAGCCCGGCACGGGGCTTGGCCTTTCGCTGGTCGAGGCGGTGATGGAGCTGCATGGCGGCACGCTGGAGCTTTCAGACGCCGATCCGAAAAAAGAAGACGGCTGTGGCCTCACCGTCAGCATGATTTTCCCCGTCAAGCCTGCTTAGGGTTGGCCGCTCCAGATTGTGACCCTAGGTTAGGGGGTGCTGCCGTCCCGGGAGGTGGAATGCTGACGAAATCGACACATAGCCTGAAGGATGTGCGCAGCGGCCTGCTGCGCCCATTGAACCAATCCGAACTCAAGCTGGCGCTCGCTCACCTTCAGGATATCGGCAGACACGAACCGGCGGTCGCGGCGATGCTGCAGGCCGGTGGCCCGATGTGCGATTTCATTGCTGCGGGGCTGACGCTTTCGCCCCATCTTCGCGACGTCGCGAATATTGACAATGCGGTTCTCGCTGCTGCGATTTCATCGCCGCTCGAGCCGCAGATCGACGTGCTGATCGCCGAAGCGCGCGGCTGCTGGAAACCGGAGGCCGGGATTTCGCCTGCCGAGTCTACCGTCATGAGCCGGTTGCGGATCATCAAACGGAAAGTGTCCTTCCTTATCGCGCTCGCCGATCTCGCCGGGCTCTTCGATGGGCGGCAGACGACGGCCTGGCTGAGCGCTCTGGCCGAGGCCTCGGTCAAAGCGGCGATCGACCATCTGCTGCTGTCCTCCCATGAGAGCGGTAAACTGCAGGTGAAGGACATCGAGGATCCCAGCGAAGGCTCCGGCTTGGTCGTGCTCGGGATGGGAAAGCTCGGCGCATCGGAGCTGAATTATTCGTCCGATATCGATCTTGTGATTTTCTTCGACGAGCAGGCCGGCGTCGTGCCAGATCCCGAGGATGCGATCGACATCTTTCCGCGGCTGATGCGGCGGCTCGTGCGGATCCTCCAGGAGCGGACAGCCGACGGATATGTCTTCCGAGCCGATCTGCGCCTTCGCCCCGATCCAGGTTCGACGCCGCTTGCGATCCCGGTTGATGCGGCGATGGTCTATTACGAAGGACGCGGCCAGAACTGGGAGAGGGCAGCCTTCATCAAGGCGCGGCCCGTCGCCGGGGATACGAAGGCGGGCGAGGCGTTCGTGCGCGGGCTCATCCCCTTCGTCTTCCGCAAATATCTGGACTATGCGGCGATCGCCGACATCCATTCGATCAAGCGGCAGATCCACGCTCACAAGGGCCACGGCGCCATTGCGGTGAAGGGGCACAACGTCAAACTCGGCCGCGGCGGCATCCGCGAGATCGAATTCTTCGTTCAGACGCAGCAGCTGATCGCCGGCGGGCGCATGCCGGCGCTGCGCAGCCGCGGTACTGAGGAGACCCTAGCCGAACTCACCAAGGCGAAATGGATCGATGCGGAAACACGTGACGAACTGACGGAGGCCTACTGGTTTCTCCGCGATGTGGAACACCGCATCCAGATGGTGCGCGACGAGCAGACGCATCTGCTGCCGGAAACGGAGGCCGACCTGAAGCGCATCGCCTTCATGATGGGCTTCACCGATACGTCGAGTTTCGCCGAGCGGCTGGTGGAGGTTCTGCGGACCGTCGAGCGGCGTTATGCGCGGCTCTTCGAGCAGGAAACCAGACTGTCGACCGAGACCGGAAATCTGGTGTTCACCGGCCAGGCCGACGATCCGGATACGCTGGAGACCCTGAAGAAGCTCGGCTTCAAGCGTCCGTCCGACATTTCCCGTATCATCCGCACCTGGCATTACGGCCGCTATCGCGCGACGCAATCCGTCGAAGCGCGGGAGCGGCTGACGGAACTCGCGCCGGAGCTGCTTCGCGTCTTCGGTGAAAGCAAGCGGGCCGACGAGGCGCTGCTGCGCTTCGACAGCTTCATTTCCGGCCTGCCTGCTGGCATCCAGCTTTTCTCACTGCTCGGCAGCAATCCGGCGCTGCTTTCGCTGATCGTCAACATCATGTCCTCGGCGCCGAAGCTTGCTGAGGTGATCGCCGCCAAGCCGCACGTCTTCGACGGCATGCTCGATCCGGGACTGATGGCGGAGCTGCCGACACGCGACTATCTCGGCGAACGCCTGAAGGCATCGCTGGGGCAGGCGAGCCATTACGAGGAGGTGCTGGATCGGCTGCGCATCTTTGCCGCCGAACAGCGCTTCCTGATCGGCATCCGGCTGCTGACCGGCGCGATCAACGGGTTGATGGCGGCCCGCGCCTTCACCCATCTGGCCGATCTTGCGATCGAAGCCGCCCTCGAAGCGGTGAGGCAGGAAATGCGGGCGGCGCACGGCGATTTTCCCGGCGGAAGGGTCGCCATTGCCGGCATGGGCAAACTCGGCAGCTTCGAGCTGACGGCGGGCTCCGACATCGACCTCATCCTCCTCTACGACTATGACGACGCCGCTTCCGAGTCCGACGGCGCGAAGCCGTTGGACGCGACAAGGTACTTCACCCGCCTGACGCAGCGGTTGATCGCGGCGTTCTCGGCGCCCACCGCCGAGGGCGTTCTCTACGAAGTCGACATGCGGCTTCGCCCCTCGGGCAACAAGGGCCCGGTCGCCACGCGCATCAGGTCCTTCGAGAAATATCAGCGCGACGAAGCCTGGACGTGGGAGCATATGGCGCTCAGCCGCGCCCGCCTGATCTGCGGCGACCGGAGCCTGGTGAGCGAGGCGGAGCGGATCATCGGCGATGTGCTCTCAAAGAGACGCGACGTCGCAAAGGTAAGCCGTGACGTCGCGGAGATGCGCGAACTGATCGACAAGGAGAAATCGCCGGACGGCCTTTGGGATCTGAAACTTATTTCCGGCGGCGTGATCGATATTGAATTCATCGCGCAGTATCTGGCGCTGATTGCTCCGGCCAGGGACGTGACGGCGAAGATCGGCGGAATGAACAATACCGGCGATGCACTGAAGACGCTTGGCGGCAAGCTGATGCCGGCGGCCGACCTCGATCTCTGCCTGGAGGCGTTCACGCTCTACACGGAACTGTCGCAGCTGATCCGGCTTTGCATCGACGGGCCATTTGATCCGAAGGGTGCGCCGTCCGGCCTGACCGAGCTGGTGTGCCGGGCCGGAGATTGCCCGGACATTAAGACGCTTGAAAGCGAGGTCAAACGGCTTTCCAAGGCTGTCCGGAAGATATTCCAGGCGACGGTGAATTCTTAGCGCGCGCCGTCCGGAATGCGGAACGAGACGACAGTGCCGATCGCCTCGCGCGAGCGGATGCGCATCTTGCCGTCGTGAAGCGCCGTCAGCGAGCGGGAGATCGCGAGGCCGAGACCGGAGCCGCCCTTGCTCTTGGCATACTGGTTCTGCACCTGCTCGAAGGGCTGGCCGATCTTGGTGAGCGCCTCGTAGGGGATGCCGATGCCGGTGTCGGCGATCGTGACGACGACGCCTTCCGCATCGCGCCGGGTGCGGAGCGCGATACGGCCGCCCTCGTTCGTGAACTTCACCGCATTGGAGAGAAGGTTGAGCAGGATCTGCTTCATGGCCCGGCGGTCTGCCGTCAGCGTCATGCCTTCGCAAACCCGCTGTTCGATAATGATGTTCTTCTTGGCCGCCGGAATGGCGGTGAAGCGCAGGCTTTCCTCGATGAGCGGCGCAAGATCGATCTTCTCGCGGTGCAGTTTCATGTGCCCGGCCTCGATCTTCGACATATCGAGTATATCGTTGATGACGTTGAGCAGGTGCTTGCCGCTGTCATGGATGTCCCGGGCATATTCGTCGTATTTCAACGAGCCGAGCGGACCGAACATCTGGTTCTGCAGGATTTCGGAGAAGCCGAGGATGGCGTTGAGCGGCGTGCGCAGCTCATGCGACATGTTGGCGAGGAATTCCGACTTTGCCTTGTTGGCCGCTTCTGCACGCTCCTTTTCGGCCTGATAATTGGCGTTCGCGACCGAGAGAGCCGCCTTCTGGCTTTCGAGCGTCTGACGAGATGCCTTGAGGTCGCCGATGGTCGCGATGAGGCGCCGCTCGGATTCGCGCAGGCGCTCCTGGTTGCGCTTCAGAAGCGTGATGTCGGTGCCGACGGAAACCATGCCGCCGTCGCGGGTGCGGCGCTCGTTGATTTGCAGCCAGCGCTCGTCTGCAAGTTGGACTTCCGTCGTGCGAGAATGGCCGGCGCCATCGGCATCGGCCATTCGGCGCTCGATGACTGGCCGGGCGGCGGCGGCGTTGACCACGCTGCGCTCAGTGCCTGGAACGAGGACGCTATCGGGAAGCCCGTAGGCCTGCTGGAAGTGGGCGTTGCACATCACCAGGCGGTCGTTCTTGTCCCACAGAACGAAGGCTTCCGACGTGCATTCGATGGCGTCCGCAAGGCGCTGGTCGGCCTCGGCGTAGCGCTGCGCGAGACGGTGCTGCTCGGTCACGTCCATCGCGATGCCGATCATGTGCACGCGGCCGGAATTGCTGCGGATCATCTGGGCGCGGGCGCGCATCCACACATAGTGGCCCCCGGCATGGCGCATACGGAAGACCTGGTCGACCTGGCCGGAACTGCCCTTGGCGATCGAGCGCGCGATCTCGTGCAGCCCGCCGTCCTCAGGATGCATGAGCCGGGCCGCATCGCCGAAGGACATCGTCTTGTCGGAAGCCGGCAGGCCGAGCATGTCGTACATTGAGCGCGACCAGAAGAATTCGCGGTTGTCGAAATCGAAATCCCAAAGCCCGCAGCGGCCGCGCGAGAGTGCCGTCTCGACGCGCTGGTTCGATTCGACGAAGATCTCGTCGGCGTCGCGGGCGCGCTTGACCTGCATGTAGTAGGCGTAAAGGATCACCAGCAGGATCGAGGAAATGCCGGCAAACAGCGTGACGTTAAGGGTCAGCTCTTCGCGCCACAGCCTTCCGATCTCGTCCAGCGAGGTTGCGGCGATGATATAGCCGCCGGTGCTGCCGACCAGGGTGATTTCGGCATAGTGCGGATCGCCGCCGATCGTCGTTTCGATGACGCCGGCGCGATCTCCGAAGCGGCGGATGGCGGAAACCTCGGGAAAGAAATCGCCAGCATTCGATCCGACATAGGCAAGACCCGCGGTCGATGCTGCGAAGACCTTGCCGCTTGTCTGGACGAGGAGAACAAAGGAGCCGCGGCCGAGGCGGTCCTGCGGCAGGAATTTCGCCAGCTTCGTCTGCGCCTGCTCGGCGTTTCCGCTTTCGAAGAGGTCGGTCGAGTCGGCGAAGACGGCGGCTGCGGTCGCGGCCGAAAGCGCGGTCGCGTGCCGGGCGGCTGTGCCCATGCGAGCATAATCCGACATCATCCCGAAAAAATGCGAGGCCGCGACGACGGTCAGGAAGGCGACGATCAGAGCCGGGATGGCCCGTTTCAGGATAATCTCGGCTTGCGGAAGACGGTTAGCAATCGGCTTGGAGATCGCCGCGGTGCGCTTGGAGGCATTGCCGTGCCAGGCACGAAGCCCCTCGAAATCGACACGCAGCCGCCCTTCGGCCGCAGTTGCCCGCCGCACGTTCATCATCACCAGCTTTGATCCCTCGTGTGATTCGCGACGCCGCTCGCCCGAACCTGACTCAATGAATCACTACTGATTCGTCGTGTCCAGAGGGAAAGGTAAAAATCTATTAACCATTTATAAGTGCTGATTTTTTGCCGAGTCATTTCGAAGCGCCGCAGGGTCGTGCGGCGTTCCCGGCGGGCAAATCACCCCTTCAGCGTGCGCTCGACAATGTCGCGCACGTCGGTCGAAAGGGCAGGTGCCTGTTCGATCTCCGTCAGGGCCGCGCGGGCGAAACCGGCGCGCACCGGTTCGAGTGCGCGCCAAGAACGCATGGAGGTCAGGATTCGGGCGGCGAGCTGGGGGTTGCGCTGGTCGATATCGAGGATCTCGCGCGCCATAAAGCGGTAGCCTTCGCCGTCGGCCCGGCCGAAGCCGGTGGGATTGGTGAAGGCAAAGGTGCCGACAAGGGCGCGCACGCGGTTCGGGTTGGTGTGTTTGAAAAGCGGGCTTTCCATGAGCTTGCGCACCCGGTCGAGCGTGGCCGCGCCCGGGATGGTCGCCTGTACGGAGAACCACTTGTCGATGACGAGCGCGTTCTGCGCAAAGCGGTCCCGGAACGCCGAAAGAGCGGTAATCGCTTCGCGGCTTTCGGGAAAGCGATGCGCCAGGATCGTCAGCGCGTGCAGCAGTTCGGTCATGTTGTTGGCAGCGTCGAAAGCGGCCTTGGCGTGTCCCGGGCTGCACTGGGCGTAGGAAAGGTAAGTCAGCGCGGCATTGCGCAGCGCGCGGCGGCCGGCGCTCCGCGCATCCGGGCTGAAATCGCCGGGCGTGGTCATCGTCTCGAAGAGTTTGACGAAAACCTCGGCGCCCTGATCGGCAATCTGCTTCATGACGGCCTGACGCCCGGCATGGATCGCATCGGGATCGTTGTTGCTGCCGAGTTCGCGGGCAATATCGGCTTCGCTCGGCAGTGCGAGCGCCTGAGCGCGGAAGGCAGGCTCAAGGCTTTCGTCGGCAGCGGCAGCGAGCAGTGCATCAATGAAGGTCCGTTCGCAGACGATTGCTTTACCGTCGCGTGCATCACGCGCCGCTTTCAACAGATTCGGCAATGCCAGATCGGTCAGCGCCTGCCAGCGGGCGAAGTGGTCGGTTTCGTAACGGGCGAGCAGCGCAAGGTCGGCGGGGCTCTGGTCGAAATGCAGGTTGATCGGCGCCGAGAAGCTGCGGTTGATCGAAACGACCGGCCGGGAGCCGACGCCGTGGAAAACAGCGGTCTGCGTGCGGCCTGTCAGATGCAGCACTTCGCTTGCATATTCCGCGCCTTCGACGGAGGCCGGTTCGATCTTGCCGCCGTTCTCGCCGAAGAGAGCGAGGCTGAGCGGGACATGCATCGGCTTCTTGTCGGTCTGGCCCGGTGTTGCCGGAACCATCTGTTCCAGCGATAGGCTGAAGGTCTTGGCGGTCGCATCGTAGCTGCCGGAGGCGGTGACAAGCGGCGTGCCGGCCTGGTGATACCAGAGCGAGAACTGCGCAAGATCGCGGCCGCTCGCATCCTCGAAGCACTTGACGAAATCCTCGATCGTCACGGCCTCGCCGTCATGGCGATGGAAATAGATGTCCATGCCCTTCTTGAAGGTCTCCCTGCCGAGCAGGGTGGCGATCATGCGCGTCACCTCGCTCCCCTTCTCGTAGACCGTGGTCGTATAGAAATTGTTGATTTCCCGGTATTGCGTCGGTCGGACCGGATGGGCGAGCGGACCGCCATCCTCCGGAAACTGCTCCGACTTCAAGTGCCGGACCTCGGCAATGCGCTTGACCGGGCGCGAGCGCTGGTCGGACGAGAATTCATGGTCGCGATAGACGGTCAGGCCCTCCTTGAGGCAGAGCTGGAACCAGTCGCGGCAGGTGATGCGGTTGCCGGTCCAATTGTGGAAATATTCATGCGCGATGATCGCCTCGATATTGGCGTAGTCGGCGTCCGTCGCGGTTTCCGGGTCGGCAAGAACGTACTTGTCGTTGAAGATGTTGAGGCCCTTGTTCTCCATCGCCCCCATGTTGAAGTCGGAAACAGCGACGATCATGAAGATGTCGAGATCGTACTCGCGCCCGAAGACCTCCTCGTCCCACTTCATGGAACGCTTCAGCGCATCCATGGCATAGGCGGCGCGCGGCTCCTTGCCGTGCTCGACATAGATCTTCATCGCGACGTCCCGGCCAGACATCGTCGTGAATGTGTCTTCGATGACGCCGAGATCGCCGGCGACGAGCGCGAAGAGATAGCTCGGTTTCGGATGCGGGTCGAACCAGGCGGCGAAATGTTTGCCCTCACCATAGCCGGCGCCGCCGAGGAAGTTGCCGTTGGAAAGTAGAAGCGGATTAGCGGCCTTGTCGGCGATGATGTTGACGGTGTAGGGGAGCCAGAACATCCGGGCGGTCGGGGAAATAGGTGATGCGGCGGAAACCCTCGGCCTCGCACTGGGTGCAGTAGATACCGCCGGTGCGGTAGAGGCCCATCAACTGCGTATTTGCTTCCGGATTGATGATCGTCGTGATCGTCAGTTCGAAAGGCTCGGCTGCCGGGAGGTCATAAACGGTCAGGCTCTCGGCCGTTGCTGTATATTGCTCCGCCGACATATCCACCTGATCGAACAGCAGGCCGGCAAGCGAAAGGTCGTCGCCGTCGAGAACAAGCGGCGCCTTCAGACTAGCACCTTCGCGGCGATGAAAGATCAAGCGCGCTTCGACTTTTGTTTCCGTGGGATCAAGCTCGAAGGTCAGGTCCACACGTTCCAGAACGAAGTCGGTGGGGCGGTAGTCTGCCAGATTGATGACCTGGCCCGTGTCTGTACGCATATTGTTCCCTGAAGACCTTTATCGATATGGGCTGGGACAGACGCGAATGCTCTGCCGTAAGTTTTGCGGCATCATTACATTAAAGTCTGAACTAAACTTAAAGCGAAATGGAGGGAGCACAAGTTTTGATGGCGCAATTGGCGGAGATGCTTGGCTGACGAGCGGACGCGCGTGCACTATCTGAGATTGAGGGCGGCCCTAATGGCAGCATCGTCTTCTGTGCGCTGGACGACGACGCCGTGCCATCCGAGACCGTCGTAATCCTCGTATCCCAAAGTCTTTGCATAGGCGACGATCGACCCGTTATTGTCGTAGTAGCTGCCGCGGGATTGGCCTGCCTGATTTTGCAGCGCGAAGTGCGTGAAGAGAAGCGCCGGATTGCTTGCCGCGATGATCCTGTTTGCGCCATCGAGCAACATCACGGTCGTCTTTTCCGCGACCTGCGCCGGCAGGTTGGCCTCTTTCTCGACGACCGCCTGTCCCTGGTTCTGCCAGTCGAAATAGACGCCGAGCGTCCCGACGAGTTTGCCGTCGACTTTGCCGCCTTCGCGAACCCCTGTGGCGTAGACTAGGGCGTTCCTGCCGTTGTGCAGCGGGCTGGGCCGCACCTCGTCGACGATGTAATCGTCGCCGGACTTGCAATGGGCTGCCGCCTGGAACCAGGCGTCGCCGGCAAGCGAACGGCTGGTGATTTTGCGCTGGAACTCGGGATTGGCCGAGGCGACGACACGCCCGGAAAGATCGGTCAGCACGAGGTCGAGATAAACCGTGTAGAAGCGGTTTATCATGCCCAGCCGCTCGGCCGCAAAGCTCGCCGTGCCGCTGCCCGGCCCCTGCACCGCCTGCCACAGCGCGGTATCGGTCGCCCACCACCTCACGTCAGCCGTCCGTTCGAAGAGGTTGCGCACGATGAGCTGGACGAGGGTTTGCGCAAGGTCCGTCAGCCTCACCCCCTCCATCTCGTTCACCAGCGATTCCGCCATCGTCCGCGAAAGCCCGATGCGGCCAAGAACGTTGCTCTCGAATTTTCCAGCAATATCGCTGGCAACCTGCGCCAGCCGCTGCACTTCGTTGGCGACGACCGCAAAACCTTTGCCGGCTTCGCCCGCGCGGGCAGCCTCGATCAGCGCGTTGATCGCCAGCAGCTTGATCTGCTTCACCACATGCGTGTTGGCCGCGCTGAAATGCTCAAGATCGGTTCCGATCCCCTCCGTCACAACCCGCATGGAGCGTGGCGTTGTGCTCTGCTGCGTCCGATCGCTATCACTTGATTTAAGCGGCAACATGCAAATGATCCTGGCAGTGTGAGAATGACGGCAGCGATGCTCTGAAAATCAATGCGAGCTTATGGTTTTCAAAAGATTAAGAGTTGAAATATTCAGGCGAACATTTTTGGGCATATCCCTCATGTGATGTTTTTTTGTGCAACGTTGAACCGAAAAGCGTGGGAACTGAATCGGCTGGCGCCTTTTTTCACTTTTGGCCTGTTCTTCGAGCGCAACGCCTGCCACAGTCATGTTGCGTCGAGTCTGACGTATTTCCCCCGCTTCAAACAACTGACGCACGAGTTTCTGACATGCAGTCGGCTTTCGAAAATCCGATGAGAGGAATCCTGATGAAGGTCTCATCGGTGGTGGTCTTCCTCGGCATGCAGACCTTCATCAAGCTCGCCGGTTCCGACATCGCGCCGGGGCAGGTGACCTTCTACCGCTCCTTCTTCGCGCTCTTCCCGATCATGGCCTATCTTGCCTATCGCGGACAGTTGCGGACGGCCTTTTATACGGCAAACCCGCTCGGCCATCTGAAGCGGGGCACGATCGGCATCCTTTCCATGGCCTTCGGCTTCTACGGCCTGCTGCATCTGCCGTTGCCGGAAGCGATTGCACTCGGCTATGCGACGCCTTTGGTCGCGGTCATTTTCGCGGCGGTATTTCTTGGGGAGACGGTCAGAGCATATCGCTGGAGCGCGGTTTTCTTTGGTATCATCGGCGTTGCCATCGTCTCGTGGCCCAAGCTGACGCTTCTCAGACAAGGCGGCATGGAAGCGGAGCAGGCGGTGGGGGCGTTGTGCGTCCTGACGGCCGCCGTGCTCGCCGGCATGGCGATGATCCAGGTACGCAAACTTGTCGAAGAGGAAAGGACGGCGACGATTGTCCTCTATTTCTCGATGATTGCATCGCTTTTCTCGCTCGCGACGCTGCCGTTCGGCTGGGCCTCACTCGATCTCAACACGGTGCTTCTGCTGGTCGGTGCCGGCTTCTGCGGCGGCGTCGGGCAAATCCTTCTGACAGAGAGCTACCGTCACGCCGACGTGTCGACGGTGGCGCCGTTCGAATATACGTCGATCCTGCTTGGCGGCGTTATCGCCTATTTCGTGTTCGGTGATGTCCCGGGCGTCCATATGATGGCAGGAACGGCGATCGTCGTCGCAGCCGGCATATTCATCATCTACCGCGAGCATCAACTCGGATTGGAGCGCCGCAAAGCCCGGAAAGCCGGCACGCCGCAGCCCTGATCGGATCAAGGCGGAAATCTGCCTGCTGATTGTGACGCCCGATGGCGAATGCACTGGCGAAATTTAAGGATACCAATCGGCCCCCAAATGTGGTTTCTAAATATGACGAAACTTCATTTATTCAAAGCCTTGCATGTCTGATTGGCCGCTAATGCCAGACTTTGGTCCCCGTGCTTAGCTGCTCCGAACGCTGGCTTGCGAGCGGGACGCCTATGGAATTTACGGCAGAAGAACTGGCGCGGCACCCTGATTTTCTGCTCAGCATCCGTCATCTGGCCGGGACTTTGCGCGGCATGTTCCAAGCCGGTCCGCGCCTTGCCCGTCTGCTCACCTCGCACCAGCGCTGGCTGCTTACCCAGACGGCCTATGCGCTCGCCATGCAGTACGATCCCGGCGATCCTTCTTCGGGTTTTTCCGCGGTTTCGCTGACGACGCTGATAACGCAGCACAAGGTCGCGAGCCGCAACACGGTTTTGAACTTCATCGAAGAACTCTTCACCTATCGCTTCATCGCCCACGCGCCGGGTGAGGAGCGCCGCCGCCCGCGCCATTTCGAACCGACCGAAGTCAGCAATCAGGCTATGTACGGCTGGCTTCTCGCCAATCTCGCCGCCCTCGACATGCTGGACGGCGGCGACCGCGCCGGCTGCCTGCAGGCCCATCCGGAGCTCCTTCGGATCGCCCAGCCGCTGGTTGCCCGCAGTTGCCTCGAAGATGTGGCCTGGCGGGAGCCGCCAGCGCCGATTGCGCTCTTCCTATGGACGGAGGCGGGCGGTCTGGTGGTGGACCATCTGATGGCCCGAATTGACCTCAGCGGTGCCGACACGGAGAGGTTCGACGTCGGCCGCGTCGAAACGCGCAATCTCGCCGGCGATTTCATGATGTCGCGAACGCACCTGCAGCGCCTCTTTGCAAAGGCGGCGCAGCAAGGCTGCCTCGGCTGGCATGATGAGCCCAAGAAGACGCAGTTATGGATATCGCGCGATTTCGTGAGGGAATATTGCGGATGGCAGGCGGTCAAGTTCGCCTATGTCGAGCAGGCCTTCCATTTGGCCAGGGCAACGCTCAAGGGTGTGCCGGCCAAAGTGCCCGCGGAAGCTTAGTCTCTAAAGCGCGATCGCCGCGATGTCCTTGAGCAGCGAAATCGGCTTGGCGGCGGAAAGCTCGCGCTGATACCTTTGCGGCGCAGACGGCAGCGCGGATATGCTCGATGGTATCAATGTTGCGCAGAAGCGAAATGAGAACTGCAGACATCACAAAACTCCGGTCGCGCGCCCGAAGCCGGGCTGCGCGCTCATCTCAGTATTCCTGGAAATCGACGAAGATTGCCGAGGGCCGCGTCGTACGGCCGCTGATGCCGGTCCCACGCGCGATCATCTGCTCGTTGGTTGCAAAGCCCAGACGGCTGTAGCCTTGCGTAGTACGAGCCGGATCGCCTGCTAGGCGGAGGGTTTCAAACCCGCAGTGGATAGGACGAAAACGTGCGTTCATTGCCTTGGTTCCTGTCAGATTCCTCCCAAGACAAGACTATATATTGCAGTGCAGCATCGATTCTGCAATGCACCAAAATAGGATACAGCCATGCGATGAGCGCATGGGTTGTTTCATAAGAACTTAACATTTGTCTATTTTCTAATCAGGCCGAGCGACTTGAGCCGTGCCTGAAATGCCAGCAGGTCACTCCAGGCCAGCCGCTTGTTGATCGGCGCGGTTAGAAGATCCTGCGGGTGGAGCGTCGCGATCGCCGGTATCGTCAGCGCCCCGGCGCCGATTTCCTTCCATTGGCCACGCAGGCCGTGAATGGTGTCGTTCTCGCCGAAGAAGAAGCGAGCGGCGAAATTACCGAACAGCAGGATGGCTTTCGGTTCGGCAAGCGCGATCTGGCGTTCGATGAAGGGACGGCAGATATCCATTTCGGCAGGCGAGGCGACCCGGTTGCCCGGCGGGCGCCAGGGGATGACCTGCGTCAGGAGAATGCCCTCGCGGTCGAGGCCGATCGCCATCAGCATCTTGTCGAGCAGTTGTCCCGCCCGCCCGGCAAAGGGCATGCCCTCGCGGTCGTCGTCGGCGCCCGGCGCCGAGCCGATCACCATGATGCCGCTTGCTGCGTTGCCCGTCGCAAAGATCGTCGAACGTGCGCTGTGCTTGAGGTTGCAGCCGTTGAAGGCTTCGATCGAGGTCTTGAGCTCGGCAAGCGAACGGGCACTCTCGGCCGCAAAGCGTGCCTGCTGCACAGCTTCGCCATCCGGAATGGCAGGTTGCGGACGAGGGGCTGCGCGCTCAGCCGGCGCTGCCGCCTGACGTTGCGCTGCCGGCTGGGCTGGGCTTTGCGGAGCAGCGGCGGCGTTGCGCCGGGCCTGCTTCATCGCCTCGAACTCGGCGAAGCGGTCGACGGCCTCATCCTCCAGCAGCCATTCGACGCCGGCTTCCGCATGGAAATGCAGAAGTGCGGCAAGCTCGGCCGGGGAAAGTTCGTTGACGGAGACCATGCGGCGACCTTAGCGAAGTGGCGGCGGCAATGAAAGGGTGGGCGGCGTGCCCTGTGGCTATTGCACAGTCCATTGCGCGATGTCGTCGCGCTCGCCGATCAGGGCAAGACCGTGGGCGATCGAGAGAAGCTCGCCGCCGGTCTCGATCTTGCTGCTGTCGAAGCGTTCGTTGAAGATGCGGCGGACGGCGGGCACGAAGGACGTGCCGCCGGTCAGGAAGACCTTGTCGATCTCGCCGGGTTGGGTCTCCGTCCTTTCCAAAACGTTGTCGAGCGCGCCTTCGATACGAGCCAGGTCCTCCGCGATCCAGCTTTCAAAATCCTTCCGGCGAATGATGTGATGGCCGCCCCGGCCGAGCGGGCCGAAATCGAAGGGCGCTTCGTCTGCTGACGACAGCGCCATCTTGGCGGCCGAGATCGCCTGATAGAGCGGATAGCCCTCGTCATGATCGACGAGATCGATGAAGATTTCGAGCTTCTCCGGCTCGAGCGCCGTGCGGACCAGTTTCTTCAGATCCTCGAATTCGCGCGAGGTCTTGAAGATCGAAAGCTGGTTCCAGCGACCGAAGCTCGAATAATAGTTCGACGGCACCTCAAGGATCTTGTCGAAGCTCCTGAAATAACTCCCCTTGCCGATCTGCGGCGCGACGATGTTGTCGATCATCCGGTAGTCGAAATGATCGCCCGCGACACCGACGCCCGAGTGTCCGATCGGCGTTGCCGTGAGCTTGCCGGCAACGGTTTCGAAGCGGATCAGCGAATAGTCCGTCGTGCCACCGCCGAAATCGGCAACAAGCACCGTGGCGTCTGACTTCAAGTTCTGCGCGAAGTAGAAGGCGGCGGCAACCGGCTCGTAGACATAGTGGATTTCCGGAAAGCCGAAGCGCAAGAGCGCTTTGTTGTAGCGTTCGGTGGCGAGAGCCGGGTCGGGATTGGCGCCGGCAAAGTGCACCGGCCGCCCAGTGACGATGCGTGTGACATCGCTCGACCAGTTTTCGCCCGCATAGGCGCGCAGCCGCCGGATGAAGATTTCCATCAGGTCTTCGAAGCTGTGGCGCTTGGCGAAGATCAAGGTTCCTTGGAAGAGGGTGCTTGCCGCAAATGTCTTGATCGACTGCAGGAAGCGGCAATCGCCGGGATTGTCGATGAACTGACGGATCGCCGCATGTCCGGCCTCGACTTTCGGGGTCGACGCGCCGAGCCGCGGATCCTTCATGAAGGACAGCGCCGTGCGCATGCTGTCGGCCGTGCCTTCCGCGTTTGTGAACGCCATCGAATGCGTTGTCCCGCCATTTGCCGTGGCGAGAACCGTGTTCGTCGTGCCGAAGTCGAAACCCAGCGCCTGAGCCATGCCCGCACCTCTTCATGCCGATTGTGATTGAGACCGGAGCGATACTCCGCATGAAGGGCGCCCGCGCGCCCAGAATTAGGAGGGCGCGTGATGCCACAGAGGGACCACACATTCAAGGGGGCGCAGGATTGAGTGCAGGCGGAAAGTGAGAGGTTTTTGTGTTCTGAACGAGGACGGCGGGTGACGCGGCGGTTTGTTTCTTTTCCTCATTTCTGTGCTCGTCACAGAGATCCAGCCACGGCGCGTCCGCGTCGTGAATAAGTCATTTGCCTTGAATGCGTCTCCTGCGCCCAAGGATTTTGGCGCTGCTGCTGGGATCCTGTGACGAGCACAGAAATGAGGAAAGGATATATGGCGGCGCCAGACGGCAACCTCATGTCTGCCGTAGCGTTACCTGGAATCGAAGCGCTCGGAATGTTCCCCATCAACTGACTCTATGAGGGAAGGAGATAAGCCAACGCACGACAGCAATTGCGCGTGTGCCGGCGCGCGTAGCGGATCTTCCGGCCAGCCACGCACCACCGACCGCTGCTTCGTCCTTACTCCGCCGCGATCGCCGTCGGTTTCTCTTCCTCCTGGACCGGCTTCCTTTGCCGTCCAAGGGTCTGGAGCCAACTGCTCAGCCGGTCCATCTCGATGAAGATGACGGGGGTGATGAAGAGCGTCAGAGCCTGGGAAACAATGAGGCCCCCGACGACGGCGATGCCCAGGGGCTGGCGCAGTTCCGAGCTGGCGCCGGTGCCGAGCGCGATCGGAAGGGCCCCGAGCAGCGCGCAGAACGTCGTCATCATGATCGGCCGGAAGCGCCGTACGCAGGCCTCGTGAATGGCCTCCATGGGCGACATCGACGTGGAGCGCAGGTTCTCCAGCGCCACGTCGATCATCATGATCGCATTCTTCTTCACAATTCCGATCAGCATCAAGAGGCCGATGAGCGCGATGATCGAGAGGTCGAAGCCCATCACCTTCAAAGCCAGCAGCGCCCCGAGAGCGGCGGCCGGTAGCCCGGACAGAATGGTGAGCGGGTGGATGAAGCTCTCGTAGAGGACGCCAAGCACGACATAGATCGTCAGGACCGCAGCGAGGATCAGAAGCGGCGTATTGCCCTGCGACTGCTCGAAGATCTGTGCCGTACCGCCATAGGACGTGAAGACGTCCGACGGCATGTTGATGTCCTTCTTGATCTGGTCGACCGCGGCTGTCGCATCGCCGAGCGCCTCGCCGGCGGGCAGGTTGAAGGAGACGGTCGTCGAGACAAGCTGCCCCGTCTGATTGATCGTCACCGGACCGGTGTTGCGCTCGACCCTTGCGAAATTCGACAGCGGAACGAGCGTGCCGTTGGTGGAGGCGACGCGGATGTCCTGGAGCTTCTGGTCATCCCAGGGCCTGTCGGTATCGTATTCGACGATGACGTCGTAGCTGTCGCCGGTGGATTGGATTTGCGCTGCCGTATAGCCGCTGAACGATTCCTGCAGAGTGGTGCGCAACTGGTTGTTGTCGATACCGAAGGCGGCTGCCTTTTCGAAATCCACGACGACATTGGCCTGCAGCGCGTTGTTCTGCGCATCGGTCGTCACGTCGGTGAAACGCGGATCGCTGCGCATTGCCTGCTGGATGTTGTTGGCCCAGAGATTGGTCTGGTCGGCGCCGAGCGCCTGAACGACCAGCTGATACTGGCTCGCGGTCTGGCGGCCACCGAAACGCAGGCTCTGCTGCGGCGTAATAAAGGCCTGCAGGCCTGGTACTTTGGCGATGCTTGCCCTGAGTTCGCGCAAGGTCTGGTCGAGCGGCGGACGCTGCTCCTTGTCTTTCAACTCGACAAACATCGTGCCGTTGTTGAGCGGGCTGCGGGCATTGCCACCGACGATCGACATGACGTGGCTGACGGCGGGATTCTGTTTCACGATCGCCGCCGCCTGGTTCTGCAAGGCTTCCATCGCCGGATAGGAGATATCCTGGCGGGCGCGCGTCGAGATGTTCAGGCGACCGATGTCTTCAGACGGAAAGAAGCTCGTGGGCAGCGCCACGAACAGATAGGCCGTCAACCCGACCGAGGCGAGGAACAGGCCGAGGATCGTAGGCCGGTGGCTGAGGCACCAGCCAACCGCCCGGTCGTAGCCTCTGAGCGTGCGTTCAAAACCTAGGTCGAACCAGCGGATGAAGAAGGGCGGCTCGCCGTGACCGCTGGAAAGCCGTGAGCTGAGCATCGGCGTCACTGTCAATGAGACAATAGCGGAAGCGGCGATGGCGATCGCAACGACCATGCCGAACTCATTGAAGATGCGGCCGACGACTCCGCCCATCAGTAGGATCGGGATGAAGACCGCAATCAGCGACACCGACATAGAAATGATCGTGTAGCTAACCTCGCCCGCGCCTTTGATAGCTGCATCGAGGACCGGCATTCCCTCTTCGATATGCCTAAGAATGTTTTCCAGCATCACGATCGCGTCGTCCACCACCAGGCCAACCGCGAGCGTCAATCCGAGCAGTGAGATATTGTCGACACTGTAGCCGAGCACGTACATCATACCGAAGGTAGAGATCAACGACAGCGGAACGGCAAGGCCAGGAATGATCGTTGCTGTCAGGTGGCCGGTGAACAGATAGATGACGAGCACGACGAGGCCGATCGTCAGCAGCAGGGTGAACTTCACGTCGGAAATCGCCTCGCGGATCGGCGTCGCGGAATCGTTCATGACCTTGATCGTGACCGATGCCGGGATCTCGGCATGAAGCGTCGGCAGCTTGGCGTTGATCGCATCCACGACCTCGACTGTGTTCGCATCTGGCTGGCGCTGGATCGCAAGGACGATGCCGCGGTTTCCGTCGTACCAGCCGCCGGTGTACTGGTTCTGGACGCTGTCTTTCACTTCGGCGATGTCGCCGAGATGGATCGGCGCGCCGTTCGGATTTGCGATAACAAGGGAGCGGAATTCGCTCGCGTTGGTGCGCTGCGTGTCGGCATTGATCGTCATGCTCTGCGAGCTGTTCTGCAGCGTGCCGACCGGCACCTGGCTGTTTGCGGCGCTGATCGCCTGGTTGACCGTATCGATGCCGATGTTGCGGGCAAGCAGCTTGTTCGGATCGACCTCGACGCGGACCGCATAAGTCTGCGCGCCGAACACGGACACTTCGGCCACGCCGGGCAGGGTGGAGAGCGACGGTGATATGATGTTTTCGGCAATCGCGTCCAGTTTAGCGCGGGGCATCGTATCGCTCTGCACCGAAAGCAGCATAACCGGCGCGTCGGCCGGGTTCGTCTTGCGATAGCTCGGCGGCGTTGTCATGTTGTCCGGCAATTGCCGTGTCGCATTCGAGATCGCCGCCTGAACGTCGGCCGCAGCCGCGTCGATGTTGCGGTTGAGGTCGAACTGCAGGACGATGCTGGTATTGCCGAGCGAGTTGGTTGCGCTGATTTCGCTGATGCCGGGGATGGTCTCGAACTGCTTTATCAGTGGGGTGGCGACCGAGTTCGCCATGGTTTGCGGCGAGGCGCCGGTGAGCGCGGCCGAGACGTTGATCGTCGGGAAATCGACCTGCGGCAATGCCGCGACGGGCAGGAGCCGGTAACCGGCGAGGCCTGCAAGGATCACGCCGATTGCGAGAAGCGTCGTTGCCACTGGCCGCCGGATGCAGAAGTTCGGGATCATTGTTCCGCCCCCGCCAGGGTTTCGGTTTGATGGGCCGGCTGGCTGGCGGAAGCGACTTTCAGCGCCTTATCGTCGAACTGTTCTTCGACCGGCTGCTGGTCGGCAAGCTGGGCCTGTCCCTCGATGACGACATGATCGCCTTCCGAGAGCCCGGCGGAAACAGCGGTGAAACCGCCGTTCTCGCGGGCGACGGTGACGGGCGTCATCTTCACCTTGCCGTCTTTCACGACATAGGAAAAGAAGCCATCCGCGCCGGGGCTGACCGCGACGGTCGGGACGACGATCTGCTCCTCCTTATTGTTGAAGTGAACCGCGAGATTGACCGATTGGCCGGGCCAGAGTGCGCCGGACGCGTTTTCGAAGCGCGCTTTTGCGAGAATCGTGCCCGAGGCAACATCGACCGCATTGTCGTAGAAGCTGATCGCGCCGTGGCGCACGCTGCCGTTTGCCGAATCCGGCGCAGTCGTGACATCGACGGGGCCTGTGGCGAGCGACTGCTTCAATTGGTGTAGGTCGCGCTCCTGCAGATGGAATTTCACGTAGATCGGATCGTACTCGGCAATCGTCACGATCGCCGATCCGGCATCGACGAAAGCTCCAGGGCTAACGGTGATATCGCCAAGCCGGCCATCGAACGGTGCACGGATTTCGGTGTGCTCGAGCAGGACCTGATCGGCGGCGAGCGTGGCCTTGTCAGCCTCGACGGTGGCTGCGGCCGTGTCGCGGGCGGCTTTCGCCTGGTCGTAGGCCTCTTGGGTGCCGACCCTCTGCGCCAGCAGATCGCCGGCGCGTTTCAGCGCGGTCTCCGCTTCCGAAAGCGTTGCGGTATCGCGGATGATCGTCGCGTTGTCCTTGTCGACTGCCGCCTGTGCGGTCCGGTCATCGAGCTTGACGATCAGGTCACCCCGCTTGATCGTTGCGCCATCAGCCGCAGCGATCGACGTAACGAGGCCCTGTTCCTGCGCGGCGATCGTCGTGGTGTTGTTGGCATCCGCCCAGCCAGACGCCGTAACGTCCCGGGGCAGCACGGTCTTCATGGCGGCCACCGTCTTCACCAAAGTAGGTCCGCCGCTGCTCCGCCGGTTCCGCTGTCCGCCTTGCTGATCCGTTGGCGTCTGGCCGACCGCGGCCTGGCGCGTCTCGCCACCTTGTCGTGCGGGCGCCTTGATGAATTGCGAGACATAGGGAAGCTCGGCGACGAACGGAATCCTGTTTCCGAACTGCCAAATGCCGGCGGCAGCAACAGCAATAACGCTGAGGGTGATCCAGAATTTCCTCATAGAATGAGACCGGTCTTGACGGGTTGCGCTAAGTTCCGGCCCCAATTGAGACGCCAATATGCGGCGTGAAAAAGACATAATTTGCCGAAGGCGATCACTAAGCAGTTATAACGGCTAAAAGTTTTGTAATGATCGGCGCTTCGCGCCCGCCATCAAACCGAACGCGCCGCACCGCCGTCGCAACGGATCAGCGAACCGGTGATATAGCTCGCCTGCTGGCTGCAGAGGAAGGCGGCGGTTGCGGCAAATTCCTCCACTTTGCCGTAGCGGCCGACAGGAATGCGGGCTTCCTTGTCGCTGCGGATTTCCTCCATGCTTTTGCCGGTGCGCTTGGCGGCGGCACCGTCGAGCTCGTCGAGGCGTCCGGTCAGAATGCTGCCGGGAAGGAGCAGATTGGCCGTCACGCCATGGCTTGCGACTTCCGAGGCGAGCGTCTTCGACCAGCCGGCAAGGGCAGGGCGCAGCGTGTTGGAAAGCGCCAGGTTGGCGATCGGCTCGATGACGCCCGACGATGCGACGGTGAGGATGCGGCCCCAGCCTTGCGCCTTCATGCCCGGAAGCAGGGCGTTGGTGAGAGAGATAACCCGCAGCACCATCGAAAAGAAATAGGTCTCGAGCCTCTCCGGCGTCATGTCTTCCGTGGTCCCAGGTGTCGGGCCGCCGGTGTTGTTCACCAGGATATCCAAGCCACCAGACTTTTCCTTGACGGCGGCAGCCACCGTCTCCACAAAATTCTCGTCGGAAAGGTCGGCCCAGATCCAGTCGGCCTTGCCGTTGCCGTTGGCGTTGATCGCTTTGCAGTTCGCCGCCAGCTGCTCGCCGCTGCGGCCGCAGAGAAGCACGTTCGCGCCTTCGCGCGCCAGCGCAACCGCAATGCCGTGGCCGAGCCCGCGCGACGAGGCCAGGACGAGTGCGCGTTTGCCGTTGATGCCGAGATCCATGATATCCTCCAGGTGCTTCGGCTTTCTCTATAAAGCGCAGCACCCGGGAAAGGGAAGGCACATCCTGGTCGCATTGGCCGAAGAATAATTGACGTTAACGTAAGCGTTATATACGACGGAGGAGTTGAGCATTAACGACAGAGGAGTTGAGCATTGTGCGAATTGGAGGATCGGCTGTCGCTTCCCGGCTCGACAATGCTTTCCGGTTTTGACAAGACAATGACCCGACGGGGATTATGGCCGCATCGGCGGCCGAGCGGAGACGGATGAATGACCGACATGACTGTGTTGCCGGAACGCGAGAGCATGGAATTCGACGTGGTGATCGTCGGCGGCGGACCTGCCGGCTTGTCGGCTGCGATCCGGCTGAAGCAGGTCAACCCGGAGCTTTCGGTTGTCGTTTTGGAAAAGGGCGCGGAAGTCGGTGCGCATATCCTCTCCGGCGCCGTGGTCGATCCGATCGGCATCGACCGGCTGCTGCCGAATTGGCGCAGCGAAAGCGATCATCCCTTCAAGACGGAGGTGACGGCCGACCACTTCTTGGTGCTCGGCCCGGCTGGCTCCATTCGCCTGCCGAACGTTGCCATGCCGCCGCTGATGAACAACCACGGCAACTACATCGTCTCCCTCGGCAACGTCTGTCGCTGGCTGGCGGGCCACGCCGAAGCGCTCGGCGTCGAGATCTATCCGGGCTTCGCGGCAACCGAAGTGCTCTATAACGACGAAGGCGCCGTTATTGGCGTTGCCACCGGCGACATGGGCATCGAGAAGAGCGGCGAGCCCGGCCCAAACTATACGCGCGGCATGGCGCTCCTCGGCAAATACACGTTGATTGGAGAAGGCGTGCGCGGTTCGCTTGCCAAGCAGTTGATCGCCAAGTTCGACCTTTCGAAGGACCGAGAACCTCAAAAATTCGGCATCGGCCTCAAGGAGCTCTGGCAGGTGAAGCCGGAACACCACAAGCCGGGCCTCGTGCAGCACTCCTTCGGCTGGCCGCTCGGCTTCAAGACCGGCGGCGGCTCGTTCCTCTATCATCTGGAAGACAACCTCGTCGCCGTCGGCTTCGTGGTCCACCTGAACTACAAAAACCCCTATCTCAATCCCTTCGAGGAGTTCCAGCGCTTCAAGACGCATCCGGCGATCCGCGGCACCTTCGAGGGTGGCAAGCGACTCTCCTACGGCGCCCGCGCCATCACCGAAGGCGGGTACCAGTCGGTGCCGAAGCTCTCCTTCCCCGGCGGCGCGCTGATCGGCTGTTCGGCCGGCTTCGTCAACGTGCCGCGCATCAAGGGCAGCCACAATGCGGTGCTTTCCGGCATGCTGGCGGCCGAGAAGATCGCCGAAGCGATGGCTGCCGGCCGCGCCAATGACGAGGTCATCGAGATCGAAAACGAATGGCGCAAGGGCGATATCGGCAAGGACCTCAAGAAGGTCCGAAACGTCAAGCCGCTCTGGTCGAAGTTCGGCACTGCTGTCGGCGTGGCGCTCGGCGGCCTGGACATGTGGACGAACACGCTGTTCGGTTTCTCCTTTTTCGGTACGCTGAAACACGGCAAGACCGATGCCGCCTCGCTGGAGCCGGCCGCCCGGCACACGAAGATCGATTATCCGAAGCCGGACGGCGTGTTGACTTTTGATCGTCTCTCCTCCGTGTTCTTGTCGAATACCAATCACGAGGAAGACCAGCCGGTGCACCTGCAGGTCAAGGACATGGCGTTGCAGAAATCGTCCGAGCACGACATCTACGCCGGCCCGTCGGCACGCTACTGTCCGGCCGCCGTCTACGAATGGGTGGAGAAGGACGGCAAGGACACCTTCGTCATCAACGCCCAGAACTGCGTGCACTGCAAGACCTGCGACATCAAGGACCCCAACCAGAACATCAACTGGGTGCCGCCGCAGGGTGGCGAGGGGCCGGTCTATCCGAACATGTGAGGTCGAGCAGGCTTGATTTTCAAACATAAGGAGCCCGGCAAACGCCGGGCTCTTTGTTTTTTGTTCAGCGCCGCCGGGCGGCGATGCCGGTCGACAATGCTACGCCGATCCCGGTGATGACAGCGGCGGCGGTCTCCGCAAGGCCGATCTCCTCCCCCAGCAGGACTCCCCCGCCAAGCGTTGCAAGCACCGGCGTGATCGCGGTGAAGGCAGCCGCCTGTGTTCCGCCCAGCGTTTTGACGGCAGTACCATAGGCAACCATGGCGACAAGGCCGGACAAGATGCCCTGGCTCAGGACCTGCAGTCCGAGATCTTCAGCACTTGCCTGCGCCAGCGAGGTGCCGAAGACGCCGGCAAGTGCGGCAATGATCAGGAACGACCAGATGGCGATCAGCGCGCTTGCCTGGATGGCGGTGAGCCCGCTGCGGCGGAAGGCGTGCGTATAGCTTGCCCAGAGAACGGCGCCCGCCGGCAAAAGCACGAAGCTCGTCCATGGCAGCGATGCATCCGCAAGGCTCTGCACAAGCAAGATCAGCACGCCGCCGACGATCGCAGCGAGGCCGAGCTTGCGAGTAATATCGGGCCGCTCCCCGAAGATGAACACGCCGATCAGCGCCGTTGCAAGCGGCATGGAGCCGCCGAGCAGGATGCCCGACGAACCCGCCGGGGTCGCGTGGATGGCGAGCGTGGTGACGAGAAAGAAGACGGCCCCGGCGCCGGCTACCATCAATGCCAGCAGATGCAAGGGAACGCCCTTCGGCAGCAGGCCGGTTTTGAGCCAAACGGGCGAAAGGGCAAGTGCCGGGACGCCGTAGCGGATGAGCCCGATATCGATCGAGCCGAGCGGCGTTGCCGCGCTGTGGCGGGTCGCAAGAAGCCACGTTGCCCAGATGAGCACCGTGACGGTTCCGCCCGCATAGCCGGTGATGAGGGATGCGGACTTCTCGTTGGTGACGCTGAAGCTGGTCATCGGTTTATCCTTCCTTGGTCCGGATCGGTTCCGGCTGAGGAAAAGACTATTCCGAAAGGCCGAAGCATGTCCTTGCTATCTATGGCGTGAAAGACATGTTATCAGCAATGATATGCCAATAATGAAAATAGAAGTTACTGAATATGCCAAAACTGGATAGATTCGATCTGGCCATCCTCGAATGCCTGCAGGAGGATGCGCGCGCTACCAACGTCGAAATCGCCGAAAAGGTAAACCTCTCGCCGTCGCCCTGCCTGCGGCGAATCCGGAACCTGGAAAAGGCGGGTGTGATCCGGGGTTACCGTGCCGATATCGACCGGAAGGAGGTGGGGCTGGGGCTCACGGTCTTCGTCGAATTCAAGGTCATCCATCACAGCCGCGAAAATGCGGAGTCCCAGCAGGCGGCTCTCCTGGCGATCCCGGAGATCGTCTCCTGCTTCTTGATCTCGGGAAGCGCGGATTTTCTGGCCGAAGTCGTCGTGGAGGACCTTGCGGCGTATGAGCGGCTTCTCACCGACACGCTGCTGACGCTCCCGAATGTCAGCGACATCCGCTCGAACTTCGCCATCCGCAGCATGAAGACCCATGGCCCTTTGAAGCTGCCGAAGGAAAGGTAGGATCTTGCACGTTCGCCAAGTCGGCCGGCCAAGCGGACGGAGGCATGCGAGCCAGCCTTTGATGGTGCCGGGAGCTTGTCCCTGACTCCCCTCATCAAGTCAGTTGATGAGGGAGCATTTCAAGCGCTTCGGTCCCAGGCAAAGCTGCGGCAAATACGAGCTTGCCGCCTGGCGCTGTCATATATTCTTCCCTCATTCCTGTGCCTGTCACAGGAATCCAGCGCGCCCAAATCCTGGGCGCGCAAGACTCCCTTCTCATTGAAGAAACAATCACGAGGCGGACGCGCCGTGGCTGGATCTCTGTGACAAGCACAGAGATGAGGGAGAATGCGGAGACGCCGAGACCTTCTGCACCCTCTTCACTCGTCTCGTTCTGAGGTGCCTAAAGGCGAAGCTGCGGAGCCTCGAAGGAACGGTTTCCCTAAAGCAGCGTCCCGCTGAGGATGAGCAGCGCGACCGAGAAGTAGATCACCAGACCGGTCACGTCGACCAGCGTGGCGACGAAGGGGGCCGAGGCGCTGGCGGGGTCCAGGCGGAGCCTTTGCAGCAGGAACGGCAGCATCGAGCCGCAGAGCGAACCGAAGGTGACGATGCCGATCAGGGCTGCGAACACGGTGACGGCGACCAGCAGCCAGTGCTCGCCGTAGTCATAGAGCCCGATCTTCTGCCACAGCACGATGCGGGCAAGGCCGACGAGCCCCAGGATGGCGCCAAGCACGATACCGGTCGGCAACTCGCGGAAGAACACGCGCCACCAGTCCGAAAGCTTGAGCTCGCCGAGCGCCAGGGCGCGGATGATGAGCGAAGTTGCTTGCGATCCGGAATTGCCGCCCGAGCTCATGATGAGCGGCACGAAGAGCGTCAGCACGATCGCCTTTTCCAGCTCGCCCTCGAAATACTGCATGGCGCTTGCCGTCAGCATCTCGCCGAGGAAGAGGGCCGAAAGCCAGCCGGCCCGTTTGCGGATCATGCCGGGAAAGCCGATCTTCATGTAAGGCTTGCCGAGCGCTTCCATACCGCCGAACTTCTGGGCGTCCTCGGTCGTATCGGCAATCATCGTGTCGATGACGTCGTCGACGGTGACGATGCCGAGCATGCGGCCGTCATCGTCGACGACCGGCAGCGCCAGCAGGTTGTGCTTGCGGATCAGCCGGGCGACGTCCTCCTGCGTCATCAACGGGTGACAGCGAACGAGGCCGCCCTTCTGCGCAACGGAAAAAACCGACGCCTGCGGTTCGCCGGTGATGAGGCGGCGCAGTGTCACGACATTGGTCAGCACCTGCGTTGCCGCGTCGAGGACGTAGATCGCATAGACCGTCTCGCGCGAGCGCTCGACTTGGCGAACATGGTCCAGTGTTTCGGCAACGGTCCAACTGTCCGGCACGCTGACGAACTCGGTCGTCATGATGCCGCCGGCCGTGCGCGGCGGATAGCCCAACAGATGTTTGACGGCGAGCGCAGTCGGGTGGTCGAGCTTTGCGAAGAGGGTTGCGCGTGCATCCTCGTTCAGTTCAAGGAAGAGATCGGCGACGCGGTCGTTTGCAGCGGCGTTGAGGAGCCGCGCCGCATGCTCGACCGGCATCTTGGCGAGGATTGCGGCAGCGTTGTGCAGCTCCGGCCTGCCGAGAATACGGACGGCCTTCAGCTGCGGAAGCGCGGCGAGGGTCGCCGCTGCCTCCGAGGTTTCGAGTGTATTTAGACGCTCGACGTGCTCTGCGGTGGTGACCGCTCCGAGGCTGTCGTTGGTGAAGAAACGGGCGGCATGGCCTGCCCGCAGGGGGAAGCGATTGAAGTTCATTGGCTCGCCTTTCCGTCGATCCGCCGCAGCGTCCGACGGGCGAGCCCGACAGGAGTCGGTCAGCGCACGGCGGCCCGGTACGGCAAGGGCAATCGACTGCTACTGTCGCTTGGCATCGTGTTGATGGCTCCGTTGATTATTCGCGGAAAACAGCTGTCATCCGCGTGCCGCAAGACCTGCCCCTCCGATTGAGAAAAGTCAAGCGGCAGCGGTTGGTGAGCCACAATGCCGCACCTTCCGCGGCATTGTGCGTGAACATCGGCGTTGGTCAGAAACCGGCGAGTACCGCCTTGCCCTTCATCCGGCCGCTTTCGACCCTTGCATGCGCCTTCTTCAGATTGGCTGCATTGATCGTGCCGACGGTTTCGGTGAGCGTGGTGCGGATCTTGCCGGTATCGACAAGCTCCGAAATCCTGTTGAGCAGCTTATGCTGCTCGATCATGTCAGGTGTCGAAAAGAGCGGACGTGTGAACATCAGTTCCCAATGCACCGAAACTGCCTTGCGCTTGAAGGGTACGATATCGAGCACCTTTGGATCGTCGATTAGCGCGAAGCGGCCCTGCGGTGCGATCGACTCGACGATGTCGGCGATATGGCTGTCGGTGTTGGTTGTCGAGAAGACGAAGCCCGGAGCGCCGATGCTGAGGGCGGCAATCTGCGGCGCGATCGGCTTCGAGTGATCGACGACGTGGTGCGCGCTAAGTTCCTTCACCCAGGCCCGTGTTTCGGGACGGGAGGCGGTTGCGATGACCGTCAGATCGGTCAGCGCGTGGGCGATCTGGATGGCGATCGAGCCGACACCACCGGCGCCACCGATGATAAGGAGCGAGCGTGCGGCCCCCGCCACGGGATCTTGAACCTTCAACCGGTCGAACAAGGCTTCATAAGCGGTGATCGACGTCAGCGGTAGTGCGGCAGCGGCCGCGAAATCGAGGCTCTTCGGCTTGCGGCCAACGATGCGCTCGTCGACCAGATGAAACTCCGCGTTCGAACCCGGGCGATTGATCGCACCGGCATAGTAGACTTCGTCTCCCGGCTTGAAGAGTGTGACATCCGGTCCGACGGCCTTGACGATGCCGGCGGCGTCCCAGCCGAGAACCTTCAATTCATCTGCAGGCGGTGCCGTATGCGCCCGCACTTTCACATCGACCGGATTGACGGAGACGGCCTTGATCTCGACGAGCAGGTCATGCCCGGTCGCTTCCGGGACTGGCAGGTCGACATCGATCAGCGAGGTTTCGGCGGAAATGGGCTGTGGGATATTGTAGGCGACGGCGCGCATGGAAAACTCCTGTGTTCGTTGCACAGAGGCTAGATGCGTCTTATGTTCCAAGCGCGCAAGAATGCACAAATTCTGTACGTAGTACCAAAAAGGATACTGTAAATGTCTCTGCCCCGCGCCAAGCTGACGAAGAATTTCCCCGGCTGTCCGGTCGAGGCGGCGCTGAGCTATGTCGATGGAAAATGGAAAGGCGTGATCCTGTTCCACCTCATCGACGGAACATTGCGCTTCAACGAGCTGCGCCGGAAGCTGCCTGCGGTGACGCAGCGCATGCTGACCAAGCAGCTGCGGGAACTGGAAGAATCCGGCCTCGTCTCGCGCACCGTCTATCCGGTCGTGCCGCCGCGCGTGGAATATGCACTGACGCCGCTCGGCGAAACGTTGAAGCCGGTCATCCGAGCACTGGCGGCCTGGGGCGACGAATATGCTCTCTGCCGCCCGGAGGGCCACGAACTGCGCGATCCTTCATGCACTCCAGCTGCTGCGCTCCAGGCGTAGCGACGCGAAATAGACGAAGAGGCCGAGGAAGGACAGGACGGCGCCGACATAACCCGTTGCAGCAAAGCCGTAGCCCGAGGCAATCACGAGGCCGCCGAGCCAGGCGCCGAGCGCATTGGCGATGTTGAAGGCGGAGTGGTTGGAGGCGGCGGCAAGTGTTTGTGCGTCGGCGGCGACATCCATCAGCCGCGTCTGTAGCGCAGGACCGGCCGCAAAGCCGCAGCCGACGAGGAACACGCAGACTGCCAGCATGATAGGGCTCGATGCCGTCAGCGAAAATAGTGTCAGCACGGCAATGTTGAAAACCAGCGAACCGCCGATCGTCCCCATGATCGACTTGTCGGCAAGCCAGGAGCCGACGACGTTGCCGGCATTCATGCCGACGCCGAAGAGGACCATCATCACGGCAACCATGCTCTCCGGCAGCATGGCGACCTTCGTGGTCGTGCCGGCAATATAGCTGAACATCGCGAACATGCCGCCATAGCCGACGGCTGCGATGCCGAGCGTCAAGAGGACCTGCGGCCGCTTGAAGGCGCCGAGCTCGCGCAAGAAGCTGGCGCCGTCCGCGACTTGGTCGCGCGGCACGTAGTACCAGATGAGTGCCACGGTCACGAGGCCGATGACGCCGACAGAGGTGAAGGCGACGCGCCAGTCGAGCGACTGGCCAAAGAAGGTGGCGAGCGGCGTGCCGAGCAGGGTTGCGATTGTCAGACCCAGCATGACCCGGCCGACGGCGCGCGCCCGTTTGTGCACGGGCACCATCGAGGCGGCGACGATTGCCGCGACGCCGAAATAGGCACCGTGCGGCAGGCCGGTGATCAAGCGCATCACGGTGAAGCTCTGGAAGGTCGGCGCAAGAGCGCTCAGGATATTACCGGCCACGAAAATGCCCATCAGCAGCAGAAGCAGCGAGCGGCGCGTCATCCTGGCGGCGAGAACGGCGATCACCGGCGCGCCGATGACGACGCCTAGCGCATAGGCGCTGATGACGTAACCTGCCTGCGGCGTCGTGACCGAAAATGTGTTCGCCACATTCGGTAGCAGGCCCATGATGGCGAATTCGCCGGTGCCGATGCCGAAGCCGCCACAGGCAAGCGCCAGTTGCACCAGAGCGACCGCCATCGGCGAGGGGGCTTCCGAAGCCAAACTGGAATCGATGGAATCGTCTACGGCGATCTGGCTCACGGGAGCTCCTGAGGCATGTCTGCAGGGCAAACCATCCGGAGAGCGGGCGCTGAGGCGGATGTCGGCCGTTCTATGGCGGGAGGTGGAAACAAGGGTCTCCAAAATTGAAGTTATGGGGGATCGCGCCATGGGCGTCGAGTGCGTTTTTCGCAGTGCAGCGTCCTGCTATGTGCACATGTCCATTGCAAAATTTGCGTTTGGGTTTCGCAGACAAACGGCAGCTAAAGGCATGCCGCGCTTGAAAACGAGGCGGCTCCAACCATCTTAAGGGACTTGGAACGAGAAGCCACGACGCGAGGAACGGCACGCCTGATGAAGCTTGTAGGTTTTTTCAACAAAGACGGTGGTACCTTCCGGACCACCGATATGGAGGCCTACGAAAAGCGGGCAGAGGCGACCTTCCGGGAAGCGGGACATGACTTCGAGGCTATCGTCTTTTCCGGCAAGGAGATCGTTCCTGCGATGGAGCGCGCTGCCCGGCGCGACGACATCGACGGCATCGTCGCGGGAGGCGGCGACGGCACGATTTCGGCGGCGGCCTCGATCGCCTGGAAGAACGGCGTCGCCCTCGGTGTCGTACCGGCCGGGACCATGAACCTCTTCGCCCGCTCGCTGAAAGTGCCGCTCGATATCTGGCAGGCGCTGGATGTGCTGGCGACCGGCGAGGTCGATCATGTCGACATTGCTAGCGCCAACGGCCGGCCCTTCATCCATCAGTTCTCGGCGGGGCTTCATGCGCGAATGGTGCGCTACCGCAACTCCTTCAGCTATCGCTCCCGCTTTGGCAAGATGCGCGCCAGCGTCCGCGCAGCCTTCGGCGTCGTGCTCAACCCGCCTGAATTCGAAGTCGAATTCCAGGCGCTCGGCATGCGCGAGACGCGTCGCGTATCGGCCGTTTCCGTGTCCAACAACCCCTTTGGCCAGAACGCGCTGCTGTATGCCGACAACCTGCGCAGCGGCGAGCTCGGCTTCTACACGGCAAAGCCGCTGAAGCCGATCGGCGTCGCCCGCCTTGCCATCGACATGTTGCGCGGCAAGGTGCGCGAAAACGCCGACGTGATGGTCATGCATCCGGCCGAAGTGCATCTGCATTTCCCGAAGCTGAGGGCAAAGGCCAATTGCGTCATGGACGGCGAGCTTCTGCCGCTCGCACGCGACATTTCCATCAAGCTGCATCCCGAAGAGCTTAAGGTGCTGGTCAAGCAGGGTCTTGCCGCGCAGGTCAATGAGGCCGAGCGGCGGGAGCCTGCGGCTTAGTTTCCCTCTTCACGCCACCATCGGCCCAGTCGCATTGGAAGGCGAGCACGGGCTTCGAAAATCCCTTCAACCGCCGGCGCATCGCGTGCGTGAAGATATCGGTGGTGCTGTACTCCCGAAAAATGTTCTCCGACACCAGGATATGGTCGCTTGCGGCGGCTGCGCACAATCGTGCTGCAAGTTGCACCGTGGAGCCGAACAGATCGTTGCTATCCTCGACGGGTTCGCCGCAATCCAATCCGATGCGAACATGAATCGGCTCAGGATTTCCGCGGTTGTAACGTTTGAATTCCTGCTGGATGTTTCTTGCGCAATCGACGGCCGCAGCTATCGAGGCGAACGTCGCCATGATGCCGTCGCCGGTGTGCTTCACCTCGCGGCCTGACCAGTGGTCGAGGCATCTGCGCACAACCGAGTCATGCGCCCTGACCAATTCGGTCGCCATTCGGTCGCCGAGGCGCGTTGTCATCGCGGTCGAGCCGACCATATCGGTGAACAGGATTGCCCGGTGGCCCGAATCCACTTCGCTTGAGACTTGCCCAGGCGCCGGCTCAGGGTCATGAATGCGGCCGAGAAACGCCTCAACGGCCGACAGAGCGACTTCGACAACCTCACCGGCGACGAAACCATGCGCTTCGCGGTGCACGCATTGGGCGGTTTCCGCGTCGGGCGCGTCCATGAGACAAAATGCGGTTCCACGCCGCTGGTCGAACCAGTAGGTGAGGAACTTGACCCCATACCGGTCCTGAATCTCGAGATCCTTGCGATGTGCCTCGGCAACGTCGGCGGCTGTGGTTCCCGTCAGTTCATGCCGGTCCATGAAGATAGCCATTTGCCGCGCTCCTTTCGGAAGCCTCCGCCTCAGGAAGTTTATTCTACGACTTGTACACAGCCCGGTCCACCTTTGAGATGGTTATGAGGCAGGTGTTTGCCGCGCTGCGGCGCGTAACATCAACAGAGGGAGAGTTCTCGCTTTAACGCGTATCTCAGCAAGCTTTAAACCCGCGGCAGATAAGTCCGATAGTCGAAGTCCGAGACTGTGCGCAGATAGGTGACTGCTTCCTTGTGCTTGGTGTCGCCGTAGAGCTTCCGGTAGCGCTCGCCGAAGATGTCGGCGACGAAGGGTGATGCGCGAAAGGCTTCCACTGCCGTCAGGAAATCATGCGTCAGCCGCGCCGCGTTTGCCGGCACATGCGACGGCGTCGTCTCTTCGCCGGGGTCGAGCTCGTTATCGAGGCCGAGCAGTATGCCGCCGAGGATGGCGGCCAGCAGCAGGTAGGGATTGGCGTCCGCGCCGGCGACGCGGTGCTCGATCCGCGCTGCCGGTCCGTTCATGTCCGGGATGCGGATAGCCGTGCCGCGGTGGCCGTTGCCCCAGGTGAGATCGATAGGCGCAAAGGAGCCTGGCTGGAAGCGGCGGTAGGAATTGGCGAAAGGCGCGAAGATCAGCTGCGCTTCGCGCATCGTCTTCAGCATCCCAGCGCAGGCGGATTTCAGCTTCGTCGGCTCTCCGCCCCTGGCGTCGAGGATGTTGCGGCCTTCTCTGTCGATGACGCTGGCATGCACATGCAGGCCGGAACCGGCGTGTTCGGAATAGGGCTTGGCCATGCAGGTCGATTTGAGGCCATGCTTGCGAGCCGCCTGTTCGGCGATGCGCTTCAGGTAAATGCAGTCGTCGGCCGCCGCCAGTGCATCGGGCCGGTGCAACAGGTTGATCTCGAACTGTCCGGGACCGAACTCGGCCGTTGTCGCCTCCGCAGGCAGGTTCTGCGCCTTGGCATAGGCGCGCACCGTCTGCAAGTAATCGTCGAGCGCATCGACGGCGCTCATGTCGTAGAGCTGGAATCCGTTTGGCTCGCCGCGATAGGTCAGGCTTTTCGGCGGTGAAGGACGGCCGGTATCCCGCCAGTCCTGTTCCATGACGTAGAACTCGAGTTCCGTCGCGACGACCGGTGTGAGGCCGCGTTCGTCGTAGCGCTTCAGCACCGCTGCCAGGATCGCCCGCGGATCCATGAAGCTCGGGCTGCCGTCGAATTCGTGCATCGTCGCCAGCACCTGCATGGAGCCTTCCGGCGCCCAGGGCATCGGCGCAAGGCTGCGCTCGTCAGCTATGCAATTGCCGTCCGGATCGCCGATCGTTAGCGACAGGCCGGTGATGTCATCATTATCGTCGCCCCAGATGTCGAGCGACTGCGTCGAGGAGGGGAGCCGCACCTCGCCTTCCCGGATCTTCTTCTGAGCGTCCAGCGGCATCTGCTTACCGCGCAAATCGCCATTCATGCCGACGAGCAGGATTTCGATCCGCGGTTCGCCCACCGCAGCTTTGCCGTGCATGATGTCAGCCGTCATGATCTTGAAAATCCCCTCGGACAAGCCCAAGGTCGTAGCTCATTGAGACGGGCCTTTCAATCTCCGCAGGTGTTTTGCAAATCATGTCCGATACTTACCAGCGCTCAAATCTCGCCGCCATTGACGCCGCCCACCATCTGCATCCCTTCTCCGACATGAAGAAGCTGAATGCCGATGGCACGCGCATCATCCAGCGCGGCGAAGGTGTCTATATCTGGGATAACCACGGCAGGAAGTATCTCGACGGTTTTGCAGGCCTGTGGTGCGTTAATGTCGGCTACGGCCGCAAGGAGATCACCGATGCCGTCGCGCGGCAGATGAACGAGCTGCCCTACTACAACACCTTCTTCGGCACCACGAGCACGCCCACGACCCTGCTCGCCGAGAAGGTGACCGCGCATGCCGGCCCGCGCGTCAATCATGTCTTCTTCACCGGCTCCGGATCGGAAGCCAATGATACCTGGTTCCGGATGGCGCGCGTCTATTGGAGTGCTGTTGGCAGGCCTTCGAAGAAGATCGTGATTGCCCGCAGGAATGGCTACCACGGTTCGACGGTCGCCGGCGCCAGCCTTGGCGGTATGAAATACATGCATGAACAGGGCGACCTGCCGATCCCCGGCATCGTCCATATCGGCCAGCCTTATTGGTATGGCGAGGGCGGCGACCTTTCGCCTGCGGAATTCGGCCTCAAGGTGGCCCGCGAACTGGAGGCAAAGATCGATGAACTCGGCGAGGAGAATGTCGCCGCCTTTGTTGCGGAGCCGGTGCAGGGTGCGGCGGGCGTCATCATTCCGCCGGAAACCTACTGGCCGGAGATCGGCCGCATCTGCAAGGCGCGCAACATCCTGCTCGTCAACGACGAGGTCATCTGCGGCTTCGGCCGCCTTGGCGAGTGGTTCGGCCATCAGTATTTCGGCGTCGAGCCGGATCTGGCGCCGATCGCAAAGGGCCTGTCATCGGGCTACCTGCCGATTGGCGGCGTGCTCGTCAGCGATCGCATCGCCAATGTGCTGATCAACGAGGTCGGCGATTTCAATCACGGCTTCACCTATTCCGGCCATCCGGTCTGCGCCGCTGCGGCGCTGGAAAATTTGCGCATCATCGAGGACGAAAAGCTGGTTGACCGCGTTCGCGGCGATATTGGCCCTTACTTCGCCGAAGCCTGGGGCGCGCTGGCCGATCATGACCTCGTCGGCGAAGCGGTCAGCATCGGCCTGATGGGCGCCCTGCAACTCACGGCGGATAAGAAGTTGCGCGCCCGCTTCGAAAAGCCCGACGCGGCTGGCGCGCTCGTCCGCAACCACGCGCTTGCGAACGGCCTCGTTCTGCGAGCCACCGGCGACCGCATGCTCGCTTCACCGCCGCTGGTCATCACCCATGAGCAGGTCGATGAAATGGCGCGGATTGCAAAGATTGCGCTGGATGCGGCGTGGAAGGAGCTGAAAACCTAATCCGCCGGGGCGACCCACGCGTAACCGAAACGATAGGAATCGCGGTTCCGGGCGTAGTAATACGGAACCTCGATTATCGAAATCTCGGGCGCGATGCTGCTGAGTTCTGGCACTGATTTCAGCCATTCGGCCGCTCTGCCGGGCAGGGCATTGCCTTCCGCAGCGCCGAGCGGCCAGACAATGAGAAGCGGGTGTTTTTTCGAGATCGAGACTGCAGGCTTGAACCCTGGATAGTCCGTTGAAATCACGGTCGCCGGAAGAAGGTCCTTCCGCAAATTCCCCGCAAGCAGGCTGCCTTCCGCCAAAACCGCGGCAGGCTCACCCTGTTGCCGGAGTGCGGCCGCCAGTTGGGCGTAGGGCATGTTCAAGCGCTCGTAGTCGCCGTTCAGGGTGGCAGCCGCAATGCGTCCGAAGAGAATACCGGGAACGGCAATCATGATTATCGCGAGGATCGGCAAAAGACGGCGCAGAGGATTCGAATACTGGACATGCGATGCCTCGATCTTCAGGCACAGATAAAGCGGGATGATGAAGAAGAGCGGCACCAGCCAGCGGTCTTTGACATGGGCCGCTCCGCCGAAGAGGACGAGAAGCAGGATGCCGAGGATGGAAAAAAGCATCATGCGCTCAAGGAGCCGTGTCCATGCCGATCTGCCGGAGAATGCCGAGAGAAACGGCTTGCCGAATGCGACCGCGAAGACAAGTAACGTGACCGCACAAAAGCCAATCACGGCCAGAACGAGCGACCCTGAACCCATGACGACCTGCATGGCATAGCTCGCGTTGCCGCTGTCGGTCAGCTTTTCCAGTGTCCGGGCCGTGGCGAAGCCGAGATTGTCCTTCAGCCAGAAAAGATGCGGCAGGGTGATAAGGAATGCTGTGACCGCGGTCACGACCGTACGCCAGTCGAAGACGCGCTTGCGCATCGGCGGATCGAGCAGTGCCGCCAGAAGCGCCGAGGCCGGTAGCAAGGCGAAGTTATATTTCGACAGCAGGCCGATGCCGATGCCGACGCCCGTCACGAGATACGAGAGCATATCCGGCTTCTTGAGCGACCGGATAAATCCGTAGAGGAAGACTGAGCCGGAGAAGAACACCGCGACCGTATGCGTCAGGTCGCGCTGCATTTCGAATGCGACCTGCGGAAGCGTCAAAAGTCCTAGCGTCGCGATTGCGGCGAGCATGCTGTTTTTCAGGATCATCCGTGCTGTCAGGCCGTAAAGCAGGTAGGATGTAAAGAGCAGGGCATTCTTGACGACGGCAAGCGAAAGCAGCGAGACGCCGCCGAGCGAAAAGACGGCATATTGCAGCCAGTTGTAGAAAGGCGGCTGGGGTCCATAGCCGGCGGCGAGCCATTGCGAGCGGAAGGCCTGCTCGGCTTCGTCGAGTCCGAGCGTCGGCGGCATGGCCAGGCGGACCGCGATCTGCACGAGAAAATATGCAGCAAGCAGCGCGAAAACCCACCGCATGTCGGTGTCGCGGGCCTTGTCCATGTCCTCGTTCATTTCATTTCCGTTCAAGCCAGGCAAAGCCGAGCGCATAGGTGTCGCCGCTCTTGCCAAAGTGGTAGGGGAGCGCCAGCGAGCCGATCGCGTCGGGTTCCAAGCCGTTTTGCTTCAACCAGGTCGAGATTTCCGGCGGCATCGGCGCTTCTTTCGGATTCGGCCCCCGCCAGGCGACGAGGATCGGCCGCGCGGCCGCAGCGTTCATCGCGATTCCGGGGTTCGGAAAGCCGGATATTATCACTGGCACGTCCGGCAGTTGGAGCCTGAGATTGCCGCCGACATAGCGATCGCTCGCAATGATGAGGGCGGGAGGCTGCCTGTTGTCCGTCATCGCCTTGGCGAAATCAGCGAAGGGGACGTTCAGCTTCGTGTAGGAACCGATGAACTCCGCCCCGGTTACCCTTGCCGCAAGCGCGATCAGCACGAGTGCCATCAGCACGGGAACGACGTTGAGAAAACGCTTGAGCCCAAGCGAGAGATCGGCGCCTGCCACTTCGAGCTTGCGGAAGATGTAAATAGGCAGAATGAGCAGGAACGGATCGAGCCAGCGTTCGCGGATATGGGTTGCGCCGGTCACGAGGATCACCGCGACGATCGCGATCAGGCTGATGACCATCATGCGCTCCATCAGTCTTGTCCAGCAGTCGCCCGCCGAAAGTCCATGGACGAAATCGCGCCGGAAGGCAGCGGCGAAAATCGCGATCGGCAGTGCCGCGAAAGCAATGATCGCAATAAGAAGGGAGAGTAGGCCCTTACCTGCCGGGAACAGGTCGCTCGCCTCGCGGCTATCGATCATCTTGCTTAGCGTGCCGTGGGAAGCCAGTTCGACGTTGCCGTAAAGCCAGTGGAGATGCGGCAATGTGATTGCCAGCGCAATCGCAAACGCCGGCAGAATCCGCCAGTCGAGGAGGCGCTGCCGCCATTCCCGATCCGGGATCACAGCCGCCACCGCGATGAGCGGCATCAGTGCGAAATTGTATTTCGAGATGATGCCAACCCCGGTTGCGATGCCGAGAATGAGAAAGCTGAGAAGACTCGGGCGCTCCAGCGTCCGGAAGAAGCCGAAGAGGAACAGCGAAGTGGCGAAAAGTAGCGCGACCGTATGAGTCAGGTCCTGCTGCGCCATGTAAGAGACCTGCGGAAGCGTAATCAGCGCGAGCATCGCCGCAGCCTGTAGCGTGCGGTCCTTCAGCATCTCGCGCGCGGCAAGACCGTAAAAGAGGTAACATAGAAAGAGCAGGACGTTTTTCGGAATGCTCAGCGCCCAGATCGACGGTCCGGCAACGGCATCGACGGCATACTGCATCCAGTTGTAGAACGGCGGTTGTGGACCGTAGCCTGCCAGCAGATATTGCGCGTAGAAGGTCTGCTCCGCCTCGTCGAGCTCCAGCGAGTGGGGCAGGGCGGCGCGCAGTAGGATGTTCAGCAGGAAATAGCCGGCAAGCAGCATGCTCGCGCTGCCAATCGTGCTGCAGAACCGTTGCATCAGCGGGTCGCCCCGCCGCCTGTCAAACGTCGCTTCCATCAAAAATCTGCCGGACGATGTAATTCGGCGAGGCGTCGTCGCGATAGTAGGTGCGGGCGATCATCTCCGCCAAAATACCGGTGGTGATCAATTGCACGGACGACAGCAGCAGGACGACGCCGACCATGAGCATTGGACGGGTTCCGATATCGTTGCCGAGAATGAACTTGTCGAAGAACAGGTAAAGCAGGATCAGCGCCGCGAGTGCGCCGAGGCCGAGGCCGAGCGAGCCGAAGAAATGGCCGGGCCGCGCCTTGTAGCGCATGAAAAACATAACCGACAAAAGGTCGAGGATCACGCGGAAGGTCCGCGAGATGCCGTACTTCGACTGACCGTGCTGGCGGGCGTGATGAGTGACGGCCATTTCGCCGATGCGCGAGCTCGGGACGACGCCGGCGACCCAGGCGGGGATGAAGCGGTGCATTTCGCCCATCAGCTTCACCTGCCTGATGATCGAGGCGCGGTAGATCTTCAGGCTGCAGCCGTAGTCGTGCAGCTTCACGCCGGTGATGCGGCCTATCAGGTAATTGGCGCACCAGGACGGGATCTTGCGCAACAGCAGAGCGTCCTTGCGGTTCTTGCGCCAGCCGACCAGGAGATCGAGTTCGCGGCGCTCGAGTTCGGAAACCATCGACGGAATGTCTTTCGGGTCGTTCTGCAGGTCGCCGTCCATCGTTGCGATCAGCCGGCCCCGCGCCGTGTCGATGCCGGCCTGCATCGCGGCGGTCTGGCCGAAGTTGCGCTGCAACTCCACGATCCTGAGCGCCAGCCCTTCACGGCCGAGATACTTGCGGGCATTGACGAGCGTGGCATCCGTGCTGCCGTCATCGACCAGGATAAGCTCCCACGGGCAAGCGTATGTCACCATCGCATCGCATATCCGTTCGACAAGCGGGCCGACGCTTTCTTCCTCGTTGAAAACCGGCACCACAAGCGAAAGTTCGAGCGATTGGTCTAGATCATTTGCGCTTCGAAGCGACTCTGACGTTGTCTGCAACTCTTATTGCTCCTAAAAGGCCGCAACGGCCAGTCGAGCGGCGTTTTGTCCGCTGAAGTCAGGAAGCCTAGTACATGAACTCTCCGGTTGGCGCTAGCCGACAATCCTGGTTGGCGCGCAATCGCATGACGCTGCTGACGGTCGTAATCGTCGCAGCCTATGCGCTTTTCATCGAGTGGTTCTGGGGATGGTCGGCCATCATCGCCCAGTGGGCCACCGTCGGCGCGATACCGATCCTTGTGGCGCTTTCCTTGTTGACCAGCACCTACTTCCTGCGGACGTGGCGCATTCTCGATTACTTCCCGCGGGAGACGGCAGGCCAGTTCCGCACGCTTTTCCGGGTGACGCAGATTCATAACCTGCTCAATATCATGCTGCCGTTCCGCACCGGCGAGACGAGCTTTCCGGTTCTCATGCGCGCGGAATTCGGCATTCCGCTGACGCGGGCAACCTCCGCTCTTCTGGTCATGCGCCTGCTCGATCTGCACGCGCTGCTCGCCGCAGCCGGCATCGGATTTGCGGCAGCCGCCCCGAATGCCCTTCTGGCCTGGCTTTTGTGGGCCGCATTCCTGCTTTTGCCGGTCGCGGCTTTCGTGATCCGCAGGCCGCTGCTTCGCTTCGGCTTCAGACTTTTTCCCGCCAAGGCGCAGGGCTTCCTGTCGGAAATCGAAATCGGCCTGCCCGCAAATGCCAGAGCCTTCGCACGCGCCTGGGCCATGACGGCGGTGAACTGGCTGGTGAAGGTCGTCGTGCTCGCCTGGGCGCTCAGCCTCATGGGCGTTTCGCCGCTGACGGCGAGTTTCGGCGGTGCGCTCGGCGGCGAGCTTTCCTCAGTACTGCCCGTCCATGCGCCGGGCGGCGTTGGCACTTATCCGGCAGGCATTACCGCAGGCGCCGTTGCCCTGGGCGCATCGACCGGCAAGGCGGCGCTCGATGCGCTTGCTCAGGCAAGCATCAATGCGCATCTGCTGATCATCGTTTCCGCTCTGACGGGAACCGCGATCTCATTGCCGCTCGGACGCCGCCGTCAGTTCTGATATCCGCTTGCGCAGAAAAGCCTGCTCTGGCCCTTGCTGACAGAGGGACAGCGCGCGTTCATAGGCAGCGATCGCCTCCGCCCGGCGGCCGAGCCGGCGCAGGAAATCGGCGCGTGCGGCATGCGCAAGGTGATAGCTGCCGAGTTTCCCGGATGCCAGGATGCCGTCGACGATCTCAAGGCCTCTTTGGGGCCCCTCCGACATTGCGATCGCCACCGCCCGGTTGAGCTCCGCGATCGGCGAGGGCTGTGCCGTAGTCAGCAGGTCGTAATAGGCGGCGATGCGCGGCCAATCCGTGGCCTCCGGCGTCTCGGCCTTGGCATGTTCGGCGGCAATAGCGGCCTGGACGGTGTAGAGACCGACCTCGCTGGGCTCCATCGCCCGCCGCAGCAGGTCCAGGCCTTCCTCTATCTTCCTGCGATCCCAGGCTGACCGGTCCTGCTCGGCAAGTAGGATCAGGCCGCCATCCTCAGTGCGCCGCGCCCGCCCGCGCGAATCCTGCAGCAGCATTAGCGAAAGCAGTCCCTCAACATCGGGGTGCGGCAGCAGGTCTTCCACCAGCCGCGCCAGCCGGATCGCCTCGGCCGTCAGGTCCGTTCGGACCACTTCCGTGCCCGAAGACGCTGAATAGCCTTCGTTGAAGACGAGATAGATGACGTGCAGCACGCGGTCGAGCCGCTCGGGCAGTTCGTCGAGGTCGGGAACTTCATACGGGATGCGGTCCGTCCGTACCTTGCTTTTCGCCCGCACGATCCGCTGTGCCACGGTCGGTGCCGGAACGAGGAATGCATGGGCGATCTCCTCGGTCGTCAGCCCGCAGACTTCACGCAGCGCCATCGCCATCTGCGCATCCGACGGAATGGCCGGATGGCAGCAGGTGAAGATTAGCCGCAGCATGTCGTCGCCAATAAGCTCCATGTCGCCGATCTCCGTCGTATCGGCCTCGCCGTAAAAACTGTCCTCGATATCCTGCAGCGACGCATCGAAGCGCCTGCGCCGCCGGATATGGTCGATCGCCTTGTGGCGGCCCGTGGAAACGAGCCATGAAAACGGGTTGGCGGGAACACCGTCGCGCGGCCATGTGCGAGCCGCCGCCGCAAAGGCGTCGTGCAGCGCTTCCTCCGCCCGGTCGAAATCGCCGAGCAGGCGGATGAGCGTTGCCAGAACCCTGCGCGATTGCGACCGGTATATGTCTTCGATCAGTTTCTCCAAATGCTACTCCGGTAAAGTCAGTATCCGCACCGGCCTGAGTTCCACGGCGCCGACACGCGCGGAGGGGATGCGTGCCGCAATCTCCTTCGCCGCTTGATCGTCCCGTGCTTCGATGACGTAGAAACCTGCAAGATGCTCCTTGGTTTCGACATAAGGGCCGTCGGTCGCCTGCAGCATGTTGTTGCGGACTCGCAGCACGGTCGCTTTCTCCGGCATCTCCAGCGCATCGGAGTGGATCATGATGCCGTCGCGGCTCAGCTCTTCATCGAAGCTGAAATGCGCCTTGACGAGCTCGTCGCCCTCCTTCGGCGTCAGTGTACCGTCGATGTCGGCGGGATTATAGATCAGGCAGAGATAGCGCATTGACCTATCTCCCGTCCGTGACCGAATAGGCGGGGCGTATTTCGACCGAAGCGTATTTCAGGATCGGGAAGGTCGAGACGATGGACTTCGCTTCCTCCATATCCCTGGCTTCGAGCAAGACGAAGCCGCCGAGGTGTTCCTTGATTTCGGCAAATGGACCATCCGTGGCGACTGTCGCTCCCTTCCGGATTCGCAGCGTGACGGCTGACGCCGGCTCGCGCAGCGCAAGTGCTTCCTGAAGGAAACCGCGCTCCTGCCAGAGGTCGTCGCTGGCGATGCACTCCTGCGTCAGTGCATCCCATTCCTCCTGCGGAACCAGCTTGCTTTTCTCGGTATCGAACCAGAACTGGCAAAGAAACTTCATGGATGCCTCCTCAGCCGAAAGTGTAGATGGGGCGAACTTCGATGCTGCCGACTTTTGCCAGCGGAATGCCGGCGGCAACGCGGATGGCATCGTTCAGGTCTTTCGCGTCAATGAGGATGAAGCCGCCGAGTTGTTCCTTCGTTTCGGCATAGGGGCCGTCGGTCACCGACATCTCGCCACTGCGAACGCGAACGGTCACCGCACTCTTCGGCGATTGCAGCGCCTCGGCCTGGATCATGTGACCGCTGGCGACGAGGTCCTCGTCATAAGCGCGCGAATCCCTGTCGACCCTCTTCTTCTCCCCTTCGCTCATGCGCTCGAGCACGGACGGCTCGAACCAGACCTGGCACAGATATTTCATGGCTACTTCCTCCCGGCTTCCTCTCACAGCCTGTTGACGAAGAGACTAGACGCAATTCGACAGCAAAGAAAAAAATCTTTGTTCAGGCCTGAATGTCGAAATCGCCGTCGCGCATTCGACAAAGCTCCATCGATAACCTCGAAGGAGTGAAGGACATGGGAGTTTTGGAAGTCGCCATTGCAAGTCTCATCTGGGCGCGGCGCAACGAGCAGGCTCGCGAAGAATTTCACGAGACAGATATCCGTTCGTTTTTTGCGCGGCTCGTGGTTGCTTTCGCGATATTTGCGGTAGTCATCGCCGGCCTGCAAGTTGCGGACTCACGCGATGTCGATCCGCAGATGCTTGCGGATCGCACAAAGTTGGAGACGGCGAGGTAAGACCTTACTGGAAGGCAGTCTCGAAGAAGCTGCGCAGCTTGCGCGAATGCAGTGCTTCCGGCGGCATCGCCGCGAGCTTCTGGATGGCGCGGATGCCGATCTGCAGGTGCTGGTTGACCTGCGTTCGGTAGAAGGCCGTCGCCATGCCCGGCAGCTTCAGCTCGCCATGCAGCGGCTTGTCGGAAACGCAAAGCAGGGTTCCATAAGGCACGCGGAAGCGGAAGCCGTTGGCGGCTATCGTTGCCGATTCCATGTCGAGTGCGATGGCGCGCGCTTGCGACAGCCGCTTCACCGGGCCGCGCTGGTCGCGCAGTTCCCAGTTGCGGTTGTCGATTGTGCCGACGGTGCCGGTGCGCATGATGCGCTTCAGCTCGAAACCTTGGTAGCCGGTGATTTCGGCGACGGCCGCTTCCAGCGCCACCTGCACTTCGGCAAGTGCGGGGATCGGCACCCAGACCGGCAGGTCGTCGTCGAGAACATGGTCCTCGCGCATATAGGCGTGCGCCAGCACGTAGTCGCCGAGCCGCTGGCTGTTGCGTAAGCCCGCGCAGTGGCCGAGCATCAGCCAGGCATGCGGGCGCAGTACGGCCACGTGGTCGGTGATCGTCTTGGCGTTGGAGGGGCCGACGCCAATATTGATCATGGTGATCCCGCCATGGCCCTTCTTCTTGAGGTGATAGGCCGGCATCTGCGGCAGGCGGGGGGGCGTGGCATCGGTTTCCGGCTGGCTCGATCCGGCGTGTGTGATGATGTTGCCCGGCTCGACGAAGGCTGTGTAGCCGTCCTCGCCGCCGCCCTTGGCGATCGTCTCGCGCGCCCAGGCGCAGAACTCATCCATGTAGAACTGGTAGTTCGTGAAGAGCACGAAGTTCTGGAAGTGCTGCGCGCTCGTTGCCGTGTAATGGGCAAGCCGGGCCAGCGAATAATCGATGCGCTGCGCCGTGAAAGCCGCAAGCGGCGAGGGTTCGCCCGGCGGCGGGATATATTCGCCGTTGGCGATCTCGTCGTCGGTCGTGTTGAGGTCCGGCGTGTCGAAGAGGTCGCGCATCGGGATGTCGATGAAGGTCGAGGCGGAGGCTTCGACATGCGCGCCTTCGCCGAAGGCGAAATGCAGCGGGATCGGCGTCGAGGATTCGGACACGACGATTGGAACGTTGTGGCTCCTCATCAAGAGCGCCAACTGCTCCTTCAGGTAATGGCGGAAAAGCTTCGGCCGGGTGACCGTTGTCGTATAGACGCCCGGCGCCGTCACATGCCCGTAGGACAGACGGGAGTCGACATGGCCGAAGCTAGTCGTTTCGATACTGACCTGAGGGTAGAAGGCGCGGTAGCGCGACGTGATCGGCGCGCCCTTGGCAAGCTCCGAAAAACTGTCGATCAGGAAGGTGGTATTGCGTTCGTAAAGCGCTGTTAGCGCGTCGACCGCCTGTGCCGGATCGTCGAAGCTTTGCGGTTCAAAGGCAGGCGGCGAGGAAATATCAAGAGGTAATGGAGAGATTCTTTTGCTCATGGCACATTATAGATTGCCCTTATTAACAAGCAAGCGACGCGCCTGCAGCCCGCCGGGGAATATTTTAGCGCATACCGGTGCAGAAGGGGCTGGTCACATTGAGGCAGGTGTAGTTCGCGCCGAAATGCGACTGTGCGCCGCCCCCGCCGCCGCGCACGACGGCTGCGGAAAATGTGATCGCGAAAACCGCCGCGAACAGCGTGATGACGGTGAAGCGTCTTGCCAGAATAAGCACGTCCATGTTCCTTGGGCCGAGATGCGTCTTATCGTTGAGATAAGTCTTGCCACACCGCGGCTGAACGGGTGCTGAGGTCCCGGTTCATTTGGCGTTCACAATGGTTGACGGCTTGAAGGCGGCGCCCTGCCACTTATGTGTTGAGTCCCGCAAAGGAGATTTTGATGACGGCACCGATCGAACTTTATTACTGGCCGACCCCGAACGGCTTTAAGATCAGCATCATGCTCGAGGAACTCGGCGTTCCCTACGAGGTGAAGTACATCAACATTGGCAAGGGTGAGCAGTTCGCGCCCCACTTCCTGAAGATCGCGCCGAACAACCGCATGCCGGCGATCATCGACCCGGACGGCCCCGGCGGCGAGCCTATCTCGGTCTTCGAATCCGGCGCCATCCTCCAATATCTGGGCCGCAAACACGGCAAGTTCTATCCCACGGACGAGCGGATGCGCGTGCAGGTGGAAGAATGGCTCTTCTGGCAGGTCGGCGGCCTCGGCCCGATGGCCGGCCAGGCACACCACTTCCGCAGCTATGCGCCGGAGAAGATCGAATACGGCATCAACCGCTATACCAACGAAGTGAACCGCCTCTATGGCGTCATGAACAGGCGGCTGGAAGGGCGGGACTATCTCGCCGGCGAATACTCGATCGCCGACATGGCCTCAATCGGCTGGGTCATCCCCTATGAACGCCAGGGCCAGGACCTCAACGAGTTTCCGAACCTCAAGGCCTGGTTCGAGCGCATGCACCGGCGCCCGGCGGTTCTAAGGGGAATCGAAGTCGGCAAGGAAGAGCGCGAACGCCAGGCGAATATTGCTGACGACAAGGAAGCGCAGAAGATCCTCTTCAACCAGCGCGCCCGCTGACACGGGAAAGCCCGAGGGCTGAAAGCGACGGTCACTCGAAGCATGGTGCTGAGGGCGGCCGTCGCTGCTGAAGATATTTCGGCGCGGGTCGAGGATTGGTTTTGCAATGTTCAAAAGTCAGACACACAAGTGTCGCTTTAATCGGGGGATTTTGCGACAGCTTGACGAATCGGCACTTGCCCGACAATCTTGTTCTGGCGTGGCCTGCGCCTAACCTCCCAGACCTTCCCCAGCATGGTCTTGAACGGAGGCAAAGGGACTTCTGTCTCGGGTCGCTGTCTTGGTCCGATCGTTTCGGGTGGGTTGCTGGGGAACTGCGTCCGGGACGTGAAAGGCCTGACAATGACGCAAAACGGAAATCTCAAACGCCGTGTACGTGCTCGCGCGGCCAAAACCGGCGAATCATACACCGCAGCTCTCCAACATATTCGCCGGCCGCCAGACAAGCCCGCTATCCATTCAATGCGGATCGCTGTAGCGCAAACATCACTGTTCAACGATCCCCGTGAAATTCTGGCGCTTCATGCCAGCGCAGCAGAAATGCGTCGCCTCATGGAGGAAGCTCATAAGGCAGGGGCTCGCCTCTTACATTTTCCGGAAGGAACAACCTGCTGGCCACATAAACGAATCATGTCCGAAATCGGGCCTAGAGAAATCGGGCCTTCCGACTGGACGCGCTTCGAATGGGGCGCTTTGCGCGAGGAACTGGAAGCGACCAGAAGACTTGCGAACGAGCTTAAGCTTTGGACGATATTCGGTTCCGTCCATCAGCTCACCTCGCCGCACCGGCCGCATAACAGCCTTTATGTCGTCTCCGACCGTGGGGAGCTGGTGACGCGCTATGATGAGCGCCTGCTATCGAACACGAAAATCTCGTTCATGTATTCGCCGGGGAAGATCCCAGTGACTTTTGAGGTGGATGGCTTCCGTTTCGGCTGCGCGATCGGCATGGAAGCGCACTATCCCGAGATATTCATCGAATACGAGAAACTTAATGTCGATTGCGTCCTGTTTTCGACAGCAGGAGATAGCCCTTCTAATGCTCCGGCATTTGCCGCTGAGGTATTGGGGCATGCGGCAAGCAATATTTACTGGATCAGCTATTCCACCCTTGCACCCCAGAGTACGGCCGTTCCCTCGGGAATTGCCGCTCCAGATGGTCAGTGGGCAGCACAATGCCCTAAGAACGGTATGCCCGCTGTTGCTGTCACTGACATCAAAATTGATCCGGAAAATCTTGCAAGGCCATGGCGGCGACGGGTCCGGACCGATCTTTACACGCCTCATCAGGTAAACGGTGATCCGAGGAGCGACGGCAAAAACCTATTCTAAATGATTTCCGATCGTTTCGGGGCCGACTGGGTCCCCTGACACCACGATGTTGTCGTGGATTCCTGACATTCGTGCCAAACTCGTTGTCAGTAAATTCCAAGGAAAATGTCCGTCGCAAAAATCAGCGCAAGGTCGACTTTGCGACGGACTGGGCGTCTTAAAGCCGCGTCCAGCTCTGCGACTTGCAGAGCACCTTGAGCACGCAGCCCTTCATCTTCAGCGAATTGCCGGTAACACTTCCCGAGCCGCTGTAGGTCTTGTCGTTTTTCGGGTCGGTGATCTCGCCATTATAAGTGCCGCCGGTGCCGGCAAGCGTTCCGATCTTCTTGCCGGCGAATTTGCCGGTCTTCAGCGTTACGCAGTAGCTGCCACCGCAAGAAGCGATTTGGGCGGTTTCGCCCGAGTCCGTCTTCCAACTGCCAACGATCGGCTCCTCCGCATAAGCAAGGCTGGCTGAAAGCGCCATGGCGCCCGCAAGAATAAGTGTACGGATCATCTTTTCCTCCCTGATGTCCTGAGCGCGGCGAAAATAACTGACGCGAACGTAAAGGTGAATATCCGCGTCGGTGAAAATCGCCGATTTCCAGCGTGCTTTTGCGCCGGATTTTTCCATTTCTCTTTTTGCGGGCTGATTTTGTGGTGAACGAAAGGTTGATTTTCAAATATGAATCTTTCGTAAAATTGTGCGAAAAGTCCTTAATGCGCAGGGACTCCGATGTTTAACGAAAACCCAATTTTACCAAGTGTTTGCACTTTGTTTGTCTCAAATTAATCATGCATTTTAGGCGTTTTTTGAATGCGTGCCGGCATAGTGGAGCCATCAAACGAGCGGGGCAAACCCGCCACACCGACGGGACCGAAAGCTGCGATAGACGGCACGGCGCGGAAGGTAAAACAGGGCAAGTCGATAACAGGCTAAACAGGGATTAAACCGATGGCACGCTTTGAAATGCACAATGCTGAAATGGCCACCATGGGTGGCGACAACAACGCCGATATCTTCTGCGAAATGGGACTGATGTATGCAACAGGCCGCGGCTGCGACGTCGATCTCGTCGCCGCGCACAAGTGGCTGAACATCGCCGCGATCAAGGGCAACGACCGTGCTGCCGAGCTTCGCGCCGATGTCGCCGCCACGATGGATAAGATGCAGCTCGCCGCGGCACTCCGCGCCGCCCGCGAGTGGATGACGGTCCACTGAGACCGTCTCCGGCACGAAGGAGTAATCGAGAGAAATAACAACCTCAAAAAGAGGGGCTGGCGGGCGCTTTGGACGAAGCCTGAGCCGGGAGAACCGAAACCGCGACCGGCAGAAACAAGGCCGGCGCGGGTTTTCCGTTTAGAGCCAACAGAACGTTTCAATCTAACCCAGCGAGCGGAGAACCTGGGGCAGGGCTTCCTCGAGGCGGGCCATATCCGGCTCTGGTCCGACGCTGACACGGATGCAGCGGTTGAGCGGCGCGACCCCCGGCATGCGGATAAAGACGCCGTGTTGCATCAGCCCTTCGACGATCGAGCGGGCATGGGCACCGTCGCGTCCCGCATCGATCGCGACGAAGTTGGTGGCGGACGGCAGCGGCGACAGCTGGTTGGCGCGGGCGATTGCGGCGATGCGCTCGCGCGCGGCATGAATATTGCCGACGACCTCAGCGAGATAGGTTTGATCCTTGAGCGCGGCGAGTGCCGCCGCCGTCGCCAACCGGTTCATGCCAAAGTGGTTCCTGATCTTGTCGAAGGCCAGAGCCGTGCCGGGCGTCGAGATCGCATAGCCGACCCGGGCCCCTGCTAAGCCATAGGCCTTGGAAAAGGTCCGGGTGCGAACGACGTTCGGCAGGCCGATCAGCGCCTCGATCGAGGGAAGCGAGCCGGCAGGGCCGGTTTCGCTATAGGCCTCGTCGAGCACCAGCAGGCAGGTTTCGGGAAGGGCGCGGGCGAAGGCGATGATTTTGTCCGCATCCCACCAGCTACCCATCGGATTGTCCGGGTTGGCGAAGTAGACGAGCGGTGCGTTCTCGCGTTTCACCGCATCGAGCAGGCCGGAGAGGTCCTCGCGGTCGTTGGCGTAGGGCACCGTCACCAGCCGCCCGCCGAAGCCAGCGACATGGAAGTTGAACGTCGGGTAGCCGCCGAGCGACGTGACGACCGGCATTCCCGGCTCGATCACCATGCGGGCGATCTGGCCGAGCAGTTCGTCGATGCCGCCGCCGATCGCGATGTTAGCAGCCGTCACGCCGAGATGGGCAGCCAGCGCCTCGCGGAGATCGAAGTTTTCCGGATCGTTGTATTTCCAGATGTCGCCCGCCTGCTCGCGCATCGCGGCAAGCACGGAGGGCGCGGGGCCGAAGCCGTTTTCATTGGCGCCGATGCGGGCCTCGACCTTGAGGCCGCGCTGGCGCTCGATGGCCTCGGGACCGACAAAGGGAACGGTGGAAGGAAGGGCGCTGACCAGTGGCGTGAAGCGCGAAAAGGCGGACATCGAAATGCAGATTCCCGGGACGATGAAAAATCGCGCCAACAATAGGCGCTGCCATCCTCAAGGCAAGGAAGATTATTTCATAGCGCGCGAACTAGCCTACGGTCTGCTTTCGATGCGCGTCGAGCGGCGCGCTTCCATTGCCTCGATGTTGCCGGCCATGAAATCGGCGCGCACGACGCGTCGAAGGATTTCAGGATCCATGACGTTGATGAAGCGGACGCCGATGCGCTCGTTGTTGCGGTAGACCTCCGCGCAACCGATTCGATAGGCAAGGCCGAGAATGTTGAGATAGTAGTGTTTCGGCAGCCCGGCCGTCGACGAGACGACGAAGGTGGCACCTCCGCGGGAAATATCGAGGATTTCCGCGCTTCGAAGCGAGATGCCCGTCAGGCATGGACGGACGGCGACGATGCGGGCCGGGCGCCGCACATCGAACTGTTCCCAGCGTACGTCGTAGAGTTCCGATCTGACCGTAGCAAGGTGCGTTGCTCGGAGCATGGACATGACGCGGCTCTCCCTAGGCCAGCTCATCCTGACCCTGTTGTCGCATAGCGTCACAGGAATGCTTTTCGCATTCGTCAAACGGATCGGGACAATTTTAATGAAAGCTAATTTTGTTTTTAGGCGCACAAGCCTGATTTCGCGAGTTCAGGTATCGGATCACCTCTCCGAATCGATTTATGCGTGGACCCTCCGAACTCTTTCAATTACTGTACGTTTTGCCTCTGTCGATGAAGCGTTTCGCTTCGAATAATCCATCAAGAGGAAACGAAAATGGCTGACATCAAAGTGCCGTGGGAATCATGGGTTGTGGTCTGTGATGGTGCGAAGGCTTTGATCATGCGCAATGCAGGCAATGCGCTTCTCATGAACCTGCAGGTGCATGAAACGCTGAGCCAACCCAGCGAGCCCACCCGCGAACTCGGCTCCGACAAGCCGGGACGGGCCCACGCTCCGGACGGCACGAGCGGCAGCGCCATGGAGCAAACGGACTGGCAGGCGCAGGCGGAAGCCGATTTTCTGAGGCAGATCGCTGCGAAGCTGGATAAGCTGGTCCGTGAAAAGAACGCTCGCCGCATCATCCTGGTGGCGCCGCCCAAGGCGCTCGGTACTTTGAGGCCGAACCTGAGCGCCGAAGCGCTGGCAGCCATCTCGGCGGAGGTCCCCAAGGATTATACCAACATGCCGGTCGATGAGATCGAGCGCCGCCTAGTTGCTTGATCGGTCCACCGGAAGAAGAGCGTGGGCAAAGGGCTCGCGCTCCTCTCACCCGCCGATCTTCCGTCCCGCAAACAAATGCTCGTTCTCGCCGAAGAGCGCTGCCAGTCTGTCGATGACTGCGCGCACCTCCGGCCGCTGGCGTTCGTCGTCATGCGCGGTGATCCACATGTCATAGGTGAGCGGCTCGATGATCGGTCCGGCGCGCGCCAGGCTGGGCTCCGCATCGCCTATGAAGCACGGAAGCACGCCGCGCCCGGCGCCGCCGCGGATCAGGTGGAAAAGCATGTGCGGCGTATTCGTCCAGCCGGTAATCCAGGAGTCCGGCTGCTCGAAGGTCCATTTGTCCGCCGGCGTGATGGCGGTGTCGGTGCCGAGCGAAATCCAATTGCGGTTGTCATTATCGAAGCTTGCCGCCTGGTAGGCGGCGTGCGCGACCGTCACCGATCGCCGGATTGCGATATTGCCGTTTTCCGGGCGGCTGTGCCGGATGGCGATATGCGCTTCGCGGTAGGTGAAATCGATATTCATATCGCAGGTCTTGTAGCACATGCGGAACCGGTCTTTCGGCGTCCAGATTCTTGCCAGGTGGTCGGCGATGAAACGCGACGTCCAGCTGTCGGCCGCCGTCGAAACGATCGGCAGGGTCAGCACCTCGCCGCGCCAGTCGGAGATCGATTGCGCGGCCTCCTGCATCAGGCGCACGTGCTCCAGAAGGGCCGTGCCGTCCTTTTCCAGCAGATAGCCGGTCGGACCGCGTGTGAAGAGCGCGCGGCCCGTGGCGCGCTCCAGCGCCAGCATGCGCCGACCGATCGTCGGCGCGCTGAGGCCGGTCTTTGCCGCAGCTGCCGACAGTCCGCCGGCGGTCGCCACGTGGAAGAAGAGTTGAAGATCGTCCCAGTTCGCGTCTTTCATTTCTGAAAACCCCCTTTCTTCCGCAAGCTCTACATTCGGCGACGGCGAAGGCTTAGTTCAAGTGCTCCAACAGATAGATGGAGAACCTGACAATGCTTCTCAACTGGGTAATTCTCTGGAACGACCTGGAGACAAGAAACAGAACGGGCCGCCGCGACCCTTTCGCGGACCCGCTCGACGAGCCGGAATGGGACGGCCTGCGGTGGCTCCTGCCGTTGATCGTGTGGTTTGCCGCGCGCGACAGCGCCCGCCGTCCCGACCCGAAGGCGAAGCGCGTCAGACGTCCGCTTCGAAGCTCAGGCGCAGCACATGATGCAGGAATTCCGCATTGATCAGCATGTTGAAGCTGATCGTCACGAGCTCGCCTTCGCGCTTGACGACCGTCGAGCCGATCTCGTCGCGGATGCCGAGAATTTCGAGGAAGAAGTGGTTCGGAACCTCGAGCGTCGGGCTCACTTCGAGGACGGCGCCGGCGAGATTGATGGTGCGGATCAGGCAGCGGACCTGCGTGCCGGTGCTGAGGTGATGGCCGACGAAAATGATCTTGCCGGGCCGGTCGAGCGAGAAATCTCGGTAGGATTTCTCCTGCTCGTTATTGTCGTCGTTGAGGTGCGTCTGAAAGGCCATATTAGCCTCCACTCGTTGTGCGATTGAAAGGTAACGCAAGAATGCTGACAGGTATTGAACAGGATCAATAGAATTTGAGCCTTATGCGTGGCTGGACAGGAAATCCCTTGATTTTCAGCGATCGGTGGAGGGCAGGGCGGTCCATTCTGGGGCGTTCTTGACAGGACGAGCGGTGTCGCCCATATCAGGCGCTGGTTCGAGGCGCCGGCCGCTCGCGGATGAAAGTCCATGGTGAAGCCCTCGAAGTTCACGTCGCAGCCAATTGGTGCATGCTGACTGACGGCAATGCGAGCTCCCCTTTGCAGTCGAAATGGCATGCCTTCCGAAAGGCTGAACACATGACGACCTATCTTCCCATCGATGAACTGAAGGCGCAGGCAAAGCGGCTTCGTCAGGCGATGGAAACGCGCGGTAGTGCGATTTCGCACAGTGCCGCACTCGAACTCGTTGCCCAGCAGCATGGCGTGCGTGACTGGAACACGCTGTCGGCTCTCGCAACGAAACCGAACGCCGATCCCATCGCGGCGCTCTCCGTCGGCTCGCAGGTGCGCGGCCGCTACCTGAACCAGCCGTTTCCGGCAAGGTTCTGGCACTCGCAGAGACCGGCGGCGGGCTTCACAAGATCACAATCCATTTCGATGAACCGGTGGATGTCGTGACCTTCGAGAGCTTTTCCGCCTTCCGCCAGCGCATCAACGCGCAGGTTGACACGAACGGCGTCTCGCCGCGCAAGACATCGAACGGCCGGCCGCATCTGGCGCTCGATATCTAGCCCGGAAAGGCTCTAGCCGCCGGAGAGGTCTAGTTCTTGCCGGTCGCCGCTGTGGTTGCAGCGGCGTCGGCCTCCTTCAGCGCTGCGGCGCATTCTTCGCAGCACACCTCGACGATCTTGCCGCCGAGTTTGACGCTAATGGCTCCGGGACCGAGTTCGCAGTCGCAGGCAGCGCATGTGGTCTTCTTCATCTGATGATCCTCCGGTTGATCGTCCCCTGATCGGGACGGGACCATAAGATCATCAGGAGCCGGATCGCCGCTGTCGAAATCTTTAGCGATCGGTTCTGCGGTTCACTTCAGTCGCGCCGAGCGCCGAAATTCGGCCGGCGTCTGGCCGAAGGCTTGCTTGAAGGAGGCACTGAAGTGGCTGTGGCTCGAAAAGCCAAGATCGAGAAGCTCGAGCAGAGCATTCCGGTTGCGCCGTTCCACCATCTTACGCGCAAACCAGCGTACCGTTGCGATGAGGACCGCAAGCAGCCATGGCTGCGCCGCTTGCGAGGAACGGAACTGCCGGGCCGGGGATTATGAAGCTTGAGCCGCGCATGGTGATGATCCTCCATCCTTTCTGATTGGATGGAGGCAGTGAACCACCTGCGCGGCTTTCGCGCTGTCAGATTATTTAGCGATCGAACGCGGCGCTAAGCCTTCAGCAGCCATTCGTGCTCGGGTGCGTTGTAGAATTTCCAGATGCGCTTCGGACCGGCCATGACGTTGAGATAGTATAGGTCGTAGCCATGCGTCGCGGCGCAGGGGTGATAGCCCTTGGGAACGAGCGTCACGTCGCCGTCTTCCAGCACCATCACCTCGTCCAGCGACCGGTCGTCGGTGTAGACGCGCTGGAAGCCGAAGCCCTGCGGCGGGTTCAGGCGGTGGTAATAGGTCTCTTCGAGGAAGCTTTCGTGAGGCAGGTTGTCCTGGTCGTGCTTGTGCGGCGGATAGGAAGAGGTATGGCCTCCGGGCGTGATGACTTCGACGACCAGCAGCGAATGCGCCGAGCCGTCGTCCTCCGGCATGATATTGTTGACGTAGCGGACATTCGTGCCCTTGCCGCGTGTGAGCGACGGATGCGTGCCGGGCGGAATCGCCTTGGCTTGGTAAGTGCCGCCGCCGGGAGCGGAGCAGACAGCGAGCTCCAGATCGGTCTCGGCCGTCACCGACCAGGTTGATTCCATCGGGATATAGAGCGCATGCGGCGCCCCCTCGAACGGGCTCATGCGCTCGCCGAGCGTGCCGAAATCCTCCGTGCCGGCCGTCGCCTTGCCCTTGCCGCTCACCCAGACGAGGCAGATCTCGCGGTCGCCGGCCGCGCCGGACGCCGTTTCGCCCGGCTTCAGCCGGTGGAGGTCGAAGCCCACATAGGTCCAGCCGGCGCTTTCCGGCGTGACATGGATGACGCGGCCGCTCGTGCCGGACGGCTTCACCTTGAGGTTTGGCATGGTGTTTCTCCTCGTACGTTAGTGGGTGGCGGCCCCCTCATCCGGCTGCCGCGACCTTCTCCCCGACGGGAGAAGGGATGTGCCGCGCTGCGTCTTGCTCCAAAGACCCGGTAGGGTCTCCCGTTACCCCTTGGGAAAGCCTTCCGTTTCCACCGTGTAACCCGCAGCCGTCATGACGCGCATCAATTCAGCATGGCCGATCTCGGCCATCTTCTGCGGGGGCGCTTTACGTGGGTCCTGTTCGGCCTCGACCACGAACCAGCCTTCATAGCCGTAATCGGCGAGCCGCTGGACGATGGCGCCGAAATCGAGCGAGCCGTCGCCAGGCACGGTGAAGGCGCCAAGCGCCACCGCGTCGAGGAAGGACTGCCGGCTGCGGTCCAGTCCATCCACGACAGGTCTGCGGATGTCTTTGACGTGAACATGGTTGATACGGGCGTGGTGGTTGTCGATAGCGCGCAGCACGTCGCCGCCGGCAAAGGCCAGATGCCCGGCATCGAGCAGCAGCGGAATGCCTTCGCCGGAATTGTGCATGAAGGCGTCGAGTTCCGGCTCGGTTTCGACCACGGCGGCCATGTGATGGTGATAGGAAAGCGGCATGCCCTGTTCGGCACACCATTCCCCGAACTCGGTGACGCGGCGCGCATAGGCCTTCATCTCGTCATCGGGGAGGCGCGGCTTGGTCGCGAGCGGCTTGGAGCGGTCGCCCTGGATGGAGCGGCCGACCTCGCCATAGACGATGCAGGGCGCATTGACCGCTTTGAACAACTCGATCATCGGGGCGATGCGGTCTTTGTTCGCGGCAAGTTCCTCGTCGACTAGCGTGCCTGAGAACCAGCCGCCGCACAGCGTCACGTCGGCGGCGCGCAGGATGGGCAGCATCACCTGCGGGTCTTCGGGGAAACGGCGGCCCTTTTCCATGCCGGTAAAGCCCGCGCTGCGCGACTGCCGCAGGCATTCCTCGAGGGACACATCGTCGCTGAGCTCAGGAAGATCGTCGTTCCACCAGGCGATGGGCGACATGCCAAGTTTGGCCTTCATCAATAGTCTCCTTAAAGGCATTGTTGGAAGAGCGGGACCGCTCTTCCAGTAAAATGGCAGCAGCCGATCAGCCGACGCGCTGGGCGGCGCGTGCCTTTACGTAAGCCGCATGAGCCTTGTTGACCTGTTGGCGGGGGCTCACTTCCGGCACTGCGACATCCCACCAGTGGCCGCCGGCTTCCGTCGTGATCAGCGGATCGGTGTCGATGACGAAGACCGAGGTACCCTCGTTCTTCTTCGAATCGGCAATCGCCTTTTCCAGTTCGGCAATCGAGGAAACTTTGACCGCGATGGCGCCCATGCTCTCGGCATGCGCCCGGAAGTCGATTTCCGGCATCACCTCGTGATAGGAGTCCTTCAGCAGGTTGTTGAAGTTCGCGCCGCCCGTTTCCATCTGCAACCGGTTGATGCAGCCGTAGCCGCGGTTGTCGAGCAGAACGATATTCACCTTGATGCCCATCATCACCGAGGTCGCAAGCTCGGAGTTCAGCATCATGTAGGAGCCGTCGCCGACCAGAACGAAGACCTCTTTGTCCGGGTTCGCCATCTTCGCACCGAGGCCGCCGGCGATCTCGTAACCCATGCAGGAAAAGCCGTATTCCATGTGGTAGCTGCCGGGGGCTGTGGCTGGCCACAGCTTGTGCATCTCACCCGGCAGGCCGCCTGCCGCACAAAGGCCGATCGCCTTTTCCAGTTCGATCGAGCGGGTCACCGCGCCGATCACCTGCGCATCCGAGGGCAGGGCGGCATTGGTGGAAGCCATCGCCTTGTTGGCAGCATCCATCCAGAGATTCTTTTCCTTCGTCGCCTTTTCCGCAAGTGCTGCCGGCGCCTTCCAGCCGCCAAGCCCCTTCGACAGCGCCTTCAGGCCCTCGCGGGCGTCGGTGACCAGCGGCTGACCGTTATGCTTGTAGGCATCGTAGGCGGCGATGTTGAGGCCTAGGATCTTCAGCTTGTCGTTCTTGAATAGCGCCCAGGAGCCGGTGGTGAAGTCCTGGCAGCGGGTGCCGACGGCGATGATGAGATCGGTTTCCTCTGCAATGGCGTTGGCAGCCGACGTACCGGTGACGCCGACGGAGCCGAGTGCCAGCGGGTGGCGCTCGTCGATCGACGATTTGCCGGCCTGGCTGACGACGACAGGAATGCCGTGCGCCTCGGCGAAGGCTGTCAGTTCCTTCGTCGCCTGTGAATAGAGCACACCGCCGCCGGAAATGATCACCGGTTTTTCGGCGGACTTGATGAGCGCGATCGCAGAAGCGAGCTCATCGGTGTCCGGCTGCGGACGGCGGATTATCCAGACTTTTTCTTCGAAGAAGCTCGCCGGATAATCGAAGGCTTCCGCCTGGACGTCCTGGCAGAGCGAGAGCGTCACCGGGCCGCAGTCGAGCGGATCGGTCAGCACCTGCATGGCACGCTTGAGCGCCGTGATGATCTGCTCGGGGCGGGTAATGCGGTCGAAATAGCGCGAGACCGGGCGGAAGGCGTCGTTGGCCGAAACCGTGCCGTCGCCCCAATCCTCGATCTGCTGCAGCACCGGATCGGGCGCGCGGTTGGCGAAGATGTCGCCGGGCAGGAAGAGCACCGGGATGCGGTTGACATGCGCGACGCCGGCTGCCGTCACCATGTTCAAGGCGCCAGGGCCAATCGAGCTCGTGCAGGCCATGAAGCGTTGGCGGAAGCTCGCCTTGGCATAGGCGATCGCCGCATGCGCCATGCCCTGTTCGTTATGTGCGCGATAGGTCGGCAGCTCGCCGCGCACCTGATAGAGAGCTTCGCCCATGCCGGCAACATTGCCGTGGCCAAAGATCGCCCAGACGCCGCCGAAGATCGGTACCTTCCTGCCGTCGATCACGGTCATCTGCTTCGTTAGGAAATGCGCAACAGCCTGCGCCATCGTCAATCGGATTGTCTTGCCCATCGGGCACCTCCCAAATGCTCTTAATTAATGCAGCCCGCGGGTTTTCAACCAGGCCTCGGTCAGTCGGCGGAAGCGTCCGGCCATATCGGCGATCGCTTCCTCATCATTCATGTTGCCAGAGAGCCAGGCGCGCGCCGCGTCGGCAAAAATGGTGCGGCCGACGGCAAAACCCTTGACGGAGGGCGCAGCAAGCGTGGCCTCGAAGCCTTTCACGAGCTCTTCGGCGGGCGCCTCCAGCCCCAGCAGCACGATACCGCGGCACCACGGATCGTTCTTGGCGATCACGGCCTCGATCTTCTTCCAGGCAGCTGTCGAAGCCTGCGGCTCCAGCTTCCACCAGTCGGGTTTGATACCGCGCGCGTAAAGCTCTTCCATGGCAGTCGAGATCGTGCCGTCGGTCAGTGGTCCGTTCTTGCTGGCAATGATTTCGACCAGCAGTTCGCGGCCCACCTTGCGCGCCGCCTCGAAGAGTGTGCGCAGCTTCTCCTGCTGCTCGCTCTTCAGATCGGCCGGATCGTCCGGATGATAGAAGCAGAGGCACTTGATGCAGTGGTCGAGCGGCCATTCGACGAGTTGCGAGCCGATGTCCTGGCTGAACTCGAAGCGCAAAGGCTTTGAACCCGGCAATTCGACGGGCCGTCCGATCCAGGAGAAGTTCTTGGCCGCCGCATCGAAGAAGGCATCGCGGCCGAACCGTTCGTCGATCAGCATGCCATAACCATCGCGGCCATCGGCAACGCGTGCCGCCGCCTCGACGGCCAACCGCTTGAAGGCGACGATCTCCTTGTAGTCGATGCCCAGCTCGTCGCAGACGCTGGTGAGTTGCGATCGATGGTCGATGGCGAGCGCCATCAGCAACGGAATGTCGCCCTTGCGCGTCGATGCCCAGTGGATGTGGTTGATCGCCTCGTCCTTGCGCAGCGCCCGATGCTCGCTGCCGTTCTTCAAAAAGAAGTCGAGCTCCGCCCAGGTCGGATATTCCGGTGAGCAGAGCAGGCGGGAGACGGCGAAGGCCCCACAGGCATTGGCCCAGGTCGCGCAGGTCTTCAGCGGTTCGTCCTTCAGCCAGCCGCGCAGGAAGCCGGACATGAAGGCGTCGCCGGCGCCGAGCACGTTGAAGACCTCGATCGGGAAGCCCTGGCCGATGATGCCTGCTTCCAGATCGTGGGCGATCGGCCCATCGTAGACGATGCAGCCCATCGCGCCGCGCTTCAGCACGATCGTTGCCGCGGAAAGGCGGCGGATCTCCTTCAGTGCTCCAAGCACGTCGTCCGCGCCGGAAGCAATCAGGATTTCTTCTTCCGTGCCGACGATGAGATCGCAATCCGGCAGCGTCTCTTTCATTTTGGAAGAGACGCGGTCGGACTTCACATAGCGCTCGAAGCCTTCGGCATGGCCGGCAAGCCCCCAGAGATTCGGCCGGTAGTCGATGTCGAAGATCACCTTGCGCCCATTCGCCTTGGCAATACGGATCGCCTTGCGCTGCGCGGCCTCCGTATTCGGGCGGGAAAAATGCGTGCCGGACACGAGAACCGCGCGCGACGACTTGATGAAGTCCTCGTCAATATCGTCTTCGTCGAGCGCCATGTCGGCGCAGTCCGAACGATAGAAGATCATCGGCGAAACGCCTTCGCCTTCCACCGCAAGCAGCACGAGGGCCGTCAGCCGTTCCTTGTCGGTCTTGATGCCCTTGGTCGCAACACCTTCGCGCGCCGACTGCTCGATGATGAAACGGCCCATCTGCTCATTGCCGACGCGGGTGATCAGGCCGGACTTGAGGCCGAGGCGGGCTGTGCCGATCGCGATATTGGCCGGGCAGCCGCCGACGGATTTGGCGAAAGAGCCGATGTCCTCCAGCCGTGAGCCGATCTGTTGGCCATAGAGATCGACGGACGAGCGGCCGATGGTGATCACATCAAGAGACGGCTCGGGCCGCGGACCCGGATTCGGTTGTGCCATGATGTCCTCCCGCTGGATTCGTGCAGGGCATTGCCGCCTGCAAATTTTGAATAATGAAACATTAGTTCCGTATTTTTGTCAATTCGGAATGTTTATTCCATTTTCTCTTTTGAGGTTTTCGGGTGGTGAAACTTGCGCCGGCGCTCGGCGATCGCCACAGGCAGCGCCATCGCCAGCGCCATGGAGGCGGAAAGTGAGCGGAAGCCGGCAAAGTCGGCTTCGGCAACTTCGAACCAGCAGGCAGCGCAGGCCGCAAGCGGTGAGAAAGCCGAATCGGTGATCGCGACGACTGGCACGCCGCGATCAGCCAGCCCTTCGGCCTGACTGAGGCTATCGGCAGCATAAGGCGAGAAGCTGGCCGCGATTGCCGCATCCTTCGGCGTTGCGAACTGTACCATCTCCGGATCGACCCCGTTCGGTGAGGCCACGATCTGGTGGCGGATGCCTAGTTTCGAAAAGGCGTAGGTCATATGCGCCGTCAGCGGGTAGGAGCGGCGTTTCGCTATAAGATATATGGTATCCGCCGCAGCCAAGATGTCGACGGCCCGGGTGAATGTTTCCGTCCCGACCGTCGCCGCCATGCGGTTGATGGACTGGGTGGCCGCGGCGATGAACCCTGAAAGCAGATTGGCGTCCTCGTCGGCACCGCCGGATTGCTCCAGCGTGGCGAGGCGCTCCTCATAGCTCAGCGTCCTGTCGCGCAGCCGCTCGCGGAAAATGCTCTGGAGATCGGAGAAACCCTCATAGCCGAGGTGATGCGCAAGTCGCACCAGCGTCGACGGCTGGACGTCCGAAGCAGCAGCAATGCTTGCCGTTGTGCCGAAGGCGATCTCATCGGGATGGCTGAGCGCAAAGGCAGCGACCTGCGCCAGCCGCTTCGGCATGCTTGCCTTGCGCTCGATGATCGTGCTGCGCAGGCTTTCGAAATCGCGGGGCACGCGCACGAATCTCTTGGGGTCGTTATCCATGCAGGCGGTCCAGAAGATGAAACAAATATTCCATATTCAAAAGCATAAATGATTTCGCTTTTCGATCCTAACTGTTTTTATTCCCGTGGAATTGAAGGGTTTTGAACAGTATTCGGCGTTGCCTGGCGCAGATGACGCAGCCATGCCGGCTTGTCAAAACGGTCCAAATATTCCAAAAATAGCCACGGACATGGAGGAGGTGGTGGAAATGAAGCCAATTGGCATCGGTTTGATCGGCACCGGTTATATGGGCAAGTGCCACGCGCTGGCCTGGAATGCGGTGAAAACTGTCTTCGGTGATGTCGAGCGCCCAAGGCTCGTGCACCTCGCCGAAGCCAATGCGGACCTCGCAAAATCGCGCGCCGCCGAATTCGGCTTCGAAAAGGCGGCGGCCGACTGGAAAGCGCTGATTGCCGATCCGGAGGTCGACGTCGTCTCCGTTACTACACCGAACCAGTTCCATGCCGAAATGGCGATTGCGGCGCTCGAAGCCGGAAAGCATGTCTGGTGCGAGAAGCCGATGGCGCCCGCTTTTGCCGAAGCCGAGCAGATGCTGAAAGCGGCAAAGGCCTCCGGCAAAGTCGCCGTGCTCGGCTACAACTATATCCAGAACCCGGTGATGCGGCACATCAAGACGCTGATCGGCGAGGGCGCGATCGGCACCGTCAACCACATCCGCGTTGAGATGGACGAGGATTTCATGGCCGACCCGGACGGCGTCTTCTATTGGAAGAGCGAACTGTCTTCCGGTTACGGCGCGCTTGACGATTTCGCCGTGCATCCGCTGTCGCTGCTCTGGTATCTCTTCGGCCACGTCGAGGCCGTCATTACAGATATGGTGAAGCCTTATGCCGACCGCCCCACGAAGGAGGGAGGTCGCCGTGCCGTCGAGAATCACGATGGCGCGAACGTCCTGATGCGACTTGGCGGCGGCATTTCCGCCGTGCTGATGGCAAACCGTGCCGCCTGGGGCCGCAAGGGCCGCATCGCACTGCAGGTATTCGGCTCGAAAGGCTCAATCGCATACGATCAGGAACGCATGAACGAATTCGAGCTCTACCAAGCCGAAGGCCGTGGCACGGAGCAGGGTTTCCGCAAGATCCTCGCAGCACCCGCACACCAGCCCTACGACCGCTTCATTCCCGCACCCGGCCATGGCCTCGGCTTCAACGACCTGAAGATCATCGAATGCCGCGAGCTGATCCGCGCCATTTCCGGCGCCCCGTCGTCCTTGGTGACATTCGAAGACGGTCTCAGGATAGAGAAGTCTGTTCACGCCATGGCACAGTCGTTCCACGAGCGCCGCTGGATCGAGATCGGCTGACGGGCAAGATCGGCTTCCTGTTGACGGCGCCAGGGGCGGGGGGTACCTCTCGCCTTTATATAATGACGCTGCTTCTGGGAGTGGGATAGTGACGGACAGACTGGTAATCATCGGCGCGGGGCAGGCTGGTTTCGCGATGGCCGCAAAGCTGCGCGCGCTACAGGACACCCGCCCGATTACCATCATCGGCGCCGAGGACGTTCTGCCATACCAGCGCCCGCCTCTCTCGAAGAAATATTTGCTCGGCGAGATGACCTTCGATCGCCTGCTGTTCCGCCCGGAACACTGGTATCCGGACAACAATGTCGAAATCCGTCTCGCGACCTGGGTCGAGCAGATCGATCGCGACAAGAAGCAGGTGGCGCTGCAGGATGGCTCGATTCTTGACTACGGCACGCTGGCGCTGACCACGGGTTCGACGCCGCGCAAGCTGCCGGCAGCCGTCGGCGGCGACCTTAACGGCGTCTATGTCGCCCGCGACAAGCGCGACGCGGACCTTCTGGCCGACGAGATGCGCCCCGGCCGGCGCGTCCTTATTATAGGCGGCGGCTATATCGGTCTCGAGGCGGCAGCCGTCGCGCGCCATCGCGGCCTCGAAGTGACCGTCATCGAAATGGCCGACCGCATCTTGCAGCGTGTCGCCGCCAAGGAGACGGCCGACATCATCCGCGCGATCCACGAGAGCCATGACGTGGTGATCCGCGAAAAGACCGGGCTCAAGCGTCTCGTCGGCAGGGACGGACATGTTTGCGGCGCCGAGCTCTCCGACGACTCAGTGATCGACATTGACTTCGTCATCGTCGGCATTGGCGTCGTGCCGAACGACCAGTTGGCCAAGGAAGCCGGCCTCGACGTTGCGAACGGCATCCTCGTCGACGAATTCGCCCGCACCTCGGACCCTTCGATCTTTGCCGCCGGCGATTGCGCCGTGCAGCCCTGGCACGATGGGCAGATAAGGCTCGAATCGGTGCAGAACGCCGTCGACCAGGCCGACGCCGCCGCCGCGGTCATCGCCGGCGGTCATGCGCCCTATGAGCCGAAGCCGTGGTTCTGGTCCGATCAGTATGACGTGAAGCTGCAGATCGCCGGCTTCAACCTCGGCTACGACGAAACCCTCCTTCGCCCCGGCGCCCGCGAAGGCGCCCATTCCATCTGGTATTTCCGGAACGGCCAGTTCATCGCCGTCGACGCGATCAACGACGCGAAAGCCTATGTGACGGGCAAGAAGCTGCTGGAATCGGGAATCAATCCCGACAAGGCCGTGCTGGCGGACGCCGCCGCCGATCTTAAGCAGTTGCTGGTCTGAGATCGCAGCATCGTTTTCTCTCGGGCGGAAGCCGAAAAAGCGCTTGCTTCACCTGTCGAATGACTCTATCAGGGCTCCCACCGGAGAGGTGGCCGAGTGGTCGAAGGCGCTCCCCTGCTAAGGGAGTATACGTCAAAAGCGTATCGAGGGTTCGAATCCCTTCCTCTCCGCCACCACCCCCATTGTCCGACCCGGAGACATCGGTAACAGATCGTACCTAAGACATGGGTGACAACCTCGTGCCGAACGGGTTGTCGATGCTTCCTACAAAGCCGGTGATGAGGGCGCGGGGTAGGCAGCCCATTCGTGCTTCGCGTGTTCATTTTAGTTTATATTGAAGACAGAAAGCATGCGAGGATGCCGCCATGTCCCGTACAACGACGATGACGGTCCGTCTCCGCGGAGCACTCAGCGACTTCGTTGCCGCCAATGTCGGCGAGACGGGCTCCTACGAAAATGTCAGCGAGTACATTCGTGACCTGATCCGCCGCGACAAGGAACGGGCGGACAAAGAAGCATTCGATCGGCTGAAAGCGGAATTGACTCATGCCTTCGCCGCCCCCGAGTCCGCCTACCATCCGCTCTCGGCGGCCGACGTCATCGCGCGCAACGCGACATAGTCAAGAATGGCGCCCGTCCGCATCCAGCAGGCGGCGTCTCACCGTCTGGACGAAATCTACCAGTACATGGGGTGCTGAGTGGCCGACCGCTATCTCACCGGCCTGTTCGCAGCTTCCGACAGAATAGAAACGCACGAGGTGCTGTCAGGCCCGGTTCCCGCGGAGTTCGGAGTCGATGGCTATGTCTTTCGCTACGAAAGGCATTTCGTCTATTGGCGACGGCTCAGCAACGGCGACATCGGTATCGTGACGATCCTGCATCAGCGCATGCACCAGATCGAGCGATTTCGAGAGGATTTCGGATTGTGATGAAGTGATGCCGCAACAGCGGAAAATTGCGAAGCCACAATTCACGCTGAAGTTCCCATGGACGTCATGCGGCTACGCAGGATCGTACATCGTCCCGGCCGATGCGCTTGCCGTGAAACCGAATTCATCCGCGATCAGAATCGCGTGCGAAGAATCAATCCTTGCTAGGCAGTGATTCGTGCGGTGAAGCATCGTCAATTCGGGTGCCCCCTCATCCATGCCCGCATTGCGGGGCCGTCGTAAACGCCGCCGAATCCGACCGGAAATTGGTATCAATGCGGCACAGGAGGCGTCGTGCCACATATGTGAGGCGATGCTAAACCCCTGCAAAACCGGCAGTTTCTTAACAAACCATAAAGAAATGCGGCGGCGCCTGCCCAACTTGTGGCCTTTCAGCAACAGGACGCCGGTAAGGCGGATGCAAATACCACAAAGGCGTAAGTTGGTGATTGCGTGAGAGGCGCGGTCTTGTATTTTCAACTTCGGAAGCGAGGGCGGTTGATCGTCCGACTTCTTGAAACATGGGGATGGGGCAGGGAACGCTGCTCTAACGGCGAAAAATCCCAGACCCGATCGAAACTTTGAATTGGAGGTCACTATGACAATCAAGAGCCTTCTTCTCGGCTCCGCTGCTGCTCTCGCAGTAGTTTCCGGCGCCCAGGCTGCCGACGCCATCGTCGCTGCCGAGCCGGAGCCGGTTGAATACGTTCGCGTCTGCGACGCTTACGGCACTGGTTATTTCTACATCCCAGGCACCGAAACCTGCCTCAAGATCCAGGGTTACATCCGCTTCCAGGTTGACTGGTCCGCTGGTGACGTTGCTGACCAGATCTATGGCGGCGAAGACTGGTCTGCCCGTACCCGCGGTCAGGTTGCCTTTACGGCCAAGAGCGACACCGAATACGGCCCGCTCACCGGCGTTATCGTCTATCAGGCGAACTTCCGCCCGAACGGCGTTGCCAACAGCCAGGACGACCAGAACGACACGATTATCGATGAAGCCTACATCGACATCGCCGGCTTCCGCGTTGGTAAGTTCGTCAACTGGTGGGATGCTGACTTCTCCGGTGAAACGGAATCCATCAACAACAACACCAACTTCAACGCGATCCGCTACCAGTATGACTCTGGCGACTTCTACGCCGGTATCGCTGTTGAAGAGCTGACACGCACCGGCGATGAAATTCGCGCGATTGGCGGTGTTCCGGTGGGGACCTTCCCCTCTAATGGTGGTAACAACGTCGGTATCGATGCTGCTGTTGGCGGCAAGTTCGGTGCCATCAGCTGGGAACTTCTCGGCGGTTACGACATCGACCGTGAAGATGGCGCCATCCGTGGCATCATCTATGCAGACATCGGCCCGGGCACGTTCGGTCTTGCCGGTGTATGGGCAAGCGGTGTGTCGGACTACTACGCCAACGGCGAATGGGCAATCGCTGCTCAGTACGCTGTCAAGGCAACCGACAAGTTCACTATCACCCCGGCTGTTCAGTACACCAACAACATCGAGTCCGACGATGAAGGCGAATTCGACGGCGGCAGCGAATGGCGCGCTGGTGTCACGCTCGACTACGAAATCGTTGAGAACCTCTCCACGAAGGTCACTGTCAACTACGTCGCCGAGGATTTCGACGATGCTGAAGACGTTGACGGCGTAACGGGCTTCTTCCGCCTGCAGCGTTCGTTCTAATCTGACCATCGGTCAAATCGGGAAGCCCGGCTTTCGAGCCGGGCTTTTTGCGCGGTGGATGTTCGCATCCGGCGGCTCGGAGGCGGCTTTGCCGTCAGAGATCGTGGAGAAAGCGACGGATTTCCGCTGCCACTTCATCGCGATGCAGCAGCGGTGCGTGTCCCTGACGTCTTGCGATGAGTTGCCGTGCTGCCGGATGACGCCTCAGCATCTCTTCGACCGTTGCCTTTAACAGCAGTTTTGAATTCTCGCCGCGGATGACCAGCAGCGGCATCTCCGCCATTGCGTCGAACTGCTTCCACAGATCCGGCACCGGCCTGTTGAAGTCGGCGGCGATCATCGCCTCGGCGATGGCCGGATCGAAATCCGCGGCCAACCCATCGGCTGTTTCGCGATAGATCGCGTAGGCCATGCCGCGCCAGTCATCGGCGGAAAGAGCGGGAAACTCCGCTTCGTGCAATTCCCGAAGCAACCTGGCCGCCTCGTCCCAGTCGCGGGGCCTTCGTGGATTTGCGAGATAGCCTTGAATATGCCGAAGCCCCTCCGGTTCGAGCACCGGGCCGACATCGTTCAGAACGACGGATGCCAGCAGATCTGGCTTCATCTCGGCGATCAAATGAAGGATCAGCCCGCCGCGCGAGGTGCCGATGAAGCTGGCACGTGTAATGCCGAAAGCGGCGCAAGTGGTCAGGACGTCGGTTGCTTCCACGGCGAGATTGTAATTTTGCTTGTTGTCGTCCCACGCCGAGCGGCCGCGTCCGCGGGAGTCGAGCGCGATCACGCGCCTGGGACGCTCCGGATCCTCCGAGAGCGTCAGCGCGAGCTGATGAAAATCGCGGGAATTGCGCGTCAGACCGGGAAGGCAGATCACTGGCGGCGAGGCGGATCCCGCCGGATTCCCGGCGCCATAGTGGCGGGAGTAGAGCTTGAGGCCGTCGGCCGATAGGTATGTCTTCTCCTCGAAGCCGTTAGTGGTGCTTGAAAACATTGCGATTTCCCGATTTATCTTCAGGAAATCTAGCCTGCTTCAGCACAGAAGGAAATCAGGATGACGAGCGCCCGCCGATCAGGTCGCGCTCGATGTCCGGCGTCTGCCCGAGGCGCGCCTTGTAGACCTCGTAATTCTCCATCACGCGCTGCACGTAGTTGCGCGTCTCGGGGAAGGGGATGCGCTCGATCCAGTCGACGATCTCGTTGATGGATTTGCCGCGCGGATCGCCGTAGCGGCTGATCCATTCGGGCACGCGCTTCGGCCCGGCATTGTAGGCGATGAAGGTCAGGATGTAGGAGCCGCCGAAGGCGTCGATCTGTTCGCCGAGATAATGCGCGCCGAGTGTCGCGTTGTAGCCGGCGTCTGCCGTCAGCTTGTCGGCGGAATAGGTGATGTTGTGGCGCTTGGCGACGGACTTGGCAGTCCCGGGCAGCAACTGCAGCAGGCCGCGGGCATTGGCGGCCGAGACGGCGGCGGGGTTGAAGGCGCTCTCCTGTCTGGCGATCGCATAGGCAAGCGCCTTTCCGGAGCCGGAGATATTCGCGTTCGCGGGGATGACGCCGACAGGGAAGGCAAGTGCGGCGACATCCATGCCGCGCGAATAGGCGATCTTGCCGACCTGGAGCGACAGGTGATGGTCGCCGGAGCGTTCGGCCTGCGCCGTCAGGATCGCAAGTTCGCCGGCGCTTTGCAACTGCTCGGCAAGCGCCAGGTAAAGGCTGGCCGCGCGCCAGCCGTGGCCAGCGGCCTCAAGCCGTGAAATCGCCTGCACCGCCTCGCGGGACTGGAGGCGTTGCCGGTCTTCGGCGCTCGGCGACGGATAGGAGACGTTAAGCGTCTTGCGGCCCAGCCTCTCGGCCGCGAGTTGGCCGTAGAAAGTGCTCGGGAAGTTTGCTGCCTTTGCGTAGAATTCAGCGGATTTGCCAGGCCCGCCGGCTTCGGCCGCGCGACCCAGCCAATACCAGGCCCGCGAAACGGAGATCGGACCGTTCGAAACCTGCAGAATCTTGCGGAAATGCGTCTCGGCCGTTGCCGGATCCTGCAGTCCGCGCAGCGCGTACCAGCCGGCATGGAATTCGGCTTCGACGATGTCCGTCGGGTTCGTCGCGACGTGGTTGGCGACAATGCGGTAGGCTTCCTTGAACTGGCCCTGGTCGACGAGGCCGCGGCTGACGATACGCTGCTCGTTCCACCATTCGCCGGAATTGACCAGCGCATCGCGCACGGAGGGCATCTGCCCCAGAAGCTTGGCGGCTTCGGCATATTTGTCTTGCTTGCGCAGATATTCGACGCGGGCGAAGAGATAGCCCGGATCCTTCGACCACTTGCTGTCGACTCCATTCAGAAGCGCGCCGGCATTGGCAGCCTTGCCTGCGACTGCCGACCATGCCTTGTGGAGAGACTGCGCCTGGCCCATGTCGCCGAAGCGCTTGGCCTGTGCCGTCCGGCCGCGATACATCAGATATTCCATCCGCGCCTTGTGGTCGGCCGCACCAAGCAGAGCCGAGAACTCCGTCAGGATCTTGTCTTCCGTCTCCTTGTCCAGCGCTTCGCTGCGCCAGACCTTGCGGATATATTTCTCGGCCTGCGCCTGCTTGCCCGCAGAAACCAGTGCGCGCGAAAGGATCATCGCGCCCGGGGTCGTTTCCGGTGCGGTATCGCCGAAGGCCGCAAGGACCGCTGCCGGGTCCGGATTTTCGTCGTAGAGCGCGCGCTCGGAATTCGCGTGCAGCTTGGAAAGCCCCGGCCAGCCCTTGAGTTCCTGTGCGGCGCCGGCAATCTCGTAGGAAGGCACGCCCTTGATGCCAGAAACGGCGATCGCCCATGTCAGGATATGCCGGTCGAGCGTCCCCTTGCCCATGCCGTTGCGGATCGAGATGGCCTGCTGCGGATTCTTGTCGGAAAGCGCGTCTAATCCGGCCTTCAAGCTGCCGCTCACGGGCGCGACGGTCGTGCTGCGCGGAATGGCGCCGGTCATGATCGATTCCGGCACGGAGGTTTGCGGCACGAAGCCGATCGGCTTTATCTCGGGCACCGGAGCGCTCGTGTCAGGCAGCGGCGCGGCGGCGCTGCTCCACGCGGCGGCCGAAAGGCCGAGGGCGGAGAGGATCAACACAGCTCTTTTCATCCGGGATACTCGCGAGGAAAATATGCCTTGAGTTTCGCAACAGGCCTCTTAATGAAACCTTACCGAAACCGGTAAAATTCGTTCACATTTGATGTCGGAATTTGCCCTAAACCGATCCATGCGCGCTTGTCGCGGCGATTTCGCCGCTTTATGGTGCGCAACCTATATTCAAGGAATGCGGCTGAAGCGTGGATATCAGCCGTGAGGAGTTGCGCATGTTCCAGGGATCCATTCCCGCCCTCGTCACCTCCTTCACTGATGCCGGACTGGTGGATGAAGCCTCCTTCGCCGCCCATGTCGATTGGCAGATCAGGGAAGGCAGCAGCGGTCTCGTTCCGGTCGGCACGACCGGCGAGTCTCCGACGCTGTCGCATGCCGAGCACAAACGGGTCGTGGAAATCTGCATCGAAGCGGCGGCCAAGCGCGTGCCGGTCATGGCAGGCGCAGGCTCGAACAATACGCGCGAGGCGATCGAGCTTGCCCAGCACGCCGAGAAGGCCGGCGCCGATGCCGTGCTCGTCGTCACGCCTTACTACAACAAGCCGACGCAGAAAGGCTTGATCGCGCATTTCTCGGCGGTCGCCGAGGCCGTCAGGCTGCCGATCTATATCTACAACATTCCCGGCCGCTCGGTGGTCGACATGACGCCGGAAACGATGGGCGCGCTTGCCAAGGCGCATTCGAACATCGTGGGTGTCAAGGATGCGACCGGCAAGATCGAGCGCGTCTCCGAACAGCGCATCACCTGCAGCAAGGATTTCCGCCAACTCTCGGGCGAGGATGCGACGGCCCTCGGCTTCAACGCCCATGGCGGCGTCGGTTGCATTTCGGTGACGGCGAATGTCGCACCACGTCTCTGTGCCGAGTTCCAGGCGGCGACGCTTGCGGGCGATTACACGAAGGCGCTCGAATACCAGGACCGCCTGATGCCGCTGCACAAGGCGATCTTCCTAGAGCCCGGCCTCTGCGGCGCGAAATACGGCCTCCATAAGCTCGAACGCATGAGCCGCAACGTGCGCTCGCCGCTCATCTCCACGCTAGAGCCGGCAACGGAAGCGGCAATCGACGCCGCCATGCGCCACGCCGGTTTGCTGAACTGAGCGGAGCGTGAAGGCGGGCGGCGTCTGTCTTCACAAGTTCCGGCTGCTTCCCTACATAAGGGCAGGAAATGAGGGCGCGGTTTTGCGCGCGCCCCTGCAAGGAATTGGAATAAATCATGGCCCCCAGAGGCAGCGAGCGCGTCGTCAAGAAGGTCGTGGCCGAAAACCGCAAGGCCCGCTTCAACTACGAAATCATCGATACGTATGAGGCCGGGATCGTCTTGAAGGGCACCGAGGTCAAGTCGCTGCGAGAAGGTAAGGCCAATATCGCCGAATCTTACGCGTCGGATGAAGGCGGCGAGATCTGGCTGATCAATTCCTACCTGCCGGAATACCTGCAGGCCAACCGCTTCAATCACGAGCCGCGCCGCCGCCGCAAGCTGCTGCTGTCGAGTCGCGAGATTGACAGGCTGCGCGCCGGCATCAACCGTGAAGGCATGACGCTGATCCCGTTGAAGATCTATTTCAACGACCGCGGCCGGGCGAAGATGGAACTGGCGCTCGCCAAGGGCAAGAAGCTGCATGACAAGCGCGAGTCCGAGAAGGAACGCGATTGGAACAGGCAGAAGAGCCGCCTGCTGAAGGACAATCGCTGACCGATGCGAAGGTTGAAGATTTCGGTCGCGTCGCATGTCTTCGTGGCGAAGCTGGAGATTGAGAGGGCGCCGAAGACCTGCGCGGCGTTTACGTCGCTGCTGCCTTTTCGAAATCGGACCATCCATTCGCGCTGGAGCGGGGAGGCGGTCTGGGTGCCGCTCGGCGATTATCAGTTCGGCGTGGATTTCGAAAACCACACCCGCCATCCGTCGCGCGGCGATATTCTGCTTTATCCGGGCGGACACAGCGAGACGGAACTGCTCTTTGCCTATGGCAGCTCGTCATTTGCGAGCAAGATGGGCGCCCTTGCTGGCAATCATTTCCTGACGATCGTCGAAGGCCGCGAGCAGCTCGCGGATATGGGCAACCTGGTGCTCTGGAAGGGCGCCCAGCCGATCCTGTTCGAGGCTTTGGATTGAGGATTACTCCTCGAAGTCGCTCGCCGGGGCGATCTCGACAGGCTTCTGTGGGCGTTCGGACGGGTCGCGGCCAATCTCGCTTTTCAGCGACAGCAGATCGATAAAGTGATCCGCTTGGCGGCGCAGGTCGTCGGCAATCATTGGCGGTTGGGTGGCCATCGTGGAGATGATCGACACCTTGCGGCCCTTGCGCTGAAGGGCTTCCACCAGAGTCGTAAAATCGCCGTCTCCGGAGAAGATAACCAAGTGGTCGACGGTTTCGGATTGCTCCATGGCGTCGATCGCCAGTTCGATATCCATGTTGCCCTTGATCTTCCGGCGGCCCATGGAGTCGGTGAATTCCTTGGCAGGCTTGGTGACGACCTTGTAGCCGTTGTAGTCGAGCCAGTCGATCAGCGGGCGGATGGAGGAATATTCCTGGTCCTCGATCAGCGCGGTGTAGTAGTAGGCGCGCAGCAGGTATCCGCGTTTCTGGAATGCTTTCAGCAGCTTGCGATAGTCGATATCGAAGCCAAGGCTCTTGGATGCAGCGTAGAGGTTGGCGCCGTCTATGAAGAGTGCAATTTTTTCGCGTGGGTCGAACATCGCTTGCCAATCCAATTAGAGTAATCCAAATCTTCTTCGGTCAAAATTCCATAAAAACAATGGCTTAATTAAACGAAGAAAGAATAATTCTTAATTTATGAATTATTCATATAAAGGAGATTTAGGGCACGATTCGGCATATTCCAAGCAACTAACGGTGGAATTGTCACATTCCTTCGAAAATTTTAGCAGGACGGCGCATAAACGGCGGGACCGTGCACGAAAAACTTGAATTCGCCGGCTTTTAATTGTATCGGGCATGCTAATCCCGAAATCACGACCGTAAAGGACAGGCAATGGCCCGTGTCACAGTTGAAGATTGCATCGACAAAGTTGAGAACCGCTTCGAGCTGGTTCTACTTGCCAGCCACCGCGCCCGGCTGATTTCCCAGGGTGCCTCGATCACTATCGATCGTGACAACGACAAGAACCCCGTCGTGGCGCTGCGTGAAATCGCCGACGAGACGCTGTCTCCCGACGATCTGAAGGAAGACCTGATCCACTCGCTGCAGAAGCACGTCGAAGTCGATGAGCCTGAGCCTGATCCGGCCAGCCTTATTGCCGCTGGCGCCGCTGCTGCTGCGGACGGCTTGGAGCAGGACGATCAGCCCGAGACGGTTACTTTCGATCAGATGTCGGAAGAAGAGCTCCTTGCCGGTATCGAAGGCCTCGTGCCGCCGGAAAAGAGCGACGACTACTAAGAAGTCGCGGGACGATTACCAATCGTCAATCTTGCGCCTTTATTGCTAAGGCATATTATTGCCTGTGCGTGCGCCAATCGGTGATTGGCGCGCTTTTGTTTTTATTGGAGTAGTTCCGGGATGATGCGGCAGTACGAGCTCGTGGAGCGGGTGCAGAAGTATAAGCCCGACGCCAATGAAGCTCTGCTGAACAAAGCCTATGTCTATGCCATGCAGAAGCATGGACAGCAGAAGCGTGCCAGTGGCGATCCCTATATCTCGCATCCGCTCGAAGTCGCCGCGATCCTGACGGACATGCATCTCGACGAGTCGACCATCGCCGTCGCCCTGCTGCATGACACGATCGAGGATACGACGGCGACGCGTGCCGAAATCGATGAGCTCTTCGGCGAGGATATCGGCCGGCTGGTCGAGGGCCTGACGAAGATCAAGAAGCTCGATCTTGTCACCAAGAAGGCCAAGCAAGCGGAGAACCTGCGTAAGCTGCTACTCGCGATCTCCGACGATGTGCGCGTGCTGCTCGTCAAGCTGGCCGACCGCCTGCACAATATGCGCACTCTCGACCATATGACGGCGGACAAGCGCGCCCGCATCTCCGAGGAGACGATGGAGATCTATGCGCCGCTCGCGGGCCGCATGGGTATGCAGGACATGCGCGATGAGCTGGAGGAACTCTCCTTCCGCCACATCAATCCGGAGGCCTACGAAACCGTCACCAAGCGTCTGCAGGAACTCTCGCAGCGCAATGAGGGCCTGGTCAAGAAGATCGAAACGGAATTGCATGACCTGCTGGTGGCCAACGGCCTGACGACTGCCAAGGTCAAAGGGCGCCAGAAGAAGCCTTATTCGGTTTTCCGCAAGATGCAGTCGAAGTCGCTCTCCTTCGAGCAGCTTTCGGATGTCTACGGTTTCCGTATCCTCGTCGAAGACGTTCCGGCCTGTTATCGCGCGCTCGGCATCGTCCATATGCGGTGGCGCGTTGTGCCTGGCCGCTTCAAGGATTACATCTCGACGCCGAAGCAGAACGACTACCGTTCGCTGCACACGACGATCGTCGGTCCCTCCAGCCAGCGCATCGAGCTGCAGATCCGCACCAAGCGCATGCATGAGATCGCCGAATACGGCATCGCCGCGCATGCGCTTTACAAGGACGGTGCGACCAATACCGAGGGCGACCTTCTCTCGCGCGAATCCAATGCCTATTCATGGCTCCGCCACACGATCGAGGCGCTTGCCGAAGGCGACAGCCCCGAAGAATTCCTCGAACACACCAAGCTTGAGCTGTTTCAGGACCAGGTCTTCTGCTTCACGCCGAAGGGAAAGCTGATCGCCCTGCCGCGCGGCGCAACGCCGATAGACTTCGCCTATGCCGTCCATACCAATATCGGTGACACCACCGTCGGCGCCAAGATCAACGGCCGCATCATGCCGCTGGTGACGCGGCTTGCGAACGGCGACGAGGTCGAGATCATCCGCTCCGGTGTCCAGGTGCCGCCAGCTGCGTGGGAAGAGATCGTCGTGACCGGCAAGGCGCGCGCGGCCATCCGCCGCGCCACGCGCCTGGCGATCCGCAAGCAATATGCCGGTCTCGGCCATCGCATTCTGGAGCGCACTTTTGAGCGGGCGGGAAAGATATTTTCCCGGGACGCGATGAAGCCGGCGCTGCACCGCCTCGGCCAGAAGGATGTCGAAGACGCGATCGCTGCCGTCGGCCGGGGTGAGATGTCGTCGCTCGATGTCCTGCGCGCCGTCTATCCCGACCATCAGGATGAGCGCGTTACCGTCAAGCCGAGTGGCGATGACGGTTGGTTCAATGTCCGCAGTGCCTCCGGCATGATCTTCAAGGTGCCGGACAAGGCCAAGACGGAGGCGGAGACTGATGCCGATATGGGCCCGATCCGCGGCATTTCCGGCAATATCGCCGTGCAGTTCGCGCCGGCGGGCGCCGTGCCCGGCGATCGCATCGTCGGCATCATGGAGAAGGCCAAGGGCATCACCATCTACCCGATCCAGTCGTCCGCGCTGCAGCGTTTCGATGATCAGCCCGATCGCTGGATCGATGTGCGCTGGGATCTTGACGAGGCCAACAAGTCGCGCTTCATGGCGCGCGTGCTCATCAACGCTTTGAACGAGCCGGGCACGCTGGCCAAGGTGGCGCAGTCCGTTGCCGGCCTTGACGTGAATATCCGTTCCCTGAACACGGTGCGCGTCGCCGCGGACTTCACCGAAATGGCGGTCGATGTCGAAGTCTGGGATCTCCGCCAGCTCAACCAGCTGCTGGCCCAGCTGAAGGATCTGGATTGCATCGCGACGGTACGGCGCCTCTACGACTGAGGCGTCTGCACATTTTATGACCGCTTTATTGCAGAATTCGCGCGCCAGAAAGGCGAGGCGTGCATCCTATGCATGGCTGTACCTATATTAGAGCGTTGGTAATTGTGCACTGCAGCACCTATCTTCGGATCATCAGAGAATGAACGAAAGAAAGAGCCAACGCTATGTTTACTCCGATCAAGAAAATCGCCCGCGCTCTTCGCGCTCCGAGCGTACAGGAACGTGAAATGGCATACCTCAATGGTTCGTATGACCGTATCGATCTTGAATACCGTCAGCGTCAGGTCGACCGGGGCCTGTTCCGTAGCCGTTGATTGCGGGTCTATACTTCCAAGGATGCGAAAGGGCGCCATGCATGACGCGCGCCCTTTGGTGGAGAGCTTCGACGGCGGCTGAGGCGAGCCCCGTGAGTTTACCGCTCTTGTCATGGCGACGTGCGTTGCACTAAATAGCCGCCATGCTGTTTCGCCGCAGAAAATCTGCAGGATTTTACGAAAGGATGCGGGCACTCTTCTGGCCCCGCAAAGGCTTTCTGCGTCCGCTGCGCTATTTGAAGATGCGCATTCTGCGCCTGACGGCTCCGCCGCACGCCGTGGCAATGGGCGTCGCAGCCGGCGTCTTCGTATCCTGGACGCCGTTCATCGGCGTGCATTTCATCATGGCCTTCGTGCTCGCCTATGTCCTCTCCGGAAACATGGTGGCGGCGGCACTCGGTACGGCAGCCTTCGGCAACCCCCTCACTTATCCCTTCATCTGGGCGGCGACTTGGGAAATCGGTCATCGGCTTCTCATGCGCGAAAATGCGATGACCGGGCAGTCCGTCGATCTGACGGAGCTTTTTCATAAGCTCCGTTTCACCGAGCTCTGGAAGCCGGTGCTGGAGCCCATGCTCGTCGGCGCCATTCCTCCGGCCGTCATCACGTCCGTTGTGCTTTATGTCCTGACGTTTTACACCGTGAAGGGCTTTCAGGTCCGCCGCCGCGAGAGGCTGATGGAGCGGGCGCGCCTTCGCCTTGCCCATCCCGCGCAGGATACTCCGACCGTATGATTTCGTTTCGACAGGGAGGCATCGCATGATCATCGGTATTGGCAGCGATCTCATCGACATCCGCCGCGTCGAAAAGTCGCTCGAGCGCTTCGGCGAGCGCTTCACCCATCGTTGCTTCACCGAGATCGAGCGGGCGCGTTCCGACCGCCGCGCCAACCGTGCCGAATCCTATGCGAAGCGTTTCGCCGCCAAGGAAGCCTGCTCGAAGGCGCTCGGAACGGGCATGGCGCAAGGCGTTTTCTGGAAGGATCTAGGCGTCGTCAATCTGCCGAGCGGCAAGCCGACGATGCAACTGACGGGCGGTGCCGCCGTCGTGCTTCAGTCAATGCTGCCCACCGGGCACAAGGCGATGGTCCATTTGACGATCACCGATGATTACCCGCTTGCTCAGGCATTCGTGATCATTGAAGCCCTGCCGGAAAGCGCATGAGCAACGGCGTGCCGTCGCTTTTAATGTTCGCGGCATTGCCGCCACCGACCGAAGCCGCTAGAGAGAAGCAAATAGAGAATGCGCCGCTGCGGCGCCCTTAAGGAACAAGACTGCGTGTCCGAAAAAGCCGAAACCAAGCCGAACGCCCTTTGGGAAAATATTAAAGTCATTATTCAGGCATTGTTGCTGGCGATGGTGATCCGGACGGTCTTCTTCCAGCCGTTCACCATTCCCTCCGGCTCGATGATGCCGACCCTGCTCGTCGGGGATTACATCTTCGTCAACAAGTTCGCTTACGGCTATTCGAAATACTCGCTGCCTTTTTCGCCGAACCTTTTCAGCGGCCGCATCTTCGGCTCCGAGCCGAATCGCGGCGATATCGTGGTCTTCCGCTTCCCGCCGAACCCGGACATCGATTACATCAAGCGCGTCGTCGGCCTGCCGGGCGATCACATCCAAGTGACGGATGGCGTGCTTCATATCAACGGCAAGCCGGTTCCGAAGGTGACGGACGGCGTCTTTACTTCGGATTACAAGCTCGATCCGGGCGAAGACGTGCCGGTATTCCGCGAAACGCTCGACAACGGCAAGACTTACGACACGCTCGACCAGTCGCCCGTTTCGCGTGGCGACAACACGCAGGACTTCGTCGTGCCGGAAGGCCATTACTTCATGATGGGCGACAACCGCGACAATTCCCTCGACAGCCGTTTCGACGTCGGCTTCGTTCCTGCGGAAAACCTTGTCGGCCGCGCCAGCGTCATCTTCTTCTCGCTCGGCAACGACACATCGTTCCGCGAAATCTGGAAATGGCCGGCCAACATGCGGTGGGACCGCCTCTTCAAGGTTGTTGAATGAGCAAAGTGCAGACGCTTTCGGCGGCGGACCGGATGAGGCTTGAGGCCTTGATCGGCCACGAGTTCGCCGAGAAGGAGCGCCTGGGCCGGGCTTTGACGCATGCGAGCGCCCGCGCTCAGAAGGGCGGCAATTACGAACGCCTGGAATTCCTGGGCGACCGTGTGCTCGGCCTCTGCATCGCCGAACTGCTTTTCCGCACCTTCGGGACGGCCGGGGAAGGCGAACTGTCGGTGCGCCTGAACCAGCTCGTCAGCGCCGAGACATGCGCGGAAGTGGCCGACGAGCTTGGCCTGCATCTCTTCATCCGCACAGGCGCCGACGTAAAGAAACTTACCGGCAAGCGCATGATGAACGTGCGCGCCGATGTGGTCGAAAGCCTGATCGCCGCGCTCTATCTCGACGGCGGCCTCGAAGTCGCCCGCTGCTTCATCCTGAAATACTGGGAGAAGCGGGCGACCCGCGCCGATGGCGCAAAACGGGACGCCAAGACCGAGCTGCAGGAATGGTCTCACGCGAAATTCGGCGTCACGCCGCAATATCGGGTTGAAGAACGCACCGGGCCGGATCATGATCCGCGCTTCACGGTGACGGTGGAAGTCGCCGGCGTGAAGCCGGAAACGGGCGTCGAGCGCTCGAAGCGTGCGGCCGAACAGGTCGCCGCGACGAAGATGCTGGAACGCGAAGGCATTTGGCAGAAATCCTCTGCCGGAAATTGAACGGGACAATGACCGAAGAAAACGACATGGCGCATGAAGGCGCCCCTGAAACCAATGGCGAAACGCATTCCGGCTTCGTCGCCCTGATCGGCCCGACCAATGCCGGAAAATCGACACTGGTGAACCGCCTCGTCGGCGCAAAGGTGTCGATCGTCAGCCACAAGGTGCAAACGACGCGCGCCATCGTCCGCGGCATTGCGATCCACAACAATGCGCAGATCGTCTTTATGGATACGCCCGGCATCTTCAAGCCGCGCCGCAGGCTGGACCGCGCCATGGTGACGTCGGCCTGGGGTGGCGCCAGGGATGCTGATCTCATCGTGCTGTTGATCGACAGCGAGCGCGGCCTGCGCGGCGACGCGGAAGCGATCCTGGAAGGGCTGAAGGAGGTGCGGCAGCCGAAGATACTCCTGCTCAACAAGATCGACCGCGTCAAGCGCGAGGACCTTCTGGCGCTGGCCGCCGCCGCAAACGAAAAGATCGCCTTCGACCGAACCTTCATGATCTCGGCGGAGAACGGCTCCGGCTGCGACGACCTCATGGATTACCTGGCAGAGACCTTGCCGGAGGGGCCGTGGTACTATCCGGAAGACCAGATTTCCGATCTGCCGATACGCCAGCTCGCGGCCGAAATCACCCGCGAAAAGCTCTTCCTGCGCCTGCACCAGGAGCTTCCTTATTCCTCCCACGTCGAAACGGAAAAGTGGGAAGAGCGCAAGGACGGCTCAGTGCGTATCGAACAGGTGATCTATGTCGAGCGCGACAGCCAGAAGAAGATCACGCTCGGCAAGGGCGGCGAGACGATCAAGGCGATCTCCTCGGCGTCCCGCAAGGAACTCGCCGAAATCCTCGAGCAGCCGGTCCACCTCTTTCTCTTCGTCAAGGTCCGCGAGAACTGGGGCGACGACCCGGAGCGATTCCGGGAAATGGGGCTCGACTTTCCGCGTTGACCGATTGAGAGAGGCCGCCGGCTTGGCCAAACCAAGCGACCGCCCATAAAATTTCTGCGGTCACGTCTTTTTTGAATGCAAATCGGTCAAACTAAAAATAAGTTCGGTCTGCCACCTTTCCTCCTATTTTGCTGCCTATCGACAAAAATCGGAAAAGCGGCTCACTCAGGTCGCATGGCTATGGCCCGGTAATCGGGTTATTTGGGGTACCAGAGGTAGAGATGCGGGTTAAGCAGGCGGTGTGCGCCGTAAGCGGCGTTCAGCGAAGGGCGCGGAGATCATGAACGCAAGCCGTGTTCTGGTCCTTGAAGACAGTCTCATCATCGCGATGGAAGCGGAAGATATGCTCCGCGCCGTCGGCGTGGAGACCATCGATATCGCAAGCGGCCTCGATCAGGCGATGGATGCCGTGAAGTCGGAAAGCTATGATTTTGCGCTGCTCGACGTCAATCTCGGCGAGACAATGAGCTTTGGCTTTGCGCGGCATCTGAATGACACGGGCATTCCTTTCGGCTTCGTCAGCGGCTATTCCGATACGCAGGATTTCCCGCCGGACCTCCAGGACGTGCCGCTTCTCGTAAAGCCCTTCGACGAAAGCGCGATGCGCGAATTCCTCGAGAAGCTGTTTCCGACGGCCGAATTGGGCCCGGCTTCATGACATAAGGCCCGGCCTGCGTTAGGATTGATGCCCAGGGCTAAAGGTTCGTTTTCTGATGCAGTGGCAGGATCATGCAATCATTCTTGGCGTCAAACGCCACGGTGAGACCAGCGTCATCGCCGAGGTGATGACGCGTGCTCGCGGCCGGCATCTCGGCCTCGTGCGCTCCGGCCGCTCACGAGCGATGCAGCCGGTGCTTCAGCCCGGCAACGAGGTGGATATCATCTGGCGCGCGCGCCTCGACGAGCATCTCGGCGAGTTCCGCGTCGAACCGCTGCGGTTGCGCGCCGCGCGTCTTATGGAGACGGCCACCGCTGTCTACGGCGTGCAGGCGATGGGCGCGCTTTTGCGGCTTCTGCCGGAGCGCGACCCGCATCCGCATCTTTACGATGCGCTCGAAGTCATCCTCGACAATCTCCACAATCCAGCGGATGCCGGCGAGCTCTTCGTCCGCTTCGAGCTTGCCGTGCTCAACGATCTCGGCTTCGGCCTTGATCTTGCCGAATGCGCCGCAACCGGTGCGCGGACCGATCTTGCCTACGTCTCGCCGAAATCCGGCCGGGCGGTCAGCCGGGCAGCCGGGGCCCCCTGGGCCGACAAGATGTTCGTGCTTCCGGCCTTTCTGCGCGCCGACGGCAATGATGCCGCAGACTTCGACAGTCTGAGCGCGGCCTTTCGGCTGACGGGCTTTTTCCTGCATCGCCATGTCTACGAGCCGCGCGGCATCGAATCGGCTGTCGCCCGCGAGGGGTTCATTCAGGCTGCCCTGAAGGCGCTCAATCCATCTCTCAGGGCCGTTCCTGCCGCGCCGGACGAACTCTCGGTCTGAGAGCCGTTTTTCACAGCTGAAAAACATGTTGCGGAATTGGCGGTTTATCCGTTCCGGCGCTCTCCCTATGTCTGCCGGTATTGTTCAAGGAGGATTTTCATGCTGACGAAAACAGATAATGCGACAACGATCATGCTCTGGAATGGCCGCAAAATCCCGCGGCTCGGCATGGGTTGCTGGGCGATCGGCGGGCCCTTTTTCGCAGGCGACGTGCCGCTCGGCTGGGGGGAGGTCGATGACGAAGAGTCGATCGAGGCCATTCACCGCGCCGTCGATCTCGGTATCTGCTTTTTCGACACGGCTTCGAATTACGGCGCCGGGCATTCGGAAGAGGTCGTCGGCCGCGCGATCGGCAACCGCGACGATATCGTCATCGCCACGAAATTCGGCTTTGCCACCGACGAGAAATCGAAGCAGGCAACGGGCGCCTTTGCCGATCCGGCTTTCATCCGCCAATCGGCGGAAACCTCGCTGCGCCGGCTGAAGCGCGAGCGGCTCGATCTCCTGCAATTCCACCTGAACGACTTTCCGCTGGAAGCTTCAGACGAAGTTTTCGGCGTGCTCGAGGCCTTGAAGGCCGAAGGCAAGATCGACGCCTTCGGCTGGAGCACGGATTTCCCGGATCGCGCCGCCCGCCACGCAGGCCACAATGGTTTTGTTTCCGTCCAGCATACGATGAATGTCTTCGAGCCGGTTCCGGCCATGATCGATGTGATCGAGAAGAACGGCCTGCTGTCGATCAACCGCGGCCCCTTGGCCATGGGGCTTCTCACCGGCAAGTTCACCGCGGACAAGGCAGTCGGCGCCAAGGATGTCCGCGGCGCAAGCCTCGACTGGATGGTCTATTTCAAGGATGGGCGCATCGCGCCGGAATTCGCCGCAAGCCTGGAGGCCGTTCGCGATCTGCTGACCACCGGCGGCCGCACGCTGACACAAGGCGCTCTTGCCTGGCTATGGGCACGCTCGCCGCGCACGCTGCCCATTCCTGGCTTCCGCACCGTCGCCCAGGTTGAGGAAAACGCCGGCGCCTTGGAAAAGGGACCGCTGCCTGACGAGGTGATGGCGAAGATCGATGCCGCGCTGGCGGGCCGTTAATCCGCCGCGCGCACCTTGAACGCCCAGCCTTCCGGCCGTTCCTCGACGACGGTCACAGCGTCGCCGATCGCGATGCTGCCGGTGCCGCGCGGCGTAACGTTCCAGCCGAAAATCGGGCCCGGCACGCGGCGGTCTGCCGACATGCGGATGCGGCCCATCGCGGGCATAGGGCTTGGAACCTCGCGCGAGCCGGTCATCTGGTCCTGCGTCGTCATGATGCAGCGCGCGCAGGGCTTCACGAGATCGAAGCGGATGCCGCCGATCTCGATTGCCGCCCAGCGGTCTTCCGGCCAGGCTTCGTCGGTCTCGATGACGATGTTCGGCCGGAAGCGCTCCATGCCGACGCTGCCTTCCGCATGCGCGGCGAGATTGGCGTTGAGCGCTTTCAGCGAACCGGTCGTTGTCACCAGGATCTGGTAGCCGTCGGCGAACGTCACAGGCGTCCCATCGCCCGCCCATTCGGCACTTGCGATGCGTCGCGCCTGGCCATCGAAGAAAATCAGCTTCACGTCACGTCCGAGCCATTCGGAAAGCCGCGCATTGCTTTCGTCGTCGGCAACTGCGGCATTTACCAAGGATTTCCAGACGACGACATCCATCCGGCGGTCCGGCTGCGGCACTGGCACGGCAATATCCGGCTTTCCGGCCATCAGCAGCCGGAAAGCGTTCGGCTCGGGTCGCACTTCGATCCGAGCAAGTGCGGGCAATTCGCGCTGCGTGATAAAATGACCGGCCGGATCCGTCACCATGGCGCGGCGGTCGCCGGGAAGGCCGAAGGCGTCGACCGCCGAGAAAGGAATGGCGATGCCGCGGGCGCTCTTGAGCGGATAGATAAAAAGATCGCTGACGCGCATTCTGTTCTCCTAAATCTCGTCCATGAACGCCGCGAGGAAACCCCGAAGACCTTTGTCGCGTTCGGCTGCAAGGGCGCGTCCTGCCGCCGTCTGAAATCCGTCGGCAAGTTTGAACAGCTTTGTCTGGAAATGGTCAATGGCGTAGCGCCGGTCGTCGAGCGGGCGGTGTTCGGCAGCCGGGTCGAACGGATCATAAAGGCCGGAAGCCATGCGCCCGCCGATATAGAAACAGCGCGCCGCGCCCACCATGCCGATTGCGTCGAGGCGGTCGGAATCCTGCAATATCCGCGCTTCGAGGGTTTCCGGCGTGATGTTGGCGGAAAAGCTGTGTGTGGTGATCGCATGTGCAACGGCCGCAATTTCCTCTGCCGTCCAGCCCAGTTCCTTCAGGATGCCGGACGCCTTCTGTGCCGCGAGCGCCGAAGCTTTGGAGCGCAGCGGCGAGCTTTTTTCGACCGCGACGCAGTCATGGAGCAGCACGGCGGCGGACAGGATTCGACCGTTGCCGCCCTCTGTCGCGTGTATGCGCATCGCATTGCGGAAGACACGCAGGATATGGGCAAGATCATGAGACCCGTCATCGCCCTCCGTGGCATAGGGAATAAGTTCGGCCGCGAGGCTTTCGAAGGGAGAGAAGGCCTTGGCCTCGAACATGCGTGTCACCGGGATTTTGCAAAAACTGGGCTACCGCATAAAGCTTCCGGACACGAGTCGCAATGAAGCACTCAGCTCGCCTTCGCCATGGATCCGGAGCGTGATGCCGAAAGCAGGCGAGCGACATCAGGTGCCGGCGCCGGCGGGCTGATGTAGTAGCCCTGAATCTCGTCGCATTCCTCGCTTTCGAGCAGGCTCTTCTGCTCGGCCGTCTCGACGCCCTCGACCGTGACGCGCATGCCGAGCGCATCTCCGAGCAGGATGATCGCGTGCATGATCGCGTAGGCTTCCTTGTTTTCGGCTATGCCGCTGACGAAGGACTTGTCGATCTTGATTTTGTCGAAGGGAAAGCTGCTGAGGTAGCTCAGCGACGAATAGCCGGTGCCGAAATCGTCCATGGAAATCCGGGTGCCGCGCTCTTTCAGGGCATGGAGGATCGGCAGCGTATCGTCGAGATTTTCCATCAGCACGCTTTCGGTAATCTCCAGTTCCAGCCGCGCCGGCGATATCGCCGCCTCCGCGACTGCCTCATCGACATCGGCCAGCAGATCGCTGCTGGTGAACTGGATCGCCGAGACGTTGACGGCGATCTTGATGTCTTCCGGCCAGCACGATGCTTCGCTGCACGCTTTTTTCAGGACCCAGCGCCCGATATCGACGACAAGGCCGACCTCCTCGGCGAGCGGAATGAACTCCATCGGCGGCACGCGTCCGCGCGTCGGATGGTTCCAGCGCACGAGCGCTTCGAAGCCGCAGATGCGCTGCTGGCGCAGATCGTAGAGCGGCTGGTAGTGCAACTCGAGTTCGTCGTTCTGCAGCGCTAGGCGAAGGTCGGCTTCGAGCGCGTGACGGGCCTGGATGCGGGAGGCCATCTCGCTGGTGAAGAAGCGCTCGTGTTTGCGCCCGTCCGCCTTGGCCTGCGAGAGCGCGACGCCGGCGTTGCGGAGCAGTACGTCCGTCTCGGCGCCGTCCTCGGGAGCGACTGCGATTCCCATCGAGACGCTGAGTTCGATCTGCTTGTCGCCGCGAAAGAAGGGCCCGGAAAGTTCGCGGCGGATCTGGTCGGCAAGCGCGGTAACATTCCACGGCTGCTGCCTTCCGCGTTGAAGGATCGCGAATTCGTCGGAGCCGAGACGGGCCAGGATGTTCTCGCTGCCAGCCGATGCGCGGATGCGTTCGGCAACCTGGCGGAGGATGGTGTCGCCGGTCGAAACGCCCATCGTATTGTTGATGGATTTAAATCGGTCGAGGTTCAGGTGTACGAGCGCGATCTGCTCGTCTGGCGCACGCGCGGAAAGGGCGGCATCGACCTGCTCGCGAAAACGGATGCGGTTCGGCAGCCCGGTCAGCGGATCGTGATGGGCAAGATGTGCGATCCGCTCGGCTGCCTTTCGTTCTTCGGTGATATCGGAATGGATCGCGATATTGCTGCCGTCCGGCAAGACGGTCACAACACTCAAGATAACGCGGCCGTCGTCCATCAGCCATTCGCGCCGGCGGATTTTACCTTGGCCGGGCGGCGCGGTACGCTCATCTTTGGAGCGGAACGCGGATCGGGCCACCTTCCTCTCCTTTCCGTGGATACTGGTGCTGAGAGCCTGAACAGGAACGCCGGGGACTGCCTGATCGTCGGAGAAACCGAAGATCTGACGGAATCGACCGTTGCAAAGGGTCAGGCGTTGTGCCGAATCGAAGACGCTGAGACCAAGCGGCAGGTTGTCGAGCACGAGGGCGAAAAGGGCCCGCCCGCGGCCATGGCTTCGACAGGTTTCGATGACAAGCGCCATCAGGCGCCGCGCATCGACAGAACCGTCATCATTTACGGCTTGGGCGCATTGCTGCCAAAAGAGCGTTTCAGCATCCATGAGGGTAATATCCTGCATGCAGACCGCTGCAACTCATCGCAGGCCCCATCACCTCAAGTCTGAGCAGGAAGCGCTGCGCTTTGCACCGCGCATGCAAAGGCCTTTCTAAAAATCTTTGAAATAATCGATTTAAACAATGCCGGAAATGACCGGTCCTGCTGCGGCAACCCGTTGCAATCATTATCTGTTAGCCGAATTAACAATCGGTTGCCTGCAAAACATATAGGAAATCGTATATGCCATGCCATGCGCACCCTCTGGATGCAAGGCGGCAAATCTCGTGTAAAGGCTTTGTCAATCTTGGTTACTGAGAAGTTAACAGCTTATTGACCCGACTCGCAAATCAGTTTATCCACCGAGTCAGTTTTGATTATTTCCTATCGTATTGCGTACAGACATCACCGGCAAAAGGCGGTGTACGGAGGTTTGTATGACTCAAGTTTCATCTGGTTCAGAAACATCCTATGCCTATTTGGCAACCCTTTCGCGGCTGGACGCGAATGGCGACGGCGTGTTGAGCCGCGGGGAGCGTGCAGCTGATGAAAAGCCCGGCATTCTCAAGCAGTTCGGCGAAGACGACGCGGAACGCCAGTCGCGCTCCAAGGCTGGCGACAATGTTCTTGCACTCATGATCGGTCTAGGCGACCGCGACGCCGGGACCGTTGCTTCGAATTCTCAGTATGCGGCAGGTCAGGCCGATGATCATGCCTTCGAACTCTACCGCAATACATACGGCCAGTACGACCTCGATATTGCGTCCTGAGCCTGACCTGCGGCAATTGAAGCCGACCCTGGTGGCCGGCTTTTTGTTTGCCTGATCTGCGGCAGGAACACCTTCCTCCATGAGGCGTTGGGAACAATAAGCTCCCAAAAATGGAAGGAATCCCGATGGCAAGGATAGTCACGATTGCGGTATTCGCAGTTGCCGCATTAGCATCGATGGCATTTGCGCAGGATAAGCAGACGGCGGTTGCAAATTTTGTCGGCGAAGACGGCAAGGAGAACGGCCGTGCGACGCTGACGGCTGCGGCCAATGGCGGCGTGCTGATCGAACTCGAAGTCTCTGGACTTCCGTCAAACAGGTGGGTGGGTTTTCACGTCCACGAAGTCGGCAAATGCGACGCGGCCACCCATCATGAATCGGCTGGCAAGCACTTCAATCCGACGCAAGCTGAGCACGGCATGCTGACCGCCAAGGGTCCGCACGCCGGTGATATGCCGAACCAGTATGTCGGCCAGGATGGCGTCCTGCGCGCGCAGGTCTTTGACGGCATGGTGTCGCTCGATGATAAGAAGGACGGCATTCGCGGCCGCGCGCTGATGATCCATGCGAATTCGGACGATTATCGCAGCCAGCCGGCGGGCGATGCGGGCGCAAGGCTCGCTTGCGGTGTTGTCGAATGAACGTGAGGGCGGCTGAGACCGCCTTTTTCAACTGTAATAGAAACGCTCGGCGTACCAGTCCGTCGAAGCCATAGGCTTTTCCTGCGCAACCCAGCGGGCGATATCGCTCTCCTCCAGCAAATCCGCCGTTATCTGGTCCTCGAGGCCGACGAAGATCAGATTGGTATTTTCCCGAAGACGCGGATTATCCGCACGGCCCATCCGGCTGTCGTTGGCACTGTGAAGCAGGTCCATCCGCACATAAAAGAACTCCGGCTGGTAGCTCATCTCGCTTGCCTCATTGAAGGCATGCGCAACGTCGATGACAGACTTCGCCGGACCGCCATACGCCGTAATCGCCTCGTTAAGGCCGAAAGTTGCCCCGTAGAGACCGGCGGAGCGGACGGGAATCATGGTGATTTCGCCGTTCGTCAGATCGATCTGCTGGCCGGAAAAGCCGGCGGTTTGGCCGTCGGACGCCCCGCGGAAGAAATAGGAAAAGCGGCCGCGCGTCAGATAGATCGCCTGCCAGCGGAAACGGGCATAGTCCTCCGACCGCCCGGTAAGACCCTTCAGGGTTTCCAGGCACTGCAGAAACGTATCGCGGTAGTTCGGCAGCGGCATCGGTCAGTCTCCTTGGGAAGTTAACCGATGGCGAGTCAAAACGTTCCGTGCGCCAGTGGCCTACCGGCTTTTCCGTTCTCGCATTTTTGGCTCGTCTGCTGTCATTTCGGCATCGGCGGCCGCCGGTCCGGGTGGCGCTTCAGCGCCGGATGGAGGAATGAGATGCCCGGCCTGATCGATGGCAAGCTTGGCGCGCTTGATCATGTCGCGGCTCACGCCCCACCAGTCTCCGGTCTTGGCCCAATAGCGCAGGGTGAGACCGATCGTGGCGCCGCTCATGCTGTCGATGAAGACGGCCGGTGCTGGCGTTTTCAGCACGCGCGGATCGGCTTTGGTAAAGCCGAGCAATCGCTCCATGGCCACATCGGCATCGTCTTCGTAGGCAAGGCTTATCTTCAACTCGTTCTGGCGCGTCGGTTCCCGGCTGTAATTGGTGATCGGCGTGTTCCAGAGGATCGAATTCGGCGCGAGGCGATAGAGCCCATCACCCGTCTTGAACTCCGTGGCAAAGAGACCGATCTCGCGCACCGTGCCTGAGACGCTGCTCGTCTCGATATACTCGCCAACCCGGAAGGGGCGCAGGATGAGCAGCATGATGCCCGCCGCGATATTCTGCAGCGTGCCCTGCAGCGCCAGTCCGATCGCCAGGCCCGCAGCACCAAGAGCGGCGATGATCGACGCAGTCTGAACGCCGAACTGGGCAAGAACCGTGACGAAAACGAGGATCAGCAATGCATAGCGCAACACATTTGTGAAGAAACGCACCAACGTTTCGTCGATGCCGCGCACCCGCGACATGCCTTCATAGGCCCAACGGCTCACGAAACGCGCCATGAGCCAGCCGCCGATCAGAAGGATGATCGCCCCGAGGATCGAGAATGAGTATTGCACGGCGAGCGCGCTTGCTTCGTTGAGTGCCGTTCGGGTAGCCGCGATGACGTCGGTTGCCTGCTCCATGCCAAGGCTAGATGGGGCAGGCGGCAGAAGCGTCAACCGGCGAATTCCGCGGCGACCGGTAGCACGAAAGGCGCATTGCCGTCGGTATCCGCACCACGTCCGATGGCCCGGACGGCCTCCACCAGACGGCCCTTTCTCTGAAGCAGCACATCGCCGATTTCGACGATGCGCGCATTGGGCGTCGCATAGGGCGAGGCGCTGCGCAGGCGCTTTGCCAGCGTAATCTCGTCCTGGTCCGGCGCAAGCGAAAGCGCTGCGATCAGGGCGGCGGCGGGGGAGCGCGAAACCCCCATCCAGCAATGGATGAGCAAAGGCGAGCGTTGATCCCAGGCAGCGGCGAAGTCGATCAGCTGGCGCACATGCGCCTCCTCGGGCGCAACCAAGTTTCCCGTTCCCTTGAAGGCGATGTCGTTCATGTGCAGCAGCAGATGACGGTCGGCAGCAATCACGCCCGGACGGTGAAAGGCCTGTTCCTTCGCCATCAGGCTGATCATTTCCCGCGCCCCGTAGCGCACCGCCATTTCGGCGATCCGCGAAAGCGGTGAAACGACGATCCTTGTCATGGTTTCGCGCGCCTACGCATCGTTTCGATCGCTTCGAAGCGTTCACAGAACAGCCGCTGCGCCTCCAGCGCCGGAAGCGGCTCGATCAACAGCATGTCCTTGCTGACGCCACGCGGCTGGCCGAAGAATTTCTGCGCTTCGACCGGCGTGAAACCGGCAAGGCAGGTCGCCTCGAAATAGGCGGCGATCGTATCGGCCTTCTTGATCTTGTCCTTGAGTTCCCGCGAAGGATGCGGCGGCAGGCCAAAGCGCAGGTGAACCGCCGACTCGAGCCGCTTCTCCACGACCTTGTAGCCGCCGCCGACCACCGCCTTGAAAGGCGAGATCATATCGCCGATCACATATTCCGGGGCATCGTGCAGCAGCGCCATCATGCAGTCGTCCGGCGTCGCATCGTTGAACCGCCGGAAGATGTCCTCGACGACGAGGCAGTGCTGGGCGACGGAAAAGGCGTGGTTCCCGGAGGTCTGGCCGTTCCAGCGCGCGACACGTGCCAGACCATGGGCGATATCACTGAGTTCGACATCAAGCGGCGAGGGATCGAGCAGATCGAGGCGCCGGCCGGAAAGCATGCGTTGCCATGCACGCGGCTCCTTGCTCACGCGCTCGCCTCGTCGGTGCTGGCAGGGAAGGTGAGGCCGGACCAGGGCGGCAGCGTCAGCGAAACTGTTGTCTCTCCCGCCAAGAGCGGAGTGCCACTTGCGATCGCTTCGCCAACGCGATCGATGCGGACGATCGCAAGTCCATTACTGCCGGCGACCGTGCCCAAAGTGCCGACCGGCTTTCCGGTCGCGGTGATTTCGGTCCCTGTTGCCGGAAGATCAGCATCCGCGCTGACCGATACGACACGCCGCCGCGCGGTGCCGCGATGCTGCATGCGGGAAACCACTTCCTGACCGACATAGCATCCCTTCCTGAAGGAAAGCCCGCCGTTCAGATCCAGCAGCACGTCATGCGGAAACGCGTCCTGCAGGGCGAAATCCGCACCGGAAATCGCAACGCCGTGCGCAGCGCGCAACGCATCGTAAAGTGCGGCATCCGCCGCGCCGTGCTTGCCGCCGCGGCGCAGAAGCACCACCCCGGCCTTCGCAAAGCGGCTGTCGGCCACGCCTTCAGCGGTATCTTCGTCCCAAGAGACGGTAACGCCAGGCTCTTCGACTACCTCAAGTGTCACAGCGGCACGCAGCTTGTACATGGTAAGCCGCTTCACGAGCGCTTCCCGCTGCCCGGCGTCCGTCTCGATGACGAAATCGGTGCCGTCGCGCCAGATCATGAAGTCGAACAGGATCTTTCCCTGCGGCGTCAGCAGTGCACCCGGCCGCGCTTCGCTCGCGGAAAGCGAGATGATGTCGGTCGTAATGAGATTGTGCAGGAAGGATTCGGCGTCGGTGCCGCAGACGCGGATAAGCGCGCGATCGTTCAGAAAGACGGCTGGCATGGCGAAACCTGTGCGTTCGTTATCGCTCAGAAGTAGGTCTTCCGTGCGCCTGCTGCAAGCGGGATTGAAAGGTTGAAGTCAGTCGCCGGCCGTAAAGAACTTCCATTTGCCGGCAGGCGTGATGCCGAGACGATAGAAGTTGTAGCCTCCGAATTCCTGCATGTCAGAAAGATCGCCCGCGGTGACGATGCGCAGCAGTTCCACCCGCTCCGGCGGCGTCAGCGTCTTGAGGTCCTTCTCGGCGAAATAAGGCCAGACATACATCTCGTCCGGCGTGCCTGCGCCGACATGCACGAGGCCGGTCGAGATCACGTCGAGCATGATAGCAAGGATCTCGTCGCCGTCTGGATCGCCCGAAAGGTCTTTCAGCGTGCCGATCGGGTCGTCCGTCGGCTCGCCCACTGTCACCTGGGTCTGCTCGGCACCAGTGCCGAAGAGCGGTCGCAGGCGTTCCAGATCGCCGGACGCGGCGGCTTCCACGATCTGCTCGCGCATGCGGCGTACGGGTTCCGGCACCTTGCTGATGTCGTAGATCACTTCGACCGGCTTCGAATCGTCGCTGGCGCCGGGTGTCGTGTCCGCGCTTTGGCTGCTGTCCTTGTTGACGAGGGGATCCGGCATCGGCACGCCGGGGGACGTGGAAGGCGGTGTCTGGGACTGCTCGGGGTTTTCCTGATCGGCCGCCTGCGGATCGGCTTGGCCCGGAATCTTCTGCAGTTCAGAAAGAGCATTTGCCGAAGGGGCCGCCAGAATGCCGGCGCTGAAACAAACAGCGAGCAGGAGCGGCGCGATCGAAGGCCGCGATACGGTGTCCTTACCGGTACGCATGGGACTCTCTATTATTGCAGGGTGCGGTTCGGAGAAAATTCGCCACCCAACATACGTTCACGCAACGAATCAAGCAGTGCCTCTGCGCCCTTTTCGCCATGGCGGCGGATCGTTTCGCGCAGCGCTTGAACGATTGCCGTATCGGCAATGATCTCTGGCTCGATACCATCAGCCATACCGTCGGCCCAGGCTTCGTTGTGGTACTCCAGAGCCGCCTGCATCTTTTCGTGGACGATCATATCGTCGATGTCATTGAGGCTTGGTTCCATCATTTCTTCCTCAAATTGCATGCCTTACTGCCTGGTTAACAAGTCTATCAGCCTTTTCCCAAAACGACACGCGCGCGAGTGAAAACAGGTTAATTAAACGCTAATTTCCAAAGCGCGAGGTAATTTCTGTGGCGAGTGTTGCACCTTCGTTACGGTAGCGCTCTTCTGCCACGATGGCCGATGGAGTGCAATCGGTGTAGACCGAAGCAAAAGCGCGGTAGCCGTGGTTGAACGCCGCCGTCAGCTTTTCCTTCCGCTGCGGTTCGTCGTTCGTCTCCGAATCCAGCAGCCTTTGCATGTCGCTTCGCCATTCACTGCCGCCCGGCGCCTTGCAGAGCGTGCGCAGGTAATGAACCGACCCGATCACTTCCGCCAGCCGCAAAAGCTTGTCGTCATAAGGCACGATGGCGGGCGCTGCAGGTATGGTTTCGGGCTCCACCGGCGGTGCCTTGTCCTGCGCCCATGCCACAGCCGCCATAGCCGAACCGGCGCACACAACGAGAGACAAGAAAACGCGTCGAACGGGAATCATGCTGATAGTTGATACCCTCGCCATGACCGGAACAAGGCGGGCTGATGACTATCCACGCCGTTATTGTCGCGTGGAGAGCCGTTCGGCGCATTCAAGTACCGACTGGGGCACCGGCAAGCGGCGGATTTCTTCGACGGTGTACCACCCGAGAGCGGCTGCGTCGTCCGAAGCTTCGGCGATCGCTTTCCCGTCAGCCTCTACGGTGAAAACCGAAAGGAGAAAATGGCTGCTGACGCTGCCGTCGACGGCATGGGCCTTCAAGTCGTAGGCCGCAAAGAGCTGCGGATTATAGGCGCGGATGCCGGTCTCCTCCTCGAATTCGCGCAGCGCGGTCTGGTCCGGTGTCTCGCCATCTTCCGCCCGGCCGCCGGGAAAGGCATACATATCAGCAGACGGCGGGTTGCGGCGGAGTACGAGAAGGAAGCGGCCGTCGCGCTCAAGGATCGCCGAAGACGCTGCTCTTGGATTTGAAGTCATGATCTGCCGTCTCTACACTCAGCCGGGGATTTCCGTATTCTCGTTTTGAATATTCAATCGCTGATTCGAAGGGAAGGGTGTCTGACCTACATCATCTACGCGTTTGCGGCCCTTTTCGAGATCGCCGGTTGCTTCGCCTTCTGGGCATGGCTCCGGATAGGCAAGCCGGTCTGGTGGCTCGCGCCAGGCATGGTTTCGCTTGCGCTTTTCGCCTGGCTTCTGACGCTGGTGCCGAGCGAGGCGGCCGGCCGCACCTTTGCAGCCTATGGCGGCATTTATATCGTCGCGTCACTTTTCTGGCTGTGGCTTGCGGAAAATCGCGTTCCGGACCGCTGGGATATCGGCGGCGCGGCCGTCTGCCTTGCAGGGGCGGCAATCATCCTCTTCGGGCCGCGGCCTTGACCGCTGCAAAACAGGGTGCAAAGACAACGTCATGTGCGGACGCTATGCCTTGACGCTGACCCCCGAGGAGTTGAAGGAGATACTTGGGCTTCTGGAGCTCGAGGACTTTCCCGCGCGCTACAATATTGCGCCGACACAGCCGATCCTCGTCGTCGTTTCCGGCGAAACGCAGGTGAGGGGCAGCAATCTTCCGGATCGTCGCGCCGTGCTGGTGCGTTGGGGCTTCACGCCATCCTGGGTGAAGGATCCCAAGGAATTTCCGCTGCTCATCAATGCGCGGGCCGAAACCGCGATCGGCAAGGCATCCTTCCGTGCCGCGATGCGCCATCGCCGCGTGCTCGTCCCGGCCTCCGGCTTTTACGAATGGCACCGTCCCTCGAAGGAAAGCGGCGAGAAACCGCAGGCCTATTGGATCAGGCCCCGCCGCGGCGGCGTGGTCGCCCTCGCCGGCCTGATGGAAACCTGGTCGTCCGCGGACGGCTCGGAAGTCGATACGGGCGCGATCCTGACCACAGCCGCCAACGCGTCCATTGCATCGATCCACGACCGCATGCCGGTCGTCATCAAGCCGGAGGATTTCGCTCGCTGGCTCGACTGCAAAACGCAGGAGCCGCGGGAGGTCGCTGACTTGATGCAGCCCGCAGAAGAGGACTTCTTCGAAGCGATCCCCGTCTCTGACAAGGTCAATAAGGTCATCAATATGGGGGCCGATCTGCAAACGCCCGTCGTTGTCGAGAAGCCGGCGAAACCTCCCGGCAAGAAACCTGGCGGCGACCAGCTCAGCTTCTTCTGAAACCTCACGTCATTCAGCATTTTCCGGATAACAAATGTTCTCGATCTCGGCTGCCGTCTCGGGCTTCTTCCTCGGCGCATCCCTCATCATTGCGATCGGTGCACAGAATGCTTTCGTGCTCCGCCAGGGACTGCTGCGCTCGCATGTCTTCGTCATCTGCCTGATCTGCGCTCTGTCAGATGCGCTGCTGATCGCAGCCGGGGTCGCCGGCCTCGGAACCCTGATCTCGCATTCGCCGGCGCTGATTTCCGTCGTGACGCTCGGCGGCGCAATCTTTCTCGGCGTCTATGCCGTCATGGCCTTCCGCCGCTCGCTGCATCCCGGCGTCATGAAGGCGGGAGCACCAGACGGATTGAGCCTGAAGGCCGCCGTTGCCACCTGCCTGGCCTTCACTTTCCTCAATCCGCATGTCTATCTGGATACGGTCGTCCTGCTCGGCAGCCTTTCGGCCGCCTACCAGGGTTCGGATCGAATCGCCTACGGGGCAGGGGCTGCCGTCGGGTCATTCCTCTGGTTTTTCGGGCTGGGATATGGCGCGCGTCTGCTGCAGCCGGTCTTCGCAAAACCCGCCGCGTGGCGGGTCCTCGATGTCATCATCGGTATCGTCATGAGCCTGCTGGCAATCAGCCTGCTCGTTCGCTTCTTCCGTCCGGCTTAGGCGACTTTCTTGACGATGGGCTGCTTGCTCTTCAGCATCAGGGCGGCGGCCAGTACGGCCTTGAGGCCGACCGGGCGGTAATGTGTACTCAGATCCGGTTTTGCCGCTTGTTCCGCCTGATCCGTCTTATTCGAACTCACGATACTCTCCTTACGTTTCCCTAGACTTTTTATTATTTTGCTCTTTTGTCGCCAAAGACGACAAAATAGAGGCATGGCTTGTCAGGAATTGTGTACGCCAATCACATCGCGCGAGGCGAAGCCCCGCGCTCGGTGCTACGTATCGGAGGAGCATGAAATCAGATGTGGCGGCCGATATCGTCGTCGCCGTCGCCCGGCTCTTCGATCGTGAGCGTGCCGTACTTCAGCCGCCACTTACGTGCCCCAAAGGGCAGCGACAGAAGGTAGACGATGACGGTGAACACCATCACTTCCCAGGTGAAGCTCATCAGCAGGGCGACATAAAGCACGACGCCGAGCATCAGCGGCAGCACCAGGTCGCGCCGCAGGCGGCTGCCTTCCGACTTGCCAGACCAGACGGGCAGGCGGCTGATGAGCAGGAAGGCGATCAGGACCGTATAGGCCGAAGAGATATAGGCGAAGGTGCGGTCCTCGGTGAGGCCGAGGAATCCGAGATAGACGGGCAGGAGCACCAGCATGGCCCCGGCAGGCGCGGGCACGCCGACGAAATATTCGGATTGCCAGGGCGCGCGGCTTTCCCGTTCCGCCATGACGTTGAAACGGGCAAGGCGGAGGCCGGCGGCGATCGCATAGATCAGCGCGGCGATCCAGCCGATGGAGCGCGCGCTGTCGAGCGCAAAGACATAGACGACAAGCGCCGGCGCGACCCCGAAATTGACGATGTCGGCGAGAGAATCCATCTGTGCGCCGAACTTGGAGGTTGCTTTCATCAGGCGGGCGATGCGCCCGTCGATGCCGTCGAGAAAGGCGGCCAGCAGCACCATGATCACCGCCAGCTCGTAGCGGCCTTCGAAAGCGAGGCGGATGCCGGTCAGGCCCGCGCAGATCGCCAGGATCGTGATGAGATTGGGAACGACGAGCCGCAGCGGAATTTCGCGGAGCCGCGGACCGCGCGCCGAATCGTTCGGGCCGTTCGGTTCGAAGGGTGGAAAAGGCGTCTCCATAGCGCGCTCCATTCGTTCTAGCCGCGGCGGCTGATGACCGGCCCTTTGGGGGAGCCGAATTCAGCAAGCACCGTTTCGCCTGCAATTGCCGTCTGGCCGAGCGATACACGCGCCGCCGCGCCGGCAGGAAGGAATACGTCGAGTCTGGAGCCGAAGCGGATAAGGCCGAAACGCTCGCCGGCATCCAGCGGCTCGTTGTTATTAGCCCAGCACAGAATACGGCGGGCGACGAGGCCAGCGATCTGCACGACGCCGATCCGGCCGTGGACGGTCTCGATCACCAGGCCATTGCGCTCGTTGTCCTCGCTCGCCTTGTCGAGCTCGGCATTCACGAAGCTGCCCGACCGGTAGTTGATGCTGACGACGCGGCCGCGCACCGGCGAGCGGTTCACATGGCAGTTGAAGACGTTCATGAACACGGAGATCCGCAGCATCGGCTCGCTGCCGAGATCGAGTTCGGCGGGTGGCGTGACCATCTGGATCGAGGAAACCTTGCCGTCGGCCGGCGAGATCACCAGATCGTCATCCTGCGGCGTCATGCGCTCGGGATCGCGGAAGAAGTAAGCGCACCAAAGCGTCAGGACGAGACCGATCCAGAAGAGTGGCTCGAATATCCAGCCGAGGATCAGCGAGGCTACGAAGAACGCGGCGACGAATACATAGCCTTCCTTGTGCACCGGAACGATGGTGTTTCGAACGGTATTGAGCAAGCTCATCGACGCTGGTCTCCTCGCGCTTTTTCGTTCCCGCTGGTTATAGAAAAAGTCCTGCGGGAGCAATGCCGTGCCGCTTCCGCTCAACCTTATGGCATGGTTCTAAACAGCAAAACGGCAAAGCGGTCGTTTGGTTCGAACGCTCAGCTTGCCGGCGCGAGACGGGCAACGATGCCCAGGTCGTCGCTTTCGCGTACCTGTTTCAGATGTTCCTCCGCCTGCGTCGCTTCGCGCTGGCGGTTCCACATCGAGGCGTAGAGGCCGTCCTTCTCGAGCAGCGCCACATGCGTGCCGCGCTCGGCGATCTCGCCGCTCTTGAGCACGATGATCTCGTCGGCGCCGATGACGGTCGACAGGCGGTGAGCGATGACGAGCGTCGTGCGGTTTTTCGAAACGACGTCGAGGGCCGTCTGGATCTCCCGTTCCGTCGTCGTGTCGAGCGCCGAAGTCGCCTCGTCGAGGATCAGGATCGGCGGCGCCTTCAGGATCGTTCGGGCGATGGCGACGCGCTGCTTCTCGCCGCCCGAAAGCTTCAATCCGCGTTCGCCGACCTTGGTTTCGAAGCCTTCCGGCAGCAGTTCGATGAAATGCGCGATCTGGGCAATTTCCGCAGCCGCCTTCACCTCCGCATCGCTGGCGGACGGGCGGCCGTAGCGGATATTGTAGGCGACGGTATCGTTGAAGAGCACGGTATCCTGCGGCACCATGCCGATCGCCGAGCGAAGGCTTTTCTGCGTGACACGGCGGATATCCTGGCCGTCGACGGTGATCGCCCCGCTCTGGATGTCGTAGAAACGGTAGAGCAGGCGCGAAAGCGTCGATTTGCCGGCGCCCGACGGGCCGACAACCGCGACCGTCTTGCCGGCCGGAACCTCGAAGGATATCCCCTTGAGGATCGGCCGCGCCGGATCGTAGGAGAAATGCACGTCCTTGAAGCTGATCGCGCCCTGGCCGATCTTGAGCGGTGCAGCGTTGGGCGCATCGGTTACTTCGGGCGTCACGTCGAGCAGGTCGAACATCTGTTCGATATCAGTAAGGCCCTGGCGGATTTCGCGGTAGACGAAGCCGATGAAGTTGAGCGGCACGGAAAGCTGCAACAGCATGGAATTAACGAAAACGAAGTCGCCGATGGTCTGTTCGCCGCGCTGGACGGCAAAGGCCGAAAGCAAGAGCATGACCGTCGTGCCGATGCCGAAGATGACGCCTTGGCCGAAGTTCAGCCAGCCGAGTGAAGTCCAGACATCGGTCGCCGCCTTCTCGTAGCTTTCCATCGACCTGTCGAAGCGTCTAGCCTCCATCTCCTCGTTGCCGAAATATTTGACGGTCTCGAAGTTGAGGAGGGAATCGATCGCCTTGGTGTTGGCGTCGGTATCGCTGTCGTTCATCGCCCGGCGGATGGCGATGCGCCAGTCGGACGCGCGGATCGTGAACCAGATATAGGCCCAGACTGTGAAGGCCGTCACCGCGAGATAGGAGAAGCCGTAGCCCCACCAGAAGATCGCGGCCGTCAGCAGAAATTCGATGACGGTCGGAACCGAGTTCAGGATCGTGAAGCGAACGATCGTCTCGATGCCCTTGGTGCCGCGCTCGATGATGCGCGACAGCCCGCCGGTCTTGCGCTCCAGATGAAAGCGCAGCGAGAGTTCGTGGATATGCACGAACGTCCGGTAGGCGAGTTGGCGCACCGCATATTGCCCGACGCTGGCAAAGAGCGCGTCGCGCAGCTGATTGAGGCCAAGCTGAATCAGACGGGTGAGGTTATAGGCGATCACCAGCACCGTCGCGCCGACGAGGAGCGGCGGCAGCGTACCGGCGAGATCCACGCGGCCATTCAGGGCGTCGGTCGACCATTTGAAGAAATAGGGAACGAGCAGGAGCACGAACTTGGAGACGAGCAAGTAGACCGTCGCCCAGACAACGCGCATCTTCAGGTCCGTCCGGCCGGAAGGCCACATGTAGGGCCAAAGATTGAAGAGCGTCCGCAGCAGGTTGGATTCCGAAACCGTCTTGCCGTTTGCCATGCCCATCTCCAGCCCGGTCGGGCCCGGCCGCGAATGCGGCGTTTCGATACGGCAAAAGTGCAAAAGGCGGAGATGCCCGATTGAGCCTCCGCAGACAGGATCGCCGTCTCCGCCACATAGGGTGCGCGGCGTGCGAATGCAACATGTGAAAAGCCGGGGAGGACAAAGGCCGGGCGCGATACCGGCCCGGCCTTTCCATCATTTGGTTCGGCTTAGAGATGCCCACCGGAAAGGCGCTTGCGATGAAGCTCTTCGGCGTTCGGCAGCGCTTCCTTCGGCAGGCCGAAGATCTGGCCGGGCAGAATGCGGTCCGGATTGTTGATCTGGGGTTCATTCGCCATGTAGATCGTCGTGTAACGCACGCCGAGGCCATAGACGCGGCGCGAAATCTGCCACAGCGTATCGCCGCGGCGGATGATGACGGCGGTGTTGTCCGCCGTCAGCGGCGCCTGCTCGATCGTCTTTGGCTGGCTTGGGTCGGCGGCTGCTTCGTTTGAAGCCGGTGCGCCGGCTGCCTTTGGTGCTGGCATGGCCGTAAGACCGTCGATCGTCGTCCCAAGCTTGCCGAGAGCATCGCCTACGGACTTTGCATCCTTCGGCAGCGCCTGGAGCATGGCGAGCGCGCTGGAGGCCGACTGGGAGGCCGTGCCCGCCGTCTGTTTGAGGGCAGGCGTTGCTTCTGCTGCCGGACGGAAGTCGGCGATCGAGCGGAGCGCGAATTCGGTTGCCGAACGCGCTGCTGCAAGCTGCTCGGCGCCGGGAAGCTTGCCGTCGGCAAAAAGGCCCTTCAGCAGTCCAAACGCCTTGCCCGCATCGGCCCTCAGCTTGCCGAGTTCGCCTTCATCGAGCGGAACCATCGCGGCACCGGCGTCGTTTGCGGGCGCGTTTCCGGGCTGTGCCGCAACGGTGACCTGGTCGCCTGCCGGGCGGGTGAAGTTGACGGAAGCGCGAATGACCACCTTGCCGCTGCCGTCGACGACATCGACGCGAATCTTGTGGTCGCCGACCGGAAGCTCCATGACGCCGTCGATGACGAAATGGCCGTCGCCACCTGCTGTTGCCTTGCCGATCAGGGCGTCGTCCGCATAGGCGATCACGTTGGCGTTCGGCTTGGCGGTGCCGGCGACGAAGATCTTCTTGCCTTCGATTTCAACCGCATTGACCATCACCTCGGCGGGCGCCGAAGGTGCGCCTGCCTGTGGCGCGGATGGAACTGCCGGTGCGGTATTGGCGATCTCAGGCGAGCCGGCCGGCAGGCCGGGCTGAGCGGAAGCCTGGTCGCCGCCTGCTGGGGGCTGAGCAGCCGGCGTGCCGGCCGTCGGCGCCGTGATGATGCGGCTCGCCGCGCCCGGCTTGGAAACCATGGCAAGAAGTTCGGCTCCGCTGCCATCCTTCGGAACGGACACGGTTGCGACTTCTTCCGAGGTCTGGCTCTTGCCGTCCTGGCCGGTCGCCTTGAGCACGAGCTGATGGTCGCCGGGCGGCAGCGGGTTGTCGAGGACGGCTGCAAAATCGCCGGTCGGGCCGACATTCGTCGTGGTGACAACCTTGTCGCCATCCATCACTTCGAGCTTGCTGTTCGGCGTGGCCGAACCGGCGATGACGGTGGATCCGTCCGGCTCTACGCGCAGGACGTCGAAAGCGGGCAGCTTCGATCCGGCATTCGCATCATTTGCCGGTGCCGCGGGCTGGCTTGCGCGGGACAGTTCGGCTTCGGCCTTGGAGATGGCGGCAAGCGCGTCGGCGATGTTTTCTGGCAGGGCCTGGACGATTGCCAGCGCCTTTGCCGCGCCGTCCTTGGCTTTTGAGGCGGTGGCCGCAGTCGCCGCATCGGTCCCTTCGGGGATCGCGAAGTCAGCGAGCGCCCTCAGCGAGCCTGCCGCCTTTGTCTTGGCGGCATCGAATGCTTCGGCCGTCGGACCCTTGCCGTCCGCAAAGAGCGCCTTAAGTTGCGTGAGAGACTGACCTGCGTCGGCGGAAAGACGGCCGACCTTCTCAGTCGTAGCCGCCGCGTCGGCAGCCGTGTTCCGCGCGGTCTTGCCGGCTTCTTCAACGGTGTTCTTGACCTCGGAGCCTGCTTGATTGATGGCATCGCCAACTTTTGCCGCGTCTTCGCCGATCCGGGGCATGACCACGAAGACCATCAGAAGGATTGCAACTGCAAGCACTGCGAAAGCCAGCAAGCCGGCACGATTTCTCATCATTTACTCTCCCCAGCCGGCAAATGTGCCGTAGTACTAAAAATTGCTAGCGATTCCCGTTGCTTTTCACAAGCATTCAAAGCAATGACGCAGGCTCGAAGCGCAGCTTTTCTGTCATTTTTCTTGACTGCGCAGGCATGGAATAGTTGTTTTCCCATATGAGCGATCAATCTCATTCAATTCAGTCCATCTGTGTCTACTGCGGGTCGAGGCCCGGGCGGGATACAGCATACATGGCCGCCGGGCGCGCGCTCGGCAAAGAAATCGCCGAATACGGTCTGCGGCTCGTCTATGGCGGCGGCACCAAAGGCATCATGGGTGCTGTTGCGAGCGGCGTGCTTTCCAATGGGGGGCAGGTGACCGGCATCATCCCCGAATTCCTGATCGACATGGAGGCGACGCGCCATTCCCTCGGCCAGCTCAACGAGCTCATTGTAACGCCGGACATGCATGCGCGCAAACACCTGATGTTCGAGCGCTCCGACGCCTTCGTGGCGCTGCCGGGCGGGATCGGCACGCTGGAGGAAATCGTCGAGATCATGACCTGGGCGCAGCTTGCCCGTCACGAGAAGCCGATGGTCTTCGCAAACATCAAGGGCTTCTGGGACCCGATGATGGAACTGATGAAGCACATGACTGACGAGGGCTTCGTGCACACGGCGCACCGCGTGCAGCCGCTCGTGATCGACGACATCTCCAGCATCATTCCCGCCATCATGGCGCAGGCAGCCGAACTTGCTGCCGACCGTGAGGGCGAGGATGCTGTGATTTCGAAGATGTGAAGCGAGGCGCTCAGCGCCCGCGCGTCGCGTTCAGCATCGACCAAGTGTAAAGCACGAGGCCTGCCCAGATGAGCGGGAAGGCGATCATGCGCGCTGTATCAAGCGGTTCGTGGAAGACGAAGATCGCGATCAGGAAGATCATCGTCGGCGCGATGTACTGCATGATGCCGATCGTCGAGAGCTTCAGAAGCTTTGCGCCGTTGGCGTAGATCATCAGCGGCGCCGCGGTAACGATTCCGCAGCCGAAAAGCAGGGCCGTATCACTAAAGCTTGTTTGAACGAAGTGGCCCTGTCCGCTGAAGAACTCCAGATAGACGATGTAGAGGATGGCTGGAACGCTGAGGATCAGCACTTCGAGCAGGAAGCCCTGGTTGGGGCCAAGCGGCAGTGTCTTGCGGAAGAAGGCATAGAAAGCCCAGCTGAAGGCGAGCGTCAGGGCCACCCACGGAAGCCCGCCGCCGTCGACGGCGAGAACGACAACGGCAACTGCCGCCAGCCCGATGGCGACGATCTGGACTGGGCGCAGTTTCTCCTTGAGCAGCACCGCGCCCATGAAGATGCTGATCAGCGGATTGATGAAATAACCCATGGCGGCATCGAGCGAATGCCCGGCGCCGATCGCCCAGACATAGGTGCCCCAGTTGACGGTGATGAGCGCCGCCGTCAGCGCCGCCATGGCAAGCATGCGCGGCGAGCGCAGCGCGTCACGGATGTCCTGCGTGCGGCCGAGCGCGAGCAGCACGAGCCCGGCAATCGGAACGGACCAGAGAACGCGATGCGCGATCACCTCCGCCGGGGAAATATGCGCCAGCGCCTTCATGTAGATCGGCAGGAACCCCCACAGAAGATAGGCCGCCAGCGCAAACGCGAAACCCCGCGCGCTATCTTCGTTCTTGACGGCAGCAGGGCTCGCTTCGGCAGACATCGGGTGTTTCCATCTTTGTTCTTCTTCTGATCTCGATTAGCGTAAGTGCCGTGAATAGACCAATTCATTTCGGTGAATGGATTGTCAGCGGATTTGAAGCGGAGGAGTGCATGGCTTTCGAGGATGAGCCGCCATACCGGCAGATTTATGCCCGCCAGATACTGGCGAAGGCAGGTGTTACGAAGAACGACAGGCTGCTTGCGGCCTTTGCCGAAGTACCGCGTGAGAAATTCGTCGGCCCGCCGCCCTGGGTCTATAACGACTTCCGTAATTATCGGGAAATGGCTTCCACCGATCCGCTCGTGCTTTATCAGGACTTGTTGATAGGCCTCGACACCCGGCGCGGGGTCAACAACGGCATGCCCTCCCTTCACGCGTCTGCTCTGAATACGCTTGGAATCCGGGAGGGCGAGACGGTTGCCCATCTGGGTGTCGGGACCGGTTATTACACCGCGATCATTGCCGGACTCGTCGGCTCCTCTGGCAAGATCGTCGCGATCGAATACGACAAGGCGCTGGCCGATAAGGCGCGGGAAAACCTTTCCGGTTATCCCAATGTTGAAGTGGTGCAGGGCGATGCGGCCGAATGGCCGAAGGAGGACGCCGACGTCATCTACGTCAATTTCGCGCTCGATCACCCGCCGGCCGCCTGGATCGAAAACCTGGGCGTCAGTGGGCGGCTGTTGTTTCCGCTCGGAATCCCGGCAGTCAAGAATGGCAGGTCGACCGGCTTCACCCGTTCGGCAGGCTTCCTGCTTATAGACCGGCGCGCCAGGGGTTTTGGCGCCCGCTTCATTCAGCCGGTCTCCTTCGTTTGGGCCGAGGGTCAGGAACCGCCACCGGCCGGCCGCCACGAGGGACTGGCGGAAGCCTTCCACAGCCGCCGGCTGCTTCAGGTTCGCAGTTTCCGCTGGCGGACCGCGCCCCATGGGAAGGAGTGCTATGGCGAGCAGGACTGGGGGCTTTCCTTCGAGGAGCCGTGATCCTCACTCCGCCGCGATCTTGCCCGCCAGCTGCCGGTTCTTCATCAGCTTGTAGATCACGGAATCCATGAGCGCCTGGAACGAGGCGTCGATGATGTTTTCCGAGACGCCGACCGTCCACCAGCGCACGCCGTCGCTATCGGTGGATTCGATGAGAACGCGGGTGACAGCTTCCGTGCCGCCGTTGAGGATACGCACCTTGAAGTCGGCGAGGACCAGATCGTCGATTTCGTGCTGGTATTTGCCGAAATCCTTCCGCAGCGCCAGGTCGAGCGCGTTGACCGGGCCGTCGCCTTCTGCCACCGACATGATCGTGTGGCCGTCGATGGCCATCTTCACCACGGCTTCGGAAACGATCTTCACCCGCCCGTGCGAGTCGAAGCGGCGCTCGACCATCACGCGGAAGCCTTCGACCGAGAAGAATTCCGGGATCGTGCCGAGCGTGCGGCGCGCCAGCAGCTCGAAGCTCGCATCTGCGCCCTCATAGGCATAACCGGTGGCCTCGCGTTCCTTGACGATGGAGATCAGCCGGTCGAGCTTCGGATCGTCCTTGGCGACCTCGATGCCGCGGCGCTTCAGCGCATTGATGAAATTCGCCTTGCCGCCTTGGTCGGAGACCATGACCTTGCGGAAATTGCCGACGCTTTCCGGCGGCACATGTTCGTAGGTGCGCGGATCCTTGAGCAGCGCGGAGGCATGGATGCCCGCCTTCGTGGCGAAGGCCGAAGCGCCGACATACGGCATCTGGTGGTCCGGCGAGCGGTTCAGAAGTTCGTCGAAAGCATGCGAAAGCAGCGTAAGGTTGACCAGCCGTTCCGTATCGATGGCGGTTTCGAAGCGCGTGCTGTAGCTGTCCTTCAGGGCCAGCGTCGGGATCAGCGTCACCAGGTTGGCATTGCCGCAACGCTCTCCGATGCCGTTGAGCGTTCCCTGGATCTGGCGCACGCCGGCCTCGATGGCGGCAAGCGAATTGGCGACCGCCTGGCCGGTATCGTTATGCGCATGGATGCCGAGACAGTGCCCGGGGACGCCCGCAGCGATCACCGCCTCGACGATGGCGCGGATCTCGGGTGGCTGCGCGCCGCCATTGGTGTCGCAGAGCACGACCCAACGCGCACCCGCTTCATAGGCTGTTTTCGCGCTGGCGAGCGCATAGGCGGGATTGGCCTTGTAGCCGTCGAAGAAATGTTCGCAATCGACCATCGCTTCCTTGCCGGTGGTAATGGCTGCCTTCACGCTCTCAGCGATGCATTCGAGGTTTTCCTCATTGGTGCATCCGAGCGCGACCTTGACGTGGTAGTCCCAGCTCTTGGCAACGAAACAGATTGCATCGCTCTTCGCCTGCAAGAGAGCGGCAAGCCCCGGATCGTTGGAGGCGGAAACGCCGGGCCGCTTTGTCATGCCGAAGGCGACGAAAGCTGCCTGGCTGGTGCGCTTCTCTGCGAAGAAGGCGGTATCCGTCGGGTTCGCACCTGGATATCCGCCCTCGACATAATCGAGGCCGAACTCGTCTAGCATGGTCGCAATCGCAATCTTGTCCTCGACCGAAAAGTCGATCCCGGGCGTCTGCTGCCCGTCGCGGAGCGTCGTGTCGAAGAGGTAGATGCGTTCTTTCATAGCGTCCTCCCGGCAAGCGGGCCCTTTAGTCTTTGTGGTGTGCGTGGCCCCTCATCCGCCCTTCGGGCACCTTCTCCCCGAGGGGAGAAGGGGGCTGCGCCGGTCTCGTTTGTGTCGTCCCCTCTCCCCTCGGGTAGAGGGCTAGGGGCCTCGTGGCAATGCGTCAGGCCTTCCCCGCAAACTTGTCCGTCGCCCGGATCAGCTGATCCAGGATGCCGGGTTCCGAAAACGCGTGGCCGGCGCCTTCGATCAGGTGGAACTCCGCCTTCGGCCAGGCCTTGTGCAGCGCCCAGGCGAAGCGTGCGGGGCAGGGCATGTCGTAGCGGCCGTGCACGATGACGCCCGGGATATCAATGAGTTTGTAAGCGTCGCGGATGAGCTGCCCTTCCTCCAGCCAGCCGGCATTGACGAAGAAGTGGTTCTCGATGCGGGCGAAGGCGTAGGCGAATTCCGCCTCCTCGAACTTGCCGCTGGTCGACGGCTCGGGCAGCAGCGTGATCGTCTCGCCTTCCCAGATGCTCCAGGCATGTGCGGCTTCGAGCGCGATCGCCTTGTTATCGCTCGTCAGGCGGCGGTGATAGGCATGCATCATCTCGTGGCGCTCTTCCGGCGGGATCGGAGCGATGAAGCGCTCCCACTTGTCCGGGAACATCTCGGACACGCCGAACTGATAATACCAGTCGAGCTCCGCCTTCGTCAGCGTATAGATGCCGCGCACGACGAGTTCGGAGACCCGTTCGGGATGCTTCTCGGCATAGGCGAGCGCCAGCGTCGAGCCCCAGGAGCCGCCGAAGACCTGCCATTTCTCGGCCCCCGCCATGTCGCGCAGCCGCTCGATATCGGCGACCAGATGCCACGTCGTGTTGGCATTCAAGTCGGCATGCGGCGTGGACTTGCCGCAGCCGCGCTGGTCGAACAGCGTCACGTCGTAGAGCGCCGGATCGAAGAGGCGGCGGTGCACAGGCGAAATGCCGCCGCCCGGACCGCCGTGCAGGAAGATGGCCGGCTTGGCGCCCGGCGTTCCGCTGCGCTCCCAGTAGATCACATGGCCGTCGCCGACATCGAGATGGCCCGATGCATAGGGTTCGATTTCAGGATAGAGTGTACGCAGCACTTCGGTCATATCTTCACGCCTTTCGCGGGCCAGGCCTTGGTATCATGGTCGGGATGCTGGAAGGAGATGATCTGCTCCTGCCGGGAATAGTAATCAGGATCCCGGTGAACCGGTGCCTCGAAGATCGTTTCGACCCAGGGCAGGCGCGAGTCGTAGTTCACCTGTATCTGCGGCGCGAGATCGCTGCGGTCGTCGAAGGTGCCAATGGCGAGCTCCAGCCCACCCGGATGCCGGTAGGTCATCGGCGTGCCGCAACTGCTGCAGAAGCCGCGGTCGATATTGACCGAGGATTGGAAGTAGCTCGGCTCGCCGCGTGTCCACTCCACGCCCTCGTCTGGCGCGGTGACGAGCGCGGAAAAGAAGCCGCCAAATTGCTTCTGGCACATGCGGCAATGGCAGATCGACGGCCGCCCCAGCTTGCCTGTGATGCGGAAACGCACGGCGCCACACTGGCAACCGCCTGTTCGAATGATTTCGCTCATGTCTGTCCTCCGGACGGCCAGTGCCTCGTATCGTGATCGGGATGCTGATGGTTGCTCGCCGAGATCGCGCCTTCGCGCTCCGAACTTTCGTCGTCGGGCTCCACCGGCAGCGTGTCCAGCGCGTGGAACCAGCTCATCTTGCGGCCGGTATTTGATTGCATCACCGGTTTGACCGCATCGGGATCGTCCAGCGATCCCAGCGTAATATTGACGGAATCGGCTTCGGGAATGTCGTAGAAGAGCGGTGTGCCGCAATCCCCGCAGAAGCCGCGGCGCACGAGATCGGAAGAGCGGAACCACTTCGGTTCGCCGCGCGTGATGGCGAAATCGACGCGCATGAAGCTGCCAAGCGGCAGAAAATAGTTGCCGGCCGCCTTCTGGCACATGCGGCAATGGCAGACATGCGGATAGCCGGGCTCGCCGGAAGCACGATAACGTACCGCGCCGCACTGGCATCCGCCGCTATGGCTTGCTCCCGCCGTCACTTGCGCTCCTCCGGCCATTCCGCCGTGTCGTGATCCGGATGCTGATAGGAGACGATCTCGTTGATGAATTCGGCCGCCTCGGTGTCGTCCTCAGTCCGGGTGCCGGGAAGCTCGTGCAGTTTGTCCATGAACGGCAGCTTGCCTTCGATGCCGTACTGGGTTGTCGGGGGCAGCGCCGACGGATCGTCGAATGCGCCCGCGGCGATCGCCATCCCGTCCGGTGCCTCATAGGTCAGCGGCGTGCCGCAATCGCCGCAGAAGCCGCGCTCGGCGAAATTGGACGACCGGAATGTCTTCCGCTCGCCGCGCGTCCACTCAAAATCGGCCCCACGTACGGAAACCAGCGGCGCATAATAGCCGCCGAACGCCTTCTGGCACATGCGGCAATGGCAAATCGACGTATGCGTAAGCCCGCCTGCGAGCCGAAAGCGAATCGCCCCGCATTGGCAGCCGCCGGTGTAGACGGTCATTGCGACCTCCTCCAGTTTGGCGTGGGCGAAAAGATCCCTCCCAACCCTCCACACAAGGGGGAGGGCCGACTCCTGGCGCCGACGTTATCCTCTCCGTCAACGTCGGTAGATATGGCAAGATTCGGGGTGAGGCTATCCCGCAGCGTCGTGGCATAGGGAGGGGTCTTGGATGTCCGCAAACTCACCGCTTCACCTCCCACGTCGTCACCCGCTTGCCGGTTGCCGCATCCTTTCCGTCCTTGAGCTGGATCCCCTCGGCAAGCAGCGTCTCGCGGATCTTGTCGGCCTCGGCGAAGTTCTTTGCCTTCAAGAGTTCAAGGCGGGCGCGCACGCGCCTGTCGATTTCGGCGGCGACCGCTTCGTCGACCTCCGTTTCCTTCATCTCCACACCGAGAAGGGCAGCACTCGCCGCGAAAGCAGCGGCATTGCCGGATTGCGCCAGGGCGTGGAGCGCCTGGACGGCGGCGACCGTGTTCAGGTCATCGGCAAGCGCGTTCAACACGCTCTCATCCGGAACTGCGTCGCCGGCATCCGCCACTGGCCACTTCGCCAGCAGGCGTTCCGCCTCTTCCAGCCGCTTGATCGAAAAATCGATCGGCTCGCGGTAGTGCGTCATCAGCATCGCAAGGCGCAGCACTTCGCCCGGCCATTTGCGGCCGCCGAATGTCTCGGTGTGCAGCAGCTCGTAGATGGTAACGAAATTGCCCTCCGACTTCGACATCTTGCGGCCTTCGACCTGCAGGAAGCCGTTGTGCATCCAGACATTCGCCATCACCTCCGTGCCGTGGGCGCAACGCGACTGGGCGATTTCGTTTTCATGGTGCGGGAAGATCAGGTCCAGCCCGCCGCCGTGAATGTCGAAGACCTCGCCGAGATAGCGTTCGCTCATCGCCGAGCATTCGATGTGCCAGCCCGGACGGCCGCGGCCCCAGGGGCTTTCCCAGCCGGGTTCGTTGTGGCTTGAAAGCTTCCAGAGAACAAAGTCGCCGGGGTTCTTCTTGTGCGCATCGACGGCGACGCGGGCGCCGGCCTGCTGCTCGTCGAGATTGCGCTTCGACAGCGCGCCGTAATCCGCCATGGATTTCGTGTCGAACAACACTTCGCCCTCCGCCTGATAGGCGTGGCCCTTGGCGATCAGCTTCCCGATGATCTCGACCATCTGCGGAATATTTTCCGTTGCCCGCGGCTGGATAGTCGGATCGAGGCAGCCGAGCGCCTTGGCATCTTCGAGATACTGCGTCTCGGTCTTTTCGGTGACCAGGCGGATCGCCTCGTTCAGCGGCAGGCCAGGGTGGTCGCGCAGCGCCCGCGTGTTGATCTTGTCGTCGACGTCGGTGATGTTGCGCGCATAGGTGACGTGCTCGGCGCCATAGACGTGCCTGAGCAGCCGGAAGAGCACGTCGAAGATGATGGCGGGACGCGCATTGCCGATATGGGCATAGTCATAAACAGTCGGGCCGCAGACATACATGCGGACATTCTGCGGATCGATCGGCTTGAAGACCGTCTCCTCGCGCGTCAGCGTATTGTACAGCTTGATTTTCGGCTTCTTCTGTTCCGGCTGACCGGCCATGTCTATTCTCCCAAAATGCAATGATCCGAAAAATACCGGCACCCGCGGGCCGGGGCGTTTCTCATCTTTGGGTATTTGGGAGACGAAAACGGCCAGGCCAGCGAGCGCGCTAGCGGATGATCTTCCGGCAGATAATGCAGATAACCGTTTTCATGGCGCGTTTTATGGCGCGGGAACGGTGTTTGGTCAAGTGCCGCGTAAGCGGCTGTATTCGATCCAGTCAATCGATTGCAGGGCCGGGACGTCGCCATTCGTCGTTGCGCATAAAATTCTGCTAGAAAAAACAGAAATACCGGGAAGGAAGCCACGTGAGGAAGATCCTGCACCGCGCCGTCATTGGCATTGCCATTCTGGCTGTCGCATCGGCATCGTATCTGGCATACGATCGAGCCATGGCGCCTTTTGTTCCTCCTTCACTCGAAGACTATCCCATCCAGGGAATCGACATCAGTCATCATCAGGGCGTTATCGATTGGAAGACGCTCGCCGCGCGGCCGAATGTGCGTTTTGCGATTATGAAGGCGACTGAGGGCGGCGACCACAAGGATACACGTTTCGCGGAAAACTGGCAGGCGGCGAACGAGGCCGGCATCGTGCGCGGGGCGTACCACTTCTTCACCTTCTGCCGCCCTGGCCGCGAGCAGGCGCAAAACGTATTGGCGACAGTTCCCAAACAGCAGGGCACGCTGCCGATCGCGATCGATCTCGAATTTGTCGGCAACTGCGACAAGGTCCCGACGCTCGAGGAAATGACGGCTGAAGTAAATGCGTTCGTCACGGAGCTTAAGGGCACCTTTCCCGAAAAGCCAATCTTTTACGTCACCCAAGAGTTCTTTGATCAATATCTTAAAGGCAACGAATCCCGTTTCCCGGATCACTATCTCTGGTTGCGCAGCGTATTCAAAGAACCAGAGCAGGAGAGATGCGGCCGCTGGTCGATATGGCAGTTTGCCGACAACGGCAGAGTCGACGGCATTGAGGGGCCGGTGGACCTCAATGCGCTATGCCCCGCGCAAACGGGCTTTGCCGCGCTGTTCGCCGAAACCGCGGCCCAGTAGCCCTTATTCCGGCAGACGGTAGTCCACGAGCCTGTTCTCGCGGACGATGAAGAGCTTGCCTGTCTCGGTCACATCCGGGCCGACGAGCGGCAGGATCGCCTTGGCGACTTCGGAAGGGTGCGGCAGCGTCGAAGGATCTTCGCCGGGCACCGCCTGGGCGCGCATGGCGGTGCGCGTGGCGCCCGGATCGACGCTGGTGACGCGAAGGGCCGTCGACCGGCTTTCGCCGGCCCAGGTGCGGGCGAGCGCTTCGACGGCGGCTTTCGACGCGGAGTAGGGACCCCAGAACGGGCGGCACTTGTGAGCGGCAGCCGACGAGATGATCACGGCGCGACCGGCGTCCGAGCGCGTCAGCAGCGGATCGACAGAGCGGATCAGCCGCCAAGTGGCGGTGACGTTGATGTTCATCACCTTCTCGAAGGTTTTCGCCTCGATATGGCCGATCGGCGAGATGACGCCGAGCACGCCGGCGTTGGCAACGAGGACGTCGAGCTTGCCCCAGCGCTCGAAAATCGAGGCACCGAGCGCATCGATGGCGTTCATGTCGGCAAGGTCGAAGGGCACCAGCGTGGCGCTGCCGCCTGCCGCCTTGATTGCATCATCGAGTTCCTCGAGACCGCCGACCGTGCGGGCGCAGGCGATCACATGCGCTCCAGCCTTTGCCAATTCCAGTGCCGTGAAATAGCCGATGCCGCGCGATGCGCCGGTGACGAGTGCGATGCGGTTCTTGAGGTCGATGGTCATGATCGTGTCGTCCGTGTCGGTTGCGCGGAAACGCATCTCACCCTCACGAGGGGAAGAGGAGGCGCTGGCGCTCATTCAGATTTATGAAGTCCCTTAGCCGTTGCTGGCCATCACGGCGAGCTTGCGCACGTTGCTCGTGCTTTCCTTGTCGAGCAGGCGCGTCGGGTAGTCGCCAGTGAAATAGTGGTCGGTGAACTGCGGATTCTCGTTGTTGCGATCTTCCCCGCCGACTGCGCGATAAAGCCCGTCGATCGACAGGAATTGGAGCGAATCTGCGCCGATGTAATCGCACATCGCTTTCAGGCTGTTGTACTGGTTGGCAAGCAGCTTGTCGGCGTCCGGCGTATCGATGCCGTAGAAGTCCGGGAAATAGATCATCGGGCTTGCGACGCGGATGTGGACTTCCTTGGCGCCTGCGTCACGGATCATCTGGACGATCTTCAGCGATGTGGTGCCGCGCACGATCGAATCGTCGACGAGGACGACGCGTTTGCCTGTGATCATTGCCCGGTTGGCCGAATGCTTGAGCTTGACGCCAAAGGCGCGGATCTGCTGCGTCGGCTCGATGAAGGTGCGGCCGACATAGTGGTTGCGGATGATGCCATATTCGAAGGGAATGCCGCTTTGCTGGGCGTATCCGAGCGCTGCCGGCGTCCCGCCGTCCGGAACCGGAACGACGACATCGGCATCGACCGGCGCTTCCTTTGCAAGATTGATGCCCATATTCTTGCGGGCGACATAGATGCTACGGCCGCCGACAACGGAGTCAGGGCGAGCGAAGTAGACAAATTCGAAAAGGCAGAGCCGTTCCGGTTTCGGCGCCTCGGGCTTGCGGGCATCGATGGTGATCGAGCCGTCCGGCTGGATTTCGCAGATGACGACTTCGCCGTTTTCGACGTCGCGGATGTACTTCGCACCGATGATGTCGAGCGCGCAGGTTTCCGAACAGAAGATCGGCTTGCCGTCGAGCTCGCCCATGACGAGCGGGCGGATGCCGATCGGATCGCGCGCGGCGATCAGCTTCGTGCGGGTCATGGCCAGCATCGAATAGCCGCCTTCCATCTGGCGGATAGCATCGATGAAACGGTCGGAGGAGGAGGCCTGCTTGGAGCGGGCGATCAGGTGGAGAACGACTTCGGTATCCGAGGTCGACTGACAGATGGCGCCATCGGCAATCAGTTGACGGCGAAGCGTCAGGCCGTTGGTGAAGTTGCCGTTATGGGCGACGGCGATGCCGCCGACCTCCAGTTCGGCAAAGAGAGGTTGGACATTGCGGAGCGCAACTTCACCCGTCGTCGAGTAGCGCGTGTGGCCGATGGAGATGAAGCCCGGCAGCTTCGCGAGCGTTGCCGGATCGGTATAGTGGTCGCCGACGAGCCCCATGCGCTTTTCGGTGTGGAACTGGCGGCCGTCGAAGGTGACGATACCGGCCGCTTCCTGTCCGCGATGCTGGAGAGCGTGAAGCCCGAGCGCCGTCAGCGTGGCGCCGTCGGGATGGCCGAGAACGCCGAAGACGCCGCACTCCTCGTGGAGCGTATCTCCATCGAGTTCATCGTTGAGCGTCAAGGAATGGGACTGGTTCATTGATGCGGGCCTTTGCTCTCACAAGAATGGATCGGCTTTTCCATGGTATGATGCCGGATTCAGGCATTTTAAACGGCGGAGGCCCGGCAGAGCAAATGCCCGGCCGGACCCTTATTTCGCGTCCCGCTCAAATGGCAATTGCCACGCGGCAGGTCAAGCTGTTGAACACTGCGTCAATTAGACTGCGGCTGCGCGCCGCCAGACGGGGCTGCATCATCCGCCGGGGCCTGTTCGCCGGCCGGTGCATTGCTGCCTTCAGCGCCCTGGCCCTGCGGCTGAACCTTCTCGAGCACGCTGGCTCTCACCATCTGTGCGAATTCCTCAGGCAGGACCGATTGCAGCTTTACGACCATCGAGTCAAGGAACGGCTTTGACTTGGCGTTGTTTACCCAAGCCGGCCGGTGATCGGCATCGACGAGCCAGTTCCAGAAGGCCACCGCCACGACGAGAAGCAGTATGCCGCGTGCCGCGCCGAAGAGGAAGCCCAAAGTGCGGTCCAGCGCGCCGATCCGGCTGTCGATGATGAAATCGGCAATCTTCATGGTGATGAAGGAGATGACGATCAGCGCAATCAGGAACACGACGGCGGCTGAGCCAACGATGGCGATGCGGTCGTCGTCGGTGTACCGCTTCGCGTAAGGCACGAGATACGGATAGAGGTAGTAGGCAGCGGCAGCCGAGCCGCCCCAGCTTGCGATCGACAATACCTCGCGCGAAAAACCGCGGACCATCGCCAGAACGGCGGAGAAGAGGACGACGCCGATGACAACACCGTCGAAAATCGTGATGGGCATATAAATTCAACTCCAGGACCGCCGCTTGGTCATGCGGTTCGGTCGGGCTTCATTCGTGTGCATCCTATATCACCACCGTTTATGGCAATGAAAGGATCAAACCTCGTCTTCCACACGTCGTAGCGCACCTTTGGATCCGGCGATGCGCACGACCAGATCCGGCAGGCTCTCGATTTCGCTCCAGCGTCCGCCCGGACCCTTCGGCAAATCGGCGGAGGCTGACGGAAGCAGCGCTGCAGAAAATCCCAGCTTCTCGGCTTCTTTGAGGCGCTGAGAGGTATGCGCAACCGGACGGACGGCTCCCGACAGGCTGACTTCGCCGAAATAGACGCAATCGGCGGGAAGGGCAATACCGGCAAGCGAGGAAACCAGGGCGGATGCGACGGCAAGATCGGCCGCCGGTTCGCCGATGCGATAGCCGCCGGCGACATTCAGATAGACGTCGTGCTGGCCGAGCCGGATGCCGCAATGCGCCTCGAGCACCGCAAGGATCATAGAAAGCCTGGCCGAATCCCATCCGACCACCGCGCGGCGCGGCGTGCCGAGCGATGTCGGCGCCACCAGCGCCTGCACCTCGACGAGGATCGGGCGCGTGCCTTCCATGCCGGCGAAGACCGCCGCTCCTGGCGACTTTTCATTGCGCTCGCCGAGGAAAAGTTCGGACGGGTTGCCGACTTCGCGCAGGCCGCCGTCGGACATCTCGAAGACTCCGATCTCGTCCGTCGGACCGAAGCGGTTCTTCACCGTGCGCACGATGCGGTAGTGATGGCCGCGGTCGCCCTCGAAATAGAGCACCGCGTCGACCATATGTTCCACTACCCGTGGACCGGCGATCTGGCCGTCCTTGGTGACGTGGCCGACGAGAACCATGGCGGCTCCCGTCTGTTTGGCAAAGCGGATCATCGACTGCACGCCGGTGCGAACCTGCGTGACCGTTCCGGGCGCGGATTCCGCCAGTTCGCTCCAGAGCGTTTGGATCGAATCGATGATGACGAGGTCTGGCCGCTTGCCTTCTGCGAGTGTCGCGAGGATATCCTCGACATTGGTTTCAGCGGCAAGCATCACGTCGGTATCGGCAGCGCGCAGGCGCTGGGCGCGCAGCCGCACCTGCGCCACGGCCTCTTCGCCCGAGACATAGATAATCTTGTGGCCGCGCCGCGAAAGGGCCGCCGCCGCCTGCATCAGCAGCGTCGACTTTCCGATGCCGGGATCGCCGCCGACGAGCACCGCCGAGCCGCGCACGAAGCCGCCGCCGAGAGCCCGGTCGAGCTCCGAAATGCCGGTATGGATGCGCGGCGCTTCCTCGATCTCGCCGGAAAGCGCCGTCAGCGTCACCGGGCGGCCCTTCTTCGGCGTTCTTGCCGGTCCGCCGCCGATCCCGCCCATTGGGTCTTCCTCGACGATGGTGTTCCATTCGCCGCAGCTTTCGCATTTGCCGGCCCAGCGGTTATGGATCGTGCCGCAGCTCTGGCAGATGAATTGTGTCCTGGCCTTCGCCATCAATGATGCCTTCGTCCATGAGCGCCGGTGCGCCCGAATCAGATTGCCGTAGATAATGGCTTGCGGGACCGATCAAAACTAATGATTTTCCCATCAGGTGCTCAAGTGGCAGCATGGGAGGATCATCTGATGGATTGCCAATGCTCGATTATTCGTTCGCCCACTGGATCGCCTTCTTCACCGCCGCCGTGCTTTTGAACCTGTCGCCGGGTCCGGATATGGCTTTTATCCTCGGCCATACGATCAAGAGCGGTACGCGCGCCGGCTTTTCGGCCGTCTTCGGAATCTGGACCGGCGCCTGCCTGCACGTGCTTCTTGCCGCCTTCGGACTTTCGGCGGTACTTGCCGCCTCCGCCGTTGCCTTCTCGGCAGTGAAATGGATCGGTGCGATCTATCTCGTCTGGCTCGGCATCCAGGCCCTGCGGTCGAGCGGCGAGGGCGCCTTCCTCAAGGCGGCAGGCGAAAGGCTGGGCTGGGGACGGATCTACCGGCAGGGCGTGCTCGTTTCGCTGCTTAACCCGAAGGTCGCGATCTTCTTTCTCGCCTTCCTGCCGCAGTTCGTTGTCGAGGGAGCGGGACCGGCCTGGCTGCAGCTATCCGTGCACGGCGCCTTGATCATTGTGGTTGCTGCCTTCATCGAGCCGCCGCTGATCCTGGCCGGAGGGCGGCTTGCCGATCTCGTCAAGCACAACAGCAAGATCGGCCAGTGGCTCGATCGCGGTCTTGGCGCACTGTTCGTCGCCCTCGGCGTGCGGCTGGCGTTGACGAGCCGTTGAGTTCATTCTTCGCTGATGTATTTGCGCTCGTAGCGCAGCCCCGCGCCCGCGAGCATCTCGTAGCCGATCGTGCCGGCCGCCCGCGCCGCATCGTCGACGGGGATGTTCTTGCCGAAGAGCTCGATGTAATCGCCGGAACGGATGAGGTTTTCCGGCAGATCGGTTACGTCGAAGATAGTGAGGTCCATGGTGATGCGCCCGGCAACCGGAACCGTGTAGCCCTCGAAGAAGCCTTGGCCGCCCTTCGGCACAACCTGGCGAAGCGGCACACCGCCGCTCGACTGGCAGCGCATGTAGCCGTCCGCATAACCGGCGGAAACGATGGCGAGGCGGCTATCGCGGTCAAGCTTCAGAGCCCGTCCATAACTGACCGATTCGCCGGCGCGCACGGTACGGACCTGGATCACGCGGGCCTCCGCCGTCGCAACCGGCCGCATGGGGTTCGCCATGCCGCTAACCGCTTCGCCGCCGTAGATGGCAATGCCGGGGCGCGTCAGGTCAAAATGATAATCCTCGCCAAGAAAGATGCCGCCGGATGCCGCGAGACTTGATTCGATACCTTCATAAGCGGCGCTAACCTTGCGGAATGATTCAAGCTGCTGCTTGTTCATCTGCGATGACGGATCGTCGCCGCAGGCGAGATGGCTTAGGACCAGAACCGGGGCGAAGCTGGCCGGGCGAGAGACGTCATCAGCCAATGCAAGTGCTTCGTCTATGTGAAGGCCGAGCCGGTTGAACCCGGTGTCGACATGAAGCGCGCAAGGATAGTCGCCATATTCCGAAAGCACCGCCATCCAGAAGGCAAGCTGCTCCTCGGAGGAGATGACCGGCACAAGATCGTTCTCGAAGAAGCGCCGTTCCGTGCCTGGCCAGATGCCCGCGAGCACAAAGATGCGGGCTTCAGGCGCGTAGAGGCGCAATGTCACGCCTTCATCAACTGTTGCGACGAAGAAATCCCGGGCACCCGCCATGTAGAGCGCTTCACCTGCATCCTCGATGCCCATGCCATAGGCGTCCGCCTTCACAACTGCGGATGCGCGCGCCTTGCCGGAGCGCCGTGCCAGGTCCTGCCAGTTTTCCGTCAGTGCAGTCAGATCGACCGTCAGCCGCACGCCGGCGGAAGCAAACCTGTCTTCTTCGAAATCGTCGGAAAATTCAGTCATGAATCCACATCAAAAAATGGCCGGAAGATGAGTCTCCAGCCAGTTTAGTGGTCAACTTGGTCAATAGGAAGTCCGGCGCCGCACTGCAGGCTTGGTTCTTCGGAGTGAATGAAGTTTCGTCGGTCGTCGCAAAACTTTGCGCTGCACAATCCTTCAGAAGAAAGCCAGCATCAGGAAACGCTGCGAAGGTCGAAATCCGCGTGGATGACGTCGTAGCGCACATGTTGCGTCCCTCGTCATTGACCTCGACCAGCCCCCATTCCATGAGCGCCGCCGTGTCCTCATGCACCCGCTTGACGTCGCGGGAAAGGGCGGCGGCCAGACTACGATACGTCGAGGGGCCGAGCCCCTGCAGTGTCTCGATCATGGTCCAGCGCTTGGGCGTCAGGATCATAAAGAGCTGCTCGGGGGAGGAAAAGCTGAAGACATGGCCCTGTGCTTCACCCGTCTTCCCCTCATGTTGGCGATGATGCCACCATGAGGGCTGCCACCATGAGGGCGGCTTGTCAAATCGCACTGGAACTCAGTGTTCCTCGTACTGAACGAAGGACGGGTCGGCGAGATCGGCAAAGCGCGTGAATTCCGCCTGGAAGGCGAGCTTCACGGTGCCGGTCGGTCCGTGACGCTGCTTGGCGATAATGACGTCCGCCGTGCCTTTCACCTTGTCGAACAGCGCTTCCCATTCCGCATACTTCGGATCGGCCGGATCGCGTGGTTCCATGTTCTTGACGTAATATTCCTCGCGGAACACGAAGAGCACGACGTCGGCGTCCTGCTCGATCGAGCCAGACTCGCGAAGGTCGGAAAGCTGCGGGCGCTTGTCGTCGCGGCTTTCGACCTGACGCGAGAGCTGAGACAGCGCGATGATCGGAACGTTAAGCTCCTTGCCGAGAGCCTTTAGGCCGGTGGTGATCTGGGTGATTTCCTGGACGCGGTTCTCGTTCGCCTTGCCCGAGCCGGTCATCAGTTGCACGTAGTCGACGACCAGCACGTCGAGACCGCGCTGGCGCTTCAAGCGGCGGGCGCGGGCGGCAAGCTGGGCAATCGAGATGCCGCCGGTCTGGTCGATATAGAGCGGCACCTTCTGCATCATCATCGAGCAGGCGACGAGCTTTTCGAAATCTGCGTCGTTGATGTCGCCGCGGCGGATCTTCGAGGAGGAGACTTCCGTCTGCTCGGAGATGATACGGGTGGCGAGCTGTTCGGACGACATTTCAAGCGAGTAGAAGCCGACGACGCCACCGTTCTTCGCCTTCATGCTGCCGTCGGATTGGACTTCGCCCTCATAGGCGGCGGCAATGTTGTAGGCGATGTTGGTCGCAAGCGAGGTTTTGCCCATGCCCGGGCGGCCGGCAAGGATGATCAAGTCCGATCGCTGCAGTCCGCCCATCTTCGAATCGAGCGAATGAATGCCCGTCGAAATGCCCGAGAGACCGCCGTCGCGCTCCTTGGCGACCGCAGCCATATCGATCGCCAGCGCCACGGCGTCGTTGAAGGCCTGGAAGCCGCCGTCGTAGCGACCGTTTTCGGCAAGCTCGAAGAGGCGGCGCTCGGTATCTTCGATCTGCGTCTGGGGCGGCATGTCGAGCGGCGCGTCATAGGCGATATTGACCATGTCCTCGCCGATGGTGATCAGCGCCCGGCGTAGCGCCAGATCGTAGATCGCCCGGCCGTAATCCTCGGCGTTGATGATCGTCACGGCTTCGCGGGCAAGGCGCGCGAGATACTCGGAGACAGTCATGTCGCCGACCTTCTCGTCGGCCTTCAGGAAGGTTTTGATCGTCACCGGATTGGCGATCTTGCCCATGCGGATGATATCGCCCGCAACTTCGTAGATCTTGCGGTGGAGCGGCTCATAAAGGTGGATCGGCTTCAAGAAGTCAGACACCCGGTAATAGGCGTCGTTGTTCATCAGGATGGCACCCAGAAGCGCCTGCTCGGCTTCGATGTTGTTGGGTGCTTCGCGGTAATGCTGCTCCGCTGGAGCAACGGCGGCAATCTTTCGCGCTGCGTCGTTCATCTTGATCCGTTCTGTCTTTTCCGTCCCCGGATTTGCAGGCTCGCCAAGGCAAATGCAAGTGCAGCTCAGCAACAGCCTTGGGCTTGCCGTGAAATCCGTAACGCTTTGCACATTGTTCGACTTCTCCACAGCGCGTGAAGCCGCCAGGGAGAAAATATCGCCGGTGTCACCTTGAGGACACGGCGTGGAACCCGCGACTCATCCAACCCATATAACTTAGCCCGAATGCGTCGAGCGTGGCACTTGTAAAAGCGCTGGGACTGAATTAGACAGAGGAAATATAATTAGCACACTAACTAAATAATAAGGGGAAATGATGCCGGATATGCAGCTCAGGCGCGAGCTTGTCGAGAACATCGCGGCGTTCAGCCGAAAATTGAGAGCGACATTCGATTCGCTCGTGCGCCAGAGGAACATGACGTTGCCGCGCGCGCGAGTCTTTTTTACCCTGAACAAGAAGGACGGCATCAATCAGCGGGAACTCGCCGAACGGCTGGAGCTCGAAACGCCGACGCTCGTCCGGATTCTGGATGCCATGGAAGCACAAGGTTTCCTGGAACGCCGCGTCGCCGGTTCCGACCGCCGCGCCAAGGAGATCTACATGACGGATGCGGGCAGGGTCGTCGCCGGAGAGGTTGAGGATCTAGCCGCAGACGTGCGCGCCCGGGTCGTCGCGGGCATTCTCGAAAACGATCTCAGGACGACCTTGAACGTCATCCGCGCAATGCAGGCTAACCTTGCGGTAGTCCGGGGACAATGAGACCGGGCCAGACCAATCTGCAAAACGACAGAAGCCCGGCTGGAGCCGGACTTCTGTTTCTGTAAGATGTTTCCGAAGCTTATGCTTCGTCTTCGGCGTTACCGTCGGCATCCGGATCGAAGAAGTCTTCCGCGCGAAGGGCGTCTTCATCAACGCCGTAGATGGCGTCGACGGAGGTGAGCGTTTCGCCCTTTGCCTGGCGCTCGGCTTCGTCGGCGGAGCGGGCCACGTTGAGATTGACGTGGATTTCGACTTCGGCGTGAAGCTGCAGCTCGATCTTGTGGACGCCGATTGCCTTGATCGGCGTGTTCAGGTGAACCTGGTTGCGGCCGATGTTGAAGCCTTCGGCGGCGAGGATTTCGACGACGTCGCGGGCAGCAACCGAGCCGTAGAGCTGGCCGGTTTCGCCCGCGGAGCGAACGACGATGAAGGATTTGCCGCCGAGGACGTCGGCAACCTTCTGGGCTTCCGACTTGCGTTCGAGGTTGCGGGCCTCGAGCGTGGCGCGCTCGGATTCGAAACGGGCCTTGTTGGCGGCGTTTGCGCGCAGAGCCTTGCCGAGCGGCAGGAGGTAGTTGCGTGCAAAGCCGTCGCGAACCTTCACGGTTTCGCCCATCTGGCCGAGCTTGGAGATGCGTTCGAGAAGAATGACTTCCATCTTCGTTTTCCTTTCGTGTCTCTAGGTTTTCTTGTCTGTGGATTGAGGGGCATCGGCATTCTTGTTCGGGGTCAGGGCGATCGCCTTGCGCGTATCGGACAGACCGACGACGAGAATGAAAAAGGCTGGCAGCATCAGGATAAGCGACACCAGGTAGCAGAGGACGAGCGCCGGCAGGCGCCAATCCTTGCCGCGCGTGCGGAAATGCAGCGCGGCGAAGCCGGAAAGCAGGAAGCCGGCGCCGAAGGTGCCGACGACGGTTGCTCCGATGATCGCTGGAACGCCGCCGAAGAAGGTGGCGGCAAGACCGGCGAGGAAGACGAAGATCGCATTGCGGTTCATGCGCAGGGCCGACGGAATGTCTTCGCGCGGGCGAAGCGCGCGGCCGGATGCGTTCACGATGCGTGTCGCGATGTAGTAGGCCGCAAACAGCATCAGCACCCACATCGCGCCCTGGATGGCTGGCAGCATCAGGAGCAGCAACGATTTCGTCTGCGCGGTGGCCGTGTCATTGAAGGTGAAATCAGGCTGCTGCTGCGCAAAGGAGCCGAACAGCGTATCGACCATCTGGCCGATGAGCTCCGGGCCGTAGCCGATCATGTAGCCGGTCACGATGACGGCGAGCGTCACCAGCCCGCAGAGATGCAGCAGGATGTCGGAAAGCGGATACCAGGCCGTCAGGTGGTCGGGACCGCCGAGTTCGGCGGCAGGGCGGGCAAGATTTGCCAGGTGGCTGATCCAGCCGGCCGGGATCAGCGTCACCAGCGTCATCATCAGCGCGAAGGTCGGCGAGATGGCGGTAGCGCCGACGGAGGCGGCCGTCACGACGGCCGAGATTGCTGCAGCATTGCCCCAGCCGAGGCCGACGAGAAGGATGGGTAGCGCGGAAGCGGCGTAAAGCAGGGCGCTGAACGACAACTGCGCGCTCGCGCCGAGCACGAGGAGTGCGGCGGTCAATCCGGCGAGCGCGCCGGTCAGCAGCGTCTTGAAGTTCAGTTTGGTCACATCGCTGTCCTGCTTCATCAAGCAGTTAGAGGATGTTTCCTGAATCAAATTCAGAGAAACCCGCCTCAACATGGGTTTTCAGGGTTCCGATCCGCGCCCATCGCGGAAGGGAGGAGGAAAGGCATCGCTGCCTTCCCTCAATTCAACTGCGTCAGCCGATTAGGCGAGGACGTAAGGCAGCAGGCCGAGGAAGCGGGCGCGCTTGATCGCCTGGGCGAGCTCGCGCTGCTTCTTCTGCGAAACAGCCGTGATGCGGGACGGAACGATCTTGCCGCGCTCGGAAATGTAGCGCTGCAGGAGACGGACGTCCTTGTAGTCGATTCGCGGAGCGTTTGCGCCGGAGAACGGGCAGGTCTTGCGGCGGCGATGGAACGGGCGGCGGACCGGAGCGGAGGAAGCTTCAGACATATCTCAAATCTCCTTATACGCGGTCTTCGCGCGGACGGCGCGGACGGTCTTCACGGTCGCCGAAGCCACCTTCACGCGGCGGGCGAGGACCACGGTCGCGATCACCGAAGCCACCTTCGCGCGGGCCACGGGCGCCGTCACGCGGGCCGCGGTCGTCACGGTCGCGCTTCTGCATCATGGCCGACGGGCCTTCTTCGTGCTTTTCGACAGCGATGGTCATGTAGCGCAGGACGTCTTCACTGATGCGCATCTGGCGTTCCATTTCCTGGACGGCAGCCGGCGGAGCATCGATGTCCATCAGGGCATAGTGAGCCTTGCGGTTCTTCTTGATGCGGTAGGTGAGGGACTTGAGGCCCCAGTTTTCGATGCGCCCGACTTTACCGCCGTTAGCTTCGATCACGCCCTTGTACTGTTCTACGAGGGCATCGACCTGCTGAGCGGAAATATCCTGCCGGGCAAGGAATACATGTTCATAAAGAGCCATGACAGCTTTGCCTTTCTTGCGTTGGTTCAACCCGAACTTCGGCGGCTAAGCCTCAACGACTGCTCCTGACGGGCTGAACCCAGGCAAGAAAAGCGTTTCCGAGACGGTCGAGAGCGGAGACACGGGAGGCTGGAACGCTTCCGTTCCGAACGATTTCCACGGAAACCGGCCCTCCGTTCAGCCACCAGCCAGAAGACCGGGTTTGCGAACAGGGGCGCTTATACGGGTTTTTCGGCAGAAGGCAAGAGCCCCCGCGACAAAGAGGCAACTTCCCTTCGCGCACAGTTGAGGGCAGTCGCGTATCGCAAGGTGTGTTGGTTTTCGACGTGTGTCCGATCTTCGGTCAGCGACGAAAGGAGAAGTTCGACCCTTCTCTGCCAGTTCTTCGGAGCATTGAAGCCGTGACCCAATGCGGTGCATTGAAGCCGTGACCCAATGCGGTCTTTCAGTTGCGAGCGTCGCTTGCTGGAGCTGCGTTAGTCAGTCGAAGGCCAATGGTATTTTTAACGGAGCGCTAATATACTTGGACGCTCGAACGAGCCGCGCCTGCCAAATGCTTGAGGAATGCCATGCGAAGGTTCATCTTCACGGCAATCTGTATCGCCGCCGCAACAGCCGCTAACGCCCATGATTGGTACGAAGACACGATTGACCCACAGACGAAATTCAAGTGTTGCGGCGGTTCTGATTGCCGCGCCATACCTCGGTCTTCAGTGCGGTCCAGGATAGATGGTGGTTACACCTATTTGCCGCATAATTTCACCATCCCACGGGACCGTGTACAGGAATCCCCGGACGGCCAATACCATATCTGCGAGAGTACTTACGTCGTAACTGATCAGCTGTATTGGCGTTGCTTTTTCGCACCTCGTGTCAATGTCTCAATGACGGCTAACCACCCTCCTTGACAATGCGGCTGTACGCACCGAATCCGCATGCGCTAACGGGAAAGTGGAATCCACTGCCGGTCACAAAAGCCGCCGCAGCATCCGCGTTGACGGCTCAGTGACCTGACCCGTCGGGTGGAACTTCGGCGATGTACGCTGCTGGCAGGCTCACGCCCTCACATCGGCATCGGATACTGTCGGCGAACCTTCTCGATCTCGGAGAGGACATCGCTCGAAAGGTTCACCTGGACGGCGCTCAGGTCGATCTTCAGCTGCTCCATTGTCGTCGCGCCGATGATGACGGAGGTCATGAAGCGGCGGGTGAGGCAGAAGGCAAGCGCCATGATGGAGGGATCGAGACCATATTTCGCGGCGATCTCGACATAGGCCTTGGTTGGTGCTTCCTGGAGCGGTTGAAGGCGGCCGCCGAGATTTCCATTGATCGAGGCGCGTGAGCCGGCGGGTCTGGCGCCGTTCAGGTACTTGCCGCTGAGAAGGCCAGCCGCAAGCGGCGAATAGGCGAGCAGGCCGACATCCTCGTGATGCGACAGCTCCGCCATGTCCAGATCGAAGTGGCGGTAAAGCAGGCTGTACTCGTTCTGGACGCTTGCGACGCGCGGTAGGTTCTTCTTGTCGGAGAGCGTCAGGTATTTCTGCGTGCCCCAGGCCGTTTCGTTGGAGAGCCCGAAGGCGCGGATATTGCCGGCCTTCTGCAGTTCGCCCATCGTCTCCAGGATTTCCGTCATGTTGGCAAGCGCCTTTTCACGATCCTGCCCGAAGGGATCGTAGGTCCAGTTCTGGCGGAAATGGAAATGGCCGCGGTTCGGCCAGTGTATTTGGTAGAGATCGACGTAGTCTGTCTTCAGCCGCTTCAGGCTGGCTTCCAGCGCGAGGCGGATGTTCTTGGCGTCGGCACCTTCGCCGTTGCGGAGGTAGTCGCGGCCCTCGCCGGAGACCTTGGTTGCCAGCACGATGTCCTTGCGCTTTCCCGTCCTTGAAAACCAGCTGCCGATATAGTCCTCGGTGCGTCCTTGCGTTTCCGGCGAGACCGGGGTCGTCGGATAGAGTTCGGCGGTATCGAAGAAGTTGACACCCTTCTCGACCGCGTAATCCATCTGCGCGTGCGCTTCGGCTTCGGTGTTCTGTGTGCCCCAGGTCATGGTGCCGAGGCAGATTTGCGAAACGGAAATGTCGGTACGGCCTAATCGATTCAACTTCATTGGATACCTTGAAAATGGATGAGCGGACATGTCCGGGGAGGGCGGCGCAAATCTAGGCGCGAATTGCGCAAGCGCAAGGAAAAAATTGGGGCTTTTCGCGCCGGCAAAGGCTCTGGAGACCCTGGCGCGGCTATTGACTCTCCCGGCAAGAACGTCAATTGGAGGCGAAATAGTCCAAATGACATAATAAGGGACATATGATGACCGTCGCTTTCACATTTCCCGGCCAGGGCAGCCAGGCCGTTGGCATGGGCAAGGAACTCGCGGAAAACTATGCCGAAGCCCGTGCCGTCTTCGAAGAGGTTGATGATGCGCTCGGCGAAAAGCTCTCGACGGTCATGTTCGAAGGCCCGGAAGATACGCTGACGCTCACGGCCAATGCTCAGCCGGCATTGATGGCGGTATCGCTCGCGGTTATTCGTGTCCTTCGGGCGAAGGGTCTCGATCTCAAGTCGAAGGTGTCCTACGTCGCCGGCCATTCGCTCGGCGAATATTCCGCGCTCTGTGCCGCCGGCACCTTCTCGCTTGCCGACACCGCGCGTCTGCTGCGTATTCGCGGCAACGCCATGCAGGCGGCAGTCCCTGTCGGCGTCGGCGCCATGGCGGCAATCATCGGTCTGGAACATGCCGACGTGGTTGCAGTGTGCGGAGCCGCGTCGGTCGAAGGTGCCTGCCAGATCGCCAACGACAATGGCGGCGGCCAAATCGTCATTTCCGGTGAAAAGGCAGCCGTCGAAAAAGGCGCGGCACTTGCGACCGAAAAGGGCGCCAAGCGCGCGATCCTGCTGCCGGTTTCGGCTCCCTTCCACTCTTCGCTGATGGCGCCGGCCGCAGATGCGATGCGCGAAGCGCTCGCAGGCGTTTCGAAGTCCAACCCGGTCGTGCCGCTGATTGCCAACGTCCGCGCCGCGCCGGTGACGGATGCCGGCGAGATCGCCAGGCTGCTCGTTGAGCAGGTCACCGGCCAGGTCCGCTGGCGCGAAACGGTGGAATGGTTTGCCGCAAACAATGTCACGACGCTTTATGAGCTCGGCTCCGGCAAGGTTCTGACAGGCCTTGCGCGCCGTATCGACAAGACGGTGAACGGCATCACCGTCAATACGCCCGCCGATATCGACGCGGCCGTTGCCGCCCTCATGGCCTGATTGGTTTCACCAAATATAAGGAACGCATCCATGCTCGATCTTACCGGCCGCAAGGCGCTTGTCACCGGTGCATCCGGCGGCATCGGCGAGGAAATCGCCCGCATTCTCCACAAACAGGGCGCCGTCGTCGGCCTTCACGGCACGCGCGTCGAAAAGCTCCAAGCGCTGGCGGGCGAACTTGGCGATCGCGTCAAGATATTCCCGGCGAACCTCTCCGATCGTGACGAGGTCAAGGAGCTCGGCGTCAAGGCCGAAGCCGAGCTCGAAGGCGTCGATATCCTGGTGAACAACGCAGGCATCACCAAGGACGGCCTCTTCGTTCGCATGAGCGACGAGGACTGGGACAGCGTCATCGAGGTCAATCTGACGGCAATGTTCCGCCTGACGCGTGAACTGACACATCCGATGATGCGCCGCCGCTACGGCCGCATCATCAACATTACGTCCGTGGTCGGCGTTACCGGCAACCCGGGACAGGCAAACTACTGCGCCTCCAAGGCGGGCATGATCGGCTTTACCAAGTCTCTTGCCCAGGAGATCGCGACCCGCAACGTGACCGTCAACTGCGTCGCGCCGGGCTTCATCGAATCCGCCATGACCGGTAAGCTGAACGACAAGCAGAAGGAAGCGATCATGGGCGCGATCCCGATGAAGCGCATGGGAACAGGCGCCGAAGTCGCGTCGGCAGTCGCCTATCTTGCCTCCTCGGAAGCTGGCTACATGACGGGTCAGACACTGCACGTAAACGGCGGCATGGCCATGATCTGAAACGGAAAACCGGCCCTGTTCGCGTTTTTCGGCGGAATAGCGTGTTGAGCAATCGAACGGGGTTGATTTTCAGGCTTTGCGGCAGACATAAACCGTGTTAAGCGGGCCATGACTGTCACAGTCGTTCCGGGAAACAAGGCGGACCGGCGGGCTTTTTGCCAGCATGGGACATCTTCGAGAGCCGGGCTAACGAGTTTGCTGAAAGTGCCGAGAGGGCGCCGAAGGCTGAAGCAGGGTCGGGATGCCGGAAGGCATTCTCATCAGGATATAAGGTCGAGGAAACCGACATGAGCGATATCGCAGAACGCGTAAAGAAAATTGTTATTGATCATCTTGGCGTCGACGCCGAGAAGGTTGTCGAGGGCGCCAGCTTTATCGACGATCTGGGCGCTGACTCGCTCGACACGGTCGAATTGGTCATGGCCTTCGAAGAAGAATTCGGCGTGGAAATTCCGGACGATGCAGCAGACTCGATCCTTACGGTCGGCGACGCAGTAAAATTCATTGAAAAGGCCCAGGCTTAATCCTGTGTGATTTTCAAAGGGCGGGCCATGAGTCCGCCCTTTTTGTTTGTGCATTGCGTTAGCGAAAGAACAGGCGGGGAAGCTGTCGATGAGACGGGTCGTCATCACTGGTACCGGCATGGTATCACCCTTGGGATGCGGAACTGACGTGACGTGGTCGCGGCTGCTCGCCGGACGCAGCGGCGCTCGTCTTGTCACCGAATTCGAGGTGGACGACCTTCCTGCCAAGATCGCCTGCCGCATTCCGGTTGGCGACGGCACCGACGGCACATTCAACCAGGACGACTGGATGGAGCCGAAGGAGCAGCGCAAGGTCGATCCCTTCATCATCTTCGGCATGGCCGCCGCCGACATGGCACTGAACGACGCCAACTGGCATCCTGACAATGATGAGGATCAGATCGCGACCGGCGTGCTGATCGGCTCAGGCATCGGTGGCATCGAGGGCATCGTAGAAGCGGGCTATACGCTGCGTGACAAGGGTCCGCGCCGCATCTCGCCCTTCTTCATCCCCGGCCGTCTGATCAACCTCGTATCCGGTCAGGTCTCTATCCGCCACAAGCTGAGAGGGCCGAACCACTCGGTCGTCACCGCCTGTTCGACCGGCGCCCACGCCATCGGCGATGCCGCCCGTATGATCGCGCTCGGCGACGCAGATGTCATGGTCGCGGGTGGAACGGAATCGCCGGTCAGCCGCATCTCGCTCGCGGGCTTCGCGGCTTGCAAGGCGCTTTCTACGCAGCACAATGACGATCCTGAGAAGGCGTCGCGTCCCTACGACCGTGACCGCGACGGCTTCGTCATGGGCGAGGGAGCTGGCATCGTCATTCTCGAAGAGCTGGAACATGCCAAGGCGCGCGGCGCAAAGATTTATGCGGAAGTCGTCGGCTACGGCCTCTCGGGCGACGCCTATCATATCACCGCACCGGCGGAAGACGGCGATGGCGCGCAGCGCTGCATGGCCATGGCACTGAAGCGCGCCGGATTGACGCCTGCGGATGTCGATTACATCAACGCGCACGGCACGTCGACCATGGCCGATACGATCGAGCTTGGCGCTGTCGAGCGTCTGGTCGGCAACGCGGCGTCAAAGATTTCGATGTCTTCGACAAAGTCGGCGACCGGTCATCTGCTGGGGGCTGCAGGCGCCATCGAGGCGATCTTTGCGACGCTTGCGATCCGCGACAACGTCGCCCCGCCGACGCTCAATCTCGATAATCCCGAGCGCGAAACCGCCATCGATCTCGTTCCACACAGGGCTCGTCAGCGAGAAATCAATGTCGCACTCTCGAATTCCTTCGGATTCGGGGGTACGAATGCATCGCTGGTGCTGCGCCGCTACACCGCCTGACGGCGGTTTTTGAAGCGACAGGAGGACGGGCCAGTACCTTCGGGAGGATGGCCCTACCTGCTTTTTGCCGTATTGCTTCTTAAAACAGCGGACAGGGCCAAGTTTAGAGGATTGCCGGTGAGCGATACGAATCAGAGCAACGACGCGGCGGGCCACAACAGCCAGCCTGCGCAGAATGGGCCGATCATTCCGAAGTCGCCCAATGAAGCGCTGCGACCGGAACGCGTTCCGGAGCCGCCGAAGCGCTCGAAGAAGGCGCGCAGCCAGGTCGTCATCTTCCTGAATTTCCTGATGACGATGGTCGTGCTTGCCTGCGCCGCCGGCATCTTCGCGTTCTATTACGCGATCTCCAGCTACCAGGAGCCCGGTCCGCTGGAAACGAACACCAATTTCATCGTGCGCAGCGGCGCCGGTCTTTCGGAAATCGCCACCAATCTCGAGCGCAACAACATCGTCTCCGATGCCCGCATCTTCCGCTACCTCACGGCGACCTACCTGAAAGAGGGCGAGAGCCTGAAGGCCGGTGAATACGAGATCAAGGCGAAGGCTTCCATGAACGACATCATGGAACTGCTGAAGTCCGGCAAATCGATCCTCTATTCGATCTCCTTCCCGGAGGGCCTGACGGTGCGCCAGATGTTCAACCGCATGAACGGGGATACCGTCCTCGAAGGCGAGCTGCCGACGGCGCTGCCACCCGAAGGCAGCCTGCGTCCCGACACCTACAAGTTCTCCCGCGGCACGAAACGCCCCGAGATCATCGACCAGATGGCCGCGGCACAGACGAAGCTCGTCGATCAGATCTGGGAGAAGCGCGATCCTTCGGTCTCGCTGAAATCCAAGGAAGAGTTCGTGATACTCGCTTCGATCGTCGAGAAGGAGACAGGTATTCCGGATGAGCGCGCGCACGTCGCGTCCGTTTTCCTCAACCGGCTCGCCAAAGGCATGCGGCTTCAATCCGATCCGACGATCATCTACGGCCTCTTCGGTGGCGACGGAAAGCCTGCCGACCGGCCGATCTTCCTGTCGGACCTGAAGAAGGAAACGCCTTACAACACTTACCTGATCAAGGGCCTGCCGCCGACGCCGATCGCAAATCCCGGCCGCGATGCCCTGGAAGCGGTTGCTAATCCGTGGAAGACCGCGGATCTCTATTTCGTTGCCGATGGCACCGGCGGCCACGTTTTTGCGGCGACGCTTGAAGAGCACAATGCCAATGTCAAGCGCTGGCGCAAGCTTGCAGCTGACAAGGGCGCCGATCCGAATATCGTGGTCGACGGCCAGCCGGAAGCTCAGGCCGAGCCGGCGGCTCAGCAGAAGAAAAAGAAGACGAATTGATTTCGGAGGCTCGGATGGCTTTGCAGTCCATGACTGGTTTTGCGCGGCGCGAGGGAACGAGCGGCCGCTGGCGCTGGGCATGGGAACTGCGGTCGGTCAACGGCAAGGGGCTTGACCTGCGGCTTCGCCTGCCGCCTGGCCTCGAGCGCATGGAAACCGACGTCCGCCGCGTCACGGGCGAACAGTTCAGCCGCGGCAACATGCAGGTCAACCTGTCGGTCTCGGCAGGCGAGAACCGCTTCGAAACTGTTCTCAACCAGGAAGCGCTGGCCAACGTGCTCGCCATGCGCGACCAGCTTGCAGGCGTCATCGATCCGGCGCCGCTGACCCTCGATACACTGCTTTCCATCCGCGGGCTCGTCGAGTTTCGCGAGACCGAGGACAGCGAGGCAGAGATCGCCGCGCGCGATTCGGACATCACCAACGGCCTGTTCGCCGCGCTCGCCGACCTGAAGCATATGCGGGAGCAGGAGGGCGCCGCGCTGTCCCGCGTGCTGCTCAATCACGTCTCGACGATCGAAGACCTGACGCATGCGATCGAGCACGACCCGTCGCGCACGCCGCAGGAGATTTCCGCGCGCATCAAGGCGCAGGTTGCCTTGCTGATGGACGGGATAGGCGCGCTTGACCGCGACAGGCTGCATGCGGAAGCGGCGTTGCTCGCGACCAAGGCCGATCTTCGCGAAGAGATCGACCGGCTGAAGGCGCATGTCGCGGCTGCGCGCGATCTGTTGGGCCGCGGTGGTCCGGTCGGCCGCAAGCTCGATTTCCTTGCACAGGAATTTAACCGCGAATCGAATACTATCTGTTCCAAGTCGAATGCCTCGGCGGTCACGGCTGCCGGCATCGAACTGAAAGTCGTCATCGACCAGTTCCGCGAACAGGTCCAGAATCTGGAGTAGGACATGAAACCGGCGAAAGCTTCGCCCGTTCCGATCGCCCGCCGCGGTCTGATGCTCGTCATCTCGTCGCCTTCGGGCGCGGGTAAGTCGACGATCGCAAGGACGCTGCTGGCACAGGACAAGCAGATCGGCCTCTCCGTCAGCGTGACGACCCGCCAGCGGCGCCCGAGCGAGGTCGAGGGCATTCATTACCATTTCAAGAGCATTCGCGAATTCGAGCGGCTGCGCGATTCCGATGCCCTGCTGGAATGGGCCGAAGTGCACGGCAATTTCTACGGCACGCCGCGCGAGCCGGTGGAAGCTGCGATGGCCGAAGGCCGCGACATGCTTTTCGATATCGACTGGCAGGGCGCCCAGCAGTTGCAGGAGAAGATGTCGGCAGACGTCGTGTCGATCTTCGTCCTGCCGCCGACGATGACTGAATTGCAGTCGCGCCTTCACCGGCGTGCCGAAGATTCGGAAGAGGTCATCGCCCAGCGCCTCGCCAATTCGCGCGCCGAGATCTCCCATTGGCGGGAATATGACTATGTCATCGTCAACGACGACCTCGACACCGCCTTCGACGCCGTCCAGTCGATCGTGAAGGCCGAACGCCTGCGCCGCGACCGGCGGCACGGCATCTACGATTTCGTCACCAAATTGCTGGAAGAAACACCCGCTCTCTAAAGCGAATTCGCAAGCAGGCAGAATTCCTCGACGGAAAGCGTTTCCGCCCGGCGCTGCGGATCGATGCCTACCTTATTGAGCAGGCTCTCGCCGCCCAGCGGCTTGAGGCTCTGGCGTAGCATCTTGCGCCGCTGACCGAAGGCAGCATGCGTTACTCTTTCAAGATTGGCGACGGCGCAGGGGATGGGGTTTTCCTTCGGCGTCAGATGCACCACCGTCGACGTCACCTTCGGCGGCGGCGTGAAGGCCTGCGGCGAGACGTCGAAGGCCATGTACGCATCGGTCCGCCAGCCGCAAAGCACGCCGAGCCGACCATAGTGGTCGTCGTCCTGTGCGGCGACGATACGCTCACCGACTTCCTTCTGGAACATTAGCGTCAGGGATTCCCAGAACGGCGGCCATTCTTTTGGCAGCAGCCAGTTCACCAGCAGTTGCGTGCCGACATTGTAGGGAAGATTGGCGATGATCTTGACAGGTCCCTCGGGCGCCAGCGCCTCGAAATCGGTCTTCAGCGCATCACCGCCCATAACCTCGAGCCGGTCAGGGTAGTGGTCCGATATTTCCGCTAGCGCGGGCAGGCATCGCGGATCACGCTCGACGGCAATCACCTTTTTCGCCCCTAATGCCAGGATGGCACGCGTCAGCCCGCCGGGTCCAGGGCCTACCTCGAAGACGGTACAGCCTTCCAGCGATCCTGCCGTGCGTGCCACTTTCTGCGTCAGGTTGAGGTCGAGAAGGAAGTTTTGCCCGAGCGCCTTGCGCGCATCGAGGCCGTGACGCTGAATCACGTCCCGGAGCGGCGGCAGACCATCGAGTGCGGCCATCAGCGATGTTCCGCCGAACGACTGAGATGGGCTGCAAGCTTGAGGGCGGCAATCAGGCTCTGTTCGCGCGCAAGGCCCTTACCGGCAATACCGAATGCCGTTCCGTGATCCGGCGATGTCCGCACGAAGGGCAGGCCGAGCGTCACATTGACGGAATCGTCGAAGCCAAGCGCCTTGACCGGGATCAGGGCCTGATCGTGATACATGCAGACCGCGACATCATACCGGGCGCGAGCCTCGTCGTGGAACATGGTATCGGCGGGCAGGGGGCCGATCGCGTCGATGCCCTCTGAGCGCAGAAGCTGTATGGCGGGATGAATGATGTCTTCGTCCTCGCGTCCCATCGCTCCGCTTTCGCCAGCATGCGGATTGAGACCGGCGACGGCAAGGCGCGGTCTCTCGATGCCGAAGCGCTGTCGGAGGTCGGCGTGTGCGATGCGGCACGTTTCCACAATCAGTTCGCCGCTCAGAGCCTGGGGAACGTCCTTGATCGGGATATGAATAGTAACCGGGATCGCCCGCAGCTTGGGGCCTGCCAGCATCATAACGGGCCTAACCGGTTTGCCGGTCGCGCGGGTAGCGAGATCGGCAAGAAATTCAGTATGTCCCGGAAATTTGAAGCCAGCCTCGTAAAGGACGGCTTTGGCGATGGGATTGGTGACGACGCCTGCCGCCTCGCCTTTGACGACCAGCGATACGGCGGTTTCGATCGCGGCGATCGTAGCAGGCGCCGTCGCGACATGCGGCTCGCCGGCGGCCACTTCGACGCCGGCAGGAATTGGCAGGACGGGCAGGGCATCGGCAAAGACATCCGAAGCCGTTGCAGCGCTCGCCTCAGCTATCGCGACGGAAAGATCGAGCTGCCGCGCTCGTACCGCCAGCACGTCTGGGTCGCCGATCAGAAAGAAAGGTGGCAGGCCAAGCTCACGCCGCCTCAGCCAGGCCATCAGGGTTATGTCCGGGCCGATGCCGGCCGGATCGCCTTGCGTCAGCGCAAGCGGGCGCGAAAATGGGGTAGCCACGGCGGTCAGCGATAGATGATCTGCGCCTTCTTGCGCAGCTCTTCCATATATTTGGCGGCGTTTTCGTTTTCCGGCGCGCTCTTGCCGGCCTTGGCTTTGTCGAGGTCTTCCTGCCGGAAAACGATCTCAGCGGCCGTATCGTCGGACACCTCGCGCTGGCTGCAGATCGCAAGATACTCCACGCCCTTGTCCGTCACGCGGGTCGCCGTGGTATTGCCCTTGGCCTGCTCGACCAATGGCTTCCACTCGGCCGGAAGTTCGGGCGCCAGGATCCGGCCGAGTTCGCGGACCGAGACGTCGCGCATCGTTGCTGCAAAGACCTTTGCCTGTTCGCAGCCCGGATATTTCGAACGTGAGGCTTCGGCCTCGCTCTTGCGCTTGCCCGTAATGCCCTTCTTCGCTTGCGGCACCACGAAGATGATTTGCTGAATCATGTATTCGGTCGTGACCGGTTTTTGCTTGTTGTTTTCCATCATGCGACTGACGAGATCGCTGCTCGACATGCGGGCACTCGACCCATAGCGCGCATTGACGACACGCGGCCAGCTCATTTGCACTGCAATATACTGCTTGAAATGATCGGCGCCGACCCCGGCCTGAGTGAGAATTTGGGTAAGCTGCTCGGTCGAGAGCTTGTTTCCGGATGCAAAGCGCGCAAAGGACGCATTGACGTCGTCCTGAGAGACGGACATGCGCACCCGCGAGATTTCCTGACGCTTCAGGGTCTCCTCAACAAGCGATTCTTCTGCCGTCTTCGCATCGGCCTTCTGGTGCTGGAGACGAAGGAACGCCTGGCGCCTTGCGACGTCGCCTGTGGTCAGCGCCACCCCGTTGACGACGGCCTTGACTTCGCTGGCGGCAAAAGCGGAATCGCCATGGGGCTGAACAAGCGCCCCGAGCACGCACAAGGCAGCTCCGGCAAACAGAGTTGTGACAATCTTTCTCGCGCCAATCATGTGTCAATCCTTCCCATAGACGCTGCGGCAGCAAGTGCGCGTGTACACAGCTTTGCCGAGGCCGGATACCGCCAAGCGACATCCCTATGCCTCATAACCTGATTGACGGCAATGTCCTGCATAGTGTTGCGGCGAAAGAAAGGCCCCACTTTCTTTCGCCATCCAATGTCGCGATCAATTATTGTAGATATTCTTTTCGATATCGTCAGAATATCCAACGTTGATATCGCCAAGCGTGCGGAACGTGAGTCTGGCACCGATGCTCCAATCGCTTGCCGACTGGTCGCTCGTATCGCGTTTCGAAGTATAGGCGATTGTGAAGATCGTGCATTCGTCTTCATAGGAAAGGCCGAGTGTCTTCCTGCTGACGACATCGTTGTTGAGATCCCATGCGATGCCACCGAAGACGGACCAGTAGTCCTTGAACTTGACCGTTGCCTTGGCCTGGATTTCATCGCTGTCTTCAGCAAACCCGTAGTCCGGCTGTGCGGAAATATGGGTGTAGAGAAGCTGGCTCTGGAACGTATCGGTCTGGAAACCGGTCGTCAGATCGCCGCGACGGAAGGAAAGATCCTCCTCGTCCAGGCGGTACGAGGCGGCGAAGGAAAGCCCCTGCGGCGTCTCGACACCGGCCAGTCCGACATAGTCGGAACGGGTGGTCTCGAGACCCGAATCCGCCCCCACATTCACGAGATCGTCCTCGGCAAACGAGTTCTGACCGGCAAGCTGATAGGACTGGCCGAAAATGCCGTGAAGCTTGTAGCCGTTGTCGAACGTGCCGGTGTACTGGAAGCCAATATTGGCGCGCGTGCCGCCCTCGATGCGATCGTAACCCGAGAACTTGTCACGTTCGAAAAGCGACGTCGCGTCGAAAACGAAGCTTTGCGCGTCCTCGTTGGGTAGGGCGCCTGCCAGCGGCTCGTCGGGACGGGCGTAGATTTGTGCGATCGGCTCGAAGACGTGCGTGCTGTTTGCCGTGGTCATCAGGATCGGATAGCGCGCCTCCAGGCCGGCGGTGATCATTCCGCGCGTTGCGCTTTCGTTGTCGTCGTAATTGCCGTCGTAAGTTCCAAGCATGCTTGGATCGTCCATGTTGAGCGCGAGTGCATCGCCTCGTGCGGCGAGCAGAGGCGTAATAAGCACGCCCTGGGGCGTCACGAAAGTACGCTTCCATTCCAACTCGCCCGTCAGGCGGGACGTCTGTCCCTCGAGGCCTGGGAAGCGGTTTTCGCCCACAGGGTTGAGGAAGAAGCTGTCGTGGGTGCGCGAAATATTCGTAAAGTTGACATCGAGCGACAGCTCGCCGCCGGCAAGCGGCTGCGGTGCCACGGCATGATAGTCTATCACCGGATAGACTATCGCCTGCTCTTTTTCTGCCTCGCTATCGGGATCGGCATCCTGGACGTCGAAATAGAACGATCTGATGTCGAAGTAATTCCGCTTGCCGAGACCCGTCAGATAAACCTGGTTGTTGTGGGTCGTTTCGTTGAAGCCTTTGAGTTCGTAGGTACGCGAGAAGTTATTGTCGCTCTGCACCATGACATCCCAGCCGAATGTCCAGCGGGGATTGATCTTGAACTCTGCCTGGGATCCAATCATTCCGCGGTTATCGGCTTCACGGTCGCTCGTGTCCTCGGTGAAGCTCTGCGGATGTATCTGGTTGATGCCCGCAACGCGGAGCGTATGCGTGCCGTTTTCGAAACGCTGCCGGAACTCAGCATCGAGCAGGAAGCCCTGATTCGTGTAGCCGGTGCCGCTGACTGTCAGGTCCATGCTCGGCGAGAAAACGTAGTAGTAGGGAACCGTCAGGCCGAAGCCGAGGTTCTGTGATGTGCTGAAGGTGGGGAACAGGAAGCCGGACTTCCGCTTGACCGTCTGGTCGGGAACCTCGATCCAGGGGAGGAAGGCGATCGGATGACCGAGCAGTTCGAAGCGTGCCTTCTCCAGCCGGATGGTATGTTTTTCGCCGTTCTGGATGACGCGCTCGGCTTTGACCTGCCAGAAAGGCGGGCGTTCCGGGCGTTCGGCGCAGGGAAGGCATGCCGTGTAAACGCCCTTGTTGAGGATCATCAGATTGTCGTTGACCCGCTCGCCGCTTTCAGCGGCGATGCGCGTGTTGTCCGTAGTCTCGATGCGCAGCGCATTGACGAAACCTTCGGCGAAGTCGTCTGTCACGTCGAGCTTGTCGGAATACATGCGATTGCCGTCGGGGCTGATCAGCTCGATATTGCCGATCGCCATCATCCGGCCCGTCTTCTGGTTGTATTCCACACGCTGGGCCACCATTTTGTAGCCCGCATAGTTGATCTGTACGCCTCCGATTGCGGAGACGATCTGCTGATCGCGGTTGTAGACGAGCTCGTTGGCCGAAAGCATCATCTTCGCTTCGGGATCGACCCTCGGCTGCAGCCTCTGCAGCGTCGAATCTTGCGCGAATACGGCGGGAATGTTTCCGGAATAGCTGAGCAGAGTCGTCCCTGCGAGCAGGGCAACCAACTGTTTACTAAAAGTCTTGCGGTCGCCTGCCGCCACTAGCCGTCCTCCTGATGAAGCAGAATCGTTGCGCCGAGAGCCAATGCGACGACGACCGGAATCCAGGCCGCCACGAAAGGCGGTACGACTCCGCTGCTTCCAAATGCCTTTACAAGCACGTTGACGACATAAAGCACGAAGCCCGAAAGGATTCCACCCAGAATCACCGACCTCGACTGGTTGAACCGGCTAAATTTTAGCGACACTGTTGCAGCAATGAGAGTCATCGCGACAAGCAGCAGCGGCTGGGACAGCAATGAGTGGAATTGCGTCTCCAGTGCCTTCGTCGGAACGCCGAAGGATTTGGCAATTGCTATTCGATTGGAAAGATCAAAAAAGGCAATGGTTTCAGGCGCTGTCAACCGTTCCTGGACGAAATCCTGTTTCAGATTGGTGCGAAGTTGAAGAGTATCCTTTCGAACCGCGATTTCGCCTGGCCGGCGTTCGGTAATGTTCTTAAGAAGCCAGTAACCATCTTCCAATTTTGCCGAAGCTGCGTCCTGTCGCAGAATGACGCGGCCGGCCGAATCGAAGTGGATCAAAACGGCATCGATCAGGAGCGTCCCGTTCTCCTGAATCGTGCGCGCGCCGATGATGACATCGTCCTGGCCGCTGATCTGGCGCAGCCAGGGAACCTGCGGCTTGTTGCTTGTTGCTTTCTCCTGGCCGCGCCAATCGGTTTCCACGAGTGCCGCCTGCCGTTGACCCCAAGCCGCGAGCGGATTGATGACGGTCATCGTCAGTATGCCGAGCAGGAAGGCGCCGGCGATGAAAGGCGACATGAACTGCCACACCGAGATGCCGGCTGCGCGCGCCACCACCAGTTCATACCTGCGGTTCAATCCGATCAGCACTGTCATCCCGACGAAGAGCGCTATGAAAGGTACGGTCTGCTGAATGATGAGCGGCAGCCTGACGGCCGTCATCAGCAGGCCTCCGGCAACTGTATAGCCCGGCAAGCCCGACATCCGGCCTGCCGTCTCACTGAAATCGATAAGGTAGACGATCGAGATGATTCCGAGGAAGAACCAGATCGTGATCGCAAGATACCGGCGGAAGAAGTAGCGTCCCAGGGTGCCGAAGATCATGCGCTGCCTCCGGGCGTTTTTCCGATTGCGGAAGGCAGCAGTCGCTCGATTCTATGCCAGATGCCAGCGGCGCGTTCTCCCACGGCGGCCGGAATCAAAAGACGCTTGTGCATGCTGAGGAAGACGATAGCGGCGATGCCGGCCACGACGGGTATCGCATACAGCACGCTGATGTAGAACGGATCCGTGTCGATCTGGTTTGCCGCGTAGAACGACGCCCAGCGCAGGGCAAAGGCAAGGGTCAGAGCCGCGACCATCGGATGGAGACGCGCCTCGCGATGCGACCGCGCGTCACCGGCGACCGCCAGCGCGATCAGCGCAAAAACGAAAGGCAGAACCCAATCGCTGAGCCGACGGTGAAGTTCAGCGCGGTATGACCCCGGCTTGGCGATGTAATCCTTGTCGGCAGGATCCGGATTGAACAGGAAGGCCAGATCGCGGTCGCTGGCCCGAAGCGTCGCCTGCCCGCGGTTCTGCGTCAGATCGGAGAGATCGAAGGAATAGGAGTCGAATTTGATGATGGAGACGTTGCCGTCACGGGCTTTGCGCTGAACTTCGCCGTCGCGCATGATGAGTGATGTTCCCGCATCGTCGACCGCGCCTTCGCGTGCGTAATAGATCATGTCGAAGGCGGGATCGCGCTCGTCGACGACGAACAGGCCCCTCAGCACGCGGCCTGCCAACCGTTCCGAAATCTGCACGTAGAGACCTTCATCGATCCTGCGGAAGTTCTTCTCTTCGATGACGGTGGACAGCAGATCGGCATAGGCGGCCGCGATCATCTGGCGCGCGCCGGTCTTAGCCTTCGGCTCGACGACGTTGTCGACGAAGAAGGAGAACATGCTTATCACGGCCGCAAGCAGCAGGATCGGGCGGATGATGATGTTCCGTTTTGCGCCGGCCGCATCGATAACGGTCAGCTCCGAATCGTTGTTCATCGTCGTCAGCGTCTGAGTGACGCCGATCACAATGGCGAAGGGCAGGACGACAGGAATGATCGATGGCAGGATCAGCGTCGCAAGCTTGGCGAACGAGCCAATCGACTGACCGCTATCGGTGACCAGGTTGATACGCTGCAGGACCTGGGTCGTCCATATGATCGCGAGCACCGGCAGCAGCGCTACGAGAAACATCTGGCCGACGCGCCGCAATATGTAGATCTCTAGTAGTTTCATGCCTGCCCTTGAAAGCACCTGCGAAGCGGAGGCATCGCAGCAGGAACCCATCTAAGCTGTTTGCTGCGCATTTGCGACAAGCAGGTGTCAAAATTTCATTCAAATTTCAGAATTTTTTGGCCGGTGTGACGAATCGGTAAACGCATAGACACCGGCAAAAACCACAATCGCCAAAAGCCAGCCGAGCACGAGATCGGACAAGTAGTGCGCGCCGAAGGAAAGCCGCATCAGCGGCGTGAGGATAGAGATCGCCAAAATCGGCAAAAACAGTCCGGTTCGCGCCGGTTGCGGTATCAGCATGACGAGGCAGAGCAGCCAGCCGGCGCTTGCCGCCTCTCCGGAGACAAACGAACAGTTCGACATGCACTTTCCGGCAAGCGAACCCGCCTGCACGAAATCGAGGCTGCCACCGAAGTTGAGGGTCTCAATCGGCCGCGGCCGGCCCCAATGTGCCTTGAGGATGAGGTTCGCGATCAGGCCGGGTCCAAGCAGCAGTGATGCCAGGGCGATCTTGAGGTTTCGGGCCCGGAGCGCGTTGAACGTTCCGCCGTGATGCCGGTAGCACGCAATCAGCAGGGCGAGTTGAACGGCCCCCACAACATACGGCAGCCGAAAGAAAATCGTTCTGAGCGTTTCCAGAAAGGGCTGACGTGAGGGGAAATGTCCGCAAATCTGCGCCGCTGCGTTCGAGGGTTTGCAGGTCTCGACGAGAAAGAAATGCCACGACGCAACGATATCGACCTGCGGGAAAGAATGGAACATCAGAAGCAGCACCCACCACAGACAGAAGAGCGCTATAAAAATATATCCCGCGCTGGATGGAAAGCGAGCTTGGGCGGATGACTTGTCTGCAAGACTAGCGGTCACGTCAGGGCATTCTTCTCATGGTTTCCGGCGCGCCATAGCAAGCACAGTTGCTTTTTGACTCGGTCCTGCAGATTTGTCCATGGTTTCCAGATCACGCTTGTTTTCAGCGCTGAAACCCGAAATTATCGCCGCCGGTTGGATTCCACAGAATCCGAATGGAGAAGACATGGCAGCCAAATTCGATATCTCATTTTCAAAGTCGGCCAAGATCAGCGGCGGACTGAGCATTCTGCTGAAGGCAAGCGACGCCGATTTGGCTGCGGGAGCCGAGATCGCCGACCCGGCCAGCGTCATCGCTAGGGCCATGAAAATTGCGAAATTCTCGGCAAAACCGGTGAGCACGCTCGATCTTGTCGCCCCCGAAGGCTCGCCGGCCGAACGCCTTATCGTGATCGGTCTCGGCAAGGCCGAAGAACTGACGGCGCATGACTGGCTGAAGGCCGGCGGTACGGCTGCCTCGAAGATCAAGGGCGTCGAGAAGGCGACCATCTTCATTGATGCCCCAGGCGTTGATATCGATGCAAAGATTGCCGCGGATTTCGCGCTCGGCATTCTGCTGCGGGGTTACAGCTTCGATACCTACAAGACGAAGAAGACCGACGACGAGGACAAGGCGAACGGCAAGGCAACCAAGGTCACCATCATTACCGCCGATGCAGCCGGCGCAACGAAGGCCTTTGCCGATTCTGAAGTTGTCGCCGATGGCGTCAACCTTGCGCGTGATCTCGTGAACGAACCGCCGAACGTGCTCGGCCCCGTCGAGTTCGCGGCAAAGGCAAAGCAGCTGGAAAAACTCGGCGTCGAGGTCGAAATCCTGACGGCGCGCGAGATGAAGCGTCTCGGCATGGGGGCGTTGCTCGGCGTCGCCCAAGGTTCCGCTCGCCCGCCGCGCCTTGCCATCATGCAGTGGAAGGGCGGAAAGGCCAAGGAGCGTCCCGTCGCCTTCGTTGGCAAGGGCGTCGTCTTCGACACCGGCGGCATCTCGATCAAGCCGGCGGCAGGCATGGAGGACATGAAGGGAGACATGGGCGGTGCAGCCGCTGTCACCGGCCTGATGCATGTGCTCGCCGCCCGCAAGGCAGCGGTCAATGCCGTCGGTATCATCGGCCTCGTAGAAAACATGCCGGACGGCAATGCCCAGCGCCCGGGCGATATCGTCACCTCAATGTCTGGCCAGACGATCGAGGTCATCAACACTGATGCCGAAGGCCGTCTCGTGCTCTGCGACGCGCTGTGGTATTGCAACGACCGCTTCAAGCCACAGTTCATGATCAACCTCGCGACGCTGACGGGTGCCGTCGTCGTGGCGCTCGGCAGCGTCCATGCCGGCTTGTTTTCGAACGACGACGCGCTTGCCAGCCGATTGACGGAGGCCGGCCTCTCCACGAGTGAGAAGGTCTGGCGCATGCCGCTTGGCAAGGAATACGACAAGATGATCGACAGCAAGTTCGCCGACATGAAGAACACCGGCGGCCGCTACGCGGGTTCGATCACGGCGGCGCATTTCCTGAAGCGCTTCGTGCAGGACACCCCCTGGGCGCATCTCGATATCGCCGGCACCGCAATGGGTTCGCCGCTGGATGAGATCAACCAGTCCTGGGGTTCCGGCTTTGGCGTCCGGCTGCTGGATCGCCTCGTACGCGACCACTACGAAGCCTGATCGCGCGCATGACGGAAGTCCTGTTCTATCATCTGACCGAATCCAAGCTGGAAGACGCCCTGCCGCCACTCGTCGACAAGAGCGTCGGGCGCGGCTGGCGTGTCGCGATCCAGGTGAAGGAGCCGGCCCGAAGGGACGCGCTCGATTCGCATCTCTGGACGTTCCGTGAAGACAGTTTTCTGCCGCATGGCACGGATGAGGCTGAACTTGCCGAAGACCAGCCCGTCTTGCTGACGGCATCCGCTGGAAACGCCAACGCCGCGACCGTGCGTTTCGTCGTCGACGCGGCCGAACCGCCGCCGGTCGACACCTATGAACGGATCGTCTTCATGTTCGACGGATACGACCAGGAACAACTCGAAGCCGCGCGCGCCCAATGGAAGAAGCTGAAAGGCGAGGGGCACAGCCTCACCTATTGGCAGCAGACGCCGGAAGGACGCTGGGAGAAGAAGGCCTGACCGCCGAAGGTCAGGCGAGATCACCGTCCGTTACGACTTTGTCGATGAAGGCCTTCTTCGACGCGGTATAAGCGGCGCGATTTTCGGCATACTTCCGCGCAAGATCGATCTTCAGCTCTTCGTAGGCTTTGACGAGAGCTGGATTGCTCCGAAGCCTGTCGCGGAAAAGAATATTCCGCTTCCAGTTATAACCGTTATGTTCGACGATATGGGCAAGATGCGTACGCGTTTCGCCCTTGATGCCGCGGCCGAAGATGTGATCGTTGGGCACGACATCTGCTCCAGCATAGTCGTAGCCGATCCGCTCCATCGGTCCGATACAGGTCGCCCCGTCTTCGAAACGTCTGATGCCGATCAGAATGTCGATGATTGGTTTTGCTTTGATCGCCGGGATGGCGGTGCTGCCGAAATGCTGGATGTCGAGCGCCAGAGATCCGAGCGCACCTCGGATTCTAACCTCTTCCAGCGCATAGGCTTTCTGCCATCTCGCGTTGGGAGCGGCGAGCGTGACGGTCAGATGCCGCACGCCCAATCCAAAAGACTCGTCTTGCTCCTGCGGCATGGTATTGGACGTCCTTGGCGAGGGTCGATCCCGTCACTCTAACATTCAACGGCCGGTTTGGCATCTGGCCGGCGATCTGCCGGTCAGTCGTGAAACGCCTCGACGAACTTCCGTTTGCCGAGCATGAAAGCATCGGCGACGTGGCGCAGCGGCGCGAGATCGACGTCGGATTTGCCCGCCTTGACGATTTCCGCAAAGCGCCGGTAGAGCTGAGGATATTCCTCCTCCGGCGCGGAGAACTTCAGCTCGCCGTTGACGGAGAGTTTCGATCCGCCTTCCGTAAGCTCCATCGTCCCGGCTGCCGTCTCGGCGATGATGTCCCAGCTCTGCTTTCCGGTCGGGCGCCAGTCGAATTCACCGTGAACCGAAACGTCGTCCGCATTCTTGAAATGCAGGTCGGCGGCAATCGGCGCGTCGCGGTTTTCCGGGAACTCCAGCGTGGCGCTCGTCAGGAAGATCGCCTTCGGCAGGATATGGGTGACGATCGACAGGGCATTGATGCCGGGATCGAAAACGCCAAGCCCGCCGGCCTGCCAGATCCAGTCCTGGTTCGGATGCCAGTGGCGCACGTCCTCCTTCCAGAGGACGTGAACGCTTTCGATCTTGGTCGAGGCGAGGAATGCTCTCGCGGCCTCGACCGCAGCCGCGTAACGTGAATGCCAGCTTGCGAACAGCGAGACGCCTTTTTCGGCGGCCAGCGCTTCGAGGTCGGCGACCTCGCTCAATGTCGCGCCCGGCGGCTTTTCGAGGAAGACATGCTTGCCGGCGGAAAGCGCTTTATGGGCTGCCTCGTAGCGATATTGCGGCGGCATGCAAAGCGACACCGCATCGATCGCCGGCACCGCGTCGAGCATGGCTTCTATTGACGTGAAGCTCTGGACGCCATCGACGGTGCCGTGGCGGCTCGCCGTCGCGACAAGCTTGAAATCCGGGTTCTTGGCGATCGAGGGAAGGTGCTGGTCGCGGACGATCTTGCCGACGCCGACGATGGCGAGGTTGATGGGTGACATGGGATAAAGCTCGCGTTCGGTGTTTCGCTCAAAAGTATGATTTATTGCGCGGTGTTTTATCAGAATGTTACCGCCGGGCAAGCGGCGTTGTCACCTGCAGATCGACAAGGCGCTGCGGTTAGTCCGACATGGCGTCCTCATATTCGGCGGAAAGCTCGAGCCACTGTTCTTCGGCGGCTGCGAGTTTTGCTGCTGCCTCGCCACGCTGCTTGGCTTTCTCGCTGGCCTTTGCCGGTGTCTTGTCGTAGAGCGCCGGATCGGCGAGCTCGGCATCGAGAGCCTGAATCTGTTTCTCCAGCTTCGCCGTCAAGGATTCGATTTCGTTGATCTTTTTCCTAAGCGGTGCAAGCGAGGCACGTTTGCCGGCATTCGCCTTGCGCTGATCCGCCTTGGAGGACGCTTCGTCATTCAGCTCAGGCTTTTCGTCTTTTTTTTTGCCCGAAGAGACAACGAGGTTGCGGTATTCCTCCATATCGCCGTCGAAATCCGAAACCGTGCCGTTGTTGACCAGCCAGAGACGATCGACCGTCGCCTCGATGAGATGGCGGTCGTGCGAGATGAGAATGACCGCGCCATCGTAGTCGTTAAGCGCTTCTATCAACGCGCGGCGGCTATCGATGTCCAGGTGGTTGGTCGGCTCGTCAAGGATGAGCAGGTTCGGCGCGTGGAATGCGGCAAGCCCCATCAGCAGGCGAGCCTTCTCGCCGCCGGAGAGATCCTTGGCGGCGGTCGACATCTTTTCCGTCGAAAGCCCCATCTGCGCAACGCGGGCGCGCACCTTGGCCTCGGGCGCCGCGGGCATCAGGCGGCGCACATGCGCGACCGGCGAGTCGTCGGGAACGAGATCGTCGAGCTGGTGCTGGGCGAAAAAGCCGATCTTCAGGCTGGGTGCGAGTTTAATGTCGCCGCTTTCGGCGGAAAGCCGACCGGCGATGAATTTCGCGAAGGTCGACTTGCCGTTGCCGTTGGAGCCGAGCAGCGCGATGCGGTCGTCGTTGTCGATGCGGAGGCTGATGCTCTTGAGGATTGGCTTGCCCGGCTCATAACCGACGGCGCCGCCCTGGATCGCGACGATCGGGGACGCGGGCTGCTTTTCCGGCTCCGGGAAAGTAATCGGCTGGACGTGACTTTCGATCACCGCGGCGACGGTGCCCATGCGCTCGAGCGCCTTGACGCGGCTCTGCGCCTGGCGCGCCTTGGAAGCCTTTGCCTTGAAGCGGTCGATAAAGCTCTGCAGATGCTTGCGCGCGGCTTCGTTCTTGGCCTTCGCTTTTGTCTGCAGTTCGTCAGCTTCCGCCTTCTGCCGCTCGAATTGATCATAGCCGCCGCGGTAGAAGGTCAGCTTCTTCTGGTCGAGATGGATGATCGAATTGACGGCATTGTTCAGAAGGTCCCGGTCATGGCTGATGATGATGACCGTGTGCGGATAGCGCCGCACATAGTCTTCCAGCCAGAGCGTGCCTTCAAGGTCGAGATAGTTCGTCGGCTCGTCGAGAAGCAGCAGATCCGGTTCGGCAAAGAGCACGGAGGCAAGAGCAACGCGCATGCGCCAGCCGCCGGAGAACGCCGAGGCCGGGCGCTGCTGGGCCTCCTGGTCGAAGCCGAGACCCGCGAGAATGCTCGCCGCACGCGCCTCCGCCGAATGCGCGTCGATGTCGACAAGGCGCATCTGGATTTCCGCAATGCGATGCGGATCCGTCGCGGTCTCGGATTCGACAAGAAGTGCTGCGCGCTCCTTGTCGGCGGAAAGTACGATATTGATCAGCGAATCTTCCGTGCCCGGCGCTTCCTGCGCCACCTGGCCGATACGGGCGTTCTTCGGTATGGAAACCAAGCCGGTCTCCGCACCGAGATCGCCGGTGATGATCCTGAAGAGCGTGGATTTGCCCGCGCCGTTGCGCCCCACAAGGCCAGCCTTCGTGCCCGCCGGAAGCGTCACGCTGGCATTGTCGAGGAGAAGGCGCCCGGCGATGCGGGCGGAGATGTCGGTAATCGTGATCATGCGCGGCGTTTTGGCCGAAAGCCGCGATCAAGGCAAGACCGTGCGGATGTTAGCGGCCGAAAGCTTGTACAGGCTGGCGGCGATTGGACTGGGCGGCAAGAAGCGCGACGCGGGCATTGGCCTCCAGTTGCGCGGGCGTCGCCGCGTCAGAACTCAGCGCGATACCGAGAGAAATGGTGAGCCTGCCGGGGTCACCCTTGTCGGAGGTCGCAAAAACCATGTTGTCCTCCACCGAATGGCGCAGCCGCTCGGCGATCGACAGCGCCTCGCGCATGCCCACATTGGCAAACAGGAAGCCGAACTCGTCACCTTCGGTGCGCGAGACATGGTCGTTCTTCTTGATCGACTTGCGGAAAAGGTCGGCGAGCTTCTTCATCAGCTTATTGCCGGCCTGCACGCCATATTTGGCGTTCAGCTGCTTGAAGTCGTCGATATCCACCATGATGAGCGCACTGCCGGCGACGCCTTCGTTGGGCTCGTAAAGCTCGCCGATCGCCTTCGTCAGCGCGATTCGGTTTGGCAGGCCCGTCAGCGCATCAGTCACCGATGCCGATTGCACGGCGGACATCCCGCGCTCCAGCGTCTCGATGCGTTCGACATCGGCAAGCAGCTTGGCCTCGAGTCCCGCTTCGGACGAAAGCACGCTCGTGAGCGATGCCGCGAGGAATTCCATCTCGCTCATGAAGGCTGCAAGACTCTGGTCGCCATTGCCGGAGATCGATTCCAGCAGGGCCTCCGCGGCGCGCAAAAAGGCGTGCTTCTGCCTGACGCCATCCGCCAGCCGTTCGGCGGCTTCCCGAAGGAGTTTGCCAGCTTCGCTGCCGGCGGCTTCCGCTGCAAGCCCGCAATGGCTGACGAGGCGATATTGCAGGCCGAGTGCATCGAGCTTCGCCTGCTGCGGATGGGAGCCGAGTGCTGCGATGTCGCTGGCAAGCGCCGCATTGTGACCGGCAACCGCCTCGTAGAGCAGTTCGTAGTTCCGCGGCAGGCCGGCAATGCTCAGCCGCGCCATGTGCTGCGCGATCTTCTGGGTATCGGTTAAGGGGGCAGGGCGGGCGCCCTCGTGCTGCATTGCATTTCTAGTTGCATTCTGCATGACGGTCCCTCGCTGTGCCAGCCCTAATCCGGCTGCGGCCTTGATCTCCGTTATGCCGTCAATATTTTAAAATATCTTGAATTTTCAGTTGTTTTGTCTCGCTTATTACGGATCACTGAAATGAAGTTAATGCAACCTTGAAGCGCTGCAACTCGAAACAATGGCGCCCATGAAATTGCCTGATCACACTCGCGCCGCAAACCTTTCCTTCAGGTGAGGTAAGGCGCGGTCGGGAAGGCATCTTCCTGGCAACATCCGGGAACCGTTAATCATTCCGCTGTCGGCGGCTTGCGAACATAAGGTGAACGCGGTAGCGTCGTCTGCGATGAAAGAGCGCATGGCGTACAAATTCCGCATCTACCCCGACGGGGGGCAGGCCCGCCTGTTCCGCCGCACCATCGGGTGCTGCCGCCTCGTCTACAACACCTGCCTCGAACAGAAACGCCTGGAAAGACACCGTTCCGATCCGAGGCGGCTGAGCGCCATCGACCAGAGCAAGCAGCTCGCAGACCTCAAGGCGGAGCTGCCATGGCTCCGCGAGGTTCCGCACCACTGCCTGCAGCAGGCGGTCATCGACCTGCACCGCGCCTATGCCAACTTCTTCGAGGGCCGCGCGGCCTATCCCAAGCCACGGCGCAAGTACGAAAACGAGAGCTTCCGATATCCGGACGCCAAACAAATCGCCTTTCGCGAGGGAGAAATCCTTCTTCCGAAGGCTCGATGGGTGAGGATGGTCGCTCACCGCGAGGTCGTTGGGACGGTGAAGAACGTCACAGTCTCGCTCAGCGGCGACCACTGGTACGCCTCGATCCAGGTGGAGCGGGAGGTGGCCGAGCCGACCGTCCGCGACGGGATCGACCTCGGCGGCGACCTCGGAGTCGTCAACGCGCTGGCGCTGTCGGACGGCGCGGTCTACGACCTGCCGCGCATGACCGACGAGGAAAAGCGCCGGGAGGAGACCCTCGCGCGCGTCGTCTCGAGGCGCAAGAAAGGGTCGAAGAACCGCGCCAAGGCGCAGCGGGACCTCCGGAACTTCAGGGCGAGGATCGCAAGACGTCGCCGCGACGCCAAGCACAAGGTGACGACCGCCGTCGTCTGCCGCTGCGACGTCATCTATCTCGAGGACCTCAAGGTGAAGAACCTGACAGCCTCGGCCAAGGGTACCGTCGAGGAGCCGGGGACCAACGTCGCCCGGAAGGCGGGATCGAACCGCTCCATGCTTGACGTCTCGCCGGGCGAGACCGTCAGGCAGATCGAATACAAGATGCGCCGGTCCGGCGGCGGCGTCTACTACGTCAACCCCGCCTACACCTCGCAGAGGTGTCACGCGTGCGGACACATCGAGGCGGCCAACCGTCCCGACAGGGACACTTTCAAGTGCCTCTCCTGCGGCCACGCCGCCTGCGCCGACCACAATGCGGCGCTGAACATCCTTCACCTGGGCCGCAAGGCCCGAACCGGAGGACATCCGGAGATGGCCTGTGAATCGAACCCGGTTGCGGGTCGGAAGCAGGAAGAAGACGGTAGCAGTCCCCGCGCGAATGCGGCGTGATCAAGACCGGAAGCCCCGTCCTTCACGGCGGGGAGAAGTCACTTGATCGCGGCCAGCATCTGTCGTGAAATGCAAAACCGAAACCCCCTTTTTGAAAAGGCAGACGATGACCAGAGCGCTCTATTCCCTGTGCGGTGCCGACCCGCAGAATTTCTTTTCCCCGCATTGCTGGAAAGCTGTCATGGCGCTGGCCCACAAGGGGCTGAGTTTCGAGGAGATTCCGACGACCTATGCCCGCATCCGCCAGATCGGCGGCGGTTTTTCGCCGACGGTTCCTGTGCTGGAGGACAACGGCCGTCTGGTCTCCGACAGCTTTGCAATTGCGCTTTATCTGGAGGAGGCCTATCCGGATCGTCCCTCGCTTTTCAGGGGCGAGGGCGGCAAGGCGCTGTCGCGCATGGTTGAAGGCTACTCCCAGATGGTGATTCACACCGCGATCATGCGCATCGCGCTGCTCGACATTCATGCGGTTCTCGATGAAGGCGATAAGGCCTATTTCCGCGAAAGCCGCGAGCAGCGGCTCGGCAAGACACTGGAGGAGATCGCCGCCGATCGCGAGGCGGAGAAGGCCGCATTCCCGGCTAAGCTCGAGCCCATACGGCATATGCTGAAGTTCCAGCCTTTCATCGGCGGCGAGGGCCCGCTCTTTGCCGATTATATCGTCTTTGGTGCGCTGCAGTGGCTGCGTGTCATCGCCGGTCTCTCCATGCTTGCGGCGGACGATTCGGTGATGACGTGGTTCGAGCGCTGCCTTGATCTGCATGAGGGCAGGGGCCGCACTATGACAGCGGCGTGAAATTGCCGCGTCCCCCTTGTTTTCGGGGCTGCGGGCGGGTAAAGACCGCCCACTTTTCCCGCTAAACCAGAGGATTTGACCCAATGGCGATTGAACGCACCTTTTCGATGATCAAGCCGGACGCAACGAAGCGCAACCTGACGGGCGCTATCACCAAGATGCTGGAAGATGCCGGCCTGCGCGTCGTTGCTTCCAAGCGTGTCTGGATGAGCAAGCGCGAAGCTGAAGGCTTCTACGCCGTTCACAAGGAGCGTCCGTTCTTCGGCGAACTCGTCGAAACCATGACCTCTGGCCCGACGGTCGTTCAGGTTCTCGAAGGCGAAGATGCTATCCTCAAGAACCGCGAAATCATGGGTGCGACGAACCCGGCAAACGCTGACGAAGGCACCATCCGTAAGGTCCATGCTCTTTCGATCGGCGAAAACTCCGTGCACGGCTCCGACGCTCCGGAAACGGCTGCCCAGGAAATCAAGTACTGGTTCTCCGACACTGAAATCGTCGGCTGAATCGGAAGCTCAGCCGTAAGGCTGAAGCCTTTGAAATGACTCTCGAAAGCCGGGGCCTCGCTCCGGCTTTTTCATTATACCGCTGGACACTTGTCGGCATTGCTGAAGTCGGTCGTTCCGTCCGGCTTGAAGACCTCCGGGTTCTGCGTATAGAGCGGCCCGACGACGAGCGGCTTGCTCGGCAGCACCGACTGATCGACGTCCGAGACCAACTGCGTCTTCAACTCCTGCAGCGTCGTGCCCTCGGCATCGACAAGGCGGATGTTAACGGAATAGGGCCTGTCCTTGCGGACGCAGTGCAGGCTCGGGCTCTGCAGCGTGATCTTGTCCCAGGCCGGGAAGACTTTCTCCTTGAGGATGATCGGATCGCCGCCGGCCGGATTCTCGAATTCCGCGATCGCCACGGTGCCGTCTGGAATAGGCGACGTCTTCTTGAGCGTGACGAGATAGGTGGCGGTCGCGACGCGGTAGTTGAACACGAAGATATGGCCGCTGACTTCGACCATCTTTTCCACTTCGCGCTGACACCCGGCAATCAGCGCCGCACCCAGCGCCAGCGCCGTAACAGCCTTGATCTTCATATGGCTTCCTCCTTCTTCCGGCGGTAGTGTCGGCTCGCCTTGGCGCGGTTGCCGCAGACGGCCATGTCGCACCAGGCACGGCTTTTGTTCTTGCTGCGATCGATGAACAGCCAGCCGCAATTGCGGCATATCTTCATGCGCTCCGGATCGGGCATAGCAATGAGCCGAAGCACCGAATGCGCGGTCGCGGCGTCGAGCCCGTTGGGCTTTACATCGCGCAGCGTCACGGCAAGTGTCTCGAGCAGTTCCGCGAGAAGACGATCGTCGTTGCCGGTCAGCACCTTCTGCCGGAAATAGCGGTCCGTCGCCTCGCGCAGCGCAATGAAGTTCGGCCTGTTTTCCGGAGCCACCGGCAGCACGTTGCCGAAAAGCGCGCGCTCGGCGCAGAATTTTGCCGCCGCCAGCGGAAAACTCTCCAGCTGTTCAAGCGTCGCAAAACGGTCGATGCGGCGTGATGTATTATGGCGCAGAACGACGCTGTTGGCGACATCCAGCGCCAGCGCGCCGCTGGAAAAACGATGTGCGGTCCAGGCAAAGGTCATGGCGAAAATATAACTGGCAAAATGGTTTTTGCCAGTTATATTTGCAAAGGATCCGGAGTTCTCGATGGGTTATCTTTTGCAGCAGCTGGCAAACGCGGTACCGTTGGCAGCGCTCTATGCGGCACTTGCCTTCGGCTATGCACTGGCCTTCGGCGTCACCAAACGCGCCGACATCACCTATGGTGCGATGTTTGCTTTCGCCGGGCAGATCCTGCTGCTGTTCACCGATTTTGCCTATAACCGGCTTTGGCTCGTCCTGCCCGCATCGATGGCGATCGGCGTCCTCATGTCCTTCGTCTATTCTCTCGGCACCGGCTTCTGGATCGGCCGCTCCGTTATGCAGCCGCTCGTGCGCCGTTCGCCGAATACGGTCATCGTCGCAGCCCTCGGCGTGACCATCCTGCTCATGGAGACGGCGCGGCTGGCGTCCGATACGCGGGAACTCTGGCTCTCGCCCTTTTTCAACCGCACCGTCGTTTTCTGGAGCGACGCGTCGTTCAAGGTGACGCTGACCTATATTCAGCTCATCAATACGGCGCTCATGTGCGCGCTGATCGCGATTGGCGGCCTGGTGCTCCGCCGCAGCACCTGGGGCCGTATCTGGCGCGCGGTGACGGATGATCCGCTCGCCGCCGAACTCTGCGGCGTCAGCGCAAGCCGCGTCTTCCTGGGTGCCTACGTGGCCGCCGTCTTCGTCGCCACATGCTGCGGCATCCTGACGACCTTCTACTATGGCTCGATGAATTTCGGCGCGGGCCTGCTCTTCGGCCTTAAAGTGCTGATGATCGCTGCGGCGGGCGGCTATTCCGATCCGCTGAGATCCGCGGGCGGCGCGGCCGGCATCGGCTTTGCCGAAACCCTGTGGACCGCTTACGGACCGATTCTCTGGCGGGATCTCGTCATCTTCTCGCTGCTCGTCTTCCTGCTGGTGCTGAGCAGGCGCGAGCGGGCCATTCCCTGATCATTTCCACTTGTCGCGTGCCGCGTCGTCCGCATCCTTGGCGGAGACCCAATCGCCTGCCGAGCCGTCCGTGCCATGCTCCTTCTTCCAGAAGGGCGCGGCGGTCTTCAGATAGTCCATGACGAAGTTCGCGCCGTCGAATGCCGCCTGCCTGTGCGGGGCGGCGGCGATCACCAGCACGATATTTTCCCCCGAGGCGATTTTTCCGAAGCGGTGGATGGCGGTGAGCCCAAGCAGGCCGAAACGCTCGATCGCGAGATTTGCGATGCGGGTCATCTCCGCCTCGGCCATGCCCGGATAATGCTCGAGTTCGAGCGCGGCGAGCATGCCGCCTTCGTCACGGCAGAGGCCGGAGAAGGTCACGATCGCGCCAATACCGGGCTCGGCCTTCGTCAGCCGATCGACTTCGGTCTGCAGGTCGAAATCTTCGCGCTGGACGCGGATGGTGGGGGAGATGGTCACAGCACACTCTCCGCTCGATGACGGACGACGAGGTTGCCGCATGCTCCCAGATTCCTGTGCTCGTCACAGGAATCTGGCGACGGCGCGTCCGCGCCTTGAATGATTCTTTCACTTTTGCAAGAACTTCTCCCGCGCCCAAGGACTTGGGCGCACTCGATTCCTGTGACGAGCACAGGAATGAGGGAGGAGTGTGCGGCAGTCGTCTCTATACGCAGTGTTTCCATTCGTCTTCTCGGAAACTCGGCCGTTCTGCCCGAGATATCTCACCCGCCCGTCATCGGCGGAAAAATGCCGATCTCGCGGGCATTGCCGATCGGCTCGTCGTGTTCGGCATGTTCCTGGTCGAGCGCCACGCGGATGACGTTTTCGTATTGAAGCGCCGTCTCGTATTCTTCGCCTAGCGTCTTCAGGTGGCCGAGAAGATCGGCAACGGTGACGACGGAGGAAGGAAGCGCGATGTCTTCCTCGCTCTTGCCGATCCGTTCGCGCACCCAGGCGAAATAGACAAGCCGTGTCATTCTTCGTTGTCCACGATGTGCTTCACGCCGGCGCGGAAATAGTCGTAGCCGGTATATATGGTCAAAATGGCCGCGATCCACAGAAGGCCGATGCCGACCCGCGTAGTGTAGGGGAAAATCTCGTCGCCCGCCGGACCTGCGAGCAGAAACGCGATCGCCACCAACTGCAACGTCGTCTTCCATTTGGCGATCCGCGTGACGGGAACGCTAACCTTGAGCGCGGCAAGATACTCCCGCAGCCCGGAAACGAGGATTTCGCGGCAAAGGATGGTGATCGCCGCCCAGATCGACCAGCCGGCGATTGTCTGATCCGCGGCCACCAGCAGCAGGATCGAGGCGACGAGCAGCTTGTCGGCGATCGGGTCGAGCATGCGGCCGATATTCGAGGTCTGGTTCCAGATGCGCGCCAGATAGCCGTCCAGGAAATCGGTGAGCGAGGCGATGATGAAGATCCAGAGGGCAACCCATCGCGCCGTATTGCTGATGGCGAGCCGTCCTTCGATAAAGAAGCAGAGGACGATCAGCGGTACCGCGAGAATACGGCCGTAGGTCAGTAAGTTGGGAAGACTATATGCGCGCGATGCCATGAAACCGTTTCTCTGAATGTATGTGCCCGTAGATGACGGGTTTGACCGCAAGCCGTCAACATTCTTTCTGTTTTTCTGCCGCCTTTGCGTGGAATTTGCGACCGCAGCCGCCTATTTCGCGGCATCTTCGTGAAAATGGTTGTAGACCTGTTTTGCGACCGTTTCGGAAATGCCGTCGACCGCCATGAGATCGGAAAGCGCTGCGCGCGAAACCGCCTTTGCAGTGCCGAAATGCTGCAGCAGCGCCCGCTTGCGCGACGGGCCGATGCCGCCGATCTCGTCGAGCGGGTTCTTGATCATTTCTTTCTTGCGCCGTGCGCGATGCGAGCCGATGGCAAAGCGGTGGGCTTCATCCCGCATGCGCTGGATGAAATAGAGCACGGGATCGCGCGGCGGCAGCGTGAAGCTTTCGCGCCCCGGCGGGAAGAAACGCTCACGCCCGGCATCGCGGTCGACGCCCTTGGCAACACCGATGGCAATGACGCTGTCCGCGATACCGAGTTCTTCGAGGATCGCGCGCACCGCTGTCATCTGACCTTGGCCGCCGTCGATCAGGATTGCGTCCGGCCAGGCGGGGAAAGGCATATCGGCGGCCTCAGCGCTGGATACCGGCTGCGACCTGTCCGGAATGCCGTCCTCCTTGATCAGCCGCGAGAACCGCCGCGTCATTACCTCGCGCATCATGCCGAAGTCGTCCCCGGGCGTGATGTCGGTCGATTTGATGTTGAACTTGCGGTACTGGCTCTTCACGAAGCCTTCCGGCCCCGCGACGACCATGCCGCCGACCGCATTCGTGCCCATGATGTGCGAATTGTCGTAGATCTCGATCCGCTGCGGGGCGTAGGGGAGACCGAACGTTTCCTTGAAGCCTTCGAGCAGGCGTGATTGCGACGCAGTTTCGGCAAGTTTTCGGCCGTGCGCCTCGCGCGCGTTGGCAACGACGTGATCGACAAGATCGCGCTTCTCGCCGCGCTGAGGCACCAGGATGGAAACCTTGTGTCCGGCCTTTTCGCCAAGTGCCGCCGCCAGGAGTTCTATTTCCTCGACAGTTTCCGACAGCATGATCTGCTTCGGCACCGGCTTGTCGTCGTAAAACTGCGCCAGGAAGGCGTTCAGAACCTCGGCGCCCGAAAGCTGCGGGTCGGCCTTCGGGAAATAGGCGCGATTACCCCAGTTCTGCCCGGTGCGGAAAAAGAAGACCTGGATGCAGGAAATCCCACCCTCGTGGTGAATCGCGAAGACGTCCGCCTCCTCGACGCCTGCCGGATTGATGCCCTGATGGCTCTGGACGTGTGAGAGTGCAGCCAGGCGATCGCGATAGACCGCGGCGCGTTCGAAATCGAGCTCTTCGGCAGCCGCGTTCATTTCCTCCGCCATATGCGCCTTCACTTTCTGGCTCTTGCCGGAAAGGAAATCCTTCGCCTCCTGCACCAGCTGGGCATAGCCTTCGTCGCTGATTTCGCGGGTGCAAGGCCCTGAACAGCGCTTGATCTGATAGAGAAGGCAGGGTCGCGTGCGCGTCTCGAAAACGCTATCTGTGCAGGTGCGGATCAGGAAGGCGCGCTGCAGCGAATTGATCGTGCGGCCCACTGCGCCGGCGGAGGCGAAGGGGCCGAAATAGTCGCCTTTGCGGGCGCGGGCGCCGCGATGCTTGAAGATCGCCGGGGCGCGATGGTCGCCCGTGATGAGGATATAGGGAAAGGACTTGTCGTCGCGCAAAAGCACGTTAAAGCGCGGCCGTAAGCGCTTGATCAGATTCGCTTCCAGAAGCAGCGCCTCGGTCTCCGTGCGCGTCGTCACGAATTCCATATGCGAGGTCAGGCGGACCATCTGCGCGATGCGGTTGGAGTGGACCCGGCCCATCGCATAGTTGCCGACGCGCTTCTTGAGGCTGCGCGCCTTTCCGACGTAGAGCACGTCACCGTCGGCATTGAACATGCGGTAGACGCCGGGGCTGTTCGGCAGCCGCTTGACGAATTCGCCGATCAGTTCCGCGCCGGCAAGCCCGCTCTCGTTGCCGCCGCCTTCATTCCAGTCGATCGCAGCCGGCACCGGCGCGGCGGAAAGGTCGCTTTCCACCTCGATATCGTCTTCGTTTTCGTCGGTTTCATCGTAAAGAACACCGCCATCGGGCAGCTTCTTGGCATTCATTCCTTGATCTCCAGCACATCCGGCGTCTGCCACGCGAGATGCTGGCCGCCGTCGAGTGCAATCATCTGACCCGTGATCGAGGGCGTCTCGAACAGAAAGCGAATCGTCCGGCCGAATTCCTCCAACGCAGGTCCTCGCCTCAAGATAAGGGCTGCGACCTGCGCTTGGAAGTCTTCCTGCAACTGCCGTTCGCTTGGGATCGAGGGACCAGGCCCGATGGCGTTGACGCGAATCTTCGGAGCAAGTGCCTGCGCCATCGTCTGCGTTGCGGTCCAAAGCGCCGACTTCGACAGAGTATAAGAATAGAAGCTCGGCCGCAGCGCCCAGACGCGCTGGTCGATGACATTGACAACGAGGCCGGTGGACGTTTCCGGCAGCTGGGCGGCGAATTGCGCGGCGAGGATCGAAGGCGCCCGGACATGCACGGCGAAATGTTCGTCCCAGACACCGGCATCCATCTTTCTCAGCGAATCTTCGCGGAAGACCGAGGCATTGTTGACGAGCAGATCGATGGGGCCAAGCTGGTCTACGGCTCTTTTTATAAGGGCTTCCGTCTCGTTTATTTTCGTGAGGTCGCCTTGCATTGCGACGGCGTTTTTGCCTTGGCGCCGCAATTCCGCCGCAACGGCCTCGGCCTCGTCGATCGAGCTATTGGCATGAATGGCAACGGAAAAGCCGTTTTCCGCCAAATCCTCGACTATCGCCCGGCCTATTCTCTTGGCAGCTCCGGTTATGAGCGCCGCCTTAAGTCTTTTCTCGTTCAAAAGCGTGCCTTCTGGTCCTGCGATTCTCGGTGCGTTTCTATATAGGGGCAGGCACAGACTATATAAATAGGCCGTGACGGTTGCCTCTGTTGCCGGTTTATTCTATGTAGTATTTGAGAAATGAAGTTCATAAACTAAGTATTGTCAGATTAACCAATCGTTATGGTTAACAAGTATTCTGTTGCTCTGTAGCAACATCGAATTTCAGCCGCTTCTCCGCCACAATCATTTCACAATTTGGCTCTCTCAAATCCGCAATTGCGCTCCACTTTCGACCTCGATCCGAGAGGGACATCTAGTAATTTCTCGCGAATGCTTCGGCGTAGGATAGTTTACGCAGGGCGCGGGATCGAAAGGAGAATAAGTATGCGTACATTTATTGCCAGCCTGATGGCATCCGCCTTCGTGATCGCCGGTTTTTCCGCCGCCAACGCTGCCGACGCGGTCGACCAGGTTCCGGAAGCTCCGGTAGCGCAGGCCGAGCCGGCCGCTCCGGCAGGCAACTGGGAAGGCTTCTATCTCGGCGGCGCGGGCACCTATAATAAGGGCAACTTCGGTGCAGACCGCGACGGTTACGCATTGGGCGGCCAGCTCTACACGGGTTACAACTGGCAGAGCGGCCAGATCGTCTATGGTGTCGAAGCCGATCTCGGTTATTCCGGCCTCGACAGCACGTCGGACGGCATCACCAACAAGAACCGCTTCAATGGCTCCGTGCGTGGCCGCGTCGGTTACGACCTGAACCCGTTCCTGCTCTACGCGACGGCTGGTGCCGCTGCGGCGAACAACAAGGTCAGCGGCTTCGGCGAATCCGACACCAACACGGCTTTCGGCTACACCGTCGGCGCGGGTGCGGAAGCCCTCGTGACGAACAATATTACGGCACGTGTCGAATACCGCTTCAGCGACTATCAGAACAAGGACTTCGATCTCGGCGCTACGAACGTATCGCGCGGCTATGACGAACACAGCGTCAAAGTCGGTATCGGCGTCAAGTTCTAAGTTGCCGAAAATACATGATGAAAGCCGGGCCTCGCGCCCGGCTTTTTCGCCTCAGCCGTGCGGCTTGAGTTCCCGGTATGCAGGGAATTTCTTCTCGAATTTGCGTGCCCAGTCGATCAGTTCCGGATGGTCGGCTTCCCACTGGTCTTTGAAGCGTAGTTCCAGATAGCCGATCGTCGCCGCAAGCGCGAAATGGCTGCCGTTCAGTCTCTTTCCGATCTTCGGCGGATGCGCACTGATATGGTTCAGGCCGCTGACGGCCTTCTTCCACTGCCGGTCGATCCAAGGCTGGTGCACTTTCTCCTCCTCGCGGAAGCGGCGCTCATAAATGATCGCCAGCAGGCAATCGCAAATGCCGTCGCAGAGCGCTTCCAGAATTTCCGCCTCGGTTCGCTTGCCGTTCTTCGAAGGGTAGAGCTTGCTGTTCTTGAGCCGCCCGAAATAATGCATGATCGTCACGCTGTCGAAGACCGAAAGCCCTTCATCGGTCAAAAGCGTCGGGATTTTGCCGAGCGGGTTGTTGTCGACGAGGACCGCCGGGCCGGCATTGGTATCGACGCGGATTTCGGTGACGCCGAGCTCCAGATAGTGCGCGGCCATGAGCACCTTGCTGGAATAGGGCGATGTCGGAGAGCAAAGCAGCTTCATGGTTCACCTCGGAAAGCGGTTTCGGCGCGGGACTATTTCGCAAGTGCAGCAGGCGGTCAATCTGCCTTTCCGGCCTTCGCCTCGCCGCGCAGCCAGAAGGTGCGTTGTGAGGCGAACCGGTCTTGGGCAAGCTGATCCTTGAGCGCCGGCAGCAGCGTGTGCAGTTCGTCCTTCAGCGTGAAAGGCGGATTGACGATGACGAGGCCGGAGCCCGTCAGCCCGGTGACGCCGCCGCGGTCGCTGCGCACGCTGAGTTCGGCGCACAGCATTTTCGGAATTTGGGTTTCCTGCAGCGTCTCGTGGAACTCCTTGATGGGTGCCCCCTTCTTCAGCGGATACCAGAGGCAATAGGTGCCGCCCGGAAAACGCCGGTAGGCTTTCACCAGGCCATCGACCAGGCGCTCATATTCGCCGTCTTCCTCGAAGGGCGGATCGACGAGCACGATGCCGCGCTTTTCCTTCGGCGGCAGATGCGCGCCGAGCGCCAGCCAGCCGTCGAGTTCTGTGATACGGGCATGGTGATCGCCTTCGAACAGCCGGTGAAGGCGGGCATAATCTTCCGGATGCAGTTCCATCGCCGAAAGCCGGTCCTGCGGTCGGAAGAGCATGCGCGAAAGCTTCGGCGAACCGGGATAGAAGCGCATGCCGCCCTCCGGGTTGAGTTCCCGGATCGCGGAAAGATAGGGCGCGAGCAGGTCAGCCACCTGCGGCGCAAGCTCAGCTTCCATGATCTTTCCGATGCCGTCCTGCCACTCGCCGGTCTTTTGCGCCTCTTCCGAAGAAAGGTCGTAGAGTCCGACGCCTGCATGCGTGTCAAGCACGCGGAAACCCGCATCCTTCTTCTGCATGTAACGGATCAGCCGCGCCAGAACGGCGTGTTTCAGCACATCGGCAAAATTGCCCGCGTGATAGATATGGCGGTAGTTCATTTTCGCTGATGCCTGCTATGAATTTGTGTCATCGCCGTCATTTCCGGCTTTTGGCGGATGAAGGCTTGGAATATAGAAAAGCCATGAACATTGCGACCCCCATTCACGCCAAATCCGCCGATCCCGGCAAGAAGGTCGGGCACACCGCCTGTCCGCACGACTGTCCCTCCACCTGCGCGCTGGAGGTGGAGATCGCGGAGGACGGCCGCATCGGCCGCGTGCGCGGCGCCAACGATCACAGCTATACGTCCGGCGTCATCTGCGCCAAGGTCGCGCGATATGCCGAGCGACTCTATCATCCGGACCGGCTGATGCACCCTTTGCGCCGCACCGGCGCGAAAGGCGAGGGGCGCTGGCAGCAGATTTCCTGGGGCGAGGCTCTGGACGAGATCGCCGAAGCCTTCGTGAAGGCCGAAGCGAAGAACGGCAGCGAGGCGGTCTGGCCCTATTACTATGCCGGCACCATGGGCTGGGTGCAGCGGGACAGCATCGAACGCCTGCGCCATGCCAAACGCTATTCCGGCTTCTTCTCGTCGATCTGTACCAACCCGGCCTGGACCGGCTTCACTATGGCAACGGGCACGCTCCGGGGTCCTGATCCGCGCGAGATGGGCCGTACCGATTGCGTCGTCATCTGGGGAACGAACGCGGTTTCGACGCAGGTCAACGTCATGACGCATGCGATCAAGTCCCGCAAGGAGCGCGGCGCCAAGATCGTCGTCATCGACATCTACGACAATCCGACGATGAAGCAGGCGGACATGGCGCTCATCGTCAGGCCCGGCACCGATGCGGCGCTCGCGTGCGCCGTCATGCACATCGCCTTCCGCGACGGCCATGCCGACTGCGCCTATATGGCGAAATATGCGGATGACCCGGCCGGCCTCGAAGCGCACCTCCAGACGAAGACGCCGGAATGGGCAGCCGCGATCACCGGGCTCCCGGTTGAAGAGATCGAGGCCTTCGCGAAGCTCGTCGGCACGACGAAGAAGACCTATTTCCGCCTCGGCTACGGCTTTACCCGGCAGCGCAACGGCGCAGTCGCCATGCACGCAGCAGCCTCGATCGCCACCGTGCTTGGCTCTTGGCAATATGAAGGCGGCGGCGCCTTCCATTCAAACAGCGATATCTTCCGCATGAACAATGCGGAGCTCACCGGCAAACCGATGAAGGATCCGGATGTCCGCATGCTCGACCAGTCGCAGATCGGCCGCGTGCTGACCGGAGATCCAGTGGCTCTCCGCCATCGCGGACCGGTCACCGCCATGCTGATCCAGAACACCAATCCGGTAAACATCGCGCCCGAGCAGCGGTTGGTGAAACGCGGCTTCGCTCGCGACGACCTCTTCGTTGCCGTGCACGAGCAGTTCATGACCGACACGGCCGAGATGGCCGATATCGTCATCCCGGCGACGATGTTCGTCGAGCATGACGATATCTATCGCGCCGGCGGCCAGAACCACATCCTGCTCGGCCCGAAACTCGTCGAGCCGCCGCCGACGGTGCGCACCAACCTTTTCGTCATCGAGGAGCTGGCAAAGCGCCTCGGCGTCGCAGATCGACCAGGCTTCGGCTTTACCGCGCGGGAAATGGTCGATCGCATTCTCGAATCAAGCGGCCTTCCGGGCTACGATTACTTCCTCGAACACAAATGGTTCGACCGCCAGCCCGTCTTCGAGGATGCGCATTTTCTCAACGGTTTCGCGCATCCGGACGGCAAGTTCCGCTTCCGGCCGGATTGGGCAAACCAGCCGGCGCCGAACCGCCCACCGGATTCCGTCGGTCTGCTCGGGCCGCATCCCGAGCTGCCGACCTTTCCCGATCAGGTCGATGTCATCGAAGTGGCCGATGCCGAGCATCCCTTCCGCCTGGCGACCTCGCCGGCGCGCAATTTCCTGAATTCCAGCTTTTCGGAAACGAAAACCTCGCGGCAAAAGGAGGGGCGTCCCGAGCTGATGATCAATCCGCAGGACGCCGAGGCGAACGGCATCGCCCACGGTGATCTCGTCCAGGTCGGAAACCGGCGCGGCGAGGTGCGCCTGCACGCCCGCGTGACGACCGAGGTCAAGCCGGGGGTGGTGATCGCCGAGGGCCTGTGGCCGAACAAGGCGCATGTCGACGGGGAGGGCATCAATGTGCTCACCGGCGCGGACCCTGTAGCGCCCTATGGCGGGGCTGCAATCCACGACAACAAGGTCTGGCTGCACAAGGATGCCGCATGACGAAGTTCGCGAAGGCAAAGGCCGAAGTCGTCGGCGAAACGACGCTTGCCGAAGGCTGGACGCGGCTGAGCGTTTACAAGCTCGACTATACGGATTCGAACGGCGTCACCCATCGCCTTCATCGCGAAGTCTATCACCGCACGCCGGCCGCCACGATCCTGCTTTATGATCCGAAGCGCGGCTTCGTCGTCCTCGTCAAACAGTTCCGCCTGCCGCCCGATCTGCAGGGCGAACCCGCCTTCATAATCGAAACGCCGGCAGGGCTTCTCGACGGCGAAGAGCCGGAAGCGGCGATCCGTCGCGAAGCGACAGAGGAAACCGGATTCCGCATCCGTGACGTCCGTTTTCTCTTCAAGGCCTACAGTTCACCCGGCTCCAACAGCGAAGTCGTGCATTTCTTCGCCGCACTGATCGATACGACGGACCGCGTCTCGAACGGCGGCGGATTGGAAGAGGAGCATGAGGATATCGAAGTGCTTGAGGTTCCGCTCGACACGGCGATCGCCATGATCGAAACTGGCGAAATCCGCGACATGAAAACGATCATCCTGCTGCATTGGGCGGCGATGAATAGGGATAGCTTGATCTAAGCCGTAACCAGCGCGATCAGCTTCGCATCGAGATCGCAATTGATGTCCCTTCGGACATCGCGAGCGCAAGATATGCGGCATGGTATGCCGACAACTCGTTGGCGCGAGAAGGCCGGATGATCGTAACGTGATCGCTATCGGCTATGATTCGGATCGGCAGGCTATCGAGCCGCATGAGACAAGTGAGTACGTCTTCGCCGACGATGCGCTTGCGGCGCTCCGCGGAAATCAGAATGTTGCGAATCTCATGCCAGATGAGGTCTGGAGTTTTTTGCTTCTGCAACTTTCACTTTGATGGTCATAGGCGAGTTCCTTGCCTGATGATAAGCTCGGCTCTGATCAAAGGTTGCTCAACCGCTTGGTCAAGCAAGCACGAAAATCCCAAGAAAGCGCACTTCCCCTTCATGCAGCTGTCACGAAGCAGGCCTATCCGCTGCTGTTTGCCGATCATCGTTGCCGTCAGGAGAAAAGTCATGTGGCTCAGCAATTTCACGCTCGTTCTCCCCGAAGAGGTGGTGGGCCAAGGCTCGATCAGGGTCGAGGACGGCGTGATCGCCGAGATAAGGCCTGAGCCGGTCGCCAATGCTGCGATCGACGGCGGCGGGCGGCTGCTGATGCCGGGGTTCGTCGATCTGCATGGCGACATGATCGAGCGCGAGATCGCACCACGGCCGAACGCTACGATGCCGATCGATTTCGGCATCCACGAGCTTGACAAAAAGCTCGCCGCCGCAGGCGTGACGACGGCTTTTGCGGCGATTTCCTTCGCGACCGAGAGCGTTTACGGCCATGTCCGCTCCCTAGAGACCACCGGCGCTGTCATCGAGGGAATCAACCGGCTCAAGCACAATCTGCTGGTCGACCATCGCGTCCATGCCCGCTACGAGATCACCAATGTGGGTGCCGCTCCTGAGCTCCAAAAGCTGCTTGAAGCCGGTCATATCGACATGGTCTCGCTAACCGACCATACGCCGGGGCAGGGACAGTACAACAATATCCAGAGCTACGTATTGAGCATCGCCGAGCGCCGGGCGATTTCGGAGGAAATGGCGGCGGAAATGGTTGCCAAACGCATTGCCATGCGAAGCAATCCCGAGATCGAGGCAAAGCTGAAGGAGATTGTCGCCCTCTCACTGAAGCGGAAGCTATCGCTTGCCTCCCACGATGACGACAGTGCCGAAAAGGTGGCCGAGATGCATGATCTCGGCGTGACGATCAGCGAGTTTCCAGTCACGCTGCCCGCTGCCGAGGAGGCGCGTCGCCGCGGGCTCTGGACGCTCATGGGCGCGCCGAATGCGCTTCGCGGCCAGTCCATGTCCGGCAATCTCAGCGCCCTTGATGCCGCCAAGGCCGGGCTATTGACAGTGCTTGCCGCCGATTATCACCCGGCGGCTTTCGTACCGGGCATCTTCAAGATCGCCGAGCAAAGCGCAATGCCGGTCGCAGTCGCCATGGCGACCAAGAACGCTGCTCGTTCCGCGGGTCTGACAGACCGCGGCGAGATTGCCGTCGGCCAGCGTGCCGATCTGGTTGTCGTTGAGCCGGGCGACGTGCACCGCATCCGCGCCACGTTCCGCGGCGGACGTTTCGTCTACAGCGACGGCACCTTGCATCAGCTTCGGGCGCTCGCTGCCTGAGGCAGTCAGGCGATCAGGGAGATGATGTGATTGGAGTTCGGCTGAGCGGACACACCCGTGCTAACCGCCTTGCCGCCTTCCATCTTCACCGTGCCTTCGGCAAAGAGCCGCAGCGCCTGCGGATAGAGCTGATGCTCGACCGTGAGGACGCGCGCGGCGAGCGTATCGGCTGTATCGCCGGAAAGGATGGGCACTGCGGCCTGTCCGATCGCCGGACCTTCGTCCATGCCTTCGGTGACGAAATGCACGGTGCAGCCTGTGATCCGCATGCCGGCGTCGATGGCGCGTTGATGCGTGCGCAGCCCCGGAAAAAGCGGCAGAAGAGAAGGGTGGATATTGATCATTCGGCCTTCGTAACGCTGGATGAATGTCGCGCTCAAAAGCCGCATGTAGCCCGCAAGGCAGAGGATATCCGGCGAAAGCCGGTCGAGCGCTTCGAAGATCGCCGCCTCGTGGGCCTCTTTGCTGGTATAGTCCTTGCGGACGAAAGCAAACGTGGAAATGCCTTCCGCAGCGGCCTTCTCAAGGCCACCAGCATCCGCCTTGTCGGAAATCACGCCGACAATCTCAGCGGGAAAGTCCGGAGCTTTCGCTGCCGCAACGAGCGCCATCATGTTGGAACCGCCGCCGGAAATGAAGACGACGACGCGTTTGCGCGGCATGGTCATAGAGCGAGCGTGCCCTTGTAAACCGTCCCCGGAGCACCTTCTGCGCGGGCGATCATGCGGCCGAGCGTGATGATCTTTTCGTCTTCCGATTCCAGGGCGGCGGTCACTGCAGCGGCATTTTCAGCCGAGACAACGGCGATCATGCCGATGCCACAATTGAAGGTCCGGAGCATTTCCGTCGCCTCGACGCCCCCCGTTTTGGCAAGCCAGGAGAACACCGGCGGAACCTTGACGGCGGCAAGATCGATCTCGGCGGCGAGATGCTTCGGCAGCACGCGCGGAATGTTCTCGGGGAATCCGCCGCCGGTGATGTGCGCCAGCGCCTTGATGGCGCCGGTTTCGCGGATCGCCTTCAGAAGCGGCTTCACATAGATACGGGTCGGCGTCAGCATCGCCTCGCCGAGCGCCTTGCCTTCGGCGAAAGGTGCGGGCGCATCCCAGGCGAGACCCGAAAGCTCGACGATCTTGCGTACCAGCGAAAAGCCGTTCGAGTGGACGCCGGAGGAAGCAAGGCCGAGGATGACGTCGCCTTCGGCGATATCACCAGAAGGAAGAAGCTGGCCGCGTTCGGCAGCACCCACCGCAAAGCCCGCGAGATCGTAATCGCCGGAAGAATACATGCCGGGCATTTCCGCTGTCTCGCCGCCGATCAGCGCGCAGCCCGCCTCACGGCAGCCGGCCGCAATGCCGCCGACGATCGCCGCACCCTGGTCCGGGTCGAGCTTGCCAGTCGCGAAATAATCGAGGAAGAAAAGCGGTTCAGCGCCTTGGACGACGAGGTCGTTGACGCACATGGCGACAAGGTCGATGCCGACCGTTTCGTGGTAGTCCGCGTCGATCGCGATCTTCAGCTTGGTGCCGACGCCATCATTGGCGGCAACGAGAACCGGATCGGTAAAGCCGGCAGCCTTCAGGTCGAACAGGCCGCCGAAGCCGCCGATTTCGCCGTCGGCGCCGGGCCGCCGCGTCGAGCGTACGGCAGGCTTGATCTTTTCAACCAGAAGATTGCCGGCATCGATATCGACGCCTGCGTCGCTATAGGTCAGGCCGTTTTTTCCAGACTGGCTCATGCTGATCTCCGATGCAGGTTCGGGGGCGGTAAATAAACCGCTGTCACATGCGGGTCGCAATTGCATGAGAGTGCGCTTTATGCAAGGCGGCGCACGGAGAAAAGCCCCAATTTCCCGCTCTTTCCATACAGGAGAGTTGGATTTTCCGCCGCAGACTTGACCATATTCCGGCCTGCATCCTATGTGCTTCGAGTAGCGGCGCGAAACGATTGCGTCACGGGCGGACGAACGGGGAAAGCGATGCCACATCAGGTCAGCGGCGCAAGTCTCAAACGGCAGGTCTTCTTCTGGCTGGGCGTGCTCGTCTTCTTCATTGTCTTTCTCTACATCTTCAGCTCGATCCTGCTGCCCTTCGTCGCCGGCATGGCGATCGCTTATTTCCTCGATCCCGTGGCCGACCGTCTACAGCGTCTGGGGCTCAGCCGCCTGATGGCGACGATCGTCATCCTCATCGCCTTCGTCATCGTCTTCGCGCTGGCGCTGATGATCCTCATTCCGGTCCTGATCAATCAGTTCAACGATTTCGCCCAGCGGCTGCCCGGCTATATCGGCCAATTGCAGGCCTTCATCACCAACTTACAGGACTCGCTGCTGCCCGGCTGGATCAGGAGCCAGCTCGGTACGATCAAGGACAATTTCTCCGGCATATTGTCGGAAGGCATGGGTTTCCTGACCGGTCTCTTCGCCCAGATCTGGAATTCCGGCAAGGCGATCGTCGACCTCATCTCGCTGCTGGTCGTGACGCCGGTCGTTGCCTTCTACATCCTGCTCGATTGGGACCGCATGGTTTCCAAGGTTGATCAGTGGATCCCGCGCGACTATGTGAGCGACGTTCGCCAGATAGCCGGCGAGATCGATCAGGCGATCGCCGGCTTCATTCGCGGGCAGGGCTCCCTCTGCCTGATCCTCGGAATCTTCTACGCCGTCGGCCTGTCGCTCGTCGGCTTGAACTTCGGCCTGCTCATCGGCCTCTTCGCCGGCATGATCAGCTTCATCCCCTATGTCGGCTCGCTCGTCGGGCTAGTCCTTGCGGTCGGCGTTGCGCTCGTTCAGTTCTGGCCGGATTATCTCTGGGTCGGCGCGGTCCTCGTTGTCTTTTTTAGCGGCCAGTTCCTGGAAGGCAATATCCTGCAGCCGAAACTCGTCGGCCATAGCGTCGGACTTCACCCGGTCTGGTTGATGTTCGCGCTCTTTGCATTCGGCGCGCTCTTCGGCTTCGTCGGCCTGCTCGTTGCCGTTCCGGCCGCCGCCGTCGTCGGTGTCCTTGTCCGGTTTGCGCTCTCGCGCTACCTTCAAAGCGATCTTTACGCGGGCCGTTCGCAACTTGCCGACACCCGGAAGACAAAAGCCGATTCCAAATGAACGACGTGAAGCGCAAGGCGGGGGAACAGCTCCCGCTGGTCTTTTCCCATGATGCGGCAAACGGCCGTGACGATCTGCTGGTCTCCGACCGGCTGAGCGCCGCCGTGACCATCATCGACGCCTGGCCGCAATGGCCGTCGCCAGTCGTCATTCTGGCCGGCCCTGTCGGTTCCGGAAAGTCGCATCTCGCAAGCATCTGGAAAGAGCATACCGGTGCCGTCGGCATCCATCCGAAGAGGGGATCGGATGCTGCCGTCGCCGCGGCAAACGGCCCAGTGCTTTTCGAGGATGTCGATCGTCACGGCTTCGACGACACCGAGCTCTTTCACGTCATCAACAGCGTGCGCGAAAACGGCAACAGCCTGTTGATGACGAGCCGCCTCTGGCCGATGTCGTGGCCGGTGGAGCTTCCCGATCTGCGCTCGAGGCTCAAGGCGGCGACCGTTGTCGAAATCGGCGAGCCCGACGAGGAACTCCTGTCGCAGGTCATCGTCAAGCTCTTCTCCGACCGGCAGCTTAATATAGATGACAAACTCGTGCTTTATATCGTGAACCGGATGGAGCGGTCGCTCAACGCGGCCCAGACGATCGTCGAACGGCTCGACCGCCTGGCCCTTGCCCGGGGCACGAAGATCACCCGGTCTCTAGCCGCCGAAGTATTGAATGAATTGGGTAATTCGGCGCCCCTTGATTGACTGTCACAGTTCCGTCGTGAAACTGATATACTGCGCATGGGCGAGGAAAACGGGGTGATCGGGACCATGGACAATGCAGCGCTAGAGCATCAGGAAGTCATTCCGGCAACACCGGCCCCTGTCTCGCCGCTTGAGGATCTCCTTGCAAGTCCCGAACGCTTCATCAACCGCGAATTCTCCTGGCTGCAGTTCAACCGCCGCGTTCTCGAGGAAACGCTGAATACCGAGCACCCGCTGCTTGAGCGTGTACGTTTCCTGTCGATTTCCGCTGCCAACCTTGACGAGTTCTTCATGGTGCGCGTTGCAGGCCTCGAAGGCCAGGTGCGCCAGAACATCGTAATCCGCACGCCGGACGGCAAGACGCCCGCCGAACAGCTCGATGCCATCCTGCGGGAGATTGACAATCTGCAGATGGAGCAGCAGGCCTCGCTCGCCGTCCTGCAGCAATATCTTGCCAAGGAAGACATTCTTTTCGTGCGCCCCGGCGCCCTCAGCGACGCCGACCGGCAGTGGCTGGCGGCAGAGTTCGAGCAGGCGATCTTTCCGGTGTTGACGCCGCTGTCGATCGACCCGGCCCACCCGTTCCCCTTCATTCCGAACCTCGGCTTTTCGATCGGCCTCCAGCTCACCAGCAAGCATGGCCGCGAGCCGATGACGGCGCTGCTGCGCCTGCCGCCGGCGCTGGACCGCTTCGTGCGCCTGCCGGATGACGGCGCAACAATCCGCTACATCACGCTCGAGGATGTCGCGAACATCTTCATCCATCGGCTCTATCCAGGCTATGAGGTGCAGGGTTCCGGTACGTTCCGTCTTATCCGCGATAGCGATATCGAAGTGGAGGAAGAAGCAGAAGACCTCGTGCGCTTCTTTGAAACCGCGCTGAAGCGCCGCCGCCGCGGCAAGGTGATCCGCATCGAGACGGATTCCGAGATGCCTGCCTCGCTCCGCCAATTCGTCGTGCAGGCGCTGAACGTTCCGGATAATCGCGTGGCGGTTCTGCCGGGCCTGCTGGCGCTCAACACGCTCTCCGAGATCACCAAGGCGCCGCGCGACGATCTTCGATTTCAGCCCTACAATGCGCGATTTCCCGAACGCGTTCGCGAGCATGCCGGAGACTGCTTCGCCGCCATCCGCGAAAAGGACATGGTGGTCCACCATCCTTACGAATCGTTCGACGTGGTCGTCCAGTTTCTTCTCCAGGCTGCGCACGATCCTGACGTTCTGGCGATAAAGCAGACGCTTTACCGCACCTCAAATGACAGCCCCATTGTCCGCGCTCTCATCGATGCTGCCGAAGCGGGCAAGTCGGTGACCGCTCTGGTCGAGCTCAAGGCCCGCTTCGACGAAGAGGCGAACATCCGCTGGGCACGCGACCTCGAGCGCGCCGGCGTTCAGGTGGTTTTCGGCTTCATCGAGTTGAAGACGCACTCCAAAATGTCGCTCGTCGTTCGCCGCGAGGAAGGCAGGCTCCGCAGCTACTGCCATCTCGGCACTGGCAATTACCATCCGATCACCGCGAAGATTTACACCGACCTGTCGTTCTTCACCTGCAATCCGGTGATCGCTCATGACATGGCGAACATTTTCAACTTCATCACCGGCTATGGCGAACCGGAGCAGAGTATGAAGCTCGCCGTCTCGCCTTACACGTTGCGCTCGCGCATCCTCCGTCATATCGATGAGGAGATCAAACACGCCAAGAACGGCGCGCCGGCAGCGATCTGGATGAAGATGAACTCGCTCGTCGACCCGGAAATCATCGATGCGCTCTATACGGCAAGCCGGGCCGGCGTGGACATCGATCTTGTCATTCGCGGCATCTGCTGCCTGCGCCCGCAGGTGCCGGGTCTCTCCGACAATATTCGCGTCAAGTCGATTGTCGGGCGCTTCCTGGAGCACAGCCGCATCTTCTGCTTCGGCAATGGCCACGGGCTTCCTTCCGATAAGGCGCTCGTCTATATCGGCTCGGCCGACATGATGCCCAGAAACCTCGACCGCCGTGTCGAAACGCTTGTGCCGCTCACCAATCCGACTGTGCACGAGCAGGTTTTGTCCCAGATCATGCTGGGCAATATCATTGACAATCAGCAGAGCTACGAGATATTGCCCGACGGCACGTCTCGGCGCATGGAAGTGCGCAAAGGCGAAGAGCCGTTCAATGCGCAGCAGTATTTCATGACCAACCCCAGCCTCTCCGGCCGCGGTGAAGCCCTGAAATCCAGCGCGCCAAAGCTGATTGCCGGCCTGCTTTCCGGCCGGACCAAGAGATAAAACTGGACCTGCATGGTTGAATCAGAAGCCCAGGGGCGCCTGCCAGGGATTGCCCCGGTCTCCGTCGTCGATATCGGCTCGAATTCGATCCGAGTGGTCATCTACGAAGGCATGTCCCGATCGCCGGCAATCCTTTTCAACGAAAAGGTGCTCTGCGGCCTCGGCAAGGGCATTGCGCTGACCGGCAGGATGGATGAGGAAAGCGTCGCCCGCGCGCTGGCCGCCCTGCATCGCTTCAAGGCTTTGTCGGACCAGGCGCGCGCTGCGACCATGTATGTTCTGGCGACGGCTGCGGCGCGCGAAGCCTCCAACGGGCCTGATTTCATCCACAAGGCCGAGACGATCCTCCAGCGGAAGGTCCGCGTGCTTTCCGGCGAGGAGGAGGCGAAGTTTTCCGCGCTCGGCATCATCAGCGGCTTTTTCCATCCGGATGGCATTGCCGGCGACCTCGGTGGCGGGTCGCTGGAACTCATCGACATCAAGGAACGCGAGATTGGTAAGGGGATCACCCTGCCGCTCGGCGGCTTGCGCCTTTCGGAATATGCCGGGGGGTCTCTTGCGAGGGCCCGCACGTTCGCGCGCAAGCATGTTCGAAGCGCTACGAAAATCCTGGAAAAGGGCGCAGGGCGAACCTTTTACGCGGTTGGCGGCACTTGGCGTAATGTCGCCAAGCTGCACATGGAACTCACCCAGTATCCGCTTCACATGATGCAGGGCTACGAGGTCTCGCTCGAGGCGATGATGCAGTTTCTCGACCAGGTGGAAGTGGCCAGGGAGTCGAAGGATCCGGCGTTCCAGGCGGTCTCGAAGCATCGCCGCGCGCTGCTGCCCTTCGGTGCCGTTGCGATGCAGGAAGTGTTGAGCGCAATGAAGCCCGCCGTCATTTCCTTCTCCGCTCAGGGCGTCCGCGAAGGCTATCTCTATTCGCTGTTATCCGACGGCGAGCGCCGCGCCGATCCGCTGCTTTCGGCGGCCGGCGAGCTTGCGATCCTGCGCGCCCGTTCTCCCGAGCATGCGCGCGAGCTTGCGGAATGGACGGGTTATATGATGCCGTATTTTGGCATCACTGAAACGGAAGAGGAGGCGCGCTACCGCCAGGCGGCGTGCCTGCTCGCCGACATCAGCTGGCGTGCGCATCCGGACTATCGCGGCCTGCAGGCGCTGAACCTGATTGCCCATTCCTCCTTCGTCGGCATTAGCCACCCCGGCCGGGCCTTCATCGCGCTCGCCAATTACTACCGCTTCGAAGGCCTGCACGACGACGGCTCGACGGCACCGCTTGCCGCTATCGCAGGCCCACAATATGTCGAGCGCGCCAAGCTTCTCGGCGGCATGCTGCGTGTCGTCTATCTCTTCTCCGCCTCTATGCCGGGACTGGTGAAGAACCTGACGTTCCGCAAGTCCTCCAATCCGGACATCGACCTCGAATTTGTCGTGCCGTCGGAATATCATGACTTCGCCGGAGAACGCCTCGACGGCCGCCTGCAGCAGCTCTCGAAACTGACCAATAAGCGCCTAGCCTTCGTTTTCGAATAGAGGCGTTGCTGTATGGTGCGGGCGACGACGGCCGGGCATCGCAGCAGTCAGCATGCCGCCTTGCTCCTTGCCCGATGCTTCCATTGTCCGAAAATTCGAACAGCCCGTGCGGATTGTCTCCAGTTATCGCGAGAACCAGCCTGGTCTATCTCTAGTCTGTCTTGAAACGGAGGTAGATCATGTTCAATCTCGAAAAGTCGGGCACATTCACCCTTGGTGACCGCATCGTGAAGCGGCTCGGGTACGGTGCCATGCAACTTGCTGGAAAGGGCGTCTTCGGTCCGCCGAAAAATCGCGCGGAGGCAATAGCCGTATTGCGCGAAGCAGTCGAAAGTGGCGTCAACCATATCGACACGAGCGATTTCTACGGTCCGCATGTCACCAACCAGATCATCAAGGAGGCGTTGCACCCATACAAGAACGATCTTGCGATCGTCACCAAAATAGGGGCAGCGCGAGGCGCGGATGCGTCCTGGAATTCGGCCTTCTCAAAAGAAGCGCTGACGCAGGCGATCCATGATAACCTGAACAATCTCGGCCTCGATGTGATCGAGGTGGTCAATCTGCGTGCCATGTTCGATGCTCACGGTCCGGCGGAAGGATCCCTTGAGGAACCGCTGACCGTTCTCGCCGATCTTCAGCGACAAGGCCTTGTCAAGCACATTGGCCTGTCCAACGTGACCGCCAAACAAGTTGCCGACGGGCGAAAGATCACCAGCATCGTCGGTGTTCAGAACCAGTACAACCTTGTCCATCGCGAGGATGATCCGTTGATCGACCAGCTCGCGGCGGAGGGCACCGCTTACGTGCCCTTCTTCCCGCTCGGCGGCTTTTCGCCATTACAGTCATCCACGCTTTCAGATGTTGCGACGCGCCTTGGCGCAACGCCGATGCAGGTTGCTCTTGCTTGGCTATTGCAACGCGCGCCGAACATCCTGCTTATCCCTGGTACCTCATCACGCATCCACCTCAGGGAAAATCTGGCTGTCGCCGACCTCGTCTTGCCGGCCGATGCCATAAAAAAACTCGACGGCATAGTATCGGCTAAGGCTGCTTAATCTCATAGATCCCAGGGTGTCATCGGCGTATTGCGGGCGTCACTCGCATCATAAGCAAAAAAGCGCCCGGCTTTTACCGGGCGCGCCCATTGTCGTTCAGGATTCGATTTACTTCGCGTTCAGGAAACCACCCACTTCCAGTAGGCTGAACTCGTTGTCGTCTGCCTTGTCGACGGCGCGGCCGGCGGAGAAGGGGAGGTTGTTGTCGTTGCTGACGACGATATGCGTGGCATCGACGCGGTCGACGTTCTCGATCGTCACGAAGGGCATGTCGTAGAAGCCTTCGCCACCGCCCTGTTTCTTCTTGTTGTTCGGGTCCTCGATGCGCATCAGGTCGATGTAGCCGATTTTGCGCACGGCCTTGCCGGCATTAGCGTCGTTGAATTCGATCTTGTAGATGCGCTTGAATTCCGCCGGAGCTTGGAAGCAGTCCGGCTTCGGCTGCTTGGGATCGGAGCAGGCCTTGTCCTTCGTGCCAGCGCCGTTGTCGCGCTCGATGACGAGGGCCGTCGTGTCGTCCAGCATGTTGAAGTCGCCGATCGCGGCACCCTTGTCTTCGAATGGATAGAACCAGCTGCGGCCCGTCCAGTTCTTGGAGGCGACGTCGAACTCGACGATGCGGATGGCGGTGTGGCCGTCGACCGATTCCATCTTGCCGTCATCCTGGTAGAGCGCGCCTTCCAGAAGGCCGTAGAGCTTCGTCCCGTCCTTCGACATGGCAAGGCCTTCGAAGCCGCCGGAGCGCTTCAGATTGAAGGCCGGCATCTTTGCGGCCGGGTTTGCCGGGACCGAGAGCAGCGCATTGTCCGGTGACGTCACCGGCTTACCGTCGACCGTGGTGGCGATCACATCGGTCAACCGGCCTTCGCCATCGACCTTCAAAAGATAGGGACCGAATTCGTCGCCGAGCCAGAAGCCGTCGGCGACCGGCTGGATGGATTCGATGTCGAAATCCGCGCCGGTCAGATAGCGCTTCTCGGCACCTTCGAGGGTGATCGGGAAGGGTGCAATCTTGTTCGGATCGGAGAGGAAGACGTTCCTGACGACGTCGGCCTTGCCGTTCTCCCAATCGAATTTCATCTGGTGCAGGAAGAGCATGGCGTCGCTGGAGTTGCCCTTGGAACCGAAGCCGTTGTCGGAAAGCGTCCAGAATGTGCCGTCTTCCATCGTCTTGATGCCGGAGAAGCCCTGGATAGGCTGGCCGTCGAGCGGTAGCTTGATGTCGGTGACGCGTTGGCCGTCCTTGCCCGGAACGGTGCCGAGTGTCTCGGTGCGCTTGCGGTCCGCCGTTGTGAACTTGCCGGAGTGCTTGAGGAATTCTGGCGCGTCCGCAGGCGCCGGAACCAGCGTGTTGGCAGGCAGGATTGCCTGGCCGGCGAGCTTGGCCGGAAAAGCCTGCTCACCGGCGGAAGCGGAGGCGGCAATGAGGAAGAAAAGGGAGACGGAAGTGAAAAGCGAAGCCTTCATGGAAACCTCCAGAAAATGAAATGGCGGTTTCGCTTAGCAGTCCATTGATGGCGTCTAATTGAAGGTTGAATGAAGCTTTGGTGACGCTGCCGATGCGGGCAGGGCTTGCGCCAGCGCCATGACGCCCAGCCCCTGGCCCCGGCCCTTGAGCGCATGAACGCCGAGGTCCTGCGCACTGATCGTTTCAGGCAGCGTCAGGCGTTGGGCAAGCTCGCTCGAGATCAGCACCGGCCGGTTCAGCGACTTACAGAGGGATTCAAGCCTGGAGGTCGTATTCACCGTGTCGCCGAAATAGGTGATCTTGTGGTGATCAACGCCGATTTCCGCTGTGATGACGAAGCCGCCGTGAAGTGCTGCGCGCAGGCGGGGCACCTGTCCATATTGTTTCAGCCAACTTTCCGCATCGGCTTCGATATCGTTCAGGATGTCGAAGACGCAGCGAACACAGCGGCCGTCCTTCAGCCCGCGCGCGAGCGGCCAGGTAATGATGGCGGAATCGCCGACATAATCGTCGATCATCCCCCTGTTTCGCCGCACCGGTTCGGCAAAGGCGGCAAACAGCGAATTCAGCAATTGCTGTGCTCGAAGATCGCCATGTCTCTCGGCAAAAGGGGTCGAATCGACGAGGTCAATGAAGAGGAAGATGCGTTCCTCCTGGACGGGGTTGCGGTAGCGGCCGGAAAACATGCTGAGAAAAACGTCGCGCCCGAGCAGTTCGCGCACGCGCAGCACGAAGATGATGATGGCGCAGACGCCCAGCGCATACATGAAGACATTGAACGGCATTACCAGGATGTTCATGAGCGACTCGGGCTTGATCAGCCCGACCGCCGAAAGGAGCGAGGCGGCCAGCGCATAGCCGATGTTCATGAGAGTTTCGTAGATCAGCAAAGCTGAAATGATGAACGCCGCCGTCGGAAGTTTCTGGAGCCGCCGGTAGAGTGGGCGCAGGAAGGCTCTCCGCTCGAAGGCCAAAATCGGCATGCCGATGCAGATCGCGAAGACCGCGCTGATGATGAGCGGTTCCCCGGGATAGGCGACCATGCCGTAGGCGATGCCGCTCGCAGCCATCACGGCCGTTAAGAGAAGCCAGTTTTGCGCTGGAGAAATCTCTTTCATGATGTCCGACCTGTTTTGGCGCCCGTGCGCATTCTTCCACGCAAGGCGCCTCGGTCAAGCGATTTTGCCAATCGACGGAAGAGCGCCGGCCGTCAAAGCGAAACGGTATCGACTTTCTTGCCGGCGAAGCGAAGCGCAATCTCGCCCTTGATGAGCTGCAGCGCGGGCGTGCCGAACAGTTCGCGGCGCCAGCCGTTGAGTGCGGCGACCTCCGCCTTTTCGCCTTCCGCCGCGATCCTGTCGAGATCTTCGCTGTTGGCGATGACCTTCGGCGCAACGCCGTGTTTTTCCGAAATCAGCTTCAGCAGCACCTTGAGCAGTTCGACCGCGGCTGCAGCACCCTCCGGCGCCTGCGTCTGGCGCGGCACATGCGGCATGTCGGCCTTCGGCAGGGCAAGGGCAGTATTGACAGCTTCGAGAACCATGGTGCCGGCAGTCGAACGCTCCCAGCCCTTTGGAACCGTACGAAGGCGGCTCAGCGCTTCGGCGTCCTTCGGTTGCTGCTGGGCAATCTCATAGATCGCATCGTCCTTCAATACGCGCGAACGCGGCACATTGCGGGAGCGCGCTTCGCGCTCGCGCCAGGCCGCGACATATTTGAGGATCGCGAGTTCCTGCGGTTTGCGCAGTCGCATCTTCAAACGCTGCCAGGCATCGTCCGGATGCATGTCGTAGGTCTCGCGCGATTCGAGAATATCCATCTCCTCGGAAAGCCAGGACGAGCGGCCTTCGCGCTCCAGCTCAGCCTTGAGATAGAGATAGGCGTCGCGCAGATGCGTAACGTCCGCCAACGCATAATCGAGCTGCTTTTCGGAAAGCGGTCTCCGGCTCCAGTCGGTGAAGCGCGAGGATTTGTCAATCTGCACGCCCTTTGTCCGGCTGATGAGCTGGTCGTAAGATACGCTGTCGCCGAAGCTGCAGACCATGGCGGCGACCTGTGTGTCGAAGATCGGATGCGGGATCAGCCCGCCGCGATGGAAGATGATTTCGATGTCCTGGCGCGCCGCATGGAAAACCTTCAGCACATTCGGATTGGCCATCAGCTCGAAGAAGGGCGCAAGGTCAATGCCCTTGGCAAGCGGATCGATGATGACTTCCGTCGTCGGGCTTGCCATCTGTATCAGGCAGAGCTCCGGCCAGAATGTCGTCTCACGCAGAAATTCAGTGTCGATTGTAAGGAAGTCGGACTTGGCCAGCTCTTTGCAGGCGGCCGCCAATTCGGCGGTTGTTTCTATCATGTCAATTCATTCGCAAGGAAAAAGATCGGTTAACCTTCCTTCTCCTTTACGTTCGATATGTCAATACGTTGAAGGCGCCTGTGGCGGCATGGCTGGCGGGTTATTCGCCGGGATTGATACGATGCTTACTACAATTGCTGCGTTCGTTGGCGAGTATGGCAATCCAGCCTCCGGCAGCGACCATCGCAGGCAGAACAATGAACGAGAAGATTTCGATACCGCTCATAGCGGGAGGCCTCTCAGTGCACGACTTACCGCTAAAGGTGATGCAACTATGGCGGAAAGCTGTATGCAACGTAAAAGAGAGGTTTCGTCATGCCCGAAGATGCCCCTCGCCCTCTCCCTGCAAGCGGGGCGAGGGGACTTGCCTCGCCAATGGCCCAGAAGGGCGGAGAGGTTGCCGGCATATCCTTCGCCCCGTTTACGGGGAGAAGGTGCCGGCAGGCGGATGAAGGGGCTATCGCCCCACCTTAAACAACCCGCACATAGCTCGTCATGCCCGTTTTCTGATGCTCGATGATATGACAATGCAGCACCCAGTCGCCCGGATTGTCGGCGACGAAGGCGAGCTGGACCTTCTCGTCGGGTTGGACGAGATAGGTGTCGGAAACGAGCGGCATCACCTGTCGCGTCGAGGACGAAATAACGGTAAAGCTCATGCCGTGCAGATGGATCGGATGTAGGTGCGGCGTCACGTTCTCGAGCTGGAAGACGTAGCTCTTGCCGAGCTTCAGCTCGGCAATCGGAGCGGCCGCACCGGCAATGTCGCCCGGCCATGGCACCCTGTTGATCGCCCAGAAAGTGTAGCCCAGCGTGCCGCATATGCTGTCGGTGGATGCGTTTTCCGCCGTGGCGCTGAGCACCAGCGGGATCTTCTCGGCGGAGGACAGATCGGCGTGCGGGACCGGATTGGCGGCAAGTGGGGCAAGGTCGCCCGCATCGCGTTTCAGAGACTGTCCGACGGCGCGCAGGCTGGCGATTGTTTTCGGCGCAGTCCCCCGAATATCCTCCAGGATCGCTACAGCGCCCTCGCTGTCCGGCATCCTGACGGCAAGATCCAGCCGCTGCCCGGGGCCGATCTGGAGCAGGTCAAGCGGAAAGCGCCGCGGCACGGGATTGCCGTCGATGGCGATCACCGTCGCCTCGGCGCCCTCCATCCGCAGCGAGAAGACGCGGGTGACATCTGTCACGGCGACGCGCAGGCGGACAAGGCCGCCGGCCGGCGCATCATATTGCGGCTCCTGCTGCCAGTTCGCGGTGCGCACTGTTCCGTAGGTGCCGGTCTTTGCCGCGTCGCGCGGACGGAAGGGCGCAATGAACTGCCCGTCTCCGCCGAGCCGCCAGTCGCGCAGGTTGAGCACGATCTCTGCATCGAACGCCGGATCGGCCGGATCCTCGACGACGATCGCGCCGGCCATGCCGCGCCCTATCTGTGTGAGCGTGTTGCAATGCGGATGGTACCAGAAGGTGCCGGCATCCGGCGGCGTGAAGGTGTAGTCGAAGCTGTCGCCGGTATAGACGTAGGGCTGCGTCATGAAGGGCACGCCGTCCATCCTGTTGTCGATGCGCAGGCCATGCCAGTGGATCGTCGTAGGTTCGTCTAGAGCATTGGTCAGGCGCGCGGCATAGGGCCTGCCACGGGTCATGCGCAGCACCGGCGGTGGACCACCGTCACCCCAGGTCATCACACCCCTCGTCGGCCCGGCAGCGGTCAGCGAAGCCTCGGTCTTCACCGCCCTCAGCACCTGCGGTTCGGGCGCCGAGCCGGCAAAGCCGAACTTGCCGGCGACAGCCATGCCGGCGCCATAAGCGCCGGCGATGGCGGACGCCTTCAGCAGATTGCGGCGGGTGAGTAGGGGCATCTGGCGCTCCGGCAACAACAATGGCGTCATCTTTAAAGTTGACTGCAGGTTTCATCAATAAAGAAGTGAAGGCTAAACTGCCGCAGTTGCCTTGCATTGGGCTTCCGAATAAACCGCGCCAAAGTGCTACTCGATGCGGCCCAAGCCTTGACAAATCGGACCGTCCATGCGCTTTTCCGCCCGATTTTCTTGTCGGCACCGGAGAGCCATTCGAGCCCCTTGCTGCCGTCTCAAGCCAAAATACCAGGATTAGACATTATGCATCGCTACCGCAGCCACACATGTGCAGCCCTCCGCAAGGCGGATGTCGGCTCGAATGTCCGGATTTCCGGCTGGGTCCACCGCGTTCGCGACCATGGCGGCCTTCTCTTTATCGACCTTCGCGACCATTACGGCATCACGCAGGTCGTTGCCGATCCGGATTCGCCGGCTTTCAAGATGGCGGAAACCGTTCGCGGCGAGTGGGTCATCCGCATCGACGGCCTCGTGAAGGCACGTACCGAAGACACCGTCAACAAGGCGATGGCGACTGGCGAGATCGAGCTTTACGCGCAGGAGATCGAAGTTCTCTCCGCCGCCAAGGAACTACCGCTGCCGGTCTTCGGCGAGCCGGACTATCCGGAAGACGTCCGCCTCAAGTACCGCTTCCTCGACCTTCGCCGCGAGACGCTGCACAAGAACATCGTCAAGCGCACGCAGGTCATCTCTGCCATGCGCCGCGAAATGGGCAATATCGGCTTCACCGAATATTCGACGCCGATCCTGACGGCCTCCTCGCCGGAAGGCGCACGTGACTTCCTGGTGCCGAGCCGCATCCATCCGGGCACCTTCTATGCCCTGCCGCAGGCGCCGCAGCTTTACAAGCAGCTCTTGATGGTTGCCGGTTTCGACCGCTATTTCCAGATCGCACCCTGCTTCCGCGACGAAGACCCGCGTGCCGACCGCCTGCCGGGTGAATTCTACCAGCTCGACCTCGAAATGAGCTTCGTGACCCAGGAGGACGTCTGGAATGCCACGGGTCCGCTGATGACCAAGGTGTTCGAGGAGTTTGCCGAAGGTAAGCCGGTGACCAAGGAGTGGCCGCGCATTCCTTATGACGAGGCAATCCGCAAATACGGCTCCGACAAGCCGGACCTGCGCAACCCGATCGTCATGGAGGCCGTGACCGAACACTTCGCCGGTTCAGGCTTCAAGGTTTTCGCGAACATGATCGCATCCAACCCGAAGGTTCAGGTCTGGGCGATCCCGGCAAAGACCGGCGGCTCCCGCGCCTTCTGCGACCGCATGAACGCCTGGGCGCAGAGCCAGGGCCAGCCCGGTCTCGGCTACATCTTCTGGCGCAAGGAGGGCGACAAGCTCGAAGGCGCAGGCCCGCTTGCCAAGAACATCGGCGAAGAGCGCACGGATGCAATCCGTACCCAGCTCGGCCTCGATGACGGCGACGCCTGCTTCTTCGTCGCCGGCGAGCCGGACAAGTTCTACAAGTTCGCAGGCGAAGCACGCAACCGCGCCGCCGACGAGCTGAACCTCATCGACCGCGACCGTTTTGAGCTCTGCTGGATCGTCGACTTCCCGTTCTTCGAATGGAACGAGGAAGAGAAGCGGGTCGACTTCGCGCACAACCCCTTCTCCATGCCGCAGGGCGGCTTGGAGGCACTGCAGAACCAGGATCCGCTGACAATCAAGGCCTTCCAGTACGACGCCGTCTGCAACGGCTTCGAAATCGCTTCGGGCTCGATCCGTAACCAGTCGCCGGAACTGATGGTCGCCGCCTTCGAAAAGGTGGGCTTGAGCCAGCAGGACGTCGAGGATCGCTTCGGCGGTCTCTATCGTGCCTTCCAATACGGCGCGCCGCCGCATGGTGGCGCTGCCTTCGGCATCGACCGTATCGTGATGCTGCTCGTCGGCGCCAAGAACCTGCGCGAAGTGACGCTGTTCCCGATGAACCAGCAGGCGCAGGACCTCCTGATGGGCGCACCGTCGCCGGCAACGCCGACGCAGCTGCGCGAACTGGCGATCCGGCCGATCCCGCCGATCAAGAAGGACTGAGTTCTTCGTAACGAAGTAAAACACCCGCAGCCATGAAATGGCCCCCGAAAGTTGGACATCCGCTTCGGGGGCGGCCGGCAACAACGAACGGCCGATCCCGCACGCCGATCAGCGGCCGGACCGCCGGATGCGGCCTATCAGCGCCGGCTTCAGACGCGCGGCGCCGCAAAGAGCATGTCACGCAAAGGCAACTGTCTTGAGGGCATCCGGGCTTTTGACTTGGCCGTCAGGGGCGGTTCAACGCTCGGCGAGCGCTGCTTCACCTTTCTTCTCGCGCACCATGTTGATGAAGCGGCGGAAGAGGTAATGGCTGTCCTGCGGGCCGGGGGAGGCTTCCGGATGGTGCTGAACGGAGAAGATCTGCTTGCCTGAAACACGCAGGCCGCAATTCGTGCCATCGAAGAGAGAAACGTGAGTTTCTTCAATGCCTTCCGGCAATGACTTCGTGTCGACTGCGAAGCCGTGGTTCATCGAGACGATCTCGACCTTGCCGGTCGTATGGTCCTTCACCGGATGGTTGGCGCCGTGATGGCCCTGATGCATTTTTTCGGTCTTTGCGCCAAGCGCGAGGCCGAGCATCTGGTGGCCGAGGCAGATGCCGAAGACCGGGATGTCCGTTTTGATCAGCTTCTGGATCACCGGCACGGCATATTCGCCGGTTGCCGCCGGATCGCCCGGGCCGTTTGACAGGAAGATGCCGTCCGGCTGCATTGCAAGCACATCTTCGGCGCTCGTCGTCGCCGGAACGACCGTGACCTTGCAATCGAGGCCGGCAAAGAGGCGCAGGATGTTGCGCTTTACGCCGTAATCGAGGCAGACGACATGGTATTTTGTTTTGTCGGCGTTGAGTTCCGCGTAGCCTTCATTCCATATCCACGGCGTTTGAGCCCATTGCGACGACTGGCCGGAGGACGCGATCTTGGCGAGATCGAGGCCTTCGAGGCCGCTCCAGGCCTTGGCTTCCGCCTTCAGGGTTTCAATGTCGAAGACGCCGTTCGGATCATGGGCAATGACCGCGTTCGGTGCGCCGTTCTCGCGGATCCAGGCGGTAAGCGCGCGGGTATCGACGCCGCAGAGGCCGATGACGCCACGGGCCTTCAGCCAGGTGTCGAGGTGCTTTGCGGCGCGGTAGCTGGAAGGCTCGGTGATGTCGGCCTTGAAGATGACGCCGACCGCGCCGTGGCGTGCTGCCGGCGTCAGGTCTTCGATGTCTTCGTCATTGGTGCCGATGTTGCCGATATGGGGGAAGGTGAAGGTAACGATCTGGCCGAGATAGGAGGGGTCGGTCAGGATTTCCTCGTAGCCGGTTAGCGCCGTATTGAAGACCACTTCGGCCTGAACCTTGCCGATCGCGCCGATGCCCTTGCCTTCGATCACGGTTCCATCTGCCAGAACGAGCAGGGCGGTCGGCTTTTCGGTTGTCCAGGGTGCTGTCGCGGTCATCTTCATCCCGTTTCCGGCAGGTGTCGACGTCTCGGGGCCGTCAGACTGCCATTTGTGTTCGCAAGCGTATGAGCGCAGCTTGTCGCAGCGCATCTCAGGCCTGATCACGAATTTTGGTGCAGGTGGCGGTAGATAGCCGCGCTATGCCCCGGCGTCAATCTTTCTAGCGCGGATCGGTGGGCTTTTCCTGCGCTTTCTTACGCGAATCTCGCAATTTATTTGATCCCTGCCATCGGGCTGGTTTATGAAGCGCCATTCAACAGGAGTGAAGATAATGCTGCGCGATCAGCTCGCCACCGCGCTCAAGGACGCGATGAAATCCAAGAATGCCGAACGGCTCTCGACCGTCCGCCTGATCCAGGCGGCGATCAAGGACCGCGATATCGCCAATCGCGGCACAGGCAAAGGCGAGGCTTCGGACGACGAGATCCTGCAGATCCTCGCCAAGATGGTGAAGCAACGCGACGAATCGGCGAAGATCTACGAAGAGAACGCCCGTCCGGAACTCGCCGCCAAGGAACGGGCCGAAATCGTTGTCATCCAGGACTTCCTGCCCAAGCAGCTTTCGGAGCAGGAAGTGCGGGCGAATGTCGCCGCGATCATCAAGGAAACCAGCGCAGAAGGGCCGAAGGACATGGGCAAGGTCATGGCGGCGCTCAAGGAGCGTTATGCCGGGCAGATGGACTTCGCCAAGGCGTCCGGCACAGTCAAGGAGCTGCTGAAGTAGGCTAAACAGCCGGGCCAAGCACCGCTTCGGCCGCGGCATCGACGACCGCGAACTTCGCGGCCTGATAATTCCAGTATTCGAGAATGAAGCCGCGCGAGAGCCAGAGATCGCCCTTGCGCGGCGGCGCTTCCCAGCCGACGCTCCCCATTTCGGCAGCCTGGGAAAGCAGGCGCTTCAGGTGCGTGTTCGAAATCATGAACTGTGCGCGGATTTCGCCGAGCGATACGGGACCAAGAGCGATCCGCTCCTTCGACCGGTCGAAGCCCGGCAGGCGCGTCATCAGATAATCCATGACCAGGCCTCCCGAATTTGCCCAGTTGAAGAGATTGAAGGTCTTGCCGGGATCGCGCACGGCATCGGTCTCGATGATCGCCTTCGCAATCAGCGGTTGAATTTTGCCGATGGTCGATGGGTCGGCACTTGCCCGCTCGACACGCTTTCCACCGTCGAGCCCATCGAGGATAAACAGATGGGCGAGCAGCCATTTCAGGAAATGTTGTTCGGCCGTTTCCGTCGGCTCAAGCAGCCGCGTGCGCCGATCGCTCTGCCCGATTGCCGGCCTCAGAAACCGATAGGCGAGCATTTCCTGCATGAAAGCGGCAGCGGTATTGCGGCTGGCGATCTTGTTGGCGACGACGAATTCCACAAAGCGGCCGGAATAAAGCCCCTTCGTCGTGCCGTCCGGATAGCCGTAGTGCAGCGCAAACCCGGCGTGCGCCATCAACCAGCGCTGCTGCGCGGCAAAGATCGAGGCAATGCGTGGGCTGTCGCGATAAATTGCAAGCATTTCATTGGCGCAGAGCAGTACCGCTTCAAAAAAACGATCATCGGCTGCAAGTTTTTCTGCGGTATTAGACATCGAACAATCCAGGCGGGCACACGTATTCCATCTGGCACGAAGGATGCGCCTGTCAATGTTACTTTGCACAAGGATGCTGCAAAATTGCTTTGGTCAGTTAACCGGCAAGGTTAAAGCGCAAATTAAAGAAGGCAGGAGCTGGGGGGTGCTCCTGCCTTCTTGCTCTTTGCTGTCGCTGGCGACGCGGGCCGAAACCCAAACCAGCGGCGTATTTGCAAAGGCACCCTTGCGAGGCGGCGCCGGGGGTAGGGATGGAGCCTCGCTCGGGGATCTCTTGTTGGGATGGACGGTATTGCGGTGCGGCAGGGGATTCAAATTACAAAAATATAATAATTCGATCGCATGCTACCTGTGCACCTGCGGATGAGAGACAATGGTCGGGCGGTAGCCGCTTCTATCGTTCCCGGAATAATATCATAAAGTTTTGTTTTTAAAGATTTTTATGAGATCCCTATTCCTGTCTGGAAAAATTGTGGAAACGAGGCGGCGCGCATCTTTGTGCACAATTGTCGCAGCCCGTCTCCCTGGTGGTTCACGCTTTCTTTGATTGACATTTTTCGATGTACGCTGCGCGGCCAAAGCCTGTGAATAGCGCGTCTTTCCGTCAAAGTTCATGGCACGTTCCACCAAACCTGCGTATATGATGGTTGGTCACGAGGGTTCATATGCGCTTTTCCAATTCCTTTCTCGACGAGATACGCGACCGCGTCCAGATTTCGGATGTGATCGGCCGTCGTGTGAGCTGGGACAAGCGCAAGACCAACGTGCCGCGCGGCGATTACTGGGCCTGCTGCCCGTTCCACGGCGAAAAATCGCCGAGCTTTCATTGTGAAGACCGCAAGGGCCGCTATCATTGCTTCGGCTGCGGCGTCACGGGCGACCATTTCCGTTTCCTGACCGACCTTGAGGGCCTGAGTTTCCCCGAAGCCGTGCAGCAGATTGCCGATATGGCAGGCGTCGCGATGCCGATCGCCGACCCGGTGATGGAAAAGCGCGAGAAGGAACGCGGCTCGCTTCAGGATGTGATGGAGCTTGCGACGCAGTTCTTCCAGGACCAGCTGCAGACGGCAAATGGCGCGCGGGCGCGGGCCTATCTTCGCGACCGCGGGCTGACGGGTCGGACAATCGACACCTTCCGTTTGGGCTTTGCGCCGGACAGCCGCAATGCGCTCAAGGAGTTCCTAGCGGGCAAGGGTGTGGTCAAGGAGCAGATCGAGGCCTGCGGCCTCGTCGTGCATGGCCCCGACGTGCCAGTCAGCTACGACCGTTTCCGCGACCGCATCATGTTTCCCATCCTCTCGTCGCGGGAGAAGGTGATCGCCTTCGGCGGCCGTGCCATGTCGTCGGATGCGCCGGCGAAATATCTCAATTCCAATGAGACCGAGCTCTTCCATAAGGGCAACGTACTCTACAACTTCGCGCGCGCCCGGCGAGCGATCCAAGGTGCGGACGGCGCGCAGACCATCATCGTTGTCGAAGGTTACATGGATGTCATCGCCCTGCATCAGGCCGGCATCGAAAATGCCGTCGCGCCGCTCGGCACGGCCCTTACCGAGAACCAGCTCGAGCTGCTTTGGAAGATGACGCCGCAGCCGGTACTCTGCTTCGACGGTGACGGCGCCGGCATCCGCGCGGCCAACCGCGCCGGGGATCTGGCCCTGCCGCACCTGAAACCCGGCCGAACCTTGCGTTTTGCGCTGCTGCCCGACGGGAAGGATCCTGACGACCTCGTGCGCCATGACGGCCGCGCGCCGTTCGACAAGGTGATGAGCCAGGCAAATGCGCTGGCCGAAATGCTCTGGAGCCGCGAGATCAACACGGGCAAATTCGATACGCCGGAAGCGCGCGCCGAACTCGAAGCGCGCCTGAAGCAGATGGTTGCTGTCATCGCCGACGAAAATGTCCGCCGCCATTATCAGCAGGATATCCGCGACAGGCTAAAGGCATTCTTCCAGCCGCAATTCCAGAACCGCGGAGGCGAACGCCGGAGCTTCGATCGTGGCGGTCGGCCGGGTGGGCGTGGCGGGCAGCAGGAGGCGCGTGGTGCGCGCATCTCCGGCGGCGGTATTTCCGAGCGCCTTGCGCGATCGGGCCTCGTGCGCGGACATCAGGAAATTCCGGCGTTACGGGAAAGCGTGCTCGCCCTCACTATCGTCAATCATCCGGCGCTGATGCAGGACGAGTATGACGAGATCGCTTCGATCGACTACGACAATCGCGAGCTTCAGCGCCTCTGGTCCGGCGTGCTGGGCGCTGCGGCGGCAGTCGCCGCACAGCATCTGACGCGCGAATATCTGATCGAGCGCCTGGATGAGCAGGGCTTCGGCGCGCTCCTCAAAGGCCTGGAGCAGCAGATCCGCAATGCCCGCCTCTGGATCGCGACGGAGGAGGCGGCCATGGAGGATGCCCGTGAGGGCTACCGCCAGGCGCTTGCCTTCCACAAGCGCACCAAGGCGCTGCGCTGGCAGAAGATCGAGCTCGAACGCGAGATCGCCGAGGCAACGGAAGCCGGGGACGGCGACGTCATCGACCAGCTGATGCGCGCGCTGCAGGAAGTCCATTTCGAAGGCCTTCGGCTGGAAAACCAGGAAGCCATCATCGATGGCTTCGGCGTGCTTTCCGGCCGCGTCAAAGGCGCGGCAAGCCATTGATGGACGGCGGCGACATGGCATTTTCGGCCGCAGGCGCGCTCTTCGGCAGCAGCCGGGATCCGCTCGATATCCTGAAGCGCGTCTATGGCTATCCGGCATTTCGGGGCAAGCAGCAGCAGGTGATCGAACAGGTCGTGGCGGGCGGCGATGCTGTCGTGCTCTTTCCGACGGGTGCCGGCAAATCGCTCTGCTTCCAGATCCCGGCGCTCTGCCGCGACGGCCTCGGCGTCGTCGTTTCGCCGCTGATTGCCCTGATGCGCGATCAGGTGGAGGCGATGAGGCAGCTCGGCATCCGCGCCGCCGCGCTCAATTCGTCGATTTCGCGAGAGGAATATGCGGACATCCGCCGGGCGCTTTCTTCCGGTGCGCTCGACATGCTTTACGTCACGCCTGAACGCATCCTGATGGACGGTTTTCGCGATATCATCGGCAGGGCGAGGATCGCGCTCTTTGCGATCGACGAAGCCCATTGCGTCTCGCAATGGGGTCATGATTTCCGCCCGGAATATCGCCAACTCGGCAGGCTTGCGGAACATTATCCCGGTGTGCCGCGCATCGCTTTGACGGCGACCGCCGATCCACATACGCGCGACGACATCATAGAGCGGCTGGCGCTGAACAACGCCAAGGTCTTCACCACCAGTTTCGATCGCCCGAATATTGCCTACGAGATCGTCGAGCGCGATCAGCCGCGCCAGCAGCTGCTACGCTTCCTCTCGGGCCACAAGGGCAATAGCGGCATCGTCTATTGCCTGTCGCGCGCCAAGGTCGATGACACGGCAGATTGGTTGAACGGACAGGGCATTCGCGCACTGCCGTATCATGCCGGCATGGACCGGGCACTGCGTGACGCCAATCAGGATGCCTTCCTGAAAGAGGAAGAACTCTGCCTCGTCGCCACCGTCGCTTTCGGCATGGGAATCGACAAGCCGAATGTGCGTTATGTCGCCCATCTCGACCTGCCAGGCTCCGTCGAGGCCTATTATCAGGAAACCGGCCGCGCCGGGCGCGACGGCCTGCCATCGGAGGTCTGGATGGCCTATGGCATGGCCGACGTCATCCAGCGCCGCCGCATGATTGATCAGGGCAATGCGGCAGATGAGATCAAACGCATCGAACGTGGCAAGCTCAATGCGCTGCTCGCCATCTGCGAAACGGCTTCCTGCCGCCGCCAGGCGATCCTCGGGCATTTCGGCGAGGCGCATGCCGGCAATTGCGGCAACTGCGATACCTGCCTGAAGCCTGTCGAAACCTGGGACGGGACGGAAGCGGCGATCAAGGCGCTTGCCGCCGTCTATCGCACCGGCGAGCGTTTCGGCACCGGCCACGTGATCGATGTGCTTCTCGGCAATATCAATGAAAAGACGGAGCGCTTCGGCCATGTCGACATGCCGGTCTTCGGCGCAGGCAAGGATATCCCGGCCCGCGTCTGGCAATCCGTCTTCCGCCAGCTTCTTGCCATGGGTCTGACCCGCGTCGATCATGACGCCCATGGCGCTATCAAACTGGAGCTGGATGCCCGCGCCGTCTTCAAGCATGAACGCCAGGTCTTCTTCCGCAAGGACCGCCCGGCCTCGGAGCGCCGCACCAAGAAAGCCGAACGTAGCGAGCGCCGCTCCGGCCTTTCCGGCGCCGACGGCATTCTGTTCGAGGCCCTTCGGGCGGAGCGGACGTCGATCGCCAAATCCATCGGCGTTCCGCCCTATGTCGTCTTCCCCGATACGACGCTGATCGCCTTCGCCACCGAACGGCCGCGCAGCCGCAAGGAACTGCTTGGCATATCCGGCGTAGGGCAATCGAAGCTTGAGCGCTATGGCGATGCGTTTCTGGATGTCATTCTGGCCCACGACGAGTAGACCGGAATGAGGCGGTTGCATAGGCCTGCCTAATGCAATCGGGTGATATTCTGCGCTCCGGACCTCTGATATGTTCCTCCTAAGGTTCGGGGGCTTCGATGACAACTTTCAATAAAGCGGTGGTTTCGTTGCCCGGGCGTGAGCGGATTGCCAGACATCTGCATGACGGGCAGGTCTTCATTCATGCGACGGCAGAAGAGACGGGTGGCGTGCTCGGCATGTGGGAGACATTTTCGGCGCCCGGCACAGGACCGGGCCGCACATGCACACGCGGGAGACTGAGGTTTTCCGCGTGATTGCTGGAGCCTATCGTTTCTGGTGCGGCAAAGAGGTGATCGATGCGCCGGTAGGCACCACGGTCGTTCTGCCGCCGAACGTGCCGCATGCGTGGAAAAACATCAGCGATGCCCCAGGGCGCATGATGGCCGTCGTAACGCCCGGTGGTTTCGAACATTTCTTCATGGAGCTCGAACGCACCGGCGCCAGCACGCCGGAGGCCATCCTTTTCATCCAGCAACGTTTTGGCCTCATGGACGTCGAAATGGAAGCCGAACTCTAGGATCGGGACCGGCATTTTGCGGTCCACCGCCGGGCGAAGGCCAGCCGGAGGAGCAAGCTTTCACATCCTGACGGTCATGCCGCCATCGACGGTCAGGACATGGCCGTTGACGAAGGAAGCGGCGTCGCTGGCAAGGAAGAGGGCGGCTCCGGCGATCTCGTCCGGCCGCCCCCAGCGCTGGACCGGAATCCGCTGCCTCACGAAGGGCATCAGCTCTTCGTTCGCCGCCATCGCCGCGTTCGTTTCCGTCGCGAACCAACCGGGCGCGATGGCATTGCTGGTGATGCCATGTGGGCCGAATTCCACTGCCATCCCCCGCATCAGACCGGTCAACCCCTGTTTTGCAGCGGGATAGACGCAGTCGCCGGGAAGAGCGACGTGGCCGCTGATCGACGTCACTGAAATCAGCCGCCCATGGTTGTGCCGCTTCATCAGCCTGGCGGCATCCCGGGAGAGGGTCATTGCAGCGGCCAGATCCGTTTGGAGGAGGTGGAGGATCGCTTCGTCTTCGAAATCGGCAAGCGGGCGTCTGTCGCGGGCGCCGACATTGTTGATCAGGATGTCGAGCCGGTCGTGGTTCTTTTCGATATCGATCATCGCTGCGCGCTGCGCATCGCGGTCGGCCACATCGAAAGCGGCAGCCTCGGCACTGCCGCCAGACGCCCGGATGGCCTCGACGGCTTCGTCGAGCGTTGCAGCCGTCCGTCCGTTGACGAGGACATGTGCCCCGGCATCAGCAAGCGCCCGCGCCATCTCCAACCCCAGCCCGCGCCCTGCGCCGGTGACGAGGGCGATCCGGCCTCTCAGGGAGAATCTTTGGAAAATGCTCATAGCTCTCTCCATGCTGAAAGCGATATCCGTTCGCCGGCGGCTCCAATAATGGACTGAGTCAAGTAATTTTGGCAATAGTGCGAGGATGGAGAATGCATTTATCGAGATTGCCTGAGGCCTGATCCTTGAGATCGGGGCGTGGCCGTTTATAAGAATCGGCCGGGAGGCTGCCCGATGACGCAGAACATTTACGACAAGCCTGAATTCTTCGAAGGCTACAGCAACATGCGCCGGTCCGTGCTCGGCCTCGAGGGAGCCGCCGAATGGCCGGCGGTCCGCGCGCTTCTGCCGGATCTTTCCGGCAAGCGTGTCGTCGACCTCGGCTGCGGCTTCGGCTGGTTTTCGCGTTATGCTATGGAGCGGGGCGCGGCAGGCGTGCTGGCTCTCGACATATCCGAAAAGATGATCGCCCGCGCGAAGGCGGATAACGGCCATGCGGCGATCACGTACCGGATCTCGGACCTCGAACACCTGCAGCTGCCGAAGGCGGTCTTCGATTTCGCCTACAGCTCGCTTGCGCTTCATTACATCGAGAACTTCGCGCAGGTGATTGCGACCATCCATCGCAGCCTCGTTCCCGGTTCGCAATTCGTCTTCACAATCGAGCATCCGATCTACATGGCGCCCACCCGCCCGACCTGGACGACGGATGCCGAAGGGCGGCGCATCTGGCCGCTCGCCGGCTATTCCTTGGAGGGCACCCGCACCACCGATTGGCTCGCTAGAGGCGTCGTCAAACAGCACCGGAAGCTCGGGACGACGCTGAACACGCTGATCGGCGCCGGCTTTGCCATCCGCCATGTAGAGGAATGGGCGCCGAATGCCGAGGAACTCGCGGCCAATCCCGACTGGGCGGAGGAGCTCGACCGGCCGATGTTCCTACTGATTTCCGCCGAGCGTTGAGCGAGACAAGCCTTTGTCGATGTGCTACTCGACCGCCAACGGGAAGTATCAGAAGAAAGGCAGCCTATGACCTCGCAGTTTCTCTCCCATCTGCGCTCCGAGATTTCGGCCCTCAAAGACGCCGGGCTCTACAAGGCCGAGCGGGTCATCACGTCCAAGCAGGCCGGTGAAATCGCCGTCGCATCCGGCGAGCGCGTGCTGAACTTCTGCGCCAACAACTATCTCGGTCTTGCGGATAACGAAGAACTTACGGAAGCCGGAAAGAAGGCGCTCGACCGCTACGGCTACGGCATGGCCTCCGTGCGCTTCATCTGCGGCACGCAGGAGGAGCATAAGCAGCTTGAGGCGCGCATTTCGTCGTTCCTTGGCATGGAGGATACGATCCTTTATTCGTCCTGCTTTGATGCCAATGGCGGCCTGTTCGAGACCCTGCTTGGTGAAGAAGATGCGATCATCTCCGATGCGCTGAACCATGCCTCGATCATCGACGGCGTGCGGCTGTCCAAGGCCCAGCGCTTCCGCTATGCCAACAATGACATGAAGGCGCTCGAAGAGGAGCTAAAAAAGGCCGAAGGCAGCCGCTTCAAGATGATCGCCACTGACGGCGTCTTCTCGATGGACGGCATTATCGCCAATCTTCAAGGTGTTTGCGATCTCGCCGAGAAATACTGCGCGATGGTCATGGTCGACGACAGCCATGCCGTCGGCTTCGTCGGCAAACACGGTCGTGGCTCGCCGGAATATTGCGGCGTTGAGGGCCGGATCGACGTCATCACCGGCACGCTCGGCAAGGCGCTCGGCGGGGCTTCGGGCGGCTATACCTCGGCAAAGGCCGAGGTCGTCGAATGGCTGCGTCAGCGCTCGCGGCCCTATCTCTTCTCGAACACGCTCGCTCCGGTTATTGCCGCCGCATCGCTGAAGGTTTTCGACCTGATCGAGAACGGCAATGCGTTGCGCGACAAGCTTTCGTCCAATGCCTCGCTCTTCCGTTCGGAGATGATCAAGCTTGGCTTCACGCTGGCGGGTGAGGGACATCCGATTATCCCCGTCATGCTCGGCGATGCCAAGCTCGCCCAGGATATGGCGGCTCTGATGCTGAAGAAGGGCGTTTACGTGATCGGCTTTTCCTTCCCCGTCGTACCCAAGGGCCAGGCACGCATCCGCACGCAGATGTCAGCCGCGCATTCGAAGGCGGATGTTGAGCGCGCGATTGCGGCTTTCGCTGAGGCGGGACGAGAACTCGGGGTCATTTGAGGGGTTTGGGGGAGTAAAATCATGTCGAACATGATGAAGGCGCTGGTCAAGTCGAAACCCGAAGTCGGGCTCTGGATGGAAAACGTACCGGTGCCGGAGGTTGGACCGAACGACGTTCTGATCCGCGTGAAGAAGTCGGCAATCTGTGGCACCGATGTCCATATCTGGAATTGGGATCAGTGGGCGCAGAAGACCATTCCGGTGCCGATGGTAGTCGGTCATGAGTTCTGCGGCGAGATCGCCGAGATCGGTTCTGCCGTCACCAAATACCATGTCGGCGAGCGGGTCTCTGGCGAGGGCCATATCGTCTGCGGCAAGTGCCGCAACTGCCGCGCGGGAAGAGGGCATCTTTGTCGCAACACGCTCGGCGTCGGCGTCAACCGTCCCGGCTCCTTCGGTGAGTTCGTCTGCATTCCGGAAAGCAATGTTGTGCCGATCCCGGACGACATTCCCGATGAGATCGCCGCAATCTTCGATCCCTTCGGCAATGCGGTTCACACCGCACTCTCCTTCGACCTCGTCGGCGAGGACGTGCTTGTGACCGGCGCCGGCCCGATCGGCATCATGGGCGCGCTGGTGGCCAAGCGTTCCGGCGCCCGCAAGGTCGTCATCACCGACATCAACCCGCATCGGCTGGATCTGGCGCGCAAGCTTGGCATCGACTACGTCGTCGATGCGTCGAAGGAGAATCTTGCCGACGTCATGAAGGCGATCGGCATGACAGAGGGTTTCGATGTCGGCCTGGAAATGTCGGGGGCTGCACCCGCCTTCCGCGACATGATCGACAAGATGAATAATGGCGGCAAGATCGCCATCCTCGGCATTGCGCCGGCCGGCTTCGAGATCGACTGGAACAAGGTCATCTTCAAGATGCTGAACCTGAAGGGCATCTACGGCCGCGAGATGTTCGAGACTTGGTACAAGATGATCGCCTTCGTGCAGGGCGGCCTCGATCTGTCGCCGGTCATCACGCACCGCATCAAGATCGACGAATTCCGGGACGGCTTCGAGGCGATGCGCTCGGGCAATTCCGGCAAGGTCGTGATGGATTGGTATTAAGGGACGAACGATGATCTACCAAGGATGTTGCCACTGCGGCAAGATCGCATTCGAGGTGGACAAAGACCTCATGCAGGGGCGATCGATTGCAATTGCTCGCTCTGTCGCCGGCGGGGCGGCCTGCTTGATTTCGTTCCGCGTGACAAGCTGAAGCTGCGGACGCCGAAAGAAGACCTGTCGACCTATACTTTCAACAACCACGTCATCAAACATCACTTCTGCAGCAACTGCGATATTGCACCCTTCGGTGAAGGCGTTCTGCCGGACGGCGATCCCATGGCATCGATCAATCTCCGTTGTATTCCGTGATCGATCTCGGTTCTCTGGAAATCATGCCTTACGATGGTGTGTCCCGATAGCTACGGGCTGCATGTATCCTGGCAACGGCAGTGGAAAACGCCTGCTGCCGTGGCAAGAATTCTCGCTCCCCTTGTCTTCTTGCGGTGACATCCTATCTAAGCGAAGCAATCGCTTGAGCGGTTCCTAGCCTGTGGATAAGGCTTTTTCCGTGTTTTCGGCGGCTTTTTTACTGGAAAAGCTTGACGAGAACTAAAAATGTGGGAATCACCGTTCGACTTGAAAAGCGGTGAACTGGGTCGAGGCGGATCGCACATAACCATGGCCGGAAATTTCGAAGCACTAAAGCTCTGTCGTCCGGCATCAGCGATCGTGGTTAATCAGGCTTTAAAGCTCATCCCGTTAGGTGGATAAGGTGATTCGAGGCTTGGGTTCTGCACCCAGGCTTCGAGGCCGTTCATCGCAGCGAGTTTGAATAGCGTCAGGAAGGCGACGATATAAATGGCAACCAAGGTCAAAGAGAACGAAGAAGCGGAAGTCGAACGCGACGGCGCATCCGACGGCCCTCTTCTCGATCTTTCCGATGACGCGGTCAAGAAAATGATCAAGGCCGCGAAGAAGCGCGGCTACGTGACGATGGACGAGCTGAATGCCGTTCTTCCGTCAGAAGAAGTGACGTCCGAGCAGATCGAAGACACGATGGCGATGCTGTCCGATATGGGCATCAATGTCGTCGAAGACGAGGAAGCCGAAGAGGCAAGCCCGGGCGGCGGTGACGACGACGACGCGGGCGGTGACGAGGAGAGCGAAGGCGGCGAACTCGCGCCTTCCGGCGGCACTGCGCTCGCAACGGCGAAGAAGAAAGAGCCGACGGATCGTACGGACGATCCGGTTCGCATGTACTTGCGCGAGATGGGTTCCGTCGAGCTTCTGTCGCGCGAAGGCGAAATCGCCATCGCCAAGCGCATCGAGGCCGGCCGCGAAACCATGATCGCGGGGCTCTGTGAAAGCCCGCTCACCTTCCAGGCGCTCATCATCTGGCGCGACGAACTGAACGAGGGCACGACCCTGCTTCGCGAGATCATCGATCTCGAAACGACCTATTCCGGTCCGGAAGCCAAGGCCGCCCCGCAGTTCCAGAGCCCGGAAAAGATCGAGGCTGACCGCAAGGCTGCCGAAGAGAAGGAAAAGACCCGGCGCATGCGTTTCGGCGACGACGACATCACCGATGTCGGCGGCGAGGGCTTGCCCGCGGAAGAAGAGGAAGAGGACGAGGACGAGTCCAACCTCTCGCTCGCAGCCATGGAAGCGGAACTGCGTCCGCAGGTCATGGAGACGCTCGACCTCATCGCCGAGACCTATAAGAAGCTGCGCAAGCTGCAGGACCAGCAGGTCGAGCAACGTCTTGCCGCGACCGGCACTCTGTCCTCCGCCCAGGAGCGCCGTTACAAGGAGCTCAAGGACGAGCTGATCAAGGCCGTCAAGTCGCTGTCGCTGAACCAGAACCGCATCGAGGCGTTGGTCGAGCAGCTTTACGACATCAACAAGCGCCTCGTGCAGAACGAGGGCCGCCTGCTGCGTCTGGCCGAATCCTACGGCGTCAAGCGCGACAGCTTCCTGGAGCAGTACCAGGGCGCCGAGCTCGATCCGAACTGGATGAAGTCGATCGGCAATCTGGCTGCGCGCGGCTGGAAGGAATTCGCCAAGGGCGAAAACACGACGATCCGCGACATCCGCCAGGAGATCCAGAACCTCGCCACGGAAACCGGTATCTCGATCTCGGAATTCCGCCGCATCGTACACATGGTGCAGAAGGGTGAGCGCGAAGCGCGCATCGCCAAGAAGGAAATGGTTGAAGCGAACCTTCGCCTCGTCATCTCCATCGCCAAGAAGTACACGAACCGAGGTTTGCAATTCCTCGACCTCATTCAGGAAGGCAATATCGGCCTGATGAAGGCGGTCGACAAGTTCGAGTACCGCCGCGGCTACAAGTTCTCGACCTATGCGACGTGGTGGATCCGTCAGGCGATCACCCGCTCGATCGCCGACCAGGCCCGCACGATCCGCATTCCGGTGCACATGATCGAGACGATCAACAAGATCGTCCGCACCTCGCGCCAGATGCTGCATGAGATCGGCCGCGAGCCGACGCCGGAGGAACTGGCTGAGAAGCTTGCGATGCCGCTTGAAAAGGTCCGCAAGGTCCTGAAGATCGCCAAGGAGCCGATCTCGCTCGAAACCCCTGTGGGCGACGAAGAGGACTCACACCTCGGCGATTTCATCGAGGACAAGAACGCGCTGCTGCCGATCGACGCTGCGATCCAGGCGAACCTGCGCGAAACGACGACGCGTGTTCTGGCATCGCTCACGCCGCGCGAAGAGCGCGTGCTGCGCATGCGCTTCGGCATCGGCATGAACACCGACCATACGCTTGAGGAAGTCGGCCAGCAGTTCTCGGTTACCCGCGAACGTATCCGCCAGATCGAAGCGAAGGCGCTGCGCAAGCTGAAGCATCCGAGCCGCTCCAGAAAGCTCCGCAGCTTCCTAGACAGCTAAAACCGTACCGGCTGCGATGCAGCCGTGCGGTGACCGATTGATGAGAGAAGAGCCGGGTGGTCCCGGCTCTTTTCTTTTTGGGCCATCCGACATTCCGTCGCTTTCCGCGCGCCTCAATGGTATAGTCCGGAGGATACGGGGGACGGGACCGGCCGCAGCGCGTGAGCGAAGGTCGCCACATACCTGCGTGGACCAAAACCCTCCGTAGGGAGGTGTGAAATGACCACTTACGTCATGCTTATCAATTGGACGGATCAAGGCGTTCGCAGTGCACGCGACTCGGCAAAAAGGCTGGACGCGGCAAAGAAGGCGCTCGGCGAGATGGGCGGCTCCTTCAAGGATTTCTTTCTGACGATGGGTGAATACGACATGGTCTCCATATGCGAGGCGCCGGACGACGCCGTGATGGCGCGGTTCACGTTGCAGCTTGCGACGGCCGGCAATGTTCGCACGAAAACGCTGAAGGCGTTTCCGGAGGCCGCCTATCGCGAAATCATAGGCTCGCTCGGCTAACCGTGGCGATCGGCCTGCGGATTGCAGCCTCGTAAAGGTGAAAAGATGTGGAGCATCCGCCGTGCGGCCTTCGCTTGGTCGCGCGGCAAAGCACTTTTTTGTTTTACGGCTTGATGCTGCCTTCTTAAAAGGCCACATCCGTACCTTATCGGAGAGCATCATACGCGGGCATGCAGAAGATCGTCGGAAAGCGCTGGAGAGAAATCAGTTGGGGTGTCACAGCCTCGATCGCCCTGCATATTGCCGTCGTTGCGTTTTTCCTGGTGAAGCTGCCCGACAAGGCTCCGCAGCCGCCAGAAGAGGAGACGGTGAACGTCGATCTCGTGCCTCCGCCGGAAGAGGAAAAACAGCCGGAGGAGAAGAAGGCCGAAGAAAAGAAGGCGGAAGAGCAAAAGCCGCCGGAGAAACCTCCCGAACTGCCGAAGATCGAGGAGAAGGCCGAGCAGAAACCGCCGGCGCCGCCACCACCTCCGCCCCCACCACCACCACCTCCGCCCCCACCACCTCCGGCGCCGCCGGAAGCCAAGCCGGAAGAAAAGCCGTCCGAACCGCCGAAATCCGAAGCCAGGAACGATCCCTCCGGCAAGGAAGGGAAGGGACAGCCCATGCCAGTTCTCAGGCCTGTCTTCGAATTCGGCGACAAGGATAGCGGCCAGCGCAAATCCGAAACGGGCAATGCTTCAGCGGAAGCAGGCGAGCCACCGGTGACGCCGCCGGACGAGCCGAAACCCGAGGAGCCGAAGCCGGTGGAAACAGCCGCGATAAAGCCGCCAGTCACCGACAAGCCGCCGGCAAATCCAGTGCCGGATGATGTCGATCTGCCGCAGGTGGATATCGCCGCTGTCAATCCGGAGAATAACGGGCCTGCGGCCGGCGCGGAAGACGACGCCAAGACCGGCTTCGAACAGACAAAGCCCGCGGATAAGCCGAACACCGATCAGACGGAAGTGGCGAACGTTGAAAAGCCCACAAAGCTAAAGGAAGCAAAGACGCTCTTTTCGCAGAACGAAACGGACGACCCGATCGCCCGGACCGCGATGGGCAGCATGCCGCGCAGCAGGCGGGCCGCCCAGCTTTGCAGTACCGAGCTTCGCGAGCAGTTGGTTCATGGCTCGCCCGCCTACAATCCGGTGATCGTCCCAGCCTATGCGCTACCGCGCGGCACGGTGCTGGACGTTCGGCGTGGCGCTTTCCGCACGCGCGAGGGCTGGTATGACGTTCAATTCCGCTGCGAGGTCGATGAACGAGTGACCAAGATCGTGTCCTTCGCCGTCGATGTCGGCGATCCGATTCCAAGCAGCCAGTGGCGGAGCCGCGGCTTCCCGGAATACTGACGGTGTCGGCTACGTCAGCCCTGCGCAAGTGACTTCTCGTAATCCTGCTTACATCGCTGAATGTTCCGGTGAATGAAAGGACGATGATGTCGAACGAAATCGAGCACTTCTTTGAAACACAGGACGAGGCCGTGAGCTTGGCGTTCCTCGAAAACAAAGGTGATGAGCTGACCGATATTCTGGTCGCTGCGCTCGAAGACGCCCTGAAAATTCTCTCCAACGAAATCCGGCCTGAAACCCTTCACTGATCTCAGTAAAGACGTTGCGTGCTTCGCCTGCCGCTGGCAGAGTCCGGCCGGAAGGAGACGCTGCGTGGCCAAAAGTCAGTTCACGATGCGCCGTTCGGCGATTGCCGGGGTGGAGGCGGTGGAGGCAGAAACGCGCCACAGCTTCGCGCGGCATACGCATGAACAATTCGGCATCGGCCTGATTATCTCCGGCGCGCAGAAGTCACTGAGCGGGCGCGGCATGGTCGAGGCGGAAGCAGGTGATCTCATCACCGTCAATCCGAACGAGGTCCATGACGGCGCGCCGATCGGGGAGGGTCGGTCGTGGAGTATCCTTTATTTTGATCCGGCGATCATCAGCGATCTCATGCAGGACGCTGGCGAGGGCAGGGCGATGCGCTCGGAAATTCCGCGCCCCGTCATTCAAAATGCCACCCTTGCAGCGCGTTTCGCAAGCCTCTTTGCCGCAATCACCAGCGGCTCCCCGCAGGATGATCTTGCACGCGAAGAACTGCTCCTTGGCGTTGTTGCGGATGTGATGCGCGAACAGCCGATGCCAGAAATGGCGCGCATGGCGCCGGGCGCGATCCGCAAGGCGCAAGGCTTGATCGACGGTGATCCTCTCGCCAACGTCTCGCTTGCCGATCTTGCGCAAGAAAGCGGCCTCAGCCGGTTTCAGGTGCTGCGCGGTTTCGCAAAGGCGACCGGCATGACGCCGCATGCCTATCTCGTCCAGGCCCGCATTCACATGGCCCGCCGTCTGATCGCTTCCGGCATGCCGCTTGCCGAGGCAGCCTTTGCCAGCGGCTTTGCCGACCAGAGCCACATGACACGGGTCTTCACCGCCAAATACGGCCTGTCGCCGCGTGTCTATGCCAGGGCGCTTGCCTGACGGCCTGCAATTTCATTCAAGAAGCTTCGCCGTCTTTGCGGTTCTCTCCGTTCATCGAAACGGAGGATCCCATGACAAGAGCATTTCAGGGCTACATCTATCTGACGCTGGCGATGATCACCGTCGGCAGCACGGTGATCGCCAGCAAGATCATCGCGTCCGGCCTTGCGCCGTTCACGGCGACGGCGCTGCGTTTCGCCGCAGCCTTCCCCTTTTTCCTGATTTTGATGCATCTCACCCGATCGCGGCTGCCGAGGCTGTCGCGCCACGACTGGCTTATCCTCGTGACGCAGGCAGGGGCGGGCAGCGTCGGCTATACGACGCTGCTGATCTCGGGTCTGCAGTTGACGTCGGCGGCAAATGCCGGCGTCATCATTGGCACGCTGCCGGTCGTCTCGGCGGTGATCTCGATCCTCATTCTCGGCGAAAGGCCGCATCGCTTCCTGCTGGTTGCCATCGCGCTCGCCGCTTTCGGCGTCTTCTCGATCGCGGTGACGCCGGGTGCATCCGCAGGCGGCTCGCTGGCAGGCAATGCGCTGATCCTCGGCGCCGTCGTCTGCGAAGGGTTGTTCATCCTTCTCAACAAGCGCATGCGGACCGAAATCCCGCCACTCACGCAGTCATCGCTGATGACCGGCATCGGTTTCCTCGTTGCCGGTATTCCGGCTCTCTTCGAAAGCCATGCCGCAAGCGGGTTTTCCGCAGCGGCGCTCTCGGCCGTTCTCTACTATGCGCTGGTGCCGACTGTCGGCGGCTTCATTTTATGGTACGCAGGCGCCGAGCGCGTCAGCGGCAGCGAGGCTTCGCTGTTTACGGCGATCGCCCCGGTCTCAGCCGTCATCCTCGCTTTCGTGCTGCTCGGCGAACCGGTCGGCCTCCATCAGATTTTCGGCGTCGCCTGCGTGCTCGCCGCAATTCTGGGGCTCGGGTTTTCCGCACTTGTCCGGGTGCGGCGCGCGTGACGGCGCCCCCTTGGGAAGCGCCAGACACGTCCCTATCTAAGGACGGTGCAATCTTTCGAAGGCGAACCCCATGTCAGACAAGCCGATCAAGATTCCCGGGCCTGATCATCCGATCACCATAGACCACAATCCCGCGCGCGTCGTCGTCAGGCTCGGCGGCTGCGTCATTGCCGATACGCGCGATGCGCTGACACTGCGCGAGGCCTCCTATCCGCCGGTGCAGTATATTCCGCGCAAGGACGTCGACATGTCGCTGCTTGCACGCACCGATCATTCGACGCATTGCCCGTACAAGGGCGACGCCTCCTATTACAGCATCACGCCCGGCGGCGAGCGCTCGAAGAACGCCATTTGGACCTATGAAAAACCGCACGATGCAGTGCGTGAAATCAAGGACCGCATGGCGTTTTATCCGGACCGCGTGGATTCGATCGAGGAACTGCAGGCGCCCGAGGCCGGCGAGTTCTAGCGTTCCGTCCCAACAAGACAGCGCACGAGACCTTCCAGCGAGACGCGGCCGGCTGGCCGCCCGTCGGCGCCGGTGACGGTCGCGTGGGTGACATTGCTTTCGGTCATCATCCGCATTCCTTCCTCTACCGTCGATTGGCCGGGGATGCGGATCACCGTGTCGCTTGCAGGATTGCTGAGCGGTTCCATCAGCGCCTCGATCCGGATGACGCGGCTGCGGTTCACTTCCTTGACGAAGGCCTCGATGTAGCCGTCCGCGGGATTGAGCACGATGTCGGCCGCACTTCCCTGCTGGATGACCTCGCCATCGCGCAGAATGGCGACCTTGTCGCCAAGCCGCAATGCTTCATCGAGATCATGGGTGATGAAGACCACCGTCTTCTTCAACTCCTTCTGCAGGTCGAGCAGAACGCCCTGCATATCGACGCGGATCAGCGGGTCGAGGGCGGAAAAGGCCTCGTCCATCAGCAGGATCTCCGCGTCATTGGTGAGCGCGCGGGCCAGGCCGACACGCTGCTGCATGCCGCCCGAAAGCTGGTTAGGGTAATGTCCGGCAAAGCCATCGAGGCCGACGCGCTTGATCCAGACATTGGCGCGCTCTTCGCGTTCCGCCTTCGGGACGCCTTGGATTTCTAGCCCGTAGACGGTGTTCTGCAGCACGTTGCGATGCGGCAGCAGGCCGAACTTCTGGAACACCATCGCCGTTCTGCGGCGGCGGAATTCGCGGAGTTCCTCTTCGCCCATCTTGCAGATGTCGGTATCGCCATAAAGCACCTCGCCGGCCGTCGGGTCGATCAGGCGGTTGATGTGGCGGATCAGTGTCGACTTGCCGGAGCCGGAAAGCCCCATGATGACGGTGATGCTGCCGCCGGGGATCGAGATGTTGATATCCTTGAGGCCGAGGACGTGCCCGTGCTTCTTGTTGAGCTCGGTTTTCGACATGCCCTTGGTGACCGCCTGGATGAAATCGTCGCCACGCGGACCGAAGATCTTGTAGAGATTGCGTATTTCGATCGATTGGCTAGCCATGCACGATTTCCCGGTGCTTCTGCAGCCTGAGGCCATAGGCCTGGCTGATGCGGTCGAAGATGATGGCGATGCCGACGATGGCGAGACCGTTGAAGACGCCGAGGGTGAAGTACTGGTTGGCGATGGCCTTGAGGACCGGCTGTCCAAGGCCCTGGACGCCGATCATCGAGGCGATGACCACCATGGCGAGCGCCATCATGATTGTCTGGTTGATGCCCGCCATGATGGTCGGCAGGGCAAGCGGCAGCTGGACGTTGCGCAGTTTCTGCCAGCTCGATGAGCCGAAGGCGTCGGCCGCTTCGAGAACGTCCTTGTCGACCATGCGGATGCCGAGATTGGTGAGGCGTATCATCGGCGGCAAGGCGTAAATAACGACGGCGATCACCCCAGGCACGCGGCCGATGCCGAGCAGCATGACGACGGGGATCAGATAGACGAAGCTCGGCATGGTCTGCATGACGTCGAGCACCGGATTGACGGCGTTCTGGAGCCGGTTGGAACGCGACATGCCGATGCCGATCGGAATGCCGATCGCGATTGAAATCACAGTACAGACGAAGATCATCGAAACGGTCTTCATCGTGTCTTCCCACATGTCGAACCAGCCGATCAGGAGAAGCGTCGCGGCGCAGCCGATGACGATCTTCCAATTGCGGCTCCCAAGCCAGGCAATGCCGGCGACAATTAGGATCACCAGCGGCCATGGCGCGCCGGTGAGCAGCCTTTCAGCCCAGATCAGAAAGCTTTGCAGCGGGCTGAACAGCCCTTCGATGCTGTCGCCGTAAGCGCGGGTAAAAGCGCGAAAGCCTTCGTCCACGTTCTTTTTCAAGATACGCAGCGTATCGGCATCCATTGTTGGAAATTTCCAGAGCCAGTCCATGTCTCGTTCCCCATGGCTAAAGCGGCGGCGGGCCTGTTCTTCTTATGGCCGTCGCTTGAAAAGATCGGGCGGGCGGTGCCTTGCTGTCAAGGCGCCGCCTGCTTGCGGATCATCGGGGATCAGAGGGAAGCCTTGATCTTCTCGGCGACCTCCGGAGAGACCCATTCCTTCCACAGGGCTTCGTTTTCCTTGAGGAAGTGCTTGGCGCCATCTTCGCCGGTGGCCTGGTTGTCGGTCATCCAGGCGATCAGCTTGTTGACGGTATCGTTCGTCCAGGCGCGCTTGTTGAGATAATCCATGGCAGGACCGGCGCGATCGGCGAATGTCTTGCTCACAAGCGTCTGAACGTCGTCAGCCGGCCAGGCGTTCGGCTTCGGATCGGCGCAATCGGCAACTGAGGTACAGCGCTTCCATTCCGCCGCATCATATTCAGCGCCGTAGCCGAGCTTTACCATTTCATATTTGCCGAGCAGGGAGGTCGGGGCCCAGTAGTAGCCGACCCAGGGCTGCTTGCCTTCGTAGGCCTTGGCGATCGAGCCATCGAGGCCCGCTGCCGAGCCTGTATCCACCAGCGTGAAGCCGGCCTTGTCGCCGCCATAGGCCTTGAAGAGCTGCGAGGTCACGACCGTTCCGCCCCAGCCTTGCGGGCCATTGAAGACGGCGCCCTTGCTCTTGTCTTCCGGGGCGGGGAAGAGTTCGGGATGTTTGAAGAGATCAGGGATCGTCTTGATGTCGGGATGCGCTTCAGCGATGTACTTGGGGATCCACCAGCCCTGGATCGCGCCGTCCGAAAGGATCTTCGCGGCAGCGACCACCTTGCCGCCTTCGAGGCCGCGTTTCACGAGTTCCGGCTGAAGGCTGACCCAGGCTTCCGGCGCGATGTCCGGCTCACCCTTTTCAGCCATGGAGGTGAGCGTCGGTACCGTATCGCCGCTGACGATCTCGGCGGTGCATCCATAGCCTTCCTCGAGGATGATCTTGTCGAGGTTTGCGGCAACTTCGGCGGATTGCCAGTTCATGCTTGCGATGGTCACATTTCCGCATTCGGCGGCCGAAGCCACGCCCCCAAGGCCGAACAGGCCGGCAGCAAGGACGGTTGAGGCCAAAAGTGCTTTCATTTTCTTGTTCCCTCTGGTCGCGGTGTAACGTGAACCCGGGCGCCTGCGGCACCGCGTCCGCCAGCACGCCTATTGAGCATGTTTTCAGTTGCCATGCACCATTCCGTTTACGCCAGAAAATGGCGCATTGACGCTTTCTTTCAATGAGCATTTGAGCGCGTTGTCGCGATCGGAACAATCGTTCCATTAGTCGCAAAATTGCGCCTGCGCATTCACCACGGTCGGCCAGCGGATCCTTCAGACGGGGACGGGTCTTTTCCCTGATCTCGCCAAGGTCGGGACGCTGCAGGACTGGAACATAGTCGGATCACGCATACTTTCTCATCGAGACTGTCGGCCTTTGCGTCCGCTATTCGTCCTATGATCGTCAACAGAAGATAGGAGAACGACAATGCCTTACATCGACGGATTCCTGGTGGCTGTTCCGAAAGCCAATATCGAGGCTTACAAGAAATTGTCGAATTTAGCCGGCTCGATCTGGAAGGAGCATGGTGCACAGAAATATGTCGAGTGCCTTGCCGACGACGTGCCCTATGGAGAACTCACCTCGTTTCCGCGTGCGGTGATGGCGAAGGAGGATGAAGTGGTCGTGTTTTCCTGGATCGTCTATGGATCGAGGAAGGAACGCGACGATATAGTCGCCAAGGTCATGTCCGATCCACGCCTGCAGGGCGATGAATGGAAAACGGTTTTTGATGGCAAGCGGTTGATCTACGGCGGTTTTGAAACCCTCGTCGAACTTTGAAAGAGGAGTTCGGTGCCCCAGACGACGATCAGCATCCCGACCCGCGGCCAGGGTCTTTACGAGTTCACGGACCAGGCCGCAGCTTTCGTCGGCGCAAGCGGCGTGGACGAAGGCCTGCTCACGATCTTCGTGCGCCACACCTCTTGTTCGCTGCTGATCCAGGAAAATGCGGACCCCGATGTGCAGACGGACCTGAGTGCCTTCTTCCGCCGGCTCGTGCCGGCTTCATCGGACCCGTCGATGCGCTGGATCGTCCATACGACTGAAGGCCCGGACGACATGCCCGCCCATATCAAGGCGGCGTTGACACAGGTTTCGTTCGGCATTCCCGTTACGAACGGCAGGATGGTGCTCGGCACCTGGCAGGGTCTCTTTCTCTTCGAGCATCGAGACCGTCCCCATCACCGCGAAATCGTGCTGCATCTCAGCGCGTGAACAGAGCCTGAATGCGCAATTCGAACATCGTTCAGCTTTGGCCCTCTATGGTCTAATCATCCCCGAAAGGGAGTTTGAGCGTCCATTGAAACGAGGGAAGTCTCCAATGACCAATTTCATTGCCAAAGCGTCGTTTGCCGCATTTCTTGCCATTGCTTCGATCCCCGCCACCGTCTCCACCGCTGCGGCGGCAGGGCCGGAGCGCGGCTTTATCGTCGACGCCCAGTACCATCGTCCGCCGCCGGTCTACCGCGGCTGCTCGCCGGTCATGGCTGTCCGCGCGGCTCGCTGGTCCGGCCTGCGCGACGTGCGCGTCGTCAATGTCACGCCGCGCCGCGTCGTCGTTGCCGGCCGTGACCGCCGCGGTTGGGACCGCATGACCTTTGCGAATGTCCGCGGCTGCCCGCTGATCCGCCGCTAAGTAGCAGCCGCCGGTCTTTCCTGACGCGGCGGCACAAGAACCGCCTTTGCCAATTCTCCTCGGATCATGGCAAGGGCGGTTTTTTATTGCCGGGATTCCGGCTGCAAAAAATGAAAAAAGCCTCGCGACGGGCGAGGCTGAGTTCTAGGCCGCTTCGGGGAAAAGAAGAAGCGACGCTCATTTCACTAGTACCGTCGAGTACGGCTGCAAAGTGCACTTTTGTCAATTCCGGTACGCTTTTGTGTTCGAGGATATCTTTTTTCACACGGACTTATCACCTCGGTTTAGAACGTTCCAAATCGATCTGAGAAAGATATGACTGCAAAGTAATTCATTTCTTGACAAATTTGGAACGTTCCAATTTACTTCGCGTATTCTTGGAGGAGCAATCATGAGCAGGGAGCGGGCGACCGTCATCGACATTGCGAACGCCGCCGGCGTTTCGAAGTCGACCGTATCGCTCGTGCTGCAGGGAAGCTCGCTCGTCAACGAGACGACGCGGGCGAAAGTGAATGCCGCGATCCGCGAACTTGGTTATGTCTATAATCGCGGCGCTGCCAATCTGAGGCAGGCAAATGCCAAGTCGAAAATCGTCGGCATGGTCGTCAACGACCTGACGAACAGTTTCTTCGCCGAACTCGCCGTCGGCATCGACAGTGTCATGCAATCGGCAGGTTACGTGCAGTTTCTCGCCAATACCGGCGAGAATATCGACCGGCAGCGCGAGGTCATTGCATCGATGCGCGAACATGGGATTTCCGGGCTCATCATTTCGCCGGCGCGAGGCACTGAGGCTGCGGATTTCTGGCCGCTTTCCAATGCCGGGATTCCCGTTGTGATGGCTGTGCGCAATGTGCCCGGCGCGCGGGTTTCGTCGCTGACATCGGATAATCACGCGGGAGCGGCCGCCTCCGTCGCGCACCTTGCAAAGCTCGGCCATCGCAGCATCGCCTTTCTTGGCGGCTTTCCGGATACCGCTGTCTTCACCGAGCGCTTTACGGGGTATCGCGACGCGCTGATCGAGGCAGGACTGGATTTCGACGTGGATCTGCTCATCGGGGCGGCGCCCTCGCGGGCGGGCGGCGTCGAGGCGATCGAGCGGGCGATGCGGCTTGCCGACCCGCCGACGGCTGCGGTCTGTTTCAACGATGCGGTCGCCTTCGGCGTTTGCGACGGGCTTCGAAGCCGCAGGATGGAGCCGGGCGCCGATTTCGCGATGATCGGTTTCGACGATGTTATCGAGGCAAAGACGGCGGTGCCAGCGCTGACGACCGTTTCCGTCGATCCGCAAGGCATGGGGCGCCGGGCGGCGCAGTTGCTGCTGAAGCAGATCAATTCGGGGGCGGCGGAGCCGGAAGCGCTGGTCAGCAGCGTGCGCCTCGTCGTCCGTCAAAGCTGCGGCACAGGCATTCATGGAGGAGTGCGATGACGAAGTGGGGTTTGATCGGTGCCAGCACGATCGCCAGGGAATGGATGATCGATGCGATCCGCGCAGCCGGCGGCGAGGCCGTCTCCGTGATGAGCACGGATGCGGCGCGCGGCAAGGCTCACGCGGCCGAGTACGGCATCAAGAAATCGGTGACCAGCGTCGCCGGCCTCGTCAATGACCCGGATGTCGAGGCGGTCTACATCTCGACCACCAACGAGCTGCATCGCGACCAGGCGCTGGCGGCGATCCGGGCGGGCAAGCATGTGCTTTGCGAGAAGCCGCTGGCGATCAGCCTGGCGGATGCGAACGCCATGGTGAAGGCGGCAAGGGAGGCGGGCGTGGTGATGGCGACGAACCACCACCTGCGCAATGCTTCCACCCACCGCGCCATGCGCGATGCGATTGCAGCGGGCAGGATCGGCAAGTCGCTCGGCGCCCGCGTTTTTCATGCGGTCTATCTGCCTCCGCATCTGCAGGGCTGGCGGCTCGACCGGCCGGAGGCGGGCGGCGGCGTCATTCTTGATATCAGCGTGCACGATGCCGATACGCTGCGCTTCGTGCTCGGCGACGATCCGGTGGAGGCAATCGCCTTCGGCCAGAGCGGCGGCATGGGCAAGGTCGGGCTGGAGGATGCCGTCATGGGCGTGCTGCGCTTCAAGTCCGGCGTCATCGCGCAGTTCCATGACGGTTTCACCACGAAATACGCCGAGACCGGTTTCGAGGTGCATGGCAGCGAGGGATCGCTCGTGGCCCATAACGTCATGACCCAGCGTCCGGTCGGCCGCGTGACGTTGCGGAATGCGGACGGCGAAACCGAACTCGAATGCGAAAACACCAATCTCTACGAGGTGGCTCTTAGGGCCTTCCACGATGCGGTTGCCGGGAAGGGCAAGCCGGCGGCGACGGGCGAAGACGGCGTCTGGTCGCTCGCGACGGGCCTTGCCATCGTCGAGTCCGCAAGAACCGGCAAGGCAGTCAAGATCGAGCCGGGGCTTTGACATGGACAAGCACGTAACACCCGCCGAAGCCGCAGCGCTGATCCCCGACGGCGCAATCGTCTCGGTCTCGTCGTCCAGCGGCCTCGGCTGCCCGGACCTGATGCTGAAGGCGATCGGCGAGCGTTTCGAAGCGACCGGCCATCCGCGCGATCTGACGACGCTGCACCCGATTGCGGCGGGCGACATGAGCGGCATCAAGGGCGTGGATTACATCGCGAAGAAGGGCCTGCTGAAGAAGATCATCGGCGGCTCCTATCCCTCCGGCCCGTCCAGCGCGGAGCCGCCGCTGATTTGGCAGATGATCGGCAACGACGAGATCGCCGCCTATAACGTGCCTTCGGGCATCCTCTTCGACATGCACCGCGAGGCAGCCGCCAAGCGGCCGGGGGTGATGACCAAGGTGGGACTCGAAACCTTCGTTGATCCGGCGCGCGAAGGCTGCGCCATGAATGCGAAGGCTGCCGCTGAGCCAATCGTCAAGAAGATCAGCTTCGAGAGCGAGGATTGGCTGTTCTTCAAGGCGCTCGCGCCGCAGGTGGCGATCATCCGGGCGACGACGGCGGATGAGCGTGGTAATCTCAGCTATGAACACGAAGGCGCCTATCTCGGCGGCCTCGACCAGGCGCTCGCCGCTCGCAACAACGGCGGCATCGTCATCGCGCAGGTAAAGCGGATCACCAAGGAAGGGTCGCTGAAGCCGCATGACGTGCGTGTTCCCGGCGTGCTTGTCGATTACATCGTGGTCGATCCCGACCAGAAGCAGACGACGCAGACGCTTTACGATCCAGCGATCTCCGGCGAAATCTTCCGGCCGCTCGATACGTTCCGCTTGCCGGAATTCAATATCCAGAAGGCGATTGCACGCCGAGTCGCGCAAGAACTGCAGGGCGGCAGTGCCGTCAATCTCGGCTTTGGGATTTCGGCCAACGTGCCGCGCATTCTCTTGGAAGAAGGACTTCACGGGGCGGTGACATGGGTGATCGAGCAGGGTGCCGTCGGCGGCGTTCCGCTGCTCGACTTTGCCTTCGGCTGCGCCTCGAATGCCGACGCCTTCATGCCGTCGCCCTATCAGTTCACCTATTTCCAGGGCGGCGGCTTCGACGCCTCGCTGCTGTCCTTCCTGGAGATCGGCCGCGACGGCTCGGTCAACGTCTCCAAGCTCTCCTTCCGTCCGCATGTGACGGCGGGCGCCGGCGGCTTCGTCGATATTACAGCGCGGGCGAAGAAGATCGTCTTCTCGGGCATGTTCAATGCTGGTGCAAAGCTCGGCGTCGAGAACGGCAGGCTGGTGATCGAGAAAGAAGGCAAGTTGAAGAAGCTCGTCAATACGGTGGAGCATGTGACCTTCTCCGGTCCGCGCGGCGTGACCCAGGGGCAGGATGTCACCTATGTCACCGAGCGGTGCGTGCTGAAGCTGACGCCGGAGGGTGTTGTGCTGACGGAGATCGCGCCCGGCGTCGACCTGCAGGCGCACATTCTCGATCAGTCGGAGTTTCCGCTGGTCGTTTCCGACAATCTGAAGGTGATGGATGCCGCTCTGTTCGGCGAGGCGCCGATCGGTCTCAAGCTCTCGCAGAAGCCGCAGCGGGTTCTGGAAGGGGCGTTCCATGGGTGAGGTAAAGGTTTCAATCGAAGGTCAGATCGCGGTCATGACCGTCTCGCGGCCGGAAAAGCTCAATGCCTTCGATATCGACATGCTGAAGGCGTTGGCCGCGGCCTGCGACGAGGTGGAGGCGAATGCCACCGTCCGCGTCGCTATCCTGACGGGCGAGGGCAAGGCCTTTTCTGCGGGCGGCGACATCAAGGCCTGGGGCGGCATGGAGGCCAATGAATTCGGTCATGCCTGGGTGCGCTTCGGGCACCGCGTTTTCGAGCGGCTAGCGACGCTGCGCATGCCGGTGATTGCGGCGCTGAACGGTCATGCGCTCGGCGGTGGTTTGGAATTGGCGGGCGCTGCCGATATCCGCATCGCCGAAACGCAGATCAGGATCGGCCTGCCGGAAACGGGTCTCGGCATGATACCCGGCTGGTCCGGCACGCAGCGACTGGTCAAGCGCTTCGGCGCGCAGATCGTTCGCCGAATGGTGCTCGGCGGCGAGATGTTTTCGGCGGAGGAGGCGCGAGCGAACGGTATTGTCGATGCCGTCGTCGAGACCGGCACTTCGCTTGCCGCGGCGAAGGACCACGCGGCGCGGATTGCTCAGCGTGGTCCGGCCGCACTTGAGATCTCGAAGCTTCTCATCGCATCGGCGAATGGTGAGGACAATGGCGCGGCCGTCGAGGCGCTAGGGTCGATCCTGGCTGCCAAGACCGGCGATCTCAAAGAGGGCGTTGCGGCATTTGCCGAAAAGCGCCCAGCTCAATTCAATGGAGAATGGTGATGACGGTGCTGGTGAAGCCGCAGAAGCTGGCGGACGCGAAGGTGCGCGAGTTCAGCATGCTGATCGACGGCAAGTGGGTGGAGGGCGTTGAGGCAGGCACGATCGAGCGTGTGGCGCCGAGCCATGGCGTCGTCGTCAGCCGCTACAAGGCGGCGACCAGGGATGATGCGGTGAAGGCGATCGCCGCCGCCCGAAAGGCCTTCGATCACGGTCCCTGGCCGCGCATGACGGCCTCCGAACGCTCCGGTATTCTGCTCAAGGCCGCGGATATGATCGCCGCGCGTGCCGGTGAGCTTGCCTATCTCGATGCGATCGAAGCCGGCAAGCCGATCACGCAGGTGAAAGGTGAGATCGCCGGTGCCGCCGACATCTGGCGCTATGCGGCAGCGCTTGCCCGCGATCTGCACGGCGAGAGCTACAATACGCTCGGCGACGGCACGCTCGGCGTCGTGTTGCGGGAGGCCGTCGGTGTCGTCTCGATCATCACGCCCTGGAACTTCCCGTTCCTGATTGTCAGCCAGAAACTGCCCTTTGCGCTTGCGGCGGGCTGCACCGCGGTCGTCAAGCCGTCGGAGCTCACCTCCGGCTCGACGCTCGTACTCGGCGAAATCCTGATGGAGGCTGGCGTTCCAGAAGGTGTCGTCAACATCATCGTCGGCACGGGTGTAGCCATCGGTGGAACGATGACCGGGCATGCGGATGTCGATATGGTCTCCTTTACCGGTTCCACCGGCGTCGGCCGGCTGACGATGGAAAATGCCGCAAAGACCCTGAAGAAGGTTTCGCTGGAGCTTGGCGGCAAGAATCCGCAGATCGTGTTCCCGGATGCCGATCTCGACGCCTTCATTGATGCCGCCGTCTTCGGCGCCTATTTCAACGCGGGCGAATGCTGCAATGCCGGTTCGCGCCTGATCCTGCATCGCGACATTGCGGAAGAAGTGACTTCGCGCGTGGCGGCTCTGTCGCAGAAGGTGAAGGTCGGTGATCCGCTGGACCCGTCGACGCAGGTGGGCGCGATCATCACGCCGCAGCATCTGGAGAAGGTTCAGGGTTATGTTTCTGCCGCGGCAGGCAGCGGTGCAAGTATCGCCCTTGGCGGCAGCCATATCGATTTCGGCTTCGGCCAGTACATGGCGCCGACGATCCTTTCCGGCGTCAAGCCGGATATGGCTGTGGCCCGTGAGGAAGTGTTCGGGCCGGTGCTTTCGGTGTTGACGTTCGAAAGCGTCGAGGATGCAATCCGCATCGCCAATGCCGTCGACTATGGCCTTTCGGCCGGCGTCTGGAGCCGCGACTTCGACACCTGCCTGACGATCGGCCGCAAGGTGAGGGCGGGCACGATCTGGATGAACACCTTCATGGATGGTGCGGCGGAACTGCCGTTTGGCGGCTATCGCCAATCCGGCCTTGGCCGCGAACTCGGGCGGCATGCGGTAGAGGACTATACGGAGACCAAGACGCTCAACATGCATATCGGCGCCCGGACGGGCTGGTGGATGCCGCGCTGAGCCGCAGGCATTGCGTTCTGGGAGGATCGCTTGGTGAAGCAGGCGGACATCGTCATTATCGGCTCGGGAATCGGCGGGGCGACCGTCGCCGCGGCGCTTGCGCCTTCGGGCGCTGACATCCTTATCCTTGAGGCAGGCGGGCATATCGAGGACCGGCCGGAAAACCGCGACCAGCGCGCGATCTTCCAGCGCGGCCACTTCCGGCCGAAGGAATCCTGGTACGAGATGGACGGCAAGCCGTTCAATCCCGGCAACTACTATAATGTCGGAGGCAATTCGAAATTCTTCGGGGCGGTCATGGTGCGCTACCGGCGCGAGGACTTTTCCGAGATGCGACATCTCGAGGGCATCTCGCCTGCATGGCCGTTTGCCTATGAAGAGCTGGAGCCTTGGTACAGCCGGGCGGAGCACCTCTACCAAGTGCGCGGGCAAGTCGGCGAGGATCCTACGGAACCGGTGCATTCGCAAAATTATGCCTTTCCGCCGGTGCCTGACGAGCCGCCGATCGCGCTTGTGCGCGAGCGGATGAAGCGGAACGGCCTGCATCCCTATTCGCTGCCGCTCGGCATCGATATCGAGCGCTGGCTTGCCAAGGCGAAGACCCCCTGGGACGCACATCCGAACAGTTTCGACGGAAAGATGGATGCCGAGACGATCGGCCTCGCGCTGGCGCTGCAGCATCCGAACGTTCGGCTGCAGACCGGATCGCAGGTGACGCGGCTTCGAACGGCGGCGGACGGCAAGCGCATCGAGACGGTTCATTACCGAAAGGATGGTGCCGAGGAGACGGTCTCTCCGAAGCTCGTGATCCTTTCCGCAGGCGCGGTGCAATCTGCCGTCCTGCTGCTGCGCTCGGCAGATGACACGCATCCGAAAGGGCTCGCCAACAGCTCGGATCAGGTCGGCCGCAATTTCATGAACCACAATTCGAGCGCGGTGATCGCGGTCTCGCCAGGCTTTCGAAATACGTCCATCTATCAGAAGACCTTCGGCTTCAACGACTACTACCTCTCGGACGGCGAGGGCGGGCCGCCGCTCGGCAACGTACAACTGCTCGGCCGCGTGTCTGGCACCATCCTGAAGGCCAATATGCCGTCGGTGCCGGAATGGATGCTGAACCAACTGTCGGTGCACGCGATCGATTTCTACGCGATGAGCGAGGACGTTCCGCATCCCGAAAGCCGCATTATGGTCGACGGCGACCGTATCCTTCTGCAGTGGGTGCGGACGAACTGGCCGGCGCATCTGATGCTGGTGAAGAAGCTGAAGCAGGCGCTTCGGGCGGCAGGCTTTCCGCTGGTTCTCTCCCGGCCCTTCGACAAGCGGACGCCGTCGCATCAATGCGGCACGATCAAGATCGGCAACGATCCGGCGGCAGCGCCGCTCGACATCTGGTGCCGGGCCTACGACCATCCGAACCTCTTCGTCGTCGATGCGAGCTACCTGCCGACGTCCGCCGCCGTCAATCCGGCACTGACGGTGGCAGCACAGGCGCTGCGCGTCGGAGAACATATCATGCAAAAGGATCTAGCGTGATGGCGCAGAGAAGGCGGCCGGTTGCGCTTGTCACCGGCGGGAGATGTGGCATCGGATTGGCGATCGCCGAGGCACTGGCGAAGACGGGGCATGACGTCGCGATCACCGGAATAGAGGATGACCGGCCGAACGATCCGGTGGTCGAGGCATTGCGCTCGCTCGGCGCCAAGGCCGTCTATCTGCAGGCCGATCTGGCGGACGTTGGCGGGTATGCTGCAACGGTCGACGAAGTCCTGCAGACATTCGGGGCGATCAACTGCCTGGTGAACAATGCCGGCATCGGCTCAGTGGTGCGCGGCGACTTCCTCGAGCTGAAGCCGGAGAATTTTGACACTGTGCTCGACGTCAATCTACGGGGAACGGTGTTCTTCACGCAGGCGGTCGTCAAGGCGATGCTCACGAGCGGCGCCAGGCAGGCGACCCGTTCGATCATCAACATCACCTCGGCATCCTCGGAGCTGACATCGCCGGAGCGTCTTGATTACTGCATCAGCAAGGCCGGACTTTCAGCCTTCACCAAGGGGCTGGCGGTGCGGCTTGCCGAAAGCGGCATCGGCGTCTTCGAGGTGCGGCCCGGCATCATCCGCACGGCGATGACCGAGAAGGTTTCTGAACAATATGATGCGCTGATTGCAGGCGGGCTCGTTCCAATGAAACGTTGGGGAGAGGCTGAGGACATCGGCGCGATCGTCGCAGCGCTGGCTTCGGGAAGTTTCGGCTTTGCCACGGGCTCGGTGATCGATGCCGGCGGCGGGCTTTCGATCGGCCGCCTTTGAGCGGGGGAGTTGCGATGGCATACGACTACATCATCACCGGCGGAGGCCCGGCGGGCTGCGTGCTCGCCAACCGGCTGACGGAGGATCCCGACGTCAAAGTGCTGCTGCTCGAAGCAGGCGGCAGCGATTGGAGCCCGCTGTTCCATATGCCGGCAGGCTTTGCCAAGATGACGAAGGGCGTCGCCAGCTGGGGTTGGGAGACGGTGCCGCAAACGCACATGAAGGGCAGGGTGCTGCGCTATACCCAGGCCAAAGTCATCGGTGGCGGCTCCTCGATCAACGCGCAGCTCTATACCCGTGGCAATGCCGCAGACTACGATCTCTGGGCGAGCGAGGACGGTTGCGAGGGCTGGGACTACCGCTCCGTTCTGCCCTATTTCAAACGCTCCGAGGACAATGAGCGTTTTGCCGACGACTACCATTCCTATGGCGGGCCGCTCGGGGTGTCGATGCCGGTTTCAACGCTACCGATCTGCGATGCCTATATCCGTGCGGGGCAGGAACTTGGCATTCCCTACAACCAGGATTTCAACGGCCGGCAGCAGGCGGGCGTCGGCTTCTACCAGCTGACGCAGCGAAACCGCCGCCGTTCTTCCGCCTCGCTCGGCTATTTGTCCCCGATCAGGGACCGAACGAACCTCACCATCCGGATGAATGCCCGCGTTGCCAGGATCGTGATCGAAGGAACGAGAGCGGTCGGCGTCGAAGTTGTCGCGCGCAACGGCATCGAGATCATCCGGGCCGCGCGTGAAGTCCTTGTTTCGTCTGGTGCGATCGGCTCGCCGAAGCTGCTGCTGCAATCGGGCATCGGGCCTGCGGATCATCTGAAAGCTGTTGGCGTCGATGTGAAGCATGACCTGCCCGGCGTCGGCGGCAATTTGCAGGATCATCTCGATCTCTTCGTCATTGCCGAATGCACCGGCGACCACACCTACGACGGCGTCGCCAAGCTGCACCGCACGCTTTGGGCGGGGTTGCAGTATCTGCTCTTCCGTTCAGGCCCGGTGGCCTCGTCGCTCTTCGAGACCGGTGGTTTCTGGTATGCGGATCCGAACGCGCGCTCGCCGGATGTCCAGTTCCATCTCGGCCTCGGCTCCGGCATCGAGGCGGGCGTTGCCCGGCTGAAGAATGCCGGGGTGACTCTGAATTCCGCTTATCTGCATCCCCGCTCGCGCGGTACAGTGCGCCTCTCATCCGCCGACCCGGCGGCTGCGCCGTTGATCGACCCGAAGTACTGGAGTGATCCGCATGACCGGAAGATGTCGATCGAGGGCTTGAAGATCGCCCGGGAGATCATGCAGCAGGCGGCGTTGAAGCCCTATGTGCTGGAGGAGAAGCTCCCCGGAGCCGGCGCCGTCACCGACGAGCAGCTTTTCGACTATGGCTGCGCCAATGCCAAGACGGACCACCATCCGGTCGGCACCTGCAAGATGGGCACGGATGGGATGGCCGTAGTGGGGCTCGATCTGAAGGTGAGGGGTTTGGAGGGACTGCGGGTGTGCGACAGCTCCGTCATGCCGCGTGTTCCCTCGTGCAACACCAATGGTCCGACGATCATGGTCGGCGAGAAAGGAGCCGACATCATACGCGGGCGGGCGCCTTTGCCACGCGCCATCTTCTCCTGGGAACGCAACGATACGCGGCCGAGAGCAAGGGCGGAGGTCCGGTAGACGGGATCAGGCGCGAATGAAGAGCGCGCCGACGAGACCGAAGATGACGATCGATTGCAGGATGAACATCGGCAGTTGATCGGACATGGTTCCCTCCCACGGGCGCGGTTTCATGCTTGTTCGGTGACAGTCGCGCTATCGGCTAGGCCGCAACGCTGGAGGTGAATGCTGCCACGGCATCGGTACCGGTGCAAATCACCTTTCGAATATAGAGTTCCTCCTTTTTGCGATGGGAAGGGCGAAAAGATGGTATAATCGCTTCTGATGCGATGCGCAGCAGGCGCTCCTGTCCGGAAGCCTGAAGAAGTATAACGTCCGAACTGTGGTGGCTTGCACTAGTCGAGCATCGCATCATAACGCAGCATGGAACCTTTTATGCACTTGGTAGTTTTAGAGTGTACAGGAGGACTACTATGACCAATGATTTTAATAGGCCTGGCCAAGATGCCCGCGGCACTCCGGGCAGCGACCGCCGCTCACCATGGGCGATGTGGATCGGCATCGCGGCTGTTGTTGTAATCATAGCCTTGGCCGCAATTTACTGGCCGCGCGCGGGCGCACCCCCAGCCGGCGAAACGACAACGCCGCCGGCAACGTCAACTGCGCCGGCAACGCCGCCAGCCACAGAGCCGGCCCCGGCAACCCCGGCCCCGGCAACTCCGGCCCCGGCAACTCCGGCACCGGCAACACCGCCGGCTACGGAACCGGCACCTGCAACCCCGCCGGCAACGCCTCCGGCGCAGCAGTAAAGTAATAAAAAGCCCGCCAATTTTCTGAGATGGCGGGCTTCTCTTTTTCTGATTGTGTACGGCCCCGCTTCGACAGATGAGGGATGAGGCGCCGTGTCGGCTGTCTCTTCAGGTGCGTCACAAAAATCACCGCAAAATCAAAGACAAATTAAAACAATGGTTGGATGGATGAAATTCGATTCCATCCAAATTTGCGCGCAATAATTGTGTGAATTACTTAAGACAATATATGTCCATAGTAGTCTCACCGATGTTGATCGTACTGATACTGAAACTAAGCAACGGCATTGCAGAAAAAAATTCATTTGCATACTAGAATTTCATCGATATAAAACATAAGAAATAAAAAATATACATGGAAACGCCCTTCACTTCGACCTGCAGTGTAAAAATTCAGGAATGACGAAAATGAAGGACGAAACTATAGTGCTTGATCCGCGTGATCATAAGATACTTTCAGTATCAAGGGCACTTGGTTATGTGTTTGCCTTTATGCTGATTTTCGTTATCGCCATGGCGATGATCCCCAATCAGTTTTTCATTGTCTCCACGCGCGCCGTCATCAATGCGCCGGTGCAAATGATCGCCTCGCCGATCTACGGCAGGGTGGACAGGATTTCCCTGCAGGTCGGACAGGTCGTCAAGCTCGGCGACGTGATGGCGACCGTGTCCAATCCCAACCAGGACCAGACGTCGCTGACGGGCTTGCGGCTCGAGAAGCTCGATCTCACCGAAAAGCTGAACAATACGAGAAGCGTCGTTCAGGAGCGCACCGGCCAGCTCCAGAAGGTCAAGGGCCAGATCGCGGACGTCAAGAACGGCGTGATCAGCGAGCTTTCGGCGGTCATCGAAAATGCCCGTTACAACGTGCAGACCTACGAGGCGCGCCTCAATGAACAGAACGCTCTGCTGCAGAGGCAGCTGGTGCTTCTCACGAAGAAACTGATCTCCGAGGCGAGCATCGAACCACAACGCCAGAAGCGCAACGCTGCGCAGTACGAACTCGACTCCGCACGCGGCGAACTGCGCCGCGACGAGATTGTCCTGTCGCTCGTCGAACGCGACATCTACACGGGCGGTACCGTTGCCGCCAATCTGCTGACGCTTGAAATGCAGCGCACGAAGCTTGCCGGCGAGATCGCCGAAGACAATATCGAGATCAACCAGATGACGGAACGCAAGCAGCAGGTCGAAAACCTGATTGCGCGGGAGGAGGGGCGGCTCGGCAAGACTGGTGCGGCCGAGGTCGTCGCCGAACGCCATGGCCAGATCGTCAGCGTCGACGCATCCTTCGGCGATTTCGTGATGCAGGGTCAGCCGGTGGCAAAATCGCTGGATTGCAACGAGGCCTTTGCCGCCGCCGTCTATCGCAGCCGCGACGTGACATCGCTGGAAATCGGCATGCCGGCGATGGTCAATTTCCGCAGCCTCGGCGTCAAGCGCGACGCCCATATCTACAAGATCGTGCGCTACTTCAACTCAGGCCCGGAAAATCGCTACTATGCGAAATTTCCGGAAGCCGAAGGCCATGAGGTCTACGTGCTCGTCAAAATCGACGAGCCTGCCGGCGTGGGCGGCGGTCCAGCGCAGCAGAACAACGACAAATTCTTCGGGTGCCACGTCGGCGAGGATGTGATCGTCTCATTGGGCGAGACGATCGTCTCACGGATCACCCGCTATTCGACGCTGGCGATGAGCAGGCTGGCGTCGCAGAGCGCCATGCTTTCCGCGTCCACGCTTTTCGACAAGGCTACGGCGCCGCGCTCCGCCGCCGCCGAACCCGCCAATCCGTAACGCCGGTTTCGCCGCTGCATTGACGAGGGTCAACAATGAAGCATCTGAGATCGACCATGACCAAGGGACGCTTGCTGCTGCTCGCAGCGACCGTGATCGTCCTGCCGGCATTCCCTGTGCTCGCCGATAGCGAACATCAGGAGCTTGCCTGCACGCTTTGCGACGGTCTGGCTGCCCAGATGGGCGGCGATCCGGGACAGCCCTTCGTCCTGCGCAGTTTCGAACCGGCAAACGGTGGTTCGGCGCTGCATCCAGCTCTGGAAAACACCGGCTTCACCTATGACAACGCGCTCGCACTGATGGCGCTTTACGGCTGCAAGCGGAAAGCCGAAGCCCGCCGCATCGCCGATGCTCTGGTGCTCGCTGTGGAGACGGACCGCCACTATCATGACGGGCGACTGAGGAATGCCTACCGGTCCGGCCCGGTCATGCCGGGCAAGGAGGGAATGTTGCTGCCCGGCTATTGGAGCGCTGCCAGCAATTCCTGGATCGAGGACGGCTACCAGGTCGGCAGTGCGACGGGCAGCACGGCATGGGGCGCGCTGGCGCTGCTGATGGCCTACGAGGAGACGGAGCAGCCTGCCTATCTCGATACCGCGCGCAAGATCATGGACTGGATCCACCGCAGCACGGCAGATCCACAAAACCCGGGCTATTTCGGCGGCTTCTTCGGCCACGAGCCGGCGCCCGAGCGCCTGACCTGGAAATCGACGGAACATAATCTGGACGTCTACGCCGCGGATAGCTGGCTTGCGCGCCTGGACGCCGGTGGCGACTGGACCCATCGCGGCGACACTGCGCTCAAGTTCCTTCATGCGATGTGGAACGACGACGAGGGGCGCTTCTACATCGGCAGCGTGCCCGGCAGCAACGCGCCGAACGTCGAAATGTCGGGGCTCGATGCCGAACTGTGGCCGCTGATTGCCGTGCCGGATTTCAAGACAAAGGCCGGGCGAGTCATGGAATGGACTGAGTTGAACCATGGCGTCGATGGCGGTTTCGACTTCAACAGTGACCGGGACGGCGTCTGGCTCGAAGGTACCGCGCAGGCGGCACTCGTCCTGCGTCTTGCCGGACAGCCGGAAAAAGCCGAGCCTTTGTTCAAGACCATCGCCGCTCAGCTCACGCCTGGCAGCCTTATCTATGCAACGGTCAACGAGCAGCTTTCCACCGGCCTTCAGGTTGGCCCCAACTCCTCGCCCGGCGATTTCAAATATTACCGTCTTCCGCATGTCGGGGCGACCGGCTGGGCCGTGCTTGCCGCGCTCGATCTCAACCCTTTCTTCGGCCGCGCGGGCCAGGCGTTGATCAGCAAGGATAGCCCATGTCCCCCGAAGTAGTGACTCTATCGGACGCCATTCTCTTCTCGCTTCTGGCGCTTGCGCTCATCATGGGCTGCGCCTGGCTGCTCGATAGCCGCCGGGGTAAAGACCGCGTCATATTCGGCGCGATCCTCATCGTCATGTTGTTGAATTATCTCTATTTCCGCGTCACCAAAACGCTGCCGGACTTCGAATGGAGCGCCTATGCGCTGTGGCCGCGGGCCTATCTCTGCTTCGAGATCGTCGTCATCTTCTATACGGTGCTTTCGATCGTCTTCTTCTTCCGGCGGACCGACCACAGTGCAGCTGCGGATGCGAGCGAGCTCTTCATCGCCGGCTCCGCATCGCCGCCAGCCGTCGATGTCTTCATCTGTACCTATAACGAAGAGCTCTCCATTCTGGAGCGCACGATCCTTGCCGCGAAGGCGATCGATTACCAGAATTTCACCGTGTGGGTGCTGGACGACGGACGCCGCGACTGGCTGGAGGATTATTGCACCGAGGTCGGCGTGCGATATCTGCGGCGTAGCGACAATGTCGGCGCCAAGGGCGGCAATCTCAACAATGCCATCCGGCAATCGGCCAGGGAGACGAACGCGCCCTATATCCTCATTCTCGACGCCGATTTCGCGCCGCAGCGCGCCATCCTGAAGCGCACCGTCGGTCAGTTCGCCGATCCGGAAATCGGGCTCATCCAGACGCCGCAGTTCTACTACAATGCCGACCCCGTCCAACATAACCTCCTGGCATCGAAGGCATGGGTCGATGATCAGCGCATTTTCTTCGATGTCATGCAGCCCTCGAAGGACGGATGGGGAGCTGCCTTTTGCGTCGGCACCTCCTGCATCGTGCGCCGCGATGCGCTCGGCATGATCGGCGGCATGCCGCAGGAAACGGTGACGGAAGATATCCATCTCACCTATCGGCTGCTGCAGAAAGGCTTGAAGACTCGCTGGCTGAACGAACGCCTCAGCGTCGGCCTCTCGGCCGAAAGCCTTTCCGGCTATATTACCCAGCGCTGCCGCTGGTGCCTCGGGACCATTCAGGTCGCGCTGCTCCGGGACGGCCCGTTCTTCGGCCGTGGCTATACCTTCTTGCAGCGGCTGCATTATTTCCACGGACTGCTGTTCTGGTTCTGCCGCCCGTTCATCCTGCTTTTGATGGCGGCGCCGATCCTCTATTATTTCCTTGGCCTGCCGGCGATCCAGATGGAGCCGGAAGCCTTCTTTCTCTATGCGCTGCCGATGGTCGGCGGCATGTGGGCCTTTCATGCCTGGGTTTCCGGCCGGCGCAGCATGCCGCTCTTTACCGAGGTGTCGCAGATGGTGTCGGCGATCCCCATCACCATCGCCCTGCTTCACGCCCTCATCCATCCGTTCGGGCGGCCGTTCAAGGTTACGGCTAAGGGGGAGGACCGGGCGCGCGTCGATATCCTCTACCCGATCGCCGGCACGTTCCTCCTGGTCATCATCCTGACCTTCGTGGGCATGCTGAATGGCCCCCTGATGGGCACCTACAACGACCTCGACGGCTTCAGCGTCGCCTGGGGCATGGTCGTCATGGTCTATGCCTTCGTTTCCCTGCTCGTCTGCATCGAACTTCCGCGCGAACCGCTGGATAGCATCCAGTTTCCGCTTGCCCGGCAGGCAAATCTTGCACGCGACGGCAATTCCACCCCTTGCACTGTCGACACCATTTCAATCAGCAAGGCCGAGATCACGTTGCATGACGGGCGGGCGGCAGGGCAGGTTCGCCCGGGCGACATCCTGATCTTTTCTCCTTTTGCTGACTTCGACGTTGCAGGCAGGGTGACGGGCGCGGACAGGGTGCGCCTCGGCCTATCCATCTCAATCGTCGCCGTCCGCGACCGCCGATATGACTGGGAGATCCGGCAGACCGCCGAAGAGATCCGCCGGAAGATGATCCAGCGCCTGTTCAGCGAAATGCCGCAGGCTATGCCCGCCCGCGCCTATCCGATCGCCGCCATCCGCGGCCTCTGGCGCCGTATGTTCGACCGCCCGTCGAAACTCGCCAAGGGCATCGAGAAGCACGCCGTCAGCGTTAGATCGCGGCAGGCGCGGCGACGGTGGCAGAGGCCGCGTGGCCTTGCACCAAGGGTGCCGCCTTTGCAGATCGGAGCGGCGAGTGCTGCGCCGCTAGCGGAGTGAATATGATTGCGCGGGGGAGTCGGTTGCATCGAACTATACGGCAGTTTCACCCGTTCAGGCGCTCCTTGCAGATCTCCTCAACGAGCGCCTGCAAGTCCTTCACGTGAGTGACAAGCCATTGCAGCTCCTCATCGCTGATTGTGTATTTCGACGAGTACCTCGCCTCGACGTACGCGCGAGACAAAAGCTCAAAGCAACGGCGGGCAAAACGCGTGTCGCGCGGCCAGGCGGAAACCAGCCGCGCATCGGCGCTCTCGGCTTGCGAGCGCAGCACCTTGATGCGGTGAGACTTTGGGCTGTACAGGGTTCGGACGAGAAGCACGCAGTGATAAAGGCGCTCGGTTGTTTGATGAAGAAGAAAGGCCGCTTCGTTCGAGAAATTGTTGTGGCAAGCTTCTAGCGCGAGGTGAAGCATCCGTTGAGCGCCGTAGAACCATTCATCGAAATACCGCTGTGCTTCAACCCTTGCCTCCTCCGGTGTCAGCGCCTTCGCCTGGGCGAGGGGATGGCCGGGCTCCTCGTAGAGCACGATGCCGTCTCTGGCGATGTCGGTAAAGAACGGCCGGCCCCGTGCCAACTGGTCGTTGACGTCCGAAAGGCAGTGCACGATCGGGATCACCGGCGTTTCGATCCGGTGGCTGATCTGCTCCTGCAACAGCCGTTCTTCCAGCGCCTCCCACAGCTCATGCTCTTCGGCAAAGCTCTTGGTGTTGACGACGATGAGAAGATCATAGTCGGAGCGGTAGCCGCTTGAGCGATCCTCGACCCAGTCACCGCGGGAAAACGAGCCGTAAAGAATGACCTTGAGGACCTTGCCGGCCGCCTTCTTTCCGGACAGCTTGAAGGCGCGGAACTGCTCGACCTCGAAAAACAGGATCTGCAGAACCCGGGCAAGCTCCCGGCGCTTCTTGTCGGGCAGGTGGTCGAGATGGTCTGTCAGAGTCACTGCCGCGTCGAAGCCTTCGGTGGGAATCGTATCCATCGTAGCGGCTCATCGGTTGTTGTGCATCTAAACTCTTTACGCGAATGCATTAATAAATGCAACCAATTGCTATTTGTTGACCAGGAAGTCGCAAGACAAAAACGCGCGCCCCCCTAAGAAAAAAATGCTCATCCACAAACTTGAGATCGCCAAGCTTAGGTAGTGCTCTTGTGTGTGGCGGTTGGAGCCCCATATTCAACCCCTGACATCTAAAGGAATTAGCGATGAAATGTCCGATTGATCAGTCCGACTTGGTGATGAGTGATCGCCAGGGAATCGAGATCGACTACTGCCCGAAGTGCCGAGGCGTTTGGTTGGACCGCGGCGAGCTAGACAAAATCATCGAACGCTCTAGTGGTGAGCCTGCGCCGTACCGCGAGCCGCAGAGGGAACAGGAGCGATACGGGACGCACGGGAGCACGCACGCGTCGCAGCCCTATAAGAAGAAAAAAGGCGGCTTTCTCGGAGAGATTTTCGACTTTTAAGGCTCCGGTTCCGGCGATCCGTGACACCCGCGTACCCGCTGACGGTCACCGACCAGGCGTCGCGTTATCTTCTCGCCTGCGAAGCCTTTGAGTCGACGCGAGAACGGGCTGGTCTTCGACGCGTTTCGGCGGCTGTTTACCGAATGCGGCCTGCCGACGGCGATCCGCAGCGACAACGGCTTGCCTTTCGCCAGCCCAAACGGGCTCTACAATCTGTCGAAGCTGTCGGTGTGGTGGCTGAGGCTCGGGATCACGCTGGAGCGCATCAGGCCGGGCCGTCCCCAACAAAACGGCCGGCATGAGCGCATGCACCTGACGCTGAAGAAAGAGGCGACCAGACCACCGGGCAAAAACATCCTCCAGCAGCAGGCCCGCTTCAAGGGCGGCAAAAGCGACCGGGTCCTCTCCGCCGACGATCGCCGGCACGTCTGTTGAAGCCAGGCGGCAGAGCATGCCGCACCGGCAGTCAATCGACTTCGTGGCCGGGCTTTCATCGTCGGTTGCCTGGCCAACAGACCCCGATGAGAAGCAGTTCTGAAACGTCGTTCTTCCAGCCATTCAAACGGGATTTGCAACGCGTTGCAAAATGGAACATTTTCTAGATTGGGAATGGCAAAATGGCGTGAGCACGTCGATGGTAAAATTCCGCGATCCCCCGAAGGACTCCGTTGACGATACTGCGGGGCCGCATGCAGGGGCTAGCGGAAGGTGTCTTCCGCCCAGTCAGGAGCCGTTCCAGAGCTCTCGGTGAATGCGCGCCCTAGAGAAAAAATGAAGTCCAGGAAACGATCCGATATGAAGCCTTCAAACGCCATCCCGCTTGCTCTGCTGCTCGGCGCTGCCACGATGCCGTTCTTGGGAACAACCGACGCGCAGGCGCAGAATCGCGACGTCAATCAGTCGGTATTCGCCTTCGGCGGCACGATGGTCGACGCCGACATCCTCCAGGCATCCAATCCTTTCGGCGTCACATACGAAGACCTCCCGATCTTCGGCCTCGGCTACCAGTACTTCCCGGCTAGGATGGGCTCCTTCAGGTTCGGACTGGAAGCGGGGCTTGCCGGGAGATACGGCGGGCATCCGAATGCGGAATTATGGGGCGGCGTCGTCGGTCGCTACGACGGTTTCGAGATTGGTGATACCGTCCGTATCTCACCAGCCTTTACGTTTGGCATCAGCCATGTGACGCATACCCAGGAGGGACGGGAGCGCAAGAACGAGCTGGAGGATAACGGGGACGCCAGAACGCTGTTCTATCTCGGCCCCGAGTTGAACCTTTCCTTCAACGCCATGCCCGACGTCGATTTCTTCTGGCGGATACACCACCGGTCCGGAGCCTGGGGGACGCTCGGCGACATGCACGGCGGCTCCAGTGCAAATGTCGTCGGCGTGCGGTTCAATTTCTGAAGGACCTTCTTCATCTCCAATCCGACGACGTTCGCGGCGGTCCGTGTCCCACAGGTGCGGGACCCCTCGCCGGATGGGCAGCAGCGCTGTGGTTGATGACGGCATCGTAGGTTGGCTTTCCGCCATAGGCGTCGTCGGCAGTGAACTGTCCGGTCGGACCCCGATCTGGCCGAGCAGTGGTCCACCTGAAAAGCATCGCCTGTGTCTTGGTCGGTCAGAGGATGGGCAATGATCTCGCCGCCATGCATCCGTGCCAGATGCAATCTGCATCAAGCACGGCGACAAGCCCTTTGAGCATCTTGAGCGCAAGCATGTGGCTGCGATCCGCGACACCCGCATAGATGCTCCCGGCGCGGGCAACAAAATAGTGAAGGCAATCAGCGCTCTTTTCGATGGGGCAATTGAGGTTGGCGAGGCAAAGACGCATCCCTGTAACGGCATCAAGCGGCTGAAGTCCGGCGACGGGTTTCACACATGGACGCTTGAGGAGACAGAGCAATACGAGGCTTGTCACCAGCCGGGGACTACTGCGCGCCTGGCGCTGGCAATTTTCATGTTTACCGGGCTGCGGCTATCTGATGCTGCCATATTAGGGCGGCAACACCTGAGCGACGGCTGGATTGGGATTCGGCCCGGCAAGCCGCGTGGATGTCAACATTCCGGTACTGCCTAATCTGTTGGGCGAACTCGCGCATGTGCCGGCTAGTCGACTCACGTTCCTAGTCACTGAATACAGCAAGCCGTTCTCCGACAAAGGATTGGGAAATAAGATGCGCCAATGGTGCGACGAGGCTTGCCATTTCCATTGCTCGGCGCACGGCTTGCGAGAAGCGGGCTTCAATCGCCGCCGAAAACGGAGCGACCATCGACCAGCTCAAATCGATCTTCGGTTGGACGACGAGGTCAGCAAGAAGCTCTCAGGCTACGCCGAAAAGCTCTTGATACCCGACCAAAACGAGAACAGAAATGTCCCACTTTCGGAGGCCAACTTTGAAAAGTGGGACAAAAACAAGGAAAATGAGGAGGAAAATCAACTGCTTATTGAGAATTATGGTGGGCCCGGAGGGACTCGAACCCCCAACCAAGCGGTTATGAGCCGCCGGCTCTAACCATTGAGCTACAGGCCCTTGCGTGGCTTTGCCGCGCGGGCAGCGGGGCAATGGTTCCCCGGTGCGGTTTCGCTCTAGCGTAATTCACATGCAGCGACAAGACGCTGCCGCAATAGCTTCACAATCAATCGGCAAAGAATGAGGTGAAATGGCGACAACCAAGGAGTGAAAAAATGGCGCTGCGGACTATCAGGAACCTGGCTTTCGGCATGCTGATCGGCATGCCGGCCGCGCTTGCGGGGGCTACGGCTTCGGCGGCGGACGAATCGAAGCCGCGCGAGGCGGTGGTCATGGTCTCGGGCGAGGGCCAGTCGGCGGTGGCGCCGGATATGGCTGTGCTCAACCTTGCCGTCGTCAAGCAGGCGAAGACGGCGCGCGAAGCGCTCGACGAGAACAACAAGGCGATGGCGAGTGTCCTGGCAGCGCTGAAGAAGGGCGGGATTGCCGACAAGGATCTGCAGACATCGGGCTTTTCGGTGCAGCCGCAGTATAACTATCCGCAGAACACCGATGGCCAGCCGAAACCGCCGGAGCTGATCGGCTACCAGGTTTCGAACGGGCTGACGGTGCGTGTGCGCGATCTTGGCGAGCTGGGCGGCATCATCGACCAGGCCGTGACGCTCGGCATCAACCAGGGCGGCGACATCCAGTTCACCAACGACAAGCCAGAGGCAGTGATCGAAGCGGCTCGCAAGGATGCCGTTGCGGCGGCGATCAAGAAGGCAAAGACGCTGACGGAGGCTGCCGGCGTGAAGCTCGGCCGCATCATCGAGATCAGTGAAAACAACGTTCGGCCGCTGCCGCAGCCGGTCTATCGCGCGGCGATGATGAAGGAGGCGAGCGACGCTGCCGTGCCGGTCCAGGGCGGTGAAAACACCTATAATGTTACGGTCAACGTGACCTTCGCGCTCGAACAGTAAGCTCAAATCTCCACTTCAAAGTGAAAAAAAGCCGTTGACGTCCTTGAGCGATATCAACGGCTTATCCGTTTCCATGGGGCTGTAGGCAGCCCGGCGGGCATAAATCGCTTTATCACGCGAGTGTTACACTATAAAATCGATCGTGTTATTCGGTCCGGAGAGAACCCCTGGGGTTCTGTGTGTCCTGCTTCGATCCCGGCCGATGAGGAGGAACTGGCTTAATCCACGAGAGGAGACAGACATGACGAATGCCTTGCCGCCACTTCACAACGGACACGCGCCGATCACCCTTCAGGAACTCTTCCGCGAAGCGCTCTATGCCTTCGAGGAATGGGATACGGAACTTACCGAACCGATCGTCACGTTCGAAGGCCGGGTCATCCCCATCAGCCTCGTCTTCGAAGCCATGCGCGAATGCGACGATATCGTGCCGATGAACATTGTCGGCGCCGTTACCGAAAGACTGACCAAACCCTGGGAAGGCGAGGGTCCGCTCGATCAGATGAGCTTCTCGACGGCCGCCCGCGTCATGCGCGTGTTGGTGCGCAAACGCCTTCTTGCCAATGGCGGCGCCGATATCGTCGCCGTCACCAGCCGCACGGCCGAACGCAAACCGCCCGAATGAGCCTTGAGGGATCGCGGCCGGACCGCGGTCCCCACCCGGCAGGGAACCGGTCTCACTTCCAATCGTTGAAGACAGATACGAAGGATGTGAGCCCCATGCTAAAATCAATCATACGCGAAATCATGGGTCCGGCGCCGCGTGCGCCCGTTTCGCCGGACTGTCTCAAACCGTTCATCGGCTACAAACGGCTGCTCATCATATTCGCGGATGCGGATGATGATCGCGCGACCGTTCAGGACGAACTGCTGCGCACCTCGCATCTGCGCTTCATCGAGGAGGATATCGAGGTGTTCAGCATTGCCGGCGGCGGGGTGTTCCCGCTTTTCGAAGGCTCCTACGAGCTCGATGCCGACGACATCCGCGACGGCCTCGAAGGACCGCGGCCTGGCGAGTTCGGGCTCGTGCTGCTCGATCGCGACGGCAAGGTGAAGCTGCGTTCCAGCGAACCCATGCAACCGGCGGAAATTATCGGGGCGCTGTCGTCGATGCCGCATTGATCGCCGGTATCACCACGATTTTGCTTTACTTTTCGGCTCCGCATGCGGATGTTTTCTGCCGTCCGATTGCAGAAGAGGAGTAGGGCTATGACCATCGAGGAGGATCTCGGCCGGATCGCGGAGCAGGAAAAGGTGCTGAGTTTCGATACCTTCGATCTTGCGACCGCCTGGCAGCTCGGCAAGCTGCTGCAGGAACTTTCGACCGAACGCGGCCTCGGCGTGGCAATCGACGTAACGCTCCATTCAATGCCGGCCTTTTATGCGGCACTGCCCGGTGCAACACCCGACAACGTCCAGTGGGTGCGCCGCAAGCGCAACATGGTGTTCCGCTATTTCAAGAGCAGCTATGCCTGCGGCCTGAAGCTGCAGAAAGACGGCAAGACGGTCGAGGGCAACGGGCTTTCTGGTGCCGACTACGCGCCGCATGGCGGCAGTTTCCCGATCAACGTCAAAGGGACCGGCTGCATCGGCGCCGTCACGGTCTCGGGCCTGCCGCAACGCGACGACCACAATCTCGTCGTCGAGGCGCTATCGCTGATGCTGGCGAAGGATTTGGATTCCTTGCGGTTGAGCTGAGGGATTTAACTGTGGGGCGCAGGGGATGCCTTGCACCCCACCGGTCTTATGCCGCAACTTGCTTCAAACCCTCCCGCCGGCTTCGATAATCCCCTTGGTCAGGCTGCCGGCCGCCGGGAAGAGCGGAATGAGGCAGGCCTGGAGGGCATGGTAGATATCGCCCTTGCCGGGAAAGAGGCTGTGGGAGGGAACGAGGTCTTCCGTCAGCTCTTCGTGCCAGCCGCCGTTCTCGTGGTCTATGAAGGCGCGTTCGATGACATTCCAGATCTTGCGGTAGCTTTGCTCGTGGAAGTCGCTCGGCAGGTGCTCGTTGAGGAAGTGGGCGGCGGCGGCACCCTCGCAGGCGGGCCACCAGAGCTTGTTGCGCTTGGCGGGCTTATCGTCCCAATCGAGCGTATAGAAGAAGCCGCCTTTGCTGCTGTCCCAGCCGAGCGCCATGGACTGCGAGAAGAGGCCCTTGGCGGCATCTGGCATCCAGTCGTGGCGCTTGCCGCCGAGCGACCACAGCTGCAGGATGAGGCGAGCCCATTCCAGCCAGTGGCCGGGTGTGGTGCCGGCGGGACGGAACATTTCGTTCGGATGATAGTAATTCTTGTCGAGGGCCCAATCGGCGCTGAAGTGTTCTGCAACGCGCCAGCCGACGGAACCGGCCGCGCGGAGGATGACGAGATCGGCGATGCTTTCGGCCTTGGCGAGATAGTCCTTGTCGCCGGTGGCCTCGAAGGCGGCCATCAGCGCTTCGGTCAGATGCATGTTGGAGTTCTGGCCGCGATAGGCGCCGCCGTCGAGCGGCTGCCAGTCGGCGGTGAATTCTTCGGCGATGGCGCCGTGCTGCGCCTCCCAGAACTTCGTGTTTAGGATTTCCGTAATGTCGGCCAGCATGCCGTCGGCCAGCGGATGGCCGACAGTTTTCGCTGAGGATGCGGCCAACAGCACGAAGGCGTGGCCGTAGCCCTGCTTGTTGGAATCAATGGGACCATCGTTGTCCAGCGACCAGAAATAACCGCCGTTCTTCTTGTCGCGGTGATGGTTCCAGAGATAGTCCATGCCATGATCGACGACGCCGGCGGCACCCGGACGGCCAAGAAGGACGCCGATCGAGAAGCAATGGACTGCGCGCGATGCGATATGGATGCTGCGAACCTGTCCCTCGGCATCAAGCGGCTTGCCATGATCGTCGAGATCGTAGAAGCCGCCTTTGGGATTGATAGAATTGTGCTGGAAGAAATCGAAAAGGCCGTTCGCCTGGGCAAGAAGCCAGTTCCGGTGATAGGCACGGGCGCTCCAGTTTCCGAGCCCGGTGCCGCCGATTGCAGGTGCCATGTTACTCCTCCCATTTCGTGCACAACGCCTTGCGAAAAGGCCTATATAGGGCACGCTCGAGTCTGTCACCCGCCAAGCCTTGCAAAGCATTAAACGCCAGGCATATATTGACATAAAGATATCTTTATGTGATTTGGTCACTTTGGTCTTTAAACGACGTCAAGGAGTCCGCCCGTGTTCGACAATCTTTTCGGTCCCGAAGGGGCAAAACGCGACGGCAGCGAAGTCTTTGCAGCTCTGCGGAAAGCCGCAAGCGAGCGAATCCTCGTTCTTGACGGCGCCATGGGCACGCAGATCCAGGGCCTTGGCTACGATGAGGACCAGTTCCGGGGCGAGCGCTTCATCGGCTGCGCCTGTCACCAGAAGGGCAATAACGACCTTCTGATCTTGACGCAGCCGGAGGCGCTCGAGGAAATCCACTACAAATACGCCAAGGCCGGTGCGGATATTCTCGAAACCAATACCTTCTCCTCGACCCGCATCGCGCAGGCCGATTATCAGATGGAAGGCGAAGTCTACGCGCTGAACAAGGAGGGCGCTGAGATCGTGCGCCGCGCGGCGATCCGAGCCGAGCGAGAGGATGGCCGCCGCCGTTTCGTCGCCGGCGCCATCGGCCCGACGAACCGTACCGCCTCGATTTCGCCTGACGTCAACAATCCCGGTTTCCGTGCGATCAGCTTCGATGAACTGCGTATCGCCTATGGCGAGCAGATCGACGGCCTCATCGATGGCGGCGCCGACATCATCCTCATCGAGACCATTTTCGACACGCTGAACGCCAAGGCAGCGATCTTTGCCTGCGAGGAACGGTTCGAAGCGAAGGGCATCCGCCTGCCGGTGATGATCTCCGGCACGATCACCGACCTTTCCGGCCGCACGCTGTCCGGCCAGACGCCATCGGCCTTCTGGAATTCGGTGCGCCACGCCAATCCATTTACGATCGGTCTCAACTGCGCGCTCGGCGCCAATGCGATGCGTCCGCACCTGCAGGAGCTTTCGGGCGTTGCCGACGTCTTCGTCTGCGCCTATCCGAATGCCGGCCTGCCGAACGAATTCGGCCAGTACGACGAAACGCCGGAGCTGATGGCCGCACAGATCGACAGCTTCGCGCGCGAGGGCCTCGTCAATATCGTCGGCGGCTGCTGCGGCTCGACGCCGGAGCATATCCACGCGATCGCCGAAACGGTCGCCAAGTACAAGCCGCGGCCGATCCCGGAGCACCGGCCGTTCATGTCGCTTTCCGGCCTCGAGCCCTTCGAGCTGACCAAGGATATCCCGTTCGTCAACGTCGGCGAGCGCACCAACGTCACCGGTTCGGCTCGCTTCCGCAAGCTGATCACCAATGCCGACTACAATGCGGCGCTCGATGTGGCGCGCGATCAGGTCGAAAACGGCGCTCAGGTCATCGACATCAACATGGACGAGGGCCTGATCGATTCGGAAAAGGCGATGGTCGAGTTCCTGCATCTGATTGCCGCCGAGCCGGATATTGCCCGCGTGCCGGTAATGATCGATTCGTCGAAGTTCTCGATCATCGAGTCGGGCCTGAAATGCGTCCAGGGCAAGCCGATCGTCAATTCGATCTCGCTGAAGGAAGGCGAGGAGAATTTCCTTGCCCAGGCGAAGCTGCTGCACCGCTATGGCGCGGCCGTCGTCGTCATGGCGTTCGACGAGACGGGGCAGGCGGATTCTTACAAGCGCAAGGTGGAAATCTGCACGCGCGCCTATAAGCTGTTGACCGAGAAGGCGGGCTTTCCGCCTGAAGACATCATCTTCGATCCGAACATCTTCGCGGTCGCGACCGGCATTGAGGAGCACAACAACTACGGCGTCGATTTCATCGAGGCGACGCGCACGATCCGTCAGCGCATGCCGCTGGTGCACATTTCCGGCGGCGTTTCCAACCTGTCATTCTCGTTCCGGGGCAACGAGCCGGTGCGCGAGGCGATGCATGCCGTATTCCTCTACCACGCCATCCAGGCTGGTATGGACATGGGCATCGTCAATGCCGGCCAGCTCGCGGTCTACGACCAGATAGATCCGGAACTGCGCGAGGCCTGCGAGGACGTCGTTTTGAACCGCCGTCCGGATGGTACCGAGCGCCTGCTCGAGGTCGCCGAACGTTTCCGCGGTTCAGGGACCAAGGAAGCCAGGGTTCAGGATCTTTCCTGGCGCGAATGGACGGTCGAGAAGCGTCTTGAACACGCCCTGGTCAACGGCATCACCGAATATATCGAGGCCGATACCGAGGAGGCCCGCCAGAAGGCGGCGCGTCCGCTGCATGTCATCGAGGGCCCACTGATGGCCGGCATGAACGTGGTCGGCGATCTCTTCGGCTCGGGCAAGATGTTCCTGCCGCAGGTCGTCAAGTCGGCGCGCGTCATGAAGCAGGCGGTCGCCGTGCTGCTGCCTTACATGGAAGAGGAAAAGCGCCTGAACGGCGGCGATGAGAGGAAGACTGCCGGCAAGATCCTGATGGCGACCGTCAAGGGCGATGTGCACGATATCGGCAAGAACATCGTCGGCGTCGTACTTGCCTGCAACAATTACGAGATCATCGACCTCGGCGTGATGGTGCCGGCGACGAAAATCCTCGAGACGGCGGTGGCCGAGAAGGTCGATGTCATCGGCCTTTCGGGTCTCATTACGCCTTCGCTTGACGAGATGGTGCATGTGGCAGCCGAGATGGAACGTGAGGGCTTCGATATCCCGCTGCTGATCGGCGGCGCGACGACGAGCCGCGTTCATACGGCTGTGAAGATCCATCCGGGCTACAACAAGGGCCAGACGGTTTATGTGACGGATGCGAGCCGTGCCGTCGGCGTCGTCTCGTCCTTGCTTTCTCCGGATACGCGCCAGTCCTATATCGATGACATTCGCGGCGAATATGCCAAGGTTGCTGCCGCCCATGCGCGCAGCGAAGCGGAGAAGGTTCGCCTGCCGCTCCCTCGCGCCCGCGAGAATGCGCAGCAGGTGGATTGGGCCGCCCACAAGCCGACCAGGCCGCAGTTCATCGGCACCAAGGTGTTCGAGGACTACGATCTGGCGGAAATCGCCAAGTACATCGACTGGACGCCGTTCTTCCAGACCTGGGAATTGCGTGGCCGTTATCCCGCGATCCTCGAAGACGAGAAGCAGGGCGAAGCGGCGCGAGCGCTCTGGGTAGATGCGCAGGCGATGCTGAAGAAGGTGATCGACGAGAAGTGGTTCCGCCCGCGCGCCGTGATCGGCTTCTGGCCGGCTGGCGCTGTCGGTGACGATATCCGTCTCTTCACGGATGAGGCGCGCAACAGAGAGCTTGCAACCTTCTATACGCTCCGCCAGCAGCTTTCGAAGCGCGACGGCCGCCCGAACGTGGCGCTGTCGGATTTCGTCGCGCCGGTTTCGAGCGGTGTCGAGGATTATGTCGGCGGATTCGTGGTGACGGCGGGTATCGAGGAAATCGCCATTGCCGAGCGCTTCGAGCGGGCGAACGACGACTACTCCTCGATCCTCGTCAAGGCGATCGCCGACCGCTTTGCGGAGGCCTTTGCCGAGCGCATGCACGAACGGGTCCGCCGTGAATACTGGGGCTATGCCAAAGACGAGACGCTCAGCAACGAGCAACTCATCACCGAGGAATATGCCGGCATCCGCCCCGCACCTGGCTATCCGGCGCAGCCCGACCACACTGAAAAGGCAACGCTCTTCCGCCTGCTCGACGCTGAGAAAGCAGCCGGCGTGAAGCTGACGGAAAGCTACGCGATGTGGCCCGGTTCTTCGGTCTCCGGCCTCTATATCGGCCACCCCGACAGCTACTATTTCGGCGTCGCCAAGGTGGAGCGTGACCAGGTCGAGGATTATGCTGCGCGTAAGGGCATGGAGATTTCCGAAGTGGAACGCTGGCTAGGGCCGGTGCTCAACTATGTGCCGCGCAAGGCGGCTGAGCAGATCGACGACGCGGCGTAAGGGCGGAGCGTGCTATGTTCAGACGTCGATTCAAAAAATCCGGAAAGTGATTCATTTACGGGTTTATCTATTTGAATCGGAAGACAAGTCTCGGTCACCGGCGTACCGAGGCTGTCTCGTTACCCGCGCAAGTTCGAGGAATTTGGCTTTGACCGAGCCAAAGAGGCCTGGAGGAATGAAACCGTAAGCGAATGTTTCCTCGCTGCCAGGCACTGGTGACAGTCCGCCATTCGGCCATTCGTCGACATTGTATTCTGAGACGATGACCCACCTCGGCTCATCGTGGAGACCGATTGCCTGCTTTACTTTCAACGGTATTTCGACACCGACCGTGCTTCCGGATGGCGGTTTATGAGTGATTGGCAAGAGAACGACATAACGGGGCTGGCTGCCGCTGTCGCTTGCAGCGACGAGACATGGCGGTCTGTCCTTCCCTTGATGTCTGCCAGAAAGGGCTTCACGGGACCACAGATAATCGTAACGGATGACAAGTCCCGGTTCCGGTTCGGAATCGATGCCATGCGGGTCTACAGCAATTCATCGAGATCTGAATGAGCAGGATCCATTTCAGCGCGCTCGACGGCGTCGATGACAATGGAAAAAGCGTCGGCGGTGCGGTGCGTGCGTTTCGCGGCGGCCTTTAGCCAATCATAATGTTCGGCTGACTTCAGAACGAATTCGCGGCGTCCGTGCCGGATGATCTCGACGGGCTCCCGCTGCGCCTGATGCTGGAATTCGCCGATATTGCGCTGAAATTCCAATGCGGTGGTTTGGGTCATGGTCTTTCTAATAAGCTCTAAATCCGAATTATCGTATAATCCGGATTTTCTGCGAAGATGTTTTACGCCCAAGCTCAGCTTGCCCCGATCGTCAGTTCTGCCACGAAATCATACGCGTCCCCACGATAGAGCGAGCGGGTGAATTCGACGGCCCGCCCCGAGCCGAGATAGGAGATACGTTCGATCGACAGGCCGGCGGCACCAACGGGGACGCCAAGGAGATGGGCGTCGGCTTCCTTCATGTTGGTGGCCGAGATGCGCTGCACCGCACGGACGGGACGAACTTGACGCCGCTCGAGTTCGGCATAAAGCGATGTCGTCACCACGAAAGGGTCCGGCAGGAATTCGCCGGAAACACTAGCATTCTCGATCGCCAGAGGCTGATCGTCGGCAATGCGCAGGCGGCTCAGCCGCGAGACCTTGATATCGGCGGCGAGGCCGAGAATCATCATCTCGTCGGGCGAGGGGGTGTGAATGCCTTTGTGCAGCCATTCGGAGCGCGAGGTCATGCCGCGGCGGGCCATATCCTCGGTGAAGGAGGTGAGTTGGGACAGCCGCTGTTCGACCTTCGAGACCGGCTTGGCCACGAATGTGCCGGAGCCGTGGCGGCGCACGAGCAGGCCGTCCGCAACGAGTTCGTCTATCGCCTTGCGGACTGTAACGCGGCTGACGGTCGCAAACTCCGCGATGTCGCGCTCCGGCGGCAAGGCATCGCCATGGCCGAGCGTGCCGGCGCGGATGGCCTCTTCAAGGGTGCGGCGCAGCTTGACATAGAGCGGGCCGCTGCCGCCGGCCTGGAGGCGCTCGGGCGAAAGGATGCTGGCGAAATCATCCGTCATGCCGCACCCTTCTGTCGCTCCTGGAGAAATTTTACTGCGAGATCGATCGCGCCCTGGAGGACGTCGCCTTTCGGCTCTGCAAGCAGTGCCTTATGCCGCTCCGCAAGCCAGGGTCCATAGGCCTTTGCGAGGCCGCCGAGCAGGCAGATCGCCGGGCATTGCGGCCAGAGGAGGGTGTCCAAGTTCTCGCCGATCGCCGCTGCGGCGTCCTTAACGATGGCAATTGCGATCTCGTCGTCTTGGGCGGCATAGTCGAAGACCAGCGGCGCATAGCGTGCGAAATCCTTGGGCTTTGCGGTATGGGCGAATTCGACGACGCGTTCGGGGTTGCCGCCGTATTCAGACATCAGCCTTGCGGTCAGCGGCGACGACGGACGCACCGTGTCGTAGGCGAGCAGGGACCTTTCCAATAGGTCGCGGCCGAGGCGCGCGCCGCTTGCCTGGTCGCCGACGACGAATCCCCAGCCGCCAATGCCGCGCAATTTGCCGTCTCGGCGTGCATTATAGACCGAGCCGGTGCCGAAGGCGCCGATGACGCCGTCGGAATCGCCAAGCGCGCCCTGAAGCGCGATCAGAGCATCGGTGACGACATGGCCGTCCGCAAAGGGCAGGGCGCGGTCGATGCGGGTTGCGTAGTCGCCGACATTGGCTCCCGCGACGCCGACGACAGCGGAGACCTTGGAAACGGTTTCAGCAGGCAGGCCCGCATCCCGCAGAGCCTCGCGCGCTGACTCCACGATATTGAGGAGAGAGTTGTCGAGATCGGAAAGGATGTTGGCAGGCCCCGCCTTGCCGCGGCCCAGAACGTTGCCCCTCCCGTCCGCAACTGCAGCACGGCAGCCAGATCCGCCTCCGTCTATGCCGATTGCAAGTTCCGTCATCGAACCTCCGAATGCCGCATTCCCTTGGTTTTTACTACAATACCAAAAAAATACCATTTACCAAGCAGAATTGGCTCGAAAATTTCGCCGTTTTATCTATTTGATTTTAAATGATAAAATTTTTAAACGAAATTTGTATGCGCCAAAAGTTAAATTTGGCTGGACAATTGGTATTTTTTTGGACTTAATTCCGGAAAAGGGAACAGCACCTAGAGGCAGATAGAAACCGGCGCTAAAATGATCTGCTGGTGTCTTAAGAAAGATCGCATCACGATTGCGCGCTTCATGGGAGATCAGACCGCCGCAGCTTTTTCCTTACGAGAATATCGCGCCCAGTTCAGCGTATTGGGAGGGCGCATACTGGCCGGGGGCGTCTTTGCTTTCCGTGTCCGTCGAACTTCCGGGGCCGGCAGTTGCTGGCGGCCCCACCAAGGTGGCGTTGGGTGTAAACCTCAGGCACGCCAACTGCTTGTATCAGAACCAAGATAGCGCCTTGCGGCGCTTAAAACAGGAGAGGGAAATGAAAAACACTGCTCTGAAAAGCCTGCTGCTTGCCTCCAGTCTGCTCACGTCTGCTGGCTTTGCCTATGCTGCGGACGTCACGCTGACGATCGAAAGCTGGCGTAACGACGACCTGCAGATCTGGCAGGAAAAGATCATTCCGGCCTTCGAAGCCAAGAACCCGGGCATCAAGCTCGTCTTCTCGCCGACCGCTCCGACGGAATACAACGCCTCGCTGAATGCCAAGCTCGATGCCGGCTCTGCAGGCGACATCATCACCTGCCGTCCGTTCGACGCTTCGCTCGAACTCTTCAACAAGAAGCAGCTTGCCGATCTCACCAGCCTGCCAGGCATGGAAAACTTCACGCCGGTTGCGAAGGCTGCCTGGTCGACCGACGACGGCAAGTCCACCTTCTGCGTACCGATGGCTTCGGTCATCCACGGCTTCATCTACAACAAGGATGCCTTCGAAAAGCTCGGCATCGCCGTTCCGAAGACGCAGGACGAGTTCTACGCCGCTCTCGAAAAGATCAAGGCGGACGGCACCTACATTCCGATGGCAATGGGCACGAAGGACCTCTGGGAGGCCGCGACCATGGGCTACCAGAACATCGGCCCGAACTATTGGAAGGGCGAAGAGGGCCGCATGGCCTTGATCGAAGGCAAGAAGAAGCTGACGGATGCCGAGTGGGTCGAGCCCTACAAGGAACTCGCCAAGTGGAAGCCTTATCTCGGCGATGGCTTCGAAGCGCAGACCTATTCCGACAGCCAGAACCTCTTCACGCTCGGCCGTGCGGCGATCTACCCGGCTGGTTCCTGGGAAATTTCGCTGTTCAACAGCCAGGCGCAGTTCAAGATGGGCGCATTCCCGCCGCCGGTTCCGAAGGCCGGCGACACCGGGTACATCTCCGATCATCCCGATATCGGCGTCGGTCTCAACATGAAGAGCGCGCATGCCGAAGAAGCCAAGAAGTTCCTGAGCTGGGTTGCCTCCTCCGAATTCGCAGACATCTACGCGAACTCGCTGCCGGGCTTCTTCAGCCTGAACTCCAACCCGGTGAAAATGAGCGATCCGTTGGCACAGGAATTCGTTTCCTGGCGCGGCCCGTACAAGTCGACCGTCCGCTCGACCTACCAGATCCTGTCGCGCGGTACGCCGAATCTGGAAAACGAAACCTGGGTCGAATCGGCCAATGTCATCAACGGCACCGACACGCCGGAAGTGGCTGCCGAAAAGCTCCAGAAGGGTCTCGACGGCTGGTACAAGCCGAGCAAATAGGCCGGCGTCGATTAGGCAGGGCGGCGATTTCGCCGCCCTCATTCCTGTGCTCGTCACAGGAAGCCAGCCACGCGAAGTCTTTCGCGTGAGAAGAGTCTCCCGTGCCGCCAACGCGGCGCAACTGGATCCCTGTGTGATTCCCGGAAATAAACCCGAGGACAGGGACGAGGGGAGAGAACAAAGCAAAGCGAGCCAGAACAATGACCGATCTGACAGCGGCAACCGCGATACCGATCAGGCGCCCGGTGCGCTGGCATATCGGCGTCTTTCTTCTCCCGGCAATCGTCGTCTATTCGGCGATCATGGTCCTGCCGCTGATCGAAACGCTCAGGCTTTCGTTCTACAACATCGTCGACGGCACGCCCGCCTTCGTCGGCCTTGCGAACTACAAGGTGCTGTTCGGCGATCCGCGCTGGGCGCATGACTTCTGGAATGCGCTTGTCAACAACCTGATCTTCTTCGCCATCCATATGTGCGTGCAAAACCCGATCGGCATCGCTCTGGCGGCCTTGCTTTCGACGCCGCGGTTGCGTTTTGTTGCCTTCTACCGCACGGCGATGTTCCTACCGACGCTCTTGTCCTTCGTGATCGTCGGCTTCATCTGGAAGCTGATCCTCTCGCCGATCTGGGGTGTCGCGCCTTGGCTGATGGGCCTTGTCGGCATGAAGTCCTTCTTCGCGCCCTGGCTCGGCCAGTCCGGTCCGGCGCTGGTCGCCGTGTCGCTGATCTCCAACTGGCAATATATCGGTATCCCGATGATGCTGATCTATGCGGCGCTGCTTAGCATTCCGGAAGAGGTAATCGAGGCTGCGGAATGCGATGGCATCACCGGCTGGGCACAGTTCTGGAAGATCAAGCTGCCGCTCATCCTGCCGGCGATCGGCATCATTTCGATCCTGACCTTCGTCGGTAATTTCAACGCCTTCGACTTGATCTACACGGTGCAGGGCGCGCTTGCCGGCCCCGATAAGTCAACCGACATCCTGGGAACGCTGCTTTACCGCACCTTCTTCGGCTTCCAGCTGCAGCTCGGCGACCGGTCCATGGGGGCGACGATCGCGACGGTGATGTTCCTGATCATCCTCGCCGGCGTCTCTTTCTATCTTTTCGCAATCCAGCGGCGCATGCGCCGGTATCAATTCTAAGGAGCGTGGTCCATGTCCAATAGAGCACGCACATCCCCCCTCCGCGCCGGCCTCGTGCATTTGGCTTTGATCGGCTATACGCTCGTCGCCATCTTTCCGGTGTTTCTGACGATCATCAACTCGTTTAAGGACCGCAACGCGATCTTCCGCTCGCCGCTGCAGGTGCCGACGCCCTCGACCTTCAGCCTTGTCGGCTATCAGACGGTGCTGGGGCAGGGCGATTTCGCAACCTATTTCCAGAACAGCTTCATCGTGACGGTCGTTTCGATCTTCTTCGTGCTGCTGTTCGGTGCGATGGCGGCGTTCGCCTTGTCCGAATACCGGTTCCGCGGCAACACGCTCTTGGGCCTCTACATGGCGATCGGAATCATGATCCCGATCCGCCTTGGCACCGTCGCCATCCTCCAGGGCATGGTGGCCGCCGGCCTCGTCAATACGCTGACGGCGCTGGTTCTCGTCTATACCGCGCAGGGCATCCCGCTGGCGATCTTCATCCTGTCGGAATTTATGCGCACCGTTTCCGATGACCTGAAGAACGCTGGGCGCATCGACGGCCTTTCAGAATATGCGATCTTCTTCCGCCTCGTGCTGCCGCTCGTGCGCCCGGCGATGGCGACGGTTGCGGTCTTCACGATGATTCCCATCTGGAATGATCTCTGGTTCCCGCTGATCCTGGCGCCGGCTGAATCCACCAAGACCGTCACGCTCGGCTCGCAGATCTTCATCGGCCAGTTCGTCACCAATTGGAACGCCGTTCTGGCAGCACTTTCGCTGGCGATCCTGCCGATCCTCGTGCTTTACGTCATCTTCTCGCGGCAGCTTATCCGTGGCATCACGTCTGGAGCAGTGAAATGACCGTTTCGCAGAAGCCAGTCCGCGTTCTCGTCGCGGGGCTTGGCAATATGGGCCGCAGCCATGCGCTCGCCTATCACAACAATCCGGGCTTCGAGATCGCCGGTCTCGTCAACCGATCGAAGCCGACGTTGCCGGAGGAGCTTGAGGGCTACACGATCCGTCCGGATTTCGAGACGGCGCTGGCCGAACTGAAGCCCGATCTCTGCGCCATCTGCACCTATTCCGACAGCCATGCCGATTATGCGGTCGCCGCGTTCGAGGCGGGCTGCGATGTCTTCGTGGAGAAGCCGCTGGCAACGACTGTTGCTGACGCCGAGCGCGTCGTAGCGGCTGCGAAGAAATCCGGGCGGAAGCTGGTGATCGGCTACATTCTTCGCCATCATCCATCCTGGATAAAGCTGATCGAGGAAGCGCGGAAACTTGGGCCGCCCTACGTGTTCCGCATGAACCTCAATCAGCAATCCAGCGGCCCGACCTGGGAGACGCACAAATCGCTGATGCAGACAACGTCGCCGATTGTCGATTGCGGCGTGCATTATGTCGACGTCATGTGCCAGATCACCGACGCGAAGCCGGTCGAAGTGCGCGGCATGGGCCTGCGGCTTTCCGACGAGATCGCGCCGGATATGTACAATTACGGCCAGCTGCAGGTGATCTTCGAAGACGGCTCCGTCGGCTGGTACGAGGCCGGCTGGGGGCCGATGATCTCGGAGACGGCGTTCTTCGTGAAGGATGTCATGTCCCCGAAGGGTGCCGTTTCCATCGTCATGGATCCGAACGCGAAATCGGATGATATCGACACGCACACCAAGACCTCAGTTATCCGGCTCCATAGCGCCGAGACCGGGCCGGACGGCAAGTTCATTACGCCGGATCAGGACATGACGATGGCGGGCGAACCGGGCCATCAGGAGCTCTGCGACCGTGAGCAGGCCTTCGTGCTGAAAGCCATCCGCGAGGATATCGACCTCAACCGCCACATGGCAGATGCCGTCGCGTCGCTGCGCATCTGCCTCGCCGCCGATGAGAGCGTGCGCACCGGGCAACCGGTCAAACTGTAAGGGAACGACTAGTGGGATCGCTTCAACTCAAATCCATCCGCAAGACTTATGGTACGCATGAAGTGCTGAAGGGCATCGACCTTGAGGTCAAGGACGGCGAATTCGTCATCTTCGTCGGACCGTCCGGCTGCGGAAAATCGACCCTGTTGCGCAGCATCGCCGGCCTTGAGGACGTGACGTCCGGCGCCGTCCTCATCAACGGCAAGGACGAAACCTTGACGCCGCCTGCCAAACGCGGCATCGCGATGGTCTTCCAATCCTACGCGCTCTATCCCCACCTGACCGTAAAGGACAATATGGGTCTTGGCCTGAAGCAGGCGGGAATGCCGAAGGACCAGATCGAGATGCGCGTCGGCAAGGCATCGTCAATGTTGTCGCTGGAGCCCTATCTCGCGCGCCGCCCGGCCGAACTCTCCGGCGGCCAGCGGCAGCGCGTTGCGATCGGCCGCGCCATCGTGCGCGAACCGGAACTCTTCCTCTTCGACGAGCCGCTGTCGAACCTCGATGCGGCGTTGCGCGTCCAGACACGCCTCGAGATTGCCCGGTTGCACCGCAGCCTGAAGGCGACGATGATCTACGTCACCCACGACCAGGTCGAGGCGATGACGCTGGCCGACAAGATCGTCGTGCTGAACGCCGGTGCGATCGAGCAGGTCGGTTCGCCGATGGAACTCTACAACCGTCCGGCCAACGTCTTCGTCGCAGGCTTCATCGGCTCGCCGATGATGAACTTGATTCCGGCGGAAAAGCTCGGCGACGGGGAGGCGAAGACGATCGGCGTTCGTCCCGAGCATTTGACGCTTTCGCGCGAGCAGGGGACCTGGAAGGCGAAAATCGTGCATGTCGAACATCTCGGTGCCGATACGATCGTCTATCTGGAGTCCGACCAATGCGGCCTGCTGACGGCGCGCCTCTTCGGCGAACACCAGTACGAGCCCGACGAGATCGTCTACGCGACGCCGGACAAGGCGCATATGCATCGCTTTGATGAGAACGAGCAGGCGATCCGTTAGGGCTTCTTCATACGGTTATCTTCAGCTCATCCGAGGACGGGCCGCATGAAGCTTCGTTCGTAGCTGATGATGCTGCGGTTGTGGCGGTCGAGCTCGAAGGCCGCCTGGCATTCGGGGTCCGTCGCCATGCGCGTGCGATAATCCTCGTAGGCGGCAAGGCTCGGGAACGAAAAGAGGGCAACGGCAATGTTGTTGGCGCCTTCCGACGGCAGGAAGTAGCCGTGATGAGTGCCGCCCATCCGATTGACGATCGGAATCCAGAGCCGGGCGTATTCCTCGAATTCCGCGACCTTGTAAGGGTCGAGGACGTAGCGCAAATGGCAGGTAATCATTGAAATATCCTCGAATGATGATTTGCCGGGCAAACTGCTGTCCGGCCGTTGGGGATGTGGCTTACGAGCTTGCCGCAAGCCGCTCGGTGAGTTCCTCGATGCCGACTTCGGCTTCGACGCTGTCGCCCTTGGCCATCAGGTAAAGCCCGAGAACAAAGGCGAGCGCTGCGATGAAGAGCAGGTAATAGGCATGCGCCATCGGGTTGATCGGCAGAAGCGAAGCGACTGCGAGCGGCGTAAGACCGCCGAAAATCGCGTAGGAGACGTTGTATGAAAATGAGAGGCCCGTGAAGCGGACGCGGGCCGGGAAGGCCCGGACCATCACGTAGGGCACGGCGCCAACCATGCCGACGGCAAGGCCCATGATCGCGTAAAGCACGAGGAGTATGGTCAGCGAGACGGCGGCATAGGTGTAGAATGCGAAGGTCGCGACGCCGAAGAAGATGCTTGCGACGGTGAAGAACCTGCCGGAGCCGATCCGGTCGATGATCGCGCCGGCGGCTGCCGTGCCGAAGATCAAAAACAGCGTGCCGAAGCTTGTCGCGGCAAGCGATTGCTGGGCGGTATAGCCGTAAAGCTTCTGCAGGAAGGTCGCGGTCATCAGCGTCGTGACGACGATGCCTGCCGACAGGATCCATGTCAGCAGCATCGAGATGACCACGCCGCGCGGATGATCGCGGAGAACCGCTTTCAGCGGCAGTTCCGGTACCAGCGAACGGCTCCGCTTCATTTCGGCGAAGATCGGCGTTTCCTGCAGCCAGCGGCGGAGATAGACGGCGACGAGGCCGAAGACGCCGCCGATGAAGAAGGGGATGCGCCAGGCATAGGCAGCGACATCCTCCGGCGTGAAGATCGAATTGATGATCGTCGCGATGAAGGAACCTAGCAGGATGCCGAGCGTCAGGCCAGAGCAGAGCAAGCCGCAGGCAAAGCCGACGCGGCGGAAGGGGACGTGTTCGGCGACGAAGGTCCAGGCGCCCGGTACTTCACCGCCGATTGCGGCACCCTGCAACATGCGCATCAGGATCAGCAGGACGGGAGCGGCGACCCCGATCGAGGCATAGGTCGGCATGGCCGCCATGCCGAGGGTCGAAAGCGCCATGAGCAGGATCGAGAAGGCGAAGACGCGCTTCCGGCCGAAGCGGTCGCCGAAATGCGCAAGCACGATACCGCCAAGCGGACGGACGAGATAGCCGGCGGCGAAGATGCCGAAGGTCTGGATCGTTACCAGCCAATCCGGCATGTCCGGCGGAAAAAACAGGTGGCCGATGACGGTGGCAAAGAACACGAAGATGATGAAGTCGTAGAATTCCAGCGCGCCGCCGAGAGCCGAAAGGCCGAGCGTGCGGAAATCCTGGGAGGTGAGACGGCGAGGGGCCGCGGCGGGCGTCGTGGTGGGAGACATGAGGCTGCGCCTTTTGATGGACGGGGATCGTTCGGTCCATGCGGCATGGCGCCCGTCAGTTCAAGCGCTTTTTACTGATGGCGGCATCACGATTGTTGAAGATGTTTGGAAATGAAGGAGGCGCGACGCACCGGAAGGGAATATCAGTTAGCGCTCAGTGGTCTAAGCAATCTCTGATCTCCCGGTGACGCTGGGTTCACCCAGATCCGGCGCGCGGTCGGGATTCTGGCTCTCGGTCGGCATCTCTACTCGACGTGCCAAATCCTCCCGAAAGGCGCCTCTGCTCTGGCTATCGCAGCGCCGCGGGGCATGCCTTCAACATAGCATTAGACGGACACATCGAAACAGCCAATCAAGCCTTTGCCGAGCAGACCTTCGGCTCGCACGATCAATCGCGGACGACGAGCAGGTCGGCGGCCATGAAGCGGAGCGTGACGGTTTCGCCGGCCTGCGGCGGGGTGATACCCGGGCTGTTGAACATGTCGAAGGAAATGACGTTGCCGCCGACGTTCATGCGGGTGCGGATGACGGAGCCGAGGAAGTGGGCGGAGATGACCTGGCCGGTCAGCGCCGTATCGCTCTTGACGCTGTCGGAAAGCGAGCCCGCTTCCGGACGGAGCGCCAGCGAGACGGTATCGCCCGCCTTATAGGCTGCGAGCGACTGCTTGAGCGTCACGCCCTGGTCGCCGATCTGGATGCGGTTCGCCGCCGGATCGATGACCTGCGCCTCGATCATGTTCAGCGTGCCGACGAAGGAGGCGACGAAACGGGTCGCGGGCGTATTGTAGACCTCGAAGGGTGTGCCGATCTGATCCCGCCTTGCCGCCGTTCATGACGACGATACGGTCGGAGATCGACAGCGCCTCTTCCTGATCGTGCGTCACGAAGATGGTGGTGATGCCGAGCTTCTGCTGGATGAGGCGGATTTCTTCGCGCAGCGAGACGCGGATCTTCGCGTCGAGCGCGGAGAGCGGCTCGTCGAGCAGCAGAACCTGCGGCTTGACCGCGAGCGCACGGGCAAGCGCCACGCGCTGCTGCTGGCCGCCGGACATCTGGTAGGGGAAGCGATCTGCGAGATGATCGAGGCGGATGAGGCTCAGCATCTCTTTCACGCGCGCATCGATATCGGCCTTCGGCATGCCCGCGACCTTGAGGCCGAAGGCGACGTTGTCGTGCACGTTCATGTTTGGGAACAGCGCGTAGGCCTGGAAGACCATGCCGATGTTGCGCTGGTTCGGCTTCAGCGGGCGCTGATCCTTGCCGTTGATGAAGAGGCTGCCGCCGGTCGGCGTTTCGAAGCCGGCGATCATGCGCAGTACCGTGGTCTTGCCGCAGCCCGATGGCCCGAGGAAGGAGACGAATTCGCCCTTCTCGATGCTCATGTTGAAATTATGGACGACCTGAACCTGGCCGAAGGACTTCTGAAGATTGGTCAGCGTGAGGAATGACATGGCCAGTTACCTTGCGGGGGCGGATTTTTGGAAGCGGGAGATGAGGTTCAGCAGACCCATGCAGAGCCATGTGATCGAGAAGGCGATGACGGCGAGCGCCGACGGCTCGTAAGCTTTGTTGGCGCCGACGAGCTGTAGGTACGGCCCGAAGGCCGGCCGGTTGAGGAGTGCCGCCATCGTGAATTCGCCCATGACGATCGCGAGCGTGATGAAGGCGCCGGACAGCACGCCGCTCATCACATTCGGGAAGATGCACCGGAACATGATGGTCGGCCAGCTTGCGCCGAGGCTTTCGGCGGCCTCCGTCAGCGTGCGCACGTCGATGGCGCGCATGGCGGTGTCGACGGCACGGTACATATAGGGCAGCGACAGCGTGATATAGGAGCAGACGAGCAGGATGTTCGTGCCGGTCGTATAACCCGTCAACGGCAGAACCGATGATGAATTGTACATGCGCAGATAGCCGAAGACGATGACGATCGCCGGAATGACCAGCGGCAGCAGCGTCACGAATTCGACGATCGGGCGCATCTGCGGCAGGCGCAGGCGAACCCAATAGGCCGTCGGCACGACGAGCAACATGCCGAAGACGATCGTCAAAAGAGCCATCAGCATGGAGTAGCCGAAGGTTTCGCGGAACTGGATGTCGGAAAAGACCGACTGATAGGCGTCGAGGCTGTATTCGCCGCGGCGCATTCGCAGCGAAAACTCGATCGTGCCGATCAGCGGAATGATGAAATAGGATGCACCCAGAAAGATGGCGATCCAGGCGCCGAGACGTTGAGCTTTCATTTCTGCCACCGTTCAGCGCGCATGCGCAGCATCAGGTAAAGGACGTTAGAGACGCCGGTGATGACGATCATGCCGAGCGCGATCGCATAGCCAAGGTTTGGATTGTGAAGGACATCGCCGCGGATTTGCGCGTAAAGCAGGATCGGAACGATGTTCAGCGAGCTGCCGGTCAGCGCATAGGCTGTGGCAATGGCGCCGAAGGCGTTTGCGAAAAGCAGCAGCGTGGTGCCGAGCAGGCTCGGCCAGAGGATCGGCAGGGCAACCATCGTCCAATACTGGCGGTTCGTGGCGCCGAGAATTTCAGCGGCCTCGCGCCATTCCTTCTTCATGCCGTCGAGCGCCGGCGTGAGGATCAGCACCATCAGCGGGATCTGGAAATACATGTAGGTGATGGTGAGACCGAAGAAGGACAAAAGGTTGAAGCCGGTGCCGTAGAGATTGAAGCCGAACCAGTCGCGCAGGAAGATGGTGACGAGGCCGGTGCGGCCGAGCGTCGCCAGGAACGAGAAGGCAAGCGGCACGCCGGCAAAGTTCGAGGCCACGCCGGAGAAGGTCAGAAGCGTCGAGCGGACCGAGGAGGGCAGGCCGCCGAGAACGACTGCCCAAGCCAGGAAAAAGCCGATCAGCGCGCCGCCGAGAGCGGAAGCCACGGATACCCGGATGCTGATCCAGTAGGCGCTCATGATCGACGGCGTGAAGAGATCGCCGATATTCTTGAAGGTGAATTCGCCTTCCGGCGTGAGGAAGGCGCCGACGACGAGATAAAGCGTGGGGATGATCAGAAACAGCAGAGCGAAGATGACGAAGGGCGCGATACCCAGCCAGTCTATCACGCGATCCTTGTTGATCAGCGGGGCGGTGCTCGCCATAGGCGTTGAAACGGTGCTCATGCGAAGCTCATCCGGGGGCGTCGGAGTGAAAGAAAATGCCTCCCCGCTCATAACGGCGGGGAGGCAGGATGTCATGCCTTACTGAACGTTGGCGCCGACGACGCTGTCCCACTTGGTGGTGATGGCGGTCTTGCCTGCGGCCTGCTCGTCGAGCGTCGGGAAGGCAGCCTTGGCATAGCTTTCAGCCGGCGGCAGCTTGTCGAGCAGTTCCTTCGGAACCTTACCCTTTGCAGCCAGATCGTTGAAGCGGATCGGGTGGCAATAGCCCTTCAGCCAGCCGAGCTGACCTTCGTCGGAATAGAGGTATTCCATCCAGAGCTTGGCAGCATTCGGGTGCGGAGCGAAGGCGGAGATCGCCTGGACGTAGACACCGGCAACGACGCCCGACGCCGGAACGACGACTTCAACCGGCGGGTTGCCATTGAGGCTGTCGCGCCATGCAAGGCCGTTATAGTCCCAGGCGACGACGACCGGGGTGGAACCCTGAGCGAGCGACGCGGACTTGCCGATGACCGGAACGAGGTTGCCGGCCTTGTTGAGCTCTGCGAAGTAGGCAAGACCTGCTTCACCAGCCTTCGTGGCATCCTTTTCGCCGGCGGCGAGGCCAGCGGCGTAGACGGCCTGAACAGCCTGGTTCGACGCCCGCGGATCGCCGGCGAGCGAAACCGTGTTGGCGTATTCAGGCTTTTTCAGGTCAGCCCAATCCTTCGGGACGTTCTTGACGATGTCTGTGTTCACGACGAACGAGAGAACGCCGTAGTAGTCGCCGTACCAGAAGCCGTCGGCGTCCTTGGCGGAGTCCGGAATGGAATCCCAGGTGGAGACCTTGTAGGGCTGGATGAGACCTTCAGCCTTGGCCGACGGGCCGAAGGAGAGACCGACGTCGATGACGTCCGGAGCCTGCGGGCCGGTGTTGCCCTTGTTGGCCTTGATGGCTTCGATTTCGTCGCCCGAACCTGCGTCCGGGTTCAGTTCGTTGACGTCGATGCCGTACTTGGCCTTGAAGCCGGCAATGACGTCGCCGTAGCCGCACCAGTTGTGCGGGAGGGCGATGGTCGTCAGTGTGCCTTCCTTCTTGGCGGCAGCGATGAGTTCGGCGCTCGGTTCTGCTGCCGCGATCGCAGTCGAAGCGACGACGATGGCAGTAGAAAGCGAGAGTAGTCGAGAAATGTTAGAGATCACTGTTGTTCTCCTTCGGTTTTTAGTGGTCCGGCGATGCTGTTACTGGCGTTGCATGAAGCTTGTATGACGGTTGCGTGACGTTCGTTCTTCTTACGATTTTCAGCATTTCTCGAACTCTGTTTCGTTTGCGACACGCTGTTCTATTTCTTTCATGCAGCCTCTTTGTCTTTGTTGGTTCCTGCTCTCTCCTCCTAGCCAGGTTTTCGAAAGAGCTTGGTCTGCTCGAACAGGCCCTCCAGTGTTTTCATGCGCTCCTTCGTCTCGTCCCAAGTCGAATTCTGGACTGCTTCGATGAGCGCTTCGATGATGAAGAGCGTGACGACCGAGGAATCCCAGGCCGACGGCGCCTCGATCTGGACGCGGAAGGCGTGTCTTGCGAGCTTTGCCGCCGGCGATCCCCATTGGTCCGTAAAGACGATGATCTCGGCGCCGCGCGTGCGGGCGGCCTGGGCAAGGCTCACCATCTCCTGCTCGTAGCGGCGGATATCGAAGATGATCAGCAGATCGCCGGCATTCATGTTCAGAACATATTGCGGCCAGCTCGACGAGTTGGACGACAGAAGAGCGGTATTCGGCCGGATGACCTGCATATGGGTGAAGAAATATTCGGCAAGCGCGCCGGTGATGCGGCCGCCGACGAAATAGAGGCCGCGTTTGCGATCCGAAAGCAGAGCAGCCGCGCTGTTGAAGGTTGCCGTGTCGAGACCGCTCAGCGTCTGCCGCAGGTTTCCGATGATGGCATCGGCAAAACGGTTGAGGATGTGGGTGCCCGGCGCATTGGAGGCCCACCGGTCGTGCTTGGCGATCGGGTTGGAGATCGTCGCTTCGACTTCCTGATGCAGATGCGCCTGGAAATCCGGGTAGCCCTTGAAACCGAGCTTTTGGACCATGCGAACAACGGTCGGCGTCGAGACGCCGGCGTTTTCGGCTATCGTGGTGATGCTGCCCAGCCCTGAAACGGGATAGTTATCCAGCAGACTCTCGGCCAATTGCTTCTCGGCGCGTGTCAGCGCTTCGAAATGCGAATGGATGACGTCCGAAACCGTCTTCGACGCAGCGTTCACTCGATCTTGCTCCCCGGGATTGGTCTTGTGCCACTTTCCCACCCAAAGTTAACAACGCTGTCACAATCCATGTCAACTACTATCGTGAAAAGAAATTTTCAGCGCGCGCTTGACACTGCCGGAATACTGAAGAATTCTTTTCTTGTAGGATTTTATTAAGAGAATGGCAGGCGCGGGCACGTGCTCACTCAGTTCAAGATTCTAAGCGAAGCGGATGGAAACTGCGTCGGCATCGAGCGGCCGCACGGCAAGAGCCCGTTGCTGGTCATCTGTGAACACGCTTCGTGGACGCTGCCCGAGCAGTTCGGCGATCTCGGCCTCTCCGAGGAAGCGTTGAAGAGCCACATCGCCTGGGATCCGGGCGCTCTGGCGGTTGCGCGCGGCATCTCGACCGCGCTCGACGCGACGCTTGTCTTCCAGCGCTTCTCACGGCTGATCTACGACTGTAACCGCCCGCCGGAATCGCCCGCCGCGATGCCAGAGAAAAGCGAGATTTACGCCATTCCCGGCAATCAAAATCTGAGCGCGGAGGAGCGGCGAGCCCGCACCGAAGCGCTCTACCTTCCTTTTCACGATGCGGTGCGCGGCCTCATAAAGGACAGGCAAGGACGGGGGCAGGAGACGGTGATCGTCACTGTTCACAGTTTTACACCGGTCTATAATGGCAAGGAGCGCGCGGTCGAACTCGGCATCCTGCACGATGCCGACAGCCGCCTGGCAGACCTTATGCTGGCAGGCGCGGTCGAGGCGCCGCTCTACAAAACCGAACGCAACGAGCCCTACGGTCCTCAAGACGGCGTAACGCACACGCTGATCCTGCACGGGCTTTCGAACGGGCTCCGCAATGTAATGATCGAGGTCCGCAATGACCTTATCAGCGACGATGCCGGCCAAGGGGTCATGGCCGACTATCTGAAAGGGCTCCTCCAGCAAAGCCTGGAAGCCTGACTATAAAAGAAAAGACCCCAGGGAGCAGTCTAACTGCGATCGGCCCGTATGGCGAACAGCCGCGGGCAACTTTGGCACTGGATCGGCGGCAATTCCGCTGCTGATCGTCGAACAGGGGGAAGTCATGTCGGACTATACCGAACTTGATAAAAAGCAGGATATGAACATCCTGCATTCCATGGGCTATGCCCAGGAGCTGGAAAGGCGAATGAGTTCGTTCTCGAACTTCGCCGTCTCCTTCTCGATCATCTGCATTCTTTCCGGCGGCATCAATTCGCTGGCGCAGGCGACTGCCGGCGCGGGCGGCGCTGCGATCGGCATCGGCTGGCCTCTCGGCTGCTTCATTTCGCTCGTCTTCGCCGTCGCCATGGCGCAGATCAGCTCGGCCTATCCGACCGCGGGCGGTCTCTATCACTGGGGCTCCATCCTCGGCAATCGCTTCACCGGCTGGCTGACCGCCTGGTTCAACCTACTCGGCCTTGTGACGGTGCTTGGCGCCATCAACGTCGGCACCTACTATTTCTTTATGGGTTCCTTCGGCACGAGCTATTTCGGGCTGACGGACACGACCCTCGTTCGCCTCGTCTTTCTGATCATCATCACCGGTGCGCAGGCGCTTGTGAACCATATGGGCATCGGCCTGACTGCCAAGCTCACGGACTTCTCTGGCTACCTGATCTTCGCAACGGCGATCGCGCTTGCCGCGGTTTGCCTGATCGCTGCTCCGTCCTACGAGTTCGGCCGTCTCTTCACCTTCTCCAACTATTCGGGCGAAACCGGGGGCAATGTCTGGCCTGCCACATCCGGCACCTGGGTGTTCCTGCTCGGGCTGCTGCTGCCGATCTACACGATCACCGGCTATGATGCGTCGGCGCATACGTCGGAAGAAACCGTGAAGGCGGCCCATTCCGTGCCGCGCGGCATGATTTCCTCCGTGCTCTGGTCGGCGCTCTTCGGTTACATCATGCTTTGCTCGTTCGTCCTGATGCTGCCCAATATGGATGAAGCCGCCAAGCAGGGCTGGAACGTGTTCTTTTGGGCGATGGACAGCCAGGTGAACCCGATCGTCAAGGACATCCTGTATCTTGCCATTCTGGTCAGCCAGTGGCTGTGCGGCCTTGCAACGGTGACCTCGGTTTCCCGCATGATCTTCGCTTTCTCGCGTGACGGCGGTCTGCCGGCATCCAAGGCGCTGTCGAAGGTCAGCCCGAAGCACCGCACGCCGGTTGCCGCGATCTGGACGGGTTCTATTCTCTCCGTCCTCTTCGTCTGGGGGTCGTCGCTCGTTTCGATCGGCGAAACGCCGGTTTACACCATCGTCGTCTCGTGCACTGTCATCTTCCTCTTCTTCTCCTTCGCGATTCCGATCACGCTCGGCCTCTTCGCCTGGGGCACGTCGAAGTGGGACAAGATGGGTCCGTGGAACCTCGGCGAGGGGATGTTCAAGCTCTTTGCCGTGCTCTCGATCATTGCGATGGTGCTGATTTTCGCCCTCGGCATCCAGCCGCCGAACGACTGGGCGCTCTACATCACCGTCGGCTTCCTGATTCTGACGGGCGTCGTCTGGTACGGCTTCGAAAAGCGCCGCTTCAAGGGCCCGCCGATCGGCGAGGAAGTCGCCAAGCGCCAAGCTGAAATCGTCGCTGCTGAAAAGGCGGTCGGCGAAGCTTAATAAACCGAGGCTTCCCCCTCAGGTGGCGGGGCCGCCGTTCAGCGGCCCCATCACCGGTTCAACGAAAAGGCATCTGGCCAACCAAGCCGGTCGCGCCATGCCGTTTCGTTGCCCCGAGTTTCCAATTCAAAAGTTCAGGCGGACAATCATGAGCAACAGCTACACTCTCGACGATCTCAAGCAGGACGTGGCCGAAGGGCGCATCGATACGGTTCTCGCATGCCAGGTGGACATGCAGGGCCGCCTGATGGGCAAACGCTTCCAGGCGGAATATTTCATCGAAAGCGCCTGGAAGGAAACCCATAGCTGCAATTATCTCGTCGCCACCGACATGGAGATGGAAACCGTCTCCGGTTACAAGGCGACGAGCTGGGAGAAGGGTTACGGCGACTATACGATGAAGCCGGACCTTTCCACGCTGCGCCGCATTCCCTGGCTCGAAGGCACGGCGCTCGTCCTTTGCGACCTGCTCGATCATCACACGCACGAAGAAGTGGCCCATTCGCCGCGGGCGATCCTGAAGAAGCAGGTGAAGCGCCTCGAAGACATGGGCATGAAGGCCTTCATGGCCTCCGAGCTGGAATTCTTCCTTTTCGACCAGACCTACGAAGCCGCGCATGCCGCCGGCTACCGCAATCTCAAGCTCGCCAGCGCCTACAACGAGGATTACCACATCTTCCAGACGACCAAGGAAGAGGAGGTGATGCGGGCGATCCGCACCGGCCTGCAGGGCGCAGGCATTCCGGTCGAGAATTCCAAGGGCGAGGCTTCGGCGGGGCAGGAGGAAATCAACGTTCGCTACGCCGACGCGCTGACGATGGCCGACCGCCACGCCATCATCAAGAACGGCTGCAAGGAGATTGCCTGGTCGAAGGGCAAGGCGATCACGTTCCTCGCCAAATGGAGCTATACGTCCGCTGGCAGTTCTTCGCACATTCACCAGTCGCTCTGGAGCACCGACGGCAAGACGCCGTTGTTCTTCGACGAGGCGGGTACATACGGCATGTCGCCGCTGATGCGGAACTATGTGGCGGGCCTTCTCGCCCACGCGAGCGAGATCACCTATTTCCTCGCGCCCTATATCAATTCCTACAAGCGCTTCATGGCCGGTACCTTCGCACCGACCAAGGCAATCTGGAGCAAGGACAACCGCACGGCCGGCTATCGCCTATGCGGCGACGACACCAAGGCGATCCGCATCGAATGCCGCGTCGGCGGTTCGGATCTCAATCCCTATCTCGCTTTCGCAGCACTGCTTGCGGCTGGCATCGACGGGATTGAGAACAGGCTCGAACTCGAAGCGCCATTCGTTGGCGATGCCTATGGCGCGCGCGATATCCGCGAGATTCCACACACGCTTCGTGCTGCAGCAGTCGCCATGACGGAATCGAAGATGCTGCGCGAGGCTTTCGGCGACGACGTCATCGACCATTACACGCGCGCTGCCGAATGGGAGCAGGAGGAGTACGATCGTCGCGTGACGGATTGGGAAGTGGCGAGAGGCTTTGAAAGGGCGTGATGTTGCGATTCGTGTTGTCGAAATTGCCATGAATTGCGATATTTGTTGAGATTTTCGCATAAGTGGGGGCGACAATGCTGAAGGTTGAAATCGATGCTGATTGGTTTATCGAGCAGCTTAGCAAGCAGGCGATGAGCTAAGGTGATCTGGACGTGCTCTCAGACCCGACGAGAGCGCCGTATCGCGCCTTTTGAAGGATGAACGCAGGATGACTCGGAGGCGAAGGTCATGGAGCAGCAGGTCGCCGCCGATATCTTCATCGCGTCCTCCTTCCCTCCGCAGTCTCTGCATAAGGATCCGATCGACCGTATCATGATTGCCACTGGACGCGAGCACGACCTGACCATCATGACCCGCGATAGCGCGATCCTCGCCTATGGCGCCGCCGGCCATATGAAAACCCTGGCCTGTTAGAACTGGAGTTAGAAGAGAATGCCAATGATCCAATGCATTTCGCCGGTCGACGGATCGGTTTACGCGGAGCGCCCGGCGCTCTCGCTGGAGGCGGCAAAGGAAGCTGTCGCCCGCGCCCGTAAGGCGCAGAAGGCCTGGGCGAAACGGCCGCTGGAGGACCGCGTCCAGCTCGTGCTCAAGGGTGTCGCGCGGCTCAACGAAATGTCGGATATTGTCGTGCCGGAGCTTGCCTGGCAGATGGGTCGGCCCGTCAAGTATGGCGGTGAGTATCGCGGCTTCAACGAACGCTCCAACTATGTCGCTTCGATCGCCGCCGATGCGCTGGCGCCCATGGTGGTCGAGGACAGCGCGAGTTTCGAACGTCGCATCGAGCGTGAAGCGCATGGCGTCGTCTTCGTCATTGCCCCCTGGAACTATCCCTATATGACGGCGATCAACACGATCGCTCCGGCGCTGATGGCCGGTAATGCCGTTGTGCTGAAGCATGCATCGCAGACGCTGCTCGTCGGTGAGCGGCTGGTTCAGGCGTTTGTCGAGGCAGGAGTTCCAGAAGATGTCTTCCAGAATGTGTTCCTCGATCACGAAACGACCTCTGCGCTGATTGCCGCAGGTAGCTTCAATTTCATCAACTTCACCGGTTCGGTCGAAGGCGGGCGTTCGATGGAGCGGGCTGCAGCCGGCACCTTTACGGGCCTCGGCCTCGAACTTGGCGGCAAGGATCCGGGCTACGTCATGGAAGACGCCGATCTCGATGCGGCCGTCGATACGCTGATGGACGGCGCGACCTATAATTCCGGCCAATGCTGCTGCGGCATCGAGCGTATCTACGTGCACGAGTCGCTCTATGACAGTTTCGTCGAAAAATCGGTCGCCTGGGTTTCCAATTACAAACTCGGCAATCCGCTCGATCCGGAGACTTCGCTTGGGCCGATGGCGAACAAGCGCTTCGCCAAGGTTGTGCGCGGGCAGATCGCCGATGCGGTCTCGAAAGGCGCCAAGGCGCTGGTCGATCCGAAGCTCTTCCCGGCCGATGACGGCGGCGCCTATCTCGCACCGCAGATCCTCGTCGATGTCGATCACTCGATGGCCTTCATGCGCGAGGAAACCTTTGGTCCGGCCGTCGGCATCATGAAGGTCAAGAACGACGAGGAAGCGATCGCGCTGATGAACGACAGCCAGTACGGGCTGACGGCGTCGCTCTGGACGAAGGATCCGGAGCGGGCAGGGCGGCTCGGCCGCGAAATCGAAACCGGCACCGTCTTCATGAACCGTGCCGACTATCTCGATCCGGCGCTTTGCTGGACCGGCGTCAAGGAAACCGGTCGCGGCGGCTCGCTCTCGATCATCGGCTTCCACAACCTGACGCGTCCGAAATCCTATCACCTGAAGAAAGTCACAGCATGAGCAGCAGCAACATCACAGCCAACTGGAGCTATCCGACCGCCGTCAAGCTGGGGCGGGGCCGCATCAAGGAACTGGCGGAGGCCTGCAATAGCCTCGGTATGAAAAAGCCGCTGTTGGTCACCGATCGCGGCCTGGCTTCGATGGCGATCACCAAGAATGCGCTCGACATTTTGGAAGACGCCGGCCTCGGCCGGGCGATCTTCGCCGACGTCGATCCGAACCCGAACGAGAAGAACCTTGACGCCGGCGTGAAGGCCTTCAAGGACGGTGGCCACGACGGCGTCGTCGCCTTCGGCGGCGGTTCGGGCCTTGATCTCGGCAAGTGCGTCGCCTTCATGGCCGGCCAGACGCGCCCTGTCTGGGATTTCGAGGATATCGGCGACTGGTGGACGCGTGCGAGCGTCGAAGGCATTGCGCCGATTGTTGCCGTGCCGACGACGGCCGGCACCGGTTCGGAAGTCGGCCGCGCGAGCGTCATCACCAATTCCGCCACGCATGTGAAGAAGATCATCTTCCATCCGAAGTTCCTGCCGGGCGTCGTCATCTCCGATCCGGAACTGACGGTCGGCATGCCGAAGATCATCACCGCCGGCACCGGCATGGATGCTTTTGCGCATTGCCTGGAAGCCTATTCCTCGCCCTTCTACCACCCGATGTCGGCCGGCATCGCGCTGGAAGGCATGCGCCTCGTCAAGGAATTCCTGCCGCGTGCCTATAAGGAAGGAACCGACCTCGAAGCCCGCGCCAACATGATGGCGGCAGCCGCCATGGGTGCTGTCGCCTTCCAGAAGGGCCTCGGCGCCATCCATGCGCTGTCACATCCGATCGGCGCTGTCTACAACACGCATCACGGCATGACGAATGCCGTGGTGATGCCGGCCGTCCTGCGCTTCAACCGCGCCGCCATCGAAGAGAAGATCGCACGCGCCGCGGCCTATCTCGGCATTTCCGGCGGCTTCGACGGCTTCTACGACTATGTCCTGAAACTTCGGGGCGAGCTCGGGGTTCCGGAGAATCTTTCGGCGATGGGAATCGCACCGGATAGGATCGATGAGCTCTCGGCGATGGCAATCGAAGATCCGAGCGCGGGCGGTAATCCCGTCCTGATGACGCTCGAAAATACCAAGACGCTTTTCAAAGACTGCTTCTGATCACATAAGGCGGACCGTCAAACTGGCCCGGAAAGCCCAAGCTTTCCGGGCTTTTTTCATTTTCCGGCATCCCAACTTTTAGGGATGTGAAAAATGCGGACTGCAATTTCGGCACGTTTGTTTGGATTTTGTTAACCATCATCGGAAAGGATACGTTAACCGCACGATGAACCCGAGAGTGCGCAAAAGAGCGATATCCGGCTCGCGACATCTTCGAGGAACGAATATGGCAGTCATCACATTTGCAAACACCAAGGGCGGGGCCGGCAAGACCACGGCCGTTCTTCTGCTCGCGACGGAACTTGCCCGCAAAGGCTATCGGATCACCATCCTCGATGCCGATCCGCAGCACTGGATTTCCCGCTGGCATGAGATTTCCGGCCATGTGCCGAATATTCAGGTCATCGACTTCGTGACCTGTGCATCGCTTCCGCAGCACATCAGCGAAAACAAACAGTCCACCGACTACTTCATCATCGACCTGCCGGGTGCTCGCAATCCGCTGCTGGCCACCGCCGTCGGTCTTTCCGACCACGTCCTGATCCCAATCCAGGGCTGCGCCATGGATGCGCGCGGCGGGGCGCAGGTCCTGGAACTGCTGCAGTATCTGGATGAGAAGGCGGGCATCAAGATCGGCCATTCGGTGGTGCTTACCCGCGTCAACTCCATGGTGACCACTCGGGCGCTGCAACTCGTCAAGACACTGCTCAACGAGCGGAACGTTCCGGTTCTCGATACGGCGATCATCGAGCGGGCCGCGTTTCGCGACATCTTCGATTGCGGCGGCACGCTGTATGATATGGACCCGGCGCGGGTCTCCAATCTCGACAAGGCTCGCGAGAATGCAATCTGTCTTGCCGAAGAGATGATGCGCAAGCTGCCAATGAAGCTTCCAGCTTCCGCCCGCATAACCGGCCCGCTGATCCGCAGCGCTGCCTGATTTTGCCGTGAAAGGCGAGGGCGAGGCCCCCCGCCCGATGGTCAACGGAGGATGGTGGGTTTCAGCACTTCTTCGCACCATTGTCGGAAGCTGGTCAGGGTGGTGTTTTCGGGTGTACGCGGCTCGGCGTTGTCGAGACCCTGGTCCTTGGCGAGGGCCATGTCAGTCATGCCTTGCGCCATAGGTTCTGACATGCCGAGCTCGATGAAGCGTGCCTTGTAGGCTTCGAATGAAATCCGCTGGAAGCGGACTGGCCTGCCCAGCACCTCCGAAATGACTTCCGCCATATCATTGAAGGACAGGTCTTCAGGGCCAAGGACGGGAACCTCTCCGCATCCGTTCCAGGATGGGTCGAGCAGGAGCTCGGCGGCAGCGGCGGCGATGTCGCGGGTGGCGCAACTCGGCATCTTACGGTCTGCGGAGATCGGGGAGAAGAATACGCCCTGGTTCCTGATCACGCCGGCCTGGCGAAGAATGTTGTCCATGAACGAGGGCATGGTCAGCGCGCGGTAGCTCACCCCCGTGCCGGCAATCAGATCGTCCATCGCCAGGGACGCCGTGACGTAGCCGGCCCGTGCGGCGACGCGGGTCCCGCGGCCCAGCGCAGAAATGCCGACTGCGCGCTTGACGCCCCGGCTCTTGAAGGCTTCGCAGGCCGGCTGTGTGAAGCCCACATAAGCGGCCTCGACGCTTTCTGCCTGGGGATCGGGAGGAAGCAGCCAGAATACAGCATCCGCCCCCGCAAACGCCCGAACGACGACGTCGATATCGCCGTGCGACCCTTGTACGATTTCGACCCGTTCCCGGACCTGCGAAGGCAGGCGTGATGGATCGCGGGCGATCACGCGAATGCGCTCTTCGCTTGTGATAAGGTTGTCGAGCACTTGGCTGCCGATCATGCTGGTGGGCGCGGTAACGACGATCATGTTTATCTCCGGTCCGGTATGGCGACCGCCTGTTGCAGTCGAAAATTGTAGGAATTGCGCGGGTAGTGAAGGTCGAGGTCAGCTTTCGACCCAGCGGCGATTGATCGCCTGGCAGGCCCAGCCCGCGAAGCCGCCAATCGCCGTTGCTCCACCGAGATGCAGGAATGTCTCCGCGGACAGATCCCAGCCCGCCGCGAAGAAGGTGACCATCCCGAGAAACCAGGTCAGCATGTTGTTGACGATGCGCGTAGTTCGCAGGCCGACGATGAGGATGGCGACAAAGAACACCACCAATGGCAGGGATAAGCCTCCCGCTGTCGGGATCAATGCTCCGGTCGCGACCTCCGCGACCGCCGCCAGACCTATTCCCAGCCAAAGGCAGACCATGGCGGAAAGGCTTTCACGCAACGATGTCGGGCGAACGAACCAGGCGATGAAGCCTGCAAACATCACCCAGACTTCCAGCGCGAGGGTCGCGCTGCTCCAGGCCGCGAAAGACGCGACAGCTGCCGCGATGAGCGTGAAGAGGATGAACTGTCTTGGAGTTTGACGATGGATGTTTGCGGTTTCGGTGGTACTCACGGCAGAATCCTTCCTAAGGCTGACAGCAATGAGGGTGAGGCCGAACCGTTCTGTAACGGCTCCAGCGAGGTCTTTTTCTGGGCGTCGGCGGCCTAGCCAGCGCCGCGAACAAGGCGAAGTCGTCGAGGTCATGACGGCGATCGCAGTCGTTATGGTGGGAACTTAGGCGGTTGCCGAAGTACGATCTATGCGTTAAAGTCTATATTACTTTCGCGATCGTCCAGGTTTCACGATGGATCCGCTCTCCGATGTCCTCTCGCTGCTGAAACCGCGCAGCTATGTGTCCTCCGGCTTCGATGCGGGCGGAGACTGGTCGATCCAGTTCGCCGACCAGCACGAGTGCATCAAGTGTTATGCGGTGGTCTCCGGCGGATGCTGGCTGTCGGTGGAAGATGTCTCCGATCCGGTCCGTCTGGAGGGCGGCGACTGCTTCGTGCTGCCGAGCGGCCGGCCCTTTCGCCTCGCAAGCGACTTGAGCCTGCAAGCTGTCGAGGCCGGCACGATCTTTCCGCCGGCAAGGGCGGGCGGTGTCGTCTCGGTGAATGGCGGCGGGGATTTTTTTCTGGTCGGCAGCCGGTTCGCTGTCAGCGGTCAAAACGCTGGTGCGCTGCTGCGGACACTGCCTCCCATCGTGCATATCCGCAGGGATTCCGATCAGGCCGCGTTGCGCTGGTCGGTAGAGCGGATGATGCAGGAATTGCGCGAGCCTCAGCCAGGTAGCTTCCTCATCGCCCAGCACCTTGCGCATATGATGCTTGTCCAGGCATTGCGGCTCCATCTGGCGGAGGAGGTAAAGGGCCGGGTCGGATGGTTCTTCGCGCTCGCCGACAAGCAGATGTGCGCGGCGATCACGGCGATGCATGCCGATCCTGGCTACCGGTGGACGTTGCAGGAGCTTGCTCGGCGCGCCTGCATGTCCCGATCGGCCTTTGCCATGAAGTTCAAGGCAACGGTCGGAGAGACGCCTATGGACTACCTGACTCGCTGGCGCATGTTGTTGGCGGCGGACAGGCTGGCGAACTCGAACGATCCGATCTCGGCCATTGCTTTGTCGCTGGGCTATGAATCCGAGAGCGCGTTCAGCACTGCCTTCAGGAGAGAGATGGGCGGTTCACCCCGGCAATACGGTTTGGAACAAAAGCACGCCTCTTCCCAAGGAGCGCCGACCGTTCTTCGCGCTGATCGACTTGAGGCCGCCACAGGCTGATCTTCCACAATGTGTGAATGTTGCTTGAAAGTGGGATCGAAGCAACATTCTGATTTTCGATCAGGTTTCGAAAGGCGGCGGTCGATTGCGAGTTTCTCAGCCGGCTAGTTTCAGAAGCCATGCGTCGTGGTTCTTGAGAAAGACCTTGAGGCGATCGGCATAGTCCTCCATCACTGCTTCTTTCACGCTTTGCCGCCCGGCCAGCGTCTTGCGCCATTCCGTCACGCGAGGAAGATCTTCGAATATGCCGCTCGGCGCGATCGCGTCGAATACGTCGAAATAGCGGAAGACCGGCGCGAACACCGCATCGACAAGGCTGAATGCGGGACCGGCGAAGAACGGTCCCGCGCCTAACTCAGCCTCGACACGCCTGAATTTTTCAATCAGCATCTGGCGCTTTGTCTGATAGGTTATGGCATCCTTCGCGGTCTCGAACCCCCACAGGTCCGAGAGGATGGACGAGCCGAACTCGATCCACCCGCGGTGCCGCGCCCGCGTGAGCGGATCGGCTGGATGGAGCGGAACGCCAGGTTGGGTTTCTTCAAGATATTCGCAGATGACGGCGCTTTCGAACAACGCCGCCTCTGTTTCATCCTCCTGCCGCACGACCAGCAACGGCACCTTGCCAAGCGGGGAAATGGCGAGGAACCAATCGGGCTTTGCAGATAAATCGACATATCGGCGCTCGAACGGAACGCCTTTCTCAATCAACGCAATAGCGGCGCGCTGGACGTAGGGGCAGAGATGATGACTGACCAAGGTCAGCTTGTTGTCGGACATGATGAAAGCTCCTGATTAATCGGAATCAACGGATGGGCGAGAAGGGCATAGCCCGAAAAAGCCGTCGCCGAGGCTGAGCCGCAGCAATGCCGCGCCATAGCCTGTCAGGCGGTTCTGGGTCATGGAGGGTCTCCGTCAATGTAGATGCATATGCATCTATATTGGAGCTTGCCTTGTGGGTCAATATAGATGTAATTGCATCTATGTCCGATTGCTCAAACGTCACAGCCGATCAACCTTCACCGTCCATCACACGCGCGTGGGTGCGTCTCATGCGTGCTCAAAGGCTCGTCTTGATGGCGATCGAGCAGGACTTGAAGGCGGCGGGCTTTCCGCCGCTCGGCTGGTATGACGTGCTGTTAGAGTTGACGCGTGCCAAGGATGGCAAATTGCGGCCGTATGAGATCGAGCAGCGCACGCTGCTGGCGCAACACAATCTTTCACGCCTTATCGACCGAATGGAGAAGGAAGGGTTTGTTCGGCGCGAGATGTTCCACGAGGACGGCCGCGGCCGGTGGGTCACTGTGACGGAGGCGGGGCGCGCCATGCAAGCGCGCATGTGGACCGTCTATGCCTCGGCGCTCCAACGCCATCTAGGCGCGAAGCTGGACGATGTTCACGCCAATCAGTTGGCGGACTTGCTGGCGGCACTGTCGCGAAAATCCTGACGCCCACCAAATTCCTTGCGCCTGGCCGATGGTCCCTGCGTGCCTTGGACTTTTGGGCTTAGTCGACGAATTCGACCGTCACGCCGGGCTTGACCATCTTGGCGAGCTCCGTTGCGTCCCAGTTTGCCAGGCGGATGCAGCCGTGGCTCTGGGTGCGGCCGATCTTCGACGGTTCCGGCGTGCCGTGAATGCCGTAGGTCGGCCTCGAAAGGGCGATCCAGACCGTTCCGACAGGACCGTTCGGGCCGGGCGGGATATTCAGGATCCGGTCGTTTGCGCCCTGCTGGAAATTGATCTTCGGGTTGTAGGTATAGCCGGGGTTCAGGGCAACGCGTTCGACGTTGACAAGGCCGGAGGGCGAAGGGGTATCGTTGGAGCCGATCGAGGCGGGATAGGCGGCGACGAGATTGCCGGCAGCATCATAGGCGAAGACCTGCTTCTTGGCCTTGTCCGCGAGAATCCTGGCGACGGCGCCGGTCTTGGCTTGCCCAGGGTTGACGACCTTGATGATCGTGCCGGGAACGGTGAAATCGGCGCCGGGGTTCATTTCCTTGAGGAAGGCTTCATCCATGTGGAAGCGCTCGGCAAGCATTTCGGTCGTCGAGGTGTAGGCCATCGACGGCAGAAGCGCTTTCTGCGAATAGTCTTCCGGAATCGCGGCGACATAAGGCCCGGCGGCGTCCGCCGGCGTGATCGTGTAGCTGGTGATGGGTAGCCCGCCCGACAGGCGAAGCTGCTCGAGGATCGCTTCGGTATTGTTGGGGTCAAGCTTTTCGCCGGTCATCTGCTCATAGGCATAGATCGCCTTGGTGACGTTGGAGCCCATGTGGCCATCGATGACGCCCGGAGAAACGCCCGCGCGGTCAAGGAAGACCTGAATGGCGACGATTTCAGGCTTCGATTTTCCCTTGAGCGTGATGACGGGTTCTGAGGGCGGCTTCGGCTGCATGTCGCCCGGGAACGGCTGATCCGGTTCGATCGACGCATAGTCCTCGTTCTGCGGATAGCTTTCTCCGTTGGCATCCGGATAGGGCTGGTCGTAAAGCGGCTCGCGCTGGATTTCCGCATCGCGCGGGATGGAGCCGGTCACGGCGCCGCGTTCCACGTAACGTGTGCTGTCGCTATCTGGATAATAGGGATCGTTGTTATAGGTTTCGCGGACAGGCGGTGGCGGATAATAGCCGCTGCCGCGCATTTCGGTCGCGACGACGTTGCCGTAGCCATCGAGCAGGACGCGCTTGCCGTTGCGATCCCGCGAGTAATAGACGTCGGCACCCGGCGGAATGTAGTCGATTATCGCCCCGTCGGGGGTCACCATCACGACATCGCGCTGGCGGCGGCCGTATTGCTGCGCATCGGCACCTGGTGCGGCGGCCGCAAGGGCCAGCACGGCCGCGGCAAGGGACATCCCCGATTTCAGAAAGCGCTTCACGTCTTACACCTCGAACAGTGACTTGGCCGACACACACCTGCGAATCTTGACGCTAATGTGGAATTTATGAATTCGTACTAAACAAAAGATGAAAATAATTGCGTTTCCTGCCTGGGACAAAACGCTTGGTTTGGCAAGCGGGTTCCGGCATGCATTGCCGGTTGTGCGCAACGGGCTTGCCGCGATTGACGAATGTGCGGACGGGTCCTAACCCTACGGCAGCCTAAAGATCGGGAGGAATGCAATGATCGAGTTTGCCGCCGCCAAGGGACCGCGCCTGATGCTGGACGAAACATCGGTGATGGATATCGGCGGATGCATCGTCGACGGCGTCGATATCGCGCCGAAGCGCGCCATCCCGGACGACGGCGATCCGCGTATCGACCACTCGCTCGAAGGTTTTCTCTTCACCTGCGGTCCGGACCACATCCGCCATCGCGAGCCGATCCCGGCGCGGACGGATGGCAAGGTCTACCCGCTTCATGGTTCGGTGTCCGGTCATCCCGCCAAGGTTCTCTGGACCAAATTCGAGAACGGCAATGCCGAGTGCCGCGCCGACATCGATATCGTCACCGTCGAAGGATTGCCGCAGCGGATCGAACGGCTTTGGCGCATCGACGGCGCGACGGGGGAAGTTTTGCTGGACGACACCGTCGTCAACACCAGCGGCCAAGTGGTACCGACCTTCCTGATGTATCACATAAATACCGGCGGCAAATGGCTCGATGCCGGTACGCGGCTGGAAGGGGCTATGCTCGAAGGCGGTGGTTTTCCGTGGACCTTCGGAGAAGAGCTTGGCGGCCTCTTTTGCGTCGAGGCTTTGGCCGCCGAGGATGGTTTTGCCGAAGTCCGGCTGGGGCCGATGAAAGCAGCGGGCGGCAAGACGCTGTGCGTGCGTTTCCACACGGATACGCTGCCGCATCTGCAGGTCTGGCGGAACCAGAAGACGCCGGCGGACGTTTTCGGCATCGAACCGGTCTCGCATCGTTGGGTCTCGCGTAGCGAGCTTCAGGCGGGCGGCGAGTTCAACATGCTGCAGCCGGGCGAGAGCCGCAGCTATGCGCTTCGCGTCGCCTTCCTCTAGGCGAACAGTTATTGACGCTTCCGGTCTCGCATCGTAGAGCTTCTGCCATTCATTCTCAGGAGGAACGTGCGATGGACATCCGCCAGATCGACGACGAATATTCGGTATCCGGCCAGATCACGCTGGAGGATCTCGATCAGATCAAGGCGATGGGCTTCAAGTCGATCGTCTGCCATCGCCCGGATCAGGAAGGCCCGGACCAGACGCCGTTTTCCGTGATCGAAGCCCGCGCCAAGGAACTTGGCCTCGACATCGCGCATGTGCCCGTCGGCCCGATGGGCGTGACGGAGGAAGCCGTGCAGGGCATGGTCGACGCGCTCGACGAATTTCCGCGCCCGATGCTCGGCTATTGCCGTTCCGGCGCGCGCTCCACCGCAATCTATCAGAAGACCCATCATATTCGCGGCTGATCTTCCGGCGCGGCCTCCCACCGCGCCTTTATTTCATAAAACTTAGGAGAGCATCATGAGCATCAAGCGTATCGACGTCGGCGCCCGCATGAGCGGCGCGGTCATCCACGGCAACACCGTCTATCTCGCAGGCCAAGTCGGCGAAGGCGAGAGCGTGACCGATCAGTGCAAGTCGGCGCTTGCCGAAGTCGATCGCCTGCTTGCTGCTGCAGGTTCCAGCAAATCGAAGATCCTGCAGACGCTGATCTATCTCTCCGACATTTCCTACTTTGCGGAAATGAACGCTGCCTGGGAAGCCTGGGTCGATCCGACGAACACGCCAGCCCGCGCGACCAGCGAAGCCAAGCTCGCAGCGCCGAAGTACAAGGTCGAGTTCATCGTCACCGCGGCAATCGACTAAGATCGGCGTCATTGCCAATTTCGAAAGCCGGTGGGTTCGCTCACCGGCTTTTTGTTTGGGCGATTTCGGAGAGCGTGCGCGTCGGCGTGATTGCCTCCGGATCGAGCTTCACCTCGATGATCGACGGCTTGCCGCTGGCGCGGGCGCGCTCGAAGGCGGGCGCGAAGTCCTCGGTTTTCGCCACCGTTTCGCCATGGCCGCCGTAGGCACGGGCAAGAGCCGCGAAATCCGGATTGGTGAGATCCGTACCGCTGACACGGCCGGGATAGTCACGTTCCTGGTGCATGCGGATCGTGCCATAGATGCCGTTGTTGATGACGAGGGCGATGATCGGAAGATTGTAGCGAACTGCGGTGGCGAACTCCTGCCCGTGCATCAGGAAGCAGCCGTCACCGGCAAAGCAGATGACTTCGCGCTCCGGAAAAAGCCGCTTGGCGGCAACGGCGGCGGGCAATCCGTAACCCATCGAGCCGGATGTGGGTGCCGCCTGCGTATTGAACTGCCGGAAGCGATGGAAGCGGTGCAGCCAGGTGGCATAGTTGCCGGCACCGTTGGTGAAGATCGTGTCGGCCTTCGTGTTGCCCTCGATCCATTCCATGATCGGCCCCATATGCACGGCTCCGGGGCCTGTCCGCGGCGGCTTCGACCAGTCAAGATAGGCTTGGTGCATGCGTTCCGTCCGCTCGGCCCAGCGCGGTTCGGTAGGCGCTTCGAGATCGCCAAGGGCGGCGACGAAGTCCTGCGGCGATGCGCAGATCGCAAGATCCGGGCGGTAGATGCGGCCGAGCTCGGACGGGTCGGGATAGATATGGACGAGCGATTGTGCCGGGTAGGGGACGTCGATCAGCGTATAGCCTGACGACGGCATTTCCGACATCCGGCCGCCCAGCAAAATCAGCAGGTCGCTCTCTTTGATCTCTTCCGCCAGTGCCGGATTGATGCCGATGCCGACATCGCCGGCATAGCCTGCGTGCAGGTGGTCGAAGAGCATCTGGCGGCGGAAGGAGCATCCGACCGGCAGCTTGAAACGCTCGGCAAAGACGCGGAAATCGGCAACGGCATCCGCATCCCAGCGTGTGCCGCCGAGAATGACCATCGGACGCTCGGCCTTCAGGAGCCGCATGTAGAAATCGTCGACCTGACGGCGTCCGGGATGAGCCGGAACGCGGGCATAAGGCTTCGCGCGCGGCGCTTCCACTTGATCACGCAACATGTCCTCGGGCAGTGACAGCACGACAGGCCCGGGCCTGCCAGAGGTGGCAACGGCAAAGGCGCGGGTGACGAATTCGGGAGTGCGCGCCGCATCGTCGATTTCGCCGACCCATTTGGCATATTCTGTCAGGGCGCGCCGGAACTCCACTTCCTGGAAGGCCTCGCGCTCGCGGGCATCGCGCTGGACCTGGCCGATGAAGAGGATCATCGGGATCGAATCCTGTCTGGCGATATGCAGGCCCGCCGAAGCATTCGTCGCGCCAGGGCCGCGGGTGACCATGCAGATGCCGGGCTCGCCGGTGAGCCTGCCCCAGCAATCGGCCATCATCGCGGCGCCGCCTTCCTGACGGCAGACGATCACCTCGATATCGGTGTCATAAAGCGCGTCCAGCACGGCGAGAAAGCTTTCGCCGGGCACGCAGGAAAGGCGCTTGACCCCGTTTGCCTTCAGCGCTTCGACAATCAGCTCGCCGCCGCTCTTCTTCATGATGCCGATTTCCTCTCCCGTTCGGCGCGCTCCAATGCCTCGAGCTCGGCCAGAACCTCTTCCTGATGTTCGCCAAGCCGCGGGCTCGGCCTTTCGTATCGCAGGGGCGTTTCGGAGAGCACGACCGGCGTCCTCACGCCGGGGATCACGGTTCCTGCCGCATCCGGCAGATCGATGCGCAGGCCGCGCGCGACGATCTGCGGATCAGCGAACATCTCTTCGATGGTATTGATCGCGCCGGCCGGCACTGCGTTTTCTTCGCAGGCTTTCAAGAGGTCGGCCTTCTGCCATTTCAGCGTTTCGGTCGATACCAGGCGGCGCACCTCATCGCGGTTGGCGACGCGGGCCCTGTTGGTCGAAAAGCGTTCGTTGCTGGCGATGCCATCGAGGCTGAGGACCGTGCAGAGGCGACGGAACTGGCTGTCATTGCCGACGGCGAGGATCAGGTAGCCGTCGGCGCTCGGCACGACCTCATAGGGAGAGATATTCGGATGGGCATTGCCGAGCCGCGTCGGCGCGCGGCCGGAAATCAGGTAGTTCATGTTCTGATTGGCGAGCACGGCGGACTGAACGTCGAGCAGCGCCATATCGACGAGCTGACCTTCACCCGTCTTCAGGGCATGGATGAGGGCCGCCTCGATTGCCGATGCGGCATAGATGCCGGTGAAGATATCGGCGATAGCGACACCCGCTTTCATCGGCTGTCGATCCGGCTCGCCGGTGATCGACATGAAGCCGGACATTCCCTGAACGATATAGTCATAGCCCGCGAGGCCGGCATAGGGACCGGACTGGCCGAAGCCGGTGATCGAGCAATAGACGAGCTTCGGGTTGATCTTGCGCAAGCTCTCGTAGTCGAGCCCGTATTTGACGAGGCCGCCGAGCTTGAAATTCTCGATCAAGACATCGGCCGTTGCCGCAAGGCGCCGCACCAGCGACTGGCCTTCTTCGGTCCTCAGGTCGGCCGTGACCGAGCGCTTGTTGCGATTGGCGGAGTGATAATAGGCGGCTGAAAGGTTTTCGCCGTCCTTACCCTCGATGAAGGGCGGTCCCCATTGCCGCGTATCATCGCCACCATCCGGATTTTCGACCTTGATGACGTCGGCGCCGAGATCGGCCAGCATCTGACCGGCCCAGGGACCTGCGAGAACGCGGGCGAGTTCGATGACCCTGATGCCGTCAAGCGGCGGCTTCCTGCTTCTGTCCGTCATGTTCCTCCCGAGAACGGATCACGGCGCCCGCGTCGCCTCAGATGTATCGGATACGGGCTTGGATGCAAAGCGGCGCTCGCGCCAGATGATGTAAAGTCCGGATGCGATGATGATGAGAATGCCGAGCCATTTGATGGCATCGGGAAAATCACCAAAAACCAGCCAAGCGAAGATCGTCGCCGAGACAATCTCGAAATACTGCAGCGGCGCCAAGGTCGAGGCGGGTGCGGAGCGATAGGCATAGACGCCGAGAATGCCGGCGATCGCGGCCGTTACGCCGACGCCGAGGAGCCAGACGAGACCTGTCATGTCCGGCGTCACCGGATCAAACACATCCGAGCCGCTCCCATGCCCAATGAAGAGCAAAATGACGCAGAAGAGAAGGCCCCACAGGCCCATATGAAATTGCATCGCCCAGGGATCCTCGCGTTGTGCCAGGGCCCTGTTCATCATCGCGGAGATGGCGATGCAGACTGCGCTGACGACCGGCAACAGCGCCACGTAGCCGACCTCCTGGAAGCTTGGCTGGATGATCAATATCGCACCGAAGAAGCCGACGCCGCAGGCGGCGTAGCGGCGCCAGCCGATTGTCTCGCCGAGAAAAATACTGCTCAGGATCGTCAGAATGATGGGTTCGACGAAGAAGATCGCGATCGCGTCTGCAACCGCCATGTATTTCAGTGTCGTGACGAACGAGATCATCGAAATGGTGATGATGGCGCCGCGGATCGCGTGGAAGAGGCTCTGCCGCCACGACAAGTCCGCCAGGTTTTTCCGCCAGAGAACGATCGGAAGCATGCAGAGCGCCTGCACGGCAAAGCGCGCCGCGGTGATTTCCGCGGACGGAATCGTCGTGATCGCAAGCTTGGAAAAAATGTCGATTACCGGCGAGACGAGCACCGAAAGGAACATGAGCAGCAGACCCATGGTCACGTCGGAGGAGGCATTCTTCATCATCGCGGCACTGCTCATTCCATGGTCCTCTTATCAGGACCTTGCGGTTGCTTCATCGCACCAATCGGCAAAGGCCGAAATCGCCGCTTCGGCGCCGATCTCGTTCAGCGTTTCGTGCCGTTTGTCCTGATATATTTCGGTCGTGATACGGGAGAAACCATGCCGTTTCAAACGGTTTGACAGCCAGGCCACGGCTTTTCCGCCATCGGTCGCCGGATCCTTTCCGCCGCCGACGACGTGGATCGGCAGATCCTTTCGCAGCCTGTCGAGATGCCGCTTCTGCGGCGCGCGGAAGGTGAGCTCGAAGATATCGAGCCAGAGCGAGACGGAAGCATCGAAGCCGCAGAGCGGATCGGCTATATATTTGTCGACTTCGGCCGGATCTCGGGAGAGCCAGTCGAATTCCGTCCGATGGCCGGGGATGGATTTGCCCCAGGCACTGAAGGTGAGTTTAGGCAGCATGCCGCTCGGAACGTCGGAACCCTTCAGGGCTTTTTCGACAAGCAGGATGGCTTGCGCGGCGCGGCCTGCGAAACCGACCGCGAAGTTCGAGTTCCACACGGCAACGGCGTCGAACTTCTCCGGATAGGTCACGGCAGCGTTGAGCGCGATCAGGCCGCCCATGGAGTGGCCGAAGAGGATCACCGGGAGATTCGGGTGGAGCTCTGCCGCATAGTCCCGCATGGCGACGGTGTCGGCGAGGACCTGCTGCACACCATTTCGCGGGGCGAACTGCCCGATCGGTGCGCCCTTAGCCACCGTCTCGCCATGGCCGCGGTGGTCGTGGGCATAGACATGATAGCCGCGTGCAGCTATCGCGTTGGCGAAGCGTGCGTAGCGCTTCGAATGTTCGGCAAGTCCGTGGGAGATCAACAACACGCCACGCGAGCCGCCGCCGGCTATCTCATGATGAAAGGCGAGCGTTGCCTCCGGCGTCTTAAGCCATTGTGTTTGCGAAAACATTTCTATCCTCCCGCTGCAACAGAGCAGATCGCGGGCCAAATGCAACATCCCGGCACATGTTTGCAGCGAAATTTCTTGCGATTCAGGGTTGCAGAGTTTTGGGCTCCGTGTTTATGTGTTCCTGAATTGTTCCGTCTGCGGGGAGTGGCGATGAGCAGGGTGTTTCTGCGCTTGATGGCGTTCGTTCTGTCGATGATTCTGGCCGGCTTTGCGGTTGCGCAGGAACGGGAAGGGCGGACTCGCTTCATCCTTGCTGCAAGCTGGCAGCCGGCATTCTGCCAGACAAACCAGAAAAAGCCGGAATGCAGCAGCCAGACGAGGGAGCGTTTCGACGCGACGAATTTCTCGCTGCACGGCCTCTGGCCGCTGCGCCAGAACTACTGCGGTGTGCCGAAGGACTTGCAGGCAGCCGACAAGGACGGCGATTGGCAGAAGCTGCCGGAGGTCAAGCTGACGGCCGAGAACGCGTCGGCCCTTGCGAAGGCCATGCCCGGAACGCAATCGGGTCTCGAACGTCACGAATGGACGAAGCACGGCACCTGCACGAAGATGAGCGCCGACGATTATTTCGGCGCGGCGATCCGCCTGATGGGTGACCTGAACGGCTCGGCGGTGCGCGACCTCTTTGCGGCGAATGTCGGTATGACGGTCAAGGCCGATCAGATCAAGGCGGCTTTCGACAAGAGCTTCGGGGCTGGCGCCGGCGAGCGCGTGAAGATGAGCTGCCGCCGTGCAGGCGGCATCCGTGTGATCAGTGAGCTGACGATCGGCCTGTCGGAGGATGCGGGCTCGGGCGCCGGTGCCGGTGCGGGGCTTGCGAAACTCATCCAAAGCGCCGGCCGCACCTCCTTCGGCTGCGATGAAGGCGTTGTCGACGCTGCGGGCTTCTGAAGGTTTGTCGCCACGGCCGGAAACTGGAGCACCGGCATACTTTCCGCGCAGGGAGGGAGAACAATGCGGCTGGACGACTTCGGAAGCGTCGGGGACGCCTATCAAAGATACTCGAATGGGATACGCGGCAGAATACGTCACGAGCTGGCGTTCGAAGTCGTGGCCAGCCTTGCGCCTGCCGGCGGAACAATTCTGGATATGGGGTGTGGCGATGGCGAGATATCCGCGCGCCTATCCGAAGCAGGCTTTAGAGTTCTCGGCATCGACGCTTCGCCGGAAATGCTACGCCGGGCAAATCTGCGCAAGGCAGAACTGCCGAAGCAAGTCCGCGACCGGCTTGAGTTTGCGCCGGGCGACATCACCGATTTCGCATGGGAGCATCTGTTCGATGCGGTTTGCTGCCACGGGGTGCTGATGTACTTGGACGACAGCGCCGCTGCCATCCGAAAATTGGCAAGTCATGTAACCCGCGGCGGGCTGCTTAGCATCCTGACGAAAAACGCACTCTCCAGCGGTTTCCGGGAAGCGCTGCTTGGAGACTACGCGACGGCAAGGGAATTGATCGAAACCGGCGCGGCGGCCAGCATGGGCAACCTTGGAATCAAGACGCGCGGCGATGATCCTTCGGCGGTTGTTCAGCAGATGGAGGCCTGTGGCTTTGCGGAATGCCAATGGCGGGGAGTCCGCGTGTTTTCCGATCATCTTGACGAACCCGGCTTTGACGAGGCGCTCGCTGGCAAGCTCATCGCGCTTGAGCGCGCTGCTTCGCTGCGTGACCCATATCGAGCGATGGCGCGGCTATTTCACGCGACTGGGCGGAAGGCCTGACGAGAGCAGGAGAATCCCTCCGTTCCGTTGCTTTTCGAACGGAACCAAAATCGATTTGCCGTATAGAAAGCCGGTTTCGGCGTTGCCCGGGCGCCGGCTTTCGCCTACATAGCGGCCACGGTTTTCAAGTTTCCGCCCGGAGCAGCATATAATGGCACGTCAGTTCATCTATCACATGGCCGGCCTCAGCAAGGCATATGGCAACAAGAAGGTGCTGGAGAACATCCACCTTTCCTTCTATCCCGACGCCAAGATCGGCATCCTCGGCCCGAACGGCGCCGGTAAGTCGACGGTCCTGCGCATCATGGCCGGCCTCGACAAGGAGTATACGGGCGAGGCCTGGCTCGCTGAAGGCGCGACGCTCGGCTTTCTGGCGCAGGAGCCGCAGCTCGATGCTTCGAAGACGGCGCTCGAAAACGTCATGGAAGGAGTCGCTTCGAAGACGGCGATCCTCGACCGCTACAACGAACTGATGATGAACTACTCCGACGAGACGGCGGAGGAGGGCGCCAAGCTCCAGGACATTATCGACAGCCAGAACCTCTGGGACTTGGAAAGCCAGGTCGAGATGGCGATGGACGCGTTGCGCTGCCCGCCGGCCGATGCGGACGTCACGACGCTGTCCGGCGGTGAGCGCCGCCGCGTTGCGCTGTGCAAGCTGCTGCTGTCGCAGCCGGACGTGTTGCTGCTCGACGAGCCGACCAACCACCTCGATGCCGAGACAATCGCCTGGCTCGAAAAGCACCTGCGCGAATATCCGGGCGCTGTGCTGATGATCACCCACGACCGCTACTTCCTCGACAACGTCACCGGCTGGATTCTCGAGCTCGACCGCGGCCGCGGCATTCCCTACGAGGGCAACTACTCGGCTTATCTGCAGGCGAAGGCGAAGCGCATGCAGCAGGAAGGCCGCGAAGAAGCGTCCCGCCAGAAGGCGCTTTCACGCGAGCAGGAATGGATTGCGTCCAGCCCGAAGGCGCGTCAGGCAAAGTCGAAGGCGCGTATCCGCGCCTATGACGACCTGGTTGCGGCAGCCGCCGACCGCCGTCCCGGCGACGCCCAGATCGTCATCCCGGTCGGCGAGCGTCTCGGCCAGGTCGTGATCGAGGCCGAGAACCTTACCAAGGGATATGGCGATACGGTTCTGATCGAGAATCTCACCTTCAAGCTGCCGCCGGGCGGCATCGTCGGTGTCATTGGCCCGAACGGTGCCGGCAAGACGACGCTGTTTCGCATGATCACCGGCCAGGAAAAGCCGGACAGCGGCGAAATCCGAATCGGCGATACCGTCGATCTCGGCTATGTCGACCAGAGCCGCGATGCGCTCAACGGCAGCAAGACCGTCTGGGAGGAAATTTCCGGCGGCAACGACATCATCAAGCTTGGCAAGTACGAAGTGAATTCGCGCGCCTATTGCGGCGCCTTCAACTTCAAGGGCGGCGACCAGCAGCAGAAGGTCGGCACGCTTTCGGGCGGCCAGCGCAACCGCGTCCACCTCGCCAAGATGCTGAAGGCCGGCGGCAACGTCATCCTGCTCGACGAACCGACCAACGACCTCGATACGGAAACGCTGGGAGCTCTTGAGGACGCACTCGAAAACTTCGCCGGCTGCGCCGTTATCATCAGCCACGACCGCATGTTCCTCGACCGCCTGGCAACGCACATCCTCGCGTTCGAAGGCGACAGCCATGTGGAATGGTTCGAGGGGAACTTCGAAGATTACGAGCAGGACAAGATGCGGCGCCTCGGCGTGGATTCCGTCAATCCAAGGCGGGTGACCTACAAGCGCCTGACGCGCTGATCTTCTCACGGCCCCTCAGATCAAGAGCCTCGGCAAACGCCGGGGCTTTTTGCATTGTGTGTGGTCGCTTTCAGAGCGGCGAATTTCGTGAATGGAGCGGATTCATGCTTGCCACTCGCATTCAAATCACATAAAGATATCTTTATATGTTGATTGGGTCGAATATGGCTGAAGCTGTGAGGCTTGGACTGGATGCGCTGGTGGACGTCTTGAAGGCGGCCGGTGAGCCGACGCGTCTGCGGCTTCTCGCGCTGCTTGCCGCCAGTGACCTGACCGTGACCGATCTTACGGAAATTCTCGGCCAATCGCAGCCCCGTATTTCGCGGCATCTGAAGCTGCTCGGCGAGGCCGACCTCATCGATCGCTATCAGGAGGGTGCCTGGGCTTATTTCCGGCTGAGGCAGGACGGCAAGGCGGCAGCGCTGGTGCGCGTGCTGCTGGCACATGCCTCCGCGAACGACCCTGTGATCCTGCGCGACGGCGAGCGTCTTTCTGCTGTGAAGCGCCAACGTGCGGAGCGGGCACAAGCCTATTTCAGCCGCAACGCCGCCGAATGGGATGAGCTTCGGCGTCTGCACGCCGCCGACGAGGAGGTGGATGCCGCTGTCATCAAGCTGCTCGGCACTCAGCCGATCTACTCGCTGCTCGATCTCGGCACGGGGACCGGGCGCATGCTGGAGCTGCTTTCCGGGCTTTATCGCCGGGCGATCGGGGTCGATGCCAGCCGCGACATGCTGAGCGTTGCCCGCGCCAATCTCGACAGGGCGGGCATCACCAAGGCTTCGGTACGGCATGCCGATATTTTGAACCTGCCGTTCGAGGGGCAGGACTTCGATCTCGTCACCATTCATCAGGTCCTGCATTTCTTCGATCAGCCGGAAATCGCGATCGCCGAGGCGGCGCGGATGCTTGCCCCGGGCGGACGTCTTATGGTCATCGACCTTGCGCCGCACGCGCTCGAATATCTTCGCGACGAGCATGCGCATATCCGCCTCGGTTTCTCGCATCAGTCGGTGACGGACTGGCTGCGCAAGACGGGGCTCGATGTGGAGCAGACCGTCGATCTTCATCCGGGTCAGCAGGGCGAGAAGGGGCTTACGGTCACCATCTGGCTTGCGCGCGATCCGAGGCGCCTCGTTGCATCCGAAGGCGCCGAAACAGTACTGGCCGGGGAGGTATGATATGGCTTTGAACACCGGAGACCGCCGCAATATCGGCATTTCCTTCGAATTCTTCCCGCCGAAGTCGGAGGAGATGGAAGGACAGCTCTGGAAGACCGTGGCAGAGTTGCAGGACTGGAGTCCGGATTTCGTTTCGGTGACCTATGGCGCGGGCGGCACCACGAAGGCGCCGACCCTGACGGCCGTCACGCGGTTCCTCAACGAGACGCCGCTTGCGACCGCGTCGCATCTCACCTGCGTGGGCGCCACCAAGGAAGAGACGCATCAGGTGATCGACCATTTCCGCAATGTGGGCGTCAAGCATTTCGTCGCATTGCGCGGCGATGCGCCCGGCGGGGCAGGGGTTCCCTACCAGCCGCATCCGGGCGGCTATGCCAATGCGGCTGAACTCGTGGCCGGCCTCCGCGGCATCGGCGACTTCGAGATTTCTGTGTCCGCCTATCCTGAAAAGCATCCGGAGAGCCGGGACGTGGCGGCCGATATCGACATGCTGAAGCGCAAGGCCGACAACGGCGCGGACCGCGCGCTGACGCAGTTCTTCTTCGACAACGACAATTTCGAGCGCTACCTGGAGAAGGTGCGGACTGCAGGCGTCAAAATTCCGATCGTGCCCGGCATCATGCCGATCCAGAACCTGACGCAGCTGAAGCGCTTTGCCAGTGCGTGCGGCACGGTGATCCCGGCGTTTCTCGACGAACGCTTTGCCGGTCTCGACGACAAGGTGGACGAACGGGCAAAGGTTGCCGTGGATGTCGCCGTCCAGCAGATCGAGGATCTCGTTCGCCGCGGCCTGGACGAGTTCCATCTCTACACGATGAATCGTTCGCCGCTGGTTTCGGCAGTGCTCACCAATCTCGGTCTCCGCCGTGAAGGCGCGAAGAGGGCAGCGGGCGCCGCCGCCTGAAAGCTGCCAATCGGCATCGAATAAAAAAGCGCATGTCTGGCGGTGACATGCGCTTTTTAATTGGCTGAACTGTTAGCTTTTCAGGAGCTAGGTATTCCAGTCATAGGGCTCGTCGAGCGCTCAAATGAAGAGCATGGACAAGACGAACGCGAACGCTGCACTGACCAACAGGACATTCAAGGATCGTGTGATACCCATGTCTGCCTCCTCGCGTTAACCGGCACATAATATGTCTGAATTGTGTCGCGTGAAAAGCGGATTCTATGCTGCAGCGCAGCGGCGGGCTGTGGATGAGTCGGGCTCCTGTCGGCTAACCAATTGGAATTAAGCGATAAATCACAACGAAATTTTATTCACACATTTTAACGGCACGTTAAACTGGGCGATTGGCCCGTTAACGTTCACGGCTGCATCAAGGCATGGCCGGAAGCTGCTGATATGATGCGGGAAAACGAAAGCGCGCTCCGGCAATTTCCGGGGCGCGATCGAAATTGGCGGTCTTCGCGAAATAGCGGATTAGAGCGCGCTCAATAGGCCGGGCGTCGCCCAGCCGTCGGCCGGCATTCCGAGGCGTTGCTGCTCCTTCTGGATCGCAACGCGGGTGCCGGAGCCCAGGATACCATCGATCTTGCCGACATCGTGGCCCTTGGACTGCAGCTTGGTCTGCAGCTGCTTCATCTGGTCGTTCACGAGGCCCTGTTCCGGCGTCCCCTTGAGGTAGGGCTGGGCGCCGGTAAAGCGGGTGGCGAAATAGGCGGCCGAGGTCGTGTAGATGAACGACTTGTTCCACTCGAGATAGATCTTGAAGTTCGGGTAGGCGATGAAGGCCGGCCCGTGACGGCCCTGCGGGAGAACGAGGTCGCCCTCCAGATTGCCGAAGCTGGTGTTGCCGTCGCGCGGCTGGACACCGAGCGCGAACCATTCGCCCGCCGTCATGGTGCCGCCAAGCCCCGATTTTTCCCAGGGAAGGTTGTCGGGCAGGGTGACCTCCTGCAGCCAGGGCTGACCGCGTTCGAAGCCGAGATGCTGGATGAACTTCGCAGCCGTGAGGATGGCGTCAGGGCCGCTCTCCTTCAGCCGTACATGGCCGTCGCCGTCGCCGTCCATGCCGTAGGCGACGATATCGCGCGGCAGCATCTGCACCTGGCCGATTTCGCCTGCCCATGCGCCGGTGTTGGCCGCCGGGTCGAGGTCGCCGTGCTGGACCATTTCGATGAGCGCGATCAACTGCGGGCGGAAGAGTTCGGGACGGCGGCAGTCATGCGCCAGCGTGACAAGCGCGTTGCGCGTGTTGAAGTCGCCCTGAACGGCGCCGAAGTCCGTCTCCATCGCCCAGAAGGCGGTAATGACGCCCGGTGCGACACCATAATCACGCTCGGCCCTGGTGAAGACGTCGGAAAACTGCTTCAGCTTCTGGCGGCCGATATCCAGGCGGCCCTGGCTGACGGTACGCTGCGAGAATTCGAGGAAGGTCTGCTTGAAGACGCCCTGCGCACGGTCGCGGCTGAGAACCTTCGGATCGATCTGCGCGCCGGCGAGCGCCTTGTCGGCGGCTTCGGCCGAAGCGCCTGCAGCGATCGCATCAGCCTTCACGCCGGCCAGGAATTCGGCAAGATCGCCGCCGCAGGCCGCGGGAGCAGCCTGAGGCGTTGCGGCGGGTGGAGGGGAGGCCGCTGGAGCCATTGCCTGCTGCTGAGCCAATGCCGTGGTTACCGCGGTGACTGCAAACAAAAGAGCAAGTGCAGAGCGGCTTGCGAGCGAGCGGTGCATGAGATCGTCCTTATATCCGAAATATGTCCGCTGCTTTCACAGATGAATGTGACGGAAGCAAGAAAGATCGACGGACGTTACTAAGAATTTCTGTCCTTGGAAACGGAAGCCACCCAGTTGGCCCAGTTCTTTGAGGATCCCGCGAAGGCGTTGATGTCGGTCGGGCCCTTGATGCCCGGGATCACGCCGGTCGACGTGTACTGCCAGAAGGCCCAGCGCCTGTCAGCATAGGTGACCTCGGGGTGCTTGGCGACCGAGCGGACCCAGAAGTGGTAGTCCTGGAAATAGCCCTGCAGGTTTTCGCGATGGAAGTCGACCGACGTATAGATGATCGGGCGCTTGCCGTAATAGGCTTCCAGGCGATCCATGAAGCGCTGCATCTGGGCCCGTACCGTGGCGGGATCGGGCCGGTGACGGCAGGTCGGTGATGCGCCGTTCCACTCGACGTCCAGAACCGGCGGCAGGCGCATCGATTCCCGCGGGACGTTCCGGATGAACCAGTCGGCCTGCTCGTCGGCGGACGAGCAGAAATAATAGAAATGATAGGGCGCATGGGCGATGCCGACGGCGCGGGCACGCTGCCAATATTCATTGAAGCGCTGGTCGAACCTGTCCTTCCCCTCGGTCGCCTTGATGAAGGCAAAGGCAACGCCGGAAGTCTTCACCGCCTGCCAGTCGATATCGCCCTGCCATTTGGAGATGTCGATGCCGTGAACCTCGCTCCGATGCGGATGCTTCGCCCCGAAATCCTGCGGGTCGGTATCCTTGAAGCGGGTCTTCGGCTTTACGGACGCAGTCTCGAGATAATCATATCCCGACGAGGTACAGCCGGCCAACATGATGGCCAACGGCAATACACAAAACAAAATCCGGCGCATAAATGTCCCGTCGTGGACCGAATGATCGACTTGCCCCACAGCTTGACCTTCGAAAGACGAGTTTCAGTAGAGGAATCCCCCTCTTTCAACATATCAACGTAAAAAATCGGTTAGTTTCAAGTGAATTATGAAGGCCGCGCGATGATTGCCGCCCGCCAGGCATAGCCGCCGCCGATCGTCTCGAACGACAATCTTGCGTTGTTTTCATGGACTTGCGCTTCCAGAACATCGCGCAGATCGGCGCGCGGCGTGACGTGAAATTTTGCAAGCCATGACTTCAGCATCGCCCTGAACCAGGCCGGCAACCCCTCCTGCTGGCCGAAATCGACGATGTGCAGCTGCCCACCGGGGTTCAATGCGGCGATCGCCGCATCGACGGCGCGTTCCCAATCGGGAATCATCGAGAGCGCATAGGAGATGAGGATGCGGTCGAAGCCGCCGACGCCGAACTCCCGTGGCGTGAAGGCAGTCGCGTCGGCAACGCGAAAATCGGCAACAGCGGCCTTTGTAGCGAATGTCTTGCGCGCCGAAATCAGCATTTCCTGCGAAATGTCGAGGCCATAGAGTTTGGCGCCGGGAAACAGCCGATGCGCGAGCGCCAGATTTCGGCCCGTGCCGCAGCCGACTTCGAGCAGCGTGCCGCCTTCTGGAACGTCCAGATTGCGGATCGTGCGGTCGCGGCCGAGCAGGTAGTACTTGCGCGTCAGATCGTAGATGTGTCGCTGATAGCGGTACATGCCGTCCATGAGATCGGCATGCTTTTCGGCTTTCTCGTCCACGACGGTGCGGATTTCGGTCACGCTTTCTTCCCGTAGATGTGGAAGCCGCCATAGATGGCCGAACGGTCGAGCGCAGTCATATCACGGGACTTCTCTTCGGAATATTCCCACTGATCGCGGACCGCATGTGAAAGACGGCCCTCGATGACGCTCTTTTCGGCCGCCGTGCGGAAGATGACGCGGGCGCCGGGGCGGGCGGTGCGGGTAATTTCCGCCCAGAGATCGTTCAGCTGTTGATCGGTCATCCAGTCCTGCGCGTCGAGCAGAATATAGCGGTCGCGGGAGGCGGCCGGTTCCTTGGCGAGAAGCTCGGTGAAGCTTGCATGATGGACGTTGACACGATCGACATTGGCGCGGATCACCTCGTAGTGCTCCGGCTTCAGATAGGTCGGCAGCGGGCCTTCGTCATCCGAGGCATAGCGGCGGGCGAAGGCTTGCCAGGCGAAATAGTTTTCGCGCATCGGAAAATGGCAGGCGAGCTTTTCGAGGCGATGCTTCAGCACCGGTGCGATCGACTGATCGGCGGCCAGGCTGGCAAGCTCGTCATATTGCTGCGGCGGAATGCCGAGACCGAAGAGCGAGCTCTTGCGCCCGGTAATCCAGCGCACCACCGGCTTTTCGAAGAGTGGCGCAACCTGCTCCTCGAAGAACTGGCGCTGCTCGCGGATCGAGCGGGTCTTCGTCATCTGCTTGAGATCAACCCCGTGCAGGCGAGCGAGCAGATGGGCCGCGCCGATAAAGCGGCCAAGCAGGCCGGTCTCATAGATATTGCGGTCGAAGACGGTGACGCGGCGGCGGCCGAACTTGCGGCCGTTCCAATAGGTGCGGGATGCTTCATCGAGCTTGGGCGACAGGAAGTGGTCGAAGGCCTGGCTGTTCGAGCGCTCGTTAGGCATGGCGAGGAAGCGCACGAGGTCGGTGTGGCGGGGAAGATGCTTGAAGGCGGCAAGCTTCAGGCGGTTCAGCGCGATATGATGGGGGTTGAGATCGACCACGTCGATGGAGGCTGGCGCCTTGGAGAGATAGGCTAGCATGTTGCAGCCGCCAGATCCGATCGTGACGATGCGGTGATGCGCCTGCAGTTCCATCGCCTGCATATCGAGATCCGGGTCTTCCCAAATCTGCGGATAGACAAGGCCGGAAAAGAGCAGGCCGAAAAGCCGTTCCGAAAACCCGTCCTTGGAAAATGCCTTGTGGCGGAGAAGAGCGTCCTTGAGTTTCCGGTTCTTGCGGAAGCCGGTATCCGGTGCAAATTCCGTCATGTGAGTCTGTCACCCTTTTAGCGTTCAGGGCGTGTAGCGCGTCCCTGCTACAGTTTGATGACGCAGACTGTGGGCATCGCTTTCCACAGGAATTGCCCGAGACGAAACGGCACTCGCGCCATTGTGCTCTTTTTTGTGAAGAGATTTCCTGCTTCTCTCCGTTCGTGGAGGGAATGACATGCGATCTGTTCTGCGTATCCTGAAGGCACTTGCCACGGCTTCCGCCGTCATCGTCATCGGAGGCGGGGCCTGGCTTTCCGTCAGTCCGCCGGAGCTGCTGCGCGTGGGCGACGGATATGCGGCGAAGATCGTCTGCTCGAACGTCTTTCTGGCAGGCCGCGATCCGCAGGCGGTGCTCCATAACGATGTGCAGGCGCCGGGAAATCCGCTGCTGCGGTTGGTGCGCGTTTCGGTTGACCGGGAACGAGGGCATGTGACGGCACGCATCCTGGGGCTCTTCGCACCCGGATATGCGCTCTATCGCGGGGCACTTGGGTGCACGAGCGTGCCGGATGGCGATTTCGAGGTGGCCGCCAATGCCGCACCTTCCGATCCGCTGCCGTCTGTTCAGGAAAAAGCGGAACTATGGCCGGAAGGCGAAAGTGTCACCGCCGCCAACGACGGAGAGCTTGCGTCACTGCTGGCAGATGACGTGCTGGCCGGTCCGCAAATGCGGGCGATGGTCGTCGTCCACAACGGCCGGATCGTCGCGGAGCGCTACGGGGAAGGGTTCGATGCGAAGACGCCGCTGCTCGGCTGGTCGATGACCAAGACGGTCAATGCTGCGCTTGTCGGGCGTGCCATGCTCGACGGGAAGGTCGATTTCGACACCGCCGGCCTCTTGCCGCAGTGGAAGGATGACGAGCGGTCTCGGATCAAACTCCGCGATCTACTGGGCATGGAAAGCGGCCTCGCTTTCAACGAGAATTACGGCGATGTCGCGGATGTGACGCGCATGCTCTATCTCGATCCCGATATGGTTGCGCTGCCCGCCAACGCGCCGTTCGAGGCGAAACCCGGCGAACGTTTCCGCTATTCGAGCGGCACGGCGGTCCTATTATCGCGAATCTGGATGGACGGGGTGGGCGACCAGAAAACGGCCTTCGCCTATCCGGGGGACGCGCTTTTCAGGCCGCTCGGCATGTCGAGCGCGGTGCTGGAGGCCGATGCGCGTGGAACCTTTGTGGGGAGTTCCTACCTCTACGCGACGGCACGCGACTGGGCGCGTTTTGGACAGTTCCTGCTCCAGGATGGGGTCTGGAACGGCGAGCGGCTGTTGCCGGATGGGTTTGTCAGGGCGATGCGCACGCCAACGCAATCGTCGGGCGGCAAATATACGCAAGCCCAGGCATGGCTCGCAGCGCCCGGCGGAGATACGAGCGCCGAATCGGGGCTGCCGGAAGATACGTTCTGGCTGGAAGGGCACGACGGGCAAAGCATGGCGATCGTGCCGTCCGCCAATCTGGTCTTCGTCCGCATGGGCTTGACACCCGGCCGCCTTGGCTACAAGCCGCAGGTCGTGCTGAAGGAGCTGCTGGCCGTACTGTCCGCCAATTGAGACTCAGTAATTGCCGTGGGCGATATCGGCCATGCCCTTGCGCTTGGCGTCGTAGTAATAGCCGCGCGCATAGAGCTTCACGGCATCTTCTTCCTTGTTGTCGGAAACAAGCCAAGCGCCGCGCAGATATTTCGCGGCATATTTGATGTTGGTCTCTGCATCGAGAAGGCCGGCGGGGGCGCCGTCATAGCCCATTGATTTGGCCGTGTTGTACTTGATCTGCATCAGTCCGAAATAGCCGCGCTTGTTGTAAGCCTTCGAATTGTAACGGCTTTCTCTGCGCACGACGCGGTGGATCAGCGTTTCGGGAACTTCGTAGAGTTTCGAATATTTGCTGATTAGCTTGCTGATGAAGCTCTTTTCCGCGGTCGGAGCGGTGTCGACGTCGCTATCGCTGAACATCGGCGGTGCGGCCGGCGGATCCATCGGTCCGGATTCGTCGAAGGTGAAATCCGACATCGAACGCTGCGTGGGACCGACGGAAGCGATAGCGGCCAGGGCGCCGCTTTGCGGGGTCGTCGCTGCGAAGGCAATCTGTGTCGATGGCGATGCCGGAGTTGCCGGACGCGGGGTTGGCACGACCGACTGGATCGCTGTCATTTCCGGCGTCAGCGGGATCTGCGTTGCGCCGGCGGCCATTGCCTGCTGCATGGCAGGATCGGCGGACGTTGCCGTCGCCGGCATTGCCGTTGCGGTGGCGGAAAGAGCGGGCGTTGCTTGCGGATTGGAAGCTGCGAATGCGGTTTCGGACTGGCCGGCGCCTTCGGCGGCCGGTACGGCAGCCATCATGGCATTTTCGCCCGGTTTCGGCGTTGGAACGACGGTTTGTACTGCGGTCAATTCCGCCTGTGAGGTGTACTCGACGGTCGAGCATCCGGCGATAGCGCAGAGCATTGTCGTCGCGACAAGGCCGCGTTTCAGGCCGGAAAATCCGTTCGCTACCATTCGGTCACTTTCGTGGATGGCGCCGCCCTGGCAGCGTTTAGAAAATTATTGAAACCCTGAAACCTGATTTGCCATTAACCTATTCGCTGTTGCGCGGCAACCCGGCGAAAATCGTCAGGCGGCGATACGGCGATAACCGGCCGTCACGGCACCTGCAGCGATGAGCAACGTGCCACCAGTACGGTTGACGGCGCGCTGTACGCTGGCCTTTCGGATGAGTCCGCGCGCGGCATTTGCAAGAAGGGCGTAGCTCGACGCATTGATGGCCGCGAGGACGAGGAAGGTCAGTTCCATGATGACCATCTGCTCGAAAAAAGGCTTCGCGGGATTGAGGAACTGCGGAACGAAGGCGACGAAGAAGACGATGCTCTTCGGATTAAGCGCCGTCACGATATAGGCGTGCAGGAAGATCTTCAGCGACTTCTTTTCCGGCAGGTTGTCGTTGTCGGCAACCGGCTCGGTGATGAGGGGGGCGCGCCAGAGCTTGATGCCGAGCCAGATGAGATAGGCGCCGCCGACCCACTTCAGCACTGTGAAGAGCATTGCCGATGCGGCCAGTACCGCGCCCAAGCCGAAGAGGGAAGCCGTCATCGCCGTGAAATCGCCGAGCGCCACGCCGCTCACCGTCGCTAGCGCCGTCTTTCGCCCATGTCCCAGCGCATAGGAGACGACGAGGAGAATCGTCGGCCCCGGAATGGCGAGCATGATGGCGGATGCGGCGGCAAAAGCGAGCCAGGCTTCGAGCGACATGGAATCTCCTCCTAATCCCTAGGAAACAAGCAAAGACACCATATTAGCCCTGCGTCAATCATGCTTCCTGGTATTTTTGCCCGATCGTATCCATCACTTCGGAGAACCATCTGGTCGAAAGATCGAAGGCCTTGCCCCCCTTGATGCGGGGGAACTCGATCGTGCGCAATTTGCCGTCCTGTCCCTCGTCGTGGCCGGTGACGCCGGAGATCTTATTGAGCGCGCTTTCGACGGCCAAGTCGACCATGCTCTGGATGAGACGGAGGTCGTCGGCATTTGCAGGCGCGGAGCGGGCGAAATAGCCGGACTTCTGAACCAGCGAACGCTCCGCATCGAGCAGATTGGCGAACTGCTTCTGGAACCAGCCGCCGACGTTGATCGTGTCGATCTTCACATGACCGAAGGCATCGCGCTTGACAGTCTCGCCGGCGGCCTCCCGCTCCGCGACGATGGCATCGAGGCAGGCGCCTTCAGAGACGAAGACGGTCGCGTGGCCGGTCTTGTCCATGATCTCCTTGAGACGTTCGGCTTCGGCCTGCAGATCAAAAGCCATTTCCGGCAGATAGACGGCATCGATGCTCTTCAGGCCCGCATTCATCATCATCCCGTCGACATATTCGTAGTTCTTCGTGCGGCTGAGATAGGCCCGGGCGGTCGCCGCCGTCAGCCAGCCGCAATGACGGCCCATGACTTCGTGGATGACGAGTGTGCGCGGCGCCGCACTCTGCTCGTTGCTGACATTGTCGAAGAAATGCGCACCGACTTCGGCCGCCGTCCAGGCGCCGAGAGACTGGCGGATAGGCACGACGTCGTTGTCGACCGTCTTCGGCAGGCCGACGACGGTAAGGTCGTAATTGTTGGCAGCGAGATAGGCTGCGAGATCGGCGGCAGTCGTGTTGGTGTCGTCGCCACCGATGGTGTGGAGAATGGTGATGCCGTCATCGGCAAGGCGTTCGGCGGCGACGCGCAGCGGGTTCTCGCCTTCCTTGACCAGGCCGCGCTTGACGCAATCGGCGGCATTGGTAAGCTTGACGCGGCTGTTGCCGATCGGCGAGCCACCGAAGCGGTGGAGAAGCGGCGCCTTTTCGCGCATTTCCTTGCTGACCAGGATGCTGTCGCCAAGCAGCACGCCCTGATAGCCGGACTTGTAGGCAATGAGCTCGGCGTCCGGCGCGACGTCGCTATAGCGTTCGATCAAACCGCCGACGGCGGAGGAAAGACAGGGGGCCAGGCCTCCGGCGGTCAGCATTGCTACTTTCTGTTTGGCCATTTTCCCTCCTTGAGCGCTTCGAGGCGCGATTACATGCAGCTAACGTAACGCATGGATGCGGCAGGGAAAGAGGCCTGTAAAGTAAAGAATTTACGAAAAATGGCCGGTTCCGCCGGAAGAACGCATCTAATCGTTTCAAGCCCGATTTGCCCGCCGAGACGCGCTGTGGAAAATCTCGAGCAGGCAATGGCAGGCTGTTCGAAAGGCGTATGGAAGTGCGCATCCGAGTGCTGTCTCTCGCCTGATAAGCCGGGACAATTACCGAATTGTGAAAAGTGTTTTCAATCCTACGACCAATCGCCGCCTTGCAAAGGCTATGATTATTTGATCAAGGTGTTTTCATATTGCGATGCGAGAAACTTCGATGTCCTTCTGGGAAAAACTGCTGAATGCTCTTGGCAACGTTGCGGGCAACGCGCTCTCGGCGATGGTCGAGGCGATCCGCACGGTTTTCGAGGGTGATCCCGAGACCCGTCGTAAGGTCGCATTCTCCGTCGCCATCATCGCGCTTTCCGCCAAAATGGCGAAGGCTGACGGCGTCGTCAGCGAGAAGGAAGTCCAGGCTTTCCGCGACATCTTCTTCTTTCCGCAGGACCAAGCGAAGAACGTTGCCCGCCTCTACAATCTCGCGCGCCAGGACGTTGCGGGTTACGAGGCCTATGCCGCGAAGCTCTCGTCTCTCTGCGTCAGCTGCACCTCCAATTGCGCGGTTCTGGAAGACGTGCTCGACGGCCTCTTCCACATCGCCAAGGCGGACGGGGCGGTCCATGAGAAGGAGATGAATTTCCTCCATCATATCGGCCAGATCTTCGAGATGAGCGAAGAACGTTTCGAGCAGATCGCGGCGCGCCATGTCTCGATCGGCCGGGATCCCTACAAGGTCCTCGGCGTTTCCCCTTCCGACGATTTCCCGACCATCCGCCGCCGTTACCGTGGCCTCGTCAGCGAGAACCATCCCGACCGGCTGATTTCACGTGGCGTCCCCAGGGAGTTCCATGCGATCGCCAATGAGCGCATGGCTGCCCTCAATGACGCCTATGCGACGATCGAGAAGGAACGCCGCGCCGCATGACCTCTTTCGAGGCCGACTACCGCAAGGCTTCCGTGCAGCCGTCGCCGAACCATGGCGAACGCGCGGGCGGGCGAAAGCCGGATATGATCATTCTTCATTATACGGGCATGCCGACGGCGGAAGGGGCGCTCGACTGGCTCTGTCGCGAGGAAAGCCAGGTCTCCTGCCACTATTTCGTCCATGAGAACGGCGATGTCGTTCAGCTCGTGCCGGAGGCGCGGCGGGCTTGGCATGCCGGCACGGGCAGTTGGCACGGCCAGGGCGATATAAATTCCCGATCCATCGGCATCGAAATCGCCAATGCCGGGCATCCGGGCGGTTTGCCGGACTTCCCTAAACAACAGATTGCGGCGGTGATCGAATTGTGTCGCGATTGCGGCGAACGTTGGTCAATCGCACCGGAAAAGGTGCTTGCGCACTCGGACGTTGCACCCGTTCGCAAGGTCGATCCGGGCGAGAAATTTCCGTGGGCAGAACTGCATCACGCAGGGGTAGGACACTGGGTCGAACCGGCACCGATCACCGGCGGGCGCTTCTTCCAGCGGGGCGATTGCGGCCAACCGGTCGAAGCCCTGCAGTCGATGCTCTCGCTCTACGGCTATGCTACGGAAATCACAGGTGAATTCTCCGAGAAGACGGCGGGTGACGTGGAGGCCTTCCAGCGCCATTTCCGCCAGGAACGCGTCGACGGCATCGCCGACTTTTCGACGATCGATACGCTGCACCGCCTGCTTTCGGCGCTGCCGCGCTATTCATGACGCCTGTGTGACACGCACGCAACGGTTTTGCGCAAACAGCCTTGAATGCTGCACTGCCACATGATTTCCCTATTATCTCCTCATTGCGATGGTCTAACCCCGGTCGCTGAACGGCGCTCGCGGCTGTTTTTGTGTGTAGCTGCGAGAGTCAAAATGAAACGATAAGAATTGCTGCGGAACGTTGCCAGTCCTTGGCACGTGAAACGGGAAGACGGCGAGGCGCGCAGTCCGGTAATTCTTTGGGTCGGAGTAACTAGACTACATGAGACATATGATTATTGGTGCAGCGGCATGCGCAAGCTTGCTGCTGGCAGGGTACGGCTGCGCTTTTGCTGGCGATGCAGCTAATAAAAACAAAGATGGGAACGATAAAACCCAAACGGTCATTTTCAAGACCGTCGACCGCCAGAGCGGTTATGCAATGCCGGATTTCACAGCCAACAAATATTCCGTTTTGATTGTCAAATACGCCAAGCAATACGATGTGCCTGTCGAGCTTGCCCATGCCGTCGTCCGGGTCGAGAGCAATTTCAACCCGAACGCACGCGGTAGCGCAGGCGAAATCGGCCTCATGCAGATCAAGCCGGCCACCGCGCGCATGATGGGTTACTCGGGAACGAAGAAGGGCCTCTTCGATCCGGAAACGAACATCAAATACGGCATGAAATATCTGGCGGCAGCCCACGATCTCGGCGGCGGACAGACCTGCAACACCATCCTCAAATACAACGCCGGCCACGGCGCACGGAAGATGAACCCGGTCTCGAAAGCCTATTGCGGCAAAGTGCTGGTCCTTATGTCGAGCGCGGCGCAAACCTCGATTTAAGAATATGAATCACCTCGGCCGCCATGTTATCTGGACCTCGAAGCGAGGTGAGATATGGCGGCTGATTTCAAATATATCGTCGTCGGCCGTGGGATGATGGGCGCGGCGGCGGCGAAGCATCTGGCGAAACAGACGGACGGCGTGGCCGTGATCGGTCCCGACGAACCGGAAAACCGCAAGGCGCATCAGGGCGTTTTCGCCAGCCATTACGACGAGGGCCGCATCACCCGAACCGTCGATCCTGATCGCGACTGGGCGCTGCTGGCCAATCGTTCGATCGCCCGATACGCGGAGATCGAAGCAGAGAGCGGCCTCGAATTCTACACCGAAGCGGGTTGCGTCTTCGTGGCGCCGGCGCAGAGTGACTATATCGCCAACACGGCAAAAGCCGCTGCATCGCTTGGTGTCGAAACGAAACTGCTCGACGAGGCAGGCCTCAAAGCAACGTTTCCGTTCTTTGCCCTGCCGGACGGCTGCGAGGGCGTATTCCAGGTAAAGGGCGCCGGACATATCAGCCCGCGCAAGCTGGTAAAGGCGCAGTCGATTATCGCGGAAAAGGCGGGTGCAACAGTCGTTCGCGACTATGTCACGGCGATCCGCGACGAGGGCGGGGTGGCCGCTGTCGAGACTTCGGAGGGCAGGACGTACACGGCGAAAAAGGTGCTGCTTGCGGCGGGCGGTTTTTCCATTGGCGAGAATCTGTTGCCACAATCCGTCGACATGTCGGTTCATGGGCGAACGGTTACACTGTTCGAGGTGAGCGAGGCGCAGGCAGCGGATTTCGTCGCCATGCCGTCGCTGATCCTCAATGCGCCCGGGATCGACATCTATCTGCTGCCGCCGATCTGCTATCCCGATGGAAAATTCTATCTGAAGATCGGCGGCGATCCCGATGACTACCGACTTGAGACGGAGGCGGAACTGCGCGCCTGGTTCCGCACCGAGGGGCGCCCGGCGGCGCGTGATTATCTGATGTCGGTCGCCCGCCGTATTGTTCCGGAATTGAGGCCGCTTTCCGTTTCGACAGCGGCCTGCGCCGTCTCGCACACCAAGGGCCGTTATCCGATGATCGGCTATACTTCGTCTCCGCGACTTGCGGTTCTCACCGGCTGCGCAGGCACTTCGGCGAAAAGCTCCGACGAGATCGGCCGTCTCGGAGCCGAACTGCTGCTTGAGGGCAAAATCGCGGATCAGGGCTACGCAACGGATTTCAAACCCGCTTTCCGGTAACATCCGCATATTTCTGGTGGCAATCGGCGGCGCTCTCGGTTATTTGAGCCCTGCCAGTTGGCCGGGCAGCCGCGCTTTACCAATGCCGAAAGGCGGTGAGGTGAGGAAAGTCCGGGCTCCACGGAAATACGGTGCCGGATAACGTCCGGCGAGGGTGACCTCAGGGAAAGTGCCACAGAAAGCAAACCGCCTGCGCTTGCGCAGGTAAGGGTGAAAGGGTGGGGTAAGAGCCCACCGCGTCTCCGGCAACGGCGACGGCACGGTAAACCCCACCGGGAGCAAGACCGAATAGGGATGACGTGGCGGGCGAAAGCCCGCCGGCCGGTTTCCGGGTCAGTCATCCGGGTGGGTTGCGTGAGGCAGCGTGCGAACGCTGTCCCAGAGGAATGGCTGCCACGTTCCGGTTTCGGCCGGAGCCATACAGAACCCGGCTTACAGGCCAACTGGCGATTAACTTCTGTGGCAAGGGCCTCCGGTCGGGAGGCTCTCATTCTCCTGATTCTTCAGGATTTTCTTTTATGGCGACGCCCGAAGGCATGCATGTTTTTCTATTTTCATCGATGCTTTCTGGGACGGCGGGCGAGCCGGTCCTAACCCTTTATTAAACTTAACAGCTTATAAATTTTCGATACTGCGCTCATCGCGAGACGGGCGTTTCCCATTGACGCCCATACGGTCCCATGCTATCCCATAATTGCACTGCACGAGGGCGATCAAGCGCCCATCAATCGCAAAGCCAAGGCGTCTTCCTCTTCGGAGGCGCCGGATGGAATCCTGTTCATCCGGCTGGCGAAGCTGTGCCTGAATTTGGGGGTTCCGGGCGTAAGATGTCGGTCCGGGCCCTTTCGGGAACGGATGTTTCGTGTCATGAGCCGCTTCCTTTCAAATGCGACCAACCGGATCGATTCCAAGGGCAGGGTTTCCGTGCCTGCGGCCTTTCGCTCCATTCTGGCGCAGCGCAACGTCCAGGAACTTTATTGCTTCCAGGACTTTGTGTTTCCGGCGATCAGCGTCGGCGGCCCGGACCTTCTCGAAAGGTTCGAGCGGCAGATTGCTGCGGAGGATCCGTTTTCGCCGGATGCGAACGAGATGTCGCTTCTTATCCATGGGGGCGGGGTCTTCATGAGGCTCGACGCCGAGGGGCGGTTGATGGTCACGGATTTCATCCGCGACTTTACCGGCATCTCGGACGAGGTGGCCTTCGTCGGTCGGGCGGATCATTTTCAGCTGTGGCAGCCGCAGGCATTCCAGGCGGCCCAGATACAGGCACGAGGGGAGCGCAGGCTGGCGGGCAGGCGCTCCGGATAGAACGAGGGTACGGAATGGCGGCGAATCCTGGCGGAGGTTCAACTGATGCCGGTGGCGGACCGGTTCGCCACATTCCGGTTCTTCTTGCTGAGGTGCTTTCGGCGCTTCAGCCGGCTCCCGGCAAAATCATTCTCGATGGGACCTTTGGTGCCGGCGGCTATACGTCGGCCATTCTTGATGCTGGCGCCGATGTAATCGCGCTGGACCGGGACCCGACGGCAATTGCGGCCGGCCAGGATATGGTCGCTGCCCATGGCGGCCGTCTCAGCCTCATCCACGCACAGTTCTCCAATCTGGCTGACTATGCGCCTGCCGGCGAGCTCGACGGCGTCGTGCTCGATATCGGCGTTTCCTCGATGCAGATCGACGAGGCCGAACGCGGCTTCTCCTTCCAGAAGAGCGGCCCGCTCGACATGCGCATGTCGGCTTCGGGCGTTTCTGCCGCCGATGTTGTCAATCGCGCAAAAGTCGCCGAGCTCATCCGCATCTTCCATTTCCTCGGCGAAGAAGATCAGGCGCCGCGCATCGCGCACGCGATCGAGAAGCGCCGGGCCGAAAAGCCGTTCGAAACGACGCGCGATCTCGCCGGGCTCATCGAGGTGGTGACGCCGCGCAAGATGAAGGACAAGATTCATCCGGCGACCCGCGTTTTCCAGGCGCTTCGCATCTTCGTCAATGACGAGCTCGGCGAGCTCGGTCAGGCGCTCTTTGCCGCCGAGCGCGTCTTGAGGCCGGGCGGCCGTCTCGTTGTCGTCACCTTCCATTCGCTGGAAGATCGTATCGTCAAGAAATTCTTCTCCGACCGCGCGGGCAAGGCGTCCGGCTCGCGCCATCTGCCGATCGCGCATGAGCGGGCCGCGACTTTCGAACCGGTTGGAAAATCCATGATTGCTGCAAGCCAGGCTGAAGCCGAGGCCAATCCGCGGGCGCGTTCCGCCAAGTTGCGTGCCGGAATGCGCACCAATGCGCCGGCCGAAGCTGCGGATATGGCGATCTTCGGATTGCCCAGTCTTGCCAGCCTTGGAAAGCTTGGAGGTTGATATGCTGAGAACGTTCGACGTCGTACTTATCGGTATCATGACGGCCGCGGCCACCGTGACCTATACGATCAAGCACCGCGCGGAACTGAAGCTCGAAGAGGTCAATCGCCTCGAGGCCGAGATCAAGCTCGAAAAGGATACCATCGATCTGCTCAAGGCCGACTGGGCGCTGCAATCGCAGCCGAACCGGCTGGAGCGTTTGGTGAACACCTATAATGATGAGCTCAAGCTGCAGCCGACGGACTCGACCGCGCTCGTACAGGTGCGCGAGCTGCCGATGTTGAAGTCGCAGGTTCCGGTTCCGGAAATCACCGAAGCCAAGAACGGCAAAAAGCCCGATGGAAGCACGGGTACGGCCCTTGCTGCCAAGGCGCTGCCGAAGCCTGTTCCGCAGGCGCGCGCCGAAGAGCCGCAAGACGAAAACCTGATGTCAACTGGATCGGTGGAGTAGCCATGTCGTTTCTCTCTCGCATCATGGTCCTGAAAAGCCAGGCGCATTTTTCCTCCGGCGTCTATAATCGCTTCGGTGGCCCGTCGGGCAGCTTGCCGCTCGAGGGTTCGCGCAAGAAGAAGGCCGGTCAGGCCAAAAGTCGCGTCGGCCTGCTGATCCTCGGGTTCACCGCGCTTTACGGCGTCATCGGCGGGCGCCTCGTCGAATATGGGATGAAGGATCCGGAAGTCGTTTCCAGCATCCTGCCGCCTGACCGCCTGATGGCGTCGCGGCCGGACATCCTCGACCGCAACGGCGAGGTGCTGGCGACCGACATCCGCACCGTTTCTCTCTTCGCCGAACCGAACAAGATCGTCGATGCAGACGAGGCGATCGAGAAGCTTTCGACCATCCTGCCCGATCTCGACGTGAAGGGCACTTACAAGAAGCTCTCGGTCAAGAGCTCGCATTTCGCGTGGCTTCGCCGCCAGCTGACCCCGAAGCAGCAGAGCCAGATTCTGGCGCTTGGCATTCCCGGTATCGGCTTCCGCCCTGAGAAGCGTCGCTTCTATCCGGGTGGTCCGACGGCCTCGCATATTCTCGGTTACGTCAACATCGACAACCGCGGCGTCGCCGGCATGGAGAAATACATCGATGACCAGGGTCTTGCCGATCTGGCATCGGTGGGCATGACCAGTGACCAGCCGCTCGAGCCAGTCAAGCTCTCGATCGACCTGCGCGTCCAGAACATCGTGCGCGATGTCGTGATAAACGCGGTCACCAATTACGAAGCCAAGGGTGCGGGCGCGGTTGTCCTCAATATTCATACCGGCGAAGTGCTTGGTATGGCCTCTGCGCCGGACTTCGACCCGAACAATCCGCAAGAGGGTGCCAAGGAAGGCTGGCTGAACCGCATGTCGAACGGCACGTTCGAGATGGGCTCGACCTTCAAGACCTTCAGCACGGCCATGGCGCTCGACAGCGGCAAGGTCAGCATCAACGACAGCTTCGATGCGAGCCGCCCGATCCGCATCGGCGGGTTCACGATCAACGACTTCCATGGCAAGCGCCGCTGGCTGACGGTGCCGGAAATCTTCGAGTATTCGTCGAACATCGGCACGGCGAAGATGATCGATATCGTCGGCATAGAGCTGCAGAAGGAATATCTGACGCGCTTCGGCTTGCTCACCAAGATGCAGACGGAACTGCCGGAAGTGAAGATGCCGAGCCAGCCGAAAGTCTGGAAGAAGATCAACTCGGTCACGATCTCCTTCGGCCACGGCGTCTCGACGACGCCGCTGCAGACGGCTGTTGCGGGTGCCGCCCTCGTCAATGGCGGCAAGCTCATCGAGCCGACCTTCCTGCCGCGCACCCGCGACCAGGCTGACGAGACGGCCGAGGTCGTCGTCAAGAAGAGCACCAGCGACGAGATCCGCTACCTGTTCAAGCTAAATGGCCTCAAGGGGTCGGGGCGCAACGCCGACGTGCCGGGCTTCAACGTCGGCGGCAAGACAGGCACGGCCGACAAGGTCGTCAACGGCCGCTACGCGAATGACTTGAATTTCAACGCGTTCATCGCAGCGTTCCCGATCGATAATCCACAATATGTCGTGCTGACGTTCTGCGACGAGCCGCACAACGGCGAAAAGGGCCAGACCATCGCCTCCTACACGGCTGCGCCGATGGTCAGGAATATCATCCGGCGTGCCGCGCCCATCCTCGGTATCGAGCCGCAATTCGGTGAAGACGGATCGGCCTTGCTGGTGTCTTATTGAGTGTGAATGAATAAAAGCGCCGATTCGCGTGGGGTGGGCGGCGTGAGAGAGAAAAGACATTCGATGAAACTGCGGGACATTGCCGGAAGCGCATTTCCGGAAATCAACGAGCAACTCGAAGGGCCGGTCGGAGGACTGGAAATTTCCGGGCTTTCCGCCGATAGCCGCAAGATCGAAGCAGGAATGGCATTCGTTGCCGTGGCCGGCTCTAAGGCGGATGGCGCGGGCTACATCGCCGATGCCGCCAAGCATGGCGCAGCCCTTGCCGTGTCGGCCCAGGCCGTCGAGGCTTCTATTCCCGTCCTGGCGGTCAAGGAACCGCGCCGTTTTCTTTCCGTCGCCGCATCGCATTTCTATGGCAGGCAGCCGGAGACGATGGTTGCCGTAACCGGCACGGCGGGCAAAACCTCTGTTGCTTCCTTCACGCGCCAGATCTGGGCCTATGCCGGACATCCGGCGGCGATGATCGGCACGACCGGCGTCGTTTCGCCGACGCGCAATGAATATGGTTCGCTGACGACGCCCGATCCGGTTTCGCTCCACAAGCTGCTGGCTGATCTTGCCGACGAGGGCGTGACGCATGCTGCGATGGAGGCGTCGAGCCATGGTCTCGACCAGTGCCGGCTGGATGGCGTGAGTCTTTCGGCTGCAGCCTTCACCAATCTCGGCCGCGATCACATGGATTATCACCCGACGGTCGAAAGCTACATGGCCGCCAAGATGCGGCTTTTCGAAACGCTGCTGCCGAAGGGTTCGCCCGCCGTCATCTTCGCCGACGATGCCTGGTCCGAGCAGGCGATCAAGGCGGCGAAGGATGCGGGCCATGATGTCCGTACCGTTGGCCGCAAAGGCGATTATCTGACGCTCAAGCGGGTTGAGCACTTCCGCCATAAGCAGGTCGCCGAAGTGCATTTCTATGACGAGATTTTCGAGGTCGATATTCCACTTGCCGGCGATTTCCAGGTCGCCAATGCGTTGGTTGCCGCGGCGCTCGCCATGTCCACCGGCGTTCCGGCCAGGATCGCGATGGCCGCACTCGAAAAGCTGCAGGGCGCCTCGGGCCGCCTCGAGCTCGTCGGCCATACGAAGGATGGTGCGCTTGCCTATGTCGATTACGCCCACAAGCCGGATGCGCTGGAGAATGTACTGAATTCGGTGCGCCCTTTTACGACCGGGCGCGTGATCGTCGTCTTCGGCTGCGGCGGCGACCGCGACCGCGGCAAGCGTCCGATCATGGGCGAGATCGCCTGCCGCCTGGCTGACGTAGTGATCGTCACGGACGACAATCCGCGCTCGGAGGAGCCGGCTTCGATTCGCGCGGAGATCATGGCGGCAGCACCCTGTGCCACCGAAATCGGCGATCGTTCGCAGGCGATCTACGAGGCCGTCGCCATGCTGAGATCCGGCGATACCTTGATCGTCGCTGGCAAGGGGCATGAGGAAGGGCAGACCATCGGGAGCGTGACGCTGCCGTTCTCGGACCATGCCGAAGTGCGCGAAGCTTTGGAGGAGCTAAAATCGTGAACTGGCTCTGGACCACCGATGACATGGTTGCCGCGATGACGGGCCGTCCGTTCGGCACGCTTCCTGAAGGCATCACCGGCATTTCCATAGACAGCCGCTCGATCATGCCGGGCGAGGCCTTCTTCGCCATCAAAGGCGACCGGGTCGACGGCCATGACTTTGCCTCGATGGCGATGGCCAATGGCGCCGCACTTCTCGTCGTCAGCGAAGCCCGCCTTCCGGGGCTCGGCCGTTTGACCGTTCCGATGATCGTCGTCGACGATGTGCTGGCCGCACTCGGCCGGCTTGCCGTCGCCTCGCGTCAGCGTTCACGGGCGCAGATCATCGCGGTGACCGGCTCGGTCGGCAAGACGACGACGAAGGAAATGCTTCGCCACGTTCTTTCGCCATCCGGCAAGGTGCACGCCTCCGTCGCCTCCTTCAACAACCACTGGGGCGTGCCGCTGACGCTCGCGCGTATGCCCCTCGATACGCATTTCGGCGTCTTCGAAGTCGGCATGAACCATCCGGGCGAAATCCGTCCGCTGGTTGAGATGATCCGGCCGCATGTCGCGGTCGTCACGACCATCGCTCCGGCGCATCTCGGCAATTTCAAGAGCATCAAGGAAATCGCCGCGGCGAAGGCGGAGGTTTTCGAAGGTCTGGTGCGCGGCGGGCATGTGGTGCTCAATCGAGACAGCGACCAGTTCAATTTCCTCGAACGGACAGCGCAGTCGCTCGGTATCGAGAATATCCATTCCTTTGGCCAGCACGCCAAGGCCGAGTTCCGCCTTGCGGAATTCAACGGTTCGGACGAAAGCTCGGCACTCTGGCTGACGATCGACGGCGACACGTTCGAGGTGGCGATCGGCGCGCCCGGGCGGCATATCGCCGAAAATGCGCTCGCCGCTCTCGGCATTGTGACGCTCGTCGATGCGGACCTCGACAAGGCGATCACAGCGCTGGCCACCCTGCAGCCCGAAAAGGGCAGGGGCCGCCGCCACAAGTTGTCGATCGGCAGCGGCAGCTTCACGCTGATCGACGAAAGCTACAACGCCAACCCCGCCTCGATGCGCGCGGCGATCGCGCTGCTTGCCGCGGCCGATCCGGCTGGCCGCGGGCGCCGCATCGCGGTGCTCGGCGACATGCTGGAAATGGGCGAATACGCGCAAAAGGTCCATTCCGACCTTTCAGGGCCGCTGCTTGCGGCCGGCATCGAACATGTCTGGCTTGCGGGCAAGGATATGCTGGCGCTGAGGGAATCGCTTCCCGACAGCGTGCAGGTGGAATACCGCGAGACGACGGAAGAACTCACGGAATATGTATTGAACTCGGTCGCGCCGGGCGACGTGTTGATGGTGAAATCGTCCTTGGGGATAGGCTTCGGCAAGATTGTCGCCGCGCTCCTTGACAAGTTTGCGCCATTTGCAGACACGCAACGCGAACGCTGACCGGGTAAACAAGGGGCCCTGAATGCTAATTTGGCTAGTCGAACTGTCGGACCAACTGAAATTTCTGAACCTGTTCAGATACATTACCTTCCGTACAGGCGCCTCTCTCTTCACGTCCGCACTGATCGTCTTCCTTTTCGGGCCGATGATCATCAACTCGCTCCGCATCCGGCAGGGCAAGGGCCAGCCGATCCGCGCCGACGGGCCGCAGACGCATTTCAAGAAGGCCGGCACGCCGACGATGGGCGGGCTGATGATCCTGGCCGGCATTGTCGGCGCCTCGCTGCTCTGGGCCGACCTTTCCAACGTCTATGTGGTGGCGACACTGCTCGTCACCCTCGGCTTCGGTGCGATCGGCTTCTATGACGACTATCTCAAGGTCACGAAGCAGAGCGACAAAGGCTTTTCGGGCAAGGCGCGCCTCGGCATCGAGTTCGTCATTGCAGGTATCGCCGTCTACTTCATGATGCGCACCGCGCTTGCCTCCGGTACCGCAGGCTCGACCTTCGGCTCCTCGGTTGCGTTCCCGTTCTTCAAGGATTTCCTGGTCAATCTCGGCATCATGTTCGTGGTCTTCGGCGGCTTTGTCATTGTTTCGGCTGGCAACGCCGTCAACCTGACGGACGGCCTCGATGGCCTTGCGATCGTTCCGGTGATGATTGCCGCCGCCTCCTTCGGCATCATCGCCTATCTTGCCGGTAACGCTGTTTTCGCGAACTATCTGCAGATCAATTTCGTGCCCGGCACTGGCGAGCTTGCCGTGGTTCTCGGCGCAGTCATCGGTGCGGGTCTCGGCTTCCTCTGGTTCAACGCGCCGCCCGCCGCAATCTTCATGGGTGATACCGGTTCGCTGGCGCTTGGCGGCACGATCGGCACCGTTGCGGTCGCCACCAAGCACGAGATCGTCATGGCGATCATCGGCGGCTTGTTCGTCGCGGAGACGCTCTCCGTCATCATCCAGGTCGGTTTCTTCAAGATGACCGGGCGCCGCGTCTTCCTGATGGCGCCGATCCATCACCATTTCGAGAAGAAGGGCTGGACCGAAAGCCAGGTGGTCATCCGTTTCTGGATCATCGCCGTCGGCCTCGCGATGCTCGGCCTTTCCACCCTAAAGCTGCGGTGAGGCGGTCATGATTCCTGTCACGACGCTTGCAGGAAAGAAGGTCACGCTGTTCGGGCTTGGTGGGTCCGGATTTGCAACGGCCCGCGCGCTCATGCTGGGCGGCGCCCATGTCACGGCCTGGGACGACAATCCAGACAGCGTCACGAAGGCGGCCGCGGAAGGAATTCATACCGAGGACCTCAGAAGCATCGATTGGAGCGTTCAGTCGCTCTTCGTGCTCTCGCCGGGCGTGCCGCTCACGCATCCGAAGCCGCATTGGACGGTCGATCTCGCGCGCGCCGCCGGTGTCGATATCGTCGGCGATGTCGAACTCTTCGTGCGCGAGCGCCGGGCGCACGCGCCGGATTGCCCGTTCATCGCCATCACCGGCACGAATGGCAAATCGACGACGACCGCGCTGATTGCCTATATCCTGAAATCCAGCGGCCGCGACACGCAGCTTGGCGGCAACATCGGAACGGCGATACTGACGCTCGATCCGCCGAAGGCCGGACGCTATTATGTCGTCGAGTGCTCGTCCTACCAGATTGACCTCGCGCCGACACTGAACCCCTCCGCCGGCATTCTGCTCAACCTGACGCCTGATCATCTCGATCGCCATGGCACGATGCAGCACTATGCCGGCATCAAGGAGCGGCTGGTTGCCGGCAGCGGTACCGCCATCGTCGGCGTCGATGACAGTCATTGCGAAATGATCGCCGACCGTGTCGAGCGAGCTGGAACGAAGGTGGTCCGCATTTCGCGCCGCCATCCGCTGGCCGATGGAATCTATGCCGAGGGTACGAAGCTCATACAGGCTTCTTCCGCTGCGGCTCTGCCGCTTGCCGATCTCGACGGCATCCAGACGTTGCGCGGCGGCCACAATGCACAGAATGCCGCCGCCGCGGCCGCAGCTTGCCTTGCCGTGGGCGTTTCGGACGAAGAGATTCGCGCCGGGCTTGCCTCGTTCCCCGGCCTCAAGCATCGCATGCAGCCGGTGGGGACACGCGGCAATGTCGTCTTCGTCAACGATTCGAAGGCGACGAATGCGGATGCCGCAGCGCCCGCGCTTTCCAGCTACGAGCGGATCTACTGGATCGCCGGTGGTCTGCCAAAAGCGGGCGGCATCACGACACTTGCGCCGTTCTTCCCGCACATCGCCAAGGCCTATCTGATCGGCGAAGCGGCGGCGGAATTTGCCGCGACGCTCGGCGAGGCCGTGCCCTATGAGATTTCGGGGACGCTGGAACGCGCTGTCGCGCATGCCGCGGCCGACGCGGAAAAAGATGAAACTGGTCCTGTCGCGGTGATGTTATCCCCGGCTTGCGCAAGCTTCGACCAGTACAAGAACTTCGAAGTCAGGGGCGATGCATTTGTCAGCCATGTGGCAGCGCTCGACGCAGTGACCATGCTGATCGGTTCGGCAACAGGAGATAAATGACATGGTGAGCCGTGCGGAACGTGGGCCTTTGGCCGATTGGTTTTGGACCATCGACCGCTTTTTCCTGGCGATGTTCATCTTCCTGATGGGCGTCGGCTTCATGCTCTCCTTTGCGGCCTCGCCCGCCGTTGCCGAGCGCATCGGGCTCGAGTCGTTCCACTTCGTGAAGCGGCACGCGGCTTTCATGATCCCGTCGATCGCCGTTATGATCGGACTTTCCTTCCTGACGCCGCGGCAGGTGCGGCGGACCGCCATCCTGCTGCTTGTCATCTCGCTCGCCATGATGGTGCTGGCGCTTTTCTTCGGCATCGAGGTCAAGGGCTCTCGGCGCTGGGTGACGCTTGCCGGTATCTCGGTCCAGCCGTCGGAATTCATGAAGCCCGCCTTCGTGGTCGTCTGCGCCTGGCTCTTTGCCGAGCACGCGCGTCAGCCGGAAATCCCGGGCAACCTCTTTGCGATCATCCTCTTCGGCATGGTCGCGGCACTGCTCGTTGCCCAGCCTGACCTTGGCCAGACGATCCTGACGACCGCCGTTTGGGGCGGCATGTTCTTCATGGCGGGCATGCCATGGATATGGATCGTCCTGCTCGGCGTCTGCGGCGCGGGCGGCCTGTTCAGCGCCTACTACGTCTTCCCGCATGTGGCGGGGCGAATAGACAAGTTCATGACCGGCGAGGGCGACACGTTCCAGATCGACACCGCCCGCGAGGCCATCATCCGCGGCGACTGGTTTGGCAAAGGACCGGGCGAGGGCATCGTCAAGCGCATCATCCCGGACGCGCATACCGACTTCATCTTCTCGGTCGCCGCCGAGGAATTCGGCATCGTCTTCTGCATCGCGCTCGTTCTGCTCTTCACGGTCCTTGTTTTGAGGGGGCTATCGCACGCATATAAGGAGAAGAACGACTTCAACCGGTTTGCCGTCGCGGGGCTTGTGCTCCAGATGGGCATCCAGTCGATCATCAATATCGGCGTCAATCTCGAGCTGCTTCCGGCAAAGGGCATGACGCTGCCGCTGATTTCCTACGGCGGTTCGTCCATGGTCGCGATCTGCGTGACCGCCGGCTTCATTCTCGCGCTGACGCGCCATCGCCCGGAAAAACGGGCACAGGAGCGGAGCTTCTTCCGCATGCCGCACGGAATGCCGGCGGAGTAAAAGCCGATGAGCAAAGGTATCATCCTGCTCGCCGCCGGGGGCACCGGCGGCCACGTGTTTCCAGCAGAGGCTTTGGCATATGAGCTGAAGGCGCGCGGTTATACCGTGCATCTCGTGACAGACAGCCGTGCCGAGCGCTTTGCCGGCAAGTTCCCGGCGGATGAGATTCATGTCGTGCCGTCCGCGACGATCGGCTCGAAGAATCCGGTTGCGGTCGCGCGTTCGCTCTGGACACTCTGGACCGGAATGCGGGCCGCGAAGAAACTGATCCAGCGGCTGAAGCCTGCGGTCGTCGTCGGTTTCGGCGGGTATCCGACGGTTCCGCCGCTGCTTGCCGCCACGCGTCTCGGCGTGCCCTCGATGATCCACGAGCAGAACGCCGTGATGGGCCGCGCCAACAAGGCACTGGCGCAGCGCGTCCAGGCGATCGCCGGCGGGTTCCTGCCGGAAAATGGCGGCGCTTATCCGGAAAAGACCGTGACGACCGGAAATCCGGTGCGTCCAGCAATCATCGAAGCGGCGAAGGTGCCGTACAGGCCTTCGCACGCCGGCGAACCCTTCAATCTCGTCGTCTTCGGCGGCAGCCAGGGCGCGCAGTATTTCTCCAAGGCGATGCCGACGGCAATCAGCCTGCTCGACGACGAACTGCGTGCCCGGTTGCGCATCACCCAGCAGGTGCGTCCGGAAGATATGGAGATGGTCAGTGGCTGCGTCGCAAAGCTTGAGATGGGAGCGGATATCGCGCCGTTCTTCACCGACATGGCGCAGCGCCTTGCGAATGCGCATCTCGTGATCTGCCGCTCCGGCGCTTCGACCGTTTCGGAAATTTCGGTGATCGGTCGTCCTGCCGTGCTGGTGCCTTATCCGCATGCACTTGATCACGATCAGGCAGCGAATGCCGCAGCGCTTGCGGCGACCGGTGGTGCGAAGGTTATTCCGCAATCGGAGCTCTCCTCGGAGAAGATCGCTTCGATCCTGGCGCACGTGATGAACGACCCGGAAAAGCTCGCCCGCATGGCGGCCGCCGCAAAGCAGGCCGGGAAACCGGACGCTGCGAACTTGCTTGCGGGGATGGTTGAGGCTATTGCCGCCGGACGTACAGTTACAGAGTTCAAGGGGACACAGTCATGAAAATGCCGAAGGCGATCGGCCTTGTCCATTTCATCGGCATCGGCGGCATCGGCATGAGCGGCATCGCCGAGGTGCTACACAATCTCGGCCACCGCGTGCAGGGATCGGACCAGGCCGACAGCGCCAACGTGCAGCGCCTGCGCGACAAGGGCATCGAAGTCTTCGTCGGGCACAGGGCCGAAAACCTGGGTGACGCCGAAGTCGTTGTCGTCTCGACCGCAATCAAGAAGAACAACCCGGAGCTTGTCGCCTCGCGAGAGAAGCTGCTGCCGGTGGTGCGCCGCGCCGAAATGCTTGCCGAACTGATGCGCTTCCGCAATGCGATCGCCATCGGCGGCACGCATGGTAAGACGACGACGACATCGCTGGTCGCTACGCTGCTCGATGCGGGCGGGCTTGATCCGACTGTCATCAATGGTGGCATCATCAACGCCTACGGCACGAATGCCCGTATGGGCGAGGGCGAGTGGATGGTCGTCGAGGCCGACGAGTCGGACGGCACATTCCTGAAGCTTCCCGCCGATGTGGCGGTTGTGACGAATATCGATCCGGAACATCTCGACCACTACGGCAATTTCGACGCCGTGCGCACCGCCTTCCGGCAGTTCGTCGAGAACGTACCCTTCTACGGCTTCGGCGTCATGTGCCTCGACCATCCGGAGGTGCAGGCTCTCGTCGGCCGCATCGAGGATCGCAAGGTCATTACCTATGGTGAAAATCCGCAGGCCGACGTGCGCTTCACGAATGTGCGCATCGACGGCGCACGGTCGATCTTCGACGTTGAAATCCGCCGCCGCCGCACGGGGCAGGTCATCAGGCTCGACAATCTCGTAATGCCGATGCCTGGCCGGCACAACATTTCGAATGCGACGGCGGCGATTGCGGTCGCCAATCGTCTCGGCATTTCGAGTGTAGATATCGCAAAGGGGCTCGCCTCCTTTGGCGGCGTCAAGCGGCGCTTCACGCTGACCGGCGAATGGAACAGCGTGCAGATCTTTGATGATTACGGCCATCATCCGGTCGAGATCAAGGCCGTGCTGCGGGCCGCGCGCGAAGCCTGCAAGGGCAGGGTTATCGCCGTTCATCAGCCGCATCGCTACACACGCCTTTCCAGCTTGTTCGAAGAGTTCGCCGCCTGCTTCAACGATGCAGACAGCATTTTCCTTGCTCCGGTCTATGCCGCTGGTGAAGATCCGATCGAAGGCATGGATTCTGAGGCGCTCGTTTCGCGTATCAAGGCGGGCGGTCATCGCGATGCGCGTTTCCTTGCCAACCAGGAGCTTTTGCCGGAAATGGTCGCGGAGATTGCAAAGCCCGGCGATTTTGTGGTTCTGTTAGGTGCTGGGAATATAACTTACTGGGCAGTGGCGCTGCCAAAGCAACTGGAAGGTCTTTCGGGAAAGTCTGCATGAAACAGGTGAATGGGGAAAAGCTTCTCGAGTCTCTCGGAGAAGGTGTTAAGGACATCCGCGGCCGCATCACGCCGGATGCCCCCATGGACCGTGTCACCTGGTTCCATGCAGGCGGCCTTGCCGAGCTGATGTTCCAGCCGCATGATGAGGCGGACCTGATTGCCTTCTTGAAAATTCTTCCCAAGAACGTGCCGTTGACGGTCGTCGGCGTCGGTTCGAATATTCTCGTGCGTGATGGCGGTATTCCCGGCGTTGTGCTGCGCCTGTCGGCCAAGGGATTCGGTTCGGTTGAACTTGCGGGTGAGAATCGCATTCTCGCCGGCGCCATCTGCCCGGACAAGCATGTGGCTGCGATGGCGATGGACAACGGCATCGGCGGCTTGCATTTCTTCTACGGCATCCCGGGCAGCATCGGCGGTGCGGCGCGCATGAACGCCGGCGCCAATGGCAGCGAGACCCGCGATCGCCTCGTCGAGGTCAATGCCATCGATCGCAAGGGCAACAAGGTCGTGCTGTCGAATGCGCAGATGGGATATTCCTACCGCCATTCCAAGGCGTCGCCTGACCTCATCTTCACCTCTGTGCTCTTCGAGGGCTATCCGGAGGATCGCGCGAAGATCCGCGCCGACATGGATGCCGTGCGCAATCATCGCGAGACGGTGCAGCCGATCCGCGAAAGGACCGGCGGCTCGACCTTCAAGAACCCGGAGGGCCACTCGGCCTGGAAGCTGATCGACGAAGCGGGCTGCCGCGGTCTCGTCATCGGCGGCGCGCAGATGTCGTCGCTTCACTGCAATTTCATGATCAACATGGGGCAGGCAACGGGCTACGATCTCGAATATCTCGGCGAGCAGGTCCGCCGCGAGGTCTTCGAAAATTCCGGCATCAAGCTCGAATGGGAAATCAAGCGCCTCGGCGTCTTCATGCCAGGGCGCGAGGTGCGCCCGTTCCAGGGCGTGACAAGCGAGTAGCTGCTCTTCGCAGGAAAATTGCCACGCTGTGTGACAGAAATCAAAAAAGCCGCGACGGGAGACCGTCGCGGCTTTTTGCTTTTCACAAGCAATCCGGATCAGACGTCGTCGCGGCCGGATGCCAGGATGCAGATCAGCGTGATCACGGCAGCGAGGCCGAGATAGTAGCCGACATAGAGCATGCCGTAGTTCGCCTGCAGCCAGGTGGCGATGTAGGGCGCTAGCGAGGCGCCGAAGATGCCGGCAAGGTTGAAGGTGATCGACGAGCCGGTGTAGCGCACTGCGGTCGGGAAGGGGGCCGCGAGCGCCGTGCCGATCAGGCCGTATGTCATGCCCATGAGTGTCATTGCGACAATGGCAAAAATGACGATGCTGCCTTCGCCGCCGGTCATCAGGCCAGGCAGGAAGAATGAGAAGATACCGATCAGGACGGTGGTGAGGATCAGCACTTCGCGGCGTCCGAATCGCTCGGCGAGCTTGCCGGCGATCGGGATGAAGATGCCGAAGGCTACTGAGCCGACGATTTGGATTTCCAGCGCGTCCAGGAACGGGATCTTCAGGACCTTGACGTTGTAGGACAGCAGATAGGCTGAGCCGATGTAGAAGAGCACGAAGGTGGCAAGCGCCACGAAGGTGCCGAGGAACAGGCTGCGCTTGTGCTTGCGGAAGAGCTCCGCGATCGGCACGGCAACGCGCTCATGCTTGTCGATCGCCTTCTGAAAGGCAGGCGTTTCGGTGATCGACAGGCGAACCCAGAGGCCGATGACGATCAGCACGATCGAGGCAATGAACGGAACGCGCCAGCCCCAGCTCAGAAGCGCCTCCTGCGAGATGACATGCAGCAGCAGCCAGAAGACGCTGGACGACAGGAAAAGGCCGACGGGTGCGCCGAGCTGCGGGAACATGCCGTACCAGCTGCGCTTGCCTTCCGGTGCATTCTCGGTCGCAAGCAGAACGGCACCACCCCATTCGCCGCCAAGGCCGAAGCCCTGACCGAACCGGCATAGAGCGAGCAGAAGCGGCGCGACGACGCCGATCGATTCGTAGGAGGGCAGGAGACCGATGATGACCGTGGAGATACCCATGGTCAGGAGAGCGGCGACCAGCGTCGTCTTGCGGCCGATCCTGTCGCCGAAATGACCGAAGACCACAGCACCCAGCGGACGGGCGAAGAAGGCGATCGAGAAGGTGGCAAAGGAAGCGAGAAGGGCGGTGGTCGGATCGTTGTTCGGGAAGAACAGCGTCGGGAAGACCAGGACGGCTGCCGTCGCATAGACGTAGAAATCAAAGAATTCGATCGTGGTGCCGACGAGACTCGCGATCAGAACGCGCGCCGGGGAATTGACTTGCGCAATGTTCGATGAAGCGGAGGTCGGCGATACGGGAGATATCGCGTCAGACATTTTTATTCCATTCGGGATTTATCAGGAGCACCCTTGGGTCGAAGGGGTCTTAGAACACTATTGCGTTGAATATGTAAATTCTATCTGCATGCGCATCAAGTCAGATACTATCTGGAATATAGATAGATCTCCGCTTTCATGGATCAGTTGGAGACCTTCGTTGTCGCCGAACATGGTCGCTCTCTGCTATGGGCCGGGCTTTACAAAAGGCGCCGTCAGCACTCAGGCTGCAAGAAACTCGAGGAGGATCTTGGTCTCAAGCTGTTCGACCGATCAGGACGCAATCCAGCACTCACTTCAACCGGTGAACGGCTCCTGCTTGAAGCCAAGGTGATCCTTGGACCGTTGACCTGATCAGTGCCGCCAGCCTCAGATGTTCCAGACTCCTTCAATGCGCAAATTCAATTCCGCAAACGCCGAATGAGCAGGAAAGTGATGAAATCCGATACACCGGGCACCGCAATGATTTCTTCTCGCATGTCATGTCCAGCCGTGTGGACCGCTACCCGAAATTGAAGGCATTGACGCGAATCGCTTTCAAGCGGCGTCTTCGTTCTCTCTCTGGTTGAGAGCGAAGGAGAAAAATATGCAGAAAAGTCTTATTGCAGAGTTTTTGGGAACGTTCTGGCTGGTGTTCGGCGGATGCGGCAGCGCCGTTCTTGCCGCGGCCTTTCCGGAACTTGGTATCGGTTTTACTGGTGTTTCATTGGCGTTCGGTCTGACCGTCCTGACGATGGCTTACGCCGTGGGCGGCATTTCGGGCGGACATTTCAATCCGGCTGTTTCCATAGGCCTTGCTGTTGCTGGCCGATTCCCGGTGGGACGCCTCATTCCTTACATCGTCGTGCAGGTGATCGGCGCCATTGCGGCGGCCGCGCTCCTCTATCTCGTTGCGAGCGGCAAGGCCGGCTTTGAATTGGGAGGCTTTGCCTCGAACGGTTATGGCGAGCATTCTCCGGGCGGCTATTCACTGATCTCGGCATTGGTCATCGAAGTCGTGCTGACGCTGTTCTTCCTGATCGTCATCCTGGGTTCGACGCATGGCAGGGCACCTGCGGGCTTCGCACCGCTTGCGATCGGCCTGGCGCTGACGTTGATCCACCTGATCTCGATCCCGGTGACGAACACCTCCGTCAATCCTGCGCGTTCGACCGGTCAGGCTCTTTTCGTCGGCGGTTGGGCTCTGCAGCAGCTTTGGCTCTTCTGGCTGGCGCCGATTGTCGGCGGCTCGCTTGGAGGGCTTGTCTGGAAACTGCTCGACAAGGACGACTGAGGGCGGCCTTCACCGTCTTTCCAGCAAACCCGTACGGACCATCTGTGCGGGTTTTTTCATGCTGTGAACGAACTTCAGCATGTTGCCGCAACGTGCTGATTGGAGTCGCAAACTCCTTCGCGCGGCTGACTCCAGGAAGAGGTCGAGAACTCTCCAAGAGGCTTCGGTTAATAAAAGTAAACACTTCATTAACCATAATGTTGTCATATCGCTCCCATGTCTGAAGCGAAGCGGATTCGCGGGCAAGCTTGGTGCAAGCCTCGAAAATCAGGCTGAGATTTATTTTGGGGGTATGTATGAGTCGCAAGCATGTCGCTGTCCTGATGGGCGGATTTTCCTCGGAGCGGCCGGTGAGCCTGTCTTCGGGAACGGCTTGCGCGGACGCTCTCGAAGGCGAGGGCTTCCAGGTTACGCGGATCGATGTCGATCGCGATATTTCCGCGAAGCTCGCGGCCCTTCGTCCCGATGTCGCCTTCAATGCGTTGCATGGCCCCTTCGGCGAGGATGGCACCATTCAAGGCATCCTCGAATATCTCGAAATTCCCTATACGCATTCCGGCGTTCTTGCCTCGGCGCTTGCGATGGACAAGGGCAAGGCCAAGGGGGTTGCCGCAGCGGCCGGCATTCCTGTGGCGCAATCGGAAGTCATCAATCGTTTCGCCTTTCCGGCCGAGCACCCGATGAAGCCGCCTTATGTCGTGAAGCCTGTCCGGGAAGGCTCCAGCTTCGGTGTCGTAATCGTTCAGGAGGATCAGGCGCATCCGCCGCAGATCATCAGCTCGCCGGAGTGGCGCTATGGCGAGGAGGTCATCGTCGAGCGGTATGTCTATGGGCGGGAGCTCACATGCGGCGTCATGGGAGACGAAGCTCTCGGCGTGACCGAAGTGGTGCCGCAGGGCCACAACTTCTATGACTATGACGCGAAGTACGCTGCGGGCGGCTCAAAACATGTCATCCCGGCGAAAATTTCACCGAATATTTACCAAAAAATACAAACATTGGCACTAAGGGCGCATCAAGCAATTGGTTGTCGCGGGGTTAGTCGGTCCGACTTCCGTTACGACGACCGGTTCTCCGAAGATGGTGAAGTTATCTGGCTGGAAGTGAATACTCAGCCGGGCATGACGCCAACCTCACTTGTGCCTGAAATGGCCGGCCATGCCGGTTATTCCTTTGGTGAATTCTTGCGTTGGATGGTGGAGGACGCTTCTTGTTCTCGTTGACGGTCAAAAGGATGGGGCGCCCGAGCCGTCAACCGAGCATCGCTCTTGCTGAGGGCGATGGACGGATGATTCTCCCGCGGCCGCTGCGCCGCGTCGTGCGCTTCCTCGTCAGTCTCGGAACTGGCCGTATCCACATTCCCGCGCATACCGGGACGATTTCTGCGCTCGCATTCTTTGCGGCGACCGGTCTCTACGGCATGTCACTCGGCGGCCATACGGAAACGGTCGCGCAGGCGGCGACCACAGCTGCCGGTTTCGCGATCGAGGATGTGAAGGTTTCCGGCAATTCGGAAACCTCCGAGATCGAAATCTTTGAACTCCTTGGCCTAGACGGAACGACGTCGCTGGTGGCGCTCGATGTCGGTGCTGCGCGCCGGAAGATCGTCAAGCTTCCCTGGGTCGAAAGCGTCGAGGTCAGGAAGATTTATCCGAAGACGATCGAGGTTAAGCTCAAGGAGCGCCAGGCCTATGCGATCTGGCAGCACGGACAGGAGCTTTCGCTGATCGAAAGGAATGGCAGCGTCATTGCGCCGCTTCGCGACAACAAGTTTTCGACGCTGCCGCTCGTTGTCGGCCGCGATGCAGAAAGTGCTGCGGCTTCGCTCGAGGGCGAGTTTTCGAAATGGCCCGACATTACGTCGCGCGTCAAGGCCTACGTCTGGGTCTCCGGCCGCCGCTGGGACCTGCATATGGATAACGGCGTGGTCGTGAAGCTGCCGTCCGAGGATGTCGATCAGGCGCTCGCCAGGCTCTCGAAATTCAACAAGGAACAGGATCTTCTGGCGCGCGACATCGCAGCCGTCGATCTCAGGCTGGTGGACAGGACCGCGATCCAACTGACTCCGGATGCTATGGCACGCCGGCAGGTCGTTCTCGATCAGCGGACCAAGGATTTGAAGAAGGCGGGGCAGAATATATGAGCTTGTTCGGTTCGTCCCATTTCGGATTGCCGCGCCTGAAACCGCTTTCGTCGAAGCGGTCGCACATCGTTTCGGTGCTCGATATCGGCTCGACTAAGGTCGTTTGCATGATCGGCCGCCTGACGCCTCGCGAAGAGAGCGAAATCCTTCCGGGCCGCACGCACGATATCGAAATCATCGGCATCGGTCACCAGCGCTCCCGCGGCATCAAGACCGGCGTCATCGCCGATCTCGATGCGCTCGAAGGCGTTATCCGGCTCGCCGTCGATGCGGCCGAGCGTATGGCGGGCCTGACTGTCGAAAGCCTGATCGTCAATCTGACGGCCGGCCGTCTCGGCAGCGACATCTATACGGCGACGATCGATCTTGGCGGTCAGGAAGTCGAGCTTAACGATCTCAAGAAAGTGCTTGCTGCCGCCTGCCAGCAGTCGCTGCGCCAGGATCGCGCTGTGCTGCATTCTCTCGCAACCGGCTTCTCGCTCGACGGCGAACGCGGCATCCGCGACCCGCTGGCGATGTACGGCGATGAGCTTGGCGTCGACATGCATGTCGTGACTGCCGAACGCGCCGCGTTGAAGAACCTCGAGCTCAGCGTCAATCGCGCGCATCTCTCCGTCGAGGGCATTGTTGCTACGCCTTATGCTTCCGGTCTTGCAGCACTCGTCGACGACGAGGTCGAACTCGGCTGCTGTGCGATCGATATGGGCGGCGGGGCGACGACGATCTCGGTCTTTGCCGAAGGCAAGCTCGTTCACACGGATGCCGTCGGTCTTGGGGGCCTTCATGTCACGACCGATCTGGCGCGCGGCCTTTCGACCCGTATCGAAGACGCAGAGCGCCTGAAGGTGGTTCACGCTTCGGCGTTCTCGAACTCCTCCGATGAACGCGAGCTCATCTCGATCCCGCCGATCGGCGAAGACGAGCGCGATCAGCCGACGCAGGTGCCGCGCGCGCTCGTTTCGCGCATCGTTGGTGCACGCATCGAGGAAACGATGGAATTGATCCGCGACCGGATCCAGCGTTCGGGCTTCAGCCCGATCGTCGGCAAGCGCGTCGTGCTGACAGGCGGCGCAAGCCAGCTCACCGGCCTTGCGGAAGTGGCGCGGCGCATTCTTGCGCGCAACGTCCGCATCGGCCGTCCGATGGGTGTCTCGGGCCTGCCGACGGCAGCCAAGGGGCCTGCCTTTTCGACGGCGGTCGGCCTGATGATCTATCCGCAGGTCGCGGACATGGAAACACATGCGTCACAGAGCGGCCTGCTCATGTCGCTTGGGAGTAATAACAGCCGCATCGCCCGCATGGGCCAGTGGCTGAAGGAAAGTTTCTGAAATTGAGTGAATTGGCCGGCGTGGCGATGCGGCCATAGAGAGAAGGAACGGGTAACATGACTATCAAGCTGCAAAAGCCGGATATCACTGAGCTGAAGCCGCGTATCACCGTGTTCGGTGTCGGCGGCGGTGGCGGCAATGCTGTCAACAACATGATTTCTGCCGGTCTCCAGGGCGTCGACTTCGTCGTTGCCAATACGGACGCCCAGGCGCTGACGATGACGAAAGCCGAACGCATCATCCAGCTCGGCGCCAATGTCACCGAGGGTCTTGGTGCCGGCTCGCAGCCGGAAGTCGGCCGTGCAGCTGCCGAAGAGTGCATCGATGAGATCATCGATCACCTCAACGGCACGCATATGTGCTTCGTCACCGCCGGCATGGGCGGCGGCACGGGCACGGGGGCCGCGCCGGTCGTGGCACAGGCCGCCCGCAACAAGGGCATCCTGACTGTCGGCGTCGTCACCAAGCCGTTCCACTTCGAAGGCGGCCGACGGATGCGTCTTGCCGAATCCGGTATCGAGGAACTGCAGAAGTCGGTCGACACGCTGATCGTCATTCCGAACCAGAACCTCTTCCGCATCGCAAACGACAAGACGACCTTCGCCGACGCTTTCGCGATGGCCGACCAGGTTCTTTACTCGGGCGTTGCCTGCATCACCGACCTGATGGTGAAGGAAGGTCTCATCAACCTCGACTTCGCCGACGTCCGCTCGGTTATGCGCGAAATGGGCCGCGCAATGATGGGCACCGGCGAAGCATCCGGTCAGGGCCGCGCGATGCAGGCTGCCGAAGCTGCAATCGCTAACCCGCTGCTTGATGAAACCTCGATGAAGGGCGCTCAGGGCCTGCTGATCTCCATCACCGGCGGCCGCGACCTGACGCTCTTTGAAGTCGACGAGGCTGCGACCCGCATCCGCGAGGAAGTCGATCCGGATGCCAACATCATCCTCGGTGCGACCTTCGACGAATCGCTCGAAGGCATCATCCGCGTTTCCGTCGTTGCGACCGGCATCGACCGTGCGATGAACGAAGCTGCTGCCAAGAACTTCCAGGCTGCCGCCAAGCCGATGATCCGTCCTTCCGCGGCCGTTGCTCCGGCACCGGCCGCAGTTCAGCCTGCGCCAGTCATGCAGGCACCGAAGCCAGCCGATCCGGTCGCGCAGACCATCCGCATGGCGGAAGCCGAAATGGAACGCGAGCTCGAAATCCCGGCTCCGCGCCCTGCAGCTCCGCTTCAGCAGCCTGTTGCTCAGGACACGTTCCGTCCGCAGAGCCGCATCTTCGCAGCCGCTCAAGAAGCTCCGGCTGCTCGCCCGATGCAGCCTGCTCCGGCACCTGTCATGAGCCAGCCGGCGCAGCAGCCGGTCATGCAGCAGCAGCCGGTTCGCCAAGAACCTGCCATGCAGCAGCCGGTCCGCATGCCGAAGGTCGAGGACTTCCCGCCGGTCGTTCAGGCCGAGATGGACCACCGCGCCCAGCCGGCTGCGGCACAGGCGCATGAGGAGCGCGGCCCGATGGGTCTGCTGAAGCGAATCACCAATTCGCTCGGCCGCCGCGAAGAGGAAGTTGCTCCCGAGATGACGGCAGCGCCTGCCGCCGCTTCGCAGCAGCGTCGCCCGCTTTCGCCTGAGGCGAGCCTTTATGCGCCGCGCCGCGGCAATCTCGACGACCAGGGCCGCAGTGTTCCGCAGGCCCGCATGATGCAGGAAGACGATCAGCTCGAGATTCCTGCGTTCCTGCGCCGCCAGTCGAACTGAGCGGACACAGAATCGCCACGCATGTGCCCGGGATCACAGTCCCGGGCGCTGCTGTTTCAAAGCGTCATATAAGTTGATGATTCCTAAATCATTTCAAGCGGATGGTTTCGTAACAAAACGAAACGAACAGTGATTTGGATTGGAGCCCTGCCGCACGTATGTATGACGTCATGGGACCGTGCCTTGCCGCCTTCATGGCGACAATTCGGCGGTGGGCAAGATAAGTTGGCGGTTTGATTTCGGTGCTTTTGGCGCTACGGACCGTAAAAGGCAATGAAGGCAGAATTTTATGGTTATTGGCATGCTTGGCTTCCAGACGACGGTTTCGCGCCCGGTGACGCTTTCGGGCACCGGCGTCCATTCCGGCGCGGAAGTCACTATCACTTTCAATCCGGCTGAAGTCGATACCGGCGTCGTTTTCCATCGCATGCATGAAGACGGCAGTGTCACCGAATTGCGTGCCGTCTCCGCCCAGGTCGGCAACACCGATCTCTGCACTGTCCTCGGTTTTTCCCCCGTTCATTCGGTTGCGACGATCGAACATGTCATGGCCGCGCTCTATGCACTCGGCCTTGACAACGTCGTGATCGAGGTTCACGGCGCCGAAATGCCGATCATGGATGGCAGTTCGGCGCCCTTTATCGAGGCGATCGAGCAGGTTGGCCTCGTCTCGCTCGGCATCAAGCGCCGCTATATCCGCATCACCAAGCCGGTTCGCATCGAACATGGCGGGTCGTGGAGCGAATTCCGTCCGTATGACGGCACGCGCTTCGAAGTCGAGATTGATTTCGATTGCCCGCTGATCGGACGCCAGAAATGGGAAGGCAACCTGACGGCCGCGAACTTCAAGTCCGAACTGTCGCGCGCACGTACCTTCGGCTTCATGCGCGACGTGGAACGCCTCTGGGCGTCGGGTCATGCGCTGGGTTCGTCGCTTGAAAATTCTGTCGTCATCTCCGACGACAATACCGTCATCAACATCGAAGGCTTGCGCTACGCAAAGGACGAGTTCGTGCGTCACAAGGCGCTCGATGCGGTCGGCGACCTGGCCCTTGCCGGCGCTCCCTTCATCGGCTGCTACCGCTCCTATCGCGGTGGCCACAAGATGAATGCCAATGCTTTGAAGGCGCTGCTCAGCGACACAACTGCCTATGAAGTTGTCGAGACTTCTGCTGCGCGCCCGCGCGTTACACCCCGCGATTTCGTCGCTGTTAACGCTCCCGGATTCGCCCCCTGGTCGGCATGACCTCCACACCAAATTTCAGGCCAGGGCCGCCTCCTTCGGGAGGCGGTTTTTTTTAGTACTTCCGTAAGCCGATAACTGTTCTCCAACATATGCTTAGGAGCAACAGGCCCGATTAAAGTTAAAAACCGGGATATTCTGACGCTCGCTGCCACAAAAATGCGTCAATGGCTCATCATTGCGTTGCTCTTGCCACACATTTGTGGCTAGAAACGCCGGCGAGGTGTGGCTACCGCAGGGTTGGGGTAGCGGCAGTTGGGATTCTTTTATGGGTTATGCAAGGTCTGAAGGTATGATGAAGACAGCGCGCGCTTTGCTCGCATCGCTCGTGATTTTGAGTGCAGGCGCCTTGGTTTCCGGTTGCCAATCGGACCCTGATATCGACATCACCAAGCTCGGCGTCAATAACGATCCGCCGGACGTCCTCTACAGTCAGGCGCTTGCCAACATGAAGGCAGGCAACATGGTCGAAGCCGCGCGCAAGTTCGACGCGATCGACCGCGAAAACCCGTTCTCCGAATGGGCGCGCAAGGCTCTCGTCATGAGCACCTTCGTGAAGTACCGCCAGGGCAAGATCGACGATGCTCTCGCTTCAGGCAACCGCTATATGGCGCAGTATCCGAAGTCCGAAGACGCGGCATACGTTCAGTATCTGATCGGCCTCAGCTATTCGAAGCAGATTTCCGACGTGACGCAGGATCAGCGGGCTTCCTCCAAGACCATCGAAGCCATGCAGGCCGTCATCGACAACTACCCCGACTCTGAATATGTCGACGACGCCCAGGCGAAGATCCGCTACGCCCGTGACCAGCTCGCCGGCAAGGAAATGCAGGTCGGCCGTTATTACCTCGAGCGCAAGGAATATCTTGCAGCCATCTCCCGCTTCCGTATCGTGGTCGAGAAGTATCCGAACACGAATCAGATCGAAGAAGCGCTGGCGCGCCTCGTCGAGGCCTATTACGCGATGGGTATCGTGGAAGAGGCGCAGACAGCAGCCGCCGTTCTCGGTCACAACTATCCGGATAGCCAGTGGTACGCCGATTCCTTCAAGCTGCTGCAGTCGGGCGGTGCAGAACCCCGGGAGAACAAAGGCTCCTGGATTTCCGCAGCCGGCAGAAAGCTGCTGCTCGGCTCGTGAGGCCTGACACGCAATGCTGATCCAGCTTTCGATCCGCGATATCGTTCTGATCGAGCGGCTGGATCTTGCCTTCGAAACCGGGCTCTCGGTTCTGACAGGCGAAACCGGTGCCGGCAAATCCATTCTCCTCGACAGTCTGTCGCTGGCGCTCGGCGGGCGCGGCGACGGCGGCCTTGTGCGTCACGGCGAGGACAAGGGGCAAGTGACGGCCGTCTTCGACGTGCCGATGGATCACGGTGTCCGCCAACTTCTGCGCGAGAATAGCATCGATGACGAAGGCGACCTTATCTTCCGGCGCCAGCAATCGGCCGACGGACGCACCAAGGCCTATGTCAACGATCAGCCGGTGAGCGTGCAACTCATGCGCCAGGCCGGACAGATGCTGGTCGAAATCCACGGTCAGCATGACGACCGCGCGCTCGTCGACACGCATGCGCACCGGCTTCTGCTCGATGCCTTTGCCGGCATCAACGAGGACGCGACCTCTGTCTCCGAGCTTTACCGTATCTGGCGCGACGCAGAGCGGACGCTGAAAAAGCATCGCGAAAAGGTGGAGAACGCAGCCCGCGAAGCCGACTATCTCCGGTCCTCCGTTGACGAGTTGGAAAAGCTCTCGCCGCAGGACGGCGAAGAGGAGGAGCTTGCTGATCGCCGCCAGAAGATGATGAAGGCGGAGCGTATTGCCGGCGACATCGCCGAAGCCTCCGAGTTTCTGAACGGCAATGCCTCTCCGGTGCCGCATATCGCCTCGCTCGTGCGCCGCCTGGAGCGGAAGAGCCACGAGGCGCCCGGACTGCTGGAAGACACCGTGGCGCTGCTTGATGCGGCTCTGGACCAGCTTTCCAACGCGCAGATGGAAGTGGAGGCGGCGCTTCGAAAGACGGAATACGATCCGAAGGAATTGGAGCGCGTCGAGGAGCGTCTCTTCGCACTCCGCGCCGCGTCCCGCAAATACTCCGTGCCTGTGACCGAGCTTCCGGCGCTTGCCGTGCGGATGATCACCGACCTTGCCGATCTCGATGCCGGCGAGGAGCGACTGGTGAAGCTCGAAGCCGAAGTCGGCGCGGCCAAGGCGAATTACGCTGCCGCTGCCCGCTCGCTTTCAGACAAACGTCACCATGCAGGCGAAGCGCTCGCTGCCGCGGTTATGGCGGAACTTCCGGCGCTGAAGCTGGAGCGCGCGCGCTTCATGGTCGAGATCGCGACGGATGCGGCAGACGCAACGGCCGAAGGCATCGATGTCGTCGAGTTTCACGTTCAGACCAACCCCGGCACGCGTCCGGGTTCAATGATGAAGGTGGCATCGGGTGGCGAGCTCTCGCGCTTCCTGCTTGCTTTGAAAGTGGCGCTTGCCGATCGCGGTTCGGCGCCGACGCTCGTCTTTGACGAAATCGATACCGGCGTCGGCGGTGCCGTTGCCGATGCGATCGGTCAGCGCCTGAAACGGCTTTCCGATCGCGTGCAGGTGCTCTCGGTCACCCACGCCCCGCAGGTGGCCGCACGGGCGGCAACGCATCTGCTCATTTCCAAGGGTCCGGTCTCCGACGGCTCCGAGAAGATCGCCACGCGTGTCGCGACAATGGCACACAAGGATCGCACCGAAGAAATCGCCCGCATGCTTGCCGGAGCCTCCGTGACGGAAGAGGCAAGGGCGGCTGCGGCTCGGCTGTTGGCAGGGAATGCTTGACCTCTCTTCTCCCAGCCGAGCATAGCGAGGTGATGAGGGGGGGCCGCGTCGCCAGACGCGAATGGCCGAAGCGGGAGCGAAGGACTTCTTGCAACGCATCGCTCGTCGCCCCTTATCCGGCCTTCGGGCTCCGTCTCCCGCTGGGGAGAAGGGAGTTCCGGTTTTCCTGCTTCTTCCCAACGCCGTTTTTTGCTCTAAAACGACTCCAGATTCTCTGGAGTGATCCCACATGCCGACCGAGTCCGTTGCCGTTGAAGACCTGACGATCGATGATGCCGCCACCGAGCTTGCGCGGCTGGCGAAAGAGGTCGCCCATCACGACGCGCTTTATCATGGCAAGGATCAGCCGGAGATTTCGGACGCGGACTATGACGCGCTGAAGCGGCGCAACGATGCGATCGAGGCGCGGTTTCCGGAACTGATCCGCGAAGACAGCCCGTCGCGCCGGGTGGGTGCTGCACCCTCCGTCACCTTTGCGCCGGTCGTCCACGCCCGCCCGATGCTGTCGCTCGACAATACGTTTTCGCAGGAGGACGTGCAGGATTTCGTCGCCGGTGTCTATCGCTTCCTGGGGCGCCTGCCGGACCAGTCGATCGCCTTTACCGCCGAACCGAAGATCGATGGGCTCTCCATGTCGATCCGTTACGAGAACGGTAGGCTGGTCACGGCTGCAACGCGCGGCGACGGCACGACGGGCGAGAACGTCACGGCCAATATCCGCACCATCAAGGAAATTCCGAATGAACTGCCCAAGGGCGTTCCCGCCGTCGTGGAAATACGCGGTGAAGTCTATATGGCGAAGAGCGATTTTATGGCGCTCAACAAGCAGATGGAGGCCGAGGGAAAGCAGACCTACGTCAACCCGCGCAACACGGCAGCCGGATCGCTGCGCCAGCTCGATGCGAAGGTGACGGCGAGCCGCAAGCTGAAATTCTTCGCCTATGCCTGGGGCGAGATGTCGGAGGTGCCGGCCAATACGCAGTTCGACATGGTTCAGCTCTTCAGGGATTGGGGCTTCCCGGTCAATCCGCTGATGAAGCGGCTGAATTCCGTCGCCGATATTCTCACCCACTACGACGAGATCGGCCTGAAGCGCCCGGACCTCGACTACGACATCGACGGTGTCGTCTACAAAGTTGACAGCCTTGAACTCCAGCAGCGCCTCGGCTTTCGCTCGCGCAGCCCGCGCTGGGCGACGGCTCACAAGTTTCCGGCAGAACAGGCGTTCACGACGGTCGAAAACATCGACATTCAGGTCGGCCGCACCGGCGCGTTGACGCCGGTCGCGCGGCTTACGCCCGTCACTGTCGGCGGTGTGGTGGTGACCAACGCGACCCTCCACAACGAGGACTACATCAAGGGCCTAGGCAATTCCGGCGAGCCCATCCGCGACGAGGAGCACGATATCCGGATCGGCGATACGGTGATCGTGCAGCGGGCCGGCGACGTCATTCCGCAGGTGCTCGATGTGGTGCTCGAAAAGCGGCCGACGGACGCGGTGCCTTACGCGTTTCCCAAGCGCTGCCCGGTCTGCGGTTCGCATGCTGTGCGCGAAAGAAACGAGAAGACGGGAAAGCTCGATTCCGTTACGCGCTGCACCGGCGGCTTCGTGTGCCGCGCGCAGGCAACAGAGCATCTCAAGCACTTCGTCTCGCGCAACGCCTTTGACATCGAGGGTCTGGGTTCGAAGCAGATCGACTTCTTCTTCGAGAGCGAGGATGACGCGCTGAAGATCCGCACGGCGCCGGAAATCTTCACGCTGGAACGGCGCCAGCAGAATTCGTTGACGAAACTCGAAAATATCGAAGGTTTCGGCAAGGTCAGCGTCGGCAAGCTCTATGCGGCGATCAACGAACGGCGCAGCATCGCGCTTCACCGCTTCATCTATGCGCTCGGCATCCGCCATGTCGGCGAGACAACGGCGAAGCTGCTGGCGCGCTCCTACGGCACTTATGAGGCTTTCGCCTCGGCGATGAAGGAGGCCGCGCCACTTTCCGGCGATGCCTGGAACGACCTGAACGCCATCGAAGGCATCGGCGAGATCGTCGCCCGCGCCATCGTGGAGTTCTATAAGGAGCCGCGCAACGTCGAGGTGATCTCGGCGCTGCTTTCGGAAGTGACGCCACAGGAGGCGGAGCAGCCGGTCACCTCCGGCAGTCCGGTTGCTGGCAAGACGGTTGTCTTCACCGGCTCGCTGGAGAAGTTCACCCGCGACGAGGCCAAAGCCAAAGCGGAGAGCCTCGGCGCAAAGGTGGCAGGCTCGGTCTCCAAGAACACCGATATCGTCGTTGCCGGACCAGGCGCGGGCTCGAAGCTCGACAAGGCACGCGAGCTTGGCGTCGAGACCATGGATGAGGACGAGTGGCTGGCGCTGATCGGCGGATAGGCTCCCTTGATTTGTTCCCGGTTTGGGAATATCTTACTGTTTATGCAAATCATCGCCAAGTCGACGTTGCGTGCCTTTTGGGAGCGGCATCCTCAGGCGAAGGTGCCTTTAAGCGTTTGGCATTCGATTGTCAGCAAGGCGAACTGGACAGGGCCGTCCGATATCAAGAAGACATTCGGCACCAATGTCGACTTCGTCGGCGATAACAGAGTGATCTTCGACATCGGCGGTAACAAGTACCGGCTAATCGTGCATGTCGCGTATGGTTATGGCCGCGTGCTGATCAAGTTTGTCGGGACGCATGCGGAATATGACAGAATCGATCCGGAGACTGTGTGATGGAAGTCAGACCGATTAGAAATGATGCTGATCTCGCTTGGGCGATCGGCGAAGTCACGCCTTATTTCGATGCGCCTCCGGCGCACGGCAGCGCGGACGCTGATCGATTTGATGTGCTTTCCGATCTGATCGAAGCCTATGAAAGCCGGCGCTTTCCGGCAGTTGAATTGGAACCGGTCGATTTTCTTTACGCCTTCATGGAAATGACCGACCGCACGCAGGCCGACCTCGGCAATGTTCTGGGTTCCCGTTCCCGGGCCTCCGAGATTCTCCACCGCAAGCGCGCGCTTACGGTGGAAATGATCTTTAAGCTCAACGAGGCATGGGGCATTCCGGGCGATTGCCTCTTAAAGCCTTACAAGCTGGCCGTGGCCTAGAGCGGCTAAATGCGCACCCGTGCCATCGTATAGGCGTCGACATAGCTGCCAGCTCGGAAGGCAAAGGCTTTGAGCAGGCCTTCCTGTTCGAAGCCGAATTTCTTGTAGAGCGCGATAGCGGCGGCATTGTCGGTATAGACGGTCAACTCCAACCGTTTGATGTTCAGCCAGTTGTCCGCCGTATCGATGAGTTCGGCGAGCAGGGCGCTGCCGATGCCTTTGCCGGCGAAATCGTCATGCACGCCCATGCCGAGGCTTGCCACATGGCCGCGCCGTCCGTGATAGCGCGTCATGCCTGCGTCGCCGACAACTTGGCCATTCAACTCGGCGACGAGGCTGACATGGCCGGCGTCGGCGTTTTCGAAGCGTTTGCGCGTTTCCTCGACGGTTTGATAGGGCAGGCGCAGCGTGCCGAAGCGGAAGCCGGGCAGGTTGATGAGTGCCGTCACCGCCTCGATATCGGAGGCGCGCAACGTACGAATGATCAGCCCCGCCGTCGCTGGCGGGTGTTCGGATGGATTGTTTTCTAACGTTTTCAAAATGCTCTCCTTGAATTTAAAGAGGAGAGCAGACTTCGAAACCCTGCTCGCCTCGGCAGGGTTTCGGGCTGATTGGATGATTAACGCGCCAAAGCTGCCCCGCACCCTGCATGGGTCGTGGTCATATGCATGGCCGTAAGAATGATGCTCGTTCCGATCATGAGCAAAAAGTCGTTGATCTTTTCCGGAAAGTCAACCTGCGGCATTTGCCTGGCTGCACCGGCGGGTTAAGCCTGTCGTGGACGGCAGAATCGCGGAGCAGCCTTGAAGACCATCGCCATCGATTTCGAAACGGCCAATGAGCAGCGCGGCAGCGCCTGTTCGGTCGGCCTTGCCTGGATCGAGGAGGGCACGGTCACTCGTGTCGAGGAGCGGCTGATCCGACCGAAGGATATGCGTTTTTCCGGGATGAATATCGCAATCCACGGCATCCGGCCCGAGCATGTGGAAGATGCGCCGGAATTTCCGGAAGTCATGGACGAGTTCCACGATGATTTTCAGGGCGCGACGATGATCGCGCACAATGCCGCCTTCGATTTCAGCGTCTGGCGCGCTTCGCTCGATCTTTATCGCCAGTCCTATCCGGAACTCACCTATCTCTGCAGCCTTAAGATGGCACAGCGCATCTGGCCACAGTTCCTGTCGCACAGATTGAACGTAATTGCCGAGCATCTCGGCCTGCGCTTTTCCCACCACAATGCCGCGGAGGACGCTGCCGTGTGCGCGCGTGCGGCGATCGAGATGGCGAGGGCGGTCAAGGCGGCCGCCGTGCATGCCATTCCCGCGGCGATTGGCATGACGCCCGGCAGACTCACCGCAAGCGGCTACGAGCCCTGCACTTGCCGAAAGGCATAGTTCGCGCTTTCTTGTTTTGACGGCGGCCGTACTTATCTAGTGAAGCGGATTATTCAGGGAGCCGCGATGTCCTCGTTGCATAAGCTTGTTCTTTCCGCCGCTTCGGTTGCCGCGCTGGGCGCCGGTGCCGCGTCTGCCGAAGTCGTCGGCAAGGTCGGGGTCGACTGGATCGGCAACGATATCATCGTCGATGCGATCCCCGATCCGGAGGTGAAGGGCGTGACGTGCCATGTCACCTATTTCGACCGCAGCATCATAGACCGGGTGAAGAACGGCAATTGGTTCGAGGATCCCTCGAACAATTCGATCGCGTGCCGTCAGACGGGACCGATCGAAATCGGCGACATCAATCTCTCGAAGGACGGCGACGAGGTGTTCAAAGCGGGCATGTCGCTCATCTGGAAGAAGCTGGTCGTCAATCGCATCTACGACAAGACCAATGACACGCTGATCTATCTCGCCCATTCCCGCGAACTGACCGATGGCTCGGCGAAGATGTCGATCTCGACGATCCCGCTTTATGGCCAGAACGTCACCTGGAAGAACGGCAAGCCGCAATGAAAAGGAGGCCTGGTTTTCGCCAGGCCCTTTCGATTCCGACAGTGCCGGAGTTCAGGCGGCTTCGCGTGTCAGTTCGTCGGCGATGACCGTGTCGAGGTTGAGGAAACAGACCATGGTCTTTTCCCGTGCCACGATGCCGCGGCAGAAGGCGCGCTGGGCTTCCGGAATGATTTCCGGCGGCGGCTGCAGGTCTTCGCTTTTGATCGTCATCATGTCCGAAACCTGTTCGACCAGGAGACCAACCAGCTTGCCGGCGATGTCGGTGACGATGATCGCGGAGCGCTCCGACGGCTCCGTCATCTTCATGCCGAGGCGGCAGGCCATGTCGATGACCGGGATCACCGCGCCGCGAAGGTTGATGAGGCCGAGTACGTAGGGCGGCGTGTGCGGCATCGGGGTCACCGGCGCCCATCCGCGGATTTCGCGGATTGCCATGATGTCGATGCAGAATTCCTGTTCCGCGAGATGAAAGGAAACGATTTCGAGGTGGGAACCGGCCTGCGTGATAACGGCGCTTGTCATGATCAGAATTCTTCCCAGTTGTCTCTGGCCGAAGCGGCCACGGCTTTGGCGGCGGCGCCGCCACTGAATGCGTCCGCGACCTTGCCAATCAGGCTCCGTGCGGGTGAGGGTTTCGGATGCGAGGCGGCGGTTGCTTCTCGCGGCGCGTGACGGGCATTCATGCCCTCGCCGGTCTTGAACTGTCCAACGAGCCGGATCAGATTTTCGGCGTCGGCAGCAAGCATGTGGCTCGCGGCGTTCGTCTCTTCGACCATGGCCGCATTCTTCTGCGTGGCCTGGTCCATCTGGCTGATGGCCGCATTGATTTCGTTCAGTCCAACGGATTGTTCGCGCGCAGAGGTTACGATTGATTTAACGTGCTCGTCGATGCGCAAAACATCTTCGCCGATCTCGCGCAGCGCTTCGCCGGCTTTTGTCACCAGTTCTCCGCCTGTCTTTACTTCGCCGCCCGATTTGGAGATCAAGGCCTTGATATCCTTGGCCGCGCCCGCTGCGCGCCCGGCAAGTTCGCGCACTTCCTGTGCTACGACCGCAAAGCCCTTTCCGGCTTCGCCGGCGCGGGCCGCTTCGACACCGGCGTTCGACGCTCTGCTGGATGCTGTTTGCTCGATCCAGCGCACTCTCGACACGGGCGCCTTCAAACCAGCCGACAGCGAGCATTGAGCTGAAACCGAGGAGGGCGGCGCCCGAGCGTCCACAGTCTCTGGTTCACCGAAAGGGTCTTGCGTATTGTCGCATTCGTCATAGAGAAATCGTCCTGCCTCAGATGCCGGATTGAAGTATTCGTGCAGTTGCATGCAAACACCCGTGTCTGACGACACGCCATAGACATCATGTCGGAGCGGCGCGGAGGGCGCCGGACGCCCTATAAAATATAGGGTTGACCGCTTAAGTCTTTGCTAACGATGTATTTCTTGCCGGCATCTTCCTGTTTGCCGGTCAAGTATTTGTAGTAACAAGTTTTTCTCTTAAGATCGATTTCCGGCGCTGCCATTTCTGCGCATACCCGGTGAGGCAATTAATCACGGGTGAGAAAACGGGATGTTGAATTGCGTGCGCTCCGCAGAAGAGGTATCAGGCGCGCAGTCGCGGGCTGCGCCGTCCGCTTGCTTTCAGGGGTCGTAGACATGAAGAATTTCCGTGTCGCCGTTTGGGTTGCCATCATCATTGTCGCGGCCGTGCTCGGCTTCCTGACGCTGAACATCACGAAGACGAGGGATATCCCGCTCGCCGAGGGGCCGTTCGGCGTTCCGTTCACGCTCGTTGCGCAAAACGGCCAGCCGATCACCGAGCAGGCGCTTCGCGGCAAGCCGAGCGCCGTCTTCTTCGGCTTCACGCATTGCCCCGAGGTTTGCCCCACGACACTCTTCGAACTCAATGGCTGGATGGAGAAAGTCGATCCGGCGGGCGACAAGCTGCAGGCCTATTTCGTCACCGTCGATCCGGAGCGCGATACGCCGGAAATCATGAACCAGTACGTCTCGAACGTTTCGAAGCGCATCACCGGCATCTCCGGTCCGCCGGAGAAGGTCGCCGACGTCGTCAAGGGCTTTCGCGTCTACGCCAAGAAGGTGCCGGTCGACGAGAAGGATCCGAATGGCGATTACACGATGGACCACACCGCATCGGTCTTCCTCTTTGATTCCGAGGGCCGTTTTGCCGGCACGATCGCCTATGGCGAAAACCCGGACACGGCGGTAAAGAAGCTGGAGAATTTGATCAGCAAGGGATGAAACCATGGGGGCCGGGCATCGCAGCATCCTGATCGCCGGTGCCGGCGCGACGGGTCTTGCGGCAGCGGTGGAACTTGCCCGGCGAGGCTTTCGTCCACGTATCATCGACAGCGATGCAGGCCCGGTGCCGCTGACCGAGAGCCGGGCGCTCGGCATCAATGCCCGCACGCTCACCTTGCTTTCGCCCTCCCGTGTCGCAGACACGATCCTGCAGGAAGGCCATAGGATCGACCGCTTTCGGGTGCGGTCAGGCGGGAAAGTGCTTTTCGAGATCGATCCTTCTAAAATCGGCGGCCGCTTTCCGGCCATCCAGGCACTTGCGCAGGGCCATACGGAACGGCTGCTGCTCGGCAAGCTTTCCGACTATGAAGTCGAGCCGGAGTGGCAGACCGTGCTTGAAAGCATCAGCGGCACGATGGACAAGCCGCATGTGACGCTGCGCCGCGCGGACGGCTCCCGCGAGGAACTCGACCCCGACATCCTGATCGGCGCAGATGGTGCGCACTCGGCCGTGCGCAAGGCGGCAGGTTTCGGCTTTCCGGGCGACGCTCTCGAAGAGTCCTTCCATCTTGTGGACTATCGCTATCCGCAGCCGATCGACGCACATTACGTCGAGATCAGCCTGTTCAATCCCGGCATGGTCGGCAGGATTCCGGTTTCCCGCGATACGGTGCGATACATCTCGACGCTTCCGGATTTCGAGAGCCATATCGAGCATCCGGTGCCCGGCGGCGAATTGGTGTGGGCTGCGAATTTCCGCATCCATTTCCGACATGTCGAGCGCATGTCAAAGGGTAACGTCTTTCTCGCCGGCGATGCGGCGCATATCCATTCGCCGGCTGGTGCCCGCGGCATGAATCTCGGCATCGAGGATGCCTGCTGGGTTGCCTATCTGATTTCGGAAGGCCGAGAACAGGATTATTCGGGCCTTCGGATGCCGGCGGTCAAAATGGTGCTGAAGCAGACATATGGGCTGACGAGGCTGGTGACCATGCATCATCCGGTTGCGACCGGCCTTCGCAATTTTTTCGCACCGCTGCTGATCCGCATCCCGGGAATTACCCGGCGGATACTGCGCAGCGTTGCCGGATATGATACGCCGCCGCCGGTCTGGATCGACGACGCGCAATAAGAATAGGAAAAGTTCGAGTGAGTGAAATTCGCCTGTACGTGACGACGACCGAAAAGAAGGCCGGGCAAGTCCTTGATCTTCTGACCGAGGTCTTCGGTGAAGAGGACATTGCGATCGCGACGACCGAGATCGATGAGAAGAAGGACATCTGGGAAGCCTCCGTCTACATGATGCGGGAGGACGAAAACGCGGTTCGCCTTCGCATCGAGGAGGCGCTGAAGGTTCCGTTTCCAGACCTGAAGGTCGCGCGCGAAGTCATTCCCGATATCGATTGGGTGGCGAAATCTCTTGAAGGTCTGAAGCCGGTGCGGGCAGGGCGCTTTCTCGTTCATGGTTCGCATGACCGCGCCAAGGTACGCCCCGGCGATATCGGTATCGAGATCGATGCAGGGCAGGCCTTCGGCACCGGCCATCACGGCACGACGGCCGGCTGCCTGGAGGTGATCGACAGCGTGTTGCGTTCGCGGCCGGTCGGCAATGCGTTGGACCTCGGGACGGGCAGCGGCGTCTTGGCTATTGCGGTGCGCAAGCTCAAGAATATCCCGGTTCTCGCGACCGATATCGATCCGATCGCCACGCGTGTCGCAGCCGAGAACGTGCGGCGGAACGGCATTGCGTCCGGGATCATTGCGAAGACTGCGCCGGGCTTTCATTCGACGGCCTTTGCGGAATACGGGCCGTTCGACCTCATCATCGCCAATATTCTGGCGCGGCCGCTGATCAAGATGGCGCCGAAACTGGTCGAGCACCTGGCACCTTCCGGCTCGGTGATCCTGTCCGGCATTCTTGCGCAACAGCGCTGGAAGGTGCTTTCGGCCTATAATGGCGCAAAGCTCCGCCACGTCCGCACCATCTGGCGAAACGGCTGGGTGACGATCCATCTCGACCGTCCGTAAGCTATCGGCAAAAAAAGAAGGCGGTGCCAAACGGCACCGCCTTCGACCGTTAGACGGCCATGCCCGCGAGCTCGAAGGAGGAGGAGCGCTCGAGCGGGCTCTACAGTTCTGATTGCCGGTCCGTTGAGGGAGGAGGAGAAACGAAGCGGCAAATAGCTCAGAACGCGTAGCTGGGTACACCCTTGTGGTGCGTAACCTTGTGGCCCGTGCCGAGCATCTTGAGGCTATCCCCATTGAGCGGACGGCGGGCACCGATGACATGATGCACAGTCTGGCGTTCGCCAGCCTGCACCGGGCTGCTGTAAGCGAAGCGCGACAGAGAGGCAGTCATTTTCATTTCCTTTTCGTTGCAGGCTCGATTCCGAACCCGTTTGATGCGCCGTATATAGCTATTCCCAAATCCTTAGGCAGAGGGTTTCGCTCATGGGAGCCATGCGTGGAACGCATAAAGCGTGCCAGTTTCGATTCTGCTGTCACATTTCTGCCAAAATATTGAGCGGCCTAACCTAGGGCAAAGTGGCTCCTTTTTCTCCACTTGCCCTGATTTTTCGATAACATGGGCCGCACGCTTTTCGGCGGATTCGGATATAGCCATTGGGTTTTCAGCATGTTCCAGTCTTTTGAGGTCACCTCCACGCCACAATTCGGCCGCGATCGGGTTGGGCAACTGCGCGCAAGTTTCGATGGGCTTGGCATTGATGCCTTCCTCGTGCCGCGAGCCGATGAGTACAACGGCGAATATGTGCCGGCATGCGCGGAGCGCCTGTCTTGGCTCACCGGCTTCACCGGATCAGCGGGCATTGCGCTCATCACCCATAGCCAGGCGATCATTTTCGTCGATGGCCGCTATGTGACGCAGCTCGCCGAGCAGGTCGACGGCTCGGTCTTTACCGGCGGCGATCTCGTCAACGAGGCACCGCATGTCTGGATAGCCAAGAACGGCAAGCAGGGCATGCGGCTCGGCATCGATCCGTGGCTGCATTCCGGTGCCGACGTGCGCCGTCTTGAAAAGGCGCTTGCCGAGATCGGCGGCACATTGGTGATGCTGCCGCACAATCCGCTCGACAGGCTCTGGACGGATCGCCCGGCCGAACCGCTCGGCGCTGTGGTCATCCAGAATGTCGCTCAGGCCGGCATGCTGGCGAAGGACAAGATCGCGACGGTTGCCGCCGATCTCGCCAAGAAGAATGCCGCAGCCGTGCTGATAGCCGATCCCTCTTCAATCGCATGGATCTTCAACATTCGCGGTGCCGACGTTCCGCATACGCCGCATCCGCTGGCTCGCGCTATCATCCACGCCGACGGCAAGGCGGAACTGTTCCTCGACAAGCGCAAGACCGGCATCGAGCCGGAAGCCTATCTTGCGCAGATATGCGTGCAGCTGCCGCCATCTTCGCTCGACGAGCGGCTCGCTGGCGTGTCAAAGGATGGCGGCCGGGTGATGATCGATCCGGATATCGCTTCCTATGCGCTTGCCGACATCATCCGCAAGGCGGGCGGCGAGGTGGTGGAGGGCGCCGATCCCGCCAAGCTGCCGCGGGCGGTGAAGAACAGCGTCGAGCTCAACGGCTCGGCAGCGGCGCACCTGCAGGACGGTGCGGCCATGGTCGAGTTCCTTTACTGGCTATCGCAGGAAAAGCCGGGCACGGTGACGGAAATTGCCGCGGCCGAGAAGCTGGAGGCCGTGCGTGCCGGCGTCGGCCAGAACATGCAGAACCCGCTCAAGGATATCTCCTTCGACACGATTTCCGGGGCCGGCGAGCATGCCGCGATCATGCATTACCGCGTGACAGTCGATACCAACCGGACGATCAATGCCGGGGAGCTTTTCCTCATCGATTCCGGCGCGCAATACATCAATGGTACCACGGATATCACCCGCACCGTCGGCATCGGGGCGGTTTCGGAGGAGCAGAAGCGCTTCTTCACGCTGGTGTTGAAGGGCATGATCCAGATCAGCACGGCGCGCTTTCCGAAGGGCACGCGCGGCTGCGATCTCGATCCGCTGGCGCGCATCGCGCTCTGGCGGGCAGGCGTCGACTTCGGGCATGGGACCGGCCACGGCGTCGGCTCCTATCTTTCGGTGCACGAGGGGCCGCAACGCATTTCGAGGATTTCGACGCAGGAACTGCTGCCCGGCATGATCCTTTCCAACGAACCGGGCTATTACCGGCCGGGCAGCTTCGGCATCCGCATCGAGAACCTGATCTATGTGCGGGAGGCGGAGGACATCGAAGGCGGCGACATGCCGATGCTCGGTTTCGAGACGCTGACCTACTGCCCGATCGACCGCACCATCGTCATCCCCGAATTGCTGACGCATGACGAGCTGCACTGGTTCAACGACTACCACGCCCGCACCCGCGAGGCGTTGATGCCGCTGATCCACGACAAGGACGTCAAGGCGTGGCTGGAGAATGCGACGCTGCCGCTGGAATATTGAGGTTCAAGTGCCGCGCGGCCTAAAATCCGATCGTGCGGCGCCAAGCCATGACGATGAGCCAGGCCGCGACCAGCATCCAGGTATGCGATACCTTGAGGCCGACGATGAGAGCGACGACAAGCGCCAGCTTGGCATCCCAGCCGCCGTCGAAGAAGGCCGGCGCGACGATGGTCGTCAGCACGGCGGCAGGGACGGCGTTGAGGGCTGCCTCCATGCGCGGAGGGATGCGTTTCATCGTGGTGATGAGCACATAGCCGCCAATGCGCGTCGCATAAGTCGCAACAGCCGATGCGAGGATCACGAGGACCATCTGGAGATCGAATTCCATGTCAGACCTCGTGCGGTTCGTTTTCGGGTTCGGGCTTGTGGACGGAAGGCAGCGGCATCAGCGCAGCCAGGATGATGCCGGCCGCAGCCCCCAGGCTGACATGCCAGGGCGAGCCGACATAGTGATAGGCGATCGCCGAGGCGACGGCGCTGACAAGGGCGACGGGCAGGAAGTTGTCGCGGTTGCGGAAGCCGAGCACGATGCCGAGGAAATAGGCGGGTAGCAGGATATCGAGGCCGAGCGCCTTCGGGTCGCCGATGAAGCTGCCGAGCAGCCCGCCGAGTAGGCTGATCAGCACCCAGGGCACGTAGATGATGATTCCGAAGCCGAGATACCAGATGAAGGTGACCGGCTTTCCCTCCTCGCCGCGTTTCGCCATTGCAGCGAACTGCGGGTCGACGAGCAGGAAGAAGGTGAAGAACTTCTGCAGCGGCGTGAACTCGCGGACATAGCGCGCGATCGCCGCCGAATAGAGGACATGGCGGAAGTTGACGGCGAGGATGGAGGCGACGATCAGCCAGGCCTGGACGTTGTGGCCGAAAAGCTCGATGCCGACCATCTGGCTCGCACCCGCGTAGACCGTGGCGCTCATCAGTGTCAGTTCGCCGAGCGACATGCCATTATCCACGGCAAGCGCGCCGAATAGGGCGCCGAAAGGCGCGGCCGCCACGGCGACGGCAAAGCCGCCCCGCAAACCCTCGGCAAAATCCGCGCGACTCATCGGCACGTGTCCTTCTTCAAAACGACCCTGCTCTATGTGCCCAGCGCCTTGGCCGCAATCGAATTTCCTTGATCGACCAATCGATTTCGCTGAACGGTGGGAACCTCAGACAATGGCGGGAGACGAGACGGTGAAGCCGATAGACTTTTCCAAGGAAGACAAGGCGGCGCTGATCGCGCGCATCCAGCACTTCTTCGACAAGGAACTGGATCAGCCCGTCGGGCTGCTCAAGTCGGAACTGGTCCTCGATTTCTTCGCCAAGGAGATCGGCGCCGCCTATTACAAACAGGGCCTGCAGGATGCGCATGCTGCATTTCTTAAGCGCGCCGACGACCTTGCTGACGATATCTACGGGCTGGAGCAGGCGGCGCGGGACTGAGCCTCAGCCGGCGAGAACCTTTTGGCTGTCGATGATCTCGACGCCGCGTGCGCGCATCTCATCGATGGCAGCAGCCACCCCTTCCGGTGTGATGCCGCGGCTTGCATCCTCGATGAAGCGGACCTTGATGCCGGGCATCATCGCCAGAGCATCGAGCGCCGAGAACTTGACGCAATAATCCGTGGCTAGGCCGCAGATGTCGATCTCGTTCACGCCCTGGTCCTGAAGGAAGTCGGAAAGACCTGTCGAGGCATCCTGATCGTTGTCGCGGAATGCTGAATAGCTGTCCACCAGCGGATTCTCGCCCTTCTGCTGAATAAGGTCGATCTCTTCCGATTTGAGCGCCGGATGAAACTCGGCATCGAGGGTGTTTTTCACGCAGTGATCCGGCCACATCATCTGCGGCTTGCCGGAAAGCTCACCCATCTCGAAAGGCTTCTTGCCGGGATGGGAGGAGGCGAAGCTTCCATGGCCAGGCGGATGCCAGTCCTGCGAGGCGACGATCAGATCGTATTTGCCGCTGTCGATCAGACGGTTTGCGACCGGCACCACCTGATCACCTTCCGGCACCGGGAGATTGCCGCCGGGGCAAAAGCCATTCTGAATATCGACCAGCAATAACGCTTTCATCAGGCGACTCCATACGTTTGCGGTGCAGCATGCCAAGCGGATACGCCACTATCAACTAGTGGATTCGCAGGTGGTTAAGCGCAAGCTTTTTTTGGGGCGCGGCGGGCTCCCCGCGACCATGTCTATCCCAGCGGCACGGGGTGGCGACTCAGTCGCCGTGCGTTTCGTGGAAGTCGGCCTGGCCGCGCTTCCAGTAGCCGGCCGCCTTGATCCAGGCTTTCGGATGCTGGCGCTCATCGACCATGACGGCGCGCAGGCGCTTGGCGACGAGAGTTTCGCAGGCGATCCAGACATAGCCGTCGCCGGTGGGAAGCGTGAGGCCGCGCAATGCCTGGTCGAGCTGATCCGTGGTGCCGGCCGGTGCCAAACCCCGATGAAGCCAAAGCGTCGTCAGCTCGGCCTTGCTTTCCAGCGCCTGCTCCTCTTCGGGTCCTGCAACCTCGGCGACGACGAGCGCCCGGGCGGAGGCCGGCAGTTCTTCGAGGCGGCGGCCGATCGCGGGAAGGGCGGTTTCGTCGCCGGCAAGCAGATACCAGTCGAAGTCGGTCGCAACCACGAAGGAGCCGCGCGGGCCGCCGACGCCGAGCTTGTCGCCGGGCTGCGCGCGCAAGGCCCATTCGGTTGCAGGGCCTGCCTCGTGGAGCGCGAAGTCGAGATCGAGTTCGCCCGTCACCGGGTCGAAGCGCCGGGGCGTGTAATCGCGCAGCGCGGGCTTGTTGGCCGGATCGATGAGAAGCCTGCCTTCGGGACTCATGTCCGGAAAGACGGGCTCTTCGCCAGGGCGCGGAACGAGGATCTTCACGTGATCGTCATACCCGAGGCTGACGAAATCGTGAAGATCCGATCCGGTCAGCGTGATGCGCAGCATTTGCGGCGTCAGTCTTGCAACGCGGCGGACGGTCAGCACGCGCCGCTTGATGTCGTGGCGGACGCGTTCGATCCGGTGGCGGATTTCGGTGATCTTGGAGGCGGTATCTGCCGTCATCGATGGTTCCTTTGTTCGGAACCGGGGCGCATGGGACGCAGACATGCCGCGCCGCTCGCAACCCGGCTCGGGTTCGATCAGCGCGTTGGTTGACGTTAACGCCTACGTGCCGCGTTGGTGATGCGGCATATGTCTCGTGTCTAACGGCCACCCGGTGGCTTGGCAAGGATAAAACATGATTTTAAAATGAAGGTTTTGTAATCCTTGTCTGCACGCCGCGGTCCGCAAGTGGATTGGACGCCGGCGGCAGGCTCATGCGTCCACGGGTGTGCCTTGTCCGCTGGCGAAAGCGCAGCCGCCGCGCTAGATATTTCGTCCGGCCAGGCGAGGAGACCACAATGGCAATCAGCATCGTGCAGTTGGGCTCGCCACGGGGCAAGGACGAGGGCCTGCGCATCGGCACAGTGCGCCGCCCGCCGCGCGGCGTGCCGAAGGAGGAGTTTGCGAGCCGCGACTATTACGACGTCTGGCTGCCGATGCTGGCGCCGAGCCAGGAGCTGGTGGCCGATGCGAAGGCAGTGCAGACCGAGGCCGAGTGGAAGGCCTTTTCTCGCGCCTATCTCAAGGAAATGGCCGCAGCCGACACCAGCCGGGTCCTCGACACGCTGGCAGCGCTTTCCCACACCGCCAACTTTGCCGTCGGCTGCTACTGCGAAAACGAAAGCCGCTGCCACCGTAGCCTGCTACGCGGGCTTCTTGCGGAGCGCGGTGCGCGGCTTAGGGCGGAGGCCTGCTCCTAGGCGGCGGATGCTCGCTCTTGCCGATCCCGGTTATTTCTGCCTTCCTTGGCGCAGAAGAGCAGGCGGGAGCAAGCCATGACCGAGCCAGGGCCAGAAGAGAAAATCGACGCCACTTTCCGCAACGGCTCGCTGACGGCGGCGGGCATTATCCTTGGCTTTTCGCTGAGCTTCATCAGCCGCTGGGTCTCCAACCCGAATGACTGGAGCCGGATCGACATCCTGCCGATGCTGCTTTTGACCGTCGGCATCGCGTTGCAGGTGAAGGTCTTCGCCGACCTTTTGGCGCGGGACTCGCTCATCGCCGCCAAATACGACCGGTCGCGGCGGCTCTTCCTGATCGGATTGAGCATCGTCGCCATCGGCATCGCGATCGCGCTCGTCAACGACATTCTGGGGATGGGCACGATGCCGATGCTGGGGTGAGCGGGCATTCATTCACGCCCGCTCCACAAGGCATTCGGCGCGCTTCTACCGGGCCGTCAGGCTTTGCCTTGGCCGCGGCGCTGTCACGCTGCCGTCCGCATGGATGTTTGAAGAGGTCAGGTCCCAATCAGCTTGTTGCAAGCTGCCAGTGCAATGCCCGGATTGCTGAGAACAGCAATCACCAGAGACAGACCAATCACCGATAGCGAATAGCGTTTCATCTGCATCCTCCTATTCCAGCCCGAGAGGAAGTATGGGGGAGAGGAGGGTGGAGGGGGAAGTCACGAATGGGTGAGGTAACATAGGAGTGAATCCACGGCTTTTGCGTGGGTCGCAGTCGTTCCATCGCGCCTGCATGGATTGCGCTTTTTGAAACGCGAATTAGAGACTTTCGTTTGGCAAGCCGGCAAACAACCTTTGAAAAACCCAGAAAAACAGGTGTTTATGGACGGGCACTAGCTAAACCCTTTCCACAAACCCATCCAGCACGCGTTTCTGCCCCGCCCGATCGAAGTCGATCGTCAGCTTGTTCCCCTCGATCCCCGTAATATTCCCATTGCCGAATTTCAGGTGGAAGACGCGCTCGCCCATCTGGAAGCGGGAGGGTTCGGCGGAAGTGGATTTGGCGACGAGTTCGCCTTCGATGGTTCGGCCCTTGGGGCCGCTTTCGCCGTAGCCGATGCGTTCGACGGCATGGCCGGAGCGGGTGCCCCAGTTGTCGCGGGTGGCGTCGGTCTTGTTGGCTTGGGCGCGCTTCCAGCCGGGCGTCGAATAGGAATTGGCGAAGGGCTCGGCCTTGTCGAAGCGCGACTGGCCATAGCCGCCGCGGCCGTAACCGCCGTAGCTCTGCTCGACTTCGGCGACTTCCACATGGGTTTCCGGCAGTTCGTCGAGGAAGCGCGACGGGATCGTCGATTGCCAGAGGCCGTGGATGCGGCGGTTGGAGACGAACCAGATGTGGCAGCGGTGCTTGGCGCGGGTGATGCCGACATAAGCGAGGCGGCGTTCCTCCTCGAGGCCGGCGCGGCCGCTTTCGTCCAGCGAGCGCTGATGCGGGAAGAGGCCTTCTTCCCAGCCGGGCAGGAAGACGGTATCGAATTCCAGCCCCTTGGCCGAATGCAGCGTCATGATCGAGACGGCGTCGAGGTTTTCGTTCTGCTCGGCATCCATGACCAGCGCGACGTGCTCCAGGAAACCGCGCAACGACTCGAAGCTCTCCATCGAGCGGATGAGTTCCTTGAGGTTTTCCAACCGTCCGGGCGCTTCGGCGGTCTTGTCGGCCTTCCACATGTCCGTATAGCCGGACTCGTCGAGAATCTGCTCGGCAAGTTCGGTGTGCGGCGTGTTTTCGAGCAGCCCTTGCCAGCGGCGGAAAGATTGAACCACGTCGAAGAGCGCCTTGCGGGCCTTCGGCTTCAACTCGTCGGTTTCGATAATGTCGGCCGCTGCGGCGAGCATCGGAATGTCGCGGGCGCGGGCGTAATCGTGCAGCGCGCGGACGGTGGTGTCCCCGAGGCCGCGCTTCGGCGTGTTGATGATGCGCTCAAAGGCGAGATCGTCGGCGGGCTGGGCGACCAGGCGGAAATAGGCCATGGCATCGCGGATTTCGAGACGCTCGTAAAAGCGCGGGCCGCCGATGACGCGGTAGTTGAGACCAAGCGTGACGAAGCGGTCTTCGAATTCGCGCATCTGAAAGGACGCGCGCACGAGGATCGCCATGTCGTTGAGGTTATGTTGCTTGCGCTGCAGCGCCTCGATCTCCTCGCCGATGGCGCGGGCTTCCTCTTCGCTGTCCCAGGAGGCGTGCACCTGGACCTTCACGTCCTCCGGGTCGGCGCGATCGGTGAAGAGCGTCTTGCCGAGGCGGCCTTCGTTGTGGGCGATCAGATGCGCGGCGGCGCCGAGGATATGCTCGGTCGAGCGATAGTTGCGCTCCAGCTTGATGACTTTGGCACCCGGGAAGTCCTTCTCGAAGCGCAGGATGTTGTCCACCTCCGCGCCGCGCCAGCCATAGATCGACTGGTCGTCGTCGCCGACGCAGCAGATGTTGATGGTGGTGCCCCTGATCTCTCCCCTTGTAGGGGAGATGTCGGCGGAGCCGACAGAAAGGGGTGTTCTCGCGTCGGTGTCCGAGGGGATACCCCTCTCTGCCCTGCCGGGCATCTCCCCCACAAGGGGAGAGATCGGCTTGCTGCTCGGCCGCTGTGCCAACAGCCGCAGCCACATATACTGCGCTGTGTTGGTGTCCTGGTACTCGTCGACGAGGATATAGCGGAAGCGCTGGTGGTATTCCTTGAGCAGGTCCGGGTTCTTGCGGAAGATGGCGATCGGATGCATCAGCAAGTCGCCGAAATCGCAGGCGTTCAAGGTCATCAATCGCGCCTGATAGGCGAAATAAAGTTCCCGGCCCTTGCCGTTTGCAAAGGCGCGGGCGTCACCTTCGGGAATGTCGGCCGGGCCGAGGCCCTTGTTCTTCCACGTGTCGATCATGCCGGCGAACTGCTTGGCGGGCCAGCGCTTGTCGTCCAGCCCCTCGGCCTGGATCAGCTGCTTGATCAGGCGCACGACATCGTCGGTGTCGAGGATGGTGAAGTCGGAACGCAGGTTAACGAGCTCGGCATGACGGCGCAGCAGCTTGACGCCGATCGAGTGGAAGGTGCCGAGCCAGGGCATGCCTTCGACAGCGCCGCCAACGAGCAGCGCGACGCGCTCCTTCATCTCGCGGGCCGCCTTGTTGGTGAAGGTGACGGCGAGGATTTGCGAGGGGAAGGCACGGCCGGTGCTCAGGATATGAGCGATGCGGGTCGTCAGCACCCGGGTCTTGCCGGTGCCGGCGCCCGCCAGCACGAGGACCGGGCCTTCCAGCGTTTCGACGGCTTCCGTCTGCTCGGGGTTTAGGCCTGCGAGGTAATCTGGCCGCTTGCCGCCATCGCGGGCGGCCATGGCGCGGGCGGCGATCCCTCCGGCTGTAGGGGCTGGCGCCTGCGGCTTGCGCGGCGCTTCGCCCGGTTCTTCGTCGAAGAAGGGGATATCGTCGAAACTATTGCTCATGGCGCGTAATGTAGTGATTCGGGATGGAAAGGCCAGAAAAGATGTTCTGCTTTCATTCCCACGGTTCCAGGGGCCGGTGCATGGGCTCTTCTTATGAAAGTGGATTGTCGATCTTGTGTCGCAGTTATGACACGCCAGCAGTCTCCTCGATCGCTGAAGAAGTGACTGGTAATATGGCGGTGAGAAATACGCTTCCGCTCAAGCAAAAGTGACATGCTTCCGTTCGGATGGAGATTACAATTCTGTAATGACCGGCACTTGCGCTTGATGAGGGATTGTAAAGGGGCGATATTGCCGCAGTCAGGTGGGAATTCTGTCCTGCGTGCGCCTCTTTCGACGGACCCTGAGTCCCTTCGGAGACGTGAATGGCTTTTCGGAGACGTGAATGGCTTTTTGGAAGCAGTTTGTTCTTTCTATAATCGTTATTGCTGCCGGCTTTGCCGGATGGATTTTCCTTGTGCCGGGTGCGGCTGATACTTTGAGAAATGCCGGTGTTCCGGAAAGCATTGTCGCCAAACTGGCTCCTGCCGTCGAGACAGCCGGTGGCGGTGCGTCCGCGCAAGGCGAGGGCGGTCAGGGCGGCGGAGGACGCAATGGCGGCGGGCGCAACGGCGCCGTTCTGGTCGTCACGCAGGCCGTCGTTCAGGGTATCGTCAACGACCGGCTGAACGCGATCGGCACCGGCGACGCGATCCGCTCGGTTGCGGTGACGCCGCAGGCAACCGGCACGATCCGCGAAATCCTCATCAAGTCCGGCGACAAGGTCAAGCAGGGCCAGGTGCTTGCCAAACTCGATAGCGAAGAGCAGGTGATCGCCAAGGGGCAGGCGGACGTGGCGCTGAAGAGCGCGATCGAGAAATCCAATCTCTATCACAACATCAAATCCAGCGTCGCACGCATGGATGTGTTCGATGCCGAGATCGCCGAGCAGGGCGCGCGGCTGCAGCTGCAGGCCGCCGAGCTCAATCTCACCCGGCGCAATATCGTCGCACCGATCGACGGCATCGTCGGCATCGTCCCCGTCAACATCGGCGACAACGTCACCACCGGCACGCCGATCGTGACGCTCGACGACCGCTCGGAAATCCTGGTCGACTACTGGGTGCCGGAGCGCTTCGCCAACACGGTTTCCGTCGGCCAGCCGGTGGAGGCAACGTCGGTCGCGAGGGCAGGACAGGTTTTTTCCGGCGAAGTGCACGCGGTGGACAACCGTCTCGACGCGGCAAGCCGGACGCTGCGCATCCGCGCCCGGATCGACAACAGCGCGGATGAACTCCGCGCCGGCATGTCCTTCAATGTCAGCATGAAGTTCGCAGGCGACAAATATCCGGCGGTCGATCCGATTTCCGTCCAGTGGGATTCGCAGGGCTCCTTCGTCTGGCAGGTAGTCGACGGCAAATCGCACAAGGTGCGCGTCACCATCGTGCAGCGCAATCCGGATTTCGTGCTGGTGAAGGCCGGCATCAAGGATGGCGACGCCATCGTGACGCAGGGCCTGCAGCGCGTCCGCGAGGGCGGACCAGTGCGGGTAGCCAATGAAGTGGCCTCGAACAACGGGGTCGCGACACAATGAACATAAGCGTGACCGACCTTCCCGACAGAGCCTCCGGCAAGCAGACCTTTACGGCGCTCTTCGTGCGCCGCCCGATCCTGGCGCTCGTGTTCAATACGCTGATGGTGGTGGCGGGTCTTGCTGCCTATGCCGGGGTGGAGGTGCGCGAGCTGCCGGATGTCGACCGCCCGGTCGTGACCGTGCGCACCATGTTCGACGGCGCTGCGCCGCAGACGATCGATCAGGAGCTGACGAAAGTCATCGAAGGCGCAGTTGCGCGCGTCAGCGGCCTGAAGTCGATCTCCTCGCAGTCGCAGTTCGGCCAAAGCCGCGTGACGCTGGAGTTTTCCGATACCGTCGATCTTGCCGTTGCCGCAAACGACGTGCGTGACGCGATCGGCCGCATCATGGAGCAGCTTCCGGACGATGCGGATGCGCCGCAGATCGTCAAGGCGGATGCGGATTCGCAGCCGATCATGCGTCTTGCTGTCACCTCGACCAACCTCAACATGGACGACCTGACGCTGCTCGTCGAAAACGAGATCGTCGACCGGCTGGCGTCCGTCGACGGCGTTGCCGATGTCGAGCAATATGGCGACCAGGAAAAGATCTTCCGCGTCGATGTCGATCAGGGCGCTCTCGCAAGCCGCGGGCTGACGGTCGGCGATCTGACGGAGGCGCTCGACAATTCCGCCCTCGACGTACCGGCCGGATCGCTGAAGAGCACGACGCAGGACATCGTCGTGCGCGCGACGGCAAGCCTGCAGAAGCCGGAGGATTTCGCCAATGTCATCCTGCAGGATCGCGTGCGGCTCGGCGATGTCGCAACAGTGACGCTCGGGCCGCGCGACGGCGATACGGCGCTGCGCTCCAACGGCAACCGCGGCATCGGCCTTGGCGTCATCCGCCAGGCGCAATCGAACACGCTCAATATTTCGAGCGGCATCAAGACGGTTGTCGAGCAGCTGTCGAAGACGCTGCCGGAAGGCACAAAGATCGCCATCACCAGCGATGACGCCGTGTTCATCCAGGGGGCGATCCATGAGGTCGTGCTGGCCCTGATCCTTGCCGGCGTCATCGTCACCGGCGTCATCTACCTCTTCCTGCGCGACTGGCGGGCAACCCTGATCCCGGCGGTCAGCATGCCGGTGGCATTGATCGGCACGCTGGCGGCGATCTATCTGGTGGGCTTTTCGATCAATATCCTGACGCTGCTCGCGATCGTCCTGGCGACGGGTCTCGTCGTCGACGACGCCATCGTGGTGCTCGAGAATATCGTGCGACGGCGCGCCGAAGGCATGGGACCGCGGGCGGCGGCCGTCCTCGGCACGCGCGAGGTGTTCTTTGCGGTCATCGCGACCACGGCAACGCTTGCCGCCGTCTTCATTCCGCTGTCGTTCCTGCCGGGGCAGGTAGGCGGTCTCTTCCGCGAATTTGGCTTCGTGCTGGCCTTCTCGGTCGGGCTTTCGTCGATCGTCGCGCTGACGCTCTGTCCGATGCTCGCCTCGCGCATGCTGACGAAGCCGATGCTGGAGGATCACGGCGCCCTTGGCCGGTTCGGCGACGCCTTTGCGAACGTTTACCGATGGGCCTTGCAGCGCTGCCTCAACGCGCCCTTCGTTGTCATTGTCGCATCGGTTTTGTTTGCGGGGGCAGCACTCGTCGCCTTCTCGACTGTCAAGAGTGAGCTCACGCCGAACGAGGACCGCGCGATGGTGATGATGCGGCTCACCGCGCCGCAGGGATCGAGCCTTGAATATACGCGCGACAAGCTGCAGCTCGTCGAAGAATACCTGCAGCCGCTGGTCGACAGCGACGACATCCGGAACGTCTTTTCGATCTCCGGGCAGGGCGGCTCGGCCAATAGCGGCTTCATGGTGCTGACGCTGGCGCCCTGGGGCGAGCGTGACCGCACGCAGGCGGAGATTGTCCAGGATATCAACCGGGCGGCATCCCGCGTGCCGGCGCTCCGCGGCAATGCGATATCCTCGAACAGCCTGCGCATTCGCGGCGCCGGCAGTGGCCTGCAGATGGCTCTCGTCGGAAACGACTACGAGAAGCTGACGGCTGCCGCCGTCAAGCTGGTGCAGGCGCTGGATGCGACCGGGCAGTATGATACGCCGCGCCTCACCAACGAACCGACGCAGGCGCAGGTCTCGGTGACGATCGACCGCGAGCGGGCTTCTGATCTCGGCATCGATATCACCGGGCTTTCGACGGCGATGCAATCGCTGCTTGAGGGGCGTTCCGTCGTCGATGTTTTCGTCAATGGCGATGCCTATCCGGTTCTGCTCACCTCGACCATGCGACCGATCGACGATCCAACCGATCTCGAAAACGTCTTCCTGAAGACCGGCGAGGGCAAGATCGTGCCGATGTCGGTTATCGCTTCGCTGAAGGAGGGTGCGGTCGCGCCGCAGCTGAACCGTGAATCGCAGCTCGCTTCCGTGGCGATCACGGCAGGCCTCAAGGAGGGTATGTCGCTCGGCGATGCTGTCAAGCAAGTGACGGAGCTTGCCGAGCCGATCCTGCCGCCGGGCACACGTCTTGTTCCACTTGCCGAAGCGGCGACCCTCGAAGAGAATTCCAGCGGCATGGCGCTCACCTTCGGCTTTGCGATCGTGATCATCTTCCTGGTGCTGGCGGCGCAGTTCGAAAGCGTGCTGTCGTCGCTGATCATCATGTCGACCGTGCCGCTCGGGCTTGCCTGCGCCGTCTTCGCGCTCATCATCACCGGATCGAGCCTCAACATCTACAGCCAGATCGGCCTTGTATTGCTTGTGGGCGTCATGGCGAAGAACGGCATCCTGATCGTCGAGTTCGCCAACCAGCTCCGCGACCGCGGGATAGAAGTGCGCGAGGCGATCGAACGCGCCTGCGCGCTGCGCCTTCGCCCAGTCATGATGACGATGATCGCCACCATCCTCGGCGGCGTTCCGCTCGTCTTCGCGCATGGCGCAGGCGCAGAAGCGCGTATTGCGCTCGGCTGGGTGATCGTCGGCGGACTGGGTTTCGCAACCCTGGTGACGCTGCTCATCACGCCGGTCGCCTATCTGCTGGTCGCACGCTTTGCCAAGCCGCATGCGCATGAGGAAGCCCGCCTGCACGAGGAGATGGCGGTTGCGGCACGGCCGAAGCCGGTACCCGATCCGAAGCATCTGCAGGCCGCGGAATAGATTTGATTCCGTCTGCTAAAACGCCGCCGCCTCTATCGCGGCGGCGTTGTGGCTTTTACTTCCCGATTTCAATTGAAGCGCTAAGCTGAAAACCCAGCCCTAAATTTTGACCTAACGATTTCACGCCGGGAGCAGGGGGGCTCTCGAAGCCCCGACGCCTTTGTGAGATTGGTGTGGAAGCAGTCGCGTCGGCGCGATATTTGCGCGTCATTTCGGCCGAAGCGTGCCCCAGCTGCTTTTGCACATATCGCTCGTCGACCTGCGCCGAAGACGCTAGACGCGAGCGCAGCAAGTGGCCAGAGAATTTAAGTCCTCGCTCGACCTCGGCGGGGTCGCCACCCGCGCCGGCGGCAATCGCCGTTCGCTCGACTAAATGCGCCACCTCCTAGTCATTGAGACGATCCGGTCCGACGTCCTTGACTTTGTCGCCCCTGCCGGATCATCTCGTCAGATTGACAAATGTGCTACTGAGTAGCAAATTAGGCTCAAAGGAGTTAACCGATGAGTGTCAAATCGTCGATCTCGCTGACCGACCAGCAGGATGCGTTTGCCCGTTCGCTGGTGGAGAGCGGCCGGTATTCCAGCATGAGTTCCGTTCTTCAGCAGGGCCTAGAACTGCTTCGCCAAAAGACGGAAACTGAGACCGTCGAAACGGCAGCGCTTCGCGAATTGGTCCGGCGGCGATTGAACGGACCGATGATTTCTGCGACGGAAATGGAAAGCCGCGTCGCGGCAATGATTGAGCGGAAGCGACGGGTTGTTCGTGTGGACCCTTGAATATTCTGAGGATGCCGAACGCGATTTCGAGTTGATCTTCGATCATCTGTTCGACGCCTATGTCGAACTCGGGGACTCGCCTGACGAGGCTGTGGAGCGTACCGCTGAACGGATCCGCAAATTGCGTGTCGAAATCGATCGTCTCGTCGATACGCCCTATATCGGGACTCTGAGGCCCGATATTCATCCCGGGATGCGATTTCTTCGGCGAGACAAGGCGGCTATTTGGTTTCTGCCGGTAGAAAATAGCCGCACAATCATTGTCGCGGCTATTTTCTACGGCGCGCAGGACCACATCAGAAATATGCTCGCACGTATGCTGGGGGGATAAGGTCCCTACAGCCCCGAGGCCTTCGTCAGATTGACCCTAAATCGGTCGCGTCGACGCTTGTATTTGATGGAGCCTCGGATCGCTGCCATCGAGTTTCTTGTCCAACTCGCGGGCAATGTGACGTGCCGTCGACCACTGCTCTCCCGAAATCGTGCGAGTCGACGACGGCGGTGTTCGATCTTGAAATCGTTTTGGCAAAGGGGCGTTTCAGTGAAATCGTTAGCGGAAAATCGTCCTTCGTTTATCGGCTAAACTAACGGGCGTATGACATTTTCCATTTGAAATGACAAAGTAAAAACCATAGGCGTTTTCATGGTCAATGAACGGTTGCAAAACATGATAAATTTCTTCTGAACGTTAGATGTTTCTTAAGCATAAAACGCAATGATCTCCCCGTAACCGATCAAAGGCCCCCAGCGTTTCGGAGGCTTGCCATCCGCTGATTTCAGCGCCCGAACATGACGTTTCGCGGACACGGTTCACTGTTTGTTTGCGTATAGTTATGTTCGGAGTTCCGTTCCCGTGAGTATTTTTCAACGCACATCTGTCGATGCGGCGCTGCATACGCTTCGCGATATCAATCGCAGCCTGACGCGGACGCAAAACCGGGTCTCGTCCGGTTTTCGCGTCGAACAGGCCCGCGACAATGCCGCCTACTGGTCGGTTGCGACGACGGCCCGCTCCGACAACAAGGCGCATGCAGCCATCCAGGATGCGCTCGGCATGGCGGCCGCCACGATGGGCACGGCATATACGGGCGTTGCCAGCGCCGTCGATGTCGTCTCCGAGATCAAGGCGAAACTTGTCGCGGCGACAGAGCAGGGCGTCGACAAGGAAAAGATCAATGATGAGCTGACGCAACTGAAGGCGCAGTTGCGCTCCGTCGCCGAAGCGGCAGCCTTCAACAGCGACAACTGGGTCGTCCTGACGGATGAAGACAATCCCACCCAGCCGAAGCAGATTCCGGCATCCTATATCCGCAATGCCGACGGCACCGTTTCGATCGGAACGTTGACCTATCACATCGATCTGCCGTCGACAGGCGTCACCACATCGAAGGATGCCCGCTACCTCGTCGACGACCGTTCCGGCGGGAGCGGCGAATACGGCGCTCTGACATCATCCTATTTCGCGACCGAAATCGGCGCTTCTCAGAATTACGTCATGATTTTGAGCAAGGCGGGCAATACCACCGGACAGGTCGAGATCGGGCTTTCGTCCTCAACGACAAAAGGTCAGGTCGATGAGATGATCAGCGTTGTTGATGGCATACTGAGACAGATGACCACTGTGGGTTCGGCTTTTGGTGCGCTGGAGAAGCGCATCGAGCTGCAGAACGAGTTCGCGAAAACGCTCTTCGACGCGTACAGCTCAGGCATCGGACGTCTGGTCGATGCCAATATGGAAGAGGAATCGAGCAAGCTCACGGCGTTGCAGACGCAGCGGCAACTGGGCCTGCAAGCGCTCTCGATCGCCAATGCCAGCTACGACACCGTAAGGCAGCTCTTCCAAAACTTCTGAGCGGTCTGCGATCCCTCCTGCCTCGATATGACCGTGACTGTTGAGACTGTTGTGGCAAATTGGCGATACCCCCAGGATTTGTGCAAGCGAAACGTGTCCAATCCACTGATTTTGTTTTATCGGAGGGTACGCGTTCATCTTGTTGCCGCATTCCATAATATTTGCTCGGGTCAGCTTCGAACGGAGAGCTTTCTGTCCATGATCAAGAAATTCATACTTCTGGCGGTCGCCGCCAGCTACCTGACCGCCTGCACAACGACCGACCCCTATACGGGTCAGCAGAAAGTCTCCAATACGGCCGGCGGTGCTACACTCGGCGCCGTGGGTGGAGCGCTTGTCGGTCTAGCCGTAGGCGGTTCCGCGCACGGACGCCGCAACGCGGCGCTGATCGGCGCCGGTCTCGGCGCGCTCGCAGGCGGTGCGATTGGCAACTACATGGACCAGCAGGAAGCGGAACTCCGCGCCCAGCTGCAGGGAACCGGTATCTCGGTGACGCGTAACGGCGACAACATCATCCTGAACATGCCGTCGAACATCACTTTCGACATCGACCAGGATGCCGTGAAGCCGGGCTTCTACCCAACGCTGAATTCGGTGGCGGTCGTTCTCAGGAAATTCAACCGCACATTGATCGATGTGAACGGCCATACGGATTCCACCGGCAGCCTGCAGCATAACCAGGATCTGTCGCAGCGCCGCGCCCTTTCGGTTGCCGGCTACCTTGGCGGGCAGGGCATCGACCAGCGCCGCGTCTCCGCCGTCGGCTTCGGCCCGTCGCAGCCGGTCGCGTCGAACGCGACGGAAGCAGGACGCTCACAGAACCGCCGCGTCGAAATTCAGATCGCTCCGATCACGGAGAGCTGATCTCAACTGCGTTAAACCCGACAGCCGGGCAATCGCCCGGCTGCTTTTGCTTCAGGCATGCATCGTTGCACCCTTGGTGATCTTGTCGACAGTCTTCTTTTCGGCGCGCAAGGCGATGCCCACGACCTTGGCATCGTCAGGCGCGTATTCAGCGAAGACAGTGCGATTGGCTGCGTCATGGCCGGTCGCGAACATCTCCTCGATGAACAGCGAGGACGGGATCTCGCGCTCCAGAGTTCGCCGATGGATCGCCGCGATCGTCGCCTCATCGGCGGAAAGCACGATGATCGGCTGGATGGACATGGCATTGTAGATGTTGCCTGCGCGGTCCCTGTAGGGCTCGCCGATGATCTCTGGATTCCGGCCGGCGATGCCGCTCATCAGGAAGGCGGTCACATTCAACTTTTGCCATGACGCAAGATTGTTTCGCAAGACGATCGCGATTTTGGTATCAAACATTCCAGTCTCTTTCATGCGTTTCGAGGTCGCGTTGAGCCAGGATGTAATGCCGCAGGTTTTCGAAGGTCTTGAACGTTTGTGCGTGCCGCAGGGCGGCGACGGCATCGTGGCAGCGCCTGCCTTTCCGGGGATCGAACGCATCGAGGCGAAATTCAGCGGAAACGCCTTCGAACCGCACCGGCACGACACCTACGCGCTTGGTGTGACGCTGAAGGGCGTGCAGACTTTCTCCTATCGCGGCGAAAGGCGCTTCAGCATGCCCGGTCAGGTGATCGTGCTGCATCCGGACGAGGAGCATGACGGCGGGGCGGGCACTGATGACGGACTGCAATACCGCATCCTTTACCTGGAACCCTCTCTGCTTGCCGAATGCCTCGAAGCGGAGAAGCTCGGGCTCCCATTTGTCGATCAGCCCGTTATCAGCGATTCGGCTCTTGCCGATGTCCTGCTCGGCGCGCTGACCGACCTCGATCACGAGCTTGACGAGCTCTTCGTCGACGATTTCCTGATGCGCGTGGCGGACGGGCTCCTACGACATGCGAGGGCGTTGCGCAGGCTGCCGGCGAGCATTGCCTGGAACCAGGCCCGTAGCGCCCGCGACTACCTTGCAGCACACGTGACGCGAACGGTGCGTTCCGGCGAGCTTGAGTCCGTAACGGGACTCGATCGATTTGCATTGTCGCGGCATTTCCGGGCCGCATTCGCGACCAGTCCGCATCGTTATCTCCTGATGCGACGGCTGCAGCAGGCGCGGGCGATGATCGGCGAGGGCGGGGAGTTATCCGATGTCGCCTTTGCCACCGGCTTTGCCGATCAGAGCCATCTGAACCGGCATTTCAAAAAAGCCTATGGCATGACGCCCGGCCAGTGGGCCGCGCTCAGGCGGGGTTCTCAGCCAGGCCGCTCTTTCGCGCGATGAAGCGCGCGAGCATCGGTCCGGTCAGCAGGATCATCACGAACCGCCCCACCTGCATCGCCATGACGAAGGGCAGGTCGACATCGCTGGAGGCGGCAATGATGGCAACCGAATCCGCGCCGCCGGGACTGGTGGCGAGATAGGCCGTCAGGGGATCGACACCGGCGAATTTATGCAGCGCCACGGCCATTAGCCCGCAGATAGACATCAAAAGCAGGATGGAGGCGGAGACGCGCGGCAGCGCGCGGGCGGCATGCTTCAGGATCGAGCGGGTGAAGCGCAGTCCGATGCTCCACCCGATCAGGGCGTAGCTGATCGCAAGCAGCCACATCGGCAGCTCGATCGTCAAGAGGCCGAAACCCTGCAGCAGGGAGCCTGCGAGAAGCGGCAGGATGATGGTGCCGCCTTGCACGCGGAAACGGAAGGTGGCGTAGATGCAACAGCAGGCAACCAGCACGGTTGCGACAAAGGCGGGCCAGTCGATCGGCGGAAAGAGAATGAGCGGTGGCGGCCCGCCGCCGTCTGCGGCGACCCAGAGGCGCGAGACGCCGGAAGCGGCAACGCAGACGAAGACGACCCGCAGATATTGCATGAAGGCAACGAGCCTGGCGTCGGCGCCATAGGCCTCCGACATGATGACCATGGCCGAGGCGCCGCCAGGGGATGAGCCCCAAACGGCGGTGGTGCCGGGTAGCACCTGCAGCCGGGTTAGGAGATAGCCGAGCACGGCTGCGACGGCGATCACCGAGACGATGACCAGCATGAAGAGCGGCGCGTCCTTGGCCATCGTGGCGAGAATGTCCGGCGTGATGGCGCGCGCCATCATCAGCCCGACCAAGGCCTGACCGAACTGCACGGGCCAATAAGGCACGCGCATCTGGCCCTTGCCGACGACCAAAGCGAGAAAGATTGCCGCGATCATCGGCCCCACGAGCAGCGATGCCGGAAGGGCGAAAAGTTCGAGCACGACAACGAGGGCGGTGGAGAGGCTAAGCAGCAGTACCCACCTCGGCAGGCTGGCTTTCTGCAAGGCTCGGCTTGCGGCTTTAAACGGCATCGAACGGTATCTTTTTGACCAATGCAGGAGGAAGGCCGCGATCCGGCAAGAAGGGAAGTAATCGCGAAAACGAAAGGACCGGCCAAGTCAGCCGAAGACGCATGGCCGGTATATTTGTCAGCACCCGCTGGGGTCAATTGCGAAATCTGGCCCTGGCAGGGACTTTCGGTTCAAAGACGAACGTTAGCCGCGAGAAAATCGAGCAGTGCGCGGACGCGGGCGGGCAACGGACCGCCCTGGCCGAGATAGACCGCATAGAATTCCTCGATGTCGCCGGGGTTCAGGTCTTCGAGGACGGGCACGAGCCTTCCTGCGGCGATGTCGGCGCGGACGGTGAAGACGGCAAGGCGCGCAAGGCCAGCGCCGGAAAGTGCCATATGGCGCATCCCTTCGCCGTCGCCGACCTGGACGCCCGGCGTGACCGGGACAAGTATGCTTTCACCCTGATCGAGAAGCGGCCATCCTTGGATGGCGCGGGAATAGGAAACGCCGATGCGGCACTGTTGATCGAGATCGGCGATCGACTTTGGTTCGCCATGGCGGCAAAGGTAGTTCGGCGAAGCGACGATCAACTTGCGGGCCGACCCGAGCTTGCGGGCAATCAGGCTGGAGTTTTTCAACGGGCCGGCGCGGATTGCGACGTCGGTGCGCTCCTCCATGAGATCGACGATCTTGTCCGTGTAGGAAATGTCGAGCGTCACGGCCGGATGAAGCGCCATGAAAGAGGGCAGAAGCGGCGCGAGCACATGATTGCCAAAAGACGCGCTGGTATTGATGCGGATCGGCCCCGCCGCCTGCTCGCCTGCTGACGCATAGCGTTCGGCCTCGGCGATATCGGCAAGTATGGAAACGCTTCTGTCGTAGAATGCGCAGCCCTCCGGCGTCAGCAGCAGGCGCCGCGTCGAGCGGTTGATGAGACGTGTGCCAAGCCGGGCTTCGAGCCGGGCGACGAGCTTGCTCACGGCCGATGGGGTCATCCGGCAGGCGGATGCCGCGGCTGTAAAGCCGCCGAGCTCGACGGCGCGGACGAACACTTCCATTTCGCCGGAGCGATTGATGTCTTGACGGCTCATGATGAATTCAAATCATAAATGATTTTCTTTCAGGCAATCTATATCGCGCTTCAGTGAGTGTCTATCTGTCCACAGACAACAGGAGAGACAAACCATGGAATACAGAAATCTCGGCGCATCCGGCCTCAGGGTACCGGTGTTGAGTTTCGGCGCGGGCACCTTCGGTGGCAGCGGCCCGCTGTTCGGCGCATGGGGCAATACGGATGCGGCGGAGGCCCGGCGCCTGGTCGACATCTGCCTCGAGGCGGGCGTCAATCTCTTCGATACAGCCGACGTCTATTCGGCGGGCGCGTCCGAAGAGGTCCTGGGGCAGGCGATCCGTGGAAAGCGGGACGCCGTGCTCATCTCCACGAAGACGGCATTGCCGATGGGCGACCGGCCGGCGGATTGGGGAAGCTCGCGCTCGCGGCTGATCAAATCCGTGGACGAGGCGCTTCGCCGTCTCGGCACCGATTATATCGATCTGCTGCAGCTTCATGCCTTCGATGCCTCGACGCCGGTCGAGGAGGTGCTTTCGACGCTTGATCGTCTCGTTGCTGCCGGCAAGCTCCGGTATATCGGCGCGTCGAATTTTGCCGGCTGGGAGTTGATGAAGTCGCTCGCTGTCTCTGAGAGACACGGCTACGCGCGTCACGTGGCGCACCAGGTCTATTATTCGCTGGCGGGCCGCGATTACGAATGGGAGCTGATGCCGCTTGCTGCCGATCAGGGCGTCGGCGCGCTGGTCTGGAGCCCGCTCGCCTGGGGCAGGCTCACCGGCAGGATCCGCCGCGGCCAGCCGCTGCCGGAAGGAAGCCGGCTGCACCAGACGGCGGAGTACGGCCCGCCGGTCGATGACGAGACGCTTTTCAACATCGTCGACGTTCTTGATGAGATTGCCGCGGAGACCGGTAAAACGGTGCCGCAGATCGCCATCAATTGGCTGACCGCCCGGCCGACTGTGTCCAGCGTCATCATCGGGGCCCGCAATGAGGAGCAGTTGCGCCAGAATCTCGGTGCCGTCGGCTGGTCGCTGACGAAGGAGCAGGTCGAGAGGCTCAATAAGGTCAGCGCTGTGCCGGCGCCTTACCCTTATTTCCCGTACAGGAGACAGGAAGGCTTCGCGCGGCTCAATCCACCTCTCGTTTGAGCCGCCGGGCGAGACTCTTGACTGGACAGGCGCCATCCGTTGTCTCATACCAGCCTGCCTGTAATGGTGGAATGCATGGGAGATCAACAGGATGGCGCTCAGGGACGCGAAGGCTGGAAAACGCAACGAGGCGGGCATTTCCGCGGCGGTTGGGATATTGAAGCAGAGCTTCGGCGAGCGCTTCCAGACCGGCGAATCCTTCCGCGCCCAGCATGCGCATACGACCACATACATTCCTGCACAGCTGCCGGACGGCGTGCTGTTTGCCGAGACGGCCGATGACGTGAAGGCCGCCGTCAGGGTCTGTGCCGAGCACAAGGTGCCGGTCATCGGCTTCGGCACCGGCTCTTCGCTGGAGGGACAGGTGAATGCCCCGAACGGCGGGATTTCGATCGATTTCAGCCGGATGAACCGGGTTCTCGAAGTGAATGCCGAAGATCTCGATTGCACCGTCGAGCCGGGTATCACGCGCGAGGAACTGAATGTCTATCTCCGTGACACCGGGCTCTTCTTTCCGATCGACCCCGGTGCGAATGCCTCGATCGGCGGCATGGCTTCGACGCGGGCCTCCGGAACTAACGCCGTGCGTTACGGCACGATGAAGGACAATGTGCTCTCGGTCACGGCCGTGACGGCCAATGGCGAGGAAATCCGCACCGCGCGCCGGGCACGCAAATCCTCGGCGGGCTACGATCTGACGCGGCTTTTCGTGGGCGCCGAGGGCACGCTCGGGATTCTGACCTCGGTGACGCTCAAGCTGCAGGGAATTCCCCAGAAGATCGCGGGCGGGGCTTGCTCGTTCCCGACGATCAAAGCCGCCTGCGATGCGGTCATCATGACGATCCAGATGGGCATTCCGGTCGCGCGCATCGAATTGCTGGACGACGTGCAGATGCAGGCATGCAACGCCTATTCGGGTCTGGCTTACGCCGAAAGCCCGACGCTCTTCCTCGAATTCCACGGAACCGACGAAACCGTCGAACTTCAATCGGCGCAGTTTGCCGAGATCGCGGCCGAATGCGGCGGCGGCGAATTCCTTTGGACGGCAAATGCAGAGGAGCGCAACAAGCTCTGGAAGGCGCGGCACGATGCTTATTGGGCCTGCCGCGCGCTGGCGCCGGGGCTTGCCGCACTTTCGACCGATGTTTGTGTTCCGATATCACGACTTGCGGATTGCGTTGCCGAGACGCAGGCTGATATCCGGGAACATGGGCTGCTGGCGCCGATCGTCGGTCACGCAGGAGATGGCAATTTCCATGTGCTTCTCCTGTTCGACGACAAGACGATGGAAGGTGTCGCCGTTGCGGAGACTTTCGTGACGCGGCTCAATCAGCGGGCTCTTGCGATGGATGGAACGTGCACCGGAGAGCATGGGATCGGACAGGGAAAGATGGCGTTTCTCGAGCAGGAACTCGGCGGCGCCGTAGGACTTATGCGGCAGGTCAAGCAAGCGCTCGATCCGGACAATATCTTCAATCCGGGCAAGATTTTCCATCTTGTCTGAAAACGGAACAATCTCATGATCTTCGGCTTTGCTCCCGGCATGAATGACAGTAGTGTCGGCAACAGAATCCCGAATGGAGAATGCTTGAATTGATAGGCCGGTTCCTCGTCTTTCTGGGGGGAGTGATCGTCGTAGTGCTCTTCGTGGCACTGCTCGCGCCGCTTTTCATCGACTGGACAGACTTCCGCATGAATTTCGAGGATCAGGCGAGCCGCATTATCGGCAAGAAGGTGACGGTGCATGGCACAGTCGATGCGCGTCTTTTGCCTTTTCCTGCGGTAACGCTGCATGACGTTCGTGTCGGGCAGGAATCCGACGGTCAGCCGGTCGTGCAGATCGAACAATTCGCCATGGATGCCGAACTTGCGCCGTTCCTTTCCGGCGAGGCGCTGATTTTCGATATGCGCGTTGTCAACCCGAAGCTGCGCTTGCGGCTGCTCAAGGACGGCACACTCGATTGGATGCGCGGCAGCCGGCCGGAAATTCCCGCAAAGACTGTCATTCTGGAAAGCGTGCATGTCACCGGCGGCGACGTGCAGTTCATCGACGATCAGTCTGGCCGTGCCCGCCACATTACGGGGTTAAACGCGGAGATGTCGGCGAGGTCGCTGGCAGGCCCTTGGCGGATCGAAGGCGATGCCGCGCTCGACGGCGAGCATGGCAGCTTTTCGATTTCCAGCGGACAGCCCGATGAAACCGGTGCGCTGCAGGTCAGGGCGCAATTGATACCTCGTCAGCGTCCGGTCAAAATCGATCTCGATGGCCAGTTGAAGCTGATCGACAGAAAGCCGAATTATCAGGGTCTCATATCGGCTGCGGTCGAGAACCGCGGCACGGCCAAATCCGACGAAAACAACGTGCTGCCGCCGCGCCTCAAGGGCCGCTTCGAACTGACCAACGAGCGCATCCGGCTTTCCGAATACCGGATGGAGATAGGCTCGGTGGAGGATCCGTATGTGATCACCGGCGAGGCGACGCTTGATACTGGCAACGCGCCCGAGTTCCTGCTGATCGCCGATGGCCAGCAGATCGACGTGAACAGGATAGGCAATCAAGGCGCCGGCGGTAAGACCGCGCGGGATCCCGGCCAGTCCGCCCGGCAGCGGCTCAATTCGCTGATTAGCATCATTGCACAGATTCCCGTGCCGCAGGTGCCGGGCAAGGCGAGCGTCAAGCTGCCGGCAATCGTTGCCGGGGACACGACGATCCGTGACGTGCAGCTCGATCTGCAGCCGGCCGGCAACGGCTGGACGATCGACAATGCCGTTGGAACGCTGCCCGGGCGCACCCAGGTAGAGGGTCAGGGTCAGCTGACGCTGAGGGGCGAACCTTCGTTCAATGGACGGATTACCGTTGCCTCCAATCAGCCCTCAGGGCTTGCCTCCTGGCTTGCGGGCTCGGTCGATCCTGCGATCCGTCAATTGAAGCAGGCGGGCTTTTCCGCCGACGTCAGCTTGACGCATCAGCGGCAGACCTTCAACAATTTGGAGATTGCCATCGGTCCGGCTACGCTGAAGGGCAAGCTCGAGCGGCAGGCGCTGGAGAACCAGCCGCCGCTCCTGAACGTCGACCTTGCCGGCGATGCGCTCGACCTCGATGCATTGAGGGCACTGACAGGCCTGTTCACGGGCCAGGACGCAGGCGAAAACGTGCTCGACCACAAGATCACGGCGCAGCTGAAGGCGGACAAGTTCAGCGCCTTCGGCGTCGAGGCGGAGAATGTCGAGACCAGCTTTACGATCGCCGACGGGGCGCTTGCCATCGACAAGCTGGTCGCCAAGAATCTGGCGGGTGCGGAACTCACCGCCACCGGCCGGGCCGAAGGCTCCTTGCTCGATTACAAAGGCTCGGGCGAGATCACCTTCAAGTCCGCCGATCCGGGATCTTTTTTCACGATGCTGAAGGAGCATCTGCCGCAGCATCCAGTGATGGACAGGCTGGTGCGCAATGCTGCCTGGTACACCAACACGGCGCTGCGCGGCGCGTTGACGCTCGGCGGCGACGAGGGCGACGGGCTCGCGCTGACGCTCGCCGGCGTTTCCAACGGCAGCCGTGTGAACCTCGACTACCGCATGTCGGACCTCCTGGCACTGACCGGCGCGGGCACGACGAGCCTGGAGGCGACACTCGAAAACAGCACGACCTCGATCCTGTTCGGGCAGGCGGGTCTCGATCCACTTCCGATCGAGGCTGACGCCAACGGCCGGCTCGCCCTGAAGGTCCAGGCAACCGGCACCGATCCGGCCGATGCATCGCTGACTTTTGCGACGGACCGGACGTCCTTTACCGCAAACGGGAAGGTCGATGTCCGTCCCGGGAATTTCATGAACGGCCAGATCGGCGTCTCGCTCGAAAGCGCCGATCTCGATCCATATCTCGTGATGAACGGCATCGCGCTGCCGCAGATGGGCACCGGGCTGCCCTTCGGGCTGCAGACGACGGCGACCGTCGATGGCGACAAGATCGTTTTTTCCGACCTCAAGGGTCATGCCGCAGAAAATCAGTTTTCGGGTGCGCTGACGGTCGACCGCAAAACGGACAGGACGACGGCGAGCGGCGAGCTCGCGCTTGACCGCGCCGATGCGACCTGGCTGGGCGAGGCCGTCTATGGCCCGACGACTGATGCGGCGACGGGCAACTTCTCGACCGCTGCACTCGGGCAGCCGGTTTTCAAAGACATGGATGTCAACCTGAAGTTCTCGGCCAAGGAGCTCTGGCCGGGATGGTCGGCGGCCATGACCGGTTTCACCACCAAATTCGTCTATAAGGGCGACGAACTGCAGCTCAACGACATGAAGGGCGGCTGGGACGGCGGCCAGCTTTCCGGTAACCTGCTTTTCACCAACGCCGAAGGCACCGGCTTCTTTCAGACCAAGCTTTCGCTGGCCGATGCCGATCTCGCCGGCGTCGTGTGGCCACGCGACGGCGCGCCGGTTGCGAACGGCAAGTTCGGGCTTTCTCTCGGCATGGAAGCCTCCGGCAAGACGATGACGGAACTCTTGAGTTCGCTCACCGGGTCCGGCGAGATGCGGCTTGGCGAAACCAGCGTGCGCGGGCTGAACCTCGCGCTCCTGCCACCGCTGCTTGCGGCAACGGATCCGATGCAGGACCAGCTCAATGCCGGAAAGATACATCCGATCGTCGAGACGCTGCTCAACAATGGCGAGGCGAAACTTCCGCCGACGGGCATTCCGTTCAATATCACCGACGGCGTGCTTCGCGTCCAGAATGTCACCGTTGCCACCGAACTCGCCAAGGTCACCGGCAATGCGCAGTTGAGCCTCCCGCAAGAGCGTATCAACGCATCGCTGAACATTGCTCTCAATCCGGGCGAGGAAGCGCTTGCGGGCGCAGAGCCCGCGCTGCGGCTCAACTATTCCGGATTGCTTGCATCGCCCGGCCGGACGATGGATGTAACCGATCTTGCCGGATATCTGTCGCTGCGTGCATTCGAACGCGAACGCCGGCGTGTCGAGCGTCTGCAGTCGAACGTCCTGGAAAAGCAGCGTCTGCGTCGCGAGGTGGCGCTTTACAAGTTCAACGATGCGGAACGCGCAAGAACCGCGGCGATCGAGGCCCAGCGCAGGGGCGAAGAGCAGCGCCTGCGGACGCTCGCTGCGGAAGCTGCGCGGCAAAAGGCCGAGGCGGAAGCGAAAGCCAATGCGGAGGCTGAAGCCAAGGCAAGGGCGGAGGCCGAGGCGAAAGCAGCCGCGGAAGAGGCGGCGCGGCGCGCGCTGCAGCTCAACCAGCCGCCACCGATAACGGGCAATCGATTGAATTTTGATGCCTTGCCGGGCGTGCCGTTGCCTCAGTGAAGGCCCGCTTAGCTGCGGTTTTTCAGCCAGCTCAAGACATGGATGCGCAACGCGGAGGAGAGGTTGCTTTCCGGCGCACGGTTATCGTCGATTTCGGATATGAGGGCCGCGAGCGGAATGGTGCGGGCTGTGGCGATGGCCTTCAGCTCGGCCCAGAATTCGTCTTCCAGCGAGAAGCTGGTGCGGTGCCCGTGCAGGCTGGCGGAATGTTTGCGGATCATCAGGCTTTCCGCAGGCCCGTTTCGCGGAGTTGACAAGTTGAGTGAGGAAACGCCGCCAAGCGATTCATTGCGGGTTCTTTTCGGCTTCGATGCGCCGTCATTCGCCGCCTTCGTCTTTTTCGATCCGGCCCTGGCGGTGCGCTTTTTCGGCCTTCTCGTTCAGTGCTTTGGTCAGCTGTTTTTCGGTCTTGGTACGGCCGAAACTGCCACGATTCTGCTCGGCCTGTTTTTCCTTTTCGGAACGGGCCTGCTTTTTCTTGAACTGGCGGAGATTGATGATCTCGGCGCTCATGGCTTACCTCCATCCGGCTTGGAAAAGGGCACATGAAAAAGGGAAGCAGATGCTTCCCTTGGTAATTACTGCTTCTTGCGGAAGGCGTCGAGCGAGACGACGGATCCCGGCTTCTTCTCGTCGCCCTCGGCGGGTTTTGCCGCAGGCGTTTCTTCGCTTTTCTCGGGTGCGACCGGATAGGCGGTGATTTCGCCCGCGGGGACTTCCTCACCGTCCGTCAGCGGCACGTCGAATTCGAGCTCGAAATTGACCGAAGGATCATAGAAGCCGCGGATGGCATTGAAGGGGATGACCAGCTTTTCGGGCACGTCGGAGAAGGAAAGGCCGATCTCGAACAGCGATTCGGTGATCTTCAGATCCCAGAACTGGTGCTGGACCACGATGGTCATCTGTTCCGGATACTTGGATTTCAGATGCTGCGAGATACGGACGCCGGGTGCGCCGGTCAGAAACGTGATGAAGAAATGATGGTCGCCGGGCAAGCGGCCCGTCGTCGCGACTTCGGACAAGACCTTGCGGATCACGCCACGCAGCGCGTCCTGTGCCAAAATGTCGTAGCGGATGTGGTCCTGCCCCATACTATTCCTGTCTTTCTTTGGTTCGGAAGTCTTTTCACAAGGGTATATGCCATGTCCGGCGGCCTTGGGAAAGGCAAAGTGTCCGAGTCATCTTCACAAACAATACATGATTTGGGCGGCAGGGAGAAGGTGAAGGCTTCTGTTGCCAGGTGCCTTCGGACCCCGCCTTAAGGTGCTAACCAAAAGGACTTAGAGCGGAATTCCCGCACCGCCGTTAGGCAGCGAGAGCGTATTCCTTAGCGTTGTTGTCGTTTGCAACTACACTTGTGACCCGATAACGGCGGTATCATGCCGAGCAAAAAGTCGATCTTTACACCCTTGTCGATCCTGTTTCGCCCCCATCAAAAGCAGTCGTGAACCGGCTGTTTTTGGTGGAGGCGCCGGGTACCGCCCCCGGGTCCAATAGGTTTATTACACCGCTCATTTATCGCCATAGCCGGTCCGAAAACCGGCAAGGGTGATATAGTGTTTTCCGAAGCGCATGAAAAGGGGATACGTCACAAAAGCGTTGCATGTGGCAGCAGAATTATCGGGATAAGCCCTCTTCGCAGTTGGTTTGAGCGGCAGGAGCGCTTAAATTCGTCCAAGCGGAATCGGCAGCGGCCGGGTGGATTTTCTGCAACCCAGGCTGCCGCACATTGGAGACACAGATGCTTCGCCATCCTGAATATCAATATCTCGATATCATGGCCCATCTGCTGGAAAAGGGCGACCGGCGGATGGACCGCACCGGCGAGGGCACACTTTCGACGTTCGGAGCGATGATGCGCTTCGATCTTTCGGACGGCAGCTTTCCCGCCTTCACCACCAAGAAGGTCTTCTGGAAGACGGCGGTGAAGGAGATGCTCTGGTTTTTGACCGGACAGACGAACATTCAGTCGCTGCTCAAGGAAAACGTCAAGATATGGACGGACTGGCCGCTTGCCGCATACCGCAAGGCGACGGGCGAGGAGATATCCCAGGACGCGTTCGAGAAGCGCGTTATCGAGGTTGACGCCTTTGCAGCGAAATGGGGCGATCTCGGGCCGGTCTACGGCAAGCAGTGGAGGCGGTGGCTTGACCGGAACGGGGTGGAGCACGATCAGATCGGCGGGCTCATCCATAGCCTCAAGACCAATCCCATGAGCCGGCGCATGCTGTTCCACGCCTGGAATGTGGGCGAGATAGATCAGATGGCGCTTCCGCCGTGCCATATGACCTATCAGTTTCACGTTTCCGGACTGCAGAGCGGCCGCGGCCGGCCCCGGCTTTCCATGCTTGTGAACCAGCGCTCCTGCGATATTTTCCTCGGCGCGCCCTTCAACATATGCCAGCAGGCGGCGCTCCTTGCGATGGTCGCGCAGCAGGTGCAGATGGATCGGGGTGAACTCATCTGGGTCGGAGGCGATACGCATCTCTACCTGAATCACCTCGACCAGGCCAAAGAGCAGCTTGCGCGCAAGCCGATGCCTTTCCCCAAGCTGCTGCTGACGCGCGAGCCCGACGGGATCGACGGCTATCGGATCGACGATTTCGAGGTCGTAGGATATCAGTCGCATGACCGGATCGACGCCCCGGTCGCCGTCTGACGACGCTTGTCCTAGCGGGCCGGACGCTTGCCGGCGCGATCGGCAGGTGTCTGCTGACGTCTTTGAAGCTCGTTCATGACTTCCGCGAGCCTCGATGCCTCCTGTTCGTCCAGCCCGTCGAGAATCCGTCCGCCGAACGACGCCGGTGACTCCGTGACGTGGTCCCAGACGATCCATCGGTCCATCGGGTCGCAGATGACATCGAATCGATGTATCGCATTCGTCATTCGCACCAGCCTTTCGTTATCCTTTCCGGATTAGGCCGACAGCCGTTAACAGACGCTTTCCGGGCCGCCCGAGCATGCGTTCCCTGAATTTCACGGGAATGATGGGAAAGCCCATAAAATGCCAGGCGAATGCCGTGCCCAGACCTGTCGTTACCGGAGAACCGGCCTTGCCGCCCGTAACAACCCACGCGAAAAGCCCCGCCGCCATCGCGACGATAACGAGGTCGATGCGGCACGGCCGATTGTTTTGCGCTGATCTGTCTCCCATAAATCTCAACTTAACGTAGCATTTTCTGGAGTAAAATCCAAACATGCGGCGTGGTTTACGAAATGCGTATGCTGCGATGCGATGTCTCGCATTGAGACGTGCCGCAGGCGCGGGCGGCATTTCGTCGAGCCTTGTCTTGCTTGTTGGCCTGCCCGGCGATAGACCCGGTGGACAAAGCCGTTACTTCAACTCAGGAAGTCCATGTCCGACATCAAAAAGACAATTGTCGTTGCGGTGGCCGAGAACGGCGTCATCGGCCGCGACGGCGATATGCCCTGGCGGCTTTCGACCGATCTCAAGCGCTTCAAGGCGTTGACGCTCGGCAAGCCGATCGTGGTCGGGCGTAAGACATATGAGAGTTTCGGGAAACCGCTGCCAGGACGCCCGCATGTTGTGATTTCCCGGCACGCGACGATCGACCATCCGGACGTGACGATGGCGCATTCTCTTCCCGAGGCGATCGGCATTGCCGAAAGGCTGGCACGCGAGGCCGGCCAGAGCGAGATCGTCATAGCCGGCGGCGGAGAAATCTATGCACAGGCAATGGCGCTTGCGGACCGTATGTGCGTCACGCACGTGCAAACCCAAGTTGCGGGCGACACGTCCTTCCCGGCAATCGACCCCTCCGCCTGGATGGCGGTTGAAGCAATCGACGTGCCTGCGGGGGAAAAGGACAATTATCCGACCCGCTTCGTCATCTATGAGCGTCGCAGCGCCTGAAAACGAAATATTTATCAATAAACATCGCCAAGTTCTTCATGCCGCGTTGAAAGCGGCAGCGGTGATACCTATAACGGTCACAATCGCTTAAGGCCTGCCGCCCCCGCAGGCACGATGCGATTGGGAGTTTAACAAATAACGAGGTTTTGATGCCCTGGAGCAATCAGAATGGCGGCGGCGGCCCTTGGGGCGGCGGCGGCGGTAACAATCAGGGACCATGGGGGCAGGGACCGAAGCGTCCACGCGGCGGCCGGGGCGGGCCTCCCGATCTCGAAGACATCATCCGGCGTGGCCAGGATCAGCTGCGCAACATCGTCCCCGGCGGGTTCAACGGCGGCGTTGCGGTGATCATCGCCGCGGTTCTCGTCGTCTTCTGGCTTTTCCAGTGCATCTATATCGTCCAGCCGGACGAGCGCGGGGTCGAGCTTCGCTTCGGCCAGCCGAAGGAAGAGATTTCGACGCCCGGTCTGCATTTCCACTTCTGGCCGATGGAAACCGTCGAGATCGTCAAGGTAACGGTGCAGCAGCAGAATATCGGCTCGACGTCCGCCTCGGCTTCGACGGGTCTCATGCTGTCCGGCGACCAGAACATCCTGAACGTCGAGTTCTCGGTCTTCTTCACCGTGATCGACCCGAAGGCCTATCTCTTCAACGTCGAAAACCCGGCCGAAACGCTGCAGCAGGTCGCCGAAAGCGCCATGCGCGAAATCATCGGCCGGCGGCCGGCCCAGGATGCGTTCCGCAACAACCGCCAGCCGATCGAGACGGAAGTTGCCGCTATCGTGCAGGGCACGATGGATCGCTACAATTCGGGCATTGCCGTTACTGCGGTCACAATTCAGGACGTAGCGCCACCGCGCGATGTCGCCGATGCCTTCGAAGAGGTGCAGCGCGCCGAACAGGACAAGCAGCGTCTCGTCGAAGAGGCGAACCAGTACGCCAACCAGAAGCTTGGCCAGGCACGAGGCGATGCGGCACAGATTCGCGAAGCGGCAGCGGCCTACAAGGACCGTGTCGTGAAGGAAGCGGACGGTGAGGCGCAGCGCTTCACTGCCATCAACGAAGAATATTCGAAGGCTCCCGAAGTGACCCGAAAGCGGCTATTCCTCGAGACGATGGAACAGGTGTTGAAGAATTCCAAGAAAGTCGTGATCGATGAGAAGCAGGGGATCGTTCCCTATCTGCCGCTCAACGAGATTGGCAAACCCGCACGGCAGGGAGGTTGAGCCATGAATTCGAACAGACTTCCCGTTATTATCATTCTGCTCGCCGTCGTGCTTGTCGTCGTTTATTCCTCGATCTTCGTGGTCAATGCGCGCGAGCAGGCAATCGTCGTGCGCTTCGGCCAGATCCAGTCGGTGAAGACGGAGCCGGGCATCTACTTCAAGCTGCCCTTAGCCTTCATGGATGCCGATCGCGTTCAGATCGTCGAGAAGCAGGCGCTGCGCTTTGACCTCGACAATATCCGCGTCCAGGTTCGCGGTGGTTCGACCTTCGACGTCGATGCCTTCGTGATCTACGACATCAAGGACGTGCGCAAGTTCCGCGAGACGGTGTCGGGCGACCGCGAAGCCGCCGAAGCGCGACTTCGCACCCAGCTCGATTCGTCTCTCCGCCGTGTCTACGGTCTGCGTGACTTTGATGCCGCCCTTTCGGACGAGCGCGTGGCGATGATGCTTGAAGTGCGCGACGACCTGCATGGCGACGCCGAAAATCTCGGCATCAATATCCAGGACGTGCGTATCCGCCGGACCGATCTGACGCAGCAGGTGGCGCCACAAACCTACGGCCGCATGCGTGCCGAGCGTCTTGCCGAGGCCGAGCTGCTTCGCGCGCAAGGCACCGAAGAGGGCCAGCGCCGCCGCGCCATCGCCGATCGCCAGGTGGTCGAATTCACGGCGGAAGCCCAGCGCGATGCGGAAATCATCCGCGGTCAAGGCGATGCGGAACGCAACCGCATCTTCGCTGACTCCTTCGGCAAGAATCCGGCGTTCTTCGAGTTCTACCGCTCGATGGCGGCTTATTCCGCAGCTCTGTCGTCCCAGGATACAACGCTGGTGCTGTCGCCGAATACGGAATTCTTCCGTTATTTCGACAATCCTGCCGGTACGACGCCTCCGGCTCCACCTCAAACGACGGCCCCTTTGGCCCCGTCAAACTGACACGTTTCGGATGCAGGATTTCCTGACCGGAATCGCATTCTTTCTCATCATCGAGGGGCTGGTCTACGCACTGGCCCCTCGTTTTCTTGTCGAGATGGCGCGGCTGCTTCCAATGGTTCCCGAGCGCCAGCTTCGCATCTTCGGACTTGGCGCGGTGGTGCTTGGTGTCGCGCTCGTCTGGCTCGTCAGACACTGACGCAGATTGCACGGGATTTCTCGAAAAGGTGATTTCACGCTCCATCATTCCGCCCTATGTTGATGGTCAGACTGCCGCTTGACCGCATAAGAGGAAGCTTGATGGCCCCCACGACACGCCCGACCTTCAGACGATCGCTCGCGCTCCTGGCCGGGGTTGCACTTCTGGCAAATATTAGTCTTACCGACGCTGCTGAAGCGCAGAACACGCCTCCGTTGAATGGTCCGGCCTCTGTTGCCGATCTTGCTCAAGGGCTTCTCGATGCGGTCGTGAACATCTCCACCTCGCAGAACGTCAAGGGCGATGAGGGCGCCGGCCCGGCACCGCGCGCACCGGACGGCTCGCCGTTCCAGGAATTCTTCAACGACTTCTTCAACAAGCAGCAGGGCGGCCCGGGCGGCAACCATAATGTCAGCTCGCTCGGCTCCGGTTTCGTCATCGATCCATCGGGCTACATCGTCACCAACAACCACGTGATCGAGGGCGCGGACGACATCGAGGTGAATTTCGCCAATGGAACCAAGCTGAAAGCGAAGCTGATCGGCACGGACACCAAGACCGACCTTTCGGTACTGAAGGTCGAGCCGAAGACGCCGCTGACGGCCGTGAAATTCGGCGATTCCGCCGACATGCGCATCGGCGACTGGGTCATGGCGATCGGCAATCCGTTCGGCTTCGGCGGATCGGTGACCGTCGGCATTATTTCGGGCCGGGGCCGCAACATCAACGCAGGCCCGTACGACAACTTCATCCAGACGGATGCGGCGATCAACAAGGGCAATTCCGGCGGCCCGCTCTTCAACATGAAGGGCGAGGTGATCGGCATCAATACGGCAATCATTTCGCCGAGCGGCGGCTCGATCGGTATTGGCTTTTCGGTGCCCTCGGAGCTTGCTGCGGGCGTGGTCAACCAGCTTCGTGAATTTGGGGAAACGCGCCGCGGCTGGCTCGGCGTGCGTATCCAGCCGGTCACCGACGACGTGGCCGACAGCCTGGGTCTCGATACGGCCAAGGGCGCGCTCGTCGCCGGCGTCATCAAGGGCGGGCCAGTCGATAACGGTTCGATCAAGGCGGGCGACGTCATCCTGAAATTCGACGGCAAGCCGGTTAACGAGATGCGCGACCTGCCACGCGTCGTGGCCGAAAGCCCTGTCGGCAAGGCCGTGGATGTCGTGGTGATGCGCGACGGCAAGGAGCAGACTGTCAAGGTGACGCTCGGCCGTCTGGAGGACAGCGATCAGGCTGCTTCCGACGATGCTTCGGGGGATGGCGTGATCAACCCGGATCCGAACGAGAATGACGACATGGACGAGCCGGATCAGGATCAGGCGCCGCCGCCGCCCGGCAATGGCCAGAACGGTCAGCAGGGGCAGGTGACGCCCGATGCCAAGACGCCGAAGGATGTCCTCGGCCTCTCGCTGTCGCAGCTCAGCCCCGAGATCCGCAAGACCTTCGGCATTGCAGAAAGCGTGGACGGCGTCGTGGTGACGGAGGTGGCGCCCGGTTCGGCCGCTGCCGAAAAGGGCCTGAAGGCCGGCGATGTCATCGTCGAGGTCGCTCAGGAATTCATGAAGTCGCCGGATGCCGTCGCGGCGAAGGTGCAGTCGCTGAAGCAGGAAGGCCGGCGCAACGCGCAGCTGATGATCGCCTCGGCAAACGGCGATCTGCGGTTCATCGCCGTGCCGATGGAATAGGCGGGATTGCCGAGAGGCGGCAAGAGACGCAGATGATCCGTTTTCCGCGATGAGCACCATGGATGGCGACAAAAAGCGCAGCTGTTGCTGATTGGCGAATAGCGGCGTCCGCGCGGGCGTCATTATCTCGTCATTTTTAAGAGCGACCGTTCGGCATGGACGAGCTTGAGAGGCTTCCATGGATCACCGTCTCAACCACTACGTAGAGATCACCAGCCGCATCAGATCGGGCAGGAGCTTCTGCGAATTCATTGCATCCGGCGGAACAGTATGGGACCAGCCGGCCGGCGCTTCATGGCGCAATATAACGATTGAGGTGATGGAGCGGGAGCGGCGGAACGTGGAGGAGTTGGAACGCATCAGGCTTAGGCTTTATCCCGATCTTGCCGCCGAAGACGTGTCGCCGCCGCTCTACAACAGCCACTGACAGCTATTGCCTACCGCCCTTGGAGCGGAGCGTAAACCGTCAACCTCACCCTGAGGCGAAAGTGCAGCGGCCCTCGAGGGCGAGGGCGGGCGTGTCACTTGGGCGGAGGGCCAATCCGCGAGCAAAGTGATGCCGAACCTTGGCGAAGCTTCGTGAAGACGCTTGATCTCCTCGGCTGTCGGCGGTCCTGCGACTTCGTCGAGTTGACGTTCGCGGCCAGCTTCCTCGAGAAACCGGTCGAACAGCGCAGGCGTCCCGATCAGGATGTATCTGCAAGGATTGCCGCTCAGGTTCATAAGCTGGTGCGGAATGCTGCGCGGCAGGAAGATGCTCTCGCCCGCGGTTAGGCGTCGAGGCTCGCCGCCGATCATCGCGGTCAGCTCGCCTTCGATGATGTAAACCGTCTCGTCGTCCCTGGCGTGGACATGGATCGGCGTCCGCGTGTTTCCGCCGCTGTTGTTTTCGAAGAGGCAGAACTGCCCCGCGGTCTGTTCTCCGGACAGCAGGCGCTTCATGACGACGCCTGCAAGAACGAACTCTTTGCTGTCGCTATCGCTCATTGTCGTTTCCTTTCCACGGATTATCCAGGGTAGCGTGATCTCCATTCAGCGAGTTTAGGCATCCCCAGAAACGATCGGCGCCGCGTTACGCCGGTTTCTGGAGCCGTCTGCCCGTGATTAAACTCCGGCCGGCTAGGCAAGGATTACCTCATCGGCGCTCGAAAGAGCCTCGGCACTCTATCAGTTCATAGTAGCGATGGTGACAGTCCCGCATTCTGCAGCCTGTCCCATCGACACGCCGTTGAACGAGCCTCGATCGCCGCACATTCCAGCTTCGCCTCATCGTCAAATGCGCAGGCGGCGCAGATGGCGGGTAAAAGCGCGGGACAGAAAAGTCATTGGAGAAAACTCTCGTGGGCGACGAGCGACAGCCGTCACCACAATTCCGATTCCGAGACCAGCGGACGTGCTTTGGCTTCAGCTTGCCCCTGAAATAGCTGGGAATCATTCCGCCCCACCGTAGGCCGCAGCAGATTGCGTCGGCTTGCGAGCGGCCGCACTTCCTATAGTTTCCAGTAGTAGACGGCGAATCGTCTTTGGCCTATCGATGAACCCATGCGATCGTCCCTGGAACATCTGCCGGAAGAAAAGCAGCGCGAGCTTGCTCGCGTCGTTGCGATCATCCATGAGGAGTTCGCCGATGCGCTGTCAGGCACGTCGGCCGCCTTCAAGAAGCGCGGCCGGATCTTAAAGATTCTGCTTTTTGGTTCGTTCGCGCGCGGCACCTGGGTCGACGAGCCGCACACGATGAAGGGCTACCGCTCCGACTACGACATCCTGGTGCTCGTCAATTCCAAGCAGCTGGCGGAGCCACAATATTGGGAGAAAGCGACCGACCGGCTGCTCTGGGACAAGGATGTGAAGACGCCGGTCGGGCTGATCGTCCATGGTGCCAGGGAGGTGAATAACTTCCTGGCCGACGGCCAGTATTTCTTCGTCGACATCCTGCGCGAGGGCATCGTGCTCTACGAGCTCGACGACCGGCCGCTGGCCGAACCGAAAAAGCTAACCGCCGTCGATGCGTATAGGGTGGCGAAGGAGCATTTTGCGAAGCACTTCGTTAATGCAAAAGATTTCGCCGACGGAAGTAGGTTCTATCTCAGCAAAGCCAACTTGGCCCTCGCCACTTTCATGCTCCACCAAGCGGTTGAAACTGCCTATTCCTGCCTGCTTCTGACGCTGACCAACTACAGCCCGCCGTCGCACAATCTGAAATTCCTGCGCGGGTTGGCCGAAGACCAGGACCGCCGGCTCATTGACGCCTGGCCGCGTGACCAGCACCGCTATACCGCCTGGTACAACATCCTCAACGAAGCCTATGTAAAGGCGCGATACTCGAAACACTTCGAGATCACCGAAGAAGCGCTAGCCTGGTTGCTCGAGCGAACGGAGCAGCTCCACCAGATTGTCGCGGCGCTGTGTAAGGAGCGTCTTTCCGAACTGGAGCAGACAAGCGCCGCAAACTGACGACCAAACCAGCAATAAGAAGAGAAGGCCGGCATCCGACCAGCGTACCTCGATCATCGTCACGACGAGCCCGGCTTTTGGAGAATGGCCGACAGTGTTCGGCGACGCTCCTCGACCGTCTGACCCATCACTGCGAGATCGTCGAGACCGGAAACGAATCCCTATGGCGCTTCAAAAACCGCTCTCAAGGCTAAAGCGAAGACGACTCTCACCCGCACTTGGCCAACCCTCCGCAATCCCGGCCAGCACCGGGCAGGCCAAGCGCTGATCAAAATTCTAGGTGGCTCAACGTCCTTTCAAGGGTCACGGTACCTATTCCGGCAATCCAGTTCCCACCAGGCCTCGTCTGAACTTAGCAGTCTGTTCGGCAGTTTCGACCACGATCCCCCGCTCCAGAAATTCACTGATAGTAAGATCCGGATGCTTTTCGCGAAGGCTTTGGGCAAGCGTGGTAGCTTCTTGAAGGCGACCCGCCATCGATAAGCAGGCGACTATCCTAGTGTTGGTGTATTTTCCGGGATTCGGTAACCGGCGTAGCGCCGCTAAAGCCTGCTCGTAGTCGCCCTTAAAATAGAGAAGATTTCCCAGTACCGCGTGATACCAGTGGGGTGGGAAAGGGTTGAGCCGCATCCCTTCTTCGACCCACGGAAGCGCTTCGTCTATACGATTTCGCCTTGCCAGCAGTCCGCCGAGCTGTACCAAAGCATTGGCGTCACTGGGATTAAGCTTATACGCCAAACGGAATTCTCTTTCGGAGTTCTCAAAGTCCTTTAGGTAAAGATGCGCAAGCCCAAGCACACGATGGGCGCCAGATTCTCCCTCGTCCAGCTTTACGGCATGTCGTGCGAGCGCGATGCCGTCGCGAAGGACGGCCTCCGGTGCGTTTGCATAGCCGCTGGCTGCGATCCGGGCCAATGCAAGATGTGCGTGTGCCAGCGCAAAGCCCCCGTCGCCCGCAACGGCAGCTTCGAACATTTCCACAGCTTTAACGTTGTCGTCCGGCTCATAGCCTCTGAGATGCACTAGCCCTCGCAGATAAAATTCGTATGCAGCGAGGCTGGCCGGTGGCCTTCGGATGGACTCTCGATAATCAGCGCTCTCGATCTGCCCCACTAGATTGGCGACGATCATTCTCACGATGTCGTCCTGAATGCTGAAGAGATCCGAGGCTCGGCGTTGATATTTTTCTGACCAGACCAATCGCTCCGTGTCGGCCTGGATCATCCGCACCGCGATCCGGACCTCGTCTTGCGACTGACGCATGTTGCCTGTAACGAGATAGGTGGCAGCAAGCTTGCGTCCAACCTCCTTTAAATCCTCCGAACGGTCGCGGAAAGCAAACGCTGAGGACGCCGCAATGACGGACAGGCTCCTGAATCTCGCAAGACCGGAGATGATGTCTTCGGTGAAGCCATCCACCATAAATTCATCTGCGCCTGTCGCAGCGTTTTGAAAGGGAAGGACGGCAACGACGGTTCTGACCAGCTGCTCTTTTGCAGGAGCTCGAGGCCAGTGCCAGGCATGCACCGGCTTCGAAATATTCTTGAGGCGTAGCAGTCCTCCGTCTGCAAACAGCTGCTGCAATTCTTCGGGTAGGGCGGCGTAAGTTGTTTCTGAGATGCACACTCCATCGGGTAACGCATGGTGCTCCAGACGCGCTGCGACATTGACGCCATCGCCGAACACATCGTCATCCGTCGTCATCACCTCGGCGAAGTTTATACCAATCCGAATTCTCACTGGTTTAGTCCCAACGGTAGCGACGGCCTCGCTTGCTAGCAGGTGTTGAACCTGCAACGCCGTCGAGACGGCGACCGCGGGGCTGTCGAATATCGAAAGGAGGCCATCACCCATGAGCTTGATCGTCCGGCCACCACCCTTGACGATCCGAGGTTTCAGTATCTCCTCCTGCAAGACATTAACGCTTGCCAGCGTTCCTTCTTCGTCTGCTTCCATCATGCGCGAGTAGCCGACAACGTCCGCCGTCAAAATGGCCATGAGGCGTCTGGTGGTGGGCGAAGAGGGCATCTGCGACAATTCCCGTGGAAACGAGGAGTGCTGCGAACCAAATGTACAGTCTTGTGGCGTCAATGTCATGCTGACGCAGAAGCAAATGGAGAGTACAGCACCGAGCCCGAAATGTTACCTCGGCTTCCCGTTATTGAGGCCGCTCTATCCTGGTGACCTGCTGTCCGACCGCCTTTGCTGCCGGTTGATTGGCCTTCGATCGCCGTAGACGGTCGAAAATCATCCAATTACTGGTCTGATCGGGCCTGTAAATGGGTTCGACATGTCAACAATCGACTTCATGATATCCAAGCGCCAGCAGGCGATGCTGCGAGCACTCATCCTGCAGCCGAACAGGCTGATTGGAACGAACGAGTTGGTTGCCATTGGCGGGCCTGGAGTTGGCGCGCGCCGCCGCGTGATCCAGGCTTTTGAGCAATCTGGCATCGTGGTGAGGTCCACGCTTGGAAACCAGGTTCCTTATTCGATGGATACAGGCGGTCCCATCTACGAAGAACTGCGGTCGATCTGCATGAAGACCTTCGGGTTGGCTGACGTCGTGGCAGGGGAGTTGGAGCCGTTTCGTGATCGAATCGAGACGGCGTTTCTTTTTCGGATCGATGGCCGCCGGTAACGAACGGCCGGACAGCGACGTCGATCTGATAGTGATCTCCGACGTCGACATGTTCGAGGTTGGCGAAGCGATCGAGCGCTTGCAAAAGGTATTCGGCAGGACGGTCGACCCGTCGGAGTGGAAACTCGACGGGCGGACCAAGCGTCGGAGCCAGCGTGCTGCCAGGATAAGGCGACTTACTCCACCCAGCAGCGTGTATTCGTGCTCAAGCATCCAGGTTCCCCAAACATTCGTTTGTTTCACCTTTTGTTCCTGTAGGCATTGACGCTGGCCCCCATGGAAAACCCGGAGGCGATCGAGGGTTGGCTTGTCGGCGAGCGGCAACAGCGAACCGTATCGCGTTGACCAGGGCGACGCTCGGTGGCAAAGCGGTGGAAGGCTGCACCGTCGCAATGTCCGACATCGACAGCGTTGGCTTCGAGAGGAGCTTCTTCCAGCGGACCGATGCGGAAGTCGTTCAGGAAGAACGTGGTCCACGCCACGTCCACAAACTCTATAGCTTGATCTTCAGAGGGCGCAGGGAACTTGTCACCCTGATTGTCCCCGCCGAACCGGCGGAAAGGAACTACGTGGTTGGTAGCGTCATAGCCGAAACGTAACAGGAAAATCAACTGAAGGCGAGGCCGCGTTCGTCCCAGCCACCGATAGAAGGATGGAGGAGAGGCGAGACGGGCGTCCCGAACGGACAGGACTGGCAGTTTATCGCCATGGCGGCTTCGCGATCGATCCTTCGGACTACTCCAGCTTCGCAGCGAGCATATCGTTATCTAATTTGCATGGGCGTCCCAGTGCGCTATGCCGGCGCGCGGGCTCCCCTAGGTCCGCGCCCTAAGGGCCGCTTCCACCCGGTCGGCACCATGTGTGACGATATAGGCGATCACCATGTAGACGACGACCGCGATCAAGAAGGCTTCGAGGTAGTAGAAATTCAGCGCGGCGGTCAGTTGCGACTGCGCAAAGATATCGACAACCTCGATGGCAAACCCAAGAGAGAGCGCCTTCATGATCACCATGAACGAGTTGGCGAGGTCCGGGATTGCCGCTACGATCACCTGGGGAAGCATGACCCGGCGGAACAATTGGCTGCGTTTGTAGCCCAACGAGTAGGCCGCGTCCGCCTGACCGGTGTCAAAGGAGTTCAGAGCGCCTTTCACGACTTCCGCCTGGAAAGCCGCGACGCAGGTGGTCAATGCGACGATGAGCGTGACCCAGTTCGGCGTCACGTGACCGTTGAACTCGATCCCGATCAACGAGGCCAGGAATTGGAGGGCCGGTGGAAGACCGTAGTAGGCGAGGAAGATCACGATTACCATCGGGACGCCCTTGAAGGCGACCTTGTAGGCAACGACGAGCTCCCGCAGCACTGATACCCGCCGATACTCGACCATCGCAAACAGGCTGCCGACGATCGTGGAGAGGACGAAGATCGCAAGCGCCATGGCGAGCGTCACGGGAACCGCGCCAAGGATGTCCCAGAGATCGGGTAGAAGAACTTCGGAATCGAACATGTGATGACCTCCTCTTTGATCAGACGCTTGCCATCATGGTAACCTTGGCCGGCGTGGCCGCTGGCGCGAACTTCGAGTTCCGCATTTCGAAGAAGCGGACGACGAGCCATGCCACGAGGCACAGCAGCGAATAGATCACCGCCAGTACGAGATACGTCTCAAACTGGTACTGGTTGTAGTCCCGCTCCATGACGAGATGGGCGGTCGCCATCACGTCCGCGGCCCCGATGTACATGACGAGCGCGACGTTGTGGATCAGGTAGATGATCGCGTTGCCGTAGCCGGGCAGGGCAATATGCACGGCCTGCGGCCCGACGACGCGAAGGATCTTTTGACGGAACGTGTATCCGAGACTGTCCGCGGCGTCGTGCTGACCTCGTTCTACAGCGAGATAGGCTGGCCGTAGAACCTCGGAGAGATATCCCCCATGGTAGAGGCTGAGGCCGACCATCGCCGCCACGTTAGGGGACACGAAGTCCTCGACATCGAACAGGTCAACCACCAACGGAAGCCCGTAAAAGGCGACGAACAACTGGAGCACGACGGGGACGCTGCGGGCATAGGACACGTAAAGGTCGGCAAATTGGCTGACCACGGGCGTCCTGCGCACCCGGAACGTCGTTGCAATCAAGGCCAGCACGAAGCCGGCGATCATGGCCGTGAACGTGATCGCAAGCGTCAGCGGCAGCGCCGATAGCAGCTCTGGGATCGTTATGGATAAGTCCACTTCGGAACACTCCTTCTTTCAGTCTTGGGCCTGATCGCCGGTGTCTCAACCGAGCGTTACTTCATGTACGTGGTGATGTCCTCGCCGAACCATTTCTGCGAGAGCTTGGCGAGCGTGCCGTCGGCCTTGAGTTCCTTCAGCGCCTTGTCGATGCCTTCGGAGAGGGCCTTGTTCTCCTCGGAGCGGTGGATCAGGACGAAGGTGTTGTTGATAGCGACGGGCTCGCTCGCCTTGATGTCGAGCTTCTGCTGGTCGATGACCGTCTGCTCGCCAAGGTTGGACGGCAGAACCAGCGCGTCGTACTTGCCGTTCTGGACCTCCTTCAGGCGATCCGGATATGGAATGCCGGCGCTGGAAGCGGTGATCTCGATCTTATAGTCGGGGTTCTGTTCCTGCCACGCCGTGGCGAACTTGTAGATGCCTCCGCCGGCAGTGACGGGCACGATTTTCTTGCCGACGAGATCCTTCATCTCGTTGATGCCGCTGTCTTTGCGGCTATAGATCTTGATCAGGCTGGCGCCAATCGGGCTCTCCGGAATAAGAAACTGCTTTTCGCGAGCGGGCGCACGGTAGTAGCCGCCGGTCGCGACGTCGTACTTGCCAGTGACGAGGCCCGTCTCCTGAGCGATGTCGGCGGCGCCTTCCATCTCGAACTTGTACTGGGGCAGCTTCGCGTTGATGGCTTTCAGGACGTCGGGCTCGTAGCCCTGCGGCTCGACGCCGATCGCACCCCAGGACAGTGGCTTGGATTCGGCTGCCGTCGCGATCTTGATGGTGCGCACGTCCTGGGCATGGGATACGCCAGCCGTTGCGAGAGCGAATGCGACGCCGGCTACGGCGAGGCCGAAAGTACGGCGGGAAGTTGACTTAATAGAAGGCATGTCAGGCATCCTTTCTCTACTGGATTGCAAGCTCGGAATTGAGGAATTGGGCAAGGCGTGGATTCGACGGCGCGTCGAAGATCTCGGTCGGGCTGCCGTCGGCGGCGACGACGCCCCGGTCCATGAAGACGATGCGGTTCGAGATGTTCTTTGCGAACTGCATCTCGTGGGTGACGAGCAGCGAGGTGATCCCCGACGACGTGACGTCCTTGATCACCCTAAGAACTTCGCCGACGAGTTCGGGATCGAGCGACGATGTGGGTTCGTCGAAGAGCATCACGTCCGGTTTGACCGCGAGCGCCCGCGCGATGCCGGTCCGCTGTAGCTGGCCACCGGAGAGCTGGGACGGGTAGCTGTCCAGCTTGTCGGAGAGACCTACCCGATCGAGCTCCTGCAGGGCGATCGCCCGCGCCTCGTCCTTTGACTTGCGCTGCACGACCACGAGCGGATCCATCACGTTCTGAATGACCGTCATGTTCTTGAAGACATTGAACTGCTGGAAGACCATGGCCGTCCGGAGCCGGATCGCCTGTATCGCGGTGTTGTCCGGGCGCTGGTAGTCCATCTTGAGCTTATCGAACGCGATGGTGCCGGACGCCGGCTTTACCAGGTAGTTGATGCACTTCAGCAGCGTCGTCTTGCCGGTACCGCTGGGGCCGATGATCGACACCACGTCTCCGCGCTTCACGGAGAGATCGACGCCGTTGAGAATCTGCGTGGTTCCGTAGGACAGCTTTAGGTTCTTGAGCTCAAGCATTCAGTTCGGTGTCCTTTTCGGTTGTGGTCTCGGCATCGACCCATTCGTCTCCGAGCAGCTCGGGCGTGTCGAACGCCTGGAGGTCGGCGAAATGACGCTCGCGGTCGATGACGAACAACGCCTTGACGATGCCGCGCGCGAGCCGGTCGGCACCTTCGCTGATCGCTGGAATGTCACCGGTGAGCTTGCCGTGGCTCAGCGTCGCCGGGAAATTGAAGCAGTGGATCTTCGCCAACGCCGGGCAGGCGCCGGGTTCCGTCTCGAAGAATTCGAACGCATCTCCAAGATCGGGCGAGCCTTCGAGTTCCGCGTTAGGCATTCCGGCCGGCGTCGGGAAACGGTCGCGCCATAGGCGGATATACGGTGCGACGGCGGCAAGTTCGGGCCGGTTGGTTAGGTCGATCTTGAAGCCGGTTCCGAAGATCAGGAAGTCGACCGGATAGCGGCCTTTCGGCGTCGCCACGACGAGATGGTCGCCGATCTGCTTCAGCTCGCTTATCGGGCTTTCCAGGTGGAGACGGGCCTGCGGGAAGGCGCTGACGCGCAGGACGCTCGGCCGTGGCGGCGGCGTCTGCTGGCCCATCGCGTAGTTCAGGAACCGCCATTTCCACTCGTCGGGAAGGTCCGCAAATCCATGCACCACCCCCTGGCTGCCGATGCCGGTGAACTTGTTGATCCGCGGCAGCTCCTTGCGACGCACGAACATGTCGAGGCGCGCGGCGCCGGCTTCAAGCGCCGTGGCGGCATTGTCCATCGCGGACGCGCCGGCTCCGACGACGCCGACCCGCTTTCCACGAAGTGCGGCGAAGTCGATCTCGTCGGCGGTATGAGCCCAGAAATTTCGATCGATGTCGTCGGCGATGGCAGGTAGAAACGGGCCACCCAGGCCGTCGCGGCCTGTCGCCAGTACCACGTGGCGCGCGATCATGATTTCTGTTCTGTCACCCTGACGGCAAACTAGGTCGAGCATTCCGTCCTCGCGAGGGAGAATCGCGTCGACCGATATCCCGTTGCACACCGGGAGCTCGAGCACCCGGCGGTACCAGATCAGGTAGTCCATCCAGGTCTCGCGCGGCGCGCGGTCGAGAGCGACCCAGGCTTCGTTGCCGTAGCGGGCCTCGTAATAGGCGCGGAACGTAAGAGACGGCAGCCCCATCGCAGGCCCGGTCAACTGCTTGGGGGAGCGAAGTGTTCGCATCCGCGCGAAGGTGACCCATGGCCCCTCCTGGCCAGCGGACGCCTTGTCGAGCACGACGTGGTTCGCGACTCCGAGCCGCTTCAGCATGCCCGATGCGACAAGCCCGGCCATGCCGCCGCCAATGATGACGACGTCGACGACCGTCTTGCCGTCGACTTCGCGAGGAGGAATCCAGGACTTCGCGGGCAACTCCAGCCAGGCAAGATCCTGTTTCAGGCGAGTCTCGAGCGCGTCGAGTCCTTGAGGGAGGGAGGACAGGTCGCTCATGACGGAACTCCCTCAAGCAGTGGAGTCTGTCCATACACGGTGTCGGCCAAGGCCTCGACGCCGCCCGAGTCATGCAGTCGGCAACCGGGCATCGCAAGAGCCACGGCGCGGGCTGCGTCGATCACGGCCGTAACGGTCGGGTTCATCGGCAGCGCTGCAGGCGAGATCGCGCCAAACACGAAGGGTATTGTCTGGTCGATAACGCGCATCACGATGCCCTCGAGCGGAACGCCAACGACGGTGGCCGGCTCGACGATGGCAGCCCCCAGGCCGGCCCGGACCATGGTCAGGGCCGTCATCGAGGCGTTGACGTCGATCATTTGGCCCGGGACGACGCCAGCCCGTTCAAGGGCCTCGTCGACGCGGTGGCGCAGACGATATGGGTTCGCCAAGGTGATGATCCGGCGCTCGGAGAGATCGCCGAGCCGCACGACGCCATCACCGGCGAGCGGATCATCCGCGGCGAGAGCGACGACGCACGGCGCTTCGGCGACCCAGTGCACGTCGAGGCCGGGATGCTCCAGCGGCAGGCTTGCGATCCCGAAGTCCGCCGAGCGGGCGAGCACGGCCTGCACGACATTCTCGGCCGCGAGCGCCTGCACATGAAGGTGGCGTGGAATGAGACCCGGCGCGACGTTCGCGATCGCCTGCGGCAGAACGCCGGCCGCAAGAGACGGCGTGGCCGCGATCGTCAGCGACGCCGGCTCGTCGAGACCGATGGCATTCGCCCGTTCGCGGATGTGGGTGAGGCTTGCGAGATGGCGCTCCACCTCGGCGTGAAACAGTAGGCCGCGCGAGGTCGGGGTGATGCGAGGTCCGCTTCGGTGCAAGAGGGCATAGCCGATGTCGACTTCCAGATCCTGGATGAGCCTGGTCACCGCCGGCTGCGATCGACCAAGCAGCCGCGCCGCGCCGGTCACGCTGCCGGCGGACATCACCGCAGCAAAGGCTTCGAGTTGCCGAATATCGAAAAAGTTAGAATGCATAATGGACATCGAACATCCTCCTTTATGTCAGTAAAGCATGAGAGTCCTCATTTGACGACCGTCAATAGATAAATATTCCGCATCATATGCGACATATCATTACCAATTGACATGATTGGGTGTCGCGCCTACCTAGACCGAATGCCTTTGATGTACTGAGGAGCCTGTTTTGACACTCATCGAAACCCTCGTCTCCGCGAGGCCGGGCTCCGCGCTCGCCGAAGCCATGGAAAAACGCACCGAGATCTTGCGTCTGAGTGAGGCTGCCCATGACGCCGTGCTCCTGCCGCGCGATCCCGGCGGACTGTCCCACGGCTTCAGGGCCGCGCTCGCTGCACGAATGGCGCGCCACAATCACAACACTGCTCTCGCAAGCCACTATGACACCCTGGTCGCCCGTGCCGACGAACCGGCGACGGCCTTGCTCGCCGAGCCCGACACGAACGTGGCGGACCCGCGTACCGCGGAGATCGTCCGTCATGCCGACCGGCTGACGGTCGCGCCACGCGATGCGACGCGAGCGCATATCGAGGCCTTGCGCCAAGTCGGCGTAACCGATGCCGACATCGTCCGGCTCGCGGAGCTTGCGGCCTTCGTCAACTACCAGGTCCGCGTTCTCGCCGGCCTGAAGCTGCTTGGAGAAATGCGATGAGCGAGGTCGTCCACACCTTCACTACGACTGTGCCGCGCTGGCAGCCCTATGTCGTTCCAGTCGATTTCGCGACCGCCACCGACGAGCAGCACGCGGCGATGCAGACGACGCCGTCCAAAAAGGGCATCTCGCCCTATGTGCTCACCCTGGCGCACGACCCCGAGACGCTCGCGGTCCGCTCGCCCCTGTTCAACCTGATCATGTACGGAAAGGACGGACTGGCATCGAGCGAACGCGAGCTGGGCGCCGTCGCCGCGTCCGTTGTCAACCGCTGCGTCTACTGCGCGGCCGTCCACGCATCGCGCTTCAACAACCTGACGAAACGCACAGATGTCATCGACGCCGTGTTCGCCGACGGTCTCGAGGCAGAGTTGGATGAGCATCTGCAGGCAATCTTCGACTTCTCGGCACGGCTGTCGACCACGCCTGCCGAGGCGACGGCGGCCGACGCGCAGGCGCTGGCCGACGTCGGGCTCGACGAACTCGAAGCTGTCGATCTCGTCCTCTCGTCCGCCATCTTCGGCTGGGCTAACCGCCTGATGCATACGCTCGGCGAGCCGATGAAAGATTAAGATGATCGCGGTGTCGGCTGGTGGCTGGTGGAGGCCGAGGGGCAGAAGTTCGGCAACCTGATCGAGTCTACATGTAACGCCGCGCCATGAACTGCTGGTTCGGCGACGACTCCTATTTGACCGACTTCCTCGTCACCACGAGCGAGGGTGCAACCCATTACTGGTTTGATTGCACCAATATTAGGTGCATTGCGGAGGTTTGCAAAGTCCACCACGGCAAATCAGCTCCCGGTTCGGTGGCTTCTGGGCGCCTACATCCACCCGGACCACCAGGTGAAGATCGGGCGAGTAGTCTTGACTCAAAAAAGTTGTTCATATCTTGTTCGCGATGATCAAGCTCCGTCGAATATCACGAATACGGTGAACTGCAGGCCGCCTCCGGGCGGACGAAATGGGCCGCTGCAAGTCTATACGACCGAGCGCTATCTGAGCCCACGGGCATTGCGATCAGTCTGTTTCATACTTACGCGACTATTTACCGCTGGTTTCCGGACCGTCGATCAGCCTGTGATGGACGTCGCAGAGCAACATCAGGTTGGCCGGATCCTTTGATAGCTTGGCGGACAGAACCTTGTCGCCGCGCGCTCCCTTCGGAGCGTCAGCGACGATGTGAGCAATGTAGGCTGTGTTAAGGTCTGATTTGCCGGAAAGCAGGTCGCCGATGAGGAGCTTGTTGCGAAAGGCGCAGCGCCCCGCCGAGCGGGCCCAGACGATTGCTTTCACGTTCGGGGGAATTGCGGACCTTCAGGGGGCGATGCCGCGACTGAGGCATCGGCATGAATATCAAGCAGCTCTTCATCATCTGCCATGCTATTCCTCAACTATATGCGGGAGGATTGATTCATTCGCTGAACTGTTGGAAATCGACGAGGTAGATTTTGCCACCTAGAACTATAGAAACGCGCGGAAATTATCATTACGTGACCGAAACATGCTGTTTCCACTTCCCGATGCATCGCAGTTTCTGCGTTTAGCTCCGTTATATTTTTTTCCCAGTATTTGCTGGTGATCTTCAGTTATTGCGCCCCGCCCGCAATCTCTGCGTTGGGCGAGGCGTAATCTGCGTCATTTCAATGGCTGCCGGTCAAAATGAATGGCTGCCTACAGGAACTGTAACGAGCACATATACCCCGCGTTTTTCTTCGGATCGCGTATTGAAAACAAAAGACAAATCGGAGTGCCGCGCAGCGTCCTCCGCCAAAAAGCACCAAAGCCCCGCCGTTTTCACCGTTCCCTCAGCGCGCATCCGCGTAACCTCCGCCAGCGCCATCTTTATTTGTGCATCCCATAAAGCCGAACCTTTCCAAGGGCTGACGACACCCATAAAGTGCACCCACAATACTTGTGCTCGATTCCGTTTCGGGCTGGGGAGGGCAATTGGGCGCAGTCATCGACGATCTGTTGAACGTACCCGAACGTGAGAACGGCGGCCGCACGGCGTACGACAGATTTGACTTTCAGACTGCTTGGGGAATTTCCAAGGTCATCGACTTGCACCAAGCCGGCGCCAACTACGCTGTTGGGTTCGAGTTCCACGACGACCTGGTCGAGCTTGACGACGCAGATGCGCCGACGGTTGCCGTGTTCTACCAGATGAAGTCACTGGATTCAGGTCACTGGACCCTTTCTCGAATCCTTGACCGGCCGGTAGCTGGAAAGACGAAACAGACGCTGAAATCGTCGATCGCGGGAAAGATGTTCGACAACATCAAGCGGTTCGGCGCCGTTGTTGGCAAGCTCGTGATGGTCAGCAACCAGCCGCTGTCGGAGGTCGGGGCACGCTACGAGGAAGTTCCCCTGGCAACATTGCAAGAGGCCGACGTTGCAAAATTCGTGACGGCAATAAAGCTCGAGTGCAGAGGGTTCAAAGAGTCGGATCACCTCGGTTACTTCCATTACGAGCAATGCCGTCTGGGGCTGGGGAGTTATGAAGACGCCGTCTTCGGACAGGTCGGAATGCTTCTCCACGAACGCAATATTGACGCCCGCCCGATCCCATTCACCCTGCACCTCGTCAACGAAGGACGGCGTCGTTCGAAAAAGCTCGCTCAGGTCAAGAATTTCGAGGAGCTTAAGCGATCCAAGTTCATGACACGGGAACAGGTTGAGGGTTGGCTGACCCAGCTCGACAACGAGGCCAGCTACCGGCCCACATGGGAAAGTGCATCAAGACACCTCCATCTCGATCATAGTCGCGAGGCCGCCCTGAGCAGGGAATGGCACAGCTACATGGCTGAGAAAAAGAGGCGTTGGAGTGCGGCGACCTTGGAAATGGCATCCGAGGTCAAGACAAAGATTGCGCCCATTGTCGACGGTGCCGGCGAGCTTTTTGATGGAATCAACACTGCGGTTCCACTGGTCGCGGCCCAGATCCGAAAATGGAAACCGGGTGCGTCGGACGATTTTGTCTTCGCCGTCGCTCTTTACGAGTACATGCGATGAAACCAAGCGACAACTTCCTTCTTCTCGTCCGGAACCTCAGAAAAAAGAACCATGAAAAGCTTGATATTCGAAAGTCTGGAGTTGCTGTCGCTGACCGAAAAGAAGGCGAGAAAGGTGATGTTCCACCCGCGCCTGACGGTGATAACGGGCAAGAACCGCGTCGGTAAATCCTCGCTTATCAAATGCATTTACTGGACCCTGGGCGCGGAGCCGGCCGTGGTGCATCCGAAGTGGAAGGACGTCAACGTCAAGTCCTTGCTGACCTTCACCGTCGATGGGACCAGATTTCAAGCGGTTCGCAACAAGAAGACGGTTGCGATTTTCGACGCCAACAACGAGCTTCTGCTATCCACATCGTCGTTCACCAGCGAGCTTGGACCTTTCATCGCGGAACTTCTCGGCTTCAAGCTGGTATTTTCGAACCGGCAAGGTCAGCCGGAGACACCACCGCCAGCCTACGCGTTTCTTCCTATGTACGTAGACCAAGATGGAGGATGGCAGAGACCGCTGACGTCGTTCGCGAATCTTGGACAGTACACGCGCTTTCGACCTGCGCTCATCTACTTTCATTCAGGAATTCGACCCAACGAGTACTACGAGCTGACGGCTAAAAAGAAGAAGCTTGAAATCGAAAAAGCGGTCTTCGAACAGGATCGTACCATCGTCTGCAAGGCTCGTGACAAGCTCAAGCTGCAGCCCGAATTCTCTGGCCTCGAGCTCAATGCGGTCGAACACGAGATCGCAATCAATGATCTTCTCTTGCGGATGCGATCGATACTTACGATCCGTCAGACGAGAGCAGTCGAGCTAGCAGACATTCTCGACCAACGAGCCAGTATCGATCAGCAGATCGCCATGGTCCAGGCGTCCGCGAGTGAACTTGCGGACGACGCCGCCTGGTCGGCAGACCAGCCGGATGAGATCATGTGTCCCACGTGTGGAGTGGTCCACGTCAACGACTTTCGGAATCGTTTTGCGATCCTGGCCGATAGGGAGGAGTGCTTCGAGTTCTTGAATGGCGCGCAACAGAAACGCCGGCAACTGGCCGACAGCGTGGCGAAACTCCAAGCCGCCATCGGCGAGGCCGATTCCACGATTGGCGAGATGCAGCGAATCCTTGAAGAGAAGCGCGGTGAACTAACCCTGGAGGATGTCATCGAGGCGCGGGGCCGGGCGGCCGCATACGAGGTTTTCGAGGAGCAGATTAGGGAGCTTGAACACTTTATCGGGGAAAAGGCGGGGGAAATCTCGGATGCGGAGGACGAGATCGGCAAACTGGAAGATCCCGCTCGGCGCGACAAGATCGAGAACTACTATGCCGCGCTAATGGGCACCTACATGCGAAATCTGAACGTCCAGGAGGCTGACAACGACGCGGTTACGAAGATCGCAGGGTCCATGGTCGAAACAGGAAGCGAACAGCCCCGTCTTCTTCTGGCGTATGTCCTTGCTTTGGCCGACACCATTCAGAAGTTCACGACGGCCTTCAGCGCTCCGCTTGTTATCGACAGTCCGGTGCAGCAGGAACAGGACATGAGCAATGCCCCGGCCATCATTCGACAAGTCATGTCCAAACGACCGAACGGTGGACAGACCATTGTCGGAACGATCTCGCTTCACGGAAACCAGCCTCAGGATGCCGACGTCATCACATTCACTGAGAACCGGTCAGTCCTTCGCGCCTCGGAATACGAGGCGACCTACAGAAAGATGACGCCTTTACTGTCGCAGATGTGAGCTGACCCGTCTCAACCAAGAATTTTGTTAAAATATCGGAAGCACCAAGCTCCATCCCACCGGCTGAGGCAGCCGAATCCCGGCTACAGGCAGACCATCTAACTCTGACCTGTCGGGTCAAGAAGTGGGCGGGCGTCCTGTGGATCTCGACGACGCGTCATGACAATACCTTCAGAGCTCACCTACCCGACACCGCGATCACTTCCGCCACGCTGACGCGAACGCCTTCGAACCCTCGGTGGCGGGCCTCCATATAGGCGGTCCCCAGCGCCCCATCGAAGAGCCATTCCAATATCTGCGACAGGCGGGCGGACGCCCTTTTCGCCGCTGTCGGCAAGCTGACAAAATCCGGTGCCGTTGCCATTCCCGAGGGTGCCACGGTTTGCAGCCGAGCAATAAACCGGTCGAGTTCATCCAGCGGGAAGAGGGGAGCTACCCCATGCTGCCTGTAGTCCTCGATCAACGGTTTGACGTATCCCTCCTTCAGGACGATGTCCCACGAGGATCTCCCGATGTTCACCCGCTCCCTCGCGGCGTCGGTCTTGAGAGACGACTGCCATCGATGAATGAAGGATTCGATCTCGCCGGCCGCGACAACAGTTCGGCTATCAGCGGTTTCGTCGCCAGACGGGATCAGGCCCGCTGCCGCGAACATCTTCCGGGCAGTCTTGTGATGCAGTCCGAATTCCTTCGTGGCGGAATGAACTGAATGCCAGCGTCGCGGAGAGGCCTTCCCGAAAAGCTGATGGTCGGGACCGATCGGAAGGGACCGGACGGCGGTTTCTCGAATGAGGTCGCGAATAGGATCGTAGGCCGGGTCCTCATTTTCATGTGCGAGCATTTCGTAAAGACGGCCGTAGATCAGTCGGCCTCCGAAATCGCCGTTCCCGTTCCAGAATCGGTCATGGAGCGAACCAGGCATTCGGAGAAGGCCGCCGCCCCGGACGAGGTTATCTCGAAGCCAGTTCGACCGGCTTCAAGCCACTCGGCCTCGCTAAGGTCGCCCGCGACGAAGTTTCGGCCATGATTGACGATCGCGCCGACCGTCTCGGTGAGCTTTCCTGCCGCGTAAAGAGGGAGCTCGTCCAACCAGAATGAAGATCGAGAACGCCCGAGAAGCCGATCCGACACATACTTCTCAAAGGCAGACGGGGTGGCCGGCGTCGCGACCTTGCAGAATGCATTCCATGACTCGCGTGCGAGCCGTACTCGCGCAGCAAAGTCGTGCGGCGAGCCGAACTGGATCGGGTCTGGCAGGGGAACGAGATAGGATGCATGGATCGGGCAGGTCCTGATGAAAGTTGGAAGCCAGGAAAGCCGACCGTATGACCAAGGATTCGAGCCAGGGCACGGGCGATCGCCGCATCGTCTACCCGGAGGAATTCGCATCCCGCGACCAGCGCTTCGATCTGTCCACGCAGTCGGATTTCCTTCTCCGTATCGTTTCTCGAGAGGACGTCGAGGCCACGCTCGATCGTAAGATAGGTTGCGAAGGGTATCGTGATCTCCGATCGTTCGAAGAACTCCTGAATTCCAGGCTTGGGGCGAGGTTTCAGCCTCTCGCTAAGAAGGCACGCAGCTACAATGAATTTCACATTGGTCTCCTGAAGGATTCAGCCGGGTTTCGACCGGCATTCGGAGACGTACGGCGCCGCGGCGTCTAAAGTGTTAAAGGCGCCAGACGTTCGACATTTTTTGCTCGGCGCGCGCGAACCGCCGCATGGATTGGACGTAGCGCGCTATGAAGATGGTGTGGCGTCGATAGAAAGAAGCACTTTCCGATCTTGACCTGAGCCAAGCACTACCTGCCATCTGGAAAATGACAAGGAGACCTCACTCCGGGTGACATCGGCAACGGTGACAACGAAGCGGCCGACACCCTCCGTCCGCGTGTCTCCAGCAAGCACTCCCGCCTTTCCTCCGTCGAAGACGAATGACCCCGCGCGGGTTTCCCACGCGTCGTATGCGCCGACCGAGGATTCATCTACTTCCACGCTGACGTTGGGAATAATGATGCCTGGGTTCCGCAGCCTCACGGACTGCTTGAACGCTCCGAAGTTGTTCTTGCCGTTCAGGAAAACGAAGTACGGAACGTCTTCGACTTGTCCGATGAAGCCTGGCTGTTCACGCGTGGAGCGGGGAAGGATGAGACTGCGCAAGGGAGCCTCGGCGACGTCGCCAACCCAGAATTCAGAGATCGAAAGCATCTTCAGCACTCCTAGCCTCGTTCGCGTTGAAGCGGTGCCATGAAGATCGTCCAGAAAAGTTCTGCGCCTCCTTCCGGCGAAAGCTTCTCGTCACGACCGTTGCCCGTCATGTGCCTCATCCCAGAGCACTTCAGGAAAAGCGATTGATCGTCAAACTCCACATGCAGCATCTCATTGTAGGAATTGCTCGCCGAGATTTCGCCGTCCGAATATGCTATGCCGTTGATAAAGCCTCGGTCGCCGCCGACAAAAACGGTACATCGGCTGAGGGCCTTGCCATTGCGGTAGGCCGACGCAGTGAACCGGTTTGCATCGATCCTTCGCATGTCTCCCTCCACGCCGGGATTGCGTGTTTGGAGTTCGTTTAGGGAGTTCTCGAAGAACTTGGCGATGAACTCGAAGCTATCGGCCTTGAAGCGATCTCGGTCGCGGTCGGTGAAGGTCTTCGTCATGCGGAGGTTGCTCGAGCGAGGCGTGTCCGGGAGCGTTCGCTTGAGGGCTGACGATTCAGTCGGAGGAGAGAATCTGGTCCGAGCAACGCCCGCATCGACGGCAACTTTCCCAATCCGCTCGGCCGCAGCCCGCACGGCTTTTGCGACCTCGAGAAAGGCCTGGTCGCGGTCGACGGCCTGAGTGATGGGGCGACCGTCGGGTGGCGTGGCATTTAGCTTACCGAACGGCGCGCCATGCCAATCGCATGCCCGAAGGATAACAGGTATGACGATCGCGCTGCCCGCCGCCTGGCGCTCCATCGCCGCCATCATTTCGCGGTCGTAGCAGTAGTCGGAATTGATGAAGTCGGGACTGACCAAAAGAAGAATGATGTCTGCCGATGTAAGGTTCTTACTGATCGCCGCGTCGATTTCCTCTCCCGCGCCGATCCTCCGGTCATGCCATGTTTCCACGACGCCTTGGCGCTTCAGGATCGACAACTGCTTCTCGAGCTGATCCCGCAATGCTTCGTCTACGTGACAATATGAAAAGAAGACGCTAGCCATTCGTAACTCCAACAATTCTTCGGATCGGTCGGCGCCGCATTTCAGTTGCGGCGCGATCACTAGGATCAGGACAAGGGACGGGGCTCCTCCCGCGGCGACGCCGGCAGGCCGAGTTCCGTGCGTGCAGCAGCGAACTGCATGTCGAGCAGTTCAAGGAGGCGTTCGCCAAGCAATGCGGTTTCCCTGTCGGCATCTGACCATCGATAGAGCGTACGGTCCCGAAGCGAGAGCACCGCGAAGTCGTCGGGGCGGCCGTCCAAGGGGTGATGGGTAGCTACGGAGCACAACGCGGCGCGTACAAGGTGTGCGCTGAGATCATGTTGGGTGTTCCAGAGATGAACTGCAGTCCGTCGCCCTGCGATTTCCAACAGGAAGTCTGGCACGAACTCAAGCTTGAACTGTCCGGCCGGACTCTCGAACAACACCGCCTGAGACGAGAACATCTCACCGGGGTGTTCTTCCTTCCATACGAAGAACTGCTCCAACGCCCGCCGAGCCGACCGCCGTTCAGGCTCCCTAGATATCTGCTGGGTGGACGCTAGCACCTCGGCAGGCGTGAGGCCTGCGAACGAGACTTGCTGAACGCGGTAGCGGAAGCTTTTATGAAAATCGTAGCCACCCGAACTAGGACGGCACCGGTCCCGAACGATGGATCGTTGGGGACGAGGGTTGCTGTTGATGATCTTCAGAAACGCGGAGAAACCTATTTTCGGAACTGGCATGCAATGACCTTTTCGATAAACGCGACCGACCCGCGGATGACGGCAGTCGAAGGATTGGACTGAACTGCGGACGAAATCACAGGTCGCTTTTAAGGCCGGCAGTCCCTCCCTGGTTTCTGATCGCGTAAACCTCTTGCCGCCTCGACATCGTTATGTTGCCCTTCGATATCCGGAGCGGCACGCCTGCAGCTTCCGCCAACCGCCGGGGTTCGTTTCTAAACCGATAGGCAAGATCGGGAGGCGCAAGGAAATGTCTCGCGAACATGTCAGCTTGGTCCTCGACGCTTTCGGTTGCCGTCATGCCTCTGATGTTCTGGACGGCGCCACGCGAATCCTTGTGCATGGGCACGTCCTTTTCCCGGTGCAGCAGGAAGTGACCTAACTCATGGGCAAGAACGAGCCTTGCCTCGGCGTCTCCATCGCACGCCGCAAGATAGACCGACTTCCTGACTGTTATCCGGCCCTTCAGCGGCTCGGCTAGCGCGTCTTCTGTCATCTCGGAATCTCGGGCGATGACGAGCCTGAAATCCGGGAACCTTTCGACAAGCTTGAACTCGATAATGTTGACGATGTCGACGAGTTCGACATGCTGCATGTCGAACTCGCTACGATACTTCATCGCCACCGACATCATCTTCGGAGTGTTTAGTCCTCTGGATGTGAAGTAGTCGTTTGCCATGTCTCGCGGTACCTCGTCAGGTCGACGATTGATGCGGAACGAAGCTCCCTCGGGGTCTCGACCTTGGTCGAGACTGCCTTGGAGCGCTCGTTGCGGAGGATCTTCGGAAAGGTGTCGATGTCGATCCCGAGGAACTCGCAAAGGGTTTCTCGTTCCGTAGCCGTCAGGACATCGATCCCTGCTTCGACGTCGCTGAGCGACGTGATGTCGATACCGGTCTTCTCGGAGAGCTCCCTAAAGACCCAGCGGCAAGCCTGCCGCTTATGCCGGACGATTTCTCCAAAACTGCGCAACGCGGCCTTCAGGCCGACGTCTTCATTGTCGGTCATGCTTTAACCTCACTCTGGGTTTCAAGGTTTCAAAAGAGGTGCCTTCTATAGGCACCTCCTTCGCTTACTTGCGGCGGACGGGCTCACCCTTGGTGTCGCCGTAACCGGATTTCGGGATGCGTTCGACAGTTGTCGTGTTCGGACGGGCCTCGGCTTCTTTCACCGTGACGAATTTGCCCGAGCCAGAGTCTCGTCCAACGTCAAATGTCTTGCGGGTACTCATGTCCGTGTTCCTTTTCGAACCGTGGAAAACATGCGCCCAACCATCGACAGATAGTCCCGAATCCCCCATAGTGTTCCTGCTTACGGCGGAGGGCTTCGGTCTATTCGCCTTGCGAATGACGCACGCGATATTCGCAAAATGCTGCAACCGGGTTGGTAGCTCGGTTGCGGTATTGCGGAGATGAAGATCTCCGAAGTCACAGCAGAATTCCTCCGTTCTCTTGCTGATTCGCACCCCTGAATCTACGATGTTTCGTGGAAATAGGGAAGCGTTATTCTTTAAAAATGTCTTAAAATTCAATGGTGTAAGCACGTTGTCTCGCGTGTTGGGACAACAGTGATGCGCGTGGAGCAGTGTGTTGCCGCCACTCCAACGTACAGGCGCATTCACCAGGACGATGCATCGCGACATAGAGGTCGGTCAGCTTTTCCTGGCATTTAGATTCGAAACTCCGGGAGCTTGCGCGCCCGGAGTAATTCCTTCACCCATGTCTGAAGCAGCCGATGCTACGCGAGCTGCAGGTTGTGAAGGAGTGAAATTCCTTCGCTATGGCAACCGATAGCTGTAGAATGTCCGTTTTCCTTCGTTTTTTGACCGGGTTTATGTGCGCGTTACAGGAACAAGATATTCACAGAAATCAGCTGCACCCGCTGGTCGCGCCGCACGTATCGCACTTCTCGCAGGTGCCATTCCGCACCATCGTGAAGTTCTGGCACTCGGTGCACATGTTGCCCGTGTAGCCCTGCATGATGGAGCGGGCGCGGCGTTCGGCTTCGACCTTCTTGGCTTCGGTCTTGGCAGAGGCTGCGTCGGCTGCGGCGGCGTCGGTGAAGAGCGCGCTGGATTCCTCGACGAGTTCTTCGGCGATTTCCTCCGCCAGCTCCTTGGCGCGTTCCTCGTAATCGCGCTTGAAGGCGACGACCTCGGAGGGGGCGGCGACGGCTTCGAGCTTGCGCACGGTGTTGCCGGCAATCGCGGTAATCGTCGCGCCGGACGAGGCGCGGGCAGGGGCGGCCGTTGCAGCCCCCTTGATCTCCGATGCCCCGGTGCCCGAAACCAGCGTCGGCTTGTAGCCGCGGGTCAGGCCCTTGGAGACGATGTCCGCCTTGCCTTCAGACACGCCGCGGCCGAGCGCCGTGTTATTGAAGTCGGACGTATCGACATGCGCCAGATCGTGGCGGCCGAGATAGGAGATGGCGAGTTCGCGGAACACGTAGTCGAGGATCGACGTCGCGTTCTTGATCGCGTCGTTGCCGGTGACGATGCCCGCCGGCTCGAACTTCGTGAAGGTGAAGGCATCGACATATTCTTCGAGCGGCACGCCGTATTGCAGGCCGAGCGAGACCGAAATCGCGAAGTTGTTGATGAAGGCGCGAAGGGCCGAACCTTCCTTGTTCATGTCGAGGAAGATTTCGCCGAGGCGGCCGTCGTCATATTCGCCGGTGCGCAGGAAGATCGTGTGACCACCGATCTTTGCCTTCTGGGTATAGCCCTTGCGGCGACCCGGCAGCTTTTCCTGGCTGCGCACGACCTTTTCGATCACGCGCTCGATGATCTTCTCGGTGACGGTGACGGCCTGGGCGGCAGCCGGCTGGGCCAGCAGTTCCTCCAGCGTATCCTCGTCGCCTTCGTCCTCAATCAGCGAAGAATTCAGCGGCTGCGACAGCTTCGAGCCGTCGCGATAAAGCGCGTTGGCCTTGAGGCCGAGCTTCCAGGAGAGCATGTAGGCGCTCTTGCAATCGTCGACCGTTGCATCGTTCGGCATGTTGATCGTCTTGGAGATCGCACCCGAGATGAAGGGCTGGGCAGCCGCCATCATGCGGATATGGCTTTCGACCGAGAGGTAGCGCTTGCCGATCTTGCCGCAGGCATTGGCGCAATCGAAGACGGCGAGGTGCTCGTTCTTCAGGAACGGCGCGCCTTCCAGCGTCATCGCACCGCAAACGTGGATGTTCGCAGCCTCGATGTCCTTCTTCGAGAAGCCCATGTGGTCGAGCAGGTTGAAGCTCATGTCGGCAAGCTGCTCGTCGGAAACCTTCAGCGTGCCCTTCAGGAAGTCGAGCCCAAGCGTCCACTGGTTGAAGACGAACTTGATGTCGAAGGCGGACTTAAGAGCCGCATTGACGGCCTCGACCTTCTCGTCGGTGAAGCCCTTGGCCTTCAGCGTCGAGGGGTTGATGGCGGGCGCCTGGTTGAGGTTGCCGTGGCCGACGGCGTAGGCTTCGATCTCGGCGATCTGGCTTTCGGAGTAGCCGAGCGTGCGCAATGCTTCGGGAACGGCGCGGTTGATGATCTTGAAGTAGCCGCCACCGGCGAGCTTCTTGAACTTGACGAGCGCAAAGTCGGGCTCGATGCCGGTCGTGTCGCAATCCATGACGAGGCCGATCGTGCCGGTCGGCGCGATAACGGTTGCCTGGGCATTGCGGTAGCCGTGCTTTTCGCCGAGTTCGAGAGCCTTGTCCCAAGCGCTCTTGGCATGCGCTGCGAGATCCTGGTCCGGGTTTTCGGAGTGGATGAGGGCGACCGGGTTGATCGAAAGGCCTTCATAGCCGGAGGTCTCGCCATAGGCGGCGCGGCGATGGTTGCGGATGACGCGCAGCATGTTTTCACGGTTCGGCGCAAACATCGGGAACGGCCCGAGTTCGGCGGCCATTTCCGCCGAGGTGGCGTAGGAAATGCCGGTCATGATCGCCGTCAGCGAGCCGGCGATGGCGCGGGCTTCATCGCTGTCATAGGGAATGCCCGACGACATCAGGAGGCCGCCGATGTTGGCGTAGCCGAGGCCAATCGTACGGTATTCGTAGGAGAGCTCGGCGATGCGACGCGACGGGAACTGTGCCATCATCACGGAGACTTCGAGCACGACGCTCCAGAGGCGCACGGCATGCTCGTAGTCGGCGATGTTGATGCGCTTGGTGCCCGCATCCTTGAACTGCATGAGGTTCAGCGAGGCAAGGTTGCAGGCCGTGTCGTCGAGGAACATGTATTCCGAGCACGGGTTGGAGGCGCGGATCGGGCCGGCGGCCGGGCTCGTGTGCCAGTCGTTCATCGTCGTGTTGAAGTGCAGGCCCGGGTCGGCCGACGCCCAGGCGGCGTAGGAGATCGTCTCCCAGAGGTCGCGGGCCTTCAGCGTCTTCATGACCTTGCCGTCCTTGCGGGCCGTCAGGTTCCAGTCGCCATCGGCTTCGACGGCGCGCAGGAAGTCGTCGCGGATCGAGACGGAGTTGTTGGAGTTCTGGCCGGAAACGGTGAGGTAGGCTTCGCTATCCCAATCCGTATCATAGGTCTTGAACTCCATGTCCTTATAGCCCTGGCGGGCGAACTGGATGACGCGCTGGACGTAGTTTTCCGGAACCTGGTCCTTCTTGGCGGCGCGAATTTCGCGCTTCAGGGCGGGGTTCTTGGCCGGGTCGAAGCAATCGGAATCGGCGCCGCCTTCACAGTTGAAGCAGGCCTTCATGATCGCCTTCAGGTGCTTGGCGACGACCTTGGAGCCGGTGACGAGGGCCGCGACCTTCTGCTCTTCCTTAACCTTCCAGTTGATGTATTCCTCGATATCCGGATGGTCGATATCGACGACCACCATCTTTGCCGCACGGCGCGTCGTGCCGCCCGACTTGATGGCGCCCGCTGCACGGTCGCCGATCTTCAGGAAGCTCATCAGGCCGGAAGAGCGGCCGCCGCCTGAAAGCTTTTCGCCTTCGCCGCGCAGATACGAGAAGTTTGAGCCGGTACCGGAGCCGTATTTGAAGAGACGCGCCTCGCGGACCCAGAGGTCCATGATGCCACCTTCGTTGACGAGGTCGTCCTCGACGGACTGGATGAAGCAGGCATGCGGCTGCGGGTGCTCATAGGCCGACTTCGACTTGGTCAGCTTGCCGGTGAAGGGATCGACATAGAAATGGCCTTGGCCAGGGCCGTCGATGCCGTAGGCCCAATGCATGCCGGTGTTGAACCACTGCGGGGAGTTGGGAGCGACGCGCTGCGTGGCGAGCATGTAGGCAAGTTCGTCGCGGAAGGCCGAGGCATCTTCCTCGGACGAGAAGTAGCCGCCCTTCCAGCCCCAGTAGGTCCAGGTGCCGGCCAGACGGTCAAAGACCTGGCGCGCGTCGATTTCGGAGCCGTACTGCTGATCCTTCGGCAGTTCCTTGAGGGCCGCTTCATCGGCAACCGAGCGCCACAGGAAGGAAGGAACGTCGTTTTCCTCGACCTTCTTCAGCTTTGCTGGAACGCCGGCCTTGCGGAAGTACTTCTGGGCCAGGATGTCGGCCGCGACTTGGGAGAACTGCGCCGGAACGTCGATGTTCTCAAGGCGGAAGACGATCGAACCGTCCGGGTTCTTGATCTCGCTCGTCGCCTTGCGGAACTCGATGTCCGCATAAGCGCTCTGGCCTGCCTTTGTGAAACGGCGTTCTATGCGCATGTCCTTGACCTCTGTTAGCGCGCCCCATCCCCGTCGACCAAGGCGCAAGTTTTCTCATCCGGCAGCACCGGAAGGTGCGCAGCCAGTTCTCGATTTCCGTACCGTCACAGGAGTGTCATCCGGAGATGTCTTTCCCTGTATCTAGTGGTGATGGTGGCTGCAAACACTAAATATAGTATTAACAGCTTATTATCGCCAGCCCCGGATGTCACTTTTTTGGAGGTCAAAAATCGCGCACAAGTCCCCTCACGGCTGCCATCCATCATGGATGCAACACCCTGATTCCACGCTCGAATTTTGAAAAGAACCGGCCTCGTTAAACCCGGTCCAGTTGCCGCCGCAACATCGGAAACCATTAAGTGAGAAATGGGCGATTCCGTCAAGGGGTGGTTTTTAACGAAGTGTTCACCACAACATATTGTGGATGGCCCTGTGAAGACTGGGGAAAAGCCTGAAAGCTCTGAATTTCAAGGCTTTGCGGGCCTCGCGCGTCTGAAAAGCGACGACAGAAAGAAAAAGTTCGCCGAATCCAAATCTAAGGATGGCATTTTCGACCCGGATCGGCATCCCGATTCGGGGGCCTCACATTGCATCGAGCGCGACGGTCACCGTAGCAACGCCGATCGCCGCTCCAGCCTCGTCGCGGATGGTGAAGCTGGCCTGCGCTTCGAGAATCTGCGTGGCCTCGTCGCGCTCGGCACGGTCGACGAAAGTCTCGTCCGAATCGCGCGCGAAGGTTTCCAGATATTTGTTTTCGTCACCCTGCCAGAAATCCGCCGTCACCCCGCTTTCGCCGACATTGAGCCCGTTCCTGTCGGTAATGAAAAGCTCGAGGATAACACCTTGGGAGGCATCCTGTTTTTCCTTCAGGTAGCGCGAAACCGGCGTGGACAGAATGGCAGATATCATCTGCAGGGCGCCGGTTTCCACTTCGGACCGGTAGGTCGAATCAAGGACCTGGATATCCGTGCTGCTGACGTCGCTGAACTTGGCGTTCTGCTCCCTGATCGCTGCAAGAATCATCGGTGTGCCCACCATCGGCCGCACGACGGTATCGACATATTCGCGGACGACGGCGACATAAGCGGGTTCGGCAAAGGCCAGCACGGGCAACAGCGAGGGGATCGCCAGCCCTGAAGCGACGACCGCACTAACCCAACCCCGGTATGCCATTCCCCTCTTCCTTGCTCCGCGCGTTTTCGCCCTCGCGCGATCCGTGGCACGGCCCTTTGGCACGGTGCACCGATGTGCGCGTGCAGGCTGGGCTCACATCATACATCTGCAGTATTACTAAGATGACAATTCCGCCTGGCGTTTATTCGCACCTGAGCGGGCACGCTCGGTCAGCGCGGCGCCTTGGCGATCGGCTCCTGGTAGGTAAAGCCCATGTCCCAGGGGAAGTAGATCCAGGTGTCCTGGCTGACCTCCGTGACGAAGGTGTCGACCGTCGGCACGCCGAGCGGCTTTGCGTAGACGCAGGCAAAATGCGCCCTGGGTAGCATGGCGCGCACCTGCACCGCCGTCTTGCCGGTATCGGTGAGGTCGTCGATGACGAGGATGCCTTCGCCGCCGTTTTCCTGAAGTTCCGGCGCAATGCCCTTCAGCACTACCATATCCCCCTGGTTCACATAGTCATGATAGGAGGCGACGCAGACCGTTTCGATCAGCCGGATATTGAGCTCGCGGCAGATGATCGCTGCCGGAACCAGCCCGCCGCGGGTGATGCAGACGATGCCCGTGAATTCCTTGTTGAGGCCGGCGATGCGCCAGGCAAGCGCGCGGGCGTCGCGATGGAACTGGTCCCAGGAAACGGGAAAGGCTTTATCGGGAAGGGACATCGAACTGCTCCGCGGCATGAAAAGGAATCGCCGGCGATCGAGCGCAATCCGTCAAACGCAAATCGCGCAGGCGATCCTGCGCGAAAGAAAGTGCCGGAGCCGTCACCGGTTGCCGCAATTAGCGGGATTTGCGGGTAAAAGGCAAGTCCCGCCGGTACTTCGTCAACGGGAGAGCAGGGTGAGGGCCGTCATCGACTGCAAGAGCGACTTCGTCGTGCCGCCGAAGATCATCTGCCAGAGGCGCGAATGGGTGTAGGCGCCCATGACCAGAAGATCGATGCTGCTGTCGGAGAGGCGGTTTTCGATGACGTTCGAGGCGCTCTTATGGGTGCCCTCTGCAACCGCAAGCGTCGCCTTCACGCCGTGGCGGGAAAGCGTGGCGGCGATCTCCGCTCCCGCCAGACCTGCCGTCTGCATAGCCGAATCCACCGGATCGACGGAAAAGACCTCGACTTCGTCGGCGGCCTTCAGGATCGGCATGGCATCGAATGTCGCGCGTGCGGCTTCCTTCGAGCCGTTCCAGGCAATCAACACGCGTTTGATCGGTTTCGGCTGCCGCATGATATAGGGGATCATCAGAACCGGACGGCCGCTCTCGAAAAGAAAACTGTCGACATCGACCTGGCTGTCGGATGGCTTGGAAGGATCGGCCTGAGCGGCGATCAAGAGGTCCGCGCTACGGGCGCTCTCGATCAGCGGCGCCGAGCCGTAGCCCGCCGAGGTTGCGAAGCTGCGCCATTCGAACGATGCGGCGGCCGCTTCGCCTTTCTGGCGGAAGATGCGCTCCACTTCTACGGTCTCGGAATGCGCCATCTCCTGCAGCGCCTGAACGGCGATGGGATCTGGAATTTCCATCGGAGCGACCAGCGGGACGGCCGAGATGCTTTCGGCGTGGAGCCCGATGACATGGGCATCGTTTTCGGCGGCAAGCGCAAAGGCGAAATCGGAGACCGCACGGCTGTTGTCGGCCGTATCGAGAATGGCGAGTATGGTCTTGTAAGGCATATCAATTCTCCTCGCGGCTGAAATGGACTTCGTAAGCAGGAAATGCGTTGCCGATGGAACGGTTCCTTGGTTGCTCGCGGGCGGTGTATTGCTGCTCTAGGCTTCAGCGGACCGGTTTTCGTCAATCTCCCTCGTCTTGCGGATATCCTCGATCATGGCGTGAACCTCAGCGCCCGCTGCGTCGACGGCTTGCTGCAACCGGCCGCGCACGACGATCTCCGTCGAGAATTTCTGGCCGACATAGCGCGGATAGGAGCCGATGCTGGTATCGGGATGCGCTTTCTGAATCGCGGCGAGCAGCATGCCGATATCGCCTTCGGCATAAGGGCAGGCGATCGCGAGCGACAGCACGCGCTGGCCCGTGCGGAGCGTCGGCAGCACATTGTCGACCATGGCCTGGAATACCTGCGGCACACCCGCCATCACGTAGACATTGCCGATGATGAAGCCGGGCGCAGTCGACACCGGATTGGCGATGTGTGCCGCCCCGCGCGGCATGCGCGCCATGCGCTTGCGCGCTTCGGTGAATTCCATCTCGCGGCGCTGGTACATGTCACCAAGCAGTGTCATGGCGGCTGCATCGTAGTCGCAGGGCACGCCGAAAGCCCTCGAAACCGCGTCCGCGGTGATATCGTCATGCGTCGGGCCGATGCCGCCGGAGGTGAAGACGTAGTCATATCTGCCGCGAAGGGCGTTCAGTGCTTCGACGATCGCATCCTCGTCGTCGGCGACGATACGCACTTCCTTGAGGTCGATGCCGGAAAGCTGAAGCATATCCGCCAGATGGCCGATATTCTTGTCCTTGGTCCGGCCGGACAGAAGCTCATCGCCGATGGCGAGCATGGCGGCGGTGACGACGGTTTCAGTATTCATGAAAAGGATATCCGATGATGGGGCTTCGCTATAGGTAGCGCCGTTTTCCCGGCTTGCAAATGGCGGCACCCGGTCGCGGGAGAGGGGAATTAGAAACGCCAAGTGAATTTTGTCTACATGCGTTGAACACTGAGTTCTTCCCGCGCGGGTTATGCGCGCAGGAGCGCGCTGATAGAACTTTCCCCGGTTACCAATTCAACCCATGCCGCAAGGGAGTTCACCATGGCAAAGGTTCTCGTTCTCTACTATTCGGCCTATGGCCATATCGAAGCTATGGCATATGCAGTCGCCGAAGGCGCCAAGTCCGCGGGCGCCGAAGTCACCGTAAAGCGCGTTCCGGAACTGGTTCCGGAAGAAGTCGCAAAGTCCTCCCACTTCAAGCTCGACCAGAAAGCTCCGATCGCAACCGTCGACGAACTTGCCGACTACGACGCGATCATCGTCGGCGCGGGCACGCGGTTCGGCACCGTCGCATCGCAGATGCGCAATTTTTGGGACCAGACGGGCAGCCATTGGATGAGCGGCAAGCTGGTCGGCAAGGTCGGCTCGGCGTTCACCTCCTCCGCAACACAGCACGGCGGCCAGGAATCGACAATCCTCGGCTTCATCCCGACCTTCCTGCATCAGGGGATGATCGTTGTCGGTCTTCCCTATTCCTTCCAGGGCCAGACGGGCGTCGATGAGATCAAGGGCGGCTCGCCCTACGGTGCTTCCACGATCACCGGCGGCGACGGCTCGCGCCAGCCTTCGGCAATCGAATTGGAAGCGGCAAAATATCAGGGCGCCCACGTCGCAAAGATTGCGGCGAAGCTCGGCTGAGAAGCGATCCAATCAAAAGATAAAGACGGCGCGGCTCATCACTGCGCCGTTTTGGTTTGGACACCGATGCTACCTGCGCATTTCAGTGAAACTGGGCGATCAGGACCAGCAACATGGTCCCCGCAAGCATGCTCCCGAACAGGCATGCAACGGCTGTCTTGTAAAACCTGAGACGCCGCGCCCTTTCTCCACTCCAATCGTAAACCATCGCCTTACTCCCAAAGACAAGCTTACTCACATATGTGGCACTGCAATTCCTGCATTCGCGAAGGTGCCCTCCAGCCCTGCCGCCTTTCAGACGCCGGCATAAAATCATATTTATTAGGATTGATAAAGATAGTGTGGGCAACGCGGCTGGGCGCATGGTTCTTTCCGCCGCGGCTATGCGGCCTGCAATTGGTCCTATATGTCAGGGACCGGAGATTCTTGATGCGCGCTGTTATCGCTTCACTGCTGATCGCTTTTGCTGTTGCCGGCTGCAACACCGCTCCGCTGGAGCCCATCCGCGGCAGCCTCACCTATGGCAGGATCATCCACTATCCCGCACCGCCGGGATACACCGTCAAGCATGAGTTTCCGGACAAGTTCGGATACCGGACGTACGAGAGATACGTGGTCCAGCCGGATGGTACGCTGAAACTCATCTCCCGCCGAACCGGCTCCGACTACTGGCACTTTCCGCGGACGAAATGGTGAGTGAGTTGACCGACACCGCAACGGTCGCGTCACGGCTTGCGAATTGGTGCGGGCGACGGGGATCGAACCCGTAAGGCCTAAGGCCGAGGGATTTAAATCCCGCAAATGGCTAAAGCGAGTCGCATTCATGCGGAGCGCTTTAGGTGTTTTTATGCATGTCGTTGTCCCAAAACCGCTGCACACTTTTGGGCGATACTAGGGTGTGGAGCTCGAGTTTTGATCAATCAGGGCACGATCGAACAATGCCACCAGCCCGGCATACTCATCCGCAAGAACTTGATCACGACCTCCACCGTCGGTGCCGCGAAGAAAGTCATTCAAGCTTTCCTCCACTTCTTCGGGGGCCGAAAGGACCAAACCTGCGGCGCTGAGGTCGGCGGATAGCGATTCGCCATCCTCGAGATAGCGGCTGGCCTGCAGCGCGCGTCCCTCTGAAGCGGAAACCCGAAGAAAAACAATTCGGCTTACAGACGGTCGCGGGTCGTGGCCAACCAAAGTCGCCCCGCAAATAAGCCCGGCGAGCACGCTGGCAGGCGGCGTCGGACGGTACAAGCTAAGAAACAACGGGAGCTTGCTGCCCTGTTCGCACAGATGCATATAAAGTGATCGCCCTGAGATTGTCACCGATCCTCGCACATTGACATGGGAGGTTGGTAAGTTCTCCGTATAACTTGCGGTAAGCCGCCCCTGCGCCAGTGGCGATTCGACGGCCAGCGCACCGCGAATTACGCGCCCAGAATAATATGGTGACCACGCAAACGAGTAGCCCACATACAAACCACATATATGATGATTACCGCCAACGCTCCGCCTGTTAACGGCCAAGGACGATCCGGCCGCGAATGCTTCTGCGCGACGACGTATATCATCAGGTGGCAGATTTCGACTTCTGCAAAGAAGGTCGAGTAGTTCTTCGGTATCGCATTCTATAAGCCAAGCAAATGGGCGGTCGATATTCAGAAGCGCCAGCCAGTCAAGATAGACCTGCTGCTGTCGTGGCAGCGCACGCCCTTGTAGCCATTTGTATGCACGTTCGACGTCGAACGTCGTGCGAGAGTTGACCCGTCGAAACTCACTTGCAAGTTCCTTGCAGGTGGCGCAGCCGAGTACGGCGCCGGTCAAGCGCAACTTCCGACTGAAATCACGGACCATACAAATGCCTTTCTGCACAGCTCCCTGACTGCGCCAATTCCACTTCATTTCCAGGAAAAGAAAGAAATTTCCGCGACATTCCAAACGTCAATAGTTGCCTTAACGCGCCTATATATGCAAGGTTTCTTATTAATATAGTCCATGCGAACGTATGGCATCATTGGCGTCAAATGAAATGTTAGCCAAAAGAAGTTTTGATCATGAGCTCGGACATGTCGACTTCGGTGTGTAGATAAGTTCCGACAAACTACTATGCCTCACCTGAAGTGAGCTTCTTTCCAGGCATCACCGACTTCAATCAATATGCAGAGGCAACGCCCGTGTTGCCGCACCAACGCCTCTATTCATGCGTGATCTTCGCAGCAATAAAATTTCCCTTCAACAAGCAAGGAGAACATCATGACCAGCAGTACGTTAACTCGCCTCTCGATCTCTGCCGCATTTGCGGGGGCGATTGTCATCCTCTTATCGGCTGCGGCCTCGGGCAGCGAGCCTCGCGTATCACGCGCCAATGCAAACGGGCTACGCGCTGACGCGCCGCAGCTCGTTGCCCCGACGCGCATCGAAATAGACGACCAAGCGCGCGAGATTCGCTTCTATATTAACGGCGAGCAGATAACGGTGCTCGACTCCGTTGGCTTCCACGGCGCCACCACGCATTGACAGGTGCTGTCGGTTCGCCGTGCTTGGCCTCCGGGTCCCGCTGCCATGTTCACATGATGAGGGAGGTAGCGTGATGCGTTACTCCGTGGGTCATCGACAATGTCGGCTTTCACAAGAGCGAGCGCGCTGTGCAACTGGTCAAGGAGCGAGGGGCGTGGCTGCTGCTCCTGCCGGCTTATTCACCCGACCTCAATCCCATCGAGATGGCATTCTCCAAGCTCAAGACCTTGCTGCGAAAACGCGCCGCACGAAGCTTCGATGCAATAACAAAAGCCCTGGGTGAGATTGTCGGCATCTTCTCCGTCGAGGAATGCCTGAATTTCTTCAGAGCGGCAGGTTATGAGGCGGAATAAGTGCGACACGCTTTAGCTTGTTGGTGCGGACGACGGGGATCGAACCCGTAAGCCCTTGAAGGCGAGAGATTTTAAGTCTCTTGTGTCTACCAGTTTCACCACGTCCGCATTTTGTCACGGCGCGGTTTGTCACACGGATTTGTCACAAGATCAAGCGTTAGGCATCTGTTAATGGAACTCCGACTTCGGCATCTTCTTCGGGTATCACTAGGGCATCTTTTTGCAGCTTCTTCGAGCCTTTAGCGGCCCTCTGCTGCTCCCTTTATCAGAGAGCATCTGTCAAGTTCCGACTTGTCTCCTGACGCCTGGAGCGTTGGATGTCCGGACTAGCGGATATCAAAGCGCCTGATCAAGCCTTCCTCTATCTGAAAAATATGTCCGCCCATCTGGTCGAACAGCACGTTTCCCTCGTGATCGCGCGCGGTCAGGTGGACCTCGACATTGGTCGTTCCATCTGCCCCGATCGAGAAGCCAATTGGCTCAGCATGAGAATCGATCGTCGCCCATTGTCGCGCCCAATACTTGCGAACGCCATCGTGTCCATAGACATGCCCGCCCTCCAGGCCGTTGGCCCACACGACATCTTGGTGCATGGTCGCCAGCACCGCTTCCATGTCGCGGGCGTTGAAACGGTCGTAAAGGTGCTCAAGAAGCTCTGTGTCGCTGGTCATCGGGCGCTCCTGATGAGGTATATAGAGTAAGCTCTCGTCGAGCGGCTTTGGCCAGTCTGGGTCGAAACCGGAGTCACAAACTGACAAACTGAGACACTACCAAGTTTTCACACAGCTCGGTGGTCACCCGTTCTCGACAAGGCACAGCTTCGGAGCCGTTGGTTCTAGCGCCGCAGCCACATACAACCGCTCTTTAGCCGGTGATCACAGGACCAAGGACGTCTCACAGGAGACGACTTAACGACCTGCAGAACCTCCGGCCTCGGAACCATGATCGGTCAGAACGGGATGCGGGATTGTGCGGAAACGCACATGACGTTGACGACCTTTATACTTTAGTAGCATTTCGTAAGCGGGAGCTAAATAAGGGAGGCTGGAATGTTCGATTTAGGTGCATCGTTGAAAGCAAAAGACCTGAAGGTCATTCTAAGAGCTGTCAAGACTTGCGGCCGTCACTATCGCTTGACCCTGAATGAAGAGGCTTCGCAACTGCTATGCAGCACTGCGCTTGACTTATTCAACCAAGGGCATCGGACGCAGGAGGAGCTGTCGTCCCTGTTGATAACAAAATTCAGCGGAACAAATTCCCTAAGGATCAACGCGCCAACATCGTCCTCCAGCCATTAACGAGTTGTCGCCGAACATCACTAGCCGGTGACCCGAGTTCACTCAGCTCAGTCGTTGGCTACCAGCCGCAGCTTCGGGGCCGTTGGTTGCAGCGCCGCTGCCACGTCGGCGAGCGTCGAGGGCGACAACTTCATGTACCGCTGCGTCACCGGTTAGCGCGGGCGCGCGGGGCTCTTCATTCAACAACTGGAGCGATTCAGTCAAGAGCGGCGGCTGTTTGTGGTTCCTGAGCAGAGACGGCGTTTAGTCGCTGCTTGGTCTGCGCGCGCCGGTAGACGGCGCTGCCCGCAAGGATGCCGAGCATGGCGCCGGCCGCCTTGATGACGGCATCGTGAAGGCGGGCGTGCCGCGTCGGCGACAGGTATTGCAGGAACTCGATGGCAAGCGTGCCGAAGATCAGCAGTAGTGCCACGAGCTTCCACTGTTTCGGATAGCCGAGCGCGAAAACGAAGCCGGTGACGGCATAGGCAAGCGCGCGGTCGGCATTGACGCTGGTCATCGTGTGCGGCCTGAGGCCGATCGGCGAAATGGTGACGAAAATGATAGCGGCAAGCAGCAGCCAGGCGAGCGGTCGGATAAAACGGGAGGTCATCATCCTGTTACGTTAGCAGCATTGCAAAGCGAACGCACGGGGGAGCCGCAGCAATCCGCCGGACGCGATGAAGAAAACCTTTCCGCACGGAACCGCGTGGTGGCCGAACGGACTTCTTTTGCCGGCCGACCTGTGCCATAGCGAAGGCCTGAGACAGGAATGGACCGATGACCGTCACACGACAGGATGTAGACCGCGCGGAAGAAGCATTGCGCACCCTCTTTCCGGCAACGCCGCTGCAGCTCAACGACCATCTTTCGGCGCGCTACGGTGCGGATGTCTGGCTGAAGCGGGAGGATCTGTCGCCCGTCCGCTCCTACAAGATCCGCGGCGCCTTCAATTTCCTCCGCAAGGCGATCACTGAAGGCGGCGGCGAGCGCCTCTTCGTCTGCGCTTCGGCTGGCAACCATGCGCAGGGCTTTGCCTATGTCTGCCGCCATTTCGGCGTCCAGGGCGTGGTCTTCATGCCGGTGACGACGCCGCAGCAGAAGATCGACAAGACGCGCATCTTCGGCGCCGAATTCATCACCATCAAGCTCTACGGCGATTTCTTCGATCAGTGCTATCAGGCTGCGCGCGACCACGCGGAGGCGGCCGGAGGCGTCATGGTGCCGCCCTTCGACCATGCGGATATTATCGAGGGGCAGGCAACGGTCGCAGCCGAAATCCTGCAGCAGTTGCCAGAGGGCAGGGTGCCGGACATGCTGGTCCTGCCGGTCGGCGGCGGCGGGCTTGCTGCGGGCATCACCGGCTATCTCAAGGGTTCCGTTCCGGAATCCGCCTTTGTCTTCACCGAGCCGGCGGGCGCGCCGAGCCTGAAGCGGAGCATCGAGGCTGGTGAAGTCGTGACGCTTTCCAAGGTCGACAATTTTGTCGACGGCGCGGCCGTTGCCCGCATCGGCGACCTGAATTTCGCAGCGCTCAAGGGTTTTCCAGCCCGGCAGGTCATGCTGATGCCGGAGAACGCCATCTGCGTGACGATCTCGGAAATGCTTAATGTCGAGGGCGTCGTGCTGGAGCCGGCGGGGGCTTTGTCCCTGACGGCGATCGCGGCGATGGATCCGCAGGCCATCCGCGGCAAGACGATCGTCGCCGTCGTCTCCGGCGGCAATTTCGACTTCGAGCGGCTGCCCGACGTCAAGGAACGGGCGATGCGCCACGCCGGGCTGAAGAAATACTTCATCTTGCGGCTGCCGCAGCGCCCGGGCGCGCTCCGCGATTTCCTCAACCTGCTCGGCCCCGACGACGACATCGCCCGCTTCGAATACCTGAAGAAGACGGCGCGCAACTTCGGCTCGGTGCTGATCGGCATCGAAACCAAGGCGCCGGAGAACTTTGCCACCCTGATTTCGAACTTCGAAAAGGCGGGCATGGGCTTCGAGGACATCACCGAGAACGACATCCTCGCCAACCTCATCATTTGACTTTGCGGGCGCGGGCGGCCCGTGCTAAAGGCGAAACATGGCTTCGATTTTTTCCAGCATTTTCTCGATGTTTTCCGGCGGCAAAGCCGCCGAGGCCGGTGCAAGCCCGAAGGGTGAGCCGCAGCTTTACGGCGAGTGCGCCATCTATGCCGAGCCGCGCAAGGAAGGCGGACAGTACCGCCTGGCGGGCCGTATCGAAAAGACGGTCGGCGGCGAGGTCCTGGTTCGCAATTTCATCCGCGCCGACGTGTTCTCCTCGCCGGACGATGCAATCGAATGCACTGTGCGCAAGGCGCAACAGATCATCGATCAGCATGGGCCATCGCTCTTCGCCGACGGCGAAAAGGAGCGGCAGGTCTAACGGCCCTTCGCCGGCGAGCCGCTGCCTGGCAGTACCGTACCGTGCAAGTCATCCGGCATGAAGCTGTTCATTTCCGGGCGTGAACTGGACCGTTTCTTAACCGTATCGCGCTATAAAGGGCGGGTTGGGGAGCGAAAAGCGCGATGGCATTTGTCAATCTCGGTCTCGTTGTGGTGGAAGCTGTCGGCTACTTCGCGCTGATGGTGAGCCTGCTGCATTTCCGCCACCGGCTGGGCCTTGGCGTTTTCATGACTGCGCTTGGCGTCATGCATTTCCTGGAAACCTATCTCGCTGCCGTATTCTACGTGTCGCTGCCCTTCGGCGTCGCCTCGCCCGGCTCGTCGGTCTTCTTCGCCGGCAAGCTGATGATGATCCTGATGCTCTACCTTCAAGAGGATGCGTCGACAGTCCGGCAGCCGATCTACGGCCTGTTCCTCGGCAATCTGCTGACCGCTGCGATCGCGTGGGTGCTGCAACTGCACGAGACCGTCGAGATTTCGCCCGGCAACGCCGCCGATTTCAGCTTCCTGAAGGAGATAGGCTGGCTGATGGTCTGGGGCACGGCGCTGCTCTATCTCGATTCGCTCGGCATCATCCTGTTTTACGAGCGCCTCGGCCATTGGCTGAAACGCAAGGTGATCCTCCGTTTCATGCTGTGCGGTTTCGCACTTCTGACCTTCGACCAGATCGGCTTCTTCGGCGCCTTACACTATTTTCTCGACGTGCCGCTGGCGGCCTTCTGGGACGGTTGGAGGGCGAAGATGTTCGCGGTCTGCATCTATACCGCGCTCTTTGCCTTCTACCGGCTTTGTATTCACCGGAACGGCGTTCCGGCCGCCGCGCGCTCGCTCAGCGATCTTTTCGGCGACCTGACGTTCCGCGAGCGATACAACGATCTTCTCGAACGGACGGGCAGGGACATGCTGACCGGCGTCTACGACCGCTCGCGCATGGAACTCGAAGCGCCGGTCATGATGCGGGAAGCCCTGCGGCAGGGACAGTTCATGACCGTCGTCATTATCGATGCCGACCACTTCAAGGACGTCAACGACAATTTTGGTCATCTGCAGGGCGACGAAGTGCTGAAGGCGATCGCTTCCCGGCTTGCGGCCATCCTGCGCTCCGCAGACCGGGTGTTCCGCTTCGGCGGCGAAGAATTCGTCGCTATCTGCCCGGGCACGGACCACGAGGAAGGCTTGCTGCTCGCAGAACGCCTCCGATGGGCGATCGCGACGAGCGTCAGGACGCCGGACGGAAGACCCGTCACCGTCAGCATCGGCGTTGCGACCGCCGACGCGGACGGCGTCAGCTTCACCACCGTTCTCTCGACCGCCGATCACCGGCTCTATCAGGCGAAGAAGAACGGCCGGAACTGCGTCTTCGGGCGTACAGGCCTGGTCAACGTCAGCTAATCCGACGCTTGGTTCTGCGGGACAAGTGCTGCTCGCACCAAATGCCTGTCGGCTCGTTGCGCCGCCCCTTGGAGCCTTGCCGCAGCTTGGACATTGTTCGTGATCAAAGGACGGGGAAGCTCGATTACACCGCCTGAGAGTTGGCAACGAGGGTTGCCGACGTCAGGCGAGGCACGCTGAAACAAAAACGGCCGGACAGGGCCGGCCGCTTCTGGGGGGCGATGTCGGACGGTTAGGCGGCGAGGGCGATTTCTTCAGCACGGGCCTTGGCGGCGCCGATTGCCTTTTCCGCAGCTTCCGGACCGAAGGCGAGGCCTTCGACATAGATGGTTTCGATGTCGGTGATGCCGAGGAAGCCGAGAACCGACTTCAGATACGGAACGGCATGATTCAAGCCGGCGGCAGGACCCTGCGAGTAGACGCCGCCGGAGGCGAGCACGACGTAGACCTTCTTGCCGGTTGCAAGCCCGACCGGGCCGCTTTCGGTGTACTTGAACGTGCGGCCGGCGCGCGCGACGTTGTCGATCCAGGTCTTCAGCGACGAATAGATGTTAAAGTTGATGAGGCCGGTGCCGATAACGATAGTGTCGGCGGCGAGCAGTTCGTCGACCAGCGCATCGGAGGTCTTGACCGCTTCGGCTTCCTGCGCCGTGCGCTCTTCGGCAGGCTTGCGGATCGCGGCGGTAAACAGGTCGTCGATGTGCGGCAGCGGATTGGCGGCAAGATCGCGGCGGGCGATGACGCTGCCCGGCTTCTGGGCCTGAAGCTTGCCGGCAAGGTCGGTGGCAATGGTGGTCGAAAGCGATTCAGCACGCGGGCTGGATGTCAGGAGCAGGATGGACGACATTGTTGTAATTCCTCTCGAATTAAGATTCTGCGAGCTCGCTTGGGAGATTCGAGCCGCTGTTCCAGAGCGAAAATAGGTCTGGTCTGCCATCGAAAAAACTGTGATAATGTCGATCAAAGCTATCGATAGATTGGATGGAAGATGCTTCCCAACCCGACATTGGACCAGCTGCAGGTGTTCCTCACGGTGGCGGAAACCGGCAGCTTCTCGGCCGCCTCGCGCGCACTCAACCGCGCGCAGTCGGTAATCAGCTACACAATCGCCAACCTCGAGGCGCAGCTCGAGATGCCGCTTTTCGAACGTTCCGGCGCCCGCCAGTCGAAGCTCACCAATGCGGGCAAGGCCATGCTCGAAGACGCACGCCGCCTGCTGACCGATCTGGAGGTAATGCGTGCCCGCGTGAAGAGTCTCAAGGACGGGCTGGAAGCCGAGGTTTCTGTTGCCATCAGCGTCATGGTGCCGTCGCATGCGGTGGTCGATGTGCTACGCGAATTCCGTGACAGGTTCCCGTCTGTAGCGCTCAGTTTGACGGTGGGCGAACTCGGTGTCGTGATGGATCTCGTTTTGAGCGGCAAGGCAACGATAGGTATTGGCGGGGCCCTGCTGAAGCAACACGACGCGCTTGTCGCAGAGCAAATCGGACACTCCTTCATGATGCCCGTTGCCGCGCATGGTCATCCGCTGACGAAGATCGGCAAGCCGTTGACGCTGGCGGATGTCCGCGAAGAAACCCAGTTGGTCGTGACGGATGCGTCAGGTTTGACAAAAGGCCGCGATTTCAATGTGCTCTCCTACAAGACATGGCGCGTGAGCGACATTGCCACGAAACACTCCCTCATTCGCGGTGGGCTTGGTTGGGGCGGCTTGCCGGCCTCGCTTATCCGCAACGATCTGATAAGCGGCGCTTTGGTCCATCTCGACCTGCCGGCCTTCGAGCAGGGCGAGTATCCGATCTATGCCATGAGACGGATTGCCAGCCCGCCCGGTCCGGCGGCCAGCTGGATGATCGATGCGTTTCGGGCAAGGCTTGCACAATGCCCCAAACACGCCGATTTCACGGCGCAGCTGGCTGAGCTGTCGCCGCCGGATTTGCCGATAGCTGCTGAATAAGAGGACGCGGATTCCCGCGCCCTCCCATTCCGCTAAAGTATCAACCTGAATTTGGCAAAGCCTTCGGCGCCTTCGCCTGCGTCCTCGATCTTCATGCTTTTCACATCGGCCAGAAACTGCTTAGCCTTCGGCCCGCTCTGGAAGACGGCGCTTGTGTCTGGCAGCGGCTTGAAGGTCCAGTTGCTATCGGCGGATGGGTTGATCGTGCCCTGGTCGTGGATGAAGCGGACGATCACGTCGCGGTTGGTGTCCGGCGCCTGGAAGACGACCTTGTCTGCGGCGATATCCGGGAACTTGCCGCCGCCGCCGGCGCGGTAGTTGTTGGTGACCACGACGAACTTCTGCTTTGGGTCGATCGGCTTTCCGCCGAACTTCAAATCCTGAATGCGGTTCGAATCGGGATTGATCGCCTTGCCGTCATTGTCGAACTTCCGCGGCTGGGACAGGTCGATCTGGTAGGTCACACCGTCGATCACGTCGAAATTGTAGGACGGGAAATCGCCGTTGAGCAGTTCCGCATCCTTCGTGCCCGGCTTCACCTCGTTGAACATGCCCGCCGACATTTCCAGCCAATTCTTCACCTGCTCGCCGGTAATGACTACGGCCTGCACGGTGTTCGGATAGAGGTAGAGGTCGGCGACGTTCTTGATCGCGACATCACCCGCCGGAACGTCGGTATAATAATCCGCGCCGCCGCGGCCGCCGGCCTTGAAGGGCGCGGCGGCCGAAAGCACGGGCAGATCCTTGAATTCGGTATCGGCCAGCATCTGCTTGATGTACCAGGTCTGCGCCTGGCTCACGATCTGCACCGACGGGTCGTCGGCAACGAGCGCGAAGTAGGAATAGAGCGGTGCCGAAGTCTTGCCGACCGGGGTGCGGACATAGGCAAGCGTCGCCTCATGCTCGGCCTTTGCGGCCTCGATCACGTCCTTCTTGTCGGCGACATCGGCAACGACCTTCTTCTTGTCGTCGCGGTGATAGATCGGCCGCGCCTCGGCGGTGAAATCGACGATCTTCCAGCTCTTGCCGTCCTTTTCGAGTAGCAGGTCGATGAGGCCGAGATGCGAGCCCCAGAAGCCGCCCATGACAGCCGGCTTGCCATACAGCGTGCCTTTCATCGGATCGGCATTGGCAATCCCGTCCCAGCTCTTCGGACCGGGGAAGACGAGATGCTGGTGGCCGGTGAAGATCGCGTCGATGCCGTCGACGGCGGCAAGATGCAGCGAAGCGTTTTCCATCTTCTCGGAGGGTGCCGCGCCATCGATGCCGGAGTGGGAAAGCGCGATGACGATATCCGCGCCTTCCTCTTTCATCGCCGGAACCCAGGCCTTGGCCGCCTCGACGATATCGCGGGTCTGCGCCTTGCCTTCGAGGTTCTTGGTGTCCCAGAGCATTATCTGCGGCGGCACGAAGCCGATGAAGCCGATCTTGACCGGGCTCTCGTTGCCTGCGCCGTCCTTGATCAGCTTCTCGACGATCACATAGGGTTTGAAGAAGAGATCGTCCTTCTTCGGATCGGAGGCAAGCTGGCCCCTCGTCAAGTTGGCACAGACGAACGGGAAATTCGCGCCGCCGAGCACCTTGAACATGAAATCGAGGCCGTAGTTGAACTCGTGGTTTCCGAGCGTGCCGACGGTGTAGCCAAGCGTGTTCATCGCCTTGATGACCGGATGCACGTCGCCGTCCTTCATGCCGTGCTGATAGGCCATGTAATCGCCCATCGGATTGCCCTGCAGCAGGTCGCCGTTGTCGACCAGCAGTACGTTTGCCGCTTCGGCGCGGATGTTGTCGATGATCGTCGCGGTACGGGCCAGACCCATCGTATCGTTCGGCTTGTCGGCATAATAGTCGTAGGGGAAGACGTTGACGTGGATATCGGTGGTTTCCATGAGGCGCAGATGCGCCTGGTTGGCGGCCGCCCGCGCCGCGAACGGGTGAAGCAGAACGAGCGCCGAAGTCGCGGCAAGTCCGCCGAGCAGCGACCGGCGGGTAATCGGGTGCAAATCAAGGATGGAAGACATCGAACATTCCTTCACAAATCACGCATGGCTCAACGCAGCGGCGAGCCTAGAGTGATTTGCACGGGAGTGCATCGGGAAAATGACAGGCTGGTGTTGAATGTTATCGCTTCAACACCGGCCGGACTTCCTTGTGGAAGAATCGGAAATAGGAGGCAACCTGTGCCCTGGAGTTCGAGTTCGGATCGAACTCGATGCCAAGGCGTCCGTTATGGCTCCACCGGATAATACCATAGAGCGTTCCAAGGTCTTCGGCGACGATCTGAACGCGGCTGCCTGATGCCGCATGCAGCGGCGTTCGAATTTCCAGCGCAACGCCCGTTATCGAGAGATCGAGGATACGGACGTCTACTTCGTTATTGAGATAGCGGACCTTGCCGAAAATGCGGCAATACTTGCGTTCGGCCTTGCGGGTAATGATATTCAGATTGCGCATTTCCTGCCCTCAAAAGAATACGTAGCATTCACTATCGCGAAAAGGTTGAAAATCCTTTTACAGCAGATGCTAAATTACGAGTATGGCCCTATTTCCCGACAGCGCTGCTGCGCGCCACCACATGCTCACGCCAGATGGTAAAAATGCCGGCAGCCACAACGATCACCGAGCCGGCGATCGTGTTGAGGCTTAGGGCTTCGCCAAAGATGACGACGCCGATAATCGAGGCGTAGACAAGCTGCAGATAAGTGAGCGGCTGAACGGCTGCGGCATCGAGCATGTCGTAGGCGCGGATCAGGAAGTAGTGGCTCGAGATGCCGGTCAGGCAGAGAAGCGCCATCCAGCCCCAGTCGCCGGCCGACATCGAGGTCCAGTAGAAAGGACCGATGAGCGTTATCATTACGCCGCCCGCAACCCCGGTATAGAAGAAACTCGTCATCGAAGAATCGTCGCGGCTGACGAGGCGGGTGGCGATGACGTAGAAGGCGAAGAGGAAGCAGCCCAAGACCGCAAGCAGCAGCTTCGGATCGAAGAAACCGCTTTCGGGCTTCAGAATTAGAAGAACGCCGGCGAGCCCCGCGCAGATTGCCGTCCAGCGGCGCCATCCGACGCGCTCGCCGAGCAGCGGCATGGAAAGCAGGGCGATCAGGATCGGCGTGCCGGCAAAGATCGCCTGCGTGCGCGCAAGACCGATGATCGCGAAACAGGTGATCGCCAGCACGACCTGCGCGGCAAGCAGCACGCCACGCGCGACCTGGAGCAAAGGCCGCTTCGTGCGCGCGGTCTCCGTCAGGCCTCCGCGCATTCTCGACGCGAGAAGGATCGTGAAAAGCGCAAAGGCCCAGTAGCGGATCATCGTCACGAAAACCGGCGGATAGATGCTCGCCAGATGCTTCGAGATCCCATCTTGCACGGAAAAGATGGTGATCGCCAGAAGGACGAAGATATAGCCTTGTGTCTTGGATTTCATGTCTTGCCATAAGGCGGGAGAGGCCCGCATACGACGGAAGCAGGTCAGGATTCATGCCGCTTTGCAAGGCCTCAAAGGCCGACATTCGGCCTGTCGATGATTTCCCGCAGCGCGAAGCTGGAGTTGATCTTGACGACATGGGGCAGGGCGGAAAGCCAGTCGCGGTGTATGCGCTCGTAGTCTTCCAGGTCGCGGGCAGCGACGCGCAGGATATAGTCGTATTCGCCTGACATCAGGTAGCAGACGAGCACGTTCGGGCAGCGCTTCACCGCGGCCTCGAATTCTGCAAGGGTCTTCGTAAACTGGCCGGAGAGCGAGATGTGCACGATGGCGATCATCTTGTAGTCCAGCGCCTTGTGCGAAAGACGTGCGTGGTAGCCGCCGATGACACCGCTCTTCTCGAGAATGTCGAGCCGTCTCGAGCAGGCCGAGGCCGAAAGGCCGACCTTGTTGGCGAGGTCGGCATTGGTGATGCGGGCGTTCGCTTGAAGCGCTCTCAGAATCGCACGATCGATGGTATCAAGTTCCGGCATTCGAATAACCTTCGAAAAGAGCGGGGTTTGCACAATAATATTCGAAAAATAGCGTCCGCGCAAATGGTCTTTGCAAGGACATTTCGCGCGCCGGGTGTTTGGATTTGGATCGTCGATAGCGCGCCGCATAAGCGGACATAAAATGAGAGGAACGCTAAATGCGTGTCGGTTGCCCGAAGGAAATCAAGAATCATGAGTATCGTGTCGGCCTGACACCCGCCTCGGTTCGTGAATATGTTGCCCACGGCCATGACGTCTGGGTCGAGACAAAGGCAGGCGCCGGCATTGGTGCCGATGATGCCGCCTATGCAGCCGCCGGCGCGAAGATCGCGGCCTCGGCAAAAGACATCTTTGAGAAGTGCGACATGGTCGTGAAGGTCAAGGAGCCGCAGCCCTCCGAATGGGCGCAGCTTCGCGACGGCCAGCTTCTTTATACCTACCTGCACCTGGCACCCGATCCGGAGCAGACCAAGGGCCTGCTTGCGTCCGGCGTCACCGCAATCGCCTACGAAACCGTTACCGACGAGCGTGGCGGCCTGCCGCTGCTCGCGCCAATGTCGGAAGTCGCCGGACGCCTGTCGATCCAGGCAGGCGCCACGGCGCTGCAGAAGGCCAATGGCGGTCTCGGCATTCTCCTTGGCGGCGTGCCCGGCGTGCTGCCGGCCAAGGTCGCAATCATCGGCGGCGGCGTCGTCGGCCTGCATGCAGCCAAGATGGCAGCCGGCCTCGGCGCCGACGTCAGCATCCTTGACAAGTCGCTGCCGCGCCTTCGCCAGCTCGACGACATTTTCGGCGGCCGCATCCACACGCGCTATTCCAGCATCCAGGCGCTGGAGGAGGAGGTCTTCTCCGCCGACCTCGTCATCGGCGCTGTGCTGATCCCCGGCGCTGCCGCGCCGAAGCTCGTTACCCGCGAGATGCTTTCGGGCATGAAGAAGGGCTCGGTGATCGTTGATGTCGCGATCGATCAGGGCGGCTGCTTTGAGACCTCGCATGCGACGACGCATTCCGAGCCGACCTACGAGGTCGACGGCGTGGTGCACTACTGTGTCGCCAATATGCCAGGCGCGGTTCCCGTCACGTCCGCACATGCGCTGAACAATGCGACGCTCGTCCACGGTCTGGCCCTCGCCGACCGCGGCCTGCGCGCGATCGCCGAGGACAAGCATCTACGCAACGGCCTGAACGTCCACAGGGGCCGCATCACCAACAAGCCGGTTGCCGATGCGCTGGGCTATGAAGCCTACGCAGCGGAAAGCGTATTGAACGTAGCGTAATTCCCATCATGTTGCGTTAGACTAGATGAAGGCGCCGGTCTCGCTGAAGGCCGGCGCCTTTTGCTTGTCGATCCGGCACTGGAAGCAATTGTTGCGCGCCGAGCGGACATGCACGTAGGCGATTTCCGGACGCTTCAGCAACTCTTCGGCATAGCCCGGAATGTCGGCAATCGCGGTAACGGCGCCGGTGCCGTAGACGATGCGGTTGTTTTCGCCATAGCCGCGCACGATGAAATCGCGGCTCGTCGTCAGCACGGGCGGCAGCACTTCCGCCGCCGCATAACGTTCGCAGCGGTTCTTGTGCAGGAAGATCGGGCCGGTCTCGGCATAGGGCTGCAATTCCGGAAACGGGCGGTAGGCGAAAACGAGAAGCTCGTCGCCGGCATCGATATTCTTCAGGCAATGGCGGCAGGGATGACCCGGCCCATCGGAGACCATGGTCTCCGGCAAGTTGTCATAGGCATCACGGCCGCCGTTCCAGAGGTGCTCGGCATCGGCGGACGGCATGGCGGAAAAACGGATGGCTGACATGGCAAATCTCCTTCGCAATTGCCATGAAATGCGCCTTCAAAGCCGCTTTAACCACCCGATTCCTGCGCCATTGTTTCAATACCGGCTGCGCAAAGTCACGAAGCTCATTTTTTCGGCGCTTCGAACAGTTCGATCGGGTTTCCTGCGGGATCCTCGAGAAGAATCTGCTTGCCACCCATTCCCTGCACGATTTCGTTCCGGAAGCGCGCACCGGCTTGGCGCAGCGCCGCGACCTCCGTCTCCAGATCCGCGACTTCGATTTGAATGCGGTTCCATCCGCCCGGTTCCGGCTTGCGCCCGTCCGGCATCGCCTGAGGCGCCCCGCCCGGTCCCGTCATTCCGCTGACGAGGAGACGGAAACCGTCCCTGGTCAGGATGGCAAAGCCCGGCGCGGGACGAAACGCGACGGAAAAGCCGAGATGCTGTGTGTAGAATTCCACTGCCGCATCGACGTCATCGACGATGTAGCGCACGCTGATGCCTGGCATGATCGTTTTCCTCCGTTGTACTCCTCATTGCTTCAATCCCGAGCCAACGCGAAATTCTCCTCTTGGCCGGAGATCTCAAATCAGATGGAGAAGCGCACCACTCGCTGCCAACAATAATACCACGATCCAGGGCGGCGTCTTCCAGACCGTAAGCAGGAGGAATCCTGTGAGCGCCAGCGCGAAATCCACGGTCGAGAGCACGGCGCTCGTCCAGACCGGGCTATAGAGTGCGGCTCCGAGGATCCCGACGACGGCGGCGTTCGCACCGCGCATGGCGGCCTGTGCCGCCGGCCGCAGCCGCAGCGCATCCCAGAAGGGCAGCATGCCATAGACCAGCAGCAGTCCCGGCAGGAAAACGGCGACAAGCGCGATGGCTGCTCCCGCAAATCCATGGGGCGCTGGTCCTATGACCGCGCCGAGATAGGCCGCAAAGGTAAAGAGCGGCCCGGGCACCGCCTGCGCCAAACCATAGCCGGCGAGGAAGGCTTCGTTCGTCACCCAGCCGGGTGTCACCACTTCCGTCTGCAGCAGCGGCAGCACGACATGCCCGCCGCCGAAGACCAGCGCACCCGAGCGGTAGAAGGCATCGAACAGCGCGACCGCCTGATGGCCCGTTGCGCCCGCAACCAGCGGCGGGATCAGGAAGAAGGCTGCGAACAAGACGAGTGCGATCGCTCCACCCCGGCGCGAGACGGGAAAGCCGAGATGACCAGTTAACGCGGGTACTTCCGCGCGGCAGAACCAGAGCCCGGCGACGGCACCCAGCGCGATTGCCCCAATCTGGCCGAACGATCCCCCGATGAAGGCAACGATGGCAACGGCTGCCAGCGCAATGCCGCCACGTTCGCGGTCGGGCGTGAGGCTCTTCGCCATACCCCAGATCGCTTGGGCCACCACAGCAACGGCCACGAGCTTCAAGCCGTGGAGGAATCCCTCCGCTTCGGGTCCGGTGAAAGCGGCGGCACCGAGCGCGAAAGCCAGGAGGATGATCGCCGACGGCATGGTGAAGGCGAACCATGCCGCAAGCCCGCCAAGCAAACCGTTGCCGCGCAGGATGCCGAGCGAGAAGCCGACTTGGCTTGACGCCGGTCCCGGCAGGAACTGGCAAAGTGCAACGAGATCGGCATAGCCGGCCTCGTCGGTCCACCTGCGCCGCACCACCAGCTCGTCGCGGAAGTAGCCGAGATGAGCAATGGGGCCGCCGAAGGAGGTCAAGCCGAGTTTCAGGAAGACCCAGAAGACTTCACCGGGACTGCCACGCGGGCGTTCGATCGCAGACATAGCTGTCGGGGAGGACTTCACGGAACAGCTCCTTGGCTTTTTCTTTGGCCACTTGAAGGGTAGCGACACCAGATTACGGGCATATCGCGGTGATCGTAGAATGCACCGTCAGCTCTTCCTGGCAATCTCCAGCAGTTCCTTATCGCTCAGCGGCCGTACGATCCCGGTGCCGGTCGAAACCGGCGAGAAGCCGAACATCTGGTAGAGCTGCAGGGCGCGCGGATGGTCGAGATTGTTGGTGGTCGTCGTGACGCGCGTCGGGTTCAGTGTCCAGATCGCGTAAAGCGCCTGCAGCAGGAACCACTTGCCAATGCCGAGGCCGAGCGCGTGCTCGATCAGGCCGAAATGGCAGAGCTCGATCGTGTCCTCGTCCTCGCAGAAGTACTCGTAGAAGCCGGCAGGGGCGCCGTTGACGTAGAGCACGCTGATATTGTTGCGCTTGTCGTGCAGCGTTTCCGTCAGCGCCTCGTCGCTCATCCGCAGCCGGTCGACCCACTGCCAGCGGGCGCCGACCTGCCGGTAGAGGTAGCGATAGAAGGGCAGCGGAATGCCGGGCGCGCGCATGATCGCCGTCTGAATGTTGACCGGCACCGGCAGGCTTGCCTTCGGCGGCGAAGTCATTTCCAGTCGGGTGATATGGGCCGTGAGCGAGGAGGGGGGACTTCGCCATGGCGCGTCTCAGGCCTTGATCGGGTCGGGAGGACCGGTCACCACCGGCGTATCGTCGCGGCTGCCCCATTCGCTCCACGAGCCGTCATAGAGCTTGTTGTCGGTATGGCCGATCGATTCGAGCGCCAGCGTGATGATCGCGGCCGTAATCCCCGAACCGCACGAGGTGACGACCGGTTTCGAAAGGTCGATCCCGGCATCCTCGATCGTTTGCTTCAATTCGGGCAGTGATTTGAAACGGCCCTGATTGGCAAAAACGCCGGACGGCAGGTTGCGGGCGCCTGGCATATGGCCGGAGCGCATCCCGGCGCGCGGCTCCGGTTCGGTGGCGGCGAAGCGTCCGGCGCTGCGGGCATCGGCGATCTGCAGGGCGCTGCTGGAAACGATGTCGCGCATCGTTTCCAGGGTGACGACGCGGCTTGCGTCATAGCTCGTCTTGAAGGTCGCCGGTTTGTAGGCCGGGACATCCGTTTCGAGCGGGCGACCCTCCGCCTTCCAGCCATCGAGGCCGCCGTCGAGAACGAAGACGTTTTTCGCTCCCATCACCCGGAAGAGCCACCAGACGCGCGGGGAGGCGAACATGCCGATGCCGTCATAGACGACGATGCGGTCCGTCTCGCTGATGCCGAGTTTGCCTACTTCTTCCGCGAAATAATCCGGCGAGGGGATGGTATGCGGCAGACCGGTTGAATGGTCCGCGATCTTGTCCTGATCGAAGCGGATCGCGCTCGGAATATGGCCGCTTGAATATTCGGCGTCCGCGTCGCGATTCTGCGCCGAGAGGTAGAAGGAGGCGTCCAGCACGCGCAGGTCCGGCTTTCCGAGCTCACCCTGCAGCCAATCGGCCGAGACGACGAAACGGCTCTTCTCTTCGCTCATTCTGATCTCTCCCTGACTGGTTCTAGGCTTCGCTGCCAGGCATGCCGAAGCGGATGCGGAAGCGCCGGTTCTCCTTGCCCTTCTTCTCGATCTTGGCGATGTGGATCTGGCCGACTTCCTGCGTTTCGGAGACATGTGTGCCGCCGCAGGGCTGGCTGTCAATCGCCGAGTTTTCGCCGATGCAGACTAGGCTGACGCGGCCAAGCCCCATCGGCGGGCGCACGTTCTTCGATTTCACGATGCCGGGGTTTGCAGCCAATTCCTCGTCGGTGATCCACTGGACATAGACCGGATGGTTTTGGGCGACGAGTTCCATCATCTTCGCCGTCACCTCATCCTTGTCGATCGTTTCGCTCATGTCGAAGTCGATGCGGCTCTCGTCCTCGCCGACCGCAGCGCCGGTGATCGGATAGGAGCAGACCACGGACAGCAGGTGACAGGCCGTGTGCATGCGCATCAGCCGGTAGCGGCGCGGCCAGTCGACGTGCAGCACCAGCTTTTCGCCGACGACCGGCTGCGGCTGGCCCGCAGGCGGGGTGTGGATGACAATATCCTTGGTCGCCCCGTGCTTCGTCGGGCCGAGTTCGATCTTCGAGCCGTCGGCGCGTTCGAGAAAGCCGGTATCGCCCGGCTGGCCGCCGGAGGCTGCATAAAAGCAGGTCTGATCCAGCTCGATGCCCCCGTCTTCGTGAATGGCGGTGACCACCGCTTCGCATGTCGAAAGATAGAAATCGTCACGATAGAGGGGATTGACTGGCATGGGTCTCACGCTGCTGGTTCGTAAGGTATCTTTATGTCCTGCGACGCAGTCAGCCATGCCGGAACGGGCAGCCCCTTCGACGTCAGGAAATCGGGGTTGAAAAGTTTCGATTGGTAGCGGTTGCCGTAATCGCAGAGGATCGTCACGATCGTATGGCCCGGGCCGAGATCCTTGGCGAGGCGTACCGCGCCGGCAATATTGATTCCCGTCGAGCCGCCGAGGCAGAGGCCTTCGTGTTCGACGAGATCGAAGACGTAAGGCAGCGCTTCGGCGTCGGGAATCTGATAAGCGAAATCCGGCGTGAAGCCTTCGAGATTGGCGGTGATACGGCCCTGGCCGATACCCTCGGTGATCGAGGAACCGGAGGACTTCAATTCGCCGTTCTTGTAGAACTCGTAAAGTGCTGCCCCTTCAGGATCGGCGATGGCGATCTTGACGTCCTTGCGGAACGCCTTGAGACCGGCTGCGACGCCCGCAAGCGTACCGCCCGAGCCGACGGCGCTGACGAAGCCGTCGACCTTGCCGTTGGTATCCCTCCAGATTTCGGCGGCTGTGGTTTCGATATGCGCCTGGCGGTTGGCGACATTGTCGAACTGGTTCGCCCAGATGGCACCGTTCGGATCGGATTTCGCCATTTGCTCAGCCAGGCGGCCGGAAACCTTCACGTAATTGTTGGGGTTCTTGTAAGGCACGGCAGGCACTTCGACGAGCTCGGCGCCGAGCAGCTTCAGCGCATCCTTCTTCTCCTGGCTCTGCGTTTCCGGGATGACGATCACCGTGCGGTAGCCGAGCGCGTTGGCGACGACCGCCAGCCCAATGCCGGTATTGCCAGCGGTGCCCTCGACGATCACGCCGCCGGGTTTCAGCAGCCCTTTTTTCTCGGCATCGCGGATGATGTAGAGCGCGGCGCGGTCCTTCACCGACTGGCCGGGGTTCAGGAACTCCGCCTTGCCGAGGATGGTGCAGCCGGTCGCTTCGGATGCGCCCTTGAGCTTGATGAGCGGAGTGTTGCCGATCGCCTCGATGACGGATGGGTGGAAGGTCATGGAATCTGCCTCTGTGGAAGTGGTAGTTTAGGAACGGTCTTTTCCCTTCACAAGGCTGGGTTGGCAAGAAATGCTATTCCAGGACCCCGCCTGCCACGATAAAATTAGACTTCTGCTTTCAAAAATCCTGCGTGACTTGCAATTTGCCTCCGGACTGCCCCTCAATGGCGGTCCCAGTCCCAGAAGCTGATCGAGCACGTGACTACTCCCCTGCCTGAAGGCCGGAGCTTCTGGTCTTGATCAGGCCGCTTGCGCGACCTGACTGCTACCGTCTTCTTCCTGCTTCCGACCTCCCGCGAGGTTCGATCCACAGGCCATCCCCGGATGTCCTCCGGTTCGGGCCTTGCGGCCCAGATGAAGAATGTTGCGGCCGGCGTTGTGGTCGGCGCAGGCGGCGTGGCCGCATCTGACGCATTCGAACCGGTCGCGGTCGATCCGGTTCTTCGGATCGACATGCCCGCACTCGGCGCATCGCTGCGACGTCCGTGCGGGGTTGACGTAGAAGACGGCGCCGCCGCGGCGGCGCATCTTGTATTCGAACTGCAGACGCGTCGCTCCGGGCGACACGTCGAGGATCGCCCGGTTCAGTCCGGACTTCTGCGCGACGTTGGTGCCCGGCTCCTCGACGGTCCCCTTGGCCGAGGCGGTCATGTTCTTCAGCTTCAGGTCCTCGAGATAGAGGACGTCGCAGCGACTGACGACGTCGGTCGTCATCTTATGCTTCGCGTCCCGTCTGCGCCGGACGATCCTGGCCCTGAACCGCCTGAGATCGCGCTGCGCCCGCAGACGGTTCTTCGAACCCCTCCTGCGGCGCGAGACGCGCCTGGCGAGGTTCGCCTCCCTGCGCTTCTCCTTCTCGGTCATTCTTGGCAGGTCGTAGACCGTGCCGTCGGAGAGCGCGAGCGCGTTGACCACGCCGAGGTCGCCCCCGAGCTCGACGAGATCCGGCAGGTCGAGCACGCTCGCAGGCTCGTCGACCTCACGCTCGGTCTGCACCGCGACGTACCAGTGGTCGCCGTCGGCGGAGACCGTGACGTTCTTCACCTCGCCAAGGAAGGGCCGATGGAGAACGAGCTTCACCCAGCCCGCCTTCGGCAGCAGGATTCCCTTCTCACCGAAGGAGATCTGCTTCGGGTCTGGGAAGCGGAAGGATTCGTTCTGGAACTTCCGTCTCGCCTTCGGGTACGCCGCGTGGCCCTTGAAGAAGTTCTTGAACGCCTTGTCGAGGTCGACGGCCGCCTGCTGCAGGCAGTGGTTCGGAACGTCCTTGAGGAACGGCAGATGGGCCTTCAGGCCCGGCAGTTCCTTGATCTGGTCGAACGAGGACAGGCGGTGCCGGGACGGCATCGCATACGCCATGCTCCGCTGCTCGAGGCAGAGGTTGTAGACGAGGCGGCAGCAGCCGACGGTCTGGCGGAACAGCCGCGCCTGCCGCGCGTCCGGGTAGATCCTGTATCGGTAGCCCAGCCGTTCCTTCATCGGAACGACCATAGGACGTTCTTCATATGTTCCGCAAGCGCCGGCGGATGCCGGACCGGAACATGGTTAACGGCGTCCCGTCCGCCTTACCCCGCCCGGAAGGACGAGGTTTGCGGCGGACACGTTCCGATCAATCCCTTCTGCCGGACCATCGACCGGGGGGATCGGCTGAAATGAGCCACAATAGCATGATAGAGGCATGAATTCGGGAGGCAGCGAGGAACTTCCGGTTTTGGTTTCGTGCTGGATCGGCAGTCTGGAGGAAGTCTATCATGCGTGAATTCATCGCCCGTCCCGAACATGGCATCGCCTGGATTTCCGGCGCGAATTCAGGCATCGGGCGGGCGTTGGCGCTGAAACTGGCAGGCGAGGGATACAAAGTCGCCGTCACTGCGCGCAATCATGAAGAACTGGCCGAACTGCAGGCCGAAGCACGCGGCCTTTGCGGCAGCATCGTCGTTCTCGACGGCGACGTGACCGATCCGGAGGATATGGAGCATGTGCTTGCCTCGATCGAATACGAGCACGGCGCGCTCGCTTTGGCCGTCTTCAATACCGGCATTTACCAGCCTGTGTATGCCCAGGAATTGAACCGCGCGGATTTCGAGAAGAGCTTCGCCGTCAATCTTTCTGGCGTCGTCAATTGCCTGCTGCCTGCCATCCGGCACATGAAAGCCAAGGGGCAGGGGCAGATCGCCATCGTCTCTTCCGCCGCCGGCTATGGCGGGCTGCCGACCAGCGCAGCCTATGGCGCCACCGAGGCGGCGCTGATCAACATGGCCGAAAGCCTGAAATTCGATCTCGACAAGATGGGCATCCGCATCCAGATCATTTGCCCCGGCTTCGCCGATCTGCCGGCGGCGCGCGAAAACAGCCTCCCCATGCCGCCGCTCGTTTCGCCAGAGGAAGCCGCCGAACAAATCGCGGCAGGCCTCAAATCCAGCCGCTTCGAAGTCAGCTTTCCGAAGCGCTTCACCTATATGCTGAAACTTCTCCGGCTGATGCCCTACGGCCTCTATTTCCGGCTGGTGAACCGTTCGGCCGGCTGGTGGAAGCGTCCACCCTCTTCGCCCGGCCACCATCCGCAAACACCGCATCCTGCTGAGTGATCAGCCGCTTCGGCATATGGCGGTGGCTCACCCGAAATATGCAAACGGAGCGAATTGAAGAAGTTGCGTCGCGATGGCGCTTCCCACGACCAGTTCGGGCGGAATGCCGCACATCCTCTTCCGATCTCCGGTCAGCGACGACAACAGACTGCACATCACTCTCCTGTCTCTGTCGCGCATGGGCATACGACGTCAGCCGATCCCTCGTTCCCATTGCTCACGGCTGATCGCATAGAGCACGTGGCGTTTCAGATGCGGATGCGTGTCGGGAACGCGGGGATGGTCGAAATCGCGGTGCGGATCGTGATGCAGGCCAAGCCGGCGCATGACCGCGGTGGAACGATGATTGTCCGTTACCGCGAAAGAGACGATTTCAGGAGGAGCAAATTGGGTGAAGCCATGGCGGAGTGCCGCCTCTCCCGCTTCTGTCACATATCCCTTGCCCCAATGCCGCTTCGCAAGACGCCAGCCGATTTCGATTGTGCCTGCCGGGAGGAACGGTTCGAGTTCGGGTTTCCAGAGGCCGCAAAAGCCGATCGGCTCGTCGGTTTCCTTCAGGGCCATGGCATAGAAGCCAAGCGCTGTTGTGGCAATGGCATCGCGGATGCTGTCCAGCATCGAATCTGCTTGGGCACGGTCGCGGCGGAAGGCGAAGAATTCCATCACTTCGGGATCGGAATTGATCTCGTGGAAAAGTGGCCGGTCCGCATCCGTCCAATTGCGCAAAAGTAGACGCTCCGTCGTCGCGATCACTGTCATGGCGTCACAAAATCCGTCTTCCGGTAGCCCTGGATATAAAGCAGCGCGGTCAGATCGCCGTGGTTGATGCGCATTTTCGCTTCGGCGGCGACGGAGGGTTTGGCGTGCAAGGCGACGCCGGAACCGGCAAGATGGATCATGCCGAGATCGTTGGCGCCATCGCCGACGGCAATCGCTTCTTCGGTGGAGATGCCGAGCCTCGCGGAAATATCGCTGAGCGCATCCACCTTGGCCTGCTTGCCGAGGATCGGCTCGGCAACGAAGCCGGAGAGCTGGCCGTCCTCTTCGAGAAGGATGTTGGCGCGGTTTTCGTCGAAGCCGAGGGCTGCGGCAATGCGGTTGGTGAAGACAGTGAAGCCGCCGGAGACGAGGGCCGTGTAACAGCCTTTCGATTTCATCGTGGCGATCAGTTCCGGACCGCCTGGCGTCAGCGTGATGCGTTTGGCGATGACCTCGTCGACGACCGAGACGGGCAGGCCCCTCAGAAGCGCCACGCGTTCGCGAAGAGAGGGTTCAAAGGCGATCTCGCCGTTCATGGCACGCGCGGTGATAGCTGCGACCTTGTCCTTGAGGCCGACTTCGGCGGCGAGCTCATCGATGCACTCCTGTCCGATCATCGTCGAATCCATGTCGGCGATCAGCAGTTTCTTGCGGCGCGTTTCGGCCTTCTGGACGACCAGATCGATCGGCGCGCTGGCGATGATGGCGAGGATATTTGCCTCCGCCGCTTGCGCATCGGTGCCGTCGCGAAGGGCGATATCGCAGGCGATACCGTCCGCCAGCCAGTAGAGCCCGGATGCTTTCACGGTTTCGGCCGCCTGTTCGGCGAACCTCGGTGTGAGAACGGGATTTGACGGATTGGCAACAAGCGTGGCAACGAGAGCCATATGGAAAACCTTCTGAGCGCAACAAGTGCGATCCTGATAACCGGGCCGACTGCCAGCGGCAAGTCCGCGCTTGCTGTGGAATTGGCGAAACGCCACGGCGGCGCTGTCATCAACGCCGACAGCATGCAGGTCTACGATACGCTTCGCATCCTGACGGCGCGGCCGTCCGAGGCGGAGATGCAGGGCGTGCCGCATCATCTCTACGGTTATGTGCCGGCCGGCGATCTCTATTCGACGGGGGCCTGGCTGCGCGACGTCACAGCGTTGCTGCCCGAGCTGCGCGCCAAGGGGCAATTGCCGGTTTTCGTCGGCGGGACGGGGCTTTACTTCAAGGCTCTGACCGGCGGCCTATCGGATATGCCGGCGATACCGGAGGAGATCCGCACCCGCCTGCGGGCGCGTTTGCTGGATAAAGGCGCGGAGGTGCTGCATGCCGAGCTTGCCAGGCTCGACCCGGCGGCTGCAGGCAGTCTCAGCATCCAGGACGGGCAGCGCATCGTACGTGCCCTGGAGGTCGTGGAGGCAACGGGGCAATCGATTCTGCGTTACCAAGAACAGGCAGGTCCGGTGATCGTCGATCCGGCAAGCGCTGAAAAGATCGTCGTCATGCCGGAGCGCGCTGTGCTCCACCAGCGCATCAACGGGCGCTTCGAGAAAATGCTGGAGCAGGGTGCTGAAGATGAGGTCAAGACGCTTTTGGCGCTCGGCCTTTCACCGGAAATGCCGGTGATGAAGGCAATCGGCGTCTCGCAGATTGCAGCGATGCTGAAGGGCGAGATGACGCGCAGCGAAGTGATCGAGAAGGCTGCCGCTGCGACGCGGCAATATGCCAAGCGGCAGATGACCTGGTTTCGCAATCAGATGGATGAGAGCTGGAAGCACCTGACATCGCCGCAGCCGTGATCAGCGCGTAAGTTCCAAGTTTGTCAGCTCGTTATAATCATTAGGAATACAAACCATCGGACCGAGGATGCCATGAACAATTTTCTTGCAAAGACGCTCGCTTCCATCAATGCCTTGATCGCAGTCGTCATCCTGGCATTTTGCACGCTCTCCGGCGCAACCACCGCCTCGGCTCACGGCGGGTCCGGAATGTTCGTGATCGGAGCGATCGTTGGCGCGATCGCCGGCATCGCGGTCGCCGCGCTGGTCTGCGGAACGATCGCCTTTCTGACGCTGATAGAGCGCCACCTGAGCGTAATTGCCGCTGCAACCAGGCAACCTCAGGGGCAGTAAGCGCTCAATCCTTGTTGTGGAGGCTGCTCAGCGGCTTCTTGAGAATGCTGTCGCGGAGTGACATGCCGGGCTCGCGGCGCGGGGTAGCGGTGGAATCCTGCGAGAATGCCGGTTTCTGAGGAACTGTCTCCTCGAGGCGCATCTCGCGCCGAAGAGCTTCCAGGCGGCTGTCCAGAGATGTCTGCGGCGGTGCGGCTCGCGGCTCGCGCGGTGCATCGCTGCGCGGCAGCATGTCCGGCCTGTAGGAATCGGTCGGTGCCAGCGGTGGGGCAGAGACGGGTGCAGGATAGGGCACATCCTCCGGCGGCTCTTCGTCGTCGAACAGCATGTCGCTCTGCGCTGTGTTGTAGCTTTGCTGGAAGGACGAAATATCCGGCCCGCCGCTGACGGCGCGCATGCGCGTCACGATCTTGCGCAGATCGACGGTATCGGGATCTTCGTCGGAGTGTTTGGCGGTCGCGCCGTTCGCCTTTGGTAGCAGATGCTGCTCGACACGCGAAAAGCGCATGCGCATTGGCACGCTGATCGCCTCGCCGAAGGCGATCGCTTCGCCGTTGCCGATCGAGGAGATGAAGCTTGTCGTCGAGATCGACGAGTTCGGGATTGCCGAGCGGATGATGTCCTGGTCGCGGTCGTTGGCAAGGCGCATGGCAAACAGCGTCGAGCACTGCGAGAGGATCGTCTGGTCGAGTTCGCCGGGGCGCTGCGTGATGATGCCGAGCGAGACGCCGTATTTGCGGCCTTCCTTGGCGATACGGGCAATCGCCTGGCGGGTCGGGATGAAGCCGAGATTCGGATCGGCCGGAACATAGCGGTGCGCTTCCTCGCAGACGACAAGCATATGGACGGCGCCGTCGCTCCAGAGGCCGATTTCGAAGGCCATGCGGCAAAGGACAGAAGCGACCGAATTCACCACTTCCGACGGGATGCCGGAAAGCTGGAACGTGCAGATCGGCCGGCCGTCGCCGGGAATGCGGAAGATCTGCGCCACGGTGTCCATGATCGTGTCGCTGATCGTGTTATTGGAGAACATGAAGTGGTAGCGCGGATCGTTGATCGCCGCGATGATACGCATCTTCAATGAGCGCAGGAAGGGCTTCTCGGCCCGGCCTTCGAGACGGCCGATGCGCTCGTCGATCAGCGCCAGCAGGTCGGCCATGCGGTAGGGGACCGGCGTATCGGCGGTGATCGAGCTCTTTTCGGTCGTGCGCCGGACGAGCGAATTGTCGCTGCCACGGAAGGCGCGCTTGGCGTCCGGCATGATGTCGCGAAGCATGTCGAGTTCTTCCGGCACCGGCGTGCGGCCGCGGAAGACGACTTCGGCGAATTCTTCAAGCCGCATCAGCCAGAAGGGCAGGTCGAGCGTGTCGGTGTCGATCACGACCGAATGCTCCGGGAAGGCGGCGGCGAATTCGTTGTGCGGATCGAGGATCAGGACGCGCAGTTTCGGATCGGCTTCTATCGCCTTATGCAAAAGCAGGGAGACGGCCGTGGATTTGCCGACGCCGGTGGAGCCGACGATCGCGAAATGCTTGGAGAGCATCGAGGGGATGTGGATCGCCGCGTCGATGCTTTCGTCCTGGGTGAGCTTGCCGATGACCGCCGTCGTTCCGGCGCCGGCGTCGTAGATGCGCATCAGATCGGCGGTGCGGATGCGGTGGGCGATGGCCCCGAGATGGGGGTAGCACGAAATGCCGGTCGAGAATTCCTCGCGGCCGTCTTCCTCGACGCGAACCTCGCCGAGCAGTTCGGTCTCGATCCTGAAATAGTTGTCCTGTCCTTCACCCCAGGCATGCGTGCCGGTGTTCATGGCATAGACGAGAGCGACGACGCGGTTTCGGCCGACGCTGATCGAGATCAGGCGGCCCACGGACCAGAGTTCGGTAAGATCGGTGCCTCCGGCCTCCGCGATGGCGGCGATGGTCGCGCGGGAACCGCTGCACGCGACGACACGGCCAAGGAAGCGATTCCCGGGGGTTAGATTGTCGCGGCGGTCCTGCTCACTGGCTGTGCCTGACGTTTGCAAGTCGTTGTTGAGCAACGGCCCACTCCCTACGTTAGCCAGCAATCCTATGATTTATCCTTTAACAAAATCCTTCCGGGACCTTGTTTCTTAATGGGATAGCCGACGCGGCATGGTTCTCCGGGCGCCGATTTTTTATTTCGGCAAGCGTTGACGCTGTGAAATTTTCTGTCTATCAATTGCGCCCATGAAAATCGCAGCGGTTCTTATTGTGGTGGGAAAGCGCATGGGCAGGATGGTGTGACCATCCGGCGACAGCCACCCATGCGCTAGATGACAGGCTCCCTCTGGGGCCTTTTTTTATGCCTGAAATCCAGGCATCCGCACCAAAGACCTCAATCCCAGCAGTCAAAACGGATCAGAAAACATGACGGGCACGGACAAGCAGACGGCAGACAATCGGATGACAGGAGCGGAAATCGTTCTGCGGGCGCTGAAGGACAACGGCGTCGAGCATCTCTTCGGCTATCCGGGCGGCGCCGTGCTGCCGATCTATGACGAGATCTTCCAGCAGGACGAGATCAAGCATATCCTCGTCCGCCATGAGCAGGGCGCCGGCCATGCAGCTGAAGGCTATGCCCGCTCGACCGGCAAGGTCGGCGTCATGCTGGTCACCTCCGGTCCGGGCGCAACCAATGCCGTCACGCCGCTGCAGGACGCTCTGATGGATTCGATCCCGCTCGTCTGCCTCACCGGCCAGGTGCCGACCTCGCTCATCGGTTCAGACGCCTTCCAGGAATGCGATACCGTCGGCATCACGCGGCCTTGCACCAAGCACAACTGGTTGGTCAAGGATGTCAACGAGCTCGCTGCCGTTATCCATGAAGCCTTCCGCATCGCCCAGTCCGGCCGGCCCGGCCCGGTCGTCGTCGATATTCCGAAGGACGTTCAGTTCGCGACAGGCACCTATACGCCGCCGTCCGATCATACGATCCAGAGAAGCTATCAGCCGAAACTCCAGGGCGATCTCAACCAGATTCATGCGGCAATCGAGCTGATGGCCAATGCGCGCCGTCCTGTCATCTATTCCGGCGGTGGCGTCATCAATTCCGGTCCGGAAGCCTGCAGGCTACTGCGCGAGCTGGTGGAACTCACCGACTTCCCGATTACTTCGACGCTGATGGGCCTTGGCGCCTATCCGGCCTCCGGCAAAAACTGGCTGAAGATGCTCGGCATGCACGGTTCCTACGAGGCCAACATGGCGATGCACGATTGCGACGTCATGGTCTGCATCGGCGCCCGCTTCGACGACCGCATTACGGGCCGCATCAATGCCTTCTCACCGAATTCCAAGAAGATTCACATCGACATTGACCCGTCCTCGATCAACAAGAACGTTCGCGTCGACATCCCCATCCGCGGCGACGTCGCGTACGTGCTGGAAGACATGGTCCGCCTGTGGCGTGCCCTGCCGAAGAGGCCGGAGAAGGGCCAGCTTTCCGACTGGTGGACGAGCATCGCACGCTGGCGCGCGCGCAATTCCTTCGCCTACACGAAGAGCAACGACGTCATCATGCCGCAATATGCGCTCGAGCGTCTTTATGAACTGACAAAGGACCGCGACACCTACATCACCACCGAAGTCGGCCAGCATCAGATGTGGGCCGCGCAGTTCTTCGGCTTCGAACAGCCGAACCGCTGGATGACCTCGGGCGGCCTCGGCACGATGGGTTACGGCCTGCCCGCAGCGCTCGGCGTGCAGATCGCCCATCCCGAAAGCCTCGTCATCGATATTGCCGGCGATGCCTCGATCCAGATGTGCATCCAGGAAATGTCGGCGGCGATCCAGCACAATGCGCCGATCAAGATCTTCATCATGAACAACCAATACATGGGCATGGTCCGCCAGTGGCAGCAGCTGCTGCACGGCAACCGGCTGTCCAACTCCTATACGGAGGCAATGCCGGACTTCGTGAAGCTGGCGGAGGCCTATGGCGCCGTCGGCCTGCGCTGCGAAAAGCCGGATGATCTCGACGGTACGATCCAGGAGATGATCGACGTGAAAAAGCCGGTCATCTTGGATTGCCGCGTCGCCAATCTCGCCAACTGCTTCCCGATGATCCCGTCGGGCAAGGCGCATAACGAGATGCTGCTGCCGGACGAAGCCACGGACGAAGCGGTCGCCAATGCGATCGACGCCAAGGGCCGTCAGCTCGTTTGATATCGAAGGTGAGGAAGCCAAGACTATGAACGCACATCTACAGCCGACAGGCTCCGCCTACTTCATCTCGCCGGAAACCGCAGCCGCCGAGAACCATACCCTTTCGATCCTCGTCGATAACGAGCCAGGCGTCCTTGCCCGCGTCATCGGGCCTGTTCTCCGGCCGGGGCTATAACATCGAAAGTCTGACGGTCTCCGAAACTGAGCATCAGGCGCATCTGTCGCGAATCACCATCGTGACGCGCGGCACGCCGCATGTGCTGGAGCAGATCAAGGCGCAGCTCGAGCGCATCGTGCCGGTGCATCGCGTCGTGGATCTGACGGTGCGCGCCCGCGAACTCGGGCAGGAGCGGCCGATTGAACGGGAAGTGGCGCTCGTCAAGGTGGTCGGGACCGGCGAAACGCGCGCCGAGACGCTGCGTCTTGCCGATGCCTTCCATGCCAAGGTAGTCGATGCGACCGTCGAGCATTTCATTCTGGAAATCACCGGCAAGTCCTCGAACATCGATCAGTTCGTGGCGATCATGAAGCCGCTTGGCCTGATCGAAGTCTGCCGCACAGGCATCGCCGCCATGAACCGCGGCCCGCAGGGAATGTGAACCGGCGTCTGGCTCGCCGCCGCCTGTTCAGAGCATTTCGAGCGCCGATTTGCGGGTCGGCGGCGGGAAGGCGGCGTCGAGGGCCGCCCAATCCTCGTCGCTGATATCGAGCGATACGCAATCGCGGTTTTCGGCGGCGCGTTCGGCATTCGACGTCTTCGGGATGGCGATTATGCCGTCGCGTTCGAGAAGAAAGGCGAGGGCAACCTGCGCCGGTGTCGCCTGATTGACCTTGGCGATGCGGATGAGCTCGGGATTGTGCAGGATACGGCCCTGCTCGATCGGCGAATAAGCCATGACCGGGATATCATGCTTCTGGCACCAGGGCAGCAGATCGTACTCGATGCCGCGCCGCGCGAGATTGTAGAGAACCTGGTTGGCGGCGACAAGCCTGCCGCCCGGGACGGTAAGCAGTTCCTCCATGTCGCCGATATCGAAATTCGAAACGCCCCAGGCGCCGATCTTTCCGGCGTCCTTCAGGTCCTCGAAGGCCTCGACCGTGTCGGCAAGCGGATGTTCGCCGCGCCAATGCAGCAAGTAGAGATCGATCTGGTCGACACCCAGACGGGAGAGGCTTCTCTCGCAGGCCTCGATCGTGCCCCTGCGGCTGGCATTCCACGGATAGACCTTGGTCACGATGAACAGTCCGTCGCGCCGGCCTTTGATGGCGCGGCCAACGATGCGTTCGGAGTCGCCCTCGCCGTACATTTCGGCCGTGTCGATCAGTGTCATGCCGAACTCGATGCCCGCCTTGAGGCTCGCGATTTCGCGCTCGGCTTCCGACGCCCGTTCTCCCATGTTCCAGGTACCCTGGCCGAGGGCCGGGACTTCGATGCCGTTCGGAAAGGTGATCTTGGGAATGGGGTCGTCTTGCATGGCCGAATCTTCCGTTTTTCCTTCAAAGATTGCGCAGCCGCGTCATCTTTCAAGCAATCCTGTCACTGTGACAATGATTATCTGGCTTAAGGAATAATGGTCGGTTAGCTGCCTCATTGACAGGGATCGACGTGGTTGATGACGATCCGCGGGAGGTTCCATGCCGCTGGATACGTTTCTGGCTCTCGTTCTTTTTGCCTTCACGACCTCGATCACGCCGGGGCCGAACAACATGATGCTCTTTGCATCGGGCGCGAATTTTGGCTTTCGCCGGACGATCCCGCATATGTTCGGCATTGGCGCTGGGTTTTTCTCGCTACTTCTCGGCGTCGGCCTCGGGCTCGGCGCGTTGCTGCATACGGTGCCTGCGCTTTATACAGCGCTGAAATTCGCGGGCGGTATCTATCTCGTCCGGATCGCCTGGAAGATCGCGACGTCACGGTCGCTGAGCGAGGGAATGGAAAGCGTCAAGCCGATGTCATTCCTTGCGGCGGCCGCCTTCCAATGGGTCAATCCCAAGGCCTGGGTTATGGCAGTGACGGCGATGGCGACTTACACCAATCCAGAACTTTACTTCGCAAGCGTGCTGATCGTCGGCCTCGCCTTTGCGGCGGTCAACGTTCCGAGTGTTTCGACTTGGGCCGGTTTCGGCTCCGCATTGCGCGAATGGCTATCCGACCCCCTACGGCTCAAATGGTTCAACGTCACCATGGCGGTGCTCTTGGTGGTTAGCCTCTGGCCGATGTTGAAATAATGCGAAGACCCTTCGACGGAGAAGGCGGACGATCCAAAGCAGTCGTCCGCCGATTCGATCACAATCCGCCCGACTGCACTATGATCGTCGGGTCGGTAAAGTTGCGGTAGCCCAAGAGCGGGATGTCGCAGCGGCGGTCGAACTCGCCGACCGGTGCGGTGCGCGGACAGTTCTCCGCGGACTTATAAGGATGTCCGGGAATCTGGTACTCGCCCTCTTTTAGATTGTGGTAATCGTTGGCGGTCGCCCAAGAAGCAAAAACAGTAGCGACAGCGAATGCGGGAAGAATGATCCTGTTCATCGCAATGCCTTTCCCCTGCTTGCAAGCCGGCGGAGAATATCACGCAAACCGGATTTGGCCTCGGGATCATAGGGATTAGCTCTTTTGTTTCAGGTGTTTACGCCATCGCAAGGCTGACCTTGATCGCATCCAACATGACGTTTCGTAATTTAGCTAACGCAGCGGCAGCTGAATTAATGCGAGCGAGGGCTTGTTGAGCATCAGCCAGAGAATGCCGGCGACGGCGAAGAATGCGGGGAACCCGCACGCGAACCATATCCGGTAGAGGCGGAAATATTCGTCCGGAAGCGGAACGCCGCTGGTGCTTGCCCACCGCGCCAGATCGCGAAGCCTGATCTGTATCCAAACGACTGGGAGCCAGAAGAGGCCGGTGACGACATAGAGCAGGAGGGAAAGCACGATCCAGCCTTCACTGAAATCCCAGCCGACGATGCGGGCAAGCAGATAGCCTGTCACCGGCTGGAGAATGACGGCCGTGGCCGTGAAGACCGTATCGGCAACCACTACTGTCCCCGCGACATGCGCAATCAGTTTCGGATCGCGTGTCCGGTGCGCCGTGACCATGAAGAAGGCGATACCCGCACCTGTTCCGAAGAGGACCGTTGCGCCGATCACGTGGGCGAGTAGGAGACATTGTGCAAGCATCAGCGTTCATCCAGGACGGCGAGGGTGACGAGCATCAGCAGCAACGACGGCAGGACTTTGACGAGCGGTCCCAGCGGATCGAGCCAAAGTTCCGGCTCCAGAAGTGAACCTCCGGCCAGATAGGCGACAGCAACTGCGAGCATCCCAAGGAGGGCTTTGCGGGCGATGGGCCGGAAAAGGAGTGCTGCACCGAGCGCGATGTCGACGGCGCAGGTGAGAAGCGTGAGTGCCATTGCCGCGGCGGGCGGCATGAAGGGTAGAAGAAGCTGACTTGCCGCTTCTGGCGACAGAAGCGGAATAATGCCGGACAGCAACCAAAACAGAGCGAGGCATGCGACCATCAGTGGCTTCAGCAGATAGAGGCGCGCGAACCACAGATCTTGAATGCCCGACGGGTTGGCTGCCAGCGTAGCCGCGGCCGAGCCGCGGCGGATGGTTGGGACCGTTCCGCTGCTTGTGACGCCCTTGGACATGACGGCCGTGGCGGTCGAACGCAAGGGTGAGTGCCAGCCGAGGCGTCCGGCGATATCGGCAAGCCAAGTTAAGGGCTTTGCCAACGCTGTTGGGATGGGGATGACGGGCGCGGGCGGAAGGCCCAGCCACGTCCGATGCAGTTTCACGAGGTCGGAGAGTGTTAACGTCTCTCCGGATGCGAGCGCGACGTCGCTTCCGCTGGCAATTTCGCCGGAGACTGCTGCGCCGACGGCGGCAGCGACATCCTTGATGTCGATCGTCTCGACCGGGCTTTGCGAATGGATAAGCGGCAACCCAAATGGCATAGACGCGAGTACTCGTAAGAGTGCTGAACCGCCGTGCGAATTGCGGCCGAGAACGAGCGCCGGGCGTAGGATGACGTAAGATAAACCACTTGACGCAAGGGCATCATCGGCGCGGCGTTTTGTGGCGAGGAACGGCAGATCGGCAACTGGACCACTCGTGTTTGCTGAGATCTGGATGATAAGGCGGATGTTCGATGTCTTGGCCGCAGCATAGAGCGCCAGCATCGCATCTGCCTGTGATGCGGCAAGATCGTCAGAGAGGCCGTCCTGCAGGGCGCCTGCGCAGTTGACGACCACATGCTGGTCTTTCAGTGTCTCCTGCCAATCGGCAGCGGTGGTCATGTGCGCGAGATCGGCGCGCAGCCAGCGGACATCGGGCCATTTGATCCGGGCCTGGACGGAAGTGCGGCCGAGGCCGCTTACGACATGGCCGTCGGCGGCCAGACGGGCGGCGACGGCGGAGCCGATGAAACCTGTTGCGCCGAGAATCAGAATGTTCATGCGCCGAGACTATCGAAAAACCGCAAGGCGCATAGATTGGCTTGGCGGGTTGCCTCCAAGCGCCTTAAGATAAGGTTTCATGCGCGGAGGGCCTCGTCTTGCACGATCATCCTGATCACGACCACGACCATCATCACGACAACCGCTATTCCGACATGCAGGCGCGCGTGAAAGCACTGGAGACGGTGCTGACGGAGAAGGGGTTGATCGATCCGGCGGCGATCGATGCGATCGTCGAGACCTATGAGACGAAGATCGGCCCGCGCAACGGCGCCCATGTCGTTGCTAAGGCCTGGAGCGATGCCGCGTTTGCCGAATGGCTGAAGACCGATGCTACGGCGGCGATTGCGAGCCTCGGTTATACCGGACGGCAAGGCGAACATATGCGCGCGGTCTTCAATACGCCGGAGACTCATAACCTCGTCGTCTGCACGCTTTGCTCCTGTTATCCATGGTCGGTGCTCGGCCTGCCGCCGGTTTGGTACAAGGCGCCGGCCTATCGCGCGCGGGTGGTGATTGATCCGCGCGGCGTGCTTGCCGAATTCGGCCTGACGCTTGCGGCGGAGAAGAAAATCCGCGTCTGGGATTCGACGGCCGAGCTGCGCTATCTCGTCATTCCCGAGCGTCCCGAGGGAACGGAAGGTCTGAGCGAGCAGCAACTTGCCGGTCTCGTCAGCCGCGATGCGATGATCGGAACAGCAATTGCCTCCGCGCCGGGAGTTGCCGCATGAATGGGCCGCACGATCTTGGCGGACAGATGGGGTTCGGGCCGGTCGCGCCTGAAAAGGACGAGCCGTATTTCCATGCCGAATGGGAGAAACGAGCGCTCGGCCTGACGCTATCCTGCGGTGCCTTCGGCGCCTGGACGATCGACGAGAGCCGGCACGCGCGCGAGAACATTCCGCCGGCTGATTATCTTTCCGCAAGCTATTACGAAATATGGATGCGGGCGCTGGAAGTGCTGCTCGAGCGGCACGGGTTCGCAACGGCTGCGGAGATCGACGCCGGGCACAAGCAGACGGCCGGAGCGGTGCCGAAACGGGTTCTGAAGGCGGATATGGTTGCAAGCGTTCTGGCGCGCGGAGGCGCTTGCGACCGTCCGGTGGAAACGGCTGCGCGCTTTGCCGTCGGCGACAAGGTCCGGACGAAGAATTTCAATCCGGAAACGCATACCCGGTTGCCGCGCTATGCGCGTGCCAGGAGCGGCGTGATCGAGGCGGTGCAGGGCTCCTTTGTGTTCCCGGACGACAATGCGCATGGCAAGGGCGAGAATCCGCAATGGGTCTATACCGTCGTGTTCAACGGGAAGGAAATCTGGGGCGAGGGCGCCGATTCCTCGCTGACGGTTTCGATCGATGCCTGGGAGAGCTATCTTGAGCCTGTGTGAAACGGCTTCGCCGCTGGCGCGATCGCCCGAGCTGCCGAAATCCGCCGATGGCGAGCCCGTCTTTCCCGAGCCCTGGGCGGCTGCAGCTTTTGCAATGACGGTACACCTCCACGAACGCAGTCTCTTCACATGGAGCGAATGGGCGGAGACGCTTTCGGCCGAACTGCACAGGCCCGGCCGGGCAATCGACGGCAGCGACTATTTCGACTGCTGGGTTGCAGCGCTTTCCTCGCTCCTTGTCAGCAAGGGCATCGCCGATGCTGGTGCTATCCTTTTGCTGCAGGAGAGCTGGCAGCGTGCCGCGGAAGCGACGCCGCATGGAAAGCCGATCGAGCGTTCCAACGATCCGCTGCGCTGATCGTCACGACGGAAACTGCTTGTAGCACTCCTCGGCCACCTGCCGCAGCATGTCGCGCGAAATCTCGCCGGTGACAGCATAACCGAGTTCGCCGTCGATCCAGTAGAACGTCTCGACATTGCCGGCGGACGCGAAGCGGAAGCTCGTCGTCCGGTTCGCCTTGTTGCGGCCGACCAGCGCGGTCAGGCGTTCGCCCGCCTGGTTCTCGTACATGAACATCGCACCCGGCTTTCCATCCACCGGCAGCAGCCGTCCGCCGACGAGCCGGAAGCCGAGGGGCTGCAGGTCCGGCACCTTCAGGTTCGGGATCGACAGCCGTTTGCCGAGCCAGGTCGCCAGATGCGCCTCCTCGTTGGCGAAGACCTCGACCGGGTGGCGAACCTCGCCTGCATAGACCAGGAATGCGTTCTGTGCCTCTGCCGGCAGCGTCTCGGAAGCGGCAAGCTGCAGCTCGGGTTGCTGGAGGAGCGGAGGGCCGTAATGACCGGCAAGGGCGCCAAGCGCGAAGAGGAAAACGGCAGCTGCGGCGATGGCCGAGCGTCTTGCCCAAATGGAAGCGCCATTCTCCGGCTTGACCAGCAGGATGTCGCTTTCCTTGGATTTTTCGTAAGGCGCGAACATCGCGCGGATCGCGGCATTCTGTGCCTGCCATGCCGTCACCTTGGCGGCGTCCTCGGGATTGTCCTGCAGCCATGTCTCGACACGGGCGCGGGCGCTTTCGGGCAACTGCCCGTCGGCATAGGCGTGGAGGTCCGCTTCGGGCACGGTCGGGTTGGTTTCGTTCATTTCGGTCTCCGAAGCGTAATCACATTGTCAGCCTTCATTCGGTCCCCAAGCCTCTGGCGGGCGCGCGACAGGCGTGACATGACGGTGCCGACGGGTATGTCGAGCACGGCGGCCACCTCGCTGTAGGTATAGCCTTCGACGACCACCAGCATCAGCACGGCACGGTTCTCCTCCGAAAGGCTGTTCAGCGCATCTTCCAGCCGCAAGCGCTCCAGCGGGTCGGCGGGCGTCTCAGGCGAGGGCAGGACCTCGGCACTGTCAAGCTCGACCATCATGCCGGGCGGGGTCTGGCGGCGCGTGTTGCGGTAGAGATTGGTCATGATGGTCAGCGCCCAGCCGCGCAGGTTCAGGCCGCGCCACTGCGAGCGGCGGGCAAGCACTTTCTCGACACAGTCCTGCAGCAGATCCTCGCCATCGGCGTCGGAGCGGGTGAGGCTTCGCGAATAGCGCCGGAGCGAGGGAAGGAGGGCCAGGATCTGGCCCTCGAATGTTTCAGGTGCGGGTGTCTTCACGCCGGTTCACTCAGGGCTTGGCAAGCTCCCAGTTGCCGCCCACGCCATCGCCGGTGATATCGCCCTTCTTGGTATCCTTCACCCAGAAATAGAGCGGCATGCCGTCCTTGGCCCATTGCTTCGTGCCGTCCTTGCGATCGATGATCGAATATGCCCCATCGGCCTTCGCATCGCTAGCGGCCTTCAGTGGCGGCCAGTTCGTGGCGCATTGGTCGTAGCAATTGGAAACGCCCTTCGTATCCTTCTTGAAGGTGTAGAGCGTCATGCCGTTTTCGCCGGCAAGCACTTTGCCCTTGGCGGTCTCGACGGTCATCACCGGCTCTGCCGCGAATGCAGCCGTTGCCGCAGCGGATACGACGGCGAAAGCGATCACGAATTTTGCGGATTTCATGCGGGTCTCTCCTCACGTTCGGCAGGCTTTTCGCTGCCGGAGATGAGACACGGGGAGCCGTGATTTTATTCCATGCAGAGGATGAAATTATTGAAATGAATGCCTCGTTTGCAAATGATGGCGACTTGCCCGCCTTGAACCAGAAACATTCGTCGCTTAAATTGCCGGCAATCGATCATTTGAACAGGATGTGTGCAGCAATGGATTTCAACCCGATCGCAACGCCAATTCGCCTTGCCACCGGGGAACGTCATATCCATGCCTGCATCCATCACTCTCTCCAATCTGTCGTGGTCCACGCCTGACGGCCGGCCGCTTTTCTCAAATCTCGATCTGAACTTCGGCACGGACCGCGCAGGTCTTGTCGGCCGCAACGGCGTCGGCAAGACGACGCTTCTCAAGTTGATCTCCGGCGAACTCCAGCCTCAGTCTGGGACGATAGCTTTGGGCGGTAGCCTGGGCGTGCTGCGCCAAAGCGTCCGGGTGGAAGCCGACGAAACAGTTAACGATCTCTTCGGCGTGACCGAGGCGCTCGCCGTCCTTCGGCGGGCCGAGGCGGGCGAAGCGACGGCCGAAGAGCTTGCGTCTGCCGACTGGACGCTGGAAGCACGCATGGCCTCCGCTCTCGATCGCACCGGGATCGATGCTGAGCCCGGGACACGTCTTGCCGCGCTGTCGGGCGGACAGCGCACGCGGGCGGGACTTGCCGCACTGATCTTCGTCGAGCCCGATTTTCTCATCCTCGACGAGCCGACCAACAATCTCGACCGCGATGGACGCCGAGCCGTCATCGACCTGCTCGCAAACTGGCGGGCGGGAGCCATCGCCGTCAGCCATGACCGGGAGCTGCTCGAAACCATGGACGCGATCGTCGAGCTGACGTCGCTCGGTGCGACCCGTTACGGCGGCAACTGGAGCCAGTACCGGGAGCGCAAGGCTCTCGAGCTGGCTGCAGCGCAGCATGATCTCGCCGACGCTGAGAAGCGCGTGGCCGAGGTTGAGCGAAGCGCGCAAGCGACGGCCGAACGGCAAGCGCGCAGGGATCGCGCCGGCCGGAAGAAGGCCGCCAAGGGCGACATGCCGCGCATCGTCGCCGGCGGATTGAAACGGCGTAGCGAAGCAACACGCGGCGACAACGCCCGGCTTGCCGAACGCAGGCGTACCCAGGCGCTCGAAGATGCCGCCGCCGCGCACGAGAGGATCGAAATCCTGCAGCCTTTTTCGGTAACGCTGCCGCCGGCTGGACTGCCTGCCAACAAGGTTGTCCTGAAGATGGACTCCGTGACGGCAGGCTATCGTCCTGCCGATGCGGTCCTTAGCGATCTGTCCTTCGATATCGTTGGACCGGAGCGCATCGCCGTTACCGGCCCGAACGGTTCGGGCAAGACGACATTGCTGGCGCTTGTCACCGGGGCGTTGAAGCCATGGACCGGGACGGTTTCAGTCATGACCAAGTTCGCAATGCTCGACCAGCAGGTGAGCCTGCTCGATCCGTCGATCTCGATTCGCGACAATTTTCTGCGGATAAACACACGCGCGGCCGAAAATGCCTGCCGGGCGGCGCTCGCCCGGTTCATGTTCAGGGCCGATGCGGCGCTCCAGATCGTATCGACGCTCAGCGGCGGCCAGCTGCTGCGGGCCGGCTTGGCGTGCGTTCTGGGCGGACCGAAACCACCCTCGCTCCTGATCCTCGACGAACCGACCAATCATCTCGACATCGATTCGATCGCTGCGGTCGAAAGCGGATTGCGTGCCTATGACGGCGCGCTACTGGTCGTCAGTCACGACGACGTCTTTCTGGACGGCATTGGGATTACGCGCAGACTGGAATTGCCTACGGGCCATTCACCAGCTTGAGGATGAGCTGCTGGATGTTGCCGCCTTGGCCCATCTCGACCTTGTCGAAATCGCGGCCCTGCTGGCGCTGGTAGCCGGAGAGTTCGCCGAGGCGTTTCGTCAGCACGACGCGGATCTTGCTGCAGTCCGGATCGTCGGCGGCGGTGAGGCCAAGGCTGTAGGCCTCGATCGCCTTGACCATATGCTTGATGGTTTCGCCGTGCCAGCGCTCGTGGGTCTCGACGCCTGTAATGAAGCTCTCCCAACTCACCTTGGTCGCAGGCGGTAGCTGCGTCGAAGGCTTCGGCAGCGTATAGGTGATGATCAGTTTCGGCCGCGCCACCGTCAGCTTGCAGGATTTGTCCGGCTGCGGCTCGTACTTCCTGGTCCAGGTGAGCTTGAACGTCGTATGCGCGATCACGCGTCCGATGCCGGCCTTCGGGCCATGTTCGCCGATCGATGCGTAGAGCTCGGCGCCGGATTTGCCGGTGATGGCGTAGGGCTTGACCTGTTCGACGGCCAGCCATTCCGCCTGGGCGGCAGCAGGCATCGGCACAGCCAACATCATCAGGCAGAGTTGAATGCTTCTTCTCACGCGAATCCCTCAGGCAACGCGGCGACACTAAAGGGCGCAAAACCTGCGTTCAAGCGGCTGAAAGCAGGCAATCGCGCGGCAGCTACCTCCTGGCGCATTTTTCCGCCTTGCTTCGCAGCGGCGAATCCTGCCAAGTCGCTCGCATGCAATTTGCTCCGCAACAGGACGAAGCCCTGAAGGCCGTTTCGAAATGGCTGAAGGAGGGCCGGTCGCCGCTCTTCCGTCTGTTCGGCTATGCCGGAACGGGCAAGACGACGCTCGCCAAGCATTTTGCGGAGAATGTCGACGGCGACGTGCTGTTTGCCGCCTTCACCGGCAAGGCGGCGCAGGTGCTGCGTTCGCGCGGGGCGAGCAACGCCAAGACCATCCATTCGCTGATCTACCGTCCGCGCGGCGAAGAGGCGATCGAGGACGAGCAGACCGGCAAGACCTCGATCGCGCCGATGTTTTCCATCAACCGGCAGAGCCCGGTTGCCAAGGCTGCGCTGATCATCGTCGACGAATGCTCGATGGTGGACGAGGCGCTCGGCAAGGATCTCATGAGTTTCGGCACGCCGATCCTGGTGCTCGGCGACCCCGGCCAGCTGCCGCCGGTTTCGGGTGGCGGCTTCTTCACCAATCAGGAGCCGGATTACCTACTGACGGACATCCACCGGCAGGCGCGTGACAATCCAATCATTAAGCTTGCCATGCAGGTGCGCGAGGGCAACGAAATCATGCATGGCGACTACGGCACCGCCCAGGTGATCTCGAAGAACGAGGTCAACCAGGCGCTGGTGCTCGACGCCGACCAGGTGCTCGTCGGCACCAACCGCACGCGGCGGCGCTATAACCAGCGGCTGCGCGAGTTGAAGGGCTTCACGGCGGATTATCCACAGACTGGCGACAAGCTCGTCTGTCTGCGCAACGACCCCGCCAAGGGGCTGCTCAACGGCTCGCTCTGGCAGGTGATGACCTCGTCGAAGGAGACGACGAAGCCGGGTATCAACCTGCTCGTGCGGCCGGAAGACGACGACATGGATCGCGGCGCGGCCAAGATCAAGCTGCTGAAGCAGGCTTTCGAGGATGTCGAAGGCGAAATCCCGTGGAATACGCGCAAGCGCTACGACGAATTCGATTACGGCTATGCTCTGACCGTGCACAAGGCGCAGGGCTCGCAGTGGAACAATGTCGTGCTCTTCGATGAAAGCTGGGCCTTCCGCGATACCCGCGAACGCTGGCTTTACACGGCGATCACCCGCGCGGCGGAAACGTTGACAATCGTGCGGTGACGCTGCGGAAACGGTGGCGGCCGTTGCCGGAGCGTCAAATCTTGACGATGCCGAGAAGCACCGCCTTGGCGATCGCCTGGAAGCGGTTGTTTGCGCGGAACTTCAAGATGATGTCGGCTTCGAGCGCCTGTGCTTCGTCATGCTTCAGGTCAAGCGACCGGGCGATGCGCTGCGTCGAAAAGCCCTCGGCCATCAAAGAGAGGCAGCGCAGTTCCTTATCTGAAAGAGTGGATTGATCCTCGTTGTCGTTCAGCGACGGTATCTCGCTGCTGGCGTCGGGGTCGAGCAGGTCGCTGACCTGCTGTAGCTGACGGTGCAGTGTCGACATTTCCGCCGTTAGCTCGCGCTTGCGGACGGCGAGCGCCTCCTGGAAGATTGCCTCGGCTTCCTCCTGTGAGGCAGCGCGGCCCAGATCGCCCATTAGTTCCTGAATGACGGCGATCGGCATCCCTGCCTCGCGGCAGATGTTGATGACGGCCATGCGCATGACGTCGTCTTCGCCGTAAACGCGCATCAGGCCGATGCGGCTTGCCGAGAGCAGTCGTTTCTCTTCGTAGAAATGGAGTGTCCTGTGTGTGACCCCGAATGCGTTCGCCATTTCGGCGATTGGCACCGGTCCCTCAGGCAAATCCGGCGGTAGTGCTGCAGATGGCAGGAACCGGTATCTGGACCTGGACCGGCTTTCCGAAGCTTTACCGGCGGCACGTTTGGCACCGTCTGGCATGAACCCTCCTGGAGCAAATAGTTGCACCTCATGCGGTTTGCCAGTTGCTTCGAAGGCGCTGCGGAGTGGTGTTTCCTCGAGGCGTTCTTGTCGTCGGGAAGAAGCAGTACGCGGCGTACTTACTCGATACTTATTCTCACGTTATGCGTGAATGGGCATTTTTGTAAGTGCTAAAAATAATCGTTCTTAAATAGGATAGCAACGCGCAGCATTCGAAAACTTGATTCCGGCGTGACGTTAGCCGGATTGGCAGCGGGCGTCGCTGAATCTCTGGTGAGGCGTCCATCACAGATTTGCATGCAGCCATATGCGAATCTCGTTGGCCTCGGCCGGTTCGTTGGCATAAAAGCAGCTCACGCTTTACCGATATCGAATGGATCATCGACATGCCGACGACGCTTTCCGTGAACCTCAACGCCATCGCCATGCTGCGCAACAGGCGCGATCTGCCTTGGCCGAGCGTGGAAGGGCTGGGGCGCATCGCCTTGCAGTCGGGTGCCAGCGGGCTGACCGTCCATCCGCGGCCGGACCAGCGGCATATCCGATTCTCTGACCTACCGGTGATCCGCAACCTGATCGACGACGAGTTTCCGGAAGCAGAGTTCAATATCGAGGGCTATCCGACGGAGGAATTCCTCGAGCTCTGCAAGGATGCCGCACCCGAGCAGGTGACCCTCGTGCCCGATGATCCGTCGCAGGCGACATCCGACCACGGCTGGGATTTCCGCAAACACCAGGCCTTCCTCACGGACGTCATCGGACGGCTGAAGAAGATGGGATCCCGCGTTTCGCTGTTTGCCGATGGCGACGGCGATGCCGAGGCGGTTAAGATCGCCAAGGCGGTGGGGGCGGACCGGATCGAGCTTTACACCGGCCCCTATGGCGGCTGTTACGACGCGCCGGAGCGGGCAGGCCCCATTCTCGAAGTGCTCGGCAAGACGGCGGACGCAGCCCTTGCGATCGGCCTGGGCGTCAATGCCGGCCATGACCTGACTGTGGCCAACCTGCCGCCGCTCGTGACGCGCATCCCGAAGCTTGCGGAAGTTTCGATCGGCCACGGCCTGACGGCCGATGCGCTGGAATACGGCATGGCGGAAACGGTGCGGCGGTTCTGCCGGGCCTGCGGGCAGAAGGTTTGAGGTCATCGGATTTTCGGTAGATGCCGATCGGCGATAAACGCGTCACCGCAGGGCCGGTTCTCTTCCGTCCCTAAACCCTCCGCCGGAATCCTCGGCCTTGAGCCGAGGATCCAAGCCGCTACTAGCCGATGTAGGACTGGATGCTCGGGTCAAGCCCAAGCATGACGGAGTGTTTGGAGGCGCAGCGGCTCAAGAGGCGGCGACGTGCTCTTTGTCCCGGTGCGCCAGCCTCCTATAAGCGCAAGCGGCCTAGGCCAGCAGCGCCGCCTTGTTTGCAACGAAGAAGTCCTTGAGCTTCTGCGTCTGCTTGCCGGTCAGCGTCTTGAAGTCGTCCGTGACGAGATCGAAGTTGCCGGCGCGGATGTTGGCATCGGCGGAGACCAGCATGTCGGCGACGAAATCGGGAAGGCCCGCGCCCCGCATACCCTGGCCGAGCTGCTCGTCGCTGACTTTGACGGCCTGTAGGGGCTTTCCGACAGCAGCGGCGATGCCGGTGGCGATCTCGTCGGCCGTCAGCGCTTCGCTGCCCGTTAGCGTGTAGGTCGCGCTTTCGCCCGTGCCGGAGGCGAGGGCGGCGGCGATCGCCAATGCGCAGTCTTCGCGGGAGATATTGGAGATCTTGCCGTCGCCGCTTGCCGTGTACCAGTTGCCGGACTGCAGGTTATGCGGCATGCCGTGCAGATAATTGTCGAAATACCAGGCGTTACGGATGATCGTGTAGGGAATGCCGGCTGCCTTGATGACGTTTTCGGTGCCGAGGTGATCCGGTGCGAAAGTGACGACCGACTTGTCCGGCGAGGGCATCGAGGTATAGGCGATGTGCTTCACGCCCGCCTTGGCGGCAGCCTCCACGGCGGCCTTGTGCTGCGTCAGGCGCTGGCCGGGAACGGCGAGCGCGTCGGTGCTGATGATGAGCAGCCGATCGACGCCCTTGAAGGCGGCTTCGAGGCTTGCCGCATCGTCGAAGTCGGCCTTGCGGGTGGCGACGCCCCTTGCGGCGAGCGAAGCGAGTTTCGCCGGATCGCGGGTGGCGGCGACGATGCTTCCGGCCGGAACCTTGTATGTTTCGAGCAGGTGATGAATGACGCGCTGGCCAAGTTGGCCGGCGGCGCCGGTGACGAGAATCGTTTCGCTCATAGGTCTTCCTCTATGGTAGTCTCAAAAAGAGAGCAGCTCTAAAATAGGAATTGACTTCGCGCTGTAAAGAAGGCAGTTTTTCCGCTCTACGTTACCAAAAGGGAACCAGCCCATTATGAGCGCTGTCGTCAATCTGAAGAGCAAGCCGGCCCCCGGTATCCGCCGGGAGATCGATCTCGGCAGTCTCGATTTTAACAATTGCCCGGTCAGGGACATGATGCAGCAGATCGGCGGCAAGTGGTCGACGCTGCTTTTGGAGGCGCTTGCCGCGCGGCCCTACCGCTTCGGCGAGCTGCGGCGGAAGATACCGGATATCTCGCAGAGGATGCTGACGCAGACGCTGCGTGACCTGCAGCGCGAGGGCTATATCGAGCGCGAGGTATTTCCGACGAAGCCGCCGAGCGTCGAATACCGGGTCACCGAACTCGGGCGCTCGCTTTACGCCACCCTGGCGCTGCTTCTGAACTGGGCGGAAGCGAACCATGATGCCGTTCGCGGCGCCCGCGCCCGCTTCGATGCCGCTGAAGGCTGAGATGCGGCTTACTTGCCGCGCCCCTCGGTAAGGAAGAGCAGGAAGGCGAAAGCCGGAAAGCAGAAGCCGATCCAGGCTGTCATCGTCCATCCCCCGGCCGCATAGGCCCAGCCGCCGAGCGCCGAGCCGAGAGCGCCGCCGGCAAAGAAGGTCGCCATATAGAGACCGTTCAAGCGGCTGCGATGGTCAGCACTGATCGCGTAGATCGAGCGCTGGCCGCAGACCATATTGGTCGTCACGCCGAAATCCAGAAGGATCGCCGCCGCCGTCAGCAGGACGAGCGCGGTCAGCGAACCGTCGCCCGCGAAGTGGCTGATGACGAAGGCAGCCATGCCGAGCAGCATAGCAAAGGCCGAGGCAACCTGCGTCAGGCCACGGTCGGCGAGGCGTCCAGCAATCGGCGAGGCGATGGCGCCGGAAGCGCCGGCAAGCGCGAAGAGCGCGATGCCGTTCTGGGAGAGGCCGAAAGCCGGGCTTGCAAGCAGCAACGGCGTCGTCGTCCAGAACAGGCTGAAGGCGCCGAACATGCCTGCCTGATAGAGCGCGCGGCGCTGCAGGATGCGCGACGTCACTGCAAGGTGGAGCATCGAGGCGAGCAGGGCGCCGTAGCCGAGCTTCGTATGCGGGACGCGAACCGGCAGATTTGCGCGCAGGATGAGGACCAGTCCGACCATGACGGCCGCCGTGATGTAATAGACCATGTGCCACGACGAGGCTTCGGCGACGAAGCTCGCAAAGGGGCGAGCCAGCATGATGCCGCAGAGAAGACCGCTCATGACGTTGCCGACGACGCGACCGCGCATCGCATCCGGCGCCATATGGACGGCGAAAGGCACCAGAACCTGCACCGCGACCGAGGAGAGGCCGATAGAGAGCGAGGCCAGCAGGAACAGGGCGGGCGTTGAGGAAAGTGCTGCACCGATGAGTGCGGCGGCCGACACCAGGATCAGCATCAGCGCGAGGCGGCGGTTTTCGAGCAGATCGCCGAGCGGCACGATGAGAAGCAGGCCGATGCCGTAGCCGATCTGTGTCAGCGTGACGATCAGGCCGGTGGCCGCCGGCGTAAAACCGAGATCGGCGCTGATCGGACCGGCCAGCGGCTGCCCATAATAGAGATTTGCGGCAACAAGGCCGCAGGCGGCCGCAAAAAGAAACGTCATCAAAGGTGAGATCGTCCGGGGCACGGCGGTCTCATTCGTTGCAGTTGAAATGCTCATGAAAAACTCCGGTATGCGGATCTGGGAGGATCGGTCTTGAAGTCGTTCGGCGCCACCCGTTTTTTGTGGGCGGAGCGTCTCAGGCGAGAAGTTTCATCGCGGCGTCCGCGACGGCTGTCATGTCTTCCTCGCGGCGGCCGGTCTTGCCGGCGACGCGCATGCCTTTCGTGAGGCAGAGCAGGGCGCGAGCCGTGGTGGCCGCATCGAGCGTTTCCGGGATAGAGCCGTCGGACTGGCCGAGACGGATGAGGTCCAGCAGCAACGCTTCGTTGGCCGCGAAGGCGGCGGCGACGCGCTCTGCCGCTTCCCCCGTCGAAGATCGCAAGCTCGTTGGCGCTGCCGACGACGAGGCAGCCGCGGCGGCCGATGTCGCCGTGCGATGACGCGGCGTAGAAACGCATGAGCTCGTAAATCTTGTCGCGCCCGCTCTCTGCCTTGTCCAGGCGCTCATCAAGCAGGCCGCGGCGCACGGCGCGGTACCGGTTAAAGGCAGCCAGAAAGATGCCGCGCTTGTCCTTGAAGGCCTTGTAGACGCTGCCGGAGGTCAACTCCATCGCGTCGGTCAATTCGCTGATGGAAGCCGCATGATAGCCGCGTTCGGAAAAGACGCAGAGCGCCTTGTCGAGTGCTGCATCCATGTCGAATTCACGCGGCCTGCCGCGGGGTCGGCTTTTGTCGTCGAGGATCGCTGTGGTCATGGCTCACCTAATTAGAAAATGATCGTTTCCAAATCAAGCGAAACTTTTGCGACGGCGAAATCAGAGCTCGAGAACCCAGGTCTGGCCGGTTTCCTCCGGGCCAAACATGCGGTGTCTCTTCTCGGAGACAAGTCTGAATCCGGCCTTCACGTAGATCCCGCGTGCGGCGTGCAGGACGTCGTTCGTCCAGAGCGATATCTGCCGGTAACCTTTTGCTTTTGCGAAGCGGATGCACTCGTCGACCAGCATTCTGCCAAGTCCCAAGCCGCGTGCCGCTTTGTCGACATAGAGGAGGCGGAGCTTGGCAATGCCGTCGCCACCGTTCGTGACGAGGATCGAGCCGATGTTGATTCCATTGCGCTCGGCGATCCAGCAATATTCCATCGCCGGGTCGAAGTTCGCCAGAAACTTGCCGGCGACCTCGGCGACGAGGCCCTCGAAGCGCATGTCCCAGCCATATTTCTCGGCATAGGCCTTGCCCTGGCTCTGGACGATCCAGCCGATATCGCCCGGCCGGTGTGCGCGGATGATCGGTGGGTTCGGCTTTAGGTTTGGGTCGAGCAGCGAGCGGATAGTCTGCATGGCGCTGACGACGCTTTGCCGCTCGCCAAGGGCAAGCGCCTCGAAACGCTCAATAATCTGCGCATTCGCGCGGTGGCCGAGTTCCCGGAATTGCTCGTATCCCTTGCTGGTGACACTGATGGTCTGGCTGCGCAGGTCGGCAGGATCGGCCTTCGTCTCGATCAGCCCCTCGCTGCGGAAGCGCTTCAGAATGCGGCTGAGGTAAGCGGGGTCCAGATGCAGATCGCGCACCAGCGTGACGGCGCTGATGCCGTCATGCGAGCCGATCTCGAAAAGCACCCGTGCATCCGTCAGGGTGAAGGGCGTGTCGAGGTAGGCCTTGTTCAGCACGCCGAGGAAGTTGGTGTAGAAGCGGTTGAAGTCGCGGGCAGCGTCGATGAGAGCAGAGTCATACATGGACAAAACCTCCTATTAGGAGATTTTGTCCTGTATTTAGTTGACTGAGTCAAGTAAACTGCATGTTACGCCGCTTCTGTTTTCTCGCTCCGCACTTCACCGATCGAAAAGTCGACAGCGGCCTTCGCGTGGATCGCCGTGGTGTCGAAGCCGGGCAGGGGCAGCCTGTTTGGATCGAGAATGAGGCAGATCTCGGTGCAGCCGAGGATGATGCTGTCCGCGCCATTTGCGCGTTCGCGTTCGATGATCTCCATCAGCTTTGCCTGAGAACTGTCGAGCACTTTTCCGGCGCAAAGCTCGTTGAAGATGATGTCATGAATAATGGTGCGGTCGTCTGCGTCCGGAACCCTCACGTCGACGCCCAGGCTTTTCATGCGATCCGCGTAAAAGCCATGCTCCATCGTGTAGCGCGTTGCGAGCAGCAGCGGACGTTTGCGCCCGGCAGCCTTCAGCGACTTCGCCGTCTCGTCGATGATATGGATCAGCGGAACAGAGAGCCGGGATGCGACCTGATCGGCGATCAGGTGCATGGTGTTGGTGCAGATCAGGATGCAACTGGCACCGGCGGCCTGCAGGCGAAGCGCGACATCGCCGAGGCGCGCGGCAGCGGCGTTCCAGTCGCCGGCCTTCTGCATGGCGACGATCTCTTCGAAATTGACGGAGTGCATGACGAGTTCGGCAGATGCGAGGCCGCCCAGGCGTTCGCGCACCATCTCGTTCGCCAGACGATAATAGACCACAGAGCTTTCAAAGCTCATGCCGCCGATCAAGCCGATTGTCTGCATTTTCGCGCTCCCGCTGTTCAGATTTCTATCTGCGCAAAGCATGCATCAGTCTTCGCGCCGAATCTTTGCATTCTTTGACCGACTTTGCAGCCTTGATCTAGGAATTTGCCCATTTTCTCTGTATCGTGCAAAAAATCGGCGCCAATATGAAAGATGGCAATGCTTGATGATCGTGACAAAAAGATTCTCGATCTTCTCCAGGCGGAGGCCGGCATTTCCGTCAGCGATCTTGCCGAGCGTGTCGCGCTTTCGGTATCGGCCTGTTCGCGTCGTATCCAGCGCCTCGAGGAAAGCGGCCACATCGCCCGGCGCGTCGTCGTGCTCGACCGCGAAAAGATGGGCGTGCCGACCACGGTCTTTGCGCTGATCAAGACGGCGCACCATTCCGATGAATGGATCGAGACGTTCCGCAAGGCTATCAGCGGCATTCCGGAAATCGTCGAAGCCCATCGGCTGACGGGCAATCAGGATTACATCCTGAAGATCGTGCTGCCGCGCGTCGAGCATTATGACGTCATCTACAAGCAGATCGTCCGCAAGATCGAGCTGTTCGAGGTCGCGGCGTCGATCTCCATGGAACTGCTGAAAGGCGGCACAGCGATCCCGGTCAGCTATGCCGACTGAGACTGCAGGGCAGCCATGCCGAACCGGCAGTTGAAACCTGCCCGTAAAGCGTGACATTTGCGACAGCGAAATGGCGAAGAGGGCTATGTCATGAGCGATCATCGTGTCGTCGTTGTCGGCGGCGGTTTTGGCGGGCTGCAGTTCGTCAACGGGCTCAAGGGCGCGGGGGCGAAGATCACACTGGTCGATCGCCGCAACCACCATCTCTTCCAGCCGCTGCTCTATCAGGTCGCGACGACGATCCTGTCCACCTCGGAGATTGCGTGGCCTATCCGCCATCTCTACAGCGATCGGCCCGACGTCACGACGCTGCTCGGTGAAGTCACCGGCGTCGACACCTCGGCAAAGCAAGTGGCATTACGCGGCGGAATGACGTTAGGTTATGACACGCTCGTTCTGGCCACCGGCGCAACGCATGCCTATTTCGGGCGCGACGACTGGGCGCCCGTTGCTCCTGGTCTGAAGACATTGGAAGACGCGACGACGATCCGCCGGCGCGTGCTGCTGGCCTTCGAGCGCGCGGAGACGGAAACCGACCCGGTCGCGCGCGATGCACTTCTGACCTTCGCGATCGTCGGAGCGGGACCGACCGGCGTCGAGCTTGCAGGCATCATCGCCGAGCTGGCGCGCAAGACGCTGCCGCGGGAATTCCGCAACATCGATACGCGCAATGCGAAAATCGTGCTGATCGAAGCGGGGCCGCGGGTGCTTGCGAGCTTCGCCGAGGAGCTTTCGGCCTATGCGCAGCAGGCGCTCGAAAAACTCGGCGTCGAGGTTCATCTCGGCGAATTCGTGACGGACTGCACCGCAGACGGCGTAAAGGTCGGCGAGAAATTCATCCCGAGCAGGACGATTGTTTGGGCGGCGGGCGTGGAGGCGTCGCCGGCGGCGAAATGGCTGGATATACCAGCCGACCGGGCAGGCCGGGCTATCGTCGAAAAGGACCTGAGCGCGCCGGGATTGCCGGACGTCTTCGTCATCGGCGATACGGCGTCCGTCGTTCGGGAAAACGGCAAGCCGGTGCCCGGGATCGCGCCTGCCGCCAAGCAACAGGGCGCTTACGTTGCGAAGGTCATCCGCGCGCGGCTGCAGAGCAAGCCTGCGCCGGGGCCTTTTCGCTACTGGCATCAGGGTAGCCTTGCGACGATCGGCCAAAGTGCCGCGATCATCGATTTCGGCAGGATCAAGCTCAAAGGGTGGATCGCTTGGTGGATATGGGGCATCGCCCACATCTACTTCCTGATCGGCACGCGCTCGCGCTTTGCCGTCGCCTGGAGCTGGCTCTGGATCTATCTCAGCGGCCAGCACAGCGCGCGGCTGATCACTCAGAGGGAAACCATGCGGGACGAGAAATAGGCAGGCGGCTCGGTGAGCCGCCTGCGTGTTGTCAGGCCGCCAGCGAGGCGATGTCGATGACGAAGCGATAGCGCACATCGCTTTTGATGACACGTTCGTAAGCTTCGTTGATGTCCTGGATCGCAATCTTCTCGATTTCGGAGACGATGTTGTGCTCGCCGCAGAAGTCGAGCATTTCCTGCGTTTCCTTGATCGAGCCGATCATCGAGCCGGAAAGGCTCTTGCGGCCGGCGATGACGGAGAAGGCGTGGACAGGTACGGCATGTTCCGGAACACCGACAAGCACCATGGAGCCATCGAACTTCAGAAGGTTGAGGTAGGCGTTCCAGTCGATCGCCGTGCCGACCGTGTTGATGATCAGGTCGAACGTGCCGGCGAGCTTGGTGAAGGTCTCGGCATCGCTCGTGGCGTAATATTCCTTGGCGCCGAGCCGCAGGCCGTCTTCCTTCTTTGACAACGTCTGGCTGAGCACGGTGATATCGGCACCCATGGCGGCGCCGAGCTTGACGCCCATGTGGCCGAGCCCACCCATGCCGACGATTGCGACCTTCTTGCCGGGACCGGCCTTCCAGTGACGCAGCGGCGAATAGAGCGTGATGCCGGCGCAAAGCAGCGGCGCGCCAGAGTCGAGTGGGATGTTGTCCGGGAAGGAGAGGACATAGCCTTCCTTGACGACGATCGAGTCGGAATAACCGCCATAGGTTGGCGTTTCGCCGCCTGCTTCGACGTCGTTGTAGGTCTGGGTGAGACCTGGCAGGAAATGTTCGTAGTCGAGGTCGCGTGTAGCGCAGCCGATGCAGGAATTGACGAAGCAGCCAACGCCGACGCGATCGCCGACCTTGAACTTCGTGACCTTTGAGCCGACAGCGGACACCACGCCGGCAACTTCATGGCCCGGGACCATCGGGTAACGCGAATTGCCCCATTCGTTGCGGGCTTGGTGGATATCCGAATGGCAGACGCCGCAATACTGAACCGAGATAACGACATCGTCGTCATTCGGCTCGCGGCGCTCGAAGGTGAAGGGCGTCAGCGGTTCCGACGCATCGGTCGCGGCATAGCCTTTTGCAATAGCCATCTGAAACTTCCTTTGATGTGAGAATTGGACGGCCGAACTATGCATCGAAACTGCAAAGAAGTGCTAGAAAGATCCTGCGAGCTTTTTGCACGATCCTGCAAATCCGCGCTGTCTGGTAGCAAGGCTATTGGCGGCAGTTGCAGGCCGGGCGCTGTCGTTCAGGTGTGCTGCGCCATGCTCCAGGGTGATGATTTGCGGACATCCACGCGTGAAAAACGTTCCCACGCAGATTGTCGGGACATGTCAAATGTCGATCTTCAACTCTGTGGTTCGCCAATTTCTATTGCGTGCCCATCCGGATCGTAAAAACGGAAGACCCGCTGGCCCCACGCTTGTTTTTCTACGGGGTGGATCAACTCCACCTGCGGCGCGATCTTTTCAAAGGCGGCATCAACATCGCCGTGTTCGAAATACAAAATCCAGTTTCTTCGCCCATAGGATTCGGCGGCGTCACGCGTCTGGCGCCAGACCGTTTGTTCAAGCGATCGTCCCTCATGAATTGCAAAGCCGGATTCGAAAAGGACAAAATTTCCGGCGTCCTCTATAATTTTTAGACCAAGCAGCTTGTTGTAGAATTCCTTCGAGCGATTTATGTCGCGAACGAAAGGAATAGGATTGATGAAACGCATCGTTTTCTACTCCTTTGCTTCCTGAGACCGCATAATGCGACTTCGGGTTTGTGGGATGCTGCCATGAAGCTTAGATAAAATGAACTGCGCCTCTCAGAACGAGTGACTCAATGACACTGCCCTTCCACCCATATCAGGAAATCGCTTCCATTGCGGCGCGCCATACGTCCGGGGAGGGCGAGTTCGCGACGGCAATCGGCAACCTGTTCCTGAGCCGTCGTTCCCAGCCGGCGGGACCTTTCCACTCGGCCTACCGCCCCTGCGTCGCTATGGTGCTGCAGGGCGCAAAGAGCGTCAGGCTCGGGACGGAAACGCTGAACTACGGCACCGGTGACTATCTCCTGACGTCACTTGACCTTCCGGTGTCGTGGCGTGTGACGGAAGCAAACCCGGAGGCGCCCCATCTATGCTTTGCAATGGCGATCGATGCCGAGCGGGTTGCTGCGCTTCTGCACCGTGTCGACATCCCGCGCCCGGAGGCGAATACCGGCGGGCTGCGCGGCATGGTCGTCAACGCTGCGCCACCGGAATTGCTGGATGCCGCCGTGCGGCTCGTGCGCCTGCTTGACCGTCCAAATGATATCGCCGCCATGGCGCCCCTGATCGAGCAGGAGATCCTCTATCGCGTTCTGACTGGGCCTGACGGCCCGCGCCTCCTGAGCATTGTCCTATCAGAAAGCCAGAGCAACAGGATTGCCCGCGCTGTTGCGTGGCTCAGGGAAAACTATGCGCGACCCCTGAGGATCGAAACGCTCGCCGATCATGTCGGCATGAGTGTCTCTTCGTTCCATCATCATTTCAAATCCGTCACCGCACTGACGCCGGTGCAGTTCCAAAAACAGCTCCGCCTGCACGAGGCGCGTCGCCTGATGATGGTCGAGCGGCTGGATGCTGGAATGGCCGGGCATCGCGTCGGATATCAGAGCCCGTCGCAATTCAGCCGGGAATACAGCCGTCTTTACGGCATCTCGCCTGCGCGCGACGTCGATGCAGAGCTCTTGGCGACCGCTGCCGAATAAAGCGGCCGGCTGCAGAAAATTTGTGCTTCGCCTGTCGTGACCCCTCTTGACGGGGGATGGCGTCTGCGCGATAAGCACCCACGAACCGTACCGTACGGTACGTATTTGGGAGCGCATATCGTGTCTGTCGAAACCTTGGAGCCCAGCGAATTTTCGCCGCGTCAGAACGCCGTTCTGGAGCAGGCGCTGCAGCTTCTTGTCGATGGCGGGGAGAAGGCGCTGACGACCTCCGGCGTCGCGCGCGCGGCCAACTGCTCCAAGGAAAGCCTCTACAAGTGGTTCGGCGACCGCGATGGCCTGCTGTCTGCGATGATCGCCTACCAGGCAAGCAAGGTGCGCACCTTCGAGCGCAATGGCGAGCGGCTGACGGCGGCAAGCCTGCATGACCATGTCGTCCTCTTCGCACGCGACCTGCTGGAGGTTCTGGCCGGCGATGTCTCGCTGGCCTTGAACAGGCTGGCGATCGGCCAGTCGCATCGCGACGGCTCGAAGCTCGGCAAGCTGCTTCTGGAGCGCGGCCGCCGCCAGATCGACCGCCGCGCCATGGCGCTGATCGATGCGGGGAAGCGGGCCGGGCTGCTGCGCTTTTATGATGCCGACGAGGCCTATCACACGCTTTACGGCCTGATTGTTTCCGATCTGCATGTGCGCATGCTGCTCGGCGAGCCAGGCCTCAAGGATACCGCACGCCAGGCGGAGAGGGCGGTCACCGCCTTCCTCCGGCTTTACGGCACGGACAAGGTTTTGGCGGAAATGCCGGCGCTGAGCTGATTTCCGCTGTTCTACCATCAACACGACAAGCAAAGGGAAGGAACTTCAAATGCGCGTCTATTACGATCGTGATGCCGATCTCAACCTCATCAAGTCCAAGAAAGTCGCCGTCATCGGCTACGGCTCGCAGGGCCGCGCCCATGCGCTGAACCTGAAGGACAGCGGCGCCGGCAACGTCGTCATCGCGCTCAAGGCCGGTTCGCCGACCGTCAAGAAGGCTGAAGCCGACGGCTTCAAGGTCATGACCGTTGCCGAAGCCGCCAAATGGGCCGACCTGATGATGATGGCGACGCCTGACGAACTGCAGGCCGACATCTACAAGGCGGAAATTGCTGCCAACATTCGCGACGGCGCCGCGATCGCTTTCGCGCACGGCCTCAACGTCCACTTCGGCCTCATCGAGCCGAAGGCTTCGGTCGACGTCGTCATGATCGCGCCGAAGGGCCCGGGCCACACGGTTCGCGGCGAATACCAGAAGGGCGGCGGTGTTCCCTGCCTCGTTGCCGTTCACCAGAACGCGTCCGGCAATGCACTTGAACTCGCTCTCTCTTACGCCTGCGGCGTTGGTGGCGGCCGTTCGGGCATCATCGAAACCAACTTCCGCGAAGAATGCGAAACCGACCTTTTCGGCGAGCAGGTTGTCCTCTGCGGCGGTCTCGTCGAGCTCATCCGCGCTGGTTTCGAAACGCTGGTCGAAGCCGGTTACGCGCCGGAAATGGCCTATTTCGAGTGCCTGCACGAAGTGAAGCTGATCGTCGATCTGATCTATGAAGGCGGCATCGCCAACATGAACTACTCGATCTCCAACACAGCCGAGTGGGGCGAGTACGTTACCGGTCCGCGCATCATCACCGAAGAAACCAAGGCCGAGATGAAGCGCGTCTTGAAGGACATCCAGACCGGAAAGTTCACCTCCGAGTGGATGCAGGAATACCGCGCCGGCGGCTCGCGCTTCAAGGGTATCCGCCGCGTCAACGACTCGCACCAGATCGAAGAAGTCGGCGCCAAGCTGCGCGGCATGATGCCGTGGATCGGCAAGAACAAGCTGGTCGACAAGAGCGTCAACTAAGCGCGTCTTGACTGCTGGATTAGAAGGGGCCGGGCGGAACGCTCCGGCCCTTATTTTTGGAGCAAGGTGCCGGCAATCTCCGGCATCCCAAGATAAAAAACCGTCAACGGCAAGTTGACGGGGGCCAAGAAGCTGGGCATCTTGCTCTCGATGGTGGAAACTGAGCGGGCACAGCGCGCTGAATTGGGCTTAAAAAACAGAAGCAATTGAAAAATGCTGAGACGCGGTCTTGATATCGCGTCGCAATTGATTGGTGGTGTCGGCTTCGGCCATCCACTCGCAGGCATCTCGCATTCGCATGTCATTCGGATCGGTCAGGTCAATCTGCTCGGAGGGGACTGTGAAGACAAAACTGCGCATTTGCTCCATGGCGCTGGCATTCGCGCTCGCGGCGGTCCTGCCAGCCGGCGCGACAGATCTGGTGATCGCCATGCCGAACTGGCCGTCGGGGCAAGCGGCCGCCAATATCCTGAAGGTCGGGATCGCCAAGAAGTTCGGTCTCGAAGCAGAAATTCAGCCGCTCGGCACGCTCAATGCTTTCGTCGGGCTCGATGGCGGCAAGGTCGATATTCAGCCCGAGGTGTGGCGCCCGAATTTCGACGAGCTCATCAAGAAATACGTGACGGAAAGGAGCACCGTGACCCTGTCGCCGCGCGGCGTGGCTGCATGGCAAGGCCTCTGTGCGACGCCCGATGCGGCAAAGACCATAAAGTCGGTCAGCGACTTGGCCGATGCGGCCAAGACGAAGATCCTCGATACGGATGACGATGGGCTTGGCGAGATGTGGATCGGCGCGCCCACCTGGCTGTCGACCGGGATCGAGCGCGTGCGGGCCAACAGCTATGGCTATGGGGCGAACCTGACGCTGGTCGAAGTGGAGGAGGATGTGGCCATGGCGGCGGTGGATGCGGCAGTGGCGACAGGTCGGCCGATGGTATTTTACTGCTATGCGCCACACCACGTCTTCGAACTCCACACGCTCGTCCGTCTCAAGGAGCCGCCGCACGACGATGCCAAGTGGAAGATCGTGCCGGCCCGCGATCCATTGTGGATCAGCAAGTCGAACGCGACGACGGCCTGGGACGCCACCGAGTTCCGGATCGCCTACGCCACCGCCTTCGGCAAGAAACACCCCGATATCGCCAGGTTTCTCGATCACGTGGATTTCTCGCAGGAAGAGGTGACGAAGATGAGCTACGCGCTCGAGGTGGAGCGCCAGTCGCCGATCGACTACGCGACCAAATGGGTCGAAGCCAATGCAATACGAATCGACGGGTGGGCTAAGCAATGACGAAGTGCTTCGATCGCCGCCAAACCGTCGTCGCGCGGCCTCGCAGAATCGGCGCCTTCTTTCTTGCTGCCGCCGTGTGCCTGGGACCGCTCGTTGTTCTCGCACAGACGCAGATCTATGATTCGAAGACGCACAAATGGGTCGACTTCGACAAGAAGAAGGCGCGGCAATACTATGCGCGCAACAAGCAGCCTCCGGAGGCGTTCCGCAGGCAGCTTGTAACGTTCCGCACGGCCGAGGAGCCGGGCACGATCATCATCGACGGCAACCAGCACTTTCTCTATCTCGTGCAGCCCGGAGGCCAGGCAATCCGCTACGGCATCGGCGTCGGGCGCGAGGGGTTCGGTTGGGCCGGTATGGTCCGCGTTGGACGGATGGCAGAAAACCCGACGTGGACGCCGCCGCCGGAGATGGTGGCGCGCGACCCTAACGCGGCGAAATGGGCCGCCGGAATGCCGGGAGGGCGCCCGGACAACCCGCTCGGCCCGCGAGCGATGTATCTCTACGAAGGCGACAGCGACACGATCTACCGCATTCACGGAACTGTTGAACCGTGGACGATCGGGCTCGACGTTTCGTCCGGCTGCATCCGGCTGAACAACGACGACGTTGTCGACCTTTACTCCCGGGTCTCGGTTGGTGCGAAGGTCATCGTCTTGATGCAAGGAGCGGCGCTTTACAAGGGCATCTGAAGGACTGCGGTGGCAAGGCCGGTGAGAGCGCTGTCTTTGGGAGTGCGCTGCCAACAAAAGGAACGGAGGCGGACGTGTCGGGGATACCTATGAACGGGCGTTTGAACTGGACGATGGCATTCATTTCGGTTGCGGCCGCACTTCTTGGCGCCTGCCAGTCGTCGGCGCCGCCACCGACGGAGATGTCGCGAACCAGCCTGCAGACGGCGCCGGCCGATCTGCAACTGATTTGCGCCAACGCGGTGGCGAAGAGCGCCGGCACAGAGAGTACAAAGATCCTGCCGATGGGTTCGCGTCAGATCGATGCGGCGACCTATGGTGTCGACCTCGACGCAAGCGGCCGGAAATTTACATGCGTGGTCGACAATAGCGGCACCGTGCGCTCCGTCACGCCGGCCTGAGCGTCGGCGGATCTGCCGCCCGCGGGGCTACGCCGGCGAGGCGGACGGGATCACGCCCGACGAAATGCAGCCAATCAAGCGGCGTCAATCACGGGGCCAAGGCCGCGGCGAATGCTCCAGCCTTTTCATTTTTGTGCTTGGAGGTGAAGCCAGCGCGTTGGCTTGTTGTCGTAGCCGCTACCATCTGTTTCACCGATGGTGATGTGCCGCCAGCCGCCGGCCGTCAGCAATTCCGAAAGCCAGGCCGCGGAAAGGTAGTTGTAATACCGGCCTAAGCCATCGTGGCCCTCTGCCGTTCCCGCCTTGAAGCTCGCGTGGAGTGCGCCGCCATCCTTCAGCGCCCGGCGGATACGCGCGAGCACGCCGGGCAAGTCCGCGCGCGGCACATGCAGCAGGCTGGCTTCGGCCCAGATGCCATCGAATTCGTTCTCGGACTGCAGTTCTTCGAAACGCATCACCTGCACGGGCTTGCCAATCAGTTTTTCAGCTTGCTTGGCCAGTTCCGCCGAGCCATCCGTCGGCGTCACGTCGAAGCCTTTCGAAAGCATGTAGGCGCTGTCCTGTCCGCCGCCGCAACCGAGTTCGAGAATTGCAGCTCCGGAGGGTAGGGCGGAGAGAAACACATCGAGCCGCGCCGCCGGCAGTTTGCGGTTTCGCGAGGCGTAGATCTCGGCATTTTCGTCGTAGAATGAAGAGGTCATCCGTTCTTCTCGAAATAAATGATGCGATCCAAATCTTTGAAGTGAGCGTCCAGCGTCAAAATATCGGCATCATGCTGTTCTGCAGTCGCATAGATGATCGCGTCGGCCATAGCCAGCTTATGAGCAGCCGAAATCTCTGCAGCCCTGCGGGCAAGTACCGTGTCGAGCGGTACGACGACGCATGTGGCCGTGTAAGCGAAGAAACTGTCGACGGCCTCTTCGCCGCGTTCCCGCTCCAGCCATTTTGCAAGCTCGAGCTGCACGATGGTGGGAACGATGCATTGAGTTCGCTCGGGTATTTCGCCTTGAATGCGTTCGGCGGCCTGACCCCGGACCAGCCATTCGACCCACGCGGAGCTATCGACGACCCGCATCAAAAGCGGTCGTTCCTGTCGCGATAATTCTCGAGGTTTGCGCCTTCTGCAAGCCCGCGCAGATCGTTCAATCCCGGGACGGGCATCAGCAATACACCTTTACCTTTCGGGATAAAGACGAACTCCTGGCCCGCCGTCCAGTGCTGCTGGTCGCGCACTTCCTTGGGAATGGAAATCTGAAATTTCGTGGACAACGTTGCAGTGGCCATTCTTACCTCTGTGGTATCGATCTCAACAAGGTAAGAATACTGCGCGGATCGGTCAAGAGCCATTCGATTTCCATCATCCCGCTATTCCTGTCCCTGCCGCTTTCGAATACAAGACCTGAAACTTGTCACCATGACAAGAAAATAGGTCAGTATTGTTGACATAAATGCGGCTGCGTGGTCTGGTGGCGGCTATAGAAAATATGAGGAAACGCCCATGTTGAATTGGGAGAATATGTTTGCGACGCGTTCGTCGCGCATGCGTGCATCGGAAATCCGCGAGCTTCTGAAGCTTCTCGACCAGCCGGACATCATTTCGTTTGCCGGCGGTATTCCGGATCCGGCGCTGTTTCCCGGCAAGGAATTCCAGGCGGCCTATGCTGATATTTTCAATAGCGCGGCTGTCGGCTCGGCGCTGCAGTATTCGGTGAGCGAAGGTTACAAGCCTCTGCGCGAATGGCTGGTGAAACAGATGGCGGCGCTCGATATCCCCTGCGAACTCGACAACGTCTTCATCGTCTCCGGCTCGCAGCAGGGGCTCGATTATCTCGGCAAGCTTTTCCTCTCGCCGAAGGATACGGCGCTCGTTACCTGGCCGACCTATCTCGGCGCGCTGCAGGCCTTCAACGCGTACGAGCCGTCCTACGACCAGCTGACGCCGAATGGAAACCGCACGCCGGATTCTTACCGCGCGGCGGCTGCCCGGAATGGCGGCAAGGTGAAGTTCGCCTATCTCTCCGCCGACTTTTCGAACCCCACCGGCGAGACCGTCGATCGCGTGGGCCGTGAAAAGGTACTCGAGCTTGCGGAAGAACTCGATATCGCGGTTATCGAAGATGCCGCCTACCAGTCGCTGCGTTATGACGGCGAGCCGGTCCCGCCGATCCTGGCGCTGGAGATCGCCAAGAAGGGGCATATCGACAACACCCGCACGATCTATTGCGGCAGCTTCTCGAAGACGCTGGCGCCCGGTCTTCGCGTCGGCTTCGTCGTCGCCAACGCGCCGGTCATCCGTAAGCTGGTGCTGATGAAGCAGGCGGCCGACCTGCATTCCTCGACGATCAACCAGATGGCAATTACCCAGGTCGCCGAGCGCGGCTTCGATGCGCAGGTTGCAAAGATCAAGGCCGCCTATAGCCATCGCCGCGACGCGATGCTGGCTGCGCTTGCCAAGCATATGCCGGCCGGTATCACCTGGACGAAACCGGAAGGCGGCATGTTCATCTGGATTACGCTCCCGAAGGGCATGGATGGCGCGGCGTTGCTTGCAAAATCGATCGAGACCGCCAAGGTCGCCTTCGTTCCCGGCAGGGCCTTCTTTGCCGATGGCTCAGGCGAGAACACGATCCGCGTCAGCTTCTCATGCGCCAACGACGTCATGATCCAGGAAGGCATCGGTCGTCTCGGCAAGCTGATCGCCAAGGAAATCGGCGGCTGAACGCCGCCGATCCCTTCGAAGCCTATTTCTTGCGGTGCGGGGCGAACAGTTCCATGTCCGCCTCGCTGAGGCGATCGCTCGCCGTATTGAGCTGGTGCCAGTAAGGATACATCAGCGGCGGCAGGCTGACGTCGTCGAGGCGTTTGCGCTCCTCCTCCGTCAGCTTCAGTTCAGCGGCCGCGAGGTTATCCTTGAACTGCGCGTCGGTGCGCCCGCCAATGATAACGGAGGTCACGGCCCTGCGGCCGATCAGCCAGGCAAGCGCCACCTGTGCGGCCGATACGCCGCGGCTCTCGGCGATCGAGACAAGCGTTTCGACGATATTCCAGAGACGGTTTTCGTCGCGGATCGGCGGCTCGTCCCATCCGGCGAACTGGCGCGTGCCCTCCGGCGTTTGCTGGTTCCGGCGATGCTTGCCGGAGAGGAGGCCGCCCGCAAGCGGGCTCCAGACGAGAACCCCGAGACCTTGATCGACGCTGATCGGCAGCAGCTCGTATTCGGCGTCGCGGGCTTCGAGCGTATAATGGATCTGCTGGCTGACGAAGCGTTGGCGCCTTTCCCTTTCGCTGACGCCGAGTGCTTTCATGATGTGCCAGCCGGAAAAGTTCGAGCAGCCAACATAACGGACCTTGCCCTGGCGCACGAGCGTATCGAGCGCCTCCATCGTTTCTTCGAGCGGCGTCTGGCCGTCCCATTCATGGAGCTGGTAAAGATCGATGACATCGGTCTTCATGCGCCTGAGACTTGCCTCGCAGGCTGCGATCAAGTGCTGGCGCGACGAGCCGGCGTCGTTCGGGCCGTCGCCCATCGGGAAGCGCGCCTTCGTGGCGATCAGCACGCCGTTCTTGCGCTTGCCGCCAAGGACGTCGCCAAGAATTTCCTCCGAAACACCGGCCGAATAGACATCGGCGGTATCGATCAGATTGACGCCTGCATCGAGGCATATGTCGACGAGGCGGCGGGCTTCGGCAATGCCGAGATCGCCCACCATCTTCGCCCAGCCCTTGCCGCCGAAAGTCATCGTGCCCATCGTCATGGTCGAAATCTTGAGGCCCGAGCGGCCAAGCAGACGATATTCCATTGCTCATCTCCCAACTTCAAAAATCAAAAATCGAAACGCGGGGTAGAAGATAGCGGGGTGCCGTTACGGTCAAGTGCGGCTCGCGCCGGTATTCGCGGCGATCTTTAGCCGACTGTCACAATCATGTTATTCGCCCTCTCTATGGAACGCTCATGTTCATCATGAGGGAATTGCCATGAAGAAGCTGTCCATCTTTACCGCACTGCTGGCTGCCGGTCTCATTTCCGTTTCGGCCGAGGCCGCCGATCTCGTGCTCTACACCAGCCAGCCGAACGAAGACGCGCAGGCGACGGTCGATGGCTTCATGGCCGCCAATCCGGACGTCAAGGTCGATTGGGTGCGCGACGGCACGCCGAAGATCATGGCGAAGCTCCAGGCCGAGATCGAAGCCGGCAATCCGGTCGCCGACGTGCTCTTGATTGCCGACACGGTGACGCTAGAGCGCCTCAAGGAAGCCGGTAAGCTGCTCGCCTACAAGTCGCCGGAAGCGGCAAACTACGACGCCGCGCTCTACGATGCCGAGGGATACTATTATTCCACCAAGCTCATCACCACCGGCATCATATATAATACCTCGGCTCCGATGAAGCCGGCGAGCTGGAAGGATCTGACAAAGCCGGACGCCAAGGGCCTCGTTGCTATGCCGAGCCCGCTGACCTCCGGTGCGGCTCTCATCCATGCCCAGACGCTGGCTGCAGTCGATGGCCTCGGTTGGGACTACTACAAGGCGCTTGCCGCAAACGGCGCCATAGCTGCCGGCGGCAACGGCGCGGTCCTGAAGTCCGTTGCTTCCGGCGAGAAGGCTTACGGCATGGTCGTCGATTATATGCCGATCCGCGAGAAGGCAAAGGGCGCACCGGTCGAGTTCGTCTTCCCGCAAGAGGGCGTTTCGGCCGTGACCGAGCCCGTCGGCATTCTGGCGAGCACCAAGAACGCCGACGCGGCGAAGAAATTCGTCGACTACGTGCTGTCTGAAAAGGGTCAGGAAGCCTTCGTGAAGCTCGGCTATATTCCGGCCCGTAACGGCATGAAGCAACCGGAAGGTTTTCCGGCACGCGACAGCATCAAGGTGCTACCGATCAAGGCTGGCGAAGCGCTGAAGAATACCGATCAGGATCTGAAGACCTTCTCGGGCATCTACGGATCGAACTGATCACAACCGGATAGCCGATGCAGGGATATATTCGTGCGGGAAGCAGCCAGCCGGCCTGGCTGTTTCCCTTTGTCATTCTTATGGTTCTGGTTCTCAGCGTGCTGCCGCTGGCGCGGCTCGCCGTTGCAGGCATTGCCGCGTTGGCGAATGGTGGCGTGGCTGCCGTGCTTGCCGATCCGGCCCTCTGGTCGGCCACCTATTACACAATCGTTACCGCCGTTCTCGGCACGGCGTTTTCGCTCGTCATCGGCTGCGCCTTCGCCTTCCTGCTGACGCTGACGGATATTCGCGGCAAGGGGCTTTTGAGCTTCCTCTTCGTGCTGCCGATGATGATCCCGCCGCAGGTGACGGCGCTGGCCTGGGTGCAGATGTCCGGCCCGTCGAGCCCGCTTCTCAAAGCATTGCACATCGCGCCACCGCTAGGCTCCCCGCAGCCGCTTTATTCTGTCAGCGGGATTGCGCTGCTCTACGGCGTGCAGCATGCGCCGCTCGTCTATCTGGCTTTGAGGGCCGGGCTGATGGCGCTGCCGCGCGACGGCGTGGAGGCTGCGCGGCTTTCGGGCGCGTCCAGCTTTCGTGTGTTTCGCGATATTATCCTGCCGCTGTCGCTGCCCGGTGTCATCGCGGGTGCGGCGATCTCATTCGTCTCCTGCACCGGCAATTTCGGCATTCCGGCGATCCTCGGCATTCCCGCCTCGATATATACCTTGCCGACGCTGATCTTCTCGAAATTCTCGGCCTTCACCAGCCGTACGTTCGGCGATGTGGCGCTGCTGTCGGCAATCATCGCGATCATTTCGGTGGCCGGGCTTGCGATCCAGGATCGGGCCTTGCGCGGCCGGGACTATCGTGTGCTTGGCCTTTCGGGCGCGACAGCGGCCTTCGGTCTCGGCAGATGGAAGTATCTGTTCGCGCCGCTGCTTTGGATCATCTTGTTCTTCATGCTGGCAGCACCGTTCTTCGCGCTGCTTGCCGGAGCATTGGTGCCGGCATATGGCGTGCCGCTGACCTTCAAGACCATGTCCCTCAGCGCCTTTCATGAAATTCTCTTCCGCCAGGCGGTGACGCGGACGGCCTTTGTCAATTCGCTCTCGCTCGCGGCCGGAACGGCGGTGTGTCTCCTGCTGGTGACTTTTCTGGCGGCCTATGCCCTGACGCGGCGCAAGGATGCGATTGCGCGCATCGTCTCAAGTCTGATCGAAATACCCTATTCGCTGCCGGGCATCGTCATCGCGGTGTGCTTCATCCTCGTCTTTGCCGCACCGGTGCCTGTTCTCAACGTCACGCTTTACGGCACCATCTGGATCATCCTGATCGCCTATCTCTCGAGCTTCTTTGCCGTCAGCCTGAAGCCGGTCGTCAGCGCGTTCCACCAGCTCGATCCGGCGCTGGAGGAGGCAGCACGGCTTTCCGGCGCAGGCTTCTTCCGGCGGCTGAGGGATGTCATCGTGCCGCTGATTGCCCCGGCAGCCGGTGCTTCCGTCATTCTCGTCTTCCTGATTGCCTGTAACGAGTTGACAATTTCAGCGCTGCTCTGGTCCGCAGGTACGCAGACGCTCGGCGTGGCAATCTACAATCTCGATGACAGCGGCAGCTCGGATCTGGCGTCGGCGCTTTCCGTGCTTGTCGTCGTCATGGTCGTCGTCATGATGCTGCTTCTGGAATTGCTGGCAAAGCAGCTTCCCAAGGGCGTGGTGCCGTGGCGAAGCTGATCCTCAATCATGTAGCCAAGGATTTCGGCACCGGAAAACCGGCAGTGACCGCGCTTTCACTCGACGTGCGCGATGGAGGATTCCTGGCGCTTCTCGGCCCTTCCGGCTGCGGCAAGACGACGGTGCTCAGAATGATCGCAGGCTTCGAGACACCGAGCGACGGTTCGATCCATCTCGGCGAGCGGCTGCTTGCCGATGCGTCGCAATCTCTGCCGCCCGAACGGCGCAACATGGCGATGGTCTTCCAGTCCTATGCGCTCTGGCCGCATATGAACGTCGCTGGCAATGTCGGCTACCCGCTGAAGGTGCGCGGCATTGCAGGCGAAACCTATGGCCGGAAGGTGCGGGATGCGCTTTCGACTGTGCGGCTTGCGGACTACGCCGAGCGGCGTCCGGCCGACCTCTCGGGCGGGCAGCGCCAGCGCGTGGCGCTGGCACGCTGCCTGGTGACATCGCCGGATGTGGTGCTGCTCGACGAGCCGCTCGCCAATCTCGATCGGCATCTGAAGCAGGAGATGGAAGAGACCTTTCGCGAGTTTCACCAGCGTTCCGGCGCAACGATGATCTATGTGACGCACGACCAGAGCGAGGCGATGGCGCTGGCGACGGACATTGCGGTGATGTCCGAAGGGCGCCTGTTGCAAGTCGCGCCACCAGCCGAAATTTATGCGCGCCCCGAAGGGCGGATGGTCGGTGGGTTGATAGGGCGAGGGGCGATCCTGACCGCGCGGTCTCCGGTCGGTGACAGGCGCGATCTCGACTGGAAAGCGCTGCAGGCTATTATCGCCGGCGAGCCAGGCGAGGGACCGCAGATCGATATGCTCGTGCGTCCCGAAGACGTCCTGCTCGGCGGCGAGGGCATTCCGGCCACGGTGGAATCGGTTCTCTATGAAGGCGAGCGTTATGCGCTGAAACTCGCCCTGGAGGATGGCAAGATGCTGCGCGCTTTCAGCCGTACGGCAGTGCAGGCGGGCGATGTGTTAAAGGTCGCGATCCGTGCCGCATGGCGGCTCTGATTTCGTCCAAGCAGCCTTCCCGAATGCCTCTTTCGTCTCTACAAATGACGTAACGCCAACCGGAAATGTTCGATGTCGCTTCGCCTTGCCACATTCAACGTCGAAAACCTGATGACGCGTTTCGATTTCACCGGCTTTCGCAATCAGTTGCGCCAAGACCGTGTGATCAAGCTTTTCGAGGTGCAGAGCGAAGGCATCTATCAGCAGCTCGAACAGGCGCGGGTCATCGCCTCGACCGATGATACACGACAGATGACGGCGCTTGCGATCGCCGATGCCGATGCTGACATTCTCTGCCTGCAGGAAATCGACAACATAGAGGCGCTGCAGGCCTTCGAGTACGGCTATCTTTTCCGGATGGTGGGAACCGGTTACCGGCAGAAATATCTCGTCAAGGGCAATGACAGCCGCGGTATCGATGTCGCGGTCCTCATGCGCGAGGAAACGCATGACGGCCAGAAGATCGAACTGAAGGAGATCAAGAGCCACGCGATGCTCACTTATCGCGATCTCGATTTGTTCAACGATCAATTGGCGCTCACGAACCGTATTGACGACAAGATCTTCAAGCGCGACTGCCTGGAACTCGATCTCGTGATCGGCGGCGTGCCGCTGTCGCTTTATGTCGTGCATTTCAAGTCGATGGACGGGCCACGCACCAACGGCGTCAGCAGCAGGCAGGCGACGATGCCCGTCCGCCGGGCGGAGGCGCTGGCCGTGCGCCGGATCATCGAGGATAGGTTTGGCGCCGGACATACAGCCAACAAGAATTTCGTGATCTGCGGCGACATGAACGACTATCAGGAGCGGGTGAACGTCATCGGCGTGCGCAGGAGCGGGTACCGTTTCGAACACAAGGACGAGGCCGAAAGCGCGCTCGACGTGTTCAGCCATGACGGCTTTGCCGAGAACGCCGTTCGTCGCCGCGATCCGCTCGACCGCTGGACGCTCTATCACGCGCGGGGACCCGAAGAGCAGTGGCTTTGCCAGCTCGATTATCTCTGGCTCTCACCGGCGCTTGCGAAAGCAAACGTTGGCCGGGCGGCGGAGATCATTCGGAACGGCCAGCCTTTCCGCACCATCTTTCCGCCAGGCCAGGAAGTCGAGCGCTATCCGCGCACCGGTTGGGACCGGCCGAAAGCCTCCGACCATTGCCCCGTCGTCATGACACTGGATTTAATATGAGTCTTGAATTTTCAGATGATTTTGCCGGGTGGCCGCCGGAGAAGACTGTTTTTCCTGTCGCCTCGATCGACCTTCGCGTGCTGCCGGGCGAGCATCCTTTTCATCTGCAGAATGCAGCGCTTGCGGGCGAGAACTGGAAGCGCGAGATATCGGCCAAACCGGAGCTCTTCGACGGTCGCATGGTGTTTCAGCATGAGCTTGCCCTGAATGATGGCGGTATAGCGGGCGCGGGCCATATCATTCCTTTCTCGACCTTCATGTGGTGGCGCAAGCAGGCCGAACGCCGCGGCGGCATCCATCTTTTCGCATTCGGCATCATGGTGTCGTCGGATGGCGCGATCATCGCCGTGCGCATGGGTGCGCATACGGCGAATGCCGGCCAGGTTTATTGTGCCGCCGGTTCGCTGGACCTCGACGATATCGCGGGCGGCTGTTGCGACGTCGAGGGCAATATGCGGCGCGAGGTGCTTGAGGAAACGGGCATCGATCTTCGCGATGCGACGCCGGATGCCACCTATTATGCCAGCCATTTCCGCCGCACGGTCACCGTGTTCCGGCTGTTCCGCTTCGACCTCACTGCGGATGAAATGATCGAGCGGATCGCGGCCCATATGCTCGTTGCCGAGGACAAGGAAATCGCCGGAGCGGTCGCAATTCGATCGGCCGATAATTCGGCCTATCCCTATAACGTCGCCATGCTTCCGATCATCGATTGGTATTTCGCCAATATAAACGATGGCTAATATCTTGCACTCGTTTCGCCGGTCGGGCAGGTTGCAGGTTCGATGACCGATTAAGGAGACCGACGTGGCGCGCAGCTACAGCGTCTATGACGTGTTCACCGACCGCAAACTCGCCGGAAATCCGCTGGCCATCATCTTCGACGGCGACGATCTGAGCGACGATGCGATGCAGGCGATCGCCCGAGAGATGAACCTCTCGGAGACCGTCTTCGTACGTCCCTCCGCAAATCCGGCCTACACAGCCAAGCTCAGGATTTTCACGCCGGGCCGCGAACTGCCCTTCGCCGGCCACCCGACCGTCGGCGCGGCGATTGCGCTTGCCGAAGAGGCGCATGGCCGCGACATGACGCTCGATCTCGTCTCGGTGCTGGAGGAAAATGTCGGGCCGGTGCGGTGCGCGGTCCGGCTGCGGCGGGGCGAGGCGAGTTTTGCCGAATTCGATCTGCCGAAAAAATCGCAGCAGATCAGCATGCCGCTGGACAAGCTGGGCATCGCCAATGCGCTGTCGCTTAAGGTGACGGAGATCGGCTTCGAAAATCACGTGCCCTCGATCTGGAGCGCCGGCGTTCCTTTCCTGCTGGTGCCGGTCCACGATGTTGGGGCTGCAACGCGGCTCGAGTTCGATCCGCAGCTATGGGAGAAGACCGTGCCATTCGTCGACGGTTCGCTGGCCTCGGCCTATGTCTATTGCCGCGCCGGCATGAACCATTCGGCGCAGTTCCACGCGCGTATGTTTGCAAGCGACATGGGGATAACCGAGGATCCGGCGACCGGCGCGGCTGTCGCAGCTCTTTCAGGCGCGATCCATCATTTCGACCGGCTGCCGGACGGCCATCATCCGATCACGGTCGAACAGGGCGTGGAGATGGGCCGGCCATCCTTCATTCACCTGCACGTCGATGTCGAAGCCGGGACCATCTCTAATGCCCGGATCGGCGGGCAGGCGGTGCGCATCGCCACGGGTACGCTCGACCTTTGATTTCATTCCCATTTCAGCCGTGCGAAAAATTCTTCGAAATTAATCAAAGAATTTTCGGCAGGGCGCTGGACAAGACCAGCGATCCTGTTTATACGCCCCGTCACACCGCGCAGCCAAGCGCGAACGGGTGATTAGCTCAGTTGGTAGAGCAGCTGACTCTTAATCAGCGGGTCGTAGGTTCGAGCCCTACATCACCCACCAAAAACCTCTTGAAATCATTGAGAAATACGGCCTTTCTCCGGAGTTTCCGGGGGACTGGTTTCCAACAAATTGGAAACGGTTTCCAATCCACGTTCCGTTCCTGTTCCTGAAAGCGGCCGGTTCGATCTCGCTCCATCGAGCCTCCATGAGCTTCATCGCATCCCGCGCCAAGCTGCGCAGTGCGACCTCCCTCCCGTAGTGCTGAACCATCTGCGCCGACATATTGCAGATCGCGCCGACCTGGTTCTCCGTGCACCCAACTTCCAGCAGCTTGATTACCGCGTTCTTCCTTGCCTGCGGCGCGGCTGCCAGACGATCATCGATGGGAAAGCCGGAAGCTGCTGCACTTCAAGACATCAAGATATGGCGCGCCAGGGCATGGCCTGGTTGGGAAGGCTCACCGACGAATACGAGATCCAAGCGAGGATAGGCGAATGAAAAACAGACTTATCGACCTCAACAACCACCTGTTCAGCCAGCTTGAGCGCCTTACCGAGGAGAACATCACTCCGGAGCAGATCGAGCAGGAGGTTAACCAAGGCGGTCCCTTCATCTTTTGTGCTCAGGCCACCGGCGACGATAATTACTGCTGGCATCACTTGAAGCGTGCCTATCGGCCGAAGGAGAGCGAATGACTGACCTCTTCGGCTTCGAGATGCACCGCGATGCCGAGTTCTACGGCCCGAACCGGCTGACGCTGACCAGGCGCTGGGGAGAAGGCCCGCATGCCTGTGTTATTGGCCACAATCCGTCGAGGGCAGGAAAGCTCGTCGAGGACAACACCTCTCTCTGGTGGAATAGATGGTTCCGCGAGTTCGGATTCGGCGGATATGACGCCGTCAACCTCTATCCTTTCTGCACCTCAGACCCTTCGGAGTGCCGCCGTATCGTCGCAACCATCGAGCATGGCGCATGGGACGTCAGAGACGATCTCTATTTCGTCAACCTCCCTCATGTCGTTGCCAAGGCGAAAGCCGCAGCCAAAGTGTTTGTCTGCTGGGGCGCGATAGCCTGGGACATAGACTTTGCGGAACATGTCGCCGATGAAATCCAGTCCGGGGAAGGGCCGTATCCTGACTTGTGGTGCTGGGGCGTGACGTCGAGCGGAGCTCCTAAGCATCCGATGGCGCGGGGGACGCATCGTATTCCGGCAGATCAGAAAGCAATCATGTGGAGGGCAGCTGGCATATGAGCAAAGGCAAGCTCGACGCACTGCTCGACGGTCTCGGCATCAAATTGGTGCCGGTCTATCGACGCCGTGCGGCCGCGCAAAGCCATGCTCGAGGGACGATGCACGAGATCAGGAACGAATACGGCGATGGTCATCTCGTCTTCGTCCTTCGCTGCATCAAGCAGACGAAAAACAACCGCGACGAGCTTTGGAGCGAGACGATCGGCGCAATCTCCGATATCCTCATACAGCGTCAAGATTGGGCATTAGATCGCCCCTCCGAAGTCCTTGAAGCCTTCGGCACTATCCCCCTTGGTATATTGCGCGGAAAGGCCGTAGCGCGCCGACCCTGGCCGGTACGCGCAACCCTCAGAACCTACATCTACGATCGATTGGAGAGCATTCTTGATGAACCAGAACAGCGCCTTGCGGTTTGAAGACCTGACGGAAAGTGCGGCAATGATCGCCGACGCCAGCCTCATCGTGAGGGCGAGGTTCGTCGAGGCCGCCGACACCCTCCTGCATATTGATGTGCGCGGGCTGCGACCGGCAGCACTGCGAGCCTTCTGGCCGGAGCACGCCCTCGATTACAAGGAGGTGAAACTCCGCTATCGACCGTCGTCATCCGCCATATCCAGAGCAGAGGAAGTCATGTACCGTTGGCTGCTCGATTATGTGAAGGACGAAGATCGCCGCGTCCTGCTTGGCAAGTGGTCGATGTGCCTCGCAGCGCCTCATATCGCTGGATCGTTCCGAGATTTCTGCAAGGAAACGGGAAGAATTCGTAGGACGGCGGAACGCCATCTTCAAAATGAATTCCAGCACATTTCCAGCGCGATAATTAAATTTCCTCAATCGTTACAAGAGCCTGACTGGGGCAGGGTGTCGCCAATGATGCCGAATTCGGCTATCGATTTGGATAAGGTTAGAACACCTGTTGCCAAGCATGATCTTCATCATCTGATGGACGGCGCAAAGCCGGTCTACGATCCGCTGAGCCCGGAGCTTGCGGAGCTGGTTAAGCGCTTGGAGAAGGCGAACCGTCGGCGTGAACGCAAGCGCCAGGCCGCATAGGTTGAAGGGATGGTCGAGACGACCATCCCGGCCGCCGTTATCGAGCGGCGAAGATCATTGCATGGATTATCAGAGCGAGGAACGCGGCGGAAATCGCGAGCTCGATAGTCAGTTTGCGGTAGTAGATTTTAAGGTTCATCAAATCTCCTTCGGTTAGCGAAGGGATCACAGTGAACCCTTCGAAAGCATTTAGGGAAACCATCTCCAAAGCCAACTGCGGCCCGAGATTTTATTCCACGTAGTAAGGACGAGGTCCCAGCGCCCAGATACATTCGTCGAGCACGCTTGCTATCGTCGGTGTCAGCACCGGCAATGTCCAGGAAAGCCGACAAATAATTCCATGTGATAGTTCGGCTCGCCTGAGACTAGCCGCGGTTATTGCCGCGCCCTACCTTCACCTTCTTAGGAAAGGAGGAGCAAATGAAAAGCATCAGCGACTGGCTCGACGACAAGGTCGACGACATCATCAATACGCCGGGCTTTGAAGAAAGCTCGTCTGGGTTCGAAAGGGAAGCTGAGATATTGCGCGCGCAGGCGGAAGCCGATGGCTTCACCACCAAGGATCTCGAAGACGCATGCGGAGGCGATATTGCGGCCTATCTCATGGAGCGTCAGAACACGCTGACTCAATCGGAGATGCGTCAGAAGATCGAAGATGATCCTTATGGCAAGTGACTGGACGTCACACAAATAGGTCGCTCAGAACACCAGACCGGAGACTGACCACCTGAAAATCCGGGGCGCCTTGGTGTCGGTAAACATTCGGGGCCAAGTGCCTCCACAGGACCGGTGACCGCCTTCGAAGGGTGCCGGTGACGCGCCGGAAGCTCGGGAGAGCGGTCAACCTTGCGACAGCGATTAAGGACACGGGATCAACGCGGGCGGAGGAAGAAGACGGCACCTTCTTATGAACGGCGCGCTCCGCGTCTACATAAGGGAAGAACAAAGATATATCATGATGGTCGACCAAAGACGGCCACGCAGGATACGAATTCGAAAGCCAAATCATGCGCTTGAAAGATGCCAGATCCAAAATTTGGCAAATCGCGCAGGCCTAGAAAACTCTCCGCTAATCCGAGCCCGCCACCTTAACCGGTCGGCGGGTTTTTCATTTCATCCTGCACTACAGATCAAGCTTTTTAACCTCGACTGGCGGCACAAGAAGGTATTCCCATTTTGGGGTGGCTGATGCTGCGCCCGACCAGAATTGATGAGCATTATAGAATGCCACAGCCATCTGATCCGCAACGGTGAGCCAAGTTTGGTCGCACTTGAAAAAGCTGTTCGCGCTGACTTCGTATATCGGATGGGCTGATGTGAACGCCTTGACCTCGTCGACACTATCGAATGCAAAATAAGACTGCAATCGTGATGGCCGAAGGGAAAAGTCGGCGCGCCGCACGAATTCGAATACCATCTCCACGGCGCAGCTAGGTTCTACCACTCTAGCTCCGTCGTTAAGCCGGATACCAGATGACCTGGTCGCGAACTCCCATCCGTGGATAGACAACCCGTCAGGAAATAGACTGATGATGTGCTGAGCGATGTCATCGGACGTGAAATCGTCGCGGTGCGACCTAAGGAATTTCATATGAGCTTGCGGTGCCGATAACCATAATTTCAATGCTCCATCGCCGTACAAGCCTCGTCGGTCGGCTGAAAAAAGTCGCAACGAACGATCCATGGTTCTCTCTATATGTGATCAATGCAGAGGCATCTCAGCCGCTATGAAAGTACTGGCCGCCACCGCTGCTCCCGAAAGCACAGCGGCCGCAGCGCTGACCCAAGCTGCGAGCTGATTCCGGAAGGCGACTTTCTTATTAAAACTGTCCAGCTCGTCGAAGTTGGAGATGAGGGCACCTCCGATCGCTACGGCACCGCCGGGACCGTCACTCAAGACAATACTGTCCCGCGCGCCGTGAGGGGCTTTCACAAGTGGAGGAGAAAGTTTCGCCGCCCAGACCCAGGCGAGGCTGGAAGCGACTCAAAGTGCAGCAGATGCCAAGCCAAAAAATATCGCGAGAACTGCCATAACTATGCCTGTCGGGTTTTATTCTTACGGCGGCCGGAATAACTGCACGTCGGAGATACGGTCATGTGCTTGAAATGGGCGCCGCGGTAGTCGCTGTTCGGACGGACGTAGCGGTTGCACTCAGGACAGAGATAGACTGATGAGGAGGGGGCGCGGCTAATGTGGCAGTCTTCGAGTTCGCCCATCAAATTGCGTCTTTTAGCTACGTTAGCTTTGTCATGTCTCAGTGGGCTTTCTACTGACAGATGAACCCCACTTTTGCATTAATCCAGAGATAGGTTGTAGGAGGCTGCGCAGAGCGCGTTTCTCGATGTTGAAGCCGGGCCTCTTGAGAAAGATTTCAAGTGGGTCTTCCTCGTATGATACGCCATTGATGAATGATGTCCGGTAGATTCGGACTGTGAAGCGGCCCTCATCTTCATAGAAATAGAGCGTGCAGCGCTGCTCGTTGCCATGTGGCAACCCAGTCCTGCGGAATTGTTTCTCCACCTTTCGTCCCCCGAGGTTACCGATGCCAGTTCTGAGAACGAACGGCATGAGAGGCTTTCATTATTCTGGGTGAATCCGGCTGACGTCGCGGAGGAATATCGTTGACTCCTTCGCTCTGGCCGGTCTTCCACCCAATGTCGTGACTTCCTCTGTGAGGATATAGCCGACACGCTGAAGTGTGTTTGCCAAATCGGCCATCGAACGATTGTCTTCGATTGTCAGATGTCCGACCTGTTCAACCGGGCGCCTCAAATAGACAGCGTATCTAGTCATATGCGGTTCCTTTTGGGTTGCATCAAGATGACGATGAACGCCTGTGAGTCGCAAGTGCAGTTCAACAACATGAACGGCTTTGCACATTGTCGCCCCGGTTATTCGACTTCTCCACAAGCCATGGGGCGGTTCGATCTAAAATAGATGGGGAATAGGTGGCGCTCGCCGCTTGGGCGGCAGCCACCTTCATTCGAGGTTGCGCAGTCGGCAGGCTATTTCTTCGCCTTCTCAGCCAGTTCGTTGGCCTTGTCTCGATTGTTGCCGGCCTTCTTGATAATATCTCGGGCTTGCTCGTCGGAAAGGCCGTGCTTCCTTTTGAAGTAAGAGAGTTCGTATGGCTGGCCAGCTGCAACTCTGCCGCGGTCCTGCTTCACCGCTTTCTTGTTGTCTGCCATCCCATCCTCCCAAGGTTCGGGTTCTTCGGCCTGAAAAGTATGCCCGAGGTTATGCATGGAAGCCATCCTCACTCTCGCCCTGATGCTGCTCGCTACGCATTGGCTCTGCGATTACCCGCTGCAGGGACAGTTCCTCTCCGACGCCAAACAATCAGGCCCGCTGCGCGTTTATCACTTAATCGCTCATTCCGGCATCCAAGGTGCCGGCGTGGCAGTGGTCACGGGGAGCGTCTGGCTAGGTCTGCTCGAATGGGTGGCACACGCGGTGATAGACGAGGCGAAGGTGAGGGGCAAGACGACGTTCGCCCAGGACCAAGCCCTCCACATCGCCTGCAAGATCGTCTGGCTCGCTTGCCTCGTCCTGTCCGCAACGCTGCTGCATGGACCGTCTATCTCGCTCTGGTGGCGCTGACGTTTGGTCTGTCATCGCTTCCGGCATGGTGGCCGAGATGAGCGCGAAGGTCGAGCGGGGCGCGCTGCTGGTACTCTGCCTATGTGCAATCGCTGCACTGATCTGGATGTTTTGGTAGCATTGGATTCAATCCGGGATATCCGGTTCATCACCCCACATGGCTCTTCCGGCAGAGCTGGCTCTTGCAATGCCCGCTCGATTCGCCGTCGCGAACGGGGAGCTTATAGAGGCACTGTCCGTCGAACGATAAACAAGTCTGTCGTTTACAACCGTGCCTACATATCGCCCGTTTGGGGGCGGCGGTGCTGTCTATATCGGCACGGCCGACAGGAACCCGGCAGAACCGCTCAACGTCGAGCGCATCGGCACGGATGGACTGAAATACCTCACGGTCATGACGCGCCGGCAATTGACCGCTGGCGAGATCGATCGCGATCCGGCCTCAGAATGGTATGGACGGCCGAAGAACTACATCCTGAGCGGCGCCAATGGCATGCAGATGGAAATTCATCCATCGCGGCTGGTGATCTTCGGGGGAGCGATGGCGCCCGATGAGGATTTCAACCAGGCGGTCAATCTCGGCTGGGGCGAAAGCGTGCTGACGTCCACCCTTGACGCTATCAAGAACGCCGACAGCACGGCAGGAAACATCGCTTCGCTGATCTTCGAGGCCAAGATCGAGATCATCAAGGTTCCGCAGTTCTCGGCGAACATATGCTCAGGAACGGGCATGGCCGCGCACAGGTGCCACGACCTATTACGGCGAAGCGATACCGGACAATGAAATCCCGGTCGCAATCGTCAATGCCTCGTATGAAGCGGCATTCCTCGAGCTAACCAATCCTGGCAGTCTGTCGCCAGTCGTAACCGGCTCCGCAACGGTCAAGCGCGAAAAGGTCGGCCAGCTTGAGGTAGAGTATCAGCAGACGGCGACGGATCTGACGCCTGCTGAACTGGCAGCCCTCGCAACGCCGGTAGTTACGGTCATCGAAGGGCTGCTCTGGCCGTTTCTGTGCCCGATCCGTAAGCGGTGAACTGAGACCGTTACTTTTGAAAGTTCCAGGGCATGAGAGCGTCGATATCGCTGGCCGGCCATCCGGCCGCAATGTGTTGGAGTGTTTGCGTTAGCCAAGCGAGCGGATCAACATCGTTCATTTTGGCGGACTGAATAAGGGTTGAGATGGTCGCCCACGTTCGGCCGCCGCCGGCGTTACCCGCGAATAGACTATTTTTCCGAACGATTGCTTGGGGTCTGATAGCCCGTTCAACGATGTTGGAGTCCATCTCGATCCGTCCATCGTGAAGGAACTGTTCGAAGGCTTCACGCCGGTTGATGGCGTAGCGGATGGCCTCGGCGAGCTTGGATTTCCCAGAGATGCGAGGCAGCGTGTCTTGCCACAGCTTGTAGAGATCGGCAACGACGACCATGGACGCCTCCTGGCGGGCGGCAACACGCCGATCAGGGCTTTGTCCACGCACCTTTTCCTCGATCGCCCACAGCGCGCCCATCTTTTCGATCGTCGCCGTTGCCACTTTGGAACTGTCGCTCGCATGGAGTTCGTAAAACCGGCGGCGACTGTGCGCCCAACACCCAGCCAATAGCGCGCCGTCGTTTCCCCGGTCAGGTCGGGCGACGCGGTTGTAAGCAGTGTAGCCATCTATCTGCAGGATGCCGCGATAGCCGTCGAGATGCCGAGCGACACAATCGCCGGATCGACTGTCTTCAAAACGATAGGCCACCATCGGCGGACCACTTCCGCCGAATGGCCGATCGTCCCTGGCATACGCCCATAGATACGCGGTTTTGGCCGATCCCGATCCTGGCACCAGCGTCGGCAATGTCGTTTCGTCGGCGAATATTCGCTCGCCTTGTTTGATCTGGTTGAAGGTGTAGTCCGCAAGGATCTCGAGCTCGAACCCGAGCTTGCCCATCCACCGTGCCATGATGCCGCGATCGACTTCGACATGGTCGCGCAGGAAGATTGCCTCCTGCCGATAAAGCGGCAAGCCATCGCCGTATTTCGAGACCGCGATATAGGCGAGCAGCGCTTCCGTTGGGATGCCGCTCTCGACGATGTGCGCCGGTGCCAAGGCCTGGATGACCCCGTCCTCGTCTTTGAAGGCATACTTCGGACGGTGGGTGACGATCACCCGGAACTTCGGTGGGATGACATCCAGCCGCTCGGAGGTATCTTCACCGATCAGGATCTTCTGTGTGCCGGCATGCTCAGGAAGCTCGTCCGGCTCGATCACCACATGGATACGTTCCAGATGCGGCGGGAAGCCCTTGCGTGGACGCGGCGCACGTTTCGCAGCGCCTGCACCTCTTCCTTTTTCGACCAATGCCTGGATGGCGGCAATGCCGGTCTCGATCTCCTCGAAGACAAACGCACCCTGCTCGTCGAGATCCGCGTCGATGTTCTTGCTCTGCTTCTCCGAGCGTCTTCCATAGCGGTAACGGTCGAAGGCTTTGAGGACCTGCTTCAGCTTGGCGATCTGCTCGTCGGCGTCCGCATTGCGAGCCTTGAGATCAGCGACTTCACTCTCCAGAGCGTCCGCGCGCGCAGCCTTCTCAGCCATCGCCAGGATCATGGCTTTCAGCGCATCAACGTCATCGGGAAGCTGCAGATCGGCTGGTGTCATGCCTGCAAATAGAGCACATTTTGCCGACGATTTCCCGCAGTTTCGACGGCCTGATTCACTCTGCCGCAGGGCTTTTACCCAACAAGTTCCGGCCGTTTCACAGCAATCGAGCGGACGCAGTCCATGCCGTCGATCAACGCCATCAATTGTGCGTGGTTGAGCTGCACCCTGGCATGGCCGATCTTCGGCCAAACGAACTGATTTTTTTCCAGCCGCTTCGAATACAGGCAAACACCGGAACCATCCCACCAAGCGATCTTAATTCTGTCTGCTCTTTTTGCACGGAAGACATAAAGCGAGCCGTTGAACGGATCATTACCGGCATCGCGCACCAGCGACAGAAGGCTATCTGGACCTTTGCGGAAGTCCACGGGGTGGCTTGCCAGAAACACCTTCGCACCGGCCGGGATCATGCCGAGCGCACCGCACGGATCACCCGAGCAAGATGAGCCTCATCGATCTCGGCACCCGTGCGGATTACCGCATCACCGATGATGATGTCGACTGTGGAAGATGGGAATGCTTGGGCAGCTTGCTGCCCCTTTTCGGCTTTCGACGGCAAAGACATGGCTTTCTGCCGGGCAATGCGACGCCACGTGAACAACTGTGACGGATCAACACCAAGTCGGCGTGCTACTGCCGAGACGCTCGCTCCAGGCTGCACCGTCTCGGCCACAGCCTGTGGCCTTGAAGTCATTCGACCAATGTCGCCGCACTTGTCGCGGAGCTCCTTCCAATGGGCCGGCGACGGCCTCAATCATATGGAAGGTTCTATGATCAGGCACAGTAGCAGACATAGAAGTTCACACCCGAGCTAATTCCTGGATCGCTCTGTCACGGATAAACCCGCTGACCTGCCATCACCAGATGGGGTGTATGCATCGCTTACCCCGATCCTGCCTGGGATACTGGTGGTCTAACTACCAAAGGATTTTCACGGCGAGAACGATGCTCAAGAAGCAAATCGCCCACATTACGACCTGACCAGATGCTCCCTTGAACTCCACGCCGAATGCCTTGAGCTCGATTTGCCCGACAGCTTGGCGGAGCGTGCTGACCACAAGTAGAGAGAAAAGGGCGGCGGCGGGCAGTCCAAAAATGACGTGAAACTTATCAGTCATGATCGAGGCGAGAGTATTTCCGGCAGGTGTCTGTTCTGTGAACCAGACCGAGACTTCTCTCCCGAAAGAGAGCAGCATGACTAGAAAAGGTAGGACGATCAGCCAGATACCGATTAGGGACCACAAAACTCCATTGTTCAATCTCCTGGGCTGAGGAGCTCTTTTCGAAACCGGTCTTTCCATCAGGGCGTCCTCGGCAAAGAAGTGTGTGACGTATCATGCCATATGAATGAGCACTAGGAAGTTCTGGATGTCCAACCCTCTCTACACCCGCCTGCAGGGCACGGCGCATCGCCTGATCTCGTCATATGGCCAAGCGGGCACGGTGACGCGGGTTACTGCACCTGACCCAGTTGAAGGCGGTGCGCCGACGGAAACCGAGTACGGGGCAAAACTCGTGGCGATGACCTATGACCAGCGGTATATCGACGGCACGGTCATCACCACCGCAGACCGGCAGATTTACATCTCATCGGTCGGCTTCGCGATCGTGCCCCACGTTGGTGACGTCGTGACGGCCGGCGGCGTGGACTATCACATCATTGCCGCCGATCCGAACGACTACGACGGCGTCACCAACGTCGTCTTCATCGTCCAGGGAAGGATAGCGCCTTAGTCGTTGTCGGGTGCCCATTGGAGCTTGAATTCAATACTGTCATCCAGTGACGGGAACCGGCAGTGAGCGTCGAGCGCAGGCATTCCCGGTCCGCAGCTCGGTCGCGTGAGCCCGTAACTCCCGGCGTACTTCCTCACGGATTTGGAGAGCTTTCCTAAGTCAGAATACGGAATGTTTTTGACGATGATCTTCTCGAATTCATCCATGTGTCACCCCCCGGCGATCTTCTTGGCACGAGTATCATCGAAAGCCGAAACAATGGAAAGGAACCCCATATGACTAAGGTGCTACTCTCGAAGAGCTACAAGGCCCGGAAGCCTGGTGTAATCCTCGACATCCCGAACGGTGAAGCGGACTACCTCGAACGTCTCGGCCTCGGGCAGATCATCAAGGCTCCCGCTTCGAAGAAGGCCGGCAAGGGCGCCGAATAATGGCCACCCTTCGCCAGCAGCTTAGCGATCTCATTGACCGCCTGTCTCCCGACATGGAGCGGGCCTTTCGCGAGGCGATCGACGACATAAGGAGCGAGATCGTGCTGCGCGAGGTGGTCGAAAGTCTTGAAAGCCACGATATCCAAGGCGCCATTGAAGCCCTTCACATCGATCCGGCCGCATTCCGGCCTCTCTCTGAGGCGCTGAGGCAGGCCTTCAACGAAGGCGGCTTGCTGACGTCGCAGAACATGCCGCGCCTGTTCGATCCGATGGGCGCCCGTGTCGTCTTCCGCTGGGACGTGAGCAACCAGGGCGCCGAGGCGATCAGCCACCACGAAATACGTCAGCATCGAGATCCACTTCAACCGCTCGATCGAGACGGACCTTTCGCTGGTCTTGGACCCGATCCGGCAAGGCTTCATGCGAACGAACGTCATGTGGCCGAAAGGTTCGGCAATTGTCGACGGATACGAGCTTGCAGGGCAACTGCGGAAGGCGTTCCGCCGCGGCACGAAACTGCTGCGCATCGATCCACAGGTTCGCATCGATGAGGATCCGGAGATCGGCGTCCTCGTGACAGGCGACACCCATCACAACATTCCGGTGACAATCCGTTGGAATTGGCGTCGATCGCAGCCTTAGTCTGATAGATACGCCCACCGGTCGAGATGACCTGGCGCTGGAACCTACAAGTACTGGTGCGGTGCGGAGAACGGTCGAATACGAAGGCCGGCGGAAGGGCATCGTCTGGGTGAGGCCGACGCTGATTGCCGAGATTGAGTACCGGGCGTGGACGATGGAAACCTGCGGCATTCGTCCTACAAGGGGCTCCGCGAAGTGCAGGATAACGCGGCGATCTACGAGATGGCTAAAGAAAATTGAAAGGAACTGATTTTTCGCGCCGGAGTTCGGTCCGTCAGAAGCAACATGCAAGAATAGGAGAATCCAATGCTTCTGAAACTCATCACCGCCTCTGTACTTTCGATCGGTCTTGCAACGTCAGCCCTGGCTCAGGCCAGCGGCGGTTCTGGCGGAACTAGTGGTTCGGGCCAGTCCGGCGGCACCTCCACCTCCGCTTCCGATAAAGACAAGGACGCTGCCGGCAAGCAAGAGTCTTCTGACTGCGTCCAAGGCAAAACAGCGAATAATAAAGCGACCAAGCCCGTACCTGGTACGGCCAAGGATGCCGGAGGTAATTGCCAGTAACAGTCAGATGACGGACAAAGAAAAGACTCCGCATTCTCTCTGCGGGGTCTTTGGTTTTGTAGGAGATCGAGGGCTGAAAAGCGGTTTCCAATTCACCATTTGTTCCCGTGTTTTTGCGGGTTGTCATAGCCAGCTATTGGAAACCACTTTCCTTCCTTCTCAGGGCGTGTCGAGATTTTTCGATTACTCTTAATCAGCAGGTCGTAGGTTCGAGCCCTACATCACCCACCAAAAACCTCTTGAAATCATTGAGAAATACGGCCTTGCTCCGGAGTTTCCCGGGGACTGGTTTCCAACAAATTGGAAACGGTTTCCAATCCACGTTCCGTTCCTGTTCCTGAAAGCGGCCGGTTCGATCTCGCTCCATCGAGCCTCCATGAGCTTCATCGCATCCCGCGCCAAGCTGCGCAGTGCGACCTCCCTCCCGTAGTGCTGAACCATCTGCGCCGACATATTGCAGATCGCGCCGACCTGGTTCTCCGTGCACCCAACATGTCGCCGATGAAATCCAGTCCGGGGAAGGGCCGTATCTGACTTGTGGTGCTGGGGCGTGACGTCGAGCGGAGCTCCTAAGCATCCGATGGCGCGGGGGACGCATCGTATTCCGGCAGATCAGAAGGCAATCATGTGGAGGGCAGCTGGCATATGAGCAAAGGCAAGCTCGACGCACTGCTCGACGGTCTCGGCATCAAGTTGGTGCCGGTCTATCGACGCCGTGCGGCCGCGCAAAGCCACGCTCGAGGAACGATGCACGAGATCAGGAACGAATATGGGGACGGCCACTTGGTCTTTGTCCTCCGTTGCATCAAGCAGACAAAGAACAACAGGGACGAGCTCTGGTCGGAGACGATAGCCGCGATCTCCGATATCCTCGCACAGCGCCAGGATTGGGCATTAGATCGCCCCTCCGAAGTCCTCGAAGCCTTCGACACTATCCCCCTTGGTATCTTGCGCGGAAAGGCCGTTGCGCGCCGACCCTGGCCGGTACGCGCAACCCTCAGAACCTACATCTACGATCGATTGGAGAGCATTCTTGATGAACCAGAACAGCGCCTTGCGGTTTGAAGACCTGACGGAAAGTGCGGCAATGATCGCCGACGCCAGCCTCATCGTGAGGGCAAGGTTCGTCGAGGCCGCCGACACCCTCCTGCATATTGATGTGCGCGGGCTGCGACCGGCAGCACTGCGAGCCTTCTGGCCGGAGCACGCCCTCGATTACAAGGAGGTGAAACTCCGCTATCGACCGTCGTCATCCGCCATATCCAGAGCAGAGGAAGTCATGTACCGTTGGCTGCTCGATTATGTGAAGGACGAAGATCGCCGCGTCCTGCTTGGCAAGTGGTCGATGTGCCTCGCAGCGCCTCATATCGCTGGATCGTTCCGAGATTTCTGCAAGGAAACGGGAAGAATTCGTAGGACGGCGGAACGCCATCTTCAAAATGAATTCCAGCACATTTCCAGCGCGATAATTAAATTTCCTCAATCGTTACAAGAGCCTGACTGGGGCAGGGTGTCGCCAATGATGCCGAATTCGGCTATCGATTTGGATAAGGTTACAACACCTGTTGCTAAGCACGCTGCACTGGCTGCCGAGCGACGCATCCGGATAACCCGGAACTCGCGGCGCTCATCAAGCGGTTGGAACGGGCGAACCGCAAGCGGTCGAGAGGCAGGCAGGCGGCATGAAGTCAGAGGCTCTGCCCGGATTGATCGCCGGATGCATGCATCCGCACTAGCCCGGGCTAAGGCTTGGGCACAAAATTCGAGGCGCTCAGAATTGCATTGCTAATATAAGTAGCAACATTACAGGACAACCGGTGAACGAATCGGCACTTTGCTGTTCAACTACCAATTTTGGGTGGTTGCGGTACCGGTCGTCCCGACCACCACAGCCCGCCACCTTAACCGGTCGGCGGGCTTTTCATTTCAGCAGAACCGCTGCGACCGCGGCTATGCTTGATCGGGATCGATGCGCCTTTTCTGTGCTGGAAGTCCCTGGATTGCGTATCTTGGGAGACGACGCCATGTGGACACAACCTTATTCCGGTTGAGGATGTCCATGAATTCGGAGGCATCCTTGCCCGTCAGGTCGTTCAACTGCTTGTACCCGATCGTAGCAGGATGGCCAGTAATGGCATCAACAACGGTCCACGTTCCGTCTGTTTCTGCGCGGCGGTCATACGGCATGTAGGAGATGTCGGAAGACATGATGTCCTCCTTTCCGGCGCCCCGTAAGCAAAAGCGCCTATATGATAAACGCGAAGCAGGCCCATTTGTTTCGGTCCCGGGGGCACCATCCGCGCCGGCGGGTTCCGGCAAAAAAGGAGAAGACGCATGAGCGTACAGGCAATGTTCTACGTTAAGGAAATCAACCACCGCGCCACCAGCCAGCCCGATCAGGTTAACGTCAAGGTCAAGCTTGCCGCGGCCTTTGGTGGCTATCTGCAGGGCCTACCAGAAGGCAATGGCGACTGGGCGAAGTATACGTCGCAGGGCGAGCTTGCCATGACCGTCACGAATCCGGCTGCCATCGAGCAGTTCGAGATCGGCGGGGTCTATCGCCTGACCTTTGAAAAGGCCGGTGACGAACGGTGAAGGAAATCACCTCGGAGGCCTTACAACACACGGCTTCCGGGGTGATGACAAAAGTCACCTATGTCTAAGCGCACCGAGCGAGCGATCATTTCGCAGGGTCGGCTTTAACATCAGAGTCAAATGTGGCTGAGCCCCAGTCGGCGACAAAATACTTCTCGACCGTAAGCTCACCCTTCTCAGCTCTGGCGGCCTTTGCTGCGGCGTTGAATGCTGCTTGTGCCGCGTCGCGATCTTGGAAGTCGCCGATCAGGGTGGTGTTGGGTAGCTTATACCATTTCTTTGCGGTAAGCGCCCATACCCAAGTCGACCATCCAAGTTTCTCCGCTTGAGCGATAAACGCGGCGTGCGGATCTCGATAGGTATCGGCGATATCGTAAACTGCAATGTAGCGTGCCATAGCCGTTCCTTTGCTGGTTGCATGAGCAATTGATAATGAACACCCATGAGTCGCAAGTGCAGTTCAACAACAGGAACGGCTTTGCACGCGGTTTTCCGGTTATTCGACTTCTCCACAGGGTGAGAGACGAAAGGGTCAGTTCCTGCCCGGTTCGCTGTCAACTGAACCAGAACAGATCGCGAGAGCGCCAAACGTCTTTGGCTTTTTGCTCGATCTCATCGACCGAGCGGTGCGGGAAGTGGGCATTCAACGTCATGGCGATTGCGTTGATGTCCGAATGAGAATGTTTGTTCTCTTCCGCTCGATCCGCGAAAGCGTTGATCTCGCGCATTAGTAATTCGTCTTCGTCTTCCATCCATCTCTCCATTGGTGATCCATGCCAGTTCTGAAAAACACGGCATGTTTACCTGGCACCCACCTTTCTTTGTGGGCGAGAGTAGCTGCACTTCGGCGATTTCGTCAGGTGCTTAAAATGGGCGCCATGGTGGTCGCTGTTCGGACGGACGTAGCGGTTGCACTCCGGGCACAGGTAAACGCAGCTCGTCCGATAAAGAGCATCCAGGATGCTGCAGTCCTCGAGCTCGCCCATTAGGTTTCGGCGCTTAGCAATAAGCATCTTAGTCATCGCGATGGCTCCTGGATAAGGGCCTGTGGAAGGCACTGGCGCTGAGTGAGCAATCGCCCCGTGAGCTTCAGCTAAGCCGGTTATACGGCCACCAGCAGTTGCTCCTCGAAAGCGTTCGATGGCGGCGCTGTCGTGCTGGAATTCGCATCGGCCTCTCTGTCATGGCGGCATATGGAACTGAAGCGGATCGGCGCCGAGTCGACCTATCCGGAGTACAGCCCGCACGTCACAGCGACGAGGCGACCATCAAGGACATCGAGGCAGGCAAGCAGGAGCTTTCCGCCGGCTATACCTGCGATCTCGACTTTACGGCCGGTACGACGCCCACTGGCGAGGCCTACCGCATCAACCATGTCGCGGTAGTCCGCGCTGGCCGTGCGGGTTCGAAAGTCCGCATCGGTGACGGTGTGGCGCCTTGGGGCATTGCCCCGCTCACCAGTAATCAGAAACCACATGAGGAAAAGATCATGACCCTGAAGACAGTTACCGTCGATGGCATACCGGTTGAAGTAACCGATCAGGGCGCCCCGGTGATCGGCACGCTGCAGTCGCGGCTTGGCCTTGTCTCGTAATGGCGGCCTCGAACTTTGCGCTCCCTTCGGCCTTTCCGATCTCACTGAGACCTTTAACAAGCGTCGCCGAACTGCTATCGTATTAAAGGTTAAGGCGCTAACCTTTAATATGGAGCGCCGTTCGGCTGCTGTGTTAAAGGATACGCGGATGAACAGGAACGGTCTTTCCGAGGCGGTGCGACAAAGCTTGAGGCGGTTCCCCGAACCATACAGCGCCCACTACGGCGTCATCCCTCCTGCACCGACTGAAGATAGCGTGCCCTTGCAAGGAGTGGCCGTGCCGGTCAGCGAAGCGCATGCGGCGCTCAAAGAGGCTGCTGTCATAGCCGGAAACCTCCCGGACAACTACCTGCTGTCTCGTATACCGATGCGAAAGGAAGCGCTCAGCAGTTCGTCCATCGAAGGGACCAACAGTACGTTGGATGAGCTACTGCTTGTAGAAGAGGAAGGCGCCTCTACCAGTGAGGCGGCGTCTCAAGTTCGAGACTATGCCGTTGCCCTCGAAACGGTTGTGCCGAAGGCCAAGGAAATGGGAACCGGAATCTTCGACCTCAGCCTGATCAATGATTTGCACGCGGCAACGATGAAGTCCGACAGTGAATATCGCGACCCCCTGGGAAGCTTCCGGAATCGAGTCGTCTGGATCGGCGGTGGCGGCGATATCAGCCGGTCGACCTACAATCCGCCTCCGCCAGAGTTCGTCCATTCCTGCATGGAAGATCACGTCGACTACCTTCACGGCGACGGGATGCAGACGATGAACCAAGACTTCATCACGCGTATGGCCATCGCCCATGCGCATTTCGAAGGCGTCCACCCTTTCCGAGATGGTAACGGGCGCGTTGGTCGTTTGCTTCTCTCGGTTATGATGGCAGCCGAAGGGTACGAACCAGTCTACCTTTCGCCCTTCATCGAAGAGAACAAGCAGCGGTACTACAACGGCCTGAAGGCGGCACAACAGCGAATGGATTACTCACCGCTGACCGTGTTCATGGCGAACGCCATCACGGAGTCGGTTCACGAACTGAAACGTCTACGGGCAGACCTCGCAGAACTTCGGAAAGACTGGCTGACGCGTGATAACTTCCGCGAAGGGTCTGCTGCCCGTCGTGCGCTCGACGTATTGCATGAATACCCCGTGCTCACCGTCGGAAGGTTGGCAGCACTTCTCGAAGTCTCGTTCCCTGCGGCATCTGGCGCGATGGCGAAACTGGTCGAGGTCGGCATTCTCGAAGAGAAGACCGGGTACTCCCGCAATCGCATTTTCTCTGCCCCCGAGGCTGTCAAGCTACTGAACCGGCCCTTCGGAAATTAGGAAGCTTCTGGTTATGGAATGTGAGGATGGATGCCAGCGAGGCTGACGCTCAATAACTGGATTGAGCATGAGGCTTCGCATTCGGCTTTCTGTATCGAGGCAGTCGAGGAAGCGCTTGCTCGGTATGGAAAGACGGACATCTTCAAACACAGTGCACCTCCATCGACTTCACGGTGGTGCTGAAGAAGGCTGAGATCGACATCTCGATGGACGGCAGGGGCGCGTGGCGGGACAACGTCTTCGTCGAGCGGTTCTGGCGCTCGATCAAATATGAAGAAGTCAACCTCCACGCCTACAAACCAGCGCCGCCAACCCGTCATGGCCTTGCGAAAATCCACCGGCTTTGTCGCCACCATGATCCGCACGCGGTTTGACGGAGATCATGCCGAGGCCGCCAATGCACCCGCAATGGCCACGATCCGCGCACAGAAGCTCCTTCCTCCAGGCGGATCGTTCTGTCGATACGAGCCTGAAATACAAACGGTTGGACAAGTCCTAGAAGGCGCGTAGGACGATCGAGATGACGGAAAGTTCAACTATATGCCCAGTGTATTTCCCGGTGGTCATTGTGAACCAGGAAAACGATGCTGGGTTTTCATCCGAGGGTTGTTTTTCCATTTTAGGGATGCGCTTTTGGGGTTTGATTACAGCGGCGTTTTTCACAGATACTACTATCTGTGATGCATCACATGACGAAATTTCAATCCCTAATAAGGAGAAGTTTTATGGGTGGTTCATCTAATAGTGGTTCTGAAAACAGTGGCTGGGGCGGCCGGATCGGTGCAGCTGTCGGCAGTGTTGTCGGAGGCACGGCTGGCTCTGCGGCGGGTCCCATGGGTGGACGGATCGGCGCTGCCGGTGGAGGCCTAGCCGGATACGCCATTGGTGACTCAGTCGAAAGTAATATTAACAGCGGCGCCTCCCCCGACTATGGTGGTTATACCGCAATGGGTGAATATGGCGGCGCTTCCTCTTCCGATAGTGGAGGGGGAATTAATAGCGGTGGAAACCACAGATAGCTCGAAGGGCGTATGGTAATGAACATAGATTTCGACGTCAGCCGGAGTCTATGTTCGATTGATGAGGGAGAGGGCAATTGAAATATTCCGATATCCTCATACCGCTCGCCATCACGCCATCATAAACCCTCTGTTGATTTTTTTATTTCCTTTCGGGCTACAGGCGATCGGCGATCAGTTTATTTATTTCGCTTTTCTCTCTCCAATTATCTCATTTTTAGTGTGGGACTTTCTCATCAGGCCCTTTTTTATAAAACAGTGACCTAAGCACTTGTTGAAATTCTTGTGGTGACCGGTGACATTGGGCTGATCGTCGGCGCTATTTTAGCGGCTTTTCTTACGACCAATATCGCCGGGGTTATGATGTCCACGGCGGACCTGACCCCAATGGTAAAGACAAGGATCGCCTTTATCGTGCCAATCTTGACGGTCAGCACGGTGCTCTTTGCGGCTAGTTTATTCCATATTAGACAGGTTACACGACTTGATCGCCAACGTCGTTCGCTGATCTGTGCACTTGCGATAGGTTTTGCCTTGCTAGCGTTAAAGGTCATCTGGCAGGGCTCAAACCATATGAGCTACGACTTTTCGCCCAGCAGTGTTCTGTTTATTCTCAGCACGTGCATTATCGCACCCTTTTGCGAGGAATTGTTTTTCCGTGGATATGTGTGGTCAAAACTCCGAGCGCGCGATTACAACGATCCGCTCATCGTCGTTTGCACGACAATCCTATACATAACACCGCACTTCCCGGACACTGTGTCAGCATTTCTGGACTATGCGATCATCGGCCTTTGCCTCGGTTTTATCCGCTATTTCAGTGGCGGAATATTGCTCTCATTTGTCTTCCATATGGTGATGAATTTCGTCGTTATCGTTGGTGTCTAAACCCCTCAGTTTGCATTTAGCAGCCCGGAAAGCGAGCGTAATCTAGCCGATTGGGCTGTAGAGAGCCGAGGGGTCGTTTGTGACAATGCCTCCCGGTTGTGAATTTCCACGCGGAACTGAGCCGGGTTTGGAGTGATGATGTGGACGCCTCCACGCCAGCGACAAGTGCTGACCGACGATAACGTAAAGGATCTTTCGCACTTTCGGATTTGACGGCTTCTTCTAGATTTATGGAAGGAGCAACGGGATGAGTGATGAGATGGATGCATCGATGGGACAAGTGATCCGGATTGACGAAGCTCGGATCAAGGACCACCTGGGGGAGATGGTCAGGTGGTACTGTCGAAGAAGCGCTGAATGCGATGCTTTCCCGCCTCTCGGCAATATGCCAATCCGAGACATCAATGCTCCGCTAGTCCTGGCCGCCCTCGCAGCAGTAGCGCACGTACGGCGCGGCTGTCTGAATCGGTCTATCTTCCGCCAATGCACTCAAAGCTTGGGAACACCACCGTCACCTTCTCGCGGCATCCGTTACCTCCTAGTTTGGCGCGGCGGCTGCGGTTTCACCCGGCGGCAAGATCCGGAACATAAAGGTTGAAACCTTCTCCCCTGGCTTGAAAGGACCAGGTACCTGGTGGCTTACCGGTTTCAGGTTTTGAAGGAATGCTGCAATCGATGTCACGTCTTCTTCGGTGAGCCGCGCGAATGCGTGCCACGGCATGATTGGCGCCAGGGCGCGACCGTCGGGCCGTTGCCCGGTCTGAATCGCAGTCACGATCTGCTCACTGGTCCAGCTGCCGATGCCGGTCTCCTTATCAGGCGTAATGTTGCTGCCAACGAAAACGCCTTTCCCCGGGATTTCAAAACCGACATCCGAGCCTCCCAGAAATCGCGAGCTGTCCGGTTTTCCGAAGAAATATCCCGGTGTGTGGCAGTCGTTGCAGCCGCCGATCGTGACGAGATATTCGCCGCGCGCAATCTTCGTATCGTCGGCAGCCGCTGCCGTGGACGGCTGCAGACCCAATGCAGAGACGGCTAAAAATGCGAACCGAAAGCTCAATCGAAACATCTTACCCTCCGTGACCCAATTCACAACTGGAAACGAACTGAATATCACGGCGAACCTGCTCTATATATTAGCCATTTGGAATTATCGATTGCACCGAAGTGGTCCGCTATTTTAGGCAGCGTCACGGCCATTCTTCCGGAAATGCGAAAGGTCACCGATGATGTTCAGCGTTGGAAGCTGATGGGGATTGGAGCGCTTGCCGTCATCGGAACCGGCGATATCGCGATGGGCGTAAGCTTTGCCGATGCGATTCGGCGGATTGAAGCAATCATTCTAGGACGCTAGCGCCATACAACGAAGGGCTACCTCGTCGCCACTAGCGTCTACTCGCCGAAAAGAGACTTGGGGTACTCGGGGGCGGGCGGCGCGCAAACCTCATCGAGCCGCGCCACAATGTCCTCCGGCAATCTTATGCCAGAGCTGACGAGGGCGATGGCCTGCGTTAGCGCGGCCTTGCCGTGTTCGCTTTTGACATCGACATGATTCCTGTCTGACCAACGACCGACTGCAGACGTTACGAGTTCAATGTCATCATCGGTAAAGGAACACAATTCGAAAAGAGACATGACAGCTCTCCTGTTTCAGGCAAGAGCAGACCGTCTCTCAATCGGCCCGGGCACCCGGTTGAATTATCGGGCCGATAAATAACAGTACGCTTAGCCGCCCCTTAAGGCAATCACGCCGTTCTCGTCAGCGATGACAAACCCCGGACGCGAACGCCAGAGTTTTACGGCGACCCGTTTTCAGGCATCCACTTGTCATATGGATCTTCTCAGGCTCACGCTCGTAATTGACCAAGGCAGAGACCGCCCAGCCGGCAGAAACCGTCACGCGCTTCCAGTACGGTATTGATTTTGTTGCGCGGCGTAACATGTTCAGGACGTTGCCAATTCCTATTGGGGGGAAATCGATGCCGAAATCCGCGTTCGTTTTTGCCTGCCTCTCGGCGCTGCTGCTTTCGTCTTGCGGAAATACGGCCTGGGGCCTGAAGCGTGACGGCCAGGAAGCGAGCCGCGCGATGGACGACGCGTCGCATCGCGTGCTGTCTGCTGGCTCGAGAAAAAGATAGGCTTGGGCGAGGGGCGGTGGCCGTCCCTCGCTTGCCTACCGGCATTGATCTTACCGAAGTGGCGCTGCTGACGGCGTGATTGCCGGTTCCTTGGGTGAGAAGATGATAAAGGCGAAAAGCAACGCGCCGGCGAAGATGATCAGCGACGAAACGGCCACGACCGGCTCCATGGCCGCGTTCCCCCGCAGCATCAGGTAGAGCGCAGGGACCAACACCGTCAGGCCCGCCGTGTAGATGTAATACTGGATCAGCGCGATACGGCGTTCCGCCTTTTTCGGGTTCAGCGCGTGATACCCTCCAAAGATCGCCATGCTGACCCAGCCCAAGAGATTACAGTGGGCGTGGGCGCCGATGACAGAATGATCATGGGAAATGGCCATGTTCAAACCGATGGCGATCCCGACAATGAAGAAGACGACTGCGGTCTTGAAGTAGAGTTCTGCTAAGCGTGGCATGAGATTCCCCCTCTTTTTTTGCCAAAGCGAGGATACCACTTCTTTGCAATGACGAGAATGCCGGAAACGAAAGTAAGTCTGTTGCAGTCGCAAGAAATAACTTCGATCGGTTCTTGCGGTGCCGTGCTCTTCGTTGGGCAATTCGGGTGTCCGCAGATTCAATCTTCCGCCTCTCGAGTATGGTTAATTTTTAACTATCTCGCGCGTATGAAGGAACGGAAGCGCGCCGTCAGCCGTTAAGGCGGCGAACTGGAGGAGCCCATGATCTTTAAAATCGTTACCGCCAAATCCGAAGTCGAAACCGATGACACCGGAACCTATCCCGACGGCATTTTCGAATCGAACCGCATCGATTTCAGCGCCCGCCGTAATGAGCGCCATCGTTCCTCGCACGAGCGCGATTATGGTCCGGGCCGCAAGGTCGCAGAAGTTCCGCTGGGTCTCGCCTGAGCCGTTTCAGGCGGTCTTCTCTGTCAGTGCGCGGAACGGAAACTTGCGGCTGCATTCGCAGCGAATGATATAGGTTTCCTGAAAGTTCGAGCTTTTTTGCTCGAAGAAGCCTTTTGGCAGCTGATCGACACGAAATGCGGGATGCTTGCGCGAATGGTGGTCGTCCTCCGAGGCCTCGGCAAAACCGGTATTGCCGCATTGGGGGCAGGTCAGCTTCTTCGAAAAACGGTCTCGCGCGGCCATCGGCTTCCTTTCGTTGTCGTCGCGTCATACAGCCGAAAGACCGCGCATGAAAGTCGGAATGCTGTCGACCGGCATTCACTCCATCAGGGTGCCGGCGCTTCAACCTGCGGCGGGTGTTTGGTAGATCCGGTCGTAGCCTGATCAGGGCCGGGTGAAATGGCTATGCTGCCGACGACGATGACAACGGCGATCGCTCCGGCAATCCCGAAGGTCCAGATCAGCCAGCTCCGGCGCTCCTCCGCCAGCAGGCGCTTTTCTTCTTCCACAGGTGATAGCGGGGTGGACGGCTTGCCACGGCCGTTGCTTTTATCAATCATGAAACTCCCTCTTTTGTCAGGAACAAGCGCCTCTCCGGATTGTTCCCGTGCCGACGGAGCGAAAAAACTGTTCCGGCTTTCGAATAGCAGCGAGCGAGGGCCGGACTATGACGATCGCGGGCCTACTCCGCAATTGGACGTTCCACGCCCTCGAAGCCGGCTTCCGCAAGCTCTGCCGTTGCAGAAACGGGAGCCTGATTGTCCACCGAGACGACAGCGGCCGGAAGCGGCGTGCCGCGCTTGCGCTCGCGGGCAAGGGTCAGCAGGCCCGAGCAGATGATCAGCACGATGCCGGCGGCCATCGGGAGATCGATGGTGTCATCGAAGATGAGATAGCCGAAGGCGATTGCCCAGATCATCTGGCTGTACTGCGGCGGTGCGACAAGGTTTGCCGGCGCGAATCGGGCCGCCGTCATGAGAAGCACATTGCCGATCGCCCCAAGAATGCCATAGCTCGCCATGAAGAGCCACTCGCGCGGCGTCGGAGTAGCAATGTCGGAAAGCATCAGCAGGCCGCTGACGGTCAGTGTTCCGATGAGCCCCGCGCCATAAAGCGAAATACGCTTTTCGGCCGGCCCCATCGCCCGAAGGATGACGATGGAGATGGCCGCGCTCAAGCCGCCGATGGCGGCGGCTAGATGGCCGATAGACAATTCGCGAAAGCCCGGCCTCAACACGATCAGCACGCCGATGAAGCCGACGATCACGGCCGTCCAGCGCTGCCAGCGTACATCCTCCTTGAGGAAGATGACCGAGAGGATCGTCACGAAGGAGGGCAGCAGGAAGAGGAGACAGAACGCCTCCGCCATCGGCAGCTTCGTGAAGGTGATGATCGAGGCGATCGCGCCGATCGCTCCACAGACGAAGCGAAGCGCCCAAAGGGTGCGGTTCGACGTCCTGGCAACATCGAGCCAGGAATCGTCCCGCGCTTTGACGACCGGCAGGACAACCAGCCCGAAGACGGCGCCGATGAAGCCAACCTGATAGGAAGGGATCGCGCCGTGAAGGATCTTGATGGAGGCATCGCTGAAAGCGAAGACGGCGTAGGCCGCGAATGCGACGAGGACACCGCGGACCGGCGAATGTATGGGGGACATGTTCTCGAATCGAACTTGAGGACGTTATCCCCGAATACGAAAAAATCTCTACGGAGAGCAGATGCGGTTGCGAATAGCTGCCATGCGAATGGGCAACCCATCCGGCTGTCTACATCCGTTCGCTACGAAGCTCTGCGCCGTATTCACGGTAGATGCTGAGGCAATCCGTGTAGCTTAACGAGCCGTGTTCACCGTAGATGATATGCACGTTCGACGCATCGGTTGCCGCCTCCTCGGAGACGAAGAGGATTGCCTCGCCAAGCGACTTGCCGGTGATTGGAATGTCGGTTCCGTCTTCCCGCGTTATTCCCTTGACTATGGCTGCAATCCTGCGGTGGCTGAAAACAGCGCGTCGGTCTTCCGGCGTCATCGAAATGCCCTCGATCGAAATTCCGGCGGCGAAAACTGCCGCCGATCATCGTAAAACGCTTGTGAAGCCAATTTGTGCCGTTGATGCGCACCGGATCGCGCGGGAAACCGGAAATTGCAAGCGGCTTGGACCTTTTAACTTTTCCCGGCGGCGCAAGGGGCGTATTCAGGGTACCGACTCCTGCCTGCCCGGTTCCCAGCGGCGATATGAATCTCCTCCTGCAATGCGCAACGGCATATCGATGACGACAGTACAGACGAGTGAAAAAGCGGGCGAAGCGCCAAGCGGAGGCCAGGCGAAGATCGTGGCGCTGGTCGTTGCCGTATCGTTCTTCATGCAGATTCTCGACGGCACGATCGTCGCGACATCGCTGCCGCAGATGGCGGCGAGCTTTGACGTGCAGCCGGTCTCGATGAGCATCGGCATCACCGTCTACATGCTGACGATGTCGGCTTTCATCCCGCTTTCCGGCTGGCTCGGCGACCGTTTTGGCGCACGGCGGGTGTTTCTGGCGTCGATCGGGGTCTTTACCGGCGCTTCGCTTTTCTGCGGACTTTCCGGCAGCCTTGCGGAATTCATCGCCGCGCGTGCGATCCAGGGTGCGGGAAGCGCGCTAATGACGCCGGTCGGACGCATCATCGTCCTGAAGAGCGCGCCGAAATCCGAGCTGGTGAATGCGATCGCGCTTATCACCTGGCCGGCGCTGACGGCACCGGTTATCGGGCCGGTGCTCGGCGGCTTCATCACGACCTATGCAAGCTGGCACTGGAATTTCTTGATCAATATTCCGATCGGCCTTCTCGGCATGGCGCTCGTGCTGCGCTTCGTACCGGAGCAGCGCGAGGAGAACCCGGGCCGTCTCGACATGCTGGGCTTTATTCTAAGCGGCGCCGGCATGACATTCGTGCTTGCCGCGCTCGAACTCTCCGTGAAGTGGGAGGGCAGCCTGCTTCCCGTCTTTGCAATGCTTGCCGCAGGCATCGTGCTTTCCGTCATGGCCGCCCGGCATTTCCTGAAGGTGGAAAATCCGCTACTCGATCTCTCGGCCTTCAAAGTCCAGACCTTTGCGATGTCGACGCTCTCGGCGGGCACGGCCTGCCGGGTCGCGATCAACGCCACGCCTTTTTTGCTGCCGCTGCTGTTCCAGCTAGGTTTCGGACTGAGCTCGATTGCCGCCGGCACATATCTGCTCGTCTATTTTCTCGGTAACCTCGGCATGAAAGCGGTGACGACGCCGCTGCTTGCCCGGTTCGGATTCCGCAATGTTCTTTGCGTGAACGGGCTGATCGCGGCTTTGTGCATCATGGCGTGCGGCTTTTTCACGCCGGTTACGCCGCTGGCGGTAATCTACGCGATCCTGCTTGCGGCCGGTCTTTCGCGCTCGATGGAATTCACCGCCCTGAACACGCTCGCCTTCGCCGATATCAGCCCGGCGCAGCGCAGCTCCGCCTCGACATTGTCCAGCATGCTCCAGCAGGCCGCCATGCTGCTCGGCGTTGCTGTTGCAGCGGCGCTGCTCAATGTCTCAACCGCGCTTCGTTCAGCACCGGAGCCTGCGCTTGTCGATTTCCGCTGGGCCTTTCTGGCGGTCGGCCTTATGGGCATCATATCGTCCTTGCGCTTTTTCAGTCTGCCTGCAGATGCCGGCGCGGAAGTCTCCAAGCACAAGCGCTTCCAAAAAAAGTGAAGGCGATGGAACCATTTCGATCCGGCTGCGTTGAGTTTCGGGTTTGCGCATCTTTCAGCGTTCGTAGCGTATTTTCGTCCCGCAATGTCTTCAGCGGGCAGGGTCATATTGCCGGCATGATTTCAGATACGAACTTCCTTCGATTGAAGGCTTGCAGGGGGACGGAGGCTTTGCCGCCGTTTACGCGCAATGGCCGATGCACTACGACATTCGAATGCAGACGATCCGGCCGCCGGACAGTTGCGTGGCAGCTTGGCAGAGTCCGGAGGCCAAATGCGTGAACATGCTAGCAGTGCGGAGCCCGAAATCCGCATCCTCGCCATCGATAACGACGAGACGTTTGCACTGCGGATGCAAGAGAATCTTGCCCGCCATGGTTTCGAGGTGGAATGGGCGCGAGACGGTGCCACCGCGTTGAGGCGTATCGCTGAAGGCGATATCGATGCGGTCGTGCTAGACCATGTCCTGAGAGCGGAAAGCGGACTCGATATCCTGCCGCAATTGATCGCCTTGCCGGATCACCCCCCGGTGATCTATGCGACCGTTTCCGGCGATAACGGCATTGCCGTGGCTGCGTTGAAGGCCGGCGCCGGCGGCCATGTTCTCAAGAGCAACTCCCCCGACTATTTCGATCTGCTGGCGGCGACGCTGGAGCAAGCGCTGGAGCGCGCGCGCTTCCGGCGCGAGACGGCTGATGCGCAGGAGGTGATCCGCCAGCAGCGGGACCGCGCCGAGATGTTGCTCGCCGAGGTCAATCACCGTATCGCGAACAGTCTCGGCCTTGTCGGTGCGCTGATCCGCATGCAGTCGTCGATGACGACGGACCGGGTGGCGATCGACGCACTGCATGAAACGCAGATGCGCATCAATGCCATAGCGAGCGTTCACCGGCGCCTTTACACCAACCGCCAGATCGGCACGGTTCAAGTCGACGAATATCTCGAGAACCTTCTGAACGAGCTCGAGGCCTCCATCCGCGACGACAAGCGGCCGCACCGCGTCGTGCTGGCCGCACGGCCCGTCAATCTGCCGACGGATAAGGTGGTCACGCTCGGCCTCATCGTCAGCGAACTTGTCACCAACGCCTTCAAATACGCCTATAGCGAAGGCGTGCAGGGCGAGGTCAGGGTCATCGTCGAACAGATGGGCGAGCAGTTGCGTCTCGCCGTGGAGGACGACGGTGCCGGCTTCGACCATTCCGGCCCCGCGAAGGGGACCGGCCTCGGCACGAAGATATTGACCGCGATGGCGGCAAGCCTCAAATCGGAGCTGACCTATGACCCGGCGCATCACGGCACGCGGGCCATACTGGTCTTTTCCGTCGACTGACCGGCGCAGGGGAGGAAGCGGTGGCCAAGATATGCACGCCTGAGGAGGTGTACTCCTTCTGGTTCGAGGAATGCAGCCGTGAGCAGTGGTTCGAGACGTCGCTGTCACTCGATGAGGAAATTCGGGACCGTTTCCGGGATACGCACCTGGCGCTGGCGGGCGGCGTGATCGGCGCCTGGCGTGCAAGCCCTGAGAACCGGCTCGCCGCGGTCGTTGTGCTCGATCAGTTTCCGCGGAATATCTACCGGAATACGCCGCTTGCGTTTGCGACGGACGGATTGGCGCTTCGCGAGGCGAAATTGGCGATCGATGCTGGTGCCGACCGGCTCGTTGGCGAGGAATGCCGGACGTTCTTCTACCTGCCTTTCGAGCATGCTGAGGATATGGCGGAGCAGGAGAGGTCGGTGATGCTGTTTCAGGCGCTCGGCGATGCCGAGTATCTCGATTATGCCATCCGCCATCGCGACGTGATCGCTGCCTACGGCCGGTTTCCGCACCGCAACGCCATCATCGGAAGAGACTCGACCGTCGATGAACTGGAATATCTCGCCCGGCCCGACGCCGGTTTCTGAGCGGCGAAAGCAACTTCCGCCTTTCTGTCGCCTTTCTTTGCGATAAGAAGCAGGCCTCATTGATGAAGCGAATCCTTGCGGGGACATTTTGCGGCTGACAATCATTCTGCTCCGGACGTTTCTTTACCTGATGCTTGCGGTATCGGCTGCCAGCCTGCATGGCGGCTTTGCCGCTGCGCAGGAGCAACCGCAGGCGCAGGCGGAGGCGCCGGCTCCCCTTGCGGATTCGGGGCTCGATCAAGCGGTCAAGGATATCGAAAAGGCCAAGGCGAAGCTCACATCGCTTCAGGACAGCGTAAAGCAGAGCGCCGACAACGACGACGCCCTCGTTGGCCTATCCACGCAGGTGGATGAACTGGGACGCCACATACTCGCGACCTCCGTCAAACTCCGCCCCCGTTTCGACCAGATCAAGCACCGTCTCACCGAGCTCGGCGATCCGCCGAAGGAAGGACAGCCGCCGGAAGCGCAGATCGTCACCGACGAGCGAAACGCGCTGACGGCCGAACGTGCGCAGATCAATGCCGTCACCGGCGATGCGGAAACCCTCTCGGTGGCCGTCAACCAGCTGATGAACGAAGTTGCCGAGACCCGCCGGCGGCTTTTTGCTGAAACTTTGCTGAGGCGCACCGAGGTTTCGATATCCGTGTTCGACGATGCGGCCAACGCCTTTGTCGCGGAGGTTGGCGAGTTCCGGGAGGCGCTGTCGAGCTGGCTGAGCTTCGTATGGAAGTTCAAGCGTTTCCCGATGTTCGCCGCGATCTTCATGTCGCTCGCGACAGGCCTGGTCATGCTTTCAGGTGGCTACCGGATGTTCGGCCGCTACCTGACGCGGGACGATGGGATCGAGAATCCCTCCTATATCAGCCGGCTCTCGATTGCCTTCTGGTCGACGCTGATCCGCACCTTTGCGCTTGCCGCAGTGCTGGTGACCTCATATATTTTCCTCAACAGTTTCAATGTGCTGAGGCCGGACATCGCGCCGGTCATCGGCGCGCTTTTCGCGGCAATCGGACTTATCTATTTCGTCGGGCGCTTCAGCAATGCGGTCTTTGCTCCGGGCGAGCCGCAATGGCGCCTCGTACGTCTTTCGAACCGCGGCGCGCAATCGATTGGCGCATGCCTGCTGGCGATGGCGATCGTCAATGCGCTCGACTATCTGTTCGGCAGCATCAGCGAAGCGATGGGCTCGCCATTGGTTCTGACTGTCGTCAGAAGCTTTATTGCCGCGCTGATCATCGGCCTCATCCTGATTGCGGCCTCCTTTGGTCGTCCAATGCTGGCACGCGACGGCGATCCCGATGCACCGGGCCGCCACTGGCCGCGCGGCATGGCCATCATCCTGCGCCTTCTCGGCATCGGCCTCATCGTCACGGCACTGACCGGCTATGTCGGTCTTGCACGCTTCGTCGCCACGCAGCTCATCATCACCGGCGCGATCGTCGTGACGACCTATATCGGACTGCTCTCGGGCAAGGCGATTTCCAAGCAGGAGAGTTTCGGCGACACCTTCATCGGCCGCTTCCTAAGGAACCGCTTCGACATGGGGCCGGTAGCGATCGACCAGGTCGGTCTCGCAGTAGGCCTTGCGATCTATGCCGTCGCGCTCTTGACCGGCATTCCGCTGATCCTGCTGCTCTGGGGCTTCCATATCCAGGATCTTCAGCTGATCGCCTACCGTCTTTTTACGGAGGTCCGCCTCGGCGGCATCAACATTTCGCTGCTCGGCATCTTTACCGGTATCCTGCTTTTCGCCGGCGGCTATTTCCTGACCCGGTGGGTTCAGCGCTGGCTCGACACCAACGTCATGGCGCGAAGCCATGTCGACCTGGGCGTGCGCAATTCCGTCAAGACCGGCATCGGCTATCTGGGTGTTGCCGTCGCAGCGATCTTCGGCGTTTCGGCGGCAGGCATCGATCTTTCGAACCTTGCGCTTGTCGCTTCGGCGCTTTCGGTCGGTATCGGTTTTGGCCTGCAGAACATCGTCTCGAACTTCGTGTCGGGTCTGATCCTGCTCGTGGAACGGCCCTTCAAGGTGGGCGACCACGTGGTATCGGGAACGGCTGAAGGCATCGTGACGCGTATCTCTGTGCGTGCGACGGAGATAGAGACTTTCCGCAAGCAGTCGATCATCGTGCCGAACTCCGAACTCATCAATGCTGCCGTTGGCAACTGGACGCATCGCAACAAGGTCGGCCGTTCGGAGATCCCAGTTTCCGTCAGCTACGACGCCGATCCGCAGAAGGTCATGGATATCCTGCTGGAACTGGTCAACGAGGCGCCGTTCGTGCTGCGCAATCCGGAGCCGCATGTCGAGTTCCTGCGTTTCGGCGTCTATTCGCTGGATTTCGAACTGCGCTTCATGCTGGCGGACATGGGGGAGGGCATGAAGGTGCGTAACGACCTGCGTGTCGCCATCCTCAAGCGCTTCAAGCAGGAAGGAATCGAAATCCCATTGCCGCAGAGCGATGTCATTTTTCATCGCGACGATGTCGTTGCTCCGGCGCCAGAACCTTCCGCGATAAAAGTAGACGAACAGCCCGATGACGATACCGACGACGGAGCGGTGCGCCATTTGCGCGGCAAGACGGCCGATGGCAATCGCAAAATCTAAGGATTTTATTCAGGGATCGTTCAGAGGCTTTCGCTTATAACGCCTGGGCAATCGGGATTTCGCTGCTGGGGGCAGCAGCGCCGAGACGCTCCAGGGGAGGGCGCATCACTGCGCCGCACTGAATGGCAAGATTTGCCACGGTTCTGCTTCTTTCGCTTTTCGCCGCCGGGGGCGCATATGCGGCGACAATCACCAACACCGATCCCGCACCAGTCATCGTTATCGTCACCGAAGGCGGCAACCGCGTCGAGGTCGTCGTAGATGCTGGTGTGTCAGAGACGCTTTGCGCCGCAGGCTGCTTCATGACGACGCCGGACGGCGACCGCATCGGCCTTGGCGGCGGCGAGACCATCGAGATCGTCAAAGGCTCGGCGGTCTTCAAGTAGCACGCGCCGCACAGCACTTCGCGCATAGTCTCTTAAGCATAAATCGACGAATCGCAGCCCGCCTCGCGGACTGACTTGGTTTCACGCTATGTCGATTAATACTTACTCAAATGAATTCATGTATCGGTTTCGACCGGGGACAGAATTTTCCATTAAAAGGTTTGCTATGTCATTTTTAGGCATTTCGGGAATGCAGTATTCCGGAGAGATGTTTGCTGGTGCGCGTATTATTCTCGCCGAAGATTCCAATGTCTTTACGTCGATGATCAGCAAGCGGTTGAAAGAGCTTTTCGATATCGACGTCGAGATCTGCCGCAATTTCGATGACCTGCAGCTCGCCTACGACAAGTCTTCCGAGCCGATCATGCTGGCGATATCGAACATCAATCTGCCCGGCGCTGAAAAGGGCGAGGCGCTGGAATATCTGGTCGATCTCAGCATTCCAACCATCGTCTTTACCGGCACCTTCCATGAGGGTCTGCGCGACGAGCTGATGTCGAAGGATATCGTCGACTACATCCTCAAGGATAACATCTTCGCAGTCGATCTGCTCGCGGAAGCGATCTGCCGCTTCCTCACCAACAAGCGCCATCACGTGCTAATCGTCGACGACAGCGCCACGGCGCGCGCGCTGCTCTCCAGCCGCCTGAAGCGCTATAACTTCCGCGTAAGCGTTGCCGAGAGCGGCGCCAAGGCGCTCGAGATCCTGAGGGCCAATCGCGACATCGGCCTGATGGTCACCGATTACAACATGCCCGATATCGACGGCTTCGAGCTGACGCGGCGCATCCGCTCCAATATCGGCTCGCATCAGCTGCGCATCATCGGCGTTTCGTCCTCGTCCAACCGGCTGCTTTCGGCGCGCTTCCTCAAGGCGGGCGGCAACGATTTCATGCTGCGTCCGTTCATAGACGAGGAGTTCTACTGCCGCGTCAATCAGAACCTCGACACGCTTCTCCAGATCCAGACGATGAAGAGGGAGCGGGCCGTTGCCTGATTCGGAGGTAGAACACGGCGACAGGAGGGCTCCCGGATGATCCAGGGCGCCTTGGCAGTTGTTACGACATTTCGAATTTTTACAATTGCAGGTTACTGCGCGACCGTTCTGCATCTTCAACCTTCACGGTCTCTCGGCTATCGTCGGCACCGCTGCAAGGAAGGCCGATTCGGGTCATCCGTGCACTGGGGAGGGTAGGCGGCTGCATGGCGTTTCAGGCGGATTTCAATCGGGATGGCTCAGGTCCGCGCTTCGGCGGCCAGAAAATACTTCTGATTGAAGATTCGCGGATGTTTTCCGCAGTGCTCTGCCACCGGTTTCAGACCGAACTCGGCCTCAACGTCAAATCATGTTCTTCGCTGAAGGCACTGCAGGACGCGCTGGCGCAGGATGGTCAGGGCTACACCATGGCCGTCGTCGACCTGAATTTGCCGGATTCGCCCTATGGCGAGGCACTCGACTGCACGATTGAGCACAACATCCCCGCGATCGTCTTCACCGCGACCTTCGATATCGCGACGCGCAACCGGATACTGGAGCGCAACGTCATCGATTATGTCCTGAAGGACAATGAATTCGCGCTCGACAATCTGGTCGCGACCGTTCGGCGGGCGATACTGAATCGCAAGATGCGCGTCCTCGTCGCCGATGACGTTCCGTCCGCGCGCCAGGTGCTCGTCGATCTCCTGAAGGCGCAGCAATATATGGTCGTCGAGGCGACGTCAGGGCTGGAGGCGCTTGCGGCGCTTGAGGCCTACAGCGATATCGAGCTCGTGGTGACGGACCACCATATGCCGGATATGACCGGCTATGAGTTAACGCGCCGTATCCGCCATCGCTTCGGTTCCGACCGGATGCGGGTCATCGGTATCTCGTCTTCCAATGACCGTTTGCTGTCTGCGAGCTTCCTGAAGGCCGGAGCCAGCGATTTCGTCTACAGGCCGTTCGTGGCCGAGGAGCTTCAGTGCCGCATTGCCAACAATGTCGAGACGCTGACGCAGATGAAGCAGCTGCGGGCGGCAGCGGCATGCGACTACCTGACCGGTCTCCACAACCGCCGCTATTTCTACGATTACGGGCCCAAGGTCGTGAACGAGTGCTTGAGGCAGAAATCGCTGAGTTCGGTCGCCATCCTCGATATCGATCATTTCAAGCGGCTAAACGACACCTATGGCCACGAGATCGGCGACGAGGTGCTGAAGGCGGTTGCCAATCGGCTTGCCGTCATCTTCGAGGGCAGCGACAACCTGCTCTCACGCCTCGGCGGCGAGGAGTTCGCCATCCTTTTCCCGATGATGGATTCCGCTGCGGCAACGAAGCTCTGCGACGAAGTCCGCTCGGATATTTCACGGCTGAAGGTGGCTGCCGACGATGAGGAACTGTCGCTCACCATCTCGATCGGCGTTGCTGAAATCTCGGGCTACGAGACCTTCGAAAATTATCTCAACGCCGCAGACCAGTTTCTCTATATGGCCAAGCACAAGGGCCGCAATCAGGTCTATTCCGACGCCAGGATGACGGAAGAAGCGGCGCAGTAATACGCCGCCATCTTCGTTACGCTGCGATCGCCTGGCGGGCCGTTGCCATGGTCAGCTTGCGCTCTGCGCGCTCCTGCTGCGGCGAACGGTTGTAGAGTTCGCGATAACACTTCGAGAAATGCGACGCGGAGACGAAGCCGCAAGCGACCGCGACTTCGACGACCGGCATCGAAGACTGCACCAGCAGGTGGCGGGCGCGGTCGAGCCTGATCTCCAGATAGTAACGGGCGGGGGACCGGCCCATTTCCTGACGGAAAAGCCGCTCGATCTGGCGGCGGGACAGGCCGGCGCCGTCGGCGATCTCAAGCAGCGACAGAGGTTCGGCGAGATTGCCTTCCATCAGTTCGATGATCGACAGGACCTTGGCGTTCTGGACGCCGAGGCGGGCGCGCAGCGGCAGGCGCTGACGGTCGTGCGGGCTGCGGACGCGATCTGTCAGGTGCTGCTCGCAAACCCGGTTGACGAGCGCCTCGCCGAAATCCTGTCCGATCAGGTTCAGCATCATGTCGAGCGATGCGGTGCCGCCGGCGCAGGTGTAGAGATTGCTGTCCACTTCGTAGAGGTCGGCATAGACCTCCGCCTGCGGGAAGGCTTCGGAAAAGCCCGGCAGGTTTTCCCAGTGGATCGCGCAGCGCTTGCCGTTCAGGAGCCCGGCCTGAGCAAGCACATGCGCGCCCGTACAGAGGCTTCCGACGGCAACGCCGCGGTTGTAGGATTCGCGAAGCCAGGCATTGACGGACTTGTTGTTGAAATCCTCGACATCGATGCCCGAACAGACGAGCACCATGCTTGGCCGGTTCTCGCCGCTGAGATGCCGGCGCTCTTCGGCGAGGGAGGAATTCGCCTCGACCCCGATGCCGCAGGAGGAATAAACTTTGTTGCCGTCGACCGAGGTCAGCCGCCAGGTGTAAGCGGGGTAGCCGAGCATGCGGTTGGCGATGCGCAGCGTGTCGATCGCCGCCGAAAAGGGCAGCATGGTGAACTGGGGAACCATGAAGAACACGAGAGAACGCTTCTTGGTCAGCATCTTGTTCATGAGAAAAATCCATGCTCGAGGGCGATTGCCTATTCGTTGCGTGGAATGCGCCGTTCCGATGTCTCAAAAGCGACGTTCGCATGGAAAAATGCGGCCGTGAAGAGCTATTTTGCGACATTGACGAATTAGACCATTGTCAAATGACGAAGCCAGCCTGCAAAAGTTGCGCCACCGGCTTATTTGCGAAATATATGCGTCTGAAATTCAAGATTAAATTTTTGTAGGCTGAAACGATGAAGGCGGCGCTGCCGGTGGGCTGGGCGCCGCCTTCAAACGGGGAGGTATGTCGCATTCATTACATTACCTTGCGTTCATCCGCGTCGTCTGCAGACGGCCAGCCAATATCTTTGCGAATGTCGAAAGGCATGGATTCGATTTCCCGCGCGTTCTGCCACTGGTGCCAGGAATGTACGAGCCTGCGGGCAAGGCTTGCTACATCAAAATGTGCGTCGGAGGATGAACTCTTGCCATCCCGGTAACCGATCGTAGTCATCGCCGTTTCCTTTCTCACGCGGTTTGCGCTTGGTGGTCAATATGCTCCTTGGTCATCCATCAAACAAACGAATAGATTTTATGGATACGATCAGATTTATTGAACGTCTTTAGGATGGTCAGCATGTCGCTTCGGCAGTGATGAATTGATGAACTCACATTAGAGCGAAGCAAACACTGGCCTATGGCGAAGCAGATTCAGCCACAGCGAAACGGATTCAATCAAAGCGAAATAGCTATCAGGCCATATCGAACTGATTTAATTGTGAAAAGTTGTTCGAGGCAATCGTCGGTAATGCGAAAATCTCTGTCAGATAGAGACTTGCAATATACTCCAGGGTGAATCCGGGCGTGAAAGCATGGCCTGAAAAGGCGAAGGCGGAACTTCGTCAGTGGGCAGCGAAACGGAAATAATGCGACACCGAGCGAGCGGCCCGGTGGTTCCTCGGAGTCGCTGTAGCCAGAGCAGCGGTCGCTTAGCAATCAGGTGTGTCGGTTATCGCTGAATGATGACCTGCGTTCCTGGCCGGACCATCTCATAAAGCTCCTCGACGTCCTCGCGGTACATCCGGAAGCAACCGCTCGACGCGTTGGTGCCGATGGAGGAGGGATCGTTTGTGCCGTGTATGCGTAATAGTCCGTCGGCAAGATAGATCGCTCGGGTTCCAAGCGGGTTGGCGGGGCCAGGCCTCACAACCGCTGGAAGCCCTGGGTTCTTCTGGCGCATGCCCGCCGTCGGCCGCCATTCGGGATGCTCTCGCTTAGAAATCACCCGAGTTGATCCGTACCATTGCTTGCCTTCACGGCCAACGGCAATGGGGTAAGCGAACTGTTCACCCCATGACGTCGTGTAAATAAGCATATGCTCGCGCGTGGCGATTACGATGGTTCCCCTCGCGTTTCGTGTCGAGGGTTCCCTGCGCTCACGCAGGGGTTCCTGATAGCGAGGCACTGGCTCGTAATCGAGCGGCGGTGGATAGGAGCTATACGGATCGTCATAGCCGTAGCCACCGTACTCGTCGTATCCATCATACGGCCCGTAAACTTGGGCTCGGGCCTGAAAGGTCGTCAGCAAAAGGGCTGCAGCCAAGAGGGCCAGCAATCTCATTTCGTCGCCATCCGCTTGTTAAACAAAGCGTGATTGGGCCGAACTCTGTGGCGGCACTATGACCGCTGGGTCTCAAGAACATCGAAACGGTGCTTCAGACGTTCCGCGACTGCCCGTATCGGCAGTTCTTGCTCAAACGTCAGCCGCAATATCGACCGGATGTCCTTCACGTCAGTATGTCTCGCTTGCTTCCGTCTGGGCATCGGGTCCTCGCTCAATACACGAGGGCAAAATGCCAGATCGGCGCTCACGAAAATCGATCTAAATCCGCCAACAATTTTGTCCGCGACTTAGTGAAATCGCTGTCCCGGACTTACTGGGCGCAGAAAAGGATGGCAGCAAAAGATGACGGACGCGCACCGTATGCGGATGGCAAGTGCGCTTCTTTGCAGCAAAGAAGCAAGTCCAAGATAGACTGGGACTTTGTCGCCATCAAACCGATTGCCTTCTCCCGAGGACATGAAAATTGGGGCACGGAGATCAGAGCACGACTTTGTGGACATGGCGCTCTACATGGGCCGACTGACGATCGAGAGGACACCCATCGCCTTTTTTTGGGCCAGGGAATCCTTTATAGCATTGGACACCACTACTGAGGCCGTCAAAGCTCGGACGCGGGAAGATCGATGAGGTTCAGGCGGGTCAGGAGCGTCGCAAGTTCCGCCTGCCGTCCCGTATTCGTCTTTCCAAAGATAGAGCGCAGATGGGTCCGTGCCGTTTCGTAGGAAATTGATCTGTCCTTGGCGACTGTTTGCAAGGTCATTCCTTGAGAGATTATCGTTGCGATGATCGCTTCAGTGGCTGTGAGCCCGAAGAGTTGGCGGAGCTGTTGCTGATTTTGCCGTTGTTTTCGGCCGACATCCTCGATGAGGCATACGCCAACCGAGTGGGCAAAGAAATCTGGAAGATTGCCGCCCAGGCGTTGTATGCGCAGCACCATAGGTCGCCCGCCGTCCCGGGGTATTGTGAGCGGGCCTGAAGGTTCGTCGGGTCGGAGCCATCTCTCCGTCGTTACCGAGCGCATGCGCTTTTGGATCGCTGTGGTCACGTCGGGGACACGGGAACAAATGGTCCGGTTGCTGATAAATACCTCTTCACCAAAGAGCCGCTCGGCGTCGGGAGTGACCTCCGTCACGCGGCAGAACCGGTCGAAGAATATCGCCGCAACACCTGTCGAACGGAAGGCATCGGCCATACCGCTGACCCTACTTGCGGACAGCCCGCGCATGATCATCGCGGAGACCGTTAGCCGATCCCTGGCCTTCTGGAATACGGCGGCCTCCTCGTCGCTGAAAAAGTCGGAGTCCAACCTCCTGTGCAGGTAAGACAGAGGAGGTCCTCCGGTGACGAGAAGCCGATTATGCACGTCCGGCCGATGCCGTGTGCCGCCTGGAAGCGATAGTACTCCAGGTGCTCGAACTGGTCGCGGGTGGTGTACTGCTGGTCCCGCATCGTTCCGTCCCTCATCATGAGGGGAATGCCGCGGAGATGCCATTCGTTGATGTGCCAGCCATCGGAGAAGTAGTCTTCCAGGGCGGGCTTAACGCCTTCGGTGGCGATAATCAGGTCAGGAGACCGCGCATTCGCCGGAATGATATTTGCGCCGAATGAACCAGTTGCGGCGGTTAGCCTATCCAGAATTTCCGGCCATAGCGACGGATCGACCGCTGCTTCCAACGACTTGTCGAGTGCTTGATCCAGCCTGCACAGATCAATAGGCATCGGGTCTACCAGACTTCATTCTGTCGACGGAACCTGCGGCCACGTTGTTGGAGAATGCGATGCTGACTCCCGAAGCGCTGGTCGCATCGGTGACGCTATACGCAGGATGGTGGTCTCCGGTGTGCTGGCTCGGATCGCAATCAGGCTTGTCTAAGAGAATGAGCATAAGCAACTGTAAAACAAACAAAAACGAGACTTAAGCACAGGCTACACAAGAAATCCCGGAAGTAAAGATGAAACTTTTTGTTTTGAATGCCAGCGTCTGGTCTTTTCGAGCACCGCAACAGTTCCGACTTCAGGCAGAAGGGAAAGTCTAACGCAATTGGAGTATGTGTTGCGACAAGAGAACGTGGTATTAAAGTATGAAAGTGCTGTTGAGAAACAATTAGAACTATGAAAACTACATACGAGACAAATAATGAAGATGTTATTGCGGCCTACATGGCAAGGTATGATATTAGCCTCAACGAAGCCATCATTATGTCAAGCCGGGAGACACCCAAGGAGCGTCTTGAGACATACCTTGAGTGGCGTGCCATCTACGAACACTCTTCACCGATATTTGAACGATTTCCTATGATCTCCAACATTTCCATTGATGCCTTGCCTGCCACAGACCTTGCATCAGGCATCGCAAAGGACCACTTCGCCGCCAGCGAAAGCCATCTAATCAAGCGCTGGACACCCGTGGGAAACTGGCTCCATGACCGTGGGAAATTTGGGTTGGACCCGTACCAGAAGTCTACAGGCGGAAAAATCCTACCTCATGTTTCCGGGAGTTTGCGCGACGGCACTCCATTCTCGGGCGTCAATTTCGCTAGTCAGGACTACTTGTCGCTGTCGTCGCATCCGCGTCTGGTGAAGGCGGCAAGTGATGCCGCCGCGCGCTATGGAGTTCATAGCGCTGGGTCGGCCGCATTGATGGGCAATTCTGATCTATCGTTGCAATTGGAGAAAAAACTAGAGGAGTTTCTGGATTTCAAAGAGTGCATACTGTTTCCGACGGGCTGGACAGCCGGGTATGGCATCGTAAAAATGCTGGCGCAGCCTGGTGACCATATCGTCATGGACATTCTTGCCCACGCCTGCCTGCAGGAAGGCGCAGAAGCTTCGGGAGCGAAAATTCACCGATCCCCCCATCTGTCGAAGGCGGGTGTGGAGCGGCGATTGAAACGGATCAGGACAAGCGAACCGTCGTCGGGAATCCTGGTTGTTACCGAGACGCTGTTTTCAATGGACAGCGACAGCCCTGACATAAAGGAACTCCAGGCAATCTGCACCTGCTACGGCGCCGTTCTTCTCGTTGACTGCGCCCACGATCTTGGCTGCATCGGGCCAACTGGAAGGGGTATTCTCGAACTTCAAGATATGGTGGGAAAGGTCGATGTCCTGCTTGGCACCTTTTCCAAGACTTTTGCGTCGATAGGGGGATTCGTTGCCACCCAATATGACGGCTTTCGTACCGCCGTTCGCGCCTGCTGCGGTCCCCAGACGTTCACAAACGCGATGACACCCATTCAGGCCGCCGTGATACTAGAGGCGTTCCGAATCGTTGAGAGCGATGAAGGTCAGCACCGCCGCCTCAAACTTCGCGATAACGTCGATTACCTTCGAGCACAGTTGAAGCGTCATGGCTTTGTGGCTCTTGGCGAACCCAGCGCAATCGTGCCGGTTGTGGTGGGAGATTGTAGTGCTGCGCGAACAATGACATCATTTATGATTACAAACGGGGCAATTGTGAATCTTGTCGAGTCACCTGCGGTCGCTAAAAATCAATCGCGCTGGCGACTCCAGGTCATGTCCGATCATTCACATGCGGACATCGATACCTTCATCGAGTGCGCTCTTAAAGCACGAGACGATATCCCGGGGGAAAGCGTCGAAAAGAGGTTAGGGGAGCGCCCTACCTTGATTGCGGCCCCCGCCGATTAATTCGTCTGGCGATGCGCACCGCTTCAACGCCGTTCGTTGGAACCGATGGAAAGGCGAGTTCCTACCGCCGACATTTTGGGCGCGGCCGAAGTGGTCGCAATAGGCTCTCAACAGTAGTCAAAACGGCCTCCTGACGCAGGGACATTAGAATCTTTCATTCCCACCTCAGGCTGATAAGACATTGCTCACACGCTGAAGGTGATTTTTTCAATCAGGTCTCGCTGTTGGTTTCGAAGATGTGTTCGGGATCTGCGCAGAGGGTTCCGATGCGGTTGTCGTGGATATCGTAGCTCAGTTTCGGAACGCCTAGGGAGGAGCCAGCGAGCAGTCGCCAGAGCGTTCGCGCTGTGGATTTTGACTTTGGTGATGTAAAGTCGCGCAATTGAATGCGCGCATCACCAACGATATTGTACGCCGCAGGAGCGGTCACCGCTGTGGATCGAAAGCTTGCAGCCATACTTTCCACCGATGTTGCCGGCTTCAGCCGCCTCACGGCGCTGGACGAGGAGAGCACGGTTCGTGCACTTAACTTGTGCCACAGTCGGATCGCAGAGTTAGTGCGCGAGCATGGTGGTCGCATTTTCGGCAGCGCAGGTGACGGCCTTGTCGCGGAGTTCCCAAGTGCAGTTCAGGCGGTCCGGTGCGCGGTTGAGATCCAGCGTCGCGTCCTCAGCCTCTCGGAAGACCTCCCACTGGATCGCCGTTTGGAATTTCGCATCGGCGTCAATCTGGGTGACGTGGTTGTGTCAGGTGACGATCTGCTAGGCGATGGCGTCAACATCGCGGCGCGCTTGCAGGAGATGGCGGCCCCATCAGGCATCTGCATATCCGGGTCGGTACGCGAACATCTCGACGGCAAGGTGCCGTTCACGCTGACCAGCCTTGGCGATCGGGCCTTGAAGAACATCCCCAGGCCAATTTCTGTCTTTCGGGTCGACTGGCCGCAAGCGACGCCCGGGGGGCGTGACGCGGGATCCGGGCCATCACTTGCGGCCCGCTTTGGCAGGGACCAGCCGTCGATCGTGGTCATGCCCTTCGACAACCTCAGCGGTCAGAGCGATGGGTACTTTGTGGACGGCGTCGTGGAGGAAATCACCGCCGCCCTCTCCCGTGTTCGGGATTTCTTTGTGATCGCCCGCCAGTCCGCGTTCACGTACAAGGGACGTTTCGTTGACGTGCGTGACGTTGGCAGGGAACTTGGAGTCACTTACGTGGTCGAAGGTACCGTTCGCCGGGGAGGGGATCGGCTGCGTATCTCTGTACAACTGGTCGACGCCGAGATGCGGACCCAGCTTTGGTCCGAGCGTTATGAGGGCGCGACTCACGACATCTTTGAGTTCCAGGACAGGATCGCGGCGCAGGTCGCGGGCGCAATCCATCCAGCCATCCGCAGCGCGGAAATCGAGCTGTCGAAGCGTAAGCCGCCTAGCAGTCTGCGCGCCTATGACCTCGTCATGCGCGCCTACCCGCACCTCTGGGGTCACAACAAAGATGCTGTCAGGCGGGCGATACCGCTACTTGAGGATGCCGTCGCGATCGACTCTGCTTATGGCCGAGCCCATGCATTTCTCGCATGGTGCCATGCGCAGAACCTCGGCTACATCTGGACCGAAGAACCGGATCGTGACCTGGAACGCGCCCTTAGGGCCATCGAAGCTGCGGCGGGCTCCATCGATGATGATCCGGCTGCCCTGACAGCCGTAGGTGGAGCGTTGAGCCACTGCGGCGACCAGGAGCGTGCTTCGGCTTACCTTGAAAGAGCGCTGGCGCTCGATCCGAACAATGCCTGGGCATGGGCGAGGTTTGGATGGGTTGCAAGCTACAAGGGCGAGCCTGATCGCGCCAAGGAGCGGTTCGAGCGGGCGATGACGCTCAGTCCGGCGGACCCGCTTGCCTTCAACATGAGAATGGGCTTCGCTCTCGCATTAGCTCTGGCAGGCTCCCTTTCAGAGGCAGTCTCCATCGCCCGGGAGGTAGTCAACAAACATCCAGAGGTCACCTGGCCTTATCGGATGATGACTGCGTGGTCGTCAATGGCAGGCGACCAGGACACCGCTCGATGGGCCGCGAAGAAACTCTTGGCAGCCGAACCGGACTTTACGATCCAGCGCTATCTGACTCGGCCCGTGTTTCGAGCCGTACCGAAATGGGCCGATCAAATGGCCGAGGGCTTGCGGAAGGCAGGACTGCCCGAACATTGACTGCAGTTAAACGCAATTATGCAGCAACTGCCACCAGATGCCAGTTCTGTGAAATCTCGGATCATCTGTGCCCAAGTCACTAGTTGCACCATGGTGCGGATCAATTCCGCCGACTATGCAGTCGACGTTTCGGCGCAGGCGGGAGCCGACTGGAAGCACGATCTCTGGGCAGCGCTCTGCAGCGCTCCAGTTTCCTGAGCGGCAGTACGGCACGGCTTGATCGATCGCGGCGTCAGCCTTTTCGGGGACGGATCTCCATGAACACGTATGGTGCGCCGGTCTCCGACGGGATCGCATAAACGTCATAGGACGCCTCCGGGTCGTCGCCCATTCCCAACGAGCCAGGCGGCATGCCCGGCACGGCCAGCCCTCGAATGGGCGGCCGCTCCCGCAACAGGCGCTGGACGGCCTCGAGCGGGACATGTCCCTCAAGGTAGTATTCCTCGATGACTGCGGTGTGGCATCCCTCCAATTCGGCGGGCACCTGCAGTCGCGCCTTGACCGCGGCAAGATCGCCGGTGTCGCGGGCGTCGACGGAAAATCCTGCCGCCGCCATCGCCTTCGACCATTCATGGCAGCAGCCGCAGTTCGGATCCTTATAGACGGTCATCTCCGCCGGGACAGTGGCATGAGCCCTTCCGCCAAGGACCACCAGGGCGGACGCCGCCATTGCGATGAAGCTTCTCCTGTGCATCGTCTCCACTCCTCGATGTCCCGCCGCCCGGATGCATCCGGGCGGCGGGAGTCTGGTTTACTTTACCTCGGTGACGGTCAGCTTGCCATTCACGCGTTCGGCAACGAACTCGATGTTCGAACCTTCCTTCAGCCTTTTGAGCAGAGCCGGGTCTTCGACGCGGAAGACCATCGTCATCGCAGGCATGTCGAGGCTCTTCAGGTCCTCATGCTTGATGGTGACCTTGTTGGCCTTGGTGTCGACCTTGTTGACGACGCCCTTGGTGAACTCCTGGGCAAACGCACCGAAGGCTGCGCTGGCCGAAAGCAGGGCGGCAAGGCCGAGTTTCATTGCGGTTCTCATCTCTGTGTCTCCTTGGTTTCGATTATTTCCCGGCGACGGTGACGTCGCCATGCATGCCAGCCTCGTAGTGGCCGGGGATCAGGCAGGCGAACTTGAACTGGCCGTCGGTGGTGAACTTCCAGACGATCTCGCCGGATTGGCCGGCCGGAAGTCGGATCGAATTCGGATCGTCGTGTTCCATCTCCGGGAACTTTTCCATGACCGCCTTGTGCTCAAGGATCTTGTCTTCCTGATCGAGCACGAACTCGTGGTCGACCGTCCCGGCATTCTTGATCGCGATCTTGACCGTCTGGCCCTTGCGGACGTTGAAGACGGCGGGAGTGAATATCATCTTGCCATCGTCGGTTTCCTTCATCGTGACGCGGATCGTCTGTGTGGCCTTGGCTTTATCGCCAGGTTCGCCGATGGCCATTTTCTCAGCGTGGCCGCCGGCATGATTGCCGCTCGCCAAGGCTGGGGTTGCGAGGGCGACCAGCGCCAGTGCCAACAGATAGTTCTTCATCGGTAAATCCTTTTTTTGATGTGGAAGATTGAGCCTCAGCCGTTTGTCGGCTTCGGGGTGATGTGCGTCTTCGCGTCCTTGGCCTTGGTCGCCTCCGGCAGTTCGCCGGTCCATTCCCAGGCCTGCGTTCCGGGCGGGTTTTCGTACCAGCCCGGATCGGCGTAATCGTCCGCCGAGATGCCCTCGCGGACCTTCACGACCGAGAACATGCCGCCCATCTCGATGGGGCCGTGCGGCCCCCAGCCGGTCATCATCGGAACGGTGTTCTCGGGAATGGGCATTTCCATTTCGCCCATGTCGGCCATGCCCTTGGTGCCCATGGGCATGTATTCCGGCTGCAGCTTCTTGATCTTCTCGGCGACCTTCGACTTGTCCGCACCGATGAAGGTCGGAATGTCGTGACCCATGGCGTTCATCGTGTGGTGCGACTTGTGGCAATGGATCGCCCAGTCGCCGAGATACCTGGCGTCGAACTCGTAGGCGCGCATCGCGCCGACCGGAATGTCGATGCTCACCTCCGGCCATCGCGCTTCCGGCCGCACCCAACCACCGTCGGTACATGTCACTTCGAAATCGTAGCCATGCATGTGGATCGGGTGGTTCGTCATCGTCAGATTGCCGACGCGGACGCGAACGCGGTCGTTCCTGGAAACCACCAGGGGGCTGATGTCCGGAAACACGCGGCTGTTCCAGCACCACATGTTGAAGTCGGTCATCTCCATGATGCGCGGCACGTAGGAGCCGGGATCGATGTCGTAGGCGTTGAGCAGGAAGACGAAGTCGCGGTCGACGCGCATGAACTTCGGATCCTTGGGATGGACGACGAAGAAGCCCATCATGCCCATGGCCATCTGCACCATCTCGTCGGAGTGCGGGTGGTACATGAAGGTGCCGGACTTCACGAGGTCGAACTCGTAGACGTAGGTCTTGCCGACCGGGATGTGCGGCTGCGTCAGGCCGCCGACGCCGTCCATGCCCGACGGCACGAGCATGCCGTGCCAGTGGATCGTCGTGTGCTCCGGCAGCTTGTTGGTGACGAAGATGCGGACGCGGTCGCCTTCGACGGCCTCGATCGTCGGGCCGGGCGACTGTCCGTTGTAACCCCATAAATATGCAGTCATGCCGTCGGCCATCTCGCGCTCGACCGGTTCGGCGACGAGGTGGAACTCCTTGACGCCGTTGTTCATCCGGTGAGGCAGGGTCCAGCCGTTGAGGGTGACCACCGGCTGGTAGTCCGGACCCGAGGCCGGATGAAGCGGCGGCTGCATGTCGGCCGATGCCATTGTCGGGGCGTCGGGCAGACCCATCGCCGATGTCTTTGTCCAGGCGCCGGCCGCCAGCAGCGCCGCGCTCGCACCGAACAGTTGTCGTCTGTTGAACATGGTGAGTTCCTTTCTCAATGGCCGCCGCCACCGCTGCTTTCGGCAGCAGCGGCGACCTCGGTCTCTGCCGAGGCGTTCGTCGCGCCGCCGCCGTAGATCGCCGGCGCGAGGTTGGCTTCGGCGAGCCAGAAGTCGCGCTTCGCGTTGACGGAAAGCAGCATGGCGTTGATTTTGTCGCGGGTGTCGGTCAGCAGCTCGAAGGTGTTGGTGATCATGCCGTTGTAGGTCAGCAGGGATTCTTCTTCGACCTTGGTGCGCAGCGGCACGACGTCGTTGCGGTAGTGCCGCGCGATGTCGTAGTTCGAGCGGTAGGCCTCATAGGCGGACCGTGCTTGCGAGCGGACATTGACGGCCTTCTCGGCGAGCTGGTTCGCCGCCCGCATGTAGGCCACCTCGGCCTTGCGCATGCGGGCCTTGCCGGTGTCGAAGATCGGGATCGCGAACTCCAGCTCGACCTGAGCCGTCGTCCTTGTCTTCTTCTCGTCGTCCTCGATTTCCTGTTCCGTTTCGAAGCCCGTCAGGATTTCGAGGTCGGTGACGTACCGTGTGGCTTCGGTGAGCCCATGGGACCTGGCGGTGGCCTCCAGTTCGAGCTTCGCCACCTGCAGGTCGATCCGGTTTCGGAGGGCTTCGGCCTCGATGGTGTCGCGCCGGACGACGGCCTTGGGTAGCGGTGGCAGGCTGTTCGGAACCTGGTAGTCCAGGTCGGAGCCCCACAGGCCCATCAGCCGTGTCAGCTCCTCCTTGGCGAGACGGGCCGCCAGGCGGGCCTTCGCCGTTTCTGCGGCGAGTTCGGCGACGAACACATGTTCGCGGGCCTGGGCGCCCTTGGCCATCGCACCGGTCTCGCCCAGCTTCTCGGCCAGTTCGGAAGCGGCGTCCGCTGCTGCCTGGGCACGCTGGAGCTGCCCGACGGTTTCCCAGGCCGCCACCGCGCCGATAAAGGCACGCCGCGTCTCGGCGGCGAGCTGGAGGGTCTTCACCGCCGCGGTCAACTGCGCCTGGCGGAAGCGGGTGTCGGCGATCGCCACGTCCCGGTTCTTCGTCGCGAGCGCCAGGATGTTCGTCGTGATCATCCCTTCGATCGTCTTGAACGCCTCCAGTTCCGGCGTCCCTATGCCTGTCGTGCCGATGGCGACGGTCGGGTTGATGAACAGCGTCGACTGCCAGGCGTCGGCCGCGCTGTCGCCGAGATCGGCATACGCCGCTTGCAGACCTTTGTTGTTGAGCAGGGCGATCTGGACGGCGGTTTCGGCGTCGAGTGCCGTCTTACGGGCAAGAAGCGTCTTCACTTCGGCTGAGGCTGCCTGAGCCTGTTGCTGATTTTGTACCCAGACGGTCTGCTTGGCGGTTACCGTCGAGGTTGTCGCCGCGACGGTGCTGAAGCCCGCGTCGCGCTTTGCGTAGTCGGCTCCGCTCACACAGCTCGCCAAAACAACGGGAAGGGTCGCGACGGCCGCAAGTTTCCTGATCGTGATCATGACGCATCTCCGGTCTTCGGAGGCTGCTGCTCATTCTGCTGACGCCAGGGTTTGGGGTCGACCGGTTGACGGGAAACATAGCCGGAAATGGGCGAGTGATATCGAACCGGACGCACAGAATACGTCTGTTCAACGTCCGTCGATGCAATGACATCGGGAGGTAATGTGGATGCGCAGCCACCTATGATAAGCGGCAGCCCCACCACCAATATGGAAGGTCTCATTTTTGAAAATCCGAATAATAGACTTCGAGCGGCAGACCCGGTGATACCGGGAATGCCCTGCGGACCCGCCAATGCGGGTTAGTCTCTATTCAGATATTCGGAGGACGGTGAAGGGGCGGCAGCTCGCCAAAGGTTTGCTGATCGTCGATGAACTGCCGGATCGAGGTCACAACCGGTCCGCCGACGTCGGGGCCTTCACAAATCATGCCAAGCCCGCCGCAGAAATCGCTGCAGCATTCCTGCTTGACGAGCTTCGAGACACCATCGGCGTTATCGGAGATGTCGCCATGCGAATGATCAAGATGGGCCGCCTCCGCCACGTCGTGACCCCCGTGGGACGGCATCGTTTCCGAGGCAACGGCTTCCAGCTCGGGGAAAGACGAGCCATGCATCACCGCGTTGGCGTTGGATAGCGAGTACCCCGCCAGAGATACGATGATCACCAGCCGTATCATCACGAGCAGCTTGCTCACTGTGATTCGGTACATCTTGCCCATTCCCAACGAGCTACATGCAAAGCAGCCCGATTTCAATTAGGGCCTACGTGTCATCGACATTCGAGTCATTTATGTGGCGCGAACATCACGTTGTGGGTCTCCGTCATCAAGTATCCGATAAGTCGCCCGGTGGCGGCGCTGGCCGATCCGTTCGACGGAAGCAAGTGACGAATCCTGTCGGGATCGTGGAGGCTGCCGCGTTCCACGACGCACGTGACAGCGAGGACGCGCCATGCGAATGACACTTGCGGCGATCGGGATGGCGTTTGCCACGGCCGTCCACGCCCATGAAGCGCCGTCGGGCTTCACCTAAGAGCCGTTCTGTTGCAACGGAGACGGTAACAGCGGCGATTGCAGAGGATTTCGTCGAACGCCGTTCGCCCCGGTCAGGAAGGATATGAAGTGACGCTGCTGCCTGGCGACCATCGGTTGGCGACGCGCAGACACGTTTTCCTTATCCGACAGCCACAGACAAGGGAGTCGCCGGACGGCGCCTATAACCTCTGCTTGTTTCCCAACGAAGATAGGGTGCAATGCTTCTCACGCAGAACGTGTGTCACATCGATTTCACGCGACTGACGATGGGGGGCGTGCTTAGTCGCAACGGGCAATTTCAGTCCATCTCTGGCTCCGCTCGTCCTGAGGGCGTCAGACATAATCCGGCCGGGATGAGGCGTCGGTCCGATGGGCGCGTTCTCCCGGCGGCCGGTTCGTTCGAATTGACGCGATGTGGGGTATTTCATGACGATCAAGACAGCGTTGTTGAGAATGTCTCTGATTATCATCTCCGGGTGGGTCATGGTCGGCGCGATCACCTTGGTAATGTTCCATTGAACCGCGGGTTGCATCGATGCGGTTCCTGGTGCAGCGAAAACGATCGCTGAACTTGCGTATGACGAACAGAGGCGCAGGTCTTGACGATCACCGACCCGACGGCCAACTGCGGTCCGTTCCCCCATATCGATCCCAGGACCATGATGAAAATAGTCGCGCAGCGTCCTTTGGAACGATCCCTCTACCTGGTTGCAGGCCGCGCTCCGACGTCGCGGGGCCGGGGCAGGGGCGTTGGCCTTAATGCATGGCCTCGATAAAGGCGCGGCGATAAAATACGCCGAGGTTGATCCGTTCTGCAGCGACTGCCGCAAGCTTCTTTTCAAGACGGCGCTCGAACTCTCGCGATCGGGCTGCTGGGGGCCTGCCGTGTGGGGTTGCGGGCTTTAACCTGATCCGTGGTCCGAGGTCGTCGCAATATTGGGCAAGCGCCATCCCGGCCTTGACCAGCAGGGTCCTCATCTGCGGACGGTGCTCCGCGGCGATGACGAGGCCAAAAGACTTGATCAGGACAGGCCTCGGGACTGGCAGCTCGATCTCGTCGACGATGTCGTTTCCCACTTGCGCTTCCTCAGCGAACACGAGGTACTGGTCCACCAGATCACGGGCGGCTTTGAGGGTCTCTGTATCCGGGTTGTATCGGAACCAGGTTTCATTGAAGGGACTCAGTGATCCATATGTCATCAGGAACTCCTTCGCCCTTCAAAATGAACGCGGGGACTGCCTGATTGTTCGAACGATGTCGCAAGCTCGGCTGCCCCGCTTGGCTGCCCCCGCAGGATATTCTGCCGCGGCGCGTCGCCCATTTGCCATGGAAGTGGCCGACAAGTGCGCGGCGTTGCTAGGTATGGGGCGCAGGAGTAGACTTCAAATGTGATGGACCGGGAGCGATGTGGGAGCATCGCGGAAGGAGGTCCGGTATGAACAACGCGCCCGTAAACGACAACGCCCGGATACCGCCCTCGGCAGAGGCCGGCGTCATCTTCGCCGGCCATGTGCATGAAGTGACTGTCCATGCCGATGTTCTCGCTCTGCTGCCCGATCCGATAACTGCGCGGCCTTGTCTGGACATCGCCGAAGACGCCGCCCGCGCCATCCACGGCACCATGGCCGTGGCTCATGTCGGTGCGGATCCGAAAGGGATGATTGCCGCACCGGAGGAGATCGATCTGCAGATGCTGCGAGACCGGACGGAAGGGTCGCCGCGTGAGCGGTTCGAGCAGGTCGCCCGCGCCTTCGAGGATTGGAAGCAGGACAAGCCCGGCCGAGAACGGCTCCTTCTCGATGACTGCCGCGGCGATCTCAATCGCTGCGTGACCGCCGAAACCCATGAGACGGCGCTCGTCGTCGCCCCGTGCCACGGCAACATGGATGCCCGCGACGCGTTTCACGATCTTCTTTTCAATGAGCGAAAGCTGGTGCTGGCACAGCCTTGCGGTGCCTATGCCGGCAATCTGTTGGGCCACGTGGTGATCGGCTGGAAACCGCATGATCATGTGCAGGATGCCGCCACCGCCGCCAGACGCTGGCTGGCCGCGTCCGATCGCGTGACGGTTCTATGTGTCAACGACAAACCGGACGGAAGCTACCAGTTAACGGCAAGGGAACTGCTTGATCACCTGGGGCTTGATGGCGACGTCGCCGCAATCAGCTCGGGAGGCCGGTCCGTCGGGGAGGCGATTCTCGATTTCGCCAAGTCGGCGAATGCGACGTGCCTTTTGATCGGCGCTTTCAAGCATGACTATTTCCTGGAACTGCTGCTCGGCCGTGTCACTTATTACCTGCTATCGCATGCGCCGCTTCCCTTGATGATGAAGCACTAGCGGCGATCACTGGAGGGCCAGCCGGGCGTGAATCGCATTTCATGTTGCATCGCCAACGCAGAACTCTGCTGAGAAACGGAGTGTCGTGTGGATGATTCTCGAATATTGTTACCCGGATAGGGGGCGACATCAGCGATCAAGTGGCTGGGCAGGGTGCTCATCTGCCGCCTGGTGTTCTCCCAGGCGGTGCGCTGCAGTTGCCTTGCCCTGAATGCGAAGAAGGTGTCCAGAATGTTGTATGCTGTCCCGGTCATCATGGCCTCCTTGGTTTATCGAGCCATGGTGCTAAGATAGCCACGCGTTGACTTTCAAACAAACGAAATGATATGGTGCTTAGTATCAGAAAAATTGAAAGATGCGACGATGACGATACCCTTTCGGCGCCCGATCCCGCTGCTCGACAATGATGTTCTGAGAACTTTTGTCGCCATTGCGGAAACAGGCAATTTTTCGACTGCTGCCGAAGCCGTGTTCCGCACGCCGTCGGCGGTTTCCATGCAGATCAAGAAGCTCGAGGAGCAGCTGGGCGCGACGCTCTTCATGCGCGATGCGCGTTCGGTCACGCTGACGCAGCACGGCGAGCTGTTGCTGACCTATGCCCGCAACATTCTGGCGCTCTCCAACGAGGCGGTTTCCCGCTTCATCATGCCGGAACTCAGCGGCGTCGTGCGGCTGGGCGCGCCGGAAGATATCGGCGAGCGCCTGCTGCCAAGGATCCTGAAGAGCTTCGCGGAGAGCTATCCCGGCATCATGGTCGATGTGACGATCGACATGAGCCAAGGCCTCAAGAAGCGCATGGAAGAGCAAAGGCTGGATCTGGCGCTGATCAATTGCGCCACGCGGCCGTTTCCGACAGGCGGGGAGATCGTTTTCCGTGAACGCCTCGTCTGGGCGGGTGCGAAATGCGGAACAGCTCACAGGCGCGATCCTCTGCCGATCTCGATCTGGGAAGACGGCTGCATCTGGCGCCAGGAGGCGCTGGCGCAGCTGGAGCGCAACAAGCGGCCGTACCGCGTCGCCTATCTGAGCGGCCATACGATGGCGCAGCGTGCCGCTGTGCTTTCCGATCTTGCGATCGCGCCGCTGCCGCGCTCCTATGTCGGCGAAGACATGGTCATTCTCGACGCGCAGGAAGGCCTGCCCGAACTCGGCTCGTTCGATATCCGGCTGCTGACGGCCTCGCAGCTCTCCGGGCCAATGGAGGCCGTGGCGGACAGCATCCGCTTCGCTTTCGCGGAAAAGGCAAAAGCTGTCGCTGCTTGATCCGGACGGCGATGAACCTTATTGGATTCGGCGCGTTAAATGGCCGGAGCGGCGGAGGTTGCTTCGGCCAGGCGACGTTTAGTTTCCAAAAGAGGATTTCCAAAATGACGATGACGGTCAAAATCGGCGCAGCGCTGATGCTGCTTCTGGCGCTTTCTTCCTGCGGCAATACCATCCGCGGTTTCGGCCGCGATACGGCAAATGCCGTCAACGCGACGCAGGACGCCGGCCGTTCGGTCAACCGCGCCGCAACCCGCTAAAACTTTCAGATCGCTGCGGCAGGGTAAGCGCGTTCGAGGCCGCCCGATCGGTTAAGGCCAGTGCGGAAGGCAAGATAGGCCGGATGCTGGCTCGACTTCGCCGCCTCCATTAACTGAATCTGAAGCCGCGCCGGCGCGGCTTCGCCGATCCACAGTCCGGTATTTTCAAGTTTTAGCGAATTGAGAAAAGGACCTGCCGCCGCCAGATCCAGATACCGATGCAAACCGTCGATCAGACTGTCGTCCTGCGCCGTATTTTCCATGAGCAGCGAAAGATAGGATCTGTCCGCTTCGGAAGCGCCCGCAAACTTGCTGGCAACGGTCTCGCGATCGGGAAAGGAAGCGGCTGGCGTCATCGGTCATCCATTACATGCTGCCATGCTCACGGCAGCCTTCGATTAGAAAGTGAGCCGTCAGACTAGGCGGCATAGCCTTCGCGAGGCTGGAATTGCAGTCTCACAGAGCCGCTTTCACTTTTTCTGCAACGTCGGCAGGCACCCATCGTGTCCAGAAGTCGGCGTAGTTGCGCAGAAAATAGAGCGCGGCGTCCTCATTGTTTGCCCGGTTTTCGTCCTGCCATGCCAGAACGTCGTTTATGGTGTTGTTGTCCCAAGAGCGGGCGCGCAGATAGCCGAGCTCTGGACCGGCACGGTCGGCAAAGGCCTTGGTGACGACGGTAAAGGCCTGGGAGACTGGATAGGCGTTGAGCTGCGGACGGGCGCAGCCTTCGACCGAAGTGCAGGCCAGCCATTCCGCCTTGTCGTGGCTGGCGCCCATACTGAGTAGCGTCATTTCATATTTGCCGAGGATCGCCGTTGGCGCCCAGTAGTAGCCGAGCCAGCCGATCTTGGCGTCGAAGGCGTTGGCGATTGAATCGTCCAGATCCTTCGGACTTCCGCTGTCAATCAGCTCGAAGCCTGCATTATCGGCTTTCAAGGCCTTGAAGATATTGGCGGTCGAAATCCTGCAGCTCCAGCCGGACGGGCAATTGTGGATGGCGCCCTTGGAGGCGCTTTTCGGCGCGGGGAAGAGGTCCGGCCGCTTCAGAGCATCCTGCACGGAACGGATATCGGGATTTGCATCGGCGATGAATTTCGGGATCCACCAGCCTTCGATTGCGCCGTCTGCCAAAATCTCCGAGGCTTGAACCAGCCGACCGCTTGTTACCGCCGCCTCGAGTTGAGTCCGGACGGACGCGGTCCAGAGTTCGGGCGCGATGTCGGGTTCGCCCTTCTCATCCATCGAAGCAAAGGTCGCCACGGTATCGCCGGCAACGGTCGTGACATTGCAGCCGTAGCCGTTTTCGAGAATGAACTTGTCGAAATTGGCGGCAATCGCGGCGGACGCCCAATTCATCTCCGCGATCGAGACGTTACCGCAGTCCGCCTGCGCGGCGCGGCCGCCGGCGAAGAGACATACGGCAAAAGTAAGCGAAGCCAGGATGATCTTCATTCGCTCGTTCCCCAGTTTTTATGTCTGATGTGCAGCTTTTGGATGTAATACTACCCGCCCAATCCGTCCGTTCAATGAATGCAAATGTAGCAGTTCGGCCGTCGTAATCTCACGTGCCATGCGTTTTTTCGCATCGCGACTGGCGGCCTGGAACATTGCTATTATTTTCCAGCCTACGCCTTTGACGCGGTAATTGAAATCCGCCGGTGGTCGAATATTTTCGAGCTAAATAGCTGTTTTGAATGCACTAATATTCTCACCGACCCGCCAACGAAAGCCTGCGTCGAGCCACAGGCGGGATATCCTCAGTGAACTGCATGCGGATCGAAAATCGGCGAAAACTCAAAAAAAGCCGAAATTCACCCCGCATAATTTTCTGCAATAACACTCCGGTAAGAATGTCACGCTATCAGTTGAACCACGGCGGGGGACAACCGCCGTTTCTCCGGATCAGGTATTGCGTCCCGGAGAATACGAGTTTCGCCGTGTATTGGCGAATACGCCAGAGTTTTCGGCAAACCGCGCGCGCCCGCCAGCCCGCGCGGTTTTCGCATTTCAGGCAGGCGATTGACCGCGGATCACGCCGCGTTGTAGGCCTCATTGTATGACCAAGGCGATCATGTTGCAGGGAACCGGCTCGGATGTCGGCAAGACGGTGCTCGTCGCCGGGCTCTGCCGGCTTGCGGCCAACCGCGGCCTCAACGCAAAGCCGTTCAAGCCGCAGAACATGTCGAACAATGCCGCCGTCGCCGACGACGGCGGGGAGATCGGCCGGGCGCAGTGGCTGCAGTCGCTCGCGGCGCGAACCCCATCTTCGGTGCACATGAATCCGGTTCTCCTGAAACCGCAATCGGAAAACGGCAGCCAGATCATAGTACGGGGCAGGGTCTTCGGGCAGGCGAAGGCCCGCGACTACCAGAGGCTCAAGCCGCAGTTGCTGGAGCATGTGCTGCAGAGCTTCGCGATCGTGTCCGAGGGCGCCGACCTTGTGATCGTCGAGGGCGCGGGATCGCCGGCCGAAATCAACCTCCGTCCCGGCGACATCGCCAATATGGGCTTTGCCACCCGGGCCAAGGTGCCCGTCGTGCTCGTCGGCGATATCGACCGCGGCGGCGTGATCGCCTCTCTCGCGGGCACGCATGCGATTCTTTCGGATGACGACCGGACGATGATTTCCGGCTATGTCATCAACAAGTTCCGCGGCGATATTTCGCTCTTCGATGACGGCATTGCCGCAATCAATCGCTTCACCGGCTGGCCGTGTTTCGGGGTCGTGCCCTGGCTGAAGGCGGCTGGCCGTTTGCCGGCGGAGGATTCCGTCGTGCTGGAGCGCCTTGCCAAGGGAGCGTCCGGCGCATTGAAGATCGCCGTGCCGGTTTTGCCGCGCATCGCCAATTTCGACGATCTCGATCCTCTTCGTGCCGAGCCGGATATCGAACTCGTCTTCGTGAAACCGGGCGACCAGCTGCCGGGCGATGCCGCGCTCGTGATCCTGCCCGGATCGAAATCGACGATTGCCGACCTTGCAGACCTGCGCGATGCCGGCTGGGACCGCGATCTGGAAGCGCACGTCCAGCGCGGCGGCCGCGTCATCGGCATCTGCGGCGGCTATCAGATGCTAGGGCGCATGGTTCGCGATCCGCACGGCATCGAGGGGGCGAGCGCGGAGACGCCGGGTCTCGGACTGCTCGATGTCGAGACCGAAATGGCGCCGGAAAAGACCGCGCGCAACAGCCTGGCGGTCTCGGCCGAATATGACGTTCCGCTTGCCGGCTACCAGATACACCTGGGTGTGACGGCCGGACCGGACTGTGCCAACCCATCAGCGGTGATCGACGGCGTGGCGGATGGCGCGGTTTCCGCCGACCGGCGGATCATGGGCACCTATCTCCACGGCCTCTTCGGCAGCGACGCCTATCGCGGCAAGCTTCTCGAAAGTTTCGGCCTTTCCGGTGAAAGGCGGAACTACAGACAAAGCGTCGACGAGGCATTGGATGAGGTCGCCTCCGAACTTGAAACCCATCTCGACAAGGGCTGGTTGACCGCGTTGTTCGGCTAGGGTGGCTGGCTCACGCCGCCCTCCCGCGATCACTCTGGGCGAACATTCAGCCATCCGATTTTTCGCAGGATGACCTCCGCGAGTTCCGTCGGTGCCTTGCCGTCTGTAGGCATAACGAACACGCCATTGGCGTCTTGCCTTGCCATGCGCCTCGCTTGTCGAAGTGAACGCTGTGCCTGCTCATCAGCGCCAGAACCGATCTCACGCTGTACTAGCCGCGCCATCAGCGTCGGTTCAGACGCTATCAAGCGGATCACCGTGATCGTCGCGTCCGGGATGGCCGCAAGAATCCATCGTCGGTCGAATTCAAGATGCATCATAACGCCTGACATGATCAGGCGGGTGTGCCCCAAAGCTCGATATGTCGACCAAATCGCAGCCAGATTGAGGCTGCTGACATCCGTCGTTCCCGAGCGAATTCTCGCGAGATCCTCGGCACTCGGGCGCGGGAACACTCTATCAAGTTCATCTGTCTCGATGACGGTGTGAGCGACGTTCACCGTGGCGAGTTGCAAGCTCATCTCCCAGCACAGCGTGGACTTGCCAACGCCGGCCGGTCCCGTAATCAATGTGATCTCCATGCCGTTTCCATTGTCCTTCCAATCTTCAACCGACTGCAATTTGCTGGAGCTTGAACCGCGTTGGAAGTGACAAGCGTCATTTCGCTCTGCGCGAGCACATCTTATTTAGCAAGGATACTGGCTGCCGGCGGTCTCGGCCCCTGCAATCTAGGTTGACTAGTTCGACATCACTAGATTTCGCCCGAAACTTCGCGGCGTCTTCGATCGAGCTCTTCGCTGTAGCGGCGAAGCGTATAGCTTTCGCTGAGCTGGCCGACCACCCGGCGCTCGATCAGATTGTTGAGCACGGCGAGCGCTTCGCTCTCCGTCTTGTCGAAGATCGCCGCCGCCTGCTTTGCGTTCATCTGCGGCTGCAGGAAGTCGTTCCGGTAGCGGATGAAATCCTTCAGACCCTTGCCCTCGTCGTCAGTATCGACGGGGCTCGCGTAGATTTCCGGAACGTGCACCATACCGGCATATTTGTCGGCGTCGTCGACCAGGATGACGCGCTGCCGCGAACCGATCGGGAAGGCCTTCTTGAATTCGTCGATCGTGATATTGGCCTTTGCCGTCTTGACGTCCGAGCGCATCAGCTTGTCGACCGTCAGATTGCGGATCCAGCCGACATCATGGGCGCTGCGGATGCTCTCGCCGCGAAGATGAAAGCGCCAGGTGGCGAAGGAGTAGCCGAAGGTGTTCCGCACGACGAGCGACGAGGTGATGACGGCCGCCAGCACCAGCGCGGTGATCGGAAAGTCGCCGGTTATCTCGAGCGCCAGGAAGGTCATCGTCAGCGGCCCGCCGATGACGGCAACGGCGAGCGAACTCATGCCGACCACGGCATAGATCACCGGTGTCAGCGTCGCATGGGCGAAATAGGGTGCCGAATAGGCGAAAAGCTTGCCGAGCAGCGCTCCCATGAAGAGCGAGGCGAAGAAGAGGCCGCCCCTGAAGCCGGAACCGATCGAGACGGCGGAAGCGAAAGATTTCAGCAGGAAGAGGCCGATCAGGACCGTGACGGCGACATCGCGGTCGAGATTGAGATGCAGGGCGCCATGGCCCGCCGAAAGCACCTGAGGCGTAATCATCGCCAGAAGACCGACGACGATGCCGCCGAGTGCCGGACGAAGCGGCGTCGGAACGGAACTTTTACGCGCCAACTCCTCGATGAAGGCTACGCCTTGCATGATCAGGATACCGACGCCGGCGCAGAAGGCGCCAAGCAGCAGGGCAGGGATATAATCGGCCGGAACCACCGTGCCGAATTCACCGACGTCGATCATGAAGTCGCTTCCCGCCAGCAGGCGCGCGACGAGCGTCGAGACGAGCGCAGAAACGACGACCGGCGTCAGCGAAACGATCGTGTACGTTCCGATGATGAGTTCGAAAGCGTAGAAGGCGCCGGTCAGGGGCGCGTTGAAGGCCGCGGCGATCGCACCGGCTGCGCCGCAGCCGACAAGGACGCGCAGATCGGCGCGGCGAAGCTGCAGCTTCAGTCCGAGCTTGGAGGCGATGCCTGCCGCGAGCTGGACATAGCCGGCCTCAAGGCCGACAGAGGCGCCGAAGCCGTTCGAAACCAGATTCTGGACAGCGACAATGATGCTGTCCGTCAGCGACAGCCGGCCGCCATGCAAAGCATTTGCTTCGATCGGGTCGACCATGGGCTTCTTGCGGGTTCGCGCGAGAATAAAAAACAGAAGGCCGAGAAGAATCCCGCCGCAGACTGGCGCGATCAGAAGCAGGAATTTGTTGTCGATCTGCGACGCACTCAGCCTCTCGATCTCGCTGATGCCGAAGATCAGGCGGTGCAGCTCGCGCGAGAGCAGGCTCATGCCGGTGACCGCGAGCCCCGACGTCACGCCGACGGCGATCCCGGCAAAGACCATGCCCATTTCGCTGCGGCGGGCAAGCGCGCGAATCCGCCCTGCATCAAGCAGGCGATAGAGCTGGTGGAGGCGCGGGAAATTCAATTTCGTGAGCATATGCAAAGAACTAGGTAACGGCCAACACCGTCAAGGGCGATTAGGGCACCTGCTCCCGAAATATGGCGAAAGCCCGGCGCGAAGCGCACCGCGAACTTGAACCTGTTCTCCGCTGGTTCGGTTTGGCGTGCGCGATTGACTTCGACAGGCGGCTTGCCTAACGATGAACAATCTTACGGATGGTTCCGGAACGGCAGATGCCGTGCCGGATGAAAAGGGAATGTGAAGGGACGGACCCAAGCCGGGCGTCTTCATCACAGCCGACCCCGCGACTGTAGAGCGGTCAGGGTCTTCCATCCGGCGTTCAGGCCAATTCACGGCTGTTTCGCATGTCGCGGAGCGGGTGAAGCGGCAAGGCGCCGGAAAAGCCACTGGAAATGCATCGTGATCAGCCGGGGCAGGACGCCTCTATTTCTACGAATCGTCCGCCTTTTCACGAAGACGCAGCCGGGAAGGCGAGGAAGACCCGCTGGCACGACAGGGCGACCTCAATGGTCGCCCTGTCGTGCCAATACCCGCGAGCCAGGAGACCTGCCATGCGTGCCGGGCGAAGAGCCCATTCTGGGGTATTGTTCCCCGCTGCCAGCACGGAGGTTGTCATGGCTGAACGATGGAATTTCATGCCGTATTTTGCGGCTTCTTTGCGGGACGCCGCACTTTCGACTTCCCTCATTCCGGTCCTGGGACTTGTCCCGGGAACCAGCACAGGCATCCAGTGCGCCCAAGTCCTTGGGCGCAGAAGACTCCCCAAAACGAAAAAGGTCATTCAAGGCGAAGACGCGCCGTGGCTGGATTCCTGTGACAAGCACAGGAATGAGGGACGGAGAGGTTGTGTGGTGCTATCCCTTCCGGGGTCTGCATCCTGATGACCTCTTCTTCACTCGGCACTGCCTTCGTCCTCGGCGGCGCGCGTTCCGGCAAATCCCATTTCGCCGAGCGGCTGATCGCCGATAGCGACCTTGAGCGCCACTACGTCGCGACCGGCCGGGCGTGGGACGAAGAGATGCGTGCGCGCATCGAGCAGCATAAGTCCGATCGGGGTCCGCTCTGGACGACACACGAGGAGCCGCTGGATCTCCTCTCCCGTCTCTCCGCGATCGACCGCGAGGGTCGGGCGATCCTCGTCGATTGCCTGACGCTCTGGGTCACCAATCTGATGATGGAAGAGCGCGACATGGCGGCGGAATTCGCTGCCCTTGCGTCGTTTCTGCCAAAAGCCAAGGCGCGGCTCGTCATCGTTTCCAATGAAGTCGGCCTCGGCATCGTGCCGGAAAGCCGGATGGCGCGGGATTTCCGCGATCATGCCGGACGGCTGCACCAGATGATCGCGGCGGAAGCCGCGGACGTGTATTTCATCGCGGCCGGTCTGCCGCTGAAAATGAAGGGTTGAACCTATGAACCAGCAGAAGATCCCCGCAACGGTCATCACCGGCTTCCTTGGCGCCGGCAAGACGACGATGATCCGCAATCTGCTTTCCAATACCGGCGGCAAGAAGATCGCGCTGATCATCAACGAATTCGGCGATCTCGGCGTCGACGGCGACGTATTGAAGGGTTGCGGCGCGGAAAACTGCACAGAGGACGACATCATCGAGCTCACCAATGGCTGCATCTGCTGCACCGTTGCCGATGATTTTATCCCGACCATGACGAAGCTTTTGGAGCGCGCGCAGCGCCCGGACCACATCATCATCGAAACCTCCGGCCTTGCCCTGCCGCAGCCGCTCGTTGCCGCCTTCAACTGGCCGGAGATCCGCAGCGAGGTGACGGTCGATGGGGTCATCACCGTCGTCGACAGCGCGGCCGTCGCCGCCGGCCGTTTCGCCGATGACCACGATGCGGTGGATGCCCGCCGCGCCGACGACGCGTCCCTCGATCATGAAAGCCCGATAGAAGAACTCTTCGAGGATCAATTGACCTGCGCCGACCTCATCGTGCTCAACAAGACCGACCTCCTTGACGGCGAGGGGCTCGGCCGCGTGCGCCGCGAAGTAACCTCCCGCATTGCCCGCAAGCCGGCGATGATCGAGGCGAGAAACGGCGAGGTTCCCGCAAGCGTGCTGCTCGGCCTCGGCATCGGCACGGAAGGGGACATCGTCAACCGCAAATCCCATCATGAGCTGGAGCATGCAGACGGCACGCCGCACGACCATGACGAGTTCGACAGCTTCGTCGTCGAACTCGGTCCGATCACCGATCCGGCAGGCTTCGCCGAGAAGCTGAAAGGCGTGATTGCCGAGCACGACGTCCTGCGCCTGAAGGGCTTTGCCGATGTCGCGGGCAAGCCGATGCGTTTGCAGGTCCAGGCCGTCGGCAGCCGCGTCGACCAGTATTTCGACCGCGCCTGGGCGCCGGGCGAAGCACGCGGCACGCGCCTTGTGGTGATCGGTCTGCATGAGATGGATCAGGGCACGGTCCGCAATGCCATCCAGGCACTCGTCTAAGGCTCGGCCATGCATCTGCTTCTTGCCCAGAAAGGAACGATCAGCGATGGCGAGGAGGCGATCGACCTCGGCCAATCGCCGGGCGATATCCTGTTCCTGTCCGCAGCGGACACGGAGCTTTCGGCGATCGCCGCGGCTCACGCACAAGGCGGCAGGCCTTTTTCGCTCCGGCTCGCCAGCCTTATGAGCCTCAAGCACCCGATGTCCGTCGATGCCTATATCGAGCGGACTGCGCGGCATGCCAAGTTGATCATCGTCCGGGCGCTTGGGGGCGCGAGCTACTTCCACTACGCGCTGGAGGCGCTGCACACCTGCGCTGCGCGGCATGACGCGATGATCGCGGTGCTGCCCGGGGATTCCAAGCCGGATGCGGGATTGGCGCCTTTTTCGAATGTGCCGCTCGATGATCTGAATGCGCTCTGGTCCTATCTGATCGAAGGCGGCGACGGGAATTCGCGAGGATTTCTCGATTATGCCGCGGCGATGCTTGCCGGTGATGGGAAGCCGGGCGCGGCAACGCCGTTGATGAAGGCCGGCATCTGGTGGCCGGGCAGGGGTGTCATTGGGATTGAGGAGTGGAAGGCCGCCGCAGCCTCCATCTTCTCTCCAGCGGGGAGAAGATGCCCTTCAGGGCAAATGAGAGGGGTGAGCGACGCAAGGAGCGAACAGGACCGCGAAGGTGATGCTGGCGATTGCCGCGCTTCCCCTTCATCCGACCCTTCGGGCCACCTTCTCCCCGTTGGGGAGACGGAAAGTTCCGGCGAGCTCCCCACCGTCGCCATCAGCTTCTACCGCGCCCTCGTCCAGAGCGGCGAAACGGCCCCCATCGAAGCGCTCATCGAAGCGCTGGCGGCGGAAGGCCTACGTCCTCTGCCGGTCTTCGCCTATAGCCTCAAGGACCCGGTATCGACCGGCATTCTCGAACGCATCTTAACAGAAGCGCCGCCTGACGTGGTGATCAACACGACCGGCTTTGCCGTCTCCGCGCCCGGCGCCGATCGCGCGGCAACGGTCCTAGAATCCAACGGCGCCGTCGTTCTCCAGGCGATTTTCTCCGCTTCGTCCAAGGAAGCATGGGCCTTGTCGTCCCAAGGTCTTTCCGCCCGCGATCTCGGCATGAACGTTGCGCTGCCGGAGGTCGATGGCCGCGTGCTGGCGCGCGCCGTTTCGTTCAAATCCGCCGCCCGTTACGACGCGGCCGTTGAAGCCAATATCGTCGCCAGCGAGCCGGATGCCGATCGTATGCGTTACACGGCGAAACTCGCCGCCAACTGGGCGCGTCTGCGAAGCAGGCAGGTTGCGGACCGCCGCATCGCGTTGGTGCTTGCGAATTATCCGAACCGCGACGGGCGCCTCGGCAACGGCGTCGGTCTCGATACGCCGGCCAGCATCATCGAGGTGCTGGAGGCGATGCGGGATGCGGGTTACACGGTTCCCGATTTCCCGGCCGATGGCGATGCGCTGATGCGGCACCTCGCCGACGGGCTGACCAACTCCGGACGCGATGGAAAGGTGATCCGCGAGTCGCTTTCATTGAGCGGATACAAATTGTTCCTCGCGTCTCTTCCGAAAAAGGTTCAGGACGAAGTTACCGCCCGCTGGGGCGATCCGGCGTCCGATCCCTATTTTACGGATGGCGGTTTCGCCCTGCCTTTCACGCGTTTCGGTAACGTCCTCATCGGCATTCAGCCTGCACGCGGCTACAACATCGACCCGAAGGAAAGCTACCATTCGCCGGACCTCGTGCCGCCGCATGGCTATCTTGCCTTTTATGCCTTTCTCCGTGAGGAGTTCGGCGCTGATGCCGTGATCCATATGGGCAAGCACGGCAATCTGGAATGGTTGCCGGGAAAGGCGCTGGCGCTGTCTGCGGAATGCTATCCCGAGGCAATTCTCGGCCCGCTCCCGCATCTCTATCCATTCATCGTCAACGATCCGGGCGAGGGCACGCAGGCCAAGCGGCGCGCGAGCGCCGTCATTATCGACCACCTGACGCCGCCGTTGACGCGGGCCGAAAGCTACGGCCCTCTGAAGGACCTGGAAGCGCTGGTTGACGAATATTACGAAGCCTCCGGCAGCGACCCGCGGCGAATCCGGCTGCTCAGCAAGCAGATCCTCGATCTCGTCGCCGACATCGGCCTCGACCAGGATGCCGGGATCGCCAAGGGCGAGAGCGAGGATGAGGCGCTGAAGAAGCTCGACGCCTATCTCTGCGACCTCAAGGAAATGCAGATCCGCGACGGCCTGCACATCTTCGGCGTCGCGCCGGAAGGCCGGTTGCTGATTGATCTCACGGTGGCACTGGCGCGCGTTCCGCGTGGTTTGGGCGAGGGCGGGGATCAGAGTTTGCAGCGGGCGATTGCGGCGGATGCGTTTGCAGCGGAGGGGGATAAGCCCCACGCTCCACATTTCGATCCACTAGACTGCGATATGTCGGCGCCCTGGCTCGGTCCGCGGCCATCGCAGTTGGCAGAGACTTCCAACACCACCTGGCGCACCAGCGGCGACACTGTCGAGCGCATCGAACTGCTTGCCGCAAAGCTGGTTTCCGGCGAACTTCCATGCCCGCTGGACTGGGCCGCCACGCGCGCGGTGCTCTCCGAGATCGAAAACGGCCTGAAGCCCTCCATCCTCGCTTGCGGCAAGGCCGAAATCGCGGGCTTTCTGCGCGGTCTCGACGGCCGGTTCGTCGCGCCGGGCCCCTCCGGTGCGCCGACGCGCGGCCGGCCAGATGTGCTGCCGACGGGACGGAATTTTTATTCGGTCGACAGCCGCGCCGTCCCCACGCCTGCGGCTTACGAACTTGGCAAGAAATCGGCCGAATTGCTCGTCCGCCGCTACGTGCAGGATCACGGCGAATGGCCAGTCTCCTTCGGTCTGACGGCCTGGGGCACCTCGAATATGCGCACTGGCGGAGACGATATCGCCCAGGCGCTGGCGCTGATTGGCGTCAAGCCGCTCTGGGACATGACCTCGCGGCGCGTCACCGGCTACGAGATAATTCCCCCGGCGCTGCTGCGGCGCCCACGGGTCGACGTGACGCTGCGCATCTCCGGCTTCTTCCGCGATGCCTTTCCGGAACAGATCGCCTTGTTCGACCGGGCAATCCGCGCCGTCGGCGCGCTGGATGAAGATGCTGCCGACAACCCGATTGCCGCTCGCATGCGCGGCGAGGCTGCGCGGCTCGCCGCAGCCGGGCTCGACGAGGCATCCGCGCAGAAGCGCGCCGGTTACCGCATCTTCGGCTCAAAACCCGGCGCCTATGGCGCGGGCCTGCAGGCTCTGATCGACGAAAAGGGCTGGGAGCGTCGCGCCGACCTGGCGGAAGCCTATCTCGTCTGGGGCAGCTACGCCTATGGCGCGGCAGACGAAGGCAAGGCCGAACGCGGTGTCTTCGAGGAGCGCCTGCGCTCCATCCAGGCCGTGGTGCAGAACCAGGACAACCGCGAGCACGACCTGCTCGACAGCGACGACTACTATCAGTTCGAAGGCGGCATGGCGGCCGCCGCGGAGCAACTGGGTGGAACGCGTCCCGCGATCTACCACAACGATCACTCGCGGCCGGAAAAGCCGGTGATCCGCTCGCTGGAAGAGGAGATCGGCCGCGTCGTGCGCGGGCGTGCCGTCAATCCGAAGTGGATCGATGGCGTCATGCGCCATGGCTACAAGGGCGCCTTCGAGATCGTCGCGACCGTCGATTACCTCTTTGCCTTCGCGGCAACGACGGGGGTCGTCGGAGACCACCATTTCGAGGCCGTCTACCAGGCCTTCGTCGCCGATCCGAAAGTCCGCGATTTCATGGCGGAAAAGAACCCGGCGGCTTTAAGGGAAATGAAGGAGCGGCTGCTCGAAGCGATCGAGCGCAGGCTCTGGACGCCGCGCAGCAATTCGGCGCGCTTCGATCTCGCGCCGTCACGTCACGCAGAAACGGTATAAACCAGGGAAGAACAATGAGCGAAGAACCAGTGGAAAGCGGCGAGAAGGACGGTGCACGTCACGCCGAAAAGATGGCTAAAAAGAAGGCCGCGCGCGACAAGATCATGGCGACGAAGACGGACGAGAAGGGTCTGATCATCGTCCACACTGGAAAGGGCAAGGGCAAATCGTCCGCGGCCTTCGGCATGATCTTCCGCCATATCGCCCACCACAAGCCGTCGGCCGTCGTGCAGTTCATCAAGGGCGCGATGTGGACCGGCGAGCGCGACCTGATCGAGAAGCATTTCTCCGACGTCTGCCAGTTCCACACAATGGGCGAGGGCTTCACCTGGGAAACACAGGACCGCGCCCGCGATATGGCGGCCGCCGCCGCTGCCTGGGAAAAGGCGAAGGAGTTGATCCGCGACGAGCGCAACTCCATGGTGCTGCTTGATGAGATCAACATCGCGCTCCGCTACGACTATCTCGACGTGAACGAGGTTATCGCATTTCTCAAGGCCGAAAAACCCCACATGACTCACGTCGTGCTGACCGGCCGGAACGCCAAGGACGAGTTGATCGAGATCGCCGATCTTGTCACGGAGATGGAACTGATCAAGCATCCGTTCCGCTCCGGCATCAAGGGACAGCCCGGCGTCGAGTTCTGACGGCGGGTCAATGACCCGGCAGGTAATCGACGGCCAATGCCAGGCTCCACAGGCGAAGAGGGTTCGTCGGATCGGACAGGAGCTTGATCGTGAACGCAATGCAGACCGTCACAAGCAGCGGCTTGATGAGCCTGGCGCCGGTGCGCATCGCAAGCCGTGAGCCAACCTGGGCGCCGAGGAACTGGCAGACACCCATCATGAGCCCGATCGTCCAGAGCGTTGCGCCGAAGGAGGCGAAGACGATGAGTGCGCCGATGTTCGAGCCGAGGTTCAGAAGCTTGGTATGCGCCGTTGCCTTCAGCATGCCGAAGCCTGCAAGCGTCACGAAGGACAGCATGAAGAAGGAGCCCGTGCCGGGGCCGAAAACGCCGTCGTAGAAGCCGATCAGCGGCACGAAGGTCATGCCGAAGACGAAGGGGGTGATACGGCTGTGCTTGTCGAGGTCATTGAGGTTCGGCTTGAAGGCGAAATAGAGCGCGATCGCGATAAGCAGCACCGGCATGATGGCGCGCAGGACATCGCCGGGCACGATCGTCGCAAGAGCCGCGCCGAGCGCTCCGCCCATCGCCGCCATCATGGCCATCGGCAGTTGTTCGCGAAGGTTCACATGGCCTTTCCGCGCATAGGCGATGGTGGCGGATGCTGCTCCGAAAACGGATTGCACCTTATTCGTGCCGAGTGCCTGGAGCGGTGGAATCCCGGCGATCAGCATCGCCGGGACGGTGATAAGCCCGCCGCCGCCCGCGATGGCATCGACGAAGCCGGCGAAGAAGCCAGCGAGGCACAGGAGAAGAAGCAGATGGGGAGCGATATCGGACAAGGCGAACTCGAAGGCGGGATTGAAGTCCGCGCCATGTTGCATTTCCGGTCTCCGGCTGCAATGGCTGGCAGGACACGCATGCAGTCTTTCAAAACGGGCCGATGACCGAAATCACGTTCGATATTTCACGCCGCCACGTCCTCGGCCTCGGTTGCGAGCGCGGCACGCCGGCCGATGAGGTCATGGCGCTTGCGGGCGAGGCGGTGCGGCAGGCGGGTCTGGCGCCCGGTGAACTCGCCGCCATCGCGTCGATCGACGGCCGGGCCGGGGAACCTGCTATTCTTGAAGCCGCCAGACACTTCAGCTTGCCGCTGCTGTTTTTCAGCGCCGCACGCCTTGAGGAAGAGACGCCGCGCCTTAAGAATCCATCCGACATTGTCTTTGCCCGCATCGGCTGCCACGGCGTTGCCGAGTCTGCTGCGCTTGCTGCTGCCGGCAAGGTGGCGGAGCTCGCGGTGCCCAAGATCAAATCCGCGCATGCAACCGCGGCGATCGCCCGCATGCGGTTGCAGAAAGAATAACGGGCGTTATGGTGCCCCATTTCGCTGGTCGTCCCTTGGAAGGCAGCGGACAGCATAAAAAGGAAATCTCATGCACAAGGTCATTTATGACACGGACCCGGGCGTTGATGACGCCATGGCGCTCCTTTTCCTGCATCGTCATCCGGACATCGATCTGATCGGCATCACGACCATCTTCGGCAATGCCTCGATCAAAGCGACGACGCGCAACGCGCTGTTTCTGAAGCGCGAATGGAATATCCCCGCACCTGTTGCCAAGGGTGCTAGTATGACGATCGATCCTTCGCGCGAGGAAATTGGCTGGCCAACTTTGGTTCACGGCGACAACGGTCTCGGCAATATCGAAGTACCGGAAACGGTGGATCTGCCGCTCGATCCGCGTCCGGCCTACCGATTCATCATCGACACGGTGCGCGCCAATCCGGGGGAGGTGACGCTCGTTGCCGTCGGCCGCATGACGAACCTTGCGCTGGCGCTCAAGGAAGATCCGGAAATCGCCAAGCTCGTGAAAGCCGTCGTCATCATGGGCGGCAATTTCTATGTGCCGGGCAATGTCTCCCCGGTCGCGGAAGCCAATATTCACGGCGATCCCGAAGCTGCCGATATCGTCTTGACCGCGCCGTGGGAGGTGACCGTCGTCGGCCTCGACGTGACCTCGATCACGACCATGAGCCGGAGCTATCTCGCCGCTGCCGCTGCAAAGGGCGACAAGGCCGTGAAGATGCTGAACGACCTCTCGCAGTTCTACATCGATTTCTACACGCATGCGGTCGATGACGGCATGATGGTGCATGATAGCTGCGCCTGCGTCTATGTCGTGGCGCCGGAACTCTTCACGACCATCACCGGCTCCGTTCGGGTCGTCTGCGGCGGCATTGCCGACGGCCAGACGATCGTCAAGCCGGATGGCCGCCGTTTCCCGCCGGGCAAGTGGGACGGCCTGCCGAGCCAGGTCGTCTGCACCGGCGTCGAATCGGAAAAGGTCAACGACCTCATTCGCGAGACGCTGCTGCGCGTCTGAGGAAATACGGACCGGCCGGCGGTTTCTGCCGGTCCGTTCTTGCCGAGTCTAATCAATGGGATGGATCGGCGTCTTCAAAAATTGAGTAGGATTCCATCCGGCAACCTTAGGTCGCGAGTTGTCCTCGCCGTTGACCTTGCCTGCAGCCGGGCATAGATCACCTGAATGATCGAAAACGCGTTCTCACATCTGCCGGCGCTGGAGCCGGGCAGCGTCTGGCTCGTCGGCGCCGGGCCGGGCGATCCTGGCCTCCTGACGCTGCTTGCCGCCAAGGCGATGGCGGAAGCCGATGTGATCGTCCACGATGCGCTGGTGGACGAGGAATGTCTGAAGCTCGCGCGGGCTGACGCCGTTCTCGAATATGCCGGCAAACGGGGCGGCAAGCCTTCCGCGAAGCAGCGGGACATCTCGCTTCGCCTGGTCGAACTCGCGCGCTCCGGCAAGCGCGTTCTCAGGCTGAAGGGCGGCGATCCCTTCGTTTTCGGCCGCGGTGGCGAAGAGGCACTGACGCTGGTCGAGCACAACATCCCGTTCCGCATCGTGCCGGGGATCACGGCCGGCATCGGCGGGCTTGCTTATGCGGGTATTCCGGTCACTCATCGCGACATCAACCATGCGGTCACGTTCCTCACCGGCCATGATTCTTCCGGCATCGTGCCGGATGCGATCAACTGGGAGGCGATCGGCCGCGGTTCGCCGGTGATCGTCATCTATATGGCGATGAAACATATCGCCCAGATCAGCACCAACCTGATCGCCGCGGGCCGCAAGGCGTCGGAGCCGGTCGCCTTCGTCTGCAATGCGGCAACCAGCGGACAGCAGGTTCTGGAAACGACGCTTGGCGAGGCACCGGCGGCCATCACAGCCTCGGGCCTTGAGCCGCCTGCGATTGTCGTCGTCGGCGAGGTCGTGAGACTGCGCGCGTCGCTCGATTGGTTGGGCGCGCTCGCAGGTCGCAGGCTTGAGCCCGATCCGTTTCGCCGCACGGAAGGAAAGGTGACGGCATGAGCGGATTGCTGATCGCTGCGCCGTCCTCCGGCTCCGGCAAGACTACGATCACACTCGGCCTGCTTCGGGCGCTTCGCAACCGTGGCGTCGCGATCGCTCCCGGAAAGGCGGGCCCGGATTATATCGACCCTGCCTTTCACGCCGCCGCCAGCGGCACGCCCTGCCTGAATTTCGATGCCTGGGCCATGCGGCCCGAGCTGATTTCCGCCAATGCCGCGCTGCACCGGTCGGGCGATCGCATTCTCGTCATCGAGGCGATGATGGGCCTCTTCGACGGTGCCGCCGATGGCAAGGGGACAGCGGCCGATCTCGCCGCCATGCTCCGTCTATCCGTCGTGCTCGTCGTCGACGCCTCGCGCATGTCGCATTCGGTCGCGCCGCTCGTCAGCGGCTTTGCCGGTTTCCGCGCCGATGTGCGGATCGCGGGCGTCATTCTCAACAAGGTGGGCAGCGAGCGACACGAGACGATGCTGCGCCAGGCCCTCGATGCCATCCGCATGCCGGTCATCGCGGTCATCCGCAGCGACAAGACGCTGGCGCTTCCCGAGCGGCATCTCGGCCTCGTCCAGGCTGGCGAGCATCAGGGGCTGGAAGCCTTTATCGAGCACGCCGCCAAGGCAGTCTCGGCCGAATGCAATTTCGAATTTCTTCTGCGCATCGCGCGGCAAGGCCTCAACGTCCCCTCGGCGGCGAACATCCATCGGCTGGCGCCGCTCGGAAGCCGGATTGCCGTTGCCCGCGACATCGCCTTCGCCTTTTCCTACGAACATATGTTGCTCGGCTGGCGGCGGCGCGGGGCAACGATCTCCTTCTTCTCGCCGCTGGCCGACGAAGCACCCGCCGCCGATGCCGACGCGATCTACCTGCCGGGCGGATATCCGGAACTGCATGCCGGAGAGATCGCAGGCGCGCAGAATTTCCGCCGGGGGATGATCGAGGCTGCGGGACGCGGCACGCGCATTTACGGCGAGTGCGGCGGCTACATGGTCCTTGGCGAAGGATTGATCGATGCCGGCGGCGCACGGCACGACATGCTCGGCCTTCTGCCGCTCGTCACCAGCTATGAAGAGCGCAGCCGGCATCTCGGCTATCGCCGCGTTCAGCCCGTTGACGGGGCACTGTTCGATCATGCCATGACGGCCCATGAGTATCATTACTCCACTGTTGTTCGGGAAGGCGAGGCCGACCGGCTTTTCAGTGTGAGTGACGCGCTGGACATCGATCTCGGCAAGGCCGGCCTTCGCCGCGGCCAAATCGCTGGGTCCTACATGCATCTGATCGACCTTGCCGGAGCGACTGCATGAGCGCTCCGATCATGCATGGCGGCGGGATCACGGCCGCTGCCGCTGCCTTCGGCGGAAGGCCAGAGGATTGGCTTGATCTTTCAACCGGCATCAATCCAAGCCCGGCCGCGCTGCCGGACATCCCGGCGGAATCCTGGCATCGCCTGCCGGACGAGCATCTGGTGCAATCCGCCGTTGCCGCTGCCCGCGACTATTACCGCAGCGGCGACCTCCTGCCGCTGCCTGTTCCCGGCACGCAGTCCGTCATCCAGCTTCTGCCGCGGCTGGTCGAACCCGGCAGGCGAACCGCGATCGTCTCGCCGACCTATGGCGAATACGAAAAGGCGTTCCGGTCGGCGGGCATTGTCGTTGATGCGGTCGATGGGATCGGCGCTGTCGATGACCGGCATGCGCTTGCCATTGTCGTCAGTCCGAACAATCCCGATGGCCGAAGCTATCGGCCGGACGAACTGGCCGCTCTGCATGACCGGCTCAAAGGGCAGGGCGGTTATCTCGTCGTCGACGAAGCCTTCGGCGATGCCGAGCCGAATTTGAGTGTCGCGCCGCTGGCATCCCGGCTTTCGAATCTCATCATCTTCCGTTCGTTCGGAAAGTTCTTCGGGTTCGCAGGTCTACGGCTCGGCTTCGTTGTAGCTGCAAGCGATATCCGCGAGCGTTTCGAGGATTGGCTTGGTCCCTGGGCGGTGTCCGGCCCGGCGCTGTCGATTGCCGCGTCCTTGCTGCGGTCGGACAGCGCTCCGATCATCCGCGGAATCGCCGAACGCCACGATGCCTTGCGGGGCGCGCTAAAAAGTGCCGGTTTGAAAATAGCTGGCGGTACGCCGCTCTTCGCGCTTGTCGAAGACAGCCGCGCCGGCGGCATTCATGTGCATCTCTGCCGCCACCATATTCTCGTCCGCAAGTTCGACTATGCGCCGGAATGGCTGCGTTTCGGCCTCGCGCCCGATTCTGCTGCAGACAACAGGCTTGCGGCCGCTTTGGAAAGTTTTGACGGATGACGATCGACGAAAATCTCCTCGTGCTTTTGCTGGCGCTCCTTTTGGACCGGATCGTCGGCGACCCGGATTGGCTGTGGTCGCGGCTGCCGCATCCCGTAGTCATTTTTGGAAAGGCGATTTCGCATTTCGACCGGCAGTTCAACCGGGAGACGCTGACGAAGGCCGAGCGGCGGCTGAACGGCACGGTTTCGATAACTGTCCTGCTCGCATTCAGCGCCGTCGCCGGGCTCGTGCTGCACTGGTTCTTCGGCCTGTTCGGCTTTGTCGGCATTCTGCTCGAGGTTGTCTGCGTCGCGGTCTTCCTGGCGCAGAAGAGCCTAGCGGATCATGTCTCCGCGGTAGCAGAAGGCTTGCGCGGCGAGGGGATAGTCGGCGGACGCAGGGCCGTCTCCCGCATTGTCGGCCGCGATCCGGAAACACTGGACGAGCCGGGGGTCTGCCGCGCGGCGATCGAAAGCCTCGCCGAGAATTTCTCCGACGGCGTCGTTGCGCCGGCGCTTTGGTATGCCGTCCTCGGCCTGCCCGGCCTGTTCATCTACAAGATGCTGAATACCGCCGACTCGATGATCGGCCATAAGTCGGACAAGTATGTCGATTTCGGCTGGGCTTCTGCCCGCCTGGATGACTTGGCGAACTGGCCCGCGGCGCGTCTTGCCATCCTGCTGATCGCCGCGGGCGCCTGGCTTCGGCGCGGTGCAAACGCCAGCCGTGAGGCCTTGCGGGTTGCGATCCGCGACGGCGGTCTGCATCGCTCACCGAATTCCGGCCGGCCCGAGGCGGCGATGGCCGGTGCGCTCGATGTTCAACTGGCAGGCCCGCGCGTCTATTCCGGCATCGTCGTCAGCGAACCGATGATCAACGGCGCAGGCCGCGGCACCGCGACCGTCAAGGATGTCGAGGACGGCGTTGCGGTCTTCAATGCGAGCTGCATGATACTGGCGATCACGGTGTTTCTGGCATTCGCTGTTCTGCTCTGACGGCGGTTCCGCAAGGCCGCTTCGACTACCCGTTTGTGGAGCCGGCGAATGCTTCGGTGCCGCCGCCGGCCGCCGATCCTCAGGTGGGCCGGCGAATGGCCCGCACTTTCCCGCTTCGTCCGCCGCCGCAGAAGAATTGATCGCTGCCGTTCGACTCGAGCCCTGAAATGCCCATTCTAGGCGGCATTTCGACGCTCTCCAGAACCTTGCCCGTTTCCGGATCGATATGCCTCACCTCGCTTTCGTCGGCTTCCCAGGTGGCGTGCCAGAGCTCGCCGTCGACCCAGGTGACGCCGGTGACGAAGCGGTTGGAATCGATGGTGCGAAGAATAGCGCCCGTTTGCGGATCGATCTGATGGATTTTCCGGTCCCGGTATTGCCCCACCCAGAGCGTCCCCTCGGCCCAGGCAAGCCCGGAGTCGCCGCCGCCGGGTGCCGGTATCGTGGCGAGCACGCGGCCGGTCTTCGGGTCGATCTTCTGGATGCTATCCTCAGCGATCTGAAACAGGTGCTCGCCGTCGAAGGTCGTCCCTGCGTGCGCGGCAACATCAATGGAGCGCACCATCTCTCCGCTCGCGGGGTCGAGGGCGTTCAGTTTGTCTCCGGAGGCAAACCAGACGTGCTGGCCATCGAAGGTGACGCCGGCCACGTCCTCGGCACCCGGAAAGGGTCCATATTCACGGAGGATTTCAGCTGCGGATCTTTTCATGATTCCACCCTGTCATTTCAGGTTTCAACTCAGGCCCTGACCTTAATTACCCGGCAGCGGACCGGGGAGTAACAAGATTGTCGGGAATCCCGGTACAGGCGGGGTCATCCAGCGGCGCGCCCGTCCGCGGCCATAAGACTGCACCTTGCCTGCTGCCGCAAGCTGCTCGAGCGCCCTTTGCACGGTGCGAGGACTTGCTCCAAGCGCAATGGCGAGTGCCGAGCTCGACCACGACTCGCCATCGGCGAGAAAGGCGAGCACCGCCGCATGCTGCTCTTCGACGGGCGGCACCAGCACGACGATCTCGCGGGTATGACGCGGTGCCAGCGCGAAGCCTCGCTTCGTTGCCCTAACATCTGCCAGCGCCCGAAGCTCAGCGCGCAGCCGGCCGATTTCCACCCTCAGCCGCGCGCGATGCGATTCATCGGCATGCTTTGCCCGGAACGTGCGAGCGAGAAGCGTGCCCCTCGACACGTCCCCGGGCCAGGCTTCGCTGAGCGCGCGGGCAAGCGCGAACAAGACCGGGCGTGTGGCGAGCGAGACCGCCACGCCTGCGTTCCACACGACGTGGCGGCACGCATCCACGACGAGCGCCTCCGACGCCAGGAGCGTTTCGACCTCATCGAGCAGGAGCGGGCGTTCCTCGCCACGCGAAATCAGGCGCGCCGCCGGCGTTATCAGGAGGAGGGACGCGCTTTCGACCTCCGCGCTCAGCGCCGGGATAGCCGCTTCGCGTGCGGCGTGTTCGGCACGAACGAGCGCGGCCCGCGCCGCCTTCGTCTGCAGGCGCCGGATCGCGATCCCCGCGGCTACCAACTCATGGGCGACCCTCGAAGCAGGCGGGAGCGGCGTGGGATCGAGGCCTGCAAGAATGCGCTCAGCTTCGTCGAGGCGGCCGATTAGGAGCAACCGCCGGACCTCGAGATTGCTGGCATGCGCGGCGTTGATATGGTCGCCGTGTGCTTCGAGTGTCGCCCGCGCGGCGTCGAGCGCCTTCGCCGGCCAGGTCAGGTCGCGCGAGACGAGTGCGATCTCGGCCTCGGCGACGACGCACCTCGCGCGGGCCATAGCTTCTCTCGGACCGAAGGCGCGCGCCGCACTCTTGAGCAGAGCCTTGGCCCGGTCGAGATCGCCGAGCTGCGCCATCGCGATGCCTCTGAGCGCAAGCGCCGGCGCGTCGTCACGGAGGGCGACCCGCTTCAGTGCGCCGAGGGGATCGCCCGCCGCGAGGGCGCGTGCCGCAGCAGTGATCAGCGAGTCCATCGGAATCCCGTCACACTTGTAACTCCCACCATGTCGATAACCGGCCCTAGTCTATTCACGACCAGCAAGCAACACGCCGCACCGAAAATGGACGGCGACAAACAGCCAAAGGAGAAGAATGATGACGGCACACGTAACCGGAACACGCGAAGAGTGGTTGTCGGCACGGCTCGACCTGCTTGAGGATGAGAAGGAACTGACGCGGCGCAGCGACGCTTTGGCGCTGCGCCGTCAGGAACTGCCCCGGGTCCGGATCGACAAGGACTACCGGTTCGAAACCGGCGAAGGAAGCGCCTCGCTGGCGGACCTTTTCGGCGGGCGCTCGCAGCTTCTCGTCTACCACTTCATGTTCGGCCCCGACTATACAGCCGGATGCCCGTCCTGCTCTTCGATCGCCGATGGGTTCAACGGCATCGTCGTCCATCTTGAGAACCACGACGTCGCCTTCTCGGCGGTCTCGCGCGCGCCGCTCGCAAAGCTGCAGGCGTTCAAGCAGCGGATGGGCTGGACCTTTCCCTGGGCGTCGTCGAACGGCGGCGACTTCAACCGTGACTTCAGCGTCTGGTTCACCGAGGAGGAGCAGCGTGAGGGCAACATTGAATACAACTTCCGCCGTGAACCGCCGGCACCCGAGCCGCTCGCCGGAAAGACCGTTCAGGAATGGCAGTTGCGCGGCAGTGAAGGGCCGGTCGCGCAGATCGCGGCCATGACCGGAACCGACGTTCCCACCTATACGCGCGACAGGCCTGGTCTCAGCGCGTTCGTGCTCGAAGACGGCGTCGTCTACCACACCTATTCCAGTTATGCGCGCGGATTGGACGGCCTGTGGGGCATGTACCAGTGGCTCGACCGTGCGCCCAAGGGACGCAACGAGCACGGCGTCTGGTGGCGCCACAACGACGAGTACGGCAAGCAAATTCGCCGGGAGGTTCAAAACCATGATTGCTGCTCAGCGTGAAACTGCGGGCGCCTCGGGCGGAAGCGGCAACCTGGCCGCCCTCGGTGCCGCCGATTGGCTATCCCTTGCGGCGGCCCCGACCTTCGCGGTCATGGCGCTGCTGACAGGGGTCTCTGGCGGTGCGGACATGATCTGCTCTGCCGCAGCCGATGCGTCACCGCTGACCGGAATGATCCCGATGTACTTGCTCATGAGCGCCTTCCATTTGGCGCCGTGGCTGAAGCTGATCTCCAGCCGGCGAGGCGGTGCGCGCCGGTCTTGATCTGATGCTTGCCTCGCGGCAAGCATGGCCTCAAATTCACGACGGAGTGGCTACGCCAGCATGATCGGTATTAAAGCGATCTGCGGCGCAATCAACGAGTGGCATTTGCTGCCGAATATCGCGGGCAAGGCTGCCGGATCGACGTTCCGGGCCTTGCCCGGACTGCTGTTTCGGCAACAGTTGTCCGTCAAATTTGAAAGCAGGTTGTGCGAAAGCATTGGCTTTTGAAATGGATTTGCCTATGAGGGGGATAAATTCGTCATTCAAAGAGGTACAGTGCGTGACCGCTACATTCGATAAAGTTGCCGACATCATTGCAGAAACCAGCGAGATCGATCGCGAGACGATCACGCCGGAGAGCCATACGATCGACGACCTCGGTATCGACAGCCTCGATTTCCTCGATATCGTTTTCGCCATCGACAAGGAATTCGGCATCAAGATCCCGCTCGAAAAGTGGACGCAGGAAGTCAACGAGGGCAAGGTTTCCACCGAGGAATATTTCGTGCTGAAGAACCTCTGTGCCAAGATCGATGAGCTTCGCGCCGCCAAGGCCTGAGCGACACAGCTATCTTTTTTCTCCGCCCTGCCTCTGCGAATCGTAGCGGCCGGGCGGTTTTGTTCCTAACTAGGCGTATCCGGCGCTCTCTTCCCTGCCGGGCCGGAGGATCCGATGCTGCTGGAATATTTCCAGATGATTGACCGCGTGGAAGCGGTCGACCTCGAAAAGGGTGTGCTCAAGGCGCGTTCCGTCGTGCCGGCGAAAAGCCCTGTCTTCGAAGGCCATTTTCCGGGGATGCCGCTCGTTCCGGGCGTGCTTCTCATCGAAACCATGGCGCAGGCCTCCGGCATGCTGGTGCTGGCCGTGACCGATTTTGCCGCGATGCCATTCCTGATGTCGGTCGACGGCGCCAAAATGCGCACCTTTGTCGAACCCGAGGCGGTTCTCGACATCGAGGCGTTTCTGGAGCATGACGGGTCCGGTTTTGCCGTGACCAAGGCAAAGATCACGAGCGGCGGCAAGAAGGTCTGCGATGCGCAATTGAAGCTGCGCACCATGCCTTTCAGCGAGGTTCCGCTCGGCGATATCGTGAAAAAGCGTGCGGGCGAGGTTGGTTTGATGGATGCGATCGCCGCGCAGGGAGTAAAGGGATGAGCAAGGCTCAAAATGATGTCGTCATCACCGGCGTCGGTATCGTCACCTGTCAGGGCGTCGGCAAGGATGCGCATGTCGCGCTTTTGACGGCAGGCCGGGCGCCGGAGCCGATCGTCGAGACGGAGAAGTTCAAGCCCTATCCGGTGCATCCGCTGCCGGAAATCGACTGGTCGCAGCAGATCGCCAAGCGTGGCGATCAGCGCCAGATGGAGAACTGGCAGCGCATCGGCGTCTTTGCCGCCGGCCTGGCGCTCGATGACGCGGGCTTCAAGGAGAATGCGGAAGCCTGCGGCACGATGGACATGATCGTGGCGGCCGGCGGCGGCGAGCGTGACATCAATGTCGATACGCTGATCGTCGACGAAGGCCTGAAGCGCAATGATCGCGAGCTCTTGCTCAACGAGAAGCTGACCACGGAACTGCGCCCGACGCTCTTCCTGGCGCAGCTTTCCAACCTGCTCGCCGGCAATATCTCGATCGTCCACAAGGTCACCGGCTCCTCGCGCACCTTCATGGGCGAGGAGGCTGCCGGCATCTCCGCGGTAGAAACCGCGTTCCACCGGATCAAGTCGGGTGAATCCACGCACGCACTCGTCGGCGGCGCCTTTGCCGCCGAGCGGCAGGACATGATCCTGCTGCCCGAAGCGATCGGCGCGCACCTGCAGGGCAAATGGGCGCCGCTTTGGTCGCGCAAGGATAGCGAAGGCGGCGGCATGATCCTCGGTACGGCCGGGTCGTTTCTCATTCTGGAATCGCGTGAGCATGCGGAGGCGCGAGGCGCGCATATCTACGCGACGATCGATTCCATCGAAGGCGACCGCGGCAGTCGGAATGCCGGTAACCTCGAGGCCCGTCTCGAGCGCCTGCTACAGCCGGCCAAGACGCTTGCGCCGGAAACGACTGCGATCTTCTCGGGCTCGACCGGAATGCATGACCTGGCAGAGCGCGAGAAGGTTGTCCTGGAGCATCAGCTTCCGGGTGCGGCCGTCCGCGGTTTCAGCGGCGTGTCCGGCCATGCCATCGAAGCGCAGTTTACCCTTGGCCTTGCTTTTGCGGCACTCGCCGTCGACAGCAAGGCGAAGGTGCCGCCTTTCGACGCTGCCCATGAAAAGCCGATGAATGCTGGTACCACGGCCGCAGTCGTGACCACGATCGGCCACCAGCGCGGCGAGGGTGTCGCCGTTCTTTCCGCGGATGCGTGAGGAGTGATCATATGACAGAAGCGACTTACAAGGATCATCTCGGCCGGCCGATCGTCGCGGTCACGGGTATGGGCATCATCACCTCGCTCGGCCAGGGTCTCAAGGACAACTGGGCCGCGCTGACCTCCGGCACCTCCGGGATCCACGGCATCACGCGCTTTCCGACCGACGGACTCTCGACCCGCATCGCCGGCACTGTCGATTTCATCGACATCCCGGTACCGAACGCCGTCGAGCGCTCCTATGCCTTCGCGCGCGAAACGACGATCGAAGCGCTCACCGATGCCGGCATCTCCGGCGATTTCAACGGTCCGCTCTTCCTTGCTGCGCCGCCGATCGAGCCGGAATGGAGCGCCCGCTTCGATCTCGCCGACCGCTCGCCGCCGTCCGGTCATCCGGGTGACGCCTACGAGCGGTTCCTCGCTGCGATGCGCCAGCGGACGGATGCGGCCTTCCATGAAGCGGCATTGTTCGGCGCGATCTCCGAGCGTCTGGCCGACCGTTTCGGTACGCGCGGGCTGCCGGTCACGCTGTCGACCGCCTGCGCCTCGGGCGCGACGGCGATCCAGCTCGGCATTGAGGCGATCCGCCAGGGCCGGACCGATCGCGCCCTTGCCGTTGCCACCGACGGGTCGCTGAGCGCTGAAGCACTCATCCGCTTCTCGCTGCTGTCCGCGTTGTCGACGCAGAACGATCCGCCGACCAAGGCTTCCAAGCCCTTCAGCAAGGATCGCGACGGTTTCGTCATTGCCGAAGGTGCAGCAACGCTGGTCCTTGAATCGCTGGAAGCGGCAGTCGCGCGAGGCGCCAAGGTGCTCGGGATCATGAAGGGCGCCGGCGAAAAAGCCGATTCCTTCCACCGCACCCGTTCGTCGCCCGATGGCGGCCCGGCGATCGCGACGATCCGTGCAGCACTTGCCGATGCGGGTATCGATGAAAGCGGCATCGGCTACATCAACGCGCATGGCACGTCGACGCCGGAAAACGACAAGATGGAGTACGGCTCCATGCTTGCCGTCTTCGGCGAGCGGATGGCCTCCATTCCGCTGTCGTCCAACAAGTCGATGATCGGCCATACGCTGACGGCGGCCGGCGCGGTCGAAGCGGTGTTCTCGCTGCAGACCATGCTCACAGGCACGTTGCCACCGACGATCAACTACAACAACCCGGATCCGACGATCGTTCTCGATGTCGTGCCCAACAAGAAGCGCGAACAGCAGGTTTCAGCCGTGCTTTCGAACTCTTTCGGCTTCGGCGGACAGAACGCCAGCCTTGTCATGGCGCTCGAACCGGCTTAAGCGGTTGCCGACAAAACAAGAGAGATAAACCGCCTTCGAGGCGAGAGGTTTTCGTATGCGCGCTTTGCAATTGGTCGACGACCGCAAGCTTGAGATCACCGACCTGCCGGAACCGGATGCTCCGGCTGCCGGCGAGGTGACGCTGCGCGTCAAGGCAGTCGCCCTTAACCATATTGATGTCTGGGGCTGGCGCGGCATGGCATTTGCCAAGCGCAAGATGCCGCTCGTCATCGGAGCGGAGGCTTCAGGCGTCGTGGAGGCCATTGGTCCTGGCGTTGCGAATGTCCTGCCCGGCCAGCTCGTTGCGATCTACGGCGCGCGCACCTGCGGCCTCTGCCGTCCGTGCCGCGAAGGCCGCGACAATCTCTGCGAACACGTCTCCGGCGTTCACGGTTTCCATCTCGACGGTTTCGCGCAGGAGAAGGTGAACCTTCCCGCCCGCCTGCTCGTTCCGGCCCCTCCCGGTGTCGATGCCATAGGCGCGGCTCTGGCGCCTGTCACCTTCGGCACGGTCGAGCATATGCTTTTCGACAATGCCAAGCTCGAACCCGGTGAGACGATTCTCGTCCATGCCGGCGGTTCAGGCATCGGCACGGCTGCCATCCAGCTCGCTAAGAAGATCGGCTGCACGGTCATCACCACCGTTGGCTCGGACGACAAGATCGAGAGGGCGAAGGCGCTCGGCGCCGATCACGTCATCAACTACCGCACCGATCGCTTCGAGGGCGTCGTGCGCAAGCTCACGAAGAAGAAGGGCGTTGATGTCGTCTTCGAACACGTGGGCAAGGATACCTGGGCCGGCTCGATGCTGTGCATGAAGCGCGGCGGCCGCCTCGTCACCTGCGGCTCGACGTCGGGCGTTTCCACCGACATGAACCTGATGATGCTCTTCCAGCAGCAGCTGAAGCTGCTCGGCTCCTTCGGCTGCCGCATGGAGAACATGGCAAACGCCATGCAGAAGATGGGCCGCGGCCTCGTTCATCCGGTCATCGATACCGAAGTCGGCTTCGACGATATCGACCGCGCGCTTGAGCGGATGGAATCCCGGCAGATCTTCGGCAAGATCATCCTGAAGATGGACTGAACCGGTGAAGCTCTTCCTCACCCGGATCGTTCTGAAGCTCGAGCATTTTCGCCAATGGCTGATCGCTCAGGCTGCTTTCGGCTTCATGAATTTCCTGAAGCTGTTTCCGGCTGATGGTGCGATCCGGTTTGCTGATTGGCTGACCCGCAAGATCGGCCCGTACACGCCGCGTCACAAGCTGATGCTCTACAATCTGAAAAACGCCTTTCCCGAAAAGAGCGATGCGGAAATAGAACAGATCGCCTTCGCAAGCTGGGGCAATATGGGCAGGCTCGCCGCCGAATACGTCTTTCTCGACCGGCTGTTCGATTTCGATCCGGAAAGAACCGAGCCAGGCAGGGTGGAGGTCTCGGGCATCCCGATCTTCCTCGACCTGCGGGACAATCCCCGGCCGTTCATCGTCTTTACGGCGCATACCGGCAATTTCGAACTTCTGCCCGTCGGCGGCGCTGCCTTCGGCCTGCATGTGACGGTTCTCTTCCGTCCGCCGAACAATCCTTATGTCGCCCAGAAGGTCTTTGATTTCCGCAGCGCCCGCATGGGCAAGCTCGTGCCGTCGCATGCCGGCTCGTCCTTTGCCCTGGCGCGTCAGCTCGAAGCCGGGCAGGGCGTTGGCGTACTCGTCGACCAGAAGTTCCGCAAGGGCCTGAAGACCACCTTCTTCGGCCTGGACGTCAAAACGAACCCCTTGTTGCCGAAACTCGTCCGTCAGTTCAACTGCGAGGTTTATCCTGCGCGCTGCATCCGGCTTCCCGGCAATCGCTACCGGCTGGAGATCGAGCCGAAGCTGGACATGCCGCGTGACGAAAAGGGCAATCTCGACGTGACGGCGACTGCGCAGATTCTGAATGACAAGGTCGAAAGCTGGGTGCGGGAATATCCAGCCCAATGGCTCTGGTACCACGACCGCTGGAAGATAAAGCACGAATTGTTGAAGTGAAAGAGGCGCCAGCCTCTCATATCTTATCTACTAAAACCCATGTGTCGTTCGCGTTGAATGTGAACGCTGTTCATGTTACCCATCGCTACTAGGGCGAGTAGCGGAATTCATATTAATGTCGTCTGCGTTGAATTCCGTAAAAGCGGGGAGAATATGAATCCCTCTGAAGAATGAGGGACATGGAGGCGCCTTGCTCGAACTTTTGCAGGCTTTTTCGTTACGCTGCTCGCAGATCGACGAGGCGATTCGTCTCGGTGATGATGTGCGTGTTGCAACCCTTGACGGTGGAATCGATCTTTTGGTCCAGGCAATTGTGGGCCACGAGGCAGTCAACCTGATGGAGATGTACATGCAGCTTCAGTTTGTCGGCTATCTGCTGCAGCAGGAAGCAGACGATGCTGCCAGCGTCAGCCATTACGCAGCCGTTCTCACATCTCTTTTGGAGCGCTATTTCGGTGCGTCGCCGCGTCCGGAGTTTGCGCCACCCCCGGAATGGCCGCTGCCTGCGCCGAAGGCCTATGTGCCCAATGTCGACAACGGCAATTTTTTGAATTCGGCGATCTTGGAGACCTTGCCGGATCGCGTCGCCGTGCTCACGCGCGACTACCGCTATCTTTATTCCAATCCGGTGAACTGTGCATATCTCGGACGAAAGCCGATCGAGATGATCGGCCGCCATGTGATGGAGTTCATCGGCGAGGAACTGTTTCTGACGCAGGCGAAGGCCAATTTCGATGCCTGTTTTGCGGGGCAGCATGTCGAATACAACTACGCCCAGCGCGGAGAATCCAAGGCCACGCGTTGCCGCATGTCGCCCTTGCGCGACCTGTCCGGGCAGGTTCTGGGCGCGCTCGTCGTTCTCGAAGCTGCCGATGCCGGCGCGGTTTCGACGATTGCGGCTTAGTCGCAAAAATCTGGCGTTTGTTACCCCGAGCTGGAATACCGGTTCGACGCATCTGAGATGTCTGCATCCTACGCTTGCTGATCCGCGCACAGATTCGCTATTACTATTGGAATTCGCGTCCGATTTGGAGCTTCCCCATGGCCGAGGTTCTACTGTTCCATCACGCACAGGGGCTGACCGCCGGTGTGCGTGCGTTCGCTGACGACTTGCGGATCGCCGGGCACACGGTGCACACGCCGGACCTGTTCGACGGACGCACCTTCCGAAACATCGACGAGGGTGTCGCATACATCGGCGAGATCGGGTTCGACGACATGCGGGAGAAAGGCGTCCGCGTCGCGGACGAACTGCCCCCCGAGCTCGTATACGCAGGGTTCTCATTCGGCGTGCTGCCGGCGCAGAAGCTCGCGCAGTCACGGCCCGGAACCCGCGGAGCCCTGCTCTTATATTCCTGCCTCCCGATTAGCGGCGAGTGGGCCTTCGGACCCTGGCCGGATGGCGTCCCGGTCCAAATTCATGGCATGGACAATGACCCGATCTTCGTCGGCGAAGGCGACATCGACGCCGCCCGCGAGATCGTGGAGAAGGTGGCCGATGCTGAGCTTTTCCTGTACCCTGGCGACCAGCACTACTTTGCCGACAGCTCGCTGCCGTCGTACGATGCGGATGCCACTGCGCTGCTTACCCGACGGGTGATTGAGTTCTTGAACCGTGTCTAACCCATGCTGGCGAGGGCTTGGCTGAGGCGCAAACGGAAGCGTTGTACCAAGCGTCGGATTTCGCCGCTGACTTCTTACCCTAAGACTTGCTCCACACGCCCAACTCATAGCCGTCCTTATCGAGGAAATGAAAGCGCCGCCCGCCCGGAAAGGCGGCGATCGGCTTTGCGATCGTGCCTCCGGCACGTTCGACCTTGTCCAGGGCTTCCTCGAGTTTGTCGGCGTACAGGATCACAAGCGGACCGCCACCGGCGCGGGGCGGTTGGATATTGGTGAAGCCGCCCGCCAGGCGGCCGTCATTGAATTCGCAATAGCTGGAGCCGTAGTCGGTGAAACTCCAACCGAATGCACTGCCGTAGAAGGCCTTGGCCGCCTCTATGTCGGCGACGGTGAATTCGATGTAGTCGATCTTCAGGTCGTTTGCGCTCTTTTCCATCGGTTATTTCTCCATCAGTGATTTCAAGGCGCCGAGATCCCTCTGCACATGGGCCGCATCCTCTGCGAACTGCTCGTCCGTCATGCCCGGCCGTTTCAACAGCGTGAACATTACCTCGCAGCCGTCGCCGTTCGGCACGATCCGCAGCGCGTTGTAAACCCGCAGTCCACTTTCGATCGTGACCGTATGGTCGATGACGCCGAACTCGTTGTGCGGAACGAAGCTCACGCGCACAGTTCCGAGAGGGCCGTGCGCGACCCAGTCGCTTCCTTCCGGTTCCAGGCCGGAGGCCAGCCCCGAGGCCCAGAGCGGCATATTCTCCGGCTTGCTGGCAAAGTCGTAGACGTCCTTCCAGTGCTGGCTGATCGAGCAGTGGACGATTTTGGCGGGCAGGGTGCTCATCGGATTTTCCTCAGTGTCTCCGCAGACGATAATAGCAGACAGGAAGGTGGCGTTGAAGGAAACGGCCGTTGCGCTTTCGAACTGCGCGCTGCCGAACTGATTGGCGCCCTCCCAGACTTGCCGTTTTACCCGGAGAATGCCACAACACCGGTCCAAAATGACTCATCGGAGGTGTATCGTGGAAAAGGCAGAAATCGGGCTGATCGGCCTTGCCGTCATGGGTTCCAACCTGGCGCTCAACATCGCGGAAAAAGGCAACAAGATCGCAGTCTTCAACCGCACTCCCGAAAAGACAGACGAGTTCTACGAAAGCGCCGGTGATCTCAAGAAGCAGATCATTCCCTGCAAGACCATCGAGGAATTCGTCGATGCGATTCGCCCGCCGCGCCCGATCATCATCATGATCAAGGCCGGCGACGCCGTCGACCAGCAGATGGAAGCGCTTCGCCCCCACCTTTCCAAGGGCGACATCATGATTGACGCCGGTAACGCCAATTTCCGCGATACCATCGCCCGGTTCGACCGCCTCAAGGATACGGACCTCACCTTCATCGGCATGGGTGTTTCCGGCGGTGAGGAAGGCGCCCGCCACGGCCCGTCGATCATGGTCGGCGGCACCGAGGATTCCTGGAAGCGCGTCGAAAAGGTGCTGACCTCGATCGCCGCCAAGTACAACGGCGATCCCTGCGTCGCCTGGCTAGGCAACGACGGCGCCGGCCACTTCGTCAAGACAATCCACAACGGTATCGAATATGCTGACATGCAGATGATCGCCGAAATCTACGGCATCCTGCGCGACGGCTTGGGTAAGAGCGCCGGCGAGATCAGCAAGATCTTCGGCGAATGGAACAAGGGCCGCCTGAACTCCTATCTCATCGAGATTTCCGAAAAGGTGCTGGCCGCGGCCGATCCCGTGTCGGGCGGCCCGATGGTCGACATGATCCTCGACAAGGCTGGCCAGAAGGGCACCGGCAAATGGTCGGCGATCGAAGCGCAGAACATGGGCATTCCGGCGACCGCCATCGAGGCTGCCGTTGCGGCCCGCAGTATTTCGTCGATGAAAGACCAGCGTGAAGCCGCCGAGAGTATCTTCGGCAGGCCGAAATACGAGTTCCCGATCGCTTACGGTCCGGACCTCGACAAGGACCTTGAACTGGCGCTCTTTGCCGCCAAGATCGGCGCCTATGCGCAGGGCTTTGCGGTGATGGCCGAAGCTTCCCGCGAGTTCAATTGGTCGCTGCCCATGCCGGTGATCGCCAAGATCTGGCGCGCCGGCTGCATCATCCGCTCGCAGTTCCTGGACGAGATCACCTCGGCCTTCACCAAGGCCCCGGATGCTGCGAACCTCGTCGTCACGCCGGCCTTTTCGGAAATGGTCAAGGAGTCGATCCCGTCGCTCCGCCGCGTCGTTGCGGCAGCCTTGCAGGCAGGTCTGCCGGTCCCGGCGCTCACCTCGGCGCTCACCTATTTCGACGCCTACCGCCAGGGCCGCGGCACCGCAAACCTCATCCAGGCCCAGCGCGACTTCTTCGGCGCCCACGGCTTCGACCGCCTCGACGGCAAGGATTTCCACCACGGCCCCTGGGGCAGCGGTGCTTCGACGTTCTGAGGCGGAATATACTCGCTGACGCTGAAGCCGGACGCAGAACTTCGAATTCTGTCCGGCCTCAGCGGCGAAAATGCTCTTTGAATTATAGAGGGTCACCCTGAGCGGATATGACATCTCGCAGGATTTCATTTAGGCGTTCAGGCCTCTCCAGCGGCACGTAATGCCCGCAATCCGGAATAGTCAGTAAGCGGCCTTTGTGGGCGGAGTTTGCTTGTGCGGCGCTCACTTTAAGACCAGGTGTGATGTCCTCTGCACCTGAAATGATCGTAACAGGCGCATAAAGCATCGAGAGTGCGGTTTTGAACCGCCATGAAGCATGCGCCGCCTATCTGCGATCATCCGGCCAGACTGGTTTGCTGATGCTTTGCAGCAATTCCGGCTCGATGCCGTCGATGCGGGCGATGACGGCCTTGGCCAGTTCGCGGCCGGCGTGGCGAACGTCTTCATTGGCGGTGATGATCTCCGGCCTGATCCAGTTCAAGATCGACGCGGACTGCTTGGAGACCATGTCGATATCGTCGCCGACGCGCCTACTCGCCGCCTCGATGCCGGCGTTGACGGCAATGGCCGCACTTCCGGCCGAACAGACGATGCCGTCGGGTGCGTTCGGCGAGCGCATCATCGTTTCGACTGCGTTCTTGACCTCCTCCAACGGCGTATCGGTGTTGACGCGCAGGGGAACTTCCTCCGCGCCATAGTCGTGTAGACCGGTCTGGAAGCCGATCCTTGTATGGGCATAGTAAGTGAGCTTGCTCGCCGGCTGGAGCAGGGCGATGCGCCTGCGGCCGCGCTCGACGAGCCGTTTCACCGCCTCGTGCGCGAAGGCTTCGTTGTCGAAATCGTGATAGGGGTGCACCAGCCCCGCATCCGTCCGGCCGTGGGTCGCGAAGGGCATGTTCTGTTCGGCGAGCAACCGCACGCGCGGATCGTCGGGCTCGATGCGAGAAATGATGACGCCGTCGGCAGAGCCGGTGTCGAGGATGTAGCGCACAGGCAGCATAGGGTCCTTGCTGTGTGAGTGCGGTGTCACGACGATGTGGTACGGCGTGCCGGTCAGCACCTCGGAAATGCCGAAGACGATCTGGCTCGAGAAGCCCATGATCTCTTCATCGATTGAAAGGACGAGCGCGATGACATTGGTCTTGCCGGTCCTGAGCCGTACGCCGGCGCGGTTCGGCTGGTAGCCGAGCTGGCGCGCCACCATGCGCACGCGCTCCTTGGTTTCCGCGCCGATATCCGGTGCGTCCTTGAGAGCCCGTGAAACCGTGGTGATGCCCAGGCCCGTCATGAAGGCGATTGTCTTCAGCGTCGGCCGCTCGCGCTGGATAGCCGCTGCCGCTCCTCCAGAATTTCTCTTGTTTTCCATCCCTTTAGGTCACCTTCGCGCGATTTCGGTTCGCTTGTAGATTGTTTTTCGTAGCACCGTAAGCGCACTCCTCACTCAAAGCGCTCCCCTCTGAGTAATGAAATCTGTAACGATACAGTAGAAATGTCGAGCACTTTTTATGATGTTCTGTGCATCGATAGACGCTTAGGTTGAATCGACGATTCAAGCATGATTTTTTTGCACTTGCGAACACATTTTCTTCAAATGACATGTCCAGGACTAAAAAACATGACGTTATATCAATATGTTGGATTGTTCTCCGTTCTGCGGCCATGCGTGCTCAACTTAATGCCATATGTCGCGAAATTGTGGAGCAAGAACAGGCATGGGTAGCAATGGCGAGTTTCGCATAAAATTTTGCAGGCGGACTGTTGCGCCAAAATATCGATTGCACTAAGTTTTTCCGGCAACGTTTCAGTGAGGGAGGAAAACTCATGAATTTTCGTTCGATGGCGGCTGTACTTGCCGCGTCCGTCGTGCTGCCGCTTGGTGCGGCCAACGCGACCGATCTCGAGGTCACCCATTGGTGGACATCCGGCGGTGAAGCCGCTGCCGTCAAGGTTCTTGCCGACAGTTTCAATGCGAGTGGCAACAACAAGTGGGTCGACGGTGCTATTGCCGGCTCCGGCTCCACCGCCAATCCGATCATCATCAGCCGTATTCTCGGCGGCAACCCGATGGGCGCTACCCAGATGAACACCGGCCGCGACGCCGAAGAGCTCATCAAGGCCGGCCTCATGACGGACCTGACGCCACTTGCCGAAGAAGAACACTGGAAGGACGTCATCCGTCCCGCCAAGCTGCTGGACGCCTGCGTCTATGAAGGCAAGATCTATTGCGTGCCGATCAACATTCACTCCTGGCAGTGGATGTGGCTCAACCGCCATGTCTTCGAAGACAACGGCATGGCTGTTCCGAAGAACTGGGACGAGCTCGCAGCCGACGCGCCGAAGCTGAAGGAGAAGGGCATCACGCCGCTCGCCACCGGCGCCCCGTGGCAGGTCGAAGGCATTCGCAACGTCATGCAGGCCGGTATCGGCGGCAAAGATCTCTACTTGCAGATCAACGACAAGAAGAGCGAGGAAGCCGTCCGCAGCGACCAGAACAAGAAGGTCTGGACCGCTTTCGCTCAGGCCCGCGATATGGTCGATCCGGCTTATTCCGGCCGCGACTGGAACGTTGCCACCAACATGGTGATCGAGGGCAAGGCTGCCGCTCAGATCATGGGTGACTGGGCGCAGGGTGAATTCGGCGTTGCGAAGAAGGTTGCCGGCACCGACTACGATTGCTTGCCCGGTCTCGGCTTCAATGCGCAGCTCGATACGGGCGGCGACGCCTTCTATTTCCCGAAGAACAGCAATCCGGAAATCACCAAGGCGCAGCTTGAACTCGCCAAGATGCTTCTCTCCAAGGAAGTTCAGGTCAAGTTCAACCTGGTCAAGGGTTCGCTGCCGGTTCGCGGCGATGTCGACCTCGAAGCCGCAAACGCCTGCATGAAGAAGGGCATCGAAATCCTGTCGGACCTTAACAACGTCCTGCCTTCGACCGAGCAGATGCTCGATTCCGATACGCAGGGTCAGCTTCAGGATCTCGCGCTCGAATTCTTCAGCTCCAAGATGTCCGTGGACGATGCAATCGATCGTCAGGCCGACATCATCTCGCAGGCCCAGTAAGGCCATAGACGCTCTCATCACTTGAGACGGCTAATGGGGCGCGGACGGTTTTCGGTCTGCCCGCGCCCTGCCGCCAACAGGAGGTATTGATGGCCCACGCCGGCCGGCCCTTTGGTCTATTTCGCAACCTCAATGCGAAGATCGCAGCAATCCCGATGGTGCTGACCGTCATCGTGATTTTCATCGGTTGCACGCTCTGGACCGTTTTCTACTCGTTCACGTCGTCGCGGCTGCTGCCGACGAGCGATTTCGTGGGCTTCGACCAGTACAGCCGCCTCTTCGGCAATTCGCGCTGGAACCAGTCGGTTCTCAATCTCGCCACTTACGGCGTCTGCGTGCTGACGTTCGTGTTCATCATCGGCTTCCTGCTGGCTGTTCTCATCGATCAGAAGATCCGCTTCGAGAACACGTTCCGCACGATCTTCCTCTACCCATTCGCCCTGTCGTTCATCGTGACGGGTCTTGTCTGGCAGTGGATTCTCGATCCCGGCCTTGGTGTGCCGAAGGTTCTGAACGACCTCGGCCTTCCAGGCGGCAGCCTCGCGCTGCTCGGCGACAAGAATACCGTCATCTATGCGCTTGTCGTCGCCGGCCTCTGGCAGGGGACGGGGCTTGTCATGGTGCTGATGCTCGCCGGCCTGCGCGGCATCGATTCGGAAATCTGGAAGGCGTCGCGCGTCGACGGGATTCCAGCATGGCGCACATACCTCTTCATCATCATCCCGATGATGCGCGGCGTCTTCGTCACCACGCTGGTGATCGTCGCCTCCGGCATCGTGCGCGTCTACGACCTTGTCGTCGCGATGACGCAGGGCGGCCCCGGCTTCGCATCGGAAGTGCCCGCCAAATACGTCTATTCGTTCATGTTCGAGCGCGCCAATCTCGGGCAGGGCCTCGCGGCTTCGACCGTGATGCTCGTCACTGTCTTCATCATCCTGGTTCCGTGGGCTCTCGCCGAGTTCCGCCAGAAGCGATCCTGAGGAGCCCGACTATGGCAAACATCTCTGTCTCTGCAGTCGAACCGTTTGGCGCAAGGCCGAAGCGTATGTTCGCACCCTCGACCATCATACTCTACAGCATCCTGACGGTCGCCGCGCTTTATTATCTTCTGCCGCTCTACGTGATGGTCGTCACCTCCCTCAAGGATATGACCGAAATCCGCATGGGCAACATCTTCGCCCCGCCGGTGCAGATCACCTTCGAGCCTTGGGTCAAGGCATGGAGCCAGGCCTGCACCGGCCTCGATTGCTCCGGCATCAGTGTCGGTTTCTGGAAATCGGTCAAGATCACCATTCCGAGCGTCATCATCTCCGTGGCGATCGCTTCCGTGAATGGCTACGGCCTGTCCTACTGGCGCTTCAAGGGGTCGGAACTCTTTTTCACGATCCTGCTCTTCGGCGCTTTCATCCCCTATCAGGTGATGCTCTATCCGCTCGTCATCATCATGCGCGAACTCGGCATCTTCTCGACCATCTGGGCCGTCGTCCTGGTGCACACGATCTTCGGCATGCCGATCAACACGCTGCTTTTCCGAAATTACTTCGCATCACTGCCTCCTGAACTCTTCAAGGCTGCGCGTGTGGATGGGGCAGGGTTCTGGCAGGTGTTCTTCCGAATCATGCTGCCGATGTCGCTGCCGATCTTCGTCGTGTCGATGATCATCCAGATCACCGGTATCTGGAACGACTTCCTGTTCGGCGTGATCTTCGCCGGCAACCAGAATTTCCCGATGACTGTGCAGCTCAACAACATCGTCAACGCCGTCCAGGGCGTGAAGGAATACAACGTCAACATGGCCGCAACGCTGCTCACCGGCGCGGTGCCGCTTATCGTCTACTTCGTGTCCGGACGTCTCTTCGTCCGCGGTATCGCCGCTGGCGCAGTGAAAGGTTGATCATGAACACAAGCGTTTCCATCAAGGATCTGTCGCTGAATTTCGGCTCCATCAGCGTCCTCAAGGACTTGAATCTCGATATCAATGACGGCGAATTCCTGGTCCTGCTTGGCTCGTCCGGCTGCGGCAAGTCTACGCTGCTCAATTGCATCGCCGGCCTGCTCGATGCTTCCGCGGGGCAGATCTTCATCAAGGGCAAGAACGTCACTTGGGAAGAGCCCAAGGACCGTGGCATCGGCATGGTGTTCCAGTCCTATGCGCTCTATCCGCAGATGAGCGTCGAGAAGAACCTCTCCTTCGGTCTTCGCGTCGCAAAGGTGCCGCAGGCCGAGATCGACAAGCGCGTGGCGCGCGCCTCCGAAATCCTGCAGATCCAGCCGCTTCTGAAGCGCAAGCCCGCCGAACTTTCCGGCGGCCAGCGCCAGCGCGTGGCGATCGGCCGTGCACTCGTGCGCGATGTCGATGTGTTCCTGTTCGACGAGCCGCTGTCCAACCTCGATGCCAAACTGCGTTCGGAGCTGCGCGTCGAGATCAAGCGCCTGCACCAGTCGCTGAAGAACACGATGATCTATGTGACCCACGACCAGATCGAGGCGCTGACGCTGGCAGACCGCATCGCGATCATGAAAAGCGGCATCATCCAGCAGCTCGACGATCCGACGACCATCTACAACAGGCCGCGCAACCTTTTCGTTGCGGGCTTCATCGGCTCGCCGTCGATGAACTTCCTGCATGGCGAATTGACCAAGAACAGCGACAAGACGGTGTTCAGCTCGAATGGCGTCAGCTTCTCGCTTGACGGCTACGATGCGGCCCAACCGCTACAGGCAGGCCGCAAGGTGGTGCTCGGCGTGCGTCCGGAGCACATCAAGGTCGACGAAAATCTTGGCCCCGAGGTGCATGATGCGACCGTCGATATCGAAGAGCCGATGGGCGCCGACAACCTCCTCTGGCTGAAGCATGCCGGCCATACGATGTCGGTGCGCATCAACGGCGCGCGCCGCTTCAAGGTGGGAACGCCGGTGAAGCTCAGCTTCGACATGTCGCTGGCATCGATCTTCGATGCAGAGACCGAAGACCGGATCTGAACCGCAATACGGGCGGGGCTGAAAGCTCCGCCCGATCTTCCATGCGGCCATCCGGCCGTCCAAGTTCGGCCATGGTCCGGTATCGTCCGGCACCTCCCAAGGCGGCCTGATCGGGATAATGCTATGACTTCCTTGCCGCAGACTGTGTCCAGCATCGATCTTTCCGGTTCCTGGCAACTCACGTCAGCCGATGGCGAAGTCACCACAGTGATCACGCTTCCGGGCGACGTCCATACGGCGCTTCACGCAGCAGAACGCATTCCGGAACCCTATTTCGGCCGCAACGAAGAACAGGTGCAGTGGGTCGCGCACCGCGATTGGGCGCTCGAGCGGCGCTTCACGCTGCCGCAGAGCGACGGCGACTGGTATCTCGACATCGATTACCTCGACACCGTCGCCTCGGTCTTCGTCAACGGCTTTCTGGTGCTCGCGGCCGACAACTGCTTCCGCCGCTACCGGCCGGATGTGTCAAGCGTGCTGAAGGCCGGCGAAAACACGATCCGCATCGTGCTGCATTCGAGTATCGCCGCCGGCGCTGAGCGGCAGGCCAAACAGCCCTTTTACATTCCTTACCACCCTGGCAATTCGCCGATCGCCAACGGCAATATGCTGCGCAAGCCGCAATGCCATTTCGGCTGGGACTGGAACATCGCGATCGCGCCGCTCGGGCTTTACGGGACGATCACGCTGAAGAAGCTCGAAACCGCGCGCATCGAGCACGTCACGACCCGCCAGGCCCACAATCTTGACGGTAGCGTCGAGCTGCAGGTCACGGCAACGCTCTTCGCGAAGGATCCGGGCATCGTGCCGGTGCATTTTTCGCTGGATGGCGAGCGTGTCCGGCTCGATGTCGGCGTCAGCGCCGGCGAGACGGTGGTCAATCATATCTTCCTTGTCGAGAAGCCGCGCCTCTGGTGGCCCGCCGGCAGCGGCGAGCAGGCGCTTTATGCGCTCGCTGTCGACCTGCCGTCAGATGAGGTGACGAAGCAGATCGGCCTTCGTACTGTCGAGCTCATCACCACGCCGGATGCCGCAGGCAGCCGTTTCGCCTTCAAGGTCAACGGCCGCGAAATCTTCTGCCGCGGCGCCAACTGGATTCCGGCGGATGCGCTCTTTTCACTGTCGTCGCCGGAGAAGACCGAGGACCTGCTGCAATCGGCAAAAGCAGCCAACATGAACATGATCCGCGTCTGGGGCGGCGGCTTCTACGAGCACGACTGGTTCTACGATCTCTGCGATCGCCTCGGCCTCATGATCTGGCAGGATTTCATGTTTGCCTGCAATCTTTACCCGTCGACTGAGGATTTCCTCGATGGTGTCGCGCTCGAAGTCGACTACCAGGTCAAGCGGCTCTCCTCGCATCCGTCGATCGCGCTCTGGTGCGGCGATAACGAGCTGGTTGGCGCGCTCACATGGTTCGATGAACCGAAGAAGAACCGCGACCGCTACCTCGTCTCCTACGATCGGCTGAACCGCACGATCGAGCAGGCGATGAAGAACGCCGCACCCGATGCCATCTGGTGGCCGTCCAGCCCGGCCTCCGGCTACCTGGATTTCGGCGATGCCTGGCACGCCGATGGCTCCGGCGACATGCATTACTGGTCGGTCTGGCACGAGAACAAGTCGTTCGACAATTACCGTTCGGTGCGCCCGCGCTTCTGCTCGGAATTCGGCTTCCAGTCCTACACGTCGCTTCCGGTCATCAAGACTTATGCCGACAAGAAGGACATGAACGTCGCGTCTCCGGTCATGGAACTGCACCAGAAGAACGCTGGCGGCAACGAACGCATCGCGGGCACGATGTTCCGCTATTTTCGCTTCCCGAGGGACTTTCCGAACTTCGTCTATCTGAGCCAGATCCAGCAGGGGCTGGCGATCAAGACGGCGGTGGAATACTGGCGGTCGCTCAAACCCCATTGCATGGGCACGATCTACTGGCAGCTCAACGACACCTGGCCGGTCGCGTCCTGGTCGAGCCTCGACTATGGCGGGCGCTGGAAGGCGATGCACTATCTCGTCAAGCGCTTCTTCCAGCCGGTCGCGGTCGCCGCCATCCCGTCCGAGGACGGCAAGTCGATCCATTTCTCACTGGTCAACGACACGCTTTCGGAAATCAGCGCCGACCTTTCGATTTCCATTCTGACGATGAAGGGCGAGCGCAGGCACCTGAAGGATGTCCAGGCCGTCTGCACCCCGGATGCCGCCGTGACGGCGGCGACGATCGATGTCTCGGACATTCCGGAAGGCACGCTGCTTGCCTGGCGCTTCACGGCGTCGAACGGCATGGGCGGCGAGGGACACTACGTCCACGGCACCTACAAGGCGCTCGAATTGGAGCCTTCCGGTCTCCAGGTGACCCGTGAATATGTTGAGGAAGACGGTTCGGTTTGCCTCAACGTCACCGCCAAGGGACTGGCGCTTTTCGTGATGATCGAGACCGAGACGGACGGCAAATATTCCGACAACGCCTTCGATCTGGCGGCTGGCGAGACCCGCCGCATCCTCTTTACTCCGGCAAAACCGCTTGAAGGAGACACGCTGCCGGACTTCCGCTTCTACGACCTGCATTCCTGCCAGTCGGCAGATTGATTTGAAGAAAGGGCACGAGGCCCGAGGAGAAAGTGATGACGAAACTGAGTTTTCAGCTTTATAGCGCCCGCAATTTCCAACCCTATTCGGCAATCTTCGAAAAGCTCGGCAAGGCCGGCTATTCGGAGGTCGAAGGTTTCGGCGGCATCTATGCCGAGCTCGATGATGCCGGTTTGAAGAGCCTGCGCGCCGATCTCGACAAGAATGGCCTCGTGATGGCAACTGGCCATTTCAGCCCGGATTTCCTCGAAAACAATGTCCAGCAGTCGCTGCTGATCGCCAAAACGCTCGGCATGGATTCGATCTACGCACCGCATCTTGCCGCAGACCAGCGCCCGGCGGACGGCGCCGGCTGGCTCGCCTTCGGCAAGCGCCTGCAGGAGATGGCCAAGCCCTACAAGGATGCCGGCTACGAGTTCGGCTGGCACAACCACGACTTCGAATTCGTGAAGCTTGCCGACGGTTCGCTGCCGATCGAGCGCATCTTCGAAGGCGCGCCCGGTATTTCCTGGGAAGCGGACATCGCCTGGGTCGTCCGCGGCGGAGGCGATCCCTTCGCCTGGATCGAAAAGCTCGGCTCCCGCATCACCGCTGTCCACGTCAAGGACATCGCGCCGGCCGGCGAAAACAAGGACGAGGACGGCTGGGCCGATGTCGGTCACGGCACGCTTGCCTGGCCGAAGCTGATCGCGGCGCTGAAGGCCACCAACGCCAAGCATTACGTCGTCGAACATGACAATCCGAGCGACATCGATCGCCTGATTGCCCGCTCGATCGCATCCTTCAAGACCTACTGAGGCAAACCATGACCAAGGAACTTGGCGTCGGCATCATCGGATGTGGCAACATCTCCACGACCTACCTTTCGCTTGCGCCCCTTTTCAAGGGGCTGAAAATGCTCGCCTGCGCGGATATCAACGTGCAGGCGGCGGAACTGCGCGCCGAGGAATACGGCGTCACCGCCCAGACGATCGAGCAGCTTCTCGCCAATGACGAGATCGACGTCGTCGTCAATCTGACGATCCCCGATGCGCACTATCCGGTCTCGAAGGCAGCGCTTGAGGCCGGCAAGCACGTCTTTTCCGAAAAGCCGCTCGTGCTGACGCTGGAACAGGGCGAGGATCTGCGCCGCATCGCCAAGGAAAAGAAACTCTCCGTGGGCTGCGCGCCGGATACCTTCCTCGGCGGCGCGCACCAGCTTGCCCGCAAATATGTGGACGAGGGTGGCATCGGCCGCATCACCTCCGGCTCCTGCTATGTCATGGGGCCGGGCATGGAGATGTGGCATCCGAACCCGGACTTCTTCTTCCTGCCGGGCGGCGGTCCCATCCTCGATATGGGGCCGTACTACATCGCCAATCTCATCAATTTCATCGGCCCGGTGAAGCGCGTCGGTGCGATTACGTCCATGGCATCGGAGACGCGCACGATCACCAGCCAGCCGCGCCACGGCGAGACGATTCCGGTCAAGACGCCGACGACCGTCCAGGCACTGCTGGAATTCGTCAGCGGTGCGACGGTGACGCTGACGGCAAGCTGGGACGTCTGGTCGCATCGCCATGCCAATATGGAGCTTTACGGCACTGATGGCACCCTTTTCGTGCCGGACCCGAACTTCTTCGGCGGCGTCGTCGAGGCCAGCGGGCGCGACAAGGAGATCAAGCCGCTTGAAGCCTGGGAGCATCCCTTCGGCAAGTTCAACCAGGAAAGCCCGCAGGGGCCGCGCGCCAACTACCGCACGGCAGGCCTTGCCGATATGGTGGCCGCGCTCATCGACGGCCGCGATGCTCGCTGCTCGCTTGAGCGCACGCTGCATGGCGTCGATGTCATGACCTCGATCCTGAAATCGGGCGAGGAGGGCAGGTTCGTTGAACTCACGACGACCTGCACGCAGCCGGCCGCGCTCGGCATCGAAGAGGCTCAGGCGCTCTTGAAGTAGGCCTCCAAAGGGCTATTTTCGGCGCGGGCGTTCCTGGCCCGCGCACACTTTTCCAAAAGGATCAGGACCATGAGCTGGCAACCGGCTTCCGACCGCTATTCGAAGATGAAGTATAACCGCACGGGCCGTTCCGGCCTGAAGCTTCCTGCCGTCTCCCTCGGTCTCTGGCACAATTTCGGCGGCGACACGCCGCATGAGCGCAAGGTCGACATGTGCCGCACCGCCTTCGATCTCGGCATTACCCATTTCGACCTCGCCAATAATTACGGCCCGCCGCCCGGCAGCGCCGAGACCGCCTTCGGCGAAATCCTGCGCACCGATTTCGCGGGCCTGCGCGACGAACTCATCATCTCGTCCAAGGCGGGCTACGAAATGTGGTCCGGGCCTTACGGCGAGTGGGGCAGCCGCAAGTATCTGATCGCCTCCTGCGATCAGAGTCTGAAGCGCATGGGCCTCGACTATGTCGACATCTTCTATTCGCACCGTTTCGATCCGGATACGCCGCTCGAGGAGACCTGCAGCGCGCTCGATTATATCGTCCGCTCCGGCCGCGCTCTCTATGTCGGCATTTCCTCCTACAGTGCGCAGCGCACGCGGGAAGCAGCCGCCATCCTGAAGGATCTCGGCACGCCGTGCCTCATCCACCAGCCGAGCTATTCGATGCTCAACCGCTGGGTTGAAGACGACAAGCTGCTCGATACGCTGGACGAGGCCGGCATGGGCTCGATCGTTTTTTCACCACTCGCCCAGGGCATGCTGACGACTAAATATCTCGCCGGCATCCCGGAAGACAGCCGTGCCGCGCAGAACCACTTTCTGAAGCGCGACTTCATCCGACCATCGATCATCGACAACATCCGCAAGCTGAACGGCATTGCCGAACGCCGCGGCCAGACGCTGGCGCAGATGGCGATCGCCTGGGTGCTGCGCGGCGGCCGGGTCACCTCCGCGCTGATCGGGGCCAGCCGCTCGTCGCAGATCGTCGACTGTGTCAAGGCGCTCGACAATCCTAAGTTCACGGCGGAGGAGCTGAAGGAGATCGATGTCTACGCCCGCGAGGCCGACGTCAACCTCTGGGCAAAGTCCGCCGAGCGCGAATAGCGAAACGGCAGTGTCCGGAAGGAAACGACCGGGCGCTGGCGAATTGAGTATGATGTACGTGCCGCATCCGGAGGAGAAGTCTCATGATCCGCAATCCCATTCTGCCGGGTTTCAATCCCGATCCATCCATCTGCCGCGTCGGAGAGGACTATTACATCGCGACCTCGACCTTCGAATGGTATCCGGGCGTGCAGATCCACCATTCGCGCGACCTGGTGAACTGGACGTTGGTGCGCCGTCCGCTGGAGCGCCAGTCGCAGCTCGACATGCGCGGCAATCCCGACAGCTGCGGCATCTGGGCGCCGTGCCTCTCCTATGCCGACAGGCAGTTCTGGCTGGTCTATACCGACGTCAAGCGCTTCGACGGCAACTTCAAGGACGCGCATAACTACATCGTCACCTCGCCGACGATCGAGGGCGAGTGGTCGGAGCCGGTCTACGTCAACTCCTCGGGCTTCGATCCCTCACTCTTCCATGACGATAACGGCCGCAAGTGGTTCCTCAATATGCAATGGAACCACCGCACGGAGAGCTATGGCGGCGCGCCGAAGCATCCGGCCTTTGATGGCATCCTGCTGCAGGAATGGGACCCGGTCACGCAGGCGCTGAAGGGGCCGATCAAGAACATCTTCGCCGGCAGCCCGCTCGGCCTCGTCGAAGGCCCGCATCTCTTCAAGCGCAATGGCTACTACTATCTCACGACCGCCGAAGGTGGCACCGGCTATGACCATGCGGTCACCATGGCGCGTTCGCGCACCATTGACGGCCCCTACGAGATGCATCCGAACGTGCATCTCATCACCGCCAAGGACAATCCGGAGGCCGTTCTGCAGCGGGCAGGGCATGGCCAATATGTCGAGACGCCGGACGGGCAGGTCTATCACACCCATCTTTGCGGCCGCCCGCTGCCGCCGAAGCGCCGCTGCACGCTCGGCCGCGAAGCCGCCTTGCAGAAATGCGCCTGGAAGGAAGACGGCTGGCTCTATCTCGAAAATGGCACGACGGTGCCAGACGTCGAGGTTCCGGGCCTGATGGGTGCAGTCTGCATCGAAAAGCCGGTTCGCACCGAATACAGTTTCGATGGCGGCAAGCTGCCTGCAGATTTCCAGTGGCTGCGCACGCCGCGGCCGGAACGCATCTTCAACCTCACCGACCGCCCCGGCCATCTGCGCCTCATCGCCCGAGAAAGCATCGGTTCATGGTTCGAGCAGGCGCTCGTCGCCCGCCGTCAGGAGCATCACAGCTTCCGCGCCGAGACGGTCGTGGAATTCGATCCCGACACCTACCAGCAGGTCGCCGGGCTGACGCATTACTACAATCGCCACAAGTTCCACGCCGTTGCCGTGACGCTGCACGAAAAGCTCGGCCGCTGCGTCACGATCCTTTCCTGCAACGGGGACTATCCGAACGGCCGCCTCAGCTTCTCCGCGGGCAGCGGCGTCGCCCTTCCGGCGGAAGGCCGCGTCCAGCTTTCCATGGAAATCCGCGACAACGACCTGCAGTTCTTCTGGCAGACGGAAGGCAAGGGCGCCTGGCAGCCGATTGGCCCGGTTCTCGATGCCGGTGTCGTCTCCGACGAGGGCGGGCGCGGCGAGCATGGCTCCTTCACCGGCGCCTTTGCCGGCGTCTTCGCATTCGACACCTCGGGCCGCGCCAAGACGGCGGATTTCGACTGGTTCAATTACGAAGAGCTTTGAAAGTGGCACCCGATATCATCATTGAGCCCATCGCCGTCCGGCACATCGAGAGCTATCACCGGGCTCTCGACCTCGTCGCGCGCGAACGTAGATATCTGACCTTCCTGGAGGCGCCGCCGCTCGAAGACACGCGGAAGTTCGTTCGTGGCATGATCGAAGACAAGCATCCGCAGTTCGTGGCTTTGAGCGACCGTGAAGTGATCGGCTGGTGTGATATCCGCCGGCACTTCTTTCCGTCGCATGCGCACCGGGGATCGCTCGGCATGGGCATCATCCCCGCCTACCGCGGACAAGGTCTCGGATTACGTCTCATGGAGACGACGCTGAAGCAGGCGAGGGAATACGGCATCGGGCGCGTCGAGCTCAGCGTCCATGCCGACAATGCCCGCGCAATCCGCCTTTACGAGAGGGTCGGCTTCGTCAGTGAGGGCGTAAGCAAGGATGCCGTTCATATCGATGGCCGCTATCTCGACGTCGTCAATATGGCTTTGATCTTCAGTCGGGCTTGAATGCGCGGCCGCTTTAAAAGGCGAAACTAAAATATAAGCCTATGCTCGTAAGCTTCGATTTCCATTACGAAAATTTAACTTAATTTTCAGATTCGGTTCACCTTCGCAGACCTAGTTTCGGGGCGTGTTCAACACGAGGATCCCCCGATGAAAAAGATTTTTGCCGCCCTTCTTTCCGCCTCCTTCCTGCTTACGCCGATTGCTTTCGCATCGCAGGCGAGTGCCGCCGAACACCGCCGTCCGGTCATCGTCGAGAAGAAGGTCGTTGTCCACAAATACCGCTGGACGAAGGGCCATCGCATGACCGCCGCCGAGCGCCGGCACATGGCCGAGGTCCGCGACTATCGCCGCTACCGCCTGTCGGCACCGCCGCGCGGCTACCGCTGGGTCAGGGCCGACAACGACTTCCTGCTGATCGGCATCACGAGCGGCATCGTCTCGAGCATCATCGCGGCTCGATGAGCGAGTGACTTTGAGGGATGCGCGGGCTGCGTGACCCGGCCCTAACTTAAATGAACCACCTTTGGGCTCTAAAGTCGCTCGCAGAAAAACGCTGCGGGCAGCTTGACCTGCTGACGAAGAAGACTGTTGCGCGACCCCTGCCGACCATGGCCGCACTCCGAGAGGAAATCATGGAGACCAGCGTAAGGAAGCTCTTCCAGCGATACGAGAGCCTTTTTAATCGGTCCCTCGGCGGCGACACAAACATGGACGAAGTCGCATCGCTCTATGCTTCCGAGTTCATAGGTGCCGCGCCTGCCGGGGTTATGACCGGAAAGAACGACGATCAATTCAAGCAAGCCATGGCGCAAGGCTATCAGCACTATCGGGCGATAGGGACGAAGGAGATGCGGATACGCAATGTCCGCCTCTCGCCCATAGACGCGCATCATTGCGTGGCCAATGTTGCTTGGACGGCAACCTATATCCGCAAGGATCAACCGGATGTAGCGATAGATTTTGATGTTCACTACTTCGTCCAAGAGCTGGATGGGGAGCCGAAAGTATTCGGCTGGGTGTCAGGCGACGAGCAGGCGCTTTTAAGGAAGCACGGCATCATCTGAAGTCCGACTCACGACCACTCGAGCCCAGAACGGCCTTTGTCAGCCGGAGGATGCGGCGGTGAACACCGCCAACTGAGCGTCGAAAGCACGCTTGTAGGCGGGCCGCGCTTCACCGCGGGCGACATAGGCGGAGAGGTTTGGATATTCCTCCAGTAAACTCGATCCTTTCAACCTGCGCAGCACCGTCACCATCAGCAGGTCACCGGCGCTGAACGCGCCGTCGAGCCAATCGGCATCGCCAAGGCGACCGGAAAGGCTGCCCAGCCGTTTCCGGATGCTGTCCTCGAGGAAACGGAGGCGTTGCTCGTACCAAGGCTCGTCGCGCTCGAGGATATTGGCGAGGGCGCGGTCGAAGATCGGCGGCTCCAGCGTGTCGAGCGCGGCAAACATCCATGTGATCGCGCGCGCCCGGGCATTCGCATCGTCTGGCAACAGGCCCGCATGGCGCTCGGCGATATGGAGCACGATCGCCCCCGACTCGAACAGGGCGAGATCGCCTTCTTCGTAGGTTGGAATCTGCCCGAAAGGTTGAAGCGCGAGATGCGCGGGTTCCTTCATCGCTTTGAACGAAAGAAGACGAACCTCGTAAGGCTGGCCTACTTCTTCGAGCGCCCAGCGAACGCGCATGTCACGCGCCAGACCCTTGCCGCGATCGGGCGACCGTTCAAAGGCGGTAATCGTGATTGTCATTTCTGTTCTCCGTAGCTTGTCTATCTTGAAGACGACTGGCTAAACGAGATTCCGACACTCCATGTCTGCGATCGTCGCTTCATCCATGAATTTCTCCAGTTTGTATTGTCGCAGATCGTGGAATGGGATGCGGTCCTAGTTGCTAAGCAACTGCAGGCTTTTCTGGAGATTTTCTGGCGCGGATGTGCGAAAGTCGCGGAACGGCACGCAAACAGGGCGGCAACATGTCGGTTTCTCAATCCAGGATTTGCAAGGGCTGCTGGGAGCAGATGCGTCTGCCGGTGCCTCTGCGCGGACCGGCTTCCATTCCATTCCGCGCCTTCGGCATCCGCCCGAGCCGGATGAATCCGAACACCTGCACGATTTGCGAACTCATGTTCACGCGCGTCATGAAAGCCCGCAAGATCACGGTCGATGTGTCCGTGCTTTTTGCAGATCTGAGAGGCTATACGACGCTTTCGCAGTCGCTTTCGGCCGATGCCGTCTCGTTGCTGCTGGATGATTTCTACGATGAATGTGCCACAGCCATTTGGGAATATGACGGCCTTCTCAACAAGACGGTCGGGGACGCCATCATGGCAATATTCAACTTTCCGATCCGCCACCAGGACCACGCCGAACGCGCCGTGCGCGCCGCGCGGGAGATTCAGCGTCGCTGCCAGTTGCGTCGTGAACGTCACGTGGCTGAAGGCGCTGGCCTGGACGGAAGCGAACTCGGCATCGGTATCGGCATCGACTCGGGCGAGGCCAGCTTCGGAGAGTTCGGCCGATCGCATCGCGACCTCACTGCGATTGGAACGGTTGTGAATACTGCCGCTCGGGCGCAGTCGGTTGCTGACGCCGGACGGATTCTCGTCACCAAGGCCGTTTGCGAACGGGCGCAGAGCCAAACGGCCGAAAGCGAAGGCCGGGCATACCGCCTGAAGGGCTTTGAGACGCCGATTGAGCTTTACTCGATCTGAGCACCGTTGATGTCGGGTCGTCGTTTGAATGCCGCACATTTACGGGCGGGGACACGTGACGCGCTTAGCCGGCTTTCCGTTTCCGACGCATCTTTTTGCGCTACAGATAGCCAAACCTCCTTTGGCGAGACTCCGCGGGACGCAGCCTCGTTATCGAGCGGCTCGCTCAGCCCCTCGATCGGCGGCAGCGGTTCGCATTCCTCGCAAACGCAACGGAACGGCTTGATTGCGGCTGTTCTCATGCGGCACGCAGCGCCCAGCTTGCGAAGGGGTCCGGCAGGTTTCGCCATTTCTCGGGCGTGAAGTTGTCCGATCTGATCAAACAGGCGTCGAGTTCGCTTCGGATCCAATCCTCGTCCATCGGATCGGCGCCGATGAAGACGAGCTCCTGCCTGCGGTCGCCCCAGACGGGGTCGAGATAGGGGCCGATCGCCTTCTCAAAGCCCGGTTCGCGCGGCCACTGGTCCTTCGGAACGGCCGACCACCAAAGCCCCATTTTGCCGGTCCTGACGATCGCGCCCGCCTGGCTGATCTCCCCGACATAATGCGGCCGCGTCGCCAGCCAGAAGAAGCCTTTTGCGCGGATGACGCCCGGCCATGTCCGGTCGAGAAAGGCCTGCAGCTTCATCGGGTCGAACGGCCGCCTTTCGCGATAGACGAAAGAGATGATGCCATATTCCTCGGTTTCCGGCACATGGTCCTTGAAGCCGTGCAACTCCTTGTACCAGAGCGGATGGGTTTCGGCCTTGTCGATATCGAAACGGCCGGTTCCCAGCACATCCTTCAACGGAACGCGGCCGAAATCCGTCTCGATCAGCTTCGCATCTCGATTGAGCCCAGCGATGATCTTGCGCGCCGCTTCGCGCTGTTCAAGCGTTGCCGTTTCGACCTTGTTCAGCACGACGATATCAGCAAATTCGATCTGCTCGACGAGGAGATCGACGACGGTGCGGCTGTCGCCGTCGCCCGCCGTCTCGCCGCGGTCGGCGAGGAAATCGGTGGAGGCATAGTCAGCCAGGAGATTGGCGGCGTCGACCACCGTCACCATCGTGTCGAGTCGGGCGACATCCGAAAGGCTTGCACCATCCTCGTCGCGGAATTCGAAGGTGGTCGCGACGGGCAGGGGCTCGGCAATCCCGGTCGATTCGATCAGCAGGTAGTCGAACCGGCCTTGGTCGGCGAGCTGCCTGACCTCCTTCAGGAGATCGTCGCGCAGGGTGCAGCAGATGCAGCCGTTGGTCATTTCGACGAGCTGCTCTTCGGTGCGCGAGAGGTTCGCTCCGCCGTCCCGCACCAGTGCTGCGTCGATGTTCACCTCGCTCATGTCGTTGACGATCACCGCAACGCGCAGGCCTTCGCGGTTGCCGAGCACATGGTTCAGCAGTGTCGTCTTTCCCGCTCCGAGGAAGCCGGACAGCACGGTGACGGGAAGTCTCTTATCCATCGTTTTCTCCATATAGTAATGTTATAACATGACACTACGATATCTGAAAAAGGCGAGCCGAGGCCCGCCCGTTTGCTCTCAGCTTTCGCGCGAAAGGCAATCCTTCATGCTGTTGGCGATGCCGCGCATCAGCGTAAAATAGAGATCGGGACCGGCCTCCAGCGTTGCCGCTTCCGGGTCGAGAACGCCGGCTTTCGCATCGGTGCCTTCGATGACGACATTGACCAGGCGCGGCTCGAACTGCGGCTCGGCGAAGACGCAGGTGGCGCCGAGATCGCCGACCTTCTTGTGAATCTCCGAAATACGCTCGGCGCCGGGCATGGTTTCCGGGCTGACCGTGATCGAGCCGGCAACACGGACGGCATAGCGGTGCTCGAAATACTGGTAGGCGTCGTGGAAGACGATGAAGGGCTTGTCCTTCACCGGCGCCACGATCCCGGCAATTTCCTTGTCGAGCGCATCGATCTTCTCGTCGAGCGCCTTGGCATTGGCCTGGTAGGTTAGCGCATTGGCGGGATCGGCCGCCACCAGCGTCGTGGTGATTTCCGCGGCCAGGGCCTTGGCATTCATTGGGTTGAGCCAGAGATGCGTATCGAATTCGCCGTGACCGTCATCATGCTCGCCTTCCGCATGCGCATCGTGATCGTGCCCCGCCTCCTCGTGCCCGGCCTCTTCGTGCTCGTGTCCGGCTAACGCCTCGTCGCCGTCATCATGCGGTTCGAACGCGCCGCCTTCGCGGAACTTCAGCTTCACGAGCCCGGGTGCATCCTCCAATTCGGCGATGGTGGCACCGGAGCCCAGCGATTCCAGCGGCTTTTCGAGAAAGGCTTCGAGGCCTGGACCGACCCAGAAGATCACCTTGGCATTCTGCAGCGCGCTCGCATCCGACGGCTTGAGATTGTAGGTATGCGGGGAGGCTGCGCCATCGACGATCAGTTCCGGCGTGCCGGCGCCCTGCATGATTGCCGAAACCAGCGAATGGATCGGCTTGATCGAGGTCACGACGGCCGGCGCATCAGCCGCCTTGGATGCCCCGGCCAGCAGGATTGCCGGGATCGCGAGGGTAAGGCCCAGTTTCATGTTCACGCTCCGCTTGAATTGCAGTTGTAATGTTATTACATCAATTGCGTAATGCTATAACGTGTGCGATAGCAAGACGCAACAGCACTGTCGGAAAAATGATGTTATCTCCCGCAAACCCTGCCTCGAAGCCGCTGGTTTCCCTTCACAATGTGGGCGTCCGGCGCGACGGCCGCTGGCTCGTTCGCGGTGTGGACTTTTCGATTTCACCCGGCGAGATCGTGACGCTGATCGGTCCGAACGGTTCCGGAAAGTCGACGAGCGCGAAGGCGGCGATCGGCGTGCTGAAGCCCGACGAGGGCAGGGTGGAGCGCGCAAGCGGCCTCAAAGTCGGCTACGTGCCACAGAAGCTTGCGATCGACTGGACGCTGCCGCTTACCGTCCGGCGCCTCATGACGCTGACTGGCCCGCTTTCCGAACGCGAGATGATGGCAGCCCTCGAAGCCGCCGGCATGGCTCATATGCCGGATGCCGAGGTGCAGCACCTTTCCGGCGGCGAGTTCCAACGGGCGCTGATGGCGCGCGCCATTGCTCGCAAACCCGATCTGCTGGTGCTCGACGAACCGGTGCAGGGCGTTGATTTCTCCGGCGAGCTTGCGCTTTACGATCTCATCAAGCAGATCCGCAACTCCACAGGCTGCGGCATCCTTCTGATCTCGCACGACCTACACGTCGTCATGGCAGAGACCGACACGGTCATCTGCCTCAACGGCCATGTCTGCTGCCGCGGCACGCCGGAGACGGTCAGCCAGAGCCCGGAATATGTGCGTCTCTTCGGCAGCCGCGCGGCAAAGACGCTCGCCGTCTACAGCCACCGCCACGACCATACGCACCTGCCGGACGGCCGCGTGCTGCATTCGGATGGTTCGGTGACCGATCATTGCTACCCCGAGGACGGCCACCACCACGATCACGACGATCCGGAGCACAGCCACCATCATCATGCGGGAGAGCGTCATGCTTGACGATTTCTTCGTCCGCGCGATCCTCGCCGGCGTTGGCCTGGCGCTGACCACCGGGCCGCTTGGCTGCTTCATCATCTGGCGGCGCATGGCCTATTTCGGCGATACGATCGCCCATTCGGCACTGCTCGGCGTCGCACTGTCGCTGCTCTTCGAGTTCAACCTGACGCTGGCCGTCTTCGCCGTCGCGGCAACAGTCTCGGTCCTGCTGCTCTTCTTGCAGAAGCGTCAGGCGCTGTCTGCCGACGCTCTACTCGGCATCCTGTCGCATGCCACGCTCGCGATCGGCCTCGTGATGGTCGCCTTCATGAGCTGGGTGCGGATCGATCTCATCGCCTTCCTCTTCGGCGATATCCTTGCCGTCTCGAAGACCGACATCGCGCTGATTTGGGGCGGCGGCCTCTTCGTCGTTGCGGCGATCGCCTGGCTGTGGCGGCCGCTGCTGGCCTCGACCGTCAATCCGGAACTCGCCGAGGCCGAGGGGCTGCAGCCGGAGCGGGCGCGGCTCTTCTTCATGCTCCTGATGGCGGTCGTCATCGCCATCGCCATGAAGATCGTCGGCATCATGCTGATCACCTCGCTGCTGATCATCCCGGCTGCCGCGGCCCGCCGTTTCTCACCGACGCCCGAGGTCATGGCCGTTCTCGCATCGCTGATTGGCGCAGTTGCCGTCGTCGGCGGCCTGTTCGGCTCGCTCACCTACGACACGCCATCAGGCCCGTCGATCGTTGTTGCCGCACTCATACTCTTCATCCTCAGCCTGCTGCCGCGGCTGGGGCGCAAGGAACCGCAAGGACAAGGCTCATGAACGCACCGCAACTGACCAAGAACCAGGCGCTGGTCTTCGATGTGCTGGAAAAGGCCGACGGGCCGCTCAGCGCCTATACGATCCTCGACAAGCTGCGCGACCACGGTTTCCGCGCGCCGTTGCAGGTCTATCGGGCGCTGGAGAAGCTGCTCGAATATGGCGTCGTGCACCGGCTGGAGAGCATCAATTCTTTCGTCGTCTGCGCCCATCCGAACGAGAACTGCCACAGCCACGGCTCCGTTGCCTTCGCCATCTGCGAAAGCTGCGGCCAAGTCATGGAATTCCACGACCACGAGGTCGATCACCGGCTGATGGACTGGACGCGCGGCAAGAAGTTCAAGGCCGAGAAGACGACGATCGAAATCCGCGGCCTCTGCGAGCGCTGCGCCGCCTAACGCAATTCCAGGGGAGCTAGTCGATCCGCTTGAGGTCGCGGGCAAAACGCTGCCAGTTGGCGACGTATTTTTCGGCCGAGCGCTTCAGTCCATCGATTGCCTTTTCGTCCAGCGTCCGGATCGCGCGGGCAGGCGCGCCGACGATCAGCGAGCCATCCGGAAATTCCTTGCCTTCCGTCACCAGCGCATTGGCGCCGACGAGGCAGTTGCTGCCGATCCTTGCACCGTTGAGCACGGTTGCCCCCATGCCGATCAACGAATTGTTGCCGATGGTGCAGCCGTGGACGATCGCATGGTGGCCGATCGTGCAGCCTTCGCCGATCGTCACCGGAAAGCCCGGATCGGTATGCAGCATGGCGCCCTCCTGAATATTGGTCTTCCGGCCGACGGTGACCGGCTCGTTGTCCCCGCGCAGCACCCGCGCCGAACCAGATGCCGACGCCTTCGCCGAGCTCCGTCTGCCCGATCACCTGCGCATCCGGCGCAATCCAGTAGAGCCCGCTCGCCGGCAGTTTCGGCGACAATCCTCCAAGTGCGTAGACGGGCATGGTGACCTCCTCAGGCGACGGTGACGGTCAGTGTTGCGATACCGTCGATGCCGCATTCGACGCGGTCGCCTCTCTTGACGGCGCCGACACCTGCCGGTGTGCCAGTCATGATGACATCGCCCGGCGCCAGGATGAACAGCTTAGAAAGCTCGGCAATGATCTCCGGCATCTTCCAGATCATCTGGCTGAGGTCGCCGTCCTGAACACGCTTGTCATTGTGGTCGAGCCAGATGCGGCCCGCCTCCGGATGGCCGAGGCGGCTTGCGGGCACGATTGCCGAAACGGGGGCCGAATATTCGAACGCCTTCGCCGCTTCCCAGGGGCGGCCGAGCTTCTTTGCCTCGGCCTGCAGATCGCGGCGGGTGAAATCGATGCCGACGGCATAGCCGTAGATGCAGTCGAGTGCCTTTTCGAGGGGAATGTTCGCGCCCCCGGATTTCAGCGTAATCACGCATTCGGCCTCGTAATGCACATCGTTCGACAGCGGCGGATAGGGAAACGGCTTGCCGGGCGGCAGCAGGTTGTCGGCGTTTTTCTGGAAGAAAAACGGCGGCTCGCGGCTCGGATCATGCCCCATCTCGATCGCATGGTCGGCATAATTGCGTCCGACGCAATAGACCCGGCGCACCGGAAAAAGCTCGTTGCTGCCCTCGATGGGAAGCAGGACCGGCTGCGGAAGAGGGATGACGGTGGCGGGATCTGCTGTGGACATGAAAATGCTCTTGTTGTTATCGAGTCCCGCGATCTTAAACGGAAAATCGCAGCCGGGGAAAGCGCAACGGGACGATTATCCTTCCGTGCCCGAGACATCGCTGCAAACGATCGCATAATAGGCCGCAAGTTCGGGGATCATCTGCGGCATCGTCTCAAAAACGGGATCGTCCGGCGAAAGCTTGCCAGCATATTTCATTTCCACGAAGGCCCGATGTGCTGCCAGCGCCGCGGCATCCGCATGATGCAGCACTGTGAAGACCGGGGTGGAAAGGGTCTTGCCCTTGACCAAGACACGGTCCAGCTCGGCGATAGTATAGGTGCCCTCTACAAGCCTTGCCGTCTCTTCGCCGAGAAGCAAAGCAACCCCGTAGTTCTTCGAGGCACCTTCCAGCCGCGACGCGAGATTGACCGCGTCCCCGAGGCAGGAATAGTCGAAACGCCTGTTCGAGCCCATGTTGCCGACGACGCATTCGCCAGTATTGATGCCGAGGCCCATTTTCAGCGTATGCAGCGGCGTGCCGTTTATCCGGGACTCTTTCTCGAGTTGCCTGTTCAGGACCGCGATCGCCTCCTGCATCGCGAGGGCGGAGGCGACGGCATGCAGGGCATGGTCCGGGTCGTCGAGCGGCGCGTTCCAGAAAGCCATGATGCAGTCGCCCATATATTTATCGATCGTCCCGCCGTGATCCATCACGACATCGGAAAGCGGCGTCAGCAGGCGATTGATGAGTCTTGTCAGCTGCTCCGGATCGTCCTTCAGCGTCTCGGCGATCGTCGTGAAACCACGCACGTCCGAAAACAGGACGGAAAGGGTGCGCCGCTCGCCGCCGAGCTTCAGCTGCGAAGGGTCCACCGAAAGCCGCTTGACAAGATCGGGCGAGATGTATTGCGAGAAAGCGAGAGTGATCTGCTTCTTCTTGCGGCGCTCCTCGGCAAAATCGAACACGCCTTGTCCGAAGGCGACCGAGACGAAGGCTACGGTCGGACCGAGCGGCGCGACGAACAGATTGCCGAAACGGATGCCGGCATAGCTCAGCGCCGCAGCCACGCCGATGAACACAACCGTAGCAGCAAATGTCGGCCAGCCCGTGGATTTCCAGACGGTCGCGGCAGCGAGCATAGCGGCAATCAGGATGGCGAAGGCAACCACCGGAAGGCGCGCCAGCGCGACCGAATAGCCATGCACGATATTGTCGTAAATCGTCGCCTGTATTTCGACGCCGGCGACCAGTCTGCCGGTATGGACCGTGTAAGGCGTTGCAAAGGCATCGGCGCCGCCTTTGTCGATTTCCGGCGCATTCTGCAGGCTGAGCCCGACAAGCACCACGCGGTCCTTGAAGACATCCTTCGGCAGGAAATTCTCGGGATCCAATGCCTGGTAATAGGAGACAGTGGGATAGCTGCGCGACGGCCCGAAGGATTGGATCAGGGCGTCGGAGGGCAGGCGGTCGGGCGCCTTGCCGGCGACCTGCGCAAGCGTGATCGCAAATCCATCCGCATAGGACGGGATATTGCGAAAGACGCCGTCGCCGCCAAGGTTGATCGAGGCGATGCCCGTTCTCGCGCCAGCCGCAGTCAGTTGCGGCATCGGCGTGGCGCGGATCAGCTGGTCGGCCTGCGGCGTCTGGATCAGCGTTTCGTCGCCGGCCAGCACGACATCCGGGCCGACGGCCGCGGTGATGGCCGCGTCGTTTTCTCGCGAAGACTGTTCGGCCATGATGATATCAAGGCCGATCGCCTTGGCACCGGCCGCGCGCAGCTGCCGAACCAGCCGGGCATGCAAGCTGCGCGGCCAGGGCCATTGCTCATTGATCTCAGCCAGAGACGGTTCGTCGATCGCCACGATCACCGGCGCATCCGCAGGCGGCAGCGGATCATCGACCGTGGAGAGGTAATCGAAGCTCCGCAGTTCCAGCAGCGACCAGGCGGGCAGGCGCGAGAGCAGCGAAATGGCGATGAGAGTCACCAGCACCAGTACCGCCAGCCGGACCGGCCGGCTGCTGAACGGCCAGCCGGGTGGATATACTTTATGCTCCGATCCGACCGCCGCAATCATCAGAAGCGGACTTTGAGGGTGGCCTTCACCGCACGGCCCCAGCCCGGAACGCCTGGCGACACTTCGAAATCTTCATCGAGAAGATTGAAGGCAGCCGCTTCAAGGGCGAAGCGCTTGTCGAGAGGCTCCCAGACCAGGTTGGCGTCGAGCGTCCAATAGTCATCGAGGCGGACGCTGCCTAAAGCGCCGTCATCACCTTCGCGCTCGCCGATGTAGTTGGCCGCAACGTTGACTTTGACATTCGATTCATTGACCCAGGTGATGGCAAACTGTCCCGATTGATCAGGCACGAAGGGCAGGGGCCTTCCGAAACCTGGACTTGCCGGATCTTCGTTCTTGGAATCCGCATAGGCGACTGTTGCCGACAGACCAAATCCGTACTCCAATGCGATGTTGGCTGTGGAGCTGACACGATCAATGCGACCGTCGCTGACATTCAGTTCAGTTGGATAAAAAAGAAAGGGCGCAGTTACCGGATAGGCCAGATCAATGTCGCGGATTTCCTGATGCTGATAGTCCACGCTCGTAAAGAGACGATCCGTCCATTGTGCATCCCATTGAAGCGCAATGGTGTCAGTATACCCGCCTATGCCGATGAACGGCTGATTGGACTGAAGCCCGAGGACACCGATAGGCGATAACGTCGGTGAACCAAAGTCAAAGCTCTGCCGCATGAAGGCCGCCCGCAGCCAGTGATCGTCGATTGGAATCCACGCCAAACCCAGCCTTGGCTCCAGCCTCCTCTCTTCTACTGCTTGGCCATCCATCAAGGTGCCAAAAAGGGCATATTCGGCCTTAAGGCTAGGGCTGATTTCATGCAGCAGGTCTATGTAAATTCGACCGGCGTTGATTTCTTCGCTACCCGAAGTGCTCGTGTCAACATCTATGAAGCCTCCCTCGATGCCGTATCGCCATGTCAATTCATCGTCACCGTAGAGGTGATTGATGGCTGCGACGTAATTTTGCTGAGAGCTTTTTGATTTGGCATGGATTGGCCCTACCGGAGATAGGATTATTGATTGGTCGCGATCAAAACTCGTATCGGTGTAAAAGAGCGCGGCGTTGAGAATATTCCGATAACCGAACGTGTGGCTCCAGCCGAGCCCAGCAGTTGTCGCTCGTGTCCGGCTGTCCTCTCCGAGCCCAAATCCGGGAAAGCTGATATCCTCATCAAACTTACTGTCTGAGTGATTGGCATACAGTACAAAGCGGTTGTCGGGATCCGGTGTCAGCGTCAGGTAAGCGCTTCCAGAAAGGATACGATGTTCGCTGTTAAAGCCACCTGCCCCGATGAACGGGCCATACACGCCCTCGACCGGAATCTGGTCCCAGGTGACATTCGCAAAGCCGCTGACCGGGAAAGGCTCGTTGGAGAAGCCTTGAATTTCGGCCTCGCCGATCAGCTTGTTTTCCCCGGCGGAGTTCATGACCCCCGCACCAAGCGAACCTTCGAGGAATGGCCGTCTCAAAAGATTGGCCGAACGAGATCGTCCCGACAGCATGTGCGGATCCAGCAGCAGCCCCTGCAGCAATGCGGAGAAGCTGTTAGTGCTGAGCTTGTAGAGATCGATCTCGTCGTCGAAGATTTCAGTATTTGCGAACGGCCGGATATTGCCGCGGATCGACTGGTCGACATAGGCGCTGCCGGCGAACGGATCGAAGACGGCGTCACCATAGTAGCGGCCCCAGGCATTCAATCCCTGCAGCCGGAAGGCATTGTTGAGCGTTGAGCCGGCGTCCTGGTTCGCGCCAAGCGATCCGTAGTGACCGCCGCGCGCTTTCGAACGTCGCAGGAACTCCTGTGCATATTTTATTGCGCCATCGGCATCGTAGTCATCGATGGCGACGGCGGTGCGGAAAGAGGAAATGACCGGGTCGTTCTGGTCCAGCCGATCGGCATTGTCGAGCGCCTGGTTTGAGGGATCGCGGTCGCCCTTTTCGTAGTGGCCGGCGGCGAGCATCAACTGGGCCTGCGAATAGCCGGGATTGGCGGTCGAGGCGGCCAGTAGGTCCTCGATTGCCTTGTCCATCTCGCCGGTTTGCAGATAATAGCGTCCACGCGCCAGTAGCGCGATGTCGAAAGCCGGATCGGCAGCCAACGCCAGGTCGATCTCGCGCTTTGCCTCCTTCATCCGCGACTGGTCGAGATAGAGGATCGAGAGATTGGCGTGGCCAACCGGATCGTCGGGATCGAGCTCGATGGACTTCTTGAGTGCGGCTTCCGCTTCACGCGTCGCGCCGCGGGCATCCTGGAGCAGGCCAAGATCGTTCCAGGCCATGGTCGAGCCCGGTGCGACCTTGATCGCGTTGTTCAGATCCTCCAGCGCACCGTCGAGATCGGCCTCATAGTCGGCGCGCATGCGGGCGCGGGCCTGCAGCGCGTTAGGGTCGGTTGGGTCGATCGCGAGCGAGCGGTCGATCGCCTCCTTCACCTGGATGCGGTCGTTGATCAGCATCGCGAGCTGCGCGCGCAAGGCGGGCAGGGTGGAATCGTTCGGATATCGCGCTTCCGCCTGCTTCATTGTCGCGATTGCTGCCGGAATATCCTCAAGGAAGCCTGCCGTATACGCCTTCATCACGGCAGCGTAGGGACCGGTGACGTTTGCCGGCGGCTTTTCAGTATGGTCCGGATCGCGTAGCGAACGCGAATAATAACCGCCATAGGCTGCGATGCCGCGGCGCTGCGGATCGAGCGACCGCTCGGCCCGCGAGAACAATTTTGCCGCCTCGTCGTACCGCTTCTCGGCGCCGGCGATCAGGGCTTCGATCAGGTCGGCACGGGCACGTTGCGCGGTGGAAAGCTTGAAGGCGCGAGCTTTCGTCAGCGATTCCAGCGCCTTTTGCCGGCCGTCGAGCGAGAGCTGCACCTCGGCGAGCGTCAGCCAATCCTCCGCACTTCTTGCCTCAGGCGCCTTGGCTTCGATGCGGCTGCGTTCGCTGCGCATCTTCTGGACGGGAAGCGGCGAGGCCGGCATGAAGGTGAAGCCGCTGCGCAGCGTGAGGTAGAACAGCATCTGCTCGCGGTCGTCGGGTGTCACGATCACAAGCTTGCGGGGTGCCTGGCCGATGGTGGCGACGGCCGCTTCGCCCTGCGCAACCTCGACGCTGCCGTGTTCGTTTTTCAGCTCCACGCGGCCCTCCAGAACGATGAGCGAGGTCTGGTCGCCCTTGACCGTCAGTGTCCAGTCGGTGCCGCGGATGGCGGCTGCCGCGGCCGGTGTCTGAACGGTCAGGCCAGACCCACCGCGCTGGGCGCGGGCCCACATCGTGCCGGATTGGAGGTTCAGGATCGTATCGCCCGCCGGGGCCATCTGCTTGACCTGCAGCGAGGAGTTCCGGCCGAGGCGCACCTGCGTGTGGTCGGCGAAAAGGATTGCGAGCTGGCCGGTGGCATTGGTGCGCAGCACATCGCCGCCCAAGAGGTCCTGGTGCAGGTCGATATTCTGCCAGTTCGACAGGTCGACGAACCGGACCTCCTCGCCGATTTTGCGGTCGATGACGGAGCCTGCGGCCGATGCCGCGCGCCGCACGGGTTCAGCGGCTGCCGGCCGCGCAAGACAGTGCGCCGCGACAGCCAACGCCGCAACGGCGGACATTAAATTGATGAATCTACCCCTCATGTCTAAAAGCGTGTGTCTATATGAAGTTGAAAAGTCAAGCCGTGCCGTATCCGCACTATTGCTTTGTCTGTGAAGTGTAATATCAGGGAAACACTTTGGGGCTGGAGTTGAGAACGTGACGGATTTTGAAAGTGCGGCCGAACTGATGAGGAGTGGGCCTTCGACCGAGGATATCGGGACTGAATATTTTGATCACATCAAGAAGATCAACGATATTTTTTACGACCAAATCAAGATTTCCGACCAGAAGGCTGCCTATATCTTTACTTTCATGCTCGCCTTTTTGGTGAGCTCCAGCGATGTGCGCAGCGTGTTTACCTTGACGCGCTATGTTGAAGGTTCCCCGCAAAGTATGCTTTTCTCAGGCTTGCTTGCCGCAGCCTCGGTGTTTTCGATCATATCGGCCATCCTCGTGGTGCTGCCGCGCCACGTGAACAAGTCGACCTCGCTTTTCTGGGGTTCCTGGGGCAAGCACCGCCATCGCTTCTGGGATGCCGCGCAGCGCCGGGACGAGGTCTATCTCTTCAACGAATATCTCAACAATGCCGACATCCTGTCGGCCATCGCGCGCGGCAAATACCGCTGCGTGACGTTCGCTTTCCGCGGGCTGATGGTGACCGTCATCGCCTACGTGCTACTGCTCATTGCGGCTTAAGCGATGCAGCGATGACGCGAGTTGGCCTTGGACCTGTTTCTTCTGTATAAGCCCTGGCTTCCTGGAAGCTTGCTCGGCCGTGACGATGCTGATCTTTTTGTATTCTATCGAATCGAGCTTCCATAATTTTCGTCAGACATCCGTTGAGCTTGTACAGGTCAATGGTGCCGTGCTCGTAGGCATTGGCGATCTGGTAAAGCGCCGTGCTTGGAGTGATTTATGGCGTCGAAGTCGACCATCAAAGTACAGGCGAACTGCCTTGTTATAAGCCTTCCAGCTTTCAATCTGCCAAGAGCGAGTTTCCAGCCACAGAGGATCTAGCGGCGATCCTCCATCATGTCGGTCGCGAAGCCGGATATGTCGACGCCCGAAATTCGACTGCATCGCTTCTGAGCGATCGGATGTTTTCTAATTAGGCGAAGGCACGGCGCTTTCGTCTTACCAATCTCCTGCGGGTTCTCTAGGCAAGAAGGGGGAGCAACTGGCTGCCCTGCCGTTTTATTTCCGTAAGGTATGGCGTATCGGAGAGCACGAAATGGGTAATACCAAGCTCTTCATATTTGCGCAGCGAGCGCGCAACGTCCTCGGCTGACCCGACCAGCCAGGTGGTTCCCGCTCCACCTCCGCCGAATTTTCCCGGCGCCGTGTAGAGATTGTCATCCAGCACGTCGCCTTGCCGGGCAAGGTCCAGGAGGCGTTGCTGACCGACGGCAACCCCGTGGCGATGGTCCTGCCAGCTTCCCGCCGCTCCCTCGGCCATTTTGGCAACCCTCGCATCCGCATCCGCCCAGGCTTGCTCCGTCGTGTCCCGAACGAGAGTGGTGATCCTGAGGCCGAATTCCAGTGGCTGCAGGTCGCGATCGAGTGTCTTGCTGAGTGCCTTCAGCCGCTCGATCCGCTCCCGCACGCCATCCAATGGTTCGCCCCAGAAGAGCTGCACGTCGGCTTCGGTCACGGCGACCCGCTCGGCCGCTTCCGAGGCACCTCCGAAATAGAGTTTGGGATGACGGCGATCGCCGATCGGTGCGAGCCGCGGCGCCGCCGTGGATCCGGTTACCTGGAAATGCTCACCACTGAAGGTGACGTCTTCTTCGGTCCAGAGCCTGCGGATCAGCCGCATGAATTCCTTGGTGCGGGCATAACGCTGCACCTGGTCACCTTCCTGGTCGCCATAGGCTGCAAGCGCATCCGGCCCGGACACGACATTGACCCGCACACGACCGCCGCTCAGATGATCGAGCGTCGCTGCTGAGGAAGCGAAATTTGCCGGTCTCCAATAGCCGGGCCGAACCGCGATCAGTGGCTCGAAGGTCGTCGTGCGGGCGGCGAGCGCAGTTGCGATGGTGAAAGTGTCGGGCCGTCCCCAGCCCGTGCCGATCAGGGCGCCTTTCCAGCCATGCTGTTCCAGAGCTTCTGCCTGGCTCGTCAGGGTGTCCAGGCTGTTGTGATCCGGATCAGCCGCATCGCCTCGGTGGCCGGCTTTGACGTCGTTAGGAATGTACCAGAGGAATTCGGAATGACTGCTCATGATCTATCCGTGACCTGATTTCGAAGTTTGCCCTCGTCGAGCAATAACCTGACCGTCTTTGCCGCATTGCGGCGCATCTCGACGGCCGCATGATCGGAATAAAAGGCATTGTGCGGTGTGATCACCAGCCGCCCCGCAAGCCAGTCCTCGCGGTTCCGCCACGCTGTCAGCAACGGATGGTCTGCGGGCGGCTCCTTGACCAGCGTATCGATCGCGGCGGCGGCGAGATGTCCGCTCCGCAGCGCTGCCTCAAGCGCATCGAGATCTTCGATCAACTCGCCGCGTGCAGTGTTGACGACAATGGCTCCGGGCTTCAGCCGGGCGAGACCATCAGCGTCAAGAGTGCCGCGCGTCTCGCCGTTCACCGGGCAATGCAGCGTGACGATGTCCGACTGGGCGAAAAGCTCCTCCAGTCGGTCCGTGCGTTCATAGCCGATGGCTTTTTCATGCCCGGGCGGCTGGCCGGGATCGTAACCAAGGATGCGGAAACCGAAGGGTTTCAGCCTGTTGACGACTGCCGTTCCGATTCTGCCGACGCCGACGACACCCACCGTGGCCTTGTTGGAGCGCGGAAGTGGCTTGAGGCTATGGACCTGCCAACCGGACGTATATCCACGAGCGCGGGCGTCATGTTCCCAGAGCCGCCGATGCAAGGACAGGATCATCGCCAGCGCATGATCGGCGACCTCCTCGGTGCCATAATCGGGATTGTTGGCGAAGGGGATGCCGGCGCTGCCGAGCGCCGCGAGATCGATCTTCTCGTAACCGACGCCATAACGCACCACGCCCCTGCAGCGGGTCAGGTGCGCGATGCTTTTTTGCCCGAGCGGTGCGCCCCAGACCATCAGGGCATCGAGCCTTGCCAGGCGATCAGGGGCGAATGATGCCTCATCCGTGCTGGCGAAGAAGTCTATCTCGACATCATCGCCGAGCACGTCCGCTTCAAGATCGGGGGCGCCGATCATGTGGTCGGTTATCCCGCCCGCGTATTTCTTACGATCTGTCATTCTTGTCCCGATGCGTTGGCGCTAGCGCGTCATTCCCCATTTCGCCACCGTTCGCTGCTCCAACTGGCGGAACAGGACGTTTTCGACCAGAAGGCCGAACAGGATGACCATGATCAGCCCGGCGAAAACCCGGTCGGTGTAAAGCTCGTTGCGGTTCTGGAAGATGTACCAGCCGAGCCCGCCCTTGCCGGAGGAGGCGCCGAAGACAAGCTCGGCCGCAATCAGGGTGCGCCAGGCGAAGGCCCAGCCGATCTTGAGCCCCGCAATGATCGATGGCAGAGCGGCTGGTACAAGGATCAAAAGCACATACCGCAAGCCGCGCAGTCCGTAATTGCGGCCCGCCATCCGCAAGGTTTCCGGCACGCTCGTGAAGCCGGTATACATGTTGAGCGCCAGCGGCCAGAGCACCGAATGGATCAGCACGAAGACGAGGCTCCCTTGTCCCAGCCCGAACCACAGGAGCGCCAGCGGCAGCAAGGCGATCGGCGGCAGGGGATTGAGCATTGAGGTCAGGGTCGATAGGAGGTCGCGCCCGATCCGGGTTGAGACGGCAAGCGATGTCAGCACGAAGGCCAGAACGACACCTGCCGCATAACCCTTGATCAGGACATCGAGCGAGTTCATGGCTCGGCTCGGAATAATGCCGCTGGAAATATCCTCCACCAAGGCTTTTATCGAGGCGGTGAACGACGGCAGGAGCAGCTCATTTCCCTGAAGCCTGGCGGCAATTTCCCACAGCAAGGCAAGACAGATCAGGATCAGGCTCTTGCGCAGCCAGGTGCGCTGCCAGAGGCGTTCGTACAGCGGCAGAGCCTCTTCGCTTTTTGATTCAGCAAGCGGCTCGAGCGGCAACTCGTATTCGGGGCGGATAGGGGGTACAGGGGGCGTCCCGGTCTTGGCGCCTGTGCTCAAGACTTCAGTCATGCCTGGCTCCATCAACGGCTTCGGCCTCTTCGAAAAGAAGGCGGTGGATGCGGTTTGCAGCTGCCTGAAATTGCGGGCTCCCGCCACTCTTGCGATCCCAGTCATGGCTGTTGATCTCGGCCCGCATCCGCCCCGGATGCGGCGACAAAAGCGCGATGCGGTTGCCGACCACCAGAGCTTCCTCGATGGAATGGGTCACGAACAGCAATGTGAAGCGAACCTCTTCCCAGAGCGCCAGGAGCTCTTCTTGCATTTTCCGCCGCGTGAGCGCGTCCAGAGCGGCGAAGGGTTCATCCATCAACAGGACGCGCGGTTCCATGGCAAGCGCGCGAGCAATGGCCACTCTTTGCTTCATGCCGCCGGACAGCGTGTTCGGATAGGCATCGGCGAAACGGGTTAGGCCGACTTTCTCGATATAGTGCTCGGCGCGTTCGGTGGCCTCTTTGCGGCTGAGGCGGCCTGAAGCCCGCACCGGGAACGCCACGTTCTCCCGCACCGTCTTCCATGGCGGCAACTGGTCGAATTCCTGGAAAACGACGACGCGATCCGGACCGGGGCCGTGCACCGGCCGCCCATCCAGCAGGATCCGTCCCTGGCGAGGTGCAATGAAGCCGCCGACGGCTTTCAGCAGGGTGGACTTGCCGCAGCCAGAAGCCCCGAGCAGGATGAAGCGATCTGCTTCCCAGACGTCAAAGCTGACATTCTGCGTGGCGCGCACCACCCGGCCGGGCGCCTGGTATTCGAGGGTGACGCCCTCGACCGAAAGAAGGGGCGGGGGAGGCGGAACACCGTTCTCCCGAACGTGTGCAGTCATGCCGTCCATTCTCAATTCCATCGTTGACGGCCCAGAACAGGCTTGCATCGCATCCAGTCCTGAGCCGTGAAGGTTGTGATGCGGTATCAACTGCCGTTTTCGCCGTATGCCTCGGGGAAGAAATAGTCCTTCCAGGAACCTGCCTGGTTTTTCAGGACCCCAAGCTTGTGCAGCTCGGCCGCATAAACGAAGGTGTTCTGAGGCCTGATCGTGAAATCGTTCTCGGGATCGTTGATGATATCGACAACGAGCTGCGGCGACAGCTTCGAACCCTGCTGACGGATGAAGGCTTCTGCAGCCTTCTGCTTGTTTGCGTTGATCCAATCTGCAGCCTCACGCAGGGCGGCGTAGAAGGCTGCATAGGTCTTCGGATTTTCGTCGTGGAAGGCCGTGCTGGTATAAAGAACGTTGAACGTCGCTGGCCCGCCCAGAATGTCATAGGAACTGATAACCTTGTGGACTGCCTTATTTGCCTGCAACGCCTGGTAATAGAAAGGCGCAGAGGAAAAATGCGAGTTCACCTCAGTGCCGCCGGAAATCAATGCCGCGGTCGCATCCGGATGCGGCAGGCTAACGGAAATCTGGTCGAGCTTCTGGAAATTGTCAGCGCCGAAGAGCTTGGCAGCCTCGATCTGCAGCGTCCGCGACTGGAAGCCAACACCGGCGGCAGGCACAGCGATCCGGTCCTTGTCGCTGAAATCCTTCAGCGTATGGACATCCGGATTGGTGGTGATGAGATAGTTCGGCAAGGAGCCAAGGGCTGCCACTAGCTTGACGTCACCCTTGGTGCGATCCCACATCGTCAACGCAGGCGGCACGCCTGCCGAGACGATGTCGAGATTGTTGGCCAGAAGCGCCTCGTTCATCGCGGTCGCGCCGGAAATGCTCGCCCACTCGACGTCAATGTCGACGCCAGCTTCGTTGCCATGTCTTTCGATGAGTTTTTGGTCGCGAACGACATCCAGGATCAGGTAGGAAATGCCGAACTGCTGTGCGATCCTGATCTTGCCCTCGGCTGCGGCCTGTCCTGCGAGCAGCGTGGCGGCAATGCCGAATGCCGCGCCAAGAGCCGTGCGGCGACCAGATTTGACGCTCAATGTCGTAAGGCCAAGTGCCTTCATAAATACCTCTATTTGGCGAAATGATTTAAGTGAACGCGCTGAAGCGCGTGCTTCTCCGCGTGGATTCTTGGAAAGCTGCATCTTCGCTGAAGAACCAGCTTTATGCTGACAGGCTAAGGTTCATGAGGAAATCTATCAATATAGTGGTGTTCTATTCTGGCGCGTGAAATGAGAGCAGAATCGCTCGGTACAGTCGAAATGTCGAAAAATCTACTTGGCGCGCGGTGTTCTGCTCGAAGCAGGCGACTTCGCGGGTGGGATTTCTTCGGTACGATGCGGGCGGCGGCGGGATTACTACTCCGCCGCTATCGCCGCAGAGGTCGAGCGTGCGTTGATAAGCATGGCGGCCTCGCAAAGCGCCTGGTTCACGCGGCCGAGGATGGCAGGCGAGGGGGCGCCGTCGGTGAAATCACGGCCCGAGGCATAGATGGCGGTCGGCGTGACGAAGGCTTCGAAAAATGCGAAAAGCGGGCGCAACTGGTGCTCGACAACCAGCGAATGCCGGTCTCCGCCGCCCGTAGCCGTCAGCACGATCGGTTTGCCACGCAGATCGGAGGGATCGAGCAGATCGATGACATGCTTGAACAGTCCGGTATAGCTTCCCTTGTAGGTTGGGGATCCAATGACGAGCGCGTCGGCCTCGATAATCGTTCGGATCACCCTACGAGCAACGGGATCCAGATCGGTCACCGATCTCGCCGCCGTCAGAGATGATCCGAGATCCTCGACGTCAAACACCACATGCTGCAGGCCAGATTGTTTCGCCAGAGCTTCGGTCACGCTTTCGACGAAACGTCTTGTGCTCGACGGGCGGGAGATGTTGCCGGAAAAGCCGACGATTAGATTGTTACTCATTCCAATTCCTTTCAAAAAGTGTTCAGAAGGCTAGGAGGAAACGACGTCCATTCCTTCCCGTCAGGCCGTCTTGAGAATGGATAGGGTCTTCTGATAGCCCGATTGGGCGGCCTCGGCCCGGTTCCATCGGTCGAAGGCAGCGCGACCGAGAATGGAGACGGACGTATCTTCCTGCGGAGCATGGACGAGCACGGACTGGATATCCCGGAAATGCCGTTCAAGGCCCAGATCGGCGTTGAGGCCCGGATTGCCGATTCCGCGGACTGCCATCTGCACGGCTTCGCGGATCTGCCGGCCGGCGAGGAGCCGCGCCCTTATAAGCCTCTCCGCTTCGTCGAGCTCGCTTTCAAGCGCGCCAAAGATGATCTGGCGGGCGCCGGAGACGAGCAGGTCAATTTCGCCTGAGAGCGCAACGAATCGCTCGGTGCGAGCGATGGGATGACCCAGATTGGCCGGCACACGTTCATGCGCAAAGCGGATGAAGGCTTCCTGTGCGGCCTCCGCTGCACCTAGGTAGATTGCGGTCAGCGCCAAGGTGATCGCCGCATGGCCACGATTGTCCTGCTGGGCCACCGATGGATCGACGAGCTCCAGCACGTTCTCCGCCGGGATCTCGACGTCAGTATATTCTACATCATGCGACCCTGTGGCGCGCATGCCGAGGCTTTTCCAGTTCTCGATGACCCGGATGCCAGGCAGACCGTTCGGCACGACGAACGTCCCGACGCGCGAGGCCGTCTCGTCCGTATGCGCCCAGACGAGAAAGTGAGTGAGGCCATAAGCGCCTGTTACGAAGCGCTTGCGACCGGTGATTGACCAGCCGTTGGCGGTGCGGCGAGCAATTGTCGCTGGCAGGCCGCCCCGCGCCGGCGACCCCAGTTCCGGCTCGACGCGAGCGGCGTTGAGCAATAGCGGACGTTGCTTCGCCTCTGCCAGCAGACGCCTGTAGAGATCGTCCGGCCAATGGCCTTTCGTCGCTTGGCCGAGATGGTTGAAGACCGTCATGGCGCTGATTAGCGCCACCGAAGGATCGCCGCGTCCCAGTGCCGCCAGAATGTGGGCCGCATCGCTCAGCATGGCACCTTCACCGCCGTAGCGGGTTGCAACGGTGCTTTCGAGAAGGCCGGCCGAATGAACGGCACGGATACCGGTCCAGGGAAACTGACCGGTTTGATCCGCATCCGGTGCGGCCTCTGCGAGAACGCGCACCGTTGCGTTGAGAACAGTTGGATCATGGGACATGCGGCTCAGGGCTTTCTGGCTGGCGAGGGAGCGGCATCCTTCACGAAAGGACAGATAACTCCCTCTGCTCCTTAGAAGAGAGGAAGAGGGCTTGCAGTCTGGCGAGGGGGCCAGACCGCGCGCATCATGCAGCCGCCTTTTTCTTCGCATCTTCCCGTTCGCGAATGCCTTCACGCACGAGCGGCAGGATGTAGCGTCCGTAATCGACCGCATCGTTGTAATTGTCATAGCCGCGGATCGAGATCAGATCGGCACCGAGATCGATGTAATCGAGAATGGAGTCTGCAATCGTGCGCGGAGATCCAACGAGCGCGGTGGTGGCACCGCTGGCGTTGGTGGCGGTGACCGTCGGGTACCAGAGGGCGCGGTCATGCACATCGCCGCGGGATGCAATGTCCAGCAGCCGCTGCGAACCGACATTGGCCGGCGGTGCGGCGTTGATGGGCGCGCGTGCCAAGCCTTTCTGGCGGTTCTCGTTCAGCCGATCCAGAACCTTATGGGCCTTTTCCCACGCCAACTCGTCGGTCTCGGCGACGATCGGCCGGAAGGTGACCCATATGCGCGGACGGTCTGTCCGGCCCGCCCTTGCCGCTTCTGCATAGATCCGCTCGATCTGCTGTTTTGTTTCGGCCAGCGGCTCGCCCCAGAGCCCGAAGATATCGCAGAGCGAACCACCGATGCGATAGGCGGCATCCGATGAGCCGCCGAGGGAAATCGGAACGAGCCCGTTTGTCGGGCGCACGGCGCTGCGAAATTGCTTGAACTGGTAAAATTTGCCGTCGAAATCGAAAGGTTCTTTCGACGTCCAGGCAAGGCGCAGGATGCGGATGTATTCTTCCTGCCGCTCGTAGCGCTCCTCCTTGGTGAGAAAGTCGCCTTCGCGCGCCTGCTCTTCGTCGCTGCCGCCGGCAATGAAGTGGACCACAACGCGCCCGCCGCTCAACTGATCGAGGGTGGCCAGCGATTTGGCTGCGACCGTCGGATAGACGGTGTTTGGCCTGAGCGCCACGATGATCTTGATGTTCTTCGTGTGCGCCAGCACGGTGGCGCCAATTGTGAAGGGGTCAAAGGACGACGACGCGTAGGGGATCAGCGTATAGTTGAAACCGTAGTCGTCGAGGGCGCGCGCGTATCGCTCCAGATAGCGAGGATCCACGGGGGCGTCGGGTATCGGGTTCAGGTCGTTCGACGCATTGGGAAAGCTTACGCTGATGAATTCCGCAGCCATGTCATCTCCTTGGGTTCCGAACAGTAACACGAAGGTAGGCCGCAGCGACGAACCAAGGAAGACAGGTCGTTCTCTTTCTACTGAATTTATAGAAAATATTCTCTATGATGGTCCGCGAGATAGGAGTGAGCCACCGCTATGGCGTTGTTGCACGCTCATGGTGCGTGGCCGGCGACCATCCAAGCGCTGGAGCCACCGTCTGCGCCAAATCGGTCAACAGCCGCACGTTTTCGGCAAGTCCGAAGGCCGGGGGCAGAAAGAGCACGACCTCGTCCGCCGCTGCAAGGCCGGGGTCATTGAACACCGCCTCGATCACCTGGTCGGAAGTGCCTTGGAAGACAGGCGAAATCAGGATGCCGGCAGGCTGGCTGGGAGGTGCGAGTGCACCCTTGGGGCGCGACGCTGCAATTCCCTTGGTGCGACGCTCGAGGTCATAGGCCGCATATTTCTCGCGCAGCTCTGCGGTGGTGCCGACCAGGATGGAGGCGGCGACGGCCACCGCTGGCGGCTCCGTTGCCCAGGTCTTGCGCCAGGTGGTGCGGAAGGTCTCGATGATGCGGGCCTGATACTGCCCGAACGTCTCGCCCTCATCGTGGTCGTGCAGTACGGTTCCCGAGATGAGCCCGATGCCCAGTTCGGCTGCCTGCACCGCCGAGCTTAGACTGGCCGAGCCTTGCCGAATACGGGCCCGCAAGGTCGGGCTATGCGGTGTCACGCGCAGCTCCGCACCTTGCGGCGCGCCCTGGCCCGGCTCGACGACGGTGTGCAGGACGTCACCTGAAATTGCGGAGAGGAAGCGTGCCTGACGGCGTTTCGCTTCCGTTCGTGCGTCGGCATCGACTGCACCGAACACAGCATCGAAGGCCGCGTTGGCACCGGTCGAAATGGCGAGTTCCAGCCGGCCATCGATCAGCAGATCCGTCGTCCCTGCCGCCTCCGCGAGCAGGATCGGGTCCTGATAGCGCATCGGGATGACTGCGGATCCGAGCCTGATACGCCTGGTATGCTGGCCAACGGCAGCGAAGAACGGAAGCGGTGAAGACAGGTAGTGATCGAAATGTCGCTGGTAGGCCCAGCCGGACTGGTAGCCCAGCTGTTCGGCCTGTCTGAATAGTTCGATCCCGTCCCGCAGCCCCTCAGCCGGCCCGGCCTCGTCGTTGAACGACACGCGGGTGTTGAAGCCCAGCCGTTGCTTCGGACGGAACGATGCGGGCAGGGTGCTGGCAGGTGCAGCAATGGTCATGCGATCTGTTCCTTTCGGAGAATTTGCCGAGATTTTGGCTGCGGCACGCGGACGGGATCGGCGATGCTCGACGGGATCGATTCCAGCAGCGATGCGGTATAGGGGTGTTGCGGATTGCCGAAGATATCCGTGACCGTCCCATGTTCGACGATGCGGCCCCGGTGCATCACGGAGACGGTGTGCGCGAGCTGGCGAACAAGCGCCAGGTCATGGGAGACGAACACATAGGTCAGGCCGAGCCTGGCCTGCAGAGAAAGCAGGACTTCGACGATGTCCGCCTGAACGCTGACATCGAGAGCGGAGGTGGGTTCGTCCAGCACGATCACGTCGGGTTTAAGGACCAGCGACCGAGCGATCGCCACGCGCTGGCGCTGACCGCCTGACAGGGCTCCGGGCTTGCGCGTGAGGAGGTGTTCGCCGAGCCCGACATTGGCGAGCGCTTCGCGGACCTGCTCCGCCCGCTCCTTGGGCGTCCCGATCTTGAACCGGTCCAGAGGCTCGCGCACCAGATGCTCGATAGTCCACGTCGGGTCCAGCGAGATGAACGGGTTCTGGTAGACAAGCTGAAGATGGCGCCACACGGCCCGCAGCGACTGGTGCGAGCGACCGACAAGGCGCTCGCCGGCAACCGAGATTTCGCCAGCGTCCGGTTCTTCGAGCCCCAGCAGCAGCCGGATCGTCGTCGTCTTGCCTGAACCCGATTCGCCGACCAGCGCATGGGTCGTACCGGCCGGGACGGTGAAGGAAACGTCGTCGACCGCGGTCAGGATATTCCCATCGACCGCGAACCGCTTGGTGACGGCGCTGACTTCGATCTTCGGCGCTTCGCTGGCACCTCGCAAACGAAAGCCTGGGTCACGCAGCCTCGCATAACGATCAGGGTTGAGGGCCGGAACATCGGCATGCAGTTTCCTGGCATATGCCGAAGCCGGCGACGAAAAGACAGCCGATGTTTTGCCTGCTTCCTGCACGAGGCCGTCCTTGAGGACCACCAGTTGGTCCGCCCGCTCCGCCGCGATTGCCAAGTCATGGGTGATAAGGAGCAGGCTGATATCCAGCTCTTGCTGCAAGCGCGAGAGCAGGTCGAGGATCCGCTTCTGGATCGTGACGTCGAGCGCCGATGTCGGCTCGTCCGCAACCAGGAGCGCGGGTCGCGGCAGGACCGCAAGGCCGATCAGTACCCGCTGTAGCATGCCGCCGGACAGCTGGTGAGGATATGAATCGTAGACCCGTTGAGGGTTGTCGAGCCCGACCTGGGCAAATGTTTCGAGAATGAGCGCCTTGCGGATGGCCGCATCGGCCTCGTCGGTAAGCGCCGCCGCCTCCATCGCCTGCACACCGATCATTCGCACCGGGTTGAGTGCGTTGCCGGGATCCTGGGGTACAAATCCAATGGCCCGTCCCCGCAACGGCCGGAACCGACGCTCGGGTAGCGCCAGCAGTTCCTGACCATCGAACTGGACATGTCCGGTCGCCTGCGCGCCGCTGGGGAGAAGCCGCAGCACCGCGCGGGCGATGGTCGATTTGCCCGAGCCAGATTCTCCTATGAGGGCAAGGCTCTTGCCACGGTCCAGGTCGAACCCAACGTTGCGAACGACCTCGTTGCTTCCGTAGGAGACCGAGAGGCCATCGATTCGAAGTACGGGGGCAGCGTATCGCGGCGCTGGCGCCACTGGAGCGGTGCGGATGAGAGTGGCGGTCAATCTGTCTTGCGAAGCCATCGGCTGATCCTATTCACGGAGAGGACGGTCAAGATCGTGACGAAAGCGGGGGCGTATACGAGCCACGGCCACTTGAGGTAGTCCTTGCCGATCGAGATCAGCAGGCCCCAGTCGGAGGCCGGCGGCGGGTCGCCGTAACCGAGGAAGGCGAGGCTGGCGATCACCAGGATCGACTCGCCGAACTGCAGCACTGCGAGCGGCAGTACGGATCGCGAGGCATTGGGCAGGACGTGACGCCAAAGGATATACCAGCGCGAACCGCCGAGCAGGAACGACGCCTCGACGAATGTCGCTTGCCTGGTCTTAATGACTTCCGCGCGCGTCACGCGGGCGAAGATCGCCACCGCCGACACGCCGGTGGCGATGGCGGCGTTTACGGTCTCGAAGCCGATTGCGGTGACGACGATGACGGCGAGCAGGAATTTTGGAATAGCCAGCAGCACGTCGACCAGGCGGGCGAATACGACATCGACCCAGCCGCCGAGAAAGCCTGCCAGGAGGCCGATGAGGCCTCCGGCGACAACCCCGATCACGACCGCGATGAGCGCGCTCGAGACGGAGGAGGCCGTGCCGTAGACCACGCGGGTATAGACGTCGCGCCCGAGGTGATCGTTGCCGAACCAATGGGCAATGCTCGGCCCGAGCAATTTGTCCGCCGGGACGCCGACAACCGGGCTATGGCTGGTGAACAGACCTGGCGCAAGCGACCACGCGATCACGAGCGCGATCACCGTGAACGAGAGTGCCACAATCGGCGGTATTCGCAGCGCGCCCGCCCAGCCGGCGGTTTTGGCATTCGAGGGAGTGGAATTGAGGGCGAAGGTCATGGAGTCACCGCCTTGGTCGCGCCTATGGAGTTTTCGTCCGCGGTGGTCGGACGACGCTTCGGTCCGCCGAGAAGCTTCACGCGCGGGTCGAGCAGCGGATAGAGAAGATCGGCGATCAGGTTGACGAGCACGAAGACCACCGCCCCGAGCGAGACGACCGCCTGCAGGACGGGCAAGTCCTGTGTGCTCACCGAGCGTTGCACCAGACTGCCGACACCGGTGCGGCCGAAGACAGTCTCGGTGATCAGCGAGCCGCCGAGAAGCTCTCCAATGGTGAGGGCAATGACGGTAACGACGGGAAGGGAGGCTGGCTTGAGCAAATGCTTTGCGAACAGGCGCATCTGCCCGATGCCGCGGCTGCGGGCGACCGTGGCATATTCTTGCTCTGCCTCTTTATCGAGATTTGCAATGAGAACTTCGGCGATCTGCGCGGATACGGGTATGCCGAGCGCGATTGCCGCAAACAGGGTTGCCCAGAAGCTATCTGGCTGAATGACGCGAAAGAGGCCGATCTGGAAGCCGAAGACGTGGATTAGCACCAGCCCGATCACGAAGTTCGGCACCGACAGAAACAGGGACGGGAAACCGCGCAGCAATCCCTGACCGTAGCGCTTGGGAACAAAGCGGGTGCCATAGGCAACCGACATCGCAAGGACCAGAGCGACGGCCAGGCCCGCGGATGCCAGGATGAGCGTCGAGGGAAGAACCTCTGCGATCAAGGTCGCGACGGGCCGGTTGGACCGCATCGACATGCCCAGATCGCCGGTCAGAAAGCCGGACAAGGCGTTCCATAGCTGCACCAGAACGGGTTTATCCAAGCCCTGTGCGGCGATGATCTCGGCGATTTCTTCATCGGTAAATCCATTCTGAGGGTTGCGCAGAACGCTTGTGATCGGGTCACCGGGCAGAATGCTCACCACAACGAAGGTAAAGACATAGGCCAGCAGGATAACCACGGCAGCCTGGCCGAGCCGCTTTGCGGCATAGGTTAGATAGGCAGTGCTCATGCCGACAACCTCCTCACTTTGCTCGGTTTCGCGACGAGTCAATCGATGATGAAGGCGGTGTAGTAGCTGGCATAGGCGACGCCGTTATAGACTTCGCCCTTGAGCGTCGGCGACTGCACATAAATCCGCTGGACGATCTGCGTGCGCGGGATGAAGTAGCCGTGGTTGAGGACGTATTTCTGCAGCTCGTCGAGCAGCGGGTTCCGTTCCTCGAATGAAGCGGCGCCAGCGATCTTGTCGCGCAGTTCGTTGAGCTTCGTGTCGCGGTCATCGAGAGCAAACCAGTTTTCGCCGTTGTTGGAATTGGTCAGGATGCTAGCAACGGTCCCGGCGTCGATGAAGCTGCGGGTCACCTCATAAGTGGGTATGGCCGGGCCGCCATATTTGACCTTCTCGCCGTAGGTCACGACGTCATAGGCCCGGATATTGACCTTCCAGCCAAGCTTGCCGAGTTGCTGGGCAATGAGTTCGTCGACCGACTTGGAGGTGGCCAGGTAGGGGTTGGAGTGGAGCGTCAGCGTCAGGGGCTTGCCATCCTTGGAGCGGGTGCCGTCCGCGCCCTTGGCCCAGCCCGCTTCGTCGAGGAGCTTCTCTGCCTTGTCGGGGGCATAAACCAGCAGGGCGCCGTGATCGGTCGCGCCGGGCACGTTGCTTTGAATGAAGGATTTCGCCAGTTGCCAATCTGCTGTGTAGACCGTGTCGATGATCTCCTGCCGATTGATGCCGGCCTGAAGCGCCTGACGCACCTTCACGTCATCATAGGGCGGAAGCTTGGTATTGACCGCCCAGCCATTCACGAAGCCCAGATAACGCGGCGTCGCGATCGTGAATCCCTCCTCTTTAAGGGATTTCAGCTCCTGAGGGGAGGCATTATAGGCGACGTCAGCCTGGCCGGATTGGACCGAGGCCACCCGGAGTGAGGGTTCGGACACCAGCTTATAGGTGATCGAGTCGAGAAAGGCCGGACCGGTATGGCCGACGGCCGCAGGACCCCAGTTGTAGTCCTTGCGCTTCACCAGCTTGACGAAATCGCCCTCCTTCCAGGAGTCGACCACATAAGGACCGCTGCCGGAGGTCTTGCTAAGGTCAGCCTGCTCGGCAGCGGGCTGCGCGATGGTCTTCGGGGAAATCAAGATCGAGCCGTGATAGCCGAGCGTCGGGATAAAACCGAGCGTCGGCTTCTTGAAGAAGACCTTGACTGTGGTCGCGTCGACCGCTTCCGCATGGTCGTAGGTCTTTGGGAAGAGGCCGATCGGGTTGATGCCTTCGTTCTTGCGGCCGGCGTACCAGATGTCGAGATTGGCGACGACGGCGGCTGCATCGAGCGGCGAGCCATCGGAGAAGGTCACGCCGCTCTTGAGATGAAGCGTGAATTCGGTAGCCTTCTCGTTCTGCTCCCAGCGGTCTGCGAGCCAGGGACTGACCTTGCCCTCGGCGTCGACATAGAGGAGCTTGTCGGTGACATGCCCCCAGATGTGGCCCTGGAAGCTGGAGATCGCGCTGTTGTTCGGAATCCATGTGTCGCCGAGCGAGTCGATCAGGAAGGTGATGTCGCCGCCGTCGCGCGGGCTGTCGGCAGCCTGGGCCGGAGCAAGCCCCGTCGTTGCGACCAGAACGGCTGCAGCCGCCGCGGATGTCGTGATCAGCAGCCGGCGCCTGGAAAAGGAGAGCAAGATAGAGCGTTCGGTCATGAAGGGTCCTGATGGTTCGAGTTGTTGTCTGTGCCTGTAATTTCGAGCTGTCTCAGTTCGACCAGTGCGTCCTCATCCAGATTTCCTGCGAACGGCGCACCGAACCGCATCCGCTTCGGCGACCTTGCCGAGCCGGCGAAACGCCTGCCTGAAAACCGAGATAAGTCTGTCTGCTTACGTCACCTGGACGGCCAGAAGAATGCTTGGCGCTGACGCTATTACTCAGCGCTCGATGGCTATTTCAGTCGAAGACCATGCTTGCTGATAGTTTTCCGGTCATGAGCGGCGCCCCTTGTTTTTTGACGAGAAGATCATGGCGACAGCCTAGCAGGCTCGCTCAATGGAGAAAGACCAGTTGTTCTTTTTCTACTAAAATTATGGATTATTTTGCCGCGGTTCTCGCAGCTGTTAGGATCAGCTTTTCGGGGGACTTTCGATCGTTGCTCACGGCGCTCTTTGATGGGCTGGATCTGTCGGCCGATACACCGAACTTCATCCCCTCGAAAATCCGCAACGGCGGCGGTTCTCCGGCAAACCGTTCCACTTCTACCTTCGTGATCTGTCCGGTCGAGCCCTGCGCCAGCCGGGAAGTTCCGACATCGCGAGTGAGGATGTTCGGATTACCGTGGACGCACATGGCTCTTTCTGCCGTCGGGTCGTCCGGCTCAAACCATGCGCCCGTTGCAAGCTGCATCACGCCCCTTCGAACGTCTTCACTCAACACAGCTGCAGCAAGGCAACTGCCTCGCGCGTTGAAGAGACGCACGATATCGCCCTCCAAGATGTCGCGCTTGGCCGCATCAACGGGGTTGATACGAACCGGCTCCCGGTCCTTGATCTTGGTCGAGCGGCTGAATTGGCCATAGTCCAGCTGGCTATGCAGGCGCTGATACGGTTGGTTGCAGACCAGATGCAGCGGGTAACGGTTCTCGTCTGTTTCTGGCTCTGGCCTAGCGGGATGCCACTGTGGATGGCCACCGCAGTCATCGTAGCCAAAGCCATCGATCGTCTGCGAAAAGATTTCGATCCTTCCCGATGGCGTCTGCAGCGGATACGCGGACGGGTCCTGCCGGAAGGAGCGCGCCGGTCCACCATCGTCAGACTTGAGCGGCAGGCGGAGCTCGCCTTTGTTCCAAAACTCTTCGAAATCGGGCGCGTAATGGCTCCCGCCTGCGAGCGCCTTGTGTGTCGTCTCGAACAGGAAGGCAAGCCATTCCCGGCTGGTCCGGTTCTCAGTAAATTCTTCGTATTTCCCGAGACGGCGGGCGATCGCAGCAAAAATCTCGTAATCGTCCCGCGCTTCGCCGATCGGCTCGATCAGCTTCTTCATAGCGATCATGAGTTCGTCGCGATCTGCCGCGCCGATATCGTCACGTTCGAGTGTCGTCGTCGCAGGCAGCACGATATCCGCGTGACGGGCGGACGACGTCCAGGCTGTCTCGTGTACGATAATTGTCTCGGGGCGCTTGAAAGCAGCCCGCAGCTTGTTGAGATCCTGATGATGATGAAACGGGTTGCCGCCTGCCCAATAGACGAGGCGGATGTCGGGATAACGCAAAGCTTGGCCGTTGTAGTGAAATTCCTCCGCAGGACTGAGGAGCATGTCAGCGACACGCGCGACGGGGATAAAGTCCGTCACGGGATTCTGGAATTGACCGAGCGTCGGCAGCGGCACCGCCAATTGAAGCTTGCCGATGTTACCCAGTGCGCCAAGAGAGTAGGAGTAGCCACCGCCATCCAGTCCGATCTGCCCGAGCATTGCGGCGAGCACGATGCCCATCCAGACCGGCTGCTCGCCATAATCGGCCCTCTGGAGGGAATGGCTGACGGTGATCAGCGTCCTGGCACCCGCCATCGCGCGCGCTAGGCCTTTGATGATATCTACGCCGATGCCACAGATTTCAGAAGCCCATTCAGGACTCTTCTGCATTCCATCAGTGCGGCCGAACAGATAATCCTCGAAACGTTCGTAGCCGACCGTATGACGATCCAGGAACCCGCGGTCATGCAGCCCCTCACTGACGAGTACATGCGCGAGACCAAGCATCAGCGCCACGTCGGTGCCTGGGATGATCGCAAGCCATTCCGCATTCACCTCAGCGGGAAAATCGTCTTTCAGCGGGCTGACGAGCATGAAGCGGGTGCCGCGGGCACTTGCGCCGTTCAGTTTCTGCCGCACGATATGCGCACTGATGCCTCCGCCATGCACGTCCGCATTCTTGATTGCCATCCCGCCGAAGGCGACAACCAGTTCGCTGCTGCGCTCTATGGCATCCCAGGTGACGCTCTTGCGATCGAAATGGTCATATGGTCCCAAGATATGCGGGATGATGACCATTGCTGCGCCGGAACTGTAGGTGTTGACGGATCGTACATATCCACCCAGCACGTTCAAGAAGCGATGGATTTGGCTTTGTGCATGATGGAACCGTCCGGCGCTCGACCAGCCGTAGGACCCGCCGAACACGGCGCGAGGGCCGAAGTCTCCGTAAACACGCTGAAGCTCTTTCGCGACGAGGTCCTCTGCCTCGGGCCAACTGACCTCGAGATAGTTGTCAGCTCCGCGTTTGTGCGCGTGACCAGGTGTGCCTTCGAGCCAGCCGCGCCTGATCGCCGGACGCCTGACACGAACCTGGCTATCCGCAATCGCTGGAAGATTTCCCAGCAAGGGGGACGGATGCGGATCGCCCGGATGAGGCTGGATCTCGAGCTTGCTATTTTCACACCGGCCCGAAAACGCTCCCCAATGGGAACTGTGGGTCTTGAACGGATTCATCTAATAGCTTCCTCGGCGATCGATGCGTTTTCACAAGAGCCTGACGAAGCCTAGCTCGGCAGGATCTTCCCCGGGTTCATGATGCCGGCAGGGTCGATGGCATTCTTAATGACGGCCATGAGATCCACGGCGTCGCCGTGTTCCTGACGCAGGTATTCGATCTTGCCCGTGCCCACGCCATGTTCGCCAGTCGAGGTGCCACCGACCGAAATCGCGTATTCGACCATCTTCTTGTTGATGGCGGCAACCTCGTCGAGTTCTAGCTGGTTCGTTGGATCGACGGCGAAGACGACGTGATAGTTGCCGTCGCCGACATGGCCGAGAATGGCGGCGGGCACGCTGCAGGTACGCAGCAGTTCTCGGGACTTGAGAATGCAGCTGCTCAATCGCGAGACCGGCACGCAGACATCGGATGACCAGCCCTTGGCGTGCGGGCGCTGCGACACGATGGCGTAAAACGCATTGTGGCGCGCCTTCCACAGCCGGTTGCGGTCCTCCGGTGCGTTGGCGCACTCGAAATCCCTGCCGCCGTTCTCTTCCACAATCGTGGCGACCATCTCGACCTGTTCCTGCACGCCGGCCGGCGAGCCATGAAACTCGAAGGCCAGCGTGTCCTTGATTTTCAGGGAGAGGTTCGAATAGGCGTTGACGGCCTTGATCAGGCCTCGGTCCATCAGTTCCATGCGGGCGACTGGAATGCCGAGCTGGACGACCGCGATGGCAGCCGCGACTGCCTGCTCGACGCTTTCGAACGAGCAGAGCGCGGCTGAGATCGTTTCCGGGATGCCGTAGAGCCGCAGCGTCACTTCGGTAATGATGCCGAGCGTGCCTTCCGAGCCGACGAAGAGCCTAGTCAGGTCATATCCCGCCGACGATTTGCGTGCCCGGCCGCCGGTGCGGATTATGTTACCGTTCGGCAACACGACCGTCAGCCCCAGCACGTTTCCGTTCATGGTGCCGTAGCGGACGGCATTCGTGCCCGATGCGCGCGTCGACGCCATCCCGCCGATCGAGGCATTGGCACCCGGATCGATCGGGAAAAACAGGCCGATGTCGCGCAGGTGGGTATTCAACTGCTCACGCGTCACACCCGCCTGGACCGCGCAATCCAGATCCTCCGGGCTGACGCGCATGATCTGCGACATGCGCGATAAGTCGATCGATATGCCGCCGCGCACCGCTGTCAGGTGGCCTTCGAGGGAGGTGCCGGCGCCGAACGCGATGACCGGCACGTTCTCGGCTGCGCTTAGGCGAACGATCTCGGAAACTTCCTCGGTGGTTTCGGCAAAGACGACCGCATCCGGGACCGCCGGCGTGTGATGGGATTCACCACGGCCATGCTGTTCTCGCAGCGCCTGCGATGTCGAGAAGCGATCTGCGAAACGATTGCGCAGCGTTTCGGAAAGGGAAGCCGACAGCACGCTCACTTGCCGTCCCCGCTTGAAGCCGGACCCGTATCGACAGGCGTGTCGCCCGGCTGGCCCCATTCGGTCCAGGCGCCGTCATAGATCGCGACGTCGTCCTTGCCAGCGAGATGAAGACCGAAGGCGAGTGCCGCGGCGGTTACGCCGGAACCGCAGCTTGCGATAACGGGCTTTGAGAAATCGAGGCCTGCCGTCTCGAACGCCTTCGCGATGCTGGCGACATCCAGCAATTCGCCCGTCTGGGAATTGGTCAGCGCGTTGAAGGGAAGGTTGAGGCTACCCGGAATATGGCCGGAGCGCAGTCCCGGACGCGCTTCCTTCTCGTCTGCCGTGAAGCGGGCGGCGGACCGTGCGTCGATGACCTGCTCGGCCCGGCTATGGAGATTGCCGAGGACCTGAGCCTTGGAACGCACGGCGTCAGGATGGAAGCTCGCGTGGAAATCGCCCATGCGTGCCGGCGTAACCTGATTGGTGACCGGGCAACCGTCCGCCAACCATTTCCTCAAGCCGCCGTCGAGCACTGCGACCTTGTCGTGACCGAAGGTGCGCAATGTCCACCAGACGCGACCGGCCGACATCAGGCCGAGCGTATCATAGACTACGACGGTGCAGTCGTTCGAGATGCCGAGGTTGGAGGCATAACGCTCGAAGGCATCGGCAGAGGGCAGCATGTGCGGTAGCGAAGTCTCGTGATCGGCAATGTCATCGATATCGAAGAAGCGCGCGTTGGGGATATGACGCGCCGCAAAATCCTCGGCAGCGACAGGCGTGACGCCCGGTAGCTTGAAGGACCCGTCGAGAATAACAAGGTCTGGATGGTCGAGATGCGCCGCCAGCCATTCGGTGGAGACGAGGGAACCCGGCAGGGAAAGAGACATGGAGAACTCCGGAGATATGTCTGGTAGGCCGCAAACTGCGTCGCGTGCAGCCGTTGGCGAAGAAATCAGGCGACCAGTTTTTCGCCTTTGAGATGTTTTTCCAGGAAAGGCAGGCTGTCCTGTCCCCAGTAGAGTTCATCCTCGTAACCGAAGGTCGGAAGGCCAAACACGCCGGCGGTCTTGGCGGTCTCGTAGTTGGCTTTCCGGATCGCCTGCACAGCGTCGCTCTGGCCCTGCTCATTCAATGCAGCACCGTCAAAGCCCGCAGCGTCAGCAATCGCCCTGCGGATCTCGGCGTTGCCGATATCCTCGCCGCGCGTCCAGAAGGCTTCCTGAAGCGCTTTCGTCAGCTTGAGCCAATCTTTGCCTGCCTCGATGGCGGCGATGACCATGAAGCCGGCCGGTGTCGGATCTGAAAGGGCGGCGCGGTTGTCGAAGTTAAGCACCTTTCCCCGCAGTGCCGCCCAGCGTTTCAGGTCCTTCGTCCAGTAGGCCCGGCGCGCTTCCGGCCGATTGCGCGAGTAGATACCGCCATTGTCCTCAATCAGGGGAATGACATAGGGGCGGATCATGGCGCCATGCTCGCTCGCCAGTGCCGCGAAGGGCTCCAGGCCGATGAAGGCCCAGGGCGAGCCGATGCCGAAGAAATAATCGATGGTCTTTGTCATGGTCTGCTGCTTTCAGGAGGGCTGATCGGTGGAGACTGCCGTATCGAAGACGGAAAGTGCGCAATCGCGGGCAACGAGAACGGCGCGCGGATCGCGTCCAACCGCCACCGTGGCGAGTGCTCCTTCATAGAGAAGGGAAAGATGCGCCACTGCTTGGTCCGGGGTGTCACTTGCTCTCGCCATGATGGCGGCAAATATGTCCCTCACCATCGCCTTATGGGTTCGCGCGACGGACACAACACGTTCGGAATCGCCGTGCTCGGCGACCGCAAGAGCAAAAGCGCAGCCCCGAAACTCGGGGCTATCGGCCTTTTCGTGCAGGCGCTCGAAGATCAGTTTGATCTGATCCCTTGGAGGCCCGGCTGCATCCAACACTTCCTGCAGCGAACGGATAACCCGATCGTGACGAGCCTGGAGATAGGCTGCAACGAGATGGTCCTTCGACGGGAAATGACGGTACAGGGTTGCCTTGGCAACATTCGCTTCCTCTATGATGCGATCTATGCCGACCGCCCGGATGCCTTCGCGATAAAAAAGCGCGCTGGCGGCGGTGAGGATCTGGTCTGCTATGGCTTCTCTCATGGGGCTCTTCAGGTTCGTTGTGTCATCGTCATGGGATCGGCAGACTGCCGCTCACCTCGCTGCAGCGAGACCGGTCTGTCTCGCCTGATGGGATTTGTCGACCAGTGGCAGGATCGCGTCAAGCGGCAGCGCGCTCGAGAAGTCGCCTTGATGTGCCAATCTCCCTGCAAGCACCTGAACAGCCGCATTGTAAGGTGTCGATGTGCCATGGAGACGACCAAGCAAGACGATCTCGCCGTTTAGAAAATCGACCTCGCTCGACGCACCGCGCGTAAAACTTTGCCAGGTCGATTGCTGGCCCGGATGGATGCCGCTGTTTTGCGCCGTGCGCCAATCCGAAATATCGACGGTCCGCTCAGACGGCAATGCAAGTGTGTACCCAGCAGCCTGAAGAGCGCGTCGCGCCTCATCCACGAGAGCCTCCCCGATCGCACCCCGCAGATCGGCGGCCCCATCGAACAGTTCCAGGACATTTCGCACGTTGTGAAGGAGCTTGGCCGATTTCCAGCGACGGATCTCGGCGCTTGCCTCTACGAGATAGCCCGCATGGTTCAGGTCTGCCGCAATCCGGTCGCCCGTTTCGTCACGCCCAAATGGAAAGCGCCCGACCGTGACCACGCCAACCTGCGGATCTCCGCCCACAACGACCTTGCCCGTCTCGGTAAACCGTGCCGGCGTCAGGATACTTGCCCCATAGACATGGGTAAAGGTCCTGAGCGCAGCCGCTTCCGTTGCAAGCCCATTTTGGAAAGTTACCACCGGAAGGCTTGTCGCCGCCGCACCTGTGGAGTTCGATACGTTTCGCCAGGACCAGAAGGCGAGGGCGCCGGCCGCATCCTGCGACTTCACCGTCAGCAACAGGATATCGTCCGGCGTCAATTCGGGTGGATCGGCTAGATCGAAGGCGTTCAGATTGATCTGCCGCGTACCCGAAGGGCGCTGGTAGCTCAGGCCGTGTTTCCTGATGTGGCTAATCTGCGCTCCGCGGCCGACCAAAGCATATTTGATGCCGGATTGCTCGAACTGCGCAGCGAGGCTCGCGCCGACCGCGCCGGCCCCGATGATAACATAGCGAGTCATCTGTTTTTCCTCGTCCTGTCCTGCCTCACACACACACAGATTCTGCCTGAGGGTCTCGTGCTGGTAGTCATGGTGGAAATATCCCGCGCCGCTGCAGTTCGGGGATCAGGTGATCTGTCACTGCGGAAAGGCCGTATTTCAGGGTGAAGGCCAGGAAATTGAATCAATCGGTGCGCCCCGCTCGCACCGATCCTGCAACTGATCGGCGATATTCTCGACCGAGCCGATGGGGAACCAATGGCCGGCACCGCTGGAGTGATCCCAACGGATGGTTCGGATACGAGGCTTGGAATAATCATTGGTCTCCTAAAGGCCACATGCAAAGGCGGGCGGATACAAAAACCATTTGCTACCGCATGTCAGGAAGCCTAAGGGAACAGTGCGCCACCAAGAAAGACTGGTCGTTCTTTTTCTGCTGAATTTATAGAAAATAGTTTGGTGATTTGCTGTTTTGCCGCGACCATTGTGCACGGGAGCTTCAAGGGATCTGAGAACGCGCTGCGGCGAAGACGAAGCTTGCAGCCTCAAACTGCTGGTCTTAGCAGCCGCCGGAGCGATGATGCCGCCAAGCTCTTCTCAAGACAATTTTTTCATTTCCGCTGCCATTGATGCAACGGCGTTCCTTAGCGCCGAGCGGATGCATACATACCTTTAGAGCTAACGATATCTGCGAGAGCCCGCTTCATGGCAAAATCCCTGCATCTTACAGCCTTCATGCGTCCGGTCAGCCTGCACACGGGAGCGTGGCGTTATCCCGAATCTTACCCGGACGCGAATTTCAATTTCGGCCATATCAGGTCGTTCATCCAAAAGCTCGAGGAGGCGAAGTTCGATGCCTTCTTCATGGCCGACCATCTGGCCGTGTTGAACATGCCGATCGACGCGCTTGTCCGCAGTCATACGGTCACGTCGTTCGAGCCCTTCACGCTGCTTTCGGCGCTTGCCTCGGTCACGGAAAAGATCGGCCTTGCCGCCACAGCTTCGACCACGTTCGACGAGCCGTATCATGTCGCCCGCCGCTTCGCCTCGCTGGATCATATCAGTAACGGACGCGCCGCCTGGAATATCGTCACCACGTCCAATCCCGATTCCGCCCGGAATTTCGGCCTGGACGAGCATGTCGAACATGGCGAGCGATATGCGCGGGCGCGCGAATTCTACGAGGTCGTCACCGGCCTCTGGGACAGTTTTGCGGACGATGCCTTCATCCGCGACCAGCAAAGCGGCATTTTCTTCGACGCGGCGAAGATGCACGTGCTCGATCACAAGGGTAAAGAACTCAGCGTGCGTGGCCCACTTAACATTGCCCGGCCTGTCCAGGGCTGGCCGGTGATCGTACAGGCGGGGCAATCGGAGCCCGGTCGCCAGCTTGCCGCCGAAACCGCGGAGCTCGTCTTCTGTTCACCGCGCGATCTTGCCGCCGCCAAAATGCTTTATGCGGACATCAAGAGGCGAATGCCAGCGTTCGGTCGCAAGCCCGAGCATTTGAAGATCTTGCCGGCTGCACTCATCGTGATCGGCGACACGGTCGAGGAGGCGAAAGCCAAACGCGCCAAGCTCGACAGCCTTGTACACTACGACAGTGCGATCGCTTCACTGTCAATCGCGCTAGGGCATGATGCATCGGGTTTCGATCCCGATCAGCCCTTGCCGGAAATTCCGGAAACCAATGCCAGCAAAACCGGACGCGCCCAGGCCGTGCGCTTGGCGCAGGAAGAGAAACTGACGGTTCGCCAGCTCGCACAGCGCTACGGCGGCTATGCCGGACTTGCTTTCGTGGGGACGCCGCAAACCATTGCCGATGAAATGGAGGCCTGGCTTTCGGAGGAAGCATCGGACGGCTTTACAGTCGTCTTTCCCTATCTACCCCAAGGTCTGGACGATGTAACGCAGCGGCTTGTTCCGGAATTGCAACGGCGTGGCCTTTTCCGCAACGATTACGAGGGAACGACGCTTCGCGAACATTTTGGCCTTCCCCGCCCGGCTAACGCGTTCTTCGCCTAACGGGGTTTGCCGGGGGGTATGCGCACCAATATGGCTCTGCTGCACGCTGCCCACTGTAGAGGACGTGCATCGGAGTTGAAGGTTCCCCACAAAGTATGCTTTTCTCAGGCTTGCTTGCCGCAGCCTCGGTGTTTTCGATCATATCGGCCATCCTCGTGGTGCTGCCGCGCCACGTGAACAAGTCGACCTCGCTTTTCTGGGGTTCCTGGGGCAAGCACCGCCATCGCTTCTGGGATGCCGCGCAGCGCCGGGACGAGGTCTATCTCTTCAACGAATATCTCAACAATGCCGACATCCTGTCGGCCATCGCGCGCGGCATATACCGCTGCGTGACGTTCGCTTTCCGCGGGCTGATGGTGACCGTCATCGCCTACGTGCTACTGCTCATTGCGGCTTAAGCGATGCAGCGATGACGCGAGCTGGCCTTGGACCTGTTTCTTCTGTATAAGCCCTCGTCCCGCGTGAGCTGAGCTCTCCATGCGCCGGTTCGGACCAGCGGGGCGCAGCGAAACGAGATTGAGTTATCATGACGCAAGGCAAGATGTCTGTGGCGGACGGCAAGGGGCATTATTCCAATGGCCCCGTCTTCGCCGTTGCACCTATGATCGACTGGACGGACCGGGCCTGAAATAAGGGCCAAGCTGGGGCGTGTCGTACTTCCTGTCGTACCGAATTTTCTGAGATGAGCACGCGCTGCTACGAAAGCGCAGAAACAGCCATGGTCGGCAAATGAGAACCGCTCATTGACAAATTTGTAAATTCAAACCTTATTTCAGTGATTGCGTCGATCGCGAGCGCCTAGCGAGATTTTAATCTCAGTGTCAATTTGTAAAACTTAGGGAGAAAGTATGTCAAGCGAAAAATTCACAACTAATGAAGCGGCCGCCTACATCCGTAAATCGGAAAGCTGGCTCAACAAAACTCGGATGTTTGGAACGGGTCCGATTTATTTGAAGATCGGTGGCAGTGTCCGGTATCTCCGATCCGACCTCGACGCCTGGCTGGCCGGCATGCGTCGAACGGCGATTTACGATTTTGCCAACGATAACGCTCGCGCGAGGGCGACCGCGTAACCAACATCGGCCATTTTCTGGACATTCGTCGGCTCATCCCGACAATAACTAGCATCAACCTCATCAACATTTTGCCGACCGGCTGCCCGCCGGCGAGGAGGATTATTTGACTTCGTCCAAGCGCGTACGGGGCTATGCCCTATCCATCGACCATCACCGTGACACCGCATATTTTCTGGACGGGTCGCCGGTCCTTTCTCCCGAGATCGTCGTTTCCAATGACAATCAGCCTAGGCGCCTGCAGTTTATTGAGAACGTCGGCCTGCAGGTCGCTTCATCAAAATGTAGACGTGTGACGGGCGATGTCTTCTGCGCCGACCACCGGACAGCTTCCTTTGTACAGGCCGCCATTTGTGAGAAGTTCGCGCGTGACGCTGCTGATATAGCGCAAAGCAGCTTTCGCATCTTTGGCACGGAGGTATGTGCCGTTGACGGTGAAGACGTTTTGAAGTTGGCGACAACACGACTTCGCGACAGCCAGACGATTACGTTCGATATCGTTCTGCAGAGCAAGAGCAAAGACCGGCAGAGCGACGGACAATGGGTCTTCTCGCGCCTTTGTAAGGCTCTCGACATCACGGTTATCGAGGACGCCGACCTCCTCGTCGGACGCGTGGCGAGCTTCAAGGAGTTGCCGGGCGGATCGCTCGACTTTCGTGCTGCAAAGGCAGCCTAACAGATGAAAATCCTCTCCCTCACCCCCTCCGCCGATCCTGGCGGCGGATCGATGAAGCTTGTCGCTACGTTCGACCTGGAGCTTTCAGACGAGGTCCGGCTCTATGGCCTCCGCCTGCTGCAAGCGCCGGACAGGCGACGGATCGTTTACGCCCCGAACGGCAATGGAGGTCGCCGCCTGGCGACATTCTCTGCCCAGCTAGCCGCCGAAATCACCAAAGCTGCAACCGCTAAATTTGAAGGGCATGATACCGCCAATGGCACCAATTCCGAAGCTTAAACCAGCACCTGCCGCTGCCTTCGATGAACTGGCAATCCGCACCCACGTTGAAATGCTGCATGGACTTGCCGCGGGCGTCGACGGCGTGCTTGTGACCTCCGCGTATTACGCCAACCCGACCGGGGATACTGACGCCCCCGGCTCCGTGAACCATCATGCCATCGGCGACATCGATGGAATGGTCGACGCGATCATGGCACATGCGTTCACTCCGAACGCCAACGTTTTCACCGGTCTGCAGGTGATGCGAAAGGGCTTGGCCCGCGGTTCACGTGGTAAGGAGACCGATATCGTCGCGGTTCTCGGCCTCGTTGTCGACCTCGACGCAGATACCGGCAAGGCGGGCGAAATGCCGGTCGAACCGAATGTGGTTCTCGAAACGTCGACCGGAAACTTTCAACCGTTCATTCTCTTCGACCGAGCAGTCGCGGCTGCCGAGGCGAAGCCGCTGGCCGCAGCGCTGAAGCGGGCAACAGGCAGTGACCATGGCACAGCTGACGTCGCCCACGTTTGGCGCATTCCGGGCTCGTTGAATTGGCCGAATCGGAAGAAGTTAGAGCGCGGCCGCTCACCCGAGCCCATCAGCGTGGTCATCGATCTGGCGTGGGACGGCTCGCTGACGTCAGTGGGCGAACTTCGCACGGCGCTTGAACCTTGGGCAGCAGCACCAGTGACCGCAACAGCGGCGGATTTGGGCGATCTTCCAACGATCGATGGCGTCGAGATATCCGATCAGGCCGCTGAGCTGTTCCCTTCCGGGCCGACCAACCTTCGGCAGCTTTTCCTAGGTGGTCGAAAAGGCAAGAAAGGCGAAAGCGGCTCTCAGGCGTGGCAGGACATATATACCGAGAAAGAGAACCGCGAGACCTTCCAGCGTGGGCTCGACAGCATGCAAGATAAGCATGTCCGCCTGCTGACGGAAGCAATGAGCGCTAAGAGCCTGAGCGAGCTCGGAGAGAAGCGCGGCTATCGTGGTCGGCATGCCATCGACGCAGGGCGACGCCTTCTGCGAGCCGCCAACGACAATTTCATGAAGGCGATGGAACTGGCTGAATATGCGGCGGCGGACTAGAAGCGGGAAGTTTCTTGCAAGTGAAAACCCTACCTAGGCGAAGGGATGGTGAATTGACACCATCCCAAAACCTTCCGGGCGCACAGATAATTGCGACGGACCCGAGGCCGCGTGCGAGCCTTGGGTAACTATCTAAACTTCGGCGCACGTTTGGCGTTGTACATGAGTTCGCACGCGGTCGCGAACGGACCGAATAACCGGAGTAGCCTCGTTTCTTCTTCATCGTCCAATCGATGTCGCGAGCAGAACTCCGTCACCGACCAGACCTTTGTTGCCATATTCGAGTCTGCAATTGCCGGCTCAATGCGTTTCATAGAAATCCTCCCACCCCTAATGGGAGAACACTACTAAAGTCTAATTTAGAAGCAATTAAAATAACAATGTGGGCGCGATTTTGTCGTTTCCCCATTGCCTGGCGCCACTCCTCCTCTGGCGACGGGCGATCTGCGGCTGCTCCACTGCTAACGCGGTGTCGAGCGGCCGCTTTTGATATATTTGTATTGAATCCTTGAATCTGAGGAATTCCCGCATCATTTGTAGGAATTCAGCGAGTGGACAAGGATTCGATGCGCTACCAAAAGAAGAGTTTGTCGCGGAAATCCTTCCGCTAATTGTTGACAAACACTCGTACATAACAGATGTTGATCCCAACCAACCACTAGGAGTCAACGATATGCGCGGCCCTGGCCCTATCAAGATCTGACGCTAAGGTCTCCATCCTGACGTTTAACTGGGCGCTAGATTGATCCTCTGGCGCCTTTCGCATTTTCCGGCGAAGTCGATACTCTGGATAGGTCCTTTCCATCTCAGCTAAGATGGATTGCCCGATCGCGCAGCACTCAAAAGCGAACTCCACGATATCATCAACCACTGACGCTCGTCCGTCCGCAGAAATTGTTCTGTAGCTTGGAAGATATACGGCTTGGATTTCTGTGCCGATCTTATCCATTATGCCATAAAATGTGACAACGTCAGCGATGTACTCGTCACCTGTGTGGTGAAGTAGGTTGATCTGGGTTTTGTAAACTTCCTTATGACGGGCATCGGTGATGTGCGGTATAAAATCGGCATTATTTCTTATCTTCTTTGTGACCTCAACGATACTGGCCGAATAACTGATGAAAAATTCCATATCGCGGGTGTTGAAATCAATTTCAGCATACAATGCGCGGAGGAATTTTTCTTTTTCTGCTTTTGATTTGGCCCTGGCCTCGCGGTCGGATCGGAGCTCCTTTGCAAGCCAAAGAAGGATTGTAATGAATTGGGTAAGGGCCGCCGCAAGGAGAGGAGTACCTAGCGATGCAATGGTCTGCGTTCCTTCAGACGCAAATTGTGCCGAATTCATTATTGCCCCTCAGTTTATTCGATCAGTCTTCTGATACGGCACAAATAAATCGCAATCAACGTATCCGCGAATGACTTCAACCAAATCAATCGCCCGCTCAGTCGATGCGAAGCAGTACCGGCGATGGTATCAGCTGAAGGCCTGGAAGATCGCGCGCGACACGCAGCGAGCCAAGCAGCCATTGTGCGAGCGATGTCTTCAATCAGAGATCGTGACAGAGGCGACCGTCGTGAACCATCGCATTCCCTTCAAGGGAGACTGGGCTTTGTTCATCGACCCGAACAATCACGAGAGCGTTTGCCAGCCGCATCACGACGGCCTGATCCAGCGCGAGGAGAAGCGCGGACACGTGATCGGATGCGACGTCGATGGCCGTCCGCTCGACCCGGCCCATCCTTGGAACCGATGAAAGAGGGGGTGGATCGCGAGGTCTGGCCGTCGGGCCAGCGAACCCGTGTCCCACCTGCGTACGCACTGCGACTAATTTTGAAGTAGGGGGATGTTCGCCATCCCCGTAGGGGATGAACGTGAACGATAGCGAATCCCTTATCCAGCATGAGCCAGATTGGGCATCGAGCTACGTCGATCACAGTGATGCCGAAGAAGCTAGTCGGCAATGGCAAGCGGTCATGTCGGATCTTTCGGCAGCCGGTACCATTGCTGACGCCAACGGGCATACCGTTGTCCGTCTAGTTGAATTCCGAGTGCAGTATCGCAAAGCCGCAAAGCATGTGGCCGAACACGGTGCGCTCCTTTCCAGCAAGCGAGCGAAAATTGGCCAGTGGAATCCGTACTGGAGCGCGATGCAGCAAGCTGATGCCCGGATCGTCGTGCTCGAGTCCAAGCTCGGGCTGGATCCGGTAAGCCGCGGTAAGACGACGAAGGTGGTGCGTGGCAAGAAGAAAAGCAGAGCGGCCGACGCGTACCTCAAGCCCAAGGGCGACTGATCCAACAACGCAATACGCGACCGATGTTGTTGCCGGCAGGATTATTGCCGGCGAACATCACATCGCGGCAGCGGAGCGGCATCTTCGGGATCTGAGGGACGGCGGAAAACGGGGCCTCGTCTGGCGTCCCGAACTCGCCGCGCGCGCTATCAACTTCGCTCCGGCTGTTTTGTCGATAACGGCGGGTGCCGCTGAGGGCAAACCGTTTAATCTTCTTCCGTGGCATTCATTCTGCACCGGCAGCCTCTTCGGGTGGCGCCGTGACAGTGGTCGCATGCGCTTTCGCTCGGCATGGGTGGAGACGGGCAAGGGACAGGCGAAGTCCCCGTGGATGGCCGCTATGGGCCTCTATATGGGTGGCTGGTACGGCGTGAAGCGCGCTGAAGTCTATTCAATAGGCCAGGATCGCGCGACCGCAAACGTATTGTTCAAAGACGCAGTGGCCATGTGCCGTGCGCCTATTCCAGGCGGTGAAGAGGACGACGAAGACACACTTGTTTCCCGCGGCGAAGTCATTATTCGCGGCGAGGGCGACAACGCCTGGAAGATCGAATTTCCGGAAGTCGGCGGCAAATTCCAGTCGCTTGCGAACGGACAAGCCATCAGTGGCCCGCGCCCGATCATGGTTGCCGCCGACGAAATCCATGAGTTTCGGGACAACTCGTCGATCGAGACATGGAAACGCGCCCTCGGCAAAATGCCAGGCGATGCGCTCATGCTGTTAGGCACCAATACGCCGGCGTCGACGCAGATTGTTGGCACCGAGTACAGCGAGTTCTACCAGAAAGTTGTCACCGGCGAGATCGGTGACGATGAGGCATTCGCCTTCATCGCACGAGTGGATAAAGCCGATCGAGAGACGGTCTTTGATAATGAGGCCATTTGGCAGAAATCGCTGCCCGCATTGGGCGTTACATTTCCGGTCGAGAACATCCGCGGCGAAGTGAACACGGCGCGTGTTCTGCTGTCGACGGCGTTTTCGGTCAAGCGCCTCTACTTCGGAATTCCGATCGGCGCTGCCGATTTCTGGATTTCGGAGGATGCCTGGGCTGCCGTTCAAAAGCCTGTCTCTGTGGCAGAGCAGAAGGGCAGGAAATGCTGGCTATCTCTCGATCTGTCCGACAAAAATGACCTTACCGCCCTGACGGCGGTTTGGGTTGACGAGGTCGGGCATCTTTATGCGAAGACCTGGTACTGGACTACGAAAGAGGGCCTTGCCCAACGCGCACTGGCCGATAACGCCAAGTACGTGGAGTGGTCGGAAGATCCAAACGTCGATCTCACCGCCGTGTCAGGCGCCGTTATCGATAAGACGTTCGTTGCCGCAGAAATCAAAGAGCTCTGCGCAGCACACGATGTGCAGTTCCTTGCATTCGATCCCGCCGGCATCGCCGACTTTATCGGCGCATGCGAGCAAATTGGCTTCCCTGTTTGGAAGTACGAAGGTCCGGACAAACCAGAGGGCGTCGGGCTCAAGCTGGTTGCTCACGGGCAGGGTAAGCGTGTCCTGTTCGAGGATCGCGCGCTTTGCATGCCCCGGTCAATCGAGCGTCTCGAAGACAAGATCCTTGAAAAGTCGATCACGATCGACGCGTCGCCTGTGACGTACATGTGCGCAGGCAACGCTTTGGTTGATGCCGACGGCAAGGTAACAGGGCCTTCGACAAGAAGCGCTCGCGCGGACGTATTGATGGCATGGTGACGATCGCCATGAGCACAGGAGCGGCCGCTGACGGCCTACCGGGTTCGACGCCACCAGCGACCTCCGCATGGGACGATCCGAACTTTTCACTTGCTGATTTGGGAGCTTTTTAATGTGGCCATTTAGCCAAAGAAATGAGCCTGAATCGCGCTCAAACATCGAAAACCCGACTGTCCCGGTGAGCTCTGAGAACTTCCTGGCTTTCTTCGGTGTGCAATCGGCGAATCTACCCGCAGTCACGATCGACAGCGCGCTTAGCGTGCCGGCAGTATGGGCGGCAGTGGCCTTCCTTTCGCGCACACTGGCTGCGCTGCCTCGGCACGCCTATCGTGACGGCAAGGGTGGCGCCAAGCGCATCGGCGGCAAGTTGGAGACGGTCGTCAACGCCGCGCCCAACGACGCGATGGGCTCGTTCGGCTTTTGGGCATGGTTCTGGCAGCAGGTTTTCACCGGCGGCCGCGGCCTGGCCTACATCGAACGGACTCCGCAAGGAATTGACTCCTTGTGGCCAATGGATCCAGCAAAAACGACAATCCAGCGTGTTGGCCTGAAGGTCGTCTATAAGTTTGAAAACAAGGAATATGACGCGGCCGACGTCATCGACATTCCGTTTATGCGTCGCAGCTGTGGGCTAAAGCACTACGGCCCGATCAACATGGCATCGAAAGCTATTCAGCTTGCGCTCGCCATGAATGACTACGGTTCGAACTTCTTCGCAGGCGGTGGCGTACCTCCCCTTGCGCTGGTTGGACCGCTGCCCTAGGGGCCGGATGCGCTGAAGCGCGCGCACGAGGATATTAAACGCGCGATCGGTGCTGCCAAATCGAGCAGCAGCCAGATTTTTCCGATTCCGCCTGGCAACGAGCTAAAGCCCGTCGGCATGGATCCTGCCAAGGGGCAGATGGTCGAGGCTCGACGCTTTTCCATAGAAGAAATCGCCCGCACTTACCAGATTCCGCCTGTGTTCCTTCAGGATCTTACGCACGGCACCATGGCCAACACAGAGCAGCAAAATCTGTTGCTCGTGCAGCACCTGATCAGCCAGTGGGCAAAGGCGCTCGAGGACGAATTGAACCTCAAGTTCTTCGGCCGCAACAGCGGCTCACGCTACATTTCGCATGTTCTCGACGGCCTTATGCGCGGCGACTTTGTCTCTCGCATGAATGGTCTGGCACAGGCTGTGCAGAACGCACTGTTGACGCCAAACGAGGCGCGCGCGCTCGATAACCGACCCGCTATGCCGCACGGCGATGACTTGTTCCTGCAGGGCGCAACGGCACCACTTGGAACAGCCACCTACGGCCAGCAGAATGCGGCTGGTGAAAAAACGCCGCCGACAGATCCAGCCAACGACAATACACCTGATGACGAGGCTGACGCCGCATGACGAGCACTACTGACTTAGAAACGCGTGGCGGGATTCCAGCTGAATTTCGCGCTGATGAGGCGGGAATCAAAGTCAGCGGATACGCCGCCGTCTTTGGGGAGACCACAGACATCGGTGGCTTCTTTCGGGAGGTTATCGAACGCGGAGCATTCAAGGACGCTATTGGTCGGGATGATGTCGTTTTTCTGATCAATCACAATGGTCTGCCGCTCGCCAGAACTAGCTCGGGGACGCTAACGCTCCGTGAGGACGCTCGCGGTCTTTACATGGAGACCACCCTCGACGCCGAAGATCCCGACGTAAAGTCGATTGTCGGAAAGATGAAGCGTGGTGACCTGAATAAGATGTCGTTTGCCTTCCGCGCGGACGTGCAAGAGTGGGACGACACGAAAGACCCGCCGACGCGCACCCTGAAGAAGGTGTCGATAAGCGACGTGTCGATCGTGACGAACCCGGCTTATGGCGGCACCAGCATAGGACTCCGCTCCCTTGAATCGGCTCGAGCAGAAGCCGAGGCAGCCAAATCCGAAGAGCGTCGCAAAGAAGAGAATGCCGCCGCTGCGGCTCGGCGTGTATCTGAAAAGCGCGCCGCCATGGAACAACGAATTCGGGGCATCCGGCAGGGATAACCCGTAGTCCACCCGGCTTTAGCCGGAGGGCCGGACGATCGTCCTGCCATTCATTCAACCCCACTACCATATTTTTGGAGACCATCATGAATCTCTCTGAGATGCAGGAGAAGCGCGGCCGCCTTGTAACGCAGGCCCGCGAAGCACTCGACGAAATCAAAAAGAACACCGACGAAGCGCGCTCTGCTGAGCTGGAAGCTCGCCACGACGCCATCATGGTCGACTTCGACCGGCTCGAAAAGAATATCGAACGCGAGCAGAAGCTTGCGGCCGTCGAGAAGCGTTTTGAAGAGCGTGCAGCCGAAGAGCGTGCAAAGCGTCGCCCGAACGGTGGCGACGGTGAAGCCCGCGGCCAGGACGAGGGCGAAAAGCTCGAGTAACCAAATAAGGACATCCCCATGACCACCACAACTACGCTGCCCGCGGAGTGGCTTCCACGCGCCAAGATGGAGCGCGTTATCTGCCACTGGACGGCCGGCAGCCACACGACGACCGATTTCGACCGCGAGCATTACCACATTCTGATTGAGTCGGATGGCAACGTTGTTCGCGGGCGGCCGTCGATTGCGCTTAACGAGTCGCCCGCAAAGAAGGGGTACGCGGCTCATACACTGAATTGTAACTCGGGATCGATCGGCGTGTCGCTGTGCTGCATGGCATTGGCGACGGAAGCGCCGTTCAACCCCGGCAAGTCGCCGATGACCAAGGCGCAGTGGGACAAACTGGCTGAGGTTGTTGCTGATCTGTGCCGCGTCTACGGCATTCCCGTTGGCCCGCGCACAGTGCTTAGCCACGCCGAAGTGCAGGGGAACCTCGGCATCAAGCAGCGCGGCAAGTGGGACTTTACGCGGCTGGCGTTCGCGCCAGAAGTGAAAGGCGCCAAGGCGTGCGGCGATCTGCTGCGTGCGGCTGTGGCGGCACGCCTATGACCGTGGCTGTAAAACGAAGCAAACGCCGCTTTTCCAAATGGCTAGTCGGCATCAACGTCGCGCTGGCATGGGGCGCGATCTATCTGGCCATCGTCTACCTGCAGGCGTCCTACGTGGCGGCTAGCGGCTTCGCCTTCGTGCTCGGCATTGCTGGCGCATATTTGGGGGTAGGGCACTTGGATCTGCGGTCCTACGTGCAGTCGCTCGCACAGGGCGGGGCGGGGGGTGCTTATTACCCGACCGAGCCGCCAGTGACCAAGCCAGCCACTCCGGAGGATCAATTGACATGACGTGGATTGCGAAACTCTTGGGGCTGGACAAATTTCTAGTCAAGGCCATTGCCATCACAGCAGCCGCAGCCCTCTTCGCATGGGCCGGATACGCCGTCTACGACGGCATTTATGACCGCGGATACGGTGCGGCCGCAACCAAGTACACAGTCGAAATCGCCGAGATGAAAAGGCAGGCCGCAGATGCCCGCGCCGCCGAGATTGAGCGCCAGGATGCTGCCAACAACGCAGCCAAAGAGCGCGAGGCCGCACGCATTGCTGCCGACGCCGCCATCACCCAATCCCTTCGTAATCAAATTGAGGAGCTACAGCGTGAGGCTGACCAAGATCCTGATGCTGGCAAGCCTGTGCTTGGTGCTCCCAGCGTGCGCCGTATCAAGTCGGTACGATAAGCTTGTTGTCGTTCCTCCACCGCCAAGATTGGCGCGTCCGGATAGCGTTTTGCTCGGTAAGTGCGTCGGCCCTGTCGACTGGCCGGAAGACACGCTGACACAGGCGCGACTTGAAAAACTCTGGATTACCGACCGCGAACGTCTTCTGTCGTGTGTCCGTCGCCACTTGGCGCTCCGCGACTTCTATGCCGATCGTGATGCCGGCCTGTTGGGCAAGCCGACCGCTGGCAAGGCGGTCCGCAAATGACCCCTGAAGAAATCATGAAGGCCGTTCTCTTCTTCCTGACCGTGGCCGGTGCTGGCTGGGGTATCTGGTGGCGCATCGATAGCCGCGTGAAGGAAGTAGAGAAGGCCAACGATACACGCATCAAGGCGGCGGAAGACAAGGCTGATAAAGTCGCCGAAGGCTTGGCCGGGTTTAAATTGCAGGCCGCAGAGACCTTCGCCACCAAGGCGGGCATGCAAGAACAGACTGCTCAATTGCTTCGCGCCATCGAGGGCGTAGGAAACAGAATCGACAGCCTCCACGAGAGGCTCGATCGCGCGTTTGAGCGGACGACGGCGCGGGGGTAGGTCGGATGGCTTTAGAGAAACTCGAACGATTGATAGCCGTGTCTCAAATGAGGTTGCGCCGGCCGCCTGGCGCCGTGCCGTTGATAAGAAGCGGTCAGCGCCAAGACCATGACAACGAAGATGAGGAGCAATTCGACGCTTGGCGTCAAGACGTGCGCAAGTGGGGATGCGGATTCCCGGCGTAGTCAGGCATACTCCAATGCTTTCCAGTTCTTTTTATGTTTCGCGCAGAACTTCCTGATGCAATCGAATGTGTCAGGCTTGTGTATGGCACGCTGTGCGCAATCAAGCAGTCTCGAATTCCGTTCAATGGAACCGAGAATGTCCTCTAAAAACGCACGGGCTAATTTGCCTGAGTTTCCACCGAATTGCCCATCGAGATACAGAGCACACGATAGTTCGATTTCATTGAGAAGTGCGATAGTGGCCTCATCGAGGCCGCGATCCTCCTCCTTCTGCTTTGCCACTTCATCAATTCTCGTTCTTACGTTCGAGAAAATCATAGCGGCCGCGCTGGCGGAGGCGTTGATTTTCGCCTGACGAACTTGGTAGGCTGCGTATGGGAGCGCGATAATGGCCGCCAAACTTGCCGCAATGCTAAGGGCATCGCCCCACGTCCACTGTGCTACTGGATCCACCATGGGCTAAGCAGTATTCTTTTTGCCTTTGCCGCCCGGAGTTGGCTTACCTGCAGCCGATAGCTTGTCATCGAGATAGCCGGTAGAGATCGATTTCTCTTCGATCTGTTGCTGCTGCTGCTGCTGTTGTCTCTCGTCGTTTTCGCGCGACTTATTAGACATGTGATCATCCCTCCGTCCTAATCGACTGCAGCGTATATCATCTGCCATAATCAAGCTAGCGTCATTGGCGAGAACAGTCACGAATAACCAACCACTGGGCGCACGACGTGCTGTAGCCGCGCGATCCAATCCCGTTAACAGGCGAGTCCGCTAAATGTTGAGATCCCCAGCGGTTCGTGACATCTCGAGTGGCCGCCGTCGGACCTGGAGGCGGCGCATCAAATGTACCGAACGTAAGTATCGGCGCGACAATCTCTGGTATAATTGAACAACTGATGTATAGTCTCTGTGAGGTTGAATTTACGGGGGGCTCTCATGAAACATGAAGTGTTGTTGGGTAAGGCTGGAAGTGCATTGGCCGTCACACCAGCTTTCGGCGGTGAATGGAGAAATCAGCTTGGGTCCAGAATGTCGTTGACAGTAACCGGCGCCAAAATTCAGGGCGAATACTTCAGTGCTGTTAGCGGCGGTGGCTCCCCTGTCAGAGGGGATTTAACGGGTTTCGTGAGCGGCGATCTTATCTCGTTCGTCGTCAATTGGCCTTCGGCAGCCATAACCGCTTGGGTCGGACAGCTTGTGAACGACAACGGACATGATCTTATTGAAACGCTGTGGCAAATGACAACGAACGTGCCCGACAACCAGGAGCCGACGGGAATGTGGCAGTCGGTGTTTTCGGGTACGGATCGCTTCCATCGGTAGTTGCAAAAGCTCTCACAGTGGCGATGCCCTTCACTGATCTTGACTATTTTGCGTTTCGCACAGCGGTCGAGACGTTTTAGGTCAAGATAAGACTCTAACATCCTTTTTATGGGCCGCCTTTGAATGGCTGCGCAAGGCCGCCGAAAACCGGATGGCGCCATGACCTCATAATCGACGCGGATGCAAGTAGAAGTGGCGGCGCGGTTTCTGTGTCACCATTCAGGAAATGTAACGAGAGGAGAGAACTATGTTGCGTATTTTACTAGCCACAACCCTGTTTGTTACAGCGGCTTTCAATATATCCTTCGCCCAGAGTTCGATCGCAGCTCCTTCGACCTGGGTGAACGGGGAAGGCTCAATTCTGACGATCGAGAAAGTCGAGGCCGACGGCAAGTTCCAAGGCACCTTCGTCAACAAGGCTGACGGGACTTACTGCAAGTACGATTCTTATTTAGCGGAAGGCAAGATCGATGCCGACAAAGTCTATTTTGCGGTAGCCTTTGCTGACCGGATGGAGGTGGCAAAGAATTGCATGACGGTCACCCAATGGCGTGGCACCATTTCGGCTGCCGTCATTACGACGACTTGGTCGCTCGCCTATCCCGGCCCGAATGGGCTTATCTTGATCGGCGGCTCCGACAAGTTCGATTTACAACCCTGACCTTCGTTGCGGTAAAGTCCGAGCGCGCAGAAGCATAGTCAACTCCTCTGACTCCTCTCGCGTTCTGATTTGCTTAAGAAAACTGGTGCTGCCGAGTGGGATTGAACCACCGACCTCACCCTTACCATGGGTAAGCTCACATTAAGGCGAGTGATTGTTCTCCCCTCGCGATAGACAACTCAGATCGCGAGTTGCTAAAACGTGCTTCAAAGCGCAGGTTTGGGTCATGTCGAACACCACCCAGAACCGGATAATCGCCCTTGCTGATGAGTTCGTCGAGCTCATGCGCGCAGATGACGAAAGATCGTTCGGCCTCCGAGAGTTTTCGGTGTTCGTCAGCATCCGGCTCGGCCATGAAGCAACAATGTGGGAACCGGATCTCGAGGGTGCCATCATCAAGCGGTTCAACGACCATTATGATCTGGTTAGGCAGGACCTCGGCATGAGATGGGACTTTGTGAACGGATATGTGGAGGGGCATCTCTCAGAGCGGTGACGCGGCGCGAGATGCGCGATTAATGCGGCAGTTTATGAGATGTGATTTAAAAATCAGTGAGCTTGCCCAGTTCGCCGAGAGCCTTTCTTCTGCGCTCAACCGCAACTCTTAGGAGGCCTGGTAGGCGATGATCATGGGCGTCGACTTCGATTTTGCTCCACTCGAGATATTTCTTAAGTTGCGCCTCCTGCTCGGCAATTGATCTCTTTATTGCTTCAGGGTCATTGTACCCTTCGTAGCCGACGGTGACCCGACCGTGACGGACTTCGCCACGTGGTGGGCCTGAGTCATATGAACTTGGTCGGAGGTCAAAAAGATCGCGATGTCCAGAGTACGCGAATGATTTCGTGACGCTGACGCCGTCAATTGCGCCCTTTCCTCCGAAGTGATCCCTCACAGAAACTCTTTGCTCTTTGACGTTTCTCTCAGGATTATTGAAGTCAATGGACAACGACCCAACCTTTGCGTCAGCCACCATCGCGGCAACAATGGCGTCATCGTCCATTTCAAGATGGTCGGCTGTCATATAGTTGCGGACGTGGTTATCGATGGCATCGGTTTGCGCCCTCAAGTAACTGCTCAGGCTACCCTTCCCAAACAGAACGTCTCCAATGATCATCGGACTGTCTCCTCAACTGTGTTCGATCTCTCTGGCGCATAGGCCAGCTTTATGGGGATGTCGGTCATAGCATAGTGTACGAACTGATCCCCAAGCGCGGTAAGTTCGTAAGTTTCATTGTCGTCGAAGGCAGATTTGTGGACGTTGCTTCCGCTCTGGCCGCCGCGTGAGCGAGGACTTTTAATGAAATTTCCCGAATAGTCGGTCTCCCTGTGCTGCCTAATGATTCCTCCTGTAGAAAGGTCTCGAACAAGAAGCTTAAACAAGTCCGCTTCCGGCGAATCCTCCCGCACTGGACTTCTGCCAAGACTCTGCCAAGACTCTGCCATATGCCACCTCTGGTGATCCCATTTTGATTGTAGATTTTCCCAATAACTGCCAGATGCAGCTCTGATAAATTCTTAATCCAATCAAGAAAAAGACGGACCACGTCATCGCTGCAAACGGTAGACGATGCGGCATTAGCAAGCAGATTCCTCACCAGCAATCGTTTATCGTCACTCTCAGCACCGGCCCAATCGCGGAATGACTTGCGAAGCAGCGACTGGAACTCCGGCGACTTAATTCTTTCAGCGATCTGTTCGTCACGAAGGTCGAGACGCTGCATGATCTCGACGATGGTTTTCTGCTTTTCCTCCATCTCGGCACGCAGCATCTCTACCCAGTGCCGAAAAAAGTTATTCATGCGATCTTGTTCGTGCTCGCCCCAAGTGGAAGCGGCCGCAGCAATTAGACCGCCAGCCAGAGGGATTAGCCCGCTCGCAACGTTTAGCGCTCCACGCGCCAATTTGCCGTGTTTCGATCCTTCGGGAAATTCATCAGGAAATGTGGTTTCGGTCATTTTTGCACCAGTAGCGCACAAGCGAGAATCAACTTGAACGTGATTATCGCATTTGGCGAAACATTTTGAAGCTGTGCAGAATGACCATTATTGGACTTTTTACATGGCTAAGGCGTCAACCGTCGCCACTTTTTAATCCGTACGACCTCGGCTTCACCTACTTCAGTGAGAATAAATTTTTCATGCCCGCGGCCATCGACACCAGCACGCCTTACTGCACCTCTCTGAATCAAGAGATCCATAAATACCGGGCCAGCTGAAGGAATGGTGTCGATCGTGTCGCACCATGTGTGGTCGGCCATAACAAGAATTATCCGCTCGAGCTTAGCATCGAAGCCAAGCTGCGGTTTGTATTTCGCCTGTCGCTTCGCTTTTTTCTCGCGCCACTCTCGCAGGCTGTCACCGCGACTGGATTGTTCCGCACCGCGATTTTCGCGCATCCATTTATCGTACGGATCCTCTTGCTGGTCGGCTGCCAGCCCGCTGATTTCATCAAGCTTCGCGTCAATCGCCTTACGGTCCCATTTACGCGTCCCGGCAATCGCTGGAGGCATCTTGTGCGTCGCCACCCATAAAGAGAATGTAGACGCGCCAATTCCGCAGTATGCGGCGGCTTCTTTGCGGCCCATGAGGCGAGGGGAGTCAGTCACCCCACTGACCTCTTCTTGCCCGCGCTCGGATGGACGAACGGCAGAAATTTGGTGTCGTAGCCGTGGCACCCGAAGTAATCGAGCGCTCGCTTGCCTTCCGGCATGGCAACGTCGAGCGAGTTGCGTTCCGGCCCCATGAGCAGCACAGCTATTACTTGATAAGCCTGTGCGACCTTCGCTCGCAGTTGATCCACGCCAACAGGAGCTGGCGGAGGACGTCGCGCTGCAATCTTCGCATTGATCCACTCGACGACCTCTGCCTTCACGAACGCGACGCGCCGGTCGCCGAGGTCAACGGCCTGGGGAAACCTACCGCTCTCGCGGTACTTGTTAATCATGGTGCGCGACATGCTCGTCATCTTTGCAACTTCATTTATCGATACGAGGATGGCGAGGTCGCGTTTGTCTTTTGGCGAGCGACGCAATTCCTGACTTGTCATTCCTGCGTCGCCTTTTGCTTCGCCCTTTGCGCATTTCGCCGGCTCCGCCGAAGCATCGCCAGTGCCATTTCTGTGCTGACCGACCTCGGCTTCTCCTTTTCCGGTTGGAGAAGTTTGGGTGCGGATTTCGGATTAACGGGACAGCGATTCCGGTAAATCCCGGACAGTCGTTTCACTAGATCCCGGACAGTCTCGCGGGATCGACTTTCGTTCGCCTGGTTGATGTCATTGGTTATTGATTTCGGCGTTTCGCGCTTCGGTCAAGAGCGGTCGTGGTTTTTGCCTCCTCATGCTGTCTCCCTCGAGCGCAATTCGATGGGCGTTATGGACGATACGATCGAGGATGGCGTCAGCGATCGTCGGTTCCCCGATCATCTCGTGCCACTGGGCCACGGGCAGTTGGGCGGTGATCAGAGTGGATTTCCTGCAGTAGCGCTCTTCGAAGATTTCCAGGAGATCGAGCCGCTGCTGATCGCTGAGCGCATGGGTTCCCCAATCGTCGAGGATGAGCAATTGGACGCGCGCCAGTTTGTCGAGCAATCGGGGAAACCGACCGTCGAGGCGTGCCAGCGCCAAATCCTCGAAGAGACGAGGCATGCGGACGTAGAGAACGGAATAATCGAGGCGGGCCGCCTGCCGTCCGATGGCGCAGGCAAGCCAGGTTTTGCCCGTTCCCGTTTGACCGGTCAGGATCAGGTGCTCATGGGCTTTCAACCATTCGCCTTGGGCCAGCGAGAGAAGCTGTCGGCGATCGAGGCCGCGCTGGGCGGCGAAGTCGATATTCTCGATGCAAGCGTCGGGGAAGCGCAGTTTGGCGCTTGCAAGCCGGTTGGTCAGGCGCTTGTCGCCGCGCACGGCCATCTCCCGGTCGAGCATCAGACCCAGCCATTCATCGCGGTTGAGATCGCTGCCCTCAGTTTGATTGGCCAGTTCGCGATAAGCTGCCGCCATGCCGGATAGACCGAGTGCGTGCATCTGGTCGAGGGTTGGATGTGTGAGCATGTGAGTGTCTTCCTTTCTTCACTGGTAATAGGAGCTGCCGCGGATGTTGCCATGCGCCGGGGCTGGCTTGACCGGCTCGGCGACAGGCGGCGCCTGATCGAGGCCGGATTTGAGGATGGTGCTGACGGAGGAATAGCTGAGCGCATTGATGGTCAGTGCCCGAGCGCACGCGGCTTCAAGACGCTCAGGCCCGTACCGGCGCGCGAGCGATAGAACGCCTTGAGCGGCGCGGTATCCCTGCTGGGGATGGGGCCTGTCGCGCATCAGCCGCTCGATCAGGATTGCAGCGTTGCGGCCAATCTTTGCAGCCTGCTTGATGAGGCTCGCCGGCGTCGTGTTGGCATAGTGCTGATGTGTCTTCGGCATGTGCTCGTTGACGGTGACATGACCAGCCCGCTGCGACGTCCGGCGGTGGCTGGCGACGCGTTGGTGATCATGGAAGATCTCGACGATCCGGCTTGTGAGCCGGACATCGACCTGGCGGCCGATCAGGCGGTGCGGCACGGAATAGAAAGCCTTGTCGACTTCGACATGGTAGTCGGGATGAACCTTTGCCGATTTCCATTCGGAATATTCGAATGCGGTTGCCGGCAAGGGTGCAAGCGCTTCGCGTTCGATCTCCTCGAAGAGCTGACGTCGGGATTTGCCAACCCGTCGCATCGACCGGTTATTGAGATCGTTGAGAAGCTGGCTGATCCGCACGTTGAGATCGACGAGGCTGAAGAAGCGGTCGTTTCTCAGCCGCGCCAGGATCCAGCGCTCAACGATGAGAACGCTGCCTTCGACCTTTGCCTTGTCCTTCGGCCGTTTTGGACGGGTCGGCAGGATCGTCGTGTCGTAATGCTCGGCGAATGCTGCAAAAGTGGCGTTGATGGTCGGCTCAAACCACAAGGGCTTGGCAACACCGGCCTTGAGGTTGTCGCAGACGATCGCTTTCGTCACGCCACCGAAGAAGCTCAGCGCCCGTTGCTGACCCTCGATCCAGTCCGGCAGCCGTTGAGTGAAGCTTGCATAGGCGAAGGTGTACAAGGAGGCCGGCAGAACCGCGACGAAGATCTGCGCCGACCGGATCTCGCCCGTCGCCGGATCGATCACCGGGACGGTGTGGCCGGCGTAGTCGGTCTGCATCGCCGCGCCGGCAGTGTGGCGATTGCGGAAGGTGGCGCTGGCGCGCTGTTCGAAAGCGGCGAAACGCTCGCAGAACCAGGTGTATCCGTAACCGTTGGGGTGCCGCTCGCGATATTCCTGCCACAACAGCGTCAGCGTCACGCCCTTTCGCTTCAGTTCACTGGCGATCTTGCCCCAGTCGGGCTCGTGCATGTCCTGGGGCGGGCGGCCGCGACGATGGAACAGGCGGCGCTGCAAAACAGCGTCCTCGTCAAGCCCAGGCGGCAACGGCCAGCCCGTCAGCCCGGCCTCACGCGCCCGCAACAGATAGGTCGAAATGGTCGTTTTGCTGATCTTCAGCCGTTCCGATATCGCACGAACCGAAAGCCCCTGTTCGTGCGTCAGCCGCAATATCGATCGAATGTCCTTCACACTCGTAAGCCTCGCCTGCTTCCGTCTCGCCATTCATCAGCCCCTCGTTCAAATCGAGGCTCAGAATGGCAAAACGGCGCGCGCGAAAGTCGATGTTTTAATCGCCGAAAGACTGTCCGGGATTTACCGGAATCGCTGTCCGCGAATTAGCGGAAATGCTGTCCCGGATTTAGTGAAATCGCTGTCCGGGATTCAATGGAACCCCTGTCCGCGAATTACCGAAACCCGCAGTTTGGGAATATCTTCGGTCGAAATGAGCGTTGAGCGCCCGATCTTCTTGGCTATTCCCAGCCGCTTTGCCTTTTCCCACACCGTGCGCTCTGACATGTGTACACCGCTCGACTCGGTGATGTACTGGGCCACTTGTTTTGGTGTGCTCAGTCCACTGGCGGGTGCCGGTGCGGCGGCTAGCGTCGTCTGCTGCTCATCGTCCTTGCGGCATCGATAGCCCGCGATGAATGCCAATTGCACGTCTTCGCGCCGCCAGCCCATCTCGGGATCTAACGGCTGACCGGAGCGGGCGTAGGCGAGGGCGGCGTATTGGGAATCGGATTTTTTCATAGCCCACCAAGGGAAGAGTTGAAGATTTTTTCCACCGGCACTAATGCCGATTGCGTTTGCCCCAGGTGGTGGGTCGGGATGCCTTGCGGATTGGTGGGCCGCGATCGGAAGCTAGGCGAGTCGGGTGAGGGCGGTCAAGGCGAGTATTGCCATGCGCAGGGTGACGTAATTTTATTAGCGTAACGTCCAGTCTATGCGCCACGGTTCTGGCTCAACACCATGGATTCCTTTCTCGGGAGTATAAGAAAATTTGGCTGGATCTTCTTCCATGACCTTCCACACCGGCGCCGGCACCTGAAATGGGCACTTATCTAGGTCAAAGCTCTGTCCAGCGGCGCCGATATATTGAATGAAGCCCTGGGCAAGCAAGGTCGCGGCATTTCCTGCGTCGTGATCGCCGGTGAACACTTTGGTCTTCCTTTTCAGGAGATAACCAAGCACCTTTCGCTCCTCATCAGATAGGTATGGAAGGTGGCCTCTAAATTTCGTCTCCAGCCTATTGGCTAGCCGCTTCCTTTTGCGATCGGCGGCGGCGGACTTCATCACGGCTTCAAATAGAGGACCGAGTGCCGCGCAAGTAAGAGCAACGCAAAAGAAAAGAATAACCCATGCAGTGAGTTTGAGTGTAGCCGGGAGAGGCGGCAGAACGCCCACAGAACTCAGTAGTAGGAATGCAGCCGTAGCGATCGAAATGCACCCGGTTTGCCATCCACTTGCCTTTAGCAGATCAACTGCTCTTGAAAGGTAATCCATCAATCCGTTCCAAATGATTCGAACTGGATGCTGAGATATAGCAGAAGAGCGCTCCTCTTGAGGTCAAACCCGAGTGAGTCCTCTTATGAATGCGATCAACAGGAGCGCGCCAGCCCCAAATCCTGTTGCCGCGGTAAAGGCCAGCGCGAGAAGCCAGATAGGGATAACGATTTTCGAAATGAGAAAATTGGCTTCTTTAGCGATCTTGAGCCTAAGCTGGTCCCGTTCTTCGGCAGACATTTCCCTGACAATCAGCGCTCGCACTGCGAGCATATCTTTGGACATCATCACCATCTTAAATATCTCGAAGGTGACAAAACCCATCATGCTCAGTGCGATCAGGATGCCGGTCCAATACACCATCTCTGCGGAAAGCCGGTCCTTCACATTTGACCAAACCGCGAACATGCCGGCATAGGAGCCGAATACCACGATCGTGACATACGTATTCGCATGGGCGAACGCTCCAGCCTGCATCTCAGCAAGTAAATCTCTAATGCCCTGATCTCTGCGCTTCATTTCCGCCGCGAGATCGTCCGCGTTGTCCTGAGCCATATCAACCACCTGCGACGGGAGGTGCGTCGTTCACGAGGTACTCTCGGTATTGAACCGTCTGCGTGTCGTCAGAGTCGATCGACTTGCCAGTGGGCGTCACGAGCCGAACGCCAGGGCCACCGGAGCCCGAGTAATCGCCATCTAGGAAGGCGATGCCTTTGGATTCGAGGGCGGACTGGATGTCCCTCAACGTGCGTTCGTACGGGGTGGATTTTTCCGCCTCGAAGTTGGCAAGCGTCGCCCTTCCAACGCCAGCGGCTTCACACAAGTCGGACTGAGACCACGCTACCATCCCTCGGGCGGCTCGGCATTGGCCGGCAGAAATAGACATTTTGCATCATCCGATGTTTTTTGTATTGACTAAGCATCAAGCGATGCATTATGCATAGAGTCATACCAAATGATTTGTCTTTCTGCAACTCGAGGAGCGCACCATGACCCAGCATACCAAGATCAGTCTCAGTGATAGAACCCTGTTGCCCCGCGCGCTAATCGACAGAAGACCGAGCACGCCGGCCGCGGTCGTTGGCAGCAGCGTCAACCCCGACGACGTCGTGAGATTTTACTTCTCCCGGTGGAAGTTTAAGATTGGTCAGATCATCGACTGCTGCGGAAAAGATGCCGTCATCACCGCACGCCAAAGAACCGGACTTGGCCGCCACCTCTATGCGATCACAGAAAGCGTGACCGGCATTCGGCGCCTCATGCTGGAGGAAGGATTGCGGAGTGCACGCGATGAAGACCGGCGTCAAACGCGCACTCATTCGTGAGCTCTTCCAGAAGCAGGGCGGCAAGTGCTGCTACTGCGACCGACCTATGGTCATCACGCACCGCGACGCTGACCAGAACCGACCAGATGCGGCTACGCTCGAGCACTTGATGACTGGCCGTCGGAAGGGGTGGACGAAGCGCGACAACATGGCTGCCGCATGTCGTGAGTGCAACGGAATGCGAGGATCGTCGATGGACTGGCTGACATTCAAAACATATCGCCGTGGCGAGTTCTGGGAACTCATATCGCCAATCAAGTGAATACACCACAGGTCGGCGCGACCACCACGGCACCCACATTCGCCGCGCGCCTTCCGCTTTTCGACCGCAGGGTCGCCGCGCTCCGATTTATTCGTTGAGCGCGGCTCTTTTATTCCACAGTTACCAATGGCCGGCGCGAGCACCTCCTGCGCCCACACCAGCAGCGCGCCGACCGGTTATCTTGACTGCAAAGCAGAGTTTCGCTACGAAATCGACGTGGACACATAGGTGCCGTAGTACCGCCCTCAGGGGCCATGTCTCGACTCGCAGCCCTTCGGGGCCAGCCTAAACGCGAGACTCCGACGCAACAACTAAACCCGCTGTTGCGGGCATTGGAAAGCATGAGGAGAACGGATAGTTCGACCGTTCGACCTATAGTTTCAGTTTTCGAAGTGCCAAGTTGGAGAGAGATGAGGTTTGTGCCACCAGTCGCTCACGATATTCATCCAGGCGAGGGGTCAGGTAGATCATGGGGACGCTCTTATCTAATAGATCCCCCTTCAAACGTGCTGCAGCAACACCGGTGAACGTTTCGTCACCGGTCTCGTTTGTCCACTTTTCCCGCCAAGCACGGATTGTCTTTTGATCCTCCTCCAGTTTCGTCGCAAAAAGCTTGCGAATTGTTTGATGGATTTCGCCAAGGATCGCAAAATAGCCTCGGACAGAATCCTTCAGATCGATCTTGCCTCCCGCACTTTTGACCTCCGATTTCACAGATGCCTTAAATTTAAGGTCATTGAGTCGATCGAGATCAAATGTAAAATCCACCGTATAAGTTAACTCGCCAAATTCCTCATCCCACTTACCGCGATGATTCGAACTGTGGACAGGAAAAGCGCGATGTTGGGTGTGATTGCGCACGGCCTCCATGAACCGGTATGTAAAATCCGAATCGTAGGCATTGGATAGGACCGACTTGACTGTCGCGACCGCCACCCCGTTGTCTGTAATATCCCTGACATGTCCTCCGACGGTATCCTGATACAGCCTCGCCGAAGAGAGAAACGCCGAAGTGAGGCGTCCGAATTCCGCGCCGATGCCGACGAGTCCAGGCGTGTCCACCACCCGCCGTAGCGACGTGTCCAAGGTGGCTCTGTGAATGAAAATCTCTATGTCACGGTAGCTCTCACTGATAGCGAAGAATTTCTCTTCTAACGAGGTGATCTCGTTGAAGTGTCGGCGGACTTGCGCGATCTCCAAGTAGTCAGAGTCAGAGATGGCGATTTTTTCATGTGAGCCCAGCGCAGCCCGCCAGAGACAGTACTGCGCCGTTGAGGATTGCTGGATCATTGGGTCAGCGCTCTTGCTTGGTAAATTTGGGGCGAATTGTGCGAGGTGGCGGTCGAAGAACTGACTCGTATAACAATATCAATCACTTCGGTAGTGGATGAGACCGGCTACTTTAATCTCTTAGCGTTCTGAGAGACGGCGCCGCGGCTGATACCTAGGATCCGAGAGATCCTAGCGTGGGTAAGCCCGTTCTTTTCGCCTTGGAGAATAGCTGCGCGACCGACATCTGTAAGATGTCCCCCAGCCGAGACGAACAATGCTTTCATTTCCTCGTATTCGGAGGACATAGTTATTATCGTGTTGCTGAACTCGGTGATCTCTGCTGCAAAGCTCTTCAAACCGTGGGCGAAGTCCTCAAGGTTCTCGATAGTCGTCTGATCCATTTCATTTTCCTCTGATTGGATGGTTGGAACCTAGAGGCGGATCTAAACAGAGTCAACGAATATCTAAACAGTATTTCATAAAATACCGGTAAGTTATTGACGTTCGCGACAGGCGATATCCAGCCACGTCCACCCCGCAAACTTATCGCCTACCTCCCGCAGATGCGCGTAGCGCTGCAGGCTATTCCATGAGCGGTGCCCGCTGACACTTGCGGCGAGGGGGATGGTGCGGCCCATCTCAAACAAGCGAGATACTCCTTCATGGCGCAGGTCGTGGAAATGTAGGTCATCGATTTCGAGGAATTGGCAGGCCCGCGTAAATGCCGTGCTGACTGCGTCGACACTATACGGAAAGATGCGTTCGCTCTTTCTTGGCATTGCCTTGATGATGCGCAGTGCCTCGGGCGGTAGCTCTACCCAAACGTCGTTGCCTTTCTTCTGGCCGGGATGCTTCATGTCGCGCACCAAAACGCGGCTGTGCGGCTCGTCAAGGTCATCCCAACGAATGCGGACAACCTCCTCTTGCCGACGGGTAGAGAAGATCGCGAAGGCGACAATCCTGTGCATCGGCGAGGATTGCGGAGTGCGTGCTTTGCGGTCGACAAAGTGCTGCATTATGAGATCGAGCTCGGCAAGGGTAGGGCGCCGATTGCGCTTGGCTGACTTGCTAATGGTCTCTTGCCGCGACAATGCCGCTTGAGCGTCGCGCATGGCCTGATAATCCAAAGGGACGTTCCATAGCGCGCGGGCGTCCTTAAACACGGCCGATAGATGCGAGACATAGTTGCCGACCGTCTGCGGTTTCCTGCCGCCGTTGAGAAGCTCGCGAGCAAACGCCGATATGTCGCTGGCCTTGATCGCTGCGCAGTCCATTGAGGCAATCGTGTATTCCTTGATAGAGCGCAAGCACTGAGCCTTTGTTCGCCCTATCTCTTTCTTCTCTGTCGTGTACAGATCAATGACATCGGCCAGAGTGGATGACTTCGCCGTGACGCGTTCGATGGCGCCTGGCTGGTCGAGTTCCGATTCTCGGAAGCGGATCCACGCCTTAGCCTCCCGTTCCTTGTCGAATGTCTTAGCCTCGCGCCATACGATCTTACCGCCTTTCTTTCTAAGGATTTGGGCGGTATATCCGGTGCTTCCGTCCTGGCGCTTACGAGCACTGATGGTTCCCATGGTACGACATTTCTCCCAAGAAGTACTACAATGTAGTACCTGATGGTGAAAAACAGTGCAATAGGCGGAAAAAGTCTGACAAAGAATGACAAAGATGGCCGAGGCTAACGAATTGAATTTCTACGAAAAAGCCCGCATTTCTGGGGCTCCAGCTTTCGCCGTTGCGCCGATGATCGATTGGACGGACCGTCACTGCCGGTACTTCCACCGGCAGATCAGCCGCAATGCCTTGCTCTATACCGAAATGGTCGTCGCCGACGCGATCATCCACGGGCCGCGGGAGAGGCTGCTGGCGTTTGACGCCGAGGAGCATCCGGTGGCGCTGCAGCTTGGCGGGTCGGATCCGGCAAAACTTGCCGAGGCGGTGCGGATCGCCGGCCCCTGCGCCTACGACGAGATCAACCTCAATGTCGGCTGTCCATCGGACCGGGTACAGTCGGGAACTTTCGGCGCCTGCCTGATGCTGACGCCGGAGGTGGTGGCGGATGGCGTTGCGGCGATGAAGGCCGTCTCCAAGGTACCAGTGACGGTGAAATGCCGGATCGGAGTCGACGACCAGGAGCCGGAGGCGGCGCTGCCGGAACTCTTGTTGCGGGTGCTCGATGCCGGGGCCGATGCGGTGTGGATTCACGCCCGCAAGGCCTGGCTGAAGGGCTTGAGCCCAAAGGAGAACCGCGAGATCCCGCCGCTCGACTACGGCATTGTCTATCGCATGAAGGAGCGTTGGCCGGACGTCTTCATCGGTATCAACGGCGGCATCCAGACGCTGGACGAGGCAGCGGGACATTTGAAGCATGTCGACGGCGTAATGCTCGGGCGGGCGGCCTATCAGAACGCCGGGATCCTCGCGGATCTCGATCATCGCTTCTTCGGCGCGCCGGCGGCGGTGCCGGATTGGGACGGGCTGCGCGACCGCATGATGGTCTATGCCGCGCGGCATATCGCAAGCGGCGGGCGGCTGCAGCACGTGGCGCGGCATATGGTGGGGCTGTTTACCGGCTTGCCCGGTGCGCGGCGCTACCGGCAGATTCTCTCGGTCGACGCGGCGAAGGCAGGCGCCGGGCCGGAGGTGATCGCGGCGGCCTTTGCGGCGGTGGATTTTTCCGGTGCCAAGGCGGCGCTGAGCGCCTGACGATCAAAACGAAAAACGGCGCCAGGGGAGGCGCCGTTCTCATTCCTGCTTGACGCAGAAATCGAATTAGTTGGCCGAGATGTTGACGGCCTTCGGGCCTTTGCCCATGCGATCCGGCTCGGTGTCGAAGGTGACCTGCTGGCCTTCGCGCAGCGACTGGATGCCCGACGCCTGGAGAGCGGAGATGTGGACGAATACGTCCTTGGCGCCGCCGTCCGGAGTGATGAAACCAAAACCCTTGTCCTGGTTGAAGAATTTTACGATGCCCTTGGTGGCCATGTGGGATAGTCCTTTTCCCTTAGTCTGTCTGGTATCCGCGCCCCCGAGAGGAAGCGGACGGCTTTAGCTTTCGTCCCGTTAGACCGGAACGAAGGGTCAGTCGGAGAAGTCACGTACGGGGAAAGAACGTCTACGCAGGCGGGGATTACCCGCGCCGCCTTCCGCTACGGAAGGCTTTACCACATCTGTCCAGTCACCGGCATGCTAATGCCCGAGTGCCGCAATTGGTGACAGCATTCCGGGAAAAAAGCAAGCGGTAATATTGTGGCATGCGCTGCCGCAAGCCCGGAAATGCCAAAGATTCAAACACTTGACGAAAGGTTACACGCCACGGCCGGGCCTGTGCCATTTGCGGATTCCGTACCACAACGGCACCGCGCCGCCGGTGCGGGCGATGCAAGCTCGCGAAGGACGCTGCGGAACATTGGCCTCCGTCGCGCGACCCTTCGCCACCGCGGCCGCTATCTCCACCGCGTCCCTAACGCTCTGCGGCTCCGCGTCCGCCGCCGCCTGCCGCCGGCACCAGCGGCGCGGGTGCTCGCCGGCCATGACCTGCTGGCAAAGTTCCCCGGCCAGCGGCAGGGCGGTATCGAAGCGCTGGCGCTCGTCGTCGAAAAGCAACAGGGCCGGTCGTCTTCTCTTCGCGACCGCAGCGATGATGACGGCGGCAGCTGCGCGTCAGGCAGACGAGTTCCGGATAATGCGACGTCTGAGCAAGGCTCCTCCCCACTGCGGGAGAGGAAGCAATTTCAACATTTAGGCAAAGTGTTAGAAATTGCAGGTGAGGCGATTGCAACGTATCGCGAGATTGCGGGAGGCTCGTACCGGAAATTGTACGTTGGGGACCGTGGCCTGCAGGCAAACCATAATTTCGTCCCGACTGGACCCGAATATGGCGGGCGCCGGTGCTTCGGGCTTGATGCGGGCGGGCCGAGGGGGTAGGTCACGGGAATGGGGACAGGTGAATGCTAAAGGACAGGTGGGCGGTTTGATCGATCCCTATGTATTGCTCGGACTTGACCGCGATGCCGGCGAGCAGGCGATCCGCAGCGCCTGGCGTAAGGCCGCCAAGACGGCGCATCCCGACTCGGGCGGCGATGCGGAGCATTTCGGCCGGCTGCAGACCGCCTACGAGCTCTTGAAGGACCCGGTGCGCCGCCGCGTCTACGACGACACCGGCTACGATCCGCAGCTTGCCGACCCCAAGGACCTCGAAGGCGTGCTGATGCTGGAAAAGCTCGTCAACGACGTCATCCTCGACGAGCGGGAGCCCGGCAGCTTCGATCCCGTCGCCGCCATGCGCCGCAGGCTTTCCGATGACATCGTCAAGAATCGCTTCCATATCCTGGAGCTGGAGCGCCACCGCAACCGCGTGCGCCAGCACATCGACCGCCTCGGCCGCCGCCCGGAAACCGACGTGCTCGGCTCCATGCTGCGCGCCCGCAGCCAGTCGATCACCGACGCCATCCGCAAGGCGGAAGGGCAAATCGAGGCGATCGAGCATGCCTATACGATGCTCGAGGGCTATTCGTATGAGGTGGAGATGGTGGCGATGGTGGCCGTGACGGAGCGACGGGGGGAAGCCGCCGAGTAGGGGGCTGATCTGGTCCTTCCCGATTTTCACCTAAGCTAAGCGCCGTCCCGCAAATGCTGCTGGCAGTAATATTTGTTCCGTTCAGGGCTGTGCCATGGGCACAACGCTACACTACCGGTTGCAACGGCGCGCAAATACGTTAGAGATTCAATGGACTTGGGATCAAGACATGGGGGCAGTTGCTCCACGATTGCATTTCAAGACGTGAGTTCGTTAGAACGCAGCTTGATATGGCTATTACCGAGAAACAATCGGTCAGCTATCTCAACGAGGTTTACCCTCAATTCGTACGAGATCATTGAGCAGGGCAGAATAGCTCTGGAATTTATCAATAAGTTTGAAGTCGAGTTCGGAAAATATTACCGCGTCGGCCGGCCCGTTTCCCCTTCGTCCGTCCCTTGCGCTTCTGATTCACCGGACCCTCGTGGGAGCCGGCGCCCGTCTTGTCGTGGACGCGAGGCGGGGGGGCCTCCGAGGATGACGGAGAGGAGGAGAGAGTGTCGCGCTTGTCTTCGGCCAGCGCATAGGCGAAGCTTCGGGACGGACCAAGGCTCGGAGGCCGCCATGAAATGCATCGTCGGTTTCTTTACCACCAAGCCCGGACAGCGCGAGGTCTATCTTGAGGCGGCGCGGGAGCATCTGGAGAAGAGCCGGCTCGATCCGGATTGCCTCTATATCGAGCTGGTGCCGATGCCGGACCATCCGGACAGGATTTTGCTGGCCGAGGCCTTCACCAGCGAGGAAGCGCATCGCAGGCATGAGGATACGGATCATATGCGCGCCCTGTGGGCCGTTGGTCCGAAGCTGCTGTCGAATGTGGTGATCGACAATGTGATTTCCGACCGGGTACAGCATATCGACGAGCGGTTTGACTGAAGAGGGCGGAGAAAAAGAGTCATTCACCGCGCGGAGGCGCGGCGGCAGGTCTCGAATCAAGTCGGGATGAGGGAGAGAGGGGTCACCGCCCCGGGCGTCCGGTCTTGCCTTTCGTCCGGCCCTTGCGCTTCTGCTCCGCCGGGTCCTCGTAGGAGCCGGCGCCGGTCTTGCCGCGCACGAGGGGGCGAGGGTCGTCGGGATTCCCCCTCACCAAGTTCGCCGAACCGCCCGGCTGCGCCGCGTGGGGCGAACTATCCTCTCCCCCTTGGAGCGAGGAGGGGCTCTGCGTCTGCGGCTTTTCCGGCAGCTTGCCGGTGATCGGTTTTTCGGTGCGGCCGACGGTCATTTCGTCGAGGGTGTTCTTGCGGAAGAGGGGTTTTACGGCGTCCGTGCCTGGGCCCATGTCGTCAAGGGTGGGTTTGGCGAAGTAGGTGCCGCTCTTTGCCTCGCCCTTGCGGGCGGGGTGGCCCGAAGGGTCGGGAGGGGTATTTGCAGCTGACGTTGCGGATCGTGGTTTCCCCTCCCCAACCCTCCCCACAAGGGGGAGGGAGTCGGTTGCGTTTGCCGCGCCGATCTTCTTTCTTCCACCGGCCTCCATCGCCCTGGACTCCTCGCGCGCCATCGGGTCGTCCATGACCGCAAGCTCGGCGGCTTTGAGGCGTTTGATTTCGTCGCGCAGGCGGGCGGCTTTTTCGAAGTCGAGGTCGGCAGCTGCATCGCGCATCTGTTTTTCCAGCGCGTTGAGATGGGTCTGTAGGTTGTTGCCGACGAGGTTGCCGCCGTCGGCGAAGCCCTTGCCGGAGACGCCGGAGATGTCGGCGCGGACGTGATCGCGCTCGTAGACGGAATCGAGGATATCGGAGATGCGGGCCTTCACCGATTCCGGGGTGATGCCATGTTCGAGGTTGTAGGCCACCTGCTTTTCGCGGCGGCGGCCGGTTTCCTCCATGGCGCGCTTCATCGAGCCGGTGACATTGTCGGCATAGAGGATGACCTTGCCGTCGACGTTGCGTGCGGCGCGGCCGATCGTCTGGATGAGGGACGTCTCGGAGCGCAGAAAACCTTCCTTGTCGGCATCGAGGATGGCGACGAAGCCGCATTCGGGGATGTCGAGGCCTTCGCGCAAGAGGTTGATGCCGACCAGCACGTCGAAGGCGCCGAGGCGCAGATCGCGGATGATCTCGATGCGCTCCAGCGTGTCGATGTCGGAATGCATGTAGCGGACGCGCACGCCCTGCTCATGCAGGTATTCGGTGAGGTCCTCGGCCATGCGCTTGGTGAGCACGGTGACGAGAGTGCGATAGCCCTTGGCGGCGGTCTCGCGGATTTCGCCGAGCACGTCGTCGACCTGGGTGCGGGCGGAGCGGACCTCCACCGGCGGGTCGATGAGGCCGGTCGGGCGGATGACCTGTTCGGCGAAGACGCCGCCGGCCTGCTCCATCTCCCAGCCGCCCGGCGTGGCGGAGACGGCGACGGTGTCAGGGCGCATCGCGTCCCATTCCTCGAAGCGCAGCGGGCGGTTGTCCATGCAGGACGGCAGGCGGAAGCCGTATTCGGCAAGCGTCGCCTTGCGGCGGAAGTCGCCGCGGTACATGCCGCCGATCTGCGGTACGGTGACGTGGCTCTCGTCGATGAACAGCAGGGCGTTGTCGGGGATATATTCGAAGAGGGTGGGCGGCGGCTCGCCGGGGGCACGGCCGGTGAGGTAGCGCGAATAATTCTCGATGCCGGCGCAGGAGCCGGTCGCCTCCAGCATCTCGATGTCGTAGCGGGTGCGCTGCTCCAGGCGCTGGGCCTCCAGCAGGCGGCCGGCCTTTTCCAGCTCGGCGAGGCGGAGCTTCAGCTCCTCCTTGATCGCCCTGATGGCGCCGTTGAGCGTGGGGCGCGGCGTGACATAGTGCGAGTTGGCGTAGATCTTCACCGATTTCAGGTCGCCGGTCTTCTGGCCGGTCAGCGGATCGAACTCGGTGATGGCGTCGATCTCGTCACCGAACATGCTTATGCGCCAGGCCGCGTCTTCCAAGTGGGCGGGGAAGAGCTCGATCGTGTCGCCGCGGACGCGAAATGAGCCGCGCTGGAAATCCATGTCGCGGCGCTTGTACTGCTGGGCGACGAGGTCGGCGAGCAGCTGGCGCTGGTCGAGCCGGTCGCCGACCGACATCTGGAAGGTCATGGCGGTGTAGGTTTCGACCGAGCCGATACCGTAGATGCAAGAGACCGAGGCGACGATGATGCAGTCGTCGCGTTCGAGCAGCGAGCGCGTCGCCGAGTGGCGCATGCGGTCGATCTGCTCGTTGATCGACGATTCCTTTTCGATATAGGTGTCGGAGCGCGGGACGTAGGCCTCCGGCTGGTAGTAGTCGTAATAGGAGACGAAATATTCCACCGCGTTGTCGGGGAAGAAATTCTTGAACTCGGAATAGAGCTGGGCGGCGAGCGTCTTGTTCGGCGCCAGGATCACGGCGGGACGCTGGGTCGCCTCGATCACCTTGGCCATGGTGAAGGTCTTGCCCGAGCCGGTGACGCCGAGCAGCACCTGGGAGCGGTCATCGTTCTCAAGGCCCTCGACGAGGTCGCGGATCGCCGTCGGCTGGTCGCCGGCGGGCTCGTAGTCGGAGACCATGCGGATCGTGATGCCGCCCTCGGACTTCTCCGGCCGGGCCGGCCGGTGCGGCGTCCAGATTTTGCCGTTCTTGTGCAGCGGATTGCCGGACTCGATGAGCGCCGAGAGCGCCTCGACTGTGGCCGTAACCGCGGTGCCGGCATTCAGCGAGGCGGCCTCCTCCAGCGTCGTGTCCATGCCGGAGACCGGATTAAGGCCGGCACGGGCGCGGGTCTTCGGGTCGGTCGAGCCGCCCATCGACGTTCCCCGTGCGGATTTGGAGGCGGCGATCTCCACCTTCTTGCGGTGCTTGCCGGCCTTGGAGGCGATCTCGCGCTGCGTCTCGACGCTGGACGCCTCGGCATCGGCTTCTAACTGCTTCACCCAGTCGGCGACGGAGCCCTCCAGCGGAGCGCCTTCAAAGGACGACTGCGGGGCTTCCTCGAAGCCGTTCGGGGCGGGGGATTTCTTCGTCGATTTGGCCATGGGCGGAATATGGCGAGAGTCAGGGCGAAAGGGAAGAGGCAAAGAGTACAAAAGGGAAACGAATGAATCGTTCGGATTTCGCCAACAGTGGGCTCAATCCTCCGGCAGGGTGAAGACCGCGCAGGGCTCGGCGATGCCGCGCAACCGGTGCTCGCCCAGCGGGGTCAAGGCCGCCGCCGTCTCCCGCGCGAGCGCGCCGGAGATCAGCACGCTGCGGCCAAGGGGTTTGCATAGCCCTTCGAGCCGGCTGACTAGGTTGACGGCGGGGCCGATGGCGGTGAAGTCCAGCCGGTCGGCCGCGCCGATATTGCCCCACAGCATCTCTCCGAAATGCAGGGCCGCGCCGAAAGGCAGCGGCGGCAATCCCTGCGCCTGCCGCGCCGCGTCGAGATGGGCCATGCCGGCGCGGGCGGCGGCGGCGGCCCGCAGCGCCGCCTCGCAGGCGTTCGGCCGGCGCGCCGGCAGCCGGGAAAATCGCCAGCACGCCGTCGCCCATGAACTTCAGCACCTCGCCGCCGAAGGCGTGCACTGCGCCGGCGACGCGGTCGAACCAGGCATCGAGCGCGGCGATCATTACCACAGGCTCTGTCGCTTCGGAGAGGGCGGTGAAATCGCGCAAGTCAGCACAGAGCAGTGCAGCACGGATCGTCTCCCCGGTGCCGCGATGCAGCGCGCCGGCCTGCACGCGCGCGGCACTGCGCCGCCCGAGATAGGCTTCGAGTAGTGCTGCCAGCGCCGCCCTTGCGGCGAGCGCTGCCAAGGGTGCCGCGGCAAAACGCGCGGCCTGCCGCAGCCGGCCGGCCTCGGCTGGGTCGAACGGCCGTGTCCCGGCCCAGCCGAGCAGCGGACTGTCCGGCGCCGAGCCGGCGACGTGCTCCTTTACCGGGCCGAGCCCGGCCAGCCAGTCGCGTCCGGCCTGGTTGAGCGCCGCGCCGGGGAAAGCCAGCGCCTCGATCACCACGCCAGTCTCCGCCCGCCAGAGCCAGGTGCGGCGGGCGACGATCGGATGCGGCACCGCGAGCGTCAGAGCCGCGCCGGCCAGCGGCAGGCCGTCGGCCAGCAGCCGGCCGCCGAGCTCGGACAAGAATCGTTCAGGGCTAGGCGAGGCGCCGGCCTCGTCCACCAGCCAGGCGAGGGGCGGGGGCAGATCCATGCCGCGATCATGCCACCGCGATCGCCGCCTGTCATCCGCGCCGCTCCAGTTGTTGCATCACCGTGCGGGGACATACAATTTCGGGAGCGGACGCTGTCACGTTTTGCCGGCGAAGGAATCCGGACCCGGATCGCGCCCGGCTGCGACTTCGACCAATCGGTCGAGGTAATGAGCCCAGCCTTCCGCATGGCCATCGCATTGTTCGGTGCTCGGCAGGCCGGTATGGGTCAGGCGCAGCAGTGTTCCGTCCGGCTGCTCGACGAGGTCGATCTCGACCAGGCTCGACCCCGGCGGCACCACTTCGCTGCCGTCCCAGCCGAAGCTGTAGGCCAGGCGGTGCACCGGCACCACCTCGCGAAAGGAGCCGCGGGCAAAGCGGGCACCGGTGACGTTGACCAGATAGATTCCTCCAGGCTGCGGCTCGATCTCCGCCTCCGTTCCCATCCAGCGCAGAATCTTCTCCGGATCGGTCAGGAGGGCGAACACCGCGGAGGGCGGCGCCGGAATATGCGTCTCGCGGCGAACGACAAGGGACTCTTGCATCGGTCTCTCTCCCGTGTTTGTCATGGCACCTGGGGCGGAGGATGGCAAAGTGCTACCCCGCAGCATGTAGGCGGAAGCGCTCCCTCAACAAGAGCACCTCAAGCACCTAACATGGCACCAACTTTAGCCCTTGCCATCGAAATGATGGGAGTGACAAGTGTGACGTGATTCCGATGGACTCGCCGGCGCCGGAGATGATGGCTGCAGACGTTCTCCCCGGGGGGTATCGGGAGCCATTGCCGGTGACGAACGGTCAATCGGCGGTCTCCTTCAAATCGTGGCGCATGATCGGGCGCGCCCGAATCCGGCGGGCGACGACCTTGAAGCCGGCGCGCGCGAAGGTCGACGCATAGCCGCTGCCCGAAGCGCTCGGCGACACCCTGGCATCGAAGGGGTAGGCTTCAAGGGCCGGCGCCTTTGCCAGCCTGGCGGTCTTCAAGGCCGCCAGGATCAGCTCGAACGTCACGCCCTGCCGGCGATAGCCCTTGCGCACATAAAGGCAGGACAGCGCCCAGACTGGAGCATCGTCTACCCGCTTCACCCGCCACTGCCGGTCCAACGCAGGAACCGCGTCGCGTGGCGTGAGCTGGCACCAGCCGACCGCGACATCGCCATGGAAGGCAAGAAGGCCCGGTGGCGGGCCGCGCTTGACGATCTCGCGGAACGCCGCCTTGTTTTCCTCGCCCGGCCGCTTGCGATAGGCCGCACCGATCCGCCCATACATGCACCAGCAACGGCTGGCGGCGCCGGTCTTACCGAAGAGATCCTCAAGGAAAGGCCATAAGTCAGGCGTGAGCGGGCGAATCTCGAGTTCCATGCAACATACCCTTCGCTGGATTTGTCGCGTTCAACGCTGGCACCACACAGTGGCTTTCCACCGGTTGCGGTCGCTCTTTGTGGAAGGCATGTTGTTCCTGCCGGCATCTTTTCAAGTTTTTCCGGGGCCGTTGTCGGGACAGGCGGCGGCCACACGTCCTTGGCAGGTAAGGGCCACAAGGGCTCGCACAGAGGAGAGCAGACATGAGAAAGGTTATCACCGGTGCATTCGTCAGTCTTGATGGCGTCATGCAGGCGCCGGGCGGCCCGCACGAAGACCCTGTCGGTGGCTTCAAATATGGCGGCTGGGTCTGGCCTTATTTCGACGAGGCAATGGGGAAGGCCGTGGACGAGATGTTCGCCAAGCCGTTCGACCTTCTGCTCGGCCGCAAGACCTATGATATCTTCGCCGCATATTGGCCATATGTCGATGCCGACGACTCGATCGGCCCGCTGTTCGACCGCATCACCAAATATGTCGCGACCCGCAATCCGGACTTCAAGCTCAGCTGGCAGAACAGCCAGTTGCTCGGTACCGATGCGGTCGCCGCACTCAGGACGTTGAAAAGTGGGGAGGGCCCGGATTTGCTGACCCAGGGCTCGACCGACTTTCTGCAGACCCTGTTCAGAAACGACCTCGTCGATGAAATCAATGTTTTCTTATTTCCGGTCGTGCTCGGCAAGGGCAAGAAATTGTTCGGCGACGGCGCCTTTCCCGGCGCGCTGAAACTCGTGAGCTCACGGGTCTCCGGCTCCGGCGTGACGATCAACAAATACGCTCGCAACGGCGACGTCGTCACAGGCTCATTTGGACCCGACCAGCCAAGCGCGGCCGAATTGGAGCGGCGCAGGAACCTGAGCTGAGGCTCTGGGCGCCGTTTGGGGAGGTGAATCATGAAGGACGTTCCGGTCATCAAAATGCGGCGCAAAGGCAAAAGCCTGACGCAGAGCATGCTGATCCCAAGCGAGACGATGGTCGCCGACGAACTGCGGGCGGCCCAACCGGGCCATCTGTCGGACCCGGCGGCGCTGAGACGTGCACTCGCGGCAAAATACGGAGCCGATGCGTGCTGCCCGGTGACCGTGCAGCGACACCTGGTGCGCATCAGCGAGGACGCCAGCGCTCCCTTCTGGCGCGTCGTGGACCCTGACCGGCCGTTCGCACGGCGAATGACCGGTGGGCCGGACCATATTCGCGAAAAGCTGGCCGCTGAGCGCTGAGCGCTTTTCATGCCGTCAGGACATGCTCGATTTGGATCGGCAGGGTCCGTACGCGCTTGCCCGTTGCGTGGAACACCGCGTTCGCGATCGCTGGAGCGGTTCCCACCAGGGCAATCTCGCCCAAGCCTTTCACGCCGAGCGGGTTCACATGCGGATCGATCTCGTCGACGAAGAGTGCGTCCAGCTTCGGAATATCGAGATTCACAGGCATGAGGTAGTCGGCCATGTGGAAATTGACCGGCCGGCCGTCGCGCGGATCGAGGACGGTGCGCTCCATCAACGCCATGCCGATGCCCCCGATCATGCCGCCCGTGCATTGGCTTCTGGCAAGCAGCGGATTGACGACGCGTCCGATGCCATAAGCCCCGACGATGCGGCGCACCCGGATCGTTCCGACGTCGGGGTCGATGGCAACTTCCGCGAAAACCGCGCCGAAGGAATGCATCGAATATCGTTCCGCCACCTCCGGATCACGCTGCGCAGATCCGTTGGCTTCGACCGGAACACCGGTTATGCCGACGATATCCCGATAGGACAAACCCGATGACGGCTCCCCGCGGCGGTGAAGGAGCCCGCCGCTCCACTCAAGATCGTCCACCGACGCTCCGAAGGCCGGCGAGCCGGCATCCTCTACCGCACGGCCGGCGGCCTGCGCCTGCACCTCAAGACAGGCGGCCCGAATTGCCGATCCCACCGACGCCATCGTCCATGAGCCGCCATGCGAGGGTGTCTGCGGGTAATCCGACCTGCCGAGCCTGAAGCGGACCTGCTCGACCGGCAGTCCAAGGAATTCCGCCGCCACTTGGGTCATCGACGTATAGGTGCCCGGACCCATGTCGCTGGCGGCCGCCTCGACCTCGGCGACGCCATCCGTCAGCAGCCGAACTCTGGCGTTGGCAGGCGCGTGAAACGCCGGATAGGTGGCTGTGGCCGCTCCCATGCCGATCAGAAGACGCCCGTCGCGCATGGAGCGCGGTTCGGGCGCCCTTTGAGCCCAGCCGAAGCGGTCGGCACCGAGTTCGTAACATTGCATCAGCGAGCGGCTGGAAAACGGCTTGTTTTCAGCTTCATCGACCCGCGGCTCGTTGCGGCGTCTGAGCTCGATCGGATCGATCCCGAGCTTATAGGACAACTCGTCCATTGCACTTTCGAGGGCAAAGATGCCGCTTGCTTCGCCCGGACCGCGCATATGGTTGGGCGTGCCCGTGTCGAGCTGCACCAGCCGGTACTGGGTGCGCACGTTGGGGCAGGAATAGAGATAGTCGGTGACGGTGGTCAGGGCCTCCGTGAATTGCTCGTAGCGGCTCGTTTCTCCCGCGCCTTCGTGAATCACGCCGAGAAGCTTGCCGTCGGGCGTTGCTCCAAGCGCAATCCTCTGAAGCGTGCGCGGCCGGTGGCCGGTGGTGAAGAACATCTGCTTGCGGGTGAGCACGAGCTTGACGGGCCGTCCGACATGGCGCGCTGCAAGTGCCGCGAGCGTGACATGCGGCCAGGTCCTGAGGCTCGTTCCGAAGGCGCCGCCGATGAACGGGCAGACGACCTCGACATTCTCGCCGGGCAGGCCAAAGACCGCGGCAATCTCGGCTTGCTCATTCACCAAGTACTGGCTCTTGCTCCAGAGGGTCAGCCGCTCGCCGTTCCACGCTGCGATTGTCGCGTGCGGCTCCATGGGATTATGGTTTTCGCGGGCGATTTCATAGATTTCGTCGATCGTGACGGAAGCATCTGCTATGGCGGTTTCCGCATCGCCTCGTGATCTGTCGGTCGCCTCCGGAGCAATTCTTTCTGTGCTCGGATCGGCTGGATCGACGAGCGGTCGCCGGGCCTCATAGGAAATGCGCAGCGCGGCGGCAGCGCGCTCGGCATGATCGAGGGTGTCCGCAACGACGACGGCAACGGGCTGTCCGTAAAAACGCACGGTGTCGTCCTGCAGGACGTGGAGGCGTTCGCCCACTGCCGGATCAATGACGGCCTTGTGGGGCAGATATGGCAGGCGTTGCGCGTTGCGGTGCGCTATCACGGCGGCGACGCCGGGCATCCGCTCGACCTCCGCGCTTTCGATCCCGGTCACTCGGCCGAGACCGATGGTCGCGCTGACGATCACGGCGTAGAGCTGGTCCGGCTGGTTGAAATCGGCGGCGTAGCGTGCCGCGCCCGTGACTTTGGCGCGGCCGTCGACACGGGTCAGGGGCTTTCCGATGAGGTTGACGCTCATACGATTTCTCCCGCCATTTCGAGTGCCAGGACAATCGTCCGCGGCAAGAGTTCGAGCTTGAAGTGATTGTGATGCAGCGGCCGGGCGCCTTGCGTGGCCAGTTGCGCAGCGTCCTCGAATGCCTGGCGGCCCGGTCGTTTCCCCAGCAGCGCGGCCTCGCAATCGCGCAGGCGCCAGGGACGCGTGCCGACCCCGCCGACCGCGAGACGGATCTCGCGGATCACGTCATCCTCGACTAAGAGGTCAACAGCCGCTGAGACGAGCGCGAATTCATAGGAGGCGCGGTCGCGGACCTTCAGGTAGCGGGCGCGGCTGCTGCGGGGCCCGCCGGGCACGCGCAGCTCCATGATGAGCTCGCCCGGCAGCAATGTGTGTTCGAGATGCGGCGTATCGCCCGGCAGCGGGAAGAGTTCCTCGACCGGAAAGCTGCGTTCGCCTTGCGGACCCCGGACCCGCATCGTGGCGTCGAGCGCCACCAGCGCGACGGCGACATCGGAAGGATGCGTTGCCACGCAATGGTCGCTCGTGCCGAGGATGGCGTGACCGGCATTCAGCCCATCGATTGCCGCGCAGCCCGATCCCGGCATGCGCTTGTTGCAGCCGACATCGAGCATGCGGAAATAGGGACAGCGAACCCGCTGCAGAAGGTTGCCGCCCATCGAGGCCATGTTCCGCAGTTGCGGCGAGGCGCCCTCGATCAGGCTTTCCGCGATCAGCGGCTGCAGGCGCTGGACATTCGCATCGGCGGCGACGTCGGCCATGCGCGCTAGCGCGCCGATGACCAGATCCTCGCCCTCCACACGGATACCACCCAGGGGAAGCGCGTTTATGTCAACGAGCCGTTCGGGACGCTCAACCTCCTCGCGCATCAGGTCGACGAGCGTGGTGCCCCCGGCAATATAGCGCGCGCCCGCCGCGGCGGCCGCTATAGCGTCTTCGGTGCTGCGTGGCTTTTCCAGGATGAAAGGAAGCATGGATCAGGTCCTCCCGCCTACGTCGGCCACCGCCGCGACGATGCCCGGATAGGCGCCGCAGCGACAGATATTGCCGCTCATCCAGAACTGAATCTCTTCCGGCGAACCCGCGTGCCCTTCGGCGATGCACCCGAGGCCCGACATGATCTGGCCGGGCGTGCAGAACCCGCATTGCAGGCCCTCGTGCTCGACGAATGCTTGCTGCAGGGGGTGAAGCGCGCCATCCTTCTCGAGGCCTTCGATCGTTTCGATCTGGGCGCCGTCGTGCATGGATGCCAAGGTCAGACAGGAAACGATGCGTCTACCGTCGACGAGAATGGTGCATGCGCCGCAGGCACCTTGGTTGCAGCCCTTCTTCGTGCCGGTGAGATCGAGCGTCTCGCGCAGGACATCGAGGATGGACTGACGCGGATCGACCCTCAGCGTATGAGCGCGGCCGTTCACCGTTATCGTCAAGGCCGTCTCGCTCATGGCGGCTGCTGGGGAGCTTGCTGCCGCCACGGGCTGAAGCGGCAACGCGGCCAGCGCGACGGCGCCGGCCGTGACCTGAAGCGCTTCCCGGCGCGACAGGACGGGGAATGGCGGATGCAATTCCGACGGATTCTCTGTCATGAAGGAACATCCTCTTCAACGCAGTTGAGCGCGCGAACGATAGGACCGATGCCGCGAAGTTGCTGTCGCGATCTTTCGGAATTGTTCGAATATTGCGGCGATCGAAGCGACAATCGTGCCGAAACGGCCGCTGACCGTTAGAGCCGGCGGCGGAACTCGCTCGGCGTGATGCCCGCCACTTTGCGAAAGTTCGCGGAGAAGGAGGACGGCGTCTCGTATCCGACGACGAGAGCGATGTCCGTGATGCGCAGCGTTTGCTCTTTCAGGAGTGTCTTGGCATAGGCAATCCGCTGGCGGGTCAGCCATTCATGCGGCGTATATCCGGTCGCCATGCGGAAGGCCGTGCAGAAATGGAAGCGGCTCAAATTGGCGAGATCCGCCAGCTCCTGAAGCCTGACATCCGCCGCGAGATTTTCACGCATGTAGCTCGTGACGCGCTTGAGCTGCCAGCCCGACAGACCGCGCCGCGGCGGAGGCGAGATCGGCGCCGGAACCGCTGAATGTGATCTGATCAGCTGGAGGCACACAAGATCGAGGAGCTGCTCGATGAACAGCTGAGACATCGCGTCTTGCGAACTGATCTCGTCGTTGATCAGGTTCATGATCGCGAACAGTTTGGGATCGTTGAAATTCACGCGGTCGAGCAGCTCGGGCTCGCGGCCGGTACCCACCTGATCGGCGCATGCCAGGAGGCGGCTATGGCCCAGAAAGATGTTGGAGACCTCGACGGCGCCATCCGCCCGCCACAAGCCATCATGCCCTCTGGGCGCGAATGTTATCGTCCCCGCCATTGCGGGAGCGGAAATCGTCTGCTGGCCCATCTTGACCGAAGCCATGCCTTCCCCGGCATATTTCGCAGAGAGAACATGATCCTTCAAGGGCGGAAGATTGTATTCGAACGGCGCGTTCCACCATCGGCCGACGAGCCGGGTATCGCCGGAAAATACCTCTGGAATCACAGGTGGCGCTCGGCCTCGCTGCAAACGGCGAATATGAACGGTCGTATTTGCCAGCGCACTCCCACCCATGGCGATATCTCTTGTCGATCCGCAGGAGCTCCATCTCATGGAATGCGTAGCATTTCCCGCGCCGATTGAGAATGTTGGCCGCGTACCCAATTTGGCTTAATTTGCGCTCCCATATGCCTTCGAAGCAGGGGCATCCCGGCTGCACTTGGCTGGAGCCGACCCTTTGGACGGTCAAACTGTCGCAGACGTGGAACAAGGGCAGCGGTGCTGCCGTTCTCCGCCGCTGCCATCCGGCAGCCCCGGTTCCGGGCCCCCTCTCTTCGACGGCATCCGGACATTGCCCGCCTCGCCGCCGCTTTCGGACGGAGGAAGCATGATGTCCGCATTGGAAAGCCTGCGCGCGCTCACGCCGCAGCAGCGCAATACCGTTATAGCCAGCTATCTCGGCTGGACGCTCGACGCCTTCGATTTCTTCATTCTCGTTTTTGTTCTTAAACACATCGCCGAGGAATTCCACACCGACGTCCCGGCCGTTTCGGTAGCGATCTTCCTGACGCTTGCGATGCGGGCGGTGGGCGCGCTCGTCTTCGGGTTGGCGGCCGACAGGTTCGGGCGGCGCGTGACGCTGATGGCGGACGTGCTGCTCTATTCGCTGTTCGAATTCCTGACCGGCTTCTCGACGGGGCTAACCATGTTCCTGGTGCTCCGCGCGCTCTACGGCATCGCCATGGGCGGCGAATGGGGCGTCGGCGCCTCGCTGGTCATGGAGACCGTGCCGGAGAATTCCCGTGGTATCGTCTCCGGCATCCTGCAGGCGGGTTATCCCTCCGGCTATTTCATCGCCTCGATCGTCTTCTTCCTGCTCTTCCCGGTGATCGGCTGGCGCGCCATGTTCTTCATCGGCGCGGCTCCGGCGCTGCTGGTGCTCTATATCCGCCGCAATGTCGAGGAAAGTCCGGTCTTCCTGAAGCGGCAGGCGGAGGGACGGCGGCCGTTCCTCACCGTGCTCAGGGAGAACATTCCGCTGTTCGTCTGGTCGGTGCTCTTGATGACGGCGTTCAACGTCCTCAGCCATGGGACGCAGGACATCTACCCGACCTTCCTGGAAACGCAACGAAACTACGACAGCTATACGACCGGCGCGATCGCCATCGTCTACAATATCGGCGCGATCTGCGGCGGGCTGTTCTTCGGGGCGCTGTCGCAGCGGATCGGACGGAAGCGGGCGATCGTCATCGCCGCGCTGCTCGCCGTGCCCGTCGCGCCGCTCTGGGTCCATGCGCCGGGACCGGTGCTGCTCGCGATCGGCGCCTTCCTGATGCAGTTCTTCGTTCAGGGTGCCTGGGGCATTGTGCCGGTGCACCTTAACGAGCTGTCGCCCGACGAGGTGCGCGGCACCTTCCCGGGCTTCGCCTATCAGCTCGGCAACCTGCTCGCTTCCGGCAACGCGACGATGCAGGCGGGGCTTGCCGCACACTGGAACGGCGACTATGCGACGGCGCTGCTGATCACCGCTACCGTGGTAACGGTGGCCGTCGCGGTCCTCTCCGGGTTCGGCTACGAGAAGAAGGACGTGCGTTTCGGTACGGAGGAGGCCGAAGCACCGCCGGGCGCTTTACGAAGCTGAGGGCAAGAGGCGCTGGCCACCACCGTGCTTGGCCTTCTGTTTCATTCCTATTCGGCCGCGCGATCTTGCCTAGGCTTTTCTTAACTGCCGAAGCTAATGTTTCCCGTGCGGAGGTTATGTACTGCGTCCCGCCGCGAGGGTTTGATGGCTTCCACCGACAATTTCGCTTTTCTGCTGCCGGTCATGATGCTGACCTTCGGCTGCACGTTCCTGATCGTTGCCCGGTTCGGATCACGCGAAGCGAGGCATTGGGGTGCGGGCTATATCTTTGCCGCTGCTGCGTTTTCCATGCCGCTGACGCCTGTTGCGGTTTCGGCCCAGATGGCTTCGCTGATTGCCGATGCGCTGTTCCTCGCCGCATTTTATTTCTACTGCGGCGTGCTTCTTTGCCGCTTCAGCCGGCCTTCCTTCGCAGCATTGCGGATCGCCTTCGCCTCGATCATCTATGCTGCGACCCTTTACGCAGTTCTTGTTGCGCAGAGCGTTCCGGCGGAACTGCTGCTAAACGATTTTGCCTGTGCGTCGCTGCTGAGTTTTACCCTGTTCAAAACGGCGCGCCATGTGAAGCACACCGCCGACGCACTGCTGCTTGCGGTTTCGGGTCTCGTGGTGATGGAGATCATCGCCCGCAACGCGATCCTGATTTTCGCCGTGCCGTCATACGGCGGCGCGGATGGTTTCCTGGTGTCGGATTACGCGTTCTTCATGCAGGCCGGCGCATCCGTTTTGGCGCTGTTCTTCGCGCTTTCTGCACTGGGGGCGGTGACCGTCGATACGATTGCCGCTTACCGCGACGTCGCGGATCGGGATCCGCTGACCGGCCTCTTGAACCGCCGTGGCTTCGAGCGAGTGGTGACAGGATTGAAGGGCGCCTCGGGGGCCGTCGTCGTCTGCGATATCGACCATTTCAAGCGTATCAACGACGCATTAGGGCATGCGGCAGGCGATACCGTGATCATCGGGCTGGCGCAGCTGTTGCTGGAGCGCGTGCCAAAAGACGCCTTCGCCGCACGTTTCGGTGGCGAGGAGTTCGTCGCTTTCCTTCCCGGTGCCGGCCTTGCCGAGGCAGGCACGTTTGCCAACGCGCTCAGGCAGGCCTTTTCCTCAGCCAACGGAACGGCGGAGACCGGCAAGGTTACCGCGAGCTTCGGTGTCGCCGCAGCGGCGGTCGGCAATCAATCGCTGCACGGGGTGATCGGCCGGGCGGATGCCGCGCTTTACGCGGCGAAGGCGGCAGGGCGCAACAGAGTGATGCTGGAAGGCGAGCCGCACGAGGAAGCGCCCGCACTCCACGTGGCCACGGGCAGCTGACGACCCCGCATCACACGATAACCGGTATCAGATAGGGGACGAATTCGGCGGTCTTCCTGCCGTTCGCATCCGGGCCGACCCTCTCGAATGTTGCCCGCTTGACTGTGTGCGACTGGTTGCCGCCAACAGCGTCAGGCGGGCCGGTCCAGCCGATCACGAAACCGACGCCGCCGGGACCCCTGCGCTAAGCCGGGACGTCGAACGAAGCCGCCCCCTCAGGCAGACATAGGAATCCATATCTCAAGGTGATTTGAATAAATAGCTCGCAACCTGATGGTGTATAATTGGACCGACTTGCGATCGGCCAGAGTCTTGCGGTATCTGAGGATGGGGCGAACTTGCTCGCCAGGTATCAAACCTGTGCAATCAACCGCGTTTAGTAGGTTTTGACTTCGGTCGAATTCGCTGGACTCCGGGGTTGTGCGCGATGAAGTTCGAGTGGCGGAAACTGAAGGGCGCACGAGGAGGAACGATCCATGCTTTACGCTATCCTGGCCTATCACGAAGAGGGAGTAGTCGAATCCTGGACCAAGGAGGAGGATGCGGCGCTGATGACCGAACTACTCCAGGTCAATGATCGCCTTGTCCAGGAGAAACATTTGGGACCGGCCGCGCGGCTTGGCCCAACAGGGCGCGCCGTGACCTTGCGGGGGGCTGGTGCCGGCATGATCACCGACGGCCCCTTTGCCGAAACCAAGGAGCAACTGCTCGGCTTCTATGTCGTGGACTATCCAACGCTTGAGACGGCCGTCGCAGCAGCGCGCGACCTGCGCCGCGCCAATCCGTCCGCAGTCTATGAAATCCGGCCGATTTCGCTTTATCTCCCTGGTGCGCCGCTGACATCCCGGGATGAGGGCTAGGCCACGCGCTGCCACTGGTGGCATTCGCACTATAATGCCGAAGTTTTCGGTGGGGAATAGCTGCGGCATGTCCCCGTAAGCCCTTGAGCTCGGCGGGTTTACCGATACATGCTGGCACCAGTTTTCTCCATCGGATTCGCCAATGTATTTTTCCCTCAGCCCCGCCGCCATCTGGCCGGTCGTCATGCTTTTCGCCTCCAATATCTTCATGACCTTCGCCTGGTACGGGCATCTGAAGCACAAGGGCAGTGCGATCGCCCTTGCCATCGTCGCGAGCTGGGGCATTGCCTTCTTCGAATACTGTCTGGCGGTGCCGGCGAACCGTATCGGCTCGGCGGTCTATACGACGGCCCAGTTGAAGACGATGCAGGAGGTGATCACGCTGATGGTCTTCTCTGGCTTTTCGATCTTCTGGCTCGGCGAGAACCTGACCTGGAACCACGCGATCGGTTTTGCCCTGATCGCGGTCGGCGCCTCGTTCATCTTCCGCGCATGAACGCAACCTTTCCAACAGATTACAAAATCTTTCCAACGGATTACAAATAGTCCATCTCGGGAAATTGCCGAATTGCCGACGCATTTGGCTGGGAGGCTGTCACCATTCAGTGATCAGGAGGTGATCGGCCATGAGCCTCTCTTTCCAGACGGTGGCGGCGATCCGGTTCGGCTATGGATTCCGGCCTGGCGAGGCGCCGCCGCAGAGCAAGGACCAGCTACTTGGTCAGGTGAAGGACGCTGCGCGGAGCACGCCGTCCTTTCCTGGCGGCGGCATTGATGGACGCCATCGGCAGATTGCAGATCTGCAGGACCGACTCCGGGAACTCCGCCAGAGCAGCGGCGGCGATGAAACGCGCCGGGAGAGGCGCAAGGCGATCCAGAATCAGGTGCAGCAAGGGTTCCAGCGCGACGCCAATGCGCGGCTGATGCAGGCGGTGCTTTCGCCGAACGGATTCCACGAGCGGCTTGCCACCTTCTGGACCAATCATTTCTCGACGAGCGCGAACAAAAGCCTGCCGATGCGGATGATCGTGCCGCTTTACGAGGCGGAGGCGATCCGGCCGAATATCGGCGGGTCGTTCGCCGACCTGCTGCGCGCCGCGACGGAGCATCCGGCGATGCTCATCTATCTCGATCAGGCGCAATCGCAGGGGCCGGAATCAGCCCGCGGCATGAAGCAGAAGAAGGGGCTGAACGAGAATCTCGGCCGCGAACTTCTGGAACTGCATACGCTGGGCGCCGGTAGCGGCTACACGCAAGCCGACGTGCGCGCCGCGGCGATGGTGCTGACCGGGCTGACGATCGATCGCGAGGAGATGGACGCGGTTTTCCGTCCCGGCATTTCCGAGCCCGGCAGGCATACGGTTCTCGGCGTCAGCTATGGCGGCGCGCGGCGAGCCCGGAAGGACTATCTGGCGCTGCTCAACGATCTCGCTGTCCATCCGAAGACGGCTGAGCACATCAGCCGTAAGCTGGCCGTCCATTTCGTTTCCGACCAGCCGCCGGAGGAGATGGTGACGGTGATGGCGGATATCTGGAAAAAGACAGACGGCGACCTGATGGCCGTTTATGGCGCGATGCTCGACCACCCGGCAGCATGGCGCGACGAGGGCGCCAAGGCACGCCAGCCGTTCGACTACATCGTGACGGGCTTGAGGGCACTGAACGCCGGCGGCGGCAACGGCGCCGCGGCCGATTTCATGAAAGCCAACCAGGATGACGACGATGATGGGATGGCGCCGCCGAAGAACATGGCGGGTGAGGACAATGCCATGGGCGGCGATGCGGGTGCGATGGCGCCCGATCCTGCCAACGAAGCCCAGTCCAAGCGGCGCAAGGCTTTCCAGACGGCGCGGGCGCTAGGCCAGGGTGCTCTTCGCCGCATGGGTCAGCCGACCTGGCTGCCGCCAAGCCCGGCAGGTTTCGAGGAGAATTTCTCCGCCTGGATCACGGCGAGCCAGCTTGCCGAGCGGCTTGCCTGGGCGCGGCGCGCTTCCGCCCAGTTCGGCAAGGACGAGGATCCGCGCGAATTTTTGAAATCGACGCTCGGCGATGCGGCGCGCGACGAGACGATCCGCGTGGTTTCGCAGGCGCCCAACAAGATCAGCGGCCTGACGCTGGTTCTCGCTTCCCCCGAATTCAACCGCCGATAGGAGCTGGTCATGACTAAGATTACGCTTTCCCGCCGCGGCTTTCTTGCCTCCGCTTGTTGCCTTGCTGCTGCACCGATCTTCACACCCGTCACCTTCGCCGCCATGCCCGGTGACAACCGCTTCGTGACCATCGTGCTGCGCGGTGCGATGGACGGCCTCGACCTCGTACAGCCCTATGGCGACGCGGGCTTTGCGACGCTCAGGCCGACGCTGGCGCTGACGCCGGACAAGGGCCTTCTCGACCTCGACGGGCATTTCGGGCTCAATCCAACCGCCGCCGACCTGATGCCGCTCTGGAAGAGCAGGGAGCTTGCCTTCGTGCATGCGGTCTCGACGCCCTACCGCGACCAGCGCAGCCATTTCGACGGGCAGGACATTTTAGAATCGGGCGGCGAGCATGTGGCCGACGAGAAGACAGGCTGGCTGAACCGGGCGCTTTCGGTGATCCCGCGCTCGGATGCCCGCAAGGCGATCGACGTGAATACCTCGACGGAGCTGATCCTTTCCGGCCCGAACAATGTCGACGTCTGGGCCTCAGATTCCAATCTCGGGACAGCGAAGGACGAGATGCAGTTCCTGATGCGGCTTTATGCCGGCGATCCGGCTTTCGCCAAGGCGATGGAAGAGGCGACGCGCGCCAACAATGCGGCGATGATCGCCGAGCCGGACGGCAAGCGCGGCGAGAAGATCGCCGACGTTGCGACGCTCGCTGGCAACATGCTGAAGGGCGACTACCGGATCGCGAGCTTCTCGATCACCGGCTGGGATACGCATGTGGGCCAAGCCGGGCAGTTCAAGCGGCCGGTGCAGGATCTGGCGCAGGCGATCAATGTGCTGAAGGCGACGCTTGGTCCGGAGGTCTGGTCGAAGACCGTCGTGCTGGCTATGACGGAATTCGGCCGCACCGTGCGCCAGAACGGCTCCGGCGGCACCGACCACGGCACGGGCGGCTGCGCGGTGTTGGCGGGCGGGGCGATCAATGGCGGACGCATTCTCGGCAAATGGCCGGGGCTCGGCGACAGTCAACTGCTCGACGACCGCGACCTAATGCCGACGGCCGACGTGCGCGAGATCGCCGCGGCGATGCTCTACCGCCAGTTCGACGTAACGGCCACGGACCTGGCGGGGAAGATTTTCCCGGGGCTGAGCTTCGACAAAGGTTCACAGTTTTTGAAGGTGTGATGAAGGTCGGGCGAAGGCGAAGCCGCGCCTCGAACATCATGCCGCCCATCCACGCTCGCCGTCTTCATAGTCCTCCAGGCAACCGTTTGAAGGCTCTCGAAGGATCTTCAAAGGCGCCAGCGCCGAGGGCGGACATTCTGGCAAAAAATCCGCCCGACGCGATGGTACCTCAGCCGCGCCGCGCCGCTTCGATCACGCCGACGTCGATCTTCCTCATGGTCATCATCGCATCGAAGGCACGCTTTGCCTGATCGCCGCCTGCGGCGAGCGCTTCGGTCAGCACGCGCGGTGTGATCTGCCAGGAGACACCCCACTTGTCCTTGCACCAGCCACAGTCACTTTCCTGACCGCCATTGCCGACAATGGCGTCCCAGTAGCGGTCGGTCTCTTCCTGATCGTCAGTTGCGATCTGAAATGAGAAGGCTTCGTTGTGTTTGAACGCGGGACCGCCGTTCAGGCCGATGCAAGGAATACCCGCAACAGTGAATTCAACAACCAACACGTCTCCCTGCTGACCAGATGGATAGTGTCCAGGTGCACGAATGACGGCACCCACTGTGCTGTCGGGAAAAGTCTCGGCGTAGAAGCGGGCAGCAGCCTCGGCGTCTTTGTCGTACCATAGGCAGATCGTGTTCTTTGCCATTGCGTGGTCCTTTCGCTCTTCGTTTCCATTTCCCCTGACATAAGAGGCACACCGTCGTTCGCCAGTCCGGATAAGCCGTTTCACGCCCCTAAATGATCGAAATGTTGGCTTTGGGAGAAAGGGGCCATTTCATCAGCGGCGGTGGCGAGGGAGGATAGCCGCCTAAGGTCAGCGTACACAGGGGGTATTCGATGGAGGTGGGCGCTACCGGGCTCGCGGTGGGGGCCAGGAGGTCCTCGAGGGAAGTTGGACGCCAACGAGGCTCTTCCTTCTGGAGTTTCCTGACATGGCGAGATTGCAAGCACGGAACAACTAAAGCGAGTGCGCCATCGCCAAACCGTTCCGCCTTGCCAACGCACGTAGCTGATTAGTCACCTTGGTGAACACCCGCGCACTCGCGAGACTTGCTTTCCTTCTGCGCTGTTGACCTGCCGCAGTCGAAGCGGTGCAGCGAGAGTGTGCCCGCTACGGGCCGAAAAGCTGTCACTGGTGGCACGTGCTACCGAACTCTGCGGCCGCACGTGGCCGGATACCTGTGACAGGCACAGGAATGGGGATGGACGGAACCAGTCGCTGCCACAAAAGTGAAGTCTTCTCATCTACGGGTGAGACGAAGCGCCATAAGCACACCTCACCCAAGCACGTCATAAAGCCGGAAGATCCAACTGATCTGATAGATTAGGCCGAGGCTGACGAAGGCGATGTGGAAGCGGCGGTTCCGCGTCCAGGCGGCGATCAGGCAGAGGACGATGAAGGCGAGGTTGCGGACAAGATATTCCCAGCCGAGCGCCTGGACATAGGCCTCACCCTTCAGCCAGGTATCGCCGAGGTCCACGGCATAGGCGAGCGCCAGCATGCCGAAGAACCATGCGCGGCGGGAGATGAAATAGTCCTCGTAGTCACCGTATTCCTCGATCGAGGTCGGGAAGAGCAGGACGCAGAGGAAATAGAACAGGCAGCAGAAGCTGATGAGGAAGAGGTAGACGCCGAAGGTGACGGCGACCAGCGAGCCGAGGCGATATTCCCACCACCAGAAATGGATGATGAAGAGGAGCATCGACGCGACCCAGCCGAGGTGGACGTGGTAGACGCGGTGTTTCTTGGGCGACTGGACGATGCCGGCGAGGCCCGTGAGCAGGCGGGTGAGGCTGAGGCCGATGATCATCGCCATCACGGCGCGGATATAGACGAAGACCTCCGGTGTCGCCGCCGCCTGCATGGTGTCACTCGTCGGGGACCGGCTTCGGCGCGCCGTTTTCGTCGAGCGCCACCATGATGAATGTGCCCGCCGTGACCTTTTCCATCTTGTTGTAGCGCGAGCGGTGCGCCCAGGCCTCGACGCAGAGCGTGATCGAGGTGCGGCCGACGCGGTCGATGTCGGTAAAGACCGAGAGCGTATCACCGATCTTCACCGGCAGCTGGAAGGCCATTTCCTTGACGGCGGCGGTGACCACGCGGCCCCTGGCGCGTTCGGCGGCGCGGATGCCACTTGCCAAGTCCATCTGCGCCATGACCCATCCGCCGAAGATATCGCCTGCGGGATTGGCGTCGCCCGGCATGGCAAGCGTGCGGAGCGTCAATTCGCCTTTCGGCTTCGGGGTGTCGGTCATGGTGCCACTTCGCGATGTTTGCGGTTTCGATTCCGCTGCACGGTAATGCAAAGCGTAGGCGAAATGAACATGCAAACGGCCAGCGGTTTTTGCGCCAGGCGCCGCAGGAGCTGAAATAAATCTCTTGAATATAAAATTCTAAGATAATTCAATTTGTTGTAACGGGAGCCGGACCACCGGCAACCACCCTTCCGCCGCGTTATGTCATCTCGCTCTAATATTAGTTCACCGTCCAGTAATGGATGCCCCTCATCATTCGAAGATCGATTCTGTATGAGAATGCCGGGGGAATTCATGCGCAATATCAAGATATCAACGCGTCTCTACTCGCTCGTCGGCCTGACGCTGGCGATTTTTGTAGCGACGATGGTTTTCTTTCTGAACTATTCCTATTCCGAACTGGAAATGGAAAGAAAATCCGGTCTTGCGCAGATGGATGCGACGGCGGTCAACATCCTGCAGAAATACTACAAGATGGAGCAGGCCGGCACGCTGACGCGCGATGCGGCGCAGGCGGCGGCGAAGGACGTGATCGCCGCCATGCGCTACGGCGGCAGCGGCTACTTCTGGATCAACGACATGCGCCCGGTCATGGTGATGCACCCGATAAAGCCGGAGCTCAACGGTACCGACCTTTCGCAGAACAAGGACCCGAACGGCAAATTCCTCTTCATGGAATTCGTGAATGTCGTGAAGGCCCACGGCGACGGTTTTGTCGATTATTACTGGCCGAAGCCCGGTGCTGAGCAGCCGGTTCTGAAATATTCGCACGTCGCAGGCTTCGAGCCCTGGGGCTGGATCGTCGGCACCGGCGTCTATTCCGACGACCTTGCCGCGCTCTACTGGCAGAACGCAATCTGGGCGGCGATCCTTTGCGCCATCGGAGCCGCGATCATCGTTTCTGTTGCCTATGCGATCGTCAAGAGCGTTACCGCACCTGTCGCGCGGATCGGCGCGGCGATGACTGAGATCGCAGCCGAGAATGTATCGGTCGAAATTTCCGACAGCGACCGGCGCGACGAGATCGGCCACATGGCGAAGGCCCTGCTGGTGCTCCGCGACTCGATGCTCGACCGGAGCAAGATGCGCACCCGCGAAGACGAGCGCCAGCACGAGATCGACAGCGAACGCCGCGGCAACGAGGAGAGCCTGCGCGCCGCAGCCGAGCGTCAGAATCATGCGATGCAGACGCTGGGGGCAGGGCTGGAGAAGCTTGCAGCCGGCGACCTCACGGTTTCGATCGGTGATCTCGGCGAGGATTATTCGAAGCTGCGCTCCGACTTCAATGCCGCCGTGGGCGCGCTCAACGACGTGATCGAAGCGATCGCCGAATCGAGCAATGTCGTGCACGACAACGCCTCGGGTATCAGCGAAGCCACCAACAACCTTTCGAAGCGCACCGAGCAGCAGGCCGCCGCGCTCGAAGAGACGGCTGCTGCGCTCGATGAGATCACCGCAACGGTGAGGACCGCATCCGAGCGGGCGACGGAGGCCCGCGAGATGGTCGCCGAGACCAAGGCGAGCGCCGGAAAGTCCGGCGAGATCGTGCGGAACGCCGTCACCGCGATGAGCCGGATCGAGGACTCATCCAGCCGGATCAGCCAGATTATCGGCGTGATCGACGAGATCGCCTTCCAGACGAACCTCTTGGCACTGAATGCGGGCGTCGAAGCCGCACGCGCAGGCGATGCCGGCCGGGGCTTCGCGGTCGTAGCCCAGGAGGTCCGCGAACTTGCCCAGCGCTCGGCCAATGCCGCGAAGGAGATCAAGACGCTGATCAGCAACTCGGCGGCGGAAGTCGAATCCGGCGTGGCGCTGGTGCGCTCGACGGGCGATGCTCTGGTCGAGATCGAGACGCTGGTGAATAAAGTCAACGACCACGTCAATTCGATCGCGACGGCGGCGCGCGAGCAGGCAACGGGTCTCCACGAGATCAATACCTCGGTCAACCATATGGACCAGATGACCCAACAGAACGCCGCCATGGTGGAGGAGACGACGGCGGCGAGCCAGACGCTTGCCGAAGAGAGCAGCCAGCTTCGCACGCTGCTTTCTAAATTCCGCCTCGGCTCGCGCGCACCGCAGCACTACGCACGGCGTGCAGCTTGATCAGCGATGGAGCCGGATCATTCCGGCTCCTCTTCAGGCGTAAGCTTTCATTCACCGTTTTTAGCTAAATTCGATTCAAATTCTTCAATGCAAGCAGGGCTGCGGGAGCGATGGAGAGTATTGTGTCTACCTCCCTTTTCCGGCGCGTCGCGCTGCAGGTTCTGATATCCGCCAGCCTTGCGACCTGTTCCATCAGCGACGGCATGATACCGCCGGCAAGCGTCGATCGGGGCACGAAGGTGAGTTCGATCTCGCCGATGCCGGGGCAGGGCGCGATGCGCATGGCGACCGCCGACGTGCAGGCGTCCTATCCATCCGGCACGCCGGTCTCGAACGCCGGAGGATCGGCCGACTATCTCGATAAGCCGAACCTTGCGGGCACCGGGCAGCCGGCGCGCGTGGCAAACCAGCCGATGCCGAAGAAGCTGCCGATGATCGACAGCGACGAGGCGCTAGGACAAGGGCCGGGGCAGCCGCAGAACTGGGGCGGTACCCAACAGCTTGCAGTGCCGTCCGGCGGCGTCAATATGGATGCGGAGCTTCGTGCGCAACCGGTCGTCGGGCTGGCGCAGGAGCAGCAGATGCAGATCGCCGAAGGGAATTCCACCGAGCCGGTTATCGACGGGATCGGTACCGACAACCCGACGCAGCTGAATCGGGCGGCGGTACCGCAGCCCACCGCGCAGGCGGAAGTGAGCCGCGCTCCGGTCTGGAACGACGGCAGTTCGGTGATCGAGCCGTCGCGCGTTCCGGAAGAGGACGAGAGCCAGGAGGTGGCGATGCTCAGGCCGAACGACCCGATGATGAGCCGGCCGGTTGCCCCGGACCCGAACGTGATGCCGGCCTCCGAGCTTTCCTGCCGCCGCGAGCTGAAGCGCATGGGCGTGACCTTCACCAACAAGCCGGCGATCAACGACGGCCCGGCCTGCCAGGTGCCCTATCCGGTCTCGCTGCAGGGGCTTTCTGGCAATATCGGCGTGACGCCGGCGGTGACGCTGAACTGCCAGGTGACGCTTGCCTTTGCGAAATGGGTGAAGAACGAACTCGCGCCGTCCGCACGCTTCCGCTACTGGTCGGGCGTCAAGACGATCCAGCCGCTCGGCGGCTATTCCTGCCGGCGCATGAACAACAGCCGCCAGCGCTACAATCCGATGTCCGAACACGCGCGCGGCAACGCGATCGACGTCGGCAAGTTCGTGCTGAAGAACGGCCACCAGATCGACGTGCGTCGGAAAGGGCTCTTCTCCCTCCGCGAAGGGAGGTTGCTCAAGGCCGTGCGCACCGACAGCTGCCAGTATTTCAACACCGTCCTCGGACCGGGGAGCAATCCGGAGCACTGGAACCACTTCCATTTCGACCTGAGACCGCGCAAGGGCGGTAGGGTTTATTGTAATTAGCGGCGGGAGTAGATGGTTGCTTCAGGCCAAATCGAGCCACGGTGACAGTGCCGCGTTCTCGCTAAGGGTAGTCCCAATGCCTCATCCCCGACGCGAAGGGGAATCAAGGCCGTTCACTTACCGTTTGGCGCTAAGAATACGCTTCCAAATTGTACCATTCAGAAATCTGTCGAAGACGATAAAATATGCAACGATCAATGCAAAAGCCACAAGCGCTGCCCAACCGTTGAGTTGACACCTGCCGCCCTCTGGAGTGTTGGAACCGGTTAGCCAGCCCACGATATATCCAACCACGAAAAATGCGGTAAAGAAGTCGAGCAGCGCAGCCGACACGATGCGCCAGGTTGCCGGATCTTTGCGATTTTCGTTATCGGCCACTTTTATCGCGATGGTTGTGAACTGACGTTAGCGTGCCGCAACCGATGCACGTCGGGGAAATTGGACCAAGCCGTTTGGCCGGCGGGCAGCGGATGGCATTGATGTCAAGAGCCAACGGGACCGTTCGCATTGGCAATGCGGACTCGGGCGGCGTCCTCAGACCGGATCGCGAAAATCGTCAACGCGATCCGGCTCCGACAGTCTGGGCGCTACTCGTTGATCTCGGGCTCGATAAGCCTTGCCAGGTTTCGCAGCGACTCCTGCCAGCCGAGATAGCAAGCCTCGGGCGGAATGACGTCCGGAACGCCTGCCTGCGTTATGTCGACCTCGGTTCCGACCAGCACTTTCTTCAAGGTCACAGTGACGTCCATTTCGCCGGGCAGGTTGGGGTTGTCGAACTTGTCCGTGTAGCGCACGAGTTCGCCGGGGACGAGCTCGACATATTCGCCGCCGAACGCTTCGCTTTTGCCCGTTGTGAAGTTGCGGAAGGACATTTTGAATTTGCCGCCGGCTGTCGGCTCAAAGTGATGCACCGTGCAGGTATAGCCGTTAGGGGGAAGCCACTTGGCGAGCGCGTCCGCCTCGATGAACGCGCGATAGACCTTCTCAGGGCTGGTTGCCAGGACGCGATGCAGGCGTATGGTGTTCGGCATGGTCGTGATCCTTTTTGAATTGACGGAATTGACGATCCTAAGGACGAACGAGGCTTTGCCAATCCGACACCGGATCGATCCGTTACTGAGGTAAAATTACTCAGACCTCGCAACCTTGCGCCCTCGTCGTTTCGCTATAGCCACCGCCTGACGCGGGCCTTGTAGGCCAAATAGACGTCGCCGAATTTCCGTTCGAGATAGGCCTCCTCGCGGGCGACCACGCCGTAGCGGATGACGAGATAGAATGGCACCAACAAGACGATGAGCCACAGACTGTCGATGGCGATGGCGACGCCGATGAGGCCGAGGAACATGCCGATATAGATCGGGTTGCGCGTGAAGCGGTAGGGTCCCTCGTCGACAATCGTCGCCGTCGGCTGGGTGGTCTGGATCTGCGTTCCCGCGCGACGGAAGGTCGTCGCCGCCCAGATCAGTAGCGCCAGGCCGGCGAGGAACACGATGCCGCCGAGCGCGCCGGCCGGCATGGCTGCCGGCAGGAACGGCAGCGGATAGAGCCAGTTGAGCACGAGCCCGGCAATTACAGCGAGCGCCCACGCGATCGGCGGCCGCACCGCCGCGCCTGAACTGTCGCGAAAATTCCCGGTCGCCTCGTTCATACCGCCCGTCCGATCTGCTCTCCGCATCGGAATTCTAACGCACGGAGAGCGCGTTTTTTGTGACTGCCAGAGCACGCCACGGGTGGCAGTTTACGTCGCTTTGAAAGAGATTTGAAGGTCGAGCGGCGCGGACACCGAAGGATCGAAGTCGGCCGACCCTTCTCCTATGCAAAGCGAAGCGGATTTTGATTTAGGTGCACGTTCTCCGGTTCAGCGGCCACCTGAAAACTTCCGTTCTCCGCCCTGGTTCGAACCCCTGCATCCTGATCGTGCAAGTTCCGCCTTGGATGAAAGTGTGCCCGAGGTACGGAACAAAGAGGCCGCTGAGCGTATTAGTCGGGCGAAACGCAGCGTTGAGCTCCGCCTCGTTCCTGTGAGACTAAGATGGCCATCAACTTCAATCACACGATCCTGTCGGCCAGAGACAGTAAGGCTTCGGCAGATTTCCTGGCTGAGATGCTGGGATTGCCAGCGCCGCGGCGCTGGGGACCGTTCTACATGGTCACGACCGACAACGACGCCAATCTCGACTATATGCATGCCGAAGGGGAGATCGGACGCCAACACTACGCCTTCCTCGTGGGCGACGCCGAGTTCGACGCGATTTTCAACCGAATTCGCGAGCGGAACCTGGGCTACTGGGCTGATCCCGGCCAGAGGAAGCCAAGCGAGATCAACGACCACGACGGTGGACGCGGTCTCTATTTCGAAGACCCGAACGGTCACCTGCTCGAAATCATCACGCGTCCCTATGGCAGTGGCGGCTGGAATCCGTGAACGTGGAGCGAAACGCGCCGGCACCGGCAGCTTCGAGCCAGAAGCTGCCCAGATGTTGCCGACTGGACATCATGCACAGGCTATGCTGCCCTCCTGCCGAGGAAGACGACCATGACCGTCAAACGCATCGTCGCGAACATCGCCGTTTCCGATATCGCAGCCGCCAAGGCTTTCTACCGGGGCATCCTTGGCATGGACGTTGTCATGGATCATGGTTGGATCGCAACTTATGCGGCGGATGCGAGCGCGAGGCCGCAGGTCAGCTTTGCGACCGAAGGCGGCTCCGGAACGCCGGTGCCCGACCTCTCCATCGAAGTTGATGATTTCGACGAGGTCTATCAGCGGGTCATCCGCGAGGGTATCGCGGTGGAATATGGTCCGGCGAACGAGCCGTGGGGTGTGCGTCGCTTCTATGTGCGTGATCCCTTCGGCCGGTTGGTGAATATCCTGCAACACGCGTAATTTTGCCGCGGTCCTGCAGGAATCCGATGCTTTCCGGCCGGAAAAAAGAAAGCCGGCTCAGGAGCCGGCTGAATCTGGGCCGGCCGGGCAGGGGAAGCGCGAGGCCGGAATTCAAGGATTTTCGTGACTGGCAATAACTGCTTACTATACGCCGAGGCAGCGGAAAAATGGGCGTAACGAGCGCCCTTGAAGCGGTTCCGCAAAGGGATGGGCGGCGGCGCGGAGACCGTTGCTTGCCTCGATACTGCTTATCTGCGAAGAAGATCACCGCTTGATGACAATTAAAACCTGCGGCTGATTTTCTTTCCCATGTTCCGGCCTGCTTGGGAGTGGGTAGGTCGCAATGCCGGCTGTTTCGGAGCTTTTCGTTTTTGCACTGATGCTGGCGGCTGCAGGTGCGGTCGCGGGTCTGCTTGCCGGTCTCTTCGGCATCGGCGGCGGCGCGATCCTCGTTCCGGTCTTCTATCAGGTGTTCGGCTGGCTCGATGTGCCGGAAGAGGTGCGCATGCACCTGTCGGTCGGCACTTCGCTTGCGATCATCGTTCCGACGTCGCTGAGGTCCTATTTGGCGCATCGCGGCCACGGTGCGGTCGACCAGAAGCTCCTGAACGGCTGGGTCATCGCCGTGCCGCTCGGCGCGATCATCGCGGCGGTGATTGCCTCGGGAGCGTCAAGCGTGACATTGCGGTTCATCTTTGCGGCGATCGCACTGCTCGTCGCCGTCCGCATGATGTTTAACCGCGCGAGCTGGCGGCTCGGCGTCGATCTGCCGGGCAACCCGCAGAAATTCCTGGTCGGGACGGGCATCGGCATTCTTTCCGGCCTGATGGGCATCGGCGGCGGTGTTCTCAACAATACCTTCATGACGCTCTGTTCGCGACCGATGCACCAGGCGGTGGCGACGTCTGCGGGCGTCGGCGTGCTGATCTCGCTGCCCGGACTGTTCGGCTATGTCTGGGCCGGCCGGGGTGTATTGGGTCTGCCGCCGTTTTCGACTGTTTTCATCAACTGGATCGCGGTGGTGCTCATCATTCCGCTGACGATGTATATCGCGCAGATCGGCGCGCGGCTCGCCCACCGGATGAGCAAGCGTCAATTGGAGATCGGCTTCGGCATCTTCCTGATCGTCACAGGCGCGCGGTTTCTCATCAGCATCTACGCATAAAGATGCTTTCGCTGAATAGTCTGTTCAGCGCTGACAGGATGTCAAAGTGTAACAAAGGGGTTATATAGCGGACGAAAAACGAGGAAATACTCAAGAAATCCGCAATGGCACCCATCATTTCCATCCGAAATCTCACAAAAAGCTACGCCAATGGATTCGTGGCGCTGAAGGGCATCGATCTCGATGTCGAGAAGGGCGAGATCCTGGCGCTGCTCGGGCCTAACGGCGCAGGCAAGACCACGATGATCTCGATCGTTTGCGGCATCGTCAATCCGACGGGCGGCGAGGTGCTCGTCGCCGGGCACGACGTCGTCAAGGACTTCCGGGCGACGCGGACGATGATCGGGCTGGTGCCGCAGGAACTGACGACCGACCAGTTCGAGACTGTCTGGAACACGGTGAGCTTCTCGCGCGGGCTGCATGGCAAGAAGCCGAACCCGGCGCATATCGAAAAAGTGCTGCGCGACCTTTCGCTGTGGAACAGGAAGGACAATATGCTGCGCGAGCTTTCCGGCGGCATGAAGCGGCGCGTGCTGATCGCCAAGGCGCTGAGCCATGAGCCGGAGATCCTCTTCCTCGACGAGCCGACGGCGGGCGTCGACGTGACGCTGCGCAAGGATATGTGGCGCGTCGTCGAGAGGCTGCGGGAGTCCGGCACCACCATCATCCTGACGACGCATTACATCGAAGAGGCCGAAGAGATCGCCGACCGCGTCGGCGTCATCAACGGCGGCGAGCTGCTGCTGGTCGAAGACAAGACGGCGCTGATGACGAAGCTCGGCCGCAAGCAGTTGATCCTCGAGCTTGCCGAGCCGCTGGACAGGCTGCCCGACTGTTTCGCCGGCAATGGCTTGTCGCTGGAGCCGGACGGCAACCGGCTGATATACGATTTCGATGCGCAGAAGGAGCAAGAGAGCATCGCCGCGCTGCTCACCCGGCTTGCGGCGCAGAACATCCACTTCAAGGATCTTTCGACGCGGCAGAGCTCGCTCGAGGATATCTTCGTGGCGCTCGTGGGAGGCGCAAGATGAACTTCGAAGCCATCAAGTCGATCTATTTCTTCGAAATGGCGCGCACGCGCCGCACACTGCTGCAGAGCGTCTTCTCGCCAGTAATCTCTACCTCGCTCTATTTCATCGTCTTTGGTGCTGCGATCGGCTCGCGCATCCAGGAGGTCGAAGGCGTTTCCTACGGCGCCTTCATCACGCCGGGGCTCATCATGCTGACGCTGCTCGGCCAGTGCATCGGCAACGGCTCCTTCGGCATCTACTTTCCGAAATTCACCGGCACGATCTACGAGGTGCTGTCGGCGCCGGTCGCGATGACGGAGATTCTGCTCGGCTATGTCGGGGCTGCGGCGACCAAGGGACTGCTGATCGGGCTCATCATCCTTTTGACGGCCAATGCCTTCGTGGATATCAGGATCGAGCATCCGTTCATGATGATCCTGTTCTTCCTGCTGACGGCGGTCACCTTCAGCCTGTTCGGCTTCATGATCGGCATATGGGCGGGCAACTTCGAGCAGCTGAACCTGATCCCGATGCTCGTGGTGCCGCCGCTCACCTTCCTCGGCGGTAGCTTCTACTCGATCAACATGCTGCCGCCCTTCTGGCAGGCTGTCAGCCATTTCAATCCAGTGCTCTATCTGGTGAGTGGCTTCCGCTGGAGCTTCTACGGTATTGCCGACGTCAACCCTCTGCTCAGCCTCGGGATGATCACCATGTTCCTGGCGATCTGCCTCGTGACGCTCGGCTGGATTTTCAAGACGGGATACCGGCTACGGAACTGATGTGATGCAGGCAGCGGCGGAGCCGGGTTTCGCGGAACTTTTGCTGGTTATCGACGCCCAAAAGGCGTTCATGACTGGAGCGGATGCAGTCCCGGATCATCGCGCGCTTGAGACGGCTCTTTCTTCATTGATTGCGAAGGCACGGGCAGCCGATGCACCCGTTGTCTTCCTCCAGAATAACGGTTCGCCGGGTGCACCCGACGAGCCATTCCAGACGGGATGGGAGCTTTATTTTCCCGTAGCCGACAGCGAGTTCGTCATCCAGAAGAGCAGGGACGATGGCTTTGATGGAACAGACTTGGAAGAGCGCCTAGAAGCGCTCCGGGTGAGGCGGATAGCAATATGCGGCCTGCTCTCGGAAATGTGCGTGGCGGCGACGGCGAGAGTCGCCATGGCTCGCGGTTATGATGTCATCCTGCCGCATGACGGACATGCGACCTATGATGTACCGCCCGGGCCGGTCGGCTCGGAAGGCGTCCCGGCGAGAATGGTCATTGGGTGACGAGGGCCGTTATCGTGGCGTCCGTTGCCGATGTGCACTTCAGGAGGAAGCCCGGCTGATACAGCCGATTCCGGACATGATTGACTGATGGCAATGCCATTCCCTGAAGCTCAGCCTTGCGTCGGGCGGATGTTGTTGACGGCGATGTCGCCTTCGAGGACGCCGCGCCGCAGGTCGCGCCTGCCATGCTCGATCTCGATGACGGTATAGAGCTTGTCGTTGCGGAAGGCGCTGGCGTTGATCGTGGTGACGTCATCGGCAGGTGCGGAATCGATCTCCATGAAATCGAGTTCGCGGCTTGCGGCAACGATGCGGGCATCACCGGCCGTGCGCGCCGCGACCACGACTTCGCCTTGCGAGGGCGAATTCTGCCAGTTCAGGTCGTCGGCGGCCGCGACGGGCACGAGGCGGTAGACATTGAGGGCTTCGCCGTCATCCGGTGTGAAAGAGGCTTGCCTGGCGGCATCGTCAATCTGGGCCCGGCTTTCGACCGATTTGCCGAACCGGGTGCGGCTGATGCCGTTAAATGCCTCCGTGCCGCCGGTCCTGGCGCTGTTCGACATGATCGGCCTCCTTTCCGAGAAATTGCCGGCCTGCAATCAGATCCTGTTGATTGTCGGCAGAAAGGACACGACCTGTCTGCGGCGGGCAGCATCCAGCGTATCGATGCGGTCTGTCCAGAATTGCGCGGCCTCGGGCGTATCCTTTTCCCAGCAGCGGGTGGATACGATGTTATCGTCGATGACAGCGCGGCGATGGCCGCCCAGGCGGATATATTCTTCCGCAAGTTGCTTTGAGGGATTGTCCATGACCAGCGCCTCCTTTCAATCCATTCAACCCAAATGCGGGACGCAAGGTTCCATGGGTTGAAGAATATAGAGCCGGACCTTGACGCTATGCGCTGCTCTTCAAGCGCTCTTTGGTCTCTTCTGAGACGTGTTCAGCGCCACGGCGGCGCGAATGAGCGCCTTCAACGCCGTGTCATCGATCTCGCCGCCCTCGTGGAAATCGATCGCGCGCCTCATGTTGCCTTCGAGGCTGGAGTTGAAGAGGCCTGAAGGGTCCTCCAGCGAGGCGCCCTTGGCGAAGGTCAGCTTCACTTTGTCCTTGTAGGTCTCGCCGGTGCAGAGCATGCCGGCGTGTTCCCACACGGGAACCCCCAATATGTTCGAGGGCTTTCTCCATTTCACCTCCTCGACCACGTCCGGGTCGGCTTCCTTGATGAGGGTTCGGATCCGTGCAAGCGTTTCGCCCCGCCAGTCGCCCAGCGCCGCGATCTTTGCATCGATCAACTGAGAGGGAGAGGCTTCGGCTTCCTTCGAGGCGCTGTTCTTCATGGTGTTTGTCGCTTTCTTCCTTGTCAAATTGCTACATGAGGTGCCGCCGAAGCTAGTAAATTGGTGGCAGACTCGTCTAGCGTCGCTCCGTGATCGGCTTACCCGGCCCGCACCCGGAAGCTGCCATCCCATGTGCGTCACGGTGTCTATGACGCCGCAAGCCAGTTCGGCGACATGCGCTTGAACTTGCTTCAAATACCCAATGTCTATTGATCTATCGAACACCTGTTTCTGCCGATTGACAAATAGCGGCACGGATGCGCCGTTGGAACTCGGTGTTCGCCAACGTCGTCGTTCATAGGTCGACTCTCATCTTTGGGGCACCTCGCGACTACCCGCTCACATCCGTTCTCCGGGCAATTGGCTGGCCTGCTTCACCCAATCGGCGAACTGCGCTTCGTCGAGTTCGCCCTCATGGATGTCGAGATAGCGCACAGCCTCGTACTTTGACTTTCCCTTCGGTGCGGGTTGCAGCGACACGCCGCGGAAGAAGGTTACTTTCACGTATTTCGTGAAGCAATGAAAGCTGAGGAACCAGACATCGTCCTCAACTCCATAGAAGGGCGAGTTCCATTTGACCGCCTTGCGCACGCCGGGGACGGTGCGCTCGATGAGCGCGTCGAGGCGGCGTCCGAGGTCGCTTTTCCAGCCCGGCATGGCCGCGATGTAGGCCTGCACGGGGGCGTCGCCGTAGCCCTTCGGGATTTGGGGGTTGCCGCCTGAAAGAAGTACCGGCTCTGTGAAGGCCGGTTTGGCCGCGGCCTCCTTCGCCTCCTTCGCCGCCTTCGCTGGTTGCCTGGGTGTCTTGCCGTTCATTGCGTTCACGCCTCTCCGCCGATGCGCCGTTCGCCGCGCCACTGGGTGATATAGGGCAGAACGAACATGTAGAGACCGGTGAACAAAAGCAAAAACAGCGGCGGCAACGGCGAATAGACGATCCAACCGGGAGGTTCCCCCAATCCCATCGCGACGAAATTTGCGATGACTGTCACTGTGAAGACGATGGACAGCCAGCGGTGGAACTGCCGAATCCAATTACTCCAATTCAATGGGGCCTCCTTGGCGGAACTTCACGTTCCATGATCTGCTCCAGCCGTTCGAGAATGCGCGGCCAGCCGCTGCCCATGCCCTTGTAGCCTGCTTCGTCCTGCGGACGGAATCCCGACTGCTCCATCCGCACCAGCGTGTCGTTGTCCGCCGGCGTCAGAGTCCAGGTCACCACAGTGCTCAGGCCACTGTCCGATTCCGTTCCGTCGCCCCAGCGATAAACGAGCCGCTTGGGCACATCCACTTCCAGCACTTCGCAGTTGGTGATGCCCGACCAGCCCGGCATGGGCTTTGCACGAAACTGGAAGCGATGACCGACGGTCGGCTCGAAGTCGTTTTGCATCAGCCATTCGGCGATGAGCTCGGTTTGCGTGAGCGCGCGCCAGATCCTCTCCGGAGGATGCTGCATTCTGCGCTCAACGACGATGCTTTTGGTCTCGGTCATGGCATCACCTCACTCCGTCCGCTCTAGGACCTCTTCCAGTTTCGCAAAGAACTGCTTCCAGCCTGCCTTTGCGCCGCCGTAGGCCTGCTTCTGATCCGGCCGGAAGCCCGACTGCTCCATACGCAGGTGGGTGCCTGCGCTTGTTGGTGTCAGCGTGAAGGTCACCACGCTTTGCAGATTGTAGGCAGCATCGTCGTGCGCGAAGTTCCAGGTGTAGGACAGAGTTTTGTTCGGCTCGACGGCGAGGACCTCGCAGTCCAGCACGCCGCCCCAGTCTCCGCGAAGATTGAAACGGTGGCCTATGTCAGGCTTGAAGTCGTTCTTCATGAGCCACTCCTCGATCAGGTGTGGTTGCGTGAGCGCGCGCCAGATCCTGTCTGGTGGATAAGGGATCTCCCGTTCGACAACGACGGAAAGCGTTTCGGTCGCGGGTTTGTTCATTGGTCCATCCTTTTGAGCAAGTCTTCGAGGTCGTCGAACCGGCTCTGCCAGAAGCCGGCCATCTGGCTTGTCCAGTCGATCAGCGGGGCCAAGGCGCCGAGCTGCGCGCTATAGTGCGTGTGGCGGCCTTCGTGGCGGTCGCGCACCAGCCCGGCCTGCTTCAGGACCCCAAGATGCTTTGAAACGACCGGCTGCGAGACCCCGGCCTGGGCCGTCAGAGCCCCGACCGTCTTTTCTCCTTCGCGGCACAGCCGTTCGAAGAGAGCCCGCCGGGTCGGATCGGCGAGCGTTCGGAAGAGCATATCTGGCGCGTTCGACATATGGGATCTATACCCCGTTGGCTATGAATTAACGTATATCCCGTGAGGTATGAGTGAGTCAAGAAGGTGCGTCGATATGCACAGAGATTGCGAGCAGTGGACTCCAAACGAGCATATCCCATCGGCTATGTATCGCGAATTAACGTCATCGCGTATGCAGAGCTGTGGCGCTGTGGTGACGCGCCTGCTGCTAGTCGCGCATCCTGAGCTCGTCCGTCTGCATCTGCAGGGAACCCAGCGTTTGGAGGAAGCTCATGCCGAGCAGGCTCTGGTCGAGCGCGCCGTCTTCGGCGACGCTGGCGGCGACGCCGGTGCGCACGATGGGGCCGATGGCGACGCGGTCGAGCGTCACCGGCGCGGCGCGGGCGCGGCCGTTCGCGGTCATGACGGTCATCGAGTAAGTGAGATTTTCGGGGATGATGCCGATGCGCTCGGCGTCGGCCTGCGACAAGGCCACCATGCTGGCGCCGGTATCGACGAGCATCGGGATCGTCTGGCCGTTGACGGAGACGTCGGCCTCGAAATGGCCGTTCAGCAGCTTGTGCAGGATGATCTCGCTGCCGCCTTCGCTGGTGGTGACGACAACGGCACGGCCGGGCACGAGGCCGGCAAGCAGGCGGTTGCCGACGCCGAGGAGGTCCTGACGGTAGAGATAGACGGTTGCGAGCGCCAGGATGATGACCAGCCAGATCATCAGGTTGCGCATCGTTTCGCCGGCGCTGCGTCGGCTTGCCCAGATGCCGGCCGACAGCATCAGCACGATCGGCAGGAGATAGACCATGCGGCCGAAATCGTCGATGTTCATGCCGAGCACGCGGTCGCTGTCGTGGTTGTAGACGAGGACGGCAAGCCCGATTCCGAGGATCAGAAGGAAGAGCCCGAGCCGGTTCATGAACGCTGCTCCGGCATTGCGGACGTCTCGCGAAGCCGGGTCGCCGGTTCGGCAAAGAGGCGCGCGGCAAGGACAGTCATGATGCGCTGCCTTTCCTCATCCGAATAGGACATCCAGTCGCCGATCTCGGCAAGCGTGCGGCCGCAGCCCCTGCAAAAGCCGGTTGCTGTGTCGATCGCGCATAGGTGGATGCAGGGCGTTTGCATGAGCAGAATATCGTGATTTCACAAGGCGGTGGCAAGGGCGCAGAAGGCAGCGATTTCGGAAATCTGCTGGGCGGCGCCGAGCGTGTCGCCGGTATGGCCGGCAAGCTTGCGGCGGATATAGAGGGTGAAGGCGATGACCGCAATGCCGGTTGCAAGCAGGCTGCAGACGAGCGCCAACAGGCCGAGCGCTGGCCAGACGAGAAGGGCCGAGAAAAGGCAGGCGGATACGAGCGCGACATGCATGGCGCTTTCGCCCGGCTGGCCCGAGGCGGCGGCGATGCCGTCCGTCTTTGCGGACGGCAGACGGTGCCAGTGCCAGACGAGGGCGGCGCGGCTGAGGCAGGCGGCTGCTGGGATCGCGAGGGCGGCGGCAAGCGGGGCGACCTCGCGGGCGATGGCGGCAAGGGCCGCGGCGCGAAGTGCTATCGAGAAGATCAGGGCGATTGCGCCATAGCTGCCGATGCGGCTGTCCTTCATGATCGCCAGCGCATGATCGCGGTCGCGTCCGCCGCCGATGCCGTCGGCGGTATCGGAGAGCCCGTCTTCGTGCAGTGCGCCGGCAATGAGAGACTGGACGGCAAGGGCGACGAGGGCTGCCATCAGCCGGTCGGCGCGCAGCGCAAGCAAGATGAGGAAGGCGAGGGCCGGGATGACCCCGATGACAATCCCGGCGAGCGGGAAGGCGCGCACGGTGCGGCTGAGCTTACCGTCGTCTCCGGAAAAGACCCATTGCGGCACGGGAAGCCGGCTCAGGAAAGCGACGGCGCGGGCAGTGTCGAGCGCATAGGCCTTGATGATCATGTCCCCCATGTCATGCCGGAAAGGTGCGGCGCTTTTGGAGTTGTGACGCCTGGCCGCTGCCTTTAATAGAGTTGCGACGAAAGAAGCCGATTTGCCCGCAAAAGACAAGCAGGCCCGGACCTTCGGGACAAAAACACAGAATACAAGGAAGCCGCATTCATGAGCGTTTCAGGCCTGCCGTTCGACGATTTCCGTGCGCTGCTGCGCGATCTGCCGGGACCGGATACCCGGGCGCTGGTGGCCGCGCGCGAGCGCGACGCGCAGCTGACGAAGCCTCCGGGCGCGCTAGGCAGGCTCGAGGAGATCGCCTTCTGGCTGGCGGCCTGGACGGGCAGGGCGCCCTCCGTCAACCGGCCGCTGGTTGCGATCTTCGCCGGCAATCACGGCGTGGCGAGACAGGGCATCACGCCCTTTCCGCCGGCGGTAACGCAGCAGATGGTGGAGAATTTCGCCGCCGGGGGTGCTGCGATCAACCAGATCTGCGTCGCATACGATCTCGGTCTCAAGGTCTTCGACCTGGCGCTCGACTATCCGACCGGCGATATCACCGAAGAGGCAGCACTTTCCGAGCGCGATTGCGCGGCGACCATGGCCTTCGGCATGGAGGCGATTGCGGGCGGCACGGATCTGCTCTGCATCGGCGAGATGGGAATCGGCAACACGACGATCGCGGCTGCGATCAACTACGCGCTTTACGGCGGTTCGGCACGCGACTGGGTGGGGCCGGGAACCGGCTCCGAGGGCGAGATGCTGGAGCGCAAGGTTGCGGCCGTCGAGCGCGCCGTCGAGCTGCACCGCGACCATCTGAACGATCCGCTGGAAATCATGCGCCGCCTCGGCGGCCGCGAGATCGCGGCGATGGCCGGCGCCATCCTTGCGGCGCGCGTCGAGAAGATACCGGTGCTAATCGACGGCTATGTGGCGACGGCGGCGGGCGCCATCCTGCATGCGGCCAATCCGTCGGCGCTCGATCACTGCCTGATCGGCCATGTCTCCAGCGAACCGGGGCATCTCAGGGCGATCGAGATGCTCGGCAAGACGCCGCTTCTGGCGCTCGGCATGCGGCTCGGCGAGGGTACGGGTGCAGCCCTTGCCGCTGGCATCGTGAAGGCCGCGGCAGCCTGCCATTCCGGAATGGCGACCTTCTCGCAGGCGGGCGTCACCAACAAGCACTGAGTGCTACAGCTTTTATCAGGCGGGTGACGGATGCTTGCGGCGGAAGCCTGGAACCGGTATTCGCATTTTGACCGATGGGCGGTGGCTGCGGCCGCCGCCGACTGCAAGACGAGGGCGCACCTTGACCAAACCTGCCATAGGCAAACTGACGGGTATGAGCCATTTCTTCGCTGCCGCCGCCTATTCCTGGGCGGGCTTCCAGCGCCTGATCAGGGAATCGGCCTTCCGGCAGGAGCTGCTGTTCGCCGCCGTTTCGCTGATCCTGCTTGCCGCCGTCGGGGCGTCGCTGTGGGAAATGATGATCGCCGTCCTGCTTTTTCTGGTGCTCTTCGCTGTCGAGGCGCTGAACACGGCAATCGAAGAGGTGATCGACCGCATCTCGCCGGAAATCTCGATGGTCGGCAAGCATGCGAAGGATCTCGGCTCGTTTGCCGTCCTCTGCGCGATTGCCGCATGCGGGCTCTATCTCCTCTTCGCGATCGGCACGCACCTGATTGTGATCGTTTTCGCTTAGAACGGCGGCCGTATCAAGAAGACGACGATTGTCGCGCTCGCCCGCTCCTCCAGAAGTGTTCTTCGGTTGTTACTAATGCTCTGGACCATTCAGGTTGCTGTCAGCTTCGCCCAATAGCTAGTGTCGGATGGAAAGCGGTCTTTCTGATCCACGCCTTCGCAGTAACGTTTTGATCGTGGCGCTGCTCAATTTCGTTTTTTTCGGGGTAGAGTTCGCCGTCGCCCTCTCCATTGGTTCAATTTCACTTTTTGCCGACAGCGTTGATTTCCTAAAGGGCGCTACTGTCAGTGTCCTGATTGCGTTCGCGCTCGGATGGCCGATGAGGGCGCGGGCGCGAGTGGGGATGGGGCTTGCCGGAATTCTGGTCCTGCCCGCTCTGGCGCTGCTCTGGGCACTTTGGAGCAAATTCAATAATCCCATTCCGCCGGAGCCATCTACGCTCTGGCTGACGGGGGCGGTCGCTCTGATCGTTAACTGGAGTTGTGCTTTCCTGCTAGGACGGTTCCACAGCGTCAGCCTCGCCCGGGCTGCCCTTCTTTTCGCCCGCGCCGATGCCGTCGCCAATGTGGCGATCTTTCTGACCGGCCTCGTCACCGCCTACGTTTGGCAATCTGTCTGGCCTGACGTGATCGTCGGCCTTGCCATAGCCGTTATGAATGTCGAGGCCGGGCGTGCGATTTGGAGAGCCGCCCACGAAGAACACAAGGCTGCAGTTTAGAACCTGTCATGTCGGATGAAGAGCTCATTGCGCCTACCGCGGCGCTTTAACACGCTCACGATGCCGCACCTCGTCGGTTAAACATGTCTGCGAATCATTCGCAAAGCCGGATGCCTGCTTCGTTGTCTATCTTCAAACCGCTTTACTTTCGCGGAAGTTGCCGCGTTTCTTGAGATTCTGATTACGCCGGCCATCAGACCGGTAAGCGCAATCAAAGTGGCGAGCAGCAACAGGTATGACCAGTACGCGGTCGGTTCCGGGACTGCGAGGTGTTCATAGATCTCCACCGACAGCAACGCGATCAGGGTGGCCGAAATGGTCGAATAATCCTTGCCGATCACCCGCTTCAGGTTGAATGCCATCCCTTCGGTGGCTTCGGCGAATTTGCGGAAGCGAGGTATCCAGCGCGGCACATCGGTGCAATAGACCCGGTATCCTTCGCCGAACTTGCCCTCGAGGTAATCTTCCTCCGCATAGATGATGCACTGGTACATGAACAGGAACGACGCGATGCCGGTTGTGACCACCTGCGGATCGCCGTGCATCAGGAAAACGGCCGCGTAGATGAGCAGATTGCCGACATACAAGGGGTTGCGGCAGATTCCGAACATACCCTCGGTCACGAGGTTTTTGGCGTAGACTTTCTTGTTCAGGCCGCCGCGTTGAATATAGGCATAACCAATGACGGTGGCACGGAGCGCCAAACCGGAAAGCGCGACGAGCACGGCGACGACGTCCTTGACGCGCGCCAGCGTCGTGCTGCCCAATATCCCACTCGGCGGCGGCGCAACGAGGAACAGCAAGAGAATTATGATCGGAAAAGCCTGGTTTCGGTATCGGAACAGAAAGTTCCCGATGCGGATCATCGACGATTTCATGTAGGTGCCTTGCTCTTCCGCTCTTACTTGACCGCAACGATCCCGCAGAAATTGTACCAACGGAAGAAAACCTCGACATGCCGGAAGCCTGTTTCCTTCAGAAGCAAGACGTTCTCTTCGAGGCGATAGGGGATTAGTACGTTTTCCAGCGCCTCACGTTTTTTGGCGATTTCAATATCCGAATAACCATTCCGCCGCTTGAAATCGTAGTAATGCTGGATGAACAGACGATTGAAGGTCGTATCCTCGCTGGTCAGTTTCTCGATCAGCAGCAGGCAGCCTTGCTCGTTCAAACCTGAATAGATCATCTTCATCACCCGTTCCCGGTAAAGCGGACGGATGAATTGCAGGGTCAGCAGCATTGTGACGACGCTGGCGTTCTCCATGTAAAGCCCCTCGTGAAGATCGGCGGTAACGAGATCGATCGGCCGCTGCGCCGCTCTTGCACGCGACCTTCTGGCTGGCTTTTTCCAGCATGTCCGGCGCGTTGTCGATGCCGATGAACTTCACCCTCGGATCCAGGATGGGATCGAGCGTCAGCAATGTGGTCGCGGTCGAGCAGCCGATGTCGTAGAGATTGGTGTTGGGCCTGGCAAAATCCTGGGCCAGCTCGCACACCATGCGCTGCATTTCTTCGTAATGCGGCACGGAGCGGCTGACCATGTCGTCGAACACGTCGGCGACCTTGGCATTGAAGGCAAAATCTCCGACGGGCTGGTCGTGCTCACTGAAGACCTCGTCCCTTTTCTCGGACTGCAGGATTTGGTCGGTCTGAAACAGGCTCACGGCACGCTTGGCCATTCAACGGCTCCCTGGCTGGCATCATGGTTTCGCGAGGGTGGGAGGTGGTTCCCGGTCAGGTGGTTTCCGGTCAGGACGCGACAGACGCCTGTGCCGCCAACACGCTTCACCCCGCTCGCGCGACAATGCATCCGAAGCTGACAGCAACCTGAAAAGCAGCGAAATTTCCGAATTCCGGAATCGCGGCATTAGTCTATGGTGGCGCGTTCAGGGCGAAGGGAGCATGGTTTGCGTATTCTTCTGGTCGAGGATGACGGCACGATCGGCGAGGCGGTGCGCGACCACGTCGCCGCGTCTTCGCACGCGGTCGACTGGGTACGGACGATCGCCGATGCCGCTGCGGTCAGGGAGGCCGTCGAATACGGCCTGATCCTTCTCGACCTACAATTGCCGGATGGCAGCGGCATCGACTTTCTGAAATATATGCGCCGGCTCGAGGATACGACGCCGGTGATCATTCTCACCGCCCGGGACCAGATCTCCGACCGGATCGAGGGGCTCAACGGCGGCGCCGACGACTATCTGGTAAAGCCCTTCAACCTTGATGAACTGGAAGCCCGCATCATGGCGGTGTCGCGCCGCTATCGCGACACGCCGCATCTGGTGCTTCGTTTCGCCAACATCGAGATCGACCGGCCGAACCGTGAGCTTGCCGTTTCCGGCGAGAAGGTCATGCTGACGAGCCGGGAGTGGGCGATCCTCGACATTCTGGCGACCCGGCCCGGAGCGGTTGTCGCAAAAGACCGGATCGAAGACGCTCTCTACGCCTTTGGGCAGGAAATCGAAAGCAATACAGTCGAGGTCTACGTCAGCCGCCTGCGCAAGAAGCTCGGCAAGGACCGGATCAGGACGCAGCGCGGCCTCGGCTATAGTCTGGAAGACAGATGAAGCGCGAACCGAGCCTCATCCGCCCGCTGATCCTTGGTATCACCGGCGTTGTCATCATCTTCTGGCTCATCGCCGTCGTGCTCAGCATCCAGGTCATGCGCCATGAGTTCGACGAGATCTTCGACAGCGCGCTGCAGGAAACGGCGCAAAGGCTTTCCGCACTCATCGTCGACGATTTCCGCCATGTTGACGGTGCCGATCCCGAAGACACCGAAAGGCCGGTCCCTCGTCGTTCGCGGGAATATCTGACCTATCAGCTGCGCGATGCCGAAGGTGGCTTGGTGCTGCGCTCGGCGGACGCCTCCGCCGAACCGTTCGATGCCCCGCTCGCGAACGGTTTCCACGACACGGACAGATACCGGATCTATACCGCGAGAGCCGGCGATGGCCTTTCCTTTCTGCAAGTTGCCGACCGATTGGACGAGCGCCGCGAGGCCGTGCGCGAAAGTGCCCTTATCCTGCTCGTTCCGCTCCTGGTCCTGGCTCCGGCCTGCGTGCTGGCCGTCTGGCTGATCGTCCGGCGGACGATGCGACCGATCGATACGCTGAGGCAGGAGATTGCGACCAAGGACGGCGGCAACATAGCGCCCGTCGATGCGGGCCAGCTGCCAAGGGAGCTGCTGCCGATCGCGCGCTCGATAAATCTGCTGCTCGAAAGGCTCGGATCCGCGCTCGACGCCGAACGGGAATTCACCGCTAACAGTGCGCATGAACTGCGGACGCCGATAGCCGGGGCACTCGCCCAGACCCAGCGGTTGATCATCGAGCTCGAGGATGGAGCCGCGCGCCGGCGCGCTCGCCAGATCGAGGCCTCACTCGTCGGGCTCGGCCGGCTGGCCGAGAAATTACTGCAGCTTTCGCGCGCCGAGGCCGGGATCGGCGGGAGCGACAAGTCGGCCGATCTTCGCAAGGTGCTCGACCTGATCGTCGACGATTTTCGGCGGGACAGCCAAAGCGCCGATCGCTTGCGCTATCAAGTGGCGCCCGGCGCCACACTCGTTCGCAACGCCGACGTCGATGGATTTGGCATCGTGATGCGCAATCTCATCGAAAATGCGCTTATTCACGGGGATTCAGCCGTTCCGGTGACGATCAGCCTGGAGCGAAACGGCATCGTCCGGATCGTGAACGGCGGGGCTCCCTTGTCGGAGACGGAACTGCAGGGCATCAAGAAGCGCTTCCGCCGTGGAAAGACCAATACCGCCGGCTCCGGTGTCGGCCTGGCCATTGTCGAGAGCATTGCCGTGCAGATGGGAGGGGAACTGGAGCTATTTTCCCCTCCGCTCGAAGCTAGCTCCGGGTTCGAAGCCCGTTTAACGATCCCAGACCGTGACCAGAACCAGTATGCCTAATAGCGGTTTTCCCAGGCGAATGTTCGTCCGATCCTAGAGACGATGCTCAACCGCCCTACCGGTCGAATTCAAAGATAGATCTTGTCGAGGAATCACGGCTGCAGCCATTCACAGTCGACTGGCGGGCAACGTCGCTGAAGTAAACAGAGGGGGGTGTCACTCCGCCGATCGCGAAATCCTCCGGTTCTTTGCCGCGCACCACCGGCGCGAGGAAGAGATCCTGCAGATAGCAGGAATCGCTGAGGCTCCAGGTCGAGCGGTGGAAGATATAGTGCGCGAAACCCACAGCCTCACCGCCAGCAAAGGCCAGCGCGCCGTGCACCGGTTCGGCTTCATCCAGGAGGCGGGTCCAGGTGCGATCATGGACCTTGCATCCAGTGTGCTACCGTCGAAGTCGAGATATTGTGCCCACAGCGAACGCCATTGCGCGTGCTCGTCGTCCTGCAACATGCGGATCATTGCGTTTCTCATTCCCTCAAGCGACAGATCCGGTCGCATGCCAGCACGGCGCAAGCAAACCCTCGACCAGCCGATTCAAGCAAAGCTCTTCCGCTTGCGGGACACTGCCTGCGCTTCCTCGACGGCGGGCAGGCTCTGCAGCACGCGTTTGGCGGGCAGGATGGCAATCACTTCGGTGCCTTCGCGCAGCTTGGATTTCAGGACGAACTGGCCGTCGTGCTTGGCAAGGATCGCCTGGACGATCGGCAGGCCGAGGCCGGTGCCCTGTTCGGCGCTCTTGATGGCGATCGAGCCCTGGCCGAAGGCGGAGAGCACGACGGGGATTTCATCCTCGGGGATGCCAGGGCCGTTGTCCTTGATCGAGATGTACTGGCCGCCGCCTGCCGTCCAGCCGACCTTGACGTGGATTTCGCCGCTTTGCGGCGTGAACTTCACGGCGTTCGACAGCAGGTTCAGCACCACCTGCCGCAATGACTTCTCGTCGGCCCAGACAGACGGCAGCTCCGGTTCGAACTGCTGGGTGATGGAAATGTTCTTGCCCCTGGCGCGCAGCTGCACCATGCCAATGCAATCTTCCGCGATATCGAGGAGCGAGATCGCTTCTTCGATGAGTTCGTATTTCCCAGCCTCGATGCGCGAAAGGTCCAGGATCTCGTTGATGAGGTTCAAGAGGTGCTGGCCGGAGCGGTGGATGTCGTTCGTGTATTCCTTGTAGGTCGGGTTGTTCAGCGGGCCCATGACCTCGGCCGACATTACCTCGGAAAAGCCGAGGATGGCGTTCAGCGGCGTGCGCAATTCATGCGACATGGAGGCGAGGAAGCGCGACTTGGCAAGGTTTGCCTCTTCCGCGCGCCGGCGCGCTTCGTCTGACATGGACTTGGCGACTTCGAGCTCGGCGATCAGGTCATCCTTTTCCGACTGGAAGGAGAGGATCTTGAGGTTTTGCTGGAAGAGCCGGTCGCTGATGTAGTTGAAGAAGATGACGGTCGTCGTGAAAATGGCTGCGAGGCTCAGCTCGAGCAGGTCGCGCGAGATGCCGGCCTTTGCGGCGAGCGCCACGACGGAGGGTGCGAAGGCAACGAGCACGGCGGGCGTCAGCATGAAATTCGACATGGCGGTGACGGAAAGGGCGATCAGCAGCGTTGCGCCCTTATAGAGGATGAAGCCGGAAGGGTCGCAGGCGTCGCACTCCTGGAGCGCGAAGACGGCCCAGCAACTGCCGATCATCAACTGGCCGAAAAGCAGGACACGGCGCCATTTGCGCGCCGCTTCCGGAGATATCTCTTTCTTGCGGGCGCGGCGCACGAGATAGATGTTTGCCGCGTAGGCCGTCAGCGTCAGCACGGCCCAGAGGAAGGTCTGCGTATTGCCGGTGAAATAGATGCCGAGCGCGGCAATGGTGATGACGAAGAGCGGCATGATCGACGCGCCCTGAAGGAAGGCGCTCATATACATCCTGAGCGCGTCCCGATCGAAGGCGGCGGCGGAGGAATGGCCGGATTGCAGACGCTCGCGCGTCCGCCGCACAGCCCGGGAGACAGGCTTGTTGCGGTGACTGCGGGATTTGTCGACGATAATCTTATCGGTCGATGTGCTAACGCCGGTACTCATGTGCACAATGATGCTTGATCCGCGGATGGTTCCACCGTAACCCGCAATTCTTAAGAAGTTGTTTGCCATTTTTGCCAAGGGTTTGTTTTTCAAGGAGGCGAAAGCGTGGCGCGTGGTTTCAGAACGATACGCGACGGTGTCACCGCTTTCGCAATGCTCGCCCTGATCTGGCTGATCGCCGCAAAGCTCAACGACGCACCCGATACCGTGCACGCCGGGCAGTTTCATGCGGCAGACGGTGATAGCCTGACGATCCGAGCCGAGCGCATGCGGCTGAGGGGCATCGATGCGCCGGAACTCAACCAGAGCTGTGAGCGCGGCGGAACACGCTGGGCCTGCGGCTGGGAGGCAAGAGAGACGTTGCAGCGGCTGGTGGCCGGAAGCGATACTCGATGCGGCGGCAGCGAACGGGACCAGTATGACCGGCTGCTTGTCGTCTGCCGGAGCGGCGGCATCGATCTCAATGCAGAGATGGTCGCCAAAGGCATGGCAGTCTCCTATGGGAACTACGAGCGGGAAGAGGAGCGGGCGCGCGTGGAAAAGGCAGGTCTCTGGGCGGGGACATTCGAGCGGCCGCGCGACGTGCGCGACCATGAGCGCGAGCGCTCTGGCTTCGAGGATGTGAGGCGCCTCATCGGGCAGGTGACGGGATGGGAGTGACGGGCAGCATGATCCTTGCGGATCTGCATGGCGAAATCGCGCGCTGTCGCGTCTGCCGTGATACGCCGCTGCGGGCCGACGATCCGCTGCCGCACGAGCCGCGCCCGATCGTCGTGATGTCGTCTGTTGCGCGCATCCTGATTGCGGGCCAGGCGCCGGGGCTCAGGGTGCATGAAAGTGGCATTCCCTTCAACGATGCCTCCGGCGACCGTCTGCGCGGCTGGCTGCATGTGGATCGCGAGACTTTCTACGACCCGGACCGGTTCGCGATCGTACCGATGGGCTTCTGCTTTCCGGGCTACGGCGCCAAGGGCAGCGACCTGCCGCCGCGGCGGGAATGCGCGCCGCTGTGGCGCCAGAAGGTGATCGACCGGATGCCGCAGATCGAGCTGGTGCTGACCGTCGGGCAATATGCGCAGGCATGGCACATGGGCGGCTTGCGCCAGCCGAACATGACCGAAACTGTGAAGGCGTGGCGCGAGACGCTGTTTTCAAACCTAAGCCCGGCGGTGTTGCCGCTGCCACATCCGAGCTGGCGCAACAGCGGCTGGCTGAAGCGCAATCCCTGGTTCGAAGAGGAACTGCTTCCTGTACTGCGCAATAGGGTAAAATTGCTCATATCCTGAAACAAAATTCTTTTCGCGCGCCGGAATCGCGTTATATAGAGAAAATAATTCGAACAGGGCTTTCGCATATGGACCGTCTCGACCGCAAGATACTGCGCCTTTTGCAAGAAGATTCGACTTTGGCCGTGGCCGATCTCGCCAAGAAGGTGGGGCTTTCGACAACGCCCTGCTGGCGCCGTATCCAGAAGATGGAAGAGGACGGCGTGATCAAGCGCCGCGTCGCCATTCTCGACCCCGAGAAGGTCAACACCAAAGTCACGGTTTTCGTCTCGATCCGCACGGCGACGCATTCGATCGAGTGGTTGAGGCGCTTTTCAGAAGTCGTCTCCGACTTTCCGGAAGTGGTCGAATTCTACCGCATGAGCGGCGACGTCGATTACCTGCTGCGCGTGGTCGTGCCGGATATCGCCGCCTATGACGCCTTCTACAAGCGGCTGATCGCCAAGATCGAAATCCGCGACGTCTCCTCTGCTTTCGCGATGGAGCAGATCAAGTATTCGACGCAACTGCCGCTCGACTACATGATGCTCGACAATGCGAAGTCCAGCGATGATTGAGTCGAGGTAGCAGCACAAGCGACGTTCGCTATTTGCGCTGCCGAATCCCCATCGCCCTCATTCCTGCCCCCGTCACAGGAATGAGGAGATGGGGGCGATGACGGCTCAAAACAGCAACGTTGGAGGATCGGTAACGCGAGACAGGAACCCTGCCTGCTGCTCATGCCCGGACGAGGCCCGAACTCCTACTTCAGCCGCCCCATGACTTTCCCGTTCGTCAATTCCCTGATGGCGTCCTTGCCGATCCAGCGGGCGGTCTTGCCGGGGCTTGCGGCAAGGCGTTCGGCCAGCGCGAGTGCCGGGGTGTGGCAGGCCCGGCTGCGCTTGCCGATGTTGCGGAGTGCCCAGTTCACGGCCTTGCGGACGAAGTTGCGCGGGTCGGCGGAATGCGCCTCGATCAGGGGGAGCCAGGCGAGGAGGGTTTCGTCCGGGTCCTGCTTGCGGTGTACGGCGGCGCCGGCGATCATGGCGAAGGCGGTGCGGCGGACGAACTCGCGGTCGTCGGCGGCAAATTGCGGAATCAGGTCGTCGAGCCTCGCCTCGACGAAGAGGTCTGCGGCGCAATCGACGATTTCCCAGGAGTTGAAATCCTCCGCCCAGCGGCGGGCTTCCGCAGGCGTGAGCTTCGTCGGCTCGGCGGTGTAGAGGGCCAGCATGCGCGCCTCGCGGATATCGCTGGCCCAGAGTTCGAGTGCCCGTGCGTGGTTCTTCTTTACGCTGCGGGCGATTTTCTGGAGATCGGGATTGGAGATGCCGAGCGCCGTTTCGGTGACGATGCCGAAACGGGCCATGCCGGCGACGTTCTCCTCCGAGCGCAGCGTCTCAAGGTGCGCGATCAGTTCGGCTGCGCTTGCGGAGGGACCGATCATTTTTCCAATCGCGCCAGAAGCGAGGACGTATCCCAGCGGCTCCCGCCGATCGCTTGGACGTCGCCGTAGAACTGGTCGACAAGGGCGGTCAGCGGCAGTTTTGCGCCGTTGGCGCGCGCTTCGGTGAGCACGATGTCGAGATCCTTGCGCATCCAGTCGACGGCGAAACCGAAGTCGTATTTGCCCTGGTTCATTGTCTTGTGGCGGTTTTCCATCTGCCAGGAACCCGCGGCCCCCTTCGAGATGACGTCGATGACCTTTTCGATGTCGAGGCCGGCGCGTTTGCCGAAATGGATGCCTTCCGCGAGGCCCTGGACGATGCCGGCGATGCAGATCTGGTTGATCATCTTGGTGAGCTGCCCCGAACCTGCCGGACCCATGAGGCCGACCATGCGGGCATAGGCGTCGATGACGGGCCTTGTCTTTTGGAAGACGGCTTCGTCGCCGCCGCACATGACGGTAAGCACGCCGTTTTCCGCACCCGCCTGGCCGCCGGAAACCGGGGCGTCGATGAAGTCGCAGCCCTTTGCCTTGGCGGCTTCATTAAGCTCGCGGGCGACTTCGGCACTCGCCGTGGTGTTGTCGATCAGCACGGCGCCTTTCTTCATGCCTTCCAGAACGCCGCCTTTGCCGATGGTGACCGAACGCAGGTCGTCGTCATTGCCGACGCAGGTGAAGACGAAATCGGCATTCGCCGCCGCTTCCGCGGGCGTCGGTGCGGATTTGCCGCCAAATTTCGACACCCAGGCCGCAGCCTTGGATGCCGTGCGGTTATAGACCGTGACGTCGTGGCCGCCCTTCGTCTTCAAGTGACCTGCCATGGGGAAGCCCATGACGCCGAGACCGATGAACGCGACTTTTGCCATATGCCAGATCCTTCTCCTGAATTTCGGCATGATTAGCCGAAAGTGCCGCGGCAGGAAAGCCGAACTGAAGCCGGTCCGGTTCGGCTGCGAAAATCCTCCGCAGCGCGCTTTGGAATAAAATTTCGCCGAAGGGGAACATTCCGGTCAGGAAAATTTCGGTAGCGGCAAAACTGACAAATATAAATGTCGATAAAATTTATAGACATTCTCATTATCAAGTCATCGCAACGACCGGCAGATTCAGGGAAGCTGCCGCGAAGGAAAGGGGATTGCCATGATTTCTCGACGCCAGACGCTCGGACTTTTCGGTGCTGCGGCAGCGGCAGCCGTTCTGCCTGCCATCAAACCAGCACGCGCCGCCACCACCGAGTTCCGGATCGGCTGGCAGAAGAACGGCGTGCTCGCACTTGCCAAGCGGCGCGGGGCGCTGGAGAGCCGGCTTGCCGATCGCAGCATCACGGTCAGCTGGTCGGAATTCACCTCCGGTCCGCCGTTGCTCGAGGCGCTCGGTGCCGGTGCGCTCGACTTCGGTGCGACGGGGGACGTGCCGCCACTCTTTGCGCAGGCGGCAGGTGGCCAGCTCTATTACGTCGGAACCTATCGCGGGAGCCCGGCGGGCTCGGCGATCCTCGTACACAAGGACTCTCCGATCAAGACGCTCGAAGACCTGAAGGGCAAGAAGGTTGCCTTCAAGCGCGGATCAAGCGCACATAACGTAACGGTAAAGGCCTTACGCAAGGCAGGGCTGACGATCGATGATGTCCAGCCGCTGGATCTTGCGCCGCCGGACGCGGCCCCTGCCTTCAAGAACGGCAGTATCGATGCCTGGTCGATCTGGGATCCCTATCTTGCGATCGCCGAGGTCGATCCGGACACCCGCATCCTGACGACGGCCGAGGGCATCGTTACTTCCTATAGCTATTTCCTCGCCAACCAGGAATTTACCGATGCCAACGACCAGGTGATCGTCGACGTGATCGACGAACTCGGCAAGGTCGGCAAGTCGGCGCAGGGCAAGCTCGACGATACGGTCAAGGAGCTCTCCGAAATCACCGGCGTGCCGGCCGAGGTGACGAGGGTGACTCTTTCGCGGCCTGGTGCCGATCTCGGCGCGGTGACGACCATCACCGATGATGCGGCGGCCTACCAGCAGGCGCTTGCGGACGAATTCTACAAGCTCGGTATCGTACCGAAGCAGCTGACGACGGGCGATATCGTCTGGCGACCGAAGGCGAGCTGATTCAGTTTCTCATTTTCAATGGAGATTTCATAATGAGCGCCTCATCCAAGCCCATCGATTTCCTGTGGTTCATTCCGACTTCCGGCGACGGAGCCTATCTCGGCTCCAGCGAACTGACCCGCGCGCCGGACATTGGCTACATGACCCAGATCGCGCAGGCCGCCGACCGGCTCGGCTATTCCGGCGTGCTGCTGCCAACGGGCGTTGCCTGCGAGGAATCCTTCGTGACGGCGGCAGCCCTTTCGGCCAAGACCGAAAAGCTGAAGTTCCTCGTCGCGATCCGCCCCGGCACGGCGTCGCCGGCCTATTACGCCCGGTTGACGACGACGCTCGACCGCATCTCGAACGGCCGCGTGCTGCTCAACATCGTCGTCGGCGGCAGCCCGAGCGAGCTTGCCGGCGACGGCATCCATCTGGAGCATGACGAGCGCTATGCGCATGCCGACGAGTTCTTCACGATCTGGGAAGAGCTGTTGGAGAAAGGTGTTGCGAGCTTCGATGGCAGGTACGTCAAGGCGACCGAGGCTAGGCTCGGCTTTCCGTCCGTCCAGAACCCGCGACCGCCGCTCTATTTCGGCGGGTCGTCGGATGCCGGGATCGATTTTTCGGTCGGCCGCGTCGACAAGTATCTGACCTGGGGCGAGCCTCCGGCGCAGGTGGCTGAAAAGATCGAGAAGGTGCGCGCGGCTGCGGCCAAGAAGGGCCGCGAAGTGAGCTTCGGGATCCGCCTGCATTTCATCGTCCGCGAAACCGACGAGGAAGCATGGGCGGCGGCCGACAGGCTGATCTCCAAGCTCGATGATGCGACGATCGCGGAAGCGCAGCAGCGTTTCGCCAAGGAGTCCGATTCCGTCGGCCAGGCGCGCATGGCCGCCCTCCACGGCGGTCACCGGGACAAGCTGGAGGTCTCGCCGAACCTCTGGGCGGGTGTCGGCCTGGTGCGCGCCGGCGCAGGCACGGCGCTAGTGGGTTCACCGAAGACGGTGGCCGCGCGGCTTCGCGAATATCAGGACCTCGGCATCGAGACGGTGATCGGCTCCGGCTACCCGCATCTGGAAGAAGCCTATCGCGTCGCCGAACTTCTGTTTCCCGAACTCGGGCTCGGGCTCGAGGAGCAGCTCCACGGCTTCAAGAGCGATTTCGGCCGCCACCGGGTCTTCGGCGGCGGCAGCCATGGCGGCAACCTGAAGGTCGTTTCCGGTTCCTGATGTCAAACCGAGCGAGGAGATAAGCATGTCGGTTTTCGAAACGCCGTTCACGGAGACGATCGCGGGGCGGGAGCGCCGTAAGGCCCGACTCGGCCTTCTGCTTCCAGGCCGTGCAGCGTTGCTGCCCTACCTGGTGCCGCTCGCGATCATTCTCGCCTGGCAGGCGGCGTCTTCGGCGGGCCTGATCTCCTCGCGCGTCATGCCGTCGCCGGCGGATGTGGCCGTCGCCTTCTGGTCGACTACGCTATCCGGGCAGCTGCCGCATGACGTTCTCGTCAGTGCCGGCCGGGCCTTCGCGGGCCTCATCGTCGGCGGTTCGATCGGCTTCCTGCTCGGGATCGCCAACGGCGTCTCGAAGATTTCCGAGCAACTGACGGACACGACGCTTCAGATGCTGCGCACCATCCCGCATCTGGCGATGATCCCGCTCGTCATTCTCTGGTTCGGGATCGGCGAAGAATCGAAGCTGTTCCTCACTTCGCTGGGCGTGCTTTTCCCGGTTTATCTCAACACCTATCACGGCGTGCGCAATGTCGACCGCGACCTGATCGAGATGGGCAGGGTCTACGGCATGGGCGGCTGGACGCTGTTCCGCAAGGTGATCTTTCCCGGCGCGCTGCCCTCAATCTTCGTTGGGTTGCGCTATGCGCTCGGCATTATGTGGCTGACGCTGATCGTTTCGGAATCAATCGCCGCGTCTTCTGGGATCGGCCATATGGCGAACAATGCCCGCGAGTTCATGATGACGGATGTCGTCGTGCTGGCGCTTGTGATCTATGCCGTGCTCGGCAAGCTCGCCGACGTCGTGGCGCGGGCGCTGGAGCGGCAGGCGCTGACCTGGAACCCGGTCTATCAGAAATAGGAGAGACGCGATGACCGTCATCATGCATGAGCGCTTCCAGGGAGCCGGGGAGCCGGAATACGAGACGGAAGCAGCCGACGCGCAAGCCGGTGCCGCTTCGATCACGCTGACGGGCCTTGAGAAAAGCTTCGGCGGCAACCGGGTTCTGCGCGGCATCAACCTACATATCCCGGCGGGGCAGTTCGTCGCGGTAATCGGCAAGAGCGGCTGCGGCAAGAGCACGCTGCTGCGCATCCTGATGGGGCTCGATCAGCCGACAGCGGGCGATATTCGTTTCGACAGCGCAGATGGCGGTGCAGGCGAGCCGAACGCGCGCATCGTCTTCCAGGAGCCGCGGCTGCTGCCATGGCTCAGCGTCGCGGAGAATGTTGCCGTCGGGCTCGGCGACAAGGTGGAGAGGCGGTTGGCACTGGCGGAAGCGGCCGCGGTGCTCTCCGAAGTCCAGCTTGCGGAAAAGGCATCCGAATGGCCGTCACGGCTTTCCGGCGGCCAGCGGCAGCGTGTGGCGCTTGCCCGGGCGCTGGTGAGCAAGCCCGGCGTGCTGGCGCTTGACGAACCGCTCGGGGCACTGGATGCGCTGACGCGCATCAGCATGCAGGAACTTATCAACCGCGTTTGGCGCGAACTCGGCTTTACCGCCGTCCTGGTGACGCATGACGTCAGCGAGGCGGTGCATCTGGCCGACCGGGTGATCGTGCTCGATGAGGGGCGGATCGCGCTCGACCTGGCGATCCCTTATCCGCATCCGCGCCGGCACGGCAATTCCGCACTCGCCGAGCTAGAGGGCAAGCTGCTCGCGGCGATCCTCGGCAAGGAATCGGCGCGTTAGTGGACCTGGCTTGTCTCACGTTCGACAAAGGCCTGGAAATGATCGAGCGCTATCTCGGTGCCCTGCAGGCGCAGGCCGTCATCGGCGTAGCCGTCGAGGAAGACGACCTGCTCGGTGAAGACCATCTTCGTGCCGGCGGGTCCTTCTTCGAAGGTGACGGTCGCCAGTGAGGCGGAGATGCGTTTTTCACCGAGCTTCATCTCGTAGGCATAGATGATGCGGGCGTTTTCAATGATGTCGAGATAATGCGCGTCATAGGCGTGAAGCAGACCTTCGCTATCTGCGACGTGGTTTCGTTCCTTGCCGCCGGGGCGGAAATCAAGGCTGTATGCCAGCGAAACCCAATCGTCATGGCAGGCGAACCACTTCTGCTTGGACTCCCGATCGGCCCAGGCGCGGAAGGCACGGGCGGGCGAGGCGCGCAGATGGCGCTCGATGACAAGCGTCGAGTGGACGGCGGAGTGGCTGCTCATGGCGTCTGTTCCTCCTCTGCGAGAAAGTGGTCGAGGCGGTCAAAGCTCATGTTCCAGCTTGCCTTCCGCTCGGAAATCCAGCGATCGAGATGGCCAAGCGCCTCCTGCTGCAGGCGATAGGTGCGGACGCGGCCACTCTTTTCCGAATGCACGAGGCCGCTCGCTTCCAGTACGGTCAGATGCTTCATCACCGTCGGCAGCGTCATGGAGAAAGGCCTTGCCAATTCCATGACGGAAGCAGGGCCGCGGCCGAGGCGATCGACCATGCCGCGGCGGCTGCGGTCCGATAAAGCGTGAAACATCCGGTCGAGGGCGGCAGGTTCCATGATCATTCGGAGGGCATTTCGTTGCGGATGCGCTCGGGGAGCTGGCGACTATAGGGGTAGAACTTGAAGTAGGGCAATGCCTCCTTCAGAACCCGCGCAAAGGACGGCTGACCGAGCAGGCGTTCGTAATAGGCGCGGAGCTTCGGCTGGTCGTCGCCGAAGGGGACGAGCGTTTCGGCATAGAAGAGGGCGGGTGCGGCGGCGCAATCGGCCATCGTGAAGCTGTCGCCCGTGATCCACTGGTTGCCGCCGAGCTGCTGCTCGATCATACCGTAGGCCGTCGCGAGCGTGCCGCGCGCCTCTTCTACTCCATGCGGATCCTTGCGGCCCTCCGGGCGAAGGGTATCGGTGACGATCTTCTGCAGCGGCGCCTGCACATAGAGATCGAAGAAGCGGTCCCAGAGGCGGACGCGAAGCGCCCGGTCGATATCGTCCGGCAGCAGGCGGATGGGGCCGGGGTAATGCCGGTCGAGATATTCGATGATGATGCTCGTCTCGGGGATTGTGCTGTCCAGCGCCTCATCGCGCAGGACCGGCATCTTGCCGACAGGCCAGAAGCGGAAAAGATCGGCGCTCGACGTTTCATCCATCAGATCGACGATGCGATTTTCGAAAGGCGTGCCGTTCTCGTAAAGCGCGATCAACACCTTGTGGCAGAAGGAGGCGAGGGGGTGTCCGTAAAGAACGAGCGACATGGAACGGGCTTTCAGCGATTGGAAAGTTTACTGAATGGCTAAGTATCAGGTGATGGGGCGGAGCGCAAGGGATGGTTTGCCGGTCGGTTAACTATTGAGGAGGTGAGGCAGCGAGCCTGGCGGTTTCTGACGCTGACCGGGCTCGGTGATCGGACGGTTGTCCACCCGAAAGCAGCAGGATCGAACAGTTGAGCGGCGGCAAGCGTTGAATTCGACGAGCTGCTGTTCGTCTATGAATCAGATGAAGCCATTGGTTGTGCAATCACTGAGCGGTTTTCGCTTAAAAATGGTCTGCTAGGCGAGCCGCGCGATCACGAGATGCCCTGGGCTGGGCTGGCCTTCCTGCATGCGGACATTGATTTCCGTCATTTCTACCAGGTTGAAGCCGGTGGCGGTCAGGCGGTCGCGGATGTAGGATTCGGCGTGCAGGAAACGCTGGTGTGGGCCGACCATATAGGGATGGCTTTTAGCGGCGGTTTCGGGCAACGTTTCGGAGGAGAAGACGAAAAGGCCGCCGGGCGTCAGGTTTTCGGCGGCGCCGAAGAAGAGCGGTTCCAGGGCGCCAAGATAGGGCAGGACGTCGGTGGCGGTAATGAGGTCGAAGGCGTCCTCGTCGTTGTCGTCGAGGAAATCCTCGACCTCGGCGACGAAGAGGGTTTCGTAGAGGTCCTTCTCATGGGCGATCTCGACCATGTTTTCGGAAATGTCGATGCCGGTAATGTCGTCGCAGAGATCGCGTAGCGTGCCGCCCGTGAGCCCCGTGCCGCAGCCGAGGTCGAGCATGCGCTTGAAGGGGCCGAGCTTCAGCTCCTGCAGGCGCTGGCGCACCAGCAGGGGGACGTGGTAGCTGAGCTGCTCGACAAGCACATCTTCGAAGACTTCGGCATGCTGGTCGAAGAGGGTCTCGACATAGGCATCCGGCGCCTTGGCCGGCGTGTCGCCGCGGCCCATCGAGGCGATGCGGACGGCCGCGCCGCCGTGGTCTTCAGGGTCGATTGCCAGCACTTCCTCGTAGGCTGTCACGGCAGCGTCGATGTCGCCGGCCTTTTCGAGGGCAAGGGCACGGTTATAGGCTTCCGCAAGCGCTTCTTCGTCGATCTTCTTTGCCATCGCCGGTCACCATCTTTTTGAGTTCAGGCAAGCCTCTAAGGCGGCTTGCCGCCTTTTGCAATGGCGACCGTGCGGGAGCAGAATATGGGCCAAGCAGTCCGTCGATAAGAGAAGGAGGAATTACCATGGATACGGAGCTCGGAAAGACGGTGGACGGCGATACGCCCCCGGAGATCATGCGGCCTTCGCTTCCCGCGAGTCAGCCGGAGATCACCAATACGCTCAGTCACTACTACCGCGGCGAACTCGGGCGCATGACGAGCTGGCGGGATCGCATCGACCGGACATCGAACTGGGCGATCACGGTGGTCGCGGCCTTGCTCTCTGTCTCGCTGTCGACGCCGACCGCGCACCATGGTGTGCTTCTCTTCGGAATCATGCTGATCTCGCTGCTCTTGCTGATCGAGGCGAGGCGCTACCGTTTCTTCGACATCTACCGGGCCCGCGTCCGGCAGGTCGAAAAAAACTATTTCGCGCAGATCCTGTCACCAGACGCGAATTCCGTGCGTGATTGGGGTCCAGTGGTCGCAAGCAGCCTGCGCAAGCCGAAATTCCTGCTCTCCTATCATGCGGCCGTGCAGCGGCGGTTACAGCGGAACTATAGCTGGATGTATCTTATCATGCTGCTTGCATGGGCGCTGAAAATCACGACGCCGAAGCTGCAGGCCGAGGGCAGCACGCTGACGCATGCGCAGTCCTGGACCTATGTGATCGACAATGCCGTGCTCGGGCCGCTTCCCGGGCTCTTGGTGATCGCCCTTGTGGCGGCCTTTTATCTCGCCATCCTTTACGGCGTGTTGCGCCGGGAACCCGACCAAGGCGAGTTCATCCGCGGCGAGGCACATGTTTAGCGGGCGGCCTCAATGCAGGATGAAACCGCCCTTCAAGGCGCGCCATTCCGTTGCCGAGATCAGCTTGCGGTGGACGTAACGCACCGAATGCAGCGGGCCGTCCAGTTTTTCCTGCCAGAATTTCAGGAAGCCGCGCATTTCGGGAAAATCCGGAGCAAGATCGTATTCTTGCCAGATGTAGGTCTGCAGGATCGTCGGGTGATCTGGCAGACGGTAGAGGATGTGGGCGGTGGTCAGCCCGTATCCCTGAAGCTGCTTTTCGAAGTCCTTGTTCATTTCGGCCTGGCTTTCGTTTCCATTCGACGCTTGAACACTATGGAAACATCGCTCGGTTAACGCAAGCTTGACGGATGCGGAAGAAAAGGATATTTAGTTTTAGTTTCAAAGACTTGGCAGCGCTCTCGCATGAGTGCTGCCAGCGATCAGCGCTTCAGGTGCCGTGTCAGGCGACGCTCAATCCAGTTCCAGAAATGCCTGAGCGCCTCGACCATCGATAGATAGAAGATCGCAGCCCAGAGATAGGTCTGGTAGTCAAAGGTGCGCGAGAAGGCATAGCGGGTCTCGCCCATCAGATCGAGCACGGTGATGATGGCGACGACGGCCGAACCCTTAATCAGCAGGATGATTTCATTGCCGTAAGGGCGCAGCGCCACGATGAGCGCCTGCGGCAGGACGATCTTGCGGAAGGCAACCGCCTTGTGAATGCCGAGTGCCGACGCCGCCTCGTGCTGGCCGTGCGGCACGCTTTCGATGGCGCCGCGCAGGATTTCGGCCTGATAGGCGGCGGTATTGATCGTCATCGAAAAGAGGCCGCAATACCAGGCGTCACGGAAGAACCACCAGAGGCCGGCGGATTCGAGCTGCACGCGGAAGCCACCGAGGCCGTAGTAGATCAGGAAGAGCTGCGCAAGGAGCGGCGTGCCGCGGAACACGTAGACGTAGCAGTAGGCAAGCGTGCTGATGATCCTGTTCCTCGACATGCGCGCGAAGGCGAGCGGCAGCGAAAGCGCTGCACCGAAGATAACCGAGATCGTGACGAGCAGAATGGTGGTGCCGAGCCCATGCAGGTAGCGCGGCCCGTAGCGCGTGAACTTGTCAACGTCCCAGCCGGCGATCACCATGTAGATCAGGCCCGCGGCAAGCAGCGCCCACAGGAGGACGAGGAGCGAGCCGACAATGCGCGTGCCGGTTATCGGCTTCACGATTTCCTTCGGCGCCGGCTGCGGCGGGATGAGGGTTTCCGCATAGCTCACCGGCGGACCTCCGAGCGCTTCGCCCAGCGTTCGATATAGCTGAGGCCGATCGAGGAGATGACCGCCACCGCAAGGTAGAGGGCGCAGGCGATGATGTAGAAGAAGAAGGCCTGCTTGGTGACACGGACGGCGACGCCTGTCTGGCGCAGGATGTCGGCAAGGCCGATGATCGAGACGTAGGACGTGTCCTTGAGCAGGATCATCCACAGGTTCGTGAGACCGGGAAGCGCAATTCGGATCAACTGCGGCAGGACGATCAGGCCGAGCGTGCGGCCGTGATGAAGGCCGAGCGCATACCCGGCTTCGTACTGGCCCCTCGGAATGGCGCGGAAGGCCGACAGCAGCACTTCCGCGCAATAGGCGGAAAAGACCACCGAGAGCGCGATCATGCCGGCTATGAAGGCATTGATCTCGACCCGCTGCTCAGAGCCGAACGAGAAGAGCACTGACTGGATCAGGATCTGCATGCCGTAATAGATGATGAAGAGCGTCAGCAACTCGGGCAGGCCGCGGAAGATCGTGGTGTAGATGCCGGATGCGAGCCGCACCGACTTTTCTTCCGATTGCTGGCCGAGCGCAACGAAGAAGCCGATGACGAGACCGACGGGAAGCGTCAAAAGCGCCACGCTGACGGTGGTCTTCAGGCCGAGCGCGATTTCGTCGCCCCAGCCTGCATTGCCGCAGGCGAGGATGGTCGATTGGCCGAACCAGGTGAAAACGCCGGCAGGTCCGCACAGCGGATCGAAGATATATCCTATCCAGGCCCAGAACGAGCCCAGCGCGGAAGACAATCCGCCCATGCCAACTTTCCCCTCACGGCTTATGCCGTTTTGATCTTTCCATGGTTGTCAAACAAAAATGGCGGAAGAGCAAGCCTTCCGCCACCGTCTTTGCCGGTCAGTTACAAGTTTTCCTATTCGCCGTAAACGTTGAAGTCGAAGTACTTGTCCTGGATTTCCTTGTACTTGCCGCTGGCGCGGATCGCTGCGATTGCGGTGTTCAGCTTGTCCTTGAGCGGGTCGCCCTGACGCACGGCGATACCGGCACCCTCGCCGTTGATTTCCTTGTCGACGGGAAGCGTCGTCAGGATCTTGCAGCAGGCGCCGGCTTCCGACTTGACCCATTCGGAAAGAACGACGACGTCGTCGATGGCGGCATCGATACGGCCGTTCGAAAGGTCGAGCTTATACTCGTCGGCGGTCGGATAAAGCTTGAGCTCCGTGTCGGCAAGGTGCTTTTCGGAGTAGTTGGCGTGCGTCGTCGAGGTCTGCGCGCCGATCGTCTTGCCTTTCAGGCCGGCGACGTCGGCGATCGTCGAGTCCTTCGGCACGGCGACGGCCGGCGGCGTGTTGTAGTACTTGTTGCTGAAGTCGACGAGCTTCAGACGTTCCGGCGTGATCGACATGGACGAAACGATCATATCGAACTTCTTGGCCTGCAGCGCAGGGATGATGCCGTCCCAGTCGCTGCTGACGAAGGAGCATTCAGCCTTCATTTCCGCGCAGAGCGCCTTGGCGATATCGATGTCGAAGCCCTTGATCTCGCCACTGGCGTCAACGAATTCGAAGGGCGGGTAGGTCGAGTCGGTGCCGATCACGTACTTCTCGCCATCGGCCATTGCCGAAGCGGCGAAGAGGGACATCGCGGCGAGCGAGGCTGCGGCGAGAAAACGGGTGGAGATACGCATGATGATCCTCTCTGTTGGTTGGCCGCTGCGTCTTCTTCTTATCCGCCAGCGGCCTGAATTCGGCGGGCATAGACACCGCCTTGGCGCGATAATCAAACCTTTTTTCCGCAAATTGCAACTGGAATCGCAGCGGAATGGTGCGGCGCAAACTGTGGCAAAGATGAACGGCAGCGAACCGCAGCATTCATACCGGGTTAATGACGGGCTTCCTAAAACAACAGGAACAAATCCGGATTTGGGCGATTTCGCTTTCGAATCCGCCCAAGAATCGCCGGAACGGCCTCAGCAGGCGTTCCAAAAAGGTTCTAACAAGAAGACGAGGAAACCCAATGGGTATGAAATCAAGATTGTTTGCCAGCGCGGCTTTCCCGCTGCTTTCGCTGTCGCTGGCCATGTCGCCAGCCGATGCAGCGACTGCGGCCGGTGGAAGCGCCGTGCGGCCCGCACCGCAGGTGATCAGCGGCAGTTACGAGGTGGCGCAGGATGCTGCGCCTTCGGAAGAAGAGCTTCTGAAGAAGAGACGCAAGCGGCCAGCAGAGCAGCCTGCCCAGGAGCAGCAGCCGGAGGCAGCACCGCAGCGGGAGGCGCCGCAGGCCGAACAGGAAGCGCCGCGCCGCAAGCGGCGCGAGGCAGCACCCGAGCCGCAGCAGGCTCCGGAAGCGCAGCAGGCTCAGCCGAGCGAAGAGCAGCCGCGGCGGAAGAAGCGTCAAGCCGCACCGGAGCAGGCCGCTCCCGAACCGCAGCAGGAGCAGGTAGCCCCGGAGGCGCCGCGCCGCAAGCAGCGGCAGGCAGCGCCGGAAACCCAGCAGGCGCCGGAAGCAGAGCAGGCTCAACCGAGCGAAGAACAGCCGCGGCGCAAGAAGCGGCAAGCCACACCGGAGCAGGCCGCTCCCGAACAGCAGCAGGAGCCGGTAGCGCCGCAGCAGGGCGAAGCGCAGCAGGCTGAAGAGCCGAAACCGCAAACGGAAGAGGCACAACCTGAGCAGCAGCGTCCGCGTAAGCGCGACAAGCAGCAGGCGACTGAAGGCGAGCAGCCTGCGGTGAAGCCGGGCCGGAAACCCGCCACGACTGCCCAGCCGGAACAGAAGCCGGCCGAGGACCAGGCTGCTCCTGAGAAGCCTCCCGTGCCTGCCAAATCTCCAGCACCTGAAAAACCGCCGGTACCCGCAGAGCCGGGCGAGGCGCAGAAGCCCGCTGAAGGCGGCGAACAGCCGCTGCAACAGCAGGGCGAACAGGTGCCTGTCCAGCCCGGAGCGCCGACTGGCGAACAGCCGGCCGGTGGTGCGCAACCGACGGAGCAAGCCATTCCTGCGCCTGAGAAGGTGACCCCGGAAGAACTCGAACGCCGCAAGCAGATCGCCGAGGATCCGAGCAAGAGCAACGAGACGGTGGTCCTGCCAGTCGAGAACGGTGCCGCCGTGCTCGACAGCGACAAGGATGCGGACCGCACTGCCGGCCAAGGCGGACGGCGTCAACGCGACCGCCAGCGTGCCGCAGAGCAGCAGGTCATCGCCGCGCCGAAATCCGACGCCGATGCGCAACTCGCGCCGGAAGGCCAGCGCCGTCCTCCGGTCAAGTTTGAAGCGGTGACGAGCGAAGAGGGCCGCAGGCTCGACCGCAGGCCGGAGTTCATGAGCCCCGAAGGTGCGCGCGTCGAGCGCTACGAGGGTGACGACAACCGCATCATCATGCAGTTCAACAACCGCATCGTGGTGCGCAGCGAGGACGACCGTCGCTTCCTCAGGGACGGCGAACAGCCGATCTACGAACAGCTTTCGCGAGACCGCTACCGCGAGACGATCGAGCGCCCGGAAGGCTATCGCATCGTGACCATCCGCAACCGCTATGGCGACATCATTCAGCGCTCGCGCATCGATAGCGGCGGCCGCGAATATGTTCTCTACTATTCGCCGGAACTCTACGATGATCCGGACCGCGGCTACTTCGAGGATCCGGGCGCCGACCTGCCGCCGATGCGGCTGGCTATTCCGGTGCGCGACTACATCATCGATACCAGCAGCGATCCGGACCGCGATTATTACGAGTTCCTGAGCGAGCCGCCTGTGGAACCCGTCGAGCGCGTCTATTCGCTGAACGAGGTGAAGTATTCGGCCCGTATCCGCGACAAGGTGCGCCGCATCGACCTCGATACGATCACTTTCGCGACGGGTAGCGCCGAGATCCCGATGAGCCAGGCCCGCAGCCTGCGCAAGGTTGCGGATGCGATGAACGAGGTGCTTCAAAAGGATCAGAGCGAGACCTTCCTGATCGAAGGCCATACGGATGCCGTCGGCTCCGACCAGAGCAATCTCGTCCTTTCGGACCAGCGTGCCGAATCAGTCGCCAACGTGCTGACGGATGTCTATGGCATTGCACCGGAAAACCTCGCCACGCAGGGTTATGGCGAGCGCTATCTGAAGGTCAATACGGACGGTCCGGAACAGGAAAACCGCCGCGTGACCATCCGCCGTGTCACGGCGCTGGTGCGCCCCGTCGCGTCGAACCAGTAAGGCGTGCGTTTCACCTTCTCCCCAGTGGGGAGAAGGTGGCTCGCAGGGCCGGGTGAGGGGGACGGTGCGACAAACTCGCCCGTCGCTTATCGCTCCGGCCGTTCTCTCCTGTCCTCGCTCACCCCCTCATCAGTCCTGAGGGACATCTTCTCCCCGCTGGGGAGAAGGGGAGGCTTCTCCTAGACCGATCCTGGCGGCGATGAAATTGGCGATCTCTGTCGTATCATCGAGATTGAAGACCGGCAGGTCGGTGTCCGTGATGGGATGGTCGGCGGCGATGGCGCAGATATGCGGGTCGGCCGGTGCCAGCGGATCGCGACTGGCGGCTTCCTGGCGGCGCGCTTCGATCTTCGGGATCGGTTCGCGCTTGTAGCCTTCGATCAGCACCAGGTCGCAGGGCGCGAGGCGGGCAAGGATTTCCTCGAAGCTTGGTTCGGGTGCTCCGCGCAACTCGTGCATGATGGCGTAGCGGGTGCCGGACACGATCGTTACCTCATGCGCACCCGCCTGGCGGTGGCGGTAGCTGTCGGCGCCGACCTTGTCGATGTCGAAATCGTGGTGGGCGTGCTTGATCGTCGAGATGCGATAGCCGCGACGGGTGAATTCCTCGACGAGGCGGACGGCAAGGGCGGTCTTGCCCGAATTCTTCCAGCCGGCGATTCCGAAAATGCGTGGTCCGGTCATGACAGCACCTGTAGCCAGCGGTTCGGCTTCCACCAGGTCGTCCGGCGTGTTGATGTTGAAGAAAGGATCGAGGAGGCTGGCGCGCGTCGGATGCAACGGGAAGGAAACTTCCGCTACGTCATGCCGCAAGAGGAAGTCGCGCACGCGGCGCTTGTCGTCCGTCGCGATCCAGCCGGCGAGTTCCTCCACGAGCGAAATCGGCCAGAGGCCGAAGACGGGATGGGGGCGGCCTTCAGAGGCGGCGATTGCGATCTTTGTCGGGGAATCGATTACGGCTGCGAAATCCGCGACGAGCTCTGCAGGGAAGAACGGGCTGTCGATCGAGACTGTCACGACGTGGCTGACGCCGGGAAGTGCGGCGGCATGCGCCATGGCTGCATGGATGCCGGCCATCGGTCCCGCTTTGCCGGGGACGATATCCGGTATGAACGTCAATCCGCATTGCGGCTCGCTGTTGGCATTCACCGCAATTATAGAGACCTGCGGAGATAACCGCGCGATGGCATGATCGAGCAGCGAGCGGCCGCCGAGCATGACGGAGGCCTTGTCCTGGCCCATGCGCGACGAACGGCCGCCGGCAAGGATGACGCCGGGGATTTTGGTGTTCTGCAAGGAAAAATCGGCCATGGCGGTTCTCAGACTGGGCTTCTGGGTTCGGATTCCTGCGCCATTGGCGGCACGCGGCGTTTGGCCTCGCGATAGAAGGTATAGAGGCCGGACGCGATGACAACCGCGGCGCCACAGAGCGTCCAGAAATCCGGCACTTCGGCGAAGAAGAAGACGCCAAGAAGCGCTGAGAAGATCAGGCTCGTATAGCGGAAGGGCGCGACGAAGGAGATCTCGCCGGTGCGCATTGCGAGGATGACGGATTGATAGCCGATCAGCACCAGGACCGAAGCAAGCAGCAGGTGCAGAAGCGAGGTGAGGCTGACGGGCTGCCAGCCGCCGAGCGCCGGCATCAGGAGCGCGCCGAAGAAGGCGACCGACATGGCAGTAACGACGGTCACCATTAGCGAGGGGATTTCGGGATCGATGGAGCGGGTTGCGAGGTCGCGCCCCGCCGTCACCAGAACGCTGGCGACGCAGAGAAGGGCGGCTGGAGTGAAGCCTTCGGGACCGGGACGGATTATGATGAGGACGCCGACGAGGCCGACAAGAATCGCCGACCAGCGCCGCCAGCCGACGGGCTCGCGGAAGAAGAGCGCTGCCCCGAAGGTCACGACAAGCGGCAGGGACTGTAGGATGGCCGAGGCATTGGCGATCGGCATCAATCCGAGCGCCGTGATATAGGTGATCGCAGCGATCACTTCGCAAACGATGCGCAGGATGATGACCGGTTTCAGCACGATGCGCCAGGAGCGGAGCGCGCCCAGATGGCGGGCGATTAGATAGACGAGAATGCTGGTGAAGACGCCGCGGATAAAGATGATTTCGCCGGCGTTCATATGGCCGATGACCGACTTGGAGAGGGCGTCGCTTGAGGAGAAGCCGGCCATGGCCATGCTCATGAAGATTGCGCCCTGGGTATTGCGAGACCGCGGCATGAAAAGAGATTCCTGGTTTTTATGCCCGTCCTTTTAGAGGGGATCGCTCATCAAGGGAATCGAATGAAAGTCACACCCGAAATAAATCGATTGCGCAGTGCACAATAAGCGGAATCGATCCCGGGTGTGGTGGCCGCGACGTTGATCAAGTCCCGGTTTTCCAAGGCAAATCCTCTTTGTTGCGGTGGCGTATTAAGCCTTCATCAATGTCAATTCCGGAAGCCTTGTCCGTTCCGATGAGGCGGAACATAGGCTTTGCCACGCGGAATGAATGCGGTGCTTTTTAATCCTCGTTCGTTGAGGCATATTCCAATGCATTTCATCGACCGTCTTTTGCAAGGCCGCCGTATTGTCACGAAAGTCCTTCTGTTCGTCGTCCCGCTGAGATTTCGGCGGCGACCAGCGAACTATCGACCGGCATCAGGAGGTAAGCCGCGCGGTGCACGACGTCGAACTCATCACGCAGCAGAACGCGGCGATGGTCGAGGAGAACAATGCCGAAATCCACGGCCTGCGTCAGCGCGTCGACATGCTTTCCGAAAAGATCGAGCGGTTCCGCACCCGCGGGCCGGAGGGCGAGGTGGTCTCTCGTTGGAGGCAGGGCCGGGCGGCCTGATAAGATCGCCACCGGCAGAATTGGAACCCGCGGCTATCCGGCCGCGCGTTTTTGTTTACTTCAGGCAGCGCAGGAAACGGGTGGCTGCAGCGGCGCGGTTTTGCGATCTGGATGTCGAACTTGATCTTCAGCAATGAATGGAGTCCGGCATGAATAATCTGAATGGAAAGATCGCAATCGTCACCGGCGCCAGCGCCGGAATTGGTCGCGCCGCGGCCAAACTCTTTGCCGCTGAGGACGCGAAACTCGTCGTCACAGCGCGCCGTGAGGTGGAATTGAGAATGCTCGTCGAGGAGATCGAAGCTGACGGCGGAGAGGCTGTTGCCGTTGCGGGAGACATTCGCGACGAGGAACTGCATCGATCCCTGGTGGAGACGGCGACACGGCGCTTCGGCGGGCTCGATATCGCCTTCAACAACGCAGGCGGCACGGGCGCATATGGTTTCCTGCCGGATATCTCGCTCGGCGATTGGCGCGATACCGTCGACCTCAACCTGACGAGCGGCTTCCTTGCCGCCAAGCACCAGGCGCCGGCGATGATCGCACGCGGGGGCGGGTCGATCATCTTCACCTCGACCTTCGTCGGCCATACAGCGGGCATGCCCGGCATGGGCGCTTACGCGGCGAGCAAGGCAGGGCTAATGGGGCTCGTGCAGGTGCTGGCGGCGGAACTGGGACCGAAGAACATTCGCGTGAACGCGCTGCTTCCAGGTGGCGTCGATACGCAGGCCAATCCGATCAACTTCCCGGGTGCTGCGCCCGAAACGGTTGCCTTCATCAATGGGCTGCACGCGCTGAAACGCGTGGCGCAGCCGGAAGAGATCGCCAAGGTGGCGCTGTTCCTGGGTTCGGAGATGGCGAGCTTCGTCACCGGTTCGACAATGCTCGCCGACGGCGGCGTTTCGATCAATCGGACATGATAAACGCGGGCGTCACCCGCCGGTGACGCTCATATGCCTTGCGACGGCGGGGCGGTTGTGGGTGCGGTCGATGATGAAGTCGTGGCCCTTCGGCTTGCGGGTGATGGCTTCGTCGATCGCGGCGTAGACCAAGCCGTCGTCTTCCGTGGCGCGCAGTGCGGAGCGGAGGTCGGCGGCATCGTTCTGGCCGAGGCACATGTAAAGCGTGCCGGTGCAGGTCAGGCGGACGCGGTTGCAGCTTTCGCAGAAATTATGCGTCATCGGCGTGATGAAGCCGAGGCGGCCGCCGGTCTCGGTGACTTCGACATAGCGTGCCGGACCGCCGGTCTTATAGTCGATATCGGTCAGCGTGAACTGACGTTCGAGATCGGCACGTAGCTCGGAGAGCGGCAGATACTGGTCTGTGCGATCCTCGTCGATCTCGCCCATCGGCATGGTTTCGATGACGGTGAGGTCCATGCCGCGGCCATGCGCGAAGCGCAGCATGTCCGGTATCTCGGCGGCGTTGAAATCCTTGAGCGCGACGGCGTTGAGCTTGATCTTCAGGCCGGCCTTCTGCGCCGCGTCGATGCCTTCCATGACCTTAGCGAAATCGCCCCAGCGGGTGATCTTGCGGAACTTGTCGGGATCGAGCGTATCGAGCGAGACGTTGATGCGGCGCACGCCGCAATCGTACAACTCCTCGGCATGGCGGGCGAGCTGTGAGCCGTTGGTCGTCAGCGTCAGCTCCTCAAGGCCGGAGCCGATTCGTTTCCCGAGCTCGCGGACGAGAAACATGATGTTCTTGCGCACTAGCGGCTCGCCGCCGGTCAGCCTGATCTTGCGCACTCCCTTGGCGATGAAGGCGGAACAGAGCCGGTTCAGCTCTTCCAGCGTCAGAAGATCCTTTTTCGGCAGAAAGGTCATGTTTTCCGCCATGCAATAGGTACAGCGGAAATCGCAGCGATCGGTGACGGAGACGCGCAGATACGTGACCGCCCGCCCAAAGGGGTCGATCATCGGGGCTCCATCCGCCACCAGCGGCGATGCGCTTGCTATCGCTCCAACGTTGCTGTTCACAAATACCTCCGTCGTCATGGTAATGTGGACAGATGTGGCTGCACCGTCAAGGGAAAGGGCGGGAACGCACGGTAAATTGAGCTTGCCTCGAAATGCCCGATTGCCTACTGCTCTGTGACAAACGGAGGAAGCGATGAGTGATATCTGGCCGACTGAACTGCGCGTGTCGAAGGACCGGCAGCGTCTGACCGTGACCTTCAACGACGGCCGGAGCTTCGATCTTTCCGCAGAAATGCTGCGCGTGCTTTCGCCTTCAGCAGAAGTGCAGGGCCATGGGCCGGGGCAGAGGTTGACGGTTCCCGGCAAGCGTAATGTCGCAATCATCTCGATGATGCCAACTGGCAATTATGCGGTGCGCATCGGCTTCGACGACATGCACGATACGGGTATCTACACCTGGACCTACCTGCGCGAACTCGGCGAGCGGGGGGAGGAGCTTTTTGCGGAATACGAGAAAGAACTCGGCGACAAGGGCATGAGCCGCGACGTCGCGGAAAAGCCGCGCTGAGCGATCAACAGCCAAGGGGGTATAGATGGCGGGGACGACGGGCAGAAACTGGCTTCGTGCGAAGGGGAGCGCGGGCAGTAGCAAGGTCAGCTTTCTCGAACTGTTCTTCGATCTGGTTTTCGTCTTCTCCATTTCCCAGCTCTCGCATGCGCTCGCGGCGCATTACACGCTGCTTGGAGCGGCCGAAGCCGCGCTGATGACCTTTGCCGTCTGGTGGGTCTGGATATTTACCGCTTGGGTGACGAACTGGCTCGACCCGGAGAAGATGCCGGTGCGTGGCATGCTCGTGGTTCTCATGCTGCTCGGGTTGGTGCTCTCGGCTTCGATTCCCGAGGCTTTCGGGGACAAGGGACTGCTTTTTGCCGCTGCCTACGTGCTGATGCAGGTCGGGCGGTCGCTCTTTACGCTTTACGCGATGAAGGATGCCGGCCGCTCGAACCATCTGAATTTCATGCGCATCACAGCGTGGCTTGCGGTGTCCGGCGTGTTCTGGATCATCGGCGGCTTTCTGGAGCATGAGGCGCGGCTCGTCGCATGGGTGATCGCCCTCCTCATCGAATATGCGGGGCCGGCTTCTGGCTTCTTCGTGCCGGGGCTCGGCAAGTCGATGGCGGCCGACTGGGATGTCTCGGGCGCCCATATGGCGGAGCGCTGCGCGCTGTTCATCATCATCTGCCTCGGCGAAGCGATCCTCGTTTCCGGCCGCACCTTTTCGGAGCTGCCGTTTTCCGGTCTAACGACCGTCGTTTTCGTCACGGGCTTTGTTGGAACCGTCGCGATGTGGTGGCTCTATTTCCGGTTCGGGCATCAGCGGGCCGCGCACCGGATCGAACATGACGATACGCCGGGCAGCCTTGCGCGGCAGGCCTTCACCTATGCGCATATTCCGATTCTCGCCGGCATCATCGTGCATGCGGTGGCTGTCGAATTCATGTTCTCGCATCCGCATCAGACCGGCGATCTCGGCGTTATGGCCGCGATCCTCGGAGGCTCGGGACTCTTCCTTGCGGGCAATCTGTGGTTCAAGGGCGCGACGACCGGAACGCCGCCGCTTTCGCATATCGCCGGCCTCGTGATTCTGGTCCTGCTTGCGTTCCTGGCGCCTCTTGTCGAGGTCTATGTGATGGGCATCCTGGCGACACTGGCGCTGATCGTCGTTGCCACCTGGGAATACAGGTCGCTTGCCGGGAAGACGGCCGGGCGCACGCTGCACTGAGATCAATCCTCGTCGCGCAGATCCTGCTGCAGCACACCGATGATGCGTTCCATCGCGCTTGCCATGGCCATGCACTGTTCGATCGGTTCGGGGGAAAGCACCCGCTCGATCAGGTCGGTCTGGATGACCATGGCGCGTTCTGTGACGCTACGGCCTTCGGATGTCAGGTAGAGCCGTAGCACGCGCTTGTCCTTGTCGTCGCCGCGGCGCTCGATCAGGCCGCGTTTTTCCATCTGCGGCAGCAGCATGCTCATGTTCGATCGACCGACGAGGAGCTTGCGGGCGAGTTCCTGCTGCGAGATGCCTTCGAAACGGTAGAGATTGATCATGATGTCGAGATGCGGGGTCTTGATGTCGAGCTCTGCCAGCGAGCGGCCGAGGGACTGCTGCATCAGCTGGCAGGCACGGGCGACGGCGACCCAGCTTCGAAAACGCGGATGATCCCAGGGAAGGGATTGATTTTTGTTCATCGTTGTACTTTATTGTTCAGTGTTGAACATTGTTGGATTCCCACTATGCCAAACTTTGCACTGAAGGTCACCCGCCTCGGATTTTCGCTGCTGCAGTCGGTTTCGCCGCGTCTTGCGGGCAAGGCGGCATTCCGGCTGTTCTGCCTGACGCCGTCCGCGAAGCCAAAAGGTGCAAAGGCAAGGGCGGCACATTCAGCTGGCCGGGCTTTCCTGCAATCGGCGGAACGGATCGAGCTTCGCCTCGCGGGAGGGCGGCGGGCGCATGCCTACCGGATCAATGGCGGCGCCGTCGGAAGGCGGCAGCGTTACCTTGTGACGCATGGCTGGGGATCGAGCATGGAATACATGACCGATCTGATCGCCGCGCTCGCCGCAAGCGGCGCCGAGGTGATCGGCGTCGATTTTCCGGGCCACGGACGGGCAGGCGGACGCTTCCTGCATATGGGGCTCGCCGTCAAGACGATTGCCGCAGCCGAGGCGCGGTTTGGGGCCTTCGACGCGGCTGTCGGCCATTCCTTCGGCGGCGCGGCGCTGATGGTCGCGGCAGCCGGCATGCTGCCGGAGGTCGATGCGTTTTCGGCCGGAAAGATCGTCACGATCGGCTCGCCGAGCGAGATGAAATGGCTGTTTACCGGCTTCGGCAGAATGGTCGGGCTCGGAAGGGCAGCACAGGCGGCGCTCGAGGATAAGGTGTATCAGCTGACAGGCCGGAAACTGGAGGATTTCGACGCGGGGAAGGCGGCTGCAACAATGGCGCGGCCGATGCTGGTGATCCACGCGGAAGACGACAAGGAGGTCAGCGCGCACCACGCGCGGCGCTACGCCGCCTCGGGCGGGAGCGTGCGGCTCTTCTGGGCCAACGGATTCGGCCACCGGCGGATTGTCAGCGCTGAACCGGTGCTTTCGGAGGTCCAGCGTTTCCTTGCGAACGATTCCATCAAAAAAGATGCTGAGATCATTCCGCTTTTTGAGCTTCCGGGCAAGCGGGCGTCATTGTAGCGTCATCTTGGGCGGCTAGTGGGCGGTCGTTGACAACGCGGCAGGACGATCATGAAAATCATCGGGACGGTTGAGGAGCTCGACGAGATCTATGCGGGAGGCCTGACGCAGGCGTCCGTTGCCAAGGTGACCAAGGTGCTGACGCCGATCTACCGCCAGATGATCGAAGCGTCGCCCTTCATGGCGCTGGCGACTGTCGGGCCGGAAGGGCTCGACTGCTCGCCGCGCGGCGACATTGGCGGCGTGGTGCGGGTGATCGACGAAAAGACGCTGCATCTGCCCGACTGGCGCGGCAACAATCGCGTCGATTCGCTTACGAACATCGTGCGCGATCCGCGTCTTGCCCTGATGTTTCTGGTGCCGGGTTCGAACACGACGATGCGCATCAACGGCCGCGGCGTTGTGTCGAACGATGAGGCGCTGCTCGAAAGCTTCGAGATGGACGGCAAGCATCCACGCACCGTGGTGGTGATCACCATCGACGAGGTTTATTTCCAGTGTGCCCGGGCCCTGATGCGCGCGCAGCTTTGGAACCCGGAGAATTTCGTCGATCCGGCGGCGCTGCCGACGCCCGGGCTCATGCTCAAGGCGGCGACCGAGGATTTCGATCACGAGACCTACGACCGGGAATGGGCTGGACGTGCGGCAAAGACGATGTGGTGAGGCTGCGTCACCGAATGGCGACGCTTACGACTTGTAGATCAGCCAGCTCTTGGTGAAGTCTTTCTGCATACCATCCTGGTAGAGGATGCAGCAGTTGCGCCCGGCATTCTTCGCGCCGTAGAGGGCGACGTCGGTCTTGTAGTAAAGCTCGCCCGGATCGTCGGCATTCGATGCCATGCACACACCCATGGAGACAGTCACGGGGCCGTAGTTCACGCGGGTGCGCGAATTCTTGAATGGGGTCGCCTCGAGCGTGCGGCGGATTCGCTCCGCCATGCTCATGACTTCCTCCGGCGTATTGCCGTCGACAATCAGCGCGAATTCCTCACCGCCGGTTCGGGCGACGAAGATATCGCGGCGGACATTGGCGCGGATAACGGAGGCGACGGTCGCGAGGATCTTGTCACCGACCGGATGACCGTAGGTGTCGTTGATCTTCTTGAAATTGTCGATGTCGGCAAGCACCAGCGCGGTGATCGGCTTCAGTGCCGGATTGTCGAAGATGGCGGCAAGGCGATCGTCGAAGGCGCGGCGGTTGGAAAGGCGCGTCAGCGAGTCGGTATTGGCGATGCGCTTGTATTCATCGAGCTCCTTGCGGACCCGGTCCATCTCCTGCGAGCGCTGGGCGACGTTCTCGACGGTCCTTTCGCCATGCGCCATCGTATCGCCAGTCGCCTCGGTCAGAAGCGTGATGGCGTTTTCGATAAGTTCGACGCTGGCCGCGCTCTTGGAATTGATGCGCTTGCAGGTTTCGCCAAGCAGCTTGTTGTAGCTTTCGAGCGAGGTCTGCTCCTGGCGCAGCACGCGCAGGAGCCCTTCGAGCTCGGCGGCGATGCGCATGTGGGCATCGTCAAAGACGCGGGCCGGCGAATGGGTGAAGTGCTGCGCGCCGAGCGCGTCGAGTTCTTCCTGGGTCGCCTGGTTGCCAAGCGCGGCGAGATCGCGCGTCAGGGCGGGGTTGGAGCCGATATAAGCCTCATAGAAGAGCTCGTAGTTGCGCGGGATGGGCGCGACCCCCATCGAGCGCATGGCATAGGTGATCTGACCTGCCACGTCGGGAATCTGCGCCTTTGGCGCTGCAGCCGCAGTCATTCGGATCACTCCTCAATGAGATTTCGAAGCACTCATCTATTGATTAGCTTAAATTCGTTGGGAAAGGATTAAAGGGATATATACCAAAGATTAGATGTGAATATTGTGGTTGTATGGCAAGGAAATACTAGAGAGTTGAAAATCAATGCGAATCTGAATCTTCTTCACAATTTACGCGTTCTGCCGCTGAAGACACCCACAAATTTTGCGGGAATTTATGACGAATGTTCACTTTTTGTGTCTTCGATTTGTTGACACTCGGCGTCGAAAGCGTCTCTTTTGTAAACGATGCGCCGTTTCAGGTTCTCTCTGAAGCGCCGCAGAGCAAGTTCCCTCGCCCCGTTTACGGGAAGGGTTAGGGTGAGGGGCATTCCAGCACGAGTCCGCCAAGCCGCTCAGCCGAGATTGAGTTCCTGGAAGAAGTCGTTGCCCTTGTCGTCGACGACGATGAAAGCCGGGAAATCCACGACCTCGATCTTCCAGACGGCTTCCATGCCGAGTTCCGGATATTCCAGGACGTCGACTTGTCTGATGCAATCCTGCGCCAAGCGGGCGGCCGGACCGCCGATCGAGCCGAGATAGAAGCCGCCATGCGCCTTGCAGGCTTCGCGCACGACGCGGGAACGATTGCCCTTGGCAAGCATCACCATCGAGCCGCCGAAGGACTGGAACTGGTCGACATAACTGTCCATGCGGCCGGCGGTTGTCGGGCCGAAGGAGCCCGAGGCGTAGCCGGCGGGCGTCTTTGCCGGGCCGGCATAGTAGACCGGGTGATTTTTCATGTAGTCCGGCATGCCTTCGCCTTTTTCCAAGCGTTCGCGGATTTTGGCATGGGCGAGGTCGCGGGCGACGACGATCGTTCCCGTCAGCGACAGGCGGGTCTTCACCGGATGCTTGCCGAGTTCGGCGAGGATATTTGCCATCGGCTGGTTGAGGTCGATGCGGACCATCGATTCCGACAGCTTCGTCTCGTCGATCTCCGGCATGTACTTGGACGGATCGGTTTCCAGCTGTTCGACGAAAATGCCGTCGCGGGTGATCCTGCCCCTGGCCTGACGGTCGGCGGAACAGGAGACGCCGAGGCCGATCGGCAGCGATGCGCCGTGGCGGGGCAGGCGGATGACGCGCACGTCATGACAGAAATACTTGCCGCCGAACTGGGCGCCGACGCCCATCTGCTGCGTGAGCTTGTGGATTTCTTTTTCCATCTCGATATCGCGGAAGGCGTGGCCGCTTTCGGAGCCTTCGGCCGGCAGGCCGTCAAGGTAGCGCGTCGAGGCGAGCTTGACGGTCTTGAGGTTCATCTCGGCCGAGGTGCCGCCGATGACGATCGCCAGATGATAGGGGGGACAGGCTGCCGTCCCCAGCGTCAGGATCTTCTCCTTGAGGAAGTCGATCATCCGGTCATGCGTCAGAAGCGAGGGCGTTCCCTGATAGAGGAAGGTCTTGTTGGCGGAGCCACCGCCCTTCGCGACGAAGAGGAAGTCATAGGAATCGGTGCCTTCCTCGTAGATGTCGATCTGGGCGGGCAGGTTGTTTTTGGTGTTCTTCTCCTCAAACATCTTGAGAGGGGCGAGCTGTGAATAGCGCAGGTTCTTCTTCTCGTAAGCGTCCATCACGCCCTTTGCGAGTGCTGCGTAATCGCCGCCTTCGGTCCACACCCGGCGGCCCTTCTTGCCCATGATGATCGCCGTGCCTGTGTCCTGGCACATGGGAAGGATGCCGCCGGCAGCGATATTGGCGTTTTTCAGGAGGTCGTAGGCGACAAAACGGTCGTTGTCGGTTGCTTCCGGATCATCGAGGATCGCGGCGAGCTGCTTCAGATGACCGGGCCGCAGCAGGTGGTTGATATCGGCAAAGGCGGTTTCGGCGAGCAGGCGCATGCCTTCGGGCTCGACGGTCAATATCTCCTGGCCCTTGAAGCTATCGACAGAGACATGGTCGCTGCTGATCTTGCGGTAGGGGGTGGTGTCCTTGCCGAGCGGGAAGAGATCGTCAGCCATCGAAGTGACCTTTCTTGAGAATTGGGCGGCGCGCAGTTTGGAACCGATCTAAATCCGGCGAGCGGCAAATGCAATCGGCAGCGATCATGAGGCCGCGCCTGCGCGACAAAAAGCCTGCCCGGCATGACCGGACGGGCCTCGATCCGATTTGGTCAGATCCGATTAGAACGAACGCTGCAAGCGGAAGAAGCCCTTTACGCCGTCTTCATCTTCATCGCCGTTATCGTGGTCCTGGCTGATGTAGTTGACGGTCAGCTTCGTCGACAGGTTCTCGACGATCTTGTAGTCGAGTGTTTCGTGTTGGCGATATCAGGGGAAACGTCCGGCCGCTCTGGCTTGCCGTATCGATTTCGCAGCGTGAAGCGATTGCGTCCGTTACTTCGGGCCGATCATCTGTTCGGGGCGGACGATCTCGTCGTACTGTTCGGAGGTGACGAGCCCGCTTGCAAGCGCTTCTTCCTTCAAGGTCGTGCCGTTCTTGTGGGCCGTCTTGGCGATCTTGGCGGCGTTGTCGTAGCCGATCGTCGGGGCAAGCGCGGTGACGAGCATGAGCGAGCGTTCCAGCCCGGCCTTGATATTGTCTTCGCGGGCTTCGATGCCGACGACGCAATTGTCGGTGAAGGAGATGGCGGCATCGCCGAGAAGCTGGACGGACTGCAGGAAGTTGTAGGCCATCATCGGGTTGTAGACGTTGAGCTCGAAATGGCCCTGGCTGCCGGCGAAGGTGAGCGCGGCGTGATTGCCGAAGACGTGGGCGCAGACCTGCGTTAGCGCCTCGCATTGCGTCGGGTTGACCTTGCCGGGCATGATCGACGAGCCGGGTTCGTTTTCCGGCAGCGACAATTCGCCGAGGCCTGCGCGCGGACCGGAACCAAGCAGGCGGATGTCGTTGGCGATCTTGAAGAGGGCGGCTGCCGCGGCATTGATCGCGCCGTGGCTGAAAACCATGCTGTCGTGCGAGGCGAGCGCCTCGAACTTGTTTGGCGCGGTGACGAACGGCATATCGGTAATCTTCGCAATCTCTCCGGCCACCTTTTCCGCAAAGCCGGCCGGCGCGTTCAGCCCGGTGCCGACGGCGGTGCCGCCCTGCGCCAGCTCGCAAAGGCCGGGAAGCGTCATCTCGATGCGCTTGATGGCTGAACCGACCTGGGCTGCATAGCCGGAGAATTCCTGGCCGAGCGTCAGCGGCGTTGCATCCTGGGTATGCGTACGGCCGATCTTGATGATGTGGTTGAACTCGACGACCTTCATGTCGAGGGCAGCATGCAGGTGCCTGAGGGCCGGCAGCAAGTGACGGTCGATTTGCTCGGCGCAGGCGATGTGCATCGCCGTCGGGTAGGTATCGTTCGAAGACTGGCTCATGTTGACGTGATCGTTCGGATGCACCGGCTTCTTGGAGCCCATGACGCCGCCGAGCATTTCGATCGCCCGGTTGGAGATCACTTCGTTGGCATTCATATTCGACTGAGTGCCCGAACCCGTCTGCCAGACGACAAGCGGGAAATGGTCGTTGAGCTTGCCGTCGATGACTTCTTGAGCGGCGTCGACGATCGCTTTGCCGATTGCCCGATCGAGCTGACCGAGTTCCATGTTCACCCGCGCCGCCGCCTGCTTGACGATGCCCAGGGCGCGCACGATCGACAGCGGCTGCTTTTCCCAACCGATCTTGAAGTTGCCAAGCGAACGCTGCGCCTGGGCGCCCCAGTATCGGTCGCTCGCCACGTCGATCGGGCCAAAGGTGTCTGTTTCGGTACGGGTCGAGGTCATAGCCATGCCTTCCTGTCGCATGCGCCGGAGCGCGTTCGTTTTAGGCCGGTCTTATAGGTCCGAACGCCTTCCAAGAAAACCGGGACGGAGACGAAATATGAAAGCATTATTCATGTTTTAGGGGTGTTCTTCGTGGTTTTTGGGACACGCTTGAAACTTTATGCCTCGAGGGCGCGTTTGACCACTGTGGCGATCGCGCGAAATTCGGTAAAAAATTAACTAATAATTTCATAATTTTGTGTGAACTGCTTGCCGGCGGCACGCTTTGACGGCGTCTCACAAGTTGTGCCGGTGCTTCTGGCGTTCGGAGCCGGTTTCTGCCAATGGACCGGGAAAGCCAGACTATATGAATTTTGAAATGGTTGGGCTTGGCCCATGCCAAGGACAGCGTGATACTGGGACTGGAAAAAGCATGACATCGTTTTTCAAGGGTGCGGTCTCCGCACTGGCACTTTCCTGCGGATTTGCGGCGATGGCCACGCCGGCGCACGCCTATACGCTGATGGACATGATTCGCGGCGACCGCGAGCGGACCCCGATCATCAATCCGGCCAATCCGGGCCAGTTCGGCGAGATGCCGGCCATGCCGCTGCCGAAGGTCAGCGGTCCGCGCTACTACACCTACAAGCCGGATGCGATGCGCTTCGTCGATATCGCCAAGTTTACCGAGCCGACGGTGACGGGGGCGATCGCGTCTGCATCCGGTCAAACGGTCATGGCGCCGGCGGGCGTCGAACGCCGGTTCCTCGCCGAAGCGAAGGTTCGCGCGGACGTAAATGTCGCAAAGACGCTCGAAGCCTATTACGGCGGCTCAAAGAACCCCTTCGTCTGGTTGGCGGGCACCGAGATCAACGATCGCGCCAAGGCGGCGATGACCTTCCTCGCTAGCGTCGATTCGGTCGGCCTCGATCCGGCTGACTACGCCGTCGACCTGCCGGTTGTCGATCCGGCCAATCCGGATCCGGCTGGCCGCGACCGCGCGCTTGCCCAATTCGAGCTGCAGCTTTCCGCGAAGGTGCTCGCTTATGTCCAAGACACGGTGCGTGGGCGCATCGATCCGAACAGGATTTCGGGCTACCACGATTTCAGGCGCAAGCAGGTCAACCTCGATCCGGTTCTGAAGCTGTCGCGCATGAGCCCCGATATCGGCGCCTATCTGACCAGCCGCACGCCGGACGGCCCGCAATTCGCAGCGCTCAAGGCGGAACTCGCCAAGCTCAAGGCCGAGACGGCGGGCGAAGAACCGATCACCATCTCGCTCGACCGGCTGCTGCGGCCGGGCGACAGTTCGCCGGAAGTCGCCAATATCGTCAAGGCGATCGGCAGGAACGGTTCACAAGCACTGAAGGCAGAGCACGCGGCGACATTGGCGGCTTACAGCGGTGGTTTCGATTATTCACCGGAGCTGGTTTCGCTGGTCGAGGATTTCCAGAAGGAACATAACCTGAAGCCAGACGGCGTGATCGGCCAGGCGACCGTTCGCATCATGACCGGCGGCGACAGCAACACTTCGAAGATTAAGAAGCTCACCGTCGCCATGGAGCAGGCGCGGTGGCTGCCGGAAGATCTCGGCTCGCGTTACGTCTTCATCAACCAGCCGGCCTTCATGGTCTATTACCACAACGACAACAAGGAACAGTTGTCGATGCGCGTCGTGGTTGGCCAGAAGTCCAACCAGACCTATTTCTTCCAGGACGAGATCGAGACCGTCGAGTTCAATCCCTTCTGGGGCGTTCCGCAGTCGATCATCATCAACGAGATGCTGCCGAAGCTGCGCGCCGATCCGAACTATCTCGACCGCCTCGGCTATGAAGTGGCGATCAACGGCCACGCGGTTCCGTCTTCCAGCGTCGACTGGTACGGCTCGACGTCCAATGTCTCCGTGCGCCAACCGCCGAGTGGCGACAATGCGCTAGGCGAACTGAAGATCTTGTTCCCGAACAGCCATGCGATCTACATGCATGACACGCCGTCGAAGAGCTTCTTCAAGCGCGACATGCGGGCGCTGAGCCACGGGTGCGTGCGTCTTGCCGATCCGCGCGCGATGGCGGCCGCCGTGCTCAACACGAGCGTGGCTGATGTGGCGAAGCAGATCGCCGCAGGCCAGAACAAGGCCGTCTCCGTGCCGCAGAAGGTGCCGGTCTACGTGTCCTACTTCACCGCCTGGCCGAACAAGGACGGCGCCGTCGAGTATTTCGACGATGTCTATGGCCGCGATGCCTATGTCGAGAAGGCATTCGAGGCGACGACGAAGGCACGCGACGCTCAGATCTGAGCGGCTTCGTTCCGGAATGAGGAGAGGGCGGTTTTTTGAGGCCGCTTTTTCTTTTTGGTTTGATGGTTCGAAAGTTCGGCGTTATGGCCGCGAGCGGCGGTTTATTGCCGCCCGACGCGACATTGTGACATTGTATTGTAGCGTATTGGGGTCAGGCGTGACGGGACCCGTGTCGCGGCAGTAACCCCGATACCCACGGCTCGGGCGCGCGATGTCGAGATAAACCAGCACCGTCCCGTCCAGGGAATGACGAATATTCATTGCCTCGGAGCGAGGCCATCAAGCAGGAAGTCGAGGCCTTTCCGGAAAGCGCCGTCCCAATCGTTATCCAACAGCAGACGAGAGCGTTCGATTGTCGGGTAGTGTTCGCTGAGACGTGTAAGGCGCTGCTGCGCGGCGGCCCTGTCGTCGTCCGAGAGGTCGAAGCTCGCCCGGGTGATGGTGGCACCCATTACATAGTTCCAGAGCGACCATATCGCGACGTTCAAATCTGCGTCCGCTACACCGGCCCTGGACAAGGTCTTGCTCAGCAGTTCCAGGCGACTGAGGATGTTCGGGCCGAGCGCCCGGCGCGGCAACAGCGATGCCGACCAAGGATGGCGCAGCATGCTGGCACGCCAGTCTTCGAGCATATGAACGACGTCCCCGCGCCAGCCTGGAGACTCAACGATTTGCGGCGGTCCGCGATATTCGAGAACCGAGTCGAGCGCCAGATCAAAGACTTTCTCTTTGTTGTCGACGTGCCAATATAGGCTCATCACGCCAGAGCCGAGGTGATCGGCCAGCCGGCGCATCTTCAATCCGTCGATTCCCTGGGCGTCCAGCAGTTCTACCGCAGTCGCCACGATACGTTCCAGAGACAGAGGCGGTTCGCTGCCAGGCTCCTGCACGGGCGGGAGTGACACACCTATCCGTTGAGACCGTTTGCTCTGCGCGCCGCTATGTTTGGCTGCCATCCGTCTTCCCTGCTGATCAGAACGTCGATTTAAGCCGGCAATGCGGCGAATGTCGATCCTGCCCGATTGACTCGTACGGCGTACGATGCGATTGAATTCGTACGCCGTACGAGTCAATCATATAGGCGATGTGTTAAAGTTCAATCCTGCCGGCCGCGAGGGCAGTCCGCAGAGCCAAGAGAAAATCATGTCACGCGCAATCAAGCATCTGCTTATCGGAGGGCTAATCATCATGACCATGGGAGTTCAAACTGCGGCGACCGCGAATGAGAATGATCTCAAGCTGACCATCGTCAATCCGAAAGGCCTCTATAATCCCGCCCCGAACGGCTACAGCCACGCCGTGATCGCTTCCGGCGGAAATCGGATTGCCTACATCGCTGGTCAAGGCGGAGAAGACAGCACCGGGACGCTGTCGCCCGATTTCGCGGTCCAAGTGGAACAGGCATATGCGAACCTGCGCACCGCGCTTGAGGGGGTCGGTGCGAAACCGAATCAGGTCATCAAGCTCACGGTCTTGGTGGTAGATCATGACCAATCCAAGCTCGGGGTGCTGACCAAGCACGTCAAGGAAACGTTCGGCGAGGCGCTGCCGGCACAGACATTGATCCCCGTGCCCAGACTGGCGCTCGACGGCATGCTCTTCGAGGTCGAAGCCGTCGTCGTGCTGGACTAGCGATGTCGGATCAGGCGCGATTGCCAACTGCGATAACGGGTTCCGATGGGGTACATAGGGGAACGTCGTCGGGCAAACATGCAACAATGTTCGCTCGTGACGCCAAGCTACCTCTAACGATCGGCGGTGGTGGCGGTGACTTTGGAGTGGTCGGTAGCTTCAACGAGAAACAGCCGCCGCGTTTGACCGCGCATAGTCGCGGATGACCGTTTCGACGAGGTCGGGCGTCAGTTCGTCGTAATGCAGGATGATCCGGTCCGGCCCCAGCGTTTCGACCGGCACGTCGGAATAACCGAAGGGGACGGCGATCGAGGGGACGTTGGCGTTTCTCGCGACGGCGATGTCGTTGAGGCTGTCGCCGATCATGATGCTGCGCGCCGGCGTTCCGCCGGCGCGTTCGATCGTGCCTGTCAGGTGCTGCGCATCGGGCTTGCGGACGGCGAAGGTGTCGCCGCCGGTGATGGCGTCGAAATAGCTGGTGAGGTGGAGTTTTCGCAGAAGCGTCAGCGCAAGCGATTCCAGCTTGTTGGTGCAGACGGCGAGCTTATACCCCTTGATTTTTAGGGTATCCATTGCAGCAACCAGGCCGGGATAGGGCTGCGTATGACCGGGCATCGTGTCGGTATAATGGGCGATGAAGCGTTCCAGTAGCGGCGGCAGTTCGGTCTCAGACAGCCGATGACCGCGCAGTTTGCAGGCGCGCTCGATCATCACTTTGGCGCCGTGTCCGACGAGGTGGGTCAGATCGGCATAGGTCACGGGCGCGAGATCGAGCGCGGCGATCGTGAAATTCAGGCTTTCGACGAGATCGGCATGGGTATCGAGCAGCGTGCCGTCGAGATCGAATACGACAAGAGCAGGGGTCAAGGAAATCGCCTCTTCATGAAATTCGGTCTGCCCGCAGTAGGTGATGGGCATTGAAAAAGCAACGCCAAGACTATGGCCGCAACGCCGCAGCGCGATGCTTTCGCATTTCGGTTTCCTGCTATTATTTTGGCTTTCGTTTGCCATACGAGCCGTGTAAACAGCACATCCAACGAAACAATGGGAGAAGGCGGCGCATGGACGCCCGCGAAATGAAGATCAAGGCTGCCGAGGCGGCACTCGCCCATGTCGAGAGCGGAATGCGCCTCGGGATCGGGACGGGAAGTACGGCCGAGGAATTCGTCCGCCTGCTTGCTGAGAAGGTTGCGGGCGGCCTCAAGGTCGAGGGAGTTCCGACGTCGGAGCGCACGGCGCGGCTTTGCGTCGAGCTCGGCGTGCCGCTGAAATCGCTCGACGAACTTCCCGAACTCGACCTAACGGTCGACGGCGCCGACGAAGTCGATGCGGCGCTGCGCCTGGTCAAGGGCGGCGGCGGGGCATTGCTGCGCGAAAAGATCGTCGCGGCGGCTTCGGACCGCGTGATCGTGATTGCCGACGAAACGAAGCTGGTCGAGACGCTCGGCCGCTTTCCGCTGCCGATCGAAGTCAATCCCTTCGGCCTCGTTTCCACGCGGATCGCGATCGAAAGGAAGGCCGCGAAGCTCGGCCTTACGGGCAGCCTGACGCTGCGCCAATCCGGTGACGGCGAGTTTACGACGGACGGCGGCCACTACATCATCGACGCATCTTTTGGCCGCATTCCTGATGCAGAGGCGCTTTCGGGCGAGCTGAATTCGATACCCGGCGTCGTTGAGCACGGGCTTTTTCTCAATATGGCGTCACTTGCGATCATCGCCGGTCCAGCGGGTGCGCGCACGCTGCAGGCGAACAGATAACAGGAGCATTGAAACTCATGAAGAAATTTGCAGGTCTTGGCCGTTTTGCCGCCGCGACGGTTATTCTCTCCGGCATCGCTTTCGGCTCGGCTGCGCAGGCGCAGGAAATTTCCGACGAGCAGATGAAGGCCGCGCGCGCAGCCGTGGCCGCGATCGGCGCAACGGCGCAGTTCGACAACATCTTGCCGGGCCTCGCCGAACGCCTGAAGGCCGGCCTCATCCAGGATTCGCCGAACTACGAGGACGTGATCAGCGCCACCGTCGACGCGCAGGCGCTTGCGCTTGCACCGCGCCGCGCCGATCTCGAGAAGGAAGCGGCAACGAACTATGCGAAGGCTTTCACGCTTGAAGAGCTGAAGGCCATCGCCGACTTCTACAGCTCGCCTGTCGGCAAGAAGCTTCTGACGGACGGCCCCATCGCATCGCGCGAGACGAATAGGGCGGCCGATATCTGGGCGCAGGGCATCGCCCGCGATCTCCAGAAGAACGCCAGCACCCGAGCTCAGCAAAGTCATCAAGGTCGAGCCGGCACCGCAACCCGCGCCCGCGGGCGAACAGCCGCCTGCAAATACGCCGGCTCCGGCTGCAAAGCCCTGATACGGCCGACATAATTGCAAGAGCCCGGCAATCGTCCGGGCTTTTGTTTTTGCAGGCACAGATACTATATCCATCGAACCATTCCCGCCGATTCCTACCGGAGCGTCCGTCCATGTCTTCCTATGATTACGACCTCTTCGTCATTGGCGGCGGCTCGGGGGGCGTCAGAAGCGCGCGCGTTGCCGCGTCACTCGGCAAGAAGGTGGCGATCGCCGAGGAATACCGCTACGGCGGCACCTGCGTCATCCGCGGCTGCGTGCCGAAGAAGCTGTTCGTCTATGCGTCGCAGTATCACGAACATTTCGAGGATGCTGCCGGGTTCGGCTGGACGGTCGGAGAAAGCGCTTTCGACTGGAAGAAGCTGATCGCCGCCAAGGACGTTGAAATCGCGCGGCTGGAGGGGCTCTACAAGAAGGGGCTTTCCGGCGCCAATGCGGAAATTCTCGAGACGCGCGCCGAACTTGTCGGTGCGCACACGATCCGGCTGGTGAAGACCGGGAAGGTTGTGACGGCGAAGACGATCGTGATTGCGACCGGCGGCCGGCCGAACCCGCATGCGGCGCTACCAGGGCACGAGCTTTGCATTTCCTCCAACGAGGCCTTCCATCTCGAAGAGCTCCCGAAGGCGATCGTGATTGCGGGCGGCGGCTATATCGCCGTGGAATTCGCCAATATCTTCCATGGACTGGGCGTCGAGACGACGCTGGTCTATCGCGGGGCGGAAATCCTCTCGCGCTTCGACCAGGATCTGCGCCGCGGCCTGCATGAGGCGATGGTCGCCAAGGGCATCCGTATCCTCTGCCATGACACGTTGGAAATGGTGTCGAAGGGCGCAGACGGGCTTGTCATCGAGACCTTGAACAACGGTATGCTGAATGCCGGCGTCGTGCTGCTGGCGCTCGGGCGCGATCCGAATACCGAAGGCCTCGGGCTTGAGGCGGCCGGCGTGAAGACGAACGAGCGCGGTGCGATCGTGGTCGACGAATATTCGCGGACGAGCGCCGAAAACATCTATGCGCTCGGTGATGTCACCGACAGGGTACAGCTGACACCGGTCGCTATCCACGAGGCGATGTGCTTCATCGAGACGGAATACAAGAACAATCCGACGAAGCCGGATCACGAGATGATCGCAACGGCTGTCTTTTCCCAACCCGAGATCGGCACGGTCGGCCTTTCGGAAGAGGAGGCGGCAAAACGCTACAGGGAGCTCGAAGTCTATCGCGCGCAGTTCCGGCCGCTCAAGGCGACGCTTTCCGGCCGGGCTGAAAAGATGCTTATGAAGCTGATCGTCGATGCCGAAAGCCGCAAAGTCGTCGGCGCCCATATCCTCGGACACGACGCAGGCGAGATGGCGCAGATCCTCGGCATCACGCTGAAAGCCGGATGCACCAAGGAAGATTTCGACCGCACCATGGCCGTGCACCCGACGGCGGCCGAAGAGCTCGTCACGATGTATGTGCCGAGCTATCGCATTCGGGATGGGAAGCGCGTTTAGCGCCTGCCGTCAGCTTGTGAGGCGTGGCGTGCTGACGATCTTCTCGAAGAGCGCCTTCATCGCTGTTTCGATGCCCTGTGTCAGGGATACCTTAAAAAAGAAGCCGGGGCTTGCACATTCTTGCATTCGGGCGGCGATGCTGCCGTCGAAGGGTTTGACCCAATCTTTCCAGAAGTTATTGTCCTCCAGGGGCAGATAGGTCGTATAGAGAACGGCTATCTTGATATTCTTTTTCTTCAGGTCTTCGCAGAACTTCGTATCGATCGGCTCGATGCAGCGGGTGCCATTCCTGGCTCCCTTTGGGCTGGTGCAGCCGTGCGGCTTGTAGCTGTCACCAACACCATCTGAGACGAAGAAGACGATCTTCTGGCGGTCAGCACTACTCGTGCCTTGGCCGGGAATTTCCTTGATCTCTTTTTCGATTTTGGTCAGCGCATCGTCGAAGCTGGTCTGCTGATCTTCGTTGTAGTTCTGATAGGGAATGCTCATTAGCTTGATCTTTTCAGTCGCAGACGCGATCGTCGAAAGGTTTTCGTCTAGTTCAGCAACCTTGAAAAGCTGCGCATCTTGGGCTGTCTTGCCGAAGGTGTAAGCGGCCATGCGGAACTGGCCCTTGACGGTCTGGGTTTGTTCGGCCGTTTCCATTAGTGCCTTCGTCGCTTGGGCAACCACATCAATGCGGATCGGGATGTTGTTGTTCAGTGCGACATTGTAGTAGCTGTTTTTATCTTCGACACCTTGTTCGGAAACGATATGACATGCAAAGGCGCACTTGACGTCCTTGCCTTTGGCATTGCCAAACCGTGTGGCATTTTTCATATTCTCGATGGCCTCTATTGTGGCCGCGACGCCCATGGAGGGCGTGTTGTCCAGCAGCATGTAGAAGTCCATGTAGGACGGTGTCTGGTATCGCGCCGTCGCCGCGCCCCCAACGGTGACACTTTCGCGGCCCAGAAGCTGCATGAAGGTGGTCGACATGGCCGCACTGAAGGCCACGCGAGATTCAATAACGGTGCCGGTCTTCGTAACGTTGACCTCGACGTCAACTGCTAGCTCGCTCGCTTCGCCGGCCATCTGGCCCATGAAAAGCTTTCGTGCGTCTTCGGAACCAACAGTGATGGTCCCATCACCCTGCATGGTCATGGCTTTGGCCACCGCCGGCGATTTCTCTGAAATGGCACCCACGGCCGCTGCGTCCGCTGCCGCATAAAGCTGCGTCCTGAGGCTGAGCGCGTGGGCGAAGTCGATCGCCATGCCGGCGGAGCCGAGGAGCGGCACGGCTAGCAATGCGGTCATGATTCCAAAATTTCCCGAACGATCGGCCGCAAGGCGGCGCGCCAGCTTCTTCATACCATTCCCCAGGATCGGGCCGATCATCGGCGAAGACAAAGCGCGCGCTTCATGGCGGGCAGTTTCAAAATCGGGTTTGACACAAATTGCTAAATTACCCCCAAATTTTCATGGTATATTTAATGTAAATCGGAGGGCGGGATTGAAGGTGCGACAAGGGCTTCCCTTATGAGCGCGGCAGGCTCCGCGACCCGTTCAGAACGTGTCGAACGGCGCTAGGCAAGCGTATGCTAAAGGTTTATAAGCCGCCGTTATTGTGGACGACAGGCGCCGGGCAGCGATCCCGGCGAGACAAAGGTGAGTAGAATGGCAGAGACTTGGACCCCGAATAGTTGGAGGCAAAAGCCGATCCAGCAGGTCCCGGATTATCCGGATCAGGCCGCTTTGGCGGCAACGGAAGCCCAGCTCGCCACCTATCCGCCGCTCGTCTTTGCGGGTGAGGCCCGCCGTCTGAAGAAACATCTCGCGAATGTCTCCGAAGGCAACGGTTTCCTGCTGCAGGGCGGGGACTGCGCCGAGAGCTTCGCCGAGCATGGCGCAGACACGATCCGCGACTTCTTCCGCGCCTTCCTGCAGATGGCCGTCGTGCTGACGTTCGGCGCGCAGCTGCCGGTGGTCAAGGTCGGCCGTATTGCCGGCCAGTTCGCCAAGCCGCGCTCGTCGGGCATCGAAACGCAGAACGGCGTCTCGCTGGCGAGCTACCGCGGCGACATCGTCAACGGCATCGAGTTCACCGAGGAAGCGCGTATTCCGAATCCGGAACGCCAGGCCATGGCCTACCGTCAGTCGGCTGCGACGCTGAACCTTTTGCGCGCCTTCGCGATGGGTGGTTACGCCAATCTCGAGAACGTGCACCAGTGGATGCTCGGCTTCGTCAAGGACAGCCCGCAGGGCGAGCGCTACCGCAAGCTTGCCGACCGCATCAGCGAAACGATGGACTTCATGAAGGCGATCGGCATCACCTCCGAGAACCATCCGAGCCTGCGCGAGACGGATTTCTTCACCAGCCATGAGGCGCTGCTGCTTGGCTATGAAGAAGCGCTGACGCGCGTCGACTCCACCTCCGGCGACTGGTACGCGACCTCCGGCCACATGATCTGGATCGGCGACCGCACGCGCCAGGCCGATCATGCGCATGTCGAATACTGCCGCGGCATCAAGAACCCGATCGGCCTGAAATGCGGCCCGTCGCTCCAGGCTGACGATCTCATGAACCTGATCGACATCCTGAACCCGGCAAACGAAGCCGGCCGCCTGACGCTGATCTGCCGTTTCGGCCACGAAAAGGTTGCCGACCATCTGCCGCGCCTGATCCGTGCGGTCGAGCGCGAAGGCCGCAAGGTCGTCTGGTCCTGCGATCCGATGCACGGCAACACGATCACGCTCAACAATTACAAGACGCGGCCCTTCGAGCGCATCCTGTCGGAAGTTGAAAGCTTCTTCCAGATCCACCGCGCCGAAGGCACACATCCGGGGGGCATCCATATCGAGATGACCGGCAAGGACGTGACGGAATGCACGGGCGGCGCCCGCGCCGTTTCCGCCGAGGATCTGCAGGATCGCTATCACACGCATTGTGATCCGCGCCTCAATGCCGACCAGGCGCTCGAGCTTGCCTTCCTGCTCGCCGAACGCATGAAGGGCGGCCGGGACGAGAAGCGGATGGCCGTCAACGCCTGATCTTCGCGGAACGCTGAATTGGGAGCCCGGCCAAGCGCCGGGCTTTTTCATTGGGCGAGCACGGACTGCTGGCAGCCGGCATCGGTAAAGCGGACGTCCGCCTCGCCGATCTTGATGCCGAGCATGTGCGGCGTGTTATAGAGCAGCTCATCGATCGGAGCGGTTACGCAGGAACGTGTGTCGGCGATCGCAGACTAAACGGCTGCGTTGCTGCCGAGCGTGAGGAAGAGCAATTGGATTTGAATGTCGGTGTTCTTCAAAAGCGATTGCACGGCCGAGGTCAGGCTGTCGTGCGTCGAGACGTTCTTGACCGTTTTGGCGGCGATATCAGAACTCTGGAAGGTCAGGCGTGTCTTCGACGTATTGGTCAGGTTGACTTCCGCCATGGCGCTCACCTTGAGCAGGGTGGCATCGATGATGGCGGCTCGCGTCACGCGCGGTTTGCTGCCGAAATTCGCCATTGCCGAGGGGTCGACGTCGCCGAGAGCGATTTCGGCGACGCCTGGCACCACATCCACGCCGATGCTGGCGAATGAGCCTTCCGGATCAAAATTCCTGACGCTCTGGTTCAACGAATTGGATTTGACGCAGCCTCGGACAGCCTCCAATTTCTCCGTAAATTAAGGACGGAGATCGCATGACGAAGGAATATACGGGCGGCTGCGCTTGCGGAGCGGTGAGGTTTCGAAGCACGAGCAAGCCGGGTCCGGTGGTCGGCTGTCATTGTTCGGAGTGCCGGCGGCAGACAGGATTCTATTTTGCGTCTTCGGATGTCTCCCTGGACGGCCTGACGATCGAAGGCGAGAATTCGGTCCGGTGGTACCGGTCAAGTGAGGCGGCCGAACGCGGCTTCTGTGCAAATTGCGGCTCGGCGCTCTCCTGGCAGCGAAAGGGATCGCCGGGAGTGTCCATCATGGCTGGCGCTTTCGATCAACCGAGCGGGCTTTCCTTCGGCTACCACATCTACTGCGCCGACAAGGGCGATTTCTATGAGATCAAGGACGGCGCACCGCAATACGCGAAGGGCGTTTAAGCCCCTTTCGCTGCCAGCGAAGCGTTCAGGCGACCGACCTCCTCGCGCAGTGCAGCGAGCTCGGTCACGACGTGCATGTCGATTTTCTGGTGCAGCGACAGAACCTCGAGTTCGGCCTTGAGATTCACTTCATAATCCTTGGCTGCTTCGAAGCGGTCGCGCTCTGCCTGCCGGTTCTGCGACATCATGATGATTGGCGCCTGGATGGCGGCGAGCATGGAGAGAATCAGGTTCAGGAAGACGAAGGGGTAGGGGTCGAAGGCGCCCGTCGCGAGGACGATCGTGTTAACCGCCGCCCAAACTACAAGAAAAACGAGGAAAGCGATGATGAAGGACCAGGAGCCACCAACCCTTGCGATGCCGTCAGCGACGCGCTCCCCGAAAGATGCCTTCGCAGAAAAGGCGGCGTTAACATCAGTCGAGATGACCTTGCGTTCGTGCGTCCTCCTGAGGACGCGCTTTTCAATGTCGCCAAGTTCCTCGGCCGGCTTGTCGAAATGCAGGTGAACGAAGTTCGAGATACTATGCATGATTGGCTCCGATAGGTGACCGCTTCGGAGCCAATATTCCGCGCCAACGCCAATTGCAATGCGGGTTAATGTCTTAGGACCCTTTGCCGAGCAGGTCGTGCTGCGGGAAGAATCGCTCCAGAGTGCGTGCCTTGCCGAACATGATATCGTGCTGCAGGTAGCCGTAGTCGCGCACAAGAGGATCGAGCTTTTTCCGGTCGCGCGCCCAGTCCGCCGTCGCCTTGTTGTCGCGCGTTGCCAGCTGGTAGCGGTCGATGATGTCGTATTTCTTCTGCACGCGGCCGAGGAAGCCGGTGTAGAAGGGATGCTCGAAACCGGCGAACTTGAGGAGATTGTAGGAGATCAGCGACGGGCTGATCGTGCCGACGTTCTGCTTCACGCCTTTCTGGTTCGACCAGATGACAAGCGGCGTTTCGTGCTCGCGCTTCATCACGTCGAGCGGTGCCCTGCGGGTTGCGACCTGGTCCGGCATGTAGCCTGTGCTCATATAGACATTGCCGAGCGGAGGCAGATGGTCGCCCCAAAGGACGATGATCGTTTCGCGCTCGCGCTTCGAGGCCCAGTCCATCAGCTTCTTCAGGCTGTCGTCGGCCTCCTTTATGCCCTGCGTATAGGTCGCAAGCGTCGCGCGGTCGGCTTCCGGGAGGTTGCCGCGGATGCCGATCGTATTCCTGGCATAGCGGTAGGGCTCGTAGGGCCCATGTCCCTGCAAGGTGACGGCGAAGAAAAAAAACGGATTATCGAGACCGTCGCCCTCGCGCATGATCTCCTTCATCAGGGAATCGTCGGAGGCGAACATGCCGCGCTTTTCCATCGGCGGCATCGTTTCTTCGGTCCGGAACTCTTCGAAACCGAAATCCTTGTAGACCTGATTGCGGTTCCAGAACCAGCCGCTGAAGGGGTGCAGGGCGCGGGCGGTATAGCCTTCGCCGCGGAAGAAGGTGGCAAGCGAAGGCACGTTGCTGCGGACATATTGCTGGTAAGGAATGCTGCCGTAAGGCAGGAAGGCGTTCGAGAAGCCGGTCAGTGCCTCAAATTCGACATTGGCGGTCATGCCGCCGAATTCCGGCGAGAAGACGTAGCCGGACTGCGCGGCGCGGACATTCGGCATGGGATCGGCGCTGAAGGAGAGGTTCTTCAGCCGTGTCGGATCCCAAAAGGACTCGCTCATCAGCATGATGATGTCCGGCTTTTCCTCAGGGCCTGTCAGATAGCCGTAGTTGCGCGAGGGGATCGCGTCGAGCGCATCGGCGTTGAGACCAGCGGGTGCCGCGACATCGGCCATCGGAATATTGAAGAGGAAGGCCAGTATGAAGCCGTTGCTGCGGTAGTTCTCCTTCTGGTCCCACATCATCGGCACCACCTGCAGCCGGTCGCGGATGTAGGAATATTGCGAATAGTCCATCAGCGAGGCGAAGGCCGCAATCACTGGAAGCCCGAGGCAGAGGTGGCGCAAACGCGCCTGGCGGGAGAGCTTCGGGAAGTTCCGCCAGGCATAACGCCAGGCGAAAACGATGCCTATGGCGAAAAGTACGATGCCGACAAGGAGGGCCGCGGCCGTCCACGGCCTGTCGCGCACCATGACCGGCAGCAGTTCCATGATCTGACGAGTATAGAGCACGTCGGACGGATAGAAGGGGTCGGAGAGAAAGCGCTGCTTCTGATTGGAGACAAAGGCCGGGATCAGAAAAAGCGGTATCAGGATGAACGCCGTCTGGTAGCGCCGTCCAAATACGGCATCGAGGGTCAGCATCACGATCGTGAGCATGGTGACCGTCGTCATGCCGGGCCTAACCGTCGATGTGAGAAACTCGCCGACATCGGCGAGCGTCCCGCGCGCGATCCACTCGACGGCGACAACGCTGAGTAAAGCGAGAGAAAACAAAAAAAGAATGCCGAGTGCCGCGCGCGCTGCCGGGGACTGAATGCTCGACCCGGAACCGGCGGAAAGTAGTGCTGCTTTTCTGGCCGGTGCGGACTTCATTATCAACGCGATCAACGGCATGCTCCGATGTCATAAAAATTTCACTGAAGTTTCACACGCCTGTCATGAACGCTGGATGAACCCTCCCGGTTTCTCGGCTTTTCCCTGTGGTTTGAATTTTTCGCCCGGCAGACCCCGCGGCTTTTCATGGCGCGGGCGATTGAAGCGGCGGGCCGCACGCGCTAAATGGATGACATGACACAGGAAAACGCTCCTTTGAATACGCTCCGGATTGCCGTTGCCCAGTTGAACCCGACCGTCGGCGATGTCGCCGGAAACCTTGCAAAAGCCCGCGAGGCACGCACGGATGCGGCCCGCCAGGGCGCGCATCTGCTGCTTCTGACGGAGCTCTTCATTTCCGGCTATCCGCCGGAAGACCTCGTGCTGAAACCGGCGTTCCTGAGGGCCTGCCTCAAAGCGGTCGAGGACCTCGCCGCCGATACCGCGGACGGCGGCCCCGGGGTCATTGTCGGCTTCCCGCGGCAAGGAAAGACGGGGCGGCATAATTCCGTCGCGGTTCTTGACGGCGGCAAGATCCTGGTGCTGCGCGACAAGATCGACCTGCCGAACTACGGCGAGTTCGACGAGAAGCGCGTCTTTTCCGAAGGATCGATGCCGGGGCCGGTGAATTTCCGCGGCGTGCGTCTTGGCGTGCCGATCTGCGAGGAGATCTGGAACGATCTCGGCGTCTGCGAGACGCTCGCCGAAAGTGGTGCCGAAATCCTGCTCGTTCCGAATGGCTCGCCTTATTATCGCGGTAAGGTCGACGTGCGCCATCAGGTGGCGTTGAAGCAGGTGATCGAAACCGGCTTGCCGCTGATCTTCGCCAATCAGCTCGGCGGCCAGGACGAGCTCGTCTTCGATGGCGCCAGCTTCGCCTTCAATGGCGACAGGACGCTCGCCTTCCAGATGAGCCAGTTCGAAACGGCGCTGGCCGTGACGACTTGGAAGCGCGGCGAAGACGGCTGGCGCTGCACCGAAGGCCCGATGTCGCGTATTCCCGAACTCGACGAGGCCGACTATCGCGCCTGCGTGCTTGGCTTCCGCGACTATGTGAACAAGAGCGGCTTCAAGAATGTCGTCCTCGGTCTCTCCGGTGGCATCGACTCGGCGATCTGCGCGGCAATCGCCGTCGATGCGCTCGGCGAGGAACGCGTGCGAACCGTAATGCTGCCGTACCGATATACATCTTCCGATTCACTGAAGGATGCGGCCGAATGCGCCAAGGCGCTCGGATGCCGCTACGATATCGTGCCGATCGAGGAGCCGGTGAAAGGCTTCACCTCGGCGCTTTCGCAGCTGTTCGAAGGAACCGACAGCGGCATTACCGAAGAGAACCTGCAGAGTCGGGCGCGCGGCACGATCTTGATGGCGATTTCCAACAAGTTCGGCTCCATGGTCGTCACGACCGGCAATAAGTCGGAAATGTCGGTCGGCTATGCGACGCTCTACGGCGACATGAACGGCGGCTTCAATCCAATCAAGGACCTCTACAAGATGCAGGTCTATGCGCTGGCGCGCTGGCGCAACAGCCATGTGCCGCCGGATGCGCTGGGGCCATCCGGCATTGTGATCCCGCACAACATCATCGACAAGGCGCCGTCGGCCGAGCTTCGTCCGGACCAGACGGACCAGGATTCATTGCCGCCTTATCCGGTGCTGGACGACATCCTCGAATGCCTCGTCGAGAAGGAGATGGCGGTCGAGGAGATCGTCGCGCGCGGGCATGACGTGGCGACCGTCCATCGCGTCGAGCATCTGCTCTATCTCGCCGAATACAAGCGCCGCCAATCGGCTCCGGGCGTGAAGATCACCAAGAAGAACTTCGGGCGCGATCGCCGCTATCCGATTACCAACCGGTTCCGCGACCGGTAACGAGAGAATCCGGGAGGATGCATGCGCAGTTCGGTCGAGACTTACAATATCCGTACCGGCGAAAGCCGGATTGTCTTTCAGACGGAGAAACTGATCGAGGCGCCGAACTTCGCGCCGGACGGCGGATATCTGCTGTTGAACGGTGACGGGTTGCTTTACCGGCTGCGGCCGGATGGGATCGGCGGGCTTGAGCAGGTCGATACGGACTTTGCGACCGCATGCAACAACGATCACGGCATTTCGCCGGACGGGGCGCAAATCGTCATTTCCGACAAGACGGAATTCGGCAAGTCGGCGATCTATATCCTGCCGGCGGCCGGCGGGGCGCTGCGGCTGATTACCGAGAATTTGCCTTCCTATTGGCACGGCTGGTCGCCGGACGGGAAGGAGCTAGCCTATTGTGGCATCCGCAACGATGAATTCGATATCTATACAATCTCCGTCGATGGCGGCCCCGAGAAGCGGCTGACGCATGGCGAGGGGCGCAACGACGGGCCGGACTATTCGGCTGACGGGAAATGGATCTACTTCAACTCCAGCCGCACCGGGCTCATGCAGATCTGGCGCATCCATCCGAATGGGACGGGTCTTGAGCAGGTGACGCATGACAATTACGGCAGCTGGTTTGCGCATCCTTCGCCAAAGAACGACAAGGTGCTGCTCCTTTCTTATGATCCGAACGTCTTCGATCATCCGCGCGATCTCGATGTGCGGCTGCGGCTGATGGATATGGACGGCGGCAACCTGACGACGCTGTTCGAGCTCTTCGGCGGGCAGGGCACGATCAATGTCCCTTGCTGGTCACCGGATGGTGACGAATTCGCCTATGTGCGATATTTCCCGGCAGCTTGAACGCAGCGGCAATTCAGGACATAGAGATTGCCGTCAGGTGCCTGCATCAAGCAGGAGAATCGGGAATCCGGTGAAAGACCGGAACGTGCCCAACGCTGTGAGGCTGACGTTTGCCGCAACAATGGCCACTGGCTTTTGCCGGGAAGGCCGTGGCAAGCGGGTGACGCCAAGTCAGAAGACCGGCCTGGCAAGATAGACCGAACCGCGCGGACGGCGGCGAGGTTTTTGACGCTCCTTGCGCTGCGGCGCGGGTGCTCAAGCATTGTTGGGGATTTAACGATGCAACCTGATCCTTTCGCCCATGCCCTTGTACCGGCCGGCGAGTTTTCCGAACACGACCGGGCCGCAGTCTACAGAGCCATAGAAACGCGCCGTGACGTGCGCGACCAGTTCCTGCCCGATCCTCTGCCTGACAATCTGGTGTCGCGGCTGCTGGGGGCGGCGCATGCCGCACCGTCGGTCGGTTTCATGCAGCCCTGGAATTTCGTCGTGATCCGCGATCCGGAGGTACGCCAGGCCGCGTGGCAGGCTTTTTCGCGCGCCAATCAGGAGGCGGCCGAGATGTTTGAAGAGGAGCGGCGGGATGTCTACCGCAGCCTGAAGCTCGAAGGCATCCGCAAGGCGCCGCTCAGCATCTGCGTCACCTGCGATCCGGACAGGGCAGGGCCGGTGGTCATCGGCCGCACCCACAATCCGCGTACGGATGTCTATTCGACCGTCTGCGCCGTGCAGAACCTGTGGCTTGCCGCTCGCGCCGAAGGCATCGGCGTCGGCTGGGTCAGCATCTTCCATGATGCGGATATCCGCGATCTGCTTGGCATTCCGGAGCGGATCGAGATCGTCGCCTGGCTTTGTGTCGGCTATGTCGACCAGCTCTACACCGCGCCGGAACTGGCGGTGAAAGGCTGGCGCCAGCGCTTGCCGCTCGAAGAACTGGTCTTCTCAGACCGATGGGGAAGCCAGTAACGCCGCGTCAGTTCTGCTGCGGCTGCGGCCCGGGCGTTGCGGGTTTCTTGAGATCGATCGCGCCCTGATCGCCGGCGAGGAACTGCGGACCGACCTGGCGGACTTTGCTGTTCGCCGGGTCATAGGGGCGGTCCGGCACCTGCGGCTGTGGGGCAGACGTGGAGGTGGCGCTCGATGGCGGCTTCGTCTTGATATCGGTGATTGAGCCCTTCGGCGGCGGTTCGCTGATTGCTTGGTTCTTGCGCATGTTCTCGTAATAGGCCGAGAGATTGCAGGCGCAGGAGGACTTTTCGCCGGGGGCGCGGTTCTTGTAGGCAAAGGCATTCGGCATGGCGCTGTAGGGCGCGCCGGTCGAAGCCGAGATCATGTTTGCGGCTTCGGTATTCGAGATGTCTTGATAGAAGAGCTCTGTCTCGATACCGGGGCACATCTTCGAACACGTCGCTGCGTCGCGGTTGAAATCGATCGATGTTGCATTCGTGGTGATCGGGAAAAAGCCGCCGTCGCAGGTACGCACGCACATCGTGCTGACATGCGACATGAGCTCGCCGCGCGGCACGCCATATTGCATGCCGCCCTGTTCGCCATCCCCAAGCGGGATGAAAGTATCGCTGCGCATCGCCTGTTCTTCGGGGCTTGGGGCCGGCGCATAGGCCTGCGGGTCCGGCGCATAGTCGAACTCCTCGTTGCAGCCGTTGTCTTCGAGTGCCGCCATCAGCTCGCGGCGCACGCGATAATCGGCACCACCCTGGTTGCGCAGTTCGTTACGCCGCTCCTGCAGGTATCGGATGTTGCCGACCATGCGTGCTTCGGACTGCTGCAACTCGCTGCAATAATCCGCATTCTCGCCGCCGATCACCACCATGCTGTCCACGGAGCAGCCGTAGCCGCGCAGATCATTGCGGACTTTGCGCAGCTCGAGATTCTGCTCGGCAATGGCGCTTGCATACTGGCGGACTTCGGGACCATTGCCGATGACATGCGGCAGATCGGCGACGCGGCCGCGCAGGTCGTCGCAGATCGCATTCGTCTGCGCGGCAGCGGGTGCAGCCAGGGCAAGCAAGATCGCAAGGGTCAGGTTTCGGCGGTTCACGGCATCATCCCGGAGCAAAGTGAGGCCAGTGCGGCGTGACAGTTACCGCATCATGCCTTTCTAGCCTGCTTCCGTTAACAAGCTGGCGACGGAATTCTAGCGCATTTTCCCATTTTGCGGCAACTTACGCCGGCTGCGAAGCCTCGGCGACGGCAAGCGCCGCCATGTTGACTACGCCGCGCGAGGTGACCGAAGTTGACAGGATATGCGCAGGTTGTGCGGTTCCCAGCAGAATTGGGCCGACATGGAGCGCGTCCATCATCGTGCGGACGAGGCCGAGCGAAATGTTGGCGGCATCGAGGTTCGGGAAGAGTAAAAGGTTGGCTTCGCCGGTAAGCGAGCTATCCGGCATGGCACGTTTGCGCAGCAATTCCGACAGCGCCGAGCCGGCTTGCATTTCGCCATCGACCTCCAGCTCCGGGGCGCGTTTGCGCACGAGCTGCAGGGCATCGCGCATCTTGCGGGCGCTCTCGGAGTTCCGGGAGCCGAAATTCGAATGGCAGATCAACGCGGCCTTCGGCGTGATGCCGAAGCGGCGGATCTCCTCGGCCGCGAGAACGGCGATCTCGGCGATTTCCTCATGCGTCGGGTTGTAGTTGACGAAGGTATCGGCGAAGAAAACGGGGCCTTTCTGGGTGATCAGCAGGCTGAGACCGGCGAAGGTGCAGACACTCTTTCGCTTGCCAATGATTTGGCCGACGTCCTTCAGGTGGCGATCGAAGCGGCCCTCCACGCCGCAGATGAGGGCATCGGCCTCGCCGCGCTTCACCGACAAGGCGCCGATAACAGTGTTGTTGGTGCGCACGATCGTGCGGGCGGCCTCCGGGTTGATGCCGGCGCGGCCGACGAGAGCGAAGTAGTCGTCGACATAGTCACGGTAACGCGGATCGTCTTCAGGGTTCACCACGGCGAAATCGACATTCGGGCGAATGCGGATGCCGAAGCGCTTCAGACGTGCCTCGATAACCGAGGGCCGGCCGATCAGAATCGGCTCGCCGGTCTTTTCCTCCAGCAGAACCTGAGCCGCGCGCAGGACGCGCTCGTCTTCTCCTTCCGCGAAGATGACGCGTTTCTTCTCGGAAAGCTTGGCGCTGGTGAAGATCGGCTTCATGACGAAGCCCGAGCGCCAGACGAAGCGGTTCAACTGATCGAGATAGGCGTCGAAATCCGCAATCGGCCGGGATGCCACGCCCGTCTCGGCGGCGGCTTTGGCGACAGCCGGGGCGATGCGCAGGATGAGACGCGGATCGAAGGGTGAGGGAATGAGGTAATTCGGACCAAAGATGGGCGTCTCGCCGGAATAGGCGCGGGCCGCGACGTCCGAAACTTCCTCGCGGGCAAGCCCCGCGATGGCCTTGACGGCAGCAAGCTTCATTTCTTCGTTGATGGCCGTGGCGCCGCAATCGAGCGCGCCACGGAAGATGTAGGGGAAGCAGAGGACGTTGTTCACCTGGTTCGGGAAGTCCGAACGGCCGGTGCAGATCATTGCGTCCGGGCGGGCGGCGCGCGCCAGGTCCGGCATGATTTCAGGGGTCGGATTGGCGAGCGCCATGATGAGCGGCTTGTCCGCCATCTGTGATAGCAGGTCGGGCTTCAGGACACCCGCGGCCGAAAGACCGAGGAAGACATCGGCGCCGCCGATATTGTCGGCGAGCGTGCGCATCTCGCTCTTCTGTGCGTAGACAGCCTTCCATTCGTCCATCAGTTCGGTGCGGCCTTCATAGACGAGGCCTTCGATATCGTGGACCCAGATATTTTTGCGCTTGGCGCCGAGCTCGACCAGCAGATTGAGGCAGGCGAGCGCAGCGGCACCCGCGCCGGAGGCGACGATCTTCACGTCCTTGATCTTCTTGCCGGCGAGTTCCAGTCCGTTCAGGATCGCGGCTGCGACGATGATGGCCGTGCCGTGTTGGTCGTCGTGGAAGACCGGGATCTTCATCTTCTCGCGGAGCTGGCGCTCGACCTCAAAGCATTCGGGCGCCTTGATGTCCTCGAGATTGATGCCGCCGAAGGTCGGCTCGAGCGAGGCAATGGTGGAGACCATCTGATCGACGGTCAAGGCATCGATTTCGATGTCGAAGACGTCGATGCCGGCGAACTTCTTGAAGAGGACGGCCTTGCCTTCCATGACGGGCTTGGAGGCGAGCGGGCCGATATTGCCGAGGCCGAGAACGGCCGTGCCGTTGGAGATGACGGCAACAAGATTGGCGCGCGAGGTGTAATCGGCAGCCGTTTCCGGATTGTCGCGGATCGCAAGGCAGGGCGCCGCAACGCCGGGCGAATAGGCGAGTGCCAGGTCGCGCTGGTTGCCGAGCGGCTTGATCGCCTGAATTTCAAGTTTGCCGGGGCGGGGGTAACGATGGAAGAAAAGCGCCTGTTCGTCGAGGTTTCCGCCGGTCTCGTTCTTCTCCGTGTTGGATTTTTCCTGATGATCCATTGCCGTCTCCGCTGCCGCACTCACATCTTTTGAAGACTTCTCCATACATCAATCGGCTGGCAGGGACAGTCAGAATTTCGGGATCGAAGCGGAAAACTCGTGAGCGCTGCGCATGTGCCAATTCGCGCATCTGTCATCTTCCTGAAACACGAGTCTGATTTTGGAAGACCAGAAACGATGGGACGCAGGCGGAGCGCTTGTGAAAGACAATATGGATACCCGACACTTCCGTACTCTCTTCATTTCCGATGTGCATCTCGGCTCGAAGGCGGCGAAGGCGGACTTCCTCCTCGACTTTCTCCGCTATCACGACGCCGATACGATCTTCCTCGTCGGCGATATCGTCGACGGCTGGCGGCTGAAGCGCAGTTGGTACTGGCCGCAGGTCTGCAACGACGTGGTGCAGAAGCTGCTGCGCAAGGCGCGCAAGGGCACGCGGGTCGTCTACATCCCCGGCAATCACGACGAGTTCCTGCGAGACTTTCCGGGCATGCATTTCGGCGGCATCGAAGTCGCCGAGCGGATGATGCATGACGGCGCGGACGGCAAAAAGTATCTCGTGCTGCATGGCGACGAGTTCGACGTCGTCGTCCGCAACGCCCGCCTGCTCGCCTATCTCGGGGACTGGGCTTACGACACGGCGATCAAGATCAACGTCGTGCTGGCCGCGATCCGCCGCCGGATGGGCATGCCCTACTGGTCCTTCTCCGCCTGGGCGAAGCTGCAGGTGAAGCACGCGGTCAATTTCATCGGCGAGTTCCAGCGCGTCGTGGCCGACGAAGCCCGCAAGCATGGCGCCGACGGCGTCATCTGCGGCCATATCCACCATGCCGTGATCGAGGACATGGACGGCGTGCGCTACATCAACACCGGCGACTGGGTGGAGAGCTGTACGGCGATCGCCGAGCATGAGGACGGCACGTTCGAGCTCATCACCTGGAGCACCATAGCCGACGCTCAAGCCATCCCGCTGGCGATCGAGCATCGCGACGGCCAGCTCGAGCCGCAGGCTGCCTGATTTTCTTGTTGTGAACACGGAAGCAATTTAGTTGTGGTGATGGGCGTTAGACTCGTGGCGTCTGTCATCGCGGACCTACTTCCAGCCGCATGAGTATTTCATCATAATAAGTATCGCCCACCTTTAAAGCTTCGACTTCGACGGCCCATTCTTCAAAGCCCATGGATTTGTAAAGCCGGATAGCCGGAACGTTGGATGACACGACGCTAAGCCGGAGCGAACGTAGCGTCGTGCCAACTTCGTCAATCGCAGCACTCAGCAGCAAGCGCGAAAGACCAGTGCCCCGCGCCTCCTGGCGGACATACATCCCCCAAACCGATCCAATATGTTGCGTCTTGATGGCTTTGGACTTTGACACGCCGATAGTTCCGGCAAGGATTCCGTCATCGGATAACCCACCGATCACAAGGCCGTTCTCAAGCCTACCGGCGAAGCGCGCCTCAGATAGGCTCTGCTCTTCTTCCCATGACGCGCCAAATGCCTCTGGATGGTTCGCGAGAGCCTCAAGGCGAATTTCTCTGAAAGACGACGCATCATTCCTGTCGAGGCGGCGAAGCTTGTAGGGGCGCACAGTATGTCCTTTGTCTTTTTGAAGCGCGACCGAACCACCTAACGGTAACGGTTCTATGACGCTGGCTAAAAATCTACGACCTAGAATTTAAGGGGAATGCGGGTGGCTTTAATTACGATGGGTTGTGAGCGAAGGGGACAAGCTTTTTCTTAAAACGTTTCAGAAAGGTTATTTCTGGCCATAGTCGCCCTTGGGTTGATGTGCTAGGCAACGTCCAGTTTCCTGCAGGTCCACCGATGATTCCCGCCCAGAAAGCCCCGACAGGCGAGGGAGCGCCGCCGCGCTTCCGGCTGCTCAGCGCCCTGTCCTATTGCGCTCCGCTGATTGTCAACGGTGTCGTTCTTCCCTTCTTTCCCGTCTGGCTAGCGGTCCACGAATTCACCGATCATGAAATCGGCATCATCCTGGCAGTGCCGATGGTGGTGCGCGTTCTCGTGGCGCCGATCGTCGCCATGTATGCTGACCGCATGAAGGAGCGCGCCGACGTGCTGCTCTGGTCCGGCGGGCTGTCCTTGCTGACGGCGGTAGCGCTCTGCTGGACGACGAGCTTTTGGCCGGTGCTGATCGTCTTCGCCATGCAGGGTGCGACCTTCGCGCCCTATCTGCCGGTCGTCGAATCGATCGTCATTTCCGGCGTTCGCCGCTGGGGGCTCGACTACGGCTCCATGCGCGTCTGGGGCTCTATCGCTTTCATTGCATCGACCATGATCGGCGGCGAGATGATCGGCTATTGGGGCGGCTCGATGGTGCTGCCGGTCATGATTTTCGGCTTCGTCATGACGATGCTGATGGCGATCTATTGTCCGCGGATTGGGCCGACCCGCCGGCGCGGCACGCCGGTCGACATACCGGCGGCCACCGGCAGTTCGCTACGGCAGCCACATCTGCTGGTGCTCCTGTGGGGCGTGGCGATCCAGCAGTCGAGCCACGCGCTTCTCTATGTCTTCGCGTCGATCTATTGGCATCAGCTTGGCTTTTCAGGAACGGAGGTCGGCATTCTCTGGAGTGCTGCCGTTGCCTCCGAGGTGATTGTGTTCTTCGTCTCGAAGCATCTGAACCGCCGCTTCAGTGCGTGGACGCTGATCCGCATCGGCTGCGCGGTCTGCATTTGCCGCTGGATCCTGTTCCCGGTGCATTGGGGCTTCGTCGGCTTCTTCGTGCTGCAATGTTTCCATTCCTGCAGCTTCGCCTTCGTGCATACCGGCGTTCAGCGGCGCATCGTGGCAACGGTGCAGGAGACGCAGGAGTCGTCGGCTCAGGGCGCATATTTCTTCTATAACGGCATGTTCATGGGACTGATGACGCTCGCCTCCGGCTACATCTATGCTTGGCTCGGCCTCGCGAGCTTCTACGTCATGGCACTCGTCGCAGCGCTGGGAATGTCTCTGGTCTTCGTCGCCTACTACCTTCAGCCCCAAAGGCTGGGTTCGGGTGGCCAGACAAGGGAATCGGTATAGCGAAGGCCGGGTTGCCGGTCGCGGGCAAGAAGCAGCGGGCCGTCGAGATCGACGAATTCAGCGTCCTGCGCTAAGTGCACGGCGGGCGCCATTGCAAGCGATGTACCGACCATGCAGCCGAGCATGATCTGGAAGCCGAGGCGCTGCGCCTCGCGCTTCATCGCGAGCGCTTCCGTCAGGCCGCCGGTCTTGTCGAGCTTGATGTTGATCGCATCGTAGCGGTCGCGCAGGCTTGCTAGGTCGCCAGTATGGTGGACGCTCTCGTCGGCGCAGACCAGGACTGGACGCTCGATCTCGGCCAGCATTTCGTCCCGGCCGGCGGGCAGCGGCTGTTCGACGAGCGCGATCTTCATCTCGGCGGCGATGCGCAAGTGATGTTCCAACGTGTCCTCAGGCCAGCCCTCGTTGGCATCAAGCATGATGATGCTGTTAGGCGCGGCTTCGCGCACGGCGCGCATGCGGCTCTCATCGTCACCGGTGCCGACCTTGACCTTGAGCAGCGCTCTTGCGGAGTGTGCGCGCGCCTGCGCCGCCATAATCTCCGGTTCGCCGAGCGAGATCGTGTAGGCCGTCGTGAGCGGCTTCGGCGACGCAAGGCCGATGCGTTCGGCAACGCTTTTTCCGCCGCGCTTGGCTTCGAGATCCCATATCGCGCAATCGACGGCGTTCCTGGCTGCGCCCGGCACCATGGCGGAGAGGAGGTCTTCTCCGGAAATGCCCGCTTCGATCAGGGGCCGGGCGGCTTCGATCTGTGCGGCGACGCCTTCCATCGTTTCGCCGTAGCGTCGGTAGGGAACGCATTCGCCCCAGCCTCGCTTGCCGTTTTCCGCCAGAATGCAGGTGATGACGTCCGCCGAGGTCTTTGCGCCGCGCGAGATCGTGAACGTGCCCGCAATGGGAAAGGAATTCATCTGGATTTCGAGCGAGCGTGGCATAATTGCAATCCTGCGAGCATGGAAATTCTATGTGTCTTCGGTATATTAACGCGCCGGGCGTGAGCGATTTGTTCGCGAGTCGGCAATGTCGCCGCAAGCCTTGAAAGACACAAGCATTTTGAAGCCCGACACCCGCAACGCCGCCTCACTGCACGTGGACGACCAAGCCGACGGTGGGGGACGCCGCGTTCATCTCGAAGGCAATTGGCGCAGCGCCAACATCCATCTCGTCCTACACGACATCGAGAAGATTGCCCGTGGTAAAGGTGATCTGACCCTGGACCTCTCGGGCGTCACGGATATCGACACGGCCGGCGTCTGGCTGCTTTGCCGGCTCAAGCTGCAGGAAGAGGCGGCCGGGCGGCCGGTTCGTTTCGAAGGCACCAATCCGCATATCGACGAAATGATAGAGGAATTCTCCCAGAAACCGGAGGAGGAAGCCGTCGAGGCTCCGAAGAAAAGCGGTCTCGCCGAGCGCATCTTCGCGCCGGTCGGCAGGGTGACCGTGGACCTCTGGAACGACCTCACGGCCGCGATGTATATCCTGGGCTCGGCCGTGCGTGGCGCGCAGATGAAGTTCGGGCGCGGCAGCGGCGTTTCTCCAGCCTCGATCGTCAACCAGATCGACCATATGGGCGTGCGTGCCGTTCCGATCATCCTTTTGATGTCGTTCCTGATCGGCGCCATCATCGCGCAACAGGGCGCCTTCCAGCTTCGGTATTTCGGCGCCGAAGTCTTCGTCGTCGATCTCGTCGGCATCCTGCAGCTGCGCGAAATCGGCGTGCTTCTGACAGCGATCATGATCGCCGGCCGTTCCGGCAGCGCAATCACCGCCGAAATCGGCTCGATGAAGATGCGTGAGGAAGTCGATGCGCTGAAGGTCATGGGCCTGAACCCGGTGGGCGTGCTGATCTTCCCGCGGCTTGTGGCGCTGACGGTGGCGCTGCCGCTTCTGACGGTGCTTGCGAACTTCGCCTCGCTGTTCGGCGCCGCGTCGGTTGCCTGGGCCTATTCCGGCATCACGTTCGCGACCTTCCTGTCTCGCCTGCACGAGGCGATTACGCTGTCGACGGTTCTCTCCGGCATGATCAAGGCGCCGTTCATGGCGCTCGTCATTGGTATTGTCGCGGCCGTAGAAGGCCTTAAGGTCGGAGGCAGCGCCGAATCGCTCGGCCAGCACGTGACGGCTTCCGTAGTGAAGTCGATTTTCGTCGTCATCCTCATGGACGGGCTGTTCGCCATGTTCTATGCGGCCATCAATTTTTAAGGGTTTAGCGTGGACGGGCAGCAAGCAGAGCCGAACGGGAAGGATGAGCGGGACATCGTGCTTTCGGCACGAGACGTGACCGTCGGCTTTGGCCCGAAGATCGTGCTCGACAAGCTCAACCTGAACATCTACCGCGGCGAGATCCTGGGTTTCGTCGGCGCATCGGGTACCGGCAAATCCGTGCTGATGCGAACCATTTTGCGCCTTCTGCCGCGCCGCTCCGGCATGATCGAGATCCTGGGACAGAATTTCGACAAGCTGGACGAGAGCCAGCGCAACGCGCTCGACATGCGGCTCGGCGTGCTCTTCCAGCAGGGCGCGCTGTTTTCCTCGCTGACTGTGAGGGAGAACATCCAGGTGCCGATGCGTGAATATCTGGATCTGCCGAAATCGCTGATGGACGAACTGGCGCACTTGAAGATCCGGCTCGTGGGTCTTGCTGCCGATGCGGCGGACAAATATCCCTCCGAGCTTTCCGGCGGTATGATCAAGCGCGCTGCCCTTGCGAGAGCCCTGGCGCTCGATCCGGAGCTGGTATTCCTGGACGAGCCGACCTCGGGCCTCGACCCGATCGGTGCTGCAGAATTCGATGAACTGATCGCCCGGCTGCGAGACACGCTCGGCCTGACCGTCTATATGGTAACCCACGACCTCGACAGCCTGTTTTCCGTCTGCGACCGTATTGCCGTGCTTGGACACAAGCGAGTAATGGTTGAGGGGACGATCGAGGACATGCTGGCCTATGATGATCCTTGGGTTCAGGCCTATTTCAAGGGCAAGCGTGCGCGCTCGATCGTGCCGCAAGAAGAAACAGCCGCCGGCCGTGCCGAAAGCACTGGCGACAGCCGCGGGAAGTGACCGGAAACGATGGAAACCAAAGCGAACTACACGATCGTCGGCTTTTTCACTGTTCTGGTGATCGCAGCCGCATTCGGCTTCGTCTACTGGATGGCCGAGTACGGACGCAGCGGCCCCATGGCGGAACTCGTCGTGCGTATTCCGGGCTCGGCAAACGGCCTCAGCGTTGGCTCGCCGGTGCGCTTCAATGGCATTCAGGTGGGGTCGGTGACGTCGCTCTCGATCGATGCCGACGACCCGCAATATTCGCTGGCTTTCACCGAGGTGCGCGTCGACGCGCCGATCTATCCTTCCACCAGGGCCATCCTTGAAATCCAGGGCCTGACGGGTGCGGCCTATATCGAGCTTTCGGGCGGCAAGGTGGGTGAAGAGAATATCCTGCAAAAGGCCGTCGAGACCGGCAAGCGCGCGGTGATCGTCGCGGATCAATCAAGCGTGACGAATCTTCTGGCGACGGCCGACAAGATTCTCGACCGGGCGAATGACGCGGTGGGCGAGGTTCACGGATTCGTCCAGGACGCGCGCGGACCGCTGACCAAGACGCTGCAGAATGCAGAGACCTTCTCAGGTGCGCTGGCGAAGAATTCCGGCAATATCGATTCCTTCCTGCAGAGCGTCGGCCAGCTTTCCGAAATCGTGCGCAAAGTCTCCGGCCGAGTCGATTCCACGCTTGAGGCCGTCGAAGCGCTGGTAAAGGCCGTCGACGCGAAGAAGATCGATACGATCCTCAGCAATGCCGAGAAGGTGAGCCGCGATATCGCCAATGCGTCCGGCGACCTGAAGGGTGCGATCCAGAGATTCAACGAGACGGCGACGACCTTCAACGATTTCGGCAAGAAGGCGCAGACCACGCTCGACCGCGTCGATACGCTGGTGGCGCAGATCGATCCCGCCAAGGTGAAGGGGTCGGTCGACGATATCGCGCAGGCGACGAAGGATGCACGCGTCGCGGTCGCCTCCATACGGGACGTCGCCAATACCGTCTCGGCGCGCCAGAAGGATATCGACCAGACGATCCAGGACGTCTCGCAGATGGCGAACAAGCTGAACTCGGCCTCGACGCGCGTCGACGGCATCCTGATCAAGCTCGACGCGCTGTTCGGCACGGACAATTCGCAGTCGCTCTTTACGGAGGCGCGCGCAACGCTCGATTCCTTCAAGAAGATGGCGGACAATCTCAACGCCCGCATCGGTCCGATCGCGGACAACCTGCAGCGGTTTTCGAGCGGCGGCTTGCGCGACGTGCAGACGCTCGTCGACGATACCCGCCATACGATGCAGAATCTCAACAGTGCGATCAGCAATTTCGACCAAAATCCGCAGCGGCTGATTTTTGGCGGCGATACGGTAAAGCAATATGACGGCCGGACGCGCCGTTGACATGGATATTTGAAAGCAAGGGTAGCGAAATATGGCCGTATCGCATGTGTTGGCGCGCCGTTCATTGCTGGTAAGAACGACGCTCCTTTTGCCGCTTATGGCGCTGGCAGTGACCGGTTGCGGCACGGCGGCCAAGAACGATACCTTTGATCTCTCCGCCACCGTCACCGTCGACGGACGGCCCGCCAAGCGCAGCCAGATCCTCGTGCCGGCGCCGACGGCCTTGAAGGCGCTCGACAGCAGCCAGATCGTCGTCCGCGTTTCGCCCTCCGAGATCCAGTATCTGTCGCGCTCGCAATGGAGCGACAGCCTGCCGCGCATAGTGCAATCGAAGCTAGTCGAAGCCTACGAGAACTCCGGCAAGCTCGGCGGCGTCGGCAAGCCGGGACAGGGCCTTGCGATCGACTATCAGGTCGTTACCGACATCCGCGCCTTCGAGATCGACAACAGCACCACCAGCCAGGCCGTCGTCGAAATCTCGGCGAATATCCTCAACGACCGCAACGGCACGGTCCGCGCCCAGAAGGTTTTCCGTGCGGCCGTTCCTGCAGGCAGCGGCTCGAACGTAGGCTACGTCAAGGCGCTCGACCGCGCGTTCTCTGCGGTGACGGCAGAGATCGTCGATTGGACGCTGCGGTCGATTTGACGGCGGAGGAAATGGTTGCGGCCGAACCCGAAGAACTTGGGATGGACCAATCCCGCCTTCGCTAGACGATCAGCAGCACGGCACCGGTGCCGAGCAGAACCAGCGTCCATACGAGATCCGTGTTGATCCAGGCACTGCGCAATATCCCGAGCCCGACCCAACGATAGACTGCCAGGGCAACGAGACTTGTGGCCGCCAACATTGCAAGGGTATGGACGCCGACGGCAGCGATCGCCATCGCCGCGGACCCATCACCATCGACTTCACGTAATGGCGACTCCGTAAGACAGAGGGGCATCAAGGCCGGTAGGATCATGAGTCCGGCTCCATGGGCTGTTGTCATCAGGAACGACCAGAACGCCAGGCCGGCAAGCCCTGTGCGCATGCCGATGCGAACGCGGCGCTGGTGTCCGAAGAAATGATGCCAGATAGCCCATGCAATGAGGCCTCCTCCGGCCGCCGTCCGCAAAGCATCTTGATTTACGAAAAGACCGGCCGCGAGCAGGGTGCCCGCCACCAGTGCGATGGATACTGCGTGCCCCAGCGCGATAGCAGGCACCGCCTGAACCACGGCGGCGGAACTTTGCCGGTGAACGCCGAGCGCCACGGCAAACAACCATCCCATCGCCGGGTTGAGACCATGGAAGGCTCCCAGTCCCGCCAGTAGCATCCAGGGCCAGAGTTCATTCATGAGCGCCTCATCGGGCTGGCCTTCGCTCCTTACGGATAGCAATAGGAATCCGACGAGCAATCCCCACCCTGCAGGCGGACCTGATGCGGGCGATGCGACTTTGGCCATTCGACGAAGAATTTCTCGTCGAAAGCAATGCCGCCGTCCGGCTCCGCGTCAAGCTTCACCATCCAGCCGGAGATGCCGTCGGGATAGAACTGCTCGTCGATCGCGCCATAGAGCGAGTTGGTGAAATAGATGCGGCGACCGTCACGGCTGATCTCGACCATCTGCGGGCCGCCATTCAGCGCGCCATTCTTCGCTCCCGGATGCGAAGCGCGCGAAACGATGCCGCCGATCCGGACCTTTCCTGTCAGCTTCGGCTTGAATGGATCGGAGACATCGTACTGATGCAGATCGCCAGTTCCCCAGCAGGACACGTAGAGAAATCTGTCATCCATCGAAAGGTCGATATCGGTGACAAGCGGTGGCACGGCATTGAAACCCTTGAGCATCGGCGGCAACAGGTCCGGATCGGCGGGCTCCGCCGGAATGTCAATCACCTTTGTCACCGCCCACTTCGCGCCGTCGCGGTGCCAGACCCATATCGAGGACGAGAGGTCCTCAAGACTGAGAACGCAGTTCACAAAACCATAGGCTTTGGTCGGATCATGCGCGGGCCTGAGTTCGAATACGAGCTGATACTTGTCACCGAAATCGATCGTCTGTAGGTGCTTGCGCTTGTGCAGGTCCCAGAAGTGCAGACGGCGGCCGTATTTCGCGCCGAGCAGGATTTCCGGGATCAGTCCGTTTTCAAAAGTATCCGGCGTGCCCCACTCGCTGGTGACGAGCGTGTCGTGGCCAAGATGCCACCAGACGTCGTAGGAAAGCTGCTGCGGCCCGCGATCCATTTCCCATTGGCCGCGCACCTCGAATGTCTCATGATCCATAAGGAACACGCCGCCCGGTCCCTTGCCCTCCGCATTGCCAAGTGCTGCGATATAGATCCCTTCCGGTCCGCAGTGAACGGTATGAGGCCTCGAGTATCCGGCCCGGTCGGCGACTTCGCCCGGTTCGATGACCTTGACGATCGATGGTTTCCGGCCGTCGGGCTTGGTGTCGATGATATGGATGCGCGAGGATTTCAACCCGGGTACGACCAGATAGCGGCGCTCCGCATGTGGGTGCGGCGCATTCGGGCAAAGGCAGGATGAGCAGGCGTTCCAGCCGAAATGATGCAGCTCGTCACCGACATTGGGCATTGCGAGGGATGTGACGATCTGACCATAGGAGGCTGATTTGGGATCGACATCGACGACCGCGAGTTCGTCGGGAACCGCTCGCGCCGGATCGAAGGCGGCGACGTAGGCAAGCGTCTCCGGCGCGGCCTTCATGGCCATTCGCGGGGACGGATAAAAGCTTGGATCGGGTTTCCACGTTACCATATGAAGTGCTCCTGGCTCGCGTTTGCTGAACAATGAGAGATGTTCGCTATATGCTTGCCGACAGCTGACTCATCGCTGCGGACGGGGCAGGATAGTGGATGCTTCAACGGGATACAGATTCGAGATCGTTCCCTACGGCTGCGAGCCGCAGAGACAATCCTCCCCAGGCAATTGTCTCAGATAAAGGTGGGTTTGGGCAGTCCCTTTTTCGCTGCGGCTCAATCCGGTTGGCAATCAACAGCGGAGTGGATGCACCGGGCGGCTTCTAGGGCAATGCTGCCTACATGGTTTCGCAAGTATGCATGTGAAAGGGCCGCTTGCGGGCGGCCCTTCGTGTAGTGATCTTCAGCTTCGCTTCCCTTAGCTCAAACGCCCTGCGGCGTGGGCCAGCATCGTGTAGACCTTGCCGGTGTCCGATGTCAGGTAGGACTGCGTAATCGTCTGGTCGCGGTCAGAGCGGGCGACGTCGGCAAGCAGCTTCTCGAAATCGGCGATGTAGCGGTCGACGGCGGTGCGGAATTCCGGTTCGCGGTCGTATTTGCGCTTGATCTCATCGAAGGTCTGCTGGCCCTTCAGCGTGTAGAGGCGGCGGGTGAAGACGTCGCGCTCACCGCGCTGGTAACGGCGCCACAGATCGACCGAGGCGTCGTGATCGATCGCGCGGGCGATATCGACCGAGAGCGAATTCAGCGATTCGACGACGTGGCGCGGATTGCGGCTATCGGCGCTGCGCTGTGCTGGCGCAGGCTGGGCGCTCGGGGCTGCCGCGCGTGCGGGAGCTTCCTCGGCGGCTTCGTCGCGCGAGGCACCACGCAGCAGGTCGCTGATCCAGCCCCCGGTTTCCTGGCGGGCAGGCGTGGCTGGAGCGGGGACGGGACGCTGCGGGGCTGCGGCTGCCGGCGGAGCGATCGTGCCGCGGAGCGCAAGGCCGTCTTCAACGACGGGCGGGCGGGCGGGCGCCGGGGCAGGCTGCTGGGCCGCCGCAGGTGCCGGGCGCGGCGCGGGCTGGGCATGTGCGGCTGCGCGGGCAACCGGCTCGGAGATTTCGAGCTGCTGCGTGGAGCGGCCGACGATCTGCGAAATGTCCTGCAGCGCCTTGATTTGCTCGGCAACGGCGCGGCGCATCGCGGCCGCACTTTCCTTGGCTTCTTCCGGAAGGTCGAATGCGCCGCGCTTCAATTCGCTGCGCGTCATGTCGAGTTCCTTGCGGATATCGCCCGCCGAGCGGCGGATTTCGTCGGTAGCGCCGGAGAAGCGGGAGACCGCTTCCTCGACGGCTTCGCGAAGCGATTCCCGCAGCTGCTGGGCAGCGCCGTCCGACGCACGGCCGGCCTCGCCGAGCATGCGCTCGACATCCGAAAGCGACGCCGTCAGCCCGCCGCGAAGGCGGTTCGAGAGATCGTTCGCACGGCGTTCGGCATTGCCGAAGGTGCCGTCGATCGTTGCATTCGCTTCTTCGCCGGCCTTGACGATCGAGTTGCGCATCGCCTCGGCGGCTTCCTCGGTACGCTTCTCGGTCTCCGAGAGCACGCGGCCGATATCGGCGAAGGAGGACTGTACGCCCTGGCGCAGATTGCCGGTGACCTGGTTGGAGCGCTGTTCGGCGCGCTCGAAGGCGTTCTCGACCATGCTGGAAAGCGCGCGCATGGTCGTTTCGATCTCTTCGGAACGCTGGACGAGGCCGACGGAGAGGTTCTGAAGAGCGTCTTCACGTTCCTCGAGCGTCGACACGAGGTTCGACTGTGCAGCCGCAAGCAGGTTCGATGCCTGGCTCAGAACCTTCGAGTGCTCGTCGAAGCGGCCGATGATGCCGCCGACCTGCGCCAGCGTCTGGCCGGAGATGTCGGAGAGGCGATCGACCTTGCCTTCGAGCAGGCGGGTCGACGCCGACACCATTTCCGCCGCCTTGGAGGCCGAGTCGGTGAAGCGCGAGGTGGTCTCGCCGAGGCGGCCATCGACGTCCGTCAGATTTTCCGCCGCACGGCTCATCATCGTCGCCATCGAGGCGCTGTTTTCGGACAGGCGCTCGATCAGCGCGTTGACGTTGCCAAGCAGGCTCGTTTCGATCGTATTGACCGCGGTGGCGGCGCTCTCTGTGCGGGCCGCGATCGCATTGGCCAGCGCCGCGTTTTCGGCGCGAAGGCGGTCGGCACTCTGCTCGGCGGCGGCGGCGATGCGGGCCGCAGCCTCCTTGCCGGTTTCCGCATAGCGCTCGATCATCGGGCGTGCGGTTTCATCGATCAGCCGCGACAGCTCGGAAGAACGACCGGCGAGCATGGAATTGAGCTCGCGGGTGCGTTCGTCGAGCGTCGAGCGGATTGTGTGACCCCGGGCCTCGAGCGCTTTTTCGACATCCGTCAAGGTCGCATCGATTTCACGGGCCTGGTCTGTCAGGCCTGAGCGGATCGCGCTGCTGCGGGCTTCGAGAGCCTTGTCGACGTCCGACATTGTGGCGGCAATGCCTTCGCTGGCGCTGGCGATTGTCGAGCGGATTGTGTGACCCCGGGCCTCGAGCGTTTTTTCGACACCCGTCAAGGTCGCATCGATTTCACGGGCCTGGTCTGTCAGGCCTGAGCGGATCGCGTCGCCGCGGGCTTCGAGAGCCTTGTCGACATCCGACATTGTGGCGGCAATACCTTCGCTGGCGCTGGCGATTGTCGAGCGGATCGCGTCGCCGCGGCTTTCCAGCGAGGACTGGGCCTCGGAGAGGGCCTGCGAAATGGCATTGACCTGGCCGCTGACAAGCGTTTCGGCCTCGGCGACCTTGTTAACGATCGCATTGCCGGCTTCGGAGAAGGTCTGGGCGACGGCGGCGGCCTGGCTCGCAAGACGGTTCTGCGCCTCGGACACGCGGCCGACGATCTGTTCGGAGCGCTCGTCCATGGCACGTGCGAACTCGCTGCTCTTCTGGTCGAGACCTTCGGTGAACTGCTGGCCGGTGCGGGCCATCAGTTCGGCCGTGCGCGCAGCTTCGGCATCCATGCCCTGGGCGGCATCGGCAACGGCGCTGCGCAGCGTCGAGGCGAGACCGGCTGCCTTGCCTTCGATCGTCTGGTTGACGGCATTGAGGCCAAGCGTGAGCGCCCGGTCCATGGTGGACAGGCGTTCGTCGATATGTTCGCTGCCGCGGTGCATCGCCTGTGCAAGGTTCGCTGTGCGGTCGTCGATGGACGTTGCAAGATTTACGGCACGGTCGTCCACGACTGCGGCAAGCACGCTCGCTCGCTCGTCCACCACAGAGGTGAGGGCTGTCGCCCGCTCATCAATGGCGGAGGCAAGGCTTGCCGTGCGCTCATCGATGGCGCTGGAAAGCGTGTCGCTTGTGCTTTCCAGGACGGTCGTAACGCGCAGGGCGGCATCGTCGCCGAGTTCGCGCAGTTGCGAAATGCTGTCGTTAAGTGTTTCCGCAAGGCGGCTGCCTGCGGCATCCACCTGCGTTGCGACACCACCGACGCCGTCGCGGATCCGGTTTTCGAGAGCAGCAAGGCCTGCTTCGACGCGCGAACCGGTTTCGGCAAACCGGCCGGTCATGCCGTCGATCGACTGATCGAGGTGCGTGGAGAAGGTTTCTGCCGAACGCGAGATTTCGCTTGCTGCATCTTGGAAGCGGCCGGCGATCTGGCCGGCGCCCTCGCGCAGACGCTCTTCGAGCGACCTGGCGCTGTTGTCGATCGTCTGGCGAATGGAGGCTTCGTGATCTTCCAGCGACATTTCGAGCATGCTGGCGCTTGCGGCGACCGACGCGCCGATGGTCGTCGCCTGCTCCGACAGCGTATCGCTGAGCTGCGCATGCGCGTTGCTGAGCGAAAGGCTGATCGCGTTCGCACGGTCGTCCAGCGTTGCGCGGATGCGGTCATGGGCCGAGGCGAGGCCGCCGTCGATGCGCGCGGTTGCTTCGCTGGTGAGCGCTTCCATGCGTGCGGCTGCTTCGCCCGTCAGTGTCTCGAGGCGATTGTTGCTGCTGGAGAGCGTCGAGGAGAGCGCTGCGGCGTGTTCGCCGAGCGATAGTTCGAGCCGTTCCTGGTTGTCGGTGTAAGCGCTGCGGATCGCCTCAGCCTTGTCGGCGAAGGCGCCGGCAACCCGGGCCTCAGCACCCGCAACGGTGTCGAGGAGTGCGTTGGTGCGGGCCTCGAGCGCGCTGTCGAAGCGACTCTGGCTGTCGTCGAGCGAGATGGCGAGCGCCATCGTCTTTTCGTCTAGGGCGTCGGCGAGGCGGTCGTGATTGCTGGAGAGCGCGCTGACGAGCGCGCTACTGCGTTCCGCCATGACGTCGTCGATGCGTTCATGGGCGGAATCGAGGGCCTGCGTGATCGCGTCGGCGCGCTGGGAGATGACGTTGTTGAGCTCGTCGGCGCGGCCGAAGGCGGAGGTGATCTGCTCGGTGCCGGCGGAGACGGCTGCGGTGAGGTCGGACGTGGTCGACAGCAGGGTCTCGCGGAATTCCGTCGAACGCGCCGCCAGGTTGTTGTGAAGTTCGGAGGTGCCGGTTGCGAGCGCCAGCGAAATTTCACCGGTGGCGTTCTGCAGGGCGGATGCCAATTCGCTGGTACGGCCCGAAAGATTCGCCTGCAGCTCGGAAGTGCCGGACGTGAGAGCCTCGGAGAGCTCGCCCTTGGCATTTTTCAGCGCCGAGGTCAGCTTACCGGTATGGCTCGAAAGGTTCTCCCGCAGATCGGTGGTGCCGGACGCCAGGGTCTCAGAAATTTCATCCTTTGCGCTCTGCAGTGCGAAGGTGAGCTCGCTCGTGCGGCCTGAAAGGCTACCATGCAGTTCGGAAACGCCCGAAGCGAGCACCTGAGAAATCTCGCCGCTTGCGGACTGCAAGGCAGAGGTGATCTCGCTCGTGCGGCCCGACAGGCTGCCATGCAGCTCGGAAACGCCCGAAGCGAGCGCCTCAGAAATCTCGCCGCTCGCAGACTGCAGCGCAGAGGTGATCTCGTTGGTGCGGACCGAAAGGGCGCTGGAGATTTCGTCGACCTTGCTGCCGAGAGAGCTTTCGAGAACCTCCTGACCGGTGCTGAGCGCAGTCGCCAGCGCGAAGGACTGGTCGGTCATCGAGGCGCCAAGGCGCTCGATGCTGGAATTGAGGATGCCGTCGATCGATTCCGAGCCGCCGGCCAGCGTCTCGTTGATGCGCGCGAGGCTTTCCATCAGCTTGGTGTCGAGCGAACCGGCGCGCTTGTCGAAGGCATTCGCGAATTCCGCCACGCGTTCGTCGAACGCGGTCGACATCTGGGCGACGGTTGCCTGCAGGCGCTCGTCGAAGAAGCCGGAGCGCAGGTCGAGGTCCATGATGGCGTCGTCGGCGCTGGACTGCAGGCTCTGACGGAAGCTTGCGCTCTTCTCGTCGAGCGACGCATTGAGCTTGGAAAGCACGTCATCGAGCGTGCCGGTGATTTCGCGTTCGCCGCCGGTCAGGCTTTCGTTGATTTCGCGCGTGCGGGCGATCAGGATTTCGTTTAACTGGCGGGCGCGGTCGTTCAGCGCCGCATTCAGCTTCTCTGCGCTGCTGTCCATCGTGGAGGCGCGCGTTTCGAACTGGCTGAGCAGTTGCTCGCCGCGATCGTTGAGGTTGGAGGTGAGCGATTCCAGACGCGTGTCGAATTCGTGCGCCAGCGCAAAACCGGAGGAGGTCAGCGTTTGCAGCAGCGAGTCGGTCTTGGCGGCAAGAAGCGAACCGAGCGACTGGATCGCGGTTTCCGACTTTTCCGTCAGCGTTGCGGCGCGGGTGTCGATCATCGATGCGAAGGCTTCGCCGGACGTTGCAAGGCGCACGGCGATTTCTTCCGTCGCAAGCGAGAGGTCTTCCTTCAACTGGTCGTGGACGCCGACGATCGAGCTGCGGATTCGCTCGGCATGATTGACGATCGCTTCGCGCTCTGAACCGAGCTCATGAACCAGGCCGCGCACGCGCAGTTCGTTATCGGCGTAGCTGCGCTCAAGCGCGTTGACTTCGGAGTGAACCAGCGTTTCGAGCTCGGAAGCGCGCGCGATCGTTCGCTCGATACCTTCGTTCATGGCCGAGACCTCGCGGCGAACGGCTTGGCCGACGGTCATGATGCGTTCGGACGCGATCGTTTCCGGCTCGGCGAGACGCAGCGCCACTTCCGCCATCGAGCGGGCGGCATTGCGCATGTCCTGAGCACGCGAGATCATGATCCCAAACGCGTAGAACAGAAGGACCGGCACGATGACGCCGATGATGCCGGCAATGACGCCGGGGAGGGCCACGAGATCGGCGACGGAGCGGATCTGCCAAATCTGTGGCGAATAAAGCAGGGCCATCAGGCCGGCGCCGCCGACGATCCACAGCAGCGAGAAGAGCGTGGCGTTACGGACGGCCGAACGCGTCGAGCCGCCGTCCAGCGATTTCAGAATGGAGGCCGCCGTCATGCGGTTGGCGTCGTTCGCCGCGGCCAAGGCCGGGGAACGGGGCGTCTGCTGCTCGGCCGCTCTGGAGCTGCGGCCGCCACGGCGCTGGCTCTCGTCCTGATCCTGGTGATTGCTGCGTGCAGATGGCGTGTCGGACACTTTGGCCTCCGGGGCGTCGGGCGTTTTAGCGCCACGAGACGGCGCCTTCTGCTGGCTGAAGTCGATCTGGAGAGCTTCGTCTAATGCTTTGAACGCCTTGTCCTCGATCGACTCGCTGTACTTGTTGTTCGCCATTCGGTTACGCCTCGTTACATCCCAGCCGGTTCAGCCGCATTTTCCCAGACAACGCCGCGTCCAGGTTTTCAACCCTTGCCTCTGACCTTCCCATCCAAGCCGGCGGACGGATAAGTATGTCATTTCAGAGTAGATAGCCGCTTTTTCAAACAGACGGTATCAAAACATTACCACTATCCACTTGGCCCGCAAAGGCGCGTACCATAAACCTACTCTACTAGTATCGTAGTGACACATCCGGGCTTCCGAGACAATTAATGAAGCCTTGCTAATCACCATCCATTAATCTGTTGTTAACATAATTTAACGCGGACGGATGTCGAAAAACCAACAATTTAAGGGCGTTTAGCGGCTGTTAACCATAGCGCGAGAATTCCGCCCTCAATGTGCCAGAATTTAACGCGATCGCCACTCTCCAACCGCAGTGTGAATCCAAGTGCGGGGTAAAGACGGGAGTATTGGGCACATGGCAGCAGTCAGTATTGCATTCGAGGCGCCGGATAATTCCAAGGGGCCATGCCCCTCGAAGGCTCGTCCGATCGACCTTGTTCATCTGGCAAAGCAGACAATGGGCGACAAGGCGCTGGAAGTCGAGGTGCTGCAGATCTTCGCGCGCCAGGCACGCGGCTGCCTGAACGAAATTTCATCAGGCGACGCAAAGAGAATCCAAGCCGCGGCCCACCGGCTTAAGGGCGCGGCGAGCGCCGTCGGGGCTTTCGGCGTATCCGAAGCAGCAGAGGCGATCGAGAACAATTGCAGCGATGCGGCGAATATGGCCGCCGTCGGGGCCGCCGTCGTCGAGGCCGAGAATTTCATTCTCAAGCTCAGCCGCTAGAGCTGGGCATTTTAAGCCGCTCGACCCGCTGCTCCATTCAGGAACAGCGGGTCTTTTTGTGGCCAGCGGTATGACGCAAACGGAAAAGCCTGTCGCTTTTAAATATGGAATGAAACCGTGAAGGCGGTCGATGTTGACTGCTCATCAGATTTGTTGGAAGACAAATTCTGATCCTCCCCTCTATGATTACCGGAAAATATCATGCCCAAACTGACTATTGTTGCCTTCGACGGCACGCGCTTCGATCTGGATGTCGACCAGGGGTCGACGGTGATGGAGAATGCCGTGCGCAACTCGGTGCCGGGTATCGAAGCAGAGTGCGGCGGCGCATGCGCATGTGCGACCTGTCACGTCTATGTCGACGATGAATGGACGGAGCGTGTCGGCCCGCCGGAAGCGATGGAGGAAGACATGCTCGACTTCGCCTTCGATGTTCGCCCGACTTCGCGGCTTTCCTGTCAGATCAGAATGAAGGCGGTGCTGGACGGACTCATCGTACATGTGCCCGAGCGGCAGGCCTGATCCGTGCAAAAAAAGCCTCGCGCGCCGGATGACGTGCGAGGCAAGGCGGGCGCATAACCATCGGGCGAGGGAGGACCGCCCGCGGCTTAGAACGCGCCAGGAGAACCCAGCGACAGAAGATCAGGTCAATCCCACCTGAACTTCCGAATGTGTTCATATTAGCGCGTGCGGGTTGAGTCGCATATCGCTAATTTTCATCATTCACAGGCTGGGGAGGAGGAAAGCTTCGCACAAGTTTCGTTGCCCAGCTAACGATCTTGCGTGTTTTTTTTCAGAAATTGGGCTATCTTTCGCCACCGGATGAACTGATTCGCTTGTTGAGCAAGCGCATCATCCGGTTCTGGAAGTTGACGGCCTCGACGCGGTCGAAACGCGCCTGCAACCTATCGTGTTCTTCTATTCCCCGGTTCGATTCTTCCGTGACAAGCTCCTGCATTGCTTCGCAGGTGCGCTGAGCCCGCAGTGCGAGGATATTCCGTTCCATGACACGCGCCTGTGTGCGGGCGATTTCCGCATGCCGCTCCTCATGTCTCTTGATGTCGCTCGAGAGCGTATCCCAGATCATCGACAGTTGCTTGCTTGCGCCGTTGCGGTTTCGCCAGCGCGGCAGGATGATCTGCGTGTGAACGGTTACTTTCGCGCTGGTGACGCGGCAGCGGCCGTTCTTCTGCAGGTAGGTCGCCTCGCCGCCGAAGCGGATTTTCGTCGCGCCGGGGTGGCGCGCGGACGAGCCGCTCGCCGTCGGCCCGCGGCGGCTCAGCTCCTCGTCGAGCTCGCCGGCGCTCTTTCCGCGGATGTCGAAATAGGAGTAACTCTTGGTCGCAACGACTTGAGCCGAGGCGGGAATGCAGAGGGCAACAGTCATGGAAAAAGCGAGGACGAAACGCATATAACGCGATGCGGAAGGCATTCTTGACGCTACCCGTGTTGAAGTTTGGCGGAGCTTGGGGCATAGCCACCGCGAGCGCAATATAGGGGCGTCGGCTTTTTTTATAATCAATGGGATAACCCCCGATGCTACAGCTTCAAAGCAGTTTCTGGCGCGTGGCGCACGGCCGCGAGATAGAACTCGGGCCGCGCGGCGTAATCATGGCGATTATCAATGTGACGCCGGATTCCTTTTCGGATGGCGGACGCTACGCAAGCGTCGATGCCGCCGTGGAGCACGCACTTCAATCCGTCAGCGAGGGGGCGTCGATCATCGACATCGGCGGGGAATCGACACGTCCCGGAGCGGCCGAAGTCAGCCCTGCGCAAGAGCAGTCGCGCGTACTGCCAGTGATCGAGGCGCTGCGTGGCAGGAGCGACGCGCTGATTTCGATCGATACCTACCGGGCGGAGACGGCGCGGCTCGCCGTCGGGGCCGGTGCGCATATCGTCAACGACGTCTACGGATTGCAGAAGGAGGAGGAGGCGATCGCCAAGGTTTCGGCCGACACCGGCGCCGGGCTCTGTCTCATGCATACGGGCCGGGGCCGCGAAAAGCTTCCGGACGTGATAGCGGACCAGTATCATTTCTTGGTTCGCTCCCTGGAGATCGCGGCGGAAGCAGGCGTCATGCGCGAGCGGATCGTGCTCGATCCGGGCTTCGGCTTTGCCAAGGACGCCGACGAGAACCTGGAGCTAATGGCGAGGTTTGCCGAATTGCAGCGTTTCGGATTACCGCTGCTGGCCGGCACGTCGCGCAAGCGCTTCGTCGGGGCGGTCACGGGGCGGGATGCGGCTGAACGTGATGTTGCGACGGCGGCGAGCAGTGCATTGCTCAGGCTGCAGGGGGCTGCGGTTTTTCGGGTGCACAATGTCGCAATCAACAGGGATGCGCTGGCGATGGCGGATGCTATGCTGGCCGCGCGTCTGGATTTCGAGCGGAGATAGGGCTGATGGGCACGAAATATACAATCACGCTGCAGAATTGCGCCTTCTTTGCGCGTCACGGGGTTCACGACGAGGAGGAGTTCCTCGGCCAGCGGTTCTTCGTCGATGCCGAGCTCGACGTCGTGGCGGCGGGCGCGCTCGAAAGCGACTCGATCGACGATACCGTGAACTACGGGATTGCCTTTACGGTGATCGAGGAGATCGTCACGGGCAAGCGCCGCTATTTGATCGAAGCGCTGGCGCTCGATATCGCCAAGGGCCTCTGCGAGAAATTTCATCAGATCACGCGCGCCAAGATCACGGTGCGCAAGCCGAATGCGCCGGTACCCGGCGTTCTCGATTTCGTACAGGTGAGCATTGAACACTTTGCCGGCTGACCGATTCAGGCCCGCGATACTCGGTCTCGGCGGCAATCTCGGCGATCCCGTCAAGTCGATGGCTGCGGCGCTGCGGCTACTCGACAGGCGTGATGATTGCCGGGTGACTGCGGTGTCGCGGCTTTATCGCACGCCGCCTTGGGGCAAGACCGACCAGTCCTACTTCTTCAACGCATGCGCGGCACTCGACACATTGCTCGAACCGGAAGCGCTTCTCGACGTCTGTCTCGGCATCGAGCGCAATATGAAGCGTGAGCGCATCGAGCGCTGGGGACCGCGAACGCTCGACATCGATCTGCTGACATACGACGATGTCGAACAGGAAGCGCCGAGGCTGGAACTGCCGCATCCGCGCATGACCGACCGGGGCTTCGTTCTGATGCCGCTTGCAGATTTTGCCTCGGACCTCATCGTCAAGGGCCGGACCGTTGCAGACTGGCTTTGCGAGGCGGATACCCAGGGCATCGAAATCGCGGATGTCAATCGCGATTGGTGGCGCAGCGCGTGAAATGAAAAAGCGGCGAAGAGCCCGCCGCTTGATGTGTCCATCTCTACCTGCCGTCGCTATTCGACCGAGCCGACCGTCATTTCATCGATCTGACGGGTCAGCGTCAGGCCGATCACCGGGATCATGCGGTCTTCCACCTTGACCGAGACAGTGACGTTCATCGTCTTGTCGTCGCGGACGCGGGCGATCATCGCGCCGTTCAGCTTGGCGCGGTTCAAGCCGACGACCACGGTGTCCCGTGTGACGGTGCCCGAGACGACGTCGAGACCTTTGCCGGCGGCGCCATCGAGGAATTTGCCTTTATAGCCGCTGCTCGACTGGGTGATGAGGGCGGACATCGGCTGCTTGAAGACGCCGACGCGGCAGGAGCCGTCGAGCTTGATGCCGGCACCGCCGTCGCTCGTGGCAGAACCGATGAGATTGCAGCTGAATTTCGTGCCTTTGTATTTGCCGGCGACGATCTCGCCCGGACCTCTCCATGAGCCCGCGACAGATTCGAAGAAGGCCTTGTCGCGTGTTGCAGCAGTCGCAACAGGGGCAACATCCGCCACCGGAGACAATGCCGCAGCGGCGAGGCCGCAGACGAAGAGAAACTTGCGCGAAGACATGGATTTTTCCTGACCCAAACACCACCCGTTACTGACCCGGAGTTTTGCCGAATAATGGTTAACGGTTGGTTTCCGGCGGCGAAGCACAGTGAAAATCACGGGCTTTCGGAGCGCTCAACACCGTCAATTCAGGCCGCTAGAATCATGAACTTTCTGCTTTTTTCGGCCCTTTCCGTAACGGAAGGCGAGGAAGCGCGAAAATGTTATCTGCTGCTTATTTGCTACTGGCGCGCGGCACCACGGAGGGCGCTAGATCGCCGATGAAGTCGCCGATTCCCGGCCGTTTCAAGGCGCGAAAGGCAAGCGGACGGCAAAGATCCATCGCGGCTATGCCGATGCGAGCCGTCATCAAGCCGTTGATGACGCCTTCGCCGAGCCTGGCCGAGAGCCTGGAAGCAAGGCCGTGGCCCAGGACCTGTTGCACAAGGCTGTCGCCAACGGCGATCGAGCCGGTGACGGCAAGATGCGCCAGAACGTCCCGCATCAGGCGGATCATGCCGAGCGTGCCCGGCCTGCCGCCATAAAGCTCGGCCATGGCGCGGATCAGGCGCGAGGCTTCGAAAAGCACGTAGAGCAGATCGACGATCGCGCGCGGGCTGACGGCAGTGACGATCGAAACACGCTTCGACGAATTGACGATCAGCGCTCTCGCCTGGCGGTCCAGCGGGGCCAGCAATTCGCGTTCGGCAAGGGCCACGAGATGCGGCGCGTCGATGATGTCGCCTTCGGCGGCTTTCAAAGTGGCGCGGCCCTTGGCGGTTTCGGGCTTTCCGGCAAGCAGGTTTGAAAGATTCTTCACCAGGGCGCGTGCCTTGGCGGGCCTTGTTTCCAGGATGGCCGCTTCCGCCTCGGCCTTGATCGTCTGAACCGCTGCCAGGCGCATCATGCCTGCTGTTTCGCGGATGACCATGGCGATAACGGCAAGGATGCCGATCGCGAGTGCCGCGAGCGCCGTGTAGCCCAGCCAGTCGGCGCGGGAAAAGAGGTCGCGGATCAGGCTGTCGGTCCAGAGGCCGAACGCGAGCGACAACAGCACGCCGAAGGCAGTGAGCGCGATCTTGACAAAGGACGTGCGCCGTTTGCGCGGCACGGCGACCGGCAAAGGGGCGATATCCTTGTCCGGGTTAATGAAGGGGTCGTCTTCGTCCGATGTGAGGACGACTTCGCCACCGAAGCTTGCGGGCCTGCGGTGTTCCTGCTTCCTGTCCGTCTCGATCGGGCGCGGATCGTCGTCGTATGCAAAGGCCGCCGGTGTGCGGCGCGGTCGATCCGAATCTCCAGAAGCGGGTTTGCTCATGCGAGGCGGTCTCCAAACAGAAACTGCATGGCCCGGTCGAGCCGGATATGCGGCACCGAAAGCTTGATGCCGCTGCCGGTTTCCTCAAGCTGCGGCGGCCGGAAGCGTACGATATTCACATCCGGCAATTGGACATTGCGGCTTGCAGATTCAATGCCGTCGAACAGGCTTTCGGGGTTTTCTGGAAGGTCGCCGGGGAAGATCGCCGTCTTCCTGATGCCGTCGAAGCGTTCGCCGGCGATCGTCTCGCCATCGATCGGCGTGCCGACGATCACCGGCAAGTCGTGGCCGTCGCGCCTGACGGTCGCCTCCCGCGTGGCGCGCACCGAGGCAAGCGCCATGACGTCGATGCCGGCACCCGCCATACCGATCCGCTGGATGGCGCGCTCGACGAGGCGGCGCGTCAGCGCATCGAGTCGATCGTGGCTCTCATGGTGCAGATGATCCGCTTTGGTGGCTGCCACGAGAACGCGGTCGATCCGTCGGCCGAGGAGCGACGAGAGCAGCGAGTTCGTGCCGGGACGGAAGCAGGCTAGCACATCCGTCAGCGACCGCTCCAGGTCCTGGATCGCCTCCGGGCCGCGGTTCATCGCCTGAAGCGCGTCGACGAGAACGATCTGGCGGTCGAGCCGGGCAAAATGTTCGCGGAAGAAGGGTTTGACGACGACCGATTTGTAGGCCTCGTAGCGGCGCTCCATCATCGCCCAGAGCGAGCCCTTGGGCGGTTTGCCTTCGGAAGGCAAGGCGAGCGGCGCAAAAGTAAGCGCGGGCGAGCCTTCAAGGTCGCCGGGAAGCAGGAAACGGCCGGGCGGCAATGTCGACAGCGAGCGCTCGTCGGCCTTGCAGGCTTTCAGGTAATCGGTGAAGGCCATCGCGAGATCGCGCGCCTGCATCTCATCGGCGGCGGCTTTGACGTCGGTGGCTATGGTCGGTGCGAGCCAGCTGCGGGAGAGTTCAGCGCGGATGCCGCTGCGGGCAAGCGCCAGCGTCTCCTCGCTGTAGGTCCGATAGTCCTTTGTCAGCAGCGGCAGATCAAGGAGCCACTCCCCGGGGTAATCGACGATATCGATCGACAGGCGGCCGGGCGAGAACAGCCGGTTCCAGCCGCTGGCGCTCTGATAATCCAGCGTGATGCGCAGTTCGGATATGGCGCGGGTCGAATCCGGCCAGACACGGTCTTTCACCAGCGCCCGGATATGGTCCTCGTACTGGAAGCGCGGCACGGCGTCGTCCGGCTGCTGTTCCAGCCGCACGGCCGACACCCGGCCGGACTGAACCGGCTCGAAAAGCGGCAGACGTCCGCCGTGCAGCAGATTGTGCACAAGTGACGAGATGAAGACGGTCTTGCCGGAGCGGGAAAGCCCGGTGACGCCAAGGCGGATAGCCGGATTGACAAGGCTCGAGGCGCGGTCTGCGAGGTTATCGAGCGCAATGCGCGCGTCGTCGGTAAGTGATGTCAAGCTTGGCGGCAAGGCGGGTTTCCGGTTGTCAGTGCTCAAGCATATAGGATGCGGATGCTGCCCGAAAAAGAAGCGACGCGAAAGACGTCAGTCGTGCAGAAAGTCCGTGAGCTTCCACTCTGCGGCTGCGTCGTCGAAATCGACGACCGCAAGGCCGGCCGTGGGAAAGCCATTCGGCAATGCACGCAGCAGGGCATCGTAACCGATGAGCGCTTCGAGCGCCTGCTCGGTCGTCGGGTTGTGGCCGACCAGCATGACGGAGCCGACGTTTTGGGTATTGATGATCTCGAGATAGACATCGGGGGTGGCGTTGTAGAGTTCGTCGACGTAGAGGATGTCGAGCGACAGGCCCATGGCGCGGTGCACGGCGTCCGCGGTCTCGCGGCAGCGCCTTGCCGTGGAACTGATCAAAAGATCCGGCCGGTAGCCCTTGTCAGCCGCGCGGTCTGCCACCAGCTCGGCGTCGTCATAGCCCCTATCGTTCAGGGGCCGGTCGAAATCCCGTTCGCCGGGCTGCGCCCAGGCGGCTTCTGCGTGCCGCAACAGATAGATTCGTGAGGGTGGAGGCAAGGTTGCGGCCATAGAAGAATCCACGAGCGAAGGAGCCTTTTCAGTAGCGTCCGCGGATCACCGGCGTCAACCGCATCGGCACAGCGACGGCGCAAAACAGCAAGCCCAACACACCTTCTTGAACGGGAAGCAAAAACCAACAATCCTAATAGTGATGCAAAAATAAATTGTTAGCTTCAAAATATGACAGATTTAAAAATCTGTTTACCTGTCGTATTTGGCTTGAATCCGCGATAGCGCTTGGGATATACACCCCGCCATATGAGATGTTCTTCAGGAGAATCGCGTTGAGTGAGAAGATCGATCTTAGCAGTTACGTTCCCTCGGAAGACGAGGAATTCATGAACGCAAGCCAGCGGGCTTACTTCAGAGCCAAACTCGTAGCCTGGAGGAACGATATCCTTAGAGAAGCGCGCGAGACGCTCGATCATCTCGCAGAAGAAAGCGCCAACCACCCGGACCTCGCGGACCGGGCCTCTTCCGAAACAGACCGGGCGATCGAACTTCGCGCCCGCGACCGCCAGAGAAAGCTGATCTCCAAGATCGATGCAGCATTGCAGCGTATCGAAGACGGTACCTACGGCTACTGCGAGGAAACCGGCGAGCCGATCGGCATCAAGCGCCTCGACGCACGTCCGATCGCAACGCTGTCGATCGAAGCGCAGGAGCGTCATGAGCGCCGCGAGAAAGTATATCGCGACGAATAGGCTTTCGGCCTCGTTGCAGAATATCGAAGGCACCGCGGTTTGCGGTGCCTTTTTTCTTGCTCACTTTTCGCGATTGACGCTCATTTCGCCGAAGATGCGGGCCACTTCCTTTTGAAGGTCGGCATCGGCGCCGGTGATCGGCGCCATTTCCGGATCGCGGCGCGGCAGGCTGCCGGATTGCGGCGGAACCGGGCGGGTGGGCGCGTTCGGTGTGGGAACGATGCGCTGCGCAGCAAGCGTATTGTTCATCTCTTCCTGAAGAATGCGTTCGAAATCGCTGGGCGATTCCTTCGGAGCTGCGGCTGCGTCGCCGGTAACAACCGGCACGCCTTCGGCAACGGTCGGAAGGCTCTGCGCCGGCGGCGTCGAGACCTGCGGCTCCACCCGCTGCTGCGGCAGAACGCGCTGGCGGGCCGCGTCGAGGATGTCGGCGGCGCTGGCTGCCTCGATCACCGGGGAGGCGGGTCGCTCAGGTGGCCTCGGAATGATCGGTGGCGGAGCAGTGGGGCTGGCAGGCTCCCGCGCGATGTTTGCCGCCACGGTCGATGTTGCTGCCGGCTCCGGTTCAGCAGGCGCCGCGGCAGGAGCGGCCACTGCGGGATGCAGACGCGGCTCGACGGCAGGCGCGGGTGCCGGAGCGTAGGGTTCAGCAGCTTCCGGTTCGCGCTCGAAGGCCGCGACGGGCCTTGCAGGCTCGGCACGCGGCTCTTGGGGCATCGCGACGACCGGTTCAGGCTGAGGCTGAGGCTGAGGCTGGGGCGCGGGCGGGGCTATGAATGCGCGCTCCGAGCCGTCGTCGGTATCCTGCAGGATGCGGCTTTCGATAACGATGTCAGTCGGGCCGCCGATCATGACAAGATGCTCGACGTCGTCACGGCGCACGAGCACCAGCCGGCGGCGCGTATCGACGGCTGCAGCATCCAGCACCTGCAGACGTGGCTGCCGGTTCTTGCCGCCGCGCACGAAGGGCGAAGGCGCCCGGCTGCGGAGGATCCACATGATGCCGATCAGGAGCAGCAGCGCGATGCCGACGCCGCCCGCTGCGAGGAGGAAACGGCTGCCATAGGCGCCCATTACTTCGTCGAACATGGTCTTCTACTCCGGTTGCGGCATTCGCCATAACATGACGGCTTTTCAGCTCCTTAGGCAATAGGCTGCCTGCTTGTCCAGTCACGGCCGAACACAAGGACCTGTTTCTCGTTGTCGAAAGTGGCGCCGTTCGTTGTGAATTCAAGCATTCTTGGCTCTTCATACTGTTTTGGCGGACGCAGCAACTTGCTAAGAAGGAACGAACGCCTGATTCCTGCTTTCTCTTGAGAATATAAGCGAATGCTGAACAGGCTCATGCGAGGAATAGATGACGACACCACGTCAGGCTGACGACTACAATGCCCCGATCGTGGATCGCGGAGGACGTTCGGGAACGGCTGTTCGCATCATTCTTCTGGCGCTTGTGCTTGTCGCAGCCGCAGCCGCCTTCGTCTACTTCAAGGATTCGCTTGAAAACGAGATGGTTCTTGGCGTCCTCGGCGTGCTGGCCATGGTCGGCATCTTCTTCCTCGTTTCGTCGGTTATCGGCTTCATCGAGGTCATGCCGCAGCGGCAATCGGATAGCCTTGCGCGGTCGTTTCTCAACAGCCACCCGGACGGTTCGCTGATCACCGACGAGAAAGGGCGGATCATCTATGCCAACGCCGCCTACGGAAAGCTGACCGGCGCCCGCAAACCGACCGAGGTGCAGACGCTCGAAGCGCTGCTTTCGCGCCACCGGGAATCGAACGAAGCGCTTTACCGTCTGTCGAACGGGCTGCGCGAGGGCAGGGAGGGGCAGGAGGAATTCCGCCTGCTGCGTGCTCTTGGCCCGGCAACGAACAATTCCGGCGCTCACTGGTACCGTCTCAAGGCGCGGACGCTGCGAACCGAGGAAGGTGCCGGCAAGCCGCTGCATATCTGGCAGATCAGCGACATCAGCGCCGAGCGCGACGACCAGGAGCGCTTCTTCAAGGAGTTGCAGAACGCGATCGATTACCTCGACCATGCGCCGGCAGGTTTCTTCTCTGCAGGGCGCAAGGGCGAGATCTTCTACCTGAACGCAACGCTCGCCGAATGGCTCGGGCTCGATCTCACGAAGTTCGTGCCGGGCTCGATGACGATCGGGGATCTCGTGGCGGGCGGCGGGCTGGCGCTCATCCAGTCGGTTCAGGCCGAGCCCGGCCTCAAGAAAACCGATACGCTCGACCTCGACCTCAAGAAGGCGAACGGGCAGAGCCTGCCGGTGCAGCTCATCCACAGCGTGACCTCCATGCGCGACGGCGCGCCGGGCGAGAGCCGGACGATCGTGCTGAGAAGACAGCCAGGCACCGAGAACGAGCAGTCCGCTTCCGCCGCCGCGATGCGCTTTACGCGCTTCTTCAACAACACGCCGATGGCAATCGCCTCGGTTGACGGCGACGGGCGAATCCTGCGCACGAATGCCCCGTTCCTGAAACTCTTCTCCGGCATCGTTTCGCGCGATGACGTCGAAAATGGCGCAGCGCTCGAAGTCATCCTTCAGGAAACCGACCGGCAGAGGCTGAAGGACGCCCTGGCGGCGGCGAAGGACCGCCAGGGCGATATCCCGCCGATCGATTCGCGCATGCCGAGCGACGAGGCGCGCCATTTCCGCTTCTACGTCAACGCCGTCATCGACCAGAGCGACGAGGCGCCGGAAGAGGCCGCGATCGTCTATGCCGTCGAGATGACGGAGCAGAAGGCGCTGGAAGCACAGATGGCGCAGACGCAGAAAATGAATGCGGTCGGCACGCTTGCGGGCGGCATCGCGCACGACTTCAACAACGTGCTAACGGCGATCCTCTTGTCGTCCGACCATCTGCTGCTGCAGGCGCGGCCGTCGGATGCAAGTTTTGCCGACCTGATGGAAATCAAGCGCAATGCGAACCGCGCCGCGGTTCTCGTGCGCCAGCTGTTGGCCTTTTCGCGCAAGCAGACGATGCGGCCGACGGTGTTGAACCTCACCGACGTTGTCGGCGACCTGCGCATGCTTGTCGACCGGCTGCTGTCCGGCACCAATGTCAAGCTCGATGTCGAATACGGCCGCGATCTCTGGCCCGTGAAGACGGACCTGTCGCAGTTCGAGCAGGTGCTGATCAATCTTTGCGTCAATGCGCGCGACGCGATGCCGGAGGGTGGCAAGCTGACGCTGCGCACCCGCAACGTGACGGCGGCGGAAGTGGCCGGTTTCAATTATTCCTACATGCCGCATGAGGACATGGTGCTGATCGAGGTGGCCGATACCGGCACCGGGATTGCGCCCGACATCATGGACAAGATCTTCGAACCCTTCTTCACAACCAAGGAAGTGGGCAAGGGGACGGGTCTCGGGCTGGCGATGGTCTACGGCATCGTCAAGCAATCCGGCGGCTATATTCAGCCGGAATCCGAAGTCGGCAAGGGAACGACTTTCCGGGTCTTCCTGCCGCGCCATGTCATCGATCCGGCCGTCGCCGCCGAGTCGGACGCCATTGCGGCAGCCGAAGCCGGGGCGGCTGCACAGAAGTCGGCCGCAGGCCAGCCGGAACAGCCGGAAGACCTGACGGGCAACGCCGTCATTCTGCTCGTCGAAGACGAGGAGGCGGTGCGCCGCGGCGGCAAGCGCATGCTGGAAACACGCGGCTACACCGTCCACGAGGCCGGCTCGGGCGTCGAGGCGCTCGACATTCTGGAGGAACTGGACGGCAAGGTGGACATCGTCGTTTCGGACGTCGTCATGCCGGAGATGGACGGGCCGTCGCTGCTGCGCGAGCTGCGCAAGAAATATCCGGACATGAAGTTCATCTTCGTTTCCGGCTATGCTGAAGACGCTTTCGCCCGCAACCTGCCGCCGGACGCCAAGTTCGGCTTCCTGCCGAAGCCCTTCTCGCTGAAGCAGCTCGCCGTCGTCGTCAAGGAAACGCTGGAAGGCGAATAGGGAGGCGGTAACCGCCGCCCGTCCGATTTCAATCGTCGAGCGCCACGGCAATTTCAGCCGCCAGGCGGGCGTTGTTCTCGACGAGCGCGATATTCGTCTGGAGGCTCCGTCCGTCCGTCAGATCGAAGATCGTGCCGAGAAGATAAGGGGTGACGGCCTTGCCGCTGATTTCGTCGCGTTCGGCGCTGTCCAGCGCCCGCTCGATGTAGATTTCCATCTCCTCGCGCGGAATTTCATCTTGTTCCGGAACCGGATTGGCGATCAGCATGCCGCCGTCGATGCCCAACTGCTCACGGGTGATCTGGAAATTGGCGATGGCGGCCGGGCTGTTCAGCGTCAGCGGGCTGCGCAGGCCTGAGGAACGGGACCAGAAGGCTGGGAACTCTGCGCTCTCGTAGGTGACGACGGGAACGCCGCTGGTTTCCAGGACTTCCAGGGTCTTCGGAATATCAAGGATCGCCTTTGCGCCGGCGCAAACGACAATGACGCCGGTACGGGCGAGCTCCTGCAGGTCGGCCGAGATATCGAAGCTCTCTTCGGCGCCGCGATGCACGCCGCCGATACCGCCGGTGGCAAAGACCTTGATGCCGGCGCGGGCGGCGGCGATCATCGTTGCGGCAACCGTCGTGGCACCGGTGCGGCGCTCGGCGATGGCGAATGCGAGATCGGCGCGCGAGACTTTCATCACGTCCTTCTCCTTCGCGAGCTTCTCAAGCTCTTCCGGTTCCAGGCCGATATGCAGAATGCCGTGAATAACGGCGATGGTTGCCGGAATGGCACCTTGCTCACGGATGATCGCTTCGACGCTGCGGGCCATTTCGATATTGCCGGGGTAGGGCATGCCGTGGGTGATGATCGTCGATTCAAGCGCCACCAGCGGCGCACCGCGCTGCTTTGCGGCGGCAACCTCCCTGGAATAGGAGACTGGCAGGAGGGGGGAGATCGGTTTCGTCATTGTCTCTTCCGTTTCATCGATATTGCCGCTTCAATGCAGAATTCTGGCACGCTGAACAAGGGCAAGCGTTTCCGCAAGCAGTTTCGCCGAGAGTTTTTCGTTGACGGCATAGGGCGACTGGACCGTGAGTGCAGCAGCCGCCGCGCCGTGCCGCAGGGCTTCTTCGAGCGGCAGGCCCTGCATCAAGGCGGAGAGGATGCCGGCCGCAAGCGAATCGCCGGCGCCCGTCACGTCGGCGACGGTTTCGACCGACGGAGGCTCAAGGCAGAAAGCGCCGTCCCTGCCGAAGGCGATCAGTTCGCGCTGCCCGCGTGTGATGACGCCGCTCTTCAGGCCGATGTCACCGAGCAGTGACACCCAATCCTCCGGCATGTCAGGGAGCTGGCCGATCAGGGCTGCGGCCTCGGCCTCATTGAGGAAGAGATAGTCGATGCCGCCGATACACGGCTTGAGCTTGACCACTTTTGCCGGCGATATGGCAATCGCGGCCACGGGTATGCCGAGCGCATTGGCCCGGCTGACGATCGCCGCGATCGTCTCTTCCGGCAGGTTCGCATCAAAAAGGATGAGGTCGTTTGCCGCGAAGGCTTCCCGGACCCAGCGGATCGCCAGCCGGCGCGGCACGAAGTAGCGGTAAAGCTCCATGTCGGCGAGCGCGATCACCAGGTTGCCGTCCCGCTCCAGAATGGCCGTGTAGCTCGGCGTCTTGCGATCGAGAAAGACGAAGGGTCGGTCGCTGATACCGGCCGCATAAGCCGCCTCCGTCACCAGATCCCCTGCCGGATCACCGCCGCGCGGCGAAATCATGGTGACGTCGAAGCCAAGGCGCGCAAGATTCCTTGCGGCGTTGAAGCCACCGCCGCCCGGTTCCTCGAACCAGGTGCCGGGGTTGCTGGCGCCCGGCGCCGTCTCGCCGGAAATGCGCCCGCGCCGATCGATATGCGCGCCGCCGAAAACGAGGATTCTTTTCATCGTCCTGAATGCTCCCAGCCGGTGGAGGAAACGAATCGTACAGAGGCGCCGGATGCCGCAGCCCCAGCCAGACGCTGCCTAAGTCGTTGCTTTGCATCGATAAAACAAATATAGAACACGGAACGTTTTACCTTTTTCTTTCAATTGTTTGGGCGCCCATTGCGCGGCTGGAACAAATAGGGTACAAACTCGATATTGCTCAAGCGGCTTCAATAACCTAAAGGTGGATCGGATGTCTCAAAATTCATTGCGGCTCGTAGAGGACAAATCGGTGGACAAAAGCAAGGCGCTTGAAGCGGCACTCTCACAGATTGAGCGGTCGTTCGGCAAGGGCTCGATCATGAAACTCGGCGCGAACGAGAGTGTCATCGAGGTCGAAACGATTTCGACCGGCTCCCTCAGCCTCGATATCGCGCTCGGCATCGGCGGTCTTCCGAAGGGTCGCATCGTTGAAATCTATGGGCCGGAAAGCTCCGGCAAGACGACGCTTGCACTGCAGACGATCGCCGAAGCGCAGAAGAAGGGTGGCATCTGCGCATTCGTCGATGCGGAACATGCGCTCGATCCGGTCTATGCTCGCAAGCTTGGCGTCGATCTCCAGAACCTTTTGATCTCGCAGCCGGATACCGGTGAGCAGGCGCTTGAGATCACCGATACACTGGTGCGCTCCGGCGCCGTCGACGTTCTCGTCGTCGATTCCGTTGCGGCTCTCACGCCGCGTGCTGAAATCGAAGGCGAGATGGGCGACAGCCTGCCGGGCCTGCAAGCACGTCTGATGAGCCAGGCGCTGCGTAAGCTTACGGCTTCGATCTCCAAATCGAACACCATGGTGATCTTCATCAACCAGATCCGCATGAAGATCGGCGTCATGTTCGGCTCGCCGGAAACGACGACGGGCGGCAATGCGCTGAAGTTCTATGCCTCCGTCCGTCTCGACATCCGCCGTATCGGCGCGGTCAAGGATCGCGAAGAGGTGGTCGGCAATCAGACCCGCGTCAAGGTCGTCAAGAACAAGATGGCGCCTCCCTTCAAGCAGGTGGAATTCGACATCATGTATGGCGAAGGCGTTTCCAAGACCGGCGAACTGATCGATCTCGGCGTCAAGGCCGGCATCGTCGAGAAATCCGGTGCCTGGTTCTCCTATAACAGCCAGCGTCTCGGCCAGGGCCGCGAGAACGCCAAGCTCTTCATCCGCGACAATCCGGACATGGCCCGCGAGATCGAGACAGCGCTTCGCCAGAATGCCGGGCTCATTGCCGACCGCTTCCTGCAGAATAGCGGGCCGGACGCCAATGATGGCGACACCGACACGGATATGTAATTCGCAGCTTCAGCTTTGCTGCATCGAAACCGGCCGCATTCCTTGATCAGAATGCGGCCGGTTTTGTTTGTCTGCTGGACAGTGGCAAGGGTGAACGATAAAAGCCACTGGATTTGAGTTTTGACCTGCCTTGGGCAGCACTGAAGGGCATAGCATGAGCGGCGTGAATGATATCCGGTCGACCTTCCTCGACTATTTCAAGACGAACGGCCACGAGATCGTGCCGTCGAGCCCGCTTGTGCCGCGCAACGATCCGACGCTGATGTTCACCAATGCCGGCATGGTGCAGTTCAAGAACGTCTTCACCGGCCTGGAGCAGCGACCCTACAAGACGGCATCGACGGCGCAGAAATGCGTCCGCGCCGGCGGCAAGCACAACGACCTCGACAATGTTGGCTATACCGCGCGCCACCATACCTTCTTCGAGATGCTCGGCAACTTCTCCTTCGGCAACTATTTCAAGGAGCGGGCGATCGAGCTTGCCTGGAACTTGCTCACCAAGGAGTTCGGCCTCGATGCCAAGCGTCTCTTGGTCACTGTCTATCACACCGACGACGAGGCCTTCGGCCTCTGGAAGAAGATCGCCGGGCTTTCGGACGAAAAGATCATCCGCATTCCGACGAGCGACAATTTCTGGGCGATGGGCGATACCGGCCCGTGCGGCCCGTGCTCGGAAATCTTCTACGATCACGGCGATCACATCTGGGGCGGTCCTCCCGGCTCTCCGGAAGAAGACGGCGACCGCTTCATCGAGATATGGAACCTCGTCTTCATGCAGTATGAGCAGCTGACGAAGGAAGAGCGCGTCGATCTGCCTCGGCCCTCGATCGATACCGGCATGGGGCTGGAACGGGTGGCGGCCGTGCTGCAGGGCAAGCATGACAATTACGACATTGATCTGTTCCGCGCGCTGATCGAAGCCTCGGAAGAGGCAACCGGCGTCAACGCCGAGGGCGAACGCCGTGCGAGCCATCGCGTCATCGCCGACCATTTGCGCTCTTCCGCATTCCTGATTGCCGATGGTGTGCTGCCCTCGAACGAAGGCCGCGGCTATGTGCTGCGCCGTATCATGCGCCGCGCCATGCGGCATGCGGAGCTTCTCGGCGCCAGGGAGCCGCTGATCTGGAAGCTGCTACCGGCGCTCGTCCAGCAGATGGGCCGCGCCTATCCGGAACTCGCCCGCGCCGAGGCGTTGATCTCCGAAACGCTGAAGCTCGAGGAAACCCGTTTTCGCAAGACGCTGGAGCGCGGCCTGTCGCTGCTTTCCGACGCGACGACGGCGCTCGGCAAGGGCGACATGCTGGACGGCGAGACGGCCTTCAAGCTCTATGACACTTACGGCTTTCCGCTCGACCTGACGCAGGATGCGCTGCGCGCCCGCGAAATCGGCGTCGATCTTGCCGGCTTCACGGATGCGATGGAGCGCCAGAAGGCCGAGGCCCGCTCGCATTGGGCAGGCTCCGGTGACAAGGCGACCGAAACCATTTGGTTCGAGCTCAAGGAAAAGCATGGCGCGACCGAATTCCTGGGCTACGACACCGAGACCGCCGAAGGCGTCGTCCAGGCGATCGTCAAGGATGGCGCTGCCGTCATATCCGCCTCGGCCGGCGACAAGGTCCAGATCGTCGTCAACCAGACGCCGTTCTACGGCGAGTCGGGTGGCCAGATGGGTGACACCGGCATCATCAGTTCGGATCATGCGAAGGTGGAGATCACTGATACGCAAAAGAAAGGCGAGGGCCTGTTCGTCCATACCGGGACGGTCATCGAAGGTTCGCTGAAGGCTGACGATGCCGTCGCGCTGACCGTCGATCACGCCCGCCGCTCGCGCCTGCGCGCTAACCACTCGGCAACGCACCTGCTGCACGAGGCGCTCCGCGAAGTGCTCGGCACGCATGTGGCGCAGAAGGGTTCGCTGGTCGCACCGGAACGCCTGCGTTTCGACGTTTCGCATCCGAAGCCGGTGTCCGCCGAAGAACTCAAGATCGTCGAGGACATGGCAAACGAGATCGTGCTGCAGAACGCATCGGTCACGACGCGGCTGATGAGCGTCGACGACGCTATCGCCGAGGGTGCGATGGCGCTCTTCGGCGAGAAATACGGCGATGAAGTTCGCGTCGTCTCGATGGGGCAGGGCGTGCGCGGCACGAAGGCCGGCAAACCTTATTCGATCGAGCTTTGCGGCGGCACGCATGTGGCGGCGACCGGCCAGATCGGCCTCGTGCGCATCCTCGGCGAAAGCGCTGTCGGCGCGGGCGTGCGCCGCCTCGAGGCCGTCACCGGTGAAACTGCGCGGGAATATCTGGCTGAGCAGGACGAGCGCGTGAAGTCGCTCGCGTCGTCGCTGAAGGTTCAGCCTGCCGAAGTGCTTTCGCGCGTCGAAGCGTTGATGGACGAGCGCCGCAAGCTCGAGCGCGAACTGGCGGACGCCAAGCGCAAGCTTGCCATGGGCGGCGGGCAGGGCGGCTCGACGGACGCGGCGCGCGAGGTTGCCGGCGTGAAATTCCTCGGCAAGGCGATGACGGGCGTCGATCCGAAGGACCTCAAGGGCCTTGCCGATGACGGCAAGTCCAGCATCGGCTCGGGCGTCGTGACGCTGATCGGCGTATCGGATGACGGAAAGGCGAGCGCGGTCGTTGCCGTAACGCCGGACCTGACGGCGCGGTTCAGCGCCGTCGATCTGGTGCGCGTTGCATCCGCTGCCCTCGGCGGCAAGGGCGGCGGCGGGCGGCCGGACATGGCACAGGCGGGCGGCCCGGACGGCTCCAAGGCCGACGAGGCGATCGAAGCGGTTGCGGCAGCACTTGCAAGCTGATTTCATCTGCCGATGAGATTTGAAAGGCGGGGGCTTATCCTCCGCCTTTTTGTTGTGCGCCAGCATGGGCGCATTCTTGTGGGTGCAAGTCCCAACTGCGGAAGGGTGAGCGACCGAAGGGAGGATCAAGTCTACGGGCTGCCGCCCGCGCGCTACCGGAAAGAGGGAGGCCACAAAGCCTTTGAACCCTCACCTAACGGAAAGAAAGCGGCCATATTCGATGTAACCTTACGGAAGATAGAGCCGATCGAATTGATCGGCGTTCCCCATAATGGCTCCTACATGCAGATCAGCAAGGCATTCGAGACGCCGTTCGGGACGCTCCATGCCCGCGGCCCGGCAAACCCGACATGCGGACGATCGGCGTCTATTTCGACAATCCGGATATCGTGCCGGCGGAAAAGCTGTGCTCCATCGCCTGCGTGACCGGCGGCTCCAGCGTTCCGGCAGAGCCGCCATTCGAACGGCAGAGGCTCGATGGTGGCGAATATGCTGTTCTTCGCCACAAGGGACCTTACGCCGATATACACAAGGCCTATCAATGGCTTTACGCGGAATGGCTCCCAAAATCCGGCAGGCAGGTCAAGGACAGCGTGATGTTCGAGGAATATCTCAACAATCCCCGCGGCGTTCCGCCGACCGAGCTGCTCGCGGATATTCACATGCCGCTCGCGTAAAGCGGTTCTTATTGCATCTGCTTCATGAGTTCGTCATCCAGCGCGGTGGCTCGCCTGTAGCCTTCGCGGTTGGTCACGCGGGCGACATAGTCCGCGAAGGCCTGGCGCTTTTCGAACGTGCCGAAGCCCATGCCCCAGCCGATATGCGAGCCGACGTAGACATCGGCGGCCGTGAAGCGGTCGCCGGCAATATAGGGCGAAGCGCTGACGGCTTTTTCGAGCGTATCCATGACGTCGCCAAAGCTGCCGTAACCGGCCATCCGGCTCTTTTCGGCGGGCGTCACAAAGCCGAGCGCACGGTTGGTGGCAGCAGCTTCCAAGGGGCCGGCGGCGAAGAACATCCAGCGGTAATAGCTGCCGCGCTCATGAGGCTTCGGAGCGAGCTCCTTTTCCGGAAAGGTATCGGCGAGATAGGCGCAGATCGCGGCGCATTCAGTCACGATCGTTTCGCCATGCCGGATCGTCGGCACCTTGCCCATCGGGTTCACGGCCAGGTAGTCCGGCGCCTTCATCGTGCCGCCGAACGTCATGATTTCCGTGTGGTAGGGAACGCCGGTCTCCTCCAGCATCCAGCGGGCTATACGGCCGCGCGACATCGGGTTCGTATAGAATACCAGTTCTTCAGCCATGCTTTCCTCCTCCTGTTCCTTTTCCGGTCTAGCGCGGCCCGGAGCAAAATCAAGCCTGCCGTTCAAAGCGCCTTGTGGTACTGAATGAAACCGGAGCTCTCGGCGATCTGGTCGTAGAGCCGCCGTGCCGTCGCGTTGGTCTCGTGGGTCATCCAGTAGAGCCTGCCGGCGCCGTTCTCCCGTGCAAGATCTGCCACGGCTTCGATAAGAGCTGCGCCGGTGCCTGAGCCCCGCCGGTCGGCTTCGACGTAAAGGTCCTGCAGATAGCAGGTCCATCGTGGCAGCCAGCAGGAACGGTGGAAGATGGCGTGAACGATGCCGACAATGCGGCCGCCCGCGTCGAAGGCGCCTAGTGCGTACATCTCTTCGGCCGGGTCGTGGAAGCGGCTCCAAGTCAGGTCCGTCGTTTCCGGCGGAATAACGACTTCGTAGAAGCGCTGGTAGGCGACCCAGAGAGGCTCCCAGGCGGCGCGGTCAGACGCCTGCAGCGGGCGGATGGTCGTCGTCATGTCCATGCTCCTCTTTGTGCCTGAAACGAATACGGCGGGAAGATCCCGCCGTATTCGTTGTTCGATGTCTCCGGGTGCCTCAGGCGCCCATGGCCTTCTGCAGGTTGGAGTCGATCTTGTCGAGGAAGGCGGTGGTGGAGAGCCATGGCTGATCCGGGCCGATCAGCAGCGCCAGGTCCTTGGTCATAAAACCGGCTTCGACGGTGTCGACGCAGACCTTTTCCAGCGTGGAGGCGAAGCGGGCGAGCTCGGTGTTGTCGTCGAGCTTGGCGCGGTGCGCCAGGCCGCGGGTCCAGGCGAAGATCGAGGCGATCGAGTTCGTCGAGGTTTCCTGGCCCTTCTGGTGCTGGCGGTAGTGGCGGGTGACCGTGCCGTGGGCGGCCTCGGCTTCCACCGTCTTGCCGTCCGGCGTCAAGAGGACCGAGGTCATCAGGCCAAGCGAACCGAAGCCCTGGGCAACTGTGTCGGACTGCACGTCGCCGTCGTAGTTCTTGCAGGCCCAGACGTAGCCGCCGGACCACTTGAGCGCCGAGGCGACCATGTCGTCGATCAGACGGTGCTCGTAGGTGATGCCGGCTTCCTTGAACTGGTCCTTGAATTCGGTCTCGTAGACTTCCTCGAAGATATCCTTGAAGCGGCCGTCATAGGCCTTGAGAATGGTGTTCTTGGTGGACAGGTAGACCGGCCACTTGCGCATCAGGCCGTACATCATCGAGGCGCGGGCGAATTCGCGGATCGATTCGTCGAGATTGTACATGGCCATGGCCACGCCGGCGCCCGGCGCGTTGAACACTTCCCTTTCGATGACCTGACCGTCTTCGCCGACGAACTTGATGGTGAGTTTGCCCTTGCCCGGGAACTTGAAGTCGGTGGCGCGGTACTGGTCGCCGAAAGCGTGACGGCCGACGACGATCGGCTGCGTCCAGCCCGGAACGAGGCGCGGAACGTTCTTGCAGATGATCGGTTCGCGGAAGATGACGCCGCCCAAAATGTTGCGAATCGTGCCGTTCGGGCTCTTCCACATTTCCTTGAGGTTGAATTCCTTCACGCGGGCTTCATCCGGCGTGATCGTGGCGCACTTGATACCGACGCCGTATTTCTTGATGGCGTTTGCGGCATCGACCGTGACCTGGTCGTTCGTGGCGTCGCGGTTTTCGACCGAGAGGTCGTAATAGTCGATGTCGAGGTCGAGATACGGATGGATCAGCTTATCCTTGATGAGCTGCCAAATGATGCGAGTCATTTCATCGCCGTCGAGATCGGCGACGGGATTGGCGACCTTGATCTTCTTCATGTATCTGCCTCGTTCAAGCTTGGAAGGGACGACCGTCCCAGGGTGGGTGATGAAAAATCCCGAGCGCTATAGCATTGTGAGCCGGGAACGCAAAGCCGCAAGCGCCGTTCAAAGCGCATTTTGGCGTGCCTTTGCCAAGTCCGGAGATTCGGCTAGTGTCCGCCGCAATTGACTTTCGAACCGGATATTTCATCATGAAGACGATCGCCCTTCTGCTTGTCGCATTTGCCGGTTTTCCCGCCATCTCCGATGGCGCGGAGATTCAGGCACCGGTGCAGGAAATCATGGATGCGACCGTCCAGAACTGGTCGGGCGACGACGCCGAATGGATCGACATCTTCGGCCCCGGAAAGCTCAACAAACTCTACAGCAAGGATTTTGTCGCCAAATACCACGAAGCCTTAAAGCATCCGGCGATGGAGGAGGCCATTTCGCCCTTCGACTACGACGTGATCGTCAACGGCCAGGACGCATGTCCGCTCGAAGGCCTGACGCTGACATCCCAGGCGGGTGCGGACGGCAAGGAAGAGGTCGTTGCCAGCTTCCGCAAGATGGCCTGCGCCGATGGACCAGAGGCGCAGACGGTTTCGACCGTGCGTTTCGAGATGGTCACCGAAGTCGGCAAGCCGCTGATTGACGACCTCATGACGGAAAACGCCGAGACAAAGGAAATGCGCTCGCTAAAGGCGGAAATGGTGACTATCGCCAAGGGCGAGTGAAAGCAGGTTTGATTTGATCGACGGTATACGGGACAGGTCAATCCTGCGGCATGGGCCTTGCCGTTTCGGCTTTGCAAAGCTATTCCCCGCATGACAGCAAGGACGGCATTTATGGCGGGCACGAATAGCGAGCGTAAACTTTTGGCTGAAGGACCGGTCATCATTCTGGTCGAGCCGCAGATGGGCGAGAACATCGGCATGGTGGCGCGCGCAATGGCGAATTTCGGCCTTGCGGAGCTGCGCCTCGTCAATCCGCGCGACGGCTGGCCGAACGAGAAGGCACAAGCTGCCGCCTCCAAGGCCGATCACGTTATCGAAGGCACAAAGGTTTACCACACGCTGGAGCAGGCTGTCGCTGATCTGAACTTCGTCTATGCGACGACGGCCCGCGAACGGGATGGCTTCAAGCCGGTGCGTTCTCCGGTGGTTGCTGCCGAAACGCTGCGGGCGAAATTCCGCGCGGGCGAGGGCACCGGCATCCTCTTCGGCCGTGAGCGCTGGGGGCTGACCAACGAGGAAGTGGCGCTTGCCGATGAGATCGTGAGCTTCCCGGTCAATCCCGCCTTCGCCTCGCTGAACATCGCGCAGGCCGTGCTTCTGATGTCTTACGAGTGGATGAAATCCGGCATGGAGGATGCGGGTGCCGTGCCGTTCCAGGCAACGTCGCAGACGCAATCGACGAAGGAGCAGCTCTTCGGGCTTTTCGACCAGCTGGAAGAGGCGCTGGAAGCACGCAATTATTTCCATCCTGCCGGGAAAAAGCCGAAAATGGTGGACAATCTGCGCGCGGTCCTTTCCCGCCGCGCCTTCACGGAACAGGAAATCAGCGTGCTGCGCGGCGTGATATCCTCCCTTGACCGCTTCTCACGCAAGTATCCGCGCGGAAGCCGGCCGCCTGCAGACGCCAAGGAATAGCCGAAAGATGACATCAGCGGCGAATGAGCTGAAACCGGTCTTGATCTTCGATTCCGGTATCGGGGGGCTGACTGTGCTCCGCGAAGCCCGCGTGCTGATGCCGGAGCGCGGCTTCATCTACATCGCCGACGATGCGGGATTTCCCTATGGGGGCTGGGAAGAGCAGGCGCTGAAGGAGCGTATCATCACGCTCTTCGGCAGGCTGCTCGAGGACTACGATCCGGAAGTCTGTGTCATCGCCTGCAATACGGCCTTTACGCTGGTTGGTGCCGATCTGCGCGCCGCCTTCCCGCAGATGACTTTCGTCGGCACGGTGCCGGCAATCAAGCCCGCCGCAGAGCGCACGCGTTCCGGTCTTGTCTCGGTGCTTGCCACGCCCGGCACGGTCAAACGCGCCTATACGCGGGATCTGATCCAATCCTTCGCGCAGCAATGCCATGTGCGCCTCGTCGGCTCGGAGAACCTGGCGCGCATGGCGGAATTCTACATCCGCGGCGATGCCGTCTCGGACGAGGCTGTCATGACGGAAATCGAGCAGTGCTTCGTCGAAAAGGACGGCCGCAAGACTGACATCGTCGTGCTCGCCTGCACGCATTATCCCTTCATGGCGAACCTCTTCCGGCGGCTGGCACCCTGGCCAGTGGATTGGCTGGACCCCGCCGAGGCCATCGCACGGCGCGCGCGCAGCCTCGTGCCGCAGGTGGCCGATGGCGTTCACCCCGACAACTTTGATTTCGCTGTGTTTACCTCCGGCAATCCGGATTTCGCCACAACGCGACTGATGCAGGGCTTCGGGCTGACGGTCCGGTGACGCGTCCAGCTTCAATCGTGATAGGATAGCGCGAACCGTTGGAGGTGGGTGCAATGGCGACGGGCGAAGACTTGCGACGCATCGCCTTATCGCTGGAGGGTACGATCGAGGCCCCGCATTTCGACCGCATGGCATTCAGGGTCGCGCGGATCTACGTCACGCTCGCCGCCGATGGCCGGACGGCAAACTTCAATTTCACGCCTGACGAACAGCAGTTCAAATGCATGATGCTGGCGGATGCCTTTTCGCCGGTGCCGAATGCCTGGGGCAGGCGGGGCTGGACGACTGCCGATCTGTCGCAGCTGGGCGAGGAGGAGCTCGAGAATGCGTTGCGCATGGCGTGGGCGCATGCGCAACGCAGGAAGCCGGCGCGGCGATGAGCGCTAGGCCGCCGCAACTGTCCGCATTCGCTGTGGGTTTTGCAAACGGGTGGGCGAAATGCCCGGAAATCTTTGATAGACGGAAGCGCGCCGTTTCAGGACAATGGCGCTTCGCATCATTGAGTCTCATCTGAATAGGTCATTGCATTGCAGGTTGGTATCGATATGGGAATGGCGTCAGGGAACACCCCGGCGACGCTCGATATCGAGGAGCTGCTGGCGACCCGCCTTCTTGTGCAGGGCAATTCCGGCTCCGGCAAGTCGCATCTCCTGCGACGGCTGCTTGAACAGTCCGCGCAGTGGGTCCAGCAGGTCATCATCGATCCGGAAGGCGACTTCGTTACGCTCAGCGACCGCTTTGGCCATGTCGTCGTCGATGGCGAACGGACGGAGGCGGAGCTTGCAGGCATTGCCAACCGTATCCGCCAGCACCGTGTCTCTTGCGTATTGACGCTGGAGGGCCTCGACATCGAGCAGCAGATGCGCGCGGCGGCCGCCTTCCTCAACGGCATGTTCGATGCCGATCGCGAATACTGGTATCCCGTGCTCGTCGTTGTCGACGAGGCGCAGATGTTTGCCCCGTCGGTCGGCGGCGATGTTTCCGAAGATGCCCGAAAGATGTCGCTGGGCGCCATGACGAACCTGATGTGCCGCGGCCGCAAACGCGGGCTGGCGGGCGTGATCGCCACGCAGCGGCTGGCGAAGCTTGCGAAGAACGTTGCGGCGGAAGCCTCGAACTTTCTGATGGGCCGCACTTTCCTCGATATCGACATGGCGCGTGCCGCCGACTTGCTCGGCATGGACCGGCGCCAGGCAGAAATGTTCCGCGACCTGAGGCGCGGCAACTTCGTGGCGCTTGGACCGGCCTTGTCGCGCCGCCCGCTGCCGATCCAGATCGGTGCCGTGGAGACGTCGGCGCGCTCGTCAAGCCCCAAACTGATGCCGCTGCCGGACGCGCCGCAGGATGTCGAGGACCTGATCTTCACGCCCGATCCCGAGGAATTCCAGCGCCCAATCATGCGCCGCGCGCCGCCGGCGCCACGGCCGACGACGGACATTCTGGCAGAGCTTTCACGCTCGGCGCCTGCAGCGACCGCCGCGCCCGCGGAGGCGCGCGCAAGCCAGCCGGAACTTTCCGCTGAGGAGCGCGAGGAACGGCTTGCGGCCGTACTTTCCGAAATCCTCGACGATCCGGGTTCAGGTTTCCGGACGGATTCGGTGCTCTACCAGGAATTCCTGGTGCGTCTGCGCATGCGCCGCGTGCCCGGGCCGCCGATGTCGCTGCCGGAGTTCCGCCGGCGCGTGGCCATCTCGCGCTCTGGCGTCGATGCCGCAACGGCCGGGACCGAAGTCTGGGCGGCGGCACTTTCGTTGTCAGCCGGTGTGACCGACGACCTGCAGGGCGTATTCCTGATGCTGGCCAAGGCTGCGGTCTGCGGCGAGCCTTGCCCGTCCGACGCCCGGATAGCCCGCGCCTACGGTACGCATTCGGCGCGCCGGGCCAGGCGTCTCCTCGGATATTTCGAGGAGCAGGGCACCGTCGTGGTGCACACGGACTTCACCGGAAAGCGCGTAGTGGCTTTCCCGGACATGAACTGCCAGACGGCGCCAGGCGATGCAAATGCGCCCGATGAAGGCGATGCGCCACAAGCGGCCGAATAAGCTTATGTCTCGAAAAGGTAGAGCGTTGCTTTGCCATCAACCACAAGCGACGCAGGTATCCGACGGTCGAAAGTCGCGAATTTTCCGTCGTGCGGCCTTGCCCATACCAACAGATAGATGTCAGTGAGCTGCTCTCGGAGGGAACGCTGCGCTGCGCTCGATGAGCTCGGTCGTCACGAGAACAGAGCGATGAGAACGTTTACGTCGAGAAGGAACATCACGGATATTCGTCGCGAAGTTCGTTGACAAATTCAGGTGTAATCGCCCGCCCCGTTGGATCATTTGTTTTCGATATGGCGATAAACGCGATATCTCTCAACGCGCTCCGCTGTTGACATTTTCATGACGAGCCCCTAAAGACCGCCCGAACGCCGGGCAGCAATGTCCGGTGTTTCATTTGACATGTCCCGTGGATTTGTCCTGTTCGCGTAATAGGATGGTCCTGTCGGGCTTTCGGAAGAAAGCCAAAGGAGGGCGTGTTTCCTTCGCGCGGTTTGGCAACAAACCGCCCTAACATTCTGAAAGGAAATACGATGAGCAAGCGCGAATCGTCCAAGTACAAGATTGACCGCCGTATGGGCGAAAACATCTGGGGCCGTCCGAAGTCCCCGGTGAACCGCCGCGAATACGGCCCGGGCCAGCATGGTCAGCGCCGCAAGGGCAAGCTTTCCGACTTCGGTGTGCAGTTGCGCGCCAAGCAGAAGCTGAAGGGCTATTACGGCGACCTGCGCGAAAAGCAGTTCCGTGCGATCTTCGACGAAGCCAACCGCCGCAAGGGTGACACCTCGGAAAACCTGATCGGTCTTCTGGAGTCCCGTCTCGACGCGATCGTCTATCGCGCCAAGTTCGTTCCGACCGTTTTCGCTGCCCGCCAGTTCGTGAACCACGGCCACGTGACCGTGAACGGCGTCCGCGTCAACATCGGTTCTTACCGTTGCAAGGCCGGCGACGTCATCGAAGTTCGCCAGAAGTCGAAGCAGCTCGTTACGGTTCTGGAATCCATCAGCCTCGCCGAACGCGACGTTCCGGAATACATCGAAGCTGATCACAACAAGATGGTTGCGACCTTCGCACGCGTTCCTTCGCTCTCCGACGTTCCGTATCCGGTCGTCATGGAGCCGCATCTGGTGGTCGAATTCTATTCTCGCTAATTGGCGAGAGGCGTTTTCGCATACGGAAAAGCCGCCTCCTGGGCGGCTTTTTTGTTCTCTGGAGAGAAGCCATGGTGGATTTGCAGGCCGTCCTCGACAGCATCTACAAGGAGCTGACGCCCCGTATCGGCGAGGGCAGGATCGCGGACTATATCCCTGAGCTTGCCAAGATCGATCCGAACCAGTTCGGCATGGCGGTCGTCACCGTCGACGGCAGGGTCTACACCGTCGGCGATGCCGCGGTTCCTTTCTCCATCCAGAGTATTTCCAAGGTCTTCATGCTGACCTTGGCGCTCGGCAAGGTCGGCGAGGGCCTCTGGAAGCGGGTCGGGCGCGAACCGTCTGGTTCCGCCTTCAATTCCATCGTCCAGCTCGAACATGAGCACGGAATCCCGCGCAATCCCTTCATCAATGCCGGCGCGATCGCTGTTACCGACGTCGTGATGGCCGGTCATGCGCCGCGCGAGGCGATCGGCGAACTGCTGCGCTTTGTTCGCTATCTGGCGGACGATGAATCCATAACCATCGACGACAAGGTGGCGCGCTCCGAAACGCAGACAGGATACCGGAATTTCGCACTCGCCAGTTTCATGCGTGCTTACAAAAACATCGACCATCCCGTCGAACACGTGCTCGGCGTCTATTTCCACCAGTGCGCGCTGTCGATGAGCTGCGAGCAGCTGGCGCGGGCGGGGCTCTTCCTTGCGGCACGCGGCAGCAATCCCATGACAGGCCATTCGGTCGTTTCGCCGAAGCGGGCGCGGCGCATCAACGCGCTGATGCTCACCTGCGGCCATTATGACGGATCGGGCGACTTTGCCTATCATGTCGGCCTGCCCGGCAAGAGCGGCGTCGGCGGCGGCATCTTCGCCGTTGCTCCGGGGATCGCCTCGATCGCCGCCTGGTCGCCGGGCTTGAACAAGGTTGGCAATTCGCAGCTCGGGGCCGTGGCGCTGGAGATGCTCGCAGCGCGCACCGGCTGGTCGGTTTTCGGCGATTGACGCTTCGTTGAAACCCGGCTTTCTGCTAAGGCAGAGTCCGTTGGATTGGATGGGACGATGAATATCGCAGCCAACATTGATGAGGCATTCAAGGAAGCCGCGGAAGACGGCGTGATCGGCCATGCGCTGTTTGCGGATGCGCCGCGCTCCGTGTCGTTCAACAAACTGCGCAAGCGCTTGCTGCGGCAGGTGCGCCAGGCCTTCGACGATTTCGATATGCTGAAGGGCCAGAAGCGGTGGCTGATCGGCGTTTCGGGTGGCAAGGATTCCTACGGGCTGCTGGCGCTGCTGCTCGACCTGCAATGGCGTGGACTGCTGTCGGTCGAGCTGATCGCCTGCAATCTCGATCAGGGCCAGCCGAACTTTCCGAAACATATCCTGCCGGATTACCTGACGAAGATCGGTGTGAAGCATCGCGTCGAATATCGGGATACCTATTCGATCGTGAAGGAGAAGGTGGCGGAGGGGGCCACCTATTGCTCGCTCTGTTCCCGTCTTCGCCGCGGCAATCTCTATCGCATCGCGCGGGAGGAGGGCTGCGACGCCTTGGTGCTCGGCCATCACCGAGAGGACATTCTCGAGACTTTCTTCATGAACTTCTTCCATGGAGGGCGCCTTGCCTCCATGCCGGCGAAGCTGCTCAATGACGAGGGTAACCTGATGGTGCTCAGGCCGCTTGCCTATTGCGCCGAGGACGACATGGCGAAGTTTGCGGCTGCCATGCAGTTTCCGATCATCCCTTGCGACCTCTGCGGCTCACAGGACGGCCTGCAGCGCAATGCGATGAAGGATATGCTTGCAGATATCGAGCGGCGCATGCCTGGCCGCAAGGACACGATGCTGCGGGCGCTCGCGCATGTGAACCCCTCGCACCTGCTCGATCCGAAGCTCTTCGATTTTTCCAGCCTGATGGTCGCGGGACCGTCACCGGCAAGCGTGTAACTGGGCGAAACGCTCTAAAGCAAGGACATGCCATGACTTCGACAGTTGATGTGACGGCGCTCTCCGATCTCCTCAGGCGGGCGGCGAAGGCCGAGATACTGCCGCGTTTCCGGCGTCTCGGCAGCGGCGACGTACGGATCAAGACCGAGGCGACCGATCTGGTGACAGAAGCCGACGAGCAGGCTGAGCGGATGATGAAGGCAGAGGTGGCCAAGCGCTGGCCTGACGCGGTCTTCATCGGCGAGGAGTCGGTTGCGGCCGACCCTGCGCTGCTCGGCAAGTTGCAGGGAGCGGATCTCGCGATCGTCGTCGATCCGGTCGACGGCACCTTCAATTTCGCTTCCGGCATTCCCGCCTTCGGCGTCATGGCTTCGGTCGTGTCGAAGGGCGAAACTGTCGCCGGCATCATATACGACCCGATGGGCGACGACTGGGTGATGGCGGAGAAGGGCGGCGGCGCCTGGCTGCGGCGGCCGGAGGGCGAGGCGGAACGGCTGTCGGTTGCCACGCCGGTGGCTTTAGAACAGATGGTCGGCATGGCGTCCACCGGATATCTGCCCAAGGAAAAGCGGCCGGAAATTCTCGCAAATCTTGCGAAGGTCCGCTTCCTCGTAAATTACCGTTGCGCTGCGCATGAATACCGGACATTCGCGTCAGGCCACGTGCACTATCTGATGTACAACAAGCTGATGCCCTGGGACCATCTGGCAGGAACGCTGATCTGCCAGGAGGCGGGCGCCCATGCGGCGCGTTTCGATGGCTCGCCCTACCTGCCGCACCACGTCGGCGGCGGCTTGCTGGTCGCTCCGGACAAGGCGTCATGGGAACTGCTGCGGCGGGAAGTTTTCACGCTCTGAGGATTGAGGTCGCAAGCCTCGATCCATGCCCGACATATAGGGAGAAATGCATATTTCCTCCCAAGCCGTTTTGATCACGATACCGCCCCGCTTCCGAGCGGGGTTTTCGTGTTAGCCTTGGCTTAGTTCGTTGAACTTGTCGTGATCCGGTCGACCGGAATGCTGGGCGAGTTTTGCGGGAGGGATGCGATTGCGAACATCGCAAAGGCATAAGCGGCAAATACAGAAGCCGCGACGGTGGTCTTGATCATCTCTTGCTCCATCGTTGCCAGGACAGATTAGCCCGAAAGGGCGATGGCCACAAGAAATATGAACGCCAGATGAACAAAACACCATGGAGAATACCCGTATTGCCGTGAACGACGTGCCGTTGTGCGGTGAAATTGCTCGGGGTTCCCGAGCGGTTCCGCCGGAACGAATCGCCCGGTGATTCGTTGAGCGGAATGTTTTGCGTGAGGTATAGCGTCATGGAGAAAAAGGATATCCGGAAATTCCCGCCCGTCAGGATCAAACTTGGCGGACGCTATCGCGTCGTCAGGACGGTTCACGATGCCTATAAGCTGATGGTCATGGAATGGCCGATCCATGATGGTCCGGCGCTCTATCGTGCCGAGGTGACCTGTCTTGACGCCTTCAACGGCGCCATACCTCCAGAAGAAGTACGCAAGAAGTTCCTGGTCGCGGCCAGCGAGGCGCACCTGGAATACGTCGTCTGAAGCATACCAGCAGGGCTCAGCGTTCATTCTCAGATGTAAGCGGCTGCCTCAATGCGGAGATAGTCCAGTGAGCGCCTGACACCTTCTTGAAGACTGATTCGTGGAGCGAGCCCGAAGCGCTGTTGAAGAGCAGTGTCGCCACACCGGAAAAACACACCTTCGGGACGGCTGGTCGTTCCGGCGATTTCCGGCGACCAGCCCAATTCTTGGCTGATCAGGCCTGCGAGCTCGATGAAGGACGTCGTGCCGCCGGTCGAAAGGTTCATGCTTGTTCCCGTTGGCAGCCGGTGCACGGTTTGCCAGATGAAGTCGATACAATCGGCAATGTGAATGAAGTCGCGGCGCTGACGGCCAGAGCCCCAAACGGAGACCTCGGCTGCTCCCCATTCCTTGACCAGTCTCTGGCAGATTGCTGGGAACGGGTAGGCGATATCTTGATCTTCGCCGTAGCCGCTGAATGGCCGATACGCGATGGCCCGGCCGCCGTATCGCTCGACATAGAGCTTCATGAGGTACTCGCCAGTCAGCTTAGTCCAACCATAGCTCAGATCCGGAACGCCAAGCGACCGTTCGAACGAAATCATCTCCTCCGAAAGCGGTGTCTGCATTTCCTCGGTTTGAAACGCCACCGGATACGCTGCGCTGGAGCTGAAATAAACAACGTTCCCGGGCTTGTTACAGCCCGCCCATCGCCACAGCGCGGCATCGACCGACAGGTCCTCGGCGACGAGAAGCGTTTCGTTTTCAAGCGTGATTCGTCCGCCGACGAGGGCGGCAAGATGAAAGACGTAGTCGAAACGTTCGGAGGAGGTTTCGAAGAATGATCTGCAATCCTCCTCAAGGAAGATGAAATGCTCGCTTGGGCGCCTCCAAAGAGCCGGGTGCTTTGCGCCTGTCCTCGGTTTCAGCGAGTCAACGCATACAATGTCCAGTCCCTCAGCAAGAAGCCGATCACAAAGATGCCGGCCGACAAAACCGCATCCGCCTGTCACAAGTGCACGCGCCATGATCCTCCTAAACCGTCACAAGGGCGGCTTCGCCGGTATAGATGCCAATCAATCGACGCTCACAATCCTGTCGGCTTGGTGCGACTTTCTTGCCGAAAGCCCGTGCGCCTTCGGCCAGCCTTTTCACAAGAGCTATCGCTCTTGATTCTCACCAGTGCCTCAGCGAGCGAGCCCGCGTCTCCGCTCTTGAAGACGAGGCCCGCGCCATTGCCTTCAATCTCTTCGGCAATGAGGGCGTTGCTGCTGACGATTACGGGAATCCCGCTACCGAGCGTACGTAGACTTTTCTCCCAGGTCATCCGTCCGAGGAAGACGATGCGCTCTCTGCGCCAGGGTTCAGTTGACAGCCGCGTCAACGGTTCCGTGGGTGTGCGCAATCTGGTGAAATGCCGGAAAGGACCCGGCTTTAGGTAGGTTTCCATGCATGTGCAATCGAAGCCAGCGCTGCGGCGTGTCCGCAGGCACTGAATGGCTACCTTTGTTGCGCCGCCGCGCACGACCGATACGTCATTTATGACTATGATCCGCATATCCCAGGACCGTCGCAACAGAACCGCATGCCCCGACCGGGCTTGAAGTTTGATTGGTGGTGTTAAAATCCCCCATCCTATGAGGCGATGTTTTCAGGCTGATTGCAATTCAGCCTTTTGCACTAACCTGCAATCATCAAATGTGCAGGACTTTCTATAAGGTTGCATATGATCGGAAAGCGCAACAAGCTGTGGTCGCAGCTCGCCTCATCGCGCAGCCTGCAACCGCGACCCAGGCCAGGTCCGCAGCGCCTCCCGCCGGAACGAAGGCGCTTGCTCCATCAGAAATGCGCAGCACCCGGGTCGAGTTGGGGACTGTCGCCCGGATGGGTGAAGAGCTTGCCGTTTTCGGCCCAAAGCGTCGCAACGATGCTGACGGCGCCGAAGACTGCAAAGCCGGCAAAGAGCGGCTGGACAGTGCCGTTGAAGAGCTGGCCGACGGCGCCGCCGAGCAGTGCGCCGACGGACGTCGACACGAACCCGGTGATGGCGGTCGCCGTGCCTGCGAGATTGCCCATCGGCTCCAGGCTGATTGCGGTGAAGTTCGTGGCGATCACCGCAAACATCATCAGCAGAATCGAAAACAGCGCATAGTCCAGCGCGAAATTGACACTTCCACCGAGCGCCATGACGTAGCCGAATGCCGAAATCACTGTGAAGAGGATCATGGCCGTGTGCGAGATGCGGCGCATGCCGAATGTACGAACGAAGAAGCCGTTGGCGAAGTTCGCGACCGCGATGCCGCCTGCCGTTGCCGCAAAAGCGATTGGCAGCCAATCGCCGAGGCCGTAGACCTCGCCGAAGACCTGCTGGACGGAGATGACGTAGGCGCTGATCACGCCCGTGAACATCGTGAGCCCGATCATGTAACCGCAGGTGATGCGGTTCGTGAGAACGGTCCTGAAGCCATCGACGATCGAACCGACGGAGAGCGGGATACGCTCGTCGGCCGGCAGCGACTCCTTCAGTCGCGTCAGCGCCCAGAGGAAGAGGATCGAGCCGACGACACCGAGCAGGATGAAAATCCAGTGCCAGTCGGCGTAGCTGATGATCAGCTGGCCGACGGAAGGCGCGACGATCGGGACGATCATGAAAACGATCATCACATAGGACATGACGCGGGCCATTTCGCGGCCGCCGAAACAGTCGCGGACGATCGCCATCGTGGTGATGCGGACGGCCGCGCCGCCGATGCCCTGGACGAAGCGCATCACGAGCAGCATCTCGAAGCTGCCGGTCAGTGCGGCGCCGAACATCGCCAGCACATAAACGGCAAGACCGCCAAGCAGGATGCGGCGGCGGCCGAAGGTGTCGGAAAGACTGCCGAAGACGATCTGTGAGACGCCGAAACCGAAGAAAAACACGCCGATGACGAGCTGCGCATCATTGGTCGTCGTCACGCTCAGCGAGCGGCCAATGGCGGGCAGGGCGGGTAACATGCTGTCGATCGCCATGGCGATACTGGCGGTCATGATGGCGATGGTGATGACGAATTCGGTGAAGCCCATGCCGATGCGGCTGGAGCCCTGGTTTTCGGCGTGCGGTTTATGCGCGGTCATTCTTCAAATCCGATCAATGTAAAATAGTAAAAAAACGGCCCGCTCAGACACGCGGATTGTGGGGTTGAAACAGGCGGCCCTTCTCGGCGATCAGGACGAAGACCAGTCCGATGATCGACACGGCGAAGTAGCCGGAGACCATGGGCAGCGCGGTGCCGTCGAAGGCCTGGCCGATGGCCGCGCCGATGAGGGCGCCGCCGATCGTGCTCATGAAGCCGAGCACGGAGGAGGCGGTGCCCGCCACGTGGCCGAGCGGCTCCATGGCGAGCGAGTTGAAGTTCGAGCCGATCCAGCCGAACTGGAACATCGCAATGCCGAAGAAGCCGATGAAAAGGAAGAAGGGCATCGGTTGCGGGCCAACGACTTGCACGATCATCCAAAGCGTGTTGACGGCGAGGAAGCCGAGCAGCGATCCATGCGACAGCCGCCGCATGCCGAACTTGCCGACGAAGCGCGAGTTGAGGAACGAGGCAATGGACATGAAGATCGCGACGGCGGCGAAGGCGAAGGGAAAATAGACGCCGAGATCGTAGATGCCGACATAGATCTGCTGCGCAGAGTTGATGAAGCCGAACAGGGAGCCGAAGATGAAGGTGGTGGCAAGCGTGTAACAGAGCGCAATGCGGTTCGTCAGAACGAGCTTGAAGCCGCCGAGGATCGAGCGCGCCGTGAATGGCCGAACGTTGCGCGGATCGAGCGTTTCTGGCAGGCGATAGAAGGTCCATGCAGCGATTGCCGCCCCCATTGCGGCTATGAAGACGAAGATCATATGCCAGCTGGCAAAGAGCATGATGATCTGGCCGCTGCCTGGCGCAATGACCGGTACGATCATGAACACCATCATGATCAGAGACATAACTTCGGCCATCTGCCGGCCACCGTAGATGTCGCGGACGATCGAAATGGTGATGACGCGCGTTGCGGCCGAGCCGATGCCCTGAATGAAACGCAGCACGAGCAAGCCGGCAAATGAGGGTATGAAAACGATTCCGATCGCGGACGCGATATAAATCCCCAGACCAACGAGAAGCGGCAAGCGGCGGCCGAAGCGGTCGGAAATCGGCCCGTAGAAGAGCTGAGCGGCGCCGAAGCCAAGAAGATAGGTCGAGACGACGAATTGCCGGTGGTTTTCGCTTTCGACGCCGAGATTGGCGCCGATCTGTTGCAGAGCCGGCAGCATGATATCGATTGCCAGCGAATTGGTTGCCATCAAAAATGCGGCGAGCGCGATGAATTCACGCTTGCCCATGGGCATTTGGCCCGCGGACACGGCTTGAGATGAATCTGTCACGATGAAAATCCCATAAACAGGTCAAGGCGCTGTTCAGCACAGCGCCTCGAACTCGAATTAGAACAGATTTGGAAACCGGGCGGACGCCCGGTGACCTGTCAGGCGGCGCGAACCGTGACGCCGCTTTCCTGGAAGTGCTGCTGCAACTCGCCGGCCTGGAACATTTCCCGCACGATGTCACAGCCGCCGATGAACTCGCCCTTCACGTAAAGCTGCGGGATCGTCGGCCAATTCGAATAATCCTTGATGCCCTGGCGGATTTCCGAATCGGCGAGCACGTCAATGCCCTTGTAGTCGACGCCGAGGTAATCGAGGATCTGGACGACTTGGCCGGAAAAACCGCACTGCGGAAACTGCGGCGTGCCCTTCATGAAAAGGACGACGTCGTTCGTCTTGACTTCGTTGTCGATGAATTCGTTGATACCGCTCATGAGACCCAATCCTTTCAACAGGCAGGTTAAAGGCCCGCCGTTTCAATCGTTAGCCTTAAATAGCATGTGACGGCTCAAATTCCAGCCGCCAAAACCAAAAAAAGATAAGCATGCTACCCGATGCGCAATGTTGAAAAAACTAGCGGCCGCGCTGCCTGCTGCGGGTCGCGACGGTGCGGCGTTTGCTGACCTGCTTCCTGGCAGGTTTGCTTGCGGTCGAAGCCTTGCGGGTGAAGCGGCCGGTCGCGGCCGAGCGGGTCTGGCGCTTCTTTCGCTTGGTCGTGGTGCGGCCCGCCGTCTTCTTGAGGATTTCCTTAAGCACACTTTCGACCACGCCGCTGACGAGTTCCTTCACGATATCGGCCATCGGCCCCTCCCGCACAAAAACGCTCCGAGGCTATTGAATTCCGGATGCTTTCGGTTAGCAAGCGCTCTTCAATGGCACGCGAGCTTTTTCCGCCACATTTCCCATGCATGCGCGATTTGCAAGTTGGCGGCGCGGACTCGCTGGAAAGATATATTTATGAATTTGATCAGCAAGAGGGTGGTGCTTCACTTCCCGGGTTTCGAGCCGCTGGACGGGAAGGCGCACCGGGCGCGCTACGAGCGAACCGCCAGACAGAGCGGAAAGGTTTGGGGCTTCGAGGCGCAGATAGGCGAAATAGACGATTGCGACGGGTTTGCGAAATTCGATGTACACGCAGCCTCCGATCTCTGGCAGACGGCAAGCAGGGTTCATGTTTTCGATCACGACGTGCTGGTGCGGCATCTTAGTGCCAAACCGGCGGCGAAGCGCATTCTCGACGGCTTTGCCGCCTGTGGCCGCATCATCGTGGACGGGGGATTGAACGGCTATTTCCGCCATGCCTGGCGCTTTGGCCTTTTCTTCATCTTTCCCTTCCTGCTGATGCTGCTCGGCCTTATGCTGGCGGCCACGATCGCGGCGGCGCCGATGGGCTTCAGCCTTGAGGTTTGGCATCTGGTCTGGAGCCTTCCGGCAGCTGCTGTCTTTTTCACTTATATCTTCTTGCCATTCGCCGAACGCTTCTACACCCTGCATCTCTTCGCGGACTGGGAAATGGCGGTTGCACTCGGGCGTATGGATCGCCCCAAGTTTACCGCGTGGCTGGAGCGCTGTTCATCGGCCGTGCGCGAGGCGCTGCAGGAGGATGCCGACGAATATGTGATCTCCTCGCACAGCATGGGATCGAGCGTTGCCGCGCATGTCGTCGGCTCGCTGCTTGAAAAGGAGCCGGCGCTCTTCGACGGCAAGAAGGTCACCTTTGCTTCGCTCGGTTCGGCGGTGCTGCAATGCGCGCTGCTGTCATCCGCAAAAGCATTGCGGGCGCGTGTCGCGCTGATCGCGCGTTGCCGATCCGTCTTCTGGCTCGACGTGCACTGCCTGACAGACGCGATCCATTTCTACAAGGTGCCGGTCGTGGCGGCCTCGGGGCATCGGAATGCGCCGCAGGCGAAGGTGCAGTTCATCCGCGTCAAGCAGATGCTGACGCCGGAACACTACAAAAAGATCAAACTGGATTTTCTGCGCGTGCACCGGCAATACGTGCTGGGGCCGGATTTGCGGGGGCCCTTCGATTTCACGCTGCTGACGGCGGGTCCCGTGCCCGCCGGTCTTTTCCCCGACGGTGGATTGAAAGAAATGCCCGGCTTGTGACCGGGCATTGTAATCTCGAAGATCACTCGGGGGCGGATGTCTGCAGGGCCAGGGCGTGCAGGATGCCGCCCATGTTTCCTTTGAGAGCCTCATACACCATCTGGTGCTGCTGCACGCGGCTCTTGCCTCGGAAGGCTTCGGCCACAACTTCGGCGGCGTAATGATCACCGTCGCCGGCAAGGTCGCGGATCGTCACCTTAGCACCGGGTATCCCGGCCTTGATCAGGTCTTCGATATCGCCGGGTTTCATGGCCATGATCGTTACTCCTTGCCCATCATTCCGCAGCGGCAAGTGCCTCTGCGCTGTTCATGAATTCAGGGAACCACGATTCATGGGCGTTGCGCAATTGCTGAATGGGGAGCGACAACAGATCGTCGATCACGAGATCGCTGCCGGCAACCGTGCCGAGGCGGCGGAAGGGCACGCCGGCACCTTCCGCATTGGCGCAGACGAAATCGGCGACATCCGGTTTGACCGCGATGACGTAGCGTGCCTGATCTTCCCCGAAGAGGAGCGCGTGCGGCGCACCCTTGCCTTCGGCAAGCGTCACGATCAGGCCCTTATCCGATGCCATCGCCATTTCCGCGAGCGCCAGCGCCAGGCCGCCGGACGAGATGTCGTGGCAGGCGGTGACCTGGCCGTTGCGGATTGCGGACCGAACGAATTCGCCATTGCGGCGCTCGGCGAAGAGATCGACGTCCGGCGCCGGGCCATCGCTACTGCCGAGGATATCGCGCAGGTAGATCGAGGAGCCGAGGTGACTGCCGTCGACGCCGACCAGGATCAGCTGGTCGCCTTCGGATGCGCCGCCGATGCGGGCCATCGCCTGCCAATCGGGCAGCAGTCCGACGCCTGCGATCGTCGGGGTCGGCAGGATCGCGATGCCGTTGGTCTCGTTGTAGAGCGATACGTTGCCGGAAACGATCGGGAAATCGAGCGCCCGGCAGGCTTCGCCGATGCCTTTCACGGCTTCGACGAACTGGCCCATGATTTCCGGCTTCTCGGGATTGCCGAAATTGAGGTTGTCGGTCGCAGCCAGCGGCTCCGCGCCCGTCGCGGTGATGTTGCGCCAGCACTCGGCAACTGCCTGCTTACCGCCCTCGAACGGATCGGCTTCGACATAACGCGGCGTGACGTCGGACGAGAAGGCGAGCGCCTTGGTCGGATGGCCCTCGACGCGGACGACGCCAGCGTCGCCGCCCGGAAGCTGCAGCGAATTGCCCTGGATCAGCGTGTCATACTGCTCGTAGACCCAGCGGCGGCTGGACTGGTTCGGCGAACCGACGAGCGTGAGCAGCACCTCGCCATAGTCTTCCGGCTCCGCAACGAGCTCCGCCGGGAGCGGCGCGCGCTTGCCCGATTCCCGCCAGGGACGGTCATATTCCGGCGCTTGGTCACCGAGATCCTTGATCGGCAGGTTGGCGACTTCCTCGCCCTGGTGCACGACGCGGAAACGCAGGTCGTCGGTCGTCTTGCCGACGATCGCGAAATCGAGGCCCCATTTGACGAAGATCGCCTTGGCGACCGTTTCCTTGTCCGGCTCGAGCACCATGAGCATGCGCTCCTGGCTTTCCGAGAGCATCATCTCGTAGGCGGTCATCTGCTCTTCGCGGACCGGAACTTTGTCCAGATCGAGCAGGATGCCGAGATCGCCCTTGGCGCCCATCTCGACAGCCGAGCAGGTGAGGCCGGCCGCGCCCATATCCTGGATGGCGATGACGGCGCCGGTCTGCATCAGCTCAAGGCAGGCTTCCAGGAGGCACTTTTCTGTGAAGGGGTCTCCGACCTGAACGGTCGGGCGCTTTTCCTCGATCGACTCGTCGAACTCCGCCGATGCCATAGTCGCGCCGCCGACGCCGTCGCGGCCGGTCTTGGCGCCGAGATAGACGACCGGAAGGCCGACACCCTTGGCTTCCGACAGGAAGATGGCGTTCGATTTCGCAAGCCCTGCGGCAAAGGCGTTGACGAGGATGTTGCCGTTGTAGCGGGCATCGAATTCGACTTCGCCGCCGACGGTCGGAACGCCGAAGGAATTGCCGTAGCCGCCGACGCCGGCAACCACGCCGGAGACGAGGTGGCGGGTCTTCGGATGATCCGTCTCGCCGAAGCGCAGTGCATTCATCGCGGCGATCGGCCGTGCACCCATGGTGAAGACGTCGCGCAGGATGCCGCCGACGCCGGTCGCAGCACCCTGATATGGCTCGATATAGGAGGGGTGGTTGTGGCTCTCCATCTTGAAGACGACGCAATCGCCGTCGTCGATATCGACAACGCCGGCGTTCTCGCCCGGTCCCTGGATGACACGCGGCCCCTTGGTCGGAAGCGTGCGTAGCCACTTCTTCGAGGATTTGTACGAGCAGTGCTCGTTCCACATGGCGGAGAAGATGCCGAGCTCGGTGAAGGTCGGCTCGCGGCCGATCAGGTCCAGTATCCGCTGATATTCGTCCGGTTTCAGGCCGTGGCTAGCGATGAGTTCGGGGGTGATTGGGCGGGTATTGGAAATGGTCATGAGCTCTCGAAAGTCCCTGCCGTTGTGCGTTTTTCGGTGTCTTTAGCCTATGTAAGCGCGGCGCGCGACAGGAAAATGCCCGCCGTCAATAAAGAGCGGACAAAGCGCCTTTAAGGCAGGCGTTCGACTAGAATTTATACCCGATCTGGACGCCTGCGCGCGTCATGCCGTCGTTCGGACCGTCGCAAAGATTGGCATGGGAGGAGTGGGCGGGACCTGCGCCATGACGTTCCAGTGGGTGTCGAAGCGGTAGCCCACGCCGATATATTCGTGAAACAGCAAACGGCAGCCGAGCGCCGGCCTGTCGTCCTCGTCATCGAGATTGCCGGTGTGGATTAGGCCGCCGAAGCCGGCTTCGGCAAAGAGCTTGTCATTGAAATCGGCGGTCCAGGAAAAGCCGCTGAAGACCTGTGTCGCTTCGCCGCCGGTCCCGATCGAGGTGCCGAGATGGGTGCGGGGGCGTATCAGCTTCTGTGTCCAGTCCGCGGCGGAATCGGAGCCGAAGGGATCGAAGAATATCGTGACTTCGGGGAAAACGCCGTCCTCCCTTTCTCCGCCGCTCTGGACCGAGGCCGAGGCGCCAAAACGCAGCTCGTCAAAAATCCCATCCTCCGCATGCGCGGATGCTGAGACGTCCGAGACGTCGGCGATCATTGACGCCAACAGAATACTCAAGGAACGTAGCATCAACCCACGGCCACCGGCTGTCATCCGGTATCCTCCTTATTCCGCGCCAACAGCAGAACAGGAGAATTGGTAGCATGAGTCGCTGCCAAGCCAGCACTCTGTCTTATGCTTCGGCTTCCGGGACACTCATTCCCGCAGGCTCATATCTCGCCGACATAGGCCGAGCCGCCGCCTTCAAGCAGGCTTCTCAAGATGATCAGGCCGTTCTTAAGAGCGTCCTTGCTCTTCGGCGACGAGAAGCCGATGCGCACGCGGTGATAGACCTTGTCGGCGCGGGCGGCCTTGAATTCATCCTCATCGTCCACCAGCACGCCATCCCGAAACGCGGCGTTCTTGAAGGTGCCAGACATCCATGGATCAGGCAGCTTCAGCCACAGGAAGGGGACGTGCGGATGCGATTCGAAATCGAACCCGTTCAGCAATTCGCGGACGAGCCGCTCGCGTGTGGCGAGTTCGGTGATGCTTGCCTTGCGCATGGCGTGCGCGCTGCCGCTTTCGACGAGGCGCGCGCAGGTCTCCGCGAGAATGAACGGCAATCCGCCCGTGATCATCTTGTGCGTGACCTTGATCCGTTGGGCAAAATGCGGCGGGCAGGCGACCCATCCGCCGCGGACACCGGCAGCGACCGATTTCGAAAGCCCGTTGACGAGAAAGGTGCGGTCGGGCGCAAGCGATGCCAGCAACGGTATCCCGTCGCCCGTCATGCCGCCATAAAGGTCGTCCTCGATCAGCCAGACACCATGCCTGCGGGCCGTTGCAGCAATCGCGACGCGGCGCTCATGGGGCATGGTTGCGAGCGTCGGGTTGTGCGCGGTAGGCATTAGAAAGGCGAGCTTAGGATGCTGTTGCTGGCATAGCCGTTCGAAATCATCGGGAAGGACGCCATTCTCGTCGGAATCGACAGTGATCGTCCGCCGGCCCAACAGGCGGGCGCTGCGGCTCACCTGCGTGTAGCTCAGGTTCTCGAAGACGATCTTGTCACCAGGCGAGGACACAGCCGAGATGATCGACACAGCTGCCGCGTGGGCGCCGAGCGTCGGAACGATATTCTCCGTCTCCGGCGTCCAGCCGTTTCGCGCCAGCCACTTCTGCCCCGCCTGGAACCAGTTTCGCGGAAAATTGCGGGAGTAGGAGGATATTTCCGAAATGTTCTGTTCGCCGATTTCGGCGAGGATCTCGCCGATAATGCGGCCCTGGCCGAGATCGGGGGCCGCGGTGGTGTCGAAGCGGATCTTGTTTGACGGTGCGTCTAGAACGCGTGTACCGCCAAGCGAAATCGTCAGTGGATCGGCCTGTTCGCCTGGCGGCGTCTCCGCGCGATCAAGCACATAGGTTCCGCGGCCGACTTCGCCCGCCACCAATCCGCGCTCATGGACCAAGGCATAGGCCCGGCCGATCGTGCCGATCGTCACGCCGATATCATAAGCAAGGTTCCGTTGCGGCGGCAGTTTGCTGCCTGCGGGGAGGGTGCCGCTGGCAATTGCGGATTCGATGCTGTCCGCCAGGCGCATATAGACCGGGCCGGAGCCGCGCGAAAGATCGGGAAGCCAATTTGTCATGGTAACAATTCGATAGATTGTCACCCTTTGTCTGTCAAGCGTATGAAACAATCGTCAGTAACGAAGCGGACCTTCATGACGATGTCTATCACTCAGAAGATCGATCAGCATATTGTGTCAATTGTTTCCATCGGTGAACGGTACGAAATGCAACCCGTGCCGGCGCAGGGGTTGTTTGCCGGGATTCGCGACAAGCTGTCTTGCTGGAGCGTGAAGCGCGAAAGCCGGCGTGCCTTGCGGGAGATGGCGGATTGGCAGCTGCGCGATATCGGACTTTCGCCCGTCGATGCAGCGAAGGAAATCAGCAAGTCACGCTATTGGGATTGATCAGCGGCAGGTTTTGCCGCCGCCAGACCAACGGGTCACGTCCGCGGCAATGCGGGTGGAAACAGGCTCGGACATCATCGGCCCGAACGCTTGCAGGCGAGCGGGATTGCCTTCGGCCTGGACGACGAGCAGCGGCCTGCCTTCCGGGCTGTTCTTGTGGACAACCAGGATTCGCGGGCGGCCCGAAAAGGAGTTGAGTTCCGGCGCCAGGCGGTAGGCTGAAAACGCAGCATCGCCGGACTTGAACCAGCACGAATTGGCGCCGACGGCAACGCGCTCCATGGTGGAGAGTGCGCTACGATCCGGGCCGGGAGACGGCGCCCTGGACTGGCACGAGGCGATTGGAACGCAAAGCGCACCGACAGCCGCAACCACGGCAATGTTCATGGAAAGGCGCATCAATCTTGCTCCGGTGGACCTGTTGAGTGCGTCTTACGCGGGGAAGGTTAAGCAGCGATTACGTCGAGCGCAGAGGCAAACAGCCCGCGGCCGTCGGAGCCGCCGTGGGCTGCCTCGATCAGGTTTTCCGGATGCGGCATCATGCCGAGCACATTGCCCCTGGCGTTCATCACCGCGGCAATGTCGTTGATCGAGCCATTTGGGTTGGTGCCTTCCGCATAACGGAAAACCACCTGGCCATTGCCTTCGATCTCAGCCAGCGTTTTGGCATCCGCGAAATAGTTGCCGTCATGGTGGGCGACCGGGCAGCGTATGACCTGGCCCTTGGCATAGGCGCGGGTGAAATCGGTGTCGGCGTTGGCGACCTCAAGCTTGATCTCACGGCAGACGAACCTCAGTGAGGCGTTGCGCATCAGCGCACCAGGCAGCAGGCCGGCCTCGACGAGAATCTGGAAGCCGTTGCAGACACCCAGAACCTTGACGCCCTTTTGGGCCTTGGCGATGATCGCCTGCATTACCGGCATACGCGCCGCGATCGCGCCGCAGCGCAGATAGTCGCCATAGGAAAAGCCGCCCGGGATGACGATCAGATCGACGTCTGGAATATCGGTTTCCGTCTGCCAGATCGTCACGGGCGCGCGGCCGGAGATTTTCGTCAGCGCTGCGATCATGTCGCGATCGCGGTTGAGGCCTGGAAGTTGAACGACGGCTGATTTCATGGGTGCGGTTCAAACCTTGCTTGTGCTTCTGCCAATTCTCGAAGTTCGAGACGATTTTCAATGCGCTCCAGCCGGTCTTCATGCCGTGCAAGGACACCATAGTCGATACGCTGGTGCATCTTTTTCAACAGCTCATACATGAGCTCTTGATTCACCTCGACCATCACAACTTTCCGCAACCGTCAGTCGAGAGAAATAGTATAATTCTCGATCACCGTGTTTGCGAGGAGTTTTTCGCACATAGCCTTGAGGTCGGCTTCAGCCTTCGTCTTGTCGGCGCTTTCGAGCTCGAGGTCGAAGACCTTGCCCTGGCGGACGTGGCCGATGCCTGTGAAGCCGAGGCCGCCGAGCGCGCCCTCAATTGCCTTGCCCTGCGGATCGAGAACGCCGTTTTTCAGCGTGACGGTTACACGAGCCTTGATCACTTCTTCTTCCCTGTCTTTGACCAGAACGTCTTACTTGACCAAAACGGGGCCGGTGCCGCGCACAGGCTCGTTTTCGTTGATAATGCCGAGGCGGCGCGCGACTTCGGAATAGGCTTCAAGAAGCCCGCCCATATCACGGCGGAAGCGGTCCTTGTCCATCTTCTCATGGGTTTCAATATCCCAGAGGCGGCAGGAGTCCGGCGAAATCTCGTCGGCAAGGATGATGCGCATCATGTCGCCTTCAAACAGGCGGCCGCATTCGATCTTGAAATCGACGAGCTGGATGCCGACGCCGAGGAAGAGACCCGTCATAAAATCGTTGACACGGATGGCGAGCGCCATGATGTCGTCGAGTTCAGCAGGATTTGCCCAGCCGAAGGCGGTGATGTGCTCTTCCGAGACCATCGGATCGTCGAGGGCATCGGACTTGTAGTAGAATTCGATGATCGAGCGCGGCAGGACCACGCCTTCCTCGATGCCGAGGCGCTTGGCCAGCGAACCGGCGGCGACATTGCGCACGACGATCTCGAGTGGGATCATCTCTACTTCCCGGATCAGCTGCTCGCGCATATTGAGGCGGCGGATGAAGTGGGTCGGGATGCCGATCTTGTTCAGATGGTTGAAGATGAATTCCGAAATGCGGTTATTCAGAACGCCCTTGCCATCAATGACTTCGTGTTTCTTCTTGTTGAAGGCCGTGGCGTCATCCTTGAAGAACTGGATCAACGTGCCCGGTTCCGGTCCCTCATATAGAATCTTGGCCTTGCCCTCGTAGATACGGCGGCGACGGTTCATTTTAATTGTTCTCTGTCGTTGGCGCTCTTGGGATAGCGCGAGTGGATGGACCTCGTGGCGTCCCCATAAAGGAAAAGAAAGAGTTTCACAATGCGCCTGTCACTCCTTCTCCCAATTCCAATATGTAGGAACTTGGCCCAAGAGAATCGAAGATTTTCTGGATACAAGCTTACAGGTTTTTGTGACACCGTGGAATCGCTGCCGCCAGCGCGGCCGCTTATGCAAGCTTTATTTGCTGCGGTTGCTTTTGATTTGGTGGCGAAGAGCGCCCTGAAGGGCGCGGGCGCCGCCATCGTGCCGCCGCCAGCCCGCGTTGCGTACAAAAGCCGGAATCTGCATGGCCGGCATCGGCCGCGCCAGCGCATAACCTTGCAGCATGTCGCAGCCGAGATCGCCGAGGACGCGGACATGATCCACGCTTTCGACGCCCTCGGCCGTGACGAGGATGTTCAGCGAACGGCCGATATCGATGATGGAGCGGACGAGCTTTCTCTGCTCGGCCGACTGCGGCAGCATGCGGATCAGCTCCCGGTCGATCTTCAGCGTGCGCGGGCTGAGCTTGAGTAAGCTGACGATCGAGGCGTGGCCTGTACCAAAGTCATCGATCTCGATATCGATCCCGAGCTTGCGAAACTGCCTGAGATTGGCCAGGACGGCATCGTCGCAATCGTCAAGCGATATGGATTCCAGGAGTTCGAAGGAGAGGATGCCCGGCTCGATTTTTTGCGCCCGCAGCTTCTTGCCAAGGCCCGGATCGGCCAAGCGCCTGGACGAGACATTCACCGAAAGCTTCGGTGCGACAAAACCGTCTCTCGCCCAGGCGGCGCGATCGGCCAGCGCCTTTTCGAGGATCAGGCTGTCGATCGCCGAGACGACGTCGAGATCTTCGGCAATCGTCAGGAAGTGGCCGGGTGTCAGCAGTCCGTGCTCCGGATGCCGCCAGCGCGCCAGCGTCTCTACGCCGGCAACCTCCAGGGTCCGGGCATGGAACTGCAATTGATAGAAGGGGATGAATTCGTTGCGCTCCAGTCCCAGCAGCATTTCATCCGACAGGCGCTTTGCCGCAATGATGGTGCGGCGGGCGTCCCTCGAGAAGAATTCATGGCGGTTGCGGCCTGCGCCCTTGGCGCGGTAAAGCGCGATATCGGCATTGAGCAGCAACTGCTTTGCATCGAGATCCCTGCCGCTGTCGGCGGCGATGCCGATGCTGGCTCCGAAGCGGCAGTCATGGCCTTCGTAGCGGACCGGCTTGCTCAGCTCGCGGATGATGCGGGCGGCCATGTTGGAAAGCTTTTTCGGAGCGCTGTCGATCGTGCAGAGTACGACGAACTCGTCGCCGCCGATGCGCGCAACGAAATCGCTCGAGCGCACGCTCTCTTTCAGCACCCTGGCCACATGTTTCAGCATGGCATCGCCGGCGCGGTGGCCGAGCGTATCGTTGATCTGCTTGAAGCGATCGAGGTCGATATGCAGGACTGCGAGCGTCAGGCCATTCTCGCGGCATTCGGCGGAGCGCTCGTCAAGCATGCGGTCGAGATAGCGGCGGTTTGGCAGCTCGGTGAGATAGTCGTGAAGCGCCAGATGCTCGATGCTTTCCCTGGCGGCTTCGAGCTCCTGATTGCGGGCTTCCGCGAGATCCTTTGCCTTCTGCAGATCGTTGCGAAGACTGACCTCTTCGGTCACATCCCAATTTGCGCCAATGAGCTTGCGCTTGCCGTCGGCATCCACGAAGAAAGCCGAGCGGGCGCGAATGACGCGTTCGGCGCCGTCGCCGCGGATGATGCGGAACTCTTGCAGCAGGCCGCGGTCTTTTTCGAGACTTATTTCCAGGTTCTTCAGCGTGCCTTCGCGGTCGTCCGGATGCAGCGCCTGCTCCCATGCTTCGCTGAGCTTTATGCGCGGCGTGCCCTCAAGCCCGTACATCGCCAGCAAGCGGTCGTCCCACTCGACGGTTCCGGCATCGAGATCGGCTTCAAAAACGCCGATGCGCGAGATTTCGAGAGCGAGATCCAGCCTGCGCGATAGGTGCTCGAGCATTTCCTCGGATCGCTTGCGGGCCGTGATGTCCGTATCCGTGCCGACGATGCGCGCAGGCGCGCCGTTTTCGTCCCACTCCACACAGGCGCCACGGCATTCGATCCAGACCCAATGGCCGTCCCTGTGGCGCTCCCGGTATTCGAAAACATGGTGATCCGGGTCGCCGGCGATCTGTTTCCCGATGGCCTCAATGACGAAATCCCGGTCATCGGGATGAAGAAGTTTGATCCATTCCTCATAGTCCCCGTCGGCTTCCTCCTCCGGAGCCAGGCCGCGGATTTCTTTCCAAGTGTCGGAGTAGTATTTGGTCCCGGCCCGGTTGTTGTGATCCCAGACGCCGAGCCCGGAACCAACGAGCGCATAGTTCCAACGGCTCTCGCGCTCGGCCAGATCGGAGGCATCCGGTGCCGGCTTCATCGCAAGCTTGTCGTCCGTATCGATCGCGCTGACCTGTTTTCGATTCTTCACTGCGCACTCGCTCAATTCGCGTCTAGGCAGTTTGAAGTTATTGAATAAAATAACTGTTAAGCAATGCCTGAAGGACGTGGAAAACTTTCGGTTTTCCAGAGCCTAAGGCTTCAGGCGGCTCAGGAATTGCGCGAAGACCATCGTGCCTTCGGGCCAGGGGCCGTGACCTGACTCCGCATTGATATGGCCGGATTCGCCGGCGTCGATCAGAAGCGAGCCCCAGCTTGCGGCGATGTCGTCGGCATGCTCATAGCTGCCGAAAGGATCGTTGCGGCTTGCCACCGTGATCGCAGGGAAGGGCAGTGGCTCGCGCGGGTAGGGGCCGAAAGTCATCAGATGCTTCGGGCGGATATTCGGGTTGGCGACCTCGGGTGGCGCCACGAAGAAGGCGCCGGCCACCTTCTTCCTGAAACGCGGGATCGCGTGGATGGCCGACGGTATGCCAAGCGAGTGGGCGACAAGGACAACGGGGCGGGAGGAGGCGTTCACTTCCTCGGCGATGCGGGCGACCCAATCGTCGAGGACCGGCTTCGACCATTCGGCCTGTTCGACGCGCCGCGCCGTGCTGAGCTTTGCTTCCCAGCGGCTCTGCCAGTGGTCGGGACCGGAATTCGTGTAGCCGGGGATGATGAGAATATCGAGGTCAGAAGCTTTCATGATGCCGCCGATGTGAGAAAGCTTGGCCGCTCTGTCAAGGGAAAGCGCGACAACGGCGGCGAAATTCGTTATGATCGCGCCATTGCCGGTTGCGGATTCTCGTGTCGGCTGCGTCATTGCCGATACTTTTCCGCCGCCGGTCGATCGGCTTACGGAGGAGAAAGCCATGCCGGCATTTCATGTCATGACAGGATCCGGTGAGCGCTATGCGCGCCTTGCCGTCAACAAGATCAGTACCGCAGACGTCTTCGACGCGCTCCGGCGGGGGCTGGACGATTTTCGCGAAAAGCCTTCTCACTACGTGTTCTTATGCCTCATGTATCCGATCGCCGGCATTTTCCTTTTCCTTGCGTCATCGGGCGCCAACCTGTTGCCGATGATCTTTCCGCTGATGTCCGGCTTCGCGCTGATCGGGCCGATCGCTGCCATCGGGCTCTACGAAATCAGCCGCCGCCGCGAGGCCGGTCTCGATACGTCGTGGACGCATGCGCTCGAAGTCAGGCAGTCGCCCGCCTTGCCGTCCATCATCGTCGGCGGGTTGCTGCTGTTTGGCTTCTTCGTCGTCTGGCTCGTTGCCGCTCAGGCACTCTACACGAGCCTGTTCGGCGACGTTTTCCCACGGTCGATCGAGGTGTTCACATCGCAGATTTTTGGCACGCCCGAAGGCATGCAGTTGATCGTTTGGGGCAATCTGCTGGGGCTTGTCTTCGCGATCGTGGTTCTGGCGACGACCGTCGTCACTTTCCCTCTACTTCTCGATCGCGACGTCGGGCTCGTGGCTGCGATGGCGGCATCGATCCGCGCCACTGTCGTCAATCCGCTGCCGGTCATGCTGTGGGGCTTGATCATTGCCGCGGCGCTCGTCGTGGGCACGATCCCGCTGTTCGTCGGCCTGGCCCTGGTGATGCCTATACTCGGCCACGCGACATGGCATCTCTATAGAAAACTGATCACGTCCGCATAAGGCGAGCTGCAGTCTGTGCGTTAAGCGGGCGGAACCTGCAACCTCTTTCAAAGTTAATCTGACGATGCCTTTGAAGGAGGTTGCCATGGCAACGCCGCAGCACGTCTTTGCCCGTTTCGCCAGCACGGTGTCGGAATGGGCGGGCAAGCCGGCTATTTTCGTCTTCGCGCTTGCGACCGTCATCGTTTGGGCCGTCGCAGGGCCTTTCTTCGACTATTCGGAAACATGGCAGCTGGTCATCAATACCGGCACGACGATCGTGACCTTCCTCATGGTGTTCGTGCTGCAGAACGCGCAGACGCGCGATACCCGCGCCATCCAGGCCAAGCTCGACGAACTCATCCTGACCAGCCGTGCCGAGAACCGCTTCATCGGCATCGAAAATCTCGACGAGGAGGCTCTGGAACACATGGACCGGTTGGTGGCAAAGGCCGCCAAAGAGAAAGGCTCGACGGAAGCCGGCTCGGTATCGGAGGCTGGTGGAAGAAAAGGCAGGAGATCGCCGGGCAGTAAACGCGCTGCGCCGTCGAAAGCACGAAAGCAGAAATGAAAACGGCACCCCCTGACGTCAGCGTTCCCCGAAATATCGAAAGTGGCGGTTGGCGGGGGTATCCCTCATAGCAGCCCATAAGATATTCCCGTGTGGGCGATTTCTTCGGAAATCACAAACATCTCCCGTTCCTCTCACGTCGTTGGCGCGCCTGCTTCATCCCGTTGCATGCGTATAAAAATCGGTTGCATGCACGCAATTTTGATTTTAATCTGCAACCAGTTGTGAAATACAATCACATCCTTATCAGCAAAGCAGCCGTCACTCACTCCGCTCGTGAGCTCATCGTGAAGCCAGCAGAAGACGCAGTGTGCGGGGCGGAAGGCTTCCCAATCGAGAAGGAACAAGCATGGCCAAATTGACGATCAACAGCGGAGACGTGAAACTGGCGACAGAAACATTCGGCGATCATTCGAATCCTGCAGTGCTGCTCATCATGGGCGCGATGGCTTCGATGCTATGGTGGCCGGACGAATTCTGCGAGCGTATTGCAGCTTCCGGCCGGTACGTGATCCGCTACGACAATCGGGACACCGGGCTCTCCACGGCCTATCCAACCGGCGAACCGGGCTATACCTTCGCTGATATGGCGGAAGATGCAATCGCGATCCTTGACGGATATGGGATCGAAACAGCCCATCTCGTCGGGATGTCGCTCGGCGGCATGATCGCTCAGTGGGTGACGCTTGGCCATCCGGATCGCGTCAAGACGCTGACATTAATCAGCTCCAGTCCGCTGGGGATTAACGGTCTGCCGCCATTCACGGAAGCCTATGGCGAGCACGCGGCAACGGCAGAGGCGGTCGACTGGAGCAACCGCGCAAGCGTCCTCGACTTCATGACAAGGGATGCGCGCATGGTGGCCAGCACGTTGCATCCGCATGATGCCGGCGCTGCACGACGGCTAGTAGAACAGGACCTGGATCGGGCGCGCTCCTTTGCAAGCGCGACTAATCATTTCCTGCTCGAAGGTGGTGACGACGCTAGCCCCAAAAATGCGGCCGACCTGTCGGTGCCGCTCCTCGTCATTCATGGAACTTCCGACCCGATATTTCCAATCGCTCATGGCGAAGCTCTCGTCCGATCGGTTTCCGGCTCGACGCTGCAACGCGTCGAGGGCGGCGGTCATGAGCTTCACAGAGAAGACTGGCCGCAGATCGTTAGCGCGATCGTTTCACATACCGGAAACCGGCAATAAAGCGCTCCGTGGTTAGCCGAAAACGCGCTTGAAGATAGTGTCCACATGTTTGGTATGGTAGCCAAGGTCGAACTTCTCGCGGAGATCCTCTTCGGACAGTGCTGCACGGACTTCCTTGTCGGCGAGCAGTTCTTCGAGAAAGTCCATGCCCTGTTCCCAGACCTTCATGGCGTTGCGCTGCACGAGGCGATAGGCGTCCTCGCGGGAAACGCCCGCCTGGGTAAGGGCCAGTAGAACCCGCTGCGAATGGACGAGGCCCCGGAACTTGTTGAGGTTCTTCTCCATGTTTTCGGGGTAAATCACGAGCTTTTCGACGACGCCGGCCAGGCGGTTCAGGGCAAAATCCAGCGTAATCGTTGTATCCGGGCCGATGGCGCGCTCGACGCTCGAGTGGCTGATATCGCGCTCGTGCCAGAGTGCGACGTTCTCCAGTGCCGGAACGACTGACATGCGCACCAGGCGGGCAAGACCGGTCAGGTTTTCGGTGAGAACCGGATTGCGCTTGTGCGGCATAGCGGACGAGCCCTTCTGGCCCGGCGAGAAGAATTCCTCGGCTTCCAGAACCTCGGTGCGCTGCATGTGGCGGATTTCGATCGCAACGTTCTCGATCGACGAGGCGATGACGCCGAGCGTGGCGAAGAACATCGCATGGCGGTCGCGCGGAATGACCTGGGTCGAAACCGGCTCAGGCGTGAGGCCGAGCTTGGCGCAGACATGCTCCTCGACGCGCGGGTCGATATTGGCGAAGGTGCCGACTGCTCCGGAGATGGCACCGGTGGCAATCTCGGCGCGCGCCGCAACGAGGCGCGCGCGGTTGCGGTTCATCTCGGCATAGAAGCGGGCGAGGGTTAGCCCCATGGTGGTCGGCTCGGCGTGGATACCGTGGCTGCGGCCGATGCGGACCGTGTCCTTGTGCTCGAAGGCACGCGTCTTGAGCGCGGCGAGCACGCGGTCCATGCCGGCAAGCAAAATGTCGGCGGCGCGAACCAGCTGGATGTTGAGCGTGGTGTCGAGCACGTCGGACGAGGTCATCCCCTGATGGACGAAGCGGCTGTCAGGCCCGACGAATTCGGCAAGGTGCGTCAGGAAGGCGATGACGTCATGTTTGGTGACGGCTTCGATCTCGTCGATCCTGGCGACGTCGAACTTGGCAGCCCCTCCCTTTTCCCAGATCGTCTTTGCCGCGTCCTTCGGAATGACGCCGAGTTCGGCCAGCGCGTCGCAGGCATGCGCTTCGATCTCGAACCAGATGCGGAACTTGGTTTCGGGCGACCAGATGGCGACCATCTCTGGGCGGGAGTAACGCGGGATCATGGCTCACTGCTTTCGTTGCGAGGAAGACTTTCTGGCGCCCCTGTAGCAAAGACGCGCGGTAATCTCAACGCATGCGTTTCGCAAGCACGTAGCTGGTTACAAGCAGGCAGACCAGGCCAAACGGCAAGAAGAGCCGCAGACCGAGCACGAGGAACTGATAGACGGCGTTCGCGCCGGTAAAAATGAGCTGATAGGTCCAGATGAGGCTGCCGAACGGTGCGTGCCAGCGCGAATAGAAAATGCGGTAGTCCATGGAAAAGAGAAATGCCGTCATCAGCATCGTGCCTGCCGTCAGGCAGACGAAGAAGGCGGCAAAGCGCGTTTCGATCCGCCGCCGATAAGCAAAGAAGCGGGCAATCGGCAGCACGAAGGGCCAGGAGAGAAGTCCACCCGCAAAATAGAGACGCGCCAGTTCGATCGCGTGGCCCGTCTCGAAACGGTTGCGCATGTAAAGCGTCGTCATCGCCGAGGCCATCATCATGAGGCCCCAAAGCGCCGCGCCGCCAAACAGCTCGAAATAGGGTGGTCTGGCAGCGCGTATCCGTTCCATCGTCAGGGATGTAGTCTCATGCGCGCCCGGCCTCGGCAGCGCTTCGCAGGTCGCTGATGGCCTTGCGGTAGGCGTCGACCGAGCCGCCCTTGAAGATCGCCGAGCCAGCGACGAGCACATTGCCGCCCGCCTTGCCGACGATCGGCGCGGTCTCGACCGTGACGCCGCCGTCGACCTCAAGCTCGATCGGCCTGTCACCGATCAGGGATTTCGCGGCTGCAATCTTCCCGGCCATCGCGGGAATGAATTTCTGGCCGCCGAAGCCGGGGTTCACCGACATGATGAGGATGAGGTCGACGTGGTCGAGAACATTTTCGATCGCCGACAGCGGCGTTGCCGGATTGATTGTCACGCCGGCCTTCTTGCCGACATTGCGGATCGTCTGCAGCGAGCGGTGAAGATGCGGACCTGCCTCGGCATGGACCGTGATGCGGTCGCAGCCGGCCTTGGCGAAGGCTTCCAGATAGGGATCGGCCGGCGAGATCATCAGGTGGCAGTCGAAGGTTGCGTCCGTATAGGAGCGCAACGATTTGATGACGTCGGCGCCGAAGGAGATGTTCGGCACGAAATGGCCGTCCATGACGTCGAGGTGGATCCAGTCGGCGCCTGCTGCCGTGACGTCGCGCACTTCCTGTCCGAGCTTGGCAAAATCCGCAGCCAGGATGGAGGGGGCGATCCGGATTGGCAGGGTCATGGTACTTCTCACTCCTCGGGAATTCGCGGCGGTTTAGCAGGACACGGGCGAACGGGCAACAGCATGGCGCGCACCCGTAAACTCTGCGTAAATGGCATTCTAATCCCCCGGCGAATCTCCGGGCGCGGCGAACGTGCCGCGGCGCCATTCCAGCAGCGTGTAAGGGTTCTCCGAAAGCTCGTGGCCGGCGGTGAACGTCAGATCGCCGATGGGCGTAGAGAACGTCGTGCCGACGAGTTTTTCCGCCACCGTCTCTCCTTCCGCCGTGGCAGTCGTTGCAGCCTGCTGCGCGATGGCTGCTGCTGCGGCTGCCTGCAGGACATAGCCTTCAGGCTCGATGCCTTGCGCCCGCAATGCCGCCGCTGCGGCTTGTGCGGGCCGCAAAGTGTCGAATTCCGGCATGGTGACCGCACGCACGCCGTCTGGAAGCGGCAGCGGCTGGTTTGCCGCCCGCATGGCATCTCCGCCCAGAATATCGAGCGGAATCTTCTCCGCTGCGGCGTCTCGAGCGATAACAGCGACGTCGGCGCGGTCGCCACCGATGAAAACCTTGGTGGCACCGGCCTTCCTCAGGCGGCGGACGAGGGCGATCTGCTGGTCCTGACCCGGCCGATAGGTATCCGTAAAGACGGGCTTCAGCCCTTTTTCCTCAAGTGCATTCCGGACGGCCTCAGTCAGTTCGCGGCCATGGATGGTGCCGTCCTCTATGAGGGCCATCGGGGCTGCCTCCCAGTCGTTGAGGATCGCTTCGATGATGCGTGCGGCTTCGGCGCCATCGGCTGGCGCCAGGCGAAACAGCGGCCAGCCGTTTTTCAATGCATCCTCCATCAGGATGCGGGCGCGCACCGAGACGGTGATCGCCGGGATGTTTGCATCCTTGAGCTTCGGCAGCACGCTTTCCAGCGTCTCGCTGCAGAGAAAACCGATCGCGACCTGCACCTTGGCGTTCACCAGCGCATCGGCAATCGCGGCACTACTGTTTTCCTCGCAGGGCTCATTGATCGCGACGACAGTGTTGCCATCCTTGGTGATCTGATAGTTCGCCCCGGCGAAAACCTGCGCGCCGAGCTGCTGCAGGCTGCCGCCCTGGGGAGCGACAACGCCGATCGTAACACCCGTGGCATGGCTTGCGGCTGCTGCCAGAAACAGCATCGAAAAAGCCGCTATGCCACGCAGAATATTCATGAAAATCGCCGTTTCCCTGTCGCCCTCCATGCCCTTTTAGCTGCCCGGCGGCAATCGTCAAAGAAAAACAGGCGGAATGCGCCGCATTTCGTCGGCTTCATTGTAGAAAAGGTAACCGATGGCATCCATATTAGCGGCACGAGAATAGGCGGCGCGGCCGCAGGAGACCGCATTTGTTGAACAGGCAGCCGATCGATCCGCAGCTTTATCGCGATGCCATGAGCCGTTTCGGCGGTCATGTGCAGCTTGTGACAACGGTGCTTGGCGAGACACGCCGCGGCGTGACGATCACCGCTGCCTGCTCGGTATCCGACGATCCTGCCTGCGTGCTCGTCTGCCTCAACAACAGCAACCCGAAGAACGACATTTTTTTCCAGAGCGGGATTTTTGCGCTGAATACGCTTGGCGCGCATCACCAGGCGCTCGCCGACGCCTTTTCGGGACGCGCGCCGATGAGCAATGACGAGCGATTTGCGAGCGGCAGGTTCGAGAAGCTGGTCACCGGCGCGCCCGTGCTCTGGGATTCCCTCGCCTCCTTCGATTGCAAGGTCATGGAAATCAAGGAGATGTCGACTCACCACATAATCTTCGGCGAGGTCGTGGCCGTGCGTTTCAACGAAACAAAGCCGGCTCTGCTCTATATGAACCGGGACTACCACGCGCTATAACTCCCTAAAAGGGAGGAGATATGCCCGATCATCCGCAGCAGCCCGCGTCTATCGACGAGACGATCGCCATGCTGGCAGGCGAGGATTATCTCGCGGGCCGGTCGCTGGCGACGGTGCTCTTTCTCGCCCTGAAGATGAAACGGCCGCTGTTTCTCGAAGGAGAGGCCGGCGTCGGGAAGACCGAGATCGCAAAGGTGCTTTCGAAAGCGCTCGACCGGCCGCTGATCCGGCTGCAATGCTACGAAGGCCTCGATATCGCATCCGCCGTCTACGAGTGGAACTATCCGGCGCAGATGCTGGAGATCCGGCTTGCGGAAGCTTCCGGGTTGACGGATCGCAGCCGCATCGAATCCGATATCTTTTCCGAGCGCTACCTTATCCGCCGCCCGGTGTTGCAGGCGCTTTCGTCCGCAGACGGTCGCGCGCCGGTCTTCCTGATCGACGAGCTCGATCGCACCGACGAAGCTTTCGAAGCCTTCCTGCTGGAAGTGCTCTCGGATTTCCAGGTGACCATCCCCGAACTCGGGACCATCAAGGCTGCCGAGCCGCCGATCGTCATCATCACGACCAACCGGACGCGCGAGGTGCACGATGCGTTGAAGCGCCGCTGCCTCTATCACTGGGTTGATTATCCGGAAGCCGAGCAGGAACTCGAAATCATCCACCGGAAGGTGCCGGGCTGCAACGAGGCGCTGTCGCAGCAGATCGTCGCCTATGTGCAGAAGCTGCGCACGCTCGATCTCTTCAAGAATCCCGGGGTGGCCGAGACGATCGACTGGGCGACGGCTCTCACCGAACTTGACCGTCTGGCGCTTGATCCGGAGACCATTTCCGACACGATCGGCACACTTTTGAAATATCAGGACGACATTGCGCGCATCCAGGGCGGCGAGGGCCTGCGGGTGCTGAACGAGGTCAAAGACGAGTTGAGAGCCGCAGGCTAGAGATGGAAACGCAAGCGCCGCACGACAGTATCGCGGTTCCGCCGTTGCCGCTGGGCGAGGGGCGCTTTGCCGACAATATCGTTTTCTTTGCCCGGACGCTTCGCAAGGCCGGTCTCAAGATCGGTCCGGGTTCCATTGTCGATGCCATCGAAGCGGTCGAGGCAATCGGCATGGGTTCGCGCGAGGAGTTCCACGCGGCGCTCTTTGCAGTCTTCGTCAAACGTCACGAGGACAAGCCTGTTTTCGACGAAACCTTCAGACTTTTCTGGCGCTCCCGCGATCTGGTGGAGAAGATGATTGCGATGATGTCGCCGCGTACGCCCGACAATCGCGAAAAAGAAAAGGCGAAGGCGGGTGAGACGCGTGCCAGCGATGCGCTTCTCGGCGACCGGCGCGACAATAGACCAGCTCGCGATGAGCCGGATATCGAAATCGATGCGCGGTTCACCACATCCGGCAACGAAGTCTTTCGCCGGATGGATTTCGCGCAGATGTCGACGGCGGAAATTGCGTTGGCGAGAAAAGAACTCGCCCGGCTGCAGCTGCCGCTCGACAGCGTGCCGACGCGGCGCTTCAGGCAATCGCATGTTCACCGGCAGGTCGATCCGCGGGCGACGATGCGCTCGGCGCTGCGCACCGGCGGCTCGCTGATCCTGCCGCGCTATCGCGAACAGAAGGAAATCCAGCCGCCCTTGGTGGTGCTTGCGGATATTTCGGGCTCGATGAGCCAGTACACCCGCATCTTCCTGCATTTCCTGCATGTGCTGACGGAAAGCAGGCGCCGCGTTCACACATTCCTTTTTGGAACGCGGCTCACCAACGTCACGCGGCAGATGCGCCACAAGGATCCGGACCAAGCCTTGGACGAATGTGCTAGCGCCGTGAAGGACTGGTCCGGCGGCACGCGCATCGGCGAAACGCTGAAGGAATTCAACCGGTTGTGGGCGCGCCGCGTCCTCGGCCAGGGAGCCCTGGTGCTGCTGATCACCGACGGGTTGGAGCGGGAAGGCATCGAGTTGCTGGCCGAAGAGATGGACCGGCTACACCGATCCTGCCGGCGGCTGATCTGGCTGAACCCGCTTCTGCGCTTCGATGGCTTCGAGCCGCGGGCTCGCGGCGTTCGCGCCATGCTGCCGCATGTTGACGAATTCCGTCCGGTTCACAATCTATCCTCCCTGAGCGACCTTGCTGTGGCGCTCGGCGCAGGCAGATCGCCGACACACGATCGGCGGCGTTATCTCGAGAAAATGAAAGGCATGGCATGAGCGAGACGTCTTTCGGCCTCGATCCGCTGATGGCGGCGGAGGAATGGAAGAAGAGCGGCCGCGACGTGGCGATCGCGACCGTCATCGAAACCTGGGGTTCGGCTCCGCGCCCCGCTGGCAGCCATCTGGTGATCGATGGCGACGGCAATTTCGAGGGCTCGGTCTCCGGCGGATGCGTCGAAGGTGCGGTCATCGCCGAGGCGATGGACGTGATCGGCGACGGCAAGGCGAAGATGCTGGAATTCGGGGTTGCCGACGAGACTGCCTGGCGCGTCGGGCTATCCTGCGGCGGCCGCATCCGCGTCTTTGTCGAAAGGCTCGGCTGATGGAGATTGCCAATCTGGAGCGCCTGAACGCCGCCCGCCGGGCGCGCAAGGCCGTGATGCTGGTTACGGACCTGGAGCGTGGAAGGGATCGTGTGATCCTCGAAGGCGGGCCTGTCGATGGCGCGCTCGGCGATGCGGTGGCGGCGGCATTCCGCTCTGGCAAGTCCGCCACCTGCGAGATCGATGGCGGCAGATACTTTCTCAACGTGCATCTGCCGCCGGCGCATATCGTCATCATCGGGGCAGTGCATATCAGCCAGGTCCTGGCGCAGATGGCGGCGCTTGCCGGCTTCGACGTCCGCATCATCGATCCGCGGACTGCCTTTGCAACGCCGGAGCGTTTCGCCGGGACAGACCTGACGGCTGATTGGCCGATCGATGTCCTGAAGGACCGTCCACTCGATGCCTACACTGCCGTCGTCGCGGTCACGCACGATCCGAAGATCGACGACTTCCCGATTGCCGAGGCGCTTCGGACCGGCTGCTTCTATATCGGCGCGCTCGGCAGCCGCAAGACCAACGGCTCGCGTCTCGATCGGCTGAAGAAGGAAGGTTTTTCCGACGGCGAGCTGGCCCGGATCAAGGGCCCGATCGGGCTTGATATCGGCGCCTCCAGCCCGGCGGAGATCGCCGTCGCGGTTCTTGGGCAGATCATCCAGGCACTGCGCTCGCGCGACATCACGTCTCCGAAAGGCGACAAGGCATGATCTTTGGCGAATTCGATGTCAACGGTGCGGAAGGGCTCGTGCTCGCCCATTCGATTAAGATGGCGGACGGGACGCTGCCGAAAGGACATGTGGTTGATGCTGCGGACGTTGTGTGGCTGAAGAAGTCGGGAGTGGAGAAGATTGTTGCGGCGCGCCTGGAGGACGGCGACCTCGGCGAGGACGAGGCGGCGGCGCGGCTGGGTGAGGCGATCGCACCGGATCATCTCCGCTTTTCGGAGGCAACGACTGGCCGCGTCAACATCTATGCCGCGACGGACGGGCTTTTTGTGGCTGACCGGGAAGCTGTCGATCGGCTCAACCGCATCGATCCTGCGATCACGCTCGCCTGTCTTGCAGACCATACGCATGTCAGCGCGGGCGATATGGTGGCGACCTTCAAGGTTATTCCGCTGGCGGTTCCAGGCGCGAAGATCGATACTGCCTGCGCCGAGCTCCGCGCGACCGCACCATTTCAGGTGAAACCGTTTGCCGATCACGCCGTTTCGCTGATTGCCACGGAGCTGCCCTCGTTGAAGGTGTCGGTGATGGACAAGACGGCGCGCATCCTGGAGCGGCGTCTGGCCGCTTCCGGCAACCGGCTATCGCGGGAGCGGCGCGTGCCCCATGAGGCGAAGGCGCTTGCGGCCTCGATCAAGGATGTCATGGCGATTCCGGAGGACGCGCCGAAGCTCGTCGTCGTTTTCGGCGCCTCGGCCGTCATCGACGCGGCGGATGTCATTCCGGAAGCGATACGCGACGCGGGCGGGCGCATCCTGAGTGTCGGCATGCCGGTCGATCCGGGAAATCTGATGGTCCTCGGCCGCATCGGCGAAACTTATGTCGTCGGCGCTCCGGGCTGTGCCCGCAGCCCGAAGGAAAACGGCTTCGACTGGGTTCTCGACCGCATCCTGGCCGGCGAGGAGCCGCGCGCGAGCGACGTCACCGGAATGGGCGTCGGAGGCCTACTGATGGAGATACAATCGCGGCCACAGCCGCGCGACGTGCCTGCCAGGAAACGTGCGGATGCTTCCGTTGCGATCGTCCTGCTTGCCGCCGGCCGGGCGCGCCGCATGGGCGAGGGCGGCCGGCACAAGCTGCTGGCCGAATTCGACGGCATGCCGCTGGTGCGCCGCTCGGCGTCGATTGCTGTTGCCAGCAGGGCTTCGTCAGTCACGGTCGTGACGGGTCATCGCCGTGCCGAGATTGAAGCCGCACTTGAAGGCTTGAGCGTGCAGTTGGTCTTCAACGCCGATTATTCTTACGGCATGGCAAGCTCTCTCGCGGCCGGCTTCGCGAATGCCCATGCGGGCGGCGCAGACGGCGTCCTCGTCATGCTTGCGGATATGCCGGGTGTCTCGACGGCGGACCTCGATCATTTGATCAGCGCATTCGAGCAGGCCGAAGGCCGGGCGATCGTTCGGGCGGTCTCCGGAGGCAAGCGCGGAAATCCCGTCATTCTGCCACGATCACTGTATCATCCAGTGCTTGCCCTCGAAGGCGATGTCGGCGCGCGCCACATCATCGAGACGGCAGGGCTACCGGTCGTCGATGTCGACATTGGCGAGAGCGCGCATCTCGACGTGGATACACCGGAGGCGATTGCCGCGGCAGGCGGCATACTGAAAGGATAGAAATGGACGCGGCTGGTATAGAGGAAATGTTTCAGGGGCTCGGTCCTGTGACGATCAAGCGCATGTTCGGCGGCAAGGGCATCTATCACCTCGGCCGCATCGTCGCCGTCGAAGTCGGCGGCGAGGTGCTGCTCAAGGCGGACGGCGAGAGCGCCCCGGAATTTGCCGCAGCGGGCTCCAGCCAATGGGTCTATGAGGGCAAGAAAGGCAATCCGGTTAAAATGCCCTACTGGTCGATCCCGGAAGCCGCCTATGACGATCCGGATGAAATGGCGAAATGGGTCCGGCTTGCCTACGAAGCGTCGCTCAGAGCCGAATAATCAGCGGAAGTCTTCGTTGTCCAGATAACCGATTGCGGCCTTGGCGAAGTCGGAGAGCGGGGTCGGCAGTTCGGATCGCGTGAACCAGCCGAAATCCGAGAGTTTTTCCGGCTCCGTCAGCTGAGGATCGCCTTTGACCTGTCGAGCGATATAGAGAAACGAGACCCAATGCTGCGCGTCAGCGCCTGAAATCACTTCCGCGTGACCGAGAAGTTCGGTTCGAGCAATCGTCAATCCGGTTTCTTCCTCGGCTTCGCGGCGCGCGGCTTCGGCTGTTGGCTCCATATGATCGACTTTGCCGCCGACGATGCTCCAGTGACCGGCTTCGGGCGCACCAATGCGCCTGTAAAGCAGGATCTTGCGGTCGCGCAAAATCACCATGCCGACGCCGAGACCCGGAAAATCGATGCCAGGCTTGCCCATCGGACGATCAGATCTTGGCGTTTGCCGCGATCAGCATGAAAGCGGGAATGTCGTCGCCGAAACCGACCGGCGTCGGGCCGTCGTCGTGGTCGCGATAGCGGCGGCGTTCACGACTGTCGTCGTTTGCCGGGTAGGGCCGAGAGTTGCGCGCGCTGTTCTGCGGCTTGTTTTCTGTTTTGCGCTCGTGCTTCACGCTTTCGGCCTTTGCTGGTGCTGCTGCTTCGATGGCTTCGACGGCATTATCCTCGGCGCCGACATCAGTTTTATGAACCCGGCGCTCCTTAGCGCGGCCACGGCCGCCCTTGTCGCGATCCCGGCTACCCCCGCGCGGCGCGGGCGATCGTCTTCGCGGCCCGGTTCCGGAGGCGGAAGAGCGGAGAGATCGCCACTCAGCCATTCGACCTTCTCGCCGATCAACTTTTCGATCGCGTCGGCATGTTTCTGGTCACGGCTGGTGACGATGGTGAAGGCAGCGCCGGAACGGCCCGCGCGGCCAGTCCGGCCGATGCGGTGCACGTAATCCTCGGCATGGATCGGGACATCGAAGTTGAAGACGTGGCTGACGTCCGGAATGTCGAGACCGCGGGCGGCGACGTCGGAGGCGACGAGCAGTTGCAGCTGCCCGTCACGGAAGCTCTGAAGCATATTCGTGCGCGAGCGCTGGTCCATGTCCCCATGGAGCGCGCCAACGGAGAAGCCATGGCGTTCCAGGGAACGAAAGAGGTCGGCCACGTCCTTCTTGCGGTTGCAGAAGATGATCGCGTTCTTCAACTCTTCCTGCGCACGGACGAGCTCTCGCAGGGCGGCGCGCTTCTCGTAATCCTTGCCGTGGGAGGCGACGAAGCGCTGCGTGATGTTCGCGGCGGCGGAGGCCGGCTTTGCGACTTCGATGCGTTCCGGATTCTGCAGGAACCGGTCGGCGAGCTTCTGGATTTCCGGCGGCATGGTCGCCGAGAAGAACAGCGTCTGGCGCGTGAAGGGGATGAGTTTGGCGATACGCTCGATATCGGGGATGAAGCCCATGTCGAGCATGCGATCTGCCTCGTCGATGACGAAGATTTCGACGGCACTCATCAGGAGCTTGCCGCGCTCGAAATGGTCGAGCAGGCGGCCGGGTGTGCAGATGAGGACGTCTGCGCCACGCTCGAGCTTGCGGTCCTGGTCTTCGAAGGATACCCCGCCGATCAGCAGCGCCACGTTCAGGCGATGGTTCTTGCCGTACTTCTCGAAGTTTTCAGCGACCTGCGCGGCGAGTTCGCGCGTCGGCTCGAGGATGAGCGTCCGCGGCATGCGGGCACGGGCACGGCCCTTTTCCAAGAGCGACAACATCGGCAGCACGAAGGATGCCGTCTTGCCCGTACCGGTCTGCGCGATCCCGCAAATGTCACGGCGCTGCAGGGCGAACGGAATTGCTCCTGCCTGGATAGGAGTGGGGATCGTGTAGCCGGCGTCGGTAACGGCGGAAAGCACTTTTTGGCTCAGGCCAAGATCAGCAAATGTCGTCAAGGGGGAAACTATTTCCGTTCAGGTTCGGCCATACTCTGTTGAGTCGGCAGGATTGCATGCCGCAATGCAGCGCGACATAATCCCAAACGGCTTGCAAGTCAAGGAATACGGGCCCTGCGGCGCTCGTATAGGTAAAACTGTCGTTACTGCAGTTGATTATTTGATGTAAGTGGCAAGTTTAAGACCGGCATTCATGAAATACACAGGATCGACCGCGCGGCCGTTCTGGCGTACCTCGTAATGCAGATGCGTGCCCGTCGAGCGGCCGGTGCTGCCGGCAAGGCCGATCACACCCGACCGGCCGACCGTATCGCCGGCCTTCACCAGGATCTGCGACATATGGCCGTAACGGGTGGAAACGCCGTTGCCGTGATCGATCTCGACCATGTTGCCGTAGCCGCCTGTCCAGCCCGCATTGACGACCGTGCCCGGGGCTGTAGGACGCACTCTCTCGCCCGGAGCAAAGCGGAAATCGACGCCGGAATGAAAGGCGAGGCGGCCGAGGAAGGGATCGCGCCGATTGCCGAAGGGGCTGGTGATTTCCTTGCCGATCGCCGGATTGCGGAACGGGAGGGTTTCGGCCGTGCTGCGAACGGCTTCAAGGCGCGTCAAGGCGGCATCGAGCTGCGCGAGGGAATTGTTGAAATCGTCGCCGTTTTCCGGCTCGACATACGGGCCGCCGACGGCGCTGTCATCCGCGGACTGGACGGCAGCCTGTTCCGGCACAGCAATCCTGAAGCGGGTCAGGACTTTCTCGATACTATTGGCGGCATCGCCTGCATCCGCCGTCAGTTGTTCGAGACGGGCGCGCTGATCTTCTTCCACGCCTTTCAGCGAAAGCGTGACCTTCGAGAACAGTCGGTCGGCACGATCGCCGACGGTTTCGGGGGCTGGTACATAGGCGAGCGCGGAATTGCTGGGCACCGCGCCGGCCGGTTCGCCGGCGCCTGCCATCAGCTTGCCGATCGCCTCGGCACCCCCTGAAAGGGATGCACGTTTGTCCTTCGTCACGGGTTCGAAGGATTGGACTGGCACCACGGTCTCATCCTTCCCCGTCAGGCCGGAATTTTCCGCACGGTCGAGGAGGGAGCCGAGCTTGCCATGGCGCGAGGTCAGCGCCATCTGCTGCTCCATGAGCTTGTCAACCTTGTCCTCCACCAGCTGCTGGTCGAGCAGTTGACGCGAGGTGACCCGGTCGACCTGCGCACGCAGGGCCGCGATGCGATCTTCATAATCATGCTGCATGCGGGCCTGGCGCGCCATGGTGGCGCCGATCAGGTCGTCGCGAAGGACGAGGTAGGAGGTTGCAAGCAGATAGCCGATCACCAAGACGCCGGTAAAGCAGAAGGCAAGCGCTGCCATCCACGGCTTTATGGTTACGTGCCGGACTTTGTCGCCGCTGGCGAGAATGAGGATATGTTCCTGCGAACGCTTGCCGAATACGCGATTATGCTGTGCATGCGTCACGGAGAATCTCCCAATTGATGCGCCCGTGCTTCGATTAGGAGTGATTACACACTGTTATGGTTAACAAATACCCAAGCTGGCTCGTTAATGCACGTATAGGTTATAAATTGCTAGTTGAAGTCAACGAACGATAGAAAGAAGGCGTGAGCCCGGCTTCCGCGCGCGCCAGATCGTTGAACGGCGGCTTCAGCGGCCCGCGGAAGTTTGCGCGCACCAGGTCCTTAAAGGTCTGCGCTGGGTCGCGGCGTTCGCGGGCGCAGAGGAAGCGGAACCACTTGGCGCCAACTGCCACGTGGCCCTTTTCATCGTTGTAGATGACATCGAGCACTGCTGCACTTGCGCGAGGTCGCCGGTTTCGCGCATCTTCGCCTGCAAGGACGGCGTGACGTCCAGGCCGCGGGCTTCGAGAATCAGGGGGACGACGGCAAGCCGTGCCGTGAGGTCGTTCCTTGTGGCGTGCGCGGCCTGCCATAGGCCGTCATGGGCGGGCATGTCGCCATAGTCGGCGCCGAGATCCCGCAGGCGCCCGCGGACCAGGCGAAAGTGCTTCGCTTCCTCGAAGGCAACCTGCATCCATCCGTCGAAGAACGAATTCGGAACCGCTTCGGTTGCAAAACGCGCAACGATATCGAGCGCCAGATCGACGGCATTGAGCTCGATATGCGCGATCGCGTGAAGCAGCGCGATACGGCCGTTGACGGTGTGCAGCGAGCGTCTCTCGACCTGTGTCGGGGGCACCAGTGCCGGCGTTTCCGGCCGACCGGGCCTCTCCGGCAGCTGCGCATCACGCGGCGAACGCAGGGAAACCCTTCGTGCGAACCAGCGGGTCGCCGCTTCCTGTGCGAGGGCAGTCTTGCGATCGAGATCGGCGGAGCAGATGGCGTCGATCGCGCCGCCACGCAGCGATGTCATCGAAAGCGAGTTCATGCGCTGAGGTTCCTGACGGCCTTCAGAACGTCTTCAGCGTGGCCGGGCACCTTGACCTTCTGCCAGATCATCGCGACCGTGCCATCAGTGCGGATCAGAAAGGTCGTGCGCTCGACGCCCATGAAATTGCGGCCGTACATGCTCTTTTCCTTCCAGACGCCGTAGGCCTGCAGCGTCGTCTTCTCTTCGTCCGACGCGAGCGCGACCGAAAGGCTGTGCTTCTTGATGAAGCGTTCGTGGCATTTGACCGAATCGGGCGACATGCCGATGACCGCCGCCCCGGCGGCGTCGAAGTCGTCGGCCAGAGCGGTGAAGGCCAGCGATTCCGCCGTGCAGCCGGTCGTATCGTCCTTCGGATAGAAGAACAGAACCAGCGGCTTTCCGCGGAAATCGGAAAGCGATACCCGTCCGCCGCCGTCGCGGGGAAGATTGAAATCCGGGGCCGTGGCGCCGATGCCGAGAACCGCCATGTGTGGTAACCTTTCTTTTGCCGGGTTTATGGATGACACTGTGATCGGCGGATATATATTGAAGCTCAATTCGTCCAGCCAGACCGGGGCGGTCAGATTCTAACTCAGGGGTTATCCAAAGCGCATGGCGGCGGTTCGCGGCGAAAAAATTACGTTTCGCAAAAAAGATATCGTCGCGCTGCATGAGCTTCCCTCCGCACAGGCCGAAGACCCGATCATCGTGCATTGCCCGCCGCCGCGGCGCTCACGCGTCCGGCGTGCGGCGAATGTGACGGCTGGTTGTGTTGCCGCCATCCTCTTTGTTCTGGCGGCGATCATTTTCACTATCGAAAGCGGCATGTTCGATGCGACGCTGTCGCGCCAGGCGCAGACCGCGTTGAATTCGGCGATAGGTCCCCGCTATCAGGCAGAGGTAGGGTCGACCGTCATCCGTTTCACGTCCGGTGCGCAGCTCGCGCTTGAAGCCCGTAACGTCAATATCGTCGATCAGCAAAGCGGGCAGCATCTGTCGACGACCGGCGCGATGCGCATGGCGCTCGATCCGTTTGCGCTCTTTCGTGGACGTGTGGCCGTGACGGCGATCGAAGCCGAGGATATTGCGCTCGACACGGCGCTTCTGCCATCCGGTGGCTCCGTGGACTTAAGCAAGCTTCGCATCGACGCAATTCCGCAGGCGATGGAAGCGGCGTTTTCTCATCTCGATATCCTGGACGACTTTGTCGAACGTGGGGGAACGGATACTGTCCGTCTCTCCGGCATCGACATCAAGCTCTCAGACACCGTCAACGGTCCGCTTTCGATGGTGGTCGACAGTCTGGTCTTCGCGCATGCGGGGCCATCTTCGATGCATTTGACGGGCGAGGTGGCAATCAATGGCGAAGTGGCGATGCTTGACGTGCTTGCTGAAAAGAGCGCCGGGAAAGCCTCACGATTTACGGCGAAGCTCACCCATGCCGATCTGACGCCATTTACTCTGAAGCGAAACGTGCTTGGGGAAATCCGGCAGGGCGTGAACAGTTTTGCGGACGTTGCCGTTTCCGCCGTGCGCGGCGCTGGCGATGTCGCGCCGTCCCTCGCTGCCAGGGCGGATATTGCGCCGGGGTTGATCTATCTCGAGGGAGACGAGCAGCAGCTGAACGGCGGCCGCATCAATCTCGGCTACGACTTCACGAAACAGACGCTTGAGATCGCAAGATCGCAAGCGCAATTTGGCAACACCTCCGTTCCGTTCAACGGCGCCATCATCGACCTCGACAAGCTCGATCCGGCGGCTGGTAAGGGCTTTGGCATCGATCTCCTGATCAGCGGCGGCACGGCTGCTCCAGTGGGGTCGGGCGAACAGCCGCTTGCTTTCGATCTCCAGGCGATGGGCCGCTATCTCGTCGCCTCGCGGGAGCTGCAGTTCACGGGCATGACGGTTTCCAGTCCCCTGGGGCAGCTGTTCGGATCGCTTCATGTCAATTTTGGCGACAAATCACCGGAAATCAGTTTCGCCGGACAATCGCAGCAGCTTCAGACGGCTGCGATCAAGCAGCTCTGGCCGTTCTGGATGGCGCCCAGGGCGCGCGATTGGGTACTTGGAAATCTCTTCGGCGGTACGGTCACCAATGCGTCGATTTCCGTATTCATCCCGTCCGGCAAACTGGACGAGGCCGTCGGCAAGGGGCTGAGACTCGGCGACGAGCAGATCCGTATCAATTTCGATATCGCTCATGCGCGCATGAACGTGGCAGGTGATATTCCGCCGATCCGCGATACGTCCGCCCATTTCGACCTGACCGGCCAAAGGGCGGTCATTTCGATCAAGAGCGGCACCTCATATTTCGCGTCAGGCCGTTCCGTCAGCCTCGGAGAGGGCACCTTCGTGCTGCCCTCAACTTACGAAAAACCGCTGATGGCGGAAATGAAGCTCGCCATCTCCGGCGATGCCGATGCGGTGGGCGAACTCCTGACTTACAAACCGGTCCAGGTCCTGCAGCGCGCCGGCCTCATGGCCGGGGACCTCAAGGGCAAGATCACCGCCGACGTCGAGGCGCGGCTCGGCCTTCTGAGATCGCAGAATCCTCCGCCGCCGGAATGGAAGGCGGCGATGCAGCTCAGTGGTGTCGATATCGGCAAGCCGGTGTCGGGCCGGATGATCAACAATCTGAACGGCACGCTCGACGCCGATCCACGGCAGGTGGCGCTCGATGCCGAAGGGCAGATCGACGGCGTAGTCGCCGAAATCGAACTCGTCGAGCCGACGGACAAATCGTCCGGTATCAAGCCGCAGCGCATCATCACGGCGACGCTGAACAACGCTGAGCGCGCAAAGGTGCTTCCTGGCCTATCCGGGATCATCGACGGCAGCCTGACAATGCAGCTGACGAAAATCGATGAGGAACGCCAGAACGTTCGGATCGATCTCGACAAGGCGTCGCTGCAGCTTCCCTGGATCGGCTGGGCGAAGGGAAGCGGGATCGGAGCAACGGCGGAATTCGAAGTATCGGGGCCGCCCGAGAACACGCAGATCAGGAATTTCCGCCTGAAGGGCGACGGCTTCGGTGCCAGCGGCTCGCTTGTCCTCAACAAGGGCGATCTGGCATCCGCCGATTTCGACAGCGTGAGACTTTCGTCGCTTGACGACTTTGCGATATCGATCAGGCGCAACAGGGGCAATTTCGACGTTTCGCTATCGGGGGACACGGCTGATCTGCGCCCGATTCTTGCGAGATTGAAGAACGGGCAGGGCAATAGCGACGAAGACGGCGGCAGCTCCAACGTCTCCGTTCGTGCGAAGCTCAGCAGCGTCGTCGGCTTCAACGATGAAAAGATCCGCAATCTGGAGGCCACTTACATCTCGCGCGGCGACCGGCTGCAGGCACTGAATTTCTCCGGCGTCACCGGCAGCGGCGAGGCGGTTGTCAGCCAGACAAGAGAAGGCCGTGTCCTGAACATCACCAGCGGCGACGCCGGTGCCGTCTCGCGCTTTGCAGATTTCTACCAGCACATGCAGGGCGGCTTGCTCAACATGTCGGTCAGGCTTGGGAACGGCGGCGATTGGGATGGCTCCGTCGACATACGCCGCTTCGCCATCATCAACGAACAACGCCTGCACTCGATCGTTTCAACGCCGGTCGGCGAGGACCAGCGTAGTCTCAATTCCGCCGTCAAACGCAATATCGACACGTCGGCGCAGCGCTTCCAGCGCGGCTTCGCGCGCGTCGTCTCCCGCGGCGGCGTGATCGGTATCGAAAACGGCGTGGTGCGCGGCGATCAGATCGGGGCCACGTTCCAGGGCGTGATCCGCGATCAGCGCGGCAACATGGATATGATCGGCACCTTCATGCCCGCCTATGGCTTGAATCGGCTGTTTGCGGAACTGCCGGTCATCGGCATCATTCTCGGGAACGGTTCAGATCGCGGCCTGATCGGCATCACGTTCAAGCTGACAGGCAAATTCGACCATCCGGCCATGCAGATCAATCCGCTGTCGATTATCGCGCCAGGCGTTTTCCGTAACATCTTCGAGTTCCAATAAAAAAGCCGGCGCGGGGCCGGCTTCCTTTAGGTTCGATAGCGTGCCGGTCAGGCGGCGCGGCGGATCAGGATGTGCTTCTTCTTGCCGAGCGAGAGCTTGATGACGCCATCGGCGGTGATCTCGCCGCTGCCGATCAGCCGGCGCTCGTCGCTAACCGCCTGGTCGTTGATGCGCACGGCACCGCCTTGCACGTGACGGCGGGCTTCGCCGTTGGAGGCGGCAAGGCCGGCGCGGACCATCAGCGAAAGCAAGCCGATGCCGGCGTCGAGTTCCGAGGCGGGAACATCTACGGAAGGAAGGTTCTCGGCAACGCGACCTTCCTCAAAGGTCGTACGTGCGGTTTCGGCTGCGCTCTCTGCATTCTCGCGTCCGTGGACGATCGCGGTCGCCTCGGTCGCAAGTATCTTCTTCGCTTCATTGATTTCCGATCCGCCGAGGGCCTCCAATTTGGCGATTTCGGAAAGCGGCAGACGTGTGAAGATCTTCAGGAAGCGGCCGACGTCGGCATCTTCCGTGTTGCGCCAGTACTGCCAAAAGTCGTAGGGGCTGAAGACATCCTCGTTGAGCCAGACGGCACCGGAGGCAGACTTGCCCATTTTTGCGCCGGAACTCGTCGTCAACAGCGGTGTTGTCAAAGCGTATAGCTGCGGCGTCCCCATGCGGTGACCGAGGTCCACGCCGTTGATGATATTGCCCCACTGATCCGATCCGCCCATCTGCAGGCGGCAGCCATAGCGGCGGCTGAGCTCGACGAAGTCGTAGCCCTGCATGATCATGTAGTTGAATTCGAGGAAAGAGAGCGACTGCTCGCGGTCGAGACGCAGCTTTACGCTGTCGAAGGAGAGCATGCGGTTGACCGAAAAGTGGCGGCCGACATCGCGCAGGAACTCGACATAGTTCAGCTTCATCAGCCAATCGGCATTGTTGACCATCGTCGCATCAGTCTTGCCTTCGCCGAAACGCAGGATACGCGAGAAGATTTTCTTAATGCCTTCGATGTTGGTCGCGATCGCCTCGGGCGTAAGGAGCTTGCGCTGCTCGTCGCGGAAGGAGGGGTCGCCGACCATCGAGGTGCCGCCACCCATCAGTGCAATCGGCCGATGGCCGGTTTCCTGCAGCCAGTAGAGCATGGTCGCGGAGATCAAGTTGCCGATGTGAAGGCTTGTCGCCGTAGCGTCGTAGCCCACATAGGCCGTCACGGTTTCCTTGGCGAACAATTCGTCGAGGCCCGATTCATCGGAGATCTGATGAATGAAGCCGCGCTCTTTTAATGTGCGCAGGAAATCGGATTTGAACTCGGACATGACTTCGTCTCTTCGGGGTGTCGGATTGATACTTGTTGAAGTGCCGCGGCGCGTTTAGCACTGTTTTGCCGAAAGTGCACTATTCCGTTCGGAATGTTTTGGAGGATGGATGGGTAAAATAAGAACCGCGATCGGCCTGATGAGCGGTACGTCGATGGACGGGATCGATGTCGCCCTGGTTCGCACGGACGGTGAAGCCCACGTGGAACGCCGGCTGTTCCTGGGTATGCCTTACGATCCGGCCTTTCGCGACAGGCTGAAGCTTGCGCTCGAACAGGCAAAATCCATCCGCAGGCGCGAAGAGCGCCCCGGCGAGCTTGCGGCGATCGAGCGCGAACTGACGATACGTCATGCATCTGCCGTGGCGGAATTTCTCAATCGTCACGGTCTGGATCGCAGCTCGATCGATGTCGTCGGCTTCCACGGCCAGACCGTGCTGCACCGGCCGGACGAAGCGTTGACCGTCCAGCTCGGCGACGGGCCGCTGCTTGCGAGGGAAACCGGCATTGCGGTCGTCTACGACATGCGCGCCAACGACATGTTGCACGGCGGTCAGGGCGCACCGCTCGTGCCGGCCTATCACGCAGCGCTGGCGGGGACTATTCGAGACACCAAACTGCCGGTCTGCTTCGTCAATATTGGCGGCATTTCGAACCTGACCTATATCGGCGCCGAAAGCGCGATCGTCGCCTACGACAGCGGGCCGGGAAACAGCTTGATCGATCAATGGGTTGAGACCCACGCCGGAATACCGTTCGATCAGGGCGGCATGATCGCGTCCGAAGGCAAGATCGTCGCCGAACTAGCCGGCCGATACCTGAATAGTCCGTTCTTTACGGCCGGGAAACGCCGGTCGCTCGACCGCAACGACTTTCTGCCGCCGAACGGCAAGGACGCCGAACTTGCCGACGGTGCGCGCACGCTTGCTTATGTCGCCGCGGCCTCGATCATCAAATCGGCCGGTCACCTGCCGGTGACACCGGCCCTTTATGTCATCTGCGGCGGCGGGCGGCTGAACCACACGATCATGCGGGACCTTGCCGATCTCGCTGGGCAGCAGAAAGCTGCCGTGATCTCCGCCGAGGACGCTGGCTTCAACGGCGATGCCATGGAGGCCGAAGCTTGGGCCTATCTCGCGGTGCGGTCGCTGGAGGCACTGCCGCTCACCTTTCCGGGCACGACCGGCGTTCGACAGCCCGTCAGCGGCGGCATTCTTGCGAGGTCACAATGACGGAAAAGATCATTCTGGAAACACCGCGGCTGCGGCTGGTGATGTGGGACGCAGCGGATGCAGGGCTTATCATGGCACTGCATTCAACGGTAGGCACGACGCGCTATATGTCAGGCGGCGCACCCTGGCATATGGAAAAGTGTGAGGAACGGCTTGCGAACTGGATCAAGGAGCAAGCGCGGGACGGTACGACGAAATACAAGCTGCTGAGCAGAGGTGACAGACGCTTCATCGGCCGCGCCGGAATTTCAATGCATGATCGCGACGAGAACGAATTCGAACTTGGCTATGCGCTTCGCGAGGAGGAATGGGGAAAGGGCTATGCGACGGAGGTAGCGAGCGCGCTTGCCAAGTGGTTCTTCGCCGAGGGGTTCGCCGGGCGCTTCATCGCTTTCACGCATCCGGAAAACTTCGCCTCGCAGCATGTGCTGAAGAAGATCGGAATGCGACAGATAGCGCCCCGGCTGATCGACGGTTTCGTGGCGCCGACATTCGAGCTCGGCGCCACCGATATTTGATTGTCAGCGAATGCGCTTCGCAGCTGGCTCCGGCACCAGTTCGCCGTTGAGGCGCCGGTCGAGGTAATCCTCGCATTCGGCCATCAGCGTGTCGACCTGGCCGTTGAAGAAGTGATTGGCATTCGGCACCGTGCGGTGGGTGATCAGAATACCTTTCTGCGTCTTCAGCTTCTCGACCAGACCGTTAACATCCTTCTCGGGTGCGACCTTGTCGGCGTCGCCGTTGATGATCAGGCCGGAGGACGGGCAGGGCGCCAGGAACGAGAAGTCGTAGGTGTTTGGCTGCGGCGCGATCGACATGAAGCCTTCGATTTCCGGGCGGCGCATGAGGAGCTGCATGCCGATCCAGGCGCCGAAGGAATAGCCTGCCACCCAGCAGGTCTTCGAATCGGGATGCAGGCTCTGAACCCAGTCGAGTGCTGAAGCGGCATCCGAAAGCTCGCCGGCGCCGTGGTCGAATTCGCCCTGGCTGCGGCCGATGCTGCGGAAATTGAAGCGCAATGTCGTGAACCCGCGCTTCTGGAACATGTAGAAGAGCTGGTAGACGATCTGATTGTTCATCGTGCCGCCGAACTGCGGGTGCGGATGCAGGATAAGGGCGATCGGCGCGCTTTTTTCCTTGGAGGGCTGGTAGCGGCCTTCAAGACGGCCGGCTGGGCCGTTGAAAATGACTTCGGGCATCGGTACTCCGGGTTTTTATTTTCGCGTTCCTGGCGCTTAGACTTGACGAACGTTGTCAGCTTTTCTAAAACGCAGTTTAGAACAATTCGAAACTTGTATGCGATCCACGCATCGTGGAAGTGTCATAAGGCAAGCCCGGCGGACATTTCAAGAAAAATGAACCGTAGCAGCCTAACTGGAATCAAGCGCAGGACAAAAGAACATGGCGCCGCCCCGCCTTTATCTTGATTGGAACGCGACATCGCCGCTGCATCCCGCAGCGCGCGAGGCGGTTCTGAGCGCGCTCGATCTCTTTGGAAATCCGAATTCGGTCCACGGAGAAGGTCGCGCCGTGCGCGCTGCAATCGAGGCCGCGCGCCGCCAGGTTGCGGCACTGACTGGAGCCGAGCCGGCACATGTGGTTTTTACGAGCGGCGCGACGGAAGCGGTCAATACGGTGCTGACGCCGGATTTCCGCATGGGACGCACGCCGCTTGCGATAGGCCATCTCTATTATTCGGCGATCGAGCATCCGGCGGTGCGTGAAGGCGGGCGCTTTCCGGCTGAAAAGACGACCGAAATTCCGGTCACGTCTGCGGGTGTCGTGGATCTGGCAGCGCTGGAGAGATTGCTTGCGGGCCACGACAAGGCCTCAGGCCCGCCGATGGTGGCGATCATGCTCGTCAACAACGAGACCGGTATCGTCCAGCCGGTTCGCGAAGCCGCCAAGATCGTACAGACGTACGGCGGACTTCTCATCGTCGATGCGGTGCAGGCAGCAGGACGCTTGAAGCTCGACATCAACGAGCTCGGCGCCGATTTCCTGATCGTGTCTTCGCACAAGCTCGGCGGGCCGAAGGGTGCCGGTGCGCTTGTTTCGCGCGGCGAGGTTCTGATGCCGCGGCCGCTGATCCGCGGTGGAGGCCAGGAAAAAGGTCACCGGTCGGGGACTGAAAATTCGTCCGCCATCATTGGCTTTGGTGCCGCCGCAGCCGCGGCGCTTGATGAATTCGACGACCGCAATAGCAGATTTGGAAGGCTTCGCGATCGTCTTGAGGACGGTATGCGGCGTGCGGCGCCCCATGTGCTTATTTATGGCGCGGGCGCGCCGCGGGCATCGAATACGAGTTTCTTCACGCTTCCGGGCCTGAAGGCCGAGACCGGCCAGATCGCCTTCGATCTCGAGGGCATCGCGCTTTCGGCGGGCTCCGCCTGCTCGTCCGGCAAGGTCGGCGAGAGCCATGTTCTTGTGGCCATGGGCTGCGACCCGAAAATAGGGGCGCTGCGCATTTCACTCGGCTTTGCGACGACGGAAGAAGAAATCGACAGGGCGGTCGCTGCCTTTGCGAAGATAGCCGGGCGGTGCAGGCGGGCCGGGGAGGCGGCCTGACCACCTCACTAAATTGCGGAAACGCAAATTTCCGCTTGCCAATCGGGCTGAAAAACCCCTTTTGGCCACCTACATACGGGGTAAGGAAAACTGCCCCAAGACAAGCTGCCGGACCTTTACCCGGCGAGATTGGAGAACGATATGCCCGCCGTCCAAGAAACGGTTGAACGCGTCCGCCAGATCGATGTGGACCAGTACAAATATGGCTTCGAAACCATCATCGAGATGGACAAGGCACCCAAGGGCCTGTCCGAGGAGATCATTCGCTTCATCTCCGCCAAGAAGCGCGAGCCGGAATGGATGCTCGAATGGCGCCTTGAGGCCTACAAGCGCTGGCTGACGATGGACGAGCCCACCTGGGCGCGCGTCGACTATCCGAAGATTGATTTCAACGATATCCACTACTACGCCGCGCCGAAGAGCACCTCCGGCCCGTCGTCGCTGGACGAGGTCGATCCGGAGCTGCTGAAGGTTTACGAAAAGCTCGGCATCCCGCTGCGCGAACAGGAAATCCTTGCCGGCGTCGAGAAGTCGAGGATCGCCGTCGATGCCGTCTTCGATTCCGTTTCGGTGGTGACGACGTTCAAGGAAGAGCTGAAGAAGGCCGGCGTGATCTTCATGTCGATCTCGGAAGCGATCCGCGAGCATCCGGAGCTGGTGAAGCAGTATCTCGGCACGGTCGTTCCGCAGACCGACAATTACTATGCGACGCTGAACTCCGCTGTTTTCACCGACGGCTCCTTCGTCTTCGTGCCGAAGGGCGTCCGCTGCCCGATGGAGCTTTCCACCTATTTCCGTATTAACGAGAAGAATACTGGCCAGTTCGAGCGCACGCTGATCATCGCCGAGGAAGGCGCCTATGTGTCCTACCTCGAAGGCTGCACGGCGCCGCAGCGTGATGAAAACCAGCTGCATGCCGCCGTTGTCGAACTGATCGCTCTCGACGATGCCGAAATCAAGTATTCCACCGTCCAGAACTGGTATCCGGGCGATGCGCAGGGCAAGGGCGGCATCTACAACTTCGTCACCAAGCGCGGCGATTGCCGCGGCGACCGCTCGAAGATTTCGTGGACGCAGGTCGAGACCGGCTCCGCGATCACCTGGAAATATCCGTCCTGCATCCTGCGCGGCGACGACAGCCGCGGCGAGTTCTATTCGATCGCCGTGTCCAACGGACATCAGCAGGTCGACAGCGGCACCAAGATGATCCATCTCGGCAAGAACACGTCGAGCCGCATCATTTCCAAGGGCATCGCCGCAGGCGTGTCGCAGAACACTTATCGCGGTCAGGTTTCGGCTCACCGCAGAGCATCGAAGGCGCGCAACTTCACACAGTGCGACTCGCTCTTGATCGGCGACAAGTGCGGCGCCCATACCGTGCCTTACATCGAGGCGAAGAATTCGACGGCACATTTCGAGCACGAGGCGACCACCTCAAAGATCTCCGAAGACCAGCTCTTCTACTGCCTGCAGCGCGGCATTCCGACGGAAGCGGCGATCGCGCTGATCGTCAACGGTTTCGTCAAGGAAGTCCTGCAGGAGTTGCCGATGGAATTCGCCGTCGAGGCGCAGAAGCTGATCAGCATCTCGCTCGAAGGCAGTGTCGGCTGACGCCAACCGAAATCACTACGCGATGGCGCGCCCGGCGCGCCTTTACCCGATTGCTTTTTATGGGACATGACCATGCTTGAAATCAGAAACCTGCACGCCCGCATCGCCGAAGACGGCACCGAGATCATCCGCGGCCTGGACCTTACAGTGAAGGCCGGCGAAGTCGCTGCCATCATGGGCCCGAACGGCTCCGGCAAGTCGACGCTCTCCTACATTCTTGCGGGCCGCGAAGACTATGAAGTGACCGAAGGCGACATCCTTTACAACGGCGAGAGCATTCTCGAGCTCGACGCCGCCGAGCGCGCCGCCAAAGGTATCTTTCTGGCTTTCCAGTATCCGGTCGAAATCCCGGGCGTCGCCACCATGCAGTTCCTGAAGGTGGCGATGAACGAGCAGCGCAAGGCGCGCGGCGAAGAAGAGCTGAAGACGCCGGATTTCATGCGTCTCGTCAAGGACGCAGCCGGCAAGCTGCAGATCAATACCGAGATGTTGAAGCGGCCGCTGAACGTCGGCTTTTCCGGCGGTGAGAAGAAGCGCGCCGAGATCCTGCAGATGGCGCTGCTCCAGCCGCAGCTTTGCGTGCTCGACGAAACCGATTCCGGCCTCGATATCGACGCGCTGAAGATCGTTGCCGATGGCGTCAACGCGCTGCGTTCGCCGGACCGCGCTGTGGTCGTCATCACCCACTACCAGCGCCTGCTCGATTACATCATTCCGGACACCGTTCACGTCCTCTACAAGGGCCAGGTGATCAAATCCGGCGACAAGACGCTGGCGCACGAGCTGGAAGCTAACGGCTACGCCGACATCATCGGAGCGGCAGCCTGATTCAGGCGGAAAGGACGAGTCTCATGAACATGCAGACGACGAGCCGCCTGACTGCCGCGGAAGCGGCGCTCATCGAGGCTTTCAACAATCAATTCGGCGAACTGCCCGGTGACGGCGCGGTGACGGCGACCCGTGACCGGCTGCTGGACGACCTGAAGAAGGGCGGCCTGCCGACACGGCGGATCGAGGCCTGGCACTATACCGACCTCAAGAACCTGCTTCGCGCCGTTCCGGCCGTTGCCGGGGACGCCGCATCGAAAGAGATCGAACCGCTGATCGAAGGTTCTTCGGTTCTCTCGATCGTGCAGGGCCATGTCGACCCGAGTGCGAGTGCGGGCGAGCTTGAGATCTCCAGTTACGCGCAGCACCTGATCGACGGCTCGGCCGTGGCGGGGCTCGGCGCGCTTGGTGCGGATGATGCCGTCGGCCGCATCAACGGCAGCTTCGTGCGCGACGGCTATGTCGTTGATGTACCGGCGGGCACCGAATTGGAAAGGCCGCTGGAGATCGATCTCGTCCATGCCGGCGGCCAGATCCATACGCGCCTGCCCGTATCGTTTGGCGCAAACGTCAAGGCGATCGTGATCGAGCGTCACCTGTCGGTGACCGGCGATGCGGCACTCGTGTCCCATGTCAGTGACATCTCGATCGGCGACGGCACGGAACTCACCTGGATCATCCTGCAACAGCAAGGTGGCGAGGATACGCATCTTGGCCAGATCCGCATCGATCTTGGCGCCAATGCCAAGCTGAAGCTGTTCGTCATCAACGCGGGCGGCAAGCTGGTGCGACAGGAGTTGCACATCAAGGTGACAGGCGAGGGTGCGGACCTGACGCTCCGGGGCATCAACCTGCTCGGCGGCGATACGCATACCGACGTGACGATGGTGCTCGGCCACAACGTTCCGCACACCGGTTCGACGGAGATCATCCGCAACGTCGTCTTCGACCGCGCCAAGGGCGTCTTCCAGGGCATGATCCGGGTTGCGCCCGATGCGCAGAAGACCGACGCGAAAATGTCCTGCAACACGCTGCTAATGTCGGACGATGCCGACTTCTCGACGAAGCCGGAGCTCGAGATCTTTGCCGACGACGTCCAGTGCGGCCACGGCGCGACCGTTGCCGATATCGATGACAATCATCTCTTCTACATGATGGCTCGCGGCGTTCCGGAGAACAAGGCGCGGGCGATGCTCGTCAAGGCCTTCGTCGCCGAGATCGTCGAGGAATTGGAAGACGAAGCCCTGGTCGAGGCGCTGGAAGGCGTCATCTCGGCCTGGCTCGAAAAGCACGCCTGATCGGATACCGCCATGGACAAGTTAGCACCGGCAGCCACCTACGACGTCGAAGCCATCCGCAAGGATTTTCCGATCCTTGCGCGGGAGGTCTATGGCAAGCCGCTGGTCTATCTCGACAACGGCGCCTCCGCCCAGAAGCCGCAAACGGTTATCGATGCCATCTCGAGGACCTATTCGACCGAATATGCGAACGTGCACCGCGGCCTGCATTTCCTGTCCAATGCGGCAACCGAAGCCTATGAGGGCGCGCGCGAAAAGGTTCGGCGCTTCCTGAACGCGCCATCCGTCGACGACATCGTCTTCACGAAATCCTCGACGGAGGCGATCAACACGGTCGCGCACGGCTGGGGCATGCCGAAGATCGGCGAGGGCGACGAGATCGTCGTCTCGATCATGGAGCACCACTCCAATATCGTGCCCTGGCATTTCATCCGCGAGCGGCAGGGCGCCAAGCTGGGCTGGGTGCCGGTGGACGACGAAGGTGCCTTCGATATCGAGGACTTCGAGAAAAGCCTGACAGAACGCACTAAGCTCGTTGCGATCACGCATATGTCGAACGCGTTAGGCACCATCGTTCCGGTCAAGGAAGTCTGCCGCATCGCCCATGAGCGCGGCATTCCGGTCTTGATCGACGGCTCGCAGGGTGCCGTGCATCTGCCGGTCGATGTCCAGGATATCGACTGCGACTGGTACGTGATGACCGGCCACAAGCTCTACGGTCCCTCGGGAATCGGCGTGCTCTACGGCAAGAAGGAGCGGCTTCGCGAGATGCGGCCGTTCCAGGGCGGCGGCGAGATGATTTTCGAGGTGACGGAAGATGCCGTGACCTACAACGATCCGCCGCATCGCTTCGAAGCCGGCACGCCGCCAATCGTTCAGGCGATCGGCCTTGGTTATGCGCTGGATTACATGGAGAAGGTCGGACGCGAGGCGATTTCACGCCATGAAGCCGATCTGACGGCCTATGCCGCCGAGCGGCTGCGGTCGATCAATTCGCTGCGCATCTTCGGAACGGCGCCCGGCAAGGGCAGCATCTTCGCCTTCGAACTCGCCGGCCTGCATGCTCATGATGTCTCGATGGTGATCGACCGGCAGGGCGTTGCGGTCCGCGCAGGCACCCATTGCGCCATGCCGCTCTTGAAACGCTTCGGCGTCACCGCCACATGCCGTGCATCCTTCGGCATGTACAACACACGTGCCGAGGTTGATGCCTTGGCCGACGCGCTGGAATATGCGCGGAAGTTCTTTGCTTGAGGAGTGTCCGTATGAGCCTGGACGAAAGCGAACAGAAGACCGACGTGCGCGAGGGTATCGTGCATTCGAGCATTCCTACCGATGAGTTGGCGCGCCTTAGCGACGACGTCATCGGCGCGCTGAAAACCGTCTACGATCCGGAAATTCCCGCCGACATTTTCGAACTCGGGCTGATCTACAAGATCGACATCGAGGACGACCGCATGGTGAAGATCGTCATGACGCTGACGGCCCCGGGCTGCCCGGTTGCTGGCGAAATGCCGGGCTGGGTAGAGAATGCCGTCGGCGCGGTTGAAGGCGTATCCGGCGTCGAGGTCGCGATGACCTTCGATCCGCCGTGGACTCCGGATCGCATGTCGGAAGAGGCGCAGGTTGCCGTTGGCTGGTACTAGCATGATCCCGAAAAGCTGCAGTCGGCAGGCTGGTCTTGAAGCCTTAAGCTGCGCGCTTTACATTAAGACTCGAAGCACCCGAACTTAACCCGGGTTGTGGAAGGAGAATGAGCCGATGGGCTTTGCAGTGATGAGCATGACCGGCACCGCCGCGGCGCGCGTGAAGGCGATCGTCGAAAATTCCGGGCCGGAGGCCAAGGGCATCCGCGTCGGCATCAAGAAGGGCGGTTGCGCCGGGATGGAATATACCATCAACCTGGTGACCGAACCCAATGCCAAGGACGACCTGATCGAACGCGACGGCGCCAAGGTCTGGGTCGAGCCATCTGCTGTCCTTTATCTGCTCGGCACGGAACTGGACTTCGAGACGACGACGCTGCGCTCGGGCTTCATCTTCACCAACCCGAACCAGACATCGGCCTGCGGCTGCGGCGAATCCGTGGAGCTGAAGCCCGCCGATCTCGCAGCGCTTGCCGCGCGAGGCGACGCGGTGGTGCCTGCCGCGCACTGAATTCTTCAAGGCCGCAATCGAAAGCCGCCAGCGATGGCGGCTTTGTTATTTTGATTTGTCCCTTTCAGGCAGCGAAACAGTTTCTACGGTATGATCATCGAAACGCTGCTTCTACTCTTTGCCAAAGGCGCTCTTCTTGGCCTCGTCGTCACCGCGCCGCCGGGGCCGATCGCGACGCTCTGCATCAACCGCAGCCTTCATCGTGGTTTCCGATCGGGTGCAGCCATCGGTATTGGGGCAGCGCTTGGCGATGCGTGCTACGCGCTCGTGGCGGCCGCCGGTCTCGCAATGGTTTCGCACACCGTAGACGACTATTCACTGCCGATTGCGGCAGCCGGCGGTGCGCTTCTCATCTTTCTTGGCATCCGCGATTTTATGACCCCACCTGCCGGTGCCGTGGAGGTCGGCGCCCGCGATCTCTTCGGCAAGATCGCCTCGACCTTCCTGCTGGCGATTTCGAACCCCGGCGCGCTTCTTTCGTTCGGCGGCCTTTTTGCGGGGCTTGGTCTGGTCGACGGCAATACGGTGACGGAAGTCGCGGCGATCGTCATCGGCGTGTTTTTCGGTGCAATGGCCTGGTGGACGGCGTTGAGCGCGGCGGTCAATCTCGCCCGCGACAGGATTTCAAGCGATCTCACGCTGCTGATCCGCCGCATTTCCGGCGGACTGATCATCGCCTTCGGAACCGTCGTTCTCGGCTTTGCAGCGCGGCTGCTGCTTGCATAGAGAGTTGCGCGGGTAGGTCAGTCGCGCTTGGTGCTCATCAGCAATTCCCACATGTCGGCGCCGGCCTCGAAAACGACGGCGTTCGCCTTGAAGCTTTGCTCGGCCTGGATCAGGCTCGTCAGTTCCATGAGCGGATCGACACTTTGGTCTTCATTGGCAGTCAGCGTATCGGGATCGACGCGGCTATTGCCGGGCGTGCTGATGTTCGCCACGTTGCTGGCGATCGCGCTGACCTTGCTGGTCTGGGTGCGCATGCCCGAAAGAGCGGTGTTCATGACGCTCGATACATTCATCAGCCGTTTCCTCACGTCTCTATAGAAGCCGCTATACAGAAGAGATTTTAGGGAAAACTGAACGCGTTTCGTTAACGGTAAGCGCAGCAAGGCGAGCACGGCGTCCGAAAATGGCACGGAAGCTGAAAAACGGTGGTCGCCGTAGTTCAAGCGTGCGATCTGAGCCTGGAACGCCATTCGATACTGGGAGGCCTCGTCAGGCGGCAGATCGGCCTGGCGAGGCTCCAGCAGGACCAACCGGCGAGGACATGGAGAAGGTTCGTCAGATCGGCTGTATATTCGCAAAGCCAGTGATCGGGTTGAATAGCGTCCAGCGCCGAGGGCAGGCGGCGATCGCCTATCATGGGCAGCAAGCGATCGAGCCTGCGATATGGTTCGATTGACAACGCTTTATTCGACGATGTCGCTCATTCAAACTTTCTGCTGAGGCTTTTCGCGGACGGCACCATTGATGAGGCGGTCTTGAGGGGATGCCGAGATAACCCAGCACCCATCAAGCAGGCATTGGAGCGAGGGTTCCGCGTGGCTTCTGTTGCCGACTATTCATTAACCGAAAAAGCGGCGCGCGCGAAACGTTACACCCATCTATCGGTAGACCTCGATATCCTCGATCCGTCAACCGATCTTGGCTACAGATATCGAAATCCAGACGGCAGCGGCTATCAATGCCCTGCTTGTTCAACCGATCGGAACCCTCCCGAAGGAGTCCGGCGATCAGATCCGTCCTTTCGCCATAGGGCTGGGCGGCCCGATGGCCTGAGGTCGTTCGCAAGCGTCGCTTGGGAGGCCTGCTGCGACAGGCAAAATCTGGCAGTCGATCAGCCTTGAATGTCGATGCCAGCCTCGATCGCGGCATCAATGAAGGCCTTCCGCGCCTCTTCGTTGGTGCGCTTGCCCTTTATGACGTCGGCGCAGATCAGCAGAGCACGATCGAGGGCGGGGCCGTCTTCGATTGGCCAGTCCTCGATCAGCGCCCAGGAGGCGGCCTGCGTGGTCGATATGGTCATGTATTGACCTGGTTCTTCGAGGGCGAGCAGCACCGGTTTCGACCAGGGCGCTTGCATTCTGGCTTCGCTCTGGTCTTTCGGCATCGGGCGTGACCTTTTTTCATCGTCGGGTTGGGAGAGTGAGGCTGAAAACCCTCCCCACGAGGGGGAGGGGCTTTGAGGGCGTGTTATTCCGCCGCCTCCGCATAGCTCTCCACCGGCGGGCAGGTGCAGATCAGGTTCCTGTCCCCATACACATTGTCGACGCGGTTGACCGGGGACCAGTATTTGTCAACGCGGAAGGCGCCGGGGGGGAAGCAGGCCTGTTCGCGCGAGTAGGGGCGGTCCCATTCGCCGACGAGGTCTTCCACCGTGTGCGGGGCGTTCTTCAGCGGATTGTTGAGCTTGTCCATGCGGCCTTCCTCGATGGCGCGGGCCTCCTCGCGGATGGCCAGCATCGCCTCGCAGAAGCGGTCGAGTTCGGCCTTGGTTTCGGACTCGGTCGGTTCTATCATCAGCGTGCCGGCGACCGGCCAGCTCATGGTCGGCGCATGGAAGCCGCAATCGATCAGGCGCTTGGCAACGTCATCGACGGTGACGCCGGCGCTATCGGCCAGCGGACGCGTGTCGATGATGCATTCATGCGCGACGCGGCCGCTCTCGGACTTGTAGAGCACGCCGTAGGCGTCCTTCAGGCGGGCGGCGATATAGTTGGCATTGAGGATCGCGACCTTGGTTGCCTGCGTCAGGCCTTCGCCCCCCATCATCAGGCAGTAGCTCCACGAGATCGGCAGGATCGAGGCCGACCCAAAGGCCGCAGCGGAAACCGCGCCGGAGCGGCCGTCGGTTTCCGGATGGCCGGGCAGGTGAGGCGCCAGATGCGACTTGACGCCGATTGGGCCCATGCCGGGACCGCCGCCGCCATGAGGGATGCAGAAGGTCTTGTGCAGGTTAAGGTGCGACACGTCGGAGCCAATGTCGCCGGGGCGGGATAGGCCGACCATTGCGTTCATGTTGGCGCCGTCGAGATAGACTTGGCCGCCGTGCTTGTGCACGAGATCGCAGATCTCTTTTACCGTCTCCTCGAACACGCCATGCGTCGACGGGTAGGTGATCATGCAGCAGGAGAGGTTTGCCGAATGCTCTTCCGCTTTGGCGCGGAAGTCGTCCATGTCGATGTCGCCGTTTCCGCGAACCTTGACGACGACTACCTTCATGCCGGCCATCTGCGCCGAGGCGGGGTTCGTGCCGTGCGCCGAGGTCGGGATCAGGCAGACGTCGCGATGGCCGTTGCCGTTGGCGATGTGATAGTTGCGGATCGTGAGCAGGCCCGCATATTCGCCCTGTGCGCCGGAATTCGGCTGCATGGAAAAGGCGTCATAACCGGTGACCGCACAAAGTTTTTCCGTCAGGTCGTCAATCATTTCGCGGTAGCCGAGCGCCTGATCGGCTGGCACGTAAGGATGGATGTCCGAAAATTCCGGCCAGGTGATCGGCAGCATTTCCGCCGTGGCGTTCAGCTTCATGGTGCAGGAGCCGAGCGGGATCATCGCGCGGTCGAGCGCGAGGTCACGATCCGAGAGCCGGCGGATGTAGCGGGTCATTTCGCTTTCCGCGCGGTTCATGTGGAAGATCGGATGCGTCAAATAATCGCTGGTGCGCAGCAGATCCTTCGGCAGGCGATAACCGGGCTCGAAGTCACCGACGGCGAAGTTGCCGCCGAAGGCGCGCCAGACGGCTTCAAGGGTCGCCGGACGGGTGCGCTCGTCGAGGCTCATGCCGATCTTCGTCGTGCCGACCTTGCGCAGGTTGACGCCTTCGGCGACGGCGGCGCCCAGGATGAGGCCCTGCATGTGGCCGACATCGACGGTGACCGTGTCGAAGAAAGTTTCCGGCTCTATCTTGTAACCAAGCTTTTCAAGGCCCTTGGCCATCAGCACGGCCTTCTGGTGAACTTGCTGGGCGATCGCCTTGATGCCCTTCGGACCGTGGAAGACCGCATACATCGACGCCATGACGGCGAGCAGCACCTGCGCGGTGCAGATGTTCGACGTCGCTTTTTCGCGGCGGATATGCTGTTCGCGGGTCTGCAGTGACAGGCGGTAGGCGCGGTTGCCGCGGGCATCGACGGACACGCCGACGAGGCGGCCGGGCATCGAGCGCTTGTGCGCATCCTTGACCGACATGTAGGCCGCATGCGGGCCGCCGTAGCCGACCGGCACACCGAAGCGTTGCGAAGAGCCGATCGCGATGTCCGCACCCATTTCGCCCGGCGACTTCAGAAGCGTCAGCGCGAGGATATCGGCGGCGACGATGGCAATCGCGCCAGTCTGATGCAGGCGGGAGATCAGGCCGGTGAAATCATGCACATGGCCGTGCGTGCCGGGATACTGGAAGATCGCGCCGAAGACGTCCACTGGATCGAGATCCTTGAAGGGATCGCCGACGATGACGGTCCAGCCGAGCGGTTCGGCGCGGGTCTGGATGAGCGCGATCGTTTGCGGGTGGCAGGCGGCGTCGACGAAGAAGGCCTTGGCCTTCGACTTCGAGACGCGCTCGGCCATGGCCATGCCTTCGGCGGCAGCGGTCGCTTCATCGAGAAGCGAAGCGTTGGCGACGTCGAGGCCGGTCAAGTCGCAGATCATCGTCTGGTAGTTCAGCAGCGCTTCCAGACGACCCTGGCTGATTTCCGGCTGGTAGGGCGTGTAGGCGGTGTACCAGGCGGGATTCTCCAGGATGGTGCGCTGGATGACCGGCGGCGTGATCGTGCCGTAGTAGCCCTGGCCGATCAGCGAAACGAGCACCTTGTTCTTGTTGGCGGTTTCGCGGAGTTTGTCGAGCGCCTCGCGCTCTGTCATCGGCGCACCCCAGACGAGCGGCGCCTTCTGGCGGATCGCGGGCGGTACGGTTGCGTCGATCAGGCTGTCGAGGCTGTTGTAGCCGACGACCTTCAGCATCTCCTCCATCTCGGCCGGCGAGGGGCCGATATGGCGGCGGTTGGCGAAGTCGTAGGGCTGGTAGTCGGTAAACTGGAATTCTGTCGGCGTCGTCATTACGCGGTGAGCTCCTTGTAGGCCGCTTCGTCAAGCAGGCCATCGGCATCGGCCGGGTTCTTGAGCTTCAACTTGAAGAACCAGCCGGCGCCCTGCGGGTCCGAATTGACCAGCGACGGGTCGGCGGTGATCGCTTCGTTGACTTCGGTGATCTCGCCATCGAGCGGACAATAGACTTCCGAGGCAGCCTTCACGGACTCGACGGTGGCGGCATCGTCATTCTTGGAAAAGCTATTGCCCACTTCCGGCAACTCGACGAAAACGAGGTCGCCAAGTTGCTCGACGGCGTAATTCGTGATGCCGACCGTCGCCACGCCGCCTTCGATCTTCAGCCACTCATGTTCTTCGGTAAATTTCAGCATGGTTTGTTCCTCTCTGGAAAAGTCTTAGCGTTTGTAGGTCGGCGTGATGAAGGGCAGGGCGCTGACTGTGACAGGCAGGTACTTGCCGCGCACCTCAGCGTAGATTTGGGTTCCAACGGAAGCATGGGAGATAGGCACGTAGCCGATGGCAACGGGGCCTTCAACGCTCGGGCCGAAGCCGCCCGACGTAACCTCGCCGATCTCGGTCCTGCCTTCGGCATCGGCATAGAGCTTGGAATGGCCGCGCACCGGCGCTTTGCCTTCCGGCTTCAGGCCGACGCGGCGGCGCGTGGCGCCGTTGTCGAGCTCGCCGAGGATGCGTTTAGCGCCGGGGAAGTCTCCGGCGCGCGCTCCGCCTGTCCTGCGTGTCTTCTGCATGGCCCATTCGAGCGCCGCCTCGACCGGCGTCGTGGTGGTGTCGATGTCGTTGCCGTAGAGGCAGAGGCCCGCCTCCAGGCGAAGCGAATCGCGGGCGCCGAGGCCGATCGGTTGCGCATCGGGATGTTCGAGCAACCGTTTGGCGACGTCCTCCGTCTTGTCGGCCGGAATGGAGATTTCGTAACCGTCCTCGCCACTATAACCCGAGCGGGAGACGAGACAGGAGACGTCGTGCAAGCGGCAATGACGCACGTCCATGAATTTCATCGCCGCGACGTCGGCCCAGAGTTCGGCCAGCACGTCGACGGCGCGAGGACCTTGCAGCGCGACCAGCGCGCGGTCGAGCAGGGTGATGTCGCAGCGGTCACCGATATGCTTCTGCATATGCGCGACATCGGCTTCCTTGCAGGCGGCGTTGACGACGACGAAGAGATGGTCGTCGAGATGGGCGATCATCAGGTCATCGAGGATGCCGCCGTTCTCATCGGTAAAGAAGCCGTAGCGCTGGCGTCCTTCGGCGAGACCGAGGATATCGACCGGGACGAGGCTTTCGAGCGCAAGGGCCGCATCCTCATACTTGCCCGACTTCGCTTTCACGATGACCTGGCCCATATGGGAGACGTCGAACAGGCCGGCGGCGGTGCGCGTCTGCAGGTGTTCCTTCAGGACGCCGGCCGGATATTGCACGGGCATATCGTAGCCTGCGAAGGGCACCATGCGGGCGCCGAGCGAAAGATGCAGCGCGTGTAGCGGAGTTTTCTTGAGGGCAGCAGTATCGTCCAACGACGCCTCCGGGGTTTGCGCGTGGAATTCCATGCGCGGGCTCAATCTGAAGGCGCGGCTACGCCTTCCTTCCGAGCCCCCTCTGTCCGTTTGCCTGAGATTGTTATCCCTTCGGCGAGCGCTTCGAGAACGCTTCTCTCCAGAGTTCCGTCTGCCCCTTGCTGGTCCTTTGGCCTGAGAGTTTCCGGGGCGGTTGCTCCTTCGGCACCGGTCGTCCGCAGACCGGATTCTCCCAACAAGGTTGCGGCAATTATCCGGCGGAGCAGGGACTTGGCAAGGGGGAATGTCGCCGCCGAACAAATTTTTGTCGCGCTGTCCTTCGGCAAAGTCTGATCTGCGTCAAATGAGCTTTTGCTTTTCCCGGATAAAGTGCTTAATCGCGAAATCCGCTAAAGAGGATCCAGATGATGAAGACAGGCCGAAACGCTGGCATGCTGACGCGCACTCTCTGCGCGCTGAGCTTGCTTATGCTTGGCCTTGCGCATCAGGCGCCGCAGGCGGCCGCGCCTAACGCGGACTATAACAGTGCCGCATACGTCCTGCCGGATGGCACCTACGCCTCGCTTTGCGTTACGGACAGCGGCGACAGGACGGTCCCGCAGAAGCCGGGTTGCGAAGTCTGCCGGCTCTCCGCCTCCGTTATCCTGCCGGTGCCGGATGCCGGCTCCTGGCTGAATCTTGAATTCGCCACGCTGCACAAGCCGCCGGTTGATACGGATACCCCCATCGGGGTGCAAGCCGTCGAACGTCCGAAATCCAGGGCGCCTCCGGTTCTGGCTTGATCTCCAGCCACACCGAAAACGACACTATAATGCCGGTGCGCCAGCCATTGCGAGCAGCAGCCGGCGAGGAGATACCCGATGAAGACCATCAAGACACTCAGCGCTGCGGCTCTGGTTTCTGCAGCCGCATTCACGGCAGCGCAGGCGCATGTCACCTTTCTTGATCCCGAAGCCCCGCAGGAAAAGACGATCCTCGCAACACTGCAGGTACCGCACGGCTGCGACGGCAAGCCGACCAACGAAGTGCAGGTGAGGCTGCCGGAGGGCTTCGTCTTTGCCAAGCCGCAGCCGAAGGCCGGCTGGGAGTTGGAGGTGATCAAGGGCGACTATCAGAAGACCTACGACAATCACGGCTCCAATGTAAAATCCGGCGCGATCGAGATCCGCTGGAAAGGCGGCAATCTCTCCGACGGCTTCTACGACACCTTCGTGATCCAGGGTAAGGTCTCGGGCGTGGAAGCAGGAACGTCACTTACCTTTCCGGTGAAGCAGCTTTGCGGCGATGCGGTCGAGGCATGGGACCAGGTCGCAACCGGCGGCGGCGATCCCCATAAGCTCAAGAGCCCGGCGCCGGTGCTGACGGTCGTTGCCGGCGGCGGCAACGGTCACGACCATGGCGACATGGCCGGGATGGACATGAATGCCGCAACAGGTGAAACCGCAACGCTCGGCGATCTCGAAGTCTCCGGCGCCTTTGCGAAAGCAATGCTGCCCGGCCAGCCGGTCGGTGGCGGTTTTCTTACCATCAAGAATAACGGCAAGACCGACGACAAGCTCGTCGCCGTTTCCTCGCCGGCTGCGGGCGAAGTTCAGATGCATGAAATGGGGATGCAGGACAACGTGATGAAGATGCGAGAGCTGAAGGATGGGATTGCCGTGCCGGCAGGCGGGACGGTGAAGCTAGCGCCTGGCGGCCTGCATCTGATGTTCCAGAAGGTGAAGGCGCCTTTCAAGCAGGGTGAGAGCGTGCCGGCGACGCTGACCTTTGAGAAGGCGGGCAAGATCGATGTGACCTTGAACGTCCTCTCGGCACAAGGCAAATAATTTGGCAAAAGGCTCGCGGCAGTCGTCGCGGGCCTTTTACTTTTCAGAGGTGGGAAATTCAAAAATCCTCGTAGGATTTCAATGCCTGCTGCAATCCTGCCTGCGGCTGCTTGTTGCCTTTGGTCATCAGGTCGAGCGCCACTTCGGTCGACTGGATGATGCTTGCCGTTTCGTTCAGCTCCTGGCCGCTTCGACCCTTTAGCTGACGATCGGCGATCCGGCGCGCGTCCTTTGCCACCATGCTCGCCGGCACGCGGGGAGCAATCCTCAGCGTTTCGAAAGCGGTGGCGGCCGTGCTCGCGGATATGGTAACGACCTGTGTCATAAGACGCTTGGTACAGGCCGCCGGTTTGTAACCGGCTAAGGAAATCATTCGTGTTTTACTGAATGGTAAGATTTTTAGCCATCCGATTGGAATTCGTCAGGTAGGCCAAACTATGATCCAAGCTCTTCTTGTCGGCGCCGGCGGCGCTATTGGTTCGCTTCTGAGATATTACGTAGGCCAATGGTCGCTGCGGCTCATGGGGCCGAGCTTCCCTTGGGGCACGCTGATCGTCAATGTCGTTGGCTGTTTCGCCATTGGCGTTTTTGCCGAAATGATCGCACGCCGGTTCAACGCCTCCGTTGAGATGCGCCTTCTGCTCATCACCGGTTTCCTCGGCGGCTTTACGACCTTTTCCGCTTTTTCACTGGATGCGATCTCGCTCTTCGAGCGGGGCGAGACAGTGGCCGGCGGGCTTTATGTCGCCGCAAGCGTCGGGCTTTCGATGGCCTCTGTCATGGTCGGCCTCGCCGTCGTGCGCGCTTTGATCTGAAAGGCAGTTTCCGCGCAGAGAAAAATGCTCTAAAGCCACCGGCAACAGCCGCGCGTGGCGCGCTCACGATTTTCCGAAAGAACAAGAATGGCCGGAATAGAACATATCAAGGTGGAAGCCGATGAGGCGGGCATGCGGCTCGATCGGTGGTTCAAGGTCCACTATCCGGGCCTCGGCTTCGGTCCTCTGCAGAAGCTGTTGCGCTCGGGCCAGGTCCGTGTCGACGGTGGACGCGTGAAGACCGATGCGCGCGTGCAGCCGGGCCAAACGGTACGCGTACCGCCGCTCGATGTCGATGCGAAGCTCAAGAGCGGTCCGATCGCCGGGAAGGACTTGAAGCATTCCAGCGACTACGAACTTCTCCAGCGCATGGTGCTGCATGAGGACGACAAGGTGATCGTACTCAACAAGCCTGCCGGACTTGCCGTGCAGGGCGGTTCCGGCCTGACCCGGCATATCGACCAGATGCTGGATGCCTGGACAAGCCCTAAAGGCGAGAAGCCGCGGCTCGTGCACCGGCTGGACCGCGATACGTCGGGCGTGCTCGTTATCGCCCGCACCCGTGGTGCGGCGCAGAAGTTGACGGCTGCCTTTCGCGAACGCGACACCAAGAAGACATATTGGTCGCTGGTGAGGGGCGTGCCGCGCAAGCACGAAGACAAAATCTCCACCTGGCTCGTCAAGGAAGCGACCGCCGACGGCGACCGCATGCGCATTGCCAAGCATGGCGAGGAGGGTGCGGATCACGCCGTATCCTACTACCGTGTGATTGAGACTGCTGCGCAGAACCTAGCCTGGCTCGAGATGGAGCCATACACCGGCCGGACCCATCAGCTCCGCGTTCATGCGCTGCATATCGGTCATCCAATCATCGGCGATCCGAAGTACTTCATCGACGATCCCAACTGGGATTTTCCCGGCGGTATCCAGAAGCGGCTGCACCTGCATGCCCGTCATATCGATATTCCGCACCCCTCCGGGGGACGTCTGCGCATCACTGCTCCGCTGCCACCGCATATGGTGCAGACGTGGAACCTTCTCGGCCTTGATCTTGCCGGCGCGGAGAGGGATGACGAATGAAGCTTATTCTCTTCGATTGCGACGGTACGTTGGTCGATAGTGCCGCCTTGATCCATGAGGTGATGGCTAGAACTTTCGTTCAATTCGGTCATCCGCGGCCGGACGTTTCCAGCACCAAATCGATCATCGGCCTGACGCTCGATATCGCGATTGCCCGCATGCAGGGCAAGCCGCATGTCGATGACGAGGCGATCGCGATGACGGCGCACTACAAGTCGATCTACATGGACGTCAGGCAAGAGGCAGGCATGGATGTGCCGCTTTTCGCCGGCATCAAGCCAATGATCGACACATTGGTCGCACGGGAAGACATCCTGATCGGCGCCGTTACCGGAAAGTCGCGCCGCGGGCTAGTCAATGTCCTTGAGACACATGGGTTCACGCCGCATTTCATCGTCTCGCGCACGGCTGACGATTGCCCGTCCAAGCCGCATCCGGCGATGGTGACGGAATGCTGCGACGAAGCGGGCATGAATGCTACTGATGCCATTGTCATCGGCGATGCGATCTACGATATGCAGATGGCAAAGGCTGCAGGTGCAAGGGCAATTGGTGTATCCTGGGGTTATGCCAGCGTTGACGACCTGATCGCGGCCGGCGCCGATACGATCGCCCACCATCCGAACGACGTGCTTGATCATTTTTGAGGTGACGCCATGCGCGACCTGCTGAACGACCATTCCGAAGGTCTGAGCCATCCCGACCCGATCCGCCGCGCGCAGATCCAGATGAAGAAGCCGCTGCCGAAGCGCTTCTACAAGAATGTGTCGGTGGCCGAGCGGGACGAAGGCTTCGCGATCGAGCTCGATGGCAAGGTGGTGCGCACGCCCGCCAAACAGGTTCTGGCAGTGCCGGTACGGGCTGTGGCTGACCTCGTTGCCGCCGAGTGGGATGCACAGGCGGAAATCATCGACCCGGCAACCATGCCCGTGACGCGTCTCGTCAATACCGCGCTCGATGGCGTCGCGACCGACACGCAGGCCGTCTTCGAAGACATCCTGCGGTTTTCCTCGAGCGATCTTCTTTGCTATCGCGCCGAGGGACCAGAACTCTTGGTGCAGCGCCAGACCGCGCGGTGGGATCCGGTTCTCGATTGGGCGGCGAATGATCTCGGCGCGCGCTTCATCCTGATCGAAGGCGTGATGCATCATGAGCAGCCGCGCGAAGCGGTCGCAGCCTTCGGCGTCACTTTGCGGAGACACGACAGTGCGCTGGCACTTGCCTCTCTTCACACCCTAACGACGCTAACCGGGTCGGCCCTTCTGGCGCTTGCGTTCGCCGAAGGTCATCTAACCATGGACGAGGTTTGGTCGCTTGCTCATCTGGACGAGGACTGGACGATCGAGCATTGGGGCAGCGACGAGGAGGCTGAACTGCGCCATGCCAAACGCTTTGAGGAGTTCAAGGCCGCGGCGGAGGTTTTTTTGGCGCTAAAGGCCTGAAACATATTGCTTTGACAGCCATTATGACGAACTCTGCGACTCCGAGCGGGAGAGGTGCGGATTTCAGTATGAATTGGTTTAGGTCGCTTTTTTGTCAGCTGGCGCTGGTCTCCACCCTGCTGACATCCTGCATGGGCCTGACCTCCGATGAGCCCGCCGCTCCCACCTACGATGTCCGCAGTGCCGTGGTTCTCGGCGGCCCAAATACGCCGCCCGAGCTGCTTTCGGGAATCGGCGACCGGATCAATGCCGCCATCAATGCAACGGTTCGCACCGAGGTCTATCCGCGCGTCGTGCTGACGATTCGCATCGCTTCCCTTCAGAAGGCCACTGGCTTCGACAAGAAGCGGAATATCGCCAAGATCAATATCGATGCGGCTTCCGTCGACGATGGTTCGGTCATCGCCGTCAGTTCGTTGGTGGTGACCAGCACTGCCAACGAACAGGCCATGGCGGACCAGATCCTGGCGGAAGATATCGCCGCGCGCATCCGTTCGGCCTTCAAGCTCAACACCGGCCGCGGCTGAGAAATCATGCCGCGACCACGCGGCGAAGGGAGATTTCATGAAGGAAGTTCTCGATGAGCTGGAGCGCCGCCGCGAGATCGCCCGGCAGGGCGGCGGCCATACGCGTATCGAAGCGCAGCACAAGCGCGGCAAGCTGACGGCGCGGGAACGGATCGACCTCTTCCTCGATGAAGACTCCTTTGAGGAGTTCGACATGTTCGTGGAGCATCGCTCGACGGATTTCGGCATGGACAAGACCCGTATCGCCGGCGACGGCGTCGTCACGGGTTGGGGAACGGTGAACGGTCGGACTGTCTTCGTCTTCGCCAAGGATTTCACGGTGTTCGGCGGCTCGCTTTCGGAGGCCCATGCAGAGAAGATCATGAAGGTGCAGGATATGGCGCTGAAGAATCGCGCGCCGATCGTCGGCATCTACGATGCGGGCGGCGCACGCATCCAGGAAGGGGTTGCTGCGCTCGGCGGCTATGCCGAGGTCTTCCAGCGCAATGTGCTCGCCTCCGGTGTCATTCCGCAGATTTCGGTGATCATGGGCCCGTGTGCCGGCGGCGACGTGTATTCGCCTGCGATGACGGATTTCATCTTCATGGTGCGCGACACGTCCTACATGTTCGTCACGGGTCCGGATGTGGTGAAGACCGTCACCAACGAAACGGTGACCTCCGAGGAACTCGGCGGCGCCTTTGTCCACACGACGCGCTCCTCGATCGCCGACGGCGCCTATGACAACGATGTCGATACATTGCTGCAGGTCCGCCGCCTCATCGATTTCCTGCCGCTTTCCAATACCTCGCCGGTGCCGGAGATCGAATGTTACCAGTCGGTGACGGATGGGGATAAATCGCTGGACACGCTGATCCCGGCCAATACCAACAAGCCGTATGACATCAAGGAACTGATCCACAAGGTTGCGGACGAAGGCGACTTCTTCGAGATCCAGGCAAGCTTCGCCAAGAACATCGTCTGCGGTTTCGGCCGCATCGAAGGCTCGACGGTCGGCTTTGTGGCGAACCAGCCGATGGTTCTTGCCGGTGTGCTTGACAGCGACGCATCACGCAAGGCTGCGCGTTTCGTGCGCTTCTGCGATTGCTTCAATATTCCGATCGTCACCTTCGTCGATGTTCCGGGCTTCCTGCCGGGCACGGCGCAGGAATATGGCGGGCTTATCAAGCATGGGGCAAAGCTGCTTTTTGCTTATGCAGAGGCGACCGTGCCGAAGCTGACGGTCATCACCCGCAAGGCGTTCGGCGGGGCTTACGACGTGATGGCCTCCAAGCATCTGCGCGGCGATCTCAACTATGCCTGGCCGACGGCGCAGATCGCCGTGATGGGTGCGAAAGGGGCAGTCGAGATCATCTTCCGCAAGGATATCGCCGATCCGGAAAAGATCGCGGCACACACAAAGATGTACGAAGACCGCTTCCTGTCGCCCTTCGTCGCGGCCGAGCGCGGCTATATCGATGAGGTGATCATGCCGCATTCGACGCGCCGCCGCCTGGCGCGCGGTTTGAAGATGCTGCGCAACAAGGATCTCTCGAACCCCTGGAAGAAGCACGACAATATTCCACTCTGAGGCGCAGGAATGTGAAAAACAAGCGAAATCAACAGGAAGTGATCGGTTGTCAGCGATCCGTGTATTCATTCCAATCGTTCAGGACATTAACGCTCCACTGTCTTATCTCAAAGGAGAGTCTTAATGTCCGCTTCCGAACGCCTCAGCGCCTATCAACCCTATGCGCTGGCTGCTCTTAGGATCATCACCGCGCTTCTCTTCATCGAGCACGGCACGATGAAGCTGTTTGAATTCCCGATTCCGCAAGGAGAGGGCGGCCCGCTTCCGCCGCTGATGCTCGTGTCGGCACTTCTTGAGTTCGTCGGCGGCCTGGCCATTCTGGTCGGTTTCCTGACGCGTCCGGTCGCGTTCATCCTGAGCGGCCAGATGGCGGTTGCCTATTTCATGGCGCATGCACCGCTGGGTTTCTACCCGTCCGTCAACCAGGGCGAATCGGCGATCCTATATTGCTTCGTCTTCCTGTTTCTGGTTTTCGCCGGTGCCGGCACATTTTCGGTCGACAAGCGCAACGCCTGAGAAAAATGCCGCGGGTTCGTCCCGCGGCATCGATCGTCATGCAGTGAATTTCAGCCCGGCAATGCCGGCCACGATAAGTGCGATGCAGCCGAGGCGGCTTGCTGTGACGGGGTCGCTGAGCAGCCAGATACCGAGCAGCACTGTTCCGACGGTGCCAATGCCGGTCCAGACCGCATAGGCGGTGCCGATCGGCAGCGATTTGACCGCCAGACCGAGCAGCACGATGCTGACCACCATGGAAATGACGGTCAGAACGGTCGGCATGGGTCGGGTGAAGCCATCGGTATATTTCAGACCGATTGCCCAACCGCATTCGAAAAGACCTGCAAGGAACAGCAGAAACCAGGCCATCTTACTCTCCTTTTTCAAGAGCGAGGCCGTCCCCGCGACTTTCGCGTCCGAGGGGATCGGGCGCCGCAGTCGTCTGCGTTGACGTTCATATGCGCGGTTCGGCGGCCGGTTTCAAGGCCGGAATTGGCATGGCTGCCATACCAACCGCCTCCTGCTCGTCATCCTAGCCGCTCGGCGTGCCACTTCAGGTGACCATCCATGAAGGTGGAGATGAAATAGTAAGAGTGGTCGTAGCGCTGATGCAGCCGGAGCGTGAGCTTGATATCCGTGCCCTTGACCGCCTCTTCGAAAAGCCACGGCCTCAGGCCGTTTTCTAGGAAGCCGTCCGCCTCGCCCTGATCGATGAGAAATTCCGGGAACCGTGCACCGTCGCTTACCAAGGCAACTGCGTCGTACTTGCGCCAGGCCGCGCGATCCGACCCAAGATATTTTTCAAACGCCGGTGCCGACCAATCGGCAGTCGACGGCTCGACGATCGGCGCGAAGGCCGAGCAGCTCTTGAAGCGGTCCGGGTTCCTCAACGCGATCGTCAGCGCGCCGTGGCCGCCCATCGAATGGCCAAAGATGCCCTGCCGGCTCATATCCGCGCGGAACTGCTTGCCGATCAGTGCAGGGAGCTCTTCGGTGATATAAGTATACATCAGGTAATTCTCGGCCCATGGCTCTTCGGTGGCGTCGAGATAGAAGCCGGCACCCTTGCCCATCTGCCAGTTTGTCAACTCATCCGGCACGTCGTTTCCGCGCGGGCTCGTGTCCGGGCAGACGATGATGAGGCCGAGTTCGGCCGCCATGCGGCGGTACTCGCCCTTCTCCATGACATTGGCATGGGTGCAGGTGAGGCCGGAAAGATACCAGAGAACCGGGCAGGGCTCCGTGATGGCCTTCGGCGGCACAAAGACGGCGAAGGTCATCTCGCATTTGCAGGCTTCGGATCCATGCGAGAACACGCCCTGCATGCCGCCGAAGGCAGTCGCCTGGGAAATGATGTTCATTTTTGATCTCCCGTTCCTGGGGCTGCCGCCTTGGCGCGACGGCAGAGCCGGTCGAAGGTTTCGAGGAACCGCGAGCGGTCCTTCGGGCTGAAGGCGGCATTGTAACCCTTGCTTTCGCCGGTCTCCCGAAGGTGCGCGCCGAGATCGCGCATGGCGCTCGCCATGCCGATGTTCGTATCGTCGAAAACGCGCCCGGTGGGACCGCTGACCAAGGCGCCGGTCGCGACGCAACGCACGGCAAGCGGCACGTCTGCGGTTACCACGACGTCGCCTGCGCCGGCATGCTCGGCGATCCAGTTGTCGGCGGCATCAAAGGCGCTAGAGACGATGACGTTGTGGATCGTCGGATCACGTGAGGGCCGGAGCCCTGAATTGGCAACGAAGGTCACTTCGAGGCCGTGGCGTTCGGCAACCTTGAGGATTTCCAGTTTCACGGGGCAGGCGTCGGCATCAACGTAGATCATGACGCAGTTCCTCCTGGCTGCAAAGGTCGGATCATGTCGATGTGAGGAATACCGTCTTCCAGATATTCCTCTGACGTCGCCGCAAATCCGAAGGACTCATAGAAGCGGCGAAGGTGGCCTTGAGCGGAAAGCGCGATCGCATTGGCCGGGAACCGCCGCTCGCAGGCAAGGACAGCTTCCTTCACCAGCGCTTCGCCGAGTCGTTTGCCCCGATGAGACGGCGAAACGACGACGCGGCCGATCTTTGTCGCATCCTCCGGACGATGTGGTTTCAGGATTCGCGCTGATGCCAGCAACTGTGCACCGTCCATCAATCTTAAGTGAAGCGCGTCAGCATCCTTGCCATCCAGCTCAGGGTAAGGGCAATTCTGCTCGACGACGAAAACGTCGACGCGCATCTTCAGGAGGTCGTAAAGCTCGTGCGCGGAGAGCTCGTTCATGCCGCGCACGTCGACTCTATAGTTCGCCGCAGGTATCAATATAGCACAACACTCCTGATGCTTTCGCCGGAATGCATGAGCTCGAAGCCCTTGTTGATGTCTTCGAGCGGCATTGTGTGGGTGATCATCGGATCGATCTGGATTTTGCCTTCCATGTACCAGTCGACGATCTTCGGCACGTCGGTGCGGCCGCGCGCGCCGCCGAAGGCGGTGCCCATCCAGCTGCGGCCGGTGACCAGCTGGAAGGGACGCGTCGAAATCTCCTGGCCGGCGCCGGCAACGCCGATGACCACCGACTTGCCCCAGCCGCGATGGCTGGCTTCCAGCGCCTGGCGCATCACCTTGGTGTTGCCGGTGCAGTCGAAGGTGTAGTCGGCGCCGCCGATCTGGTCGGCGCCGCGCTTTGTCATGTTGATGAGATAGGGCACGATATCGTCGCCGACCTCCTTCGGATTGACGAAATGCGTCATGCCGAAGCGCTCGCCCCACTCCTTCTTGCCGTTGTTCAAATCGACGCCGATGATCATGTCGGCACCGGTGAGCTTCAGCCCCTGGATGACGTTGAGGCCGATGCCGCCGAGACCGAAGACGATGGCCGTTGCACCGATCTCCACCTTGGCGGTGTTGATGACGGCGCCGATGCCGGTGGTCACGCCGCAGCCGATGTAGCAGATCTTGTCGAAGGGGGCGTCCGGATTGACCTTGGCAACGGCAATCTCCGGCAGCACCGTGTAATTGGCAAAGGTCGAGCAGCCCATGTAGTGATGGATCTTGTCCTTGCCGATCGAAAAGCGCGACGTGCCGTCGGGCATCAGGCCCTGGCCCTGGGTCGAACGGATTGCGGTGCAGAGATTGGTCTTGCGCGACAGGCAGGACGGGCATTCACGGCATTCCGGCGTATAGAGCGGGATGACGTGGTCGCCCTTCTTGACCGAAGTGACGCCCGGGCCGACATCGACGACGATGCCCGCACCCTCGTGGCCGAGGATTGCCGGAAACAGGCCCTCCGGATCGGCGCCTGACAGCGTGAAATCATCGGTGTGGCAGATGCCCGTCGCCTTGACCTCGACCAGCACCTCGCCGGCCTTCGGCCCTTCAAGCTGCACGGTCATAATTTCCAGTGGTTTTCCAGCCTGAACGGCTACGGCGGCGCGAACGTCCATCGTCTGATCTCCTCGTGATTTTCCGGACGAACCTTGGCATGCCGGGCGCGAGCGGCTCAAGCGAAAAAGGCTAGGCGGCGATAACATTATTGCAAAATCAGCTGCTTGCGGCAGCAAGTTTGCTCAAAGCGTCAAAAGAGCTTTAACGCGGAAAAGACAACGGCATAACCATGTATGGCGATTGCGGCGTAAAGCCCGAAGGCGACGAGCATGCGTTCGCCGGCCCTCATCTCCTCAAGCTTGTGGCGCGGCTTGAGGGAGCCCGCGCCGATCATGCTGAGCAGGATGAAGACGGCGAGGGCAGCCGCCAGGACACCGCTGGAAACGCCGATCTCCCAGCCGATACCTAGAATACAGGCCGTTGCGGCAAAGCTCGCTCCGATCAGCGAGCGGCGCGTCCTGAAGATTTGCCGCAGGACCTGACCACCGTCGAACCTTTGCATCGGCAGAAGATTGAGCAGGTTGAAGGCGCCGAGGATAAGCAGGAAGATCAATAGCGGACCGCGGAATTGCTCCGGCAGCAGGCCATGTGCCGCAAGGTTATCCCCGGCAATCAGGATCGGGACGAAAAAGGCCGAGATGCCAGGTCCCATCAGCGCACAGGTGGCAACCTCGAAATGGCTTCTGTACGGCCTGCCGCCAATTGCAATACCGCCGAGGAACGGCACGAAGATCATGCGCACGGATTCGTGCCCGAACGTCCGGTAGGCGGCAAGATGTCCGAGTTCGTGCAGGGCGATGACGAGCGTGAGAAAGGTCGAGATCATCAGGCCCCCGACCGTAAGACCAAAGAACGGCCAAAGCAGCAGCGTCGAGAGAAGCGCCAGGCAGCATTGAACGGCAGGATGTTCGAAATGGCCCTGAGGGACGGACTCTCCGGTCGCCAGCCACCCTTCCAGGGCACGCAGCTCGCGGCGCAGGGCGAAGTACCGGAGGAGAAGGAACGCGAGGCCGCGATAACGATCCGTCTGCGAAATTTCGATCTCGGCGCCATCCGGCGCACGGCGGACGATTCTGCTTTCGCTGAAGTCCTGCCAGAACGTCGCATCGAGCGTACTGTCGTCAGCTACCCGCGAGCGAAAGCCGCGGCCGCCGGCGGTGGGCAACGGCTCCAAAGCGAGCAAGCGGCGCAGAGGCTCGCCGTTGCGGTCCAGATGGCTGTAAAACTGTTCGACGAAACCCTTACGGTTTCCAAACGGCTTGCTGCTGATAACGGAATGGTGCCAGTCGGCGTCGCTGCCGGCGGGATTGATCGCTTTCCACAGCTCTTCCGGCGAACGCCGGAATGCGCGTTTCAAGCGAATGGTGCGCAGGCCGAGCGGTATGCGCATGAGCAGCCAGAGAAGGCCAAGATTGATGAAAAGCAGCAGGGCGGCAGATTGTAGTGCCGTCATTCGTTACTCCGGCCCCAGCCACAGGACGAGAACGCTCCATCTTAAACTGCAAGACCTTAACAAAAGCGAAGCCGCATTCACCGCGGCGCGGATGGGCTTGTGCCAATCCGGATCAGGCGAATTCCAGGATAACGGCATCGACGGCTAGACTCTCGCCGGGTTTCGCATTGATCTTGCCGACGACCAGATCGCGTTCGGCGCGCAGCACGTTTTCCATCTTCATGGCTTCGACCACGGCAAGCGTCTCGCCGGCCTTTACTTCCTGGCCTTCCGCGACGGCGATCGAGATCACCAGTCCCGGCATGGGGCAAAGCAGCAGCTTCGATGTATCCGGTGGCAGCTTGACGGGCATCAGGCGGTCGAGTTCGGCGTGGCGCGGCGTGAAAACGCCTGCGCGGACGGCCAGACCCTGCCAGTCGATCAGCATGCCATTGAGAACGGGCCGCACCTGTGCCGTCACAGCCTGCCCACCGACTGCCCCGTTCCAGACCGGATCGCCGGGTCTCCAATCGGTGATAACATGCAGCTTTTCTCCCACTGCTTCCATCTCCATGTCGAACGGGATGGTCACGAGTCCGTCGATCAGCCTTACCGGCACGTAGCTTCCGCCGATCTTAACAACCCATTCCTCGCGGAGATCGCCGACCGACGCGCGCAGACGGTCGACATGGCGTTCGCGCCGGTTTGCTTCGATCAACGATGCCGAGAGAGCCACGGCAGCCAGCATCGTTTCCTCCCGCTGATCCGGCACCATCGGCGCAAAGCCGTCCGGATATTCCTCGGCAATGAAGCCCGTCGAAAGCCGGCCTTCGCGCCAGCGCGGATGCGTCATCAATGCCGCAAGAAACGGCAGATTATGCGCAATGCCGTCGACCACGAAGCCGTCGAGCGCCTGCCCCATGGCGTCGATCGCCGCCGGACGGTCTGGCGCCCAGGTGCAAAGCTTTGCGATCATCGGGTCGTAATACATCGAGATTTCCGCGCCCTCGAAGACGCCGGTATCGTTGCGGACAATCGTGTTTCCGTGCCTGCCTTCCGCCGGCGGACGGTACCGTATCAGGCGGCCGATCGAGGGCAGGAAGTTGCGATAGGGATCTTCGGCGTAGAGGCGGCTTTCGATCGCCCAGCCATTCAGCTTTATGTCCTTCTGGCTGAAGGGAAGCGTTTCATCCGCGGCGACGCGGATCATCTGCTCCACAAGATCGATCCCGGTCACCAGTTCCGTCACCGGATGCTCGACCTGCAGCCGCGTGTTCATCTCGAGAAAATAGAAATTTCGGTCGCGATCGACGATGAATTCCACCGTGCCTGCGCTTTGGTAGCCGACGGCCTTAGCCAGCGCGACAGACTGCTTGCCCATCGCCTGCCTGGTCTTTTCGTCGAGGAAGGGCGAGGGCGCCTCTTCGACGACCTTCTGGTTCCGCCGCTGGATCGAGCATTCCCGCTCGCCGAGATAGACGGCATTGCCGTGCGCATCGGCCAGCACTTGGATTTCGATATGACGCGGGTCGACGATGTATTTCTCGATGAAGACGCGATCATCGCCGAAGGAACTCCGCGCCTCCGAGCGGGCGCGGTCGAAGCCGTCGCACACCCCCGCCTCGTTCCAGGCGACGCGCATGCCCTTGCCACCGCCGCCGGCCGAAGCCTTGATCATCACCGGATAGCCGATCTCACCGGCGATCTTTTCGGCATGCGCCGCATCCTCGATGACGCCGAGATAGCCCGGCACCGTCGAGACCTTGGCGGCATTGGCGAACTTCTTCGATTCGATCTTGTCGCCCATCGCCCTGATGGCCTTCGGTTTCGGCCCGATGAAAACGATGCCTTCCTTTTCTAGCGCCTCGCAGAAAGAGGCCCGTTCCGAGAGGAAGCCGTAGCCGGGATGGACGGCTTCGGCACCGGTCTCCTTACAGGCGGCGATGATCTTTTCGGCGACGAGATAACTCTCGGCTGCCGCGGCCGGACCGATATGCACGGCCTCATCGGCCATCTCGACGTGGAGGGCATCCCTGTCTGCGTCCGAATAGACCGCGACCGTTGCAATACCCATGCGGCGCGCAGTCTTGATCACGCGGCAAGCGATCTCGCCGCGGTTCGCGATCAGGATTTTCTTGAACATGCAGACTCCACCCGAAAAATGCGTCCAGAAGTTCTACGCAGAAACGCCGAGACGCACAATCGTGCGAAAGTTGACGGTGAGGAGGGGACCTGTCCTAACGGAAGTCACGCGACCGCTTGTTCGTCGTCCACGATCCGCAGCCAGCGGCTGGTGCGCGGTTCGGCATATTCGCGGAGTTCGAGAGCCCGCAGGATGTCGGTCCAGCGGGGATGGTTGGCGGCAGGCAGCGTCGCCGCTTCAATCCGGTGCAGAACGTTGTAGGTGAGCGGTGAAACCGGAAGCACACCGCCCTCGCAGATATTCCTCAGCACACGCATGACGAAATCGACGTCCTGACGGGTGACGCCCTTGCGATTCACTGCGCGCGACAGCTTGTAGCCGCCGACATCGTCGGTGATCGCGAGCCGCAGCTGATCGAGCGCAAAGGCGCGCAGATCGTCCGGCACATGGGCGGAAATCTCCATGATGTGCAGCACGAGCTCCAGTTCGAGCGCCGAATTGACGACACCGCCAGTCGCAAACATGCGCATGATCCATGCGACATTGATTTCGTCCAGCGAGCCTTGCGGATAACTGTAGTTGACGATGAAACCGGCGAGTTGCTCCACGAAGAAGGAGTTCCATTCCGGGCATTTTTCAGGGCAGGAATTGTTCAGCGCCAGCATGACAACGACGTCGTCCGTCGTCCGGACGCCGTCCGGAAAGCTGTGCCTGCGCAAGAGGCCGATATCGTCGGCGGCCAACCGATGCTTCCCGGCGATCACGCATGCCGGAAAAGCCAATCGGAATTCGCTCATCTTTTATCTCCAGGCTTCATCATGAAGCCGGAAACAGTTCTAGCGCAGCGGAATTGATGAACCATCAATAACAAAAGTTAACCGATTATGCAGGCGTCTCCGACGATTTTAGCGACCGTGATTGAACGCGTTCGCGCCAGATGATGAAAAGACCTGATGCGACGATGATGAAAATGCCGATCCATTTGGAAAAATTGGGAAAATCGTTGAACAGCGCGTATCCGAGCACCGTCGCCGAGATGATCTCGAAATATTGGAACGGGGCAAGCAGCGACAGCGGCGCCAGGCGGAATGCCCTGACGACCAGCATATGTGCATAACCGGAAATGGTGCCGAGGGTCAGCAGTAGGAAGAGGACCAGCGTGGACGAGGGGAGCGACATCTCGAAATCGGGTATCGCAAGCGCATTTCCGCCAAGAAGCGCGGCGCCCATAAAGAGCGTTCCGCCGAATCCGGCCATGGTCTGCATCGTCAATGGCGAATCAGCCTCACCGATCGCGCGGTTAAGGAAAAGATAGAGGGAAAAGAGGAAGGCGCAGCACACCGGCAGAAGCGCCTTCAGGCCGAAGATTTCGTAGCTCGGCTGGATGACAATCATCGCGCCGCCGAATCCGACGACGATCGCCATCCATCGCCGCCAGCCGACCGTGTCGCCGAGAAAGAGCGCCGAAAGCGCCGTCAGCATGAAGGGCTCGACGAAATAAATCGCGAAGACATCGGCGAGCGGCATGTATTTGACCGCGACGAAGAAAAGCAGGCTGGCTGCACCATGCAAGGCGCCGCGCAAAAGGTTCATCCACGGCCGCTTGGCCGAAAGCGCCTTCCAGCGGAAGACGGCAAACAAGATAGGAAGCGTGCAAGCAACCTGAAAGAAGAAGCGGTAGAAAGTCACTTGGCCAGGCGACATCGCCTCAAAGGTCGCCATGTATTTGGCGATCGCATCCATGGCGGGCAGCACGACCATGGCGCCGGCCATGATGGCCATGCCTTGAAGCGGATTTTGCGGAGATTGTTCTTGGGACATGGCGCGGCTTTCGGGAACGAAGCCATCAACCATAGGAATGCATGCCGATCAATATGGCTTAGCGCTCGCCCACCGTTTCGCCGAAGACCGTTCCGAAGGCTTCCCGCAGACGGATATCCACATCCGCCATCATCACCGGCAGGCCGAGATCGACTAGGCTCGTCACGCCATAGGCGGAAATCCCGCACGGCACGATGCCAGTAAAATGATCGAGGTCCGGATCGACATTGAGCGACAGGCCGTGAAACGTCACCCATCGGCGAAGCCGGATGCCGAGTGCGGCAATCTTGTCCTCGCTCATGCTGCCGTCCGGCAGCAGCGGTTTCTCCGGCCGTCTTACCCAGACGCCGACGCGATCCTCGCGCCGCTCGCCGCGCACATTCATCGAATCGAGCGTGCGGATCACCACCTCTTCCAGCGCTGCCACGAAAGCGCGCACATCCTGACGACGGCGCTTGAGATCAAGCATCACATAGGCAACGCGCTGGCCGGGGCCATGATAGGTGTATTCGCCGCCGCGGCCGGTCGCAAAGACCGGGAAACGATCCGGCTGCACAAGGTCCTTTGCATTGGCGCTGGTGCCTGCCGTATAAAGGGGCGGATGCTCGACGAGCCAGACAAGCTCGTCGCCGCCTTCGGCGATCATCGCCACCTCGCGCTCCATCGTTCCTACGGCCTCTTCGTAGGCTACGAAACCATCGGCGATGCGCCAGCGCACCGGCTTTGAGCCTTCAAGCGGAAACATGGAGAATTGCAGATCGGTGCGCAGCATGGACTTTCCCTCGCCGCACGGCGATCACAGGCGGCAGACCGCCTATATGGCCCCGTTTGACGTGCAATTCAAATGCTGTGATTTGTTTTGCAAAAATCTGTCATATCGCCCTTGTGCACCCCAAATCCTTTTGCTACATGCTGCCCCGCCGACGCAAATCGGCATCTACCACGATGCGGTCGTGGCGGAATTGGTAGACGCGCAGCGTTGAGGTCGCTGTGGGGCAACCCGTGGAAGTTCGAGTCTTCTCGACCGCACCATTTCTCTTGCAGAGAGAATTTTAAGACGTCCCATCGCGGACAGCATGAAAAATGGGCCGGTTTCCGGTCCTTTTTCGTTTGCCGGCATGCTCGACGGTTCGTGCCGCCTTGATTGTCAGGGTCTTCAATCCTCGTCCGACAGATGCGAATCGACGCCGATCGTTTCCAGGCGGTTGCGGACACGGTGGACGCCATCGACTGAAAGAGCCCCGAGTTCAACCTTGCGGGCCATGCCGATGGTTTCGACCGCGCCTTCCAACGTTACGGTATGGCCGTCAGCGTGAACATCGATGCTGTCGAGGTTCAAATCCGGGATGTTTTCCAGGTTCTCCGTCACGCGCGCTTCGAGGTCGTCGCTTTCGTCGCGGTCGATCGTATTGGCCCTGAGCGAATCCTTGAGCCGGTTTTCGTTACCGTCTTTGTCCGTGCCGTCGACGCGAAAGCCGCCGTTCGGATCGCGGTCGAAATTTGCCGGCGTTTCGCCGTAGGCTCGATTTCCGGGCTCGGCCGATCTTGCTCCGTCGGAGTAGGGCCAGCCCTCGTCAAGATTGCGTTCTTCGTAATCGCGATAATCGTCTTCGCGCGAAAAGGTTGTCTTGTCGTTCTTCTTCGGCATCGTCGTTCTCCCTCAGGCGTTACCTTGATCGAAGAACGCTCACGGTCCGGAATGGTTCGCCAAAGTTTTGTGAAATCACCGCGCCGCTTTTTCCCATTTCCGGATCAGTCGGTCGCGCTTCAGCTTCGACAGGCGCTGAAGCCAGAATATGCCGTCAAGTTGGTCCACTTCGTGCTGAATGCAGATTGCCAGGAAGCCATCGGCATCGTCTTCGTGCTGGACGCCGTTGATGTCCTGATAGCGAAAACGGATCGCGGCGGGCCTCGTGACATCGTCGGTCACTCCAGGCATTGAGACGCTTCCTTCGGTCTGGCGCGTGAGTTCGTCCGAAACCGACGTGATTTCAGGATTGATATAGATCCGAATGCCGTCTGCCTTGCTGAGCTCGATCACAGCCACCCGCAGGAAGACACCGACATGGGCGGCCGTGATGCCGACGCCGGGTGCGGCGCGCATCGTCTCCAGCAGATCGTCCGCAAGCTCGCGCAGCGCCGAATCGAAGACTGTCACCGGTTCGCAGACTGTCTTCAGGCCGGGATGCGGATAATGAAGAATGGGACGAATGGCCATCGGCGGGCGGTCCTGGTTTGCTAGCGCGCGGAAACTATCGGCAAGACGGCGCATTGTCATCTGCGGGGACGCGCTTGGCGCTAGACGGCGAGGCGTGTTTCGGCTAGCAGGGCTGGAATTCGAGCGGGCCGGGAGGCAGGCGGAATTCGCTTATCCGCTTGTTGACAATACTCTTTCAGCCGCCATTCTCGAATGCGGCGCGACAGTCGTTAATCTTGGAACGCGAGGACGACAGATGACGGAAACCGGAGAAGACGACCGCATCCGCAGACGTCCGGACGACGAAGGCGCCGACATCTACGACGAGGACGGCAACGTCCGTAGCGACTTTCTGGCGCTTGTCGGCGCTGCTATCGCCGACCGTGATACGATCTTTCTCCGGCAGAACGTCGCGCGCCTTCACGAGTCGGAAATAGGCGACCTGCTGGAATCGATCCAGCCGGATCAGCGCCTGGCGCTTGTCCGCCTCCTCGGCGACGATTTCGACATGACGGCGCTGACGGAGGTCGACGAGGCGATCCGCCGCGAAATCGTCGACCAGATACCGAACGAGCAGATTGCCGCTGCAATCGGCGACCTCGATTCGGACGACGCTGTCTACATTCTCGAGGACCTGGACAAGGAAGACCGGGAAGAAATCCTGGCGCAGCTGCCGTTCACCGAGCGGGTGCGCCTACGCAGGGCGCTGGACTATCCGGAAAGTTCCGCCGGCCGCCGCATGCAGACGGAATTCGTGGCGGTGCCGCCATTCTGGACCGTCGGGCAGACGATCGACTACATGCGCGAGGAGGAGGACCTGCCTTACTCCTTCACGCAGATCTTCGTTATAGACCCGACCTTCAAGCTGCTGGGCGCCGTCGATCTCGACAAGCTTCTCCGCACCAAGCGGCAGACGAAGATCGAGGCGATCATGCGCGAGACGACCCATCCGATTCCGGCCGAGATGGATCAGGAAGAGGCGGCCCAACTCTTCGAGCAATACGACCTTCTCTCAGCCGCCGTCGTGGACGAGAACGATCGCCTTGTCGGTGTTCTTACCATCGATGACGTGGTCGACGTCATCCATGAAGAAGCGGATGAAGACATCAAGCGCCTCGGCGGCGTCGGTGACGAAGAGCTTTCGGACAATGTCATCTCGACCGTTCGCTCGCGCTTCCTCTGGCTGATGATCAATCTCGGTACGGCGATGCTGTCGGCCAGCGTCATCGGGCTCTTCGATGCATCGATCGAGAAGATGATCGCACTTGCCGTGCTGATGCCAATCGTGGCGTCCATGGGAGGCAATGCCGGCACCCAGACGATGACCGTGACGGTGCGGGCGCTGGCGACCCGCGACCTCGACATATACAATGCCGGCCGCATCATCCGCAGAGAGGCGGGCGTCGGCATCATGAACGGCATCGTCTTTGCGAGCATCATGGGCACGATTGCAGGCACATGGTTCCACGACTATCAGCTCGGCATGGTCATCGGCGCCGCCATGATCATCAATCTGATTGCTGCGGCTCTCGCAGGCATTCTTTGGCCGCTTCTTCTGGACAAGGTCGGCGCGGACCCGGCCATCGCGTCGTCCGTTTTCGTGACGACCGTCACCGATTGCACTGGCTTCTTCGCCTTCCTCGGCATCGCCACCTGGTGGTTCGGCATCTGAGCCGAACCTGCGTAAATTGACTATTACGTAAAAGTCAATATTATGCGGCGCGAGAGTGGGAAACCAATGCCAGTGAACAAGTACTATAGCATAACGGAGCTGACGCGCGAATTCGGTGTGTCGACGCGCACGCTTCGCTTCTACGAAGACGAAGGCCTGATCCATCCGGAACGCCGCGGGCGCACGCGCCTGTTCCGTCCGGCCGACCGGCGCCTGATCCAGGAAATCCTGCGCGGTCGCCGCATCGGCTTCACCATCGCAGAGATTCGCGAGATCATTCAGGTTTACAAGGACCCTCCGGGGGAACTCGGCCAGCTCAAGCTTTTGATGAAGCGCATCGACGAAAAACGGGAAGACCTGCGCAAGAAGCGCAAGGACATCGACGACACGCTGACGGAGCTCGACAATATCGAAGAGGCCTGCCTCGGCCGTCTCGCAGAAATCGGCGTGGGCACCTGAGCGTCAGATCGAACCTCTGGTTCTTCTACAATAGCCTTCGAAATCGCAGCCGAAGCGGGCCTGCAGGTGCCGTTCTTCCCGCCGAACCGCGACGACGGTGGTGACGATCGCCACCACGATTGCTGCGACCTAGAACCAACTATTTCCCGTCACGAGGCCGAAGGCGATCGTTGCAAGCGAGTAGCCGAGATAGATCGGATTGCGCGTGTAGCGGAAGGGACCGCGGGTGACGAGATGGGCTGTTGCGCGATTCCGCATGATCGTCGTCCCGCTCTCCAGCAAAGTCTTGATCGCCCATATGGCGGCGATGAGAACTTTCCACCCTGAATGGACGCCATGCAGAGCAGGTAGCTTCAGTCGCGATAGGCACGGTCTGCCAGATTAGCTACCCCTTCCTTTATCGCTGCTATGACGGGAGCGCTCGACGCACCTAGACTATGCCTTTCCACGAGGTGCTCCGGGTCGGCGTAGGTGAGCCAGACCCGCGCATTCTCATCTTCCCAGATCAACGCTTTGAACGGCAGATCTAGTCCTGCTGTTTGACGGTCCTGCATGAGGGGAGTTCCGCCCTTCGGATGTCCGAAGATGAGAAGTTCGGTCGGCCGCAAATCCAATCCAGCATCTGCTGCGTTAGCGGCATGATCAAATGCGCGCAAATACTCTCAAGCCGCTCTGCTCGATGAGTTTCGCCAAGCTATCCGCCGTGTCGATGACAGATTTTTCGCTCGGAACGGTAACAAGCTGGTCTTTCATCACAGGCCCATATGTCGAGCGAGACGGCTGCGACGGTGAGTGCTGCACCAATGATCCAGGCAAAGGCGGCATGCATCCGAGGTACCGGAAGCCCGACGATTTCGCCGAGCAGGAAAGCAGAGAGAAAAGCGAGGCCGTAGAACCGGCGGCCATGGAAATTTCAGCGGCTTCGAACGATAGGCATTCATCGAACTACCGTCATTGCGCTTCGGTGCTGCACTCCAATGCGATACGCTGTACCCTTTCATCTTTATCCGCCTGGATTGCGCCAGACTGGAGCGGCGTGAACAGGTTTTCGCCCTGCAATCTTTCGAGCGTGCACTGGCAGAAGCTGCGGCAAAGCGCTTCTCCTTCCTGGACGACGCAGGAGGATTGGCACTGCTGCAGGTAAGTCTGCACGGGGTCCGGCTTTGCGGGCGGCGCGACAATCGAAAGCGCATAGGCGATCGAGATCAGGACCGGCTGGTGGATCAGGTAGATGGCGAGGCTGTGGCGGCCGGCTTTTGCAAGCAAGGTGGTGCCTGTGCCAAACTTTGCGAGCCATTCTGCCCAGCCCTGTTTCAGCGTTATGCTCGAAACGCCCATACCGATGAGAAAAGGCCCGATCCATGGCAGAACAGGCACATAATCGTTCGATCGCGGCACCGTCTGGGAAAGGCCCACCCACCAAAGCCACGGCGTATCGAAGAATGAAGAGCGCAGATAGAGCGGGGCGACGACAGCCGCAATGCCGGCGGTGATGATCAAAATCCCGGGCAGGCGCAAGAAGAGCAGGCCGATGACGCTTGCCGCCGCGATACTGTGCAGAATGCCGAAAAAGATCGCGCCCTGCGGCATCGCAATTGCCGTCGCGGCCGTGATGAGAGCCGCGGCCGAAACGATCATGCCAAGCCGCCGGAGATAGGCCTGGCGCCTGATGTTTGGTGTGCCGGCAAACATCAGGCTGACACCGGCGAGGAAGAGGAAGGTCGATGCGATCGCACGGGCATAGATCTTCAGCCACCCAGTCTCCGCCGTCCCGCGCGCCAGATAGCCCATGAACTCCATGTCCCAGGTAAAGTGGTAGGTCGCCATGGCAATCAGCGCTGCGCCGCGCGCCGTATCGAGCAGGCCGATGCGCGGTGGCCGGGCGGACGCACCGTTTTCGCTCGCGGAAATAGCCATCACAATCCCCCGGACAAATCACGTTCGCTATCTTGCGGCGTATCGCGGCGAATAGCAGAAAGGTGGAGATCTGATGGCGGGTTGGCATCCATGATAGCCAGCCGCGCCTCCGAGAAGAACTGCCGGCGCGTCAGCACGACGACGATGACTGCCGTCGTCGCCATGAAAACGTAAGCATTCACGAACCAGCCGAGATAACCGATCGACAGGAAGATCGCGCGAAGGCCCTCGTTGAAATGTCCGCCCGCAATAACGTTCATGCGGATGACACGTTCAGCGGCGCGCTCGGCAGCGATGATATCGGTCTCGCTGTCGCGCACCATTGGGATCGAGCCGAAGAGGATGCTGCAGTAGTTGAAGAGCCGGTAAGACCACCCGAACTTGAAGAAGGCGTATGCGAAAAGGGCCGCCAGCCCGCCGACCTTGAGTTCGAAACTCGCGGTGCCGCTGCTGAATACATAAGGCAGATCGGCGAAGATGGCACTCACCTTGTCCGTCGCGCCGAGCAGTGCAAAGCAGCTGCCGATCGCAAACATGGAGGTCGATGCAAAGAAGGCCGTGCCGTTCTGCAGACCGGCCATGATCTGCGTATCGATCATCTTCAGGTCGCGGCGCAGCGAATTATAGATCCATTCGCGCCGCCGCTCGGTCATGGCATGGGTCAGGCTCGTGCGGCCGAAGAATGTCCTGCCGCGCAAGAGCCACGAATAACCGAGCCAGAGCATGGCGAAGAAAGCCAGCGCGATATAATCCGCAACCGTCAGCATCAATGTTACAATCCCGCATTCGACGCCGCCACTCTACAGATGCAATTGCCTGCTGCAATGACTGGCAAGACGTGCCTGTTCGTTTTAGTGTCGCGCCAATTAAACGCGATGTCGGTTCGTCGCGAGCGCCGAACTAGCCTTTTGGATAGTCTGACGGAAGATTTTCACAGGAAACACACATGTTCCTTTCGGTATTCGACGTTTTCAAGATCGGTGTCGGGCCGTCGAGCTCGCATACGATGGGGCCAATGTCGGCAGCCAACCGCTTCCTCGACCTGATCCTTTCGAGCGAGTGGCCGCGTCCATCCTCCGGCGCCCAGGTTGCGGCGATCAAGGTCAGCCTGCACGGTTCGCTTGCCCATACCGGCATCGGCCACGGGACGGGCAGGGCGGTCATTCTCGGCCTGATGGCCGAGAAACCCGATAGCGTCGATCCGGACAAGATGGACGGCATCATCGACCAGGTGGAGCGCTCCGGCCGCATCAACCCGCCCGGCCACCCAGCCTATTTTTTCATGCCGAAGAACGACCTGGTCTTCGACAAGAAACAGCCGCTGCCGGGACACGCAAACGGCATGTCCTTCTCCGCCTACGACAAGGACGAACGTCTGCTCCTGAAACGTATCTATTATTCCGTGGGCGGCGGTTTCGTCGTCACCGATACCGAGCTCGAGCAGATGCGCGCCAGGAAGAAGGCCGTCGCGGGTGCGAGCAGGGTTCCTTATCCCTTCGCCACCGCCAAGCAGATGCTGGAGATGGCGGAGCGTTCGGGTCTGAGCATTGCGCAGATGAAGCGCGCCAACGAGGAGAGCCAGCGCAGCCGCGAGGAGCTTGATGCGGGACTCGACCGTATCTGGGAAGCCATGCGCTCCTGTATCGAACGCGGCCTCAAGGTCGACGGCGTCATGCCAGGCGGATTGAACGTCCGGCGCCGTGCGCGGAGAATCCATGACAAGCTGCAGGAAGAGTGGAGGAGCAACCGCATCAATCCGTTGCTCGCCAACGACTGGCTGAGCGTCTATGCCATGGCCGTCAACGAGGAGAATGCGGCAGGCGGCCGCGTGGTGACCGCGCCCACCAATGGTGCTGCGGGCGTCATTCCGGCAACGATCCGCTATTACGAGCATTTCCACGAAGACTGGGATCAGAATGGCATTCGCGACTATCTGCTGACGGCTGCTGCCGTCGGCGGCATCATCAAGCACAATGCATCGATTTCCGGCGCCGAAGTGGGCTGTCAGGGCGAAGTGGGTTCTGCTGCAGCGATGGCAGCTGCGGGGCTTGCGGCGGTGATGGGCGGCACGCCGGCGCAGATCGAGAATGCCGCGGAAATCGCGCTGGAGCACCATCTCGGCATGACCTGCGATCCGGTTGCCGGACTCGTCCAGGTGCCGTGTATCGAGCGCAACGCGCTCGGTGCCGTCAAGGCCGTTACCGCCGCGTCGCTTGCCGTTAAGGGCGATGGCCAGCATTTCGTGCCGCTCGACGCCTGCATAGAGACGATGCGCCAGACGGGTTACGACATGAGCGAGAAATACAAGGAAACCTCGACCGGCGGGCTGGCGGTCAACGTCGTCGAATGCTGAGCCTGTGGACTTGCGACCGGTAGTCGCTTGACGCTGCCCGTCAAAAGGATTTCAACGGGCGGCATGGCATTGCATCTGATCAAATTATGCGTCGGCGCCGACTCGATCGAGGATCTGCGCGAATGGGTGGCGGAGCGTGTGTTGCGGGCGATTGCGGCCGACCTCGAGCCGCATTCCGTTCACACGACGCGCATGGTTCCGAAACGCGTGGATGAACTGCTTGACGGCGGCTCTCTTTATTGGGTGATCAAAGGCCAGGTGCAGGCGCGCCAGAAGCTCTTGGACATCCAGACGTTCAAGGACGGCGAAGGAATCGGCCGGTGCCACCTGATTCTCGGCCCGGAAGTGATCGAAACCGCCGCACAACCAAAACGCCCCTTCCAGGGCTGGCGCTACTATCCGGAAGAAGACGTGCCGCGGGATATTGCGACACTTGGAGATGGCGTTGCAGAAATGCCCGCGGATTTGCGCCGCGAGCTGTCGGAGCTCGGATTGCTGTAACTTCAGCGCAGCCGCAGCATGACCGGCGATTTACCGTCCGGGCAGGTGACATGCAGATGGATGCTGGCTTCCGGCTGCGAGTAGCGCCAGGCGCGCGCGCCGTGGCAGAGCAGCAGGTTGATGAGATCCTTCGTCTTTGCGGACTTTGCTCTCGGCCGGTGCAGGCCGATCTCCGCAAGCCTGAGCGCGGCTTCGTGCAGCGGATGAAGGCCGAACCGCGCCGGCTTGCCTGAACTGCGGGGCGGAAAACCCGTTACATTTCCATTGGTGGCCATAATCGTCCCCGTACGCATTACAAATCGAGGTTATGAACTGTGGCCGGCGCCGCTAACACCGATTCCGACCGTGAACGGCGCCGTCAGGAGCACTGGCGGCGCCGTATCTCTCATTGGGCAGCCGCCCAGCATTTGACGCCTGCGCGCTTGAGCGCCTTGCAGGCATTGACGGCGTCGCGCTGGTCGTCGAACCCACCAAAGCGGGCGCGATAGACCTGATCGCCGCCGTTTGCATAGGCGACCGCGAAGGGTTTTGCAGAACGCAGCGCCTTGCCGCCCTTGCTCTTGGCATTCTCCAGCAGGTCCATCGCCATTTCGCGGCTGGACGATACGCCGATCTGGACGACCCAGCCGCTGGGACCCTGCTCGGTAACCGGAGCCGGTTTTGCGGCAGAGGCTGCAGGGCCAACCGAAGCTGTCGTGAGAGCATCGACCGGATTGCCGGCGGGCTCTTCCGGCGGCATGTAGGCCGGGGCGGGAGAGGGGACAGCGACGGAGGCTTGCTTGAAGCTCTTGGTCTTCACCTTGGTCGGAGCAGGCATGTCCGTCTTCTGTCCGGCAATAAGCGGGTTTTCGGATTTCGCGGCGGGCGCGTCGGTATAGGCGACGGCAGCGGATGCAACCTCATAACGCGCGTCCGGCGTCGGGCCCTTGCGCGGCAGGTCGACATCGGCGGCCGCGACAGGAATTTCAGCCACAGAAGCGGCAGGGGAGGGAATTGGCGTCGGCGCCGTTTGCGCAATCAGGTTGGAGCCGCCGCGCGTGGAAGCCTTCGGAAGATAGGTCGCGATCAGCTTGCGCATCTGTCCATCGCGGGCAGGCGTGGAGGCACCGCCCATGACGACGCCGACGATCGACTTGCCGTCGACCTGCACGGAGCTAACGAGGTTGAATCCGGCAGCCCGGGTATAGCCGGTCTTGATGCCATCGACGCCGCGCACCGAACCGACAAGGCGATTGTGGCTGCGGATGACGCGTTTGCCGAACTTGAAGCTGCGCGTGGAAAAATAGCTGTAATACTGCGGAAAATGCTGGCGAAGGGCGATTCCGAGACGGGCCTGATCGCGCGCCGTGGTCATCTGCGCAGTGTTTGGCAGCCCGTTGGCATTGCGATAGGTGGTGCGGGTCATGCCGAGCGCATGTGCCTTTGCCGTCATCATCTGGGCGAACCGGCTTTCGCTGCCGGCAAGCAATTCGCCAAGCGCGGTTGCCGCGTCATTGGCGGAGAGCGTCACAAGACCGAGGATGCCCTGTTCGACGCTGATGGAGCCGCCGGCCTTGACGCCGAGCTTGGTCGGAGCCTGCGCTGAAGCGTAAGCCGAGAAGGGAACGCGCGTGTCGAGACGGAGGCGGCCCTGCTCGAGCGCCTCGAAGACCATGTAGAGCGTCATCATTTTCGTCAGTGACGCCGGATACTGCAGGCGGTCGGCATTCTCGCTGTAGAGAACATTGCCGGACTTCGCATCGACGACGATGCCCGCATATTTCGAATTTGCTGCTTCTGCTTCGGCCGTAACCGACCCGACGAGGAGAGCCGTTGTTGCGATCGCGATCGCCGCGAGCATCTTCACCAGGAAACTGCCGGATCGCGGCGATGATACGAAGGATATTGACCTTGACACTATTTCACTCTTCGCTTGCATTTTCAGATGTTTGTACCGGCCGCACATCTCCTCGTCGTCGCGGCCATCGTCTTTTGAAATTAACCGGGCGGGGTTACCAATCCGTTTATGATTAATCGTTTGCTTCGCCGTCCTGACGCATTTTAGCGGGGTGTTGTGGAACGGGTCACAAGACGGGCCTCCACAAAGGTGCGAATAGCGGCATCAATATGGTCCCAGTCCTGCAAATGACGGCTTGAGAAGCGGTAAAGGACGCTGAGGCCTTTCCCGGCCTTGATGTCGCGCTGGCAATCCCCGCTTGTGGTGGCATTGGCCGCAGAAGACGGCAGGATGCAGCGCACTGCATAGGCGGTCTGGTTCGTGCGCGGTGCGGTCAGCAGAACTTCGCCGCCATAACCTGCCTCGGCTTTCAGATTGTGAAGGGTCAAACCGTTGCCATAGAGAACGGCGGCGTCTTCCATCAGATGCGAATAAATGGGCTCGAGGCGGCCGGACATGTCCTGCGACATCGTGCTCTGGGTGATCTGCAGGAAAATGAGATTGGCGGCCTGCGAGACGTGGTCGAAGCGTCCGCGGTGTTGCTTCGTGTAGCCCTGCAGTTCCGGCCAAGTGAGATAGACATCGGCACGCTCGGCAACGCCGTTGCGTCTCTGGCTCGGGAAGCGGATCACGTTCTCGGGCAGATTGAGCGTGTCGCGCCCGATGGTGATCGTGACGGCGGCCGTATCGTCGGTATTGCCAGCGAGCGTAATGTGCCGGCCGATCCAGCGGCCGCCGATGCTGATGCCCAGCGTCAGCATTGCAAGCACTGCAACGACTGCGGTCAGCCGGAGGGTGAAGCAGTTCGAGAAGAGAGGCGACTCGTCAGATGCGCCGGCGCTGCGGGCGAGGTTGCTCATGGCGGTTCTTCGGTGTCTGACCGCCGCAAACGAAACTGGAGCCGCCGGTGCCTGGATGAATCTTACCGCATCATCGGGTGGATGCAGTTAAAGAAAGATTAACCCTGATTGCCGGGCGTCCCTCAAAAAGGATGAGCCGCTCCCGGGACAGCAGGAGCGGCTCCAGGGCGCCGGTCGGGACGGGGATGCGGGGGACTGACCGGGCCGAGTGGGACCCGCCGGTATTTCCGGCGGGGCGATTTGCCTTAGCGTACGCTACCAACCGCGACGGCACGGCCGTCCTGCAGCTTCGTCCAGCGTGCGGGATCATCGGCGGACTGGCGCTTCAGGAAAGTGTATTCGGTGTCCGCCCAGAGCATCACCTTGTTGCGCATGTTGTCGAGAATGAAGTCGCCGTGGTCGGTGCGGACCGTCAGAACGGCATGGCCCTCGCCGTTCGGCTGCATGACGACCGTTATCAGCGCATCGGATGGAGAGATGCCGGCATCGATCAGCATCTTGCGCTTCAGTAGCACGAAATCCTCGCAATCACCGACAGTGCGCGGGTAGGCCCAGCGTTCTTCCACGCCGAAGATTTCCTTGTCGGTCATCGGCTGGATCTGCGAGTTGACCTCGTAGTTGATCTTAAGAATGGTCTTCCAACGCTCCTGGGTCAGGATCGCGGGGCCGGCGTCGCCACCGTCATAAGCGCATTCGCTCGCGTTTACCTTGCAGAATTCGTAGTGGCCGATCGGCGGGCTTGCGTTGCCTGCAAGGGTCATATTGGCAGGCGCCGCTTGTCCCGAGCCCGTCATTGCCATCATCAGGATACCGGCCAGAAACGTGCCTTTGAGTGCATTGAACATTGTCTTTGTCGTCCCCGTTTTGTGAGGATGACATTGACAGGGACGTTTTTATCCTGCGCAAAATTTCGCAGTAAAATTAATAGCTTAGTTGATTCAAAAGCACGTAAAACCTGATTAAAAACAAAATCGAATACGCATAAAACTCGATGCAGTTTCGAATAAAATTTTACATATCGGCACAAGATTTTCTGATGCTGCAAGCACTGCGTTTCCGTGAAAAAGTTAACGGCAGAGACCGATCGCCGTAAATTCTGTCGCCAGCCGCCAGGCACCCCGCGCGCGACGCGAGACACCGAGCGGCACACTAGAACAGCGAGCGAGGCTTATTTTTCGCAGCGGCGCCCAAGAATTATTTTCGGAAAATTTCGCGAAATTCGTCGGTTGCGCCAACGATGGCGGAGGAGATTGTCGTGTTTGACATCGAGTGGGCGGCGTTCTCAATCACGACAAGGCGGCTGCCGGGCCATGCTTCGGCGAGTTCCCAAGCAGTTGTCAGCGGGGCTTCCAGGTCGAGGCGGCCTTGGATCAGGATGCCGGGTATCCCGGCCAGCCGCCCAGCGTTGCGGAGCAGGAAACCATCTTCAAGCCATGCGCCGTTATAGAAGTAGTGCGTGACGATCCGTGCACGGGCGAGCAGATAGTCGGGATCGTGCCAGCGGCGGGGAAATCCATCCGGATCGGCCAGAAGGATCGATGCAGCCTCCCAGCCGTGCCAATCGCGTGCCGCCTTCATGCGGGCTTCCTGATCAGACGCATTCAGCAATTGGTGAAAGGCCGAAAGCGTATCGAGATGGCGGAGGTTTGGTGGTATGGCTTCGCGCAGCCACCGCCATTCCTCGGGAAAGAAGCGTGCCATGCCATGGCAGAGCCAATCGATTTCGGTGCGGCGGGTGGTCGTTACTCCAGCGATCACCATGGCTCGTACGCAATCGGGATGGCTCTCAGCATAGGCGAGGGCCAGCGTCGAGCCCCAGGAGTTCGCGAATATCACCCAGCCGTCGACATTGAGGTAAAGCCGAAGCCGCTCTATGTCGTCGACCAAATGCCACGTGGTGTTTGCCGCAAGGTCCGTGTCGAACTCGGCGGCACTCGGCAGGCTGCGGCCGCAATTGCGTTGGTCGAAGAGCACGATGCGATAGGCTGAAGGATCGAAGTAGCGTCGTGCGGTCGTCGAGCAGCCCGAGCCCGGACCGCCGTGGAGAACCAGTGCAGACTGGCCGGCAGGATTGCCGCAGCATTCCCAGTAGATCCGGTTGCCAGCTCCGACCTCCAGGAATCCTGCGTCATAAGGCTCGAGTTCGGGATAACGCGATGACATGCAAAGACCGCCTGTTTCGGGCTGCCTTCATCAGTCATAACCGTAACACTGAAATGACAAAGGCCGCTTAGAGGAATTCTCGCAGCGTCTCACGAGACTGGAGCGAGAGGAACTCTAGCGCGACGCCCTCGCTGAAATGTCGCACGACGCGGCCGCGCATGTTGCCGAGGCGAACTGGCGTGCCGATCGCGGGGCGCACCTCCATGTCGACCGCAGCACCCGACAACGACAGGTCCATGATGCGGCAGGTGTAGCGCGTGCCGTCCTCAAGCGTCAGCTCGGTCTTCGTCTCACGCGGGGTCAGACGATCATGACGCCGGTCTTCCGGCAGGCCGAGCTCATGCTTGTTGGCAAGCCAGGTGAGCTGCGCGGCGAGCTTCTCCCGCTTGCGCTCGGTGGCGTTGATCGACATCGTGAAGCCGCGCGCGTCCACGGTCAGAACGTGACCTTCGACGCGCCCGAGATGATCGATATAGGCGACGACGCGCTCATTGGCACGCGGGCGCCGGCACAGGTGACATACATGTCGCCCGGCGACATATCGATCACCGTACATTCGTATTCCTCGTAATTCGCAAGCATGAGGCGGCCCTGCATATTGATGGGCACACGCTGGAAGACACCCTGCTCAGGGCGCGGCACTGTTGTCCGTGGCGTCTGGGCTTGCTGGAATGAGTGCATGAAAGCGCTTCTTCATAAAATGTTATACCGCAATTATTACCCGCAATCCCTTAACAGAAGGTTGTCCTGAACGGGTCAAATACAGCCTGAAGCATAGGATAAGGCTGTGCCGGAATGAGACGGTCAGCGCGGCGCGCCGGAAAACAATGAAGACATCATGCGGCCGAGGACCGCACCGAAGCCATCCCGAGGTTCGGCGGCGGCTGTGAATGGCCAGCTCATCCCACCGCCGTTCTGCCCGGGTTTGTCGCGAAGCAGGCGGCTGCGGTCGAGTGCCAGGAAATCGAGCGGCACGATTTCCAGCCAGCTTGCCGCGACGGATGGCGCAATGGCGCCGAAAAGCCGCGCGCGGCAGCCGTTCTCGCAGCGCAGCGGCATGACGATGATCTCGAAGGTTGCCTGATGGCCTGCCGTGCTGTAGCCGGTGGCATTGAGCAGCGTCGGGATGACGTGATGCATCGCGCCCAGAAGCGTTGCCTCGATGTCATAGGCATGGCCGTCGCCGAAGAGTTCGGCAAAGCTCTCGTCGCGCAAATCGCGGCCGAAGAGATCGCAGATGCGCGTGCCGGCAAGCCGGAACGTGACGGCGCCCAGGTCGTCGTTCTTTTCGAGAATGAAAAGGCTCGGCAGAAGGTGGCCAAGGGCCGACGGTTCGATCTGCGATTTCAGCGGCGCGTCGCAGGCACCGCGCAGGCGGTTCCAGTAATCGTAAATATCGATGATCGTCTGATGACGCACGGCGCACCAACCTGTTTCATTTCGGTTCAAATTCAAGCCCGAACGGCTCTTCTGATCCTTACCATGCGGATTTCATGCCAACCGCAGGCAGTTAAGGTTAAGGAACGGTTTCAATTGCCGCCGATCACATGCCGTGCAAGTGTTGCGTATCGCTTCGGAAACGAAGTTCAGCACATTCACTGATCGGGCGCGGGGTCATTCTCGGGGGACGCTCGTCAGGCCGTCCGGCTCGTCCGGGCGGCTTTTTTTTTGATCCTCGCTCCTGTAAGGCTGGGGCCTCAATCCGGCGAGGACGCATATGGACGATCACAGGACGGAGCCGGAAACGGCTGACGAAATGCCAGTTGAAAAAACCCGGACGCCGGTTTTCAATTTGCCTGGCATCCTGCTGGGGACGCTCTGTCTGCTCGGTGCGATCTATGCGGTCCAGTCGTTCATCCTCTCCGCAAACGCAGTCGACTGGCTTTTCATCACCTTCGGCTTCATCCCGGTGCGCTACGTGATTCCTTTCTCCGAACAGGGACTGCAATGGCTCTGGTCGCCGGTGACTTATTCGCTGCTGCACGGCAGCGTGGAGCATATACTCTTCAACGGGCTGTGGCTGATGGCTTTCGGCGCGCCGGTCGTTCGACGCATCGGTGGCTCGCGCTATGTCATCTTCTGGGTTCTCTCGTCGATCGCCTCCGCAGCGCTTCATGTAGGATTGAACTGGGGCGATCCGACCTTGCTTATCGGCGCTTCCGGCGTGGTTTCCGGGCTGATGGGAGCCGCCTGCCGCTTTGCGTTTCCGCCAGAACGAAGAGTGCCGCGTCCGGCGCACCTCAATCCGCGGCTGTCGGTGATCGAATCCTTCCGCAGCCGCACGGTCGTCGTGTTCACGCTCTTCTGGATGATCGGCAATGGGCTGATCGCGGTCGGCATTCCGCTGATCGGCGACCCGAACCAGCCGATCGCCTGGGACGCCCATATCGGCGGTTTCATTTTCGGATTCTTTCTCTTCCCGTTCTTCGACAGGAATATTCCGGCAGAGCCTGAGGTTTCAGAAGAACCGGATATATTGCAATCTTGAGCTTTGGAGTGCACCATCCGAAGTGATCCGCGTTGGGACGAACAGCCCTTCGCAGGTGCCTCTGTTCAGTTAAGTGTTTCACTTTCGATATGGGAGGTTTCGAATGTCCAACACCGTAAAAGCCATCCTCGACCTGAAGGGCCGCAACGTCGTCACGGCCGGGCCGAACACGACTGCCGGCGAAGCGGCGAAAGTGCTCAGCGGCCGCAAGATCGGCGCAGTCGTCATCGTCGGCGTGGAGGGCCGTATTGCCGGGATCTTTACCGAGCGCGACCTCGTCAACGCCGTTGCGAAGTTTGGCAAGGACTGCCTCGATCAGCCGGTTGTCTCGCTGATGACATCCAGGGTCTTCCGCTGCCACGAAGACACGACCGTCAACGAGTTGATGGAACTGATGACCAGCCGACGCTTCCGCCACCTACCGGTTGAAACCAATGGAAAGCTCGTCGGAATCGTTTCGATCGGCGACGTTGTGAAGACGCGCATCGCGGAAGTCGAGCGCGAGGCAGAAGAAATCAAGGCCTATATCGCGGGCTGAGGTGTTCGCCGGCCGTCACACCTGGCTGGCGAATGCTTCCTGCATCCGCCGGAGTTCGGGAAGCCGCGCGTTGGCTTCCTCGTATCCGCGATCGATCGCTTCGCCGGCCCGATGGAACTCCGAGAGGCCGATGTCGCTGAGACGCGGATGCAGCGAAATGTCCGGCGGATCGCCGGCAAGGCGCGCCCGCGAAATCCTGTCCTGGATGATATTGAAGGCCTGCACCATCACGCCGGTCATTCCGAGGCGCGCGTAAGGTGCTTCCTCCTGCTTCTGCACTTCCTGAAGCGTCAGGCTCGCATTATGCTTGACGACTGCGGACCGGCCGAAGAGGTCGTAGTTCAAATTGACGGCCACGACGAGCTGCTGTTCGTAGCTGCGGCAGACCGAAACCGGCACCGGATTGACCAGTGCGCCGTCGACCAGGGTGCGACTGTTGCTGCGAACCGGTTCGAAGATGCCGGGCAAGGCATAGGATGCGCGCAGCGCCGTAATCAGCGAGCCGCTGGAAATCCAGACTTCGTGGCCGGTGTTCACCTCCGCAGCGACCGCCACGAAGGGACGGTCGAGGTCTTCGACGCTCAGACCTTCGAGATGCTCCTGCATGCGTTTCGTCAGACGCATGCCGCCGAAAAGTCCGCTGCCGCCGATCGTAAGGTCAAGTAGGCTTGCGATGCGCCGCATCGTCAGTGAACGGGCGAAGGCCTCCAGTTCGTCCAGTTTGCCGGCAAGGTAGCAGCCGCCGACCAGCGCACCGATCGAGGTTCCGGCGATCATGCCGACTTCGATGCTCGCCTCGTCCAGTGCCCGCAGCACCCCTATATGTGCCCAGCCGCGCGCAGCACCGCCGCCAAGCGCCAGCGCAATCTTTGCTCTCTTAGGGGGAAGGGTGGACGTCAAAGGAGCGGTCATATCTGGAACTGTCGGGGCACCGGAACCTGAATCACCTGCTTCAGAGCTCTGACGATGCAAACTCCAGTTCAGCATGGCGTGCCTCCTCCAGGCATAAAATATTGCGGTTTATTATAGTGTCTCCGTTCCTTTCCAAATCGTATACGGCAGCGCTTCCTGTCTCAATAACGAGCAGACAACTGATACGTGCGCTACTTTCCGTAGACGTCTTTCGGGTCGAAATGCCTCTCGTCATCAACGATATCGAGCATTGGTTTCCCGTCCCGAAGCGTCACTGTACGGTAGAAGCAGGAACGGCGACCAGTATGGCACGTCGCATCGTGCCCGGCGACCTCTACTTTTAGCCAGATTGCATCCTGATCGCAGTCGGTGCGGATTTCCTTCACGGTCTGAACGTTGCCGGATGTCTCGCCCTTCATCCAGAGCTTGCCGCGCGACCGGCTGAAATAATGAGCCTTGCCCGTCTGAATCGTCAGCGCCAGCGCTTGCGCGTTCATATGCGCAACCATCAGGATCTCGCCATCATGCACATCGGTGACGATCGCGGTGATCAGGCCTCGATCGTCGAAGCGGGGCGTGAAATCGCCGGCGTCTTCCAGCTCGGATTTGTCGTCGGACGGCGCATTGAATGCAAACGGCATCATTCGGCTCTCTTCGTGGAGCCGTATTAGCGGCTCCGCACCATGGTCATGAATCGCACCTGTTCGGCAGGCTCGGCTTTGAAGGTCCCGGTAAAGGTTGTCGTCAATGTGGTGGAGCCCTGCTTTTGTACACCGCGCATCGCCATGCACATATGTTCGGCTTCGAGCATGACCGCAACGCCGCGCGGAGCCAGCGTATCGTCGATCGCCTTGGCAATCTGCGCGGTCATGGTTTCCTGTGTCTGCAGACGGCGGCCGTAGATCTCGACGACGCGGGCGATCTTCGAAAGCCCGAGGACCTTTCCGTCGGGTATATAGGCGACATGTGCCTTGCCGATGATCGGGACCATGTGATGTTCGCAGTGCGAGTAGAACGGAATGTCCTTCACGAGAACCATATCGTCGTAGCCGGCAACCTCTTCGAAGGTGCGGCCGAGAACATCTTCCGCGTCCATGTCGTAGCCGGCGAAAAGTTCGCGATAGGCTTTGGCAACACGGTTAGGAGTGTCGATCAAGCCTTCGCGCGACGGATCGTCACCAGCCCAGCGAAGCAGAACGCGAATTGCGTCTTCCGCTTCCTTCTGGCTGGGGCGTTCGGAGTCACGGTTGTTCTGCGGAAAATTCTTTACGATGGCGTCCATACTGCTCAAGTCTCCTGGTCCGCGAGTGTGCAGACCGTCTTTCGGACTCGCCACTGGTATCCCCTGTCAGGAATGTTGCACCTTTGGCAGGCTCCGGGGCTTTCGGGGCGGCTCATAGCCCGTCCGGCACGGTTTCCCAATCAAACTTACCCGAGGCCATTGCATTTTCATGGCCTTCGAACGACATACATATAGGAAGACGGCGTCTTCATGTAAGTATGCTAGCACGACACGGTGTGTTTTTTGTTTATGATACAATGACCGCCGATATAGGCCGATCCGCGGCAATCTGGAGCGGAATTCATCATGGACGACATCTATAACAGCAAGATCCTCGAATTTGCAGGCAATATTTCGCTGACAGGCAGCCTTGCCGATGCCGACGCAAGCGCCCAGGCGCATTCGAAACTCTGCGGCTCCAAGGTGCGGATCTGGCTGAAGATGGATGGCGATACCGTCACGGCTTTTGCCCATGACGTCAAGGCGTGCGCGCTCGGCCAGGCATCGTCCTCGATCATGGCCCGCCACGTGATCGGCGCAACGGTTGGCGAACTTCGCAAGGCCCGTGAAGACATGCTCGCGATGCTGAAGGCGGACGGAGAAGGTCCGGAAGGCCGATTCGAGGACATGCGCTACCTGCGGCCGGTCAAGGACTACAAGGCTCGCCACGCATCCACCATGCTGACTTTCGACGCTGTCGTCGATGCGGTTGGGCAGATCGAAGCGAAGCGCGCGGAAATGGCGGAGGCGTGAGCGGCGTAAGCGATGTGCGAATTCTGCTCGACAAGCCATGATAAGGACGAAGGCGGCGCGGCCGCTTCGCAAAGAAAGCCTTTGCGGTTTTCCCGAAACTATACCGGCCCTTTCCGCAAGACCCCCGATCGCCTACTCGGCATGGGATTGATCCGGCTTTATCAGCTGACCTTGTCCGGCTTCATCGGCAATTCATGCCGGCATATTCCGACATGCTCCGAATATGGCTACGAGGCGATCGCACGCCACGGCCTCTGGGCCGGCGGCTGGATGACCGTCTTCCGCGTCGGGCGCTGCGGGCCGGGCGGAACGAGCGGTCTTGATCCCGTACCTGAAAGGCTGGAGCAGCGCCTTCATTGGTGGACGCCGTGGCGCTATTTCGCGCTCGGACGGAAAATGGGCTGACGGCACGCCGATGCCACATAAGATCGCCTATGTCGCGCTCCTTCACAGCATTGTGCTCGCGCCCGGACGCCGGGTGGTGATGTCCGATCTTCGCGACATGGCGGCGGCTCTCGGCTACCGCAACCCGCGCACGCTGGTTTCGACCGGCAATATCGTCTTTGAAGCAGACAATGCACCACTCGGTGACATCGAGGCGAAGCTTGAAACTGCCTTCAAATCGAAGTTCGGCAAGCCCGTCGATATCATCGTCCGCAAGGGCGAGGACTGGTTGAGGCTGGCGAACTCCAATCCATTTCCGGATGGCGATGGCAGCCAAGTGATCGTCCGCGTCATGCGCAAGCCGCTCGAACGGACCGCTCTCGACGCGCTTCAGAAATACGTCGAGGCCAACCAGCGTTTGGCGCTTACCGATGGCGATCTGTGGATCGATTTCGCCGGCAAACCCAGCGAATGGAAGCTGCTGTCGGCGCTCACCACCAAGCGCATGGGCGCCGGCACTCTGCGCAATTGGAACACGGTGCGTGGCCTTGCCGAAATGATCGGCTGAACAGGGTCTGCCTTTACTCAAACGCCAAATCTCGGTATCAGGCGGCAGCGCGTTCGTGCGGACGAAGCGCTTCATTGCAACCACCCGCATTCGTAGGCGGGACTGGACAAGGAGAATATCGATATGTCCCAATCCGTTTCCCTGACTTTCCCCGATGGCAATCAACGCAACTTCGACACCGGCACGACCGGCCGCGACGTTGCCGAATCCATTTCCAAGTCGCTTGCCAAGAAGGCCGTCGCCATTGCGATCGATGGCACCGTGCGCGACCTTTCCGATCCCGTGACGACGGGCAAGATCGAGATCATCACCCGTAACGACACGCGCGCGCTGGAACTCATCCGCCACGACGCAGCACACGTCATGGCGGAAGCCGTGCAGGAGCTTTGGCCCGGTACGCAGGTGACAATCGGCCCGGTGATCGAGAACGGCTTCTACTACGACTTCGCCAAGAACGAACCCTTCACGCTGGACGATCTGCCGAAGATCGAAAAGAAGATGAAGGAGATCATCGCTCGCAACGCGCCCTTCACCAAGCAAGTCTGGTCGCGCGAGAAGGCGAAGGAAGTGTTTGCCGCCAAGGGCGAGCAGTACAAGGTCGAACTCGTCGATGCGATTCCGGAAGGCCAGGATCTGAAGATCTACTATCAGGGCGACTGGTTCGACCTTTGCCGCGGCCCGCACATGGCATCGACCGGTCAGATCGGCTCGGCTTTCAAGCTGTTGAAGGTTGCAGGCGCCTATTGGCGCGGTGACAGCAACAATCCGATGCTCTCCCGTATCTACGGCACGGCCTTTGCCGAGCAGTCCGAACTCGACAACTACCTTCACATGCTTGCCGAAGCCGAGAAGCGCGACCATCGCCGCCTCGGCCGCGAAATGGACCTGTTCCATTTCCAGGAAGAGGGCCCGGGCGTCGTTTTCTGGCATGGCAAGGGCTGGCGCATCTTCCAGGCGCTGGTGGCCTATATGCGCCGGCGTCTGGCCGCTGACTATCAGGAAGTCAACGCGCCGCAGGTTCTCGATACCTCGCTCTGGGAGACCTCTGGGCACTGGGGTTGGTACCAGGAGAACATGTTCGCGGTGAAATCGGCGCATTCGCTGACGCATCCGGATGACAAGGAAGCCGACACCCGCATCTTCGCCCTGAAGCCGATGAACTGCCCGGGTCATGTGCTGATCTTCAAGCATGGCCTGAAGTCCTATCGCGAACTGCCGATCCGTCTTGCGGAATTCGGCACGGTGCATCGCTACGAGCCGTCCGGTGCGCTGCACGGCCTCATGCGCGTGCGCGGCTTCACGCAGGACGACGCGCACATCTTCTGCACCGACGAGCAGATGGCCGCTGAGTGCCTGAAGATCAACGACCTGATCCTCTCGGTCTACAAGGATTTTGGCTTCGACGAGATCACCATCAAACTCTCCACGCGCCCGGACAAGCGCGTCGGTTCGGATGAACTCTGGGATCGCGCCGAGAGCGTCATGATGGACGTGCTCACCACGATCCAGCAGCAGTCGAACGACATCAAGACCGGCATTCTGCCGGGTGAGGGCGCGTTCTACGGCCCGAAGTTCGAATATACGCTGAAGGACGCGATCGGCCGCGAATGGCAGTGCGGCACCACGCAGGTCGACTTCAACCTGCCGGAACGCTTCGGGGCCTTCTATATCGACAGCAATTCGGAGAAGACGCAGCCGGTGATGATCCACCGCGCCATCTGCGGTTCTATGGAACGCTTCCTCGGCATCCTGATCGAGAATTTCGCGGGCCATCTGCCGCTTTGGGTTTCGCCGCTGCAGGTCGTGGTCGCGACGATCACCTCGGAAGCGGACGGCTATGGCGCGGAAGTTGCCGAAGCGCTGCGTGAGGCAGGGCTCAACGTCGAGACCGACTTCCGTAACGAGAAGATCAACTACAAGATCCGCGAACATTCCGTTACGAAAGTTCCCGTGATCATCGTCTGCGGCAGGAAGGAAGCCGAAGAGCGCACCGTCAACATCCGCCGCCTCGGTAGCCAGGAGCAGACCTCGATGCCGCTTGCCGAGGCGATCGAGAGCCTTGCTTGGGAAGCGACGCCGCCGGATATCCGCCGCAAGATCGAAGCCAAGAAGGCGATGGCTGCCTGATTTCTGTCAGACGGCTGTCATCGCTTTGAAATATAGCCGTCCGGTCTTTTACGAGAGGCTGGGCGGCTTTGCGATTCAAACAGCTATCTTATGCGAGTGAAAGCGATCCGCGTCTCAAGCGCTGGCTGATCCGCTCGATCGAGGGGCTCTCCGGGCGCGACCGTTACGTGCGGCTCTACGCTATCTGGCGCCGCGATATCGTTCCGACGCGCGAGCGCGTCTTCGGCAAACTGCTCGATCTCCTTGACGTCCGCCTTGACATCAATGGCGCGTGGCCGCCGGAATCGACCGCAGACCGGCCGCTCGTCATCGTCGCCAACCATCCGTTCGGTATTGGAGACGGCATTGCCGTGCTGGCTCTTGCCGAACAGCTTGGACGACCATTTCGCGTTCTCATCCACAACGAATTGCTCAAGGTTCCGGAAATGGCGGCCTATTCGCTTCCGATATCCTTCGATGAGACGAAAGAGGCCGTCGCCCTCAACATGGAGACGCGCCGGGCGGCGGTCCGGCTTCTGAAGGAGGGCGTTGCCGTCATCATCTTCCCGGGCGGCGGCGTCGCCACCGCAAAAAACGGCTTCGGCCGGGCCGAAGATCTGCCCTGGAAGATGTTTCCTGCCAAGCTCGTCCAGGCGGCCGGTGCCAGCGTTCTGCCAATCTATTTCGAAGGCCAGAACGGGCGGCTCTTTCATATCGTCAGCCGCTTCTCGCCGACGCTCCGCCTCTCACTGCTGATCCGCGAATTCCGCCGGCTATCGGGCAAGACGATTGTCGCGCGTGCGGGCCAGGTACTGCCTTATGAAAAACTGCGAAGGAACGACCGCAAGGATCTGCTGGCGGCGCTTTACGATGCGGTCTTTTCGTTGGATTTCGGCACCAAACGAAAGCGCGTCTGAATTCAATCGGCGTCGGCGCCTGCCGTGCCGTTGCCCGGCAGCAGTTGCTCGTAGGAAGGCAACGGCGCCGGTGCGGAATTCTGCGGCTCGCCGGCGGCTGATGGCTGCGGTTCCTGCTGCAGCGTCGTCGCGGCGCTTGCCGGCTCCTGCGGCTGCTCGTTCTTCATCAGCACTTCGACATCGGTATTCTTGCCGGCCTCGACCTTGAAGTCGCGTTGATAGATCTTGTCCTTGTTGCGCGCGACGGCGGAATATTCGCCTTCGGCCAGAACCATCGTCGGAAAAGCGCTGACGCTTTCGCCGACGCTGTCGCCCGCGGCCGTCAGGATCGACCAGGCCGTATCGGCGATCGCTTCGCCACCGGCTTCGGAAACCAGCTTGAAGGTGATCTGCGCCGCGCGGTGCTGGATGGTCGCTTCCGTGAGCCCTCCGGCTTCCACCTGGATATCGGCGCGGATGACGGCGTTGACGTCGCCATATTCGGAAACGATGTGATAGGTGCCGGCATTCAGCCTGACGACGGTGTTCGGCGAGACGTCTGCCGTCACCAATCCGCGTTCGCCGTCATCACGGACTTCCGACGAGTAGATGGAGAAGCGCAGCTGATCCGGGCGGATGCGAACGTCGGAGCCGGAAATCGCGTTGAGCAGCAGACCACCCGCATCGAGCACCATCACTTGCTTGTCAAGCTTGCCGCTGTCGGGAACATTCACCTTGCGTGTGACGCCGGCGCGGCCGAAGGAGACGTTCACCAGATAGTCGCCCGGCGCCAGCTGGAAAGCCGCCGACCCGCCGCGCGCGCTCGCCACCAGCGGCAGCTTGCCGTCGGCGCCGGCGATCGGGCTGAACACGTACCAGGAGAGGCCATCTTCCAGCGGCTCGCCGTCGGCCGTCAGCTTCGCATCGATCTCGACCTCCTGCAACGCGACTCCTTGAGGCGCGCTGCCGGGGGCGATGAACGCGTTGAGCTTCGGCATTTTTGCCGTCGTATCGAGCTGCTTAAATTCCTTGAACGCGTCCTGCGCGCCTGCGCCGAAAGGCAGCGAAGCCGCCAGAACAAGTGCAAGGGCCATACGCGCAAAAGGCAAAATGCCGAGCATGTCTTTCCTGAACAGATTGACTTCTGAAATCACAGAGGCCACTTCAAGACCAACGCGATGGCAAATTCAAGACCCATCCCTACCGCTGTCATGAAAATGAAAGTTTCCCCCGCATGAAATCCGATATCAAGTTGATCGATTACCTCACCGTGCGCCGTTCCATCCCTGCCTTCCAGATGTGCGAACCCGGACCGGAGAAGGCGGAGATCGAGGAAATCCTCCGTCTGGCATCTCGCGTTCCCGACCACGGCAAGCTCGCACCCTGGCGCTTCATTGTCTATCGCGGTGAAGAGCGTGTTCGCATCGGCAAAGAGCTTCTGAAGCTAGCACTCGAAGCCAAGCCCGATCTTTCCGAGGAAATGATAGAGGTCGAGCGCGCGCGCTTCACGCGCGCTCCGGTCGTCGTTGCCGTGGTCAGCAAGGCCGGGCCGCATCTCAAGATCCCGGAATGGGAACAAATCATGTCGGCCGGTGCCGTTTGCCTCAACATCATTTTCTCGGCGAATGCCCATGGCTGGGTCGCAAACTGGCTGACCGAATGGTTCGCTTACGACGACCGTGCATATCCGCTGCTTGGGGTCCAGCCCGGCGAAAAGGTTGCCGGCTTCATCCATATCGGCTCGACAGAGTTTCCCGCGGTTGAACGCCCCCGCCCGGAACTCACCGAGACGGTCACCTGGGTCGGCGGGGAAGATTGATGTTCTATCCGACCGACAGCAACATGCACGGCCTCTCGCACGATCCGTTCAAGGCGATCGTCACGCCGCGGCCGATCGGCTGGATCGGCACAAAGGGCAGGGACGGCTCGCTGAACCTTGGCCCCTATTCCTTCTTCAACGCCGTTTCCGACCGGCCGAAGCTGGTGATGTTTTCCTCCAGCGGCCGTAAGCACAGCCAGCGCAACGCTGCGGAAACCGGGGTCTTCACCTGCAATTTCGTAAGCCGCAATCTTGTCGAGCAGATGAACCTCTCGTCGGCAACCATGCCTTACGGCGTCAACGAATTCGAACTAGCGGGACTTACGGCAAAGCAGGGCGAGCTTGTCGATGCGCCCTATGTAGCCGAAGCCTTCGCGGTGCTCGAATGCAAGGTGACCGAGCTGATCGAACCCAAGACCCTTTCCGGCGAACCTTCGGAGAGCGTCATGGTTTTCGGTGAAGTTGTCGGCATCCATATCGATGAATCGATCATCCGCGAGGGACGCCTGGACATGTCGATCGCCCGGCCTGTCGCGCGCATGGGGTATATGGATTACAGCGAAGGCAGCGACGTCTTCGAGCTGCTGCGCCCGCAAGTGCCGAACGATCTGATCGCGGCGGGCAAGGGTTAATGAATATGGTGAACCAATCATAAACCATTTGCCGATAGCCTCGTTCCAAAGGTAGAGCGCGAAGGAATCGCGTTCGAAGGTTGGGGCGTAATGTGATCGTAGAAGCTTTTCTGCGCTGGGTTGAGACTGCCAAGGCTGGAGACAGGGCCCGCGCCGCAAGCGCACTCGGCCGGGCCTATCTGCAATCCGAAATGCTTCCCGAGGAGCGCCGTGCCGCCGAAATGGCAATGACCTTCCTGCTCGACGATCCGTCGCCGGGCGTGCGCCTGGCGCTGGCGGAGGTGATCGCCTGGTCGAGCGACGCGCCCCGCGGTATCATTCTTGCCTTGGCCGAAGACCAGCCCGAGATCGCCTGCCACGCCGTGACGTGCTCTCCGCTGCTCTCAGACGCCGATCTGGTCGATCTCGCAGCCCGCGGCGGCAGTGTGACCCGCATCCTGATTGCCGCACGTGCGTCGATATCCCGCGCCGTTTCGGCCGCTCTGGCGGAAGTCGGTGATGAAGAGGACATCCTCTGCCTTCTCGAAAACGAGGGTGCCGCGATTGCTCCGGCATCCCTGAAGCGCATTGCGGAACGGCTGGGCGACTGCTGCGATATCCGCAATCTGCTGCTTGATCGCGCCGATCTTCCAGCCGATGCCCGTCAACTGCTGACGCAGCATGTCAGCAATGCCTTGGTCGCCCTGCCGCTGGCGCGGGCGGTTATCGGTCTAAATCGTCTGCAGCGCATCAGCCGCGAGGCGACCCAGGCGGCTGTCGTATCGCTCGCAGGCGACATCCAGCCGCGCGAGATCGCCGATCTCGCCGAGCACCTGCGTCTTACTGGTCATCTGACGCCGTGCTTTCTCATGCATGCCCTCTGCTCCGGCAAGGTGGATTTCTTCGCGGGCGCCATCGTCAATCTTACCGGCTGCACCGAAAAACGCGTTCGCTCGATCCTCGCCACCGGCCGCATGCATGCGGTACGTGCCCTCTACGAGGCGGCCGGGCTCAACCGCGAGATCAGCACAGTGTTCGTCGAAGCGACGCTTCTCTGGCGCGAAGCGTCCAAAAAGACCGGAGGCACCATGCTTGCCAATGTGTGCGGCAGGCTGCTCGAACGCTTCCGTCACCACGACGACACCCATAACGCCGTCGGCGAGCTGCTCGATCTGGTCGAGAAGCTTCACATCACCGAGCAACGCCAATCGGCGCGCAGCTACGCTTCGCTGACGGCGCTCGCCGCCGCCTAGTCTTAATTCTTGAAACGCTGAACGGCCCAGGAATAGCCATCCGAAACAAAGTGTACCGGCTTCTCCAGCGTATGCTTGACGCTTTCGCCGGTGGGCAGGCGTGTGCGCACTCCATCGGCAAAGCGGAGAGCGAAAGCGCGGATGCCGGTCTTTTCGATGTCCTGAACCGTCGGCACCGGGGCAGGGGTGGCGTTGGCAATTTTGGGCGGCTCCGCCGCGACAGCGGGCTTCGGTGCTTCGCAAACAGCGATCACGGTCGGGTAGTTGGCATTGGCAAAGGATTTGAGCCGCTTTTCCGACTCGGCGTCGCACATCGCCACCGTTTCCCAGCGCTTATCGATCGTTGCGACATAATTACATTGCGTGACCGAGTCATTGCAGCCGAGGATGGTCATGGCGACGAAGACCGCTTGCATAATCGAACCCTTTGATTATTGAAATTCCTTGCCTTAGACGAGGCAATTCCAACCGAAAGATGGCGGCCACATTAACCTTTCGTCATGCGCCGCCGCCGCCGCAGAAACTGAGAACACCATGTCTGTCACCGTCGCTCTTGAATCGCCGCGCCAACCGGAAATCATCCGCCTTCTCGACCTTTCGGATGCCTATGCGCAGTCGCTCTATCCTGCTGAAAGCAATCACCTCGTCGGTCTCTCGACCCTGGAGAAGCCTGCCGTAAGTTTCTTCGTTGCGCGGAATGCAGGAGCAATCGTCGGCTGTGCGGCACTCGTGGAAGCAGGCGACGGCACGGCGGAGATCAAGCGCATGTTCGTCGATCTGGAGGCGAGGGGACTGAAAGTCGCAAGCCGCCTGATGGACCGGCTCGAGGAACGTGCCCGGGAACTCGACCTCGATGCGCTCCGGCTCGAGACCGGCATCTACCAGCCGGAGGCGATCGGCCTTTACCGCAAATACGGCTATGCCGACATCGGGCCCTTCGGCTCTTACCTGCCGGACCCGCTCAGCCTCTTCATGGAGAAGCGGCTGAAATGATCAGCCGTCTGCAGCGCGCTGCACCGGCGGTGCGTGCTCGTCGATCATGACCTCGGGGCCAAGGCCCGCGGTCTGGTCGCTGGTCTTCACTTCATGCATCCATTCGCGCCAGATCGCGACGAGCAGCGCCATCAGGACCGGGCCGATGAAGAGGCCGAGGAAGCCCATGGTCTTCACGCCGCCAACGAGGCCGAAGAAAGTCGGCAGGAAGGGAAGCTTGATCGGGCCGCCAACGAGCTTCGGACGCAGCGTCTTGTCGACGATGAAGAGCTCGACCGTGCCCCAGGTGAAGAGCGCAACGCCGGCAACATGCGATCCGCTGGCAACGAGATAAATCGAGACCAAGGTGAAAGAGAGCGGCGCGCCGCCCGGGATCAGGGCCATGATGCCGGTGAGGACGCCGAGTGTCACGGGCGAGGGGACGCCTGCGATCCAGTAGGCGACGCCGAGCACGATACCTTCGCCGATCGCGATCAGCGTCATACCCATGACAGTCGAGCTGATTGTTGCCGGAACGACGCGCGAAATCCGCTCCCAGCGATTGGGCAGGATGCGCTCGCCAAGCATGTCGATCTGACGCGAGAAGGACGCGCCGTCGCGGTAGACGAAGAACAGCGCGATCAGCATGAAGAGCAGCGTCAAAAGCAGGTGGAACGACGCGCCGCCGGCTGCGAGAACCGCGCGGTAGATATTGCCGATGTTGGCGCCGCTGACGGCCTGTATGACCTCGCCGACGGAGCCGGGACTGCCGATATATTTCGCCCACAGATCGTCGAGATAGGGCCCTGCAAAGGGCAAAGCGAGGATCCACTGCGGCGTCGGCGCGCCTTGCCGGTTGGCGTGAATGATCCAGGCGACCCATTCGCGCACCTCACCTGTCGTATAGGTGATCGCAAGTCCGATCGGAATAACGAGGAAAGTGACGATCAGAAGGATCGCGATCGTGGCAGCGATCGTCGTATTGCCGCCGACGCGCGCGAGAAGCCTGCGATAGAGCGGCCAGCTCGCGAAACCAATGACGAGTGCGGCCAGCACCGGAACGACGAAGCCGTAGAAGAAATAGACGCCTGCCGCGACGATGAGGATCAGCAGCCAGCGGGCAGCAGAAATCGAGGGAATGAGCGGCGTACGTGTAGACGCGGAAGGCCCAAGCCACCGCGGCTCGCCAGGCAGTTTCTTGTTGTTCGAGAGGCTCACGTCGCTTTTTATTCCTTCTTCTCAATCACGGATATGCGCCATACGGGGGCCGGACGCAAGCATATCGATCGTCTAAGGGCCGGTCTCGTCCAATCGAAAGGTGCGCCAAGCCGTCAGGCAGCGACATATCTTAAACCTCTATACGGAATGTGACGGAATTTCCTCTGAACCTTGATAGCCGGTGAAAATGGCGGCAGGTTGGGCATCAGGATTCATAGGGATCGTTCGAACGATGACGACATTTTCAGCAGAAGTATCATGGCAGCGCGGCAAGGGCAGTTTCACGGACGGCAAGTACAGCCGCGGCCATGTGTGGAAATTCGACGGCGGCCTTTCGGTGCCTGCCTCGGCATCGCCGCACAACGTGCCGCTTCCATACGCGGTCGCCGAGAACGTCGATCCCGAGGAGGCCTATGTTGCGGCGCTCTCCAGCTGCCATATGCTGTTTTATCTGTGGCTCGCCTCCAAGAAGGGCATGGTCGTCGACAGCTATGTCGATGCGGCGACCGGGATCATGGAGAAGATCGACGGAAAAATGCTCGTCAGCCGCGTCGAGCTGAAGCCGGCGGTGGTCTATGCTGGCGAAGCGCCGAGCCGCGAGATGGAAAAAAAGCTCCATCACGAGGCCCATGATCTCTGCTTCCTCGCCAACTCGGTGAAGACGAAGATAGACGTCCGTCTCGACTAGAGTTCAAATATCGAGGTTTTCGGCAAAGGCGGCACGCTCCTGAATGAAGCGGAAGCGCGCGTCCGGCTTAGTGCCCATCAGGTCGTCCACCGCCGTGCGCGTTCCCTCGAAATCAACTTCGTCTATCACCACGCGCAGCAGAGTCCGCTTGCTGGGGTCCATTGTGGTTTCCTTGAGCTGCGCCGGAAGCATTTCGCCGAGACCCTTGAAGCGGCTGACCTCGATCTTCCCCTTGCCCCTGAATTCCGTTTCCATCAGCTCCTGCCTGTGGGCGTCGTCGCGCGCGTAGGCGGACTTGGCACCCTGGGTGATCTTGTAGAGCGGCGGCACGGCCAGGAACAGGTGGCCGCCGCGCACAAGCTCGGGCATCTCCTGGTAGAAGAAGGTGATCAGCAACGACGCGATGTGAGCGCCGTCGACGTCGGCATCAGTCATCACGACGATGCGCTCGTAACGCAGGTCTTCCTCTCGATATTTGGAACGTGTGCCGCAGCCGAGCGCCTGTACGAGATCCGCCAATTGCTGGTTGGCGCCGAGCTTTTCGCGGCCGGCGCTCGCTACGTTCAGGATCTTGCCGCGCAGAGGCAGGATCGCCTGATTGGCGCGGTTGCGCGCCTGCTTGGCGGAGCCGCCTGCCGAGTCACCTTCGACGATGAAGAGTTCGGCACCCTGCGCCGTGTTCTGTGAGCAATCGGCCAGTTTGCCGGGCAGGCGCAATTTGCGCACGGCCGTCTTGCGGTTGACTTCCTTTTCCTTGCGGCGGCGCAGACGCTCTTCGGCGCGCTCGATGACCCAGTCGAGTAGCTTTTCGGCCTCGTTGGGATTGTCCGCCAGATAGTGATCGAACGGATCGCGAAGCGCGTTTTCGACAATGCGCTGCGCCTCGACGGTCGCGAGCCTATCCTTGGTCTGGCCGACGAATTCCGGCTCGCGGATGAAAACCGAGAGCATGCCGACTGCGGAAATCATCACGTCATCGGTGGTGATCTGCGCGGCGCGCTTGTTCTGCGTCAGGTCGGCATAGGCCTTCAGGCCCTTGGTCAACGCGATGCGCAGACCCGCTTCATGCGTGCCGCCCTCGGGCGTCGGAATGGTGTTGCAGTAGGAATGGATCTGCTGGTCGCCGCCGTACCAGGTGATGGCCCATTCGAGCGAGCCGTGGCCACTCGCCTTCTCCGTCTTGCCGGCGAAGATTTCGCGGGTGACGGTGAATTCCTTGCCCATCGTAGCCTGCAGGTAGTCCTTCAGGCCGCCGGGGAAGTGGAAGACTGCCTTGTCCGGGATTTCGGAGCCTTCCGGCAGGACGCCTTCGTCGCAGCTCCAGCGGATTTCGACGCCGCCAAAAAGATAAGCCTTCGACCGCGCCATGCGGAAGACGCGCCCGGCATCGAACTTCGCATGGTCGCCGAAAATCTGCGGATCGGGATGGAAGCGCACGCGGGTGCCGCGGCGGTTATGCACATCGCCGAGCTCCTCGAGGCCACCTTGTGGCAGGCCGCGCGAGAAGCGCTGGCGGTAAAGCTTGCGGTTGCGCGCCACTTCGACCTCGAGATCGTCGGACAGCGCGTTAACGACCGAAACGCCGACGCCGTGCAGACCGCCGGAGGTCTCGTACGCCTTGCCGTCGAACTTGCCGCCGGCATGAAGCTTGGTCATGATGACTTCGAGCGTCGATTTGCCGGGAACCTGTGGATGGTTCTCGACCGGGATGCCGCGGCCATTATCGCTGACCGTCAGGTAGCCCTGGATATCGAGATGCACCTCGATGAAGTTCGCATGGCCGGCGACCGCCTCGTCCATTGAGTTGTCGATGACTTCGGCAAAGAGATGGTGCAGCGCCTTTTCGTCCGTGCCGCCGATATACATGCCAGGGCGCATGCGCACCGGTTCCAGCCCCTCCAGAACGCGGATGGAGGATGCGCCGTAGTCGTCCGAGCCCGCAGCCGACGGGGCAGGGCGCGGAGCAGAGGCCGCAGGCCTTTCGGGGGGTGCGGCGGGCTTTGCAGCCGCCTCCTGCTTGGGCGTCAGGGGCATTCCGGAGAAGAGGTCGTTGCTGTCATCCATGGAGTCGTTCAGATCTTCAATCCTGTTTTGGGCTGGAACCTCCGAGTGAGGACACGACCCAAAATCACCGCGTTTGATGTCACGTTAGCGAATCAGGCAGATTCTGCCAGAAAGCGCCTCGTTACGCGACGCCGCCCGATTTGGCGGAATTCTGTGGAATTGGTTTGCGTTGCCGGGCCCGGAATGGCAAGCGGCCTGATGTGTTAGGAAACCGCCCGCATGAGAATGTCCACAAGTCATTGCACGATTATCGCCGCAATTGCGGCCTTTTTCCTGTCCGCCGGTATCGGCACCGCCGCAGCCGATGCTTTACCGCCCTACAAGGACGAACTTTTCTCCAGACAGAACGTGCTGCAGACTACCGACGACGGCGCCTTCGAAGCCATCGAATACGACGAGATGCGCGACATCAACGGCCGCGACCAGATCCCGGAAAAGCGCGCGCAGCAGAAATACGTGTCGCTCGGCGTGCGCAAGCAGCAGCAGGACGAAACATTGTCACTCAATGGCCGCAGGGTGGATGTCACCAGGGTGGGACCGGGAGACAATGCGGCGTTCACCGTCATCTTCATCCACGGGCGTAACGGTGACCGTCGGCTCGGCGCCAACGACTACAGCTTCGGCGGTAATTTCAATCGCCTCAAGAACCTCGCGGTAGCCAATGGCGGCGTCTATTATTCACCGACCGTGCACACGTTCGACGGCGAGGGCGTAGCAGACATCGCCGAACTGATCCGTGATGCGAGCGAGAAATCCGGCCACCGCCCCGTGATCCTTTCGTGCGCCTCCATGGGCAGCCAGATTTGCTGGGGTATTGCGCGCGACCCAGGCAGCGTCAAGCGGCTGAAAGGCATGATCGTCCTGAGCGGCGTCACGGATCCGGATTTCGCAAGGAGCGCGTTCTATAAGGCGAGGCTACCGCTTTGGTTCGTCCATGGCAGCCGCGATCCGGTCTATGCGGCTGCCGGCCAGCAGGCGTTCTTCAAAAGGCTTCATGAGACGAAATACCCTGCCCATTTCACGCTCTTTCAAAACGGCAACCACGGCACGCCGATCCGGATGATCGATTGGCGAAGAGTTTTGAACTGGTTCCTCGCCTCCTAGGCAAAGCGTCGAGCAGATTTTACGCATTTTGCGCGTCAAATCTTCTTATTTCCCTTACGTAAGCGGCGGATCGCTTTCCTTTCCGTGATGCTTTTGCTAAGGCGCAGGCTTACGAGAAAAGTTGGAAGGCTGGCATGACACCTGACGTGCGCCCGCTCGTGGCGGGAAACTGGAAAATGAACGGCATGCGCGCCTCTCTCGATCAGATCAAGGCGATTGCGGAAGGCGTGAATTCGCCGCTCGCCAAGAACGTCGAGGCGCTCATCTGCCCGCCCGCGACGCTGCTCTATGTCGCGACCGCGCTTTGCACCGACAGCCCGCTGGCGATCGGCGCGCAGGATTGCCATCAAAACCCGTCGGGTGCTCATACCGGCGATATCTCAGCCGAGATGATCGCCGATTGCTTCGGAACCTACGTGATCGTTGGCCATTCGGAGCGCCGGACGGACCACGCCGAGACCGACCATCTCGTCCGCGCCAAGGCCGAGGCTGCCTTTGCCGCCGATCTCACCGCCATCATCTGCATCGGCGAGACGGCCGACCAGCGCAAGGCAGGGCAGACCCTCGACATTCTCAAGCGGCAGCTTTCGGCCTCTGTACCGGATAGCGCGACACCCGAAAACACCGTGATCGCCTACGAACCCGTCTGGGCGATCGGCACCGGCCTCACGCCGACGGTGCAGGACGTCGAGAAGGCGCACGCCTTCATGCGTTCGGAACTTGTCGCCCGCTTTGGCGCGAATGGCGGTAAAATCCGCATCCTCTATGGCGGCTCCGTCAAGCCCGGCAATGCCGGGGAACTGATGGGCGTTGCCAATGTCGACGGCGCGTTGATTGGCGGCGCGAGCTTGAAAGCATCCGATTTCCTCGCCATCTACGGCGCATACGAAGCGCTGCTCGCGTGATGACGTGTATATTCTGGGCCTAAGGGCTTGGAATAGCGGATCACCTCATGTAAACAGCGCCAGATTTTATTCGATGCCCGCCGCATGCGGGCAGGACTGGACCCATGCAGACAGTATTGATTGTCATCCACCTCATGATCGTGCTGGCGCTTGTCGGCGTCGTGCTCATCCAGCGTTCGGAAGGCGGCGGCCTCGGCATTGGCGGCGGCTCCGGCTTCATGTCGGCGCGCGGCACGGCTAATGCGCTGACACGTACCACCGCCATCCTTGCCGCGCTGTTCTTCGTCACTTCGCTCGGCCTCGGCATCCTGACACGTTATCAGGGCAGCCCGACCGACATTCTCGACCGCATCCCGGCAACGAGCGGGCAGGGCAATGGCATTCTCGATTCGCTCGGCGGCGGCACTCCGCAGCAGCCCGCGAACCAGCCTGCCGGCAATGGCGTTCCGAATGGCGGCACAGCAGCTCCTGCCGGACAGGCACCGGCTGCCAACGCTCCTGCGACGCAGACCGCACCGGCGGCACCGGCTGCTCCGGCCCAACCGGGCGGCGTCCCGACCGGGCAGTAAGCCGGTCGACGAAATAAACCGCCGGCAGGCCCCAGGGTCTGCCGGTTTTCTTTTGTTCAGATTCCATGCCGGCGCCAAAAGTTCTGGAAAAGAATTTTTGGGCTGGTGGAATCGTTTTTGAAAAGGTATCCGGTGACTCCCATGGCGCGATACGTATTCATCACTGGCGGCGTGGTTTCCTCTCTCGGTAAAGGAATTGCGGCTGCGGCTCTCGGAGCGTTGTTGCAGGCCCGTGGTTATCGGGTGCGGCTTCGCAAACTCGACCCCTATTTGAACGTGGATCCGGGCACCATGAGCCCGACCCAGCACGGCGAAGTCTTCGTCACCGACGACGGCGCGGAAACCGACCTCGATCTTGGCCACTACGAGCGCTTCACCGGGCGTTCGGCAACCAAGACCGACAACATCACCACCGGCCGCATCTACAAGAACATCATCGACAAGGAACGCCGCGGCGACTATCTCGGCGCCACCGTCCAGGTCATTCCGCACGTCACCAACGAGATCAAGGATTTCGTAGTCGAGGGAAATGACGATTACGATTTCGTCATCTGCGAGATCGGCGGCACGGTCGGCGATATCGAGGCGATGCCCTTCATGGAAGCGATCCGCCAGCTTGGCAACGACCTGCCGCGCGGCACCGCGATCTACGTCCACCTGACGCTGATGCCCTACATTCCGGCCGCCGGCGAGCTGAAGACCAAGCCGACGCAGCATTCCGTCAAGGAACTGCAGGCGCTCGGCATTCATCCCGATATCCTGCTGGTGCGCGCCGACCGCGAAATTCCGGAAGCCGAGCGCCGCAAGCTCTCGCTCTTCTGCAACGTCCGTCCGTCCGCCGTCATCCAGGCGCTCGACGTCGCCAACATCTACGACGTGCCGATGGCCTATCACAAAGAGGGCCTCGACGGAGAAGTGCTTGCCGCCTTCGGCATCGAGCCGGCGCCGAAGCCGCGCCTTGAGCCGTGGGAAGAGGTCTGCAATCGCATCCGCACGCCGGAAGGCGAAGTCACGATCGCGATCGTTGGCAAGTACACCGGTCTTAAGGACGCCTACAAGTCGCTGATCGAAGCCCTGCATCACGGCGGCATCGCCAACCGCGTCAAGGTCAATCTCGAATGGATCGAGTCGGAGATATTCGAAAAGGAAGATCCCGCGCCGTACCTCGAAAAGGTCCACGGCATTCTCGTTCCTGGCGGCTTCGGCGAACGCGGTTCGGAAGGCAAAATTCATGCGGCCCGGTTTGCCCGCGAGCGCAAGGTGCCGTATTTCGGCATCTGCTTCGGCATGCAGATGGCGGTCATCGAAGCAGCACGCAATCTCGCTAACGTCGAGAATGCCTCCTCCACCGAATTCGGCCCTACCAAGGAACCGGTCGTCGGCCTGATGACAGAGTGGATCAAGGGCAATGCGCTGGAGAAGCGTACAGCAGCCGGCGACCTCGGCGGCACCATGCGCCTCGGCGCCTACAAGGCGGCGCTGAAGAAAGGCACGAAGATCTCCGAAATCTACGGATCGACCGATATTTCCGAGCGCCATCGCCACCGCTACGAAGTCAACGTGGATTACAAGGACCGCCTGGAAAACTGCGGCCTCGTCTTCTCCGGCATGTCGCCGGACGGCGTGCTTCCGGAAACGATCGAGTATCCGGATCATCCGTGGTTCATCGGTGTCCAGTATCACCCGGAACTGAAGTCCCGGCCGCTCGACCCGCATCCGCTCTTCGCAAGCTTCATTGAAGCCGCCACCGAGCAGAGCCGGTTGGTCTGAGCAACAAAAGGCCGCTTCGCGACATTTGCGGGAGCGGCCTTTAAAACAGGTGCCCCTCTGCTATCTTGCGCCGCATGAGCGCAAACCGCAGCACTACCGTCTCCCGCATCATCCACGCGCCGCCGTGCGATATATGCTGCCTTCCTCGATCCGGAAGCGCTTGCCACCTGGCTTCCACCTGGTGATATGCGCGGCATCGTCCATGAATTCGAGGGCAGGGAAGGCGGTGCCTTCAACATGTCGCTGGTCTATCCGGATGACGAGACGGAGATGACCGGCAAGACCTCGGAAAAGACCGATACCTTCCGCGGACGGACCGCCAAGCTCATTCCGGATGCCCTTGTCGTCTGGAAGACGGTGTTCGATTCACTGGATCCGGCCTTCGCCGGAGAGATGACGGTCCGCACCCATCTCGTCCCTGCGGCGGGTGGCACCCAAGTCACGATGGTAACCGAGGATATTCCGGAAGGAATTCGCCTGGAGGATAACGAAACCGGCTGCCTTCAGACGCTGGAGCAGCTTGCCGCCTATGTCCGCGGCTGGGCCGGAGAAGCTGGGCCCGGCGGCAGGCGTGAACCTACCGCCGGAAACCCTGTTCATGCAGCGAGCGGCAAGAGCCCGACATAGACCGATTTCGGCCTGATCAACCGGCCTTCGAGCAGCTGTTCGCGCGCATGCGCAATCCAGCCGACGGTGCGGCCGATCGCAAAGACGCCGGTGAAGGCCTCGCGCGGGAAGCCGAGCGATTCCAGAAGCAACGCCGTATAGAATTCGACATTGACGTCCAGCGGGCGATCCGGCTTGCGTTCCTTGAGGATGGCGAGCGCCGCCTTTTCGATCGCCTCCGCCAGCGCTATCCGTTTCCGGTCGACCTGGCCGGTTGCAACAAGCGGCTTCAGCGCATTTTTCAAGGCGTCGGCACGCGGGTCGCGGACGCGATAGATGCGATGGCCGAAACCCATCAGCCGCTCGCCGCGATCAAGGGCAGTGGCGAGCCATGTTTTCGCATGGTTCTTCGTTCCGATCGCATCCAGCATATCGAGGACCGGTCCCGGCGCGCCGCCATGCAACGGTCCCTTGAGTGCGCTGAGCGCCGCAAGCACCGAAGAGGTGAGGCCGGCATGCGTCGAGGCGATTACGCGCGATGCGAAAGTCGAGGCGTTCAACCCGTGATCGGAAATCGTCACCAGATAGCCGTCCAGCGCAGCCGTCTGTTCGGCGCTTGGCATCCTGCCCGTCATCATGTGCAGAATGTCCGCGGCTTGCGAAACCGAGGCGTCCGGCGGAACGGGCTTCTCTTCGCGTTGCATGCGCAACACCGCCGGCAGGAACACGGCGGGTGCCGCGAGGAGCCTCAATACCGTTTCGAAATCCTCGCCGTCTGGCAAACGAGCAATCAGCGCCCGCATCGCATCGACCGGCGGCAGCTTCAAAAGCGCTTCATCCATGGCCCAGACATGCGTGAAAACTTCCGTACGCATACGGCCGAGGCGGGTTTTCAAGTCGCCGGCGGCAGCGGGGACGTCCAGCAGCTCATCGAGCAACAGGGCTGCGGTATCCTCATAGGTCGCGCGCTCCACGAGGCGATCCAGCGACACCCCACGAATAATCAGGCGGCCGAGTTCTCCATCCACATCCGATAATCGGGTTTCTGCGGCAATGACGTCTTCAAGTCCGTTCTTCATGGGTGCTTCTCCTTTACGAGGAGAATGATCGGGCCTAGTCTTATTGACGTCAATCTTGATGCAATCGATCAATATGAACACGCTCTGGATCACCACCGAGGAGGCGCTTGCCCGCCTCGGTACAAAGCCACAGACGCTTTACGCCAATGTTAGCCGCGGACGGATCCGCGCCAAACCGGATCCCGCCGACCCGCGTCGCAGCCTCTATCAGGCCGACGATGTCGGGCGACTGGCGGAGCGCCACGCAGGCCGACGGCAATCGGCAGTGGTGGCAGCGGAAGCGATCCGCTGGGGTGATCCCGTTTTGCCGACGGCGATCTCGACGATTTCCGATGGAAGGCTGTTCTATCGCGGCCGTGAGGCGGTCGCTCTTTCCGAGCATGCGACGCTGGAAGAGGTCGCGGCACTCTTGTGGGGCAGCGGAAATATTGCGTTCGAAACGGGCGAAGGCGGTGAGGGCGACGCATCCCGCATGGCGAATGCCTTCACGCTTCTTGCAGCGCGCGTCACCACCGACCTGCCGGCCCTCGGTCGGAAACCGGCAGTTCTTCGAGCAGAGGCAGCGGACGTGCTATTAACCGTGGCCGGCGGACTCGCCCCCTGGCATGGCGAGCCAATGCCTCTGCATCAACGTCTTGCGCGTGGCTGGCAGCGACCCGAGGCGGCCGATCCGATCCGCCGGGCTCTGGTGCTCGCCGCCGAACATGAACTCAACGTCTCGGCTTTTGCGGCGCGCGTCACCGCATCTTCCGGTGCGGCCCTTTCAGCGGCGACGCTCTCGGGCCTAGCGGCGCTCACAGGCCCGCGCCACGGCGGGGCGTGGCTGAGTGTCACCCTGCTTACCGAACAGGCCGCTTCCGTTGGGGTGCGAGAGGCAATCCGTGGAGCGCTATCGTCCGAAGGAGTTGTGCGGGCTTTCGGCCATCGGCTTTACCCGCAGGGCGATCCTCGCGCGAAGGCGCTGATGGCAAGCTTCGAAGCGCCACGGCTTTTTGGTTCTCTGGCGGAAGCAGGCGAGGAATTGCTCGGCGAGCCAGTCAATGTCGACTTCGCGATCGCCGCCCTGACAGCCACCTTCAAGCTTCCCGAAGATGCGCCGCTTATCATCTTCGCTCTTGCCCGCACCTGTGGCTGGCTCGCGCATGCCATGGAGCAGGTCGAAGGTGGCCATCTTATCCGTCCAAGAGCACGCTACACAGGCCCCATGGTTGAAACTTCTGGTGGGTAACACTCGTCAACCTTGCCAGCTTGCGCTTTTCTGCATACGAAAATCCGGTTTTGTTTTATGATGATAGGGCCGGGGCAAGCAGGTGACCGCATGGCGAATACCATGCCGGATCATGACGTTTGTGCGATGTGGGGGCGGATCATGAGCATAATCTCAGCATTCCTTCGCGGTTTTGCCGCAGCCGCCCTTGCGGCACTTCTCCTGCCGGCGGGCGCCGCACTTGCTCAAACGGGCGGGTGCACCGTCGAGAATGCAGCGGGCGGGCGTGAAATCCTCCGCTGCCCGAACGGCGTAACGGTGACGGCGGAGGCCGGTGCTTCCTTTAGGCTGAATGACCGCAACCGCGACGGCAGCCCCGATGTTGTGTCGCTGCGCGGCAAGGCAATCCTCGTCGATGTCGACGACGCTCGCCACACAGGCAGCTTTCAGGTGGTGACGCCTCAGGCGATCGCTGCCGTGCGCGGCACGCAATGGGCAGTCGACGTCGCAGGCGGCCGGACGTCCGTGCTCGTGGTGCAAGGCTCCGTTGCCGTGCGCCGTCCTGCGGGTAATCCGGTCGTACTCGGTCCCGGCGAGGGAGTCGACGTCACAAGCGGCGCAGGCGTGCTTGAAGTGCGCCGCTGGCCGGCCGCCCGTGCCGCCGCGTTGCTTGCCCGCCTCGGCCAGTAGAGCTCATGCCCGACAAGAGATTTTCGATCACTGCTGCCCTTCTCCTGTCTGCACTTTGGGGAGGCTTTCTTGGCTCCCTGCATCTCACGGGCAGCGCCGGGTTCCTCGACCGGATGGAAGCTTCGCTGACGGATTTCCGGAGCGTGCTGATCGGCCGCAAGACGCCGCCGCAAACGGTCGCGATCGTTGCGATCGACGACCGCACAGCCGCATCACACGGCTATCCTGTCGACCGGGCAACACTTGCCCGCGCGGTCACTACGGTTGCCGCCCTAAAGCCGAAGACGATCGCTCTCGATCTGCTCTTCATCGACCCGAGCACCGAGCAAGGTGATTCGGCGCTCGTATCCGCGCTCCGGCTCGTGCCGTCCGTTATTGCCGCCGCGGCCGTCTTTCCGCAAAGTACCCAGACGGTGGCAACCGACCCGAACGACCCGCTTGCAGGGATCCCCTTCGCCGACAGCCTGCTCCTGCCGCTCAAGCGTTTTTCCGATGTCGCCGCCACCGGCGTCGTCAATGTCGCAACCGACGAGACAGGCGTCCCCCGTTTCATGCCCCTGATCTCGCGCAGCGACGGACGCGTCGATCCGTCATTCGCGTTGCGGACCGCATCGCTGGCGCTCGATCGCGATCCTGCATTCCAGCCGGGCAGCATCTCCTTTGCCGACCGGCATATTCCGACCGATACCGGTCAGCGTCTGCCGCTCACCTTCTATGGCCCGCGCGGCACCATCCCGACATTCAGCCTGGCAGACGCGCTCGACGGCAAGGTGCCTCCAGACGCAATTGAGAACCGCGTCGTCATTTTCGGTTCGACGGTCACGGCCGGCGGCGACGTTTTTCCGACGCCTTTCGATCCGGTGTTACCCGGAGTCGAGGTCATTTCGACTGCCATAGCGCATCTGATCGCAGGCGACAGCATCGTGCGCGATCACAATATCCGCCGGCTGGATGCCACTGTCGCGGTGCTTCTGCCGCTGGCGCTTGTCGGCCTGATTGCCTGGCGGCGCAGCATCATCGGTTTTGCCCTGATCGTGTTGGTTCTCGTTACCTGGGCAACCGTCAATCTCGCCATGTTCAGGGCGGGCTATTGGCTCAGCGCATCGCTGCCGATCGCTGCAGCTCTGCCTCCCGTTCTCGCTGTCGGTGCAGCGCAGCTCCTTCTCGGCCGCCGTCAGGCCCGTCTTTTCGCCGCCCAGAGCGAGCTCCTGCAACGGGTCGAAGCCCCGGGCCTCGGCGAGTGGCTTGCCCGAGACCCGTCCTTCCTCGCCGTACCGGTAAGGCAGAACGCGGCGGTGGTGTTCATCGATCTGTCGGGTTTTACGGGTCTCAGTGAGGCGGTCGGCGCGGTGACCGTGCGCGAGATCCTGAGCGGCTTCTTCGAGATCGTCGATGAGGAGGCGAGGGCGCATGGCGGCGCGATCACCAGCTTCATGGGCGACGGCGCGATGATCCTGTTCGGACTGCCGCATCCGGCAGATGACGATGCCTCACGTGCCGCCGCCTGCGCGCTGGCGCTCGCAGACCGGATGCGCACCTGGCTCAATTCTCACGCGGACCTCCAAGGGGAGCGCAGGATCGGCTTCAAGATCGGCGCCCATTGCGGCCCGGTCGTCGCCTCGCGCCTCGGTACCGGTGACCGCCAGCAGATCACCGCGACCGGCGACACCGTCAATGTCGCCAGCCGCCTGATGGAAGTCGCGGCAAGCCGCGGCGCAGAGGTCGCCTTCAGCGCAGCTCTCGTCCGCGTCGCGTCCAGCGACGCCGGCCCGTTGCCCGCCGGTCCGCTGGAGGGTCCGCTCGAGACGCATATCCGCGGCCGTTCCGGCAGCATCGACGTCTGGCTCTGGCGCCCAGCCACCTGATTTGCCGCTTTGACATTTGCCGTCTTAGCGGGTAGGAACGCGCCAACCGTTCTGCCGGCAGGTTCCGGCCACGGCGCTTCTGCGCCCGATATTCCGAAAGACAGACAGATGACAGATCTCAACAGCGTCGTTCCGGCGATCGCCAAGGCGTTGGCGAAGCGCGGCTATGCAGCGCTGACCCCCGTTCAGAAGGCCATGCTGGATCCGGCGCTTGCCGCCTCGGATGCGCTGGTTTCGGCGCAAACCGGCTCGGGCAAGACCGTCGCCTTCGGGCTTGCGCTTGCGCCGACGCTGCTCGAAGGCGAAGAGCGCTTTGCGCCCGCCGCCGAACCGCTCGCGCTGGTAATCGCGCCGACACGCGAGCTTGCCCTGCAGGTGAAGCGCGAGCTCGAATGGCTCTACGAGATGACCGGTGCGCTGATCGTCAGTTGCGTCGGCGGTATGGATATCCGCAGCGAGCGCCGTTCGCTGGAACGGGGCGCCCATATCGTTGTCGGCACGCCCGGCCGTCTCTGCGACCATATCCGCCGCAAGGCGCTCGATATGTCAGCATTGAAGGCTGTCGTGCTCGACGAGGCGGACGAGATGCTGGACCTCGGCTTCCGCGAGGATCTGGAGTTCATCCTCGATGCCGCCCCCGGCGACCGCAGGACGCTGATGTTCTCGGCAACGGTTTCGTCCGCCATCGCCAAGCTCGCCAAGAGCTACCAGCGCGACGCGGTGCGCATTTCGACTCAGACCGAAGAGAAGCAGCATGTCGATATCGAATACCGCGCGCTCGCGGTTGCGCCCGCCGATCGCGAAAACGCGATCATCAACGTGCTGCGCTACTACGAGGCAACCAATGCCATCGTCTTCTGCTCGACCCGCGCTGCGGTCAATCATCTGACGGCCCGCTTCAACAACCGCAATTTCTCGGTCGTGGCGCTCTCCGGCGAACTGACGCAGAACGAGCGGACGCACGCGCTGCAGGCGATGCGCGACGGCCGCGCCCGCGTCTGCATCGCAACGGATGTCGCTGCGCGCGGCATCGACCTTCCGGGCCTCGATCTCGTCATCCATGCCGACCTGCCGACCAATCCGGAAACGCTGCTGCATCGCAGCGGCCGTACTGGCCGGGCAGGGCGCAAGGGCGTAAGCGCGCTGATCGTGCCGCTCAATGCCCGCCGCAAGGCCGAGCGCATTCTCGATGCCGCCGGGATCGCCGCCGCCTGGGCTCTGCCGCCGTCGGCCGAAGACGTGATGCGCCGCGACGACGAGCGCCTGCTTGCCGACCCAATCCTCAGCGAGGCCGGGCGCGAAGAGGATCAAGTGCTGGTCAGCCGGCTCATTGCAAATCACGGCGCGGAAAAGCTCGCTGCGGCCTTCGTGCGCCTGTATCGCTCCAATCAGTCGGCGCCGGAGGATCTGATCGAAATCTCGATCGAGGGCGACCGCAAGCGTCAGCGCCGCGATGATGCCTTCGAGCCGCGCGAACCGAGCCAGAAAGGCCCGCGTGACGATTTCGGACCGAGCGTCTGGTTCTCGGTTTCCGTCGGCCGCAAGCAGAATGCCGAACCGCGCTGGCTGATCCCGATGCTCTGCCGCAACGGTAATCTGACGAAACGCGAAATCGGCGCGATCAAGATGCAGCCGGAAGAAACCTATGTGGAAATCTCTGCCGATAGCGCCGAAGCCTTTCTGCAAGCGGTCGGGCCGAACAAGACGATGGAGCGCGGCATCCGCGTGACACGTCTGAACGGCACGCCGGATTTCGGCCGCCCGGCCGCCGCGAAGCCTTACGGTGGCAAGAAGCCGTTCGGCGAGCGCCGGGACGAGACGTCCCATGATGAGCGCCCTAAGGGGAAGTTCAAGAAGGATTTCAAAGGCAAAGCCACTCCGGCGAATGGCGAGCGCAACGAAAAGCCCTGGGGCACGGCAGCCGGTAAGCCAAAATTCGAGGGCAAGGGCGGCTTCGCGCCGAAGGGCAAATTCGCTAAGAAGAAGCAAGGCTGAGGAGAGACGAACTGACAATTGGTGCCTTCCGTATATGCCCTTGAGAGGCAACCGTGACAGAGACAGCGATTTTATCCGTTCCGCTCTTCAGCACCTTGTGCAACGAAGCTTTCAAGCTGCGTCGCGCCGTCTTCATCGGCGAGCAGAATGTGCCCGCCGACGAGGAATTCGATGAAGCCGATCTCAGCGCCGAGCACATCGTCGCCGTCCATGCCGGCGAAGTCGCGGGCACGCTTCGCGTCGTCTATCTCGACGATCACGTGAAGATCGGCCGCGTGGCCCTCGGAGCGCAATGGCGCGGCCATGGCATCGCAAGCGCGATGATCCGCTTTGCGATGGAGGCGCATCGCACGGCACGCGGCAATCGCTTTTACCTGACGGCTCAAAGCGACAAGATCGCGCTCTATGAGAAGTTCGGCTTCACTGCGTTCGGTGACAAATTTCTCGACGGGGGCATGCCGCACCTCGCCATGAAGAACTACTGATTCCGTGGGCGCGATGGATATAGGCGCGCCGATGACAGGTAAAGACCGCCCGGAATATCTTGCGGCAGCAGATTTCATTCGCGAAAACCTCCGCCTACAGCGGGTGCCGGCAATTCCGGAGATAATGCTCCATCTCGCGCATTCGGGAAGCGGGCTTGGGCGATTGATAAGTCTGGATGGCACGGCACCCTACTGGGCCTATCATTGGGCTGGTGGAACCGTGCTCGCCCGCCATATCCTCTCGCAGCCTCAGACCGTTAACGGCCGCCATGTCCTTGATCTCGGCTCAGGCTCGGGCCTTGTCGCTATTGCCGCTGTGAAGGCAGGTGCTGTGCATGTCACCGCCGTGGATGTCGATGCCCGTGCCATCGCCGCAACAGACCTCAACGCCGCTGCCAACGGCGTTACGATCGAAACCCTGCAAGCCGATATCCTCAACGCGTTGCCGCCCATTTGTGACGTCATCCTGGCAGGTGACGTGTTCTACGATGCAGGGCTTGCAAGCCGCGTTCTGCCATTCCTCGCCCGCTGCCGCGCCGCAAGCATCGATATCCTGATCGGCGATCCCGGCAGGGCATCTTTCCCGCGCGAGCAGTGCCGCCTCGTCGCAACACATGCTGTCACAGATTTTGGAGATGCAGGTGCGGACAAGGTCAGTGGGGTTTATTCGCTTTAATACGGCGGAGGTGCGACGGATCGCACTAAACGTCAGCCGAGAAGCTCCGGCCGGAGCAGCATTACCGGGCAGGGGGTTCCTGCCGGAAGCTGCGGTGCATGGGGCGGGCGGACGATCAGGCAGTCGGCATGGGCGAAGACCTTCATCATCGACGAATCCTGCTTGCCGAACGGCTCTACCAACCAGTTGCCGGAGGAGGATTTGGCGAGCTTCGCCCGCACATAGTCCTGGCGCTGATCGTTGGCGGCAAGGGTGACCGCCGCCTCGACCGTTGAGTCGCGCTTCACAGGCGGCAGGGAGGCAAGCTTGCGGATCAGCGGCTCGAGGAACAGCAAGGCGCAAACGAGGCTCGACACGGGATTGCCCGGCAGGCCGAGCACATGCGTGCTTCCGAGGCTGCCAACCATCAGCGGCTTGCCCGGCCGCATGGCGATCTTCCAGAAATCGAGCGTCATGCCCGCTGCAACCAGTGTGGCTTGCACGAGGTCATGGTCGCCGACGGAGGCGCCACCGAGCGTCACGACAACATCGGCCCCGGCAGCCTGCGCCCTGCGGACCGCTGAAGTGATCGCCGCCTTGTCGTCAGCTACAATGCCGAGGTCCAGCACGTCGCCGCCGGCCTTGCGCACCAGTGCCGCGATACCGAACGTATTCGACGCAATGATCTGCGAAGGACCAAGATCACTTCCGGGCGCCAGCAGTTCGTCGCCGGTCGCAAGGATTGCCACAAGCGGCCTGCGCAGCACGTCGAGCGAGGCATGGTTCATCGCGGCCACCACCGTCAGCCGCGTGAAATCCATGACGGTGCCGGCCGCGAGCACCGCCTCGCCCTCGGCAAAGTCCTGACCACGGGGACGGATATGCTGGCCTTGGCGAACGGGAAATTTCGTGCGGATGCCGCCGTCGATCTTCTCCGCGTCCTCCTGCAGCAAGATGCTGTCGGCGCCTAAGGGAACCGGTGCGCCGGTAAAGATACGAACTATCTCGCCTTTGCCCACCGTGCCGTCGAAAGCGTGTCCGGCAGCGGATGTGCCGATAAGCTTGAGCTGAGCGCCGGGTTCCGGTGCATCCTCGCGGCGCAACGCATAGCCGTCCATCGCAGACGCGTTGAAGGGCGGCTGCGTCAGCCGCGCCGTCAAGCCGTTCGCGAGGACGCGTCCATCGCCGTCGGCAAGCGAAACGGTCTCGACATCGGAAATCGGATTGGCGCTGCCAAGCAGCCTGCCTTGCGCCTCTGCGACCGGAAGCAGGCTCATCGGCGAGCCTCCGGATGGCGGAAGTCGCCCGATTTGCCGCCGGATTTTTCGAGCAGCCTGATGCCGCCGATCTCCATCGCTTTGTCGGCGGCCTTCGCCATGTCGTAGATCGTCAGGCAGGCGACGGACACGGCCGTCAATGCCTCCATCTCGACACCGGTCTTGCCGGTGAGCTTGGCGGTCGCGGTGACGCGCAGGCCGGGCAGGGCGGCGTCCTCATCAATCTCGACGCTCACCTTCGTCAGCATCAAAGGGTGACAGAGCGGAATAAGGCTGGACGTCTGCTTGGCCGCCATGATGCCGGCAAGCCGCGCAGTGCCGATGACGTCGCCCTTCTTCGCATTCCCGTCACGGATCAATCGCAACGTTGCTGCCGCCATTTTCACATGGCCCTCCGCGGTCGCAACGCGAACCGTATCGGCTTTGTTACCGACATCGACCATGTGGGCCTCGCCCGAGGCAGCTATATGGGTCAGGCCTGGCTTTTCGCCGCTCATGTCATTCCGCCGCGATTGCCGCTTCGCCAAAGAGCAGAGCGCGGGTCGCAGCCGTCACGTCGTCCTTGCGCATCAGGCTTTCGCCGACGAGGAAGGTGTCGATGCCGGCCGCCTGCAGCCGCTTGCAGTCGGCATGGGTAAAGATTCCGCTTTCGCCGACCAGCAGCCGGTCATCCGGAACCATCGCCGAAAGCTCCTCGCTGACGGTCAGGCTGACTTCAAAGGTGCGGAGGCTGCGATTGTTGATGCCGACGAGCGGCGAGGAGAGTTTCAGCGCCCGCTCCATTTCCGGCGCATCGTGCACTTCGACCAGCACATCCATGCCGAGCGCAAAGGCTTCATCCTGCAGCCGCTCTGCCTCGTCATCGGAAAGCGAGGCCATGATCAGCAAAATGCAATCCGCGCCCCAGGCGCGCGCTTCGTGCACCTGATATGTCTCGAACATGAAATCCTTGCGCAGCGCCGGAAGGGCGCAGGCGTCGCGGGCCGCCGTCAGGAACTTCGGCGCGCCTTGAAAGCTTGGCGTGTCGGTCAAGACCGACAAGCAGGCGGCACCACCGACTTCATAGGCTTTGGCGAGCACCGGCGGATCGAAATCCGGGCGAATAAGGCCCTTGGAGGGGCTTGCCTTCTTGATCTCGGCGATCAGGCCGAACAGTCCGGCAGCGCGCTTGGCGGTGAGAGCCTTGTGGAAGCCGCGCGGCGCGGTTTGCCCAGCCTGCATCGCCTTCAGGTCCGCAAGCGAAACCTTCGCCTTGGCGGCGGCGATTTCCTCGCGCTTGTATGCCTCGATCTTTCGCAGGATATCGGTCATCAGCCAATCCTAGTCGATATCGTTCGAAACGGCGATCAGTTTATCGAGTGCTGCAGCGGTCGCGCCGCTGTCCAGCGATTCGGTCGCGAGTTTCATGCCCTCGGCGATCGTCTCCGCCTTACCGGCAATGACGAGCGAGGCAGCCGCGTTGGCAAGGGCGATATCCCGATAGGCGTTCCTCGCGCCGCTCAGCACTTCGCGAAGGGCCGCGGCATTGGCGACGCCATCGCCGCCTTTGATCGCGGCAAGCGCACAAGACGATACGCCGAAATCGGCCGGCGAAAGCTCAAAGGTGCGGATTTTGCCGTTTTCGAGCGCGGCGACACTGGTCTTGCCGGTCGTGGTGATCTCGTCGAGACCATCGCCATGCACGACCCAGACGCTCTCCGATCCCAGATCGCGCATCACTTCGGCAATCGGCACGACCCATTGCGGCGCAAAGACGCCGAGCAATTGGCGTCGCACCCCGGCCGGATTCGTCAGCGGGCCGAGCAGGTTGAAGATCGTCCGGGTGCCGAGCTCGACGCGCGACGGGCCGACATGGCGCATCGCCGAATGGTGCTGCTGGGCAAACATGAAGCCGACGCCTGCCTCGCTGATGCAGCGGGTGATCACTTCAGGTGCGATCTCGAGTTTGACTCCGAGTGCGGCAAGGCTGTCGGAGGCGCCGGATTTCGAACTCAGGGCGCGGTTGCCGTGCTTGGCGACCGGAACACCGGCGCCGGCGACGATCAGCGCCGCCAGCGTCGAGATATTGTAGGTGCCGCTGCCGTCACCGCCGGTGCCGACGATATCGATCGCATCGGCAGGCGCTTCCACCCGCAGCATCTTCGATCGCATCGTCGTCGCGGCTCCGACGATTTCGTCGACCGTCTCGCCGCGGACGCGCAGCGCCATCAGGAAGCCGCCGATCTGCGAGGGAGTCGCCTGACCGGACATGAGAATTTCGAAGGCCTCGCGGGCCTCGTCACGGGTCAGCGGCTCGCGGCTCGCAGCCTTGGCCAGAAGCGGCTTCAGATCGGTCATGCGCTACAGCTCCCTAGCGAACGGCTGCCTGATCGGCGAGCGTCTGGTTGATCGACGCACCGTAGTGCGTTTGCAGCAGGTTCACCATCTGGTCGAGAATATCGTCGCCGGCAGCGTTGGCCATGGCCGTGATCTGCGCATCCTGATTGTTCAGCACATCGCCGGTCGGTTCCGTGTTGACGCTGGTGACCTTGAGCAGGATCTGTGTGCCGGGATCGCCGCCGACGGCGCTTGCAACGGTATCAACGGGGCCGGTGAAGGCAGCGGTCACGCCGGCACGGCCGAGAACGGCATCGTCGGTGCCGCGCGTGATGCCGCTCTTGCTTTCGACCGCGATGCCGAGTGGAGCCGCGATGTCGGCAAGCGTCTTGCCCTTCTGGGCTTCCTGCTTGAGCTCGTCGGCCTTCTTGGCAAGTTCGAGCTTCTGCTGTTCGGCGGTCCAATCCTGAACGACCTTGTCGCGCACTTCGGCGAGCGGGCGATCGCGTTCCGGCGTGATCTCGCGCACGTCGAACCAGGCATAACCGTCATTGCCGAGCGGCAGAGCCGGCGCCTGAACGCCGGATTCGGTTTTGAAGGCTTCGCCGATCAGTTGCGGCTTCGCGGGAATGTCCTTGACCTCGTTGCCGTCCTTGTCCAACCCGCTAGGATCGACGGCGTCGATCACGACGGCCTTCAGCTTCAGCTGTTCGGCAATCTGCTCGAGCGTCTGGCCGGAGCCACGCAGATCCTCGATACGGTCGTGCACGTTGATAACCTCCTGCGACGCATTGACTAGCGCAAGCTGCTTGCGGATGTCTTCCTTCACCGCGTCGAAGCTCTTGACACTCTCCGGCTTGATGTTGGTGATGCGCAGGATGACCGGGCCGAAGGAACCTTCGACGACAGGCGTCGTGCCGCCGTCCTTGGCGACTGCGAAAGCAGCATCGGCGACGGTCTGGTCCGGAACCTTGTCCTTGGTGAAATCGCCGAGCAGCACGTCGCTTGCCGTCTTGCCCTGGTCGGTCACGAGCTGGTCGAAGCTGGTACCGCTCTTCAGCGCCGTTTCGGCAGCCGTCGCCAGATCCTTGCTGGCAAAGGTCAGCTGCTCGATCGTGCGCGTTTCCGGCGTCCGGTAGTTATCCTTGCGCTTGTCGAAGTCTTCGCGGATCTGGTCGTCCGTGACGGTCGCGGCATCCGCGATGTCGGCAGGCTCGAGCTTCAGATAGGCGATCTTCCGGTATTGCGGTGCGCGGTAGCGACTCTTGACGCCCTCGAACCACTTCGAAAGCATATCCTCGGCCGGTGCCTTGATGGGCTCGATATTCGCGTTCGTCAGCAGCAGGTAGTCGATGTCGCGGCTCTCCTGGCGGTAGAGCTTGAGCGCGTCGACGAGCGTCTTCGGAGGCGTGAACCCGTTCGAAACCGCATCGACGATCTGGCTGCGCACGGCGACCTTGCTGCGCTCGCTGATATAGTCCGCCTCGCGGATGCCGGCGTTGCGCAGGCGCGACGTAAAGAGCGTGCGGTCGAACTGGCCGTTGACGGCCTTGAATGCCGGATCGTCAGCGATCAGCTGGGCCAGGCGATCTTCGGAAAGGCCGAGATTCATGTCGGCAGCAAGCTGGTCGAGCGAAGCGCCCGCGACGAGCTGGGCGATCACCTGCTGCTCGACGCCGAAGGCCTTGGCCTGCTCGGGCGTCAGACGCATGCCGAACTGCTGGCTGAGACTTGCGACCTGCCGCTGGTAGGCAAGGCGGAATTCGGTGGCGTCCACCTGCTGGTCGCCGACGGTGACCACAGCCGTGCTGCTGCTGCCGGTGAGCAGCGAACTGGAGATGCCCCAGATGCCGAATGAAGCGACCAGGAGAAGCATCAGGAGCTTGGCGACCCAGGTCCGGGCGGCTCTTCTCAGGAAATGGAACATCGAAACGCAAACCTCGCATTATTTTCGCCGTTTCACGGGCAAAGCTTTTGACGTTCCTTAGAACAAACGCGTCAGGAAATGAAGCGCCCGCGCGCGAAAACATGGCAGGTGCTGGAGAGAGTACTGGAAGGCGATCGCGTTTAAGAAATGAAGCGGTGCAGGGAACCTTTCGGCCCTCACTTCGTTGAAGCCGCATCCGCAAAAAGAGGAGCAGACAATGGCCGAACTCAAGACCGCCTCCGGACAAACGACGGGCGCACGCGTGAAGGCGGAAATCGCAGCAGACGATCTTTCCGCTCAGGTCGCTGCATTGCGTGATGATTTGGCACGGCTGTCCGAGAGCGTCGTCGCCTTGGGGCAGGGCGCAAAGACCGCCGTTGCCGACGAGGCTTCTGTCATGACCGAGCGCGTGCGCGAGAAAGTGCGTGAAGAGCCAATCTTCGCACTCGCCGTAACCGCCGGCATTGCCTACGTCTTCGGCCTGATGAGCCGCCGCTGAAACAGCGCGGCAATATGCAAACGTGCAACAAAAAAGCCGGGAGCTGTGGTCCCGGCTTTTGCGCGATTGAAATCAGCGTCGTACGAGGCGTCCGAGCGCAATAAGAATGCAGGCGCCAATGAAGCCGGTGATCAGGTATCCGAGCCAGCCTACGAGCGGCTGGATATTCAAAACGCCGAGAATGAAATTGGCAACGATCGCGCCGACGATGCCGAGAACGATGTTCATGAGCACGCCCATATTGCTGCGCATGAATTTTTCCGCGAACCAGCCAGCGATACCGCCGATGATGATGGCCGCAATCCAACCTACGCCTTCGCCTTCCATTGTGATCTCCCTCCTAGAGAAGCAATAAAATGAACGCAAAACTGCAGAAACGTTCCTTGCCGGGTCAGGGTAGCAATGTTACCGGCATATGAAGCACGTAAGCTAACCAACTGAAAAATCAGGCCGGAGCGCGCAAGCACTGCGACCCGGCTTCACGCTCAAACTCTTGTCTCACGCTTCTACTCAACCCCGTGAGTCGAAAAGATAAATCATTCGCCTTGCGGAGCAAGCCAAATATTAACAGGCAGTTAGGCGTGGAATTTCGATTGTAGGCAGCTTTCTTCCGCATGGACGGCCGAAAGGCGCCGCAGCGCTCGGGGATGTCCGCGTTGTCGCCGATCGATAAAAGTGTGTCCGCTCAGCGGAAGGTGAAGCTGCGCCAGTTCGACAGGCGGGCCTTGACGAGCACGATTTGCGCCTCTCGCACAAGAAAGAGGGCGGCGAAAATCGCTGCGATCGTAATGAAGTCCCAAAACATAGGCGCACTCCGTTGCGAGAAGAAAGAGCGGGTCGAAGCTTGCGCCCCCGCCGACGCTACGACCCGCTCCAAATCCGAGCGCCCGACAGGCGCTCAAGGACATACAACCCATATAGGGCGCCAATGAGTCCGGATATCGTAAGATATAGGGATGCGGGGATTATGATAACCACATGATTTTCGGGAAAATCATAAATTATGCAACAAAATCATATAGGACTGGGGAGCCGAGAACGGCGAAACGAAGAACTACGTCTACGCTATGGCCCTCCATGACCCTCCTAAATAGAGCTGCGAGCAAAATTGCTTAAACCGGTGGGAAGCCCCCAGTCCGCTTCTGGCGTTGCTCGCTGGAACGCGGACCTGCGTGGTTGCGCAACTAAGCAGTCACATTCTGTCCATGAACACCTTATTGGCAGGCGTTTTCGCCCGCCTTTGCGCCTTTGCTTCTGCGATCGCTCGCATGCCGAAGCGGCGGCAGCGATCGCTAAAATCTCGACGGTCACGCAAACTTGCTTGCCTTTGTACTTACTGAGCCGAAGCCACCAAAACACTGCTACATCGGCTGGTGGGCAGCACTTGTCCCCAAGGCGTGAACGAGCGCCTGGCGTCCGCTCCCGGCAAGCCAAGATCGGAAAGAGAGGATTTCTGGATTGATCTCCCGCATGGCGTTTAGATCGACACGTTCTGCCAGCGGGCCATCTTCCAAGCTCTTAGCCATGTGTGCGAGGTCCGCATTGGCTGCGAAAACGTCATCCGGAAGGCGTGCGTAAGTTATCGGGCGACCGGCTGTCAGCTTATCTCCGACGCTGGCACACCTCGATCGCGGACCTGGCCGCCGAAAGTGGCGTCGCTCATCTCGTTTATTCCTCGGGTCGGTGAAAGACACTCATGGTGTTTTCAGCGTGCTGCCGGCGAATCTGGCGGCAGAGGAAGAAGTACGCTACGGCAGCTGCCGCTATTGCGCTGAACCAGCTTATAATCCCGAGCCGGACGTGCAAACGCCGGCGAAGATCAACTTGAGCCAGGTCTTCGCCGGCCAGACCGTCGGAATCAAACAGGTCGAAGACCACATATGGTTCGCCAGCTTCATGCATTGTGATCTGGGATATATCGACCTGGAGCAGAGGACTTTGCAAACCATCGACAACCCGTTCGGCACGAGGTTGTCACCCATGTCTTAGGTACGATCTGTTACCGATGTCTCGGGTATGGACCATGTTCTGGATGGCGGAAGAGGTGGGATTCGAACCCACGGTACGGTTTCCCGCACGCCGGTTTTCAAGACCGGTTCCTTAAACCACTCGGACACTCTTCCTTGTGCGCCTTATGGCGCAAAGGGCATGGCCAATGCAAGGGTGGGGCGGAAAAATCTGCGGCCGGAAGACCGGCCGGTTAACGGTTGAGCGAAGCGCCGTTAGCGTTCTGTAAACCATAATCATTAAAATTGTTGCTATCGCCGCGAAATCATTTCGCAAATTCGCCATGACGGCCGCCGAGTTAAAGTCTCGTTAGGTGAGTGGGCGTAGGCAATATTGGCCCGTCATCGGGCAGTTGCTTAACCATACGATCTTGGGCGGCGTGGGACATATGAGACTGGAATACGGGGCGGCCTCTTTCGCAGTGGGTACGCGGTGGCTCGCGCTGGCGCTGATGTGCGCCACCGTCACGGCTTGCGGTACGGCTTCGCAGGCGCCGAAGAAGCGCGCTCACGGCAAGGAATATTTCTCCGAAAAGGAATATGGCGTCAAAGCAAGCCCGCGCGTTGCCAGCGGCGCCAACATACCGAAGGGCGGCGGGCGCTACATCGTCGGTAACCCTTACGAGGTCAAAGGCAAGTGGTATTATCCCAAGGAAGACTTCGCCTATAGCACGGTGGGCGTCGCATCGTGGTATGGCTCCGCATTTCACGGCCGGCTGACGGCAAACGGCGAGGTCTACGACCAGATGCACCTTTCCGCCGCGCATCCGACCTTCCCGCTGCCGAGCTATGCGCGTGTCACCAATCTCGAAAACGGCTCGTCGGTGGTCGTGCGCGTCAACGACCGCGGCCCCTATCACGAAGGCCGCATCATCGACCTTTCCAACAAGACGGCGAACATGCTCGACCTGCAGCACAGCGGCACCGGCAAGGTGCGCGTGCAATATGTCGGCAAGGCGCGCATGGATGGGCACGACATGCCTTACCTGATGGCATCCTACGTGCCGAAGGGAAGCCGGGTTCCGGCCGTCAATCCGGGAGGGCAGATCGCAACCGGCGTGATGGTCGCGTCGAACAGCAAGAAGATCACCGGCGATCAACTGCAGAGCCTTGGCACGTTGACCGTCGATCAGTCTAAGGTGCCGGTGCCTATGTCCGCGACGGCCTACGGCGGCTCGACGCCAAGCGCGCGCTACAATGCGGCACCCGTGCCCATACCATCTCCGACCTTCGGCAATTCAGGACGGGCGTTCGAGCAGATGGTCGTGCTGCCGCAGATTGGACCCATTCCCTATGAGCGCCCTTACGGCTACGGGCAGGGCGGTTCGCTTGCCATGGGCTACCAGGGCGAGGACGAGAAGACGGTGACCGTCGAGCTCGCCTTCGACGCCGTCATGGTCCGCAATGACGGTCTGACGCAGGATTCGATCCTCGCCTCTTTCAAGCGCCAGCAGGCAAAACAGATCGCACCCTGATTGGAAGCGATTGCGCGCGCCGCGCGCTGCCTCTAACGTCCAGAGTCGAACCTTCGATCTCATGGAGCCTCGATGTTGAAGCGTCTGCTTCGTCTGTGTGCGTGCCTTCTGCCCTTCGCTTCGCCATCCAACGCTGCCGAAACCGCGCCCGCCGGCTTTGTGACCAAGGCCGCACAGGCCTATATGATCGAGGCATCGACCGGAACGGTGCTGCTTGCGAAGAATGAGGAGCAGAGCTTCTCACCTGCCTCGCTGGCAAAGCTGATGACGATGGATCTGGTCTTCGGTTCACTGAAGAAGGGCGAGATCACGCTCGATACCGAATATCCGGTTTCCGAATATGCCTGGCGCACGGGAGGCGCACCATCGCGGACGGCAACGATGTTCGCAGCGCTGAAATCCCATATTCGCGTCGAGGACTTGATCAAGGGCGTTGCCGTCCAGGGCGCGAACGACGGGTGCATCATCCTTGCGGAGGGGATGAGCGGCACCGAGGGCAATTTCGCTGCCGCAATGACGCGACGGGCGCAGACGCTCGACATGCAGAAATCGATCTTTACTAACTCCACCGGCCTGCCAGACGGCAAAAGCAAGGTGTCCGCGCGTGACCTGGTAACGCTCGCGGTCGATCTGCAGCAATCCTACCCCGAATATTATCATTATTTCGCGCAGCCAGATTTCGAGTGGAACAAGATTTTCCAGCGCAACCGCAATCCCTTGCTCGGCTTAGGGCTTGGCGCCGACGGGCTGGCAACCGGCTTTGCCGAGGGCGAGGGATATTCGATCGTCGCCTCGGCGGAGCGCGACGGAAAGCGGCTCTTCCTGGCGCTCGGTGGCATTGCTTCCGACAAGGAACGGACCGAGGAGGCAAAGCGCATCTTGGAATGGGGGCAGACGGCTTTCGAGGATCGTCAGTTGTTCGCGGACAAGGAAATCGTCGGCGCGGCCAGCGTCTATGGCGGCCAGACCGGAAAAGTGGACCTCGTCGCGAAGGGGCCCGTCAGTGTCTACATTCCGGTAAGCAATCCTGACAGGCTCTCAGCGAGGATCGTCTATCGCTGGCCGCTGACGGCGCCCGTTGCTGCCGATGCCGAAGCGGGCACGCTGGTCATCTCGGCGGGCGGCCGCATATTGCGCGAAGTGCCGCTTTATACCGCACAAGGCGTCGAGCAGGGTTCGCTGACGAGCCGGGCGGTCGATGCGCTTCTGGAGCTCGGCGAATCGCTGCTCTTCTCATGGCTCTGGGACACGGCCGAACCCACCTGATCGCCATATTCATTGCCTAAATTGCCGGGGAAGGAACGGAAGGTGTCCAGCCTGACGGTTTCGCTTGAGCTTGTCTTCGGATAGATAGGAAGAAAGCCCAGTGGCGCGGGCGCTGAAGAATGCGGGAATGTGTCATTGTCATCCGGTACGGGATTGTTCGTTACGTTTGAAGGCGGGGAAGGGGCTGGGAAGTCCACGCAGATCCGCCGGCTGGCGGAAGCGCTGAGGGCGCGCGGCCACGAGGTTCTGCTGACGCGGGAACCCGGCGGCTCGCCCGGTGCCGAAGCCGTGCGCCATGTGTTGCTGTCCGGCGCCGCGGAAGCCTTCGGCACGCGCATGGAAGCCATTCTCTTTGCCGCGGCCCGCAACGATCACGTCGAGGCGGTGATTCACCCAGCGCTTCTTCAGGGCAAGATCGTGCTGTGCGACCGCTTCATGGATTCCTCGCGCGTCTATCAGGGCGTGACGGGCAATCTCGAGGCGGATTTCATCGAGACGCTGCAGCGGATTGCCGTCAACGGCGTCGTGCCGGATTGCACGCTGATCCTCGACATTCCAGCAAGGCTTGGTCTGGAGCGAGTAAAGAAGCGCAGTGCGGCAACGGCCAGCGGACCGGACCGCTTCGAAAAGGACGAACTCGAAACCCACGAAAAACGCCGCGAAGCCTATCTCGACATAGCCGCGCGCGAACCGGAACGGTGCCACGTCGTCAACGCGACGCAGGATGAAGAGGCGATTGCCGCGGAAATTCTCGCGATCGTCAACCAGCTTCTTGCACCCGTTGCCGCCGCGAAGATGCCGGAGGCCGCGCATGAGTGACGAGCGACCGGGACTTCTGGACGGCGCCATCTGGCCGGCCGAAAACACGAAACTCTTCGGGCATGACGGCGCACAAACCTTTCTTTCGCAATCCTACCGCTCCGGCAAAGGCCATCACGCGGTCCTGATCGAGGGGCCGGAGGGGATCGGAAAGGCAACGCTGGCTTTTCGCTTTGCGAACCACGTTCTGTCGAATCCCGATCCGGCAATGGCGCCTACAGCGATCGGCGATCCCGACCCAGCCTCTTCCGTCAGCCGCCAGATCGCATCAGGGGCGTCGCATAACCTGCTCTATCTTTCCCGTCCCGTCGACGAGAAGACAGGCAAGGTGAAGTCGGCGATCACGGTGGACGAGGTGCGGCGCGCTGGACGCTTCTTCTCGCAGACTTCCGGAACAGGCAACTGGCGCATCGTCATCATCGATCCGGCAGACGACATGAACCGCAACGCGGCGAACGCCATCCTGAAAATTCTCGAGGAGCCGCCGAAACGGGCGCTTTTCCTCGTGCTGTCGCATGCACCGGGCAAACTTCTGCCGACGATCCGTTCCCGCTGTCTCCCGCTCAGGCTTTCGCCGCTGGATAATAGCGCTTTGGGCGCGGCGCTCGCCACTCTCGGCGTAACCGGCAGCGATACCTCGATGCTATCGGCGGCGAAGGGAAGCGTCGGGGAGGCATTGAAGCTTCTGAATTACGGCGGCGGCGAGATCATCGCGGCTTACAACGAGGTCCTGTCGGCTCAAGGTCCGACGGCTCGAAAGGCGATGCATCGCCTGGCCGATGCCTTGTCCGGCAAGGATAGCGACACGATCTTCGAGTTCTTCACGAGCCATGTCGGCGACGATCTGATGAGCCGGGCGCGCCAAGCGGCGCGCGTAGGGCAGCTTTCCGCCGCCGAACGGCTGGCACGGCTGCAATCCGATATCAACGAGCGGCTTGCCGTTTCCGACGCTTACAATCTCGACCGCAAGCAGACGATCCTCAGTATTCTCAGCGATATCAAGCAGCCGGGGCCCTGATCAGCCTGTGAGCAGCTTCCACGCGACGATTACAAGCGTGAGCGCAAGAACGATGCGGATCGTGCGTTCATGCAGCTTCGGCGCCAGGAGACTGCCGGCGATGATGCCCGGAATCGAACCGATCAGCAGCGCAATCAGCAGTGGCCAGTCGATCTCTCCGATGATCCAGTAGCCCATGCCGCCGATCAGCGTCAGCGGCACCGCATGGACGATATCGGAGCCGACGATTTCGCGGACATCGAGCCGCGGATAAAGGACAAGTAGGATCGTCACGCCCAGTGCACCGGCGCCGACCGATGTCAGCGTGACGAGGATGCCGAGCGCCAGTCCGAGGACGGCGGTGAGAATGACAATCGTCGCCGGGCGGGGCGGGGCGCGCTCGCCGGTGACCCGGCGGGCGAATGCGAGGATCTGCGCCCGGAAGACAAGCATCACCGCTGTCATGACGAGCAGCCAGCCAAGTGCAACGGTAATCGTATGGGCAACCTCGACGCTCTTGCGGTCGACGCCTGCCATCAGCCAGAGCATCAGAAGCGCTGCCGGAACGCTGCCCGCGCCCAGCGCACCGACAACACGCCAGTTGATGCGGCCATGCATGCCATGAACCGCCGTGCCCGCCGTCTTGGTGACGGCGGCATAAAGCAGATCGGTGCCGACCGCGGTTGCCGGATGGACGCCGAAAATCAGGACGAGCAGCGGCGTCATCAGTGAGCCGCCGCCGACGCCGGTGATGCCGACAAGCGCGCCGACGAAAAAGCCGGAAAGCGAATAGAGCGGCTGAAAATTTTCGAGAAACGTCAAGCGACGGGCCTCTGACGGACAGAGAGACGGCTTTTGTCCGCTGCTGGAAATCTCACGTCGATTGCGCCCCGTTCTTTAGTTTCGCAAGGCCTAGAATGTGGCAGAAAGCGAGTCAAGTTCAGCACTCCGGCAAACGGCTAAATCACCGTCGCTTTCGAAACTTAGTGTTTCTCTTCTCCATGACATGCGCTAAGAGCGGCTGATATTTCGAGAGAGCAAGCCGGACACGATGGCCGCCATGACAGACAAGACGCCTTTCTACATCACCACCGCGATTTCCTATCCGAACGGCAAGCCGCATATCGGCCATGCCTACGAGCTGATCGCGACGGACGCCATGGCACGCTTTCAGCGCCTTAATGGCCGCGATGTCTTCTTTCTGACGGGCACCGACGAGCACGGCCAGAAGATGCAGCAGACGGCACGCGCGGAGGGCATCACCGCCCAGGAGCTTGCCGACCGCAACTCCGGTGAGTTCCAGGCGATGGCCAAGCTGCTGAACGCCTCGAACGACGATTTCATCCGCACCACGGAAGCTCGCCACCACGAGGCCTCCAAGGACATTTGGAACCTGATGGCGGAAAACGGCGATGTCTACAAGGATTCCTACGCCGGCTGGTACTCGGTGCGCGACGAGGCCTATTACCAGGAAAACGAAACGGAGCTTCGCGCCGACGGCGTGCGCTACGGGCCGCAGGGCACGCCAGTCGAATGGGTGCAGGAGGAAAGCTACTTCTTCAAGCTTTCTGAATACCAGGACAAGCTCCTCAAGCACTATGAGGATAATCCCGATTTTATCGGCCCGGCCGAGCGGCGCAACGAAGTGATTTCCTTCGTCAAGTCCGGCTTGAAAGACCTTTCGATTTCGCGCACGACCTTCGATTGGGGCATCAGGGTGCCCAACGATCCGGCGCACGTCATGTATGTCTGGGTCGATGCGCTGACCAATTACATCACAGCGACCGGCTATCTCCAGGATCCGAACGGCCCGAGGGCGAAATACTGGCCGGCCAGCGTTCACGTCATCGGCAAGGACATCATCCGCTTCCACGCGGTCTATTGGCCAGCCTTCCTGATGTCCGCAAAGCTGCCACTGCCGAAGCGGGTCTTTGCGCATGGCTTCCTGCTCAACAAGGGCGAGAAGATGTCGAAGTCGGTCGGCAATGTCGTCGATCCCGTCAATCTGGTGAACCATTTCGGTCTCGATCAGGTGCGCTATTTCTTCCTGCGCGAGGTTTCCTTCGGTCAGGACGGCAGCTATAGCGAAGAGGCGATCGGCACGCGGATCAACTCCGATCTTGCGAACGGCATCGGCAATCTCGCGAGCCGCTCGCTGTCGATGATCGTCAAGAACTGCGACGGCCAGATTCCGGAATGCGGGCAGCTGATGGACGAGGACAAGGCGATGCTGGCTCAGGCCGACGCGCTGCTTGCCTCCACGCGCAACGATATGGACAAGCAGATGATCCACAGGGCGCTCGCTTCCATCATCGCTGTTGTTTCGGAAACCGACCGCTATTTTGCAGGCCAGGAACCGTGGGCGCTGAAGAAAACCGATCCGACGCGGATGGGCACCGTGCTTTATGTGGCGGCTGAGGTCGTCCGCCAGATTGCGATCCTGCTGCAGCCGTTCATGCCGGAATCGGCGGGCAAGCTGCTCGACCTCGTCGCCGCACCTGCGGATAGGCGCGATTTCGCGGCACTGGGCGAAGCCGGACGCCTTGTTCCCGGAACGCCGCTGGAGGCTCCGAAGCCTGTCTTCCCGCGTTATGTGGCGCCGGAAGCCTGAGGGTCTGCCATGCTGATCGATACGCATTGCCATCTGGATTTCGCCGATTTCGAGGAGGAGCGCGATGACATCGTGTCGCGCGCGCATCAGGCCGGCGTGAAGCAGATGGTGACGATCTCGACGCGGGTGCGGAAGCTCGAAAAGCTGCTCGCGATCACCGAGAAATATCCCTCGGTCTTCTGCTCCGTCGGCACGCATCCGAACAATGCGGATGAGGAGCTCGAGATTCAGACCGAAGATCTCGTGCGCCTCGCCAATGCCCATGAGAAGATCGTCGCGATCGGCGAGGCTGGGCTCGATTACTTCTACGACACCCAGAAGCCGGAGGACCAAAAGACCGGCTTTTTGCGCCACATCGCTGCCGCCCGCGAAACGCAGTTGCCGCTGGTGATCCATAGCCGTAGCGCCGACGAGGACATGGCGGCGATCCTGACAGAGGAGACCGGGAAGGGGGCGTTCCCCTTCATTCTCCATTGCTTCTCGGCCGGCCCCGGGCTTGCCCGAACCGGCGTCGAACTCGGCGGCTACATTTCCTTCTCGGGCATCCTCACCTTTCCGAAATCCGAGGAGTTGCGCGCGATCGCCAAAACGGTTCCGCACGACCGGCTGCTGGTCGAAACCGACGCGCCTTACCTTGCGCCTAAGCGCTGGCGCGGCAAGCGCAACGAGCCGTCGTATGTGGTGAATACCGCCGAGATTCTGGCTGAAACGCTCGGCGTCAGCGACGCCGAGATGGCGCGGATCACCACCGAGAACGCTCTGCGGCTCTTCTCGAAGATGCCGAAGGTCTAGCCGCGTGCGTTACCGGCGGCGCTTCACCATTCTCGGCTGCGCGTCGTCGCCCGGCGTGCCGCGCATCACGGGCGATTGGGGCGCCTGCGATCCGGCCAACCCGAAGAACCGCCGCACGCGCGCAGCCTTCATGGTACAGCAATACGACGACAACGGCGGGGTCACGACCGTCGTCATCGATACCGGATCGGACTTTCGCGAACAGATGATCGCCGCCAAGGTGGAGCACATCGACGCCGTGCTCTATACGCATCCGCATGCCGACCATATTCACGGCATCGACGATCTGCGCGGCTATTTTCACAACGCCCAGCAGCGCGTGCCAATCTATGCCAATCCATTCACGATGGACCGCATTCGCCAGGGCTTCAGCTACTGCATCGAAACGCCGCCCGGCAGCAACTATCCGCCAATCGTCGAACCGATCCTGATCGAGGATATCGAGACACCGATCGCCATCAGCGGCGCCGGCGGCACGATTCCGTTCAGGCCGCATCTGCAGCAGCACGGCGATATCCACTCGCTCGGCTTCAGAATAGGCGATGTCGCTTATTGCAGCGATATCAGTGACTTTCCGCCGGAGACTATAGAAAAACTTCAAGGTCTCGACACCCTCATCATCGACGCCCTGCAGTATCGCTACCATCCGAGCCATCTGTCGCTTGAGCAATCGCTAGACTGGATCGGGCGGCTGAGGCCGAAGCGGGCAATCCTGACACATATGCATACGCCACTCGACTACGACACCTTGATGGCCGAGACGCCGGATCATGTTGTGCCTGCCTATGATCAGATGCAGTTCGAGATCGAACTGGACGAGTTTCGCGCGATTTAGAGGAGGGGCTTCCAGGCCTTCCGGAACGTCGATCGAGGCCTTCAAGCACTTGGAATAGCGACGATTTCCTTTATAACGGATTGGGTTTGAAAAAAGGCTCTTCCATGACGAAGATTTTCAATCCGCCGTCGGTTCGCCGACCCTTCGGAAACTATAATCACGGCCTGATGATGCCGCCTGGTGCTTCGCTGCTGGTGACATCCGGCCAACTCGGGATCGGTCTCGACGACAATGTGCCCAAGGGTGTGACGGCGCAGGCGGAACTGTGCTTCGAGGCGATCAAGGCCATCCTTGAAGACGCGGATATGAGCTTTGCTGATGTCATCCGCATTTCTGGCTTCCTGACGCGGCGCGAGGACTTTCCGGCCTATATGGCCGTGCGGGACCGCTATACAGCCGACCCAAAGCCGACGTCGACGCTCATCATCGTCGGCGGGTTCACCCGGCCGGAATTCTTGGTGGAAGTGGAGGTAACGGCCGCCAAGGTCTTTTAGAACCCCTCCATGGCGGTCTTCACCCTTTCGAGGAAATTTGCGCGGGTCTCCGCCGTGCAGTTGTTCATGTCATAGTGGGCAAGGAAGGTGACTGGCTTCAGCGGGTTTATCTGGGCGCGCAGCACGCGCTTGACGATCTTCTTTGGCGGGTTGCCTGCCACAAAGGCACGGAAGGGCGTGGCGCCGTAAGTCAGGACGGCTCCAAGTTTGCCGATATGGCGGAGCCGGGATTCGACCTTGCCATCAACCAGTTCGAAAGATACGCCCGGCAGCCACACGCGATCGAAATATCCTTTCAGGATTGCCGGAAATCCGAAATTCCAAACCGGTGTGACGATGACAAGTCCTTCCGCCTGCTTGAGCCGATCGACATAGGGTTTCACCAAAGCAATATTGTCCGGATAGTCGTGATAGGCGAGGCGATCATGGCGTGAGAGCACCGGATCAAAACTCTCCGCATAGAGATCGCAGCCGTCAACTTCGTGTCCGGCCTTCGTGAGGCTTTCGACTGCCTGCCGGTAAAGGGCGGCGCCGTAGCTTTCCTCAACCGGATGCGAATGAAGGACAAGAACCCTCACGAGGGCTCCATGACGCTGGAAAGACCCGGGAACAAATAATTCTTGCCTGCCGAGAAGTCGAAATCGGGATTCTCCCAGGCGATCATCTTGCCTGGATTGAGCAGTCCCTTCGGGTCGGTCTCATGCTTGAAGGCAAGCTGAATCTTGTCGGTGCGCTTCATGCCGCCTTCCTCCAGCGTATAGCGGTGCGGGTTGAAGATCGGGCAGCCGTGATCCTGATGTATGTGGATGATTTCTTCGAGGCGCTCTTCCGTCGTGTAACGCACCAGCGGCAAGCCCGAGCACTGAATCTGGCCATCGAACCTGATGAATTCGAGATGCCCAGGCACTTCGTCGCCAAAGATTTCGACCATCTTCTGAACCTTCTCGACATGATCCGGTCCCGGATACTGCACCTGCAGATAGGTGAAAGTCGGATCGATCTTCAGCGCGCGCAGCGTCGTATGGTTCCAGGCAAGCTCGTAGGCGTGCGGAATGCCCCGCATGCTCTCTACCTTGTCGGAGCGAAAGATGATCTCACCCTTCTGTGATGCAGCAAAGGCGAGGAATGCATCCATGGAATGCGGCGCGATCATCAGGACGACGACCGACTGGTCCTGGCGAATGTAGGGTCTGTGGCGGGTGAAATAGTCTTGCGGGATCGGAGCGGCAATCGGCGCGATCTCCTTGACGAGGATGCCGTTGCACCGTGCGAGCGCATCGGAGAAGCGGACGGCCGCCATGAAGTCGTCATAGCCGACCAGCACATCCGCCCAGTCGTAGGCCGGCGCGAGCGGCATTTCGATCTCGGTGATGATACCGTTGGTGCCGTAGGCATGGCTCACTTTCTGCAAGTCCCACCCCGTCAGGTCGAGCACCCGTGGCTCGGCTTCCATGGTGACGACGCGCAGCCGCAGGATATTGCCGAGGTCGCGCAGTCCGCCCCAGGTGATCGAGCCAACGCCACCGGAGCCGCCGGCAATGAAGCCGCCGATCGTCGCCGTCTGCGCCGTCGACGGATGGAAGCGCAGTTCCTGACCGGAATGGGCCTTCGTCTGCTTGTCCAACTGGGCGATGACGATGCCGGGCTCGCAGATGACGCGTCCCGGATGGATTTCCTTGATCTTGTCCATGGCCGCAAGGTTGAGCACGATGCCTCCGGAAAGCGGCATGGCCTGGCCGTAATTGCCTGTGCCGGCGCCGCGCGGCGTCACCGGGACGCCATGCGCGAAGGCGACCTTCAGCGTCTGGATGACCTCCTCCTCGCTCTTCGGGGTGACGACGAGATCGGCGGTCACACTGTCGAGCTGCGCCTTCAGGATAGGCGAGTACCAATAGAAATCGCGGCTCTTCTGGCGCACGAGCGCCGGATTGTCCTCAACGGCGATGCCTGCAAGTTCCTTTTTGATCTTCTCGTAGTCCGGCATGTCAGGCTCCAACGATGCTATCGAGTTCACGGTAATCCGGCAGGCTGCGGTCGATCACCTTGCCGCGTCGAAGCACGACGCGGTCAGACTGCGGACGGGAAAGGAATTCGCTCCAGCGCCGGGCGCTGAAGAGGACGAGATCGGCGGGGCTTCCCGCAGCGATGCGGCCGGTATCCGGGCGGCCGACGATCGACGCCGGCGAGGTGGTGATGACGCGGGCGGCGGTATCCAGCGGATGATCGAGATGCAGGATGCGCACCGCCTCGCGGAACACTTCGACCGGATCAAGGTCGCCGTAGGCATAGAAGGGATCGCGGGTATTGTCGGAGGCGACGGCGGTCTTGACGCCGGCTGCGGCAAGCTCCTTGAAGAGCGTCACTCCGCGCCAGCGCGGTGTCCTCCCAGGATAGCGGTCCTGCAGATACAGGTTGCACATCGGAAGCGAGATGATCGAGAGGCCAGCTTTGGCGACCAAGTCAACAGTCCTCCGGGCGAGACCGTCATCCTGCCGGGCGAGCGAGCAGCAGTGGCCGGCTGTGACATTGCCTTGAAAGCCGTTGCGGATCACCGCCTCGGCGATTGCCTTCAGCGTTTCCGCGCCCGGATCGTCGGTCTCGTCGACATGGAGGTCGACATCGAGTCCATTGTCCGCCGCGGTTCGAAACAGCGTATCGAGTTGCCAGACGAGGTCAGGCCCAGTCCTCGTGACCCCGCCAAGCAGCCCGCCTTTTTCGCGAACCACCGTCACGAGATCGGCAAAGTAGGCGGCATCCACCATGAATTCCATCGGGAAGAGTGCGACGGCCTGCAACGTAATCCTGTCCCTCCAGGCCTCCCGTAGCTCATCGAAGACATCGAACGAAATTCGGTGTTGCGGCGCGATGGAATCGAGATGGGTACGGATGAGGCTAGTGCCGTGGGCATAGGCGGACCGCAGCGAGAATTCCATGCGCTTCCTGACGTCGGCGGCGGACCAGTATGCCTCGCGGTCGGAGCGCACGGCTTCCAACGCCCCCATGAAGGTGCCGTCGGGATTGGCATTGCGCGACCAGATATGTCCTTTGTCGAGATGCGTATGAATGTCTGCGAAGCACGGCCAAACCATGCCGCCCTTGAGGTCAGACTTTGCATAGTCTGCCGGTGCTTCGCCTGGCGGCAGAACGGCGGAAACCAGACCGTCGGCGACGACGATATCGGCTCTGACCAGTCCCTCTTCGGCCGGCGCGTCATAACCGCCAACAGCGGCTGCCGGAAGCGTCGCATTGCTCAGCACGAAGCGGCCGGCATTGGGAGGCGAGATGAAGGAATAGGTCATCAGTTTTCGCGCCTCAGGCTGCTTTCATGCCAGCGATGCAGGCTAAGCCACGAGATGAAGGACGTGACGGCGAAGATTGCGACGCCGAGCATCGACAGCATCAGCAGCGCCGCAAAGAGCCGGGGTATGTTCAAGCGGTACTGGGCCTCGAGCAGGCGGAAGGCAAGGCCGGAACCGGCACCTGCCGAGCCTGCTGCAAATTCCGCCACCACGGCGGCAATCAGCGCAAGTCCGCCGCCGATCCTGAGGCCGGTCATGAAATAAGGCTGAGCTGCGGGCAGTTTCAGATAAAGCAGCGTCTGCCAACGCGAGGCGCCATAGAGTTCGAAGAGGTTGATCAGATTGTGATCGACGCTCTTCAGGCCCTGAACCATGTTGGAGAGGATCGGGAAGAAGGCGACGAGGAAGGCACAGATCAACAGTGCAACTTGCGTCGATGGTGCGTAGATCAGGATGAGCGGCGAGATCGCCACGATCGGCGTCACCTGCAGGATCACCGCGAGCGGATAGAAGGCGATCTCGATCCAGCGGGATTGCACAAGGAAGATCGCAAAGCCGACGCCGCCGACCAGCGCCAGCATCAGCGACATGAAGGTAACCTTGGTCGTGACCCAAAGGGCAGGGGCCAATGTTCCCCAATCCGCGACAAAGGCGTTGGCAACGGCGAGCGGCCCGGGCAGAATATAGGGCGGAACACCAGAGAGTGTGACGTAAAGCCCCCAAATGACGACCAGAACGACGATGGCGATGAAGGGAACCGCGATCCTGAGAACCAGATCACGCCGCTTGGCATTGACTGTATTGGAGATCGACGGCGCGAGGGCCTCGGCTGTGTCCGTGCTCATCAATCTTCCTTTGCCGCGTTGATTGCTCCGATCAGCGAGTAAGAGACTGTTTCGCAGGCCCGCCGGTATTCCTCCGAGGTGCGATAATGGGCGTCGCGTTCCCGGTTTGTCACAAGCGGGAGGTCCGCATGGACCCGGCCAGGGCGCGCTTTCATGACGACGATGCGGCTGGAAAGATAGGCGGACTCGAACACCGAATGCGTGACGAAGATCACAGTGATGCCGGTCATCTTCCAGAGCTGCAGCACGTCGTCGTTTAGCTTCTGGCGGCTGATCTCGTCGAGCGCCGCGAAAGGCTCGTCCATCAGGAGCAGCTTCGGCTTGGTTACCAGAGCACGGGCGATCGAGACGCGCATCTTCATGCCGCCGGAGAGCTCACGTGGGTAGGCTTCGGCGAAGTCCCGCAGGCCAACGGTCGCGAGCGCGCTCATGATCTGATCGCGGGCCGCCGTCTTCGAGACGCCGCGCAGCTTCAGCGGCAGATAGACATTGCCGAAGACGCTTTTCCACGGCATCAGCGTCGGTTCCTGGAAAACGAAGCCGATATCGCCCTCCGGCAATCCTTTAGCGTTGATGCGCGAACTCGGCCAGTCGATCGTTCCGGACGTGATGTCGCCAAGGCCAGCGATGATGCGAAGCGCCGTCGACTTGCCGCAACCCGAAGGGCCGAGCAGGCTGATGAACTCGCCGTTCTCGACGGTGAGCGACATGCCGGAAAGCGCGACCGTTCCGCTGGAGAAGACCTTCGAAACGGATTGCATGGCAACCAGCGGCCGTTTGCGTTTTTCCTTGAGCGGCGCCGTCTGGATTTCGGCTAGGGGCATTGCGGGTTCTCTTCGTTCGAAGACGGTGCAGCCTGACGCTTGGACGCGGCAGGCCATCACAAAGCGAGCGCAGGCTTACTTCTTCAGCGCCATGCCGCTGCCCTTGCACACGAATTTCGTCGTAAAGGCCTTCGTGTAGTCGGTGTCCGCCTTGAAGATCTTGATCCCAACCATTCCCTCGAAGAATTTCTTATAATGGGCGTCGGTGATACAGCCGATGCCCTTGTCCAGAGCCTCGCCGGATTCGACGATGCCGAATTCCTTCATCTTGGCGATAGAATAGGCGATCTGGCCATCCGTCATTTCCGGATTGTCCTTCTTGATCAGTTCATTCGCCTTGCTGTTGTCGCCGTAGAGATAACTGTACCAGCCCTCGATCGACGCATCGACGAAGCGCTGGACGACGTCCGGCTTCTTGTCGATCATCGTCTGCGTCGTTGTGATCATCGTGGAATATGGCGTGTAACCGTTGTCCGCGAGCAGAAACACCTTCGGCTCCCAGCCCGTCTGCTTCTGGATTTCGTAGGGTTCGGACGTCAGGTAACCTTGCTGTGCAGACTCTTTGTCGGCAATGAACGGCGCGGGGTTGAAGTTGTACGGCTTGTACTGTTCGTCCTTGAAGCCCTTGTAGTTTGCCTTCATCCACTCGAAGTAGGTCAGGTAACCGTCCTTGCCGAGGAAGAGCGTCTTCAGCTTGGCAAGGTCTTCGAACGTCTCGACGCCGGCGTCCGGATGCGCGATCAACACCTGCGGGTCCTTCTGAAAGATGGCCGCGACATCCACCAACGGAATGCCTTGCTCCACGGCCGTGATTTCGCCCTGCGAGCCGCCCATGTAGAAGTCGATCTTGCCGGAGATCAGCAGCGCACTGTTTGCCGCGTTCGGGCCGCCCTGAATGATGCTGACATCAAGACCATACTTCTCGTAAGTGCCGTCAGCAATCGCCTGATAGAAGCCGCCATGCTCGGCCTGCGCCAGCCAATTGGTGCCATAAGTCACCTTGTCGAGCGCGTAGCCTGATGAGGCCGCGGCAATTGCAGCACCTAGACCAAGGAGTACGGTGAATGCAATATTTTTCAGTGCATTGGACATGTTCGACATTCCCCTTTGGTGCCAGGGATCGCCGCAATCAGCGTCCCATTTTCTTCATTTGAGCGATTGCAATGCTCTTTGAAAAGCATCAAAATTCGTGCGCAACGATGCCTTTTTGGCATCTCAAACAGCGCGCGCGCCTAATTTGTGCTGCGTGCCTAAAATTGATGCACCGAGGGCGCGATGCTGCATTCCAGAAAACTTCTCTACATCAACGAAATCGCCCGGTCGGGCTCCATCCGCAAGGCGGCGGCGCGGCTGAACGTCGCTTCGTCCGCCATCAACCGGCAGATCCTGGCGCTGGAGGAGGAAATGGGTGCTCCGCTCTTCGAGCGCCTGCCGCGCGGCCTGAGGCTGACAGCGGCCGGCGAACTGTGCATCGAACACATTCGCGAAGTTCTGAAGAACTACGATCGCCTGGAGGGCCGCATTCGCAGTCTCAGGATGCAGCAGGCGGGCAAGGTGCGGCTGGTAACGACGGTCGGGCTTGCCGCCGGGCCGCTCGCGGAAATCATCAGCCGCTTTCAATCGGAGCATCCGCGCGTCTTCTTCCAAATCAGGAACGATGCCGGCACGATGACCGTCAATCCTGTGCTGTCGGGCGAGGTGGATATCGGCCTTGGCTTCAATATTCCCCCGACACCCGGTATTCGCACGCTCGGGAATTTCGATATCCCGATCGGCGTCGTCCTGCCGCCGGGGCATCGTTTGATCGCCCCCGGCCCGATCAATCTGGCGGAGGTGGTGCAGGAGCGGCTGGTGCTGGCACAACAGGGCACCAGTCTTCGTGACGTGATCAATCTGGCTTTTGCCCGGCTCGACGTCCACGTCGAGCCGGTTCTCGAAACCAACGCTTCGGAGATGCTCAAGAAACTGGTGAAATCCGGGGCAGGGCTGACGATGCTGAACCCGCTCGACGTCATCACCGAGTGCAGAAACGGCGACCTCGTCTTCCGGCCGATCGCCGAGCCGCATGCGCGCCAGCAGCCGATGAAGCTGTTCGCGCGCGCCCGCGCGCCGCTGGATGCGGCAACGAGCCTCTTCGTCGAATACCTGCTGGCCGAGCTCGCAGGACTTGTGCAGGAGCTTCAGGTCAAAGGCCATATCGCGTCGGAGAAGTCGGCCGCGAATTGATCCTACATCGCGTAAAGATTTGAAAGCGGATAGCGCTTCAGATCATAGAGCATCTCGATGAAGCCTTTCACCTGATGGCTGCAGATGGCCGCGCCTTTTTCCGCGGTACCGCGCGAGGCGTCGCCGACGACGCCGTATGGATTGAGATCATGGGCGATCCAGGCAAGAGAGTGCGGGGGCAGGGGTTGAATATAGTTCGACTGTTCCCGCATCCATTCCGCCTTCGAGATAAAATTCTGCGCCTTGTCCATGCGCACCAGGTCCGGCCGGAAGTGCAGCATCAGGGAGGTCTCCACCTCGCCGCCGTGAATGCCGTACTTCGTTTCATGTTCGCTGATCATGCCGTCCGGATGGCCGAATCGGCCCCATTGCGTCGACAAAACGGCCATCTGGTAACGTACGCGCAGTTCCCGGGCGACGATGCTCATGACGTCGAGATTGCCGCCGTGCGAATTGACGATCACCATCTTGCGGATCCCGGCTGCGGCGACCTTCGCACCGATCGCGGTCCAGACGGGGATCAAAAGCTCAGCCCCAAGCGAGAGCGTGCCCGGGCCATAGATATGTTCGTTCGCCTTGCCAATCTCCTGCGTCGCCAGCACCAATATGTCGAGGTCTTCCGGCCGCTCCCTTTTCAGCTCCGAGAGCATGCCGTTAGCGATGGCGACATCGGTGGCAATCGGGAGATGCGGGCCGTGCTGCTCCGTCGACGCGATCGGCAGAATGGCTATGGTCGTATCGGGAGGTAACGCGGCGAAATCATAGGTATTGAGCTCGTTCCAATAAAATGGCGTCGCCATTCCGCATTCCTTCCTTGCACTCTTAGACACTGAGTAGGAAATCGTGCAGCGCGCGAAAAGCATCAATTTGCGCCAGCGCCGATGCCTTTTTGTGAGAGGTGCGGTGAATACGGCTTGAGAATGGGACTATGACTGGTCGACATGGTGCCCGTCGCGTCCACCCATACAATCTCCGAGAACGAACTCGCAACCGTGTCGCTTACACTGATTGCCGCAGAGTGTGGCCTGTCGCCAGGATATTTCCTGAGGTCAAGGAGACTACGGGCGTCCCGCCTTACAAATGGCTCTCTGCCTGCCGAATTGAGAAGGTGATCGAGCCAATTTCGCCAGCGATCGACAATCCGCCGCCGGCGAGACCAATATTATAGCTTCGATCCCGAGCTTTCGTGGATGACGATGTCGGATTGTCATTCCTCCGATCGTCCTTGGTTCACGAACAGGAGGATCACAAATGACCGAAGAGACCAATCCCAACGTTGAGGAGGAAACGATTATCGCCATGCTGATGATACGTGCCTCCGCGCTCGGCGATAAGAATGCCAAGGACGCGCTCACCTACGAGACCGAGGATTCCGTCGAATTTTCGCTGGCGCCACCGCTCGTCTACCACGGCAAGGACGAGGCGGGCCTTCAGGACTGGTTCGATACATGGGAAGGACCGATCGGCAGCGACGTGCACGATGCCAAGCTAACGGTCGGCGGAGACGTCGCTTTCTGGAGCGGCTTGCTGCATATCACGGGAACGAAGACCGATGGCGCCGAGGTGGATCTCTGGTTTCGCCAGACCCTCGGCCTCGTGAAGCGCGACGGGCGCTGGTTGGTGGCCCACCAGCATGCCTCCGTTCCCTTCGCCATGGATGGGAGCGGACGGGCGCTGGTCGACCTAAAGCCCTAAAGCGCGAGCTCGAGCGCGGTTGGGCCGCCAACATCGTCGCCGAACTGGGACCAGGGCAGCCATGCCGAGCCGAAGCAACGCGAGATTGCCGTCTGTGCTGCCAGTCCATGGACTCAACACGAGTTGCTGAGAGGCACGGCCCGATTTACGGTTGCCGTATGGGCGAGCGCTAGACCATGTTTTCGACAAGGTGATTGGAGCCTTTGATCAAACACCGAGCTGAAGTCTTTGCTGGATCTCTGAACGAGTCCTCTGAATCATCGTCCTAATAATCCTGTCGCCAATCATGGGTAGTCGTTTGATTGGACGAATCCAACCAATCGTCTCCGGTAGATTGTCTTCGCCAGACGGGACAATGCCTGTTTGCTGCCAACATCGTTGCTATGGCCCGAGGCTCAAGCAAGGTAGTGCGGTTTGGTTCCATAAGATAGATTATCCAACTTTGGCTTGTAGCCGCAAAGTTAAAGTGTCCTGATTCTGCAAAGTTGGAATGTCACTCTCCCCGCGTTTTGAGGACGTGGGAGATTATCTGCTGGCGAACGGCTGGTATCAGTGTCATGTGATTGCCGAGAAACTCGGACGGCATCGCTCGATGATTTTCCCCGAGTTGCGCCGCAACGCGTTCGAGGATTAAACAAAATCTCAACGGCTATTATTGCGCAACAGCGAACGAGATCGCACGCGAGCGGCGCGCCAAGCTGCGCAAATAGCCTCAGCGTCAGATCAGGCCGTATTGCCGTGCCTTATTGCGCAGGAACGGCAGACCGTTGCCCATCACCTCCGCCTCGTCTTTTGCCACCGGCCGCCAGACCGCTAGGCCGTAAGCGACCTGCGGCGGCATGTTGATGAAACTCTCCATCGCGAGCCCGCCCTTGAAGCCGATGGCGGCGAGCGCCGCGTATACCTCGTTCCAGGGAACATTGCCGTAGCCTGGCGTGCCGCGGTCGCTTTCCGAAAGATGGATGTACTTCAGATGATCGCGGGCAACGAGAATGCCGTTGGCGGCACCCTTCTCCTCGATGTTCATGTGATAGGTGTCGAGATGAACGAAAACATTGTCGGCCCCGACCCGCTCGATCATGTCCACCGCCTGGCGGGCGGTGTTGATCAGATGGTTCTCGTAACGGTTCACCGCCTCGACGCCCAATTCGATACCCTTCGACTTGGCATGTTTGGCCGCTGCCTGCAGAGCGCGCGCGATATTGTCGTATTCGCCTTGCGTCGGCGGTACGCCAGTGCGCTCGCCGATGCCGCCGAAAATCACACCGGAAAGCGCTTCCGCGCCCATTTCCGCCGTTTTATCGATGGCGACCTTCAAATGGTCGATCGCCGCGTCGGGACGAACCGACGCCCAGGCGTTCTCCGGCAAGCCCAGCGAGCAGACAGCGCGCAGCTTGTGTTTTTCCAGCAAAGTCCTGGTATGCGGCGCATCGACGGCCGGGGCATTGAGGAGCGCGATCTCGATGAAGTCCATCTCATACTTAACGGCGGCGGCAATCGCCTTTTCCGCGCCGGCGCGATCCCAGTTCATGGTCCACATGCTGGTATGAACACCAAAACCTTCCATGGGCCTTATCCTTTTTTCCGGTTGAGAAGTTTTAGATGCCCCGCGGCGTAGCGCAGGATCATCACGGCGATGAGCAGGATGCCCCAGACGGCCGTCGCCAAATGCTGGTTGGCGCCCATCAGGTTGAGACCGGACGCGAGCAGTTGCAGAACGACGAGCGCCACGAAAACGGGGATGACCCGGCCGAAGCCGCCGAACGGATTGACGCCGCCGAGAAAGCAGGCAAGCACGGTGATCAACAGGTAGGATTCGCCGTGACCGACGCGCACCGAGTTGAACCGGGCGAGCATGATGATGCCGGCGACCGCGCACATGGCGCCAGACAGCATATAAACCAGCACCAGGACCTTGCGCGTACTGACGCCCGAATATCGCGTCGCCTCGATATTCGAGCCGATCATGTAGGTGTTGAAGCCTAGCTTCATCCGCGTCAGCAACAGATGCCAGATCGCCACACAGCCGATGAAGACGAGGAGCGGCACCGGAAAACCAAGCACGCTGCCATGACCGAGCGGAGCAAGGTAGGCCGGGAAGCCGGAAACATCGCCGCCGCGCGTCAAGAACTCGCCGAGCCCGCGTAGGAAGATCATCATCGACAGCGACACCAGGATCGGGTGGGCGCGCGTATAGGCGATCACCAGCCCCATCACGACACCGCTTGCCGCGCCCGCGCCGATAGCGAGCAGGCTGCCGAGGAAGAAGGCGAAGGGTCCCGCATCCACGCCGCCGTTCACTTGCAACACCCAGGCGAGCGTCAATCCGGCAATGTTGGCGGTGAAGGTGATGGCAAGATTGAGCCCGCCGGTGAGCACCGGCAGCAGCATGGCGAGCGTGAGAAGCCCGAGCTCCGGCAGCTGGAAGGCGACTGAGCCGAAGGTGGCACGACTCAGGAACTGAGGCGACGCCAGGCCGAAGAAGAGCACCACCGCAAAGAGCGCAAATCCCGGCCCGGCCATTTCCGGCCCCAGGACGGCCCTGCTGCGCCTGATGATTGCGGTCATTTGCTGCCTCCATTCTGGCGCATGAACGGCAGCAGCTTTTCAATGCGTGCATTCGACAGCGTGATGGCAACCAGAATAATGGCGCCGACGATCATCTTGAAGGCATAGGGCGAGACGCCTGCGAGATTGAGACCATTCTGCGTGATCGAGATGAGCAGCACGCCCAGCACGCAACCGAGCACCGACCCCTTCCCGCCGCCGAGCCGGGCGCCGCCCAGTACCACAGCGGCAAGTACGTCGAGCTCGCGGCCGTATAGCGCGTTCGGGACGACTTCCTGCGCGTAATGCGCCTGGATCAGGCCGCCGATACCAGCCATCAGGCCAAGCCAGCCATAGGCGATGAATTGCATTGCGCCGATATTGATGCCGAAACGGCGCGCGCCTTCCGGATTGTCGCCGAAAGCATAGAGCTGCCGTCCTGTCGTCGTTCGTGTGATGAGCAGCCAGGTGGCGGCGACGCAGATGAGCATGACTAGCACCGGCAGCGTGATCTCGATCCAGCTTCCGTCGGCCATCTCGTGCTCGAACAGGATAATGCGCGTGGTCAGCCAGTCCGGCAGATCGTAGATCGATACTCCGCGCGTGAAGAACATCAACAGGCCAAAATAGATGTTGAAGGTGGCGATGGTCACAACGATCGAAATGATCCGGAATTTGTGGATCAGGAAGGCATTGACGGCTCCGAGCAGGATTCCGAGCCCGCCGGCGATCAGCAGTCCGCTCACCCAACTGCCGCCGCCTACCCAGCCGAGCAAGATTGCGGTGATGTATTGAACGACGGAGGCGGCGACCGCGAAGGAGATATCGATGCCACCGGCAATCAGCACGACCAGCAAGCCAACGGCGAAGATGATGTTGACGGAACTGGTGTTGAGCAGGTCGAACGCGTTTCCCAGCGAAAAGAAGCGGTCGGTGACGATCGACAGGAAGAGGCAGATGATTGCGATAACCGCAAGCAGGGCAAATTCCGTCGCATGGGACTGAACGGCGTTACGCATAGACGGCAGCCTCAATGTCCTGAAGTGCGCAATCGCGCGGCGTAAACCTGTTGACGATACGGCCCTTGGCCATATGCAGAACGCGATCCGCGTGGAAATAGACCTCCGGGACCTCGTCGGAGATCAGGATGATCGCGAGGCCGCTGTCGGCGAGCTTGGCGACAATATCGAAGATGCCGGCGCGGGCACCGACATCGACGCCGACGGTCGGGGCGTCGAGAATGAGCAGTTTCGGGTTTGTCGCCAGCCACTTGGCGATGGCCACGCGCTGCTGGTTGCCGCCCGAAAGCGTCGAAACGGCATCGCCCTGCTTGCCGATCCTGATGCCGAGATCGGCGATCCACCGGGCAACGAGATCCCACTTGCGGGAATCGGACAACAGCCCGCGGGAGATGATCCTGTCAAGCGACGCGATCACCAGGTTGTCGGCGATCGACTGAGGCTGAATGAGGCCGAGCGATAGCCGGTCCTCGGAGAGATAGGCGATACCGGCTGCGATGGCCTCGCGATTGGAGGAGAAACGCACCGGCTTGCCTTCAAGCCGGATCGTTCCGGCTTTCGGTTTGAGCATGCCGAACAAGGAGAGCGCAAGCTCGGTGCGGCCGGCGCCGAGCAGGCCGGTAATACCCAATGTCTCCCCGCACCGCACGCTAAGGGAAATATCCTCGAACTGCCCCGGCCGCGAGAGCCCATCGACCTCCAGCACCACCGGATTGCGGCTAACGTCGCGGACGCGGAGCGCCTGGTCGAAAGTCTTTCCGGTCATCAGCTCGGTGATGCGCGACTGGGTCATGCCTGTTGCCGGATAGACGCCGACAAGCGCGCCGTCTCTCAGGACCGTCAGCCGGCTCGATATCTCGAGCACCTCGGCGAGCCGGTGGCTGACGAACACAACGGCCACGCCGGAAGCCGAGAGTGTCCGGACAATGCCGATAAGACGGTCGGTTTCAGATTGCGTGAGCGAGGCGGTTGGCTCGTCCATGAAGACCAGCTTAGCGTCACCGATGAGCGCTCGCGCGATTGCCACGATTTGGCGCTGGGCGATCGCATAATCCTTCAGTGGCAGATCCACATCGAGAGCAACGCCAAGCCGCGCAAGCGCCCTTACCGCGGTCTCCCGCATGCCGTTATAGTTGACAGGCCGCGGCCAGCGGCCAAGCACCGTCTGGAAGGCGATGTTCTCGGCAACCGTCATTTCCGGAAACAAGGCGAGATCCTGCCAGATGACCTGGATGCCCGCGGCTTGGGCCGTTACCGGCGACATGTGCGAATAGGTCTGGCCGTCATATTCGATGACGGCACCGGACTGGGGACGATAAACGCCGGTGATGATCTTGATCAACGTGCTCTTGCCGGAGCCGTTTTCACCCGCCAGGCAATGCACCTCGCCTGGAAGAACGTCGAAGCTGACGTTCTTCAACGCTTTGACGCCGCCGAAGGTCATGTTGATGTTGCGCAGCGACAACAGCGGCTTTGGGCCGTCTTCTGGGCTTTCAGGTGCGGTCATCATATCAACCTATGGAATTTCCGGGCGCCACCGAGCCGGCCGAAGCCAGCCCGGCAGGCCGGGAGAACGCGTCCTGGCGAACTTACAGGCCCATGCCCGCAAGCTCGTCCACGGTGTCCTTGTTGATCGGCAGCAGTTGATCGACGATGATGTCGTTGCCGACCGGCTTGATCACACCAAGACCGGGAATGTTGTCGCCGTCCTTGACGCTCTCACCCTTGATCAGGCGATCGGCCATGGTGACGAAGACTTCGCCGGCCTGCTTCGGATTCCACATGAAGCCTCCGGAAATCGCGTCCGCCTTGATGAGCTTCCGGCCTTGGCCGGGCGAAAAAGGCCCAAGAACGAAGATTTCCCCAGTCTTGCGGCGCTCCTCGACGGCGCGGCCCGCACCGATAGGCCCCTGGCTGCCGAAAGCAAGGAAACCCTTGAGATCCGGATGCGCGGAGATGAGATCGAGTGCCGTCGAGCGGCTCTTGTCGACATCCTCCGCCACGCCGTAGCGCTCGCCGACTAGCTTCATATCGGGATAATTCGCCTTGATGTAAGCGATCGCTGCATCCGCCCAGGCATTGTGCAACGGAACCGTGAGCGAGCCGACGAACACGGCATATTCGCCCTTGCCGCCCATTTTCTCCGCCAGGAGCTTGGCATGCGCTTCGCCGAAGCCGGTCGACGAGGCCAATTCGAAATTCCAGTCGGCGCCTTTCTGGCCGGGCGATTCATGGGTGATCACGATAATGCCCGCCGCCTTCGCCTTGGCCAGAACGGGTTCCAGCACTTTCGCGTCGTTCGGAACGACGCCGATCACTTTGACGTTCTGGGCAATCAGGTCCTCGATTGCGCGCACCTGAAGCGCTGGATCGGCGCTCGTCGGGCCGACCATGAAGGCATCGAGACCGAGCTTGCCCCCCTGCTCCTTTATCCCGGCTTCCATTGCATTAAACCATGGGATGCCACCGATCTTGACGACGACGCCGACCTTATCTGCGGCCAGCGCTGCGAACGAAACGCCAAGCGACAGCGATGCAGCAAGCACTGCGATCATAAGCTTTTTCATATCTCTTCCTCCTCCAAACGTTTTCACGCAGGGAAACACTCACGGGCCGCCGGCTGGCGGTACCTGTCAGTTGGTTTCGGTCGACGCGGAAATCGCATCCTCCAACTCGCCGCCTCCTCAAGCGGACCTCAAATGCACAATCGATATTTCTTCCTTGCACAATCGATGGTGCAAATAATATCTTTTGGATTTAAGCTTTCGTCAAGAGGAAATCGGCACTAAGGAACTGCTGGAGGATTACATGAAGCAACAGGGCAAAAAGAAAGCGACGATCTATGATCTTTCGATCCTGTCGGGATGCTCCGCCTCGACCGTCAGCGCCGTCCTGAACGGCACCTGGCGTAAACGGCGCATTCGGGAAAGCACGGCCGAACTTATTCAGAACCTCGCCGAACAGCACCAATATACCGCCAACCTCCAGGCCCGCGGCTTACGCAATTCCCGCTCGGGGCTTGTCGGGCTGCTTCTGCCGGTACATGACAACCGCTATTTCTCGTCGATGGCACAGACCTTCGAGGCACAGGTGCGCAGCCACGGCAAATGTCCGGTCGTCGTCAGCGCTTCCCGCGATCCTCAGGAAGAGCTTGCAACGGTCGAAACGCTGATCTCCTATTCGATCGATGAACTGTTCATCGCCGGTGCAACCGATCCCGACAGCGTTCACACCTTGTGCGAAGCCGCGGGCATCCGGCACATCAATATCGACCTGCCGGGGACGAAGGCGCCATCGGTCATCAGCGACAACTATCAGGGCGCGCGGATGCTGACCGAAGCGATCATTCAGCGTTTCGATCCCGCCCATCCGCTGAAGCCCGACGAGCTATTCCTGTTTGGCGGACGTAACGACCATGCCAGCCGGGAACGCATAAGAGGCTTCCGCGATATCAAAAAGGCGCTGCTCGGCACGAGCAAGGATGCATGCATTCAGCCGACCGGCTATTCACCCAATATGACACAGAAGGCCTTCGAAGCCTTCTATGAGCGCGAAGGCAAGCTGCCGCGCGGGCTCTTCATCAATTCCTCGATCAACTTCGAGGGTCTGCTCCGCTTCATGGCGCAGCACCCCCACGAGACCTTCACCGACATCGTCGTCGGCTGCTACGACTATGATCCCTTCGGCTCATTCCTGCCCTTCCCGGTCATCATGATCAGGCAGAACACCGAGAGCATGCTTGCAAAGGCATTTGAGCTCATCGAAGAGCATCGCCCCGTCAACAAGATTCACCTCATCCAGCCGGAGTTGATCCATCCACGGACCGCGCTGAAAGGCCCTCTGGACGCAATCAAGGATGTCTACGCTTGAACAGAGCGTCGAAAGCTAGTGTCTCCCCTGACGCGGGCCTACTTTTCTAATCCGCAAAATGCCCTACACTCCGATTGATATCGCCGGAGATGAATCCATGCGCGCCTTATATGCTGTGCTTGCTCTGTGTGCTGCATTGGTCCTCTTCTCCTTGCCGATGCGTGCCGAAGATCCGATCGATGCGACGCGGCATATCATCGAGGATCAGATCACGGCTTTCCTGAAGGACGATGCGGAAGCGGCCTATTCCTTTGCTGCGCCTGGCATCAAGGCGATGTATCCGGACAAGAACATGTTCTTTGCGATGGTGAAGAAGAGCTACGAGCCTGTCTATCATCCCGGGAACTACGCCTTCGGCCGCAGCCGTTCGATCGATGACGGCACGATGATTTATCACGAGGTTCTGATATCCGGCCGCGACGGCAAGGACTGGACGGCGATCTACCAGATGATGCGGCAGCCAGACGGCGGCTACAAGATCAACGGCGTGCAGATCGTGCCGAATACCGAGAGCAAAGGCATCTGAACCTCAGGCGCGCTCGAGATCGCCCTTTGCCCATTCCTCCTGCGTTTCCGCCATGAAATCGGCGAAGCGGCCCTCGGAAATTGCCGCGCGGATGCCCTGCATCAGCTCCTGATAGTAGTTGAGATTGTGCCAGGAGAGCAGCATGCCGCCGAGCGCCTCATTGGCCCGGACGAGATGGTGCAGATAGGCGCGCGAATAATCGCGCGAGGCTGGGCAATTCGACTGGTCGTCGAGCGGGCGCATATCCTCAGCATGGCGGGCATTGCGGATATTGACCTTGCCGCGGCGGGTAAAGGCCAGGCCATGGCGGCCGGAGCGGGTCGGCATCACGCAGTCAAACATGTCAATGCCGCGGGCAACCGATTTCAGGATATCGTCCGGCGTGCCGACGCCCATGAGATAGCGCGGCTTTTCGCTCGGCAGCACCGACAGCGTTTCCTCGAGCATCTTCAGCATAACGTCCTGCGGTTCGCCGACGGCAAGACCTCCCACCGCATAGCCCTTGAGGTCAAGCTGTGCCAGTTCTTCGGCCGAGCGGATGCGGAGTGCGGGAATGTCGCCACCCTGCACGATGCCGAACATCGCCTTGCCCGGCTGGTTGCCAAAGGCCACCTTGCAGCGCTCGGCCCAGCGCAGTGAAAGCTCCATCGCGCGTTCGATCTCACGCGGTTCGGACGGAAGCGCCACGCATTCGTCAAGCTGCATCTGGATGTCGGAGCCGAGCAGGCCCTGGATTTCGATCGAGCGCTCCGGCGACATGTGGTGCAGGCTGCCGTCGACATGCGACTTGAAGGTGACGCCCTGCTCGTTAAGTTTGCGCAGAGCGGAAAGCGACATGACCTGGAAGCCACCGGAATCGGTCAGAATCGGATGTTCCCAACGGATGAGGCTGTGCAGGCCGCCAAGGCGCGCGACACGCTCAGCCGTCGGCCGCAGCATCAGGTGGTAGGTGTTGCCGAGAATGATGTCGGCGCCGGTTTCGCGAACCTGGTCGAGGTACATCGCCTTGACCGAGCCGACGGTGCCGACCGGCATGAAAGCCGGCGTACGGATCGTGCCGCGCGGCATGGAGATTTCGCCGAGGCGAGCGCCTGCATCGGTCTTCTTGAGGGCGAACTGGAAATTCTCGGTCATTTGTCTTTCCGGAAAAGAAGGCTCGCGTCACCGTAGGAGTAGAAGCGGTAGCCTTTTGAAATGGCGTGTTTGTATGCCGCCTGCATGGTCTCGAAGCCGCAGAATGCTGAAACCAGCATGAAGAGTGTCGAGCGCGGCAAGTGGAAATTGGTCATCAGGACATCGACCGCCTTGAAACGGTAGCCAGGCGTGATGAATACGCCGGTGGCGTCTGCCCAGGCACGGATTTCTCCATCGTCGGCAGCCGCGCTTTCGATCAGCCGCAGCGACGTCGTACCGACGCAAATGATGCGCCCGCCCCTCGCCTTGACGGCGTTCAGCTTTGCAGCCGTCTCCGCGCTAACATAGCCGCTTTCAAGATGCATCTTGTGATCGGCGGTGTCGTCGGCCTTGACCGGCAGGAAGGTGCCGGCGCCGACATGCAGCGTCACGAAATGGCGTTCGACACCGGCCTTGTCCAGAGCTTCGAAAAGCCGTGGCGTGAAATGCAGGCCGGCGGTGGGCGCTGCAACGGCGCCTTCGTCGCGGGCGTAGATCGTCTGGTAGTCAGTGCGATCGCGCTCGTCGTCAGGACGCTTGGCGGCGATATAGGGCGGCAGCGGAATATGGCCGACGGAGGCGATCGCCTCGTCGAGCCCCGGGCCGGAAAGATCAAACGCAAGCGTGACTTCACCGCCCTCGCCCTTCTCCTCGACGGTGCAATCGAGCTGGCCAAGGAAGCAGCTTTCCCCGCCGTGGCCGAAGGCGATGCGATCACCGATCTTGATCCTTTTGCCGGGCTTGGCGAAAGCTTTCCAGCGACTGGCGCCGACGCGCATGTGCAATGTCGCCGAGACCTGCTGGCCGCCCGCCCCTTCGCGATGGCGGATGCCTTCGAGCTGCGCGGGAATGACCTTGGTATCGTTGAAGACCAGCGCATCCCCTTGCCGCAGGAACGACGGCAGCTCGCTGACTGAGTGATCGCTGAGGACCGTTTCGGCATGCGGATCGACGACGAGCAGGCGCGCGCTATCGCGCGGCTCGGCGGGCCGCAGGGCGATCCGTTCATCTGGCAGGTCGAAATCGAAAAGGTCAACGCGCATCGGGCACTTTCAGCAAAGCAAAACCCGCCCCGCGCTTTCGCACAAGGGCGGGTTCAGCAGAAATCACAATCAGACGTCAGCAGCAACCCGCATCGAGACGATCGAGTCCGGGTCGCTGACTGGCTCGCCCTTCTTGATCGTGTCGACAACATCCATGCCTTCGATAACCTGGCCCCAGACGGAATACTGCTTGTTCAGCCAAGGCGCATCAGTGAAGCAGATGAAGAACTGGCTGTTTGCCGAGTTCGGGCTCTGCGAACGCGCCATCGAGCAGGTGCCGCGGACATGGGGCGTGGCAGAGAATTCGGCTTTCAGGTCCGGCTTCGGCGACCCGCCCATGCCGGCGCGGCCCGGGTTGAAGTTCTCGCCGCCCTTCTTGCCGAACTGGACGTCGCCCGTCTGCGCCATGAAGTCGGGAATGACGCGGTGGAAGACGACGCCGTCGTAGGCCTTCTCGCGGGAAAGCTCCTTGACGCGGGCGACATGCTCTGGGGCTACCTGCGGCAGCAGCTGGATGACCACCTTGCCCTTCGTGGTTTCCAGGATGACGGTGTTTTCCGGATCCTTGATCTCGGCCATTTTCATTCTCCTCGTTTTTCGAAACTACTTGCCGGCGGTGACCTTGACCATGCGGTCGGGGTCGCTCACTTCGCCGTTCTGCCCTTCGCCGCGCTTGATCTTGTCAACATTTTCCATGCCGGAGACGACCTTGCCGACCACGGTGTACTGGCCGTTCAGGAAGGAGCCGTCCGCGAACATGATGAAGAACTGCGAGTTAGCCGAATCCGGATCCTGGGCGCGCGCCATGCCGATCGTCCCGCGTACGAAGGGCGTCTTGGAGAACTCGGCCGGAATGTTCGGCAGATCGGAGCCACCGGTGCCGGCAAGGCTTGGATCATAGCCCTTCGACATATTGCCGTACTGCACATCGCCGGTCTGCGCCATGAAGCCGTCGATGACGCGGTGGAAGGCTACATTGTCATAGGCCCCCTTCTTCGCCAGCGCCTCGATCTGCGCAACGTGCTTGGGAGCCACATCCGGCATCAGCTGGATTACGACGGGGCCATCCTTAAGCTGAATCGTCAGCGTATGATCGGCCTGGGCAAACGCATCGCCAACGAAGGAGGCCAGGTAAAGCACGCCGGCAAATGCAATATAGAAGAGTTTCATATGAGCTCCGTTGCGGCGAAAAACGCCTCAAGATTTGCGCTTGGATTGAAGAGCCTTCAAAACGGCGGCCGGCACAAAGGCGCTGACGTCGCCACCCATGGCCGCGATTTGACGGACCAATGTGGCAGTAATGGGCCGCGAGGCTGTGCCTGCCGGCAGAAAGACGGTCTGCACATCCGGTGCCATCTGCCGGTTCATGCCCGCCATCTGCATTTCATAGTCGAGGTCGGTGCCGTCGCGAAGCCCGCGGATGAGCAGCGCCGCACCATGCATACGCGCTGCATCAACGACAAGATTGTCGAAAGCAACGACGGAGATGCTGCCGCTTTTCTGCGGCATCGCCTCGGCAAGCGCGTTGCGGATCAGTTCCGCCCTCTCCTCGAAGGAAAACAGCGGCTCCTTGCCCGGATGGATGCCGATTGCAACGATTACCCTTTCGGCGATGTTCAGAGCCTGGACGAGCACGTCCAGATGTCCGTTGGTGAGCGGGTCGAAGGACCCCGGATAAAATGCAGTCGTCATAGGACCCGGCCGTTTCGTTCCGATGCCTTTTGTCATGGATGCCTGCGTCCCGCAAGTCATTTGCCGCCCGGCTGAACGGCGGATGAATGCTGCGTTCAACGCCGTTTCAGATGCGATCCGCATAATCGGAAACATCAACGCAGCCGATGCCATCCGGCACCGGGCGCACCCGAAAGACACCGACATGCTGATCCTGCTGCTTTCCCTTGCCGTCGTTCTCTCCCTGCTTGCGGAGCTGGCACATGGCTACCTGCAGGACCGCTATGCGATACGCTGGGTGCGGGCGGAAGTCAGCGAGCATCGCGCCATCATGCGCAAGCTCGGCAGAGCGCGTTGAGACCAGCTCTCGAATCTGAACGCCAGATGAACGAGACATTCAAGGTGGCTTCAGACCGGGCTTGGTAAACGACCCATCAACATCCGCCGGAACCATTTACGGACGGATACGTTCATCAACCGAAGCGTAGATGCGATACGCGGTACGAAGGGAAAAACAGATGCCCGATAAGGTTACCATCATCAATGTTTTCTGGATGGCAATGATCACGGGAATGCTTACTGCAACTGTCGCGCTCTATGACCAGCAGACCGATACGTCCAAGGTATATGGTCCTTATGCTTCGGCCCGGACGGCCATCATAAGCCAGTACTGAGGGACGTGAACGCAACTTCGGAAAGGATTGCGCCATGTTCACGATCTTGACTGTTCTTACCGCTCTCATCAGCGTCATGTTTATCGTGTCCGTGGCGTCAACCGTTTCCGCCCTTCGCCGCGAAAGCGAAGAAGTGAAGGCGTTCGACAAGAAGAAGCACAGCACTTTCTAAGACACGATTTCCCCGCCCCTTGAGCGCACTCCCCTCCAGCGCTCGGGTCATTCAAAGCCGGACGCGGTCCCCGCGTCCGGCTTTTTCATGCGCACTGCACCCTCAACCGGACGAGCAGCAATCTCTGTGCATAAAAAAACCGGGCGGCAGGGGGCCGCCCGGTTCTCAACCAAAGCCTAGTTTACATTACTCTTCCGTTGCAGGTGGCGCCTCGCCGCTTTCGATCGGCGTTTCGTTGACGATTTCGCCGACATCTTCGCCGTCATCTTCCGGCTCGCTGATGCGCTCGACGGAGACGACCTTTTCGTCCCTGGCGGTCGAGAAGATCGTGACGCCCTTGGTGGCGCGGCTGGCGATGCGGATGCCGCCGACCGGGACGCGGATCAGCTGACCGCCGTCCGAGACCAGCATGATCTGGTCGCCCTCGTCGACCGGGAAGGCGGCGACGAGTTCGCCGATCTCGCTCGTCTTGGAGGTATCGGTGGCCCGGATGCCCTTGCCGCCGCGGCCGGAGATGCGGAAGTCGTAGGAAGACGACCGCTTGCCGAAGCCCTTCTGCGACACCGTCAGCACGAATTGTTCGCGTGCCTTCAGTTCCTCGTAGCGCTCGTCCGTCAGCTGTCCCTCTTCGGTGACTTCTTCGCCCACCAGGGCGATGTCCTCTTCGTCGATGCCCGTGGCGCGGCGTTCCGCAGCGGAACGCTTGAGGTAGGCGGCTCGCTCCCACGGTTCGGCATCGACATGACCGACGATGGTCATCGAGATGATGCGGTCGCCGTTGCCGAGGTTGATGCCGCGAACGCCGATCGAATTGCGGCCCGCAAAGACACGGACATCATCGACCTGGAAGCGGATGCATTGGCCGAGCGCCGTCGTCAGCAGGACGTCGTCATGTTCGGTGCAGGTCTCGACGGAGAGGATTTCATCGCCCTCCTCCTCGAGTTTCATGGCGATCTTGCCATTGCGGTTCACCTGGACGAAATCCGACAGCTTGTTGCGGCGAACCGTGCCGCGCGTCGTCGAGAACATGACGTCGAGGCTTTCCCAGCTCTCCTCGTCCTCGGGCAGCGGCAGGATCGTGGTGATGCGCTCGCCGGGCGCCAGCGGCAGCATGTTGATCAGCGCCTTGCCGCGCGACGTCGGGGTGCCGATCGGCAAACGCCAGACCTTTTCCTTGTAGACGATGCCGCGGGAGGAGAAGAACAGGACCGGCGTATGCGTATTGACCACAAATAGCCGGCTAACGAAATCTTCATCGCGCGTCGTCATGCCGGAGCGGCCCTTGCCGCCACGGCGCTGAGCGCGATAGGTTGTCAACGGCACGCGCTTGATGTAGCCGAGATGCGAGACGGTAACGACCATGTCTTCGCGGGCGATGAGGTCCTCGTCATCCATTTCAAGGCCGCTGTCGATGATCTCGGTGCGGCGTGGCGTTCCAAATTCGTCGCGAACCGATGTCAACTCATCCTTGACGATCGTCTGGATGCGGACGCGGGACGACAGGATGTCGAGATAATCCTTGATCTCGTCGCCGATCTTGTTGAGCTCATCGCCGATTTCATCGCGGCCGAGCGCTGTTAGACGGGCCAGACGGAGCTCGAGGATGGCGCGGGCCTGCTCTTCCGAGAGGTTATAGGTCATATCCTCATTGATGCGGTGGCGCGGGTCGTCAATGAGGCGGATCAGGCTCTCGACGTCTTCGGCCGGCCAGCGGCGCGTCATCAGCTCTTCGCGCGCCGACTGTGGATCCGGCGCCTGGCGGATGACGCGGATCACTTCATCGATATTGGCGACCGCAATCGCGAGACCTACCAAGACATGAGCACGTTCGCGTGCCTTGCGAAGAAGGAATTTCGTTCTCCGGCTAACGACCTCCTCGCGAAAGGAGACGAAAGCGCGAAGCATATCGAGCAGGTTCATCTGTTCCGGCTTGCCGCCGTTCAGCGCCACCATGTTGCAGCCAAAGGAGGTCTGCAGCGGCGTATAGCGATAAAGCTGGTTCAGGATGACTTCGGCATTGGCATCACGCTTCAGCTCGATGACGACGCGATAGCCCTGGCGGTCGGATTCGTCGCGGAGATCGGAGATGCCTTCGATGCGCTTCTCGCGCACCAGCTCGGCCATCTTCTCGATCATCGTCGCCTTGTTCACCTGGTAAGGGATCTCGGTGATGATGATCTGCTCGCGGTCGCCGCGCATCGGCTCGATCGCAGCAACGCCGCGCATGATCACGGAACCGCGGCCGGTCTCATAAGCCGAGCGGATGCCGGCACGGCCAAGGATTTTCGCACCTGTCGGGAAATCCGGACCGGGAATGATGTGCATCAGATCTGGCAGTTCGATCGCCGGATCATCGATCAACGCGATGCAGCCGTTGATGACTTCGGTCAGATTGTGCGGCGGAATATTGGTGGCCATGCCGACGGCAATGCCGCCCGCTCCGTTGACGAGCAGGTTCGGGAATTTCGCGGGCACCACGACGGGCTCGGAGAGCGTGCCGTCGTAGTTGTCGCGGAAGTCGACCGTTTCCTTGTCGAGGTCGTCGAGCAGCGAATGCGCCGCCCTTTGCAGACGGCATTCCGTGTAGCGTTCGGCCGCCGGCGGGTCGCCGTCGACGGAACCGAAATTGCCCTGACCGTCGATCAGCGGCAGACGGAGCGACCAACCCTGCGCCATGCGGGCGAGCGCATCGTAGATCGCAGCATTGCCGTGCGGGTGATATTTACCCATCACGTCACCGGTGACGCGGGCGCATTTGACGTATTTCTTGTTCCAGTCGATGCCGAGCTCGGACATGCCATAGAGGATGCGCCGGTGCACAGGCTTGAGGCCGTCGCGGACGTCCGGAAGCGCACGGCTGACGATGACGCTCATCGCGTAATCGAGATACGACCGCTGCATTTCCTCCATGATGGAGATGGGCTCGATGCCTGGCGGGAGCTTCCCGCCGCCTGGGGGTGTTTGTTCAGTCAAAACAGATCACGATCTCTTTGTAGAATCACTGGAGGATTTATAGCGGAAAGGCTGGCCGCACGCCAATTTGAGCGAGGGTTTTGAACAGACTTTGCGGCGGAAGGGCGGCAATTCAGGCGATTTCGGACCGCTTTCAGCGCCGGTCCGCCACCCGTCATTTGCCAAATGGAAAACCTCGCTTCACAATCGCGAAAAATCAAGCCTTCATATGGTGTTCCGGAGAGACGATGGCAAGCGCCGACCAACTGATCAACGCTTTCACGACGCTGCTCGTCACGATCGATCCTCCCGGACTTGCGCCGATCTTCCTCGGCCTGACCAGCGGCATGAGCCGCAGCCAGCGCAAGCAGGTGGCGCTGCGCGGCTCCGTCATCGCTTTCATCATCCTCGCCGTCTTTGCACTGTTCGGCGCAAGTGTGCTTGGGGTGCTCGGCATTTCCATCGGCGCCTTCCGCATCGCCGGCGGACTGCTGCTCTTCTGGATCGCCTTCGAAATGGTGTTCGAGAAGCGGCAGGACCGCAAGGAAAAGACCAGCGAAGTCGCGATTACCAAGGATCACATCCAGAATATCGCGGTCTTTCCGCTCGCCCTTCCGCTGATTGCCGGCCCGGGCGCGATCTCGGCGACGATCCTGCTTGCGGGCTCGCTGCCGACCTCCGTCGAACGGGCGCAACTTCTCATCGTCATTGCAGGAAATCTTCTCCTGATGCTTGTGTCGCTGCTGATCGCCGATCGTCTCGACCGCCTCCTCGGGGTCACCGGCCGAGCGATCCTCACCCGCTTGCTCGGCGTCATCCTGGCGGCGCTTGCCGCGCAGTTCGTCGTAGACGGCGTTAAGGCCGCGATGGCTGTCAGTTAAAAGGACGCCATCGCAAGGCAAACCCAGCAGGGCTTGACTTCCCGCAGGCCTGCTGCACATGATTGGCTCTGGGGTTGCGATCACCCCACGAGGCGACAGCTGAAGTATCGCGTCCGATAACCCGCAAAACGGAGGACGCGTCATGCCGTCATTTCTGGAGATTTCATCCGACAAGCTCAACCGCATCATCGGAACGCCGAATGCGCCCGTCATTGTCGACGTCCGCACAGCCGAAGATTTTGCCGCCGACCCTAGGTTCGTCCCAGCCTCGGTCCGGCGTAGTCATACCAATGTCGACGAGTGGAGCTGCGAAGTTGCCGGTCCGGCGATCATCGTATGCCAGAGGGGTCAAAAGCTGAGTCACGGAGTAGCCGCCTATCTCCGGCATGCCGGAACGGAAGCAGAGGTTCTCGAAGGAGGATTCGAGGCGTGGCTGCGGGCCGGTGGCCAAGTCGTGCCGGAGGGCAAGGTGCCGGCGCGCGACCCGCATGGCCGGACCGTATGGGTGACGCGGGCACGTCCGAAGATCGACCGGATCGCCTGCCCCTGGCTGATCAGGCGTTTTGTCGATCCCAATGCCGTCTTCCTGTTCGTTCCGGCATCGGACGTGCCAGCAGTTGCTGATCGTTTTGGCGCGACGCCGTTCGATATAGAGGACGTCTTCTGGAGCCACCGCGGCGAACGCTGCACCTTCGACGTGATGATCGAGGAATTCAATCTCACTTCCGAACCACTGCTGCATCTCGCCACCATTATTCGCGGCGCCGATACTGCTAGGCCCGATCTCGCGCCGGAAGCCGCCGGTCTGCTCGCCGCTTCGCTCGGGCTTTCGCGCATGTTCACTGACGACCTACAGCAGCTCGACGCCGGCCTGACGCTCTATGACGCGTTTTACCGCTGGTGCCGCGACGCGACCGACGAGACACACAACTGGCCCAACCCGAAGCGGGCGCAGTGAGATGGCTGACGTCGGGGACACGGAGCGAGACGCCCCAGCGGGCCGGGATATCGTGCCTCTCGGCGAGGCGGTGAAGGTGTGGGCAAGGGTTGCGGCGCTCAGCTTCGGCGGACCGGCGGGACAAATTGCCCTCATGCATCGCGTCGTCGTCGATGAGAAGCGGTGGATCGGCGAACATCGCTTCCTGCACGCGCTCAACTACTGCATGCTGCTTCCCGGGCCGGAAGCCCATCAGTTAGCGATCTACATCGGCTGGCTGCTCAACAGGACGATCGGCGGCCTGATCGCCGGAGCGCTGTTCGTGCTCCCGGGCTTCATCGCCATCCTCGGGCTGAGCTACATCTATGCAGCCTATGGAAACGTGAGCTATATCGCCGGCCTGTTCTTCGGTCTGAAGGCCGCGGTGCTGGCGGTCGTGCTGCAGGCTGTGTTCCGGATCGGAAGCAGGGCACTCAAAAACAATGTGATGATCGGCATTGCCGCCGCCGCCTTTGTTGCGATCTTCTTTCTCCACGTCCAGTTCCCGCTGATCATCATCGCGGCCGGCATTCTGGGCTTCTTCGGCGGCCGCGCGGGCTCGCCGTTGTTCAAGGTTGGCGGTGGACACAAAAGCGGTTCGGCCGTGATCCTCGAAGACCGGGACTCCCTGCTTGGGGAGGAGACGCCGCCCCACGCCCGGCCAAACCTTGCATGGTCGCTGCGGGTATCCGGCGGCCTTGCAATCGTCTGGCTTCTGCCTGTCGCGCTGCTTTTAGCGACAACGGGATCCGGCAATGTCTTCTCGCAGGTCGGTCTCTTCTTCAGCCAGATGGCTGTCGTGACATTCGGCGGCGCATACGCGGTGCTTGCCTATGTCGCGCAGGAAGCGGTCCAGCATTTCGGATGGCTAAAACCGGGCGAGATGCTGGATGGCCTCGGCATGGCCGAGACGACACCAGGTCCGTTGATCATCGTCGTCCAGTTCGTCGGCTTCATGGCCGCCTACAGGAACCCCGGGCCGCTCGATCCGATGCTCGCCGCCACGCTCGCCGCGGTCCTGACGACATGGGTGACCTTCATTCCGAGCTTCCTCTGGATTTTTCTCGGAGCACCGTTCATCGAGAAGCTGCGCGGCAATGCCGAGCTGACCGGAGCGATGTCGGCCATCACGGCAGCCGTCGTCGGTGTGATCCTCAATCTTGCGATCTGGTTCGGGATCCACGTGCTCTTTGCCGAGGTGCGTCCTGCCTTATGGGGACCGGTTTCGATCGATGTCCCGGTTCCAGCCTCGGTCCTCTGGCCATCGCTCGCGCTGACGGCGTTTGCCGCCCTGGCTATTTTTCGCCTGAAGCTTTCGGTGATCTCGACACTGGCCATTTGCGCCGCAATCGGCGTCATGTGGACCATTCTGGCAGGCTCGGGCACCACGGCGCCGTGAGCACCGGAATTTTGTTCGCGCCGAATGCCTCTGCCGAGAAACGCTAATAAAAAACCGCTGACAGGCAGCGGTTTTTATGGTGATTTCGCTCGTCTCAGAACGGAATATCGTCATCGAGATCGCGTGAGAAATTCCCGCCGCCACCGCTGCTGCGGCCGGACGGCTGCGACGGGGCGCCGTAGTCGTCTCCGGAATTGCTGCCGCCACCGAAATCGCTGCTGCTGCCGCGTCCGCCGCTGGAACTCGCGCCGCCGCCTTCGCCGCGGCCGTCGAGCATGGTCAGCGTCGAATTGAAGCCCTGCAGCACGACTTCCGTTGAGTAACGGTCCTGGCCCTGCTGGTCCTGCCATTTGCGGGTTTGGAGCTGGCCTTCGATGTAGAGCTTGGCGCCCTTCTTCACATATTGCTCGACAACCTTGCAGAGACCTTCGTTGAAGACGACGACGGTGTGCCATTCGGTCTTTTCGCGGCGCTCGCCGGAATTGCGGTCCCGCCACGTCTCGGAGGTCGCGATGCGAAGATTGGCGATCGGGCGGCCATCCTGTGTCCTGCGGATTTCGGGGTCTGCGCCCACGTTTCCGATCAGAATTACCTTGTTCACGCTGCCAGCCATACTTCTCACCTTACTGCCGCCCTGCCCGGCGGCGCTTGAAACAATCAGTGTACCTTAAACTATAGAACCCCGGCCATGCGTGTCCATCGCCGGTTCATCCACAAGGGAATTTTGTTCTTTATTTGTTCTAGTTTATGGTTATGATCCTGTCAACAGAATCGAAAACCTCGCAACAGATGGATATTCAGCCTCGACTCGCCCGGCGGCATCACTAAATAAGGGGCTTACTCCAGCACAGAAGCAAAATTACGATGAGTGAACTTAAAACGATTTCCATCCGCGGCGCGCGCGAGCACAACCTCAAGGGCATCGACCTCGACCTGCCGCGCAACAAACTCATCGTCATGACTGGCCTTTCCGGGTCCGGCAAGTCGTCGCTTGCGTTCGACACGATCTATGCGGAGGGCCAGCGCCGCTATGTCGAAAGCCTTTCCGCCTATGCCCGCCAGTTCCTCGAGATGATGCAGAAGCCGGACGTCGACCAGATCGACGGCCTGTCGCCGGCCATATCCATCGAACAGAAGACGACTTCGCGCAATCCGCGCTCGACGGTCGGCACAGTCACAGAGATCTACGACTACATGCGCCTGCTCTTTGCGCGTGTCGGTGTTCCTTACTCGCCGGCGACGGGCCTGCCGATCGAGAGCCAGACTGTCAGTCAGATGGTCGACCGCGTGCTCGAATTCGAGGAAGGCACGCGTCTTTATATTCTGGCGCCGATCGTGCGCGGCCGTAAGGGCGAATACAAGAAGGAACTGGCGGACCTCATGAAAAAGGGCTTCCAGCGCGTCAAGGTGGACGGCCAGTTCTACGAGATCGCCGATGCTCCGGCGCTCGATAAGAAATACAAGCACGACATCGATGTTGTCGTGGACCGCATCGTCGTGCGCCCCGACATGGCGTCCCGGCTTGCCGACAGCTTCGAGACCTCGCTGAAGCTCGCAGATGGGCTTGCGATCGCCGAGTTTGCCGACAAGCCGCTGCCGCCGGGGGAAACGTCTGCGGGCGGCTCCGCCAACAAATCGCTCAACGACACGCATGAGCGCATGCTGTTCTCGGAGAAATTCGCCTGCCCCGTTTCCGGCTTCACTATTCCGGAGATCGAGCCGCGGCTCTTCTCGTTCAACAATCCGGCCGGCGCCTGCCCGACCTGCGACGGGCTTGGCGCCCAGCAGAAAATCGACCGGGCGCTGATTATCCCCGAAACGGAGCGGACACTGCGCGACGGCGCCATCGCGCCTTGGGCGAAGTCGAGTTCGCCCTACTACAACCAGACGCTGGAAGCGCTCGGCAAGCATTACGGTTTCAAGCTCGGCAACCGCTGGAGCGATCTCTCGGAAAAGGCACAGGACGTCATCCTGAACGGCACGGACGAGAAGATCGAGTTCCACTATGCCGACGGCGCACGCTCCTATACGACGCATAAGAGCTTCGAAGGCATCATCACCAATCTCGAACGCCGCTGGAAGGAAACCGATTCCGCCTGGGCGCGCGAAGAGATCGAGCGCTTCATGTCCGCAGCCCCCTGCCCGGCCTGCAACGGTTTCCGCCTGAAGCCGGAAACGCTGGCAGTGAAAATCAACAAGCTGCATATCGGCCAGGTGACCGACATGTCGATCCGCGTGGCGCGCGACTGGTTCGAGTCACTTCCAGCGACTTTCTCGGCCAAGCAGAATGAGATCGCAGTGCGCATCCTGAAGGAAATCCGCGACCGCCTGCGCTTCCTGAACGATGTCGGTCTTGAATATCTCAGCCTGTCGCGGAATTCCGGCACTCTGTCGGGCGGCGAAAGCCAGCGCATCCGCCTTGCCTCCCAGATCGGCTCGGGCCTGACGGGCGTGCTCTACGTTCTCGACGAGCCGTCGATCGGCCTGCACCAGCGCGACAATGCGCGGCTGCTCGACACGCTGAAGCACCTGCGCGATATCGGCAATACGGTGATCGTCGTCGAGCATGACGAGGATGCGATCCTGACGGCGGACGACGTGGTCGACATCGGCCCGGCGGCCGGCGTGCATGGCGGCCACATCGTGGCCCACGGAACGCCGCAGGACATCATGGCGAACCCGAGGTCGCTGACCGGCAAGTATCTCTCCGGCGAACTCGGCGTTCCGGTTCCCGACGAACGGCGCAAGCCGAAGAAAGGCCGCGAGATCAAGGTGGTCGGCGCGCGTGGCAATAATCTGAAGAACATCACGGCCTCCATCCCGCTCGGTGTCTTCACTGCAGTGACGGGCGTTTCGGGTGGCGGCAAATCCACTTTCCTGGTGGAGACGCTCTACAAATCGGCCGCACGCCGCGTGATGGGCGCCCGCGAAATTCCGGCCGATCATGACCGCATCGACGGCTTCGAGCACATCGACAAGGTGATCGATATCGACCAATCGCCGATCGGCCGCACGCCGCGTTCAAACCCGGCAACCTATACCGGTGCGTTTACGCCGATCCGCGACTGGTTCGCCGGTCTGCCGGAGGCGAAGGCGCGCGGCTATCAGCCGGGACGATTCTCCTTCAACGTCAAGGGTGGGCGCTGCGAAGCCTGCCAGGGCGACGGGGTCATCAAGATCGAGATGCACTTCCTGCCGGATGTCTACGTCACCTGCGATGTCTGCCACGGCAAGCGCTACAATCGCGAAACGCTGGACGTGACTTTCAAGGGCAAGTCGATTTCGGACGTGCTCGACATGACGGTCGAGGAAGGCGTGGAGTTCTTCAGCGCCGTACCGGCGGTACGCGACAAGCTGCAGTCGCTGTTCGATGTCGGCCTCGGTTACATCAAGGTCGGCCAGCAGGCAAATACGCTTTCAGGTGGCGAAGCCCAGCGCGTCAAACTCGCCAAGGAACTTTCCAAGCGCTCGACAGGCCGCACGCTCTACATCCTCGACGAACCGACCACCGGCTTGCACTTCCACGACGTCGCCAAGCTGCTCGAAATGTTGCACGAGTTGGTCAGCCAGGGTAATTCCGTCGTGGTGATCGAGCACAATCTCGAAGTCATCAAAACAGCCGACTGGGTGCTCGATTTCGGCCCTGAAGGCGGCGACGGCGGTGGCGAGATCGTCGCGGCCGGCACGCCCGAAGCGATCGTCAAGGAGCCGCGCTCCTATACCGGCCATTTCCTGAAGGAACTGCTGGAGCGCCGGCCGGTGAAAAAGACATTCGCGGCAGCGGAATAGCCATGCCGCGCCTGGGCTCCACTGCGGATATCGAGATAGTGAAGTCGCTAACAGGCGAAGCCTATGCACCTTACATTGCGTTGCTGGGAGCAGAGCCCATACCAGTGACCGAAGATTATGCTCCACGGATCGCGAGGGGTGAGATCTGGTTGTTTGAGATCAACGGCGTTTGCGCCGGTTTGGCGGTGCTGGAGCGTCATAGGAATCACGCAATGCTCTTTAGCATCGCCGTGTCGCCTGCTCATCAGGGCCGCGGGCACGGCAGCACCATCCTTCGCTGGGTGGAGGCTAAAGCACAGGAATGGCAACTGCCTGAGTTGCGGCTCTACACCAACGCCCGCATGACGCGGAATATCGCAATTTATAAGGATTTTGGATTTCACGAAACGGGGTCGCCGGCCGAGTCCCTACAGGCCAGGATCGACCATCGTCGACATGACAAAAGCAATGGCGTGAAGGCGGAACAACGGGAGGATCACATGAGCAAATCCGGCAGCATCCGCGTCGGTGTCGGCGGCTGGACTTTCGAGCCCTGGCGGAATCACTTCTATCCGGGCGACCTCAAGCAGAAGGACGAGCTGCACTACGCCAGCCGGCAGTTGAAGGTCATCGAAATCAATGGCACCTATTACAGCTCGCAGAAGCCCGAGACCTTTGCGAAATGGGCTGCCGACGTGCCGGATGGCTTCATCTTCTCGCTGAAGGCCAGCCGCTTCGTGACCAACAGGCGCGTGCTTGCCGAGGCGGGAGAATCCATGGAACGCTTCCTGACGCAGGGGCTAACCGAGCTCGGCGGCAAGCTCGGACCAATCCTCTGGCAGTTCGCTCCGACCAAGAAGTTTGATGACGAGGATTTCGAGGCCTTCCTAAAGCTCTTGCCGAACAACCAAGACGGCCTGCCATTGCGGCATGTCGTCGAGGTGCGCCACGATTCCTTCAAGGTGCCCGAATTCATCGCGCTGCTGGCGAAATACGGCGTGGCGCCAGTCTGCGCTGAACATTTCGACTATCCGATGATCGCCGATGTGACGGCGGATTTCGTCTATGCCCGGCTGCAGAAGGGTTCGGACGACATCAAGACCTGCTACGCCTCCAAGGACCTGAAGGCCTGGGCGAAGCGCCTTGAGACATGGGCCGAAGGCAAGGTACCGGATGATCTGCCGCTGATCGACAAGGAGCGGAAGGTCAAGAGCGAGCCGCGCGACGTTTTTGCCTTCATGATCCACGAAGGCAAGGTCAATGCGCCTTTCGGCGCGATCGCGCTTCAGGAAGAGGTCGGAAAATAGCAGTCGGCCTAGAACGGCAGCACGTGGGCGACGAGATCTTCGGCCGTCAGGCCCTGGCCGGCGCGCTGCCCGGCTTCGCCATGGAGGTAGACGCCGGCAGCGGCAGCCTCGAATGCCGGCAGACCCTGCGCCAGATACGCGCCGATGATGCCGGCAAGGACGTCGCCTGAGCCGGCGGTCGCAAGCCAGACCGGCGCGTTCGTATTGATCAGCGCCCGGCCGTCCGGCGATGCGATAACGGTATCGGCGCCCTTGTAGACGATCGCCGCGTTGGCGCGTTTGGCGGCCACTTGCGCTCTGTCGACCTTACTGAGTGTCTTGTCCGCCGCGATATCTGGAAACAGGCGTGCGAATTCGCCTTCGTGCGGCGTCAGCACGAGATGCGGCTCGCCCTCCGCGAAGAGACCGAAAAGCTCCCGCGGATCGTCTTTGAACGACGTGATGCCGTCGGCGTCGAGCACGAGATGGCGACCACTGAGTGCTGCGGCGAAGTCTCTTGTTTTTACGCCGGTCCCAAAGCCCGGTCCGAGGACGAAAGTCTGCAGGCGCTCGTCGGCCAGCCAGTCGCGCAAAGCCGTCGCGTCATCGACGGCGCACAGCATGACGGCTGTCAAATGGGCGCTGTTTTCAGCCATCGCATCCCTGGGCGTGGCGATGGTTACGAGACCAGCCCCGGCTTTCAGCCCGGCCGCGGCGGACATCCGCGCCGCACCTGTCTTTCCGGCTTCGCCCGAGAAAACGACAAGGTGCCCGCGTTTGTATTTGTGCGTCCCCAGTTTCGCCGAAGGCAGCAGGTGCGCCCATTGGATCGGGGTATTTTCGGCAATCCTGCCGGACGAACGCGCCTTGACGATGCGTGCGGGAATGCCGATGTCGGCAACCTCGACGCTGCCGCAAAGCTCCCGGCCCGGCATCAGCAGGTGGCCGGGTTTGCGCGTCATGAACGTGACCGTATGGGCAGCCCTGAACGCCGTCCCCAGCACCTCGCCGCTGCGGCCGTCGAGGCCGGATGGCAGGTCGACGGCAATGACGGGAACCATAGCACCCGTCACCTGTTCGATCACGGAACGCACCTGCGGAGGCACATCCCGTCCGAGGCCCGCGCCCCAAAGATCGCGTCGATGACGACGTCTCCCGGCGTCGGGATGTAGACATCGACCGGCTGCGAGACGAGCGCGCATTCGGCCTTTGCCCGCGCGGCATCGCCGCGAAGCTTGGCAAGGTCGCCGAGATGGAAGACGGAAACCTCGGCGCCGCTTTCCGCAAGAAGGCGGGCCGCAACGTAGCCGTCGCCGCCGTTGTTCCCGGGGCCGCAGAGAACGGCAAAGCGCAGTGCGCCGGGAAACAGCCGAAGTGCGGCACCAGCGACGGCCGCACCCGCGCTCCACATCAGCCCGAAAGAGGCGATGCCCGAATCGGACGCGGCGGCATCGACGGCCGCCATTTCTGCAGGTGTCAGGAGTAGGTCACCCAGTTTTTCTGCCATGCGCCATTCAATTCAAAAAGCGCCTAAAAAACAACCTGTTTCATGATTTCTTCTGCAGCTTAAAATTACGTCATTTGCCTATTTTCTGAGCGCTCAAGTAACAACATGTCCAATACAAGCGGCGCGGCATTTTTCCTGCTTTTGCACCATTTTTGAATTTTCGATAGCGATCCCAACCGATTCTGCTGGAAAAAATGCCTCAAAAAGCGCCGCGACGCCGCTAATTCGCGGGGAATCGACATATTTTTTCGCTCTCCGGCGTTGCGAACTGGCACGATACCTGCATCATGTTTCGCGAGCGGCAATTTGCCCGCTTTAACGGGAGAAGCGGAGAGTCATTTTCTCATGAAAAAGATCGAAGCGATCATTAAGCCTTTCAAGCTCGACGAAGTGAAGGAAGCTCTTCAGGAAGTCGGCCTGCAGGGCATCACTGTCACGGAAGCAAAGGGCTTCGGTCGCCAGAAAGGCCATACGGAACTTTACCGTGGCGCTGAATATGTCGTCGACTTTCTGCCGAAGGTGAAGGTCGAGGTCGTACTCGCCGACGAAAATGCGGAAGCCGTCATCGACGCGATCCGCAAGGCCGCGCAGACCGGCCGAATCGGAGATGGAAAAATCTTTGTATCCAATATCGAAGAAGTCATTCGAATCCGTACCGGCGAGACCGGTGTTGACGCTATTTAAGGCGGCTCGCCCAATGCGGCGAATTTATCCATCGTCATTGCAAATGAAAGGGAGATTTCATGGCGACCGCGAACGAAATTCTTAAGCAGATCAAGGAAAACGACGTCAAGTTCGTCGATCTGCGCTTTACCGACCCCAAGGGCAAGCTGCAGCATGTCACGATGGACGTCGTCTGCGTCGATGAGGACATGTTCGCTGATGGCGTGATGTTCGACGGCTCGTCGATCGGCGGCTGGAAGGCCATCAACGAGTCCGACATGGTGCTGATGCCGGATCCGGAAACGGTGCACATGGACCCGTTCTTCGCGCAGTCGACCATGGTTATCATCTGCGACATCCTGGACCCTGTTTCAGGCGAAGCCTATAACCGTGACCCGCGCGGCACCGCCAAAAAGGCTGAAGCCTATCTCAAGGCCTCCGGCATCGGCGATACAGTCTTCGTCGGCCCGGAAGCAGAATTCTTCGTCTTCGACGACGTCAAGTACAAGGCCGATCCTTACAATACCGGCTTCAAGCTCGACAGCAGCGAACTGCCCTCGAACGACGACACCGATTATGAGACCGGCAACCTCGGTCACCGTCCGCGCGTCAAGGGCGGTTACTTCCCGGTTCCACCGGTCGACAGCGCGCAGGACATGCGCTCGGAAATGCTGACAGTGCTTGCAGAAATGGGCGTCGTCGTCGAGAAGCACCACCATGAAGTGGCCGCAGCCCAGCACGAACTCGGTATTAAGTTCGACACGCTGGTGCGCAACGCCGACAAGATGCAGATCTACAAGTACGTCGTGCACCAGGTCGCCAATGCCTATGGCAAGACGGCAACCTTCATGCCGAAGCCGATCTTCGGTGACAACGGCTCAGGCATGCATGTGCATCAATCGATCTGGAAGGGCGGCAAGCCGACCTTCGCCGGCGACGAATATGCGGGCCTCTCCGAAACCTGCCTCTACTACATCGGCGGCATCATCAAGCATGCCAAGGCGATCAACGCCTTCACCAACCCGTCGACCAATTCCTATAAGCGTCTCGTTCCGGGTTACGAAGCGCCGGTGCTGCTGGCCTATTCGGCCCGCAATCGCTCGGCCTCCTGCCGCATTCCGTTCGGCTCCAACCCGAAGGCAAAGCGCGTCGAGGTCCGCTTCCCGGATCCGACCGCCAACCCGTACCTGGCTTTCGCGGCCATGCTGATGGCGGGCCTCGACGGCATCAAGAACAAGATCCATCCGGGCAAGGCCATGGATAAGGATCTGTACGACCTGCCGCCCAAGGAATTGAAGAAGATCCCAACGGTCTGCGGCTCGCTGCGGGAGGCGCTCGAAAGCCTCGACAAGGATCGCAAGTTCCTGACAGCTGGCGGTGTCTTCGACGACGATCAGATCGACGCCTTCATCGAACTGAAGATGGCAGAGGTGATGCGCTTCGAGATGACCCCACATCCGGTCGAATACGATATGTACTATTCGGCTTGATCGCTGAGCGGAAGGCTCCGGTTCCGCCGGAGCCTTCCTTCCTTGTCACTGAGGCTGATGGCGACATGACACTCATGTGACGAAAACCCGCAAAAATCTTGATTTGAGCGGGCCCAATCACCAAATCTGGTGATGAAAGGAAGTCGTACCATGAAAGAAAGAGTAGCAAAGTTCAGTATCGGTGAAGTGGTCCGGCACAAGGTCTTTCCGTTTCGCGGCGTCATCTTCGATGTCGATCCGGAATTCGCGAATACGGAAGAATGGTGGAACTCTATTCCCCCCGAAGTCCGCCCTGACAAGGACCAGCCCTTCTACCATCTGCTCGCGGAAAACGACGAAAACGAATATGTCGCTTACGTCTCCGAGCAGAACCTGGTGAATGACGAAAGCGGCATTCCGCTTCGCAATCAGCAGGTTTACCAGATTTTCGATCAGGCGCCGTCCGGCCAGCTCAAGCCCAAGATGAGCTTCGCCCACTAAGACGCGCAATCGATTATGATTTCAAACCCCGCTCCGGCGGGGTTTTTCTTTGCCGTAAAAACAGAAAACCCGGCACCATGGCCGGGTTTTCTGTTCATTGCGCTTACGTTGGCAGATTACTGCGCCTTGGCGGCGTTCTGCGCGTCTTCGAGCTTTTTGCGGGCTTCCTCGGCCTTCTTCTGCATGCTGTCCTGCAGGCTCTTCTGGCTTTCGGCGAGCTTGTTCGGCGAAACGGCTTCGCCATCATAGGCGCCGGTAAAGCCTTCGAGCGAGATTTTGATCGGGTTCGGTGCGCGGCGGAAATTGATCGACGTGAAGATCACGTCGCTGCCCTTCTTGAGGCCGGCGATCATCGCATCCGTCAGGGGGATTTCGGCGGTGCACTTGTCCGGCAGGCAGACGGCGTAATCGAGCTTCTGGCCCTTGTTGTTATCGACCTGCATCATGATGCCCGGCGGAATCAGGCGGGCGGTCGGCACCGATACCTGCAGGATCTTGCGATTGACCTTGCCGGATATGTTGATGAGGCCGACGGCCGTGACGAGCTGGCCGCCATTGGCGAGGATCAGGTTCTGAACGACGCAGATATCGTTGTCTTCCTGCTTGCTGCAGGTCTTGTACCAGCCAAGGCGCGGCGCGCCCGCAGCCTGTGCGGGCGCGTTTGCAGCGGCATCCTGTGCAAAGGAGGATACAGGAGCCGAAGCGGCGCCGAAAGCTACTGCCAGAACGGACAGAGCTGCCCGCAATTTCTTATCAGACTTGAACATCATAACGGATTCCGTCTCCTGATACCCATTCGGGACCGCGATCTGCCGTCCTCTCCAACCGGGCCACTGTGCATTCCACCTCTTAAAACATTAAGGCAAATGCATGGCCCCCAAAAACCCGGACCACCTGTTACATTGAGGCGCTGCAGATATCCAGTATTTCTTTGGCGATTTCTGGATGGTCCGAAAGATTTCGGCGTCTCGATGTTCGATTTCCTGCCCAGCATGATAGTCTTCGGCCGAATCGTGCCTTTGCCGGAAAGGATTTGAGCATGCTCCGGGTCATCCTCCCTCTCGCCTTTACGCTGTTCTGCGGCGCCGTTGCTGCCAGCCCACTGCATGGGATCGCAATGCACGGCGAACCCGCCCTGCCCCCGGACTACAAGCATTTCTCCTATGTCAATCCGGGCGTGAAAAAGGGCGGCAAGATCAGCTACGGCGTCGTCGGCACCTTCGACAACCTCAACCCCTTCATCCTGAAAAGCATGCGCACGACAGCGCGCGGCATGTGGGACCCGGACTATGGCAACCTCGTCTACGAATCGCTGCTGCAGCGCTCCCGGGCCGAACCTTTCACGCTTTATGGACTGCTTGCGGAAACCGTCGAATGGGACGAGGACCGCACGTTCATCCAGTTCAATCTCAACCCGAAGGCCAAATGGTCCGACGGCCAGCCGGTGACGCCCGAGGACGTCATGTTTTCCTTCGAGCTGCTGCGCGACAAGGGACGCGTGCCCTTTGCGAATCGTCTCAGCCTTGTCTCCAAGATGGAGAAGGTCGGCGAGCGCAGCGTGCGCTTCACCTTCAACGACAAAGCAGACCGCGAAACGCCGATGATTTTCGGGCTTATGCCGGTCCTGCCAAAGCACGCCATAGATCCCGAAACCTTCGACCGGACCTCTCTCGTGCCGCCGCTCGGCTCCGGCCCCTATAAGATCAAGGCTGTGAAGCCCGGCGAGAGCATCACCTATGAACGCAACCCGAACTACTGGGGCAAGGATATCCCTTCCAAGGTCGGCATGGACAATTACGACCAGATCACCGTTCAATATTTTCTGCAGGACACAACGCTCTTCGAGGCCTTCAAAAAGGGCGATATCGACGTCTATCCCGACGGCAGCCCCGGCCACTGGGCGACGGCCTATAATTTTCCAGCGGTTTCCACCGGTGCCGTGATCAAGGATACCTTCCAGCCGAAGCTGCCGAGCGGCATGTTCGGCTTCGTCTTCAATACCCGGCGGCCGCTATTCGCAAACACCAAGGTGCGCGAAGGGCTCTCCCTGATCTTCGATTTCGAATGGGCGAACAAAACGCTCTATTCCGGTACCTACAAGCGCACGCAGAGCTTCTGGCAGAATTCGAAGCTTTCGAGCTTCGGCGTTCCCGCCGACGCCCGCGAACTTGAGATGCTAGGCCCAATCAAAGACAAGATCGACCCGGCCATCCTCGATGGCACTTACAAGCTGCCTGTGACCGATGGGTCCGGACGCGACCGCAATGTGTTGAAAAAGGCGGTGCAGGTGCTGAAGGAAGGCGGCTATTCGATCCAGGGCGGCAAGATGGTGGATTCCAGCGGAAAGCCGCTTGCCTTCGAGATCATGACGCAGAATCCTGATCAGGAAAAACTCGCGATCGCCTTCCAGCGTTCGCTACAGACGGTGGGCATTGCTGCTTCGATCCGCACGGTGGATGATTCACAATATCAGAGCCGAACCAATAGTTTCGACTATGATGTTATCCTAAAGTCTTATGTATCGTCGCTCTCACCCGGCAATGAGCAGCTTTCCTATTGGTCCTCGGCTGCGCGCGACCGCGAGGGCAGTTCGAGTTTCGCCGGCGTTGCCGACCCAAACGTCGATACGCTGATCAAGCATATCCTCACGGCGCGCTCTGACGAGGATTTCACTGCCGCCGTCCGGTCATACGACCGATTGCTGCTTTCCGGGCACTACGTATTGCCCCTCTACCATATCGACCAGCAATGGGTCGCACGCAGCAAGCGGCTCGGACATCCGGACATCGTGCCGCTTTACGGCTACCAGCTTCCGGCCTGGTGGGATCAGAGCGTGCAGTAAGTCCTGCCGACGCTGGTTCCTTTTTCCTGCCTGGTTGAAGTCGGACGCGTCAGGGCATAGATGGCGTGGAAACCTCGGACCGATGAAAGGAAACACCATGGAACGCATAACCATCGACGTCGTATCGGATGTCGTCTGCCCTTGGTGCTATCTCGGCAAGGCGCGGCTGGAGCTTGCGATCGCCGAAGTGCAGGACGAAGTCGGCGTCGACATCAACTGGCGGCCCTACCGCCTCAATCCCGACTATCCGCCCGAAGGCGTCGATCAGAAGAAGGCTCTGGAGCAGAAGCTCGGCGGCGCCGAACGGGTCGCACAGGCCCACAAGATGCTGACCGATTTCGGCCGCGACGTCGGCATCAATTTCGACTTCGAGGCGATCAAAGTCGGCCCGAATACGCTCGATGCGCACCGCCTCATCCATTGGGCCATGGTCGAGGATCGCGAAAAGCAGGACCGCGTCGTCAATGCACTCTTCAAGGCGAATTTCGAGGAAGGCCGCAATCTCGGGAACCACGCCGTATTGCTCGACATCGCCGAGCAAGCCGGCCTCGACCGCGCTGTCATCGCCTCCCTGCTTGCTTCGGATGCCGACCGCGATCTGGTGATTGCAGAGATCGAGGCGGCCCAGAAAATGGGCGTCACCGGCGTCCCGTTCTTCATCTTCGACCAGCAGTATGCCGCCAGCGGCGCGCAGACGCCGGACGTTCTGGCAGGCGCACTTCGCGACATCGCCAAGGCGAAGGCCGAAGCGCGCGCCGGAATGAACTGACCCGACTTACGGCTTCGCCATTTCGGCCAGCTGCGTCATGACGACGGCCGCGCCTTGCAACCGCTTTTCCGGCGTCGGCAGGTCGCGGGTCAAAAACACGCTGTGGTCCGGACGGATCTTCGCCATCGTGCCCTGCTTGGCAATATAGCCGACCAGGTTTGCCGGGTTCGGGAATTCCTTGTTGCGGAATTGGACGACCACGCCCTTCGGCCCGGCGTCCAGCTTCTCGACATTGGCGATGCGGCAAAGCGATTTGATGTAGACGATCTTCAAAAGATGCTGCACCTCGATCGGCATCGGACCGAAGCGGTCGATCATCTCGGCGCCGAAAGCATCGATCTCCTTTAGTTCGGTGATCTCGCCGAGGCGACGATAGAGGGCCATGCGCAGATGCAGGTCCGGTACATAGCCGTCCGGGATCATCACCGGCGTGCCGACCGAAATCTGCGGCGACCAACCTGTGTCCAGGATTTCATCGACACCCTTCACCTCGGCAACCGCCTCTTCCAGCATCTGCTGGTAAAGCTCGAAGCCGACTTCCTTGATATGGCCGGACTGTTCCTCGCCGAGCAGGTTGCCTGCACCGCGGATATCGAGGTCGTGGCTGGCGAGCTGGAAACCGGCGCCGAGCGTATCCAACGACTGCAGCACCTTGAGGCGGCGCTCGGCGGTTGCTGTCAGCACCTTGTTGACCGGCAGCGTGAAGAGGGCGAAAGCGCGGACCTTCGAGCGGCCGACGCGGCCGCGGAGCTGATAGAGCTGCGCCAGACCGAACATGTCGGCGCGATGAACGATCAGCGTGTTGGCGGTCGGAACATCGAGGCCGGATTCGACGATGGTCGTCGAAAGCAGCACGTCGTAGCGGCCCTCGTAGAAGGCATTCATGACGTCTTCGAGTTCGCCCGCCGGCATCTGGCCATGGGCGACGGCCACCTTCAGCTCGGGTACCTCGGACTGCAGGAAGGCGTGCACGTCTTCGAGATCAGCAAGACGCGGGCAGACGTAAAAACTCTGGCCACCGCGATAATGCTCGCGCATCAGCGTCTCGCGGATGACCAGGCTGTCGAAGGGCGAAATGAAGGTGCGCACCGCCATACGGTCGACCGGCGGCGTGGTGATCAGCGACAACTCGCGGACGCCGGTCATCGCCAGCTGCAGTGTGCGCGGGATCGGCGTTGCCGAGAGCGTCAAGACGTGCACGTCGCTCTTCATCTCCTTCAGGCGCTCCTTGTGCTTCACGCCAAAATGCTGCTCCTCGTCGATAATCAGCAGGCCGAGATTGGCGAATTTGATGCCGGCGCCGAGCAGTGCGTGCGTGCCGACGACGATATCGGTCTTGCCCTCGGCCACTTCCTTTTTCGTGAGAGCGAGCTCCTTCGAACCGACAAGGCGCGAGGCCTGCTGGATACGCACAGGCAGGCCGCGGAAGCGCTCGATAAAAGTCTTGAAGTGCTGCCGGGCAAGGAGCGTCGTCGGCACGACGACGGCCACCTGAATACCGTTCATCGCGGCGACGAAGGCGGCGCGCAGCGCCACTTCCGTCTTGCCGAACCCGACGTCGCCGCAGACGAGGCGATCCATCGGACGCCCGGCAGCGAGATCGCCGCGCACGGCCTCGATCGCGTTGTCCTGGTCTTCCGTCTCGTCATAGGGGAAGCGGGCGGCGAATTCGTCATAAAGGCCGTCCGGCGTCGTCAGCATCGGCGCGTGACGGGTCAAACGCTCGGCCGCAATCCGGATTAGCGCGTCCGCCATGTCGAGGAGGCGCTTCTTGAGCTTCGCCTTGCGCATCTGCCAGGCGCCGCCACCGAGTTTGTCCAGATGAGCTTCGGTTCCCTCGCCGCCATAGCGGGACAGTAGGTCGATGTTTTCGACCGGCAGGAAGAGCTTGGCGTCATCGGCATATTGCAGCTCGAGGCATGCGTGCGGGGCGCCGGCCGCCTCGATTGTCTTCAGGCCGACGAACCGGCCGATGCCGTGTTCGGCGTGAACGACGATCGAACCTTCGTCGAGACCCGCAACCTCCGAAATGAAGTCGGCAGCGCGCTTGCGACGCTTCGTGCGGCGAACCATCCGGTCGCCGAGAATGTCCTGCTCGCCGATGACAATGAGGTTGCCTGTCTCGAAGCCGGATTCGAGGCTGAGCACGGCCGCCGCCGCCTCGCCCCTATCCAGAGAATCGACGGCCTTCAACGCTTCGACCGGTTTGACGCGCTCCAGGCCGTGCTCGTTCAGCACCTGCAGCAGGCGTTCGAGCGAACCTTCCGTCCAGGCCGTAATGATTACCTTCGCGCCGCCGGCCCGCTTGTCAGCTATATACTTGACGACCAGATCGAAGATGTTGACGCGCTCGGCATCACCACCTTCGAAATTCGAGCGCGCCCAGCGCTCGCCCTGACGCGCATCGACGTTGACCACACGTCTTGCTTCGCCTTCATGCTCGTTGAAGGGTGAAGTCCGCATGGCGTTGAACGCATCCAGCGTCTTCGCAAAGATCTCGCTGTCGAGATAAAGCTGGCCGGGCGTCACAGGCTTATAAGGTGTCCCCTGGGCCATCTGGCCCTTGACCTGGTGGCCTGAGTTCAAGCGGGCATCGAAGTAGTCGAGAACGAGCTTCGAGCGCTCCTCGGCGGCCTCGCGCACGGTATGGTCGGTGACCAGCCGGAAACCCTTAAGGTAATCGAACGTCGTCTCCAGCTTCTCGTAGAAGAGCGGCAGCCAGTGCTCCATGCCGGGATAGCGGCGGCCTTCGGAGACAGCCAGATAGAGCGCATCGTCGCGCGTCGCAGCGCCGAAAGCGGAGAGATAATTCTTGCGGAAGCGGCTGATGGTATCCGGCGTCAGCGTCACTTCGCTCATCGGGTTGAGGTCGAGCGAGCGTACCTGCCCGGTCGTGCGCTGGCCTGCCGGATCGAAGCTGCGGATGCTTTCCAGCGTATCGCCGAAGAAATCGAGGCGGACCGGCTCTTCCGAACCCGGCACGAAAACGTCGAGGATACCGCCGCGCACCGCATATTCGCCGACTTCACGCACGGTCGCGACGCGCTCGAACCCGTTCCGCTCCAGACGGCCGGCGAGGTCGTCCATGCGCACCTGGTTGCCGGGACGCGCCGAGAATGCCAGGCCCTCGATCACATCCTGCGGCGCCACCTTCTGCAGCATGGCGTTGACGGTAACGAGCACGATTGCCGCATGCGGCTTCTTGCGATGGGCAATCAGGCCGCTCAGCGCCGCCAAACGGCGGGCCGAGGTATCGGCGCTCGGGGAAACACGGTCGTAAGGCAGGCAGTCCCATGCGGGCAGCGTCAGGACCGGAATGTCGGGCGCGACAAAGCCGAGCATCTGCTCCAGATCGGCCATGCGCTGCCCGTCGGAAAGCACATAGGCGACCGGTCCGCCTGCACGCGCCAGTTCGGCCAGCAGAAGCGGCTCCAGGCCGGTCGGCACGTTGCCGATCGTCAGCGGCTCGGCGGCGGCTGCGAGCTTGCTTGCGTCAAATCCTGAGATCATTCCGGCTTCCTGGGTGCGGTATCGGCCGGGTATTCGAAATCCGGCTTGAAGGCGGTGAGCCGCTGGAACATAGGGGTTTGAAAGCGCTCCGGCACCGGCCATGTGCCCATAACCCAGCGCAGAAGGTCGTTGTCTTCCTCGCCCATGATGGTTTCGAGCTCGTCGAGCTCCGCCTCGGACAAAGTTGCGATCTCGGCTTCGGCGAACTGACCGAATACAAGATCCATCTCGCGCAACCCGCGATGCCAACAGCGGAACAATATGCGGCGGCGGCGCGGGTCGAGACCGGCACTCGAGAGTGTCACACCTGTCATGGCATTACCTTCCTGTTGATGCGCCTCTATAGCCCCTCAAAAGCGGCTTGTCAGCCTTGCCAATACCCTATTGTTCATCGCATCTTGCAGCATGCGCCCGACCATCCTCGATCCGCTGTTTTCTCCCGTTTCGGCTCTTCCGGGCGTCGGGCCGAAGATTGCCGAGCTGCTGGTGAAGCTGCTAGGACGCGAGAACCCTGAAGATACGCGGATCATTGACCTGCTTTTCCATGCGCCGCATTCGCTGATCGACCGGCGCAACCAGCCGGGAGTTGCGCGCGCGCCGCAAGGAGCGATCGTGACGATCACGGCGCGGGTCGACCGGCATCAGCCGCCACCACGAGGCAAGAGCAATATCCCCTACCGCGTCTTCCTGCATGACGAGACAGGCGAACTCAGCCTCGTCTTCTTCCGCGGGCAGGCGGCGTGGCTCGACAAGCAGCTTCCGATCGACGAAGAGGTTATCGTCAGCGGCAAGATCGACTGGTTCAATGGCCGGGCGACGATGGTGCACCCGGACTACATCGTAAAGGCCGGCGATACGGAGAACCTGCCGCTCGTCGAGCCGGTCTATCCACTGACGGCCGGGCTCTCGCCGAAGACGCTACGCAAGATCATCGAGGCCGCGGTACTTCGCATGCCGGAGCTGCCGGAATGGATCGATCTTTCGCTGGCGCAGGCACAGGGATTGCCGTCGATTTCCGACAGCTTCCATATGCTGCACGAACCGCGTGATCCGGCGGACATCGGTCCGCAGGCCCCTGCCCGGCGCAGGCTCGCCTATGACGAATTCCTTGCCGGTCAGCTATCACTCGCGCTGGTGCGCCAGCGGCTTCGCAAGGTCGCCGGGCATCCGGTCCATGCCACCGGCAAAATCAGCGGCAAGATCCTGCAGGAACTGCCCTTTTTGCCCACGCGCAGCCAAACCGAGGCAATTGCCGACGTCGTGAAGGACATGGCTGGCGAAGAACGCATGCTGCGGCTGCTCCAGGGCGACGTCGGGTCCGGCAAGACGCTGGTGGCGCTAATGGCCATGGCAGCGGTGATCGAGAGCAGCGGACAGGCCGTTCTGATGGCTCCCACCGAAATCCTTGCGCGGCAGCACTACGCGACGATCTCCAAATTCGCCGCTTCTGCCGGTCTCGGTATCAAGGTGCTAACCGGCCGCACCAAGGGACGCGAGCGCGACGATATCCTGGAGCGCATCGCCTCAGGCGAGGCCCAGATCATCATCGGCACGCATGCGCTCTTCCAGGAGAGCGTCAACTACAAGAACCTGATGCTGGCGGTCGTCGATGAGCAGCATCGCTTTGGCGTGCACCAGCGTCTGCGGCTGACCGCGAAGGGCATCTCGCCGCATATGCTGGTGATGACGGCGACCCCCATTCCACGCACGCTGGTGCTTGCCGCCTTCGGCGACATGGATGTCTCAAAGCTCACCGAAAAACCCGCTGGACGCAAACCGATCCAGACGATCACCATCCCCAGCGAACGCACCAGCGAGATCGTCGATCGGCTACAGAGCGCGCTTGCCGAGGGCAAGAAAGCCTATTGGATTTGCCCGCTGGTCGAAGAATCCGAAGAACTCGACCTTATGTCTGCCGAAGAGCGGCACGCGACATTGGTCTCCGCCCTCGGTCCAGGCATCGGCCTCATCCATGGCCGCATGAGCGGGCCGGAGAAAGATGCCGTGATGCTGGCGTTCAAGAACGGTGAACTCAGACTGCTGGTGGCGACCACCGTCGTCGAAGTCGGCGTCGACGTGCCGGACGCGACGATCATGGTGATCGAGCATGCAGAACGCTTCGGCCTCTCGCAGCTCCATCAGCTTCGCGGCCGCGTCGGCCGCGGCGATGAAGCCTCGACCTGCATCCTGCTGTACAAAGGCCCGCTCGGCGAAACCGGCCATGCGCGGCTTTCGATCTTGCGGGAAACGGAGGACGGTTTCAGGATTGCCGAGGAGGATTTGAAGCTGCGCGGCGAAGGCGAATTGCTCGGCACCCGCCAATCCGGCACACCCGGCTTCCGGATCGCGAGCCTGGAAGCCCATGCCGACCTTCTGGAGATCGCCCGCAGAGATGCTGCCTACCTGATCGAGCGCGACCCGGAACTGACGAGCGAACGCGGCACGGCCGTCCGCACCCTGCTCTATCTATTCAGGCGCGACGAAGCGATCCGCTTTCTTCGCGCGGGCTAGCAGTCTCGGCTTTCCCGGAACCGGTTCATTGGACGGCTTGGCCGGAAAGTCTGGCGCCACGAGGCCGCCGGAAACCAGCAGCTTGGCGCCGTCTTCTGCGCTCATGTCGAGCACGACGATCTTTTCGCGCGGCACGAAGATCAGAAAGCCCGCGGTCGGTATTGGCGTCGGCGGCAGGAACACGCTCACCATATCCTGGCCCATGGCGTTGAACTTCGAAGCGATCTCGCCCTTTGCATCGGTCGCGATGAACACCAGCGCCCAGAGGCCGGGACTCGGATATTCGATGAGGCCGACCTTCTTGAAAGAGTTGCTTTGCTCCTTCAACACCGTCTCGAATATCTGCTTCACGCTCTTGTAGATGCTGCGCACCAGCGGTACGCGGCGCACGACTGACTCACCGAACTGCACGATGGTCTGGCCGATGAGGTTCTTGCCGAGAAAACCGATGATGGTGATGAAGATCATCGCGATCACCAGGCCGGAGCCGGGTACGGCGAAATTCAGGTAGCTGTCCGGATCGTAGCGCGCCGGAATATAGGGCTTCACCCAGCTGTCGGCCCACCGGACGACGGACCAGGTCAGCCACAGCGTGATCGCAATCGGGGCACAGATGATAAGGCCCGCAAGGAAGTTGTTTCTCATGCGGGTCGCTATCGGCAATCGGGGCAGTTTGTGCGTCATCGCTCGCGATGAACTCCCTTGAATCTACCGGCTGTCGTGATCAGGGCTCCCCCGCACCCGGAACGAAGCTGCCAGAATTCGGCCCCTTCCACAAGCCTTCCGGCGGCTTTCTGATTCACTCCACCGTGACCGATTTCGCGAGATTACGCGGCTGGTCTACATCCGTGCCCATGAAGACAGCGGTATGGTAGGCAAGCAGCTGGATCGGGAGCGAAAAGATCATCGGCGCAATGATCTCAGGGACGTTCGGAAGCGCGATAGTCGCCATCGTCGGCAGCTTGGAGGCAGCAGCACCTGCTTCGTCGGTGATGAAGATGATCCGGCCGCCACGGGCTGCGACTTCCTGCATGTTCGAAACTGTCTTTTCGAAGAACCGGTCGTAGGGCGCGATCACAATGACCGGCATATTCTCGTCGATCAGCGCGATCGGCCCGTGCTTCAATTCACCGGCCGCATAGCCTTCCGCATGGATATAGGAAATCTCCTTGAGCTTCAGTGCGCCTTCCATCGCCAGCGGGAAACTGGTGCCGCGACCGAGATATAGCACGTCGCGGCACTTGGAGAGTTCGCGCGACAGGCTTTCCATCTGCGGCTGCACGAGATTCAGCACGCGGCTCATGATGCGCGGCATTTCAGCAAGTTGCCGGACGAGCGCCTTTTCCTCATCGACGCTGACGGTGCCGCGCGCCTTGCCGGCACCGATTGCCAGTGACGCAAGGACCGCCAGCTGGCAGGTGAAGGCCTTCGTTGAAGCCACGCCGATTTCGGGGCCTGCCATGATCGGGAACACGGCATCGGATTCGCGCGCAATGGTCGATTCCTGCACGTTGACCACCGCACCAATCTTCAGACCGTTCTCCTTGCAATAGCGGAGCGAGGCGAGCGTATCGGCGGTCTCGCCGGACTGTGAGATAAAGAGCGCCGCCTGCGACGGCTGCAGCGGCATCTCGCGATAGCGGAATTCCGAGGCGACGTCGATCTCGACCGGCAGACGAGCATAGCGCTCGAACCAGTATTTGCCGATCAGGCCGGCGAGATAGGCCGTGCCGCAAGCCGAGACCGCAAGGCTGCTGACCGCCCTGAAGTCAATCTCAGCCGCATTGGCGCCGATCGTGTTCTCGGCAAAATTCATATAATGGCTGAGCGCGTGGGAGATCACCTCCGGCTGCTCGTAGATTTCCTTCTCCATGAAGTGACGATGGTTGCCCTTGTCGACGACATAGGCGGTCGCCTGCGAAATCTGCCGCGGGCGGTTTACCGGGTTGCCGGAGAAGTCGACGATCGTAGCGCCTTCGCGGGTAATGACCGCACAGTCGCCGTCGACGAGATAGGTGATTTCGTTGGTGAAGGGCGAAAGAGCGATCGCATCGGAACCAAGAAACGTCTCGCCGTTGCCGAAACCAACGGCAAGCGGCGGGCCGGAGCGTGCCGCCAGCAGCGTGCCCGGATCGCTCTGCAGCATGACGACGAGCGCATAGGCGCCGGTCACGCGGTTCAGCATCCTCAGCATAGCAGCGCGGGGCTCAAACCCTTCGCGCAGGTATTTCGCCATCAGGTGGGCGACGACTTCGGTGTCGGTCTGGCTTTCGAAGACGGCACCATCGGCGTTGAGCTCGTCACGCAGTTCCGAGAAGTTTTCGATAATGCCGTTATGGACGACCGCCACGCCCTCGACGAAATGCGGGTGCGCATTGGTCTCGTTCGGAACGCCGTGGGTTGCCCACCGCGTATGAGCGATGCCGGTCGTACCGGGCAGCGGCTCGGCGTCGAGGCGCTTCTCGAGATTGAGGAGTTTGCCCTCGGCGCGGCGGCGGTTCATCACGCCTTCGTGGATGGTGGCGACTCCCGCCGAATCGTAACCTCGATATTCGAGCCGCTTCAGCGCATCGACCAGACGTTCCGCAACCGGCTGGCCGCCGACGATCCCCACAATGCCGCACATGCAAATGTCCCCCAACGCTTTGAAAATAACGAGGCCAGTCCTAGCGATTTTCTGTTATTTCTCAATAAGTCAGCCAGTCACTTTCGATTTCCGGTCGTTACTCAGCCTTGGTTTGCCTCGCGGCCTTGATCGCCAGTGCCCGTTCGCGGATCGCCTTGCCGCGTTCGGGTTTGACTTCCTGGCGCGCCCGGCCGAAAGCGAGCGCCTCGGCAGGGACATTGTGGGTGATGACGCTGCCCGACGCAATATAGGCGCCGTCGCCAATACTGACCGGAGCAACCAGTGCACTATTGGAGCCGATGAAGGCGTTGGCGCCGATGCGGGTCTCGTGCTTGTTCACGCCGTCATAATTGCAGGTGATCGTACCCGCACCGATATTGGCTCCGGCGCCGATGACCGCATCGCCGATATAGGTCAGGTGGTTGACCTTGGCGCCCTTGCCGATCTGCCCATTCTTCACCTCGCAGAAATTGCCGACCTTCGATCCCTCCCCGAGATCAGCGCCCGGCCGCAGGCGTGCAAAGGGACCGACCGCCGCACCGGCGCTAACATGCGCGCCTTCGATGTGGGAAAAAGCATGGATCACCACGCCGCCATCGACGACCGAGCCCGGACCGAAGACCACATTCGGCTCGATCAGCACATCCTGGCCGATGACGGTATCGTGGGATAGGAAAACTGTTTCCGGCGCGATCATCGTCACGCCGGAAATCATCAGTTCGTGACGGCGGCGTTCCTGCCAGAAATGCTCGATCGCCGCGAGTTCTGCCCTGTTGTTGCAGCCCGTCATTTCCACTTCCGGGGCATCGACGGCCGTCACCCGGCCGCCGAGCGAGCGGGCAATCTCGACGAGATCCGTTAGGTAGTATTCGCCTTTGGCGTTGCTGTTTCCGATGCGCGCAAGAAGATCGAGCGCCTTGCGGCCGTTGATCGCCATCAGGCCGCTGTTGCACCATTTGACGGCACGCTCGGCGTCAGTAGCGTCCTTCTCCTCGCGGATCGCGATCAACTCGCCGTCCTTGACGAGCAGGCGGCCGTAGCCTGTGGGCTTGTCCGTATGGAAGCCTAAGACGACGATGTCGCTGCCATCTGCCAGTCCCTGACGCGCGGCCTTCAGCGGTCCCTCGGTCTGCAACGGCACGTCGCCATAGGTCACCAGGACATCGTCGTAGCCTCGAGCAATCGCTTCGCGTGCCGCAAGGACGGCATGTCCTGTTCCGAGGCGCTCCTTCTGCAGATGCGCCTCGACCTCGACTCCGCCGATCCTGGCCGCCTTCGCGACCTCATCGGCATCGCGCCCGACGACGACGGCGACTGACGAAATACCGGCCTTTGCCACGGCATCCACGACATGGGCGATCATCGGCCGGTTGGCGACCGGATGCAGCACCTTCGATCTCGAGGACTTCATTCGGGTGCTGTCGCCGGCGGCAAGAATGACGGCAAGGCAGGTGCGTTCCATGGGCAGGCTCCGGAAATCCGTTGTTCAGCTCTGCCTCATAGCAGCAAGGCGAACGGGCGACAAAGCTGAAATTGAATCAGACCGGAACCTTGGCGAGCGCCGCATAGGCCTCTCGGATATGCTCCCGCCCTTCGATGATAACGTCTTCCATTGCCTTGCGGGCGCCGACAACGTCTCCAGCAACGATCGCGTCGACGATGCGCATATGCGTCTCTGCGATGGTGGAGAAGCCGTTCTGCGACGACGGCGTGCTCAGCCGGAACATGCCGACGAGCGCGGCCTCGATCAGACTTCCAAGCGTGCGCATGAACGGGTTGTGAGATGCATCAGCAATGGCAAGATGGAATTTAAGGTCGGCGAGCGCCAGGCTTTCCGTCGTATGGCCGGGCTCGGCCATATCGAGCGCCAATGCGCGCAGCGTCGCGATGTCATCGGCGTTTGCCCGTTCTGCCACAAGGCCCGCGGCGAAAGGCTCCACGGCAAGTCGGATGTCATAGAGTTGCAGCAGGAATTCCTCGGTGACACCATGGTCGAAATGCCAGGAGATGATCTCGCTGTCGAACATGTTCCAGAGGTTCTTCTCCGTTACACGTGTGCCGACGCGCGCCTTGGCAACGACCATGCCTTTGGCCGCAAGCGTCTTCATCGTTTCCCGAAGGACGGTGCGGGAGACCTTGAAGCGTTGCGCAAGCTCGACGTCGCCGGGCAAAATCGAGCCGACCGGATAGGTTCCGGCGACAATGGCCTTGCCGAGCTCGTCCACGACCTGCGCGTGGCTCGTGCGGGTCTTGCGGCCGGTCCTTCGTGTCTCAAGCAATCGGTTGCGCAACAAGTCCTCCGTCAGGCGTACCTCTTGTTCAAACTGGACAAGAACAGGATGGCCTTTTGCATCAGGATAAACGCAAAGAGCAAAAGGCCGATCAGGATTTTCGTCCACCAGCTCGAGAGCGTCCCATCGAAGGTGATGTATGTCTGAATGAGCCCCTGTATCAGGAGACCGATGAAGGTTCCCGCCACGAATCCTGCTCCCCCGGTCAGAAGAGTTCCCCCAATGACCACCGCCGCGATGGCGTCAAGCTCGACGCCAACCGCAGCCAGGGAATATCCGGCAGACGTATAGAGCGAAAAAACGATTCCGGATAGGCCCGCCAAAAAGCCGGAGAGCGCGTAGATCCGGATGGTCGTCGGGCCGACCGGCACTCCCATCAATTCCGCCGTCTGGACGCCGCCGCCGAGTGCGTAGACATTGGCTCCGAAACGGGTGCGGTGGGCGATGAAAATGCCTGCGATGAAAACCAACAGCATGACGCCGCCGACCAAAGTCAGGCGCCCGCCGCCCGGCAAACGGTAATAGATGCTGGTCAGCATCGAATAGTAGTCGTGGTCGATGGGAATGCTGTCGATCGAAAGCACATAGGACATGCCGCGCGCCAGGAACATACCGGCGAGCGTCACGATGAAGGCCGGCATCTTCAGATAGTGGATCACCGCACCCATCAGTCCGCCGAAGGCAGTGGTGATGGCGAGAACCAGCGCGAAGGCCGCCAGCGGATGGGTCGAAGTGTCCCGCAGCACGACGGCAAGGAACACGCCGGTGAAGGCGATGACCGAGCCGATCGAAAGATCGATGCCGCCCGCGATGATGACGAAGGTCATGCCGACCGCGGCAATGCCGAGGAACGCATTGTCGGTGAGCAGATTGCCGGCGACGCGAGTCGAGAGCATGTTCGGGTACTGCAGCGCGCAGGCCGCATAGGAAAGGACGAAGATGACGATGGTTGCCAGGAGCGGCAGGTATTTCGAGTTCATTTCGACAGCTCCGCTCTGACTTCCGGCTTGCGGCTGAAGAAGACCGCGGCGGATTGCAGCGCCGGCGACTGGATGATGAGAATGATCAGGACGATCACCGCCTTGATGATGAGGTTGAATTCCGGGGGGAAACCGGAGAGCAGGATGCCGGTATTGACCGCCTGGATGATCATCGCACCGATTAGCGAACCAAGGATGCTGAAACGTCCGCCGAGCAGCGAATTGCCGCCGACGACAACCGCGAGGATTGCATCGAGCTCCAGCCACAGACCGGCATTGTTGGCATCCGCACCCTTGATGTCGGCGGCCACGATGATGCCCGCGATCGCCGCGCATAGCGCGCTCAGCATATAGACCGCCATCAAGAGGACAGGCGTGCGAACGCCCGAAAGCGTGCTGGCGCGTCGATTGATGCCGACGGCTTCGATCAGCATGCCGAGTGCGGTCCGCCTGACAAGCAGGATCACCAGCGCACCGGCAATCAGCCAGATTACCACGGGCATCGGCAGAAAGCCGAAGGAGCCGCTGCCGAAGAAGATCAGCCCCGGATCGTTGAAGGTCATGATTACGCCTTCGGTGATCAGCTGGGCGATACCGCGTCCGGCGACCATCAGCACAAGCGTGGCGATGATCGGCTGGATATTCAGGATTGCCACCAGAAAGCCGTTCCATACTCCGCAGAGCAGGCCGACAGAGAGTGTCGCGATCAGCGTATAGGCGAGCGAATTGCCGGAAACGGTCGACGATGCGGCGGCCGCGCCGCAGATCGCAATGACGGCGCCGACGGAAAGATCGATGCCCTTCGTCGCAATCACCAGCGTCATGCCGATGGCGAGCAAGGCAACGGGGGCCCCGCGGTTCAGTACGTCGACCAGACTGCCGTAGAGGCGGTCGTTCTGCACGACGACATTAAAAAACTGCGGGAACATGATGAAATTCAACAAAAGAATGACGGCCAGCGCAATCAATTGCGGCGCCAGGCGTATGGCAAGCGCCTTCAGCGAGGAACTCATGCATCCTCCATTTTCTGTTCGGCCGCGACGATCGCGTCGATGATGTGGGATGCCGTCAAGCGGTCTCCAGCAAGCTCGGCAATGTGCTCGCGGTCGCGAAGGACGATGACGCGTGAACTATAGGCGACAAGCTCTTCCAATTCCGATGAAATCACAATCAGCGACATGCCCTTTGCGCAAAGCTCCTCGACCAGCCGGATGATCTCCGCATGGGCGCCGACATCGATGCCGCGGGTTGGCTCGTCGAGGATCAGAAAATCAGGATTGGTGGCAAGCCAACGGGCAAGGATCGCCTTTTGCTGATTGCCGCCCGAAAGCAGCCGGATCGGCTTCTCGCGATCCGTGGTTCGGATGTCGAGCGCCTTGATGTACTGATCCGCCAAGGCGTTCTGTTCTCCGCGCGACAGCGGTCGTGCCCAGCCGCGGCGCGCCTGAAGCGCCAGCGCGATATTCTCGCGGATCGACAGATCGCCGATAATCCCGTCAGTCTTGCGGTCCTCCGGGCAGAATCCGAAGCCGTGCCTGATCGCAGCGCGCGGGCTCGATAGCGTCACCGCCTTACCATCGATCTCCGCCCTGCCGCTGTCGGCATGTTCTATGCCGAAGAGAAGTTCAGCGGTCTCCGTGCGTCCGGAACCGAGTAGGCCGGCAATGCCGACGACTTCGCCGATACGGATGTCGAGATCAAACGGCTTCACCTTGCCGCGCTTGCCAAATCCTTCGAACCGGTACTTGACGCTGCCGGCAGCGAGCGCCCGCTCCTTTGCGGCTTCCTCGGTTTGCGCCAATTCGCGGCCGAGCATCATCGGTATCAGCGCCTGCCGCGGCAGTTCGGCCACTTCCCGGGTGCCGACAAGCCTGCCATTGCGAAGCACCGTGATGCGGTCGCTAATTTCGTAAACCTGTTCAAGAAAGTGTGTAATGAAGACAATGCCTAAGCCACGCCTCTTCAAGTCATTGATGACACCGAAGAGCATCGCGACTTCATGCGTATCAAGGCTCGCGGTCGGCTCGTCGAGGATCAGAACCTTGCCGGAAAGATCGACGGCGCGGGCAATCGCGATCACCTGCTGCACGGCGACCGAGAATCGGTCGAGCTGTGCCGTCACATCGATGTCGAGGCCATATTGCGCCAGCAGCTCGCGCGCCATCCGGTTCATCGCGCGCATATCGACCATGCCGAAACGCCGCGGCTGACGGCCGAGGAAAAGGTTTTCGGCGACGCTAAGATTCGGCAGGAGGTTCACCTCCTGATAGACGGTTCCGATGCCGAGCTTCTGGGCAGCCAGCGTATCGGCGGGATCGATCTCGCTGCCCTCAAGCGCAAGCCTTCCCTCATCGCGGCGATAGGCGCCGGTCAGACATTTGATGAGGGTTGATTTGCCGGCTCCGTTTTCGCCAAGCAGCGCGTGGACTTCGCCTTTGCGAAGCGTGAAGTCGACCTTGTCCAGCGCCACGGCGCCGGGGAAGAATTTTGATATTCCGGACGCGACGAGAATGTTCTCGATATCGTGAATCATGGCTCGGTATTTTCCTGATATTGACCCTGACGCCCTTGCAATTGCAGGACATGACGTCCGCGCCCGCGCGGGCAGCGCCGCACCAGCCCATGACGGACCGGTGCGGCTCCAGTGTCAATTAGTAACCGAGGCCCTTCTTGGCTTCGTAGACCTTCATCGGATCGTCAGCCGGCGTGTAGAGCTTCGATTCCGTCTGGATCCACTTCGGCGGCTCCTTCTTATCCTTCAGGTAGGCGTCGAGCACGTCGAATGCCGGACCGGCCATGTTCGGCGTAAGCTCGACCGTGGCGTTGGCTTCGCCTGCCGCCATCGCCTGGAAGATATCCGGAACGGCATCGATCGAGACGACGAGAATATCCTTGCCGGGCTTCAGGCCCGCTTCCTTGATCGCCTGAATGCCGCCGACGGCCATGTCGTCGTTGTGGGCATAAAGCGCGCAGATGTCCTTGCCGCCGTTTTCAGCCTTCAGGAAGCTTTCCATGACTTCCTTGCCCTTGGCGCGGGTGAAGTCGCCAGTCTGGCTGCGGACGATCTTGAAGTTGTCGTGACCGGCAAGCGCCTCCTCGAAGCCCTTCTTGCGGGCAATCGCCGGCGAGGAGCCGGTGGTGCCCTGAAGCTCGACGATGTTGCACTTCTTGTCGCCGGCATTCTTGACGAGCCAGTCGCCCGCGACCTTGCCTTCATGTATCTGATCGGAGGTTACGGCCGTCAGATAAAGGTCTTCGGGAGCCTTGATGGTGCGGTCGAGCAGGATGACCGGGATTTCTGCTTCCTTGGCTTCCTTCAAGACGTCGTCCCAGCCGGTTTCGACGACGGGCGCGAGGAAAATCGCGTTGACGCCCTGTGCAACGAAGGAGCGGATCGCCTTGATCTGGTTTTCCTGCTTCTGCTGGGCGTCCGAAAATTTCAGATCGACGCCGCGCTTCTCGGCTTCCTGCTTCGTCACCGTCGTCTCGGCGGCACGCCAGCCGGACTCCGAGCCGATCTGCGAAAAGCCCACGACAAGTTCAGCCGCAGACGCGGAACCGAACATGCAGGCAGCCAAAATCGTGGCACTCAAAAGTGCATTCTTCAATTTCATGATTGTCTCTCCCAAATGCCGCTCCTCGCGGCGCAGGAGAGAAAAAATCATATAGTATTACTTTTGTAAATTACTATTTTGGAACGGCTCGCGAAAAAAGCGCTCCGGGGATGGAGCGCCTTTCGCAGTTTCGCTATTGCGGCAGCTTGTCATCGACGCCGTGGATGTAGAAGTTCATGCCGAGCAGCGTGCCATCATCAGGCTTCTCGCCAGCCTTCAGCCAGGGCGTACCGTCCTGCTTGTTGATCGGGCCGGTGAAGGGGTGCAACTCGCCGGACTTGATCTTCGCCTCGGTCTCTTCGGCCATCTTCTTCACATCGTCCGGCATGTTCGTGTAGGGCGCCATTGTCAGAATGCCGTCCTTCAGGCCGTCCCAGATCTGTTCAGATTTCCAGGTGCCATCGAGCAGGGCCTTGGTGCGCTTGGTGTAATATGCGCCCCATGTGTCGACGATTGCCGTCAGCTGCGTCTTCGGACCGGCCTTGATCATGTCCGATGCCTGGCCGAAGGCCATGATGCCGCGTTCGGCAGCCACCTGCATCGGAGCGGTGGTGTCGGTGTGCTGTGTCAGGATGTCGACGCCCTGGTCGATCAGCGCCTTGGCGGCGTCGGCTTCCTTGCCAGGGTCGAACCAGGTGTTGGCCCATACGACCTTCAGCTTGAAGTCGGGATTGACGGACTTCGCGCCGAGTTCGAACGCGTTGATCCCCATCACCACTTCCGGAATCGGGAAGGAGGCGATGTAGCCGGCCAGGCCCTTCTTAGACATTTTGGCGGCGATCTGACCCTGAATGTAACGGCCCTCATAGAAGCGCGAATTGTAGGTCGCGACGTTTTCCGCAGCCTTGAAGCCGGTTGCATGCTCGAATTTCACTTTCGGGAACTTCTGGGCAACCTTGACGGTGGCATCCATGAAGCCGAACGAGGTGGTGAAGATCAGCGAGCAGCCGGAACGGGCCATGCGCTCGATCGCGCGCTCTGCATCCGGGCCTTCCGGAACGCTTTCGAGATAAGGCGTTTCGACCTTGTCGCCGAATTCCTTTTCGACCTGCAGACGGCCGTTTTCATGTGCCTGGGTCCAGCCGCCATCGGTGCGGGTCCCGACATAGATGAAGCAGACCTTGGTCTTGTCTGCGGCTTGTGCGGCCGAGCCGACGCTGATGACCAGCGCAGCGGTTGCCGCAAGTGCGAGTGCTAGTTTCTTCATTTTAGCCCCTGTTGGTTGCAAGTTTGAAACCCGTTTGTTGTTGTGCGTCACCGGTCAGGCACGAAAGCCTTGCCAAGCGATGCCGGCGTGTTGATCAACGTTGTGCGCCGATTATGAGAAATGATGATAAGAACGACAATAGTTGCGGCGTAAGGCAGCATGGAAAGAAACTGCGACGGAATACCGATCCCGAAGGCCTGTGCGTGGAGCTGCCCGATCGAGACCGCGCCGAAGAGATAGCCTCCCGCAAGCACGCGCCACGGCCGCCAGGACGCAAAGACGACGAGCGCGAGCGCGATCCAGCCGCGCCCCGCCGACATGTTTTCCACCCATTGCGGCGTATAGACGAGCGAAAGTTGCGCGCCGGCAAGCCCGGCACAGGCCCCGCCGAACATGACGGCGAGATAGCGCGCGCGAATGACATCGATGCCGAGCGCGTGCGCCGAACCGTGATTGTCACCGATCGCCCGCAGCTTCAGGCCCCTGCGGCTTTTGAAGAGGAACCAGTTGATGCCGATGACGAGCGCGATCGACAGGTAGAAGACCAGGTCCTGATGGAAAAGCACCGGTCCGATGAAGGGGATATCCGAAAGGTAGGGAATATAGATTTGAGGCACCTTGATGCCCGGAACGCCGACATGGCTCTCGCCGAGCATGCCGGAGGCGCCGAGCCCCAGGATCGTCAGCGCAAGACCGGTCGCAACCTGATTAGTCACCAGCGTCAGCGTCAGGAAGCCGAAGAGAAGCGAGAATACGGCTCCGGTCGCAATGCCGGCCAGCAGTCCGACATAAGGCGAACCGGTGGCCTGGGAAGCCGCGAAGGCACCGACGGCGCCCATGATCATCATGCCCTCGACGCCGAGGTTCAAGACGCCGGCACGCTCGGTCACCAGTTCCCCGAGCGCTGCGACGACAAGAGGCGTCGCGGCCGTGATGACCGTCAGCAGGATGGCTTCGAAAATCATTGCGCCGCCTTTCCGGCGATTGCCTGCACGCGCGACCAGACGATCCTGATCCTGTAGAAGATCAGCGTGTCGCAGGAGAGCACAAAGAACAGCAGCAGGCCTTGGAAGACGCGCGTCACCTTGTCGGAGACGCCGATCGAGAGCTGCGCCGCCTCGCCGCCGAGATAGGTGAGCGCCAGCACCAGGCCGGAGGCGATGATGCCAAGGGGATTGAGGCGTCCGAGAAAAGCGACGATGATCGCCGTGAAGCCGTAGCCCGGCGATATGGCCGGCTGCAGATGACCGATCGAACCCGAGACTTCGGAAATCCCGGCAAGACCGGCAAGCGCCCCGGAAAACAGAAAGCTGAACCAGATCATCCGCTTCGAGGAGAAGCCGGCAAAGCGCCCTGCCCGCTCCGATTGACCAAGGACGACGATCTCGAAGCCCTTCAGCGTAAAGCGCATCATGAACCAGACGAGGATCGCAGCCAGAATCGCGAAGATGAATGCCCAGTGCGCGCGTCCCGACTCTTCCCAGATAGGCGGAAGGATCGCTTCCGGCGCAAAGTCACGCGAAACCGGGAAATTGAAGCCTTTCGGATCGCGCCAGGCGCCGCGGACCAGCCAATCGAGGAAGAGCTGGGCGATATAAACCAGCATCAGCGAGGTCAGGATTTCATTGGTATTGAAATGTGCCTTCAGGAGTGCCGGAATGGCGGCAAAGAGCGCTCCGCCGATGGCCCCCATGATGAGCATCAGCGGCAGCACGAGCGGCGAGTGCCAGTCGTAAAAAACGATCGGCAGGATGGAGCCTGTGATCGCACCGATGGTGAATTGGCCCTCGGCACCGATATTCCAGTTGTTCGAGCGATAGCAGACCGAGAGGCCGACAGCAATCAGGATCAGCGGGGCGGCCTTGATCGCCAGTTCGTGCAGCGACCAGACCTCCAGCAAGGGCTCGACGAAGAAGGCATTCAGCGCCTCCATGGGATCCTTGCCAAGCAGGGCGAACATGACGCTGCCTGCAATCAGCGTCAGCGCCAGTGCCAGGAGTGGCGAAACGAATCCGAACAGTTTCGAGACCTGCGGCCGCTTTTCGAGTTCAATGCGCATCGGCGGCCTCCGCGGCGGGCCTGCTTTCATGCAGACGACCCATCAGGAGGCCGATCTGCTCGCGGGTCAGTTCGCCGGCCGGGAACGGCGGCGAAAGACGGCCTTCGGAGATGACAGCGATGTCGGTCGCCACCTCGAATATCTCGTCGAGGTCCTGACTGATGACGACGACGGCAGAGCCGGCGCGTGCGAGATCGACGAGCGCCTGGCGAATATGGCTTGCAGCCCCCGCATCGACGCCCCAGGTCGGCTGATTGACGACGAGGACCGCCGGCTGGCGGTCGAGCTCCCGGCCGACGATGAACTTCTGGAGATTGCCGCCCGACAGCGCCCCCGCAGCGGGATCCTCGCCGCTCTTGCGGACGTCCATGCTTTCAGAAATGCGTCTTGCCGCACTTTTCACCGCTCCGCGCCGGATGACCTTGAGGAAGCCGCCGCCGAGGAACGCCTTGCGGTCCGACTGGCTGCGCGCGAGCACCAGATTGTCCGAAAGTTTCATTGCTGAAACCGCGGCGTGGCCGTGGCGCTCTTCCGGGACGAAGCCTGCGCCGAGCAGGCGGCGGGCGGTGATGCCCTGCGAGCCGACGGGCTTCCTGCGGATGACGATCGCCTCCGCCTGCGCCACCGGATATTCGCCGGACAAGGCATCGAAAAGCTCGCCCTGCCCGTTCCCGGCAATACCGGCAATCGCCAGGATTTCGCCGGAGCGGACGGCAAGCGACACATCCCTGAGCGGCGTGGCGAAGGGTGTGCGGGGAGCGACCGAAAGGCTCGTCACCGCAAGCTGAACGTCCCCCACATTGGCGCGATCGGGATGGGTTACGCCCGGCACATGGGAGCCGACCATCATTCTGGCGAGGGAACCAGGCGTCTCCTGCTTCGGATCGCAGGCCCCGGTAACCCTGCCGTGGCGAAGCACGGTGGCGCGGTCGCAGATGCGCTGCACTTCCTCCAGGCGATGGCTGATATAGAGGACGGAGCGACCCTCCGCCTTCAGCTTGAACAGCGTTTCGAAAAGCTTGTCGGCCTCCTGCGGCGTCAGCACCGAGGTCGGCTCGTCGAGGATGATCAGCTTGGGATTTTGCAGCAAAGCGCGGACGATTTCGATGCGCTGGCGCTCGCCGACGGAAAGGTCGGCCACGTGGGAGTGCGGATCGAGCGGCAGCCCGTAGGCGCGCGACAATGCCCTCGCCTCTTCGGCGATCCGGCCGATCGGAATTTTGTCATCGAGGGAAAGCGCGATGTTTTCGGCGACCGTCAGCGCTTCGAAGAGCGAAAAGTGCTGGAAGACCATGCCGATGCCGAGGTTTCTGGCTTCTCCCGGCGAGCCGATCGCAACCGGTTTGCCTTCCCAGCGGATATCGCCGGCCGTCGGCTCCAAAACGCCGAACAGCATTTTCACCAACGTGGATTTGCCCGCGCCGTTCTCTCCGAGAAGTGCGTGTATTTCGCCCGGAGCGATATCGAGATCGATTTCATTGCAGGCGGTAAAGCTACCGAAGAGCTTCGTCAGTTTCTGGACCGACAGTAACGCACCGGACGGCAGCGCATTCAATGACGACACGTTCCCCTCATTTCTCCCTGCCGACCTGTCCGTTCCGGATCGTTTATGGGATCAGCAGCGTAGTTCCCGTAGTTCTTCTTGTTTCCAGGTCCGCGTGAGCCCGTCCCACCTCACGCAACGGATATGTTTGGTTGATATTGATACGCACTTTGCTGCTTAGCACAATATCAAATAGCGCGTTTGCACAGGCGGTCAGTTCGTCGCGCGTGGCGATGTAAGTGAAGAGCGACGGCCTCGTCGCATAAAGCGAGCCCCGCTGCGCCAGCATCGCCATCGTGAAATTCTCAATCGGACCAGAGGATTGGCCGAAGGAGACGAACATGCCGCGCGGCTTCAGGCAATCGAGCGATTGCGGGAAGGTATCGCGGCCGATCGAGTCATAGACGACGTCCACGCCCTTGCCGCCGGTGATCTCCCGGACATGGTCGCGAAAGTTTTCCGTCCGGTAGTTGATGACGTGATCGTAGCCATGCTCGAGCGCGAGCTTCGCCTTGTCTTCCGAGCCCGCGGTGCCGATTACCGTTGCGCCCAGCGCCTTGGCCCATTGCCCTGCGATCAACCCGACGCCGCCTGCGGCGGCATGGAAAAGTAGAACCGTCTCGGGACCGACCTTGAACGTCCGGTTCAGCAGATATTCGGCGGTCATGCCCTTCAGCATCATCGCGGCTGCCGTTTCCAGGCTGATCCCGTCCGGCACCTTGACGAGATGCTTGGTTTCGACATTCCGCTCCACGCTGTAGGCGCCGTCGGCGCCGGCATAGGCAACTCGGTCGCCAACGGTGAAATCGGTGACGCCGGGTCCGACCACCGTCACGGTGCCCGCCGCTTCCTTCCCGGGGGTGAAGGGCAGATGCGGCACCTTGTAGGTTCCATCGCGGAAATACACGTCGATGAAATTGAGGCCGATCGCGGCGTGCCTGATCTGCACCTCGCCGGCGGATGGCGGCGGCAGATCGACATCGACATAGTCAAGAACCTCAGGACCGCCATTGCGGCTGAAAGCGATCGCCTGCGTCTTTGTCATCTTTTTCTCCTATTCGCCGCGCGCCAGCGCCGGGAAGAACTGCAGCACGGCACCGATGCAATAGAGATAGATACCGCTGATCACGAAAAGAATGATCGCCCACTGCGGCATATTGAAATGCATGAGCAGCGAATACATGCCGAGCGCCGACCAGAGAAAGAAAACGCCGAGATTGATCGGCCGCAGACGTTTGACGCGCACCGGATGCAAGAAATTAATCGGCAGGAAGGTGAGGATCACCGAGGCGATCACCACACTCAAGGCGGTCACGGCGCTCGCATCGATGACGAAGAGCGTGAAGACGATCATATTCCAGACGACGGGAAAGCCGGAGAAAAAATACTCATCGGTCTTCATGCCCATGTCGGCATAATAGATGGCGCTTGACACGACGATCATGCCGGCCGCGGCAAAGGACCAGGGCTCGCCGATCATGCCGCTCTGATAAAGCGCGAAAGCAGGCAGAAGCACGTAGGTCACGTAGTCGATGATATTGTCGAGCGTGTCGCCCGACCAGTTGGGCAAAACCTCCTTCACCCGCACCTTGCGGGCAATGGGGCCGTCGATGCCGTCAACGAGCAGGGCAAGGCCCAACCACCAGAACATGTCGATGAATCGGTGCTCGGCGGCAGCGACCACACCAAGAAATGCGAGGAAGGAGCCGGACGCCGTCAAAATATGGACGGAAAAGGCGCGTATCTCTGCATAAGGAACACGCTTGTAATTGAAAATCTTCATGTTTCCCCGTGCTGCCTGCCGCCACTTAAACCTGCTCGCGGCGTTTTGGCCTAATATGCATCCTTTGCCCTGCTTCGCCAGCGCAAAAGCGACAAGTATACGCAGGGCATTGAATCATGCGAATGACATGCATATTTCGTGGCTGCTGCCTGTCAGAGAATGGATTGCCTTTAATTTTCGGCGTATTTGTAATATCTGCCTCGCATCAGACCGATCATGCGACGAATACGGGATCCGATACCGAATGAACGCTCCAGCAAAGACCGAAGATTTCTCCTCCGCCGTTCCGGCAAATGTGTATGCCGAAACGGTGCTGCGCGTCACGCACTATACGGACCGGCTCTTCCGCTTCACGATGACCCGGCCGCAGGGCTTCCGTTTCCGTTCCGGTGAATTTGCGATGATCGGCCTCATGGTAGACGGCAAGCCGGTTTTCCGTGCCTACTCGATCGCAAGCCCTGCCTGGGCCGAAGAACTCGAATTCTTCTCGATCAAAGTGCCGGACGGCCCGCTCACCTCGCATCTCCAGGCCATCAAGCCGGGCGACCAGGTTCTGATGCGCAAGAAGCCGACCGGCACGCTGGTGCTCGATGCGCTGACGCCGGGCAAGCGGCTCTACATGTTCTCGACCGGAACGGGTGTTGCGCCCTTCGCAAGCCTGATTCGCGATCCGGAAACCTATGAGAAGTACGAGGAAGTGATCCTCACCCATACGACGCGCGAGGTCGCGGAGCTGAAATACGGCTTCGACCTGGTGGAAGAAATTCGGAACGACGAACTGCTGAGCGAGATCGTCGGCAGCAAGCTGCGCCATTATGCGACCGTAACCCGCGACGACTTCGCCTATCGCGGCCGCATCACCGATCTGATTGCCTCCGGCAAGCTCTTTACCGATCTTGGCGTTCCGCCGCTCGACCTGGCAATCGACCGCGGCATGATTTGCGGTTCTTCCGCCATGCTGAAGGACACCAAGGAACTGCTCGAAAAGGCAGGCTTTGAAGAAGGCGCCAACAGCAAGCCGGCCGAGTTCGTCATCGAACGCGCCTTCGTGGGTTGAGTTACCCCTTCTCCTCGCTCGGGAGAAGGTGGCCCGAAGGGTCGGATGAGGCGGCGATGCGGCAAATGCCATTTTCGTTTGTCGCTCAGACGTTAGCTCCTATCGACGCTCATCCCCCTTATCGCCTCACTTTGCTTGGCACGTCTCCCCGCTGAGGAGAAGTGGTTATGGCTTGTAGCTGAGATAGTCGATCAAGACCGCCATTGCCTGCCGCGACTCTTCCACCTTGCCCTGCTGGATGGCGCGAATGACGGTGACGTGGAGCGCGATCGAGCGGTCCATCCGATCCGGCGTGGCAGTCGAATACCAGAGACGGCGTGAATGTGTCTGCACAGGCCCGAGCGCCGCGGTGATGAACGTATTCGGGCAAGCCTCCTCAATAATCTCATCGAATGCCTTGTCGGCAGCGAAGAAGGCGGCAAGATCGCCATTGACGGCGCAACTGGTCATCGTGCGAGCGCAATCTATCAGCGCCGCGCGTTGCTCGTCCGTTGCATGCTTCGCGACCAGCGACGCAGCAATGGGCTCCAGTTCCCTGCGCACCTGCATGACATTGGCATGATCGTCCGGCTTGATCTCCGCCACCTGCAGCCCGACCCGCGGCCTGACGATGATAAGCCCCTGCCAAGCGAGTTTCTGGATCGCTTCACGCACCGGCGTGCGGCCATGACCGGCAATATCGATCAGCTGCTTTTCGGTCACCAGCGCGCCCGGCTTCAACACCAGCGTCACAATGGCGTGTTCAAGTGCGAGATAGGCCAGATGGCTCTGTGAATTCTGCATTCGGTGGTCCATATTTCACTCTGATATATCAGATATTGACATGGCGCAAATCGGATGGCAAGTTGTTGTGATATATCAGAGCTAAGGAGACGAACATGTGGCGCGGCGTATTTCCTGCAGTAACGACGAAATTCACTGAGAACGGCGAGCTGGATCTTGCCGAAATGGAACGCTGCTTCGGCCTGCAGGCCGACGCAGGTGTCGACGGCATCATCGTCTGCGGCTCGCTCGGCGAAAACATGACGCTCGAACCGGAAGAGAAGCTGGAGATCCTGAAGGTCGCGCGCTCGACCGCAGGTTCGAAGCCGGTGCTGATGACGGTCTGCGAAAGCTCGACGAAGCGCGGCGCTGCTGCCGCCAAGGCTGCGGCAAAGACCGGCGCCAGCGGTTTCATGATCCTGCCGGGCGTGCCGTACAAATCCGCTCCGGACGAGACGCTGGCGCATGTCCAGGCAATTGCCACGGCGGGCGGACTGCCGGTCATGGTCTATAACAATCCGGTCGCCTATGGCGTCGACGTCACGATCCCGATGTTCGAAGAATTGGCGAAGAACGACCTGGTTGTCGCGATGAAGGAATCGACCGACGATATTCGCCGCGTGACCGACGTCTTCAACGCATTCGGCGAACGCTTCGACGTGTTCACCGGCGTCGACAACCTGGCGCTTGAAAGCCTGCTGATGGGCGCGCATGGCTGGGTCGCCGGACTCGTCGTTGCCTTCCCGAAGGAAACGGTCGCGATCTACAAGCTCGTTCAGGCGGGTCGCCTCGACGAAGCGCGCGCCATCTACCGCTGGTTCCGTCCCCTCCTCGACCTCGATGTCTCGACCTTCCTTGTCCAGAACATCAAGCTTGCGGAAGTCTACGCCATCCAGTCGAACGACCGCGTCCGCGCCCCTCGTCTGCCTCTTGCAAGCGAACAGCGCCAGCGCGTCGTGGCAGTTATCGAAAAGGCACTGGCAAACCGCCCAGAACTGCCGAAATTCTAATTGCTCGACAAGAATTGAGCTTTACGAGGCCGGGTGATCGCCCGGCCTTTTTCATTCATGGCGCAAGGCTTCGATCGGGTTCAACTGCGCCGCGCGGCGGGCCGGGAAATAGCCGAAGATCATGCCGATCGCCGCCGAGAAGACGAAAGCAATGGCGATCATCAGAGGGCTAACGACAAAAGGAACCTTCAACAAGGTGACAGCGGTAAAGCCGATGCCCATTCCAAGCACGATGCCGGTGATGCCGCCGAAGAGTGACAGCGCGACGGCCTCGACGAGGAACTGCATGAGGACCTGGGTTTCAAGCGCGCCGATCGCAAGCCGGATTCCGATCTCCCGCGTGCGCTCGGTGACCGACACCAGCATGATGTTCATGATGCCGATCCCGCCGACCAGAAGGCTGATCGCGGCAACGGCGCCGAGCAGGCCCGTGAGCAATGTCGTCGTACCCGTCATCGCTTCAGCGATCTGCGTCATGTCGTTGACGTTGAAATCGTCTTCGCGGCCCGGAATGATCTTGCGGCGCTCGCGCAGCAGGTTCTCAGTCTCGGTCTGAACCTTGGAGGTCGCGACGCCATCGCGGGCTGAAACGACGATCATCTGGACATTGGCATTGGCCCGGCCGCCGATGCGGCGCTGATAGACCTTCACCGGCATGATCACAACATCGTCCTGATCGGTACCCATGCCCGATTGCCCGCGTTTCGCCAGTACGCCGATGACGCTGCAGGACACTTTGCCCACGCGAATCTGCTGCCCTGTCGGGTTGGCCGCACCGAAAAGCTGCGACCGCACCGTTTCGCCGAGAATGCAGCGGGCGCGTCCGCGCTCTTCCGCCGCCTCGAAGGTACGGCCGAGCGCAATGTCCCAGTCCTGCGCGATGAAATAGTCGTTCGTCGTGCCCATGACGGTGGTCGAGTGGCTCTGGCCACCATAGATCGCCGTCGCCGTCGTCTGGTTGAGCGGCGCGACAGCGCGAAGGCCACCTACTTGATCCCGTATCGCGTCGACATCCTTGACGGTAAACCGCCTCGCCTCGGAGCTTGCGCGCCCCGGACCGAACTGGCCGGGCCGCACGAAGAGCATGTTGGTTCCGAGTCGCGAGAGTTCGGACGAGACCTGCTCGGTCGTGCCGTTGCCGATGGTCACCAATGCAATGACCGCGGCGACACCTATGACAACGCCAAGCACAGTGAGGAATGAACGCAGCATGTTGCGGCTGATGGCGCGCAGTGCGAGTTTCAGCGTTTCAAGGAACATGGTCCACCTCGCCCTGATGCGCGATCTCTGCCTCGAGCTTTCCATCGACGAAACGAAGTATGCGCTCAGCATGAGCCGCAATGTCCGGTTCATGCGTAACCATGACGATGGTGATCCCCTGCTCCCGGTTCAGCCGCGTCATCAGATCCATGATCTCGGCGCTGGTTTTCGTGTCGAGATTGCCGGTCGGCTCGTCGGCGAGAAGCAGCGCCGGTTCAGTGACGATCGCGCGGGCAATCGCCACGCGCTGCTGCTGGCCGCCGGAAAGCTCCTGTGTCTTGTGGTGTTCGCGTCCCGCCAGCCCGACCAAACCCAGCGCCTCTTTGGCACGCCTGTGGCGCTCGCCCGCCGCAATACCTCGATAGATCAGCGGCAGCTCGACATTCTCCACCGCCGATGTCCGCGCAAGAAGATTGAACCCCTGGAACACGAATCCCAGCATATGGCGTCTCAGCAGCGTCAGCTGGTTACGGCCGAAACCGGTCGTGGAAATACCTTGGAAGACGTAATCGCCGGCACTCGGCACATCGAGGCAGCCGAGGATATTCATTGCCGTCGACTTGCCAGAACCCGACGGCCCCATGATCGCGACGAATTCATGGGTATTGATCTGCAGATCGACATGGTCGAGCGCGCGGATCGCCGCCTCGCCGCGGCCGTAGATCTTCGACACCTGCCTGAATTCGAGAAGCGGTGGACTGGTCATCTTTCCGCCCGCCTATCGCGCCCGCGCCATCGCGTCGGTCACAAGCGCATCGCCTTCCTTGAGTTCACCGGTCGTGACCTGCGTGAACTGACCGTCCGACGATCCAACCTGGATGACGAGCGGCACCTGGCGGCCCTCGCGCAGCACCCAGACCCGGCGTTTCGCGCCCGTGAGCGCTTCAGCGCCGTTGCCGCCCGAACGCGGCCCCATGCGCGGCGGACGGAACAGACCGAAGATGCCGCGTCCGCCGCGCGATTCGGCCTCCGGCGGCGCATAGCGCAGCGCCGCGTTCGGTACCATCAGCGTATCCTTAACGGCCTCCACGGTGATATCCGCCGTTGCTGTCATGCCGGGGCGCAGCAGGAGATCGGCATTGTCGACCGAGAGCACGGCCTTGTACGTGACGACATTGTTGGTGGTCTCTGAAGCAAAGCGGATCTGCTCGATTTCGGCGGGAAAGCTCTTGTTCGCATAGGCGTCGACCGTGAAGGTCGCCTGCTGCCCGACGGCGATCTGGCCGACATCGGCCTCGTCCACATCGACCTGCAGTTCCATCTTCCGGAGATCGCCGGCGATCGTGAAGAGAATCGGGGCCGAAAGCGAGGCAGCGACGGTCGCGCCCGGATCCACCGAGCGGGTCAGAATGACGCCGTCGACCGGCGAAACGATCCTGGCCTTGGCAAGGTTGACCTCAGCGAGCCGCAGATCCGCCTCGGCCGAAAGCACCTCCGCCTCGTTGATCTGCTTCGTGGCTGCGGCGGACTCGTATTTGTAGGTCGCATCGTCAAGGCTCTGCTGTGTCGAGACGCTGCCTCTGACCAGGCTCTTCAAACGCTCCAGCGAGACCTGCGCCGACAGCAGGTCGGCATGGGCCTTCAACACGTTCGCCTTGGCCGAATCGAGCTTCGCGCGCGAGCTCTTCACATCGGCTTCCAGCTTGTTCGTATCGAGAACCGCCAGCACCTCGCCGGATTTGACTTCGCTGTTGTAATCGACATTGACCTCGCGCACGGTGCCGGAAAGTTCGCTCGATATGTCAACCTGTTGCGTCGGCTGCACCGAGCCGGTCGCCGTTACCAGGACCGTCAGATCGCCGCGCTTTACCGGCTGTGTCGTATAGCTGTATGCATTGCCGCTGCGACCGGCATAGAAATAAACGCCTGCACCGGCGACGGCGACCAACACGACGGCAGCGATAAGGCGCCCGCGCCAACGACGGCCCTTGCCTTGCTTGCCGGATACAGCGAGGACTGCGGCAAGATCCGCATTGGCTGCTGCACCCTTCGCGCCAATCCCAGATGGGGAATCGTCCATAAAATCCTCAAATCAAAATGAGAGCGCCTGTTTCCATTCACCATCCAGATAGTCATAGCGAAGATGAACCGGAAATTAGCGTTAGAGGCGCATTCGCATGGAATGACGAAAATGTGCAATTAAATCTTGGTAATGAAAATCCGCTTTAGCCGGCGTCTTCCTGATATTGGTCAGTCCTCTGCAGCGGATGCAGCCAGCTTTCGCGGCGTTTGATCCAGATCTCGTAAAGCGGCGCGATCTCCATTGGCGCGTCGTCGAGAGAGCCGAGCCGGAGTTCTGCTTCCTCGTCCGTCAGGCAGAACAGGCGCCCCCCGCATACCGGGCAGAAGCTGCGGCCTTGATATGTCGCAGCCGGACCGGAATGGTCGAATGCTTCGCGGCGCCACACGGCGAACGTGACGAAAGCCGAGCCGCTCTCCTTGCGGCAGTCCGCACAATGACAGAGGCCGGCGCGAAGCGGCTCGCCCTTCACCTCATATCTGACCGCGCCGCAGAGGCAGCCCCCGGTGCGCGTTCTCATCAGGCGTCGAAATCGAGCGGCAGCGTCGGCGGCTTGCGCTTGGCGGCCATCAGGAGATCGAGTTCGGTCGCCGACGGTCCGAATTTTTCGTAAAGCCGCTTGGCCTCCTTTTCATCCAAACGGTATTTCCGGGCGAATTCGCTCATGCTGTAAGGCCTGCCGCGCAACACCCTGCGCGTCGGCACCGTCTGATTGGCAGAGTCGGCCATGGCAACCTCCTTGTTACAACCCGGAAATTAGGGCGTTCAGGGCCGTTGGGAAGGTTTGCGCAAATCCGAAAAACGACAGACCAGAGGCTCGAATCTTCAAATGGTGTACCGGGCCGTCCAAAGCGCGCGGCGAAGCACCCGCGGCCAATCGCTGTAGAATGCTCAAAGGGTGTTGATATCCCGGATCGAAGCGCACCCGGTGGATATTTACCGGCCGTTATCCTTACCCGTCCATTGAGATGGACCGCCTCAGCAGCAGCCGATCAATATCATTGGGCCGTAGAGCACCCCTCCCCGCTACGGCAAAAGGAGATCCGGCACGTGGACCATACGAGGCCTGATGCCGGGTCTCCGCGACCCGGGCGGCTCCCATAAAAGAGCCCGCTAGGCGGCGGGCTTGATCTTCGGATGCACGGTTTCTCGTTAGCCGATCCGCGGGCAACCGGGCTCTGTTCCAAAAACCATGCGAATCCGCTCGTTAACTCTGCCGCGGCCAATTATGACGATGGAATCGTACGATGTCCTCGCAACTCTCGGGTTTCGAAGATATCGGCGGGATATGTTGAGCGCCTGGCCGGGTGTGCACTGACGCCACCGCGGACGCTGCCGATCATACCTATACCTTGGCCGCTCATAGTCGTCGTCATCATAGTAATACCGTGGCTGATCCCTTCCTATGTAGAACTCGAAATCCTGGGAAAAGCTGGTTGCAGGGGCAGTCATTAGCGTGGCCGCAGCGGCAAGCCCCATAAGAATCTGCGTTACGCGCATCTGTCGATCTCCTCAGACATTGGAGATCGACATTAACATCCCGATTATGAACGGGAGCAAAACATCCGCTGGACTGAGCTTCCGCCAAGCCTAACGCTCTTGAGGTCTATCTGGATCTCATTGCTGATTTTGGTGAGAGCGCCGGGGCTCGAACCCGGGACCTACTGATTAAAAGTCAGCCGCGCTGTGTTTCACCGAGTTTCCTTGAGTTTCGCAACATGTTGTTTTTTCGCCGTTTTTCCCTTATATCAGAGAATGAAGCCTTACGATGTTTCACCTTGTTTCCGCGTTCGGTGGCGACTCGGTGGCGACTGTGAAGAAGAGAGGGACAACTTGCCGACAAATCAAGATTAGCCGCAAGGCGCTGGCGGATATCACCTCTGGCGACAAGCCAGTCGTCTATTATGATGCGACTTTGAAAGGCTTCGGACTGAAAGTCATGCCCACCGGCGCGAAGTCGTGGATCATTGAATACCGCCCAGGCGCCGGCGGCCGCGGTGTTGCTAAGAAGCGCATCAAGATCGGAACACTCGTGTCGCACTTTACTCCATCGAGGCAAGCGGGCGGATGCGCTAGCTCGGCTGCGTTCAGTGATTGATGCTGGCAGGGCTGGCCCTGAAACAAGAGCACTGGCTGAGTATCTCGCTGCGGCGAAGCGTGGCCGGCAACCCTTCGGCGCTACCCACCTCTGGTACGACATCGGCATCGACAACGACGAGATGCGGACGGCGGGCGTTGGATATGAGGAGCGCATGGATAAGCTAGGCGGCCGCTTTATGCTGGCAAAGACTCAGATCGAAACTGCGGTCGCGAAATATGAGGCGAGCATGGACGCTCTTCGCGAAGAAGGGCGGTGAGTATCGGCTCCACTCCAAGTCAACCCCTGCTACGCTAGGTCGCCCTTTTTTGACGGGCGCTAGAGACAATACCTTGACCAAAAAAGGTCCGCTGCCTTGGAAGCAACGGACCTGGTAATTTCGGAACTCAAAACATATCCGCATGCATATCTTGCCCCGGCCTCATGACTACCGGGACGGATCGAGAGTGCACCCGCATACTTAAGAAATAGCTAACAGACCATATCATCGGAACATCCCTCCCCGCCGCCAGTTTTTCCTTTACCAACAAGGAGGAACAAAATGGCGAATGAACTCAAAACTGGCTTCACCGGCACGCCAACAGAACCACCGACCGGCGCCCGAAAGGTAGCCAGGAGCGCAACTGACGCGGTGAGCCGTGAAGCGACAGCCGCGGCGGTCGGCGCCGCGGATCATCCATACACAGCGACGAGCATCGTCCTGGCTATCGGCACTCTCGCCTTCACTGCTGGTTACTTGATGGGGAGGTCATCGGCGCCTCAAGGTTATCGCTATTGGCGGTGAGACGCCGCATTCGCAACCAACCTCTCTGCGGTGCGTTCCTTTACGTGCGAAATCCGAGGATTCATAAATGAAACCCATCCTTGCCATTACAGCCGTAACATTAGCACTGTCTGCTGGCGCAAGCTTCGCCCAGCAACCCACCGATACGCCGCCTCGGCCGCCAGACAATCCAACAGCGGCGCCTGAAGCCACTCCTCCGGCCGCTCAAGCAGCCCCCTCAGATGATGGTCGCCAGCGCTCTGATTGGCGCGGAGAACGGAATGCGTGATCGTCGACCGCCGCCGCCGTCAAAGGCCGCGCATTTTCACATCGTGGATGGCGACGTCAAAATCGACATCAAGTGTGCCGATGACGAACCGACAAAGGTTTGTGCCGACATTCTACTGCAAACTTTGGACAGGTTAGAAGCCTCGTCATCATCCAGAAGTGATCGTGATCGTGGTGATCGTGGTGATCGTGACGATTATCGGTAGGAGCATGTTTCAAGTGTACCCACGGCGTCTGTAATAGAAGATATGGTTGAAAGCAGAAAAGCCGCCGACTGGTGAGGTCGACGGCTGTCGCGGTGGTTGCAAATAGAACCGGCCGGCGCGCTGCTGGTGTGGGCGCAGGTGGTGACCGCGCCGGCCATTGGTAACTTAGAGCCGTCTGCCCTCCTAGAGCGGATGAGCCAACGGCCGGCGGTGCGGTTCACGCGCACCGCCTCACCTGCCGGGTGATGGACCGGCGGGATGGAAACTTATGCAATCTGATGTTCGAACACTCGGAGCGGATCACAATCCGCGTCTACGATTTCGACAATGTACTCGTCCAAGCAGCCAACAATCTGGATCCTTCCAGCGACCACGGCCGCCTCGCCGGTGCAGAGGATCGTCACTGGCTGGCCAATCATAAAGTTCATTTCATAGTCAGGATTTGCGAAGCGTCGTCTTGCGATGAGACCGCGCGGCAAAAGAGTTCTGTCGTTCGCGCTGATCTTGGTATGCGGGGTCATGTCGTGCTCCTCGTTGCTTTTGTCCTGCTGTATTTGTACAGTGTCCCTATTCATATATGGATTCGGTTCCATGTCAACACGCATTTGTACAGGGTACATAAAATGAGGGGCGTACAAGTGAAAATGGCGCGCGCAGCGCTTGGGTGGGGAGTACGAGATCTCGCTGCGAAATCCGGCGTGACCGCAAATACTGTCAATCGAATAGAGAACGGAGCCGACGCGAAGCAATCGACCATGGATGCATTGCAGCGCGCATTGGAGGTCGCCGGCATCGCCTTCCTAGACGGTGATTACTCGGGCTCCGGTGGCCCTGGCGTTCGGCTCGTGACGCCCACTGGCAAGTCGATCGACTCTGACGACACCCAAACCGTTCAATATCGCGAGTATCTCGTGAATGACGCGCCTCCCGGTGCGGGTGGGTGATGTGCCATGGGCCAAGCTTGACACACCCGCATCCGGTGGATCCGGAACCAACGACAAAGTCTTGATCACCCTCCCGCGACACGGCTAGCTTTCAGCTGCGGCCCACCAATCCGCACACCGCCACAGAGGAGACCTCGAGCGGCTTTCGGCATTCGTGCCGGCGGTAAGGTTTACTCATTTGTGGAGGTGCTGATGGCTCCCATCATACAAATCGATGCTATCTACACAGCAGACGAGGCCGCAGAGCGTCTGCGGCTGAGCAATCGTGGCCTCATAAAGATTGCCAAGAAATATGGGTGCTGCTCGCGGTTCGGTCGCGATTATCTATTTTCCGAATCAGATCTACTGGCGATCTGGGAGGCCCTGAGAGAACTTGCAAGGGAGCCGAAACCAAAGACCCTGAAGGCTCGCATTTCACCTTCACCCAATCGCCGAGGCGGCCGGAGCGATAGGTGCTGTGCCGATTCTTCGCAATGATGCCTTCCAGGCCATGCTCGCAGGCAGCGGCGAGCAGCTGCGCGCCGTCGGCCTCGACCTCTTCGGAAAGTCGAATATCGCGCTCCTGGCCGGTGATCAGCCCTTCGAGCAGATGGCGTCGCGCCGACAGCTCCATTTCGGTCAGGTCACGACCATCGAAATAGAGCAGATCGAACGCCATGAAGAGTGCTTCACCTGAGTTGCGCTTGCCGCCCCGGCCACCGAGTGCTTGCTGCAGCAGTCCAAAATTCGGCCTTCCCTGTTCATCGAGAACGACTGCCTCGCCATCAAGGATTGCCGTCGCCACGCCGAGCTGCTTGGCGGCCTCAGCGATCGCAGGAAAGCGATGTGTCCAGTCATGCCGGCCCCTGGTGATGATCCGGACGCGCTTCGGTTCTATGTGCACCGCGAGGCGATACCCGTCCCATTTAGTTTCGAAGACCCAGTCAGGTCCCTTTGGCGGCTTCGCTTTTGTGAGCGCCAGACAAGGCTCGATGCGTACAGGCATGGGATCAAGGGGTAGGTTCGGCTGCGCTGGATCACAGCGCTTGCGCGGCCGGGATCGAACCGGCGCATCGGCATCGCTGAGGAGAGGCTTTGACTGGGGAGGCTTGGACATGGACCGGCTTGACCCTGCGCTGCAGTTGCGCCATGTCAGATGTGGCTCGGGCGGGAGCTTTCCATAATCATTGCAGGGCGTTTGACCTCAAACGAGGAGAGGATGACGTATGGCCGTGCTCAAAGCTGTTCAGCGGCCTCGACCATAAATTCGCGCATCTTCGCTGCGACGCCCTGCTCGCTGATACTGTGACCTGCCGCTTGAAGATCAGCTAGAGCTTTCGAGAGAACTCCAGCGTCCCCACCACCTTTGAAGCGGGCATCAGTGATTTCATCAGCGTAACCTGCAACGTCATCCCGACCAATGAGGCCTGCGATCCACTTCGCCAAAAGCCTGTCATGACGAGATTTGAGCTTGAGGGTCCTCTCGGCGTCCTGGAAGTATTGGTCTTCCATTGCCTTTTTGCGGTCTCTAAAATCGGCCATTATTTTCCTCCTCATTTGTGTTATCGCGAATCCGCTCAACGGGCCTATGGACCATAGGCGACAAATCCACGTATCTCGAAGGTTGATCTTTAGAGATCGGCAATATTTCGCCCCTGAAGTAATCTAACACAGTTAAACGCTCAGTACCCGAAATTAACTTGACGATTGGCGATGTTCATGCCGGCCGCAAAGCGCCACGCGCATGATAACGAAGCGGGAGAACCCAGTGGTAGTTGTTGAAACGCAGAGGTCGATCAGCAGGATCGATGAACCGGAAGCATATCGACAATCAGCGTCGGCTTCGCCTATCGTCGACGCCTGTATGCCCGTTGGCGTCAGCAATAGTGCCGGCTGCCGAAAGATCCGACATGACCGCCTGCCATTGCCGGCTAGCTTCTTCGGCATCACTGGGATCGACGTAGCTCGATGCCCAATCTGGCTCATGCTGGACAAGGGATTCGCTATCGTTCACGTTCATCACCTATGGGGATGGCGAACATCCCCCTACTTCAAATTTATTCTCGGTGCGAACGAAGGAGACGGGTACGGAGGCCGGTCGGCCGGACCTCGCGCTCCACCCCCTCCGTCATCGGTTCCAAGGGTGAGCCGGGTCGAGCGGACGGCCATCGACGTCGCATCCGATCACGTGTCCGCGCTTCTCCTCGCGCTGGATCAGGCCATCGTGATGTGGTGCGCAGACGCTCTCGTGGTTTTCAGGATCGATGAACAGCGGCCAGTTCCCTTTGTGCGGAATGCGATGGTTTACGACCGTGGCTTCGGCAACGGTCTCCGATTGGAGACAACGTTCGCAAAGCGGCTGCCTGGATAACTGCACGTGCCGCGCATCTCGCCAGGCCTTGAGGCCGTACCATCTGCGATAATCCTTAGCCTCACTCGACCCGTGGTCCGGAACCTTGGATTGCGCCATACGTTCAGCACCTGCAGTGGAGGAGGCCTGTGATGGCAGACGACAAGAGCAAGCGCGGTGCCGTAGATCGAAACAGGGTAGCAGTAGGCGGACGTTACGAGGTCACGTACTTCGCCAAGAAGCACGGCATATCAAACGAGGATGCGAGACGCATCGTTAAGCAACATGGCTCAGATCGCGACGCGGCCGACAAGGCAGCAGGTCGACTGAAGTAGACAGCAAAAGCGGCAGGGAGCACTGAAGCTCGACCTGCCGCACGATTACCTTTCGCGGAGGAGGCGCGCCAGGTAATGGCATTGCAGCGCAACAAAAATCGCGCCCGCATTGTTATTTAATTTGCTTCTAAATTAGACTTTAGTAGTGTTCTCCCATTAGGGGTGGGAGGATTTCTATGAAACGCATTGAGCCGGAAATTGCGGACTCGAATATGGCAACAAAGGTCTGGTCGGTGACGGAGTTCTGCTCGCGACATCGATTGGACGATGAAGAAGAAACGAGGCTACTCCGGTTATTTGGTCCGTTCGCGACCGCGTGCGAACTCATGTACAACGCCAAACGCGCGCCGAAGTGGCGGTAGGTGATGGGGCAATGGGTTACCCGCGCTCATCGCTGGCTCGGGCTCGGTCGCAAATGAAGCTGCGCACCGAAAAAGAGAAACCCGGCGCGGTGGCCGGGTCGAATTTCTGATCTTGGTTATAAGTATAGCATAGGCGTCCGGCGATATCCGGATACCTATGCGGCTCGTCGCGTCAGGCCGTAAACGCTAGCGAGAACACGAAGGCCAGCGTTAAGCCGCTCCTTAGCTGCAGCTGTAGCAGTGTCCTTACCGACGTATCCACAGTGTGCCCTTCCCGCATCAAGCAGCGTCTTGCCTTCAAGCACGACCGCGTCGACCACAGCGCCGTAGCGACTGCCTATTGACGGTCTTGCGGCGCGAAACCGATCCTTAGCAATAGCAGAGCGTTCGGAAATAAGTTGAGATCCGGCACCATCAACCATCGGCCGTGAGTAATCGATGGCGCCAAGAGGCTCGAGTCCCGCCGAATGGTGATCCTGCTGATACAGACGGCCCGCTGTGAATAGGAGTTCATTCATTCCAACGTCCTCGTCCAGTTGCTTTCTCTTGGCGAGAACATCGAAGGCAGAACGACGAGCGCCATGGACGGTTTCGAAATTGTCGTTTGCAGCGACCAGGCGTTCTGACGTGGCGTCGTTTTCGCCGAGCGATATCCTGGCAACCGACACCTTTCCGGACAGGGCCTTAGCCTTCGCCTTGGCTCCCCACCAGTGACGGGAGACGTCAGCAACGCCGGCGGTGATCTGGTGAGTGCGATCCATGTCGGCGCGGGGCTCATCTATCACGAGCGCCATCCGCACCGCACGCTCACGCTCACGCTCACGCTTCGACGTTTTGATCGCAACCATTGCCTTGTCCACCATCTCCCGTAGAGCAAGTCGTGGCTTGGACACGAGCGACCACTTGCCGTCTGCATCACGCCAATTGATAGTCGCCGGACCTTTGAGTTCGGAGTGGCTAGCCTTTGCCAAACGGTGCAGGATCTCGCCGGCGTCGCGCTCATCGTCCGTCAGAGCTCCTGATGCTGCAAGGTTGGCGAGGAGGCGAAGTGGTTCGATCGGCGATGTATTGTCATTGGCAGCGAGGCGGTAATTTGCCGAAGCTTCGAAATCGGCGGAAGCGAATTTCTCATTGATGAAGCCGGTTGCAGTCATTTCACTTGCTCCATTTCGGTTTGGGATCGGGCAAATTGTAGATCGCCTCCGACAAATTGTTCGGGACATCGTCGGGCTCGGCGAGGATCGCTGCCGTTCCTTTGGCAAGCCTGAATGCCGCCACCCTTGCCTCCTCAAGGGCTTTGCTTCGGCTGGCGATGTCGCGCGATCGAAGAGTATGAAGGGCTGATAGTTTCCGGTCGATGTCTCGAGAACGGCGTTCGGCTCCACCGGCATGTCACCTGCCTTGCCCGTATCTCCGTCAAGATCAACAACAAGACCGAGCAGGGCGACAATGTCAGTCTCTTTTCCACGCGAGCCGCGGGCTAGCCCATTTCGCATCACCTGCAGGCCAGTGAAGACATTCGCGTTAGGTGTGGATTGCATGCGCCATAATCGCATCAATCATCCCGTCGACGTCACCGACAGGATGATGGGTGACAGTGCCAGGCGCATCGCTGTCGCCAGTTGGATTTGCATAGTAAGCGGAGGTGACAAGAAGACCATCAATGCCATCAGCAAGGCCATGGAGCATCTCGACGTGGGTTCGGATCGCCGCTTCATCGAAGGAAGCGGCAGGAGCAGGCTTAAGCTTCGGAATTGGTGCCATTGGCGGTGTTGTGCTCCGAGTAAGATTGAAGAGCTGCGGCGGTGATGGCCTCAGCGAGTGGACGGGCAAATGTCACCGAGCGGCGACCACCCAGCGCTGTGGGCGCATACGTCACATGCCCGCCAGACGGATGGCGGAGGAGACGCATGCCGTACACGGCAACATCATCGGTGAGTTGCAGGTCGAACGTAGCGACATGTTCCATCTTTCCTCCACCAACCCTGGCGGCAGATTCCATGTTCATCACTCTCACCATGGATCAGCCCACGAGAGCATTGGTCAGAGGGCCGAAGTCGGAGGCTGCTCGGCCACGGCTCCGGGTCGCGAAGTACCTGCCACCGAGTTCATCGGTATCGCCAATCGCCTTCATTCCACATGCTGCGAGGAAGGATTCAAATCGGTGAGAACGTCGCTTGTTGTCTTGACTGACGAGGAACTGGAGAACTGTCATTTCCCGGTAACCGCCACCGGCCGGATCGCAAAAGACCTTAACGCGCCAAAGGTCGTCTTCATCCGCATCCATCTCTGCGGCGATCACCCGCCAGCCGACCCACCCGCGGACAGTCGACATACGATTGGCGGCAGCACGCTCTACGCGGGCTACGTCGTCGGAATCTTCGATCATTGTGAATGCAAGAACTTCGGCCAGCGATGGGCCTTTGATAGCTGCTGAAATGCGCAAGAAATCCTCCTCGCCGGCGAAGCCGGTCGGCAAAATGGTGATGTGATGTAGCTGCGAGTATTGTCGGTGTTACCGACGCGATTGTCCAGAAAAGGACGGCTAGGCGGCCCTCGCCGCCCGCGCGTTGTCGTTGGCGCCGACCCACGTTTCAGTGCGGGCTCGTTCAGCCTTCCATGCGTCAAGATCCGCGGTATCGTAGATCACGGCGCGGCCAAGTTTGTAATACCGTGGCCCGCCCCCGAAATGGCGAAGCTTGTCTAGCGTCGATTCGACAGGCCAAGATAGAACGCGGCTTCTTTCACGCGAATGTTTCGCGGCATCGGCACCTCCTTGTTTCCAGTTGATGCCCGGAAAGTAGGTGAAACGCGCGGAAATTGGTACTTTGTTTAAATCGGCACGGTCAGATTCGTTGGACGAGGCGACGCCTCAGGGCGCGCGCCATAAGACAGTTATCTCGCCTGCCGTGGCGACTCGGTGGCGACTGGAGCAGTCACTAAAGATATGAATTCTCACCAAGTTATTGAAATCCTTGGTGAGAGCGCCGGGGCTCGAACCCGGGACCTACTGATTAAAAGTCAGTTGCTCTACCAGCTGAGCTACGCTCTCCCTTGATGCCTTGGACTGAAAGACCGCCCCGGCCGGAAGTGCGCGGAACATATGCAGGCGACCTATTGCGGTCAACCGAAAAATCTCCCTTTTTCGCCGCGTTAGGCACATTTCTTGCCGGAGCGCGAAAAGGTGATTGGCAATCGGCGGGTTGCGGCGCTAAACATCCGCCGGATTGCAGCCGGAGAGAATGCGTGTCGATTGCCGATATTTCCCTGTTGAGCGCCCTGCTTGCGGGAGCCCTCTCCTTTCTTTCCCCCTGCGTGCTTCCCCTCGTTCCGCCCTATCTCTGCTATATGGCAGGTATTTCCGTCGAGCAGTTCCGCGGTGGCAATACTGTTGCAGTTGCGCCCGATTTCCGGCGCGGTGTGCTGTTTTCGGCGCTGTTCTTCACGCTCGGGTTCGCCACGGTCTTCGTCGCGCTCGGCGCCGGGGCTTCCAGCATCGGCATGCTGCTGCGCCAGCATCTGGATCTTCTGGCGAAGATCGGCGGCCTCATCATCATCCTCATGGGGCTGAATTTCCTCGGCGTCTTCCGAATCGGGCTTTTCGCGCGCGAGGCCCGCTTCCAGAGCGGCGGCAAGCCGGCGACGCTGACCGGCGCCTATATCATGGGACTTGCCTTCGCCTTCGGCTGGACGCCCTGCATCGGGCCGGTGCTCGGCGCCATTCTGGCGGTCGCGGCATCGCGCGAGACGGTTGGCTCTGGCGCCGGGCTCCTTGCCGTCTATTCGCTGGGCCTTGCCATTCCATTCTGGATCGCCGCCGGCTTCTCCGGCGCCTTCATGAACTTTCTGGCGCGCTTCCGCCGCCATCTCGGCACCGTCGAAAAAATCACGGGCGCCTTCCTCGTGCTGACAGGGCTCGCCTTCATATTCGGATTCGTCAGCGATGCCGCCATCTGGTTCCAGCAGACTTTTCCGATCCTGATGCAGATCGGCTAAGGCGGATCACGCTTTCCTTCGGCTGAACTTTTCCCGTAAGGCGCTTGGAATATCGCGGAAGCCGCCGCCCGGCTCGATGCCTTCGCGCATGACGACGCTGCGAAGCGGCGGAAATGCCGAGAGGATGTGAAGGCCCGCAGCGCGCAGCATCTGGACCGGCAGGAAACCAGACAGAAGCGAGCGGTTCAGCAAATCGACGCTCGCCGTTCGCGTCATGATATCGGCGCGGCGCCTTCGGTCGAACCGATCGCCCGAATCGGCCGGTGTCGGTATTTCGGCGCGGTGGCAGAGAATATCTGCCAGCGCCATGATATCGCGCAGGCTGAGATTGAGGCCCTGCGCCCCGATCGGCGGGAAGACGTGCGCGGCCTCTCCGATCAGCGCCATCCGGCCCTTGCCGAAGCGGTGCGCCATCATGCCCGAAAGCGGCCAGACCTGTACGCCTTCCTCGACGCTCACCTTGCCGAGGATCGACTGCATCCGCCCTTCGACGACATTGCTCAATTCAGCAAGCGACAATTCGAGGCCGGCGGCGGCATCCGACGGATCCTGGACCCAGACGAGGCTGGAGCGATTGCCTGGCAAGGGTACCTGAGTGAAGGGGCCGCTCTCGGTGTGAAATTCCGTCGAGATGTTTTCGTGCGGCAGCGAATGGCCGAAGTTCAGCACCATGGCCGACTGTGGATAGGACCAGTTGCGGGCACCAATGCCGGCTGCTTCCCTAAGCTTCGACTTGCGGCCGTCGGCGCCGGCGGCGAAATCCGCAGACAGAACCTCGCCGCCTGCGAGCGCGATGGAAACGGCATTCTCGCCTATGTCGATGCTGTCGGCATAAGAGGTGAATCGCGTGATATTGCCTTCGATGGCGACGGCCGTCTCAAGCACGCCGGTCAGAGCCTTGTTCGGGAAATTGTAACCGAAGGCGTCAAGACCGATTTCGACGGCGCGGAAGGTCGTGGCTGGCGCACGCAGCAGACGATTCGTGGCGTCGATGATGCGCATGCTCTTCAGCGGCGCGGTTTCGGGCTTCAGCTTGTCCCATAGAGAAAGGCGATCGAGGAAGCGGATCGACTGATCCATCAGCGCCGTCGTGCGCTGGTCCCCGGTCGCTGCGGTAGGGGCAATCAGCGCCACGCTACGGCCGCCGCGGGCCAGTGCGATCGCGGCCACCATGCCGGCGAGACCGCCGCCGATCACCGCAACTTCGAAATGTTTCATTGCATCGCTTCCGTCATCAGAGACGGCGAGCCGGCATTATGCCGCCGGCTTCGCCTGACGGCGCCAACTATAGCCCTTGCCGGCCTCCGCGTCACGCGCAGCCCGGCTGATAATGATACGGAATTCCGGGCAGCCGGTTCTCGGAAAGGCGCTTGAGGGCCGTTTCGTTGGTCACGGTGAAGCTGTCAATTCCGACGCGCAGCATCAGCGGGATCTGGTCGATGAGCACATCGCCCACAGCCCGCAGTTCCTTGGCATAACCCAGCCGCTCGCGCAGCAGCGAGGCATGGCTGAAAGCACGGCCGTCGCTGAATGCCGGGAAGGCAACGGCGACGATATCGAGGCGATCGAGGTACGGCTCAAGCTTGCGGACGTCGTCGGCCGGCTTGATCAGCACGCCGAGGCCGACATCGTTGCTCTCGCCAGCCTTTGCAATCAATTCGTCGAGGCCGAGCAGCGGCTTCTGATCGCCCTCCGCTTTCACCTCTTCGGTTTCGATCACCCAGGGATCGCTGGCGGCAAAACCGATTTCTCTCCAGATCTTCCTCATCATCCCCTCCTTATGCCGCTTCCGCAGCCGCGCCGTAGAGCGCATCCTTGAAGGGCTGCGGTCCGACGCGGCGGTAGGCGGCGAGGAAGGTTTCCGATGGGGCCTGACGCAAGCCGAGATAGGTATCGACGATCGTCTCGATCGCGTCCGTCACCTTGTCCGGTTCAAAGCCCCGGCCGATGATCTCGCCGATCGAGGTGTGCTCGTCACCGGAGCCGCCAAGAGTGATCTGGTAGAGTTCGGCACCCTTCTTTTCGACGCCCAGCAAGCCGATATGGCCGACATGGTGATGCCCGCAGGCGTTGATGCAGCCGGAAATCTTGATCTTCAGCTCGCCGATCTCGGCCTGACGCGCCGGATCGCCGAACCGCCTGGAGATTTCCTGCGCAACCGGAATGGAGCGCGCATTGGCGAGCGCACAGTAGTCCAGCCCGGGACAGGCAATGATATCCGTGATGAGGCCGGCATTGGCGGTTTCGAGACCGGCCGCGACCAGGCCGCGATAGACGGCTTCCAGATCGGCCAGCGCCACATGCGGCAGGATGAGGTTCTGTTCGTGGCTCACACGGATTTCGTCGAAGGCATATTCCTCGGCGATAGCGGCAACGGCATCCATCTGCGCGTCGGAGGCATCGCCCGGAATGCCGCCGATCGGCTTCAGCGAGATCGTCACCATGCCGTAATCGGGGTTCTTGTGCGGCGCCACGTTCTGCAGCACCCAGCGGGCAAAAGCCGGATCGGCCTTCTTCCAGCGGGCAAGGTTCTCCCAACCTTCAGCACGCTCGGGCAGCGCGGGCGGCGCGAAATAGGCGGTGATCGCCTGAACGTCCTTTTCCGGCAGCTTCAGCTCGGTATCCTTGAGCTGCGCAAACTCAACCTCGACCTGGCGCGCCAGTTCTTCGGCGCCGGTTTCGTGCACGAGGATCTTGATGCGCGCCTTGTACTTGTTGTCGCGGCGGCCGTGCAGGTTATAAACGCGCATGATCGCGGTCGTATAGGAAAGAAGGTCCTCTTCCGGCAGGAAGTCGCGAATCAGCTTGGCGATCATCGGCGTGCGGCCCTGGCCACCCCCGACATAGACGGCAAAACCGATCTCGCCCTTGTCGTTCTTCTTCAGGTGCAGGCCGATGTCGTGGACCTGGATCGCGGCGCGGTCGCGCTCGGCGCCGGTTACGGCGATCTTGAACTTGCGCGGCAGGAAGGAGAATTCCGGATGCACGGACGACCACTGGCGCAGGATTTCCGCATAGGGGCGCGGATCGGCGACTTCGTCCGCGGCGGCGCCGGCGAAATGATCGGCCGTCACGTTGCGAATGCAATTGCCAGAGGTCTGCATCGCGTGCATCTCGACGGTTGCCAGGTCAGTGAGCACATCCGGCATGTCCGAGAGCTTCGGCCAGTTGAACTGCAGGTTCTGGCGGGTCGTGAAGTGGCCGTAGCCGCGGTCATAGGTGCGGGCGATATGGGCGAGCATACGCATCTGGCGCGAGGAGAGCGTGCCATAAGGAATCGCGATGCGCAGCATATAGGCATGAAGCTGTAGATAGACGCCGTTCATCAGGCGCAGCGGCTTGAACGCATCCTCGGCAAGCTCACCGGACAGTCGGCGCTGAACCTGGTCGCGAAACTGCTCGACGCGCTCGGCGACAAAGGCGTGGTCAAATTCGTCGTAACGGTACATCAGCTTCCTCAGACTGCAATGAATTCGGGATCCGCCGGCTTGTAGCCCGGCGCATATTCCATGGTCGGGCCCTGGGCGCGGATGCGCTCGCGAAGGCGGAGCGGCCATAAAACGCCGTTGGTTTCCTGAACTTCGATGACGGCGACGTCAACGACCTTGTTCTCGGCATAGGATTTCTTGCCGATCTCTTCCAAGGCGGTCACGGCCTCGGCATGGCGGGCAACGAGCGCACCCTGCAGCGAGGTTACCCATTCGCCGCCGGCGTTCAGCCATACGGCCACGCCGTCCGTCAGCCTGTTGGCGGTCAGAACCTTGTCGACCATGTTTAGCTCCTTGCAAATTCCGGCGCGGTCGCCTCATGGCGCACCAGCGGCTCGGACAGTTCGAAATTGGCGCCTGCGACCGCATCGCCGATAATGACCATGACCGGTCCGGTCAACTCGTCACGATGCTGCAGGTCGGGAAGATCACGCAAGATGCCATGCAGCAGACGGCGATCGCGGCGGCTGGCGTTCTCGACGACCGCAACGGTCGTCTCGGCGGGAAGCCCGGCATTCATCAGCCGCGCGGCAACCGAGGCCGCGACGGTGCGGCCCATATATACGGCGATCGTCGCGCCCGACACGGCAAGGCTTGCCCAATCCGGCAGCACGTCGCCGGTCAGGTCATGCCCGGTCGTAAAGACCAGCGACGAGGCAACGCCGCGCAGCGTGAGCGGCAGCTCGAAATCGGCCGCGGCAGCCAAAGCGGAGGTGATGCCCGGAACGACCTCGTAGCCGATGCCTGCCGCACGCAGCGCCGCCATCTCTTCGCCTGCCCGGCCATAAACCAGCGGATCGCCGGATTTCAGGCGCACGACTCGCTTGCCTTGGCGTCCAAGCTGGACCAGCAGATCGTTAATCTCTTCCTGCGATTTCGAATGGCAACCCTTGCGTTTGCCGACCGAAAGGCGCTCGGCATCGCGGCGGCCCATATCAACGATCGCCTGCGGCACCAGCGCATCGAAAACGATGGCGTCGGCTTCCATCATGACCCGCTGGGCGCGCAACGTCAGCAGATCCTCGGCACCGGGACCGGCGCCGACGAGCCAGACACGGCCTTCAATTTTTTCCGCGGAGCGCAGCAGGCCGTTTGCGGCGCGGCGTGCTTCGGGAAGATTACCGTTCGCGACCGCATCCGCCACCGCGCCCGAGAAGAAACGGCGCCAGAAGACCCTGCGGGCGACGCCGCGCGGAACGAGATGCTCGACGGTCTTGCGGTAGCTCGCCGCAAGGTCCGCCAGACGGCCGAGCGACGGCGAGAGCAACTGGTCGACCTGCGCGCGGATCATCTGGGCAAGCACCGGACCGGCGCCCTCCGTGCCGATCGCAACGGCGACCGGCGCGCGATTGACGAGAGCCGGCGTGAAGAAATCGCAATAGTCCGGCTGGTCGACCGCATTGGCCGGAATTCTGGCCGCCTGGGCAGCTTCCACGATCGCTCGATCTTCGGCAGCGTCGCCCGTCGCGGCGAAAACGAGCGTTGCACCGTCCACTTGCGCGGGCGAGAAAGGCGCACGAACCGTTTCGATGCGGTTGGAAATCAGGAAGGAGTGATAATCAGCCTCGGGATGTTCCGCATAAGCAACGATGCGGGCGCGCGTGTTCAGCAGCAGACGCACCTTGGCGAAGGCCTCGTCTCCATTGCCGAAAACGGCTGCAATCCGCCCTTCCACACGGAAGAATGCGGGAAATACCGATAGCTGTTCGTTGCTGGAAGGCATTATCGTTCCACTTCGAAGTGGGCCGACTATGCCTTTTACCGTCAACGGATTGAAGAAACAGAAATTCGAATGCCCCGCCGGGCGCGTATTCTTTTGCTCGCCACCTCAAGGATTTGAGAAAAGTCGCCCGGTCGTTGGAAAATGCTGCAGCGCATTCACAAGGTGGTGGCAAATGCGCAGATTCGGCGGAACCATGCATTCCGCTTCCCGGCGGCAACCGGTAAACTGCACGAAACAGGGAGAAAGCCATGCCGGAAAAGACGATTGTTTCCCGCCTTCTCGAAGTCATCGAGAAGCATATCCTGCCGATCACGGAACTCGGCGTTTCCGAGGGCAACAAGGTCTTCGGCGCGGCGGTCCTGCGCAAATCCGACCTTTCGCTTATCGTTGCAGAAACGAACAACGAGCTGGAAAATCCGCTCTGGCATGGCGAAATCCACACGCTGAAGCGTTTCTACGAACTCTCCGACAAGCCTTCGACCAAGGAGCTCATCTTTGTCTCGACTCACGAACCCTGCAGCATGTGCATGTCGGCGATCACCTGGGCGGGCTTCGATAACTTCTATTATTTCTTCAGCCACGAGGATTCGCGCGACAGCTTCGCCATTCCCCACGATCTGAAGATTCTGAAAGAGGTCTTCGGCCTCGAACCCGGCGGATACCGCCGCCAGAACGCCTTCTGGAACAGTTTTGCGATCGCCGATCTCATCGAGACCGAGGACGAACCGTTGAAAGCTGACCTGAAAGCGCAAGCCATCCGCATTAGGGCCCGCTACGATGCGCTGTCCGACACCTATCAGGCGTCCAAAGACGCCAATGCCATCCCGTTGAACTGAGATATCATGGAAGCTTCAAAAGACATTTCGCGCCTGATCGAGATCATGGCCGCATTGCGCGATCCCGAAACCGGATGCCCCTGGGACGTCGTCCAAACCTTCGAAACGATCAAGCCCTACACGATCGAGGAAGCCTACGAGGTTTCTGACGCGATCGAACGCAACGACATGGACGATCTCTGCGAGGAACTGGGCGATCTGCTGCTGCAGGTCGTCTTCCATGCCCGCATGGCCGAGGAAGCCGGCGAATTCACCTTCGGCGACGTCGTCGCAGCCATCACGCGCAAGATGATCCGCCGCCACCCCCATGTCTTTGCGCGGTCCGATGCCGGCACTCCGGAGCTTGTCCAAAGGCAGTGGGACGAGATCAAGCAGGCGGAGAAACGCGAGCGCGCCGAGCGGCGGGTAAAGCGCGGGATCGGCGACGACTTCAAGGCGGGCTTTCTTGGCTCCGTGCAGCGAAGCTTTCCTGCGCTGACAGAAGCGCTGAAGCTGCAGGAACGCGCCGCAAAGGTCGGCTTCGACTGGTCGGCACCGGAACCGATCCTGGACAAGATCGAGGAAGAGATCGGCGAGCTTCGTGCCGCGCTGAAGGAGGGCAATCACGCGAAAGTCAGCGACGAACTCGGCGACCTGATCTTCGCCATTGCCAATATCGGCCGGCACGTGAAAGCCGATCCCGAACAAGCGCTACGCGGCACGAACACAAAATTCCGCCGCCGATTCAATCACATCGAAAGAACACTTGAAGCAGATGGTGAAACGCTGGAAGCAGCAACGCTGGAGCGGATGGAGGAAATCTGGCAGGCGGCAAAGGCGATCGAGCGGCAGCTCGGCTAACTAAACGCTATTCCCAGTCTTCCTTCTGCGGCTTCGGCCCGTCGCCCATGCGCCGTTCCAATTCGGCCGCTTCGCTTTCGGCGAGCCTTACGTCGAGTGTCACCGTGCCGTCTTCATTGTCTTCGCGGCCATCGACGATCGCATGCTCGTAAAGCCAGGGCAGCAGCGCCAGTTTGTCCAACGGCAGCTTGATCGTCGTCGCGGTCATCACCCCGGAAAGGCGCTTGCTGATTTCATGCATCAGATGATCGACGCCTTCGCCGCTGACGGCCGAAACGGCGACGACGTTTTCGGCGCCTGCTGCCCTCTGCACCATCGCGTCATGCGCTTCCGGTTCCAGGCGGTCGATCTTGTTCCAGACTTCGACGATGCGTCTGGCGCCCTCGGCCTCGTCGATGCCGAGATCGTCCAGGATGCGCATCACGTCCGCGCTCTGTGCCTGATTGTCGGCATCCGACATGTCGCGGACATGGAGGATCAGATCGGCTTCCAGCACCTCTTCGAGCGTGGCGCGGAAGGCGGCGACGAGGTGCGTCGGCAGGTCGGAAATGAAGCCAACGGTGTCGGACAGGATGACGGTGCGGCCATGCGGCAGCTTCATACGGCGAAGCGTCGGATCGAGCGTGGCGAAGAGCATGTCCTCGGCAAGGACACCTGCCCCAGTGATCCGGTTGAAGAGTGTCGACTTGCCGGCGTTGGTGTAGCCCACCAAGGCCACGATCGGATGAGGTACCTTCCTGCGCTTGGCCCTGTGAAGCTGGCGGGTGCGGACGACCTGCTCCAGCTCGCGCTCCAGCTTGATGATACGATCCTGCAGCAGACGGCGGTCGGCCTCGATCTGCGTTTCGCCCGGGCCGCCCATGAAGCCACCGCCGCCGCGCTGGCGTTCAAGGTGGGTCCAGCTGCGGACCAGACGGCCCTTCTGATAGTTCAGATGCGCGAGATCGACCTGCAGCGTGCCTTCCTTCGTGGAGGCGCGGCGGCCGAAGATTTCCAGGATCAGGCCCGTCCGGTCGATGACCTTGGCGTTCCATTCCTTCTCGAGATTGCGCTGCTGCACCGGCGTCAGCGGGTGATCGACGATCACGAGGCCGGAATCGTGCTCATCGAGCTTCGCCTTGATTTCCTCGATCTTGCCTGTGCCGAGCAGAGTTGCCGGACGCGGATCGGAGATCGGCACGATTGCGCCGCCGACCACATCGAGATCTATTGCCTCGGCGAGACCGGTCGCCTCTTCAAGGCGGCTCTCAGGCGAGCGGGTGGCAGCGCCTTCGATCGGCACACTTTTGCTCCGCGCCTGCTTCAGCACAGGCACGACAACGGTTGCCCGCATATCATCCCGAAGCCTTTGGGCCTCCGGGATGATGGAATCATTCCTGGTATCGCGTGTCGTAATGACTGCTGATCCTGTTAGGACGCTGCTTCTTCGCTCTCGAACATCTGCATGGGCTGGCCCGGCATGATCGTTGAGATCGCGTGTTTATACACGAGTTGCGAATGGCCGTCACGGCGAAGAAGAACGCAGAAATTGTCGAAGGAAGTGACAACGCCCGTGAGCTTTACGCCGTTGATGAGAAAAATAGTGAGAGAAATCTTTTGTTTGCGAACAGTATTGAGAAATAAGTCCTGCAAATTCTGAGAACGTTCCGCCATCGCGCCGCTTCTTTCTTTATTGCCGGCTTGATCGCGCCGGTGAATATTAATCAACCTCTCCTGCAAGGCGGATGGTAATCCTCATCCCTTCCGTCCAGCAAATCTTGGTATCAAATCGCAATCTTTTCCGCAACGTCGAAAAAGGCTTCTCGAATATTCTGCGAGATCGTGCCGGGATGACCGTTGGCAATCGTCAGCCCGTCGACGGAAACGACGGGAAAACAAATGCTTGTGGCAGCCGTGATGAAGACCTCGCGCGCCGCCAGCATTTCTGCGACGGTGAAGTTCCGCTCGGCGATCCTGAGGCCGAGCTTCGCCCCGACGTCCATCAGCGTCGTTCGCGTGATGCCGCGCAGGATGCCATGTTCGGCAGGGCGCGTGATCAAAGTGCCGTCCGCGTCGACCATCCAGACATTGGTCGCCGCGCCCTCGTTCACGAAGCCGTCTGTATCGACATAGATGGCCTCCTGGGCGCCTGCTTCCTTCGCCTGCTGGCGGGCCAGCGCATTCGAGAGAAGACCGACGGTCTTGATGTCCACCCGATCCCACCGATTGTCGGGAACGGTGATCGCCCTGATTCCGTTTGCGTTCTTCTTCGCGATCACTGACGGATCGGTGCTTTTGGCCGTGATGACCAGCGAAGGCTTGGTGCCTTCGGCCGGAAACACGTGGTCGCGGCGCGCCACGCCGCGTGTAACCTGCAAGTAGAACAAGCCGTTCCGCACCTTGTTCCGGCGCGCCGTTTCGCGAATCACATGGATCATCGCCTGGCGACTCATCGGCCAGGCGATGCGCAACTCGCCGAGCGAGCGGTTCAAGCGGTCGAGATGGCGCGTGATATCGACGATATAGCCATGGCGTATTTCGCAGACCTCGTAGACGCCGTCCGCGAACTGGTAGCCGCGGTCTTCGATATGCACCTTCGCATCGGCGTGCCGCACGTAGCGGCCATTCACATAGGAAATTCTCGGCATGGGAACCTGAATTTAAGGCAATGAAATGGGAAACCGGCGCAGAAAACTGCGCCGGGAGCAATCAGACGCCGAGCGACTTCAGCTTGCGGTGAAGCGCCGAGCGCTCCATGCCGACGAATTCCGCGGTGCGCGAGATATTGCCGCCGAAGCGGTTGATCTGCGCGATCAGGTAATCCTTTTCGAACATCTCGCGGGCTTCGCGCAGCGGAAGCGTCATGATGTGGTAGTCGTTCTTGGCCGATACCTTCGGCAGCATGTCGCCAAGGTCTGTCGGCAACATGTCGGCCGTGATCGGCGCATCCGGGCCATCCGAGCGCGCAAGGATCATCAGACGTTCGATATTGTTGCGCAGTTGGCGGATGTTGCCTGGCCAGTCATGAGCCTGCAGCACCGCCATCGCATCGTCGCCGATGCGGCGCAGACGGATGCCTGCCTGCTCGGAAATCTGACGCATCAGCTGATCGACGAGGAACGGGATGTCCTCGCGGCGCTCCGCCAATGCCGGCACGCGAACAGGAACGACCGCAAGGCGATGGTAAAGGTCCTCGCGGAACCAGCCTTCGGCAATGCGGCTTTCCAGATTGTAAGCCGTCGAAGAGATGATGCGAACGTCCACTTTCACCCGCTTCGATCCGCCGACGCGCTCGAACTGTTGGTCGACTAGCACGCGCAGGATCTTGTTCTGTGTCTCGCGCGGCATTTCGCCGACTTCATCGAGATAGAGAATGCCGCGGTGGGCCTCTTCCAGCGCCCCAGTCTTGCGCGCCTGGCCGGGCAAGCCTTCCGTGCCGAAAAGGGCAACCTCCATGCGATCCGGCGTAATGTTCGCAGCGTTCAGCGCGACGAAAGGACCATTGGCGCGCGCCGACTTCTTGTGGATCATGCGCGCCACCAGCTCCTTGCCGGAGCCGGATGCGCCGAAGATCATGATGCGGCTGTTGGTCGGCGAAACCTTCTCGATCGTCTGGCGAAGTTGCGAGACCGCAACCGACGTTCCGATCAGTTCGACAGCGTCGCCTGCGCGCCGCTTCAGCTCGGATACTTCGCGCTTCAGCTTAGAGTTTTCCAGCGCGCGCTCAGCGATCAGGATCAGACGATCGGCCTTGAAGGGCTTTTCGATGAAATCGAAGGCGCCGCGCTTGATGGCGGAGACGGCCGTCTCGATATTGCCGTGACCCGAAATCATAACGACTGGAATGTCGGGATGACGCGTCTTGATCTCGTCCAGCAGGGAAAGACCGTCGAGCTTGCTGCCCTGCATCCAGATATCGAGGAAGATCAGGCGCGGCGCGCGGTCGGAAATCGCCGCGAGCGCGCTGTCGCTGTCATGCGCGGTCCGCGTCTCGTGTCCTTCATCCGAGAGAATACCGGAAACGATCTCGCGAATATCGTGCTCATCATCGACGACGAGAATATCAGAGGCCATACACACTTTCCTTGTCATTTGACGCCGGGGCAGCGGGAGCTGGCTCGAGACGCGGCAGATGCACGCGGATCATGGCCCCCCTTCCCTGGTCGAAATCGGCGGGCGCATCATGCAGTTCCAGCTGCCCGCCATGCTCCTCAATGATCTTCTTGACGATTGCGAGACCGAGACCAGTGCCTTTCTCCCGCATCGTCATGTAAGGCTCCAGGATGCCGTGCCGGTTTTCTACCGGCAGGCCCCGGCCGTTGTCGATGACATCGACCGTGAAACGGTCGCGGCTCTCATCCAACCACGCCCTGACGAGAACCTTCCGCTCGTCGCGCTCGCCGCTCGGCACAGCCTCGATGGATTCGACTGCATTCTTGATCAGGTTTCCGAATGCCTGCCCCAGCATGCGGCTGTCGAACAGCCCCTCCAGCGGCTTGTCGCCGAATTCCTGCAGGAAGCTCACATGCGTATTGCCCATCTCACGCAGGAAGATGGCATCTCGGAGAATATTGCGCAGGTCGGCCTGTTCCTTCGTCGGCTTGGGCATGCGCGCGAAAGCCGAGAACTCGTCGACCATGCGGCCGATATCGCCAACCTGCCGGATGATCGTATCGGTACATTGATCGAAGACCGTGCGGTCCTCCTGATTGATCTGCTTCCCATAACGGCGCTGGATGCGTTCGGCGGAGAGCTGGATCGGCGTCAGGGGGTTCTTGATCTCGTGGGCGATGCGCCTCGCCACGTCGCCCCAGGCCGTCGAACGCTGCGCGATCACGAGATCGGTAATGTCGTCGAGCGTGATCACGTAGGAGTCGCTCGTATCGCGAACTTCCTCGCGCGTGACCTGCACGCTCAACGTCCGCACCGTTCCGCCGCGCACGAGGGCAATCTGCTTGCGGAAATCGCTGCGGTAGCGCGATGCGGCTTCGGTCAGCACCTGATCGACTTCAGGCGCAATCTCATTCAACTGCTTCCCGAGCATCTCGCGCGCCGGCAGCGACATCAGCGTCTCGGCAGAACTGTTGACGATGGTGATCCGCCGGTCGCTCTCGACCCCGATCACCGCGGCGGTCACACCCGACAGCACGGCCTCTATGAAGCGGCGGCGGTCATCGACCTCGTCCTTCGCCTCTAGTATCTCGTCACGCTGCGTGCGGATTTCCGAAATCATCTTGTTGAACGTGCGCGACAGGTTTGCAACGTCGCCATCGACCGCATGAACCGGCACGACGATATCCATGTTGCCGGAGGCTACGCTGTCGGCTGCGGTGATCAACAGGCGGATCGGCCGGACGATCCTGTCCGCGACGGCAATCGCCGTCCAGATCGCCGCAAGCAGCACGATCAGGGCAAAACCGATATAGAGAACCGCGAACGCAATCTGCAGCGAGACCCGTCCCGCTTCCATCGAGCGGTATTCCGTCGCATTCTCCTCCATCATGCGCATCGCACCCATGACCTTCGGATCGACGGCACGCACGGTATAGAGGAACGCGCTTGGAATCTGCTCGAGTTTGATGATGGCGCCGACAAGGTTGGTCACGCCCGGCGGAATGAGCGTCGGCTGGCCGGCGGCGGCTTTCTGCAGGGCATCCTGCGGTATCGCCGGCAATGGCTTTTCGGTCTTGATGTCCGCCTGAACGATGACCGTACCGTCGCTCTCTACGAGGAATGCGCCGAGCAGCCCGCGGCCCCGCGCCTGGCGCGTCATCAATTCCCCGAAGCCCGTGCGGTCGAGATTGTAGAGCACCCGGTTGCGTTCCAGGTCGTTCGCCATGGAGATGGTCTGGCCCTGCAGGTAGCTGGCGTTCTCCATCATGTAGGCCTGGCCGATATTGCGCGACGAGCTGACGATGGACTGCGTGCGCAGCGCGAACCAGCGGTCGAGCCCGGCATTCAGCGTGATACTTGCAAAGATCGCAACCAGGATCGCCGGCGTGATGGCGACGATCGAGAACAAGACGACGATCCGGATGTGCAAACGGGCGGCGGCGCGGCCGCGCGTGCGCGCCTTGAGCAGCCGCGCAACTTCGCGTCCAATCAGCGCTATCAGCGCAAGCACGAAGAAGGAATTCACCACGACCGAAGTGATGACGACGCGCGTCGTCGGGTCGATCGGCGTCACGCCCAGCAGGATGAAGAGCGTCAGCGTCGCGCAGAGCAACGCGCCGCCGGCCAAGACAAGACCCGGCAGCGCAAACAGCGCCCGGCGATCGGTGACGGTCGCAACCGTATCGCTGTCTGCCGCAGGCGATGCCGCATCCTGCTTCATCAAGTCATCACTCCAAGCGGCAGAAGCCGGTATGTCACGGTCCATCGGCTGGATTTGATCGCCCATGCAAAGCCCCGCCGTCTCAGCCATTCTGCCGAAACGGCACCAGGCAGCCTGAAGCGTGCGCTTCAACGGCTTCAATGCGATGGCGATGTCCAACCCTATGCGTGACCTTTAAGCAACGCATTGTGGCGAAAATGCAACGCGGCCTGCAGCATTGTCAAGCTGTTCGGGAGCTTCTGTAGACGGAGACGCCGAGTTCGCGGATCTTTTTACGCAACGTATTGCGGTTGAGACCGAGCAGGTCCGCAGCCTTGATCTGGTTACCACGCGTGGCGGTCAGAGCTGCGAGGATCAGCGGATATTCCAATTCCGTCAGCACCCGGTCGTAAAGGCCTGGAGGCGGCAGGTTATCGCCGAAACTCGCGAAGTAGGTTCGCATGTTTTCTTCCACAGCCTGGGCGATCGTCATCGATCCTGTGCGGATCGGCCCCTTGTCGATCGGGCTGTCCGGCACGTCGGAACGAAGCTCGGCTTCGATGATCTCGCGGGTGATCACGTCCTGTGGATAAAGTGCCACCAGGCGGCGGATCAGGTTCTCCAACTCGCGCACATTGCCCGGCCAGGCATAGGCCTTCATCAACTCGATGGCTTCCTGGTCAAACCGCTTGGTGCCGAGCCCTTCCTTTTCCGCCTGCTGGATGAAGTGCCGGACCAGGTCCGGAATATCCTCCGCGCGGTCGCGCAGCGGCGGAAGCCGCAGCGGCACGACGTTCAGGCGGTAATAGAGGTCCTCGCGGAAGAGCCCTTGGTTGATCGCCTGCTTCAGGTCCTTGTTGGTCGCCGCGACGATGCGGACGTCCGTGCGGATCGGCGTACGTCCGCCGACTGTCGTATATTCGTCCTGCTGCAGGACGCGTAGAAGACGCGTCTGCGCATCCATCGGCATGTCGCCGATTTCATCGAGGAAAAGCGTGCCGCCCTCGGCCTGCTCGAAACGGCCGGTGGAGCGGGTCTGCGCGCCGGTAAAGGCGCCCTTTTCGTGGCCGAAGAGCTCGGACTCGATGAGGTCGCGCGGGATGGCCGCCATATTGATCGCCACAAACGGTCCGTTGCGGCGCTTTCCGTAATCGTGCAGGGCGCGGGCCACGAGTTCCTTGCCGGTCCCGGATTCGCCCGTGATCATCAGCGTCAGGTCGGTCTGCATCAGGCGGGCGAGCACGCGGTAGATTTCCTGCATGGCCGCGGAGCGGCCGACAAGCGGCATGCCGTCCTGCATGTCTTCGTCGAGCTTGGCGGGCTTCCGCTTCGGCTCGGCGAGCGCCCGGCCGATGATGCCGATCAGTTCCGTGAGATCGAAGGGCTTGGGAAGATAGTCGTAAGCGCCCTTCTCAGAGGCTTTGATGGCCGTCATGAAGGTGTTCTGGGCGCTCATGACGAGCACCGGAAGGTCAGGGCGCGCCTTCTTGATTCGCGGCAGCAGATCGAAGGCGTTCTCGTCCGGCATGACGACGTCGGTCACGACCAGATCGCCCTCGCCTGCCGACACCCAGCGCCAGAGCGTGGCAGCATTGGAGGTGATTCGAACATCATAACCTGCACGGCTGAGCGCCTGGTTGAGCACGGTACGGATGGCCGCGTCATCATCCGCGACGAGAATCGTTGCTGTCATCGAGAAGTTCCTGTGGGGTTTGCAATTGCCGAATCGTCAGCCGAGGCATCCTTGGAGGCAGGCATGAGGACGCGGAACGTCGTCTTGTTGTTCTGGCTGTCGCATTCGATGATGCCGCCATGATCGCCGATGATCTTGGCGACGAGTGCAAGGCCGAGGCCGCTGCCGTTCGTCTTCGTAGTGATGAACGGATCGAAGAGATGCGGCAGCAGGTCGGACGGCACACCGGGACCGTTGTCCTGGACGCAGAACTCCAGGGGCAGCGAGATCTTCTCGCGCGTTCCGGCGACAGAAAGGCGGATGCCGGGACGATAGGCCGTCGTCAGCATGATCTCGCCGTCTTGCCGGTCGCTGACGGCTTCGGCTGCGTTCTTCACGAGGTTGAGGAAGACCTGCACGAGCTGATCGCGGTTGGCGTAAACCGCAGGCAGCGACGGGTCGTAATTCTCGGTTATGCGAATATGCCGGGCAAAGCCTGCCCTTGCCACCGCCTTCACATGGTCGAGCACCGAATGGATATTGACCGGCAGGCGATCGACAGGCCGTTCGTCGGAGAAGACCTCCATGCGATCGACCAGCGACACGATCCGGTCGGTCTCATCGCAGATGAGCCTCGTCAGCGCGCGGTCCTCATCGATGACGGATTGCTCGAGAAGCTGGGCCGCACCGCGAATGCCCGAGAGCGGATTCTTGATCTCGTGGGCGAGCATGGATGCAAGGCCGGTCACGGATCTGGCGGCGGCGCGGTGCGTCAGCTGACGATCGATCTTGTCGGCCATCGAGCGCTCCTGGAACACGACGACGACGGAGCCGGGCTCGCTGATCACCGGCGCGACGTAAATGTCGACCAGCTTGTCCTGGCCAAGACGGGGCGAACTCAGATCGACGCGATATTCGTTGACGGGCGCCTTGCGCTCCCGCACCTGATCGATCAAGGCCAGAAGCGGGCTTCCAAACGGAATGAAGGTGGAAATCTTGTAGCGCGCGAGGTGCGAGGCACTCGCCCCAAAAAACGATTCCGCCTCCCAGTTGGCGAAGGCGATCAAGCCCGCCTCGTCGACCATCACCACCGGATTCTGGATCGCGTTCAGCACTGCCATCGCAACGGGGCTGCCGGTATGCTCGGCTTGAACCTTGTCCATCATGCCGCCTCCCGGCTTTCTGAAATTTCCAAACCGGTCGTGAGCGCATCGCGAAGGCGCGAGACGACTTCTGCCGGTGTATGCGACGTCATGATTGCCGTCTTCTCTGAAACCGGCAGCAACGGCGCGAAGCGCTCCAGATACCAGCTGAGGTGCTTGCGGGCATGACGGATAGCCGTCGCCTCGCCATAGAAATCCAGCATCATTTCGTAGTGTTCTGCGACTATGTCGGGGATAACGCTTGCTGCCGGTGCAGCCTCCCCCGCCAGCACGCCCGCATGCCATGGCCTCCCCTGGCAACCGCGGCCGATCATCACCGCATCGGCGCCCGAGCGGCGAAGGATTTCTTGCGCATCTTCCGGCGTATCGACATCGCCGTTTGCGATCAGCGGAACGGAAATCACGTCGCGAACTGCGCGGATCGCGTCCCAATCCGCCTTGCCTTCATAGAATTGCATGCGCGTGCGTCCATGAATGGTGATCAGCTTCACCCCTGCATCTTCGGCGCGCTTGGCGATCTCGGGCGCGTTGAGCGAATTTTCGTCCCAGCCGAGGCGCATCTTCAGCGTCACCGGAACATCGACGGCCCTCACGGTTGCCTCGATCAGGCTCAGCGCATGATCCGGATCGCGCATCAGCGCCGAGCCGGAATAGCCGCCGATCACCTTCTTGGCCGGACAACCCATGTTGATGTCGATGACATCCGCGCCGCTGCCAGCGGCGATTTTTGCGGCCTCAGCCATCCAATGCGCCTCGCGGCCGGCGAGCTGCACCATATGCGGCTTGAAGCCCGCAGTCCTCAGTCGCGACCATGATTCGGCGGTGTTGTTCACGAGCTCCCGGCTCGCCACCATTTCGGTCACAACCAGGCCCGCGCCGTAGCGCCAGGCGAGTTGCCTGAAGGGCATGTCGGTGACGCCGGACATCGGCGCCAGCACAACGCGGTTGCGCACGGAGACATTTCCGATCTGCAAGGGCGCTGCAAGATTCATTCGATGCAATTGATTATCTTTCAGGCACACGGTAACGCTGCACTATTTTTAGCCATACTAAAGGGGCTTGCCAAGAGGCTTCGGTGAGAATTGATATTTTTTGGGCAGATGCTGGAAAGCGAGCCCCCAAGGCGGTAGAGCACTCATGCCACTTTCCGCACATTTTTAGGGATTTATGCCGCAAATGCATTCGAAGCAACCGATCTCGGCCGGAATTGTCATCGTCGCTGCCGGCCGCGGCGAACGGGCAGGCTCGCGTGAGGAGGGCCCGAAGCAATACCGCTTGATCGGCGGAAAGCCGATTATCACCCATACGCTTGAAAACTTCATGACATGGGAGCACGCCGCCCATATCGTCGTCGTCATCCATCCTGACGACGAAGCGCTGTTCGCAAAGACGTTTCGCCCGGTGCTGTCAGTCACACCGATCGAAACCGTTCACGGCGGGGCGACCCGACAGCAATCGGTTCTTGCTGGACTGAGGCATCTGAAGAACAAGGGCATTACGCATGTCCTCATTCACGACGCCGTCCGTCCCTTCTTCGACCGCGGGCTTCTCGACCGGATCGCAGATGCACTGGTAGGCGGTGCGCCGGCCGTCCTGCCGGCAATGCCCGTTGCCGACACGCTGAAACGCGCCGACGGCACGGGCACGGTTCTGGAAACGGTGTCGCGCGAGCATCTTTTCGCAGCCCAGACGCCGCAATCCTTCGCCTTCGATGCCATCCTCTCGGCACATGAAAAGGCAAGCGAGACCGGCCGCACGAACTTCACCGATGATGCTGCAATTGCCGAATGGGCAGGGATTCCCGTGACGATCGTCGAGGGTGCAGCCGATAACGTGAAACTGACGGTCAAACGGGATATCATCCTTGCCGACGACCGGCTTTCGTCATCGCAACTGCCCGACGTGCGCACCGGCAACGGCTACGATGTGCATCAATTGGAAGCCGGCGATGGGGTCACGCTCTGCGGCGTATTCATCCCGCACGATCAGAGGCTCAGGGGCCATTCGGATGCCGACGTCGCGCTGCATGCCCTGACGGATGCGCTGCTGGCCACCTGCGGTGCGGGCGATATCGGCGATCATTTTCCGCCGTCCGATCCGCAATGGAAGGGTGCCGCCTCGCGCATCTTCCTCGAACATGCGGCGAAGATCGTGCGCGATCGCGGCGGCACGATCATGAATGCCGATATCTCGCTGATCGCCGAGGCGCCGAAGGTCGCTCCGCACCGCGACGCGATGCGTGCCAATCTCTCCGAATTTCTCGGCATTTCGATCGATCGCTGTTCGGTGAAGGCGACCACGAACGAGACGATCGGCTTTGTCGGTCGACGCGAAGGCATTGCGGCGATCGCGACTGCCACTGTCGTCTATCGCGAAGCAAGGGGGTGAGCATGTTCCCGGCCGACATTCTTGCGCTCGCGGAAAGCGTCGTCCGCGATTCCACGGTGGCAAAGACAATGATCTCGACGGCCGAATCCTGCACCGGCGGGCTGATCGTCGGAGCGCTCACGGAAATCTCCGGCTCCTCGGCAGTCGTCGATCGCGGCTTCGTCACCTATACCAACGCGGCCAAGATCGAGATGCTCGGCGTTCAGGAACGGACGCTCGAAGGATTCGGCGCCGTTTCCGAAGAGACCGCACGGCAGATGGTCCACGGCGCGCTCTTCCGCTCCCGCGCCGACGTCGCGGTCGCCGTGACGGGGATCGCCGGGCCGGGCGGCGGTTCACCGGAAAAGCCGGTCGGGCTGGTTCATCTGGCGGCGAAATCGCGCAGCGGCGTGCTCATCCATCGCAAGATGCTCTACGGCGATATCGGCCGCGACAAAGTGCGTCTTGCGACCGTGCAGACCGCGCTGGAAATGCTGGTTGCACTCCTTAACATCTTCCCCTCCCTGAAGGACTGGGATTTTCAGGGGCGGCTTTAGGCCGCCCTTTCGAGTCCTCGGCTCCCGCCGGAAGTCTCCGACGCCGCCGATGGCAGTGTTCCAGCCAGTCGTATGTTGACCGCCGCGTTGACGTCGGCGTGGTCTGCGTGTCCGCAGGAGCGGCAGAGGAACTTCGCTTGGTTTTCGCGGTTTCCCTTGTCCCTCGACCCACACTTTGAGCAGGTCACGGACGTGTATCTCGGATCGACCTTCACGACGTTTCCGCCGAGGAAGGCAAGCTTGTAAGTCAGCAGCAGCTCGAAGCGGTCCACGCCGAAGCGAGGATCGAGCGATTGAGGCCAGCCTTCTGGGCGACGGTCTTCCCCGGCTCTTCGACGGTCCCTTTCGGCGAGGCGCTCATGTTCCTGATCTTCAGGTCCTCGAGGACGGCCGTTGCGAAGCGCCGCGCGATGCGCGTCGTCGTCACGTGTTGCCAGTGCAGCCGTTTGCGCGCCGCCTTCGCTGCGATCCGCGCGGCGTGGCGTCTGGCCTTGGCCTGGCGCTTCGAACGCCGCTTCCGCCGTGAGGCTGTACGCTGCCACTGCTTGTGGCGGTCGTCGAGGTTGGTCGGCGGCATCGCGTGCCTCTCGCCCGTGGAGAGCGCGACGGTGTTGACGATGCCGCGGTCGATGCCGACGGCCGGATTGTCGTTTTCCGGCGTCTCGTGTTCGAACGCGCAGGAAAAGGCCATGTGCCATCCGTTGGCCTCGCGCACGACCGTGACGTTGCCGACCTCGCCCCTGATCGGGCGGGTGTAGCGGAACTTTACGTCGCCGATTTTCGGGAGCCGCAGCCGCGCCCACTTCGCGTTCAGCACCTCGATTTCGCCGACGCGGCTCGACGGGAAGCGGAACGCGTCGTTGACGAACTTGCGCCTCGGCTTCGGGTACCGCGCCCGTCCGGCAAAGAAATTCTGGAACGCCTGGTTGAGGTCACGCAGCGCCTGTTGCTGCGCGTCGATCGGGCATTGCGCCACCCACGGCACCTCGGAGCGGATCGCCGTCAGCTCGCGCGCCTGGGACGGGTAGGAGATGGTCCTTCCCTCGGCCTTCTTGAACTGCCGCCAGAAGGAGGATCGCTGCTCAAGGGCGATGTTGTAGACGAGGCGCACGACGCCGCAGCAGCGGGCGAAGAATTCCGCCGTCTGCTGGTCAGCGTCAATCCTGTACTTGTACGCGCGGTTCGTCATGCTATGGTTGTATCAATTGGCCGGAGGCATCGCAATATGGATTATCGCACTGGAAGACATCGTGTTTTTGCGTTGCACGTTCATTTGGTCTTCGTAACCAAGTATAGGCGGGATGTGCTGTCGGAACGCGCCGTGGCGGAGCTGTCGCGCATCTTCGCGAAGCTATGTTCCGACTTCGATGCAGAACTCGTGTCGTGCGACGGCGAAGACGATCACGTCCATCTGCTGGTGAACTATCCTCCGACCGTCCAGCTGTCGAAGCTCGTCAACAGTCTCAAGGGCGTGTCGAGCCGACTGCTGCGGCAAGCGAGGCCGGAAGTGGCGGGGCGCTACTTCGACGGCGTGTTGTGGTCGCCGTCATATTTCGCCGCGTCATGCGCCGGCGCGCCGTTGGACATTATCCGGCAGTATGTCGAGACCCAAAGGTCGCGCGCTTCCTCCTCGCCCTGAAGGACGGGGGTTTTCGCGCGCGGTTCCGATGAACATGGAGTCTGGAACAAAGAGCGCTGATGCCCTATGCTGGATTTCATACCGAGGGGGGTTACGTCGATGAAATATCTGGCCGCAATGGGAGTCGTTTTGAGCTTGGGCTGCGTATCAGCCGCCGAGGCGCCATCGAACTATCAGACGTATCATGGAATCCGTGTCGATTCAGACCCGCTATTGCTCGCGAAATACGACCGCGCGGTCGGATATTGCCAGTACGAGGCGATGTCCTGGCGGGGATCGCCAAATCCGTACAGCCTCGTTTACAACGCGGCCCTGAGAAGCTGCCTGTCCCGGCGCAACTTTATTGATCGGGGGGCATATGCCTATCCGGCAAACCGATACTTCGATCACTTCTTCGACCGCTAATGGCTGCAGCAGCGCTTTGATCCTCAGAGCTAGTAGATCGCTTCCGCCCTCTTTTCGAAGGCCTCGGAAAACATTCGGAAGGCGCGGTCGAACATCGAGCCCATCAAGGCGCCGAGAATCCGGCTCTTGAACTCGTAGTCGATGAAGAAATGGATGGTGCAGCCGCCCTCGGCTGCCTCCTCGAAGCGCCAGCGGTTGTCGAGATATTTGAACGGCCCGTCGATATATTTGACGTCGATGAAGCGCTCCGCCTTGTTGACCAGCACCTGCGTCGTGAAGGTCTCGCGGATCGCCTTGTAGCCGACGGTCATGTCGGCAATCAACAAGATCTTGCCATCGCGCTCCTTGCGGCTGCGGATGGACAGGGCTTCGCAGAGCGGCAGGAATTCCGGATAGCGTTCCACATCGGCTACGAGGTCGAACATCTGCTCGGCTGAATGCGGGACACGGTGATGCGTTTCAAATTGCGGCATAATCGGCAGTTAAGCGGGACAACCAAGAAGATCAAGAAGCTCACGCATCTGGCGGCGCGATTTTAGCTGGAGAACCGGAACATCGGGGCCGTGAGCGGCCATGGCGGCGAGAACGATGGGCGAATGCTTCTTTTCGAAGTTCCAGATGTAGCTCAGGAATTCGAGGTCGACCTTCTCCGCGCAGCCGGGCGTCATTTCGGGCCGTGTACGCCCAATCCACCTCAGCCATCGGCTGACGGCGCCCCAGACGCATATCAGGCGCGGCATGCGGATCCACAGGACAATATCGGTCCGCGGCAGCCGGAGATCGAAGCTCGATGCGTTGGTGCCGTCCATGATCCAGCGATCTTGCTTGATCCGCTCGGCTATCAACGCCCGCTGCTCCGGCCCTGCGCGTGCCACCCAGCCCGGCAGCCAGAAGAACTCGCGATCCATGGAAACGAAAGGCAGGCTGAAGCGCGCTGCAATCTTCCGCGCAAGCGTAGTCTTACCGCCGCCGGAGCAGCCGATGACGAGTACGCGATCAGCCGTCTTCAATCGATGGGCGGCATCCCTGATATCGCTCAACCAGGCCATGGCATCCTCCAAAGAAAAAGCCGCGGGAAGATCGCCGCGGCTTTCAGAAAATGCAAGCCTTCGTTGATTATTCCGCCGCCATCAGCAGCTTCTTTTCGCGTGCCACCCTCAACCGGGCGAAGTCGTCGCCGGCGTGGTGCGAGGAGCGGGTGAGCGGGCTCGACGCCACCATCAGGAAGCCTTTGGTATAGGCGACCGTCTCGTAGGACTTGAATTCCTCCGGCGTCACGAATTTTTCGACCTTGTGGTGCTTGCGGGTCGGCTGCAGGTATTGGCCGATGGTCAGGAAGTCGACATCGGCGGTGCGCAGATCGTCCATTAACTGCAGCACTTCGTTGCGCTCCTCGCCGAGGCCGACCATGATGCCGGACTTGGTGAACATCGTCGGGTCCAGTTCCTTCACTCGCTGCAGCAGGCGGATCGAGTGGAAATAGCGGGCGCCGGGGCGGACCGTAAGGTAATTCGACGGCACGGTTTCCAGATTGTGGTTGAAGACGTCCGGCTTGGCGGCGACGACGCGCTCAAGCGCGCCCGGCTTGCGCAGGAAGTCCGGCGTCAGGATCTCGATCGTGGTTGCCGGAGAGACGGAGCGGATCGCCCAGATCACCTTCTCGAAATGCTCGGCACCGCCGTCTTCTAGATCATCGCGGTCGACCGAGGTGATGACGACGTGGGAAAGTCCCATCTCCTTGACGGCCTTGGCGACGTTTTCGGGCTCGGCCATGTCGAGCGCGTTCGGCTTGCCGGTCGAGACGTTGCAGAAGGCACAGGCGCGGGTACAGATCTCGCCCATGATCATGAAGGTCGCGTGCTTCTTGTCCCAGCACTCGCCGATATTCGGACATCCGGCTTCTTCGCAGACGGTGACGAGCTTGTTTTCCCTCACGATCGCGCGCGTTTCCGCGTAGCCCTTCGAGGTCGGCGCCTTCACGCGGATCCAGTCCGGCTTGCGCAGCACTTCCGTATCTGGGCGGTTCGCCTTTTCCGGATGCCGCACGCGCTTGGCGTCGGGATTGATCGTGTCGAGGATGGTTACCATTGCAGTGTCAACTTTCCGCCGCCCCATGCGGCTTCATCAGTCTGCACATAAGCGTTTTGCTCGAATCTTACAATTCAAGCCGTGATGTGCATTATCGCCGCACGAACCGGGCGATGAATATCAGCAGGCAGGCGCCGAGGAAGCCGGTGACGAAGTAGCCGAGCCGTCCTCCGGCCACTTCGATGTGAAACTGCGCCAGGATGGCCGTCGCGACCACCGAGCCGACGATGCCGAGCACGATATTGAGGAGAATTCCGTATCGCGCTTCCATCAGCTTGCCGGCGAGCCAGCCCGCAAAACCGCCGATGATGATTGCCGCTATCCAGCCGACGCCTTCCATGAGTGCCCTTTTCCCTACGCTATCGCCCTTGCGATCAGCACCACGACGATGGCGCCGACCGTGGCGTGAATGATCTGCACGGCCAGCGCATTTTCAATGCCGAGCGATATGCCCAGCGCATTGAACAGATACCCGCCCACGAACGCGCCGATGATGCCGCTGAGCAGGCAGCGTATCAGACCGCCTCCGCCGACGACCAGGCTCGCGAGGAAGCCCGCGACGAGGCCAATCAGGAGGAAGACAAGCAATGCCTGCGTCTCCATGGACATGATGATTTCCTTTCGTTTTTTCCACCTTCGGATAGAGGGCGGAAAGGGAAATTATCAAGCGTTCAACACCCGACCGTAAGCGTCCAGCACGGCTTCCTTCATCGACTCCGAGACGGTCGGATGCGGGAAGATCGTGTGCATCAGTTCCTCCTCGGTCGTTTCGAGGTTCATCGCGACGACGAAGCCCTGGATCAGCTCGGTCACTTCGGCGCCGACCATATGCGCACCGAGGAGTTCGCCGGTCTTCTTGTCGAAAATGACCTTGCAGAGGCCCTGATCCTCGCCGAGCGCGATCGCCTTGCCGTTTGCGGCGAAGGAGAAGCGGCCGACGCGGATATCGCGGCCGAGCTCCTTGGCCTTGGCTTCCGTCAGGCCGACGGAGGCAACCTGCGGCTGGCAATAGGTGCAGCCCGGAACCTTGCTCTTGTCGGTCGGGTGAACATTCGGCAGGCCTGCGATCTTTTCGACGCAGACAACGCCTTCGTGCTCGGCCTTGTGGGCAAGCATCGGCGGGCCGGCGACATCGCCGATCGCGTATATGCCGGGAACGTTGCTCTTGCCGTAGCCGTCGCTGACCACGCAGCCGCGATCCGTCTTTACGCCCAGCGCTTCAAGGCCGAGGTTTTCGATATTGCCTTGAACGCCAATGGCGGAGATCATGCGGTCCGCCGTGATCTGCTGGACCTTGCCGTCGGCCGTCTCGACATGGGCCGTGATGCTGCCGGCGCCCTTCTCGACCTTCGTCACCTTGGCGCTCGTGAAGATCTTCATGCCGCGCTTTTCCAGCTGCTTGCGGGCGATGGCGGTCACTTCCGCATCCTCGACCGGCATGATCGTCGGAAGGACTTCGACCACCGTCACGTCGACGCCCATCGAGCGGTAGAAGCTTGCGAATTCGATGCCGATCGCGCCCGAGCCCATGACGATCAGCGATTTCGGCAGGGCATCCGGCTTCAGCGCTTCGAAATAGGTCCAGATCAGCTTGCCGTCCGGTTCGATGCCCGGCAGCGCGCGCGGGCGGGCACCAGTTGCGATGATGATGTGCTTGGCGGTGTAAGTGCCTTCTCCCTTGACGCCCTTCGGCACAGGATGCTGTGGTTCGACTGCCGCCTTGGTGGACTTGCCGACGATGATCTCTCCGGGTTTGCTGATCTTGGCTTCACCCCAGATCACGTCGATCTTGTTCTTCTTCATCAGGAAACCGACGCCAGCGTTCAGGCGGGCGGAAACCGCGCGTGAGCGGGCAACGACGGCCTTGGTATCCGGCTTGACGCTGCCTTCAAGAACGAGGCCGTAATCCTTCAGATGATTGGAATGGTCGAGAATCTCAGCCGAACGCAGCAGCGCCTTGGTCGGGATGCAGCCCCAATTCAGGCAGATGCCGCCCAGGTGCTCGCGTTCGACGATCGCGGTCTTCAGACCGAGTTGGCCGGCACGTACGGCCGCGACATAGCCGCCTGGACCGGAGCCGATGATGATGACGTCGTAATTCTCAGCCATGTTTTCCTGCCTTTTTCATCCGGCGAGGCGGGTCAAAAGTACCCACTCGTGTTTCCTGCTGTTTTCGAAAAGCGGCACGGCCTCAGCGCGGACGGCTTGCGAAAATCCATTCTTCCCATACAGCGCGAGCGCTGCCTCGTTATCACTTGCGGTGATCAGGCTGACGGCCCGCCCGTCCGCTTTCTCGATCTGGTCGACCAGCAGCCGCTTTCCGATGCCGATGCCGCGCAGATGGCGGTAGACGGCCAGCGTGCCGATGAACCAGTTTCCGGCCGCCTGCTTCTGCAGCGCGATCACCGGCCTTAGGGCAGGACGATCCGCCGCGACCGCTCCGATCTCCCCGCCGAGCGCATAGCCCACCGCCGTTCCGGCGATCTCGCCATAGGCTTCGGCAATCACCGCACTCTGCCAGTTCCCCCAGGCGCCATCGCGGCTCATCTTCATCCGGCCCCGCTCCAGCGGCGTATCGGCGCTGCCGCCCGCCACCTCCGCGAACCAAAGCCAAGAAGCAAAGCCATGCGAGCCGATGTCCACGAGGATGGCCAGCTCCGCAGCATCCCGCCGTTCTGCCGGCCGCAGCGCGGCGAAAGAGGCCATGGTCAAAGCCCCAGCATCATCCGCACAGTCGATTCCAGCCCGCGCCCAAGGGCGCGGGTATTTTCCGCATCGAGATGGATGCCGTCGATCGGCGTCGTCTTCGCGACGGAATTGCCGTCGAAGAAGCCGCAACCGAGTTCGTCGGCAAGGTCACGGTAAAGCGTAGCGAGTTTTGCCGATTCCTCGATGCCGCCCGGGAACGAAGCGGCAAAGGGCGCATTCCCTGTGGCGCAGATCGCCGGCGGCGCGATGATCAGGATGTCCGGCCCATCGAATTCGAAGGGCCAGGCATGATTGCGGATCAGGCGCACCAAACGGGCGATGCCCTGGCAGGCGGCAAAAGCCGATCCCGCCACGACCGACTTCATGTCGTTGGTGCCGAGCAAGATGATGACGAGGTCGAGCGGCGCATGCGTCTGCAGGATCGTCGGCAAGACGCGCGCACCGTTGCGATCGCAATCGGCGAGGTGGTCGTCGAAAGCGGTCGTCCGGCCGTTCAAGCCTTCCGGAATGACATGCGCCGCACCGCCGAGCGCCGCCTGCAAAACACTCGGCCAGCGGTCCTCATAGGCATGCCGTGCCAGCGACATCGGATCGTAGCCCCAGGTCAGCGAGTCGCCATAGCAAAGAACGGTCTTCGTCATTTCCGTCTCCGCTCAACGATCAGACGAGCATGCCCATCGGGGTTTCGATGTAGCCCTTGAAAGCCTGCAGCAGCTCGGCGCCGAGCGCACCGTCGACGCAGCGGTGGTCGGTCGAAAGCGTGACGCTCATCACGGTCGCGATCGCCATTTCGCCCTTCTTGACGATAACGCGCTGCTCGCCTGCTCCGACCGCAAGGATCGTCGCATGCGGCGGATTGACGACGGCTGCGAAGTCCTTCACGCCCATCATGCCCATGTTCGAGACCGACGTCGTGCCGCCCTGGTATTCCTCGGGCTTCAGCTTGCGGTCCTTGGCGCGCTTGCCGAGATCCTTCATCTCGTTGGAAATGACGGAGAGCGTCTTTTCCTCAGCCTTGCGGATGATCGGGGTGATCAGCCCGCCCGGAATGGAGACAGCAACGCCGACATCGGCATGCTTGTGCTTGACCATGTTGTTTTCGGTCCAGGACACATTCGCATCCGGAACGTCGCGCAGTGCGAGCGCCATGGCCTTGATGACCATGTCGTTGACGGAGAGCTTGTAAGCCGGGGCGCCATCCTTGCGCGGCGCGGCATCGTTGAGCTGGGCGCGAAGCGCCAAAAGCGCATCCAGCTCGCAGTCGACGGTGACGTAGAAGTGCGGGATGGTCTGCTTGGACTCCACCAGGCGGCGGGCGATCGTCTTGCGCATGCCGTCATGTGGCACCAGCTCGTAGGAGCCCGGTTCGAAGAGCTTGAGGACAGCCTCTTCCGTTGGGCCCTTGGCTGCAACCGGAGCGGCCTGCGGCGCGACAGCGGGAGCCGCTTTGGCGCCACCACCGGCGACAGCAGCCTCGACGTCGCTCTTGACCACACGGCCGTGCGGGCCGGAACCGGCGATTGCGGAAAGGTCGATGCCGGCTTCCCTGGCCAGACGCCGCGCGAGCGGCGAGGAGAAGGTGCGTGTGCCGCCCTCGCCCTTCGAGACCGCCTGCGGCACCTCGGTGTGAGGGCTCACATTGGCGTTTGCAGCGAGTGGGCCGGCTGGCGCCGTGCCTTTTCCTGTCTCATCCTGAGGAGGTGGAGGCGCGGAAGCGCTCGCCGCTTTCGCCTTGGAGGACGCCGCGGCCGCCGCAACGTCCTCGCCTTCGCCGGCAAGAACCGCAATCAGCGCATTGACCTTGACGCCTTCCGTACCGGCCGGAATGACGATCTTGGCGACAGTGCCTTCATCGACGGCTTCGACTTCCATCGTGGCCTTGTCGGTCTCAATCTCGGCGATCACATCGCCGGACTTGACGGTGTCGCCTTCCTTGACGAGCCACTTGGCCAGATTGCCTTCTTCCATCGTCGGAGAAAGGGCTGGCATCGTGATGTTGATAGGCATCGAAATACCCTCCCCTTATTTGTAGCAGACAGTCTTCACCGCATCGACGACTTCGCCGACATTCGGCAGAGCCAGCTTCTCGAGATTGGCGGCATAGGGCATCGGAACGTCCTTGCCGGCAATCGTCAGGATCGGCGCGTCGAGATAATCGAAGGCCTGCTGCATGACGCGGGTGGCGATTTCGGTGCCGACGGAGGACTGCGGATAGCCTTCCTCGACGGTGACCAAGCGGCCGGTCTTCTTGACCGATTCGACGACGGCCGGCAGGTCCATCGGACGGATGGTGCGCAGGTCGATCAGCTCGACGTCGATGCCGAGCTTTTCGAGTTCGGCGGCAGCCTTCGTGGCATAGGTCATGCCGATACCCCACGAAACGACGGTCGCATCCTTGCCCGGACGGTGGATACGGGCCTTGCCGATCGGCAGGACGAAGTTATCGAGCTTCGGCACGTCGAAGTGCTGGCCGTAGAGAATTTCGTTTTCGAGGAAGATGACCGGGTTCGGGTCGCGGATGGCGGCCTTGAGCAGGCCCTTGGCGTCGGATGCCGTATAGGGCATGACGACCTTGAGGCCCGGGATCTGGCTATACCAGGCAGCGTAGTCCTGGCTGTGCTGGGCGGCAACGCGGGCAGCCGCGCCGTTCGGGCCGCGGAAAACCATCGGAGCACCCATCTGGCCGCCGGACATGTAGAGCGTCTTGGCGGCGGAGTTGATGATCTGGTCGATCGCCTGCATGGCGAAGTTGAAGGTCATGAACTCGACGATCGGCCGCAGGCCTGCCATCGCAGCGCCGACGCCGACGCCGGCAAAGCCGTGCTCGGTGATCGGGGTATCGACCACGCGGCGCGGGCCGAATTCCTGCAGAAGCCCCTGGGTCACCTTGTAAGCGCCTTGGTATTCGGCAACTTCCTCACCCATGACGAAGACGCTCTCGTCGGCGCGCATTTCCTCGGCCATGGCGTCGCGGAGCGCTTCGCGGACGGTCATCGACACCATTTCGGTGCCGGCCGGGATTTCCGGATCGTTCGGTACGAAAGCCTTAGGCTCAGCCGGAACGGGCGCAGCGGCAGGCTTTTCTTCTGCCTGTTGGACAGGAGCAGCCGGCGCGGGCTGTGCGGCAGGCGCAGCGGAAATGTCGGATTCCGACTCGCCGTCCTGCAGTAGCACCGCGATCTTGGCATTCACCTTGACGTTCTCGGTGCCGGCTGGGACCAGCAGCTTGCCGATCGTGCCTTCGTCGACGGCTTCGACTTCCATGGTCGCCTTGTCGGTTTCGATTTCGGCAATCACGTCACCGGAAGTGACCTTGTCGCCTTCCTTCTTGAGCCATTTGGACAGCGTGCCTTCTTCCATCGTCGGAGAAAGGGCGGGCATGAGGATATCGATAGGCATGGGTTCCCTCCCCGATTAGAGCAGAATGTCGGTATAGAGCTCGGATACATCCGGCTCCGGATCGGCCTGGGCGAAATCCGCGCCGTCAGCAACGATATCGCGCACGTCCTTGTCGATGGACTTCAGGTCGTCTTCCGACGCCCAGCCCTTCTCGATGAGGCGCAGGCGCACCTGCTCGATCGGATCGGATTCGGAGCGCATCTTCTGCACTTCGTCCTTCGAACGATACTTCGCCGGGTCGGACATCGAATGGCCGCGATAGCGATAGGTCAGCATTTCGAGGATCATCGGACCCTTGCCGGAACGGCAGTATTCGATCGCCTCGTCGGCAGCAGCCTTGACGGCGCGCACGTCCATGCCGTCCACCTGGATGCCCGGAATGCCGAAGGACGCGCCGCGCTTGGAGAAGTCGGCCTGCGCGGTAGCGCGGGCGGTCGAAGTGCCCATGGCGTAACGGTTGTTCTCGATTACGTAGATGACGGGCAGCTTCCAGAGCTGCGCCATGTTGAAGCTTTCGTAGACCTGACCCTGGTTGGCCGCGCCGTCGCCGAAATAGGCGACGCTGACATTGTCGTTGCCGCGATACTTGTTGGCGAATGCAAGGCCGGTGCCGAGCGAAACCTGGGCGCCGACGATGCCGTGGCCGCCGTAGAAATGCTTTTCCTTGGAGAACATGTGCATGGAGCCGCCCTTCCCCTTGGAATAGCCGCCCCTGCGCCCTGTCAGTTCCGCCATCACGCCGCGGGCGTTCATGCCGGTCGCCAGCATATGGCCATGATCGCGGTAGCCAGTGATCACCTGGTCGCCTTCCTTGAGGGCGAACTGCATGCCGACGACGACCGCTTCCTGGCCGATATAAAGGTGACAGAAACCGCCTATGAAGCCCATGCCGTAAAGCTGGCCTGCCTTTTCCTCGAAACGGCGGATGAGCAGCATTTCGCGATAGGCCTTGAGCTCGGTATCGCGATCGAAATCGGCGATAGCCCCGCCATTCGATTGCTTGCTGTGAGGTTTTGCGCTGGTCTTGCGGCTGGAAACGGTCGCGGTCTTTCGCGGCGCCATTCAACCCTCCCTATGGGTTTGTCGTTTCTTGGGTGGCGCGTACCATAGGGAAGAAATTTGGCCACAGCAATGCCATAAATGCATGGCACGTATTCTGCTTTAAGCCATTGATAAACCAACAGAATTGCAGATTAACCTATTTCCGGTTAATTTGCATAAGAATTGAATATGACGATTTCGTCGCCCCGCGACATGTTCAGTTGATAGCGGGCTTTTTCGTCCAGCATGTCCTTGTCGAGCGAACCATCGCTCAACAGCGCGACCTGCTGTTCCAGATGTTCGCGTTTCACCTTCAAGACCGCAAGCTCGCGCTCGCGCGCAATCCGGCGCTTCTCAAAGCCTTCCGTGGCCCGGAGACCATAGTCGCCGTGAATGCAGTGATAACCGAAATAGGAGAGAAAAGCGACCGTCATGGCCGGAATGACGAACCGCCCAATCTTTCTCTTCTTATGATGCTTTGTCCACATACGCACACATGCTCTGAAACGCATTACCGATTGCAGCGAGCTTACGCCTGAGAGATTAACCGTCCGTTGACTATGAATTTCGCGCAACAAAAAACCCGCGCCGGTGAAGCGCGGGTTTCAAACAACTGATTCTTAAAGACTATCAGCCGCGGATGATCGAGCGGCCGGCGTAGCGGGCCTGCGGGCCGAGACCCTCTTCGATGCGGATCAGCTGGTTGTACTTTGCCAGACGGTCCGAGCGCGACAGCGAGCCCGTCTTGATCTGACCGCAATTAGTGGCGACCGCCAGATCGGCGATCGTGGAGTCTTCCGTTTCGCCAGAGCGGTGCGACATGACGGCGGTGTAGGCTGCCTTGTGCGCGGTGTTGACGGCGTCGAGCGTTTCCGTCAGCGAGCCGATCTGGTTGACCTTCACGAGGATCGAGTTGGCGACGCCCATGCGGATGCCGTCGCGCAGGCGCTCCGAGTTGGTGACGAAAAGGTCGTCGCCGACCAGTTGCACGTTCTTGCCGGCGAGGTCCGTCAGAGCCTTCCAGCCGTCCCAATCGTCTTCAGCCATGCCGTCTTCGATCGAGATGATCGGGTACTTGCCGGCGAGATCGGCGAGATATTCGGCCATGGCGCCCGATTCCAGCGTGCGGCCCTCTCCTTCGAGAACGTACTTGCCGTCCTTGAAGAATTCCGTCGAGGCGCAGTCGAGACCGAGGCAGATGTCGTCACCCGGCTTGTAGCCGGCTTTCTCGATCGACTTCATGATGAAGTCGAGCGCTTCCGGCGCGCTCTTCAGGCCCGGCGCGAAACCGCCCTCGTCGCCAACATTGGTGTTATGACCTTGGGCCGACAGTTCCTTCTTGAGGACGTGGAAGACTTCCGAGCCCATGCGAACCGCTTCGCGGATCGAATCGGCGCCAACCGGCAGGATCATGAACTCTTGGAAGTCGATCGGGTTGTCGGCATGCGCGCCGCCGTTGATGATGTTCATCATCGGAACCGGCAGGAGATGGGCACTCGCACCGCCGACATAGCGGTAGAGCGGCAGGCCGGATGCCTGGGCGGCCGCCTTGGCAACGGCGAGCGACACGCCGAGGATGGCATTGGCGCCGAGGCGCGACTTGTTCGGCGTGCCGTCCAGTTCGATCATGATGTTGTCGATCTGGATCTGGTTCTCGGCATCGATGCCGCCGATCGCGTCGAAGATTTCCGTGTTGGCAGCCTCGACGGCCTTTTCGACACCCTTGCCAAGATAGCGCTTGCCGCCATCGCGAACTTCGACGGCCTCATGCGCACCGGTCGAGGCGCCTGACGGCACGGCCGCACGGCCCATGCTGCCATCTTCGAGATAGACATCGACTTCAACGGTCGGATTGCCTCGGCTGTCGAGAATCTCGCGGGCGATAATGTCGGTAATTGCGGTCATGATCTCTTCCTGCTCGGTGGGTGATAAATCGTTCGAAGCTGTTTAATCGAAGGCACGCAAATTACAATGCCACACCGACGACAGACGGCTGGCACGGGCCTATAGCGCGAATATGTCAGGCTTTTGAAGAGACCGCTTGCCACGTCATCAATCCGCTGCCAGCGAGCTCGTTCCGGCGCTTCGAAACCTCAGGTTTTGAAAGCAACCTTCGTCACTTTCGATTTGGTTGTAAATTTATCGGTCAGTAACCAATCAATATTATAATTAATACTCACTGAGGAAATACTGCCCCGCTCTCCGGCAAGTAGTATTGCATGATGCGCTTCCTGGTGCGGTCCAAACCCGCCTGACTATGCCGACCTTCACGATTTCAGGTTCCCTCGGAAATTCCAAAATAATTTCAACGAACAGCATCTGTTCGCTATTCAATTCATGGGGCGCAGGATGAAACTCAATATTGCACGCAGTCTTGCAATCTTCGCGGTGGTCGTCACCGCTGGATTGATCGCTTCGATCGGAATACAGAATTACGCCTTCAACAAGCTGCGGGTGAACGGCGAGATGTACAGGCAGATCATCTACGGCAAGGATCTCGTCGCCGATATTCTACCGCCGCCCCTCTACGTCGTCGAATCCTACATGCTTGCGCTCGAAGCAGTGCAGCGCCCCGACGTTGCGAAGAAAAACATCGACCGCATTGAAGACATCCTGAAACCCGCTTATGAGGATCGCCGCAAATATTGGCTGACGACGGCGCTCAGCGGTGACCTCAAGCAAAAGCTCCTGAACGATGTGCTCGTCAAAGGCGACGTGTTTTGGAAGGTGATGTTGGAGGAACTCGCGCCGGCCATTCTCAAGAATGACTCCGCAGTCATCCCGGCGTCCTTCGAAACACTTGCGACGAATTTCCATATTCATGAAAGCGCCGTCAACAAGCTCGTGGATATGGCGAACACCTTCCTGGCGGATGCCGAAAAGGATGCCGCGGAACAGACACGCATCCTCTCGACCATCACGCTCGCAGCTGCCGCAGTCTCGCTTTGCCTGCTTCTCGGCGGCCTGTATGTCTTCCGACGCCGCGCCATCGTGCCGCTCTCGGCGATGCGCGACTATATGGCGATCCTTGCCGGCGGCGACTATTCGAAGGAAGTGCCCTTCAGCCGCCGCGGCGATGAGATCGGTGAGATGGCGCGGGCCGCTTACCGTCTTCCGCGAAGCCGCCGAAGAGCGGAACAATATCCGCGAGCGCCAGGATGCCGAACGTCAGGCCCAAACGCAGCGTGATGCGGCGCTTGCCGCCACCAAGGCAGATGAGGAAGCCGTCCGCGAGCGCGTCATCGCGAGCCTGAGCCGCGGCCTGGAACGCCTTTCCGGGGGCGACCTCACCGTCCAGCTAAGCGAGCCCTTCGAAGCGGCCTATGAAAAGTTGCGCGAGCAGTTCAATTCGAGCATCCACACGCTTTCCGGCGCGATGACGGAAATTTCGGCCGTCACGAATACGGTGCGGACCGGCTCCGGCGAAATCGCGTCGAGCACGGACGACCTGGCCCGGCGCACCGAGCATCAGGCCGCTTCGCTGGAGCAAGCAGCCTCGGCGCTCGACCAGATCACGGTCACCGTCAAGAACTCGTCGGAACGGGCCAATGAAGCGAACGCGATGATGACGGCGACCAAGGAAAGTGCCACCTATTCGGCAACCGTCGTGCATGAGGCGGTCGCTGCGATGGAGAAGATCGAGACATCATCTGTGCAGATCGGCGAGATCATCAACGTCATCGATGAAATCGCCTTCCAGACCAACCTCCTCGCGCTCAATGCCGGCGTGGAAGCCGCCCGCGCCGGTGAAGCCGGAAAGGGTTTTGCAGTCGTTGCGCAGGAAGTGCGCGACCTTGCCGGCCGCTCTGCCAATCTAGCGAAGGAAATCAAGCAGTTGATCGAGACGTCTTCCAATCAGGTGTCAGCCGGCGTTGCACTAGTCAACCGCACCGGTGAGGCGCTCAGCAATATCGATCAGCAGGTTTTCAGGGTCACGGCGCTGATCGAGGCGATCGTGCGTTCCTCTTCCGAACAAACGACCGCTCTCCTGGAAGTCAACGCCGCCGTCAACACAATGGACAGCGTCACGCAGCAGAACGCGGCGATGGTTGAGCAGACGAGTGCCGCTTGCCGCGAACTTGGTGAAGAGGCGATACACCTCAATCACCTGCTGTCCCGTTTCCGTCTCGACGACGTGACGGCCCCTACCGCAACGCGGTCGCACTCTAGCCAAAGGATGGCGCTTGCCGGCTGACGGCAGGCACCTCATGTCCGTTCAAGCCGCCTTGGCGATCGCGTCGAAGGCCAGCAGCTTTTCGAGCAGCCGGGGCATGTCCTTCAGATGGACCATGTTCGGGCCGTCGGACGGTGCGTGATCGGGATCCTCATGCGTCTCGATGAAGACGCCTGCCACGCCGACGGCGACGGCCGCGCGTGCCAGCGTCTCGACGAACTCCCTCTGCCCGCCGGTCGAGCCGCCCTGCCCGCCGGGTTGCTGCACCGAATGGGTCGCATCGAAAACGACAGGGGCGCCCATGGCCGCCATGATCGGCAGCGAGCGCATGTCCGAGACCAGCGTGTTGTAGCCGAAGGAGGCCCCGCGCTCGCAAAGCAGGATGTTCGGATTGCCGGTGGCATTCAGCTTGCCGAGGACGTTCTTCATATCCCAGGGTGCCAGGAACTGGCCCTTCTTCACATTGATCGCCCGGCCCGTCTTGGCGGCGGCAACGAGGAGGTCCGTCTGGCGGCTGAGGAAGGCCGGGATCTGCAGGATGTCGACGACCGGCGCGACGGCAGCGCACTGCTCTTCCGTATGAATGTCCGTCAGCACCGGAAAACCGAATTCCTTCTTGAGGTCGGCAAAGACTTCCAGCGCCTTCTCAAGGCCGATGCCGCGCTGAGCGGACAGCGAGGTCCGGTTCGCCTTGTCGAAGGACGACTTGTAAACCAGGCCGATGCCGAGCATTTTGCACAGCTCGCTCAAAACGCCGGCCACCATGAACGCATGCTCGCGGCTCTCCATCTGGCAGGGGCCGGCAATCAGTGACAGCCTGCCGCTGTTGGAAAAGACGACGCGGCCGGCACCTTCGCCGACTGCGACTTCGGAATTCGTATTGCTCATTGGGTCTCCTCGAAGGCGAAGATCGCACCCTGGCCGGGCGCCGGCTTCACCAGGACTCTGTTGTTCTTGCGTGTATAGGTCATCCCGTTATCAGCCAAAAGCGCTTCTGTCACGGCAAGATCGGTGGTGCGGAAAACGATAGCGCTGCCTCTAAGCCCCTTATCTGCGGTTAACGGCAGCGAATCGAAATAAGCCTCCATCCCTTCCGGCGACAGCAGGCTAATCCTGGTATTCGCTGACGCGATCGCCACGCCGAACGGCGTCCGCTCGATTCCCGTCGTAGACGCGCCCAACTGAAGAAACGAGCCGAAAGCTTCAGGCTCCGGCGCGCTTAGCACGATCTCCGAGATACCGGTTGCGCCATTCGCATGCTTTTCCAGCGCGCTGCGATCGGCCGGAAAGGCGTTGATGCGCTGGCAGGCGAAGAGGAAGAAATCCGGCACCCGAAGATCGGCGGCAAAGGCAAGCTTGAAAGTCCCCGTCGATTGCGACCCGTCCGGCATCTTGATCAGGCGCGAAAACTCCAGCATGCCGCCGCCGCTCTTTCTCGCCCGCACGAAGTGCGCATGATCGGCGTCCGCGTCTTCCGTGGCGAACACGGCCGCAGAGAATCCGTCATTGCCGCAGCGGAAGCGAAAGGCTTGGTCGCGTGCCACAAAGACGTTTCCGTGCCGCACTGCCTCTTCACATTCCTTCGCGCTCGCAACGCCAAGCGGCTCGAGATAGGTCTTGTCGGAGAAGAAAACGCAGGCATTCACCGTGCCGAAAGGATGACGGCCCTCGTCGGCAACCGTGAACCCCAATCGTCCCAGCCGCTCCCGCGCGAGATCGATGTTGGTGACAGGCAGAACAAGATGATCCAGCGGATGCAGCATGGCGTCACGTCTCCATTTCCTGTGCCGAAAGATGTGTGCCGGGTATCTTGGCTTTGCAAGCCGGGCGCCCTATCCGGCAAACAAAAAGTTTCGAAAACGAACGCAGTTGAGGGGAAATTTTACGAAAATTTAGGTACTTGCGGAACACATATGGAACATATAGTGTCTGTTCTGGCTTTGTTTCACGAAACTGGGGTTAAACTTCGATGCTGACGCGCAAACAACAGGAGCTTCTCCTCTTCATTCATGAGCGCATGAAAGAATCCGGCGTGCCGCCGTCCTTTGACGAAATGAAGGATGCGCTGGATCTCGCGTCCAAATCCGGTATCCATCGGCTGATCACCGCACTGGAAGAGCGCGGTTTCATTCGCCGCCTACCGAATCGGGCTCGCGCGCTTGAGGTGATCCGGCTTCCGGAAGCCTATAGCCCGAGCATTCAGCCCCGCCGCGGCTTTTCGCCGAGCGTCATCGAGGGCAGCCTCGGCAAGCTGCAGCCTACGGCCGTCCCGCCGAAGCCGGCGAACGAAGGCAATAACAGCTCCGTTTCGGTTCCCGTCATGGGCCGGATCGCGGCAGGCGTTCCGATCTCGGCGATCCAGAACAACACGCACGACATCAACGTTCCAGCCGACATGCTCGGCTCCGGCGAGCACTACGCGCTCGAGGTCAAGGGCGATTCGATGATCGAGGCTGGTATCTTCGACGGCGACACGGTCATCATCCGCAACACCAGTACCGCAAACCCCGGCGATATCGTCGTGGCCCTGGTCGACGACGAGGAAGCGACGCTGAAACGGTTCCGTCGCAAGGGTGCTTCGATTGCGCTCGAGGCCGCAAACCCGGCCTACGAAACCCGCATCTTCGGACCAGATCGTGTCAAGGTTCAGGGCAAACTCGTCGGCCTCATCCGCCGTTATCACTAACCGGCGGCCCATCGCCGGGCAAAGGTACCGCTGCGCCAATCATAGGCGCGGTGGCGGCTCCAGGGGCGATCGAGTTTCTCGAAGGCGGTTGTGATTTGTGCTGCTCCGCTTCCGAAGCGCAATTCAATAGCGCCGGTTTTCCGCAAGGTTTCGCCCGTGAAGGGCATCGCGCCGGATCGGCAGAGCGCAGCTGACCGGCGCAACGCCGATGTCCACGGTATGGCAAGCTGGACCAAGATAGGCGGCATTATCGAGCACCGTCAGCACGGAGCCATTTTCGAGCCGTTCCCGTACACCATGCTTTCTTGACGCAGGACAAATGGCTAGCCGCGGCAGTGTTCCGCATCGCATTTCTCGCCTTCTCCTGCTGCTCCGGGGAGAGCTCCGTTCTCTCGCTGGCTTTTGCCGAGTGGATCGGCGCTGAACCGGCATCGATGAATCGGGGCCGCAGATTGTCATCGATAGCCAGCGCCCTTTCCACTGATCGAAAATGAAATCCGGCGACGCTCGCCGTCCGACGCGAGCGAGGCTCTGTTGACGATGGCAACGAGGCTGCCGTCCTCTGCGATCACAACATCCGGTGCGGTTACGCCCGACATCAGGGCGACCAAAAGCGTCGAGACTGACATGATCGCGGTGCCAATATGCCGGAGCTTCGTGCGCAGCAGCGTAAGCAGCGGGAAGCCGGTGACTGCTACCGGAAAGTACCAGCCCGGCAGCCCGCCCACGCCGATGTCGCCACCCACGAGGATACTGTCTTTGCGGTCGCGATCACCAGATCGAGCCCGAAACCGACCACCCTCCATTGCAGCGCGTCGAGCCCGAAGGGCATCAGCAGCATGGCAATCAATCCAGCAGGCATGATGATGAAGGAGATGATCGGCATGGCTGCGGGATTGGCCCGCAGGACATAAGCCGTCAGCCGGTGAATATGCTCGATCGAGAACAATGCCGTCGAAAAGCCGCAGGATGCCGCCGAAAAAGCCCGAGACCGAAATCAGCAGCTGAAGCGCCCGAAGTTTTGCAAACGGGCTTCGCGCATCGGCCGCTCCTTCCATAGCGCGTATCCGGGGACCAGCGCCAGCGTCGCGGTAAAGGACATCTGGAAGCTCGGCCCCATGATCCTCGGAGGGCGGCGAGACGATGATGATGAGAAGCGCTGAAAGCGCCACGTTGCGAACGGCGGTTATTCGCGGGCGAGAGCTTTGCATATGCCGGAGGCTTCCTCCCGCTTTCCAAAAGCGCAAGGCAGGGGCATGCGGAACTGCCCGTCCACGACATCTGCTGACGCGGAAATGCGCAGCGTGCTCGTTTTCAACTCCGGCATGCACCCAGCCCGGCGGCACCTCTTAATACAACCCCGAATGCAGCCCAACGGGCGTTTCAGTAACAATAATCGATTGAAAAAAGCCAAAAAAATTGGATTGCCAAAAGCCGAATTAAATCATTGGCTTCCGTTATGCGCCTCCGGCATCGCAGGAGTGTCTAAAAGTTGATACTGCGATGCACAAAATGGCGCCACGGTAACTTGGCATTGGCGCCGTGATCATATAGCTATCGGAGAGGACGCTTAACCCTATGGCGCTTTTATGGCGCCGCCGCCAGTTTGGAGGATCAGCATGACGGATCAAAGCGCAACAATCAAAATCGGCGACAAAACCGCCAATCTTTCCGTGAAAAGCGGAACGATCGGTCCGGATGTCATCGATATTGGTGCACTGTACAAAAACACCGGTTCCTTCACCTACGATCCTGGTTTCACCTCGACCGCTTCCTGTGAATCGAAGATCACATATATCGACGGCGATGAAGGCGTTCTGCTGCATCGCGGCTACCCGATCGAACAGCTTGCCGAGCACGGCGACTTCCTGGAAGTCTGCTATCTGCTGCTTTACGGTGAACTGCCGACGGCCGCGCAGAAGAAGGACTTTGACTTCCGCGTCACGCATCACACCATGGTGCACGAGCAAATGTCGCGCTTCTTCACCGGCTTCCGCCGCGACGCGCATCCGATGGCCGTCATGTGCGGCTGCGTCGGCGCTCTGTCTGCCTTCTACCACGACTCGACGGACATCACCGATCCACATCAGCGCATGGTTGCAAGCCTGCGCATGATCGCCAAGATGCCGACGATCGCGGCCATGGCCTACAAGTACTATATCGGCCAGCCCTTCGTTTACCCGAAGAACGATCTCGACTACGCCTCGAACTTTTTGCGCATGTGCTTCGCCGTTCCTTGCGAAGAATATGTCGTGAACCCGGTCCTTTCACGCGCCATGGACCGTATCTTCATCCTGCATGCCGACCACGAGCAGAACGCATCGACCTCGACGGTCCGTCTCGCCGGCTCCTCGGGCGCCAATCCGTTCGCCTGCATCGCAGCCGGCATTGCCTGCCTCTGGGGTCCGGCTCATGGCGGTGCAAACGAAGCGGCCCTCAACATGCTTTCGGAAATCGGCACGGTCGACCGCATTCCGGAATATATCGCCCGCGCCAAGGACAAGAACGATCCGTTCCGCCTAATGGGCTTCGGTCACCGCGTCTATAAGAACTACGATCCGCGCGCCAAGATCATGCAGAAGACGACGCATGAGGTTCTCGCCGAACTCGGTCACAGGGACGACCCGCTTCTCGAAGTCGCGATGGAGCTGGAACGCATCGCGCTAACCGACGAATACTTCATCGAAAAGAAGCTCTATCCGAACATCGACTTCTATTCCGGCATCACGCTGAAGGCACTCGGCTTCCCCACGACGATGTTCACCGTACTCTTCGCGCTGGCACGCACCGTCGGCTGGATAGCCCAGTGGAACGAGATGATCGAAGATCCGCAGCAGCGCATCGGCCGTCCGCGCCAGCTCTATGTCGGCGAGCCGCCGCGCGACTACGTTCCGGTTTCGAAGCGTTAGGCCGCTTCCTCCCGAAAGGAAACCCGGTCAAGGATCCAGTTCTTGACCAGAGTGCGGAATATCAACAGCCGCAAAAGCCGGTCGAGAACGCCGGCTTTTGCGGCTGTTTTTTTGACTTTGTCGCGAGCCTTAAGGATCCTTGCAGCAACCCCATTTCTGCGATGGGTGGAAAGCGCCAGCCGGCTAGGAAACCCGCTTGGACGCGCGCCGATCGATAAAAGCCGCGAAAAGTGCCGCCAGTAACGCGAGCGATGCCGATATCAGCAACATGCCGAGCAGCGCATGGACCGCGCCTGACTCCTTGAGAAACAGACCGGCGGTGGAGGCTATGAGCGCTCCGCCGGCGATTGACATCGCGGCGGCCAACCCTGCGGCAGTGCCCGCGAGATCGGCACGGACGGACATCACGCCCAAGTTGGCAGCGGGCATCGTCAACCCATTGCCGATGCCGATAAACATGCAAGGTCCGAAGAACGCCAGAACGTGGGTGATGCCCGACATCGACAGGCTCAGGCCGACCAGCAGCCCCATGCAAGTCAAGAGACGTGCAACAACAATGGTGGCGTTTCGTGGGCTTCGGGACCCGTAGCGGCCAGCCAAATAGCTGCCCAGGATGAAGCCAGCCGGAACCATTCCCATGTAGAATCCCAGCTTCGCGCTTGATCCGTCAATGGCCAACGGCGCGCCTCCCAGGAAGATATAAAGTGTCCCCATGGAGCAGGCCATGCACAGGGTGTAGGCCCAGAAACCGGCCGCGCCCAAGAGATGCATATATGAAGCAAGGTAGTTCGTCGTCGATTTCGCCGAGGGTGTGGCGGTTTCTCTCAACTCCCGCATGGACGGGGCCAGGATCGCCGCACCGAACATCGCAAGAATGGCGAAGATCGCCCGCCATCCGAACAGTTCGTCCAACACTCCGCCAAACGTCGGGCCGAGCATGGGCGCAATTGCCCATCCCATGGCGGCGTAACCAATTCTGCTTGCGGCTTCGCGTTCGCCCGATGTTTCCTTGATAACGACGAGAGCGACGGAAAAGCAGGCAGAGATGGACGCTTGCATCGCTCGAAACAGAAGGAAAACGCCAATATTGGGCGCAAGGGCACAGCCAACGGACGCGACGACGAAGATGGAGATTGCCATCAATGCAACGGGCCTGCGTCCATAGCGATCCGACATTGCGCCTGCGATGAGGTTCGTCAGGGCGCTGACAATCGCATAACCGGCAACCGAAAGGTTGACGAGCGTGAAATCAGCTTGGAACGTGGCGGCAATGTTCGGCAGCGACGGCAAGATCATATTCACCGGCAACGCCGAGAGTGCCGTAAGGAGGATAAGAATTGTGCGTCGGGGCGCAGCCGCAGCCGAAGTCACGACCGGGTTTCCGGCGGTCTGTTTGCTGGGAACCTGAATGGGATTGTCGCTCATCATTGTTTGTCCATCTTGCCAGTGGGGATTATGGAAGTCTGACGAGGCGCGGCCCCAATTTCGGGCATAAAAAAAGGCCCCGTCAGGAGCCTGCTTACCGCGCATGGGTGCTTTCGCCGGGTGGTTATACCATCCTGCCCATGCGCTCCATCACCACTACGAGAACCGTTGCGATATTCATTCCATTGTAGCTAGACGCAAAGTTGCATGTCGTCAATCACTGCTCTGCTACATGTCTATGAGCGGCCGATGCCACAATGCAGTTGGGCACCCGGTCAGAAATGGCCGTTTTTTTTCTTGTTCAGAAGGTCGAGAACGACGTCAGCCGCCCGTTCCCCCGGCGGCTTTTCCGTCTGCATGCGTTGCCAGACAAAGTCGAAACCTTCAACCATTGCGCGCCGCTGGAGTGTGTCGCTGGAAAGCCTCTCCATCCAGCGTGCCAGGCTGGCGCCGCGAACGACCTCGTTGATATATTCCGGCACGACGGCGTAGTCAGCGATCAGATTCGGGATTGCGCCAGTCCATGTTTTGATACGCCGCGTCATCATCGTGATGATCCAGTCTGTCTTGTAGACCGAGACTGTCGGCACGCCTGTAAGTGCAAGCTCAAGGATGACGGTCCCTGACGCAGCCATTGCCGCATCAGCCTCCGCGAAAGCCTGCCATTTCTGTTCATTACCAGTCAGGATCTCAGGTTTCGTTTCCCAGTCCTTCACAATGTCGCGAACCATCGATTCTCTGCGGCTGACCGTCGGCATCAGGAAACGCACGTCGCCGTTGCGCGCCACCAGTTCATTCACGGCCTCGCGAAAATAGGGAAGCAGCTTCGTGATTTCCGACGAGCGCGATCCGGGCAGCAGCATGATCGTCTTCCGGCCTTCGGCGTCAGTCTGGAGCTTTTCTGCCCGGCGGAGCCGAGCGCCAATTAAATCCGCATCCGCCGTCAGCCGGTGGCCGACGTAGGTCGTTTGCGGTCCGCCGAGTTGCTCCATCACTGCGGGCTCGAACGGCAGAACGGCCAGCACATGGTCGACGTAACCCAGCATCTGCTGCGCACGATATTCCTTCCACGCCCATACGCTAGGACAGACATAATTGACGACCGGTAGCTCCGGCAGGGTTTCGCGGACACGTCTGGCAACGCGATGGGTGAAATCCGGGCTGTCGATGATGACCAGGATATCGGGCTTTGCCGCAATGATCGCGGCCGCCGTCTGCCTGATGCGGGCGACAAGCTTCGGCAATTTTCCGAGCACCTGGGTGATGCCCATGATCGAAAGCTCGGAGAAATCGAAGAGCGATTTCAGCCCCTGCGCCTCCAGCGCATCGCCGCCGACGCCGACCAGTTCGACCCCGGCATGTCTGCGCTTCAGTGCCGCCACGAGATCGGCGCCGAGAAGATCACCGGAAACCTCGCCTGCCACGATCGCGACCTTCATGAGAGCCCCCATGACGGCAGGCCGCGATCGAGGCCGCAGACGAAAAGTCCGGCTTCGTCGGCGGCCGTGATCACTGCTTTGCGGTCGAGTATGAGCGCACGTCCCGCCTCGACGGCAATGCCCGCCAAGCCTGCCGCCTTGACATTCATCACCGTGGAGAGGCCGATCGACGGCAGGTCGGCTCGGACATCCTGCTGCGGCTTGCAGAGCTTGACCAGCACGCCGCGGCGGCGCGGCGATATCCGCCCGGCGGCACGCAGCGATGCGACGCGCTCAAGCATGCCGTCCGTCCCTTCCACACCTTCGAGCGCCACGATGCGTCCGCCGACAGAGACTGCGCCCTGCCCGACGTCGAGCGCCCCAAGCGCTTCGGCGGCGGCTGCCGCCTTCAGAATATCGGTCTTGTCGTCATTTCTCGGCTGCATGGCGCCGATCGGTCCGACAGCCGCCAGCAGGTCAGGGGCGATTTCCTGCGCGCCGATGACGCGGCGGCCGTCATCCTCAATGAGCTTGATGACCATCTGCAACACCGTATCGTCGCCGCCCGAGAGCAGCGTGCGCACTACGCCAGGCATCTTTGCGATCGTCCGCCAGGTCGGCCGTACTTCCCGCCATTCGGGGCGCCTGCGAACGCCGCCCGACATGACGACGCGGGTGATGTTGTTGCGCTTGAAAAGTCCGTACAGCGCCGCGAAATCGCCAACGCCGATGACCGCGTGGTCGTAGCCCTCCCATGACCGGTCGAGCTCGCCCTTCAGCGAAATCACGAATGGCTCCTCGCCGGCCGCCCGCGCCGCCTCTGCGACATAGGACGGCAGAAGGCCGTTTCCCGCAATGATCGCCAGACGGCCTTTGTCGGTATCACTGGCGGGAGACAAGGTCAGCCTTTCTGCCCTCGCGTCGGCGATGACAGCGCTCGATCGCTTTCCGCGGCAATGAAATCGAGGATCTGCATCACCGGCTCGCAATCGGCATATTCGTCGCGGATGGCTGCGGCGTTGTCGCGGATCGATCCCGATCCCTCGAAAATCGCCTTGTAGGCGCGCCGCACCTTATGAATGACAGCGCGATCGATCCCTGCTCGTGTCATGCCGACGACGTTGAGGCCGCCGAGCAAACCCGGGTTTCCGTTGAGCATGCCGTAGGGAATAACATCGTAGCTGACGGCCGAAAGGCCCCCGACGAAAGCCTGACGGCCGACGCGGGTGAACTGATGCACCGCCGATCCGCCGCCCAGAATGACCCGGTCCTCGATCGTCACATGCCCGGCAAGCATGACATTGTTGGACATGATGACATGGTTGCCGACACGGCAGTCATGGGCGACGTGCGAATTGGCGAGAAACAGGTTGTTGTCGCCGACGATCGTCTTGCCGCCGGCATCGGCGGTACCGGTGTTCATCGTCACGCCTTCGCGGATGATGCAATTCTCGCCCACCGTCAGCGTCGTCTCCTCACCGCCGTGGTGCACACTCTGAGGATCGCCGCCGATAACCGCCATCGGGAAAATCCGGGAGCCCTTGCCGATCTCGGTCCTGCCGGTCACCACGGCATGCGCCAGCAGTTCGACATTGTCGTGCAGAACAACCTTCTGACCGACATGGCAGAACGGACCAACGGTCACGCCTTCGCCGATGACCGCGCCATCCTCGACAACGGCCATGGCATGAATGCGGGCGCTTGCGGCAATCGTGCTCATGCCTCATCCTTACGAAGGATCATTGCACCGATATCGGCTTCCGCGGCCAATGCGCCGTCGACCTTGGCGTCGCAATGGAACTTCCAGATATTACCGCGCTGCTTCTGCTTCTTCACATGAAATTCAACCCGGTCACCCGGGATGACCGGCTTGCGGAAACGCGCATTGTCGATGGTCATGAAATAGACGAGGTTGCCGCTCGTTCCATCCTTGCGCGCACAGATCGCGCCCGCAGTTTGCGCCATGCCTTCGATCAGCAGAACGCCCGGCATGATGGGCGACTCGGGAAAGTGGCCGGTGAAATGAGGCTCGTTGGCAGTCACGTTCTTGATGCCGATCGCGGAATCGTCGCCATCGATCTCGATGATCCGGTCTACGAGCAAAAACGGATAGCGATGCGGCAGAAGCTTCATGATCTCCATGATGTCCGCCGAAGAGAGCGTCTCTTTGACCCCTTCAGTCATTCTTGGTCTCCCGTTTTATGAGCCCGGGCGCTCGCGCGCGCCATTATCTCTGCCGACTCTCGAAGAAAGTCCTTTAAAGGGCGCGCGGGAATACCGCCATAACGCTCGCCCGCGGGAATGCTGTGGATGACGCCGCTTTTTGCCGCGATCTGTACGCCATCGCCAATCGTAATATGGCCATTAATACCTGTCTGGCCACCGATCTGCACACCGTTTCCGATCACCGCACTGCCAGCAATGCCGACCTGCGAAACAATCGCGCAATGACGTCCGATCCTGACGTTGTGGCCGATCTGCACCTGGTTGTCGATCTTCGTTCCTTCGCCGACAACCGTATCGTCCATCGTGCCGCGATCGATGGTCGTGTTCGCGCCAATCTCGACATTATCCTGGATGATGACGCGGCCGATCTGAACGATCTTGATCATCCCCTGGGGCCCCGGCGCATAGCCGAAGCCGTCCTGGCCGATACGTACACCGTTGTGCACGATCACGCAGTTGCCAAGCAGCGCGCACACGACGCTGGCGCCGCCGGCGATCGTGCAATTGCGGCCGATCTTGACACCGGGACCGATAAGCGCACCCGCGCCGATCCGCGTTCCCTGACCGATTTCCGCATTCGCGCCGATGACAGCCAAAGGCTCGACGATCACGCCCGGCTCCAGCCGCGCCGTCGGATCGACAACCGCAGTCGCCGCGATCTCTATCGTCGAAGACATTGTCGCCAGCGGCTGAAGAGCCGCCGGATGGAGATACCCGCCCGCCACCGCAAAAGCCGCATGCGGATTCTTCGACAGGAGAACCGGAATATGGGGAGGTACTGCCGATCTTATCGCAGGCTCACAAAGAACGGCCGACGCCTGACAGGTCTCGAGCTCGCCACGGCTTCTGCGTGAGATGATATAGCAAAGATCGCCAGCCTTTGCGCGGCTGACCGGCGCCACGGAGCGGACGAGAATGTCGCCGCTTTCAAGATTGGCAAGTTCCGCCCCAAGATAATGCGCCAACTCCGAAAGTTTGACGCCGTCGCGGGGCGGAAAGAAATTGTTCTGCTCCACCGGCAAAAGCTCCAGTTTACGATTCTGGACTGCCGATATCAGAATTGGTTGTTGATGCCAAACTTGAAGTACTGGGTCTTGTCGAAATCTTCCTTCACGACCGGGATCGCGTAATCGACGCGCAGCGCGCCGAACGGCGACTGCCAGACAAGGCCAACACCGACCGAAGCGCGCAGTTGCGCACTATCGCCTCTCACGAATTCCGGCGAACTCACATCAACGTCATTTCCAAACAATGTACCCGCATCAGCGAAGACCGCGCCACGAAGGCCAAAGTCACGCGGAAAGCCGGGCATCGGGAAGGTCGCTTCCGCTGACACAGTAAAATAAGTCGTTCCCCCGAGCGGATCATCCGGTCCACCACCAACGCGAGGACCCATACCCTTGTTCTCGAAGCCGCGGATATCGTTGTTCCCAAGCGTAAACTGGTCGAAGATATTCAGGTCTTTGCCGAGACCGACAACATAACCTGCTCCGCCGGCGAGCGATCCGATAATATCGGCATCATCGGCCAGCAGATGATAGTAACGTGCCTTGCCGTAGATCTTATAAAACTGCGAATCGCCACCCAAGCCGGCGATTTCCTGCGTCAGCGTCGCGTATATACCCTCGCGCGGGAGCGTCATGTCATCAAGCGTGTTATAGGTCAGCGTATTGGAAATCGATGACCGTATCCACGGTCCGTTCTCGACAAGATCCTGATAGGGCGTCGAAAGATCACTCAGATCATTACCGTCGGCATCGTAATCCATCCGTTTGAAGTTGTAACGGAACGTCGTCGCCAGATCTTCGGTGATCGGCGCCGTTGCACGGAGAACGGCGCTATCTTCGGTATAGTCGTAGTTGTCGTTGCTCGAGGTTTCGCTGTGATTGAGGTCGAAGCCAGTCGCAAGGCGATAACCGAGGAAATAGGGCTCGGTGAAGCTCAAGCCGTAACTCTGCGAGCCTTCGAGACCGCCGCCGGCCGATACACGGATATACTGGCCGCGACCGAGGAAGTTCTTTTCTTCGACCGAGGCCTCGAGGATCAGACCGTCGCCGCCTGCGGCATAACCGGCGCCGATGCCAAACGAACCCGTCGACTGATCCTGAACATCGACGATGACGACGACGCGGTCCGGCGAGCTGCCCGGTGCGGTCGAGATATTCACCGACGAGAAGAAGCCGAGCGCTTCAAGGCGGCGCTTCGCCTTGGTGATCATCTGCTGATTGAAGGCGTCGCCTTCGCTCATGTCGAATTCGCGGCGGATGACGTAGTCGCGCGTGCGGCTGTTGCCGCGGATTTCGATGCGCTCGACGTAGGCGCGGTCGCCCTGGTCGACGAGATATTCGACGCCGATCGTATTGTTGCCGAGGTCGCGATTGCCGCGGGGCGTCACGCGGGCGAACGGATAGCCTGCCGAAGCAACCTGATCCGAAATGGCTTCCATGGACATCTGGACGTCCTTGGCGCTGTAGACCTCGCCTTCATGCGTCCTCACCAAGCCCTGAAGCTGCTCGCCGGTCACGCCCTCAACCGTCGATTGCACGGTTACGGGACCGAAGTTATAGCGGGGACCTTCCTCGACATTGAAGGTCAGCGTGTACTTGTTCGTCGCTTCGTCAAAAGCAGCGTCCGAAGAGATGATCTTGAAGTCCGCATAGCCGCGGTTGAAATAGAACTGGCGCAGCGCCTCTTCGTCGGCATGCAGGCGATCTTCGCTGTAGACGTCCTTGCGGGTCAGGAACGAGAGGAAGTTCGAACGCTTGGTACTGATCACGGCGGCAAGGCGGCTGGCGCTGTAGGCATTGTTGCCCACGAAATTGATGGACGCGATCTTGGTGCGGTCGCCTTCGTCGATGACGAAAGCAAGGTTCACGCGGCCTTCGCCGAGCGGAACGACCTGTGTCGTTACCTGAACTTCGCTGCGGCCCGTTGCTGCATATGCTTCCTTGATCGCCGCGATATCGGCCTGGATCAGCGCATCGTTGTACGGGCCGGACGGACGCGTCTGGACGACCGATGCCAGCTTGTCGTCCTTGACTTTGCGGTTGCCGTTGAAGACGACCTGATTGACGAGTTGGGCTTCCTCGACGGTGACGACCAGCGTGCTGCCGGAAACCGAAATCTTGACGTCGGAGAAGTAGCCCGTGCCGTAGAGCTGCTTTACCGAGTCATCGATGTCGGTGTTCGAAAAGTTCCTGCCGGGGGCAATGGTGAGATTGGACCGGACCGCCTCGGCGCCGACACGGCTTGCTCCACGCACATCGATACGCTGGATAACCGCTGCTTCCGCAGCCGTCGCAGAAACGATTGTAATTGCACCAGCGCCCGAAGCAACAATACCTGCAGACAGCGCAACCGCCGATACTGCGTTCAAAAATCTTGAACCAGCCTTCATTTCACCCATTACCTTTTTTCTCGCCCCCGTCGCCGGGCGAACCCGATTCCGGCACGTGTGTCGTTTTACCCGCTTTTACCTTACAAGCAAGGCAGCAAGTTAATTTCTGTTTACTTCATTTCGAAGCGTGACCCATTCGCCACTACAGCTTTGAAACATCGTAAATAAACGGTAATTTTCCCTCACCGCGCGTCTTAACCTATCAACGCGCTGATGTCGTTCCAGGTAGCAAAAACCATTAGTGAAAGAACCATAGCCAGACCAATGCGAAATGCAATTTCCTGGGCCGATGCCCCCAAAGGTTTTCCCCTCACAGCTTCAATCGCATAGAACATCAAATGTCCGCCATCAAGTACCGGGACAGGCATCAAATTCAGTAATCCTATCGAAACGGACAATACCGCGGCAAGCTGAAGCAGAGCTGCAACACCAAGCGTCGCCATCTGGCCGGAGGCCTGGGCCACGCGGATCGGCCCGCCGAGCTGATCGGCTTTCATATATCCGGCGAAAAGATTGCCGATATACTTGAAGGTACCAGTGACGATATGCCAGGTCTGAACGGCGCCCTCCTCCAAGGCTGCAAGCGGCGTATAGGTCTGCACGCGGAAATGGCCGACCTCCTGGTTCGTCACAATGCCTATCAGGCCGATCTCCATCTTGTTGCCGAACTGGTCCGTCATGTCGGTGCGCTTCGGCACCATCGGCAAGTCCATCTTCTCGGCGTTCCGCTCGATCGTCACGACGATTCGCTGTTCCGGGCGAATGCTCACATAGCGCCGCACATCGTCGAACGTCTCGACCTTTCCGCCGTCGATTGCGATCAGCAGGTCGCCGGGCAGAATTCCAGCCTCGGCGGCGGCACTCTCCGCCTTCACTTCAGCGACGACCGGATCGGCGACCGAGCGACCGTAGATCGAGAAAAGCACAGCAAAGATGATGATCGCCAGCAGAAAGTTGGCGATGGGACCTGCGGCCACCGTCGCCGCCCGCTTCCAGAGCCTCGCGCCGGCAAACGAGCGCGCCCTGTCTTCTTCCGACATCGATTCGAGCTTGCTCATGTCCGGTTTGCTCGAAGCGTCCTCGTCGCCGAAGAAACGCACATAGCCGCCGAGCGGGATCGCCGCGATCCTCCAGCGCGTCCCGTGCCGGTCGGTGAAGCCCGCAAGCTCCGGTCCGAAGCCGACCGAAAAGGCGAGCACGCGGATGCCGCTCCAGCGGCCGACCAGATAGTGACCCATCTCGTGCACGAAAACGAGCAGCGAGAGGACGAGAATAAACGGAATGATATAGCCCGTCACAAAGCCGAATACACCGGTCATGCCTTCCATAAATCCTTCCGCTGCGCTCAGCGCAATATCAGAGTCCGAACAAGGCGGCGCCCAGCGGCGCCACGCCGTCACCCTTTATCAGGGAAAATAATGTCGCGAGCAAGAAAGCTGCAAAACAAGCGAATATCAACCCGTCGACGCGATCCATCACGCCACCGTGTCCCGGAATGAGATGGCTGGAATCCTTTACACCGAATCGCCGTTTAATGAAGGACTCAAAGAGATCGCCCGCCTGGCTGCAGACGGAGAGAATGAAAGCGACGGCGGCCGCCATCAGCCAGTCCGCCTCGGGAATGAAGATGTAGGCGATGAGACTGCCCGCGATGACAGCGGAGGCCGCGCCGCCCAAAGCGCCCGATTGCGTCTTTCCCGGCGATATTTTCGGCGCGAGCTTCGGTCCGCCGATTGCCCGGCCGACGAAATAGGCAAGAATATCGGTTGCCCAGACCACCGCGAAGACGAAGAGCATGGCATGCAGCCCTGCAGCATCCCCACCCCGGATTTCGGCGAGCGCGATGCCGGTCAGTCCGGCGTAGACGATGCCTGCGGGGAACCAGCGGCTGGCGCTTTGCGCTGCCACGAAACCGACAGCAATCGCGAAGAAGAAGACGAGCAGGCTCAGCGCGAAATCGAACCGGCCGAGCAGGATCGCAGCCGTGATGGCCGCCTGTCCCACCCAGCCTGCCGCATTGGCGACCGGCTGTTCGCTTTGCAGCCGCGTGATCGTCGACCATTCATAATAGATAAGCAGCGCAATCAGCGCCGAGAGCAAGCGAAAGGCGAAGCCGCCGTACCAGGTCGCGGCGAGCACGACGATTGCCAGGATGATCCCTGAGATGATCCGGAGTTTCAGTTCCTGTTGCATCAATCAGGTGCCTACTGCCGCGGCCTGCGCCGACAGACCGCCGAAGCGGCGATCGCGCGCCGCGAACTTCTCGAGCGCCGCATAGAGGAGGTCCCGGCCGAAATCCGGCCAATATTCCGGCACGAAGACGAACTCGGAATAGGCGGCCTGCCACAAAAGGAAGTTCGAAAGGCGCTCTTCGCCGCTGGTGCGAATGATAAGATCGGGATCAGGAATGCCAGCCGTATCCAGCCGCGCATTGACGAGCTCGGGTGTGATCTCCTCAGCCCGCAGCCGCCCGGCCTCGACGTCCTCGGCAAGGCTCACCACGGCTCTGGCGATCTCGTCGCGCGAGCCGTAGTTGAAGGCGATAACCAGCGTCAGCGCGGTATTGCCGCGAGTCGTCTCTTCGGCTTCGAGCAGAAGGTTGAGGATATCGCTGCGAAGGCTATGCCGGTCGCCGATGATCCTGATCCGCACATTTTGCGCGTGCAACTCAGCGAGGTCGCGCCGGATGAAGGCCTTGAGCAATCCCATGAGGTCGGAAACCTCCGCCTCCGGGCGGCGCCAGTTTTCCGATGAGAAGGCAAAGAGCGTCAGGTACTTGATGCCGGCATCGCCTGCGGCCCGCACGGTCTCGCGAACGGCTTCCACACCTTTGCGGTGACCCATTGCGCGCGGCAGCCCTCGCTGCTTTGCCCAACGGCCGTTGCCGTCCATGATGATGGCAACATGTTCTGGCATACTCAAGAATACTGGTTCCGACATTTCCCGTCCGGTCTCCAGGGGCGCAGGTGAAAGCCCTAGACCTGCATGATTTCCTTTTCCTTGTCGGCAAGCAAGCGATCGATTTCGGAAATCATCTCATCCGTCATTTTCTGCACACGATCTGATTGCGCCCGGCTTTCGTCCTGGCTTATGACACCGTCCTTTTCGGCTTTCTTAAGGCCGTCCATGCCGTCGCGGCGCACATGGCGGATCGCAACCTTGCTTTTCTCGGCGTAATCATGCGCGACCTTGACCAGCGACTTGCGGCGCTCTTCGTTGAGTTCCGGCAGCGGAATGCGCAGGTTCTGGCCATCGACGATCGGGTTGAGGCCGAGATTCGACTCGCGGATCGCACGTTCCGTCGCGCTCACCATCGACTTGTCCCAGACGGATACCGAAAGCATGCGCGGCTCCGGCACGGTGATATTGGCAACCTGGTTCAGCGGCAAGCGCGAACCATAGGCTTCGACCGTCACCGGATCCAGAATGTTGGCCGAGGCGCGGCCGGTGCGCAGCGATGCGATATCGTGTTTGAATGCGGAAATCGCGCCGTCCATGCGGCGCTTCAGTTCCTTGATGTCTGTGGCTTCAGTCATGCTCAATACTCCTGTCAGTCGAAGACGCGCAGCCGTCGCGGCGCTGTCTCTCAATCAGTTGTCCGATACGATGGTCTTGAGGCCACCGCCCGTCAAGATTTCAGCAAAACCGCCTTTCTCATGGATCGAGAAGACGATGATCGGAATGGAATTTTCGCGTGCGAGGGCAACGGCGGCAACGTCCATGACGGCAAGGCCCTTGTCGAGCACTTCCTGGTGCGTCAGCCGGTCGAAGCGCGTCGCAAACGGGTCCTTCTTCGGGTCGGCGGAATAGATTCCGTCCACCTGGGTACCCTTGAAGATCGCCTGTGCGCCCATTTCGGCGGCCCGAAGGGCAGCGGCAGAATCGGTCGTAAAGAACGGATTACCCGTGCCGCCCGCGAAGATGACCACACGGCCCATCGACAGATGGTAGAGCGTCGCGCGCTGCGAGAAGCTCTCGCAGAGCTCCGGCATGGAGATCGCCGAAAGCACGACCGTATCGATGTTCAGCTTGCGCAGCGACGTTGCGAGCGCCAGCGCATTGATCACGGTACCAAGCATGCCCATGTGGTCGCCCGTCACACGGTCGCCGCCCTTGGAGGCGACGGCGACGCCACGGAATATATTGCCGCCACCAACGACGACACCGACTTCGACGCCCATCTGGCGGGCCTCGGCAATATCCGAGGCGATGCGGTCCGCTACCGCAACGTCGATACCGAATCCCTGGCTGCCCATGAGCGCTTCGCCGGAAGCCTTGAGTAGAACGCGTTTATAGACAGGCTCTGACGACATCTTGGCTCCTCGTATATTGGCATGATTGCCGGATACACGAAGGGCACCGCGTTGTCACGCGATGCCCTGCCGTTTTCACATTATATGAAGTTTTATCAGCCCTTGGCGGCGGCCGCGACTTCGGCTGCGAAGTCGGTCTCTTGCTTCTCGACGCCTTCGCCGAGCAGCAGGCGTGCCATGCCGGTGATCTCGATCGGCGCGCCGACGGTCTTTTCAGCTTCCTTGAGTGCGGCGCCGACCGTCAGGTCCGGATTGATGACGAAAGCCTGGGAAACCAGCGCCACTTCTTCGAAGAACTTGCGCATGCGGCCTTCGACCATCTTTTCGATGATGTTGTCCGGCTTGCCGGAGGCGCGCGACTGCTCGATGAAGACGTTGCGTTCGCGTTCGGCGACAGCGGCGTCGACCTCTTCCGGACGGATGGCGAGCGGCGAGGTCGCAGCGATGTGCATGGCAATCTGGCGGCCGATAGCGTTCAACGCTTCCTTGTTGCCGGTCGACTTCAGCGCGACCAGAACGCCGAGCTTGCCGAGGCCGTCGGAAACAGCGTTGTGGATATAAGTCGCAACGACGCCGTCCTCGACTGAGAGGGCAACCGAGCGGCGCAGGTTCATGTTTTCGCCGATGGTCGCAATCGCGTCCTTGATCGTGTCGGCAACGGACTTGCCGGAAGCCGGATAGGTCGCAGCAGCAACGGCATCGACAGAACCGTTCGTCGAAACGGCAACCTTTGCGATGCCGCGGACGAGATCCTGGAAGGCGTCGTTACGGGCAACGAAGTCGGTTTCGGAATTGACTTCGACCACAATAGCCTTGGTGCCTTCGCTGGCAACGCCGACGAGACCTTCGGCAGCGGTGCGGCCCGACTTCTTGTCGGCCTTGGCGATGCCCTTGGCGCGCAGCCAGTCGATCGCCGCTTCCATGTCGCCATTGGTTTCAGCAAGAGCCTTCTTGCAGTCCATCATGCCTGCGCCGGTCTTTTCGCGCAGTTCCTTCACCATTGCAGCCGTAATCTCGGTCATAAGCTTCCTCTTGTCGGTTATACGGTGGTCCGCAAAGTGCTCTGCGCCACCGGATTGAGGCACGAAATGTACCTTTATGTATGACAGCGTGATGAAGACGCGTCATACCAAAACTCGTTGGGCGGACGGGCCTGAACCTGCCGCCTAAAAAGGTCAAGGCCGCCGGAGCTTCGCAAAGTCTCGCGCGGCCTTTCCCAATCCAGTCAAGCTGGACGGACCGGAAGGCCCGTCCGCCTGTTTATCAGGCTTGAGCCTCGTCGAGCGTCGGCTCGATCGGAGCTTCAACCGAAGCGCCGAGGTCACGGCCCGATGCGCTCTGCTGACGGGCGATACCGTCGATAGCGGCGCGGGAGATCAGGTCGCAGTAAAGAGCGATGGCGCGCGAAGCGTCGTCGTTGCCCGGGATCGGATAGTCGATCAGGTCCGGATCGCAGTTCGAATCGATGATTGCGACAACCGGGATGCCGAGGCGCTTGGCTTCGTCGATCGCGATCTTTTCCTTGTTGGTGTCGATGATGACCATCAGGTCCGGGGTGCCGCCCATATCGCGGATGCCGCCGAGAGCCTTGTCGAGCTTTTCGCGCTCGCGCTCAAGGTTCAGACGCTCCTTCTTGGTGAAGCCCTGGGCTTCGCTGGAAAGGATTTCGTCGAGCTTGCGAAGGCGCTGGATCGAGTTGGAGATCGTCTTCCAGTTGGTCATCATGCCGCCGAGCCAACGCGAGTTGACGTAGTACTGGGCGGAACGCTTGGCGGCGTCGGCGATGAGCTCCGAAGCCTGGCGCTTGGTGCCGACGAAGAGGACGCGGCCGCCACGGGCAACGGTGTCGCTGACAAGCTGCAGGGCGCGCGACAGCATCGGGACGGTCTGAGCCAGGTCGATGATGTGGATGTTGTTACGATCGCCGAAAATGTACGGCTTCATCTTCGGGTTCCAGCGATGTGTCTGGTGGCCGAAGTGAACACCAGCTTCCAGAAGCTGGCGCATAGAAAAATCAGGCAATGCCATGCCTTTGACTCCTTTTCCGGTTGAACCTCCGCAAGGCGAACAGCATCCTCTTCGAAGATGCCACCGGCGGAAAAATCCGGATTTCTCCCGGACAGTCCCATGCCTTACGTGTGGAATGCGGCTGCCCTTACCGTCGATCCGTCGAAAATGCAAGTCGTTCGCCGAAAAAACTGACGTCTGACTGCCCTTAGCCCTGCACTTGGATAAACTCGATCGGCCCGCCCGGCCGCGAATCGTCGAACACGGCGCAGGAAAGCGGACCGCCGAATACGCATCCGCTGTCGATGTTCGTCCGGTTGCCGACGGTCATCGGATTCGCCATCGATGGCGTATGCCCGTGGCACAGGTGCTTTCCCCAATAGTCCGTTGAATAGTCATCTGGAACCCGAAGCCAGACCAGGTCTTGCGGGGATTGCATCTCCAGCGGCAAATCCGGAACGACGCCGGCATGCACAAAGATGCGGTTGCTGTCGATATGCATCAACGGCAGCTGACTGGCCCACAGCAGATGGTTCACGGCCACCTTGCCACCATAGGAAAGCTCCGTTTCAAGCCCGCCGTTTTCGAGCCACCAAATACGTTCGCCGTCATTGGCATGGGCGCGCAGCATCATGTCCTCGTGGTTGCCCTTCAGGCATATCCATCGCCAGGATTGGCTGCCCGATCCGTTCATCAGGAGATCGATCACTCCCTTGCTGTCGGGACCGCGGTCGATGTAGTCGCCAATGAAAACCACCGTTCCGGCGCGCGCATATGCCCGGATGCGGTCCAGCATCTCTCTCAACGGCTCCAGGCACCCATGGATGTCGCCAACGGCAAATGTGAAATTCATCCCTGCGCCTCCCGCGGGACATTGGTTTCATTGCTGTCGTTTTGCGCACCCGCTCAGTCCGTTGCGCAGGGCCAGTCCTTCGGCATCGTAAGGCCGGAAGGAAGCTTGGTCGACGCGTCGCCGCAGGCCAGTTCGATCTGCGACTGCTGAAGCCCTGTTGCAGCGGAGAGATCGAGCCCCTCTATCCTCGTCAGGAACATGAAGGCGCGATCGAAATCGACCGGACCTCCGAAGCTTGCGCCGCTCAGGTCGACGCGGGAGAGATTGGCAAGGGCAAACCTGGCGCCGGTCAATACGGCCTTTTCAAAAGTCGCACGCCCAAGCTCGGCCTTTTCGAAGTTGGCGCCGGACAGCTGCGCGCCGGTGAAATCCGCGCGCTGCAGTTCAGCGCTGACAAAGGACGAATTCTGCGCCGAAGCATCCTGAAACACAGCGCGGTAAGCCTCGATCTTGTCGAACGTGGCATCGTCGGCCTTTGCACCTTCGAGCCAGGCCCGTATGAGGGTGGCTTTCTCGAGGTTTGCCGCAGCCAGGTTCGCATTCTTGAGGCTGGTCTGCGACAGATCGGCACCGGCGAGATTTGCTTTTTCGAAGTCGCTGCCTTCGAGCATCAGATTCTTCTTGGTGCATTCGCTCCAGTCGACGCCTGCACTGGGCGTGTCGTGGCAATCGGCCGCCATCACATGACCGCCGGACACCGCAGCTGTTACAGCAACGAGCGTCACCGCAAGCCTTGAGCGTGCAATCCGCGACACGTTCTTCATATCCCACCCCCTATCGGCTCCGCCCCATCAACGGCGACTGGCCCGGGCAGGACATGTCTGTCCTGCACTTCTATTATGCACCCGAAAAAGAAAAATAAGGCATAACACCTTGTTGAAGGCGCGCCTAAATGCCGGCCCGCGGTTTACTTGCAGGTGTCGGCCTTCTTGTCCAGCATCTCCAGCTTCGCGAGTTTGCCGGTCAAAACGAAATCGCCGTAATCCATGGTGAGATCGCGCGTAATGCCGTTCTCGTAAAGCTTAAACGACATGCGGTAGACCGGCAGCGCATCGGATTTCGTATTCTCGTTGAAATAGGAGATCGTCACCGGCCAGAAGGCTTCCTTGGAGAAGGCGCCGGCATTGCCCGCATCCGCTTCCTCACCGGCAACCGGCGTAATGTGCTTGCCAACCACCGTCGTCGTTACCAGGGGCTTGTCCCCATCGTCCGAACCATCGAAGACGCGAGCTTCAAAGAAACGCTTGCCCGCCTTGGCATTCTCGATCACATCGAGCATGTGTTCGGTCGGGAAGCGGCTTTCGGCAAGCTGCAACTCCTTGTTCTGCGGGCGCGTGAGATCGACTGTCACGCCGTCCGGCTTGTCGTTCGCCTCGCCGTTGACTTCCTTGTCGAGCTGATCGTCCGTGAAAGACTTCGTTTCGAAGGTGAACCTGCGGTCCTTCACGTTTTCGAAGGTCTTCGTCTGCTGATCGCTGACCCGGGTGCTGTCGCCGGTGTTGATCTGCGTCACGAAGCGGAAATTGGTGGTGAAACCCTCGCAATAATTGCCGTTGAACTCGTAGACCATGCGGCCGTGCATGCCGGCGATGCCAGAGCGCTCGGTCGCGTCCTTCAGTTCGAGATCGTAGATTGCCCGGTGGGCGACAAGACCGGAGGCGATCGCAGCGCCGGAGGCAGGCGCAGCCGCCCAGGCACTCGTTGCGACGCCTGCAAGAAGAAGGGCGGCAAGACTCGGTCGGAACATCCATTATCTCCTGTTGGACTCGGCCGCGATGTTATAAGAACGCTTTCGGCCAAATCGAGGCTCGAAACCGTCATACGCAAGATTCTAGTCCCGATGCATACTTTTTTGAAGAACTGAAACAAAAAGCGGAGACGAAAATGTCGAATGAAATCGCGACCCGCCTGACGGAAATGGGGATAACTCTTCCGGAAGCCGCCGCACCCGCTGCCAATTATGTGCCTTATGTGATCAGCGGCAATCTCCTTTATATCTCCGGCCAGCTTCCGCTCGAAGGCGGCAAGGTCGCCGTCTCCGGCCATCTCGGACGAGACGTCGTTGTTCCCGCCGGCCAGCGCGCCGCCGAGCTTTGCGCCATCAACATTCTCGCCCAGGCTAAGGCGGCACTCGGAGGCGATCTCGGCCGCATCAAGCGCGTCATCAAGCTCAACGGCTTCGTCGCCTCCACCCCGGAATTCGTCGAACAGCATCTTGTCATCAACGGTGCCTCGAACCTGATCGCCGGCGTCCTCGGCGAGGCTGGAAAGCATGCCCGTGCCGCCGTTGGCATGGCGGCGCTGCCGCTTAACGCCGCCGTCGAAATCGATGCCATCATGGAAATTGCGTCATGACCTCCGCCGCCTGGATCAAGGAACTGCCGGTCGCCCATCGCGGCTATCACGACACCAACAAGCTCATCTGGGAAAACACGCTCTCTGCCTTCGCCCGTGCCGTCGAAGCCGGCTTTGCGATCGAATGCGACCTCCATTATGCTTCCGATGGCGTTCCGGTCGTCTTTCATGACGAGAATCTCGAACGTCTCTGCAACATGAAGGGTGATATCCGCGAGCGCACCTCCAGGGAGCTCGGCCTGCTGTCCGTCGGTGGCACGGCCGACAAGATCCCGACGCTCAAGCAATTGCTCGATCTCGTGAAAGGCACGGTTCCGCTCGTCCTCGAACTCAAGGGCCGCGAAGCGGATGACGAGGGGTTTGCCGAAGCCGTGCTCGAAGTGCTGGAAGGCTACGAGGGCAAGGTCGCGCTCATGAGCTTCGACCGTTGGCTGCTGCGCGACCTCAAAGCATTGAATGCGCCCTACCCGCTCGGCCTCACCGCTGGCGGCAACAAGCCGGAAGAATTCGCAAACCACGAACGAGCGATGGAAATCGGCCTCGATTTCATCTCCTATTTCTTCGCCGATCTGCCGAACCCCTTCATCACCGGCCAGCGCGCCAAGGGCATCCCGGTCATCACCTGGACGGTCCGCGACGAGAAGGCGCGCCAACACACCGTCGAGAATGCCGATCAGATGACGTTCGAAGGTTTCGATCCCCGCGTTTCGGTTTGACGCTCGCTTTTTCGACAAGATCGTGCGCAGACTGAAGGAGAGCCAATATCCTCCTCCCAAGGGCCTCGCATTTGCTCCATGACAGACGAACTATCGATCCGCGTTGAGCGGTCCTTCACCGCGATTTCCCCGGAGAGTTGGTCTCGGCTTTCCGGTACATCCAAGGAAGGCACGACGCTCGCCTATAATCCCTTCCTGTCGCATGCCTACCTCTCGTCCCTCGAAGAATCGGGTTCGGCGACGGCGCAAACCGGCTGGCTCGGCCATCATCTGCTACTGGAAACGGATAAGGGCGAGTTGATCGGCGCCCTACCCGGCTATCTGAAGAATCACAGCCAGGGCGAATACGTCTTCGACCACGGCTGGGCGGATGCTTTCGAGCGCGCCGGCGGGCGTTATTACCCGAAGCTGCAATGCTCGATCCCCTTCACGCCGGCGACCGGTCCGCGCCTGCTCGTTGCCGCGGGCCTTGAACGGCGGCCGATCCAGAACGCCATTGCCGAGAGCCTGAAGGAAGTCGTCCGCCGCCTCGGCGTTTCATCCGCGCACATCACCTTCGTGCCGGAAGACGAGATCGGCGTCTTCGAGACCGACGGCTATCTGCACCGGACCGACCAGCAGTTCCATTTCATCAACGAGGGCTATGCCAATCACGAGGAATTCCTCGAAACGCTGACGTCGCGCAAGCGCAAGGCGCTGCGTAAGGAGCGGCGCACGGCACTCGAAAACGGCATCAGCATCGATTGGCTGACCGCCAGCGATCTTACCGAAGACATCTGGGACCAGTTCTTCGCCTTCTACATGGATACTGGCGGCCGCAAATGGGGACGGCCGTACCTGACCCGCAAGTTCTATTCGCTGATCGGCGAGCGCATGCCGGAGGACATCCTGCTGGTGATGGCCAAGCGCAGCGGCCGCTATGTCGCAGGCGCCATCAACTTCATCGGCGGCGATACGCTCTACGGCCGCCATTGGGGCTGCGTCGAAGACCACCCATACCTGCATTTCGAGGTCTGCTATCATCAGGCGATCGATTTCGCGCTCACCAAGGGCCTGAAACGCGTTGAAGCGGGTGCGCAGGGCGAGCACAAGCTCGCACGCGGTTACCTGCCGGTGACAACGCATTCGGCGCACTATGTTGCCCATGGCGGTCTCAGGCGCGCGATCGCCGATTACCTGGAACGCGAACGCGAGGACGTCGAGCACATGAACGAGGTTCTCGCCGAACACAGCCCGTTCCGCAAAGGCGAGCGGCAACAGGAGGATTGACGCTCGCGCCCTTGCTGCGCTACCCGATCACCGAAAAACGAGGAGATTTCGAGATGACCAGCGCCGCTTACGACGACAGCAATATCTTCGCCAAGATCCTGCGCGGCGAGATCCCGTCGCACCGCGTCTACGAGGACGAGCATACGGTCGCCTTCATGGATGTCATGCCGCAAGCGCCCGGCCATGTCCTGGTCCTGCCGAAGGCACCGTCGCGCAATATTTTCGATGCCGACCCCACGGTCCTCGCGCAGACAATTCCCGTCGTCCAGAAAATCGCCAAGGCCGTGAAAGAGGCTTTCGATGCCGATGGCGTCCTGGTCTGCCAGTTCAACGAACCGGCCGCCGGCCAGAGCGTCTTCCACCTGCATTTCCACGTCATCCCGCGCCACGAGGGCGTTACCCTCAAACCGCATTCCGGCAAAATGGAGGATGGCGACGTGCTTGCAGCCCATGCCGAGAAGATCAAGGGTGAACTGGGGAACTAGTCTTCTGGAACCGGAATTCGTATCGAGACGAGCGGTTGTGGAGGTTTTGCGATGGCAGGTCGGGTGGGCGGATACAGTTGTGTTGAGCGCTGAGGAGTGTAGCTTTCTCGAAGCGCAGGTTCGGCGGCATAAGGCGGCGCGGTCGCTATCGGAGCGTTGCCGAATGGTCCTGCTTTGTGGCGAAGGTCTTCAGAGCAACGATGGCGCCGAGCAACTGGGGTGCATGAGCATACTGTTGGAAAGTGGCGCAGGCGTTTCGTGAAGGATCGGGTCGAAGGGCTCACCTGCCACCACCGCCTGGATCAAGGATAACGTCTTCCAGTATCTCGACGCGGCCCTGCAATTCGTCCCCGAGACGCCAAGGGACAAGGCTGTTCGCGCGAAACTTGCGAAGATTGGCATCGGTCCCGGCAAGACCTTCGCGTTCAAGGATCTGTCGCTCGAACATGCAGCCTTGCGCGCACACGAAAACCCAGAAAAATCGAAGGCCGCATCGCTGCGGCCTTCTTCAATTCACTTCCCGGTAACAGACTATCTCCTGCGCGGCACCTTCGGCACCGCACTCGCCTTCTTCGGTGCCTCCCCGACCTCGGCCTTCGCCTTCTTTACCGCGGTCTTCTTGGTTTTTGCCTTCGTCTTCAGCTCGCCGTCATCCTCGCCATCGGCTTCTGGATGAACGGTTTCGGCTTCCGGCTTCGGCTTGATCGGCGCGGATTCGGGGATCGCTTCGAGGATGATGCCGGGCTTGCCGTCTTCCTTCGGGCCGACGGTGACGTTGACGACGCCACCTTTCTTCAGCTTGCCGAAGAGAATTTCGTTCGCCAGCGGCTTCTTGATCACATCCTGGATGACGCGGGCAAGCGGGCGGGCGCCCATCTTCTCGTCGTAACCCTTTTCCGCCAGCCAGTCGATCGCTTCCTCCTGCAGGTCGAAGGTGACGTTGCGTTCGGAAAGCTGGGCCTCCAGCTGCATGATGAACTTCTGCACGACCTTGTGGATGACGGCCGTCGGCAACGATGCGAAGGGAATGATCGCATCGAGACGGTTGCGGAATTCCGGCGTGAACAGGCGGGTCAGCGCCTCCTCATCCTCGCCGGTGCGCTTGGACGAACCGAAGCCAATTGCGGCCTTGGCCATTTCCGACGCGCCCGCATTGGTCGTCATGATCAGGATAACGTTGCGGAAGTCGATCTTCTTGCCGTTATGGTCGGTCAGCGCGCCGTGATCCATGACCTGCAGCAGGATATTGTAGATATCCGGATGCGCCTTCTCGATCTCGTCGAGCAGGACTACGCAATGCGGATGCTGGTCGACGCCATCGGTCAAGAGGCCGCCCTGGTCGAAGCCGACATAGCCGGGAGGTGCGCCAAGCAGGCGGGAGACGGTGTGCCGCTCCATATATTCCGACATATCGAAGCGCAGCATCTCGACGCCGAGCGACGCCGCGAGCTGCTTGGCCACTTCCGTCTTGCCGACGCCGGTCGGGCCGGAGAAGACGTAGGCGCCGATCGGCTTGTTCGGCTCGCGGAGCCCGGCACGCGCCAACTTGATCGCCGTCGAAAGGGCTTCGATCGCCGTATCCTGGCCGTAGACCACCGAGCGCAGTTCCTTCTCCAGATTGGCGAGAACGGCTTCGTCGTCCTTCGAGACGCTTTTCGGCGGAATGCGGGCCATCGTCGCGACCGTCGCTTCGATTTCCTTTTCGGTAATCAGCTTGCGGCGCCTGGATGGCGGCAGCAGCATCTGAGCGGCACCCGTTTCATCGATGACGTCGATCGCCTTGTCGGGCAGCTTGCGGTCAGAGATATAACGAGCCGACAGCTCGACCGCCGACTTAATGGCGTCGTTCGAGTAGCGCAGGTGGTGATATTCTTCGAAATAGGGCTTCAGGCCCTTCATGATTTCGATCGCGTCGTCGATTGACGGCTCGTTGACGTCGATCTTCTGGAAGCGGCGAACGAGAGCCCGGTCCTTCTCGAAGAACTGCCGGTATTCCTTGTAGGTCGTCGAGCCGATGCAACGGATCGCACCGGACGAGAGCGCCGGCTTCAGGAGGTTCGACGCATCCATCGCGCCGCCCGAGGTGGCGCCGGCACCGATCACGGTGTGGATTTCGTCGATGAACAGCACCGCACCCGGATATTCTTCGAGCTCCTTGACGACCTGTTTCAGGCGCTCTTCGAAATCGCCGCGGTAACGCGTGCCCGCAAGCAGCGTGCCCATGTCGAGCGAGAAGATCGTCGCATCAGCGAGCGCTTCTGGCACCTTGCCTTCGACGATGCGCTTGGCGAGGCCTTCGGCGATCGCCGTCTTGCCGACGCCCGGGTCGCCCACATAGAGCGGGTTATTCTTGGAGCGGCGGCACAGCACCTGGATCGTACGGCTGACTTCCGAGTTGCGGCCGATCAGCGGATCGATCTTGCCGCTCTTGGCCTTCTCGTTGAGATTGACGCAATAAGCCTTCAGCGCATCCTGCTGCTTCTTGGCGCCGCCCTCGTCCTCGCCGCCGCGCGATGCGCTCGGCTTGCTCTCGGCTTCCTCGTCGGCGCCGCGCGGCGTGCGGACTTCCGAAGAGCCCGGTCGCTTTCCGATGCCGTGGGAGATGTAGTTGACCGCGTCGTAGCGCGTCATTTCCTGCTCCTGCAGGAAATAGGCTGCATGGCTTTCGCGCTCGGCAAAGATTGCGACAAGGACATTCGCCCCGGTCACCTCTTCGCGGCCCGACGATTGCACGTGGATCACGGCACGCTGGATGACACGCTGGAAACCGGAGGTCGGCTTGGAGTCCTCGTCATAACCGGTGATCAGATTGGACAGTTCGTTGTCGACGTATTCGATCAGCGTCTTGCGCAGCGCGTCGAGGTCGACATTGCATGCACCCATGACAGCTGCCGCATCGGCATCGTCGATTAGGGCGAGCAGCAGATGCTCGAGCGTTGCATATTCGTGATGCCGCTCGTTGGCAAAGGTCAGTGCCTGATGGAGCGCCTTCTCAAGACTAGGCGAAAATGTTGGCACGTTGAGATCCTCACTTCTTTTCCATGACGCATTGCAGCGGATGCTGGTGCTGACGCGCGAAGTCCATCACTTGGCTTACCTTGGTCTCCGCTACCTCGTATGTAAATATCCCGCATTCGCCGACGCCGTGGTTATGGACATGAAGCATGATGCGGGTGGCACTTTCACGATCCTTCTGAAAAAAACGCTCCAGGATGTGGATGACGAATTCCATGGGAGTGTAGTCGTCATTCAGGATTAGCACGCGGTAGAGATTGGGCTTCTTGGTTTTCGGCTTCGTGCGTGTGATGACCGAGGTTCCGCGATTTCCGTTGTCCCCGTTCCTTTCGCTGTCGTTCTGCATCCGGATCGGCTTTGCGATCATTGTCATTCATTCCTCGGTCTATCCGGTGGTGCATGGGAGGCTGCTTTACCCGCCGAATATCTGAAACACTAACTTAGTTCATAATGGAGCGATTTTAAGCCCCTTGTTTGCGACTGCAATCACAATTCCGCAGGACTTGACGCAAAGACTAAAAAAGTCCCGTGCGAATTCTTAAAGGGCTTCGGGAAACAAAAAAGACCGGCCGCAGATGCGTTGCCGGTCTTCGTTTTTCAAGGGGTGCGCTGTTCGCACCATCGCATTTTACGCAGCTGCGGGCGTTACCTGGGCAGCCTTGGGCGACTTTGCCGCCGGGGCCGAAACCGGCGCTTCGTAAGGCTTATAGGCGCCCTTGGCGAGATCGGCGTACATTTCGCCCATCTTCGTCGCCTCGGAGATGAAATTCTCATAGGAAGACTTGATGAAGCCGGTCTGCAGTTCGAAGACCGTTTCGAAGCTGCGGGCGGCAGACAGCGTCTCGAAATGATTAACGGCGTCCTGGAAGGACTTTTTGGAATATTCCGCAGCTTCGGTCGCGATCGCCTGGACCCCTTTGGCCGTGTCGGAATAGCTCTTCAGCATCGTGTCCATGGCTTCCTTGCTCTTCCGGCTCGTGTCGTCAAAGTTAAACATCTACGTCTCCTCCTTTTGTGGTAATGGCTGCCACAAAAGGTAGCTGCGCCGCACAAATAGTCAAGCGATTTTGTGCGTTGCACAACCACCATGGATTGCATGACGCTACTCTAAAGCGCCTTTAAAAAAGAGCAACGTACATCGCCAATTGATTTTTAAAATATATATCAGAGGCCTACAACCTGAGGCTTCGCAAAAATTCTCGCGAAGCCTCAATCTTGGGACAGCCGGAGGCTGTCTCAGTCCATCAGATCTGCGGGAACCTTGCCGCCGTTTTCGGACAGCTTCTTCATGAGCGCCTTGTGAAGAAACATGTTCATCTTGGCGGAATCGCCTGTGTCGCCTGTATAGCCAAGTTTCCGCGGCAAGCTCCTTTCGCTCGGAGAGGCTCGCATCCATTCCGACCGCCTTCATCAGGTCGACGATCGAGCGCCGCCAATCGAGCTTCTGCCCGCTCTTCTTGACGGCAGCATCGAGAATCGGAGCGATATCGACGGCCGCAGGCGCCGCCGACGGTGCTGCTGATGGCGCGGCCGCCGTCTGCGCGGGCGCCATTTTCGGCGCTTCCGCTGCCTCGATCACCGGTGCTGCCTGCGCTTCGCCGAAAATCGCGTTCTTGATTTTATCGAAAATACCCATGTCCTCGCCTCCAAATTTAGTTTGATCGCATTCGCAAAAACTAACATGGGGCGGAGGGCGAACTCATCCAGCGCAAGCGGCAAAATTGTTGCTGAGGCTTGGTAGGCAGGCTGCGGATAAAAGGTGCCGTTCGGCAAAGGCAAGCCGCTATGTGCGGCCCGCCAAAGGATCATCAGAGATCGACGTCGAGAATCGCCATCGAGAAGTTGTAGGAACGATCGCCATCTTCGTCGTCGATATAGACGACACCCAGGAATTCGTCGCCGAGATAAACTTCCGCGGAATCATCCTTGCGCGGGCGCGCCTTGACGACGATCTGCGGGTTGAGCGTCTTCTTGAAATAGGCGTCGAGCTTCTTGAGTTCTTCAGGCTTCACACTGGGTCTCCTAGCGGTCTTCGTTGGCCGCTTCTTGCACAGGAAAAGCGGCGCTGTAAAGGCTGCCGCAGCACATCCGCCCCGGCTTTCCCCTCAGCATTTCGCCAGCTTTTCCGTTCTAGCCGATAGGACCGGATCAGATACCGGCGCCGATTACCTGGTCCATGATACGCGACGGTTCCGAACACCCGGCCTCTCCGACAACCTTCGCCGGCACGCCTGCGACCGTCGTTTTCGGCGGAACGGGCTGCAGAACGACCGAACCGGCCGCGACACGTGAGCAATAGCCGATCTGGATATTGCCGAGAATCTTCGCGCCCGCACCGATGAGTACGCCGCTGCCGATCTTCGGATGACGGTCAGCGCCCTCCTTGCCCGTGCCGCCAAGTGTGACGCCATGCAGGATCGAGACGTTGTCGCCGATCACCGCCGTCTCGCCGACGACGAGGCCAGTCGCATGATCGAGGAAGATGCCCCGGCCGATGCGCGCTGCCGGATTGATATCGGTCTGAAAGACGCTGGATGACCGGCTTTGCAGATAGAGCGCCAGGTCCCGCCGCCCCTGATTGAGCAGCCAATGCGCCAGGCGATGCGTCTGCAGCGCATGAAATCCCTTGAAATACAGCACCACTTCCATGAAGCGCAGGCATGCCGGGTCACGGTCGTAGACGGCCTGGATGTCGACGCGCAGGATATCGCTCCATTCCGGCCAATCTTCGACCATTTTGTCGAAGACCTGGCGGAGCAACGTTGCCTGCATGTCGGGATGGTCAAGGCGTTCGCAGATCCGATGAATGACGCATTCTTCCAGCGAACGGTGGTTGATCACCGTCGAATAAAGGAAAGCCGCCAGCACCGGATCCTTCTCGGCAGCCGCACGCGCTTCCTCGCGCAGGCTGTCCCAGATCGGATCCATGACCTTCAGCGGGTTTGATGCTTCAAAAGAACGAACGTCAGTCTTCGCGACCATTCCAGGTCTCCTCGTTTCCGTCGGAACGACATTATATAGGGCAAAACGCCCGGAACATAAATGGGTACCGGCCCTATGCTTTTTTAGCATATTTTTTCGGAAATCACGGCACCTTGAAGGCGCCCGTTACCGCCCGGCGACCTTCTCGTAGAACTCCAGAACCGCCTTCTTGAACACCTTGTCTCCAACCGCCAGCATATGGTCGCGACCCGGAATGTCCAGCGCCTCGGCATGCGGCATCAATGCCGCCAGTTCGTGCGCCGAACCCGCAATGTCGTCCTTTGTTCCGACACCGATCAACGTCGGCGCCTCGATCTTGCCCATGTCGGCCCGCGCCACGAGATCGCGCGATCCCCGGATGCACATGGCGAGTGCCTGCCGGTCGCTTTTGGTCTGCTCGGCGAAGGCGCGGAACATGCGCCCGCGGACATGCGTGACGTCGTCCAACGACGGCGCAAGCAGCGCATCGGCAATCGGATCCCAATCGCCGACGCCATCCGTCATCCCGATGCCGAGACCGCCAAGCACCAGCGAACGCACGCGATGCGGATGGGCAAGCGCCGTGAAGACCGAAATCCTCGCACCCATCGAATAGCCCATGACATTGGCTTCCGGGATGCCGAGATGGTCGAGCAGCGCCACCGCGTCTTCCGCCATGATCCACGGCCGGTAGGCTTCGGCATCGTGGGGCTTATCACTTGCGCCGTGGCCGCGATTGTCCATCGCAATGACCCGATAGCCTGCATCGCCCAGCGTCTTCAGCCAGCCGGGATGCATCCAGTTGACGTTGGCGGTCGAGGCGAAGCCATGAATGAGCAGCACTGGCGGACCGTTCGGATCGCCTTTGTCGAAAAAAACGAGGTTCAGGCCGTCGTGGGGAAAGCTAGAAAATGCAGGCGTATTCAGATTCATAAAGTCCGTCCTTTTTGGCCGGACCATATTTTATCGGGCAGCGAAGGTGAACCCTCGCGACACCAAAAAACCATGCGCCGTGCGGCGCTTTGGCTCTACACATTTCCGGCGAAGGATTATAATGTCTGCGCACATTTCAAAGCATTCGGAGACAGACATGGCCGGCCACAACATTCCCCACTTCCAGAACGACGGCGGACACCGCGTGATCGAAGTCGGTGTGAAGGAGTTCATGTGCACCGGCGCGTCCGCGCCCTTCGATCATCCGCATATCTTCATCGATATGGGCGACGACAACGAGAAGGTCTGCTCCTACTGCTCGACGCTTTACCGCTTCAACAGCGCGCTGAAGGCGAGCCAGACGAACCCGGCCGGCTGCGTCTTCCACGTCAAGGCAGCGTAACGTCACTCACTAAAGATCGGACAGCAGATGCCGGTCGAACATGCCGCCATCATCGGCGCCGGAACTGCGGGCCTGACCGCTGCTCTGGCGCTCGCTAAACGCGGCATCAGTTCGGATATTTTCGAGCAGGCGGCCTCGCTTGCGGAGGTCGGCGCCGGCCTGCAGATCTCGCCGAATGCATCGCGCATCCTCGCAAAGCTCGGCATCCTGCACGACATCGAAAAAGTCTGGCTCGAACCGCAATTCATCCGCCTTTTCTCCGGCGACACGCTGCGCCCGCTTGCGGCCGTTCCGGCAGGCGAATTCGCGCGCACCCGCTGGGGTGGGCCCTACGGCGTCCTGCACCGCGCCACGCTGCAAAGAGCGCTGCTTGCGCAAGTCGAAGCGAACTCTCTCTGTACCCTTCACTGCGGCAGCAGGATCGAGCCTGGCATCCTCCCGGAAACCACGCGCCAGGCGGATGTGATCATCGGTGCCGACGGCGTCTGGTCGAAGCTGCGACAGGCAATCAAGGGCAGTCCCTCGCCGCGCTTTTCCGGCAATATAGCCTATCGCTTCACGATCGCCGGCAATTCCGCGCCGGCGTTCCTCGACCGCGCAAGTGTTTCGGCGTTCCTTGGGCCGTCCGCCCATCTTATCTGCTATCCGCTGAAGGAGGCCGGCAGTTTCAATCTCGTCGCCATCACCGCCGGCAATGCTGCGCTGCAGGACTGGCGCAACGAGCCGGCGGAGCAGCAATTGAAGCAGCTCACATCACGTTTTTCCGGATGGAGCGCCGATATCAAGTCGCTGTTCGGTGACGCCCGGATGACCTTCTGGCCGCTCTACGAGGCGACGGAGGGCAACTGGCAAAACGGAAGCGACACCGTCCTTATCGGCGATGCCGCTCACGCCATGACGCCTTTTGCCGCCCAGGGCGCGGCGATGGCAATCGAAGATGGCTACGAGCTCGCGGCGCTGCTTGCGGCCCATTCTGTGAAGGAAGCCCTACCTCGTTTCGAACGGCAACGTGCGCCGCGCGTCGCGAAAATCCGCAAGCGCGGCGCATTCAACCGCTTTGCCTACCACGCCCGCGGCCCAGCCCGTCTCGGCCGCGATATTGTTCTTTCGCTGAAATCGCCGCAAAGCCTGGCAGCCGATCTGGACTGGATCTACGGCTACCGTCCGATCGATTGATCAAACGGCATTGGCAGCGGCAAGGCCGCGTTCGATGTCCGCCTTGATGTCGGCGACGTCTTCGAGACCGACCTGAAGCCGGATGACCGGCCCTTCCTGCGGCGCCTTGCGGATACGGCGGTCGTTGAGATTGACGTGCACTGCCAGGCTTTCGAAGCCGCCCCAGGAATATCCCAGGCCGAAGATCTGCAGTGCGTCGAGGAAGGCATGCGCCTTCGGCTTGAATTTTTCCGGCGCGTCGGCCGCGAGCACGAAGGAGAAGATGCCGCTTGCGCCCTTGAAATCACGCTTCCAGAGTTCGTGCGACGGGAAGCTCGGCAGCGCCGGATGCAGGACACTTGCGATCTCTTCCCTGCCCTCTAGCCATTTGGCGATCGTCAGCGCGCTTTCATAGTGCCGCTCAAGGCGCACACCCATGGTGCGAAGACCGCGCAGGATCTGGTAGGCGTCGTCCGGAGCCCCGCAAATGCCGAGCGTGATATTGGCTTCCTTCAACTGCTCCCAGTACTTGGCATTCGCCGAGACCGTGCCCATCAGGATGTCGGAGTGGCCGGAGGGATATTTCGTCGCGGCATGGATCGAAATATCGGCGCCGAAGTCGAGGGGCCGGAAATAGACCGGCGTCGCCCAGGTATTGTCCATCGCAACGACCGCACCGTGCTTGTGGGCGATTGCGGCAATGGCGGGAATATCCTGCATTTCGAATGTGTTCGAACCCGGCGCTTCGGTGTGCACCAACTTCGTGTTCGGCTTGAAAAGCTGCTCGATGTCCGCACCGATCGCCGGGTCGTAATATTCGACCTCGACACCCAGACGCGTCAGCATCGTATCGCAGAAATGCCGCGTCGGCGTATAGACCGAATCGACGATCAGAACGTGATCGCCGGAGGAGAGAAATGCGAGCAGCGGCACCGTAACGGCGGCAAGACCCGTTGGAACGAGGATCGTTCCGGCAGACCCCTCCAGTGCATTGATCGCCTCGCAGAGCGCATCCGTCGTCGGCGTTCCGCGGGTGCCGTAGGTATATTTCTGCGACCGCGTCTCCATCGTCCTGGCGTTCGGGAAGAGCACCGTGGACGCATGGACGACGGGAGGATTGACGAAACCGAAGTAGTCGGCGGGATCGTTGCCAACATGGGTAAGGCGCGTGTTGATACCCGCGTTCTGCAGTAGACTGTCTCTGTCTTTCATAATCTGGAATGGCCTTTGGCGGAATGATGCAAAGCTGCACTTCTGGACCCGCCCCGCAAAACGGTCAACCCCGGGCTCGGAGAGGCAGATTGCCCATTTCGTTACTTTGTCAGATATATCAGTGGATTACGCAACAATTTTCCGCAAAGGGCTGCCCATTTGCCGCTCAAATGCCTATCAGAACGGCGCATTTTACCAAAATGCCAATTTCTGCCGCAATTGTGAACCGCGACACTTGACCGTGGTGATATTTGCGACTGTGATAGAACCGCTCGCGCCGGGAGGGTGTCGAGAATTGGGGGGCGAATGGTTTGCTTCAGCCGTCCCCTCCACAAAAACATAAGACAACAGATAAAGGTTGGGAAAAATGAAGATTAAGCTCCTGTCCGCCACCGTCGGCGCAGCAGTTTTCGCCCTTGGCGCCTCGGCTGCCTCGGCAGCCACTCTCGCAGACGTGAAGGCAAAGGGTTTCGTCCAGTGCGGCGTCAACAGCGGCCTCGTCGGCTTCGCTCAGCCTGACGCTTCCGGCAACTGGGCCGGCTTCGACGTCGATTTCTGCAAGGCGGTTGCTTCAGCCGTGTTCGGCGATCCGACCAAGGTCAAGTACACGCCTCTCTCCGCGAAAGACCGCTTCCCGGCGCTGCAATCCGGCGAAGTCGACGTCCTGTCGCGTAACACCACCTGGACGATCAACCGTGATACCGCTCTCGGCTTCAACTTCCGCGCGGTCACCTATTACGATGGTCAGGGCTTCATGGTTCGCAAGGGCCTGAACGTCAAGTCGGCTCTCGAGCTTTCCGGCGCCGCCGTTTGCGTTCAGGCCGGCACGACCACCGAGCTCAACCTCGCCGACTACTTCAAGGCCAACAACCTTCAGTACAATCCGGTCGTTTTCGAAAAACTCGAGGAAGTCAACGCTGCTTACGACTCCGGCCGTTGCGACGTTTACACGACCGACCAGTCCGGCCTTTATTCTCTGCGTCTGACGTTGAAGAATCCCGACGAGCACATGATCCTTCCGGAGATCATCTCCAAGGAACCGCTCGGCCCAGCTGTCCGCCAGGGTGACGACCAGTGGTTCGACGTCGTCTCCTGGACGGCCTTCTCTCTGGTCAATGCTGAAGACTTCGGCATTACCCAGGCCAACGTCGACGAGATGAAGAATTCGCCGAACCCAGATATCAAGCGCTTCCTCGGTTCGGAAGCCGACACCAAGATCGGTACCGACCTCGGCCTCACCAACGATTGGGCCTATAACGTGATCAAAGGCGTCGGCAATTACGGCGAAGTCTTCGAGCGCAACATCGGTCAGGGCAGCCCTCTCAAGATCGAGCGCGGCCTGAACGCTCTGTGGAGCAAGGGCGGCATCCAGTACGCACCGCCGGTCCGCTGATCGCCGGCCTGGAATGAAATACCGGAAAGGCGGGCAACCGCCTTTCCCTCGACAAGAAAAAAGCCCAAAACGGGCACATAGGGGAATTGGCTCGGCATGACGCAAGAGGCTCTGGGCACAACACCGTTGCCTAAAACCGGCTGGACCTTCCGGTCCGCCATGTATGACCCCAAATACCGGGGTATCTTCTATCAGGTTCTCACCGTCCTCGTCCTCGCTGGAGTGGTCTGGTGGTTCGTGGACAACACGATCGAGAACCTCGCACGCAGCAATACGGCCTCCGGTTTCGCCTTCCTCAGGGGACGCGCCGGCTTCGAGGTCGGCCAGTCGCTGATTTCCTACTCCAGCGACTCGACCTATGGCCGCGCCCTCTTCGTCGGCTTCTTGAATACCCTCCTGGTCGCGGTTACGGGTATCATCACCGCAACGATCATCGGCTTTATCGTCGGCATCGGGCGACTGTCGCACAACTGGCTGATTGCCAAGCTGTGCACGGTCTATGTCGAAGTATTCCGCAACATTCCGCCGCTGCTCGTCATCTTCTTCTGGTATTCCGGCGTTCTCGCCGTTCTGCCGCAGCCGCGCGAATCCCTGCACCTGCCGTTCAGCATGTTCCTGAACAATCGTGGTCTCGCCTTCCCGAAGCCGATCTTCGAAGCGGGCATGTGGGCGGTTCTGATTGCCTTCATCGTCGGCATCGCCGCCGCCATCATCACCGCGCGCTGGGCGCACAAGCGCCAGGCCGCGACTGGCCAGCCGTTCCATACGATCTGGGCGTCGATCGCACTGATCGCCGGCCTGCCAGTCCTCGCCTTCCTGGTAACCGGCCTGCCGATGTCCTTCGACCTTCCGGTCGCCGGCAAGTTCAACCTGACGGGCGGCTCGGTCGTCGGCCCGGAATTCATGTCGCTGTTTCTGGCGCTGTCGTTCTATACGGCAGCCTTTATTGCGGAGATCGTCCGCGCCGGCATTCGCGGCGTGGCCAAGGGGCAGTCGGAGGCGGCAGGTGCCCTTGGGCTGCATCCTTCCTCCATCACCCGCCTTGTCGTGGTACCGCAGGCCTTTCGCATCATCATTCCGCCGCTGACGAGCCAGTATCTAAACCTGACGAAGAACTCGTCGCTCGCCATTGCGATCGGCTTTGCGGACCTTGTCGCCGTCGGCGGAACGACCCTCAACCAGACAGGCCAGTCCATCGAAATCGTGCTGATCTGGATCGTCGTCTATCTCAGCCTCAGCATTCTCACGTCGCTGTTCATGAACTGGTTCAACGCCAAGATGGCACTGGTGGAGAGATAAGATGTCCGTTTCCAACACCTCCTTTGTCAGAACGGCGATACTCACGGCTGAACCGCCACCGCCCGGCGAACGCGGCGCTACCGCTTGGGTCAGGCGCAACCTGCTCGCAACGCCGCGGGACATCGTGTTGACGGTGCTCGCGATCGCCGCCCTCGCCTGGGTCCTGCCGCAGCTGATCGACTGGCTGTTCATCCAGGCCGTGTGGACGGGCACCGACCGCACCTTCTGTGCAACTGCAGTTCAAGGCGGCATCCAGCCCGATGGCTGGAGTGGCGCGTGCTGGGCCTTCGTCAATGCGAAACTCGATCAGTTCGTTTTCGGCCGCTATCCGCTCGACGAGCGCTGGCGTCCGACGATCGTCGGTATTCTCTTCGTGCTCCTGCTGGTGCCGATGTTGATCCCGTCGGTGCCGCGCAAGGGCCTGAACGCGATCCTGCTTTTCGGCGTGCTGCCGATCTTCTCGTTCTTCATGCTTTATGGCGGCTTCGGCCTTGAAGTCGTCGACACGCCGCTCTGGGGCGGTCTGCTCGTGACGCTGGTCGTCTCCTTCGTCGGCATGGCGGTCTCGCTTCCGTTCGGCATCCTGCTGGCGCTCGGCCGACGATCGAGACTGCCCGTCGTCAAGGTGGTCTGCGTCACCTTCATCGAAGTGATCCGCGGCATCCCGCTGATCACGGTCCTCTTCATGGCAAGCGTCATGCTGCCTCTCTTCCTGCCCACCGGCTGGAATGTCGACAAGCTGATGCGCGCCGTCATCGGCGTCTCGATCTTCGCCTCAGCCTACATGGCGGAAGTCATTCGCGGCGGCCTGCAGGCAATCCCGAAGGGCCAGTATGAGGGAGCCGATTCACTCGGGCTCGGCTACTGGCAGAAAATGCGGCTCATCGTGCTGCCGCAGGCGATCAAACTGGTCATCCCGGGCATCGTCAACACGTTCATCGGCATGTTCAAGGATACGTCGCTCGTTTCGATCATCAGCATGTTCGACCTGCTCGGCATCGTCCGCCTGAACTTCACCGATGCCAATTGGGCAAGCTCGGTCACGCCGCTGACAGGCCTCGTCTTCGCGGGCTTCGTCTTCTGGATCTTCTGCTTCGGCATGTCGCGCTATTCCGTGTTCATGGAACGCCACCTCGACACCGGCCACAAACGATAAGAATGAGGGAATATACATGGCTGAACCCAAGAAAATGACCGTTTCCGCAACGGATGTGGCGGTCGAGATCATCAACATGAACAAGTGGTACGGCGATTTTCACGTGCTGCGCGACATCAACCTCAAGGTCATGCGCGGCGAGCGCATCGTTATCGCCGGCCCGTCGGGCTCCGGCAAGTCGACGATGATCCGCTGCATCAACCGCCTGGAAGAGCATCAGAAGGGCCACATCCTCGTCGATGGCACGGAGCTCACCAACGATCTGAAGAAGATCGACGAAGTGCGCCGCGAAGTCGGCATGGTGTTCCAGCACTTCAACCTCTTCCCGCATCTGACGATCCTGGAAAACTGCACGCTGGCGCCGATCTGGGTGCGCAAGATGCCGAAGAAGCAGGCGGAAGAGGTCGCCATGCACTTCCTGAAGCGCGTCAAGATCCCGGAACAGGCGCATAAGTATCCCGGCCAGCTTTCCGGCGGCCAGCAGCAGCGTGTGGCGATCGCCCGCTCGCTCTGCATGAACCCGAAGATCATGCTGTTCGACGAGCCGACCTCGGCGCTCGATCCGGAAATGATCAAGGAAGTGCTGGACACGATGGTGGGCCTTGCCGAAGAAGGCATGACAATGCTCTGCGTCACCCACGAAATGGGCTTTGCCCGTCAGGTGGCCAACCGCGTCATCTTCATGGACCAGGGCCAGATCGTCGAACAGAACTCGCCCGCCGAATTCTTCGACCATCCGCAGCACGAGCGCACCAAGCTCTTCCTCAGCCAGATCCTGCACTGAGCTGAAAAACCGTTTTCATAGAAAGGCCGCCGGAAAAAACTTTCCGGCGGCTTCTTTCATTTATTGTCGCCGAAACCATCGCCTGCCCTCCGGAAGCAGGCAGCGTTCAGCTATAGAAAAGCGAAGGCGCACACCTATCTAAGATAGCATCGCCGACCCATGTCATGGAGCCCCCGATGAAAGCCGAATTCGCCGCAGTTCTTGTCATGGGCGCATTGATCGCAGGCTGCACGGCCGGCGGAGACATTTCCGGCCCAGGATTGGAGCCCATTCCCGGCAGCATCACCTATAGCGGCCAGCCCCGTACGAAGCTGACAAAATCGCCGATCGGCTCGTCGTTTCCTCACACATTTTACGATAACAGGGGCCGCGAGGTCGAAGAGACCTACATCATCCGCCCCGACCGCAGCCTGATGATCGCCAATCGCGTCTACCGTCCGTTTTTCGACTGGGATGACGACCGCTGAAAGTCGTGGCGGCGTTCCAACCCGCCAAAGCGCGGCTTGCCGAAATGGCGTCAAATGACGTCGTGCAACGGTCTGCTTTAACTCTTGATTAGGTATCCATTTGCTTCAGCGTGAAGTTATGCGATGCTCTCTCCTTAAAATCAGGCCCAAGATAGAACGAGGGCCGAAGGACGGGGGCAGAAAAATGATGGAAATTCACGGTTCTCAGCGCGCAAACGGCAGGTCGGAGCACCCTCTGAACTGCCGGACGGAAGTCGAAGCTGCGATGTTCGACATGATCAAGCGCCTGCAACAGCATGGCTGGACGCCGGCCGAAGTGGCGCTCGCGCTCGCGGACGCCGCCGAGGATTACGTGATGCTGCTCGCCAGCAAGAAAGCCGGCAGCCACTAAGGGCACGCCGGCTAGCCGCCCTGCAAAGCGACAGCGTCTGCGTTCAGGGCGGAAACGCGGCCCGCATCATGCGATCACTCGGATGCCCAGAGATGGCGCAGCCGCGGATGCTGGCGAATGTCGGAAGCGGAAGCGAACGGATTTGCGTCCCAACCGGCCTGCCTCGCCACGGCCGCGATTTCGGGCTGGTCGTCGAAAAATAATCGGGCACTCGCCGGCGCCGATGCTCAATCGGGAATTGATCGCCTCGAAAAAGCGGATGTCCTTCTTCGGGTATCGAATTTCCGCACTGTAGAACATACCGTCGAACAGCTTCGAAAAGCCGAGCTCGTTCCAGAGAAATCGCGCCCGGTGATGCTCCTGGCCGGTTGCCACGTAGAGTTCGACAACTCTGCCGCTGCTCCTTATGCCCTCAATCAGATCAAAGACCTCACTGTTGAGATTCGAATCCTTTTCGAACCAATATCTCATGAAGTCCTTCGCATCGCCGTGATATCCAACCTCCGGCAGAACCTCGGCAAGCGCCTCGGCGAGATCGCGTTTGCCGGAGATACATTCAGCCATAAGCGCGTTCGAACGGCCGCCTGCGCGTCCAAAGAAGAGATTGCCGAATGCCGCCCGGTCAACACCGAGATCAGCCTCAATCGTCGCGTCCCAGGGTTTGCGGCGCGACGGATCGGCATGCCAGCCATCGATAAGCACACCGTCAACATCAAAGAAGATTTTCGTCATCTCAAATCCTTCATCCCGGCACGGCACTTGTCTTGCGGGCATCCAGGGGCGCCTCGCGGCGGTCTCGATCGAAATACCGGCCACCCTTGCGAGCCAGCTCTGCTTCGGTCAAACGGAGAAGTTTCCCAGCCCGCCCTTCAGCGGCATGCTTGAAACCTGCGTCGAACGCCTCGAACAACTCGTTGTCGAGCTGCTTCAGAAGGCGTGGAATCCATTTTCCTTTCCCGGACCAAGTGCCGCGTCCACGAAGCATCAGATCGGCAAGCGGCTGATAAAGCTGGGACGCAATTGCGCGGAGTTCAGCTCCGCTGCGTTCACCGCAAAGATCGTCCAGCAGATCGGTGATTTGATATTTGAGCGCATCAAGCTCCTGCCTGACAAGCTCAGGTGGGCCGTCCTTCAGCAACTGGGCGGCATGGCTTTGCCACGTCCGGCCATTTTCCTGGCCAGGCCCGAGAATCCGTCCGGACGCCACCATGTGAACGATGATCGGATGGCCGGATTTAAGGTCACGTTCGAAGAACCAGTTGAGCGTCTCTGGATCATGAACGAACGCTTCGAAGGGCAGGCCGTCTTCAACGAACGACTCCCGCCATGCCCGATCAAGCTTATCGAAGACGACGACCAGGTCGATGTCGGAGTTTTCCGTACCCTCCCCGCGAATGATCGAGCCCGCAGCAAAGGCGAAAGAATAGCCATCAAATCGCGCTGAGAGGACGCTGCTGGTTATCCGCAAGGCTTCATCGATCTGCTTCGGCATCCTAACCCCATTATTGGAGATCATCCAGAGACCAGGTTTGGCAACGCCTACCTGTAGACGTTGCGAATTTCACTTAAAAATCAAGCAGATAAGTGGCGACCCCTGCAGGATTCGAACCTGCGACCACCTGCTTAGAAGGCAGGTGCTCTATCCAGCTGAGCTAAGGGGCCATCCGGCGCTGCGTCTGGGCAGCGGCAATGGCGGCATATCTGAGCGCTCAATGCGTCCAGGGCTGCGTGCGCGTATAGCGGAAATTATCAGGATAAGCCACCGTCTGGCGAGCCGGATCCTTCGGCGCGATCACGCGGTACTCGATGCCGTTGCGCTTGGCATAGGCTTCCGCCAGTTCCTGCGTCTCGAAGGTCAGCTTCACCTGCTGGCGCATATCGCCGGAGGACGTGTAGCCCATGATGGGGTCGATCTTGCGCGGCTGCTCCTGATCGAATTCGAGCACCCAAAGATGCGTCTTTGCCTTGCCGGACTGCATGGCGGTCTTTGCGGGACGGTAGATCTTGGCAGACATCAGCTGCAACGCCTCCGGATATGCGGGCCTGACCCGCTGTAACTTAGCCTTCCACCCCGTCTACGGAATGGTCTTCATCGCCTTTATAACGCGAAGAGATGAATTTTGCTTATCCGCGAATCCCTCCACTTTCAAGAAAAAAGCCGATCGAGAAGAATGCCCGCCAGACAATGCAGTATTGAGAGTGGAAGACGCGAATTAGATATTGCGGGGCCGGGATGAAGCGTGTATTGCCCCCTCTCACGGAGTGTAGCGCAGCCTGGTAGCGCATCTGGTTTGGGACCAGAGGGTCGGGAGTTCGAATCTCTCCACTCCGACCATTCTCATCTTGGTGAAATGCACAACCTGCGGAGAGACGCGGGAGACCTTCCAGCACATGTGGCATTCGCGCGTTTGTTTTTCAGTCAGAGGCAATATAGTGGGTGCGCGACGATAAATTCGCAACCGGCTGAGGTGGGTATCGTGGGCATTCGTACATGGCTTGGACTGAAGAAGAAGCGCGTACCATTGGAGCGCCCTCCCTTCTGGAATGAACACAGCTATTCACAGATTCAGCAGGACCGGTGGGTTATCGATGAACTCAACGGGAAGCGAGACGGCTTCTTCGTCGAGGTTGGCGCGTACGATGGCAAGCACTTCAGCAACACCTACATGCTGGAGAAGGAGTACAGCTGGACCGGAATCGTGGCCGAACCGAATCCACTCTTCAGCGACACCATCCGCGAAATCCGATCGGGCCCTCTTTGCACGTCTCCGGTCGATGCGACTACCGGCCGCGCGGTCAAGATGCGCTTCGTCGCTGACGCCCCGGCGCTTTCCGGCATGGCAGAACTCGCGCACAAAGATCTGCACACGAAGGCTCGGCGCAAGGAAGGCGTCGAGATCGTTCAGACGACAATCAGCCTGAACGACCTACTCTCCCAGAACAACGCACCGGCTGACATCGACTTCATCAGCATCGATACCGAAGGCAACGAGCCAGGCATCATGTCTACGTTCGATTTTACCAGGTACAGCGTTCGCCTTTTCAGCATCGAGCACAATCACACCGAAGCCGATGCGAAGCTCGATAGGATCATCCTTCCGAAAGGCTATGAGCGCGTCTATCGCGAGTGGTCGCGCTTTGATGCATGGTATCGGAAGGTTTGATCAGAGCCATGCGCCCGCGCATCCTTCCCGGTCTCACCGGAACAATGGTCGAAGTGGCTGGGCCACACGGTCAACGAAGGATCAAAGACCACAGACCGGTATGAGAAGTTCGATCTGGAAGAGCCGATCCGCGCGACCACAAAGGCCAATGGTAAGATGCGGGGGTGATTGACGATAGAATCTGTGAGAGCATTGTGAGAATTCCGGAATGTTTTCGCACAGTTTTCAGTTCTTCTTCTGGCGTTCTCGGGGATTTATAGGTAATTGGACGCCAAAGGGTTGATTGGGACCAGAGGCCCGAGTCTCTCCACGCCGCTTTCAAAAAAGTTGTCTTCGCAGGCGGCCAATGACCCCGCGCGCAGGAGCCATAAATGCAAGTTGAAGTCCCCTGCCCCAAGTGTGGCAAGACCCGAATGAACTTTCCGCGCCCGCAACCACTCGATAGCGACATCATCACCTGCTATCACTGCGACTTCGAACTCGGCACTTACGGCACGATCAAGCGCAAGATGGCGCTGTTCATGGAGCGGCTGATCCAAGCCAAGGCCAAACCGGTGAAAAAACACTAATTCGCAGAGAACCGGCGGCGGACGCTTCGGCGACCCGCCTACTTTTTCTTCGTCACCGTGGCGCTCACGACCTTGTCGCCGACCGAGATGCCGGATTTCCTGACGACACCGGCATTCAGCTCGACGACGTATTTCACCTCGCCCATCGAATCGATGATCGCCCGAGAATAGGGAACGGCATTTTCCTTGATGTGGCGGATCGTACCGCCGCCGTCGATGAAGAGCATGTCGAGCGGCAGAACGGTGTTCTCCATCCACATAGTCACCCGCCGTGGCTGGCCGAAGTCGAAGATCATTCCAGCATCCTCGGCCATTTCCTTACGGAACATCAGGCCGTACTGACGCTGATCATCGGTGGCGGCAATCTCCACTGTGAAATTCAGCATCTTGCCGGAGGCCGTCCGGATCACCAGCGGTTCCTTGTCGAAAGGCGGTTGCTGCTGGGCAAAGGCGGAAGCGGCCAGGATGAAAAAAAGCGCCAGGAAGGCGCCTTTGATAGCATGTATGGCCATGCCGCGAGGCATCAGTGCGACCGGCTTGCCGGGCTTGGCATATCCGGGTGGATTTCGGCTGCCATCAGCCCCTTGTCGCCATCGCCGTAGCGCACGAGTACGACCTGGCCGGGGCGAAGCTCCGTCAAACCAAAGCGGCGCAGCGTTTCCATATGCACGAAGATATCTTCCGTCCCCTCGCCGCGCGTCAGGAAGCCGAAGCCTTTCGTCCGGTTGAACCACTTCACCAGCGCGCGCTCAAGACCGCTCGTCGGCGTGACCTGCACGTGGGTGCGCACTGGCGGCAGCTGCGACGGATGGACGGCGGTCGACTGGTCCATGGAGAGAATCTTGAAGGCCTGGTAGCCGCGCTCGCGGCGCTGGATCAACGCGACAATCCGCGTGCCCTCGAGGATCGTCTGGTAACCGTCGCGTCGAAGGCAGGTGACGTGCAGCAGGACGTCCTGCATGCCGTTGTCCGGAACGATGAAGCCGAAGCCCTTGGCGACATCGAACCACTTGACGACACCGGTGATTTCAACGAGGTCGACGGCTTCCCCGGACAGGTCGTCGATATCGGTGAATTCCTTCGATGAAATCCTGTCAGCCATGTCGCCAGCCCCTCAATACGCGTCACACTGTTACGGTTAACTGATTCTTGCAATCAAGATTAACATCTTGGTAACGGATAAGCGCAAGTCCTGTTTTCGGTTATTCCCAACTGCTCATTTTAGTCGCATGTCTTGCCCGAAGCTGACCTCCCGCCACATAACGAAGCAGCCCCCATATTTTAGAGAGGAAATAGAATGCGTTATCTCCACACTATGGTCCGCGTGAAGGATCTGGATGCCTCCCTGCATTTCTACGGCACGCTGTTCGGCCTGAAGGAAATCCGCAGATCCGAAAATGAAAGCGGCCGTTTCACGCTGGTTTTCCTCGCCGCAAACGAGGATATCACAAATGCAGAGAAAAATGGCGCCCCCTGCCTCGAACTTACTTACAATTGGGATCCCGAGGAATATACCGGCGGACGCAACTTCGGCCACCTCGCCTACGAGGTCGACGACATCTATGCGGCCTGCCGGCATCTGATGGACAACGGGATTACCATCAACCGCCCGCCGCGCGACGGCCGCATGGCCTTCGTGCGCTCGCCGGACGGGATTTCCATCGAAATCCTGCAGAAGAACGGCAGCCTTCCGGCGGCCGAGCCGTGGCTTTCGATGGGCAATACGGGCGCCTGGTAGACCGAGGCTTTTGCGAGGCTTGCGGCTTTTGCGATTTCGGATCGCAGCGCCCGCTTCGCGCTTGCCGCAAGCCCGCCCCGCAGGCATTCTCCGGCCGACTCGAAGCGGAAGACGACACGGTTGATCCGTCCTCCGCACCAACGGAGACCGTCGCTTGCTCACTCTCGATAAGCGGATGCCCGCCGCGGGCGCGCTTCTCATCGCTGTTGCCGCCCTTGCGCTCTCGGGCTGCGTCTCGGACCAGAAGGCTCTCGATTCCGCAGCCGCCGTGCCTGCCGATCCTGCGGCCGAGCAACTTGCCGCGAATACGCCGGGCAAATCCGCCAAGGGCGCCTATCGTGATCCGATGGTCACAGGTGTCTCGGGCGCGCCGCAGACGGCGGCAGCGCAGGATCCGAACGCCGCCGCCATGCCCGCCGGCGCTGCCGCCGCCCAGCCCGCCAATATCGGCGGCTTGGCGATGCAGCCGACGCGCATCAATGCAAACACAATGAGCATCTTTTCCGCCCAGCCGGCAATGCCGCAGAACAACAGGACCTCGACGATCATTCAGCCGGCGGACGCCAACGCCTATGCACCGGCTCAAGGCGTCGACGCAGCACGCAGCAGCGTTTTCAGCGCGCCGCCGCCCGCAGAGCCGGCGCAGCAGGCCAAGGTGCTTCTGCCACAGCAGTCCTCCGAAAACACCGGCACACGGCTCGCGCCCGCCTATCAGACGGCATCAATCGCGACCGGCAGCCTGCAAAGCGGATCGATGAACGCGCTCTACGCCGCTCCGAAGCAGAACCTCGTCGGCGGCCTCGCCGGGCTCCTTGAGAAGGCATCTCTGCCGGGCATGACGCGCGTGGCGCCGAACGGCCTGCACATCCAGAACGGCAGCGTCGAAGTCGGCTGCTTCAAGCCCGCCATGCTCAATGTCATCAAGGCGGTCGAAGCCCATTTCGGCAAGCCCGTCGTCGTCACCTCCGGATATCGCGATCCCGGTCATAACCGTATGGTCGGCGGCGCCGAAGAATCGATGCACAAGACCTGCGACGCCGCCGATATCAAAATCGACGGCATCTCCAAATGGGATATCGCCGGCTATATCCGCTCTCTGCCGGACCGCGGCGGCGTCGGCACCTACTGCCACACCGAATCCGTCCATCTCGACACCGGCAAAAGCCGCGACTGGAATTGGGGCTGCGGCGCCGGACGCGCGACAACGCCAGGCGCAAGAGCCATCTGACGGCAGCGCAATTTCCTGCATCACGTTGCGGCAGCGTTAGGCTATCCCTCTAAAGAAACGCCCGACAGCCTATTGATTCAGCTCGGATAATCGGCCTCTTACACAGCCTCGGATTCCCTGTCATTTTTTTGAAAGAAAACGGCAGTTCCCGCTTGCGGGATTCAAAACGCCTGACTATAAGGGCGCCACCACGAAGGAAGCGCCCTTCGTCTATCGGTTAGGACACCAGATTTTCATTCTGGGAAGAGGGGTTCGACTCCCCTAGGGCGTGCCACTTTCTCTTTTCATTTTTCCCGTTTGCCAGTACCCTTGCGAAAGCGGCTGCGCGTTCCCATTTGCAGCGGACGCAGCGCGCCCTTCGTCTATCGGTTAGGACGACAGATTCTCATTCTGTAAAGACGAGTTCGACTCTCGTAGGGCGTACCAAATTTATCAAACAAAATTATATAGATAACTGCGAACCAAAAAACTCAAATAATTATCCTTAATTCGGGGCAGCCGGGGACAATGCAATCCGGCGGGGGCAATATTTATGCCGCCCCATGATACAACGCGCCGCCCGGCCTTTGCTCGCGAATGGTTATCTGCTGAACCACCGCGTCCTATTGCTTCGCGAACGTATGCTTGCCAAAGACTGACTACTTGTTCCACAGCCGCGTTAAGCAAGCCTTGATTTCATAAACAATGCCTGATTGACCGAATCGTATGGTTCAGCAACTCTACCGCTATAACGGTGGAGGGGACTCATGAGCACAATAGAAGAAAGCCTGCGCGCCATATCTGAGCGCGTGAAATCCCATTCCAGTACCATGGCAACGGAGGAAGCGGTTAAGACCGCTGTGGTCCTGCCTTTTCTTCGTTCTCTCGGTTACGATGTCTTTGATCCCACAGAGGTCGTGCCGGAATTCACGGCCGATGCCGTCGGAAAAAAGGCGAGAAGGTCGACTACGCCATCAAAATCGACAAAGAGATCCGCATCCTCATCGAGTGCAAGCCGATATCTGTAGCGCTCGACAAGAAGCATCTCGATCAGCTCTACCGATACTTTAGCGTCACCAATGCCAAATTCGCGATCCTGACAAATGGGCGGACATTCAACTTCTACACGGATCTGGAAGCTCCGAATAAGCTCGACACCAGGCCCTTCTTTGTCTTCGATGTGACGGATTTCAACGCCGGCATCGTTACCGAGCTGCGCAAATTCGAAAAGTCGGCGTTCGACGTAGCGGCCATCCTCGCGACCGCAGAGCGCTTAAAATACACCTCCGGCGTCAAGCAAGTGATTTCAAAGCTCACCGAAGAGCCGACCGACGAATTCGTCCGGATCGCATCGGGAGGCGTATACGAAGGCCGTATGACCGCGCAGGTCAAGGAGATGTTCACCGGCGTTGTCAGGACCGCCTTCCGCGAAGTCATCATGGATACGGTCAAAAGTCGTTTATCCAGCGCGCTCGCCGATACTGAAGAGGTCATCGAGAAGATCGACACTGCTGTCGAGGAAGAGCCGGACGTCGTGACAACAGAGGAGGAGCGCGAAGGCTACATGATCGTCAAAGCTATTGTACGCGACTCCATCAGCCCCAAGCGAGTCGTCATGCGCGATCAGAAATCCTATTGCGGCATTCTGATTGACAACAACAATCGAAGCCGCTTGCCCGCCTTTGGTTCAATCGCTCGGTCAAGTACATCGGTCTTTTTGATGGCGAGACTGAAGAGCGTCTCATCGTCGACAGCCTCGATCAGATTTACGACTACAGCGACCGGTTGCGCGCGACCGCAAAGAAATACGCGGAGTAATGCCAGTTGGCACATCACGAAGCATGATGGACTAACCGAAGTCGAAAGCGTGGACGCTGCAAGAGTAGCGTGGGGTGAGGGCAAAGCTAAAAGGAGCCAACATGCCTGATGCACAGGGGAGAACGGCAGAGGGGGAGCTTGCTGAGGCGGTTCTTCAGATACTCGGCGGCAGAAGCACGGGGAAAGCGTCATTCGCAGAGCTGATCGCTGAAATTCCGCAGATACTGAATTTGACCGCTGCGGACCTACAGCCTTCCGAATGGTCATTCTATTTTCCGCCCATTTGGAATGCCGGGGCTGGCAGTTCGGGCGAGTTCAGGGCCGCTTAGACATTGATTATTGGTACGCTATGCGAAGGGAGCATAACGGCGGCCTGGCCTTGCTACCGCCTGCCAAGGACCGCTTGCCGCTTGGCATGGCGCGCTCGGCTCTCGTCTGTTCGCGCCGGGCGTTCACGCTCTGATGGCCTCGGCATTGGAACCGACGGCCCATAGGTGCCCCCGTGAACCGGATAGTCGTCGGCGTCGCAGGCAGCGGAGATATCCCTGCCGCTGTCGTAAACAGCCATAAGGAGAATCATAATCCGGGAAAGATCGAATCGAGGCTAGCCTTCCACCTTCAGAATTTCACGCACGATCTGTTTCTGTGGGCCGAGGGTTTCTCCCTCTCCAGGACGCCCGAGCGTTGCCGAGATGTGCGAGCCGTGAAGTTTTGTGGCGTTGTCCCAAGTCTTGAACGGCTTATCCTTCGTGCTCTCCCGTACCTTGTTAACACTGAACTCCAGTTCGAAGCGGGCGACGTCGTCTTGCGTCACGGGAACGCCAAGGTAGTTGCCGATTCTTGTCAGGAGATAGGCATAGTTGCCGTAGAACGCTTCATATTCGAGGAACAGACCGAAGCCAAGCCGCTTGGCCCGGTAGATGTCTGAGAAGCCGAGGTTCCACAAGAGCTTGCTGACATGAGCAACGTTCTCGTCGGTTGGCGCCAGGTCGTCTATCTGCAACATGCTGACGACAGAATCAAACGGATCGCGGGTCGTGATGACGAGCGGCTGGAAGATGTATTTTGTCTTGAAGTCGTGGAGCTTTGCCACTTTCCGGCCCGGCGCCAGGAAGCGGATGGCGTTGTAGCATAGCGTGCTGCCGCTTCGCGCCGTCCCGAATTGCCTGATTCTCCCCGGCACGAACCGCCCGATTGTATGCATACGGATAACCTCAGTGTCCTCGTTGTCGCCCCTCCATCAGGAGTAGGCGACGGCTACTATACGCGCGTGACAAGCGCAAGAAGCCGCAACCATCGCAAGATAACTTTTGAGGCCGACAACGAATCGGACCGCCGAATTCCCAACGACTGGTCGTAAGCATTTCAAACAAATCCCAAACCTCGGCGGCGCTATCGAACGGGCCAATCCATGCGGTTTTTCCGTCCGTCGTCAGATACCAATGCCGTCGATAAGGGCCGGGAAGAATGGGGCCGGTCCGCCGCGCGCGTCATTGCCGGGTTGCGGTTTCAGGTAGCACTCCGCAAGGCTGAGGAAAACAGCACCAACGCCCCGGCAAATCCCGGCACGTGCAATCCGGCGCGCCATGGCACCGCTTTACAGAATATGCCGCAGAAAAGTCAAATGAATTCAATGCATGTGGCAATTTTGGCGGCGCCTGTCACGCCATAACAAGGGTCGGAAACAGATTCTCATTCTGTAAAGAGGGGTTCGATTCCCCTAGGGCGTACCACAATTCTCGACAGTCGATCTTTGTCTTCAGTATTCGCCGCTTTTGTCGAAGTAGCGGAAATCAATCTTGCCATCCGCGCCTTTCCGGTCCACTACCGTCACTTCCGGCCCAAACAATCGGAGCGCCCTGCCCGCGGCAATACGCCGGGTAGCCGAGCGAATCCGGGGCATGAAGCACCATTGGAGTAACAGCTTATGAGCAAGGATGCCAAAGTCGCCCTGATTACTGGCGTAACAGGGCAAGATGGAGCCTATTTGGCCCAACTGCTTTTGGATAAAGGTTATATTGTTCATGGGATCAAACGCCGGTCTTCCTCCTTCAATACCGGCCGGATTGAGAACATCTATCAAGACCCGCACGAAACGAATGCGCGTTTTTTCCTGCACTATGGCGACATGACGGACGCCACGAACCTTATCCGTATCGTGCAGGAGACAAAGCCCGACGAGATCTATAACCTCGCCGCCCAGAGCCACGTCCAAGTCTCTTTTGAAACGCCGGAATATACCGCAAACGCCGATGGAATAGGCACCTTGCGGCTCCTCGAAGCTATCCGAATCTTGGGTCTGGACAAAACCACACGCTTCTATCAGGCCTCCACTTCCGAACTCTATGGCTTGGTTCAAGAAGTGCCTCAGCGGGAAACGACACCCTTTTATCCCCGGAGCCCTTACGCCGCGGCCAAGCTTTACGCTTATTGGATCGTCGTGAACTATCGTGAAGCTTACGGCATGCATGCATCCAACGGCATTCTGTTCAACCACGAAAGCCCCCTTCGTGGGGAAACCTTCGTGACCCGTAAGATCACCCGCGCGGCGGCTGCCATAAAGCTCGGACGGCAGGAAAGGCTTTATCTTGGCAATCTCGATGCCAAGCGGGACTGGGGGCATGCCCGCGAATACGTACGCGGCATGTGGCTGATGCTCCAGCAAGATCAGCCCGACGACTATGTTCTAGCCACCGGAGAAACGACACCAGTCCGAACCTTTGTCGAATGGGCATTTGCCGACATCGGTATTGATCTCGAATGGAAAGGACGCGGTGTTGAGGAAAAAGGTATCGACGCGGCGACGGGACAAGTTCTCGTTGAGGTCGATCCGCGCTATTTCCGGCCGACCGAGGTCGACGTGCTGATTGGAGATCCAACCAAGGCTCATGAAAAACTCGGTTGGCATCATGAGACCGGCGTGCGTGAACTGGCGCGTGAGATGGTGCAGGAAGACCTTCGCGTGATGCAATCCGATGTCGTTGCGAAGGGCGTGTAATATGACAGGCTATGCTCTTCGCGGGAAACGCATTTGGGTGGCTGGCCATCGGGGGATGGTAGGGTCCGCTGTTGCCCGGCGCCTTCAGCAGGAAAGCTGCGAAGTCCTGACCGTTCGTCGTGATGAGGTCGACCTGCGCGATCAGGCCGCAACCATGTCATGGGTGATGAGAGAAAGGCCACACGCCGTCATACTGGCGGCTGCCAAAGTCGGCGGCATTCTTGCCAACGACACGAGACCGGCGGAATTTCTTTATGACAACCTGATGATAGAGGCGAACATAGTCGAGGCTTCGCGTCAGGCCGGCGTTGAGAAGCTTCTCTTTCTTGGCTCGTCGTGCATCTATCCCAAGTTTGCCGAGCAGCCGATTGCCGAAGAGGCGCTGCTGACGGGCTCGCTTGAGCCGACCAATGAATGGTATGCGATCGCCAAGATTGCGGGCATCAAGCTGGCGCAGTCCTATCGCAAGCAATATGGCTGCGAGTTCATATCCGCCATGCCAACGAACCTTTACGGCGCCGGCGATAACTTCGATCTGAACTCCAGTCACGTGCTGCCCGCGCTTATTCGAAAAGCGCACGAGGCCAAGTTGCGCGGCGATAAGGACATGGTCCTCTGGGGCACTGGATCGCCGCGCCGGGAGTTTCTGCACGCCGATGATTGTGCCGATGCTCTCATCTTCCTCATGAAGAACTATTCGGGCGACAGTCATGTCAATGTCGGCAGCGGAACCGATCTTTCCATCCTGGAGCTCGCGCGGCTGGTGTGCAGGATTGTGGGCTTCGAGGGCCGGATCACCCACGACCTCTCCAAGCCCGACGGCACTCCTCGCAAACTAATGAGCGCGGAAAAGCTGCGTTCGATGGGATGGGTGCCCCGCATAGATCTGGAAGACGGAATACGATCAACTTATGAGTGGTTCCTGGTGCACCGGGCGACTGAGGAGGCAAAAGCAAACCGGCAATAATTTTAAAATTGCTTCTTTGCGGCGGAATGGTGGAAAACGGTGCTAGCCGGAGGCGGCAGGAACACTGCACTGGGATGGATTGACACGTCACGGAATTCCTAACAGAACCCTGCGACCGAAGTGATCTCAGTGCCGGAGCTATGCCTATGCAGGGAAGCCAGCTAAAAGTGGTGGTCGTCAATCTGGCACGGTCTGCTGACCGGCGCCAGCAGATGGCTGCTATCCTGTCGCCGCTGGGCATTTGTTTTGAATTCTTCCAAGCAATAGACGGCAGGGAGGGGAAGCACGCGCTGTTTGACCGGGTAGATCAGCGTCTTGCTGAGGTCCGGCGAGGTTTTACCTTGAATGGAGGTGAGATGGGCTGTTTCGCCAGCCATTACCTTCTGTGGGAGCGTTGCGTTCGAGAAAATACGCCGCTTCTCATTTTCGAAGACGATGTTGCGATTGATGATAGCTTTATGAAAGCATACTCAGTCACGGTCGAAAGGATACACCGACTTGGCCTTATACGTTTTTCTGGCCACAAGGAGAGAGCTTTTACCGAGTACGAGAAAATCGATGATGGAGTGAAGATCGTCCGCTTCCTTAAAGGTCCAAATGGTACGTCCTGCTACGCCGTGTCGCCAAAGGCAGCAAAGAGACTGTTGGTTAAAGCCTCAACATGGTTCGAGCCGGTGGACCTGCATTTGGATCGGTTCTGGACCCATGGCGTGGATAGCCTGGGCCTCTTCCCTTACCCCGTTAGTCACATCGCAAACACCGCAGAACAATCTGAAATCTGGCAAGGAGCTCAACGAGCGCCAAGGTCCCGGAGATTCCGAAAGCTCCGGGCAATATATCGCGCCCGCGATGACGTCCTGCGCTTCCTCGCAAATTTGCCCTACCTGCTGGGCACGTCTAAACACCTCCCCGCCGAGGTCAGCCAACCAATTCCAGAGCGTCTCAAAGAAAACTCATAGCACCATGGTTGTCATAACGCATATCGTCGGCGGATTGGGTAACCAAATGTTCCAATATGCTGTCGGACGTTCGCTGTCTGTCAGTACCGGCCAGACATTGAAGCTGGACCTCGAGTCCATGAAGAAATACACCCGCCGGGAATTTTCACTGCAGCAGTTTAATATCCAGGCAGGGTTGGCTCGCCCCCACGAGACCCCTGTGACGCGTTCACGAGGCTTTCTCCGGCGAGCATTCCAGCTCATTCAAAGACAGAGCCCGTGCCAGCATATCATCGAGAAGGCACACACATTTGACCCAACCGTTATGAGCCTTAGCGGCTCATTGTACTTCGACGGTTACTGGCAGAGCGAAAAATACTTCGCATCGATCGCTAACACGATTCGGAGCGACTTCGGTCTCGCCGCACCCTTGAGTTCCGGAAGGGAAGCCATCTTATCGCACATAAGAACGACAAATGCTGTTTCAGTACATGTTCGACGCGGCGACTACGTTACAAATCCCTCTGCAAATGCAACCCACGGAACCATAGAGCCTGGCTGGTATGAAGCTGCGATGCAGCGGATGGCGGAGCGGACGGATGATCCGAGCTTCTTCGTATTCTCGGATGACCCCGCTTGGGCGCAGCAGAATCTGAAATCGTCCTGGAAAATGACCTTCGTTGAGCCACAGCAGGACGGTCGAGATGGCGAGGACATGCACTTGATGGCCGCATGCCGCAACCATATTACGGCAAACAGCACTTTCAGTTGGTGGGGAGCTTGGCTAAACGCTAATCCAGCGAAACATGTGATAGCGCCTTTACACTGGTTCCGGTCGCCGTTGCACGATGACAAGGATCTCATACCGGCGACTTGGGAGCGGGTTTGACTTGCAAAGAGTGCCTGCCGCGCGCTAAGCGCTTTTCACACGACGGGTAGGTGATGGCAAACAGCAGTACAACATTCAAGGTAATCAAGCGCGTCTTTGCGGAAAATGGACGCGAGTATGCATTGCAGTATTCGATTGCGATTGCATGCCTCGTTATCATCTCCCTGTCGACAGCGTTCACCGCTTGGGTGATGAAGTCCGTTATCAACGAGGCATTTGTTGAGCGCCGCGCCGATCTCGTCTGGGGCATCTGTGTGGCAATTTTTATCGCCTTCGTGTTGCGCGGGTTTGCGAGCTACGGTCAGGCGGTCATTCTCTCCAAGATCGGCAACAACATAGCAGCTCGATACCAAGTTCGCGCGTATTCCCATCTCCTCAAGCTTTCGGTCGGATTTTTTAATCAACTGCGATCCGGGCGGGTCGTCGCTCAATTGGGACAGAATATCAACGGCGTTCGTCAGGTAATGAACCTCACCATCACTTCGGCGGCCCGAGATCTGCTCACGTTTGTGTCGCTGGTTGGCGTCATGTTTGTGCAAGAGCCTTGGCTGAGCCTTTTCGTCTTTCTTACGGCGCCACCGCTGGGCTATGGGTTGCGCAAACTGTCTAGGCGCCTTCGCGCTGTCACGCGAGAAACCGCTCATGCCGGTAGTCACGTGTTTGGCGCCATTCAGGAAACGATTCAGGGCGTCGCTATCATTAAAGCGTTCACGCTAGAGACAGAGCTCGAGCGGAAGATGGACGGGCTGATTGGGTTCGCCGAACAGCGCGCGAATAAAGTTGTCCGTGTCTCCGAGCGGTCCGGACCACTGATCGAGATATTTGCAGGTTTCGCTGTTTCGACCATCATGGCCTACGCGGCCTACCGGTCGATCTATCAGGATGTTCCCCCAGGCGGATTTCTGTCATTTCTGACGGCGCTTTTGCTGGCTTATGATCCGGCGAGGCGCCTCGCACGCCTGCCAGTTCAACTGGCAGCCGCAGTTACCAACGCTGAAATGGTCTATGAGATTCTCGATACAAAGCCGCATCAGCGTGATCTGCCCGATGCGAAGCCACTGGTCATCACCGATGCCCGCATTGAATTCCGCAACGTCTCCTTCGCCTACGGTCATGACGAGGTCCTTCGTGATGTCAGCTTTGTCGCTGAGGGCGGAAAAACGACCGCACTTGTCGGTCCTTCTGGCGCCGGCAAGTCGACCATCATCACGCTTATTCCGCGGTTCTATGATCCGAAGAAGGGACAAATTCTGATCGACGGTCAGGACATCGCCCATGTGACGAAGCAGTCGCTGCGCGAGCAACTGGCCTATGTTTCGCAGCAGCCCTATCTGTTTGAAGGCAATATCCGCGACAATATCCGCTACGGCCGTCCGGAAGCAACCGACGAGGAGGTTGAGCGCGCCGCACGCCTCGCCTACGCCCATGAATTCATTCTGGCCCAGCCCCAGAGCTACGACACGCCCGTCGGCGAAAACGGCGTGACGCTTTCAGGTGGCCAGCGCCAACGCCTTTCCATCGCGCGCGCGCTCGTCCGCAATGCGCCGATCCTGCTCCTTGATGAGGCAACGTCGGCGCTCGACACCGAATCGGAAGCTGCGGTGCAAAAGGCGCTCGATGAGGCGATGGTTGGACGGACCGTCGTCGTCATTGCCCATCGGCTCTCGACCATCGTCAACGCTGACAGGATTGTCATAATGCACGGCGGCCGCATTATGGAAGAAGGCAATCACTCGAGCCTTGCTCAGCGAACCGACGGCCTTTACGCTCGGCTCAATAATTTACGCTAAGACGCGGGAAAATAAGCAATTGATAAGAGCCGGATTCCTTTCATCTGCACCGAGTTGGAACTGGTCTAGGCAATTCCCCAATTTCCATCCGGAATGGGATGGCGTTCGGTTCCTGTTTTCCGAGCAGCTTGAGTCTTGCGATGTACTCTTTGTATATGACGCCGTTCCTGGCAATTCTGCTTTCAAAGTACGAGCAAAACACAGAGTATTCATTGCGTCTGAGCCTAGCAGCGTAAAGTCGTACCTTCCGTCTTTTCTAAATCAGTTCGACCGCGTCCTAACGACTGACCAGAATACCAAGCACCTTAACGTCGTATTCAGCCAGTTGGGTCTTCCTTGGCTTGTGGGAGCTTGGGACTCTAACGGCAAGCTGTTGGACAAGCCGCTTGGTTATTCCGATTTTGAGCAGTTCAGCCCGGCAAAGACAAAACACCTGTCAATCGTAACGTCAAATAAGGCGTTTACAGAAGGTCATCGGGCAAGACTGGCGTTCGCCGACCGGATTAAGGCATATTTCGGCTCTGACGTTGACGTCTTCGGGCGCGGAATTAATGGCTTTGCTGACAAGCTGGAAGTGCTCGCGCCGTACCGCTACCACATCGCCATCGAGAACTCGACGTTCAGCAATTATTGGACGGAGAAGCTCGCCGACCCGTTTCTAACCCTCACATATCCCATTTATCATGGCTGTCCCAATATTTTGGAATACTTTCCTGCGCAGAGCGTGACGCAGATCAACATACTTGACCCTGACGACGCCATACAAAAGATCAAAAAGATTATCGATTCAGACGAAGCGGAGCGGGCGCTACCTTATCTCCAGGAGGCCAGAAAGCTTGTCCTCAACGACCATAATCTGTTCGCGATACTAGCAAAGCTCGCGAATGAGTTGGCATCCGAAACGATCCCGCAGGATCGGGGCCGTCCATATCGGTTGAAGCCAGAGCGATCGTTCCAACCCCGCTTCGCCAAGCTAGGCAATGCAGGAAAAAGACTGTCAAGACGGCTTACAAAGAGCTTGACGCGTTTCTTCGAGCACTAATCAGATTGCCTCTTTATAGAAGTCCGCCTTACACTGGACGATGAACTGAACGGCAGATCTGTAGGGCTTGGAATTGTAGATGCGAATAAGATTGTTCAAACGCAAAACGAAAAGCATTTACGATGAGACTACGCAGATCATGCCAACCAGCAGGGTAAGCCGAGACTCTGTAGTGGGAAGATATTGCTACATTGGGGAACGATGCGATATCACAAGGGCCTGGATCGGCAATTATGTTTCTATCGCCAATAACGTATCCGTGGGACCGGGCGAGCATCACGTGCGGGACATTTCAACAAGTAGTTTGTTTTACGAAAAACCGTACGCCGAGCTTACACGAGACGATTGCACCATTGAAAGCGACGCTTGGATTGGCGTCGATTCCGTGATCAAGCGGGGCGTGAGAATTGGCATTGGTGCAGTCGTGGGCGCCAACTCCTTCGTAAATTCGGATGTCCCCGACTTTGGCATTGTCGCCGGGTCGCCTGCCAGGCTGATTGGGTATAGATTTTCCGAAGAGCAGCGAGCTAAGATTACTCAAAGCCGTTGGTGGGAGATGGAGCTTGCAGAAGCTAGACTAATTATCGAGACTCTGAAGAAGGAGATTGCCTAATAGCTTGCTGTCGCGCCGCACTTCCTCTTCTTCGAGGGCGTGTATGCTAATGGTCTCTACGATCCGACGCCATCCCCGCATGCTACAATGCAGTTACCGTAGCACATTCGTGGCATCTACGTCGAATTCCCATATCCAAGGATAGAATGATGAAGGTGCCGCGTAACCTTTTTGAAAGCGTCGTCTCAAACGCCGGATTGCCAATGATCTTTGTTCACACTCCCAAGTGTGGAGGAAGCTTTGTCGGCCAGGCATTTGGTCAGCGGCTGACGCGTTGCCCGACCTTACGATGGCCAGAAGCAAAGGGGCATAAAACTTACCTGGAATATCGGGAAATCTTCGGCAAAAGAGGCATGCATCTCTCGGACTTTGTTGTTTTCACGGTGATCCGCAACCCATGGGACTGGCACCTATCCTGGTACAACTATGTATCAAAGGACACGAATGGAACGAAGTCGGGGATGCGACTAGAGCACGAGCAGATCAGGAACCTTACATTTTCAGAATATACCAGGTGGTTAGAAGACCTGCAGCAGCCAAGATCTCCGAACGACTACGCACGGCGGCAAGTCAGCGATTGGATCATTGACGAAAACGGAGATGTTGCGGTCAATGAAATTCTCCGTCAGGAGGCGTTGCAGGACGAATTGTCGGCACTTAAACGGAAGTACGGCTTATACATAAACATTCCAGCGGGGGAGCGCGTCAACGCCTCGCGCCAGACCGATGATTATCGAAAAGCCTACACCACGGAAGATGCCGAACGAATAGCGCGCCGCCATTCACGCGATCTTACCCTTTTCGGCTATCGTTTTGAGTAGTTGCCCCTGATACCGTCATTGGAGTAAGACACCCGTAGCGTCTTTTCTGTTTTTGGTCTATGTCGCAGCACGCGACGGAATCCGCAAATCAAGACGTCACCTTCGTGCTCGGTACGTGCGAAAACACGTTGCGGTAAAAATGAACCATGCAGCGTTGCCAGCGAGCTTCAGGCAGATAGTCGGTCATGCTTTCCACCAGGCCGCGGCAAGCATCGTAGATGATCAACTGTACGCCGCTCAGTCCCCGATCCACCAGGTGGCGCAGGAATGCCGACCAACCGGATTTGTCTTCCTTCGCGCCTTCGCAGATACCCAGGATCTCGCGGTAACCTTCTGAATTAACGGCACTGGCGACCAGGAGCGAAACATTGCGCACTTCGCCTGCCCAGGTCCGCTTCATCACGATCCCGTCGAGGTAAAGATAGGGATGGGTCTCAGCGACCGGCCGATTCCGCCATTCCTCGATCTTTGCATAAATCTTCTTGTTGAGATTGGACACTGTTCGCGGGGCTGACAGGCGTGCCCCAGAGCGCCTCGGTGATATCCTCCACACGTCGAACAGAAACACCAGCCAGATACATCTCGATCAGGGCTTCCTCGACGGAACTCTCCTGTCGTCGATAGCGCTCGATGATCGCCGTTTCAAAGGTCTGGCGCCGAAGTTTCGGAACCTTCAGCGTTACCTCGCCGGCCGTGGTGTGCAGCGCCCGCTCGTAGCTGCCAGCACGCCTATCCTGTCGGCCTTCACTGCGCTCATATCGTCCAGCGCCACACAATCGGTCCGCTTCTGCGTCGAGCATCGCATTCAGCGCTTCTTCGACAGTCCCCCTGACCATCTCCCCCAGGTGGTCCTTGATCCGAGCTTCGTCAATCCGGATCACCTGTCCCATCGATGCATCCCTCTCATCACTCATCCCGTTGCTCCTTCCATAAATCTAGAAGAAGCCGTCAAATCCGAAAGTGCGAAGGATTCTGGACACTACCATCGACAGTTTGTGCTCGCGATTGATCATTTCTTTCCGCTCAGCAACCCCGCTTTACCGAGCGCACCGGACAAAAAACGTTCTCCAGCGTCAGTTCTCCAATCTTGGCATGCAGGGTTTTGGTATCGACGGTCGGCGCCGCCGGTTCCGCCTTGGCTTCATCGCCGAAAACTCCTGTCGCCCCCCTCAAGGAGCTGGTCTTTCCACTGTTTGATCTGATTGGCGTCCACGTCGAACTGCTGCTTCATCCATGCTAACCCAACACGACCCTGTGCAAACATCCGATGAGAGAGTTGTATTTCTCGTATCGGAACGAGACACCTTGGGCGGGCAAGCGCCTAAGAAACCGGTGGGATAAGCGATGGCGTGTAGGCTTGTGTTTAGTTTACGAAGCACGCTACGGCGAATGCGTGGAGGTAAGCGCCAATCCTGAAATACTGGATTATCAGCCGGTTTCTTTCTACCGCGGAAAGCGAACGCCGCAATTGGAGTTTCCCGCGTGGTGCCCGTCATGATCACGCCCGGCACCGCCTGCAATTTCCGTCATTTCCACAAGTCTCGAAGAAATCTGCATAATCACCAAATTTTTCGCATTTTGCCGCTTGCAGCGCACAAAGGTGCTGACTATAAGGGCGCCACCGCGAAGGAAGCGCCCTTCGTCTATCGGTTAGGACACCAGATTTTCATTCTGGGAAGAGGGGTTCGACTCCCCTAGGGCGTGCCATTTTTTGTAAATTTCTCTTGATCGGCGTAATTGCAGCGTTTGGTTCCGCCAATGCGATGTTTTTTATGTGCTGGATATCTAGGCAGCAAAGTCAAAGCATCTAATCTGTCCCTCTGCGGTGGAGTGCGGGGTGATTCTCAAGTGAGGATATCGTGAAGATATTGGGAGGCCATTATCTCGATGAGAACGATCTCGCGGTGGCCGGTGTGGCGCGCGTGGGAACGAACGTGAAGGTGCACTCGACGACAATCTTGGTTGATCTGGAGAATGTTAGGATAGGCTCACACGTCCGCATCGATGCCTTCTGTGTCATCAGCGCGGCGAATGGCTATGTCGAACTCGGCTCTCATATCCACATCGCCAGCCATACAGTGGTTATGGGAGGCGCGGGAGTCGTTCTCTCGGATTTTTCCGGCCTTTCGCATGGGGTGCGCATCTATTCAATCAGCGACGATTATTCTGGCAAGTCTCTGACAAATCCGACAGTCCCAGAGCATTTGCGGATGCCGAAGAGAGGGCGTGTCATGGTCGGCCGCCATGCGATCATCGGCAGCGGCTCCGTTGTACTGCCAGGCTGCGACATCGGCGAAGGCAGCGCGGTCGGCGCGTTATCAGTTGTCCATAGGCCGGTTCCTGAATGGGAGATATTTGCCGGAAGCCCGGCAAGGCGCCTCGCCGCGAGAGATCGAGCAATACTTAAACTCGAGGCCGAGGTGAACGCAAATACCTCATGACATCGTCATTTCCTGCGCCACAGGCCTTCATCCTCCGTCACCGATTTGGCAAAAACATCTCAATCTGATCCATGCGCTGACGAAGCTGCGGGTAGACATTCACCCATGAGCTATAGAGCGTCAGCAGATTGCGATATGCCACCGGCAAATCATCGATAGAAAGATACCCCCGTTCAAAGGCCGCATTCAGTAGCGTCTCGTAATAAGTGACGGCGACGATGAATCTCGGATTCAAGATATGGTTAGAGGTGGCTGCACTATGACGCCTGAAATAGGACAATGGCTTGGGATGAACCGCGAGATCGCCAAGGCAGGCGAGTTCGAAGAACGATGACAGGTCCGTAAGTCCATCGAACTCGTTGCCAACCATCCTGAAGAGACGAAATTCGCCTGCCTCATCGAAGCAATCCTCACGGCGAAACAACACGGTTGTAAACTCGCCAACGAAATTATGATGGTTGAGTGCCGTCAGCTTGATGAATTCGCTGCCGCTGATAAGCTTCACATTATCTGCCGCCTTAAAAGGATTTATCAATTCGGAGCCGTGATTACGCTCATCGACAAAATATCGAGGGGAGAAAGCAAGCTTTGTATTCCTCGACTTCGTAGCTTCCATCGTTTCAAACAGGAACTGAACACAGAACGGATGCAGGACATCGTCATCGAATAGAAACTTTATATATTCTCCGTTTGAAATCCGAATGAGGCGGCACACGTTGCTTTCAAGGCCAGGGCTGGGATTCCGAGAATACGATATGAAGCTCCCGAATTTCTCACATATTTCGCGTATCTCGTCCGTTGGACAATCGTCGGAAACTAGAATTTCCACGTCCTGAAAGCTTTGTGACAGCGCGCTTCTTAGGCATAGTTCGAAATAAGTGGGTTTGAAGGCGGGAATGCAAATGGAGATCCGCGGCATGAGGTCTCTTTTCGATATTAGGAAATTCAGTGAGAGTGCGCGGTCGGGCAAATCGGCTTTGCGATCAACTCGGCGACCCGCTCAACAACCTCCATCTCCATGTCCGGATAAATGGGCAGGCAGAGCACCTGCTGGGCGGCTTCGGTTGCGACCGGCAGGTTTGAGAGCTGCGCGGACGGCAGGCTGCGGTACATCGAGAAGCTGGAAATCAGCGGGTAGAAATAGCGGCGCGGGTGAATGCCGTTTTCCTTCAGCCGCTCATAGAGCGCGTCGCGCGAGATAGGATAGCCGGGGCGGACGAGGATCGGGAAATAGGAGAAGTTGGAGACGGTCTCGCCGGAGCGGTCCAGGGATTCGATGCCCGAAACGCCGCGAAGCCGTTCGCGATAGGCGCGGTCGATGACCTCACGCCTTTCGAGCGCTAAATTGATGTATTTCAGCTGCAGCAGGCCGAGCGCGGCGTTGAACTCGCTCATCTTGCCGTTCGTGCCGGGCGCCACGACGGTCACTTCATCGACATAGCCGAAGTTCTTCAGTTGATCGATGCGGATCTTCGTCTTCGCGTCCGGGCAGATGATGGCCCCGCCTTCGAACGTGTTGAACACCTTCGTCGCATGGAAGCTCAGGATGGAAAGGTCGCCATGATTGAGGATGCTTCCCCGCTCGTCTTCCACGCCGAAGGCATGGGCGGCATCATAGATGACCTTGAGATTATAGAGATCGGCGATCTTCTGGATCGCATCGACATCGCAAGGGTGGCCGTAGCAGTGCACCGGCATGATCGCCGTCGTCTGCTGCGTGATCGCAGCCTCGATTTTCGCTGGATCGAGATTGAGCGTCACTGGGTCGATATCGACGAAGACAGGCTTCAAGCCGTTCCAGAGGAGCGAATGCGAGGTGGCCACGAAAGAATAGGGCGTGGTGATGACCTCACCGGTGACGCGCAGCGCCTGAAGCGCGGTCAGCAGCGCGACAGTGGCGTTGGAAAAGAGGCTGATATGCTTCACGCCGAGATGGCTGCAGAGTTCCTGCTCCAACTGCTGGTGGAAAGGCCCGCCATTGGTCAGGATGCGGTTATTCCAGATCGCTTCCAGCGAAGGAATGAATTCTTCGAGCGGCGGCAGGCTGGGCTTCGTTACATAGATCGTCTCGTTTTTCATGACGCCGTCCAAAGGTTGGGCATATCGCGCAAAATAGGCTTGATACAAACATCACGTCTTAACCTGTTCCCAGGCTGACCAGCGTAAAGTCCTCCGAACAGTGTGGCGCAAGCTTCACGTCCAATAGTCTGCACCAAACAAGCCCGAATGCCGTTTTGCGGGTCGCGATCCGAACGGCGGCCATGCGCGAAGGACGATGCCTTGACGATCAACCAGCCCATTTCCGCTCTGCCGGCCGGTCTTCCTGATCTGGCGTCTCTTATGGGAAAAGCTGCCAGCACCGGGTCAGTCATCATCTATCAGCCTTATCTCGATCCTTCGCAGCGCAATCAGCTCGACGCTGCCGCAGTGCCGCTCGACATCTCGTTCAATACGCAGGCCACGACCCGCGAATACGAGCTGTTCCGCATTCTGCATCAGAATCACGCAGCAATTGGCCTCGACGACGACGTATTTTGGGGACTGCTCTCCAGCAAGTTCGAGATGAAGTCCGTCACGAGCTTCCCGTCCTTCGTCGCGGAGTCGGAAAAGGCAAAGGCGGAGGGGGCGGATGCCTATCTCTACAATCCGCTGATCGGCCATGCGGCAATCTACAGCAACGTCTGGGAGCATTCGCTGCTTGGCGGCCATCCTGGTATGGAGCCTATCTTCCTGCATCTCCAGAAGCTCGGTTACCCGATCGCGCCACCGCAGGACAAGACGGCCTTCATGTTCTGCAACTATTTCTGCGGCAACCGGAAATTCTGGTCCGGATATTTCGCCTTCTGCGAACGCATTCTCGAATCACTGGAAGACGAGGCGCGCCTCGGCACGCCGGCAGGCACCGCCTATGCCGGCGTGGCACATTATTCACGCGACGCCAACGCGAAGATGCGCCCCTTCGTGATCGAGCGTCTGCTCGGGCTTTATGTCCAGCAGGCAGCCGCCTCCGGATTGAAAATCGCCGCCTTTGTGCCGACCGTTGCCGATTTCGAGTGGAAGTTCGGTGCCCGCCTCGGCCGCATGCTGCATGGCCTCTTCGCCGCCAAGGAAGCCTTTCTGCAAAGCCGCGACCAGGCTTTGCTGACCGCCTGGCAAGAGGGCCGCCAGCCGCTGATCAAGCAGCCGCATCTGATTTGGGGCGCCGACGATCCGCCGGCCTGGATGCCGCGCGGCCAGTTCGCCGTCGGCCGCGAACTGATGCGTTCCTATGCTCCGCAGGCTTCAAGCGCCATCCCGGTGTCGCAGCAGCCGGCACAGGCCGCGCCGAGGATCGAGCAGCCGCTCCGCAACGCATTGCAGCCCTTTGCCGGGGGATGGCCGGCCCACAAGGACCGTCATTGTATCTGGATCGTCACGCCGGACAGCTACAACCACAGCCACGCCTTCGATGAAGTCGCACTCGGTCTGCAGGGCGCCTTCGAGGAACTCGGCGGCTCGGCACCGATCGTCCGCGACATGAACGCATTCGCCGGCCGTGCGCCGATCATCTACGGCGGCAATCTTCTCCCCGCCGAAATCGTTGGGCATCTGCCGAAGGACAGCGTCGTCATCAATCTCGAGCAGGTGTCGGAAGAAAGCATTTGGATCAACTCGCGCTACACGTCGATCCTGAAGTCACTGCCGGTTCTCGACTACAGCCCGCGCAACCGTGAAAATCTCGCAGCCAAGGGCATTAACCATGCCGGCGTGCTCGAAGTCGGCTACAGCCGCTGCCTCAGCCAGATAGAGCACGCCCCCGTCAAGGATATCGACGTGCTCTTTTACGGTTCGTTGAACGAGCGCCGCCACCATATCCTGAAGACGCTGGAGCAAGGCGGGCTCAAGGTCGCGCACCTCTTCAACGTGTATGGTGCGGAGCGCGATGCAGCCATTGCCCGCGCCAAGATTGTCATCAATATCCATCATTATGCGAGCGGCGTCTTCGAGATCGTGCGCATTTCCTATCTGCTCGCCAACCGAGTCTGCGTTCTGACAGAAGGCGACATCCGCGACCCGGATATCCAGCCCTTCATCGGCGGCGTAGCGATCAAGCCCTATGACAAAATGATCGAGCGCTGCCATCGGCTGATCGCCGATGCGGCCGGGCGTGATTCCATCGCCGCTAACGGTTTTGCAGCCATGCAGAGCCGCTCGCAGGCGGAGATGCTGATGAGCGTCATGAAGGCCGGCACTTGATGAAGTCCGCAGAAAAGAGGTGCGTCATGCGTCTTGAAACCACGGCCATTGACGGCATCGTCGCAATCACGCCACCGCGCTTCGGCGATCACCGCGGCTATTTTTCCGAAGTGTTCAAGGATGCCTGGTTCCGCGAGAACGTGGCCGACGTCGCTTTCGTCCAGGACAATGAATCGATGTCGGCGCAACCCAGCACCGTCCGGGGTCTGCATTTTCAGATGCCGCCTTTCTCCCAGGGCAAGCTGGTGCGCTGCCTTGCTGGCCGGATAATGGACGTCGTCGTCGATATCCGCACCGGCTCGCCGAGTTTCGGCAAATGGCTCTCCCAGGAGCTTTCGCCAGAGAACGGCATGCAGCTCTGGGTGCCGCCCGGCTTTGCGCACGGCTTTGCGACGCTCGAGCCCAACAGCGTCATCAGCTACAAGGTGACCGCTCCCTACAGCCCGCAGCACGACCGCGGCATCGCATGGAACGACCCTGCGGTCGGCATCCGCTGGCCGGTCGAGGAGCAAGCAATGGTGCTGTCCCACAAGGACAAGGCGCTGCCGCGGCTCGCCGACCTGCCGAACCATTTTTCCTACGCAGCAAAACAACCCAAGGATTGATCCGACGATGCGCATATTGGTCACGGGCGGAGCAGGCTTCATCGGATCGGCACTGGTGCGCCATCTCGTCGGCGAGGTCGGCGCCGAGGTGCTGAATGTCGACAAGCTGACCTATGCCGGCAATCTGGCGTCACTGACATCCGTCGAATCGGCACCGAACTATCAGTTCCTGCGGGCCGACATCTGCGACCGCGCAAAAATGCAGGAGGCATTCGCCACCTTCCGCCCGGATATCGTCATGCATCTTGCCGCCGAAAGCCATGTCGACCGTTCGATCTCCGGTGCTGCCGATTTCATCCAGACCAACATCGTCGGTACATTCAGCCTGCTGGACGTTGCGCGGCATTATTGGGACGGCCTCGACGTTGCCGGAAGGAACGCCTTTCGCTTCTTGCATGTCTCGACGGACGAGGTGTACGGTTCGCTTGGCGACAAGGGCCTCTTCGAGGAGGCGACACCCTACGATCCGTCCTCGCCATACTCCGCCTCCAAGGCCGCCAGCGACCATCTGGCGATCGCCTGGCACCGCACCTACGGCCTGCCCGTCGTCGTCTCCAATTGCTCCAATAATTACGGGCCCTTCCATTTCCCGGAAAAGCTCATCCCGTTGATGATCCTGAATGCGGTGGAGGGCAAACCTCTGCCGGTTTACGGCAATGGTGCCAATGTCCGCGATTGGCTCTATGTCGAAGACCACGCCCGCGCGCTCTTCACCATCGCCTCCCGCGGCCGCCCCGGCGAAAAATACAATGTCGGCGGCCGCAACGAACGCCGGAACATCGATGTCGTGCACCGCATCTGCGTCATTCTCGACGGGGTCTACGACGACAACGGCCCGCATGCGCGCCTGATCACCAACGTCACCGACCGGCCTGGACATGACGCACGCTACGCGATCGATGCCTCGAAACTCGAAGGCGAGCTCGGCTGGAAGGCTGAGGAAACTTTCGAAACCGGCATCGAGAAGACCGTGCGCTGGTATCTCGAAAACGAATGGTGGTGGCGGCCGCTGCGCGAGAATGTCTATTCCGGCGAACGCCTCGGCGTTTTCAAAGGGCAGTGACGATGCGCATCGCCGTCACCGGCAAACACGGCCAGGTCGTCCAGTCGCTGCTCAGGCGCGGCGGCGAAAGGGGTATTGAAATCATCGCGATCGGGCGCCCGGAGATGGATCTTGCGGACCCTGCAAGCATCGCGGCCGTATTTTCAGCCCTGCACCCGGACGTCATCGTCTCGGCCGCAGCCTATACGGCCGTCGACAAGGCCGAGAGCGAACCCGAACTCGCCTTCGCCGTCAATGCGGCAGGTGCTGCGGCGGTTGCCGAAGCTGCCGCGCGGCTCGGCATTCCAGTCGTCCACCTTTCAACCGACTACGTGTTCAGCGGCGACAAGCCGTCGGCCTATGCCGAAGACGATGACACTGGGCCGGTCTCCGTCTACGGGCGTTCGAAGCTTGCGGGCGAACAGGCGGTGGCGGCGGCGAACCCGAACCACGTCATCCTGCGCACCGCCTGGGTCTATTCGCCTTTCGGCGCCAATTTCCTGAAAACGATGCTGCGGCTTGCCGAGACCCGCGATCATCTTAGAGTCGTCGCCGATCAGACGGGATGCCCGACGTCTGCGCTCGATATTGCCGACGCGATCCTTGTGATCACAGCCCGTCTCGTTACGGACCCGGCACCATCGCAGCGCGGGATCTTTCACCTCACCGGCAGCGGCGAGGCAAGCTGGGCGGATTTCGCCGGAGAAATATTCGCAGAGCTTCACGGGTCCGGCGGCAAGAACGTCCGAATTGAACGCATCACGACGGCGGACTATCCGACGCCGGCGAAACGCCCCGCCAATTCACGGCTCGTTGGTGACAGGCTCGCCGAAACATATGGCATCCGCCTGCCGGAGTGGAAGCAATCCATGAAGATCGTCATGCAAGAGCTTTTGAACAAAGGCCTTTAGGGGAGAAGGACATGAAGGGGATTATTCTCGCTGGGGGAACGGGCACGCGATTGCACCCGATCACGCAGGCCGTCTCGAAACAGCTGATGCCGGTCTATGACAAGCCGATGATCTACTATCCGCTGACGACGCTCATGCTCGCCGGTATCCGGGACCTCATGATCATCACAACGCCGCACGACGTCGAAGCCTTCAAGCGCCTCCTCGGCGACGGCTCGCAATGGGGCATTTCGCTAACCTATGCCGTACAGCCGAGCCCGGACGGCCTCGCCCAGGCCTTCATCATCGGCGCCGACTTCATCCATGGCGACAGCTCTGCGCTCGTCCTCGGCGACAACATCTTCTACGGCCACGGCCTGCCGGAAATCATGAAATCCGGCACGAGCCGCCGGGAAGGCGCGACGGTCTTCGCCTACCACGTCACCGATCCGGAGCGCTACGGCGTCGTCGGCTTCGATGCGAAGATGAATGCGCTGTCGATCGAGGAGAAGCCCCAAGAGCCGAAATCCAACTGGGCGGTGACAGGCCTCTATTTCTACGACCAACAGGTGGTCGACATCGCCGCCAACCTGAAGCCGTCACCGCGCGGTGAACTGGAGATCACCGACGTCAACCGCATCTATCTGGAGCGCGGTCAGCTCTTCGTGGAGCTGATGGGCCGGGGCTATGCCTGGCTCGACACCGGCACGCCCGACAGCCTGCTCGATGCCGCCGGTTTCGTCAGCACGCTGGAAAAGCGCCAGGGCTTCAAAATCGCCTGCCCCGAGGAAGTCGCCTGGCGCATGGGCTACATCTCGCAGGACGAACTTGCCAAACTTGCCAAAAGACTCGGCAAGAGCGCCTACGGGCAGTACCTGACGAAGCTCTCATCCGACTGGTGACTCACGGCGCCGGCGCCGCGTCGCAGACACGCAGCTGAATGCGCCGCGCGCCCTGATAGTGATCGGCGCCGAGCATACCCGCGACATGCAGGTTCGCGCCGCGAGAATTGAGCAGAAGATTTCCGAGCGAGGTGTCTGCGGCCCGGAAGGCGATGCCGTCGAGGCGGGAGCCGTCCATCGCCTCCAACGTCACTTTCACATGTTTCTCGCCGACCATCCGCGCGTCGCGCAGCCTGTGGGCCGGCACGGCGAAGATCGGCTGCGAATGCCCCGACCCATAGGGTCCGGCCGTTTCCAGACGGTCGATCAGTTCGATCGTGGCGCCGCTGGCGCCGATCGCCCCGTCGATCTTCAATGTCTCGCCTGCGACCAGCGCCGCCACGGTTTTCTCGGCCCGTTCGGTGAAGAAGCTGCGCAGCGCTCCAAGCTTTTCGCGCTCGACTGTCAGCCCCGCGGCCATTGCATGTCCGCCGCCCTTGAGAAGCAGCCCCTCGTCGACCGCCGCACGCACCATCCTGCCCATGTCGAAGCCGTTGATCGAGCGGCCGGACCCCGTTCCGCGGCCCGACGGGTCGAAGGCGATGGCGAATGCCGGACGCTTGAATTTCTCCTTTAGCCGCGCCGCCAGCAGCCCGACGATGCCCGGATGCCACTTTTCCCGCGCGGTGACGATCACCGAAGCGCCCTCACCGTCGCCGTATTCGGCAAGCGCCTCCGCCTCGGCCTCCTGCAGCATGGCCGCTTCCATCGCCTGGCGTTCACGGTTGAGTTCGTCCAGCCGCAGCGCGATCATCTCCGCCTCGCCGGCATCGTCCAGCGTCAGCAGCCGGCTCCCGAGTGCCGCATCGCCGATGCGGCCGCCGGCGTTGATGCGCGGGCCGATCAGGAAGCCGAAATGATAGGGCGTCACCGGCCCGGAAATGCCCGCCTTGCGAAAGAGCGCCGCAAGCCCGGCATTGCTCTGGTGGCGTGCGGCAACCAGACCCTTGACGACATAAGCCCGGTTCAGCCCCTTGAGCGGTACGACATCGCACACCGTCGCCAGCGCCACGATGTCCAGCCATTGCAGCAGGTCGATCGCGAGGATCCGCTTGTCGCCCGCCTCGCGCAGCAACCTCAGCGTCGCGACCAATACGAGGAAGACGACGCCCGCCGCACAGAGATGCCCCTGCCCCGAAAGATCGTCCTCGCGATTCGGGTTCACGAGCGCGTGGCAGTGCGGCAGATCGTATGTCACCTGGTGGTGATCGATGACGACGACGTCGATGTTCCGCTTTTCGGCAGCCCCCAGGGCCTCATGGCTCGTGGAGCCGCAATCGACGGTCACGATCATTTGCGCGCCGTTATCGATCAGCTGGTCGATCGCCGCCGGGTTGGGTCCGTAGCCTTCGAAGATGCGATCGGGAATGTAGATATTGGCCTTCACGCCGAAATGCGTGAGGAAGCGGTACACCAGCGCCGAGGAGGCCGCGCCATCGACGTCGTAATCGCCAAAGATCGCAACGTTCTCGCCACGCCGGATCGCCTCGACGAGACGTTTGGCCGCCTTCTCGCAGTCCGTCAGCGTATAGGGATCGGGCATCAGGCTGCGGATCGTCGGATCGAGGAATTCGATGGCCTCGTCGACCCCGACACCCCGCCCGGCAAGCACGCGCGCAATAAGATCCGGCAGGCCGTGCGTCTGAGACATGGCGAGCGCGCGGTTCTGGCCGGCTTGGTCCAGGCGCGATACCCAGCGGTTATCGAGGACGGATTTCTCCACGCCCAGGAACGCCCGCTGTACCGGATCGGCGGCTATATCCACAATGCCCCTCTGATCGCCCATCGCTTGTCACCACCCCGAGACCGGAGCGTATCGGCAGATTTATGTGGCTTTGGCGGAGCACACAACGACTTTGGGCGCAAAGGCTCATGTTAGCTGTGGACACGCACGAATGCCCACCCGTTCGGTCACAGTCCTCTATGGATGGCGAGATGTCTCAACCTTCCTTGGGACGCTCGATGCGGATCACCTGCGGTTCGCCGACGAGATAGCCCTCGCCCTTGATGGCGGCGACGGCCTTGCGAACGGAATCCTCCATCGTCGCGTGGGTGACGAGGATGATCGTCTGGTGGTGCGAGGGCGCCAGATGCTGCTGCGACCGCTGCACGATCGATTCCAGCGAGATGTGGTTTTCCGCCATGCGCGTCGCGACGCTTGCAAAGACGCCGGTGCGGTCGAGCACCGTCAGGCGGATGAAGTAGCCGCCCTCATGGCTCTGCATCCGGGCCTTGCGGTAGGGCTCAAGCGCCTTTGCCGGATGGCCGAGAACCGGTACGCGCTGAGCGCCCGGCTGGCTCTTTGCGATGTCGGCGATATCGCCAAGCACCGAGGATGCCGTCGCATTGCCGCCAGCGCCGGGCCCGACCATCAAAAGCTCGCCGAGGATATCCGACTCGATCGCCACGGCGTTGGTGACGCCGTCCACCTGAGCGATAACGGAATCGACGGGCACCATAGTCGGGTGCACGCGCTGTTCGATGCCGCTATCGGTGCGCTGCGCGACACCCAGCAGCTTGATGCGATAGCCGAGTTCGGCCGCCGCATGGATATCCTCGATAGAGATGTTCGTGATCCCCTCGAGATAGATGTCGTCAGCCGCGATCCGGTTGCCGAAGGCCAGCGTCGTCAGGATCGAGAGCTTGTGCGCCGTATCGTTGCCCTCGATGTCGAAGGCCGGATCGGCTTCGGCGTAGCCCAGGCGCTGGGCTTCCTTCAGGCAGTCGGCAAAGGAAAGGCCTTCCTTCTCCATCTTGGTGAGGATGTAGTTGCAGGTGCCGTTCATGATGCCGTAGATGCGCGAAATCGTGTTGCCCGTCAGCGATTCACGAAGCGCCTTGATGACCGGAATCCCGCCGGCAACGGCCGCTTCGAAGTTCAGCAGGGCGCCCTTTTCCTCCGCGATCGTCGCCAGTTCCACACCATGGTAGGCAAGCAACGCCTTGTTGGCTGTCACCACATGGAGACCACGTTCGAGGGCCGCGCGCACCGAGCTGTTGGCCGGGCCGTTGACGCCGCCGATGAGCTCGACGAAAACGTCGATATCGCCCTTTTCAGCCAGATCTTCCGGCCGGTCGAACCACTCGACGCCGGCGAGATGAAGGCCGCGGTCCTTGGTCTTGTCGCGAGCCGAAACGCCCGTAATCAGAATCGGCCGCCCGCACGTGGCAGCAAGCTCGTTGCTGCGGCTCTGTATGATACGGACGAGCGAAGCACCAACGGTGCCAAGGCCCGCAATGCCGATTTTGAGGGCGTCTGTCATGGAACGATCCTGCGTGTTTTATGAGAGGCAGCCGCCCGAAAGCGGCTGCCGTTGGACTGTGATGATATCAGCGATGCGCGTTGAGCGAGATGACGTTATGCATCGTCTCGTCGGCCGTCGAGAGGAATTTCTTGATGTTGCGGGCTGCTTGGCGGATACGATGCTCGTTCTCCACGAGCGCCAGACGCACGTAGTCATCGCCCTGCTCGCCGAAGCCGACGCCCGGTGCTACCGCAACATCCGCCTTCTCGACAAGCAGCTTGGAGAATTCCAGCGAGCCGAGATGACGGAACTTCTCCGGGATCTTCGCCCAGGCGAACATCGTCGCTGCCGGCGGCGGCACGTCGAAACCGGCCTTGCCGAAGCTCTCCACCATCACGTCGCGGCGGCGCTTGTAGACGTTGCGCACTTCCGCGATGTCCGAACCGTCGCCGTTCAGCGCATGCGTCGCCGCCACTTGGATGGGCGTGAAGGCGCCGTAGTCGAGGTAGGACTTGACGCGCGTCAGGGCTGCGATCAGCCGCTCGTTGCCGACCGCAAAGCCCATGCGCCAGCCGGGCATCGAGAAGGTCTTCGACATCGAGGTGAACTCGACGGTGACGTCCATCGCACCCGGAACCTGAAGCACCGACGGAGGCGGCTCGCCATTGAAATAGATTTCCGAATAGGCGAGGTCCGAGAGCACGATGATGTCATGCTTCTTCGCGAAAGCGACGACATCCTTGTAGAAGTCGAGCGTTGCGACGAAGGCCGTCGGATTGGACGGATAGTTGAGAACCAGCGCCAAGGGCTTCGGGATCGAATGGCGCACGGCCCGCTCCAGCGGCTGGAAGAAGTTCTCGTCCGGCTCGACCGGGATCGAACGGATCACGCCACCCGCCATCAGGAAGCCGAAGGCATGGATCGGATAGGTCGGATTCGGGCAGAGAATGACGTCGCCCGGCGCGGTGATCGCCTGCGCCATGTTGGCAAAGCCTTCCTTCGAACCAAGGGTCGCAACGACCTGCGTATCCGGATTGAGCTTTACGCCAAAGCGGCGGGCGTAATAGGCGGCCTGCGCGCGGCGAAGGCCCGGAATGCCCTTGGAGGAGGAGTAACGGTGCGTGCGCGGATCCTGGACGACCTCGCACAGCTTGTCGACGATCGCCTTTGGAGTGGGGAGATCAGGGTTTCCCATGCCGAGATCGATGATGTCGGCGCCGCCCGCTCGCGCGCTCGCTTTCAAACGGTTGACCTGTTCGAAAACGTAAGGCGGCAAACGCCGGACTTTGTGAAACTCTTCCATCTCTTTCCCCATGGAAATGCGGCCACTGTGACCGCGCTCGAAGTTCGTTTGTTCACGGCTGCCTGCGACACGAACTTCAGAATCGCGAGCGCCATATTCATCAGACTTTCGTCCCGCGGCGAATCTTTGACGAAAGGCCGCGACAGACGCGTATTATCGGGAAAATTGCATCTCCCGCCAGCTGCGGAAGGCTTTGCGTCCAAATCGCCTGAAAGGCAAGGCTTAATTGCCGATTGCAGAGAGCGCGTCTGTGCCGTGCTCGGCGGCAAGCTTGCGGTATTCGGCGACCCGCCGCTGATACTCGGCTTCCGAAATCGCGCCGGCGTCGCGCTGAACGCGGAGTGCCGAAAGCCTCTGCCCCAGGCTTGCGGCTTCCTCGTTACTCATCTGGACGTTTGCCGCCGTCAGCGGCGCGCCGAAGCTCGGATAGCCGTCCGGATAATGAGCAAGGCTGCTTTGTGCCGGCTCCTCGCCCTTGGTCGGGGTCATGACGACTGCCGTCGGAGGCGCGCGCCGCGCCGCGGCGGCCGCCTTCTGCTCCGGCGTCAATGTGCATCCGGCAAGCGTCATCGCTGCGGCCGCGGCAACGAGGGCCATGCGGGTTGCGAGTACGATGCCAAAGATGCCGTTCGTCGTCATGCCAGACCTTCCAAAACGCTGAAGCCTCACCGACTGTTAAATTTGTCGCACCGACAAAGCAATAGCACGAGTGCCGTTGCGTTGAACTTGTTTTATCGATCCGGCACGATGTACAACTGAATTTGCACGAGGATTGCTGCCGCCGGAGGAGATACGTGACCGACAGCAAGCAGAAAGATACCGGAAAGACGAAAACCCCGGGCTTCGAACCGAATCTTGATCCCTACCTGTTGAAGGATCCGGAGGCGATGGCGGTGAACATTGCCCGCGCGCTGGAAAACCTCGGCAAGGCGGCCTCCGCCTGGCTTGCGCCGCGTGAGAGCGGGGAATTCAACGACCGGCTCGCCGCGCCGATGACCGACATGGTCAAGACGCTCTCCAAGGTCACCGAATACTGGATGTCCGATCCGCGCCGGACGTTCGAGGCGCAAACCCAGCTGATGAGCAGCTATTTCGGCGTCTGGATGCGCTCGATGCAACGCTTGCAGGGCGAGGACCCGGAACCCGAGCCGGAGCGCAAGGACAAGCGCTTTTCCGATGCCGACTGGCAGAAGAACCCCTTCTTCGATTTCCTGCGCCAGGTCTATTTCACCACCGCCGACTGGGCAGAGAAAATCGTCGCTCAGACCGAAGGGCTCGACGAGCACACGAAACACAAGGCGAGCTTCTACGTGAAGCAGATCACCGCCGCCCTTTCACCGGCTAACTTCGTCGTCACCAACCCGCAGCTCTACCGCGAAACAATTGCGACGAGCGGCGAAAACCTGGTGCGCGGCATGAAGATGCTGGCCGAGGACATCGCGGCGGGCGGCGGAGACCTGAAAATGCGTCAGACCGACATGACCAAATTCGCGGTCGGCCGGGACATGGCGCTGACCCCCGGCAAGGTGATCGCCCAGAACGACATCTGCCAGATCATCCAGTACGAAGCGTCAACGGATACGGTGCTGAAGCGCCCCCTCCTCATCTGCCCGCCGTGGATCAACAAATTCTACATTCTCGATCTCAACCCGCAGAAATCCTTCATCAAATGGTGCGTCGACCAGGGCCATACGGTCTTCGTCATCTCCTGGGTGAACCCCGATGCCCGCCATGCCGGGAAGGACTGGACGGCCTATGCCCGCGAGGGCATCGATTTCGCGCTGGAAACGATCGAGAAGGCGACTGACGAAAAGGACGTGAATAGCGTCGGCTACTGCGTCGGCGGCACGCTGCTTGCGGCAACATTGGCGCTGCACGCCAAGGAGAAAAACAAGCGCATCAAGACCGCGACGCTGTTCACCACACAGGTCGATTTCGCCCATGCGGGAGACCTCAAGGTCTTCGTCGACGAGGAACAGCTGGAAGCGCTCGAGGCGCATATGCAGGCGACCGGCTATCTCGACGGCTCGAAGATGGCGACGGCTTTCAACATGCTGCGCGCCTCCGAACTGATCTGGCCCTATTTCGTCAACAACTACCTGAAGGGCGAAATGCCGATGCCCTTCGACCTGCTTTTCTGGAATGCCGATTCCACCCGCATGGCGGCCGCCAACCACGCCTTCTACCTGCGTAACTGCTATCTCAGGAACGCGCTCACCGCTGGCGAGATGATGCTCGACGGCAAGACCGTGTCGCTGAAGGACGTGAAGATCCCGGTCTACAATCTCGCGACCCGCGAAGACCATATCGCTCCTGCGAATTCCGTCTTCCTCGGCAGCCGGTTCTTCGGCGGAAAAGTCGATTTCGTGCTGGCTGGCTCCGGCCACATCGCCGGCGTCGTCAACCCGCCCGACAAGAAGAAGTACCAGTTCTGGACCGGCGGCCCGACCAGGGGCGATTACGACACCTGGCTTGCCAAGGCCGAGGAAAATCCCGGCTCTTGGTGGCCGAACTGGCAGGCCTGGATCGAAGCCAAGGACGCCAAACGCGTGCCCGCGCGCAAACCCGGCGGCACGGCGCTCAACGCCATCGAGGAAGCACCGGGCAGCTATGTCATGGAGCGGGCCTGAACCCGATATCGCGCTCGGCCCGGTAAAACATCACTTGAAGAACATCAGGCTTGCCGGCGTCGGCGGCAGCGGCTTGCTCGCGACGGTGCTGAAACCGGCAAGCTTTGCCATATCGGCAAGCTCCCGCTCCGTATAGGCGTCGCCCGTTGGCGTCGTGGCCAGCATCACCCAGGCAAAAGTGGCGGGGAATTCGGGAGACACCCGGTCCTCGTTCGGGACGAACTCGACGACAGCAACGCGGCCCTCCGGCACCAGGCTCGCCCGTGCCTTCTTCAAAAGCGTGACGCAGCCGTCCTTGCCGAAGTGATGAAGAAAGTTCGGCAGCAGCACCAGGTCGTAACCCGTGCCCCAGTCCACATCGAAAGCGCTGCCCGGCAAGAAACTGAAACGGTCAGCCACATCTGCATTCCTTGCATTCTCCTCGGTCACGGCAAGGACCGGTTTCCAATCCAGAGCGACGATCCTGGCCGATGACGCCACCTTCGCGATCTCGATCCCGAAGCGCCCAGGGCCTGCGGCAACGTCCAGCACCTTGGCCGGCGGCGTCGGCCATCCGGCGACTTCCGATGCCAATCCTTGAGCGCTGGCGCCGGTGAACGCACCCATGGCCCGCGCAAATCTCACCCAAACGGGATTGTCCGGCGCCACGTTCGCCAGACCGACCGCACCTCCGTTGCGCACGCAAGCAGCCGGGTCGTCCAGGAACAGAGACAGCATCTCCGGCGAGGCCAGAAACTCGATCGCAGTGCCCATGAAAGCCGGCGAACGCCGATCAAGGAACACTTGGCTGGAGGGCGTCAGTGCGTAGCTTTCGCCGCTCTTCATCAGGAAACCGGCAACAACCAGAAAGTCGCAGAGAATGCGCAATCCGCGTTCGGCACTCCCTGCTTCAGCGGCGAGCGATCCGGCCGTGCGGGCTTCGCTGCCGATCATCGTGAACAGATCGAGTTCTATTGCCGCTTTGATCGCAGCCGTCTTCTGGAATGCGAACATGGCATCAACTAGCAACGCCGGAGAGACTTCGCTCTTGACCATATCATGTAATGAAGACATTGGTTCCCCCCAAATTGAGCCATCAGTCACGGCCGAACCATAGCAGAAGATGGAACGAATTACACGAGTTGCTAATATTCGAAATCGACGGCACCTAGCCGGCAACGAGTGATCGCCCGTGCCATTTCGGCGAGCGCCGATCATCCCGTAAAGGAATTAGTTACCATAGTGCGTCATGCTTCCAGGCAGTCGGCAAGTCGCAGCGAGCCTCATTTTGGCCCTCTTGCTTCATTACCGGCTCCGGCAAGGGCGTTCCGCGTAAGCCGCCGGTAATGTGACGCGTTGGGAAACCGAGTAGTATGGCGTTTGCTGTTGAGGCGCGTGAAAGCGTCAACCCTTTCGGCTGGGCTTTTTTTCGCTCGGCCAGACCCTTCCGGCTCATCTCCGGAACTGCTGCAATTGGTATCGCGGTCGCTGCGTCGGCCTGGATGATCGCGTCGATCGCGGCAATGCATACCTCCGCCACGCCGCGGCCACCGGCCGCCGCCATGATCGCCGATGTCGCAATCGCTCAAAAGCCAGTCTCGCCCGCAGCCACTCGCTCGCATCCCCTGATCCGTGTCAGCAAGTTCTCGCGCCTCCCCGGCCAGACGACGGTTTCGGACCGCATGGTTGCTGAGGCTACGCCGAAATCCCCCAAGGCTATGGTCGCTCTCATGCAGCGCCGCGGCCTGTCGCTGCTCGCAAAGCGCAACAACGGCGCCGAGATGGCTTCCGCCCTGAAACAGCAGGCGCTGGTGCTTGCAAGCGCCGGACCCGTTCCGGCGGTCACGGCACCTGCTGCCCTTCCGGCACCCGATTATTCGATCCAGACCGCCTCCGCCAAGCCGGTTGAACCGGCGTCAAGTCTCGCGCTTGCGGCAACGCTCCCTTCCGCCCAGCCGATACCCGCCGCCGCTCCTATCGAAACCGCTTCCGCCGAAACGGCAACGTCCGACGAGCCTTTCGGCCTCGTTCTGGCACCTGGCACTGACATTCCGCTGCCGATGGCACGCCCCGGCAAGCCGAAGATAGACGCGCCCGACGCCGGACCGGCCCTTGCCTATGCGCGAACGGAGGATGACGACGAGGAGATGCCGGCATTCGCCAAGCCGGCGTTGATGCCGAGCGCCCGCAATGGCGTGGCCGTCTACGACATCGAGGCCAGCGTCGTCTATCTGCCGAACGGCGAAAAGCTCGAAGCCCATTCCGGTCTCGGTGCCATGCGCGACAAGCCGCGCTATGCCGACAAGAAAATGCGCGGGCCAACCCCACCGCACACCTATGACCTTGCCATGCGCGAAGCCCTGTTCCACGGCGTCGAGGCGATCCGCCTCCATCCCGTCGGCGGCCCGCAGAAGATCCACGGCCGCGTCGGCCTGCTCGCCCACACCTATATGCTGGGCAAGCGCGGCGATTCCAACGGCTGCATCTCGTTCAAGGACTACCGCCGCTTCCTAGCCGCCTTCAAGCGCGGCGAAGTCAAGCGCCTCGTCGTCGTACCGCGCCTGAAAAATCCACCCTCTCCGCGCCCAAGCCTCGCGTCGCTGTTTTCGAAACGAAGCTGAGGCATATCGCTTCCTGAATTTGGAGCACTCATATGCCGGTCGGCTTCGCGGAAGGCCTCTGCTTTGATGAGAACAGGACGAATTGGGCGGGTACCGGCCCCCGGCCTCTTTCCTGGACAGCTTGGTATCCTGCAGATGATGCCGCAATCGAGATGCCCGTATCCGGCGCATCCTGGTTTCAGATGGAGCCCGTTGCGCCTGATGCGGCTCTTAAGCCGGCAACGACGCCTCGTCCCCTCGTGCTCCTCTCTCATGGTAGCGGGGGCGTTGCCGCCGGTCTTGAATGGCTGGCCCATCGCCTGGCGCAGCGGGGCTTCGTTGCCATTGCGGTCAATCACCACGGCCACACCGGTGCCGAACCCTATAGGCCGGAAGGCTTCCTCTGCCTTTGGGAACGGGCAAGCGACCTAAGTGCAATGCTCGACGATCACGGCTGGCGAAGGCAACTGGGCGGAACGGTCAGCGCTCGTGCATGCGTCGCCGGTTTTTCCGCCGGTGCCTACACGGCGATGCTGTTGATGGGCGCACGCGTGGCTTATTCCCAGTTTGAATCTGCAAACCCGATCAAAGGCCCGCGTCGCGGACCGAGGGAGTTTCCCGATCTGGCGGACCACATAGCTCCCCTGCTGGAGCGCAGCGAGGTCTTTCGCGCGTCGTGGGATCGCAGATCGAAGGACTACAGCGACCCTCGATTTGATGCTGCCCTTGTCCTTGCGCCTGGCCGCTCGGTGTTGGGCTTTTTGGCCGAGAGCCTGAAGCGGGTCACAAAGCCGGTTCGAATTATCGGCGGCGATGAGGACACCATTGCACCTGCGGAGGAGTGCTGCGGCTGGCTGCACAGCCATCTACCGGGCGCTTGGCTGGATATTCTGAAAGGTGGAATCGACCATTACGTCTTTGTGCCGGAACCGACGCCGCAAGGGAGGAAACTCGCACCGGACATTTTCACGGATGCCGACGGCGTCGACCGGCGGTCCATTCACGACGAAGTCGCCAGCATCGCAGCCCGGTTCTTTGGGTCCGTTGACTGACATCGTCGTCGCCGCCTCTCCCCCACACTAGGTCGCAGTGAACCCGCGGCCTGACACCTCCTCGAGCCATGCCACGGCATGGTAGGTCATGGCCGGCGTGTGCCGGCAATCCTCCGGAAGCTCCGCCAGTTCCGACAGCCGGTGAAAGCCGGTGAGGATTGCGATGCGGCGCAGGTCGAGCATCAGGCCCGATGTTCTCTCATAAGCCGCCACGATCCGCTCTGTGAGATCCGGCGATATGAGGTTCGAATAGATGAACTCCTGGTGGACCGGACCGAAGCCGGAATCGGCGAAATCGTAGATGCCGTTGAGGCGGCTGCGCGCATGGTCGAATGCCATGTTCCATCCATGGCCGTCGAAAAAGCCGTAGGTCTGTCCGTGCGGATCGGGCGGAAGTCGCTCGAAACCCGCGATGATATCCTCCGCCACGGAACGAAGCTCGGAGGGAAGCGCCGGTACGGCTTTCTCGCGAACTGTTGCGGGGCTTTGCCATGCGCCGACCAGGGCGGCACCGGCGTCCGCCATCCGCTCGCTGTCGAGCCGGTGAAGCTCGGCGTAAAACTGGCCCAGATCATCGCCAAGGCGCTGCCGCGCATCCTTCGGCAGTTTGTCATATTCGGCCGTGAGCAAATGTTCGCCCTTCAGCTTCTCGTGCAGGGAAAACAGCTCCCCACTTTTCTCGAAAATGCGCAGGTCGGGGACGGCCATTGAGACCCTGGGCCGGACAACGGCAAGCAGCGCGGCTTCCCTCACAAGCGCCTTTTGCGCGACCTCATGGCGGGGAAACTTGAAGATCAGCCGGTCATCCACATCGACGGCAATCGAATCCCAGCCTACCGGCGCGAGTTCGAACGTCGATTTGGCCAAGTCCGGATACTCGCTGAGAATGATGTTCCGGAACCGATCTAGTTTTTCTGTCATCATGCTTTTGTCGATCAACTGAACACCGCCGCAAGATACGCAAATCGGCAACACGGCAACGCCGCTCCGCAGGCACGGCCAATGCACTCTTGGGTCAGCCGCGCATCACCCATCGAATGGCGGCAGCGGCGGCCAGCCCCAGAAGCGGCCATATCGCCCAGAATATCCCGTGCCACGACAGAAGGTTGATAGCAATCATGCCGAGCCCGGCGACGCCGAGGGCGGCAATGCCCCGGTCGACATGGTTCTGGCGCCGCACCCATATCATGGCCGAGAGGACAGCAAAGGCGAGAAGCGGCCATGCCGCCCAGAAGACGCCCCGCCAGGAGAGAAGATTGATGACGACCAGAACAGCGCTCAACAAGGCGAGCAGACCGAACATCCTGCGAGCCTTCGTGCCGAGCGGCCGATCGGTCGCTGCCGGGGCCTCTGGACGGTTCGCTGCAGCCGCCGGCTGCGGCGTGCTCTCCATGCCTTCGCCGATGCGCACGGCATAGCTCGGCACGGGTTCCGTGACATTCTTCACCACCAAAGGGCCGAGAAAATCGAACCCGACGGCCACCTTGTTGCGGACCTGGTCGTAGACGGTGTTCGAGATCACGATCCCGCCGGCAGGGGCAGACGCCTGGAGCCGCGCGGCGATATTGACGCCGTCGCCATAGAGATCGTCGCCTTCGACGATCACGTCGCCGAGATTGATGCCGATCCGGAATAGCATGCGCCCGTCCGCCGGCCGCGCAGCGTTCAGGCCGGCGAGCTCATTCTGAACGTCGACGGCCGCGCGCACGGCCTCGACGACGCTCGGGAATTCGGCGATCAATCCGTCGCCCCAGGTATTGATCACCCGCCCGCCATGCGAGCCGATGAGCCGCGACATCGCATCGCGATGCCGCTTCAGCATCGCCAGCGTGCCCTCCTCGTCCGCCCCCATCAGGCGCGTATAGTCCTGCACGTCGGCGCAGAAGATGGTCGTCAGCTTGCGTCGCGTTTCGCTCATGACGGCTTGTCCGGCAGCGCCGCGACTGCAACAATCTCAACAAGGACGTCGGGTTGCGCAAGCGCCGCAACGCCGATCACCTCCGAGGGCGGCGGGTTGTTATAGCTGCGGTGCTTTGGGCAGTGCTCGGTGAAGAAGTCCTCCATCACATCCAGGCGAAAATTGGGAGAGTTCAGAACGCTGCCATCGGGAAACGGCCCCTTAACGAAGAAGGTCAGCCGAATGAGATATTCGAGCGCGCTGCCGAGTTCCTCCAAGTCCGCTTTGATGTTCGTGAGAATTGCGCGCCACTGCGCCGCTGCATCGCCAACGAAGCCCCCTCCCTTCCTGCCAGCCGGATCATAATCCTCGGCGGTCGCTGTGTTTCCGGAAAGGTAGACGAATCCCCTGGCTCCGCTCACGACCGTCCCCTTTCCCCACGGCATCAACAAGCCGCTTTTGAATTTCCTGTGGGTCACGAGTTCCATTCTCTTCTCCCATTTCTCAAGGTATCTGCTTGCCACCGATGAAAATAGTCCCTCGGGATAGCCGATCCAGTTCGGTCCGCAGCCGGGCGCCACGCCACCACACCCGCCCTCGCCCTTCGGGGGTACGCCCCACGAACTCGCAACCTCAGGGTGAAGCTAATTGTCAACTCCCCAGGGTTTGCGGCGCCCCAAGGCACCGGTATCCGAGCAGAGGGGCGGCCAAAGTTGAGGATAAAAACCGTCGAACGGGGCGCTGGGAAGCGCCATATAGTTTCATCTCAACGCGGCATTTTCCCGCGCCTCGTCCGAGTTGAAATGCAAGGGCAAAACACGGGTGGATTCCACAGCGTGAACGGAAAGGCGTGCCGTTGCACCGTATCAAAGTGAGACAAATCTCGTGGCCGCAGTTGAACACGATGGACGAACGCGGCATAGCTGCATTATGAACGATGAAGACAATTTCTGCTAAGGCCCTCCAATGGTGAATTATATCGAAGCCTCCTCCGCGCCGTCGAAGAATACCGGTGCCATAAGGCTCTATGGCCCCGAGGCGTTCGAGGGCATGCGCAAGGCATGCCAGCTGACCGCCCGCTGCCTCGACGAGCTTGCCGCGATCGTCAGGCCGGGGCTGCCCACCGATGCGATCGACCGGTTCGTCTTCGAATTCGGGATGGACAACGGCGCCTATCCGGCGACGCTCAATTATCGCGGCTATACCAAATCGACCTGCACTTCGATCAACCATGTGGTCTGCCACGGCATTCCGGATGCAAAGCCGCTGCGCGAAGGCGATATCGTCAATATCGACGTAACCTTCGTGCTCGACGGCTGGCACGGCGATTCCAGCCGCATGTATCCGGTCGGGCAGATCAAGCGTGCCGCCGAACGACTTCTCGAAGTCACGCATGAAGCGCTGATGCGCGGCATTGCCGCCGTCCGCGCCGGCGCACGCACTGGCGCGATCGGCGAGGCGATCCAGACCCATGCGGAAAGCGAGCGCTGCTCGGTCGTCCGCGATTTCTGTGGCCATGGCGTCGGCCGCCTGTTCCACGATTCGCCGAATATCCTGCATTACGGCCGCGCCAACGAGGGTCCGGAACTGCGCGAAGGCATGATCTTTACGATCGAGCCGATGATCAATCTCGGCCGTCCGCATGTGAAGGTCTTGGCCGACGGCTGGACGGCGGTGACGCGCGACCGGTCGCTCTCGGCGCAATACGAACACACCGTCGGTGTTACGGCGGGCCGCTGCGAGATCTTCACGCTTTCGCCCGGCGGCCTCGACCGGCCAGGCCTGCCGCTCAACGGGTGAACGCGATGGCAAAGGTCCTCTCTTCCTCCCGAACGGTGAACTGCCTTTCGACGTAGACCACCATTCGCCCGCTGACGAGCGCCGATTCGTTGCCGAGCAGCCCCGGCTCTTCGAAGGAAGAGCACTATCACGGCCACCGCGGTGATCGAGTATTGCCACGCCGCCATGGCGCATGAGGCGCGAACATCCTGTTCCCCGATAAACGGAATGCGCTGATCGCCGAGGAGGACCAGGGCCGCGGAACGGTGGACCATACGCCGGTCTATCCGCGCGAGCTCGTCAAACGCGCCCTCGAACTCTCGGCGACGGCCATCATTCTCGTCCACAACCATCCATCCGGCGACCCGACGCCGTCGCGCGCCGATATCGATCTGACGAAGACGATCGTCGAAACGGCGACGCCGCTCGGCATCACCGTCCACGACCACATCATCATCGGCAAGGACAGCCATGCGAGCTCAAGGGCATCCGGCTGATCTGACATTTGCGATGTTCCGAAGATGGAGGCATGAAAAAGCCATCATAGCATTCTCTAGCAGGGTTCCACGCCAACCGGACCCCAACTATGGCCCTACTGACCGATCGTTTCCATGTTCCCCTGACATACAAATCGATCGCGCGGCTCGCCCTGATAACGCTGGCCGTCATCGGACTCTATCTCGGCTACCTGCAGCTTTCCAACAATGTTCACGCGGTCGTGGCGGGCGAAGTCTATCGCGCTTCCCAGCCATCTCCGGACGAACTCAAGGAATTGGTGAAGGACTATGACATCAAGACGGTGCTGAACCTGCGCGGTAACGAGAACGGCAAAGCCTGGTATGACGATGAAGTGGCGACAGCGAAGAGCCTCAACCTCAACCACATCGATTTCCGCATGTCGGCCTCCAAGGAGTTGACGATCGAGGAAGGAAGCCAGCTCATGGCGATCATGGCGTCCGCCCCGAAGCCGCTGCTCATCCATTGTCGGGCCGGCGCCGACCGTACCGGGCTTGCCTCGGCCATCTATGTAGCCGGCGTCGCAAAGCTCGGCGAGATCGCGGCCGAGTCGCAGATCTCGCTGACCTACGGGCACCTTTCCTTGTTCTTCATCGGCGCCTATGCGATGGACCGGACTTTCGAAAAGCTGGAGCCGATGTTTGGCTTTATGAACTCGTGACGTCGCCGGAATAGAAACTGTAACATTGACCAGCTACCGGTGAATGAGCGACATTTTGCGCTGCAAAATATGATTCCAATTTCCTATTTCCGGGGCCAAGCCATGTTTCAGTACGATCTTGTTGTTGTGGGCAGCGGTCCGGCAGGGCGGCGCGGCGCCATCCAGGCTGCGAAGCTCGGCAAGAAGGTCCTGGTCATCGAACAGGGTAAGCGCGTCGGCGGCGTCTCAGTGCATACCGGCACCATCCCATCCAAGACAATCCGCGAGACGGCACTCAACCTCTCCGGCTGGCGCGAGCGCGGCTTCTATGGTCGCGCCTATCGGGTCAAGGAAGAGATCAGCGCCGAGGATCTGCGCCGCCGCCTGCTGATCACGCTCGACCATGAAGTCGAGGTGCTCGAGCACCAGTTCGCCCGCAACCGCGTCCAGCATATCCGCGGCAGGGCGAGCTTCATCGATCCCTCAACGCTGCAGGTGATCAAGGACGACGGCGAGACCATGCAGGTCAGCTGCGCCAGCATCCTGCTTGCCGTCGGCACCAAGCCCTTCCGCCCGGAATACATGCCCTTCGACGGCAAGACGGTGATCGACAGCGACGAACTGCTCGATATCGAGGAATTACCGCGTTCGATGGTCGTTATCGGCGCAGGCGTCATCGGCATCGAATATGCCACGATCTTCAGCGCCCTCGATACGGCTGTGACCGTCCTCGATCCCAAGTCGACCATGCTCGATTTCATCGACAAGGAGATCATCGAGGATTTCACCTACCAGCTCCGTGACCGCAACATGAAATTGCTGCTCGGCCAGAAGGCGGACAAGGTGGAGACGCTCGACAACGGCAGAGTCGCGCTGACGCTCGACAATGGCCGCCACCTGACGACGGACATGGTGCTCTTCGCCGCCGGCCGCATGGGGGCGACGGACGCGCTCAACCTTGCCGCCGCCGGCCTCGAGGCCGACAGCCGCGGCCGCCTGAAGGTCAATCCGGAAACCTTCCAGACCTCAGTGCCGAACATCTATGCCGCCGGCGACGTGGTCGGCTTTCCGAGCCTCGCCTCGACGTCGATGGAGCAGGGCCGCATCGCCGCCCGCGTCGCCGTCGGCGCGATCGCCAAGGAGCCTCCGAAATACTTCCCTTACGGCATCTACGCCGTGCCGGAAATTTCGACCTGCGGCCTTTCGGAAGAAGAGGTCAATGAACGCGGCATTCCCTATGAATGCGGCATCGCCCGCTTCCGCGAGACTTCGCGCGGCCACATCATGGGCCTCGACACCGGTCTCCTGAAGATGATCTTCTCGCTGAAGACCCGCCGTCTTCTGGGCGTCCACATCGTCGGCGAAGGGGCGACCGAACTCGTGCATATCGGCCAGGCAGTGCTCAATCTCAAAGGCACCGTCGAATATTTCGTCGAGAATACCTTCAACTATCCGACGCTTGCCGAAGCCTACAAGATCGCCGGCCTCGACGCCTGGAACCGCATGGGCGACATCAAGTCGGAACTCTGATCCGCCTCTTTTTGGCGAGTGCCGCGGCATAGCACCCGCGTGCGCCAAAGAAAAAGGCCCTGCCGAACCGGCAGGGCCTTAAACTATTGAACCGGAAAAGCCGATTACTCGGCGTCGCCTTCGGAGGCCTTCTTCTTCGGAGCGGCCTTCTTCTTCGGAGCAGCTGCCTCCTCGCCTTCAGAAGCTTCGGCCTTGGCGGCTGACTTCTTCTTCGGCGCGGCCTTCTTGGTCTTCTCGGAGCCTTCGCCCTCTTCGTCGGCGAGCAGCTCTTCCTTGGTGACCTTCTTGTCCGTGACGTCGATCTCGGTCAGCAGATGGTCGATGACCTTTTCTTCGAAGATCGGCGCGCGGATCGAAGCGGCGGCACCCGGCTGGCTGCGGAAGAACTCGAGGATCTGCTTTTCCTGGCCCGGATACTGGCGCAGCTGCTCGTAGATTGCGCGCTGCATTTCGTCTTCGCTCACTTCGACGCCGGCCTTTTCGCCGATTTCGGAGAGGACGAGGCCGAGGCGGACGCGGCGCTCTGCCAGCGTCTTGTATTCTTCCTTGGCCTTCTCTTCCGTCGTGTCTTCGTCCTCGAAAGTCTTGCCGGACTGAGCGAGGTCGTTGTTCACCTGGCTCCAGATACCGTTGTATTCGGCTTCAACAAGCGACTTCGGGGTCTCGAACTTGTACATCTCATCGAGCTGGTCGAGGATCTGGCGCTTAACCTTCTGGCGGGTCAGCGATCCGTACTGCGATTCGATCTGGCCGCGGACGATTTCCTTCAGGCGATCGGCGGATTCGAGGCCGAGCTTCTTTGCCAGTTCGTCGTTGATTTCCACGTCGGCCGGAGCAGCAACCTCCTTGACGGTGACGTCGAAAGTGGCTTCCTTGCCGGCGAGGTTCTTGGCCGGATAATCGGCCGGGAAGGTCACGGTGATGGTCTTCTCGTCGCCAGCCTTGACGCCGGCGAGCTGATCTTCAAAGCCCGGAATGAAGCGGCCGGAGCCGAGGACGAGTTCAGCGCCCTGATCGGTGCCGCCTTCGAAGGCTTCGTCGTCGACCTTGCCGACGTAATCCATCGTGACGCGGTCGCCATCAGCGGCCTTGCCCTTCTTGGTTTCGTAGGAACGGGCGCTTTCAGCGACCTTAAGGACCTGCTCGTTGACTTCTTCGTCAGAAATATCAACGACTTCGCGGGTGATCTTGATTCCCTTGACGGACTTCAGCTCGATCGGCGGCAGAACCTCATAGGAGAGCGTGAATTCGAAATCCTGCTCAGCGGCGAGGATCTTGTCAGCCTCGTCCTTGTCTTCCGTCATCGCGACTTCCGGCTGCGTGGCGGACTTTTCGCCACGGCCGGAAAGGATCTGGGTCGGCTGTTCGCGAACGATCTCATTGACGAGATCGGCCATGATCGACTTGCCGTAGACCTTCTTGAGGTGGGCGACCGGAACCTTGCCGGGACGGAAACCATTGATGCGCACCTTGTCCTTTACGTCGGCAAGGCGCTCGTTCATCTTGTTTTCCATGTCCTTGGCCGGGATAACGACCTTGATTTCGCGCTTCAGCCCTTCAGCGAGCGTTTCGATAACCTGCATGTCTTCCTACCTTCATTTCGTGGCGGCCGTGCCCAGACGCCGTTTCGTTTCGATGAGCACGACGCCGGAAAAATTTGCCGCGCGTGGCTTTTCTCAGATTCCATTGCATCCCGCCCGAAGGGGGACGGCGCCATCCTGCCGGGTAATTGGGGGCGACCTATCCGGTCTCCCCACCTGCAAGCCAGCTTTGGTGCGGGTAGAGAGACTTGAACTCCCACGCCTTGCGGCACCAGAACCTAAATCTGGCGTGTCTACCAATTTCACCATACCCGCGTTCGCAAAACCGCATGCATATGCCTGGACATGAGGCCTTCCGGAGCGCGCGTCTCTATAACACCCGATTTGGTGGAGGCAAAGGAAAAATAAAGGCCGAATGACAGGGATTTTATGGCCTCCAAGACCCTCTCCCGTCATTTCGCCAAAGTCAGTAAAGCGGCTCCTCGTATGCGGGCTTGCCGTCCACGAGCAGGCTGCGGATCTGCGCCGAGCCATCGTTCGATACGCGGGCTGCGATCGAAACGCTGCCGTCCTGCCGGGCCTCCTCCAGCGGCTTGCCCTGGCCTTCCGGCACATAATAGCGCTCGATGCCGTATTCGGCGCGGATCGTATCAGTCGCGCGCGCACCGTAGCTGTAAAAAGGACGGCTCTTGAGCACGACGCTTTCAGGCTGCTCGGGAAGCGGCATGAACGACGATTCGGCGATTGCCCAGAACCCGTCCGGCTGCTTTTTCAAGCGGACCCAGAGCGTCTGCTCGCCCGGTACGGTGGGCAGTTCGCCGATCACCGTTTGTGCCGGCACCGACGAAATCTCGTAATTCAGCACGACGTAGTCGCCACGCAGGAAATCACGCGGATCGACAGGTGTCGTCTTCAGGAGGACTTCGGCGCCGCTGCGCAGGATCGCCGCGCGGCTTTCGATGATATAGCCCAGAATGATGGTCTGGAGGGCGGCAGCAATGACGGCCGCGATCAGGTAACCCCTCACCGATCGACGCTTCGAAGACAGCGCGTTCATTCCGTCACCTCCGTTCTTGCACCGAAACGTCTCTCGAGGCGGATCACCACCCAGGCGACGATCGCCACCAGCAGACCGGACAGAAGAAAGAGGCTTGAGGTTCCGAGGATGGACCCGACTGTGACGGAAGCGAGATAGAAAACCTCGGCGGCAAAGGTGGCGTAGGCAAGATAGCGCACGGCGCCGTTGTCTCGACCCTGCAGCGCGATCGCAAGCACCGCCATTGCGAGCGTCGCGATACCGACCAGAACGAGCGGCCAGCCTTCATCGAGCTCTATGTTGAGCAACAGCAATCCGACTGCCGCCACCAGGAATGCATAAAATGCCGGTGCAGCACCCGCACTCTTTATAAACGCAGAGCCACGCAGCGGCGGCAGGCTGACGGCTACGAACGCGGCCATGCCGCAGAGCACGAAGGAAATCGCCACCCGGATATCTTCGTGCAACGCATAGAGCCACGTGAGCCAGCCCACGACGAGCAGATAGGCAAGATGCCGTGCGCGATGAGCGCCGGTGAAGCGCACCAATGCCACAACGATCAATGCCATGATCGGCGGCGCCCAGGGATCGAAGCCGACCCACCGCGAGTCGTAATTCGAAAGATAGACCGCGAATGAAGCCCAGGACAGGAAGCCTGATATAGCGGTCGCGGCGCCTGAGCGGAAAAGCGCTGCAGACACAGCCGCAACCGCGAACCAGAGATACATGACCGTCTGCTCGTCGCCCGACAGATGATACATCTGGCCGACGAGGGAGATCGCACCGCCGAAGCTGAGGGCGCCGATGACGAGCAGGCCGCTGGCAGCCGCCGAAGCCCCGCGGGCAAACAGCAGCGCCGCGGAGAGATAAACAGCCCAGATGAGGGCGAGGATCGCGCCGACGCGGACCGGCCGCGGGATCGCCTCCCAATTGGACGCGACGAGCAACAGGACTGCAGCCGCAAGCAGGATCGCGGCGAGCACCATCAGCACGTTGCCGAGGCTGAAGCTCGCCGGCCGGCTGTCATATTCGACAAGCAGCGATTCCGCCGTCGCCTCGGGCAGCAGACCCTTTTCCACCCAGAGCGACAGATCCCGCTCCAACCGTCCCCGATACATTGCTGCCTCCGTGCCGCCTCCAGCGGCTTTCCCGATCAATCTTATAGATGGCCCAGCGTCTTTCGCAATCTCCCGGACCCTAAGCCGTTCAAGATACTTCACTGTGCGAACTTGGCACGGATTTAACCGGCTATTAACAGCAATAGGCTAATATTGATTCTTTCAGATAAGCCATGCATGAAGCGCATGGCCACCATGATAATATTGCACTGCAAAATAATCATTAGTCATACTATATTGATTATCAAGAAGCGCGGGCGTGGCAGCCCGTCCCGGCTTACCGGAACGCCTGCGGATATGATGTCCGTAACGGAATTCGGAGCAGCGCACTCCTCCTCCCAGCGCCCTCCGATAGACTGACAACACTCCTCCTCCCAGTTGTCAGTCACCAACATGACGCCCACCGGATCCTCCCCCGGTGGGCGTTTTGGTTTTCGCGAGATAAAACGATTAGTCTGCTGGTTTGCAGGGACTTTGCCAACGGCTCCACCAAGCTGCAGGAGCGCCTGGCTCCGGCCATTTGGGAAGCCGCCAGCTCTTTGCCGGAACCAAGCTGTCTCGGAGGGCGACATCGTTGCCGATTTCATTTTGAGAGCGACCAAATCGGCAGCGATACCCGGACGCCGGCGATTTGAGCAGCCAACCCAAAGTCCATGCCCGTGAAAAGTCATTCTGCCTATTCATTGACCAAAAAACGGCGAAATCACATATTTTTCAGCTAGAGACTTGCATCGAATGCATAGGTGGAATGAAATCTTGTCTCTGTTAGTTCTTCGCGGCGCAACATATATTCTGGTCATCAAACGGAAGCCAGCGCTGATGGGCAGCAGCTGGCAGATGGCGAACCCTAGGAAAGGGGATTAAAATGAACTTCTCACGCTCTTTCAACAACTGGCGCAAGTACCGTCAGACGGTTACCGAACTCGGCCGCATGACCAACCGCGAATTGCACGACCTCGGCATCGACCGCTCGGACATCAATCGCGTCGCTCGCGAGGCTTCTGCCCGCTAATTCAGGCGATCAGCGTCCTCCCAAGCTGATCTCCTTCTTCAAAAACGCCCGGTGCTTCGGCAACGGGCGTTTTCTTTTGTTCAAATTACACTTTCGTAGTAGTTGCGATGAAAATCGCCCTACATTTTTGCCGCTTAAAAAATAACTCCTGCGCATTTATCGTGCATCACAGTGCACAAACGCATAGCAGATGCCTTTTCTTTGCACTGCACAATACGACCGGGAACCACTATATCAATGTCATCCGCAAAGACGGCGATGGCGCCGCCCGCGAAGCAACCTTCCGAGGAAGACGACAATGAACCCGATCCGCATTGCCAAGAGCTGGATTAGCTACCGCCGCACGCTCAACGAGCTGGGCAGCCTTTCGAACCAGACGCTCTCCGACATCGGCATCAGCCGCTACGAGATCCGCAACATCGCATCCCGCTCGTTCCGCTAATCGCGGCAAGCGTGATACATCAAAAACGGCGCCGCTTTGGCGCCGTTTTCGTTTTTGGCCCTTCAGCCCTAGGCGCTGTGCCCCAGCGAAACGAGCAACCTCAATCTCACCCTTGGTGGAACCTTCGTAGGCCTGGTGGGGATTTCCCGATCGGCTAACTCTCCCACCATCTAAGCACCCGCATCGCCCGGAGCGTCACCCATCGCGAGGGCTGGCCCTGCCCGTCGTCGACCTCAAACCACACCCGCCCCGTCAGGCTCCAGTCGAGGGGCCATGTGCCGTTCTCCAGGCGTCTGGAACGAACGTGGCCGATAGCCTCGCCAAGTCGCGGATCGGGATCGGCGCCGGTCAACATCGCAGAGAAGCGGAAATAGTCGAGCGCACGCAAGACGTCGTAGCGCCAACGGTTCGGATGCAGGAAGCGCAGAAACCGCTCGTCTGCCGGCTCACCCGTGCCGAGACGACGGAAGAGGTTGCGCTCTAGGAGATACTCCTCGCCCGACCTACGCGCCTTTTGAGATTCAGGCGTACCCCCGGCGGCTTTCTCGTACTCCACGAGCCCTTCCAGCACGTTGATCGTGCTGGCAAACGACGAGCGGACTGAACCCTTGAGCCTCTCGCAGTTCCAGCCGCCGTCAGCGAGACGCTCGCCTACCAGCCTGTCGACAATGGACGAGACGTCAGCCCCAAAATAGGCGCCATCTGCAACGGTCCGGCCGTTGATGCACTCCTCGACCTCGCCCTCCCAGTAGGGCTGGCCGCCCTCATCCCAACGCGAGTTGGCGCCGATCAATGCGACAGTTCGTTTGGCCCGGTCCGACGCGGGATCGAGACCAAACTCCCGGAGTTGCGACAATGAAAATGTCGTGGCCGTCCACGGCTGACCGCGCTCCTGCCACTCGCAAGGATCAAAATCGGCTGGGACGAAGGAGCCCCCCGCCCATTGCCCGTCCTCGTCCTGGTAAGAGAGAAGTCTGGCTCCCCAGCCCTCGGTCTCCACCTTAGCCCGCTCCGCCGCCCACTCCGGCTCCGGGGCGTCAATCAGGTCGCGCATCACCTGCCATCGGATCGATGGGTCGGAGTCGAGAAGCCAGTCGATCACCGAGCCAGAGTCAGTCATGTTGCGTGGGCCCATCAGGAGATCGGGGTCGAGAGCTCGCTTATAATCCACTTCTCCTGGCCTTTGCTAGCCCGATGCAATCGTGAGAAATCCGGGCTAGCCATCCACAGCTCGTGCTCGACGACGCTTAATTCGTCTCGTCGCCCTTGATGACCCTCCAGTTCGGACGGCCGAGATTGAAAGGCCAGGCATGGACGTCGCGGTCGTTGAAATAGACGACTTCCTCCAATTTCGGAAAATCGCTGTGCTTCAAGGTCACGGTGTCGATCCACGGCCGCATGTAGGCGTCCTTCCCTTCATAGCCCAGTTCGGCCACCCAGATGGGCTTCCCGTATCCCGAGACGCGCCGGTAGCCGTCCGTCAGTGCCTGACGGAAATCACGGGGACCACCATAGGCGAGCGCGTCGTAGGGTTCCAGGCCGAAGACGGAGAGGCCAACGAGGTCGACATAGTCGTCACCAGGATAATAGGCATCGAGCCCGTCGAGCCCCTTCGGAGACCACATCATTTCCGCCGCCGGTGCCTCGGCGCGCACGATATCCATCATCCGCCGGTATGCGGTGACATAATCGCGCGGGTTCCAGCCCGCCCACGAAAACCGGCTGTCCCTGTCCTCCATTTCCTGCCCCCAGCGGACGATGACCGGGCTCTTGAGCTCGGTAATCATCCGGGCGATGGCGCGCATGTTGGCGTCGTAATCGCCGCGCAGGACCTTCTGCCGCAGTTCAGCGGAGGTCAAACGCCAGTCGACGTCCCATGACCAGGGTTCGATCGTGATCAGCAGATTGCGTCCCCTCGCCTGCGCATAGGCGTCCGCAACTTTCAGCGTTTCAAGATCGACGTCTTCCCACGGCAGGAACAGGTGTTCGGTCGCAACACCTTGCTGCGACGTAAAATCGCCGTGCGGGTCATAGGCACCGAACTTGATGCCAGCGGCATGCAGGACGGGGCGCTTGTCGACGATCGTCTGGCCGGACGATGCGGGAACGCCCGCTACCTCCTGCGCCAGGCTCGACCTTGCCGGATCGGCGGCGATGGACAGCAGCAACGCGATCGCGGTGGCCGAGACTATTCTTTCTCTTAGCTTCTTCATGGCTTCTCCTCTTACCTCCGAGCCATCAGCTTCTGCCTGTAGGCATCCGCACTGGCGCTGACGGTATCCGCCTGCACGAGCTTCAGATATTCATCGCCGGCGCGCGCCGAGGCGTGGCGGAAGATGTACCAATTGCCGTCGGGCTGACGCTTCTGATAAATCACCTTGCCGATCTTGCGATGACCGAAACAGGTGCTGGCGCGGGCCGGGCCTTCTTCGTTCGTCCAGGTGGCGCGCATGCACATCTGCCCGAGATCGTCGACGGCCCATCGACCCTCGGCCACCCATTGCTTGCCGCCGTCATTCGTCCAGGCGACGAAGCGACGGCCCTCGTCCATGAAGCGGCCGCCACCGGCGCCCCAGGTCCAGGTCTTGTTGCGATAGAGCTGGTAAAGTTCGTAGGCGCTGAGCGGCACAGGCCCCTTCTTCGCTTCGGCCCCCGCTGCCGCGCCCGGCAAACAAAGGGCCAGGCTGAGGACGGCAGCCGCCGCGCCATTTGTTCTTGTTCCTATTCTCATTGCACCCTCCTTCAACCGAATCGCACCCGCCGACATGGCTTTGACTCTACGCGCTCGGCTTCACTCTCTCTGATCCTGCGACAGCAGCCTGCTGCCGGAACCCATTCCACTTGAACCGGAATTTGACGATCCGCGTCTTGCCGCCCCCGAGACCGGCGCCTGCGACTGCGAATTTAGCTTCCGTGAAACTGACGATGCCCTGGCCATGCGACAGCGCTTCGAGACCACTCAGGCCGTGCAGGCGGATTTCGCCGCTGCCGGCGACAAGAAGCGCCAGCGCGCTGGCCGCCACGATCCTCAGACCGCGCGAGCGCGTCAGAAGCGGCAAGCCGTTCTCGCCTGCGTGACGTGCGACGATCAGGATAGTCAGCGCGGCATAGATGACGGCGTTGATACCGGCGAAGATATAGAAGCCGCGGGCAGTGCTTTCGGAAGGCGCGAGAACCATCGCTGCAAGGGAAATACCCGCCAGCAGCACATAGGGAAGCAGAACAACCGGCGGCAGCGTCCTCTGCGCTTGCGCTCCCTTCGGCGTGATGCGGAAATCGACAAAGGAGCCGGAGATGTGATCGCGCAGCGCAGCAAGGCTTCCTGCAAGCGACCACGGCCAGCGCAGGAGAACGAAGGCGATGCCTTCCCAGCCGAAAAGCTTCGCGTCGCTTGGCCGGAAGGTTCCGCTGCGCCTCCAGAAGGGGGCAAGCGCAATCAGCACCAGCGACAGCGGCGCGAAATGCAGCAGAAATTCCGGATAGGTGACGCCGACGAAAACATGGCCTGTCAGCAACGCCACGACCGGCAGGGCGAACATCAGCGCCATGAAGGCCGAAAACAGCGGATACCAGACCTGCGAGAACAGGAACTGGAACTTCAGCTTCAACGGCAGCTTCGGCACATAGGTGCGCGAATATTGAAGCAGGATCGTCACCAGGCTCCGCGACCACTGGAATTCCTGGACGACGAGATCGGCAAACGTCGCCGGGCCGTCGCCATGGGCGATCGCATCGAGCGCATGCACACCGCGCCAACCGCCGGCATTCATCATCAGCGTCGTCGAGTGATCTTCCGCAAGTTCCGGCCCGAGACCGCCGATCTGACGCAGAGCTGCCGTGCGCACGGCATAATGCGAGCCGATGCAGAGCGGTGCCCAGCCGCTGTTATAGCCCGCCTGAAGCGAACCGTGCAGGCTTGCCTCGGCATAGAGACGGCCTCTTGCGGCCCAGCTGCCGGCTGCATTCGCATCGCAGATGCTGGGAGCCGAGACATAGCCGACACGCGGATCGGCAAAGGGCTTCATGACCTCCTGCAGATAGGTTGGCTCAGGCACGTGGTCGGCATCGAACTGCGCCACGAAATCATAGCGATCATAACCGTAGCGATCGTAAAAATAGGCAAGGTTGCCTTCCTTGCAGCGCGTCCGGCGCGGCCATACTGTCCGGTGATAGGCGGCGACGCCCTTGCGTGTCGAAATGAAGATGCCATGCCGGGCGCACCAGAGCTTCGTCTCTTCCGCCGGATCCTCATCGGCAAGCCAGATGTCGAACTCGACGCCTTTCTGATTGAGCATCGCGAGCAATGTCTTCCGCACCACCTCGAAAGGCTCGGACGGTGCCTTGGTGACCACCATCGCGATGCGGCCCGCGGGAACGGCTGCCGAAGGTTTCATCCGCTTTGCGTTGACGAAGATGAAGATGAAATAGGCCGGGATCAGCGTGACCCAGGCAACGGTCGCTGTGATACCGATGAATGCGGACTTTGAGATCACGTGGGCGGGCTGCAGCCACCACGTCCAGAAATAGGCGAGCGCGGCGAGCCAGCAGGCAACGCCGAACCAGTAGGCGGCACGGCTCCAGCCTGCAAAGACGGGCTCGAGCGCATCCAGCCTGGCAGCACGAACCGCCACCGTCGCCCTTGGCTGTCTGGTCACGAATGGCGCCACGTTCATGCCCGCACCTCCAGACCGAAGCTCGGGCTCGCCGTACGGATGATCGTATCGATGTCGGAGAACTGCGGTGTAAAGCCGAGAACCGCCCGCGCCCGTGCCGTATCGGCAAACAGCACCGGTGGGTCGCCCGCACGACGGCAATCGTAGCGAACAGGAACCTCCTGCCCGGTGATGCGCTGGATTGCGCTCAAGATCTCGCCGACGGAGGTGCCATGGCCGGAGCCGAGGTTGACGCGCAAGGTCTCGCCGCCGCTTGCGAGATAATCGACAGCGGCAAGATGGGCCTGCGCAAGATCGCTGACATGGATATAATCGCGAACACAGGTGCCGTCCTCGGTCTCGTAGTCCGAGCCAAAAACCTCCAGGCACGGAAGACGGTGGGCAGCCGCAAGCAAGGCCCGCGGAATGAGATGGGTTTCCGGTTCGTGACGCTCGGCAAGATCGCCCTGCGGATCGGCTCCGGCGGCGTTGAAATAGCGCAGCGACACGAAACGAAGGCCATAGGCGGCGGCATAATCCTCCAGGGCCATTTCGAAGATCAGTTTTGTTCGCCCGTAGGGATTGACCGGCAGCTGAACCATCTCCTCGCGGATCGGCAATGCCGCCGGAATGCCATAAGTCGCGCAGCTGCTCGAGAAGACGATGCGATCGACGTTCTGGTCCAGACATGCTTCCAAGAGCGCAAGGCTGCCGGAAACATTGTTGCGATAGTATTTGCGTGGATCTGTGACGGACTCGCCGACATAGGCATTTGCCGCGCAATGGATGAGGCACGTGGGCTCGAAGCGGGCGAGCGCTTTTTTCAGGGAACCGGCATCGGCGATATCGGCATCGATCAGCGGTCCCCAGCGAACCGCGTCCTGATGGCCGGTCGAGAGGTTGTCATATGCGACCGGCGTGAATCCCGCGCCGGCGAGCGCCTTGCAGATATGGCTGCCGATGAAGCCGGCGCCACCCGTGACGATGATGTAGGGAGACATCTCATACAGCCTCCACTACCCTTGCCTCGGAAAGACGCGCCTCGAAATAATCGATCGTCCTTCCAAGACCCATTTCCAGAGGAATACGCGGCTGCCAGCCAAGTTTCGCCTGCGCCTTCGTAATGTCCGGCCGCCGCTGCTTGGGGTCGTCGGTGACACGCGGTAAATGAACGATGCGCGAGCGCGAATTCGTCATCTCGCGGATCATTTCGGCGAGCTGACGCACCGGGATTTCGGCGGGATTGCCGAGATTGATCGGTCCGGTGCATTTTTTCCCGGCCGCCGCGAAACGAAGAAAACCTTCGATCAGATCGTCGACGTAGCAGAAGGAGCGGGTCTGCGAGCCATCGCCGTAAATAGTGATGTTCTTGTTCTGCAGGGCCTGGACGATGAAGTTCGACACCACGCGGCCGTCATCCGGTCGCATGCGCGGCCCATAGGTGTTGAATATCCGGCCGACCCGGATATCGACACCGTAGGTTCGATGATAGTCGAAGAACAGCGTCTCGGCGCTGCGCTTTCCCTCGTCATAGCAGGCACGCGGACCGACCGGGTTGACGTTGCCGCAGTAGCTCTCGCGCTGCGGGCTATGCTCCGGATCGCCATAGACCTCGGACGTTGAGGACTGCACGATCGTCGCTCCGTTCCGCCGTGCCAGGTCAAGCGCATTGACGGCGCCAAGCACATTGGTGAGCAGGGTTCCGACCGGATCGCGCTGATAATCCGGCGGAGAAGCCGGGGACGCGAAATTGAAAATCAGCGCCGCATCCACGTCAAACGGACTGCGAACATCGTGCTCGACGATGCGGAACCGCGAAAATGGCCGGAGATGGTGGACGTTGGATCGGCGGCCGGTGGAGAAATTATCCAGACAGATAACCTCGTGGCCGCCCTTGAGAAGCCGCTCGCACAGGTGGGAACCGAGGAACCCGGCACCTCCATTGACGAGCACTTTCTTGGGTGTCCGGCCAGATAGACGATCATAACCGGAACAGATTTCGTTGGGAACGAAACTACGCATTACAAACTCCTTCCCAGTAGGATCACAAACACTGATCCCTATATTCTAGTAACTCTCCTTCAGTCTCCAGATTTACTCCGAAGCGGAATAGATAAATACTTGTACTACCAAAGTGGAGTTACGTTTCACTTGCCAATTCAAGTCTATCTATGGTTGATGATATGACGCTTTGCTGTCCCGTCAACATGAAAAGCATTGACTATTTCTAATTGATTACTCTTATAGTACAGCTGAGATAAGCGTGTTTAATCCTGCTTAACTATATTGGATTTGATTATAAAATCGCAACGCAAGCTTCGCTCAACCGATACGGGCTAGACATTGGAGCTGAAGGCAGGCAAAAGGACTGCCGTGTTCGGGGATTTGCGCAATGCGGAACTTTGATTTCACCGGAATACGGACTTCGGATGCTGCCCGCAGGACTGCGCTGGCTTTCGGGCTGATGCTGATGGCGGCAGGGCCGATTTCCTGCGCGGCCGTCGATGACCTGGCACTCGCATCCAACGCGAAGCCGGCAAAGATGGTGGTTGCCAAGGTGCCGCACACCAGCAAGGTCTACAGCTATTCGGCGGCGAACGGCAAAGCGCCGGTGAGCGCGGGCGCCAAGGTTTATCACGGATCCGCACCGTGGATCTGTACGCCAAGCGGCTTCGGCCAGAAGTCGCGCTGTTTCGCGCGACCGGCTATCTAACGGCCAGACAGAATTAGTTTCGCCATCTACCGGATGCGTTGGCAGCTTCATTGTTGAAGAAGCGCGATGCGGCCTCGGTGCGGTTGCGGACGTTCATCTTCTTATAGATGTTCCGCACATGAACCTTCACCGTGTTTTCAGAAAGATGCAGCTCATCGGCGATGATCTTGTTCTGCGTGCCCTTGCAGATCAGATCAAGGATCTGAACTTCGCGGGTGGTGAGCGCGGAAAGGTCGCCTTGGCGAAGCCTTAGAGCACCGGCACCAGCTGCCGCGACCGACTTCGACTCGTAAAGCGATTTCTCCGGCTGCGCGGCTGTGAGCCGGTTAAGCAACGCCGAAGGGAAATGCTCGCCGCCCTTCATCAAAAGATCGACGGCTGCCATGAACACGTCCAGGCGAAGATTGAGCGGCAGCACGCCGTCGATGACCCGTGCTTCGACCAGCCGGTTTATGTAGGGTTCCAGCATGTCGATCGCCTCGACGACGAGACCGATCGACGTCGAGGGGTGATTGTCCCGCACGACCTGAAGCGCCTCGTTCAATTCGACGCCTGCTATATGATAGAAGAGCACGAGCTTGGCATCGTTTGCGTCGTTCTCCAGCATGGCCTTTGAATAGCCCTTGCTGACCACTTCGCAGCCAGAAAATTTCTTCGCCAAAGCCTCTGCCAGGCATTCGGAGAACAAATCCGCATTTGCAATGACCAGTATTGTGTCTCCGGCCGGGCCGAACTTTCGGCTTTGGTCGGCATCCCCCGTCTTTGACGCCGTCATGAACATTTACGCCTCCCCATAGCGCTACACGTTACAGATGCTTTGGGCGATACTGTGAAAACACCCAAAGAGGTGTACCCTAAAATTTTCTGCCTTAGTTATTAGCCATTTCTTAATTATGGTAATATGAACAGATACGAAAATAAATGGCCCAAATGGGTTAGTTTTTGCCAATTTAAAGTGATATTTTCTATTGTTACGGTTGCATAGGCGTAAGATAGCTAACTTCTGGGCTATATGTTCCAATATTTTTGGCTCAAAATGGTATTCATGTGCCAATAATAAAAGACAGACTATTTTTGGTATTTTACCATTGGGGCAATGAACTAAAAAGTTACTTATGAAAACCTTCCTGCCTTAAATCCGGCAAGCTGAACCTTCAGAACGCCGGGCCGGCGCCCCCGCGGCATCAGTATGCGAGGGCGCGGCTGGATATCCGGGTGCCCCACCGATCTGTTCATCCATGATTACCTTTGGCCATTACTAGTAACTCCCGATTCGCTAGCCCGAATTGGTATCTATCAACAAACTATTTTCTCGACCACAGTCGCATCGTTGCCAAATGGCGACATGGGAGGCGTCGAATATCACCTAGTGCCTGCGGTATCGCGGCGTCTCAGCTGGGGTAATTCAAGGAAATAAGCGCATGAAATCTGCAATATTACTATTGCGGAACCGGATGCCTGCGCCTTTGTACTGAGTAACGCGCAGTTCAACAAGGGTTTGGTCTACAAACCAAAACGTCAAATGCAGGTGAAAAGGTACTGCTTACATCTGCCGATCTGTAACAGTATCGGAGCAAGCGCGAGCAAAATCCCGTTGAGATGAAAGGGATTTCGAAGGCTGCTCCGAATTTTTTTGGAGATAAAGCGAAATGACTAACTACAACTATCCGAATGGCGGCGATGAGACCGAGACGAATGTCGGCGCACTTGCCGATGGTTTCGCCAATACCGCCATCAATGATACTGACGTCGACGACGGCTCCACCGGCTATGTCGGCGGCATCGCCAATGGTGACAATCGCAACAACACAGACAACAGCCTCGATGTCGACGTGGACTCCAAGATCGATGTCGATGCCAATAACGGCGACAACCGCGACAATGAATATGACTGGAGCTACGACAACAAGGAAGTGACCGTCACTGATATCGATACCGATATCAAGACGACCACTATCACCGATACCGACGTCAAAACCGACTATGACTGGAGCTACGACAGCAAGTCGTACAGTGACAACGACGTCATCACCAGTACAAAGACGGAAACGGAAACGGATATCAAGACGATTACCGACACCGATATCAAGACGATAACCGATACGAACAGCCACAATACGACGACAACCGACAGCTTCAACAAGACGGATACAGACTTCGCCGTTCTGGAAGACGTCAAGGATTTTGACAACCTCGGGATCGCCGGCGGCAACCTCAACATCGGTGACAACTTCTCGTTCACGCTTGATGTCGACAACATCCTCAACAGCTCGCTCGGTGCCGGCGGAAACGGCTTCAGCGCCGTCCAGGCAAACCATCTTGCCGACCAGGACAGCGCCTGGAACATCAGGATGGATAACTCAGGGGCCCAAAACCATCTCAACGCAGACGGCGGCAAGGCCTTCGGCTCGGAAGGCATCGATATCAACGATTGCGGCTGGGAAGGCGGCGCGGGCGATGACGTCACAGGCGCCAGCACGACAGACGCGTCTGCGATCATTGCCAATTCCGGCTTCCATCTGGAAGTCGTCCAGGGCGCCAACCTGCTCAGCAATGCCTTCGAAAGCAACGTTGGCAGCAACGTGGCCGGCGACGACACCGACGCTGGAGCCTGACCTCCAACCAGTCCAGAAACAAGCTGCACCGGCATCCGCCGGTGCAGCTTGGCGGCTTGAGGCGCGGCTGGGAAGGACTCGTCATAGATGAGTTTGCCGCCTTTCGGGCCGGACACCGTGTTGAACGGGAGGGGCCGTCATGCATGCAGAGAAGATTTCCGAAATCGTTGCCCATTTCATCGGCTTATTCGGCGCTGCCACCGATGAAGCGCGGATGCGAAGCAATTACCTGGACGGCGCCCATCCGCGCGAAGCAGATCCTTCGCTGTCAGAGGACGAGCCTTTCAGCCCGGCCTTCGCTTCGCACCTTCAACTGAAAGATTACGATCCGGGCGTCGATTACCGCTCCGTCAGCTATGATGTGAACTACGAGCATCCCCGCCAACTCGGTGGCATATTCGAAGAGACCTTGAAGAAGCTTGCCGAGATTGCATCGCGCGATCTCAGCGCTCCGCACTTCGGCGCCAGTGTCTATCTTCCGGGCGAGGAAGAAGACCTTGAGGTCTTCCAGGGACCAGGGTCGGTCATCAGTCATGTCGCCCAGGCGAATATGCTGATCGACGACGACAATCTGAATATGACCGGCGAGCAGCCGGAACTGCGCGACACGAGCTTCGTCACGCACCGCCTCATGGAATTCAGCGAGAAGGCGGAAGCCTTTACGCCCTTCTCTTCCTATGATCGCGTCGATACGCAGGAGGACCTGCGGGCGATCGCGGACGACATTCACGAGTACATCCAGGCGGCACGCGCGAGCGGCCCTCCGGTGATGGAAGGCGGCCCACCGCAGATTTTCGTGCTCGCCGACGACCAAATCGACGGCCCTTATGTGAACGGTCAACTCGTCGCAGAAGCGCCTTCAATCGATGACTTCATGCCCGACCGCGGCATCGCAACGCCGCCGACGGAACCGGAAAAGAGCGACGTACCCCTGGAACAGGACGGCAACAGCCTCGTTGTGGCGGCAGGCGCGAATGTGCTTGCAAACGTGGTGGAGGTCACCGCGACGGCGATCATGTCGCCGGTTACCGCCGTCATGGGCGACTACCATCAGATTGACGCAATCTCGCAGGTTTACGTCTACAGCGATCGCGACGAGATCGCTTCCGTCTTCAACCAGGACAACAGCGCGGCGACCGTTGCGAAGAACATCGCGATTTTCGAGCGCAGCACTTACGACAATGGAGAGCCGGAAGCCGCAGCATCGTCGGAGGAGACGATCTTCCCGACGGCCTGGCGCGTCAGCGTGGTCGAGGGCGATGTCTCGTTTGTGAACTGGATCGAGCAGTACCACTTCATCAGCGACAACGACACGATGACCGTGACGACGAGCGGTTCGGAGGCAACGGTGCTGACCGGCGGTAATTCCACCGTCAACCTTGCCTCCTTCCTCGGGATCGGCATTCAATATGACCTGATCATCGTCGGCGGCGACATTCTCGACATGAATGTCATTTCACAGATCGCCATACTCTACGACAATGACTGGGTACGCGCCGAAGACGGTGCTCCGGGAGCGACCGTTCAAGCCGGCAACAATCTGATTTGGAACCTCGCTTCCATCCACAACGTCGGCGGGAACGACCGTTTCGAGGCGATGCCGGACTATGTGGTACAGACGCAGAAGGCAATCGAAGACCGCGAAGCGGCGATGCCGGCCGGGCTGGCGCATGACGTCAATTTCGAAGGCTATGCCGGACTCAACGTTCTCTACATCACCGGCAATCTCTACGATGTAAACATCGTCAAACAGGTGAGCATCCTTGGTGATTCCGACGACGTGACGCTGGCGGTCTCGGACATTCTCGAGCACAACGCGGGCGCCGACATCCAGATCGATACCGGCAGCAATGCGGTCGTCAACATCGCGCAGATCACCGACTACGACAGCTTCGGCCAGACGACCTACTTGGCCGGCCAACTCTATTCGGATGCCATCCTGATCCAGGGCGGTCTGGTGGAGCATGACACATCACAGCCGAACAGCGATCATCTCGCCAATGAAGTTATCGCATTCCTCGGGGAGGACGAGCCGCTAAGCGGATCCGAGGACGGCGTCATCAATCCAGATCATGACCTTTCATGGACGCTGGCTCAACCGGCCGACGTAATGCAAACCGTCGTCGCATAACCGGAGCCAGTGGGAGACGTTACATGAATCATATCTCAAAACATACACTTGCCGCCAACCGCTCGCTCCGACTGGGTCCCACAGGCCGTATTGACGACACGCTGACAGGCGCCTGCATATCGGCGATCGACGACGCGGTGGCGAGCCTGCGAAAGCTCATGGAGAACCGCATGGCGCCGGCACAGTCCGTTTCGCCCACCAAGCCGGAAGCCGCAAAAGCCCCGAAACCGAGTGAGAATCCAGCGGAAGAAACGCTCCCGCTGGTTCCCCTGCGCTCCCGAGCCGCCGTTCACCCTGCGCCATCGCCACGGCAGGCGGATGCAGAGGAATTCGTTGCCCGGCAGACACCCGACACGCCGGTCGTGCCGCTCACGCCACCGGCCGATCAGAGCGAAGCAAAGGCCAACCCCGCAGTTCCCTTCGCCAAAACCATCGATGGCAACCGCGGCCCGATCAAGGAAAACGAGCGCCGCCAGCGCAGCGATGGTGGCAGCAACGGCAAGACTCCGGATTTCGGCGGTGGCGGCGGTGGTGGCGGCGGCGGCGCCAGCTTCCACAAGCGAAGCGAACCGGTGAATTTTGCCGTCAGCCTTGCCAGGGGCATCGCTGCCGTCCGGCGCAACATGGTCATCGTGATGGCCTTCACGATCGCGATCAACGTGCTGCTGCTGGCGATCCCTCTCTACCTCTTCCAGATATCGGACCGCGTGCTGACAAGCCGCTCTATCGATACGCTGGTCATGCTCACGGTTGCCGTTCTCGGCGCCGTCATCCTGCAGGCCTTCATGGATTCGATCCGGCGCTTCATTCTGATGCGCACGGCGGTCGAACTCGAGGTGCAGCTCGGCGCGCCAATCCTGAGTGCCGCCGCCCGCGCCTCGCTTCACGGCAACGGGAAGGACTACCAGACGCTGCAGGATCTGCAGCAACTACGCTCCTTCCTGACCTCGGGGACGCTCATCGCTTTTCTCGATGCGCCGCTGATGCCGCTCTTCGTCGTCGTGGTCTATCTCGTGCATCCGCATCTCGGCTTGATCATCATGATCTGCTGCGCGGTGCTCTTCGTCATCGCCTATCTGAACCAGAAGTTCACAGCCCGCCAGTTTGCAGAGGCGAACGGCTATCTCAGCCGCGCGAACTTCCACCTCGATTCCATGTCGCGCAACTCACAGATCATCAACGCGCTCGCCATGATCCCCGAAGCGGTGAAGATGTGGGGTCGCGAGACGGCCGGCTCGCTGAAATCCCACGTCTCGGCGCAGGACCGGAATATTGTCTTCTCCGGCGTCTCGAAGGCCTGCCGTATGATCACGCAGGTCGCATTGCTCGGCTGGGGCGCCCATCTGTCGCTTTCGGGCGAAATGACGGGCGGCATGGTGATTGCGGCGTCGATCGTTTCTGGACGCGCGCTGGCGCCGATCGAAGGTGCAATCGAAGGCTGGCAGCAATTCAACAAGTCGGCGTCTGCCTTCGGCAGGATCAAGCAGTTGCTTGTCACCTCGCCACTGAACTTCCCGCGGCTGCGCCTTCCCAATCCGGAAGGCCGGCTGGATGTCGAGCGCATCCTCTTCGTTCCGCCGCCACAGAAGAAGGTTATCTTGAACGGCATCTCCTTTTCCCTGAAGAAGGGAGAGTCGCTGGCGATCATTGGCAATTCCGGTTCCGGCAAGACGACGCTCGGCAAGATGCTCGTAGGCTCGATCCTGCCGACCTCCGGCAACGTGCGCCTGGACCTTATGGATCTGCGCAACTGGGACCAGCGGCAGTTCGGCGAAAGCATCGGCTATCTGCCGCAGGACGTTCAGCTCTTCCCCGGCACGATCAAGGCCAACATATCGCGCATGCGCGACGACGTCGAAGATCAGCAGATCTTCGAGGCGGCCGTGCTTGCCGACGTGCATGAGCTGATCGCGAGCTTTCCGCAGGGCTACGAGACAATGGTTGCCGCCGACGGTGCTCCGCTGTCCGGTGGCCAGAAACAGCGCATCGCGCTTGCCCGCGCGTTTTTCGGCGATCCGAAGTTCGTCGTTTTGGACGAGCCGAACTCCAATCTCGATTCGCAGGGCGAGGCAGCACTTGCGCGTGCCCTCATCCACGCGAAGAAAAAGGGCATCACGACGGTAACGATCACGCAGCGCCCCGCCCTGCTTCAGTGCGTCGACAAGATCCTGCTTCTGAAGGAGGGCTCCGTCGCCATGTTCGGCGAGCGCATCGAAGTCCTGGAGGCGCTTTCCAAGAATAACGGCCGGCCGCAACCGCGTATTGAAGGTAACGACAATGGTGAGTAAGAAACTGCAACCGGCCGGCAACGCGATCGAATGGTACAGCGAAGTGCCGCGCTCCATCCGCTATCACAGCATAATCGGGCTCGGCGTCCTTTTCGCCTCTTTCGGCGGCTTCGGCTTCTGGGCGGCAACCGCACCGCTTGCCTCCGCAATCATTGCGCAGGGCAGCTTTGTTGCGACCGGCAACAACAAGATAGTGCAGCATCTCGAAGGCGGCATCATCAAGGACATGAGCGTCAACGAGGGCGATGTCGTCAAGGAAGGCGATGTCCTCGTGACGCTCGACCCGACGGCGGCGGTCTCCAACGAGCGGATGCTGAAACTGCGGCGCTTGCGCCTGGAAGCGGTGGTGGCGCGGTTGCGCGCCGAAGCCGAAGGCGTCCAGCAATTCAAGATACCCGAAATCGTCATGGCCGCAGCGAGCGATCCGGATGTCAACGCGATCATCCAGAGCCAGAACGTCATTTTCCACAGCAAGCAGATCAAGCTGGAAGAACAACTCAATCTCATCGAGAAGAACATCAAATCTTTGGAATACCGCTTCAAAGGCTACAACGGCCAGAGGGAGTCCTTCGAGCGCCAGCTGGCTCTTCTGACCGAAGAGCGCGATTCCAAGGCCCGCCTCGTCAAGGTAGGCTACATGCGCAAGACCGATCTCCTGGCCATTGAACGCGCCATGGCCGATGTGTTAGGCGATATTTCGCGATTGACCGGCGAACTCAATGAAAGCGAGGCGGAAATCGCCAAGTTCCGCCAGGAAGCGGTCATCGCCGTAAACTCCAACAAGCAGGCCGCACTCGACGCGCTAGAAACCGCCGAATCCGAACTCGACAGCGTGCGCGAGCAGGTTCGCGAAGCAGCAGGCATTCTCGAGCGCACGATCATCCGCTCGCCGGTCAACGGCACCGTGGTGCGCACCTATTATCATACGGCCGGCGGCGTCATCACCACCGGCAAGCCGATCATGGAAATTCTGCCTGCACATGTGCCGCTCATCATCGAAGCGCAGGTGCTGCGCACGTCGATCGATCAATTGCATGAGGGACAGACGGCGTCCATCCGCCTTTCCGCGCTCAACCGGCGCACGACGCCGGTGTTGAACGGCAAGGTCTTCTACGTCTCCGCGGACTCGATCGAGGAAAATGCCGGACAGCAAGTGAAGGATGTCTATATCGTCCGTGTCCAGATACCCGACGACGAGATCCGCCGCGTTCACGGCTTCCGTCCGGTACCCGGCATGCCGGCCGATGTGCTGATCCAAACATCCGAACGCACGTTCTTCGAATATCTGACGAAACCGATCACCGACAGCATGTCGCGTGCATTCAAGGAACGCTGATGGCGGCAGGCAGGAGAAGAAAACAAAAGCCTCCCGCTGCGATCTGAAGTATCGTTTCAGCAAAGGATCGACGGAGGGAGGCTTTCATGGCGGCGATGTCTGACGTGCTGCTGCGGGTCGGCCGCCTGAACTATGTCTGGACCAATACGGAAAGCCTGCTGATTTACATCATTGCTCATCTTCTCAAAATCGACAAGGACGCGGCGATCGTCGTGTTCCTGACGCTCAACACGACGCGGGCGAGGATCGACCTGGTCGAGCGCCTCGCCAAGCTGCATTCAACACCCGCGGCAGACCGCAAGGCCGTTCTTCACGCGATGGCGCGCATGAAGAAGGAATCCAAGATGCGCAACAAGTATAACCACTGCATCTATTCCTTCGACGACAAGGGCCAGATCTCCAGTACGCAGATGATGCGCTTCGTCGAGGATGACAAGGAAATTAGCTACGGCAAGGTCGAGCAGCTCGACGAAAAAGAGATTGCGGCGCTGGAGAAATCGATCGCCGAGATCGTCTCGATCAGCCAATCGCTCTGGAACTTCATCAACGCAAGCTCGCATATTTCCGGCGAGCTTTAGCCCCTGGCCCTCCCCCGGGCGGCTAATCATATTTAGTGCAAACGTTTCATCCGAACGGCATATTTGAAGCCCCGCATTTGCCCTTAAAATGAAGCCTCCCGAATATGTAATGGGTATTGGGAGGGGACCATGCGCATTGACGTGATCGACACCGAAGCCGGCTTCGAGGCTGTCCGCGAAGAGTGGGATCGGGTCTATATGGCCGATCCTCATGCGCAACACTTCCTGTCCTGGACATGGCTGAAGTCCTATCTTTTTCATCGCAAACGCTGGTTCATTCTAGCGCTGCGCGAACGCGAAGAGCGCTCGCCTTACGTCGCCTTCTTTCCGCTGCGTATCACGACCCAGCATGATCAGAAGAACGGCATCTTTTTCGACGAGATCATCATGGCCGGCAATTTTTCGGCCGACTATACCGGCTTCCTCGCTCAGCCGAACTATGAGCGGCACGCGATCGCCGGATTTGCCGCCTATCTGAAGCGGCAGAACTGGACGCATCTGAAGCTGGAATACTTCGGCGGCCCTCCGGAGCGGCGTGAAGCACTGGTCCGCGCGCTGCAGGGTCCGGAGGTGATGTTCCGCGACAGTTCTGTGCGCAATCCCGAGAACATAGACAACTGCATCTGCCCGGTCGTCACCCTGCCATCGAGCTTCGACGACTATCTGGAACAGAAGATGAGCAGCCAGACGCGCCAGAAACTGCGGCGCTTCCTGCGCAAGGTCGAGGGCGACGATGACTATCGCATCACCATGGCGACGCCGGAAACCATCGACCGCGACCTCGATATTCTCTTCGACCTGTGGCGGACGAAATGGGTCGGACGCAAGGGCAAGGAACGCACCGAACGGCTGATCGGAGCGACGCGCCAATTGCTGATGGACAGCTTCAAGGACGGCAACCTCGATGTGCCGGTGGTGTGGTACGGCGACCGGCCGCTCGGCGCACTGGCCAACATCATCGACCGGCAGAAGAAGTCGATCCTCTTTTACATCACCGGCCGCGACGAGACCTGGAAGACGCCCTCGCCCGGCCTCATCCTGCATGGCTACTGCATTCGCCGAGCGATAGCAGACGGCTTCAAGACATATGACTTCCTGCGCGGCAACGAGCCCTACAAATACATGTTCGGCGCCGAAGAGCGCCGAGTCAGCTGCACATTGTTTCGCACGCGCAGCGGCCGCAATCTCGGCGACGTGATCCATCCCCGCAGCATCCGCTTCGTCTACGAGCAAGCACTGCAGATGTACCGCGACGGCGCCAAGGCCTATGCCGAAGCGGCGTTCCGGCAGCTTCTCGAAACCGTCCCCGGCCATATGGGTGCCGAATTCGGGTTGGCGAGCCTGCTGTTCGAGAAGGGCAAGCTGCACGAGGCCGAAGCCGGCTTCACGGCGCTTATCGGCCGCGTGGACGATCCGAATCCGGTCTATCTGCGTCTTGGAGAGACACACCTCGCGCTCGGCAGCTACGAGGAAGCTGCGAGGACATTCAGCCGCATCATCGAGCGCTCGCCCTACGACGCGCAGGCGCACTACAAGCAAGGCGTGGCACTGGCGGCGGCCGGCCGTCAGCCGGAAGCTGCACGCGTCTTCGCCATGGTCGAGCGCTATAACTACGACAATCCAGTTCAGCGGAAATTCGCCGAGAAGGCGCGCGAGGCTCTGCGGCGGATCGTCAGCGAAACCGAACAAGCCGCAGGGGCGCCGGTTGGGGCCGCCAAACGGCAGAAGTCATCGCGACGGAACCAGACAGGCAGGGTTTCGGCAAAATTCGAGCGCAGAGCGACGGAACTGGTGCCGGCATGAGGCCTGCGCTTTTTCATGCCGGGAGTTCCCTGTTCGTGCCAGGCGTGATATCAGCCGCGCATGAACAAGACCTCTTCCTATTCCCCTATCCACGTCGTTGGCGGCGGGCTCGCCGGCTCTGAGGCCGCATGGCAGATCGCCAGCGCCGGCGTGCCGGTCGTCCTGCATGAAATGCGCGGCGTGCGCGGCACGGATGCGCACAAGACCGACGGCCTTGCGGAGCTCGTCTGCTCCAATTCCTTCCGCTCCGACGATGCGACGAGCAATGCCGTCGGCGTGATCCATGCGGAAATGCGCATGGCAGGCTCGCTGATCATGGCTTGCGCGGACAAGCATCAGGTTCCGGCGGGCGGCGCGCTCGCCGTCGATCGCGACGGCTTTTCCGAGGCGGTGACGAAGGCAATCCGCGAGCATCCCCTCGTTACCGTCGTTCGTGAGGAAGTGACCGGGCTGCCGCCGAAGGAATGGGATCTGGCGATCGTCGCCACCGGACCACTGACGGCGCCGTCGCTGGCTGCCGCAATCCAGGAGGAAACAGGTGCGGACGCGCTTGCCTTCTTCGATGCGATTGCGCCAATCGTCTATCGCGACAGCATCGACATGGATATCTGCTGGTATCAATCGCGCTACGATAAGGTCGGCCCGGGCGGCACCGGCAAGGACTATATCAACTGCCCGATGGACGAAGACCAGTACAACGCCTTCGTCGACGCGCTGATTGCCGGCGATACGGTCGGCTTCAAGGAATGGGAAGGCACGCCCTATTTCGACGGCTGCCTACCGATCGAGGTAATGGCCGAACGCGGCCGCGAGACGCTGCGCCACGGCCCGATGAAGCCGATGGGACTGACCAATGCGCATAATCCATTGGTGAAGGCCTATGCTGTTGTTCAGCTGCGTCAGGACAATGCGCTCGGCACGCTCTACAACATGGTCGGTTTCCAGACGAAGCTGAAATACGGCACACAGTCGGAAATCTTCCGGATGATCCCCGGTTTGCAGAACGCCGAGTTCGCCCGCCTCGGCGGCCTGCACCGCAACACCTATATCAACTCGCCAACGCTGCTCGATCCGTCGCTGACGCTGAAATCGCGGCCAGGACTGCGCTTTGCCGGCCAGATCACCGGTTGCGAGGGTTATGTCGAAAGCGCCAGCGTCGGGCTGTTGGCAGGGCGTTTCGCCGCTGCCGAGCGCAAAGACGAAACGGTCTCGCTGCCGCCTGCAACGACCGCCCTCGGTTCGTTGCTTGGCCATATCACCGGCGGGCATCTCGTCACCGACGAGGAACCGGGAAAGCGCTCCTTCCAGCCGATGAACATCAATTTTGGCCTGTTTCCCGAGCTGCAGCCGGGTTCCATCGTCAAGCCAGAAGGGGTCAAGCGGTTCCGCGGCAAGGACAAAACCATCCTGAAACGCCAGTTGATCGCCAAGCGCGCGCTTGCCGATTGCGCCGCATGGCTCGGCCAGAGCGCCCCTCTTGCAGAAAGCGCCTGATTTTTATTGCTTGTTGGCTGCCGGCTTTTCGGCCGGCGGCAGCGCAAGGTCTGCGTCGGCGACGTAATTGCCGAGCAGCCAGAGCGAGACTTCGGCCGCCTCCTTGGCGGAGGCGAATTCGAAGACACCGTTATGGTGCGGGTGATCGAGGAAATCGATGACCAGACCCTTGCCCGTTTCCGAACTGACGACGCGCACCCTGCCCGGCTCCAGCACATGGCAGGAGAAGTGGCGGTGCATGTTGCGCATGAAGCCCGCCTTGTTGTCATGCAGACGCACGAACACCACCTGGCCGTCGGCCGTCGCCTGAAGCTGGCGGATCGCCTCGTGCGGGAAGGCGCGGTTGAACTCCAGGATCGCGAGACCGGTGTCGTGAAAGCCCTCCTCGTCCTTGTTCCTGGCGGCCATGCGGGTCGCGACGAAGGCTAGGAGGACCACGAGGGTAAAAATGACGGACCAGACGATAAAGCTCAACGCCGTTTCTCCGATTCAGGCATAGCGGTTATCCACTTATAGTGCCCGAGCCTTGCGCGAATTTGAACAGCTTCAGATTTTCTTGCGCATCAGCGCCAGCGTCATGCCGAGCTGGCGGCGCCATTGCGGCGGTTGCAGCGATTGGTCGAAAAGCGCGGCACCGGCCTTCTGCGCCTTCACGAGCACCGGCTCAGCAAGCGTCACAGGCAAGAAGGCCGGGAAAACGGTCGGCGGGAGCGGCACGGCACGGGCCTTTGCCAGGTGATCGCGGCCGAGGCCGGCGAAGGCCTCGATAGCGGCAGAAATGCGCGCCTTGTCCTTGCCCGCCAGAAAGCTGTCGCGGTCGAGGCCGGTGGCGCTCAGAATTTCAAGTGGAATATAGAGCTGGCCCCGGTGGCGGTGCAGCGGCATCAGAAGCAACGCGCCGGCGACGGCCTGCGCGACGCCGGCATGACCTGCGGCTTCGGTGGAGTTCGCCGCCTCCTCCGCCGACAGGACGAGGCTTGCCAGCTGAATCAGGGCGGACGCCGTTTCACCGGCATAGCCTTCGAGCGAGGTGCGGGTTTCCATCGGATCGTCGTAGAGATCGAAGATACGCGCATCGATCATGTTGACGAGTGTCTGACGCGGCAGGCGGTGGGCTTCGATCGCGCTCAGCAAGGATGCGGCAACAGGATTAGCCTCGGTCGAGCCGTGGGCGCTGCCATCCAACAGATCGCGCCAGTATTGCATGCGGACCTCGCCGGGCAGCGGCTCGTGCACGAGATCGCGGATGCGGGCGAGTTCGGCATTGAAGGTGTAAAGGGCGGCGAGCGCGCCGCGCTTGTCCTCCGAGGACAGTAGACAGGCGAGATAGCGGTCGCGATCACTGTCGCGCAGCATCGCCAGGCAAATCTCCTGGTTGCTCATTGGCTGTTCCGTCATCGTCAGACCGCAATCAGGGCGGCCGCAACGGCGCGGGATTCCGCGAGCATGATGTTGAAGGTGCGGACGGCAGCACCCGTGCTCATCGGGTCAGAGGAGATGCCGCGGACCTTCAGTGCATGCTTCAGCTCCGGCGGCAGGCGGCGAAGTTCGGTGCCCGTCCCGACCAGCAGAACCTCGATATCGCCCGCCTCGTCCAGCACCCTCTGAAAACTGTCGACGGAGAGCGGCTTCGACATATCCATCTCCCAGCCGTAGATACCGGATGGAAGGCAGAGGATGGAGCCGCGATGCGACATATCGGCAAAGCGGAAGCCGCCATTGCCGTACGTGTCGACCGGAGCGCGGCCGGGGAAATGGGCCTCGCGGATTTCAATTCCTTTCGCCATGGCTTACACTGTGGCCTTTCCGGATTTTTCATCGGTGGCGCCATCCTCTTTGTCGTCGAAGGCCTTCGGGCGAAGGCGGAAGAGGATCAGTACCGGTGCTGCTATATAGATGGAGGAGAAGGTGCCGACGGCAACGCCGAAAAGCATGACGAGCGCGAAGGAGCGGATGACCTCGCCCCCGAAAAGATAGAGAGCGAGCAGCGCAAGAAGCGTCGTGGCCGAGGTCAGGATCGTGCGCGACAGCGTCTGGTTGATCGAGGCGTCGATCAGGATTGGCAGCGGCATGCGCGCATAGCGCCTCAGGTTTTCGCGCATGCGGTCGTAAACGACCACCGTATCGTTCAGCGAATAGCCGACGATCACGAGCAATGCGGCGACGCTCGTCAAATTGAATTCGATGCCGGTGACAACGAAGAAACCGAGCGTCAGAATGACGTCGTGCAACGTCGCGATGATGGCGCCGATGGCGAACTGCCATTCGAAGCGGAACCAGATGTAGATGAGGATCGCGGCGAGCGAGGCAAGGATGCCGAGCGTCGCCGTCTTCGTCAGCTCGCCGGAAACCGCGGGGCCGACAGTTTCGACGCGTCGGAAATCATACTGGTCCGCAAGCTCGCTCCGCACAAGCGTGATTGCCGACTGTTCGGCATTTTCGCCGCCGCCTTGGGCTTCAATGCGGATGATGGCGTTTGAGGCATCGCGGAGGCGCCTGGCCTGGACGTCGCCGATATTGACTTCGCCCAGCCGCGCGCGGATGTCATCGAGATCGGCCGGCCCCCTGCTTCGACCTCACTTCGATGACGGAGCCGCCGGTGAAATCGATGCCGAGTTTCATGCCGATCGCCGTTACCGCCAGCATAGAGACGAGCGAAAGGGCCGCAAGCGCGGTGAAGCTGTAGCGGCGGATGCCCATGAAGCGGATGTTCGTGCCGTCGAAGAGATCGGTATGGACGCTCTTGGGCAGATGCTTGAGGCGACGGTGGCGCACCCAGGCAACGACCAGCGGGCGCGTGAAGACGAAAGCAGTGAAAGCCGTCGTTAGAATGCCGATCGCAAGCGTGACCGCAAAACCGCGGATGGCATCGCTTCCGAGATAGAAGAGGATCGCGGCGGCAATCAAGGTCGTGATATTGGCATCGACGACGGTCATAAAGGCTCTCGAATAGCCCACGCCGATCGCCTGATCGAGATGCATGCCGCCTTTTACCTCTTCGCGCATGCGCTCGTAGATCAGAACGGTGGCATCGACCGCAATGCCGATCGTCAGCACGATGCCGGCAACACCCGGCAAGGTCAGCGGCGCTCCGAACAGGCTGAGAACGGCAAGGATCATCATGATGTTGACGACAAGCGCGGCGCCGGCAATCACACCGAGCACGCCGTAGAGCGCCACCATCAGGCCGATCACCAGAACGGCGCCGACGCCCCCTGCGACGAGGCCGGAGCGGATCGAGCCGGCGCCGAGGCCGGGATCGATCGTCCGTTCCTCGACGATCGTCAGCGTGACGGGAAGCGCACCGGAGCGCAGTACCGCGGCAAGATCTTCGGTTTCCTCCGGAGAATAGTTAAGCGCTATCTGTCCTCTATCGCCGGTGACCGGTTCGCGGATATCAGACGTGGCAATGACCTGATCGTCCAACAGGACTGCGAACGACCGCCCCGCATTCTTTCGCGTCAGCTCGCCAAACTGCCTGGCACTCTCGGGATTGAAGCGAAAGGTCAGGATGGAGCTGTCTTCGTCGTTGCCAGGCTTGACCTGGAAATCGCCGAGATCAGCCGACGACAGCACTTCAGCGCGCTCGACAAGGTAGATGTCCGGCGGATCGTCCGGCGAATAGACGATCCGCGAGCGCGACGGTACCGTGCCGCTCATCGCATCCTGCGGCGACACGCTGCTATCAATCAAGTGGAAGGAGAGCCGGCCATCCTGGCTCAAGAGATCCTTGAACCGCTGCGAGTCGGCGAGACCCGGCACCTGGACGGATAATCGATCAGCGCCGCGGGTTTCGATGACGGGATCGATCCCGCCCGCTTCGACGGCGCGGCGGCCGACGATCTCCACGGATTGCGTGAGGGTCGCCGACAGGCTGCGGTCGATCGCTTTGCCGGTGATCTGCAGCGTCAGCTGGCCGTCATTTCCTTTCGAGAGCGTGACTTCGGGATCCGGGGCGCCGGCGGCCGGTGCCGTCACCGGGGTCAGAATGGTGACGGCGCGATCGACCTCACTCGGATCGGTGATGCGGACCTGAATGGTCTGCCCGGTGCCGGCCAGCCCGGGTATAGCGAATTCCGGCTTCGCGCAGCCTGCCGCGCACGCTCGCAACCGTGCTTTCGAGCCGCTCCCTGACGATATCGGAGCGCTCGGCCTTCAGCACGATATGCGAGCCGCCCTGAAGATCGAGGCCGAGGGCCACCCGCTTGTGCGGCAGCCAGCTTGGCAGCGAGGCGTCCGTGAAAAGATTTGGGGCGGCGCAGAGCGCCGCCACAAAGACAATGAGCCAGATCAGAACTGTTTTCCAACTCGAAAAATGGAGCATTTCAGTCTCGACACCTCTGATCCGGCTGCTCTGCCTGCCGGAATTACGCGGCGTCTGCTTTTACGGGCTCGCCCTTCACGCGAACGTCTGCGATACCGCTACGGACCACGCGGACGCGCACGCCTTCAGCGATTTCGACTTCCAATTCCTTGTCGTCGACGACCTTGGTCACCTTGCCGACGAGGCCGCCGGCCGTGACCACCTGGTCACCGCGGCGGATCGCGCTCAGCGTTTCTGCACGCTTCTTGGCCTGGGCGCGCTGCGGACGGATCAGCAGGAAGTACCAGACGACCATCAGTGGCACGAACAGGATGATCATTTCGAAGCCGGAGCCGAAGGGCGACGCAGCGGCATCCGGTGAGGCCTGGGCAAATGCCGGGGTGATGAACATTGATAGGCTCCTCAATTACGGGCGGCGTATATCCGCCTCTCTTTTTCGGGTGGCCGGACTATAGTTGCGGCAAGGATGAATGCAACAAAAACAGCCTGCGGGCGTACCGATTCCCCTGTCTCATAACCTTTCCGCTTTGGAAAGGCCATGCTACTCCGCGTCGAAAAATTTGGCGCGGACGCCGCGGCAGGAAATTCAGGAGGACATGCGATGGCCCAAGAATTGAACAGCGTCATTTTGCAGGAGCTGCGGCGGCTTGCCGACGCGGTCGAGCGGCTGGCGGGTCCGGCACCCGGCCCCAACGACTGGAATGCCGCCGACTGTTTCGTTTGGTCGCCCGCCCGCACGCACCTGCAGCCCGTCGCACGGCCGAACCGTGTGGCCTTGAAACTCATCCGTGGCGTCGACCATGTGCGCGACATCCTGCACGAGAATACGGTGCGTTTTGCCGACGGGTTTGCAGCCAACAACGTGCTGCTCTGGGGCGCGCGCGGCATGGGCAAGTCGTCGTTGGTCAAGGCGGTCCATGAAGACGTTCGCCAGGAAAGCGGCGTTTCGCTGAAGCTCGTAGAGGTGCATCGCGAAGACATTGCGAGCCTGCCGACGCTGCTCGATATCCTGAAGGAAGCGCCGCATCGCGTCATCGTTTTCTGCGACGACCTCTCCTTCGACCATGACGATACCGCCTACAAGTCACTGAAGGCAGCGCTCGACGGCGGCATCGAAGGCCGGCCGGACAACGTGCTTTTCTACGCCACCTCCAACCGCCGCCACTTGCTGCCGCGCCACATGATGGAGAACGAGCAGTCGACCGCCATCAATCCATCCGAGGCCGTCGAAGAGAAGGTATCGCTTTCCGACCGTTTCGGTCTCTGGCTCGGCTTCCACAAATGCAGCCAGGAAGACTACCTCACAATGATCGACGGCTATGCCGAGCATTTCAAGCTGACACTCGACCGCGAGAAGATGCATGCCGAAGCGCTGGAATGGGCAACCACGCGCGGTGCGCGCTCCGGCCGCGTCGCATGGCAGTATATCCAGGATCTTGCAGGGCGCATGCGGATCGCTCTCGCCCGCGGCTAAACAGGCTATGGCCAGTGCAAAACGACAAAAGCCCGGCGGTCGGCCGGGCTTTTGCACTTCCCCGAGACGCTTTACCTATTCGAGGAAGGTGATCGGATTGACCGGCGAGGCGTCCTTGCGGACTTCGAAGTGGACCTGCGGCTGCTTGACGCTGCCGCTCATGCCGGAGACGGCGACGGTTTGTCCGCGCTGGATCTTCTGGCCGCGGGCGACGCTCAGCGTGTCGGCATTGCCGTAGACGGTCACGGTGCCGTCGTCGTGGCGGATGAGAACGGTGTTTCCGAGTTCCTTCAGGCCGTTGCCCGCATAGATGACCACACCGTTTTCGGCGGCCTTGATCGGCGTGCCCTGCGGCACCGAGATGTCGATACCATCATTGCGGCTGCCGTTGACGTTTGCGCCATAGGCCGCGATGACGGCCCCGCGGACCGGCCAACGATATTTGCCGATGCCGGTCGATTCCGGGGCGGCTGAGGCGACGTCGGACTTCTTCTGGACTTCATCGACGGTCTGCGTTGCAACCGGCGGCTGGTAGGAGGCCGGCTGAGCGGAGGCCGTTTCAGCTGCGGCAGGGGACGCAGGCTTCGGTTCGGCCTTGGCCGGAATGGACGCAGTCTTCGTCTGATCGGCGGAAGCGGAGCCGTTCGGGATCGTCAGCGTCTGGCCGATGCGAATCGAGGTTGCCGAGAGATTATTCGCAGCCTTGAGGTCGTCGATCTTCGTGCCAGTCGCCCTGGCAATCTTGGCGAGGGAATCGCCCGGCTTGACCGTGTAAGTGCCGCCGCGTGCTTTCGGATCCTTTCCGGCACCGGCCGCAATCTTGCCCGCGGCAGCATCTGTGCTTGCCTGCGACTTGTCGCGAGCAGCATTCGCAGCCGGCAGGACCGCGAGGTTCTGGTCCGGCGTCTTCGACGGCTGCGGAAGCTTGCCACTCTTGGAAATGTCGGCGGCCTGCGCCGAAGCCTTGGCCGCATTCCTGCCGCCGTTGAAGGTCGGGATGAGGATCGTTTCGCCCGGCTTGATGGCAGCGGCCGACTTCATGTTGTTGACGCGAAGGATTTCCTTTTCGGGAACGCCGTAGCGGTTGGCGAGGGTCGTCAGATTTTCGCCCGGACGAACCAGGACGGAAGGCGCATTAGCGGCGGACCAGCCAGAAACCTTCGGCGTCGTGCCTGTCGTCATCTGATCGGGCGAAGCCAGCTTCGGAGCGGCCTGCATCTGGCGCGGAGCCTGCGATCCCGAGGAAGACGCCGGGAACGGCTGCGCCATCGCGACCTGCTTTTCACGCGACGGCATCGAGGATGCGCCCGCCGGCGCCGCAAGTTCGGTGCGTTGGACGGAAACCGGAGCGGAGGCAAGGCGCGCGCTGGAGCGGGTCGTTGCGGTTGTCGGCGGATAAGGCTGATTCAATGCATTATTGCTGGCATTGTATGAGGGTTGCGCCATTCCGGACTGAAGATCGGCGCTCGGGACAGGATCACCCTGTGAGCCACTCATGTTCCGCCTCGGTACAGAACCGGTCGTCATCTGATCTTGACCCGACCCGGCAAAGAGGCCGCCGAAGCGGGTCACATCCGAACTGCAGCCCGTAGCGGCACTTGCCAACAAGGCAACAAACAAGAGATTGCCGGCCGGCTTTCCGAACTTTGGCGAAACGCTAAAACGCATGACTCGACCCACTCATAACTCAACCATTCGTGGGTATATTAAAGCGCGTTAGTGTTACCACCCGGTTAAAGCGCTGGAATCAGTGCGATTTTTTTGAGGAATTGATAACCATAGTTTTGCGGGTGAGAAATCGCAGACGCCCGACACGCGGAAAATGCCGAGGGAATGCCCGTCAGAGCTGGGAAGCCAGTCTCGGCACGATCGACAGATAGGGCACGTCGAAAAGCTCTTCACGCTCGAAACGGCTGCCGGTCTTCGTCAGCCGCACCATGCGGCACTGGTCCTCGGACATCATCAGCGGTGCGATCATCGAACCGCCGGAGACGAGCTGGTCCGCATAAAAGCGCGGCATGGAATTGAAAGCGGCTGTAACAAGGATGCGGTCGAAAGTCCCCTCGCCCTGCAGGCCATTGCTGCCATCGGCCTGGCGGACGATGACGCTGCGAAGGCCGAGCTGATCCATGCGGCGCTGCGCGTTGGCCGTCAGCGTCTTGTAGCGGTCGATCGTCAAAACGCGCTCGGCAATGCGGCCGATGACAGCTGCGGTGAAACCACTGCCGGTACCCACTTCCAGCACACGCTGGCCGGGCTTCACCTTCAAAAGATAAAGGATACGGACAGCGAGATCGACGCCCTCCAGGAACGACCCGCACTCGATCGGGATCGTCCGGGTGGAATAGGCATCGTCGGCAAATTGCGGCGGCACGAAGAGCGCGCGCGGCGTCTGCTCGACGGCGGTCAGGAGGTCGATGTCCGATATCCCCTCCGCCCGCAGCCTCAGGACAAGTGCTGCAAAACCTTCCTTCTCGACCAGCCGTGCCGTCAAAATGTCCTACTCCGTACCAGAAAGCGCCCGCGCCACGCGGTCCTCCACGGAATAATCGGTCAGATCCAGTTTCAAAGGTGTTACCGAAATCTTATTATGCTTCAGCGCGTGAATATCCGTGCCCTCGGTAAAGGCGCCGGCACGCTCGCCGAACTTCAGCCAGTAATAGGGCAAGCCGCGGCCGTCGGAGCGCGCGTCGACCTGCAGGTTGAAGGCAAGCTTGCCCTGGGCGGTGACTTCGGCGCCCTGCACCTCATCCGGACGGCAGTTCGGGAAGTTGAGGTTGAGGAAGGTGCCTTCAGGCAAGTCAACCTTCATCAGCCTGTCAAGCAGCGCCGGCGCGTGGACCTCGGCGACTTCCCACGGCACGATGCGCGCGCCGTCTGAATAAGTGTAGGCCTGGCTCAGCGCGAAGGAACGCACGCCCTGCATCGTGCCTTCGATGGCGCCGGCGATGGTGCCGGAATAGGTGACGTCGTCGGCGACGTTCGAGCCGGAATTGACGCCGGAAAGCACGAGGTCAGGCTTGATGTCCATCACCTGCTTGATGCCCATGATGACGCAATCGGTCGGCGTACCGCGCAGCGCGAAATGCTTGTCGGCCACCTGACGCAGGCGAAGCGGCTCGGAAAGGCTCAGCGAATGCGCCAGGCCGCTCTGATCCGTTTCCGGCGCGACGATCCAGACGTCGTCGGAAAGGGTACGCGCAATCCGCTCAAGTGCAGCGAGACCTTCGGCGTGGATGCCGTCGTCATTGGTGAGCAGAATGCGCATCGCCTCAGGCCGCCCGTTCGATCTTCGTCAAACCGCCCATATAGGGCAGCAGCGCGTCGGGGATAGTGACCGACCCATCCTCATTCAGGTAGTTTTCGAGAACTGCGATCAGGCAGCGGCCGACAGCAGTGCCGGAGCCATTCAGCGTGTGAACGAACTTCGCGCTCCTATCGTCCTTGCCGCGATAGCGCGCATTCATGCGCCGCGCCTGGAAATCGCCGCAGACCGAACAGGACGAGATCTCGCGGTAGGCGTTCTGTCCCGGCAGCCAGACTTCGATATCGTAGGTCTTGCGCGAACCGAAGCCCATGTCGCCGGTGCAGAGCGTCATCGTGCGGAAATGCAGGCCGAGGCGCTTCAGAACTTCCTCGGCGCAGGCTGTCATGCGTTCGTGCTCGGCGAGCGAGCTCTCGGCATCGGTGATCGACACGAGTTCGCATTTCCAGAACTGGTGCTGGCGCAGCATGCCGCGCGTATCGCGCCCAGCCGAACCGGCTTCCGAGCGGAAGGAGGGGGTCAGCGCGGTGAAGCGGAGCGGTAGCTTTTCCTGCTCGAGAATCTCACCCGAGACAAGATTGGTTAGCGTTACTTCAGCCGTCGGAATCAGCCAACGGCCGTCCGTCGTCCTGAAGAGGTCTTCCGCGAACTTCGGCAGTTGTGCCGTGCCGAACACCGCCTCGTCACGCACCATCAGCGGCGAACTGACTTCGGTATAGCCGTGCTCGCTCGTGTGGAGGTCGATCATGAACTGGCCGAGCGCCCGTTCGAGGCGGGCAAGCGCGCCGGTCAGCACCGTGAAGCGCGAACCGGAAAGCTTTGCGGCGCGCTCGAAATCCATGTAGCCAAGCGCCTCGCCGATTTCGAAGTGTTCCTTCGGCGTGTGATTCCAGCGCGGCTTTTCGCCGATCGTGCGAGCGATGACGTTGTCGTGCTCGTCCTCGCCGACTGGGACGTCGTCGAGCGGAATGTTGGGAATACGCGCCAGGGCGTCGTTGAGCTCGGCCGTCAGCTGGCGGTCGTCCTCTTCGGCGGCCGGCAACGAAACCTTCTTTTCGGCGACTTCGGCCTTCAGCTTTTCGGCAAGCTGGCCGTTCTTCTGCGCCATCGCCGCGCCGATCTCCTTGGAGGCGGCGTTGCGGCGGGATTGCAGGTCCTGCACCTTCTGCACGGCGGAGCGGCGCTTCTCGTCGAGAGCTATGAGGCTTTGGGCCAGGGGCTCCGCACCGCGCTTGGCAAGTGCTTCGTCGAGCGCCTCGGGATTCTCACGGATCCATTTGATATCGAGCATTGTCGTTCCGGGTCGTTACGAAGGACATGACCCGGCCAAAGCCTGACCGGGCCTCGACCGGATAACCTGCATGCGTTCAGGAGAGAATTTCGGAGAACCGCTCAGACGCTGTCCGTCTTGGCAACGTCCGCAGACCCGTCCGCCTCTTCGACCGCCTGCCGGGAACGCTGGCGCTCCACGAGTCGCGCAGCGTAGATGGCAATCTCGTAGAGAAGGATCGTCGGCAGTGCAAGGCCGATCTGGGACAGCGGATCGGGCGGCGTCAGCACGGCGGCCACGACGAAAGCGAGCACGATCGCAAACTTGCGCTTCTCGGCGAGCCACTGCGAGGTGAGCAGGCCGACGCGGGCAAGCAGCGTCGTGACGACCGGAAGCTGGAAGACGAGGCCGAAGGAGAAGACGAGCGTCATGATGAGGCTCAGATATTCCGAGACCTTCGGCAGCAGCGAGATTGCGACATCGCCCTCTCCCGGCGCCTGCTGCATAGTCAGGAAGAACCACATGACCATCGGCGTGAAGAAGAAATAAACAAGCGATGCACCCAGCAGAAACAGGACCGGCGAAGCGATCAGGAACGGCAGGAAGGCCGCACGCTCGTTCTTGTAGAGGCCGGGGGCGACGAACTTGTAGACCTGCGCGGCAATGATCGGGAAGGCGATCACAAGGCCGCCGAACATCGCGACCTTCACCTGAGTGAAGAAGAATTCCTGCGGCGCGGTATAGATGAGCTGCGCCTTCGTCACATCGAGACCGGCCCAGATGACTGCCCATTTGTAAGGGTAGACCAAGGCGTTGAAGAGATGTTTGGCGAAGATGAAGCAGGCGATGAAGGCGACAAAGAACGCGCCGATTGCCCAGATCAGCCGCGTGCGCAGCTCCATCAGGTGCTCGATCAACGGCTGCGGCTTGTCTTCGATGTCACCGCTCATGCCTCGTCCTTCTTCTTGGTCGCCGTCTTCTTCTTAGCGGCCGCAGTCTTCTCTGCCGGAGCAGGTTTGGCCGGCCTAGCCTTTGTTGCTGCAGCCGCGACGGTCTTTGCAGCAGCCGCGCGCTTCGGCTTTGCAGCGGGAGCGGCGGGAATTGCAGCCGCAGGCGGCGCCTTCCCGGCGGCAGCGCGCGGCTTGCGCGCGGCCTTCGGCTTTTCGACAACGGCGGGTTCCGGCGCCGGCGCGACGACAGGCGGCGTTTCCGGCAAGCTCATCGACGGCTCCGGCACGCTGACCGGCGGCGCTTCGGTCTTGTTTTCGACTGCCGTTGCCTTCTGCAGGTCAGCCTTGATGTCGTTGCCCATCTGGCGAAGCGGGTTCATCGCCTCGCGCAGGCTGTTTGCCGGATTAAGGCGCTGCGCATCGCTGATCGTCTGGCGTACATCGTCAAGGTCCGCTTCGCGCAGCGCCTCGTCGAACTGCGAGCGGAATTCGCCCGCGACCTTCCGGGCACGCTGCGTCATCTTGCCGAAAGCGCGCAGCATCGGCGGCAGATCCTTCGGACCGACAACGACGATCAACACGACCGCGATGACAAGCAGCTCGGTCCAGCCAATATCGAACATTCAAGGCTCCTGGGGGAAGCGGGGCAAAAGCCGCCCGTTCCCGGGCTTGTTACTTCGTTTCGTCGGCCTTGTGATCGACAGTTTTTGCTGTGTCCGGCGTTTCGTCTTCGTTGATGCCTTTCTTGAAGCTCTTGATGCCCTTGGCAACGTCGCTCATAAGCTCCGGAATCTTACCGCGGCCGAACAGCAACAGCACGATGACCAGAACGATCAACCAGTGCCACATACTAAAAGAACCCATTTACGCATACTCCCTGTTGCGATCTTCCTTCGATGTAAGAGCTTCCGACATCGTTTCCAACATCAAAACTCCCCTCGGATTGACGCTTAATGTCACGGGTTCGCCCATAATGACAAGCCGTCCGGGTATCGAATTATAGTGATCTCTATTGTTTTCGCCGTCGGTGTCAAAACAAAGACCGGATGACACTAATCTTCGGAGGCGCCGCGCGGGGCGAGAAGGCCCAATTCCTCAAGGTCCATCTGCGTGATCGGATCCTCGTCCTCTGTCAGTTCGTCGCTCATCAAGGGCGATGGGATATTGAAATTGGCAGGGATGCGACCGGAAAGAAGGCCGGCACCCTTCAGCTCCTCGATTCCGGGCAGGTCGCGAAGTTCCTCGAGGCCGAAATGATCGAGGAAATCGCGGGTCGTGCCGAGCGTCACGGGCCGGCCGGGCGTGCGGCGGCGGCCGCGGAAACGCACCCAGCCTGCTTCCATCAGCACGTCCAGCGTGCCGCGTGAGGTCTGCACGCCGCGGATATCTTCGATTTCGGCACGGGTCACCGGCTGGTGATAGGCGATGATCGCCAGCACCTCGAGGGCCGCGCGCGATAGCTTCTTGACCTCGTTCTCGTCGCGGCGGATGACGAAGGAGAGATCGGCTGCGGTGCGGAATGCCCAGGCATCATCGACCTGGACGAGGTTGACGCCGCGCGGCGCATATTGCTCCTTGATCCGGAGCATGACGGCGCGGACGTTGAAATTCCCGGGCAAACGATCGGCGATGAAAGCTTCGGAAACCGGTTGCGCGGAGGCGAAGACCAGAGCCTCCGCGATGCGCTCGGCCTCCATCTCCGCCTGGAAATTTTGCCGGGAAGCGCCCTCGCCTTCGTCGCGGCCAATATAGTCTCTGGAATCCATCAAGCGGACCCCTCCTGCTCGACGACCTGCAGGGTCGCATGTTTCGGTCCCCGGCGCAGATAGAGCGGCTCGAAGGCAGCGTCCTGGCGGATCTCCAGCTTGCCCTCGCGCACGAGTTCAAGCGAGGCGGCAAAGGCACTGGCGATTGCCGTGACGCGCTCGTCCGGCGATGCCATATACCGTAGCAGATAATGTTCCAGCGCCGTCCAGCCGCTGACCTCCCCGATCATGCGCGTCAGCAGGTCGCGGGCATCGGTCAGGGACCAGACCGTGCGGCGCGCGATCGTGACCTGGGTCACGGCCTGGCGCTGGCGCAGCGACGCGTAGGCGGTCAAAAGGTCGTAAAGGCTTGCCTCGTAAGCGGATTTTTGTCTGTCTGGAATATGCTCCGGCGCGCCGCGGGCAAAGATATCGCGGCCGAGACGATTGCGGTTGACGAGCCCGCTTGCAGCCTCGCGCATCGCTTCGAGGCGCTTCAGGCGGAAGGCAAGCGTTGCGGCCATCTCCTCGCCGGTGGGACCATCGTCCTTAACCTGCTGCGGGATCAGCAGCCGGGACTTGAGATAGGCGAGCCACGCCGCCATCACGAGATAGTCAGCGGCAAGCTCGATGCGGATTCGGCGGGCAGTTTCGATGAACTGCAGATACTGCTCGGCAAGCGCCAGCACAGAGATGCGCGAAAGATCGACCTTCTGATTGCGGGCGAGGTAAAGGAGGAGGTCGAGCGGACCTTCGAAGCCGGCGACGTCGATCACCAGCGCCGGCTCATGGCTGGCGCGTTCGGCGCCGTTGTCCTGCCAAAGCTTGTCCATCGGCGTTGCCGCCTGTGTCCGCTCTGTGCCCTTGACCGTGTTCACCGCTGCCTCTCTTCCATCGCTCAGACGGCTGCGAACATGCCGTCGAATTCGGCGCGGATCGCCGCCTCGTCTGCCTGATCAGCTTCGGGGAAGCCCGCCAGCACGGCATTCGCGCGCTCCAGCGAGGCGCCTGCCAATACCGGCGTATTTGCCACGACCTGCTGCATCTCGTCCATATGGCCGTTGCAATGCAGCACGATATCGCATCCGCCTGCAATGATATTCGCAGCACGCTCACCGATTGTCCCGGCCAAGGCGTTCATCGACGTATCGTCGGAAAGCAGCAGCCCCCCGAAGCCGATGCGCTCGCGGATCACGCCGTCGATCACGTTGCGCGAGGTCGTCGCCGGATTGTCCGGATCGATCGCAGTAAAAACGACGTGACAGGTCATGGCCGCAAGCTCGTCCTTCATGGCGATGAAGGGTGGGAAGTCGTGCGCTTCCAGTTCATCGCGCGAGGCGGCGACGACCGGCAGTTCGTGGTGGGAATCGGCACGGCCGCGGCCGTGGCCCGGCATATGCTTCATCACCGGCAGCACCCCGCCCGCCTTCAGCCCCTCTGCCGCCGCGCGTCCCATATCGGCGACCGTTTTCGGATCGCCGCCATAGGCGCGGTTGCCGATGACGCTGCTGCTGCCCTCCACCGGGACGTCGAGAACAGGCAGGCAGTCGACATTGATTCCGAACTTCAAAAGATCGAACGCGTGCAGCCGCGACATCAGCCAGGCGGCGCGCAGCCCCTGCTCCCGGTCTCGCCGGTAGATATCCCCGAGCGTCTGCCCGGAGGGATAATGCGGCAGGATCGGCGGGCGGATGCGCTGCACACGGCCGCCTTCCTGATCGATCAGAACCGGCGCGTGCCAGCCGACGCTTTCACGCATTTCGGCAACCAGTTCGGCAATCTGCTGCCGCTCGGAGATATTACGCCCGAAGAGGATGAAGCCCCAAGGTCGTTCAGCCTTGTAGAAGGCCGTTTCTTCCGAGGTGAGTGACAGGCCGCTACAGCCCAGGATCATCGCTTTTGATTCGGTCATATCCGAATCATAGAGGCCTGCCGGGGAATTGCGAGTAAGGTCAAGCGCCATTCACAGGAAAGCAGCGCATAAAAAACGGCGGGACGTGCCCGCCGCTCTGGATCGAACGGTCAACCGCTTACTTCGAAATCAGGCAGCTTCCGCCGGCTGAGCGATATTGCTCGCAAAGGGCTGCGGCCTCGTCCTTGGAGCCCGCCGGGATACGGACGCGGTAGAACGTGCCCTTGCCGGCGATCTCGGCCTTGCGGATTTCAAAGCTGCGGCCGCCGAGAACGCTTGCAAACTTCTTCGACAGGTTCGCATAGGATTTGTTCGCCTCCGCTTCGGATGGCAGCGACGCGATCTGCATGCCGTACCCGCCAGCCGGTGCAGCCGGCTGCGGCTTGGCGGCGGCAGGCTCGACCGAGGAGACTTCAGCCGGCTTCGGCTGCTGTTCCGCCGGGCGGACGTTGCCTTTCTCGGTCACCGTGCTGAGGACATTCACCGGCTGCTCGGAAGGACGGGCCGTCGGTACCGGCGCCGTATCGGCCGGCTTTTCAGCTACCGGCGGCGTCTGGATCGGGCGGACAGGTTGATCGATTTTCGCATTTTCCGGGTTTGCAGCGGCAACCTTTTCCAAGGGAGACGTGTCCAGGGTAGACGTGGATGGCTGCTGCGCGGCGGGCAGCGGCGCGACCGTCGTCGTTTCAACGGGCGTCGCGCGGATATCGGCGGAGGCAACCTCCCTGCTCGCCGGGAAGCTTGCGGCGGAACCGCTAGAGGCCGTCGCAGCGGCAGGCGGCTGAACGGCCGGCTCTTCAACCGGTGCGGCAGGCTCTTCGCGGGCGACCAGCGTTCCGTCCGGCTTGACGACCATCGTGCGGACCTTGCGCGGCGCAACGGCCGGCGGACGATCGCCATCCGGGCCATCATCGGCCGCAGCACCGTTCTCCGCCGTATCCTCGCTCGGCAGCAGACGCGGATCCTGCGTGTCACCGACCGGCGTGCTTGCCGGATTGTCGATGATGGGTCCGTCGTTGTCTTCCGGCAGAACTTCGGGCGTCAGCGTGCGCTGAACGACATCGACCGGCGCTTCATCGGATGAAACGAGCGCCTTCTGCTTCGGTGCCTCTGTGGAACCGGCAACGCGGTCATAGACCGCCTTGTCCTGATTCGGCACGGTCTTGCCGCCCGGATTTTCCGGAACGACCTTGACCGGCTCCTTGTCTGCCACGATCACCCGCGGTTCTCCGCCGGCAATGCCGAGGCCGCCGTCGGTCACAACCGAATAGACGCCATAGGCGCCACCGGCGAAGACGACGATCAGAGCCGCAGCCGCAAGCAACCGCTTCATGGAACGGGCGCGGCCCATGTCCTCCGCCTCAGCCGCGGATTGGATACGGACCTCGGTAGGCGCATCGGCCCGGCGAACGGGTTCGCGAACACTGCGGCGGAAATCCTCCTCAAGCGCACGCTCGAATTCGTCAGAACCACTGGCCGCCTGCGGCCGAACGGCCGTCGGCGCTGCCGCAACAACCGCTGCCGCTGCTGCAGGAGCCCAAGCGGGCGCGGCTGCAGGAGCCCAGGCAGGTGCAGCCGCAGCCGGCGCTTTTTGGGTCGACGTCTCAAAAAGGCTCGCGATTTCCGCGTCGACGTCGAAATCGAAGTCGTTCGCCGGCGCAACCGGCGTCGGCTGCTCGACGGGCGGCAGCGAGGGCACATGCATCTCTTCGACGGTCTCAGGATGATGGTCGGCCTCGGTAATCATCGAGGCATCGAAGGGCAGCTCTTCCTCGGCATCGACTGCGGCCGCTTTGCTCTCCACAGCTACGGGATGCGGCGCTTCGTAAACTGAAGCGGCGGCAGCATGCCCAACCGGCCGCGCGGCAGCCACGGCAGAAGGCGCCATCGCAACGACAGGAGCAAGCTCCTGCGCTTTTGCAGGCTCGGCAAAATCAAGATCGGCGAGTTCGAGTTCGATGCCTTCGAGATCGAGTTCGAAATCGTGGCCGGCAAACGGATCTTCGCTATCAGCGTCCTGCCTAGCAGGTGCGGCCACAGCAGGAACCTCAGCAGCAGCGGCAGGAGCAACAGCCACTGGAGCGGCAACAGGCGTAGCAACAGCGGGTGTGACGACCAGCGGCTCCCACTGTTCGAAAGGTGCCGCCTTCGGTTCCACAGGCGCAGATGCCGCCCGCTGAGGAACCGGATAACGGGAGACGTCCGCCAGCAAGTCATCGAAATCAAAGGCGATCGGCTGATCTTCGGGAGGCGCTTCAGTCAGCGCAGCATCCGCCTGTACGACGCCTTCCGTTGCGGCAGCAACCAGATCGAAGGGTTCAGCCTCAACCGAGGGCTCCATCGCAACTGGCGTCTCGACCGGCGCGAGCATTTCCTGCACTGGCGCTTCTTCCACGACCATGTCGTCATGGCGATCGAGTTCAGCGGGGAAGCCCTGCGGAGCTGCCGCTTCAAATTCCTCGGCAGGGTCAAAGGCGACAGGTTCGGGCTGGATAACGGGCTGAACCTGCGCAACAGGCTCGGGCTGCGGCTCAGGAGCAGCGACCGCTTCGATGGGCGCAACGGCTTCAACCGGCTCGTCACGGCGAGCGGCATGGAAGTTTGCGAGAGGCAGCTTGATGCTGGCGGCCGACCACTGCGGCGCCTTGGCAGGGGTTGCCTGCGGAATTTGAACCGTGGGGCCGCCGATCGAAAGCTCAAGCTCCTCGATCAGATCGCGGGCACCACCAAAAACGGGTTCGGACCCCTGGGACGCGGCCCAATCGGCAGCGGAAAGAACCTCGGCCCCCTCCGAGACGAGCGATGCGGCGACGGGCGGATCGACAGGCTCGGGTTCGACAATGGCGTCGGCGGCGGGATAGTCATATTCCGCAGCGGCAGGTTCGGCCGGACGATCGAGGGCCGCAAGTGGACGGGGAGCGTCGAAACGCTCGAATTCGCGAAGAAGCTCGTCCTCGAGATTGAATGCCGGCTCCTGCCGGGGCACATCCGGAACCGTATTGGCGGCTACGCGCGGCTCGAAGCCGACGATACGCGCAAGCTCAGCCAGCGGATCGCCTTCATCGAAAAGCTCCGTCTTCTTTCGCGTATCATACGCCAGTTGTTTGTCAGCCATACTCATCCCACCCGTAAACCCACGCGGTCAAATGCCAGCGCAATGTGGGGAAATGGTGACGTTATCGCATTTCATCCGGAGCGGCAGTGCCTGTAACGGCAAGTCCTGCCTTCAAAACCGAAGCGACAGCATACACCAGCCCAAGTCTGGCAATACTCGATTCTCGGTTCTTATCGTTAACAAATCGTAATTCCGTTTGATCTTTACCTTTATTCCAGTGCGCATGGAAGAAACTCGCGAGATCATAGAGGTAAAACGCGATGCGATGAGGCTCGTGGGACTGGGCCGCAGATTCGATGATACGCGGGAATTCCGCAGCTTTCGCAACCAGCTGCAATTCCGTGGGATCCGAGATGCCGACGACCGCTTCGGCAAGGTGTGCGGGCGACAGGTCGAGATCGGGAAACGCCTCCTTCGCCTGGCGGAAAACCGACATGCAACGGGCATGCGCGTACTGCACGTAAAAGACCGGATTGTCTTTCGAGTGCTCCGTTACTTTTGCGAAATCGAAGTCGAGCGGCTCGGAATTCTTGCGGTAGAGCATCATGAAGCGTACAGAATCGCGGCCGACTTCTTCGACGACCTCGCGGAGCGTCACGAAGTCGCCGGAGCGCTTCGACATCTTCACCGGCTCGCCGTTGCGGTAGAGCTTGACGAGCTGGCAAAGCAGCACGGTAAGCTCCGACTTGCCTTCGGAAACGGCGCGCGCAACGGCCTCCAGGCGCTTCACGTAACCGCCGTGGTCGGCGCCCAGCACATAGATCATTTCGTCGAAGCCGCGATCGAACTTGTTCTTGAAATAGGCGACGTCCGCGGCGAAATAGGTATAGGAGCCGTCCGACTTGATCAGCGGGCGGTCCATGTCGTCGCCGACTTCGGTCGAGCGGAAGAGCGTCTGCTCGCGGTCTTCCCAGTCTTCCGGCACCTGACCCTTCGGCGGCGGCAGCGCCCCCTTGTAAACATAGCCCTTGAAAGTCAGGTCGTTGATCGCCGTGCGGATGGCCGCACCCCCGGCCCCATGCAGCATCCGCTCCGAAAAGAAGATGTCGTGATGCACGTTGAGGGCTGCGAGATCCTCGCGGATCATCACCATCATCGCGTCGATCGCGCGATCCTTGACGATCGGCATCCACTGCTCTTCCGGCATGTTGTGCAGCCGCACGCCGTAGTCGATGGCAAGCGATTGGCCGACCGGGATCAGGTAATCGCCCGGATAAAAGCCGGGCGGAATATCGCCGATGCTTTCGCCGAGCGCTTCGCGATAGCGCAGGAAGACCGAGCGCGCCAGCACGTCGATCTGCGAGCCGGCATCGTTGATGTAGTATTCCTTTTCGACGGAGTAGCCTGCGAAGGCGAGAAGGTTCGCAAGCGCGTCTCCGACGACGGCGCCGCGGCAATGGCCGACATGCATCGGACCCGTCGGGTTTGCCGAGACATATTCGACATTGATCTTCTTGCCGGCGCCAAGCGTCGAGCGGCCGTAATCGGTTCCCGCCTCGATGATCGCGGTAAGCAAGCGCTGCCAGTAACCGACGGAAAGCCTGATGTTGATGAAGCCGGGGCCGGCGGCGGAGACGTCAGCGACGTCGGCATCTTCCTTCAACTTGGCGATGATGATTTCGGCGAGCGCGCGCGGATTGGTGCCTAGCGGCTTTGCAAGCACCATCGCGGCATTGGTCGCGACATCGCCGTGGCTTGCGTCGCGCGGCGGCTCAACGGCGATGCGTCCGAAATCGAGCTCGGATCGCTTTTCCTTGACGATATCAATCTGTTCAAGGGCGTTCTTAATCCTGGCTTCGAAGTCGGTAAAAAGGTTCATCGCACTCTTCCATGCATAGGCTCTGCCGCAACTCCTGCCGCGGCGACCGCTGCCTATCGCAAATCCGGAGTGTGGTCAAACAATCGCCTGTGGGCGCTGATCGCATAGGTGTCCGTCATGCCCGCCAGATAATCGCCGACATGGCGGGCCTTCGGCGCATCGGCAAGACCTGCGATATGGTCGACCCAGTAGTGGCTCAGCATCTCCTTCGGATTGGCCATGTAGGCGGCGAAGAGATCGCTGACGATCTGCGCAGCACCTGCCCGGATCCGCATGATATCGGGATGGCGGTAGATTCGCTTGAAGAGCATCTGCTTGATCTGCCTGTCGGTCTCCGACATCTCCTTCGAGAAGGTCGCGATCACCCTGCCCGCCTCGCGTATATCCTTGACGCTTTTTGGCTTCACCTCGGACAGGCGCTCCTGGGCAACGGCAATGACGTCCTCGACCATGCGCGTGACCTGCCGGCGCATGATCTCATGCGTGAACCGGCTCTTCTCAAGATGAGGGTAAAGCCCCCGGACCTCGGCCATCAATCCAACAAGGAACGGAATTTCCTCCAGCATCTCGAACGTCAGGTAGCCCGAACGCAGACCATCGTCGATGTCATGCGTGTTATAGGCTATGTCGTCGGCGATCGCCGCCACCTGTGCTTCGAGGCTGGCGAAAGTCGCAAGCTCGAGGTCGTGGATTTCGCAGTAATCGAGGATCGGCTGTGGCACCGGTCCGCGCTTGCCCTGCCCGTCCTTCGTCAGCAGCGGCCCATTGTGCTTCACGAGGCCTTCCAGGCTCTCCCAGGTCAGGTTGATGCCGTCGAATTCGGCATAGCGCCGCTCCAGCTTGGTGACGATGCGAAGGGACTGGGCATTATGGTCGAAACCGCCATAGGGCAAGAGAGCGTCGTGCAGCGCGTCCTCGCCAGTGTGGCCGAACGGTGTGTGGCCGAAGTCGTGGACGAGCGCAACGCCCTCCGCCAGATCCTCGTCGAGCTTCAGGGCCCGCGCCAGCGCGCGAGCGATCTGGGCAACTTCGATCGTATGCGTGAGACGCGTGCGGTAATGATCGCCGTCCTGCGCGATGAAAACCTGCGTCTTATGCTTCAGACGGCGAAAGGCCGTCGTATGGACGATACGGTCGCGGTCACGCTGGAATTCGGAGCGCGTCGGGCTGGAACTTTCGGCGTAAAGCCTTCCGCGCGTCGTCCAGGGGTCTGACGCATAGGTCGCCCGCTCCCCATTTCCGAAACCCAATGCCTGCCTGTCGATCTTCATTTTTCACCGTCATTCAACATCGCGCGGCACTTCGCCCATTGACGCCGCATTCCGCTCTTCATACCTATAGCCGATGTAAACGGCAAAGAGGCGCTTTCTTAAAAGCTTCGCCGAAGAGTGCGTTTTCGCAACGCAAGTGATAAATTCTTTTGATATCAGCCGTTTGACGTTCATCGGCCGGTATCAATTCTCTCCGGATCTTGACCCCGGCAGGAGGAAACATGACGGATACGAGTGTAACCCTTTCCGACGCGGCGGCAAAACGAATCGCGGCGATCGTCGGTGCCGAGACCGGCAAGAGCGCGCTGCGCGTTTCCGTCGAAGGCGGCGGCTGCTCGGGCTTTTCCTACAAGTTCGATCTTACCGGCGATGCCCGGGACGATGACATCGTCATCGAGAAGAACAACGCCAGGGTACTGATCGACAGCCTGTCGCTGGTCTATATGGCGGGCGCGGAAATCGACTTCGTCGACAACCTTCTCGGCCAATCCTTCCAGATCAAGAACCCGAACGCGGTTGCAAGCTGCGGCTGCGGCACCAGCTTCTCGATTTAAGCTTCCCCGTCTATCCACACCGAACCGGCCGAAGAATGCCTTCCGGCCGGTTTATCGTCTTGTCCGAACGTGGGACGGCACGATAAAAGATCGGGCACGAAGCGGCAGAGGAACAGCCCATGAAGATCGCGACCTGGAACATCAACGGCGTCAAGGCGCGCATCGACAACCTCACGCAATGGCTGAAGGACTCCGATCCGGATATCGTCTGCCTGCAGGAGATCAAGACTATCGACGAGGCTTTCCCGCGGCTCGAGATCGAAGCGATGGGCTATCACGTCGAAACGCATGGCCAGAAGGGTTTCAACGGCGTCGCGATCCTTTCCAAGACCACGCCGGACGAAGTCACTCGCGGGCTGCCGGGCGATGCTCTCGATGAGCAGGCGCGTTTTCTCGAAGCGGTGTTCTCGATCCCTGGCAATCGCGCACTGCGCGTCTGCTGCCTCTATCTGCCGAACGGCAATCCGGTCGACAGCGAAAAATACCCTTACAAGCTCGCCTGGATGGAGCGGCTGCACCAGTTTGCGGTCTCGCGCCTCGCCTATGAGGACATCCTCATCCTCGCCGGCGACTACAACGTGATCCCCGAGCCGCATGATTGCTTCGATCCGAAGATCTGGGAAAGCGATGCGCTCTTCCTGCCGCAAACGCGCGAGGCCTTCCGCAGGCTCGAAAATCTCGGGCTTACCGATGCCGTCCGCGCCTCGACCGACGCGGTTCAGCTCTACTCCTTTTGGGATTACCAGGCAGGCGCCTGGCAGAAGAACAACGGCCTCCGGATCGATCACCTGATGCTTTCGCCGGAGGCCGCCGATTACATGACGTCGGTTGCGATCGAAAAGCACGTGCGCGCCTGGGAAAAGCCGTCCGACCACGTTCCGGTCGTCGCCTATTTCGACTTCGCAGCTTAGACCGGGGATTAATCGCTGCCGGTCGCGATCTTGTGGGAGAGCGAAACAGCCGTGCGGCGATCGCCTTCGGTCGCAACCGAGAAGGCCTGTTCCTGCAGCGATTGCATCCAGCCGCAATCCTTCGGCTTGCATCGGTCGAGCGCCGCCGTCATCAGCGCCAGGCCGCGTGCCGACTGGCCTTCCTGGAAAAGGATGTTGCCGAAGACCGACATGGCGCCGGGGTGGCCGCTCTTGCGGGCCTGGTTCAGCCACTTCTTCGCCTGCTGCGGACTGCGCGTGCCGCCCTCGCCCGACAGCATCATCTGCGCGAGCTGGAACTGCGCTTCGGCAACGCCGAAGGTCGAAGCGACTTGGAAATAGAGCTGACGGGCCTGATTGAGATCGGTCCGCACCGGGCTGCGCGGAATGCCGTGTTTGTAGTAACTGGCGAGCGACAAAAGCGCATTGATGAAGAAGCCGGTATCTTCGGAGCCGGGCTCCACGCCCTGCTGCGCGATTTCGCTGTAGATCTTGAAGGCTTCGAAATCGTCCTGAGCAACGCCGTCGCCATCGGCATACATGTTGGCGAGCGCCCAGCGCGAACCGGTGTGGCCCTTTTCGGCGGCGTATTTATAGGCTTCGACAGCCTCTTCCTTCTGGCCGCTCTTATAGGCCTTGAAACCGAATTTGAAGAGATCGAAAGGACCGGATTCTTTGGTGACGCCGGCATTGATATCGAATGCCTTGGCCGGGGAGGACATCGCCGCGGAAAGCACGATAGACAGCCCCATAAGCGTAAATCTGAAAAGTCTGAACTCGGATGTCAGCATTTCACTCGGTTTCTTTCGCTTCCATCGCAGACCGCCACGGCAGCACATACTCCGCTGCCTGGCTTCCCGGCGTATTCCTCCAGGCGAGCGATCCCGCGGCGGGCTCAATGGCCCCTTTGCCCGCGTCGCATCCAGCCTTCGGCCCTTCTTCGAGAGCCTGAATTTCCTGCGCATCGCGATAGACCACCCGCGTTCCGGCCTGGTCCGCCTGCAATGCCTGCGGCGTCATTCCTGCGGAGCGAACAAGCGTCCTTCCGCCTTTCGAATATTCGTAAACACCAAATGTGACCAAACCGGTATCGGCGTGATCGCGGTGCCTGCGTGCGGCGGCAACGGACGCCGTATCATCGGGGAAAAGACAGCTTGACGACGCGACTTCTGGGTGATTTTTTTCGGCGGAATCGCCTTGCGGGAAAAGCTGAATCGCACATGAAGCGGCATCAAAGCCGACGCTCATACGCTCACCGCACGTCCCGGAAAAAAATCGACCCATCTTGCTTCTTAAACGTACCCTACGCCTGCCATTCCCTCGCCCGCAAATATCGCTGCGCTCTGTTTGTGGCGGGAAATGGACAATTTCGCCCCGCCGCCAACATATGCGAACTGTCGTAAAAATGTGTTGCTGAATCGTCACAAAATGGGATGGGCAGATGGCATGATTAATATGACTTAAGCAAAGAAAAGCCCGGCGGTTTGCCGGGCTTCCATACTTGGCGTTACTGGTCAGAATTTGATTTTAAGACTGGTGGAGACGGCTGTGACGAGGTCGTCTCCGAAGTCATATGAGACATCATCACCATATGTGATGCCATCGCGTGTGACCGCATGCGAGGAGCCGCTCGTTAGAAGGCCAATTGCGCCAGCCACTCGCCATTCGATATTTTCGGTTGGCGTATACGATGCTCCGACGCCTAGCGTCCATGCATCAGTTTGCGTACCGTAACCTTGGCTCGTTCCGCGATCCCAAGTGAGGCTGACTGCGCCAGCCCACTGTTCGTTGAACTTGTGACCGACGCCACCGGAAATCGTCCAGCCGTCGCGATAAATCAGATCAAGTGACGTTAGCTCTGTGCCGCTGGTTGCCGAACACGTGGTTCCCTTGGTCGCGGTCGGGCAGAACGAAATAGATTGCAACACGCTCCAGTTCGTCCACTTGACTGAGCCAAATGCAAGCCAATCAGGCGCGATACCGCTCTGCAGCTTCAGCTCAACCGAGTCCGGAGCATCAGCAGACCCAAAAACCGGCGTCACGACGCCCAGTGCCGGATTCGTTGGATCAATAAACGCTGGAATTTGCGTCAGATCTACAGTACCGGAAAGATTATCGTACTTCACGCGGCTGTTATAAACGAGGCTCGCACGCAAGGCATACTCAGGAATTTCGTAAGCGATGCCCGCGCGCCAGCCCCAACCTTCACCCTCAAGGTCAAGCCGGCCAATGCCTGTTCCGAATACTGCCGGAATGGGAGCAACCAGACGCTCCTTGAAACCTTCAATCTCTTGGTAAAATGCGCCGCCGATCAGCCGCAGTTGCCCTTGACCCACATCGAATTTGTAGGAGCAGGTCCCGGCATAATTCTTACTTGATATTTCTGTCTCGATGTTACTGTTGGCGCCAACCCAGCCTAGTCCAGGGTTCGTGTGAGCTCCGAAAGGCTCCGAGTAATCAATTAGGCAGTCGACTGGACCGACGCCACCCTTCATTCCGATATAGGGGACAGCGTAATCTTCACTGTCGTCCGCCGAAGTCGAGCCTCCGCCAATACCATTATTTCCAAGACCATCACTGATATCCGTATCCTGGACATTCTTTAGCTTCCGCTGCGGCATGACATAAATCACGCCCGACTGAAAGGAAAACGGGCTGGTGTCGAACAACTGATCGATATTATATCCACCGCGCTCCAGGCCGCCTGCAAAGGACGGCGACGCGATGGACGAAAGGATGGCGAGCGATGCTACGCCTCTGAAAAACATACGAGATGCCAATTGTGTCTCCCCCACTCAAGCAATCTGATGGCGGCACAGTGCAAGCGATCGCCACAAATGGCAACTCGTGCCTTCTGCCGCCATAATGGAGGGGAGGTGTTAAATTGACGTAAGAAATTGACGGACACGTCAATGTTTTTTATTCATAAAATTTTATCCTAATACCCTAATCATTTATGGGTATTTTTGGATTGTCATTCCACACCGCGGACAAACTGTATCAATCTGACAACAGTCGCGTTTTTCGCCTGAGAGGGCAATTCATTTCATAAACTCGCAAAACTGCATCTGCGAAACAGCGAATAATCAGCCGGGACGATCGAATCATTCCAACCGCCATGAAAAAGCGCCCGGCTTAGGCCGGACGCCTCAGTATTATATCCCAAGCGGATAGCTTAGGCCTCGACGACGCGCGACAGCGCCACCTTGAGGCTTGCGATCTGGCTCTGGAATTCGGCCAGCCGCTCGCGCTCCGCTTCCACCACGTCCGGATTGGCATTTGCAACGAACTTCTCGTTGGAAAGCTTGCCGTTGATGCGCGCGATCTCTCCTTCGGTCTTGGCGATCGCCTTTTCCAGGCGGGCCTTCTCAACGGAAAGATCGATCAGGCTGCCGAGCGGCAGGCAGGCGGTCGCTTCGGCGATAACAATCTGCGCCGCACCCTTCGGCGCGCTGTCGGCAAGCGAAACCGCATCGACCCGCGCAAGGCGCTTGATCGCTGCCTCATGGCGGGCAAGCCGCTCGCGAGTCAGATTGTTGGCCTTGACGACTACCAGTGGCGCCGTCGCCGCCGGCGGGACGTTCATTTCGGCGCGAACCGAGCGGATGCCGGAGACGAGGTCGATCAGCCAGTTGATCTCGTCGGCCGCAGCATTGTCGGCATAGAACGGCGCCGGCCATTCGGCATGGCAGATCAGCGAGTCGCGCTCGACGCCTTCGCCCGCCGTATGCGCCCAAAGCTCCTCGGTCATGAACGGCATGAAGGGATGCAGCAGCTTGTAGATCTCTTCGAGAACATAGGCGCTGCAGGCCTGAGCCTCCTTCTTCGCGCCCTCGTCTTCACCGCTGAAGACCGGCTTCAGCAGTTCCAGATACCAATCGCAGACCTGATTCCAGACGAAGCGGTAAAGCGCCGCGGCCGCGTCGTTGAAGCGGTAGGATTCGATCGCTTCCGTAACGTCACGTTCCGTCCGGGCAAGCTCCGTCAGAATCCAGCGGTTGATCGTCAGCCCTGTCGCCTCCGGAACGAAGTTCGGATCGCTTTTAGCACCGTTCATTTCGGCAAAGCGCGTGGCGTTCCAAAGCTTGGTACCGAAGTTGCGATAGCCGGCGATGCGGGCCGGATCGAGCTTAACGTCGCGGCCTTGGGCGGCCATGATCGCCAGCGTGAAGCGCAGCGCGTCGGCGCCGTATTCGTCCATCAGTTCGAGCGGATCGATGACGTTGCCCTTCGACTTCGACATCTTCTGACCGTTCTTGTCGCGGACGAGCGCGTGGATATAGACGGTATGGAAGGGCTCGATCGGATTGCCGTCGTCGTCCTTCATGAAATGCAGGCCCATCTGCATCATACGAACGACCCAAAACGGTATGATGTCGAAGCCCGTGACGAGGACATTCGTCGGGTAGTATCGCGCCAGTTCCGGCGTCTGCTCCGGCCATCCGAGAGTGGAGAAAGGCCAAAGCGCCGAGGAGAACCAGGTGTCCAGTACGTCCTCGTCGCGCGTCAGGATTTCGCCCGGCTTGAAGTTCTCCAGGAGGTCCTCGACATAGGCTTTCATCGGGCCCTCGTGCGAGAGGTAGTGCTGTATTGCCGCCTGCAGCGCCTCTTCCTCGGTCTTCTCGACGAAGACCTGGCCATCCGGACCGTACCAGGCCGGGATCTGATGGCCCCACCAGAGCTGGCGCGAAATGCACCACGGCTGGATGTTCTCCATCCACTGGAAGTAAGTGTTCTCCCAGTTCTTCGGAACAAACTTGGTGCGGCCTTCACGGACCGATGCGATGGCGGGCTTCGCAAGCGTCTTGTTGTCCACCCACCATTGTTCGGTCAAACGGGGCTCGATCGGCACGCCGCCGCGGTCGCCGTGCGGGACCGTATGTATGTGCGGCTCGATCTTGTCGAGCAGGCCCGCTTCCTCGAAGATCTCGACAATGATCTTCCGCGCCGTGAAGCGATCTTGGCCTTCCAGCCGGTCCCAGGCACCATGCAAGGCGGCTGGATGGTCGAGGCCTTCCAGAAAGTCCTCGTTGTCCTTGATAGTAACCGAAGCATCGGTATTGAGCACGTTGATGGCGCGCAGGCCCGTCCGCTTCGCAACGTCGAAGTCGTTGAAGTCGTGCGCAGGGGTGACCTTGACGGCGCCGGTGCCGGCCGTCGGATCGGCGTAGTTGTCGGCAACGATCGGAATCTTGCGGCCGACGATCGGCAGAATGACGTGCTTTCCGATGATCGGCTTGTAGCGCTCGTCTTCGGGATTCACCGCGACGCCAGTATCGCCGAGCATGGTCTCGGGCCGCGTCGTTGCAACAACCAGGTAGTCGCGCGTTTCGAATTCGGTGGGCTTACCCTCCTCGTCGAATGCAACGGGATGCTGATAGGTGACGCCCTCTTCAAGCGGATAGCGCAAGTGCCAGAGATTGCCTTTGACCTCCACTTGCTCGACTTCCATGTCGGAGATCGCCGTCAGAAGCCGCGGGTCCCAGTTGACGAGGCGCTTGTCCTTGTAGATCAGCCCCTCTTTGTAGAGCGTGACGAAAACCTCGAGAACCGCCTCCGAGAGCCCGTCGTCCATCGTGAACCGCTCGCGCGACCAGTCGCAGGAGGCGCCGAGGCGCTTCAGCTGGTTGAAGATCAGGCCGCCCGACTCCGCTTTCCACTCCCAGACCTTGTCCACAAAGGCGTCACGGCCCATCTCGCGGCGGCCAGGGAGCTGCCGCTCCATCAACTGGCGCTCGACGACCATCTGTGTGGCGATGCCCGCATGGTCCATACCCGGCTGCCAGAGCACATCCTTGCCGCGCATGCGCTCGAAGCGGATCATGATGTCCTGCAGCGTGTTGTTCAGCGCATGACCCATATGCAGCGAACCGGTGACATTCGGCGGCGGAATGACGATCGTGAAGGTCTCGGCGCCGGGCTTCTTGTTGGCGCCCGCGCGGAACGCATCGGCTTCATCCCATTTCGCGGCGATTTTCGGTTCGACTGCGGTGGAATCATAGGTCTTGTCGAGCATTTTATGACCAAACTTCGGGGTTTTAGGATGGGGGTTGTAAATAGGATGGCTGACGGCAAGTCAATAAAAAAGCCGCCCCGGAGACCGGAGCGGCTTGTTCGATAAAAAGCGGTTCCAGTCAGCGGCGCGGACCGCGCGCCACGCGTTCGATCTCTTCGCGCACCAGCCGCTCGACGAGCGTCGGCAGGTTGTCGTCCAGCCACTCGCGTAGCATCGGACGCAGCATGTCCTCGGCAATCTCGTCCAGCGACCGGCGCTCGGCGCCATCGATCGCCAGCGCCAGCTCCTCAAACGAGCGCGCGATCTGCTGGCCCGCACTCTGCGAAATCAGGCCCTGGGCCTCTCCGGCAACGCCCGGCAGACGGCTTTCTGCAGATGCGATTGCCGGCGGGACAACCGCCTGCGGCTGCGGCGCCGGTTCTGCGACGGCCGGCTGCGGCATTTCAACTCGTTCTGCCTGCGCAACGGCCGGTGCCGGCATTACTGCCAGCGGCGGAGCAACGGCAGGAGCCGAGAGAGCTTCCACCGGACGGTGGATTTCCTGCTCCAGGCGTCCGACCGGCTCCGGCTGACGGAAGACCGGCGGCGCTTCGCGCTGCGGCTGCGGTGTGGTACGCTCCGAGGCGGCGCGAACACGGGCTGCGACATCGGCAAGCGACATCGCGCGCGCCGGCGCTTCCGCTTCGCGGCTGCCTGCCGAATTCGCCGCAACGAAACGCGGATCGGACGGCATCATAGGCTCGGGGAACTCGACGTCAGCGTAAGTCTCGTCAACCGTCAGATGGATGTTGGAGTCGCTCTCCTCGTCGTCGGCACCATAGACGGGCGGCAGGGACGGCGAAATCGCCCTGCCCGCGCCCGGCTCATTGCTCTCGATGATCTGGCGGATCGACGCCAGAATCTCTTCCATGGACGGTTCACGCACTACGCTTGGCTGAGCCATATCTATCCCCGTTATCCCTGCAACAACGATCGGATTGCGTGGAGTGGGCATCCGAATCACCCCGACCTTAGAATACCCCAGACATGAAAAAAATCAGCGCGAATCAAATGAATGTGCCCGTGCACAGCTTTGTTGCGGCAGTCTACGCCGGCGCCGCCAAGCTTTTGCGACAGGCGGAAAACAAAACGGGCGCCTAAGGCGCCCGTTGCATAAAAGCCAAAAAAATACGCTCAGAAGACGAACTCTCGAACCTTGGCAAAGCCCGGCAGTGGCTTGACCGAAGCGTTGAAGAACACATTTTCCGAAACAGCGCCATTCTCGCTGAAGAACACCTTGGCGCGGGCCGCGTGGCCGTAGCCCTGGACGGTAACGAGGCGGCCGCCTTCGGCGAGCTGGCCGAGAAGCGCTGCCGGAACCTCCTCCACGGAGCCGTTGATGAAGATCAGGTCGTAGGGTGCGCCGGCACTGTTGCCCTGCTCCAGGGCGCCGGTGACGACGGAGACGTTCGTGTAACCAGCAAGATTATTCTTCGCTTCGGCTGCGAGCGTCTCGTCGCATTCAAGGGCGACGACCGAACCGGCAATCATCGACAGCAGGGCCGAGGTATAACCCGTGCCGCAGCCGACTTCGAGAACTGCATCATCCTCGGTGATGGCAGCGAGCTGCAGCAGCTTTGCCAGCGGCGAAGCCTCCATAAGGAAGCGCGCCCGCTTGCCGTCCGCTGCCGACGAGATTTCGACATCGTTGTCGACATAGGCGAGAGCCTTGGACTTCTCCGGCACGAAAACCTCGCGCGGCACCGTCAGGAAGGCCGTCAGCACCGAATGCGACGTGACGTCCGTCGTACGGATCTGGTTGTCGACCATCTTTGCGCGTGCTGCTTCGAAATCCATCATATCCTCTCGCCCCTTGAACGCGGCATTGTCACCCGTCCTCTTAATCTCCGCGGCGTGCGCTTTCAAGGCACATAAGCAACTGCGGCAAGAATCCCGCTTGAGCCGGCTGCCCTCAGGCGCGGCCACGGCTGCAACTCTTGTTTGGAACAAAGACGTGGTTTGTGGTATTCTTGCAACCGGAGGAAATGGAGGAGGTGCAGGCCATGTCTGCCTTTTTCGAGTATCTTACGCTGTTCGACTTCTTCATCATCGCAGCGCTCATCGCCATATTCTGCTGCGGGCTGTTGGACAGCGAAACGACACGATAGCGTTCAGTGCGCAGAGAGTTGCGAAGTGCAGCGGCACCTGAACGCCGCCCTATGCGTATAGCCGCACGCAAGCGTCTTGTATCGACCTCGACAGCGCTTCGAACTTGACGGCCTGCCACCGCCGGTAATCTTCGATCAGGCGAGCGGAAATCCAAAAATTGTCGCCATATTGCGATCCGTCCCAGCCGATGTCGCCGAGGGCTTTCGCACGGTTCAGCACGCGCACGATCTGCGTACGCGAGACATGGTAACGGCTTGCAAGCGTCCCCGGCTTCAGTTCACCGACGTAGCATCGTTCCGACAGCGTGCTGGCGGATGGAAAGCGAGCAACCAGATCATGAATCACATTGCTGCCGAGATTGGTAAACGTGAAGGTCTTTACGCTTTCCGGCGGATCGTTCCAGCGCGGATCGGCGATGAGCGCCCGGGCAGCGGGCGGATGAGCGTAATAGAGCAGGCGCGGGTCGGCCTGAGAAAGAGCAAGCCGCTCGCCTCCATCCAACTGGTCAAGCGATGCCATGTGGCTGTCGAACCAGTTGCGGATAAGATGCTCCGCTGCCTCGGAAAGCACCAGCGGCCGCAATCGCTTGTCGCGGCTTTCCCGTTCGGTGAAGAGCTTGTACTGGCGCATCTGCGCCATGTAGGAAGCGATCGTATTCCTGCTGGCGAATTCGTGCAGCGGCCCGTGCAGGCCCGAACTCGGTAAGGCGTTACCGTCAAATCCTCACGGCTCAAACCCGTTCTGTTTTCGAAATAAAAGGCCAGTGCCGCCTGAGCGACAAGCCAGCGGCGCAGGTCGGAGGTATAGCGCACCGCGCGCGGCGCCTCATGATAGATGCCGATAAGCCGGCTTGCCGCGTCCGTCAGCGACGTTGCAAACAGCGGCGACGCCAGAAGTTCCTGAACGCTGTAGCCGGACGGAATGCGCGCGTCTTGTCGAATTTCCTGCTCAATGGCCGGCATGTCGGATCACAGCGGACTGATTTCGGCAAAGCAGCCAGGCCGCAGAGGCCGGCTTTTGCCTTGGAGGTTTGCTCCTGGATGAACCCCCTCATTTTCAAATATATGGTTGTTTGTCAAATAATTACTTGGCGGGGGGCGCTGGATGCATCCGCGTAGAAAACGTCCGGACGGTTACGGTGGCGGGCTAATCCGATTGCGAAGGTTCCTTGCATGTCCACTTTCGCTATATATTAACATTCATGAATATATGGAGGGGACAATGAAACGCATGATAATCATTTTTTTCGCATGGGCAGTTCTGTTCCTGGCTGACTTCGTGCCAGCAGAGGCTGCAACGAAGGTCGTAACGCAAAAGCCGACCGTTTCGTCATTAGCTCCGGGCGAGAACGTTCTGTACGACGACAAGAGGTGCCCGGCCGGTATGATCGCGAGGTACTCCAAACCTAAAAATCGAAATGAAATTAGACGCGGCCAATGCGTCCACAAGTGAGCCCTACCGATCACTCGCGGCAAAAGCTTGCCAACCGGCTTAGACACCTTCCGAAATTGTGTCTAACGCCGAAATGCTAAAGCATTGAGAAATTTGGAGGCCTCGCCCGGAATTGAACCGGGGTACAAGGATTTGCAGTCCTCTGCGTCACCACTCCGCCACGAGGCCATCCGATTTGCTGTATGCAAGGCGAGTGATGGCGGGCGTTTAGAACGAATCCACGAAGCGCGCAAGAGGCCAATCCGGAAAAACGCGCATTGCGAATGCTTGCAGCAAGTGCAGCCGAAAATCGCGCTCCGGCAACCTCGCATCCGTGCCTTCGCCCGCCACTTCGCACGATCAACCGGCAGGCTTCCGCCGCCGGTGCCACCAGATGGAGAATCGGCGGCGGCATCTGCGAGCGATCGGTAGGTCGTGCGAAAGAACGATGAAACCGAGTGGCAGCATCCAGAAGCCGAGAACGGGCAGAAAACCCAGGATGCCGCACACAATCAGCAGTACGCCTATGAATACGCGGGCAATGCGCGAGCGCGGCAACGGTATGTGAAGGGAACCGAGAACGAGCTTTCCCGTCGTATGATCGATGCCGAAGTGCTTTTCGCGCCGGTTTCTGCTATTGTCTTTCCCGTCAGTCATGCACAGGAGATGGGGACAAACGCCGCGAATACAAGCGGATGTCATTTTTTTGAAAAAACCGCTTGGCAAATCGAGCAAGCATTTGTATTAGCCCACTCACGCCGCCGCAAGCGGTGATCCCTGGTAGCTCAGCGGTAGAGCATTCGACTGTTAATCGACAGGTCGCCGGTTCGAATCCGGCCCGGGGAGCCAGTTTTTCGCTAGAGCGCGCCATTGGTGCGCTCTAGCTGCTTTAAACCCTCCAAACTACGATATCGTTCCCCCACAGCGGCTGATCGGGCGTTGCCGTAGTTTCGGCGGCTCCAGCGTGAAATCAGCGTCCCGTCACGATGCTGAAGCAGCCATAGCGCGCTTCGCCAGCGCCCATGAACGCGAAATCAGTATCCTTCAGCATATCTCCAAACTCTGCTCGGTATGCACGTCCCGAAGTCCGGATATGGCCGTGTAGCCTGTGATGCAATCCGCCCAGTGTGCGCTGGATTCTGCGCCCTGCCCGTCCCCGCTCGAACTGCCAAGCGACGTTCAAAACTGAATGTCTGCGCCTGAGGCTGTCGCAACGGCGCTGGATCACGCCTTGTCGCGACGCCGCACCGTGGTTTACGTGACTGTGAAAGGCCCTAGATGACAATCGGAGCCGGCGGTTATTCCTGCCGCCGGACCTCCACGCAGAGGCCGAGCATGGATGCCGATACAGTTTGCCTGACCTTCAATGCCGGATCGTCGACGCTGAAGATCGGCATCTTCGATGCCGGCACAGGCACCGCCCGGCCGATCGGCAAAGGAAAGATCGACTTCGACGACAGCAAGCTTGTCCTGCGCTATTCGCTGGGAGACGACCGCTTCGAGCGCCCGCTTCCGGGCGGCAATGGCGAGCGGTTCGCCGAGGTCATCGAAGGCACGCTGCATCACTTGCTGGCTCATCTGCCGCCCGGCTCCCTAAGGCTCGCGTCGCACCGAGTCGTCCATGGCGGCCTTCGGTTCCATGAGGCCGCAGCGCTCGACGCACGGACTATCGGTGCGATCGATGCGATGGTTCCGCTTGCCCCGCTGCACCAGCCGCAGGCGCTGCGGGTGATCCGCGCGCTAAAGGAGCTGCGACCCCAGATACTGCAGACGGCGTCCTTTGATACGGCCTTCCACACGACGCAGGACGACCTCGTCCGACGCCTGGCGATCCCGCGCTCGCTGCATGACGAAGGCGTGCGGCGCTACGGCTTTCATGGCTTGTCCTACAAGTTCATCGCCAGCGCGCTGAAGCGGCAGGCGCCGGAGGTGGCCGGCGGAAGGGTCGTGGCCGCCCATCTCGGCAGCGGAGCGAGCCTCTGCGCCCTTGAGGGCGGCATCAGCCGTGATTGCAGTATGGGGTTCTCGGCGCTTGACGGCATCCCGATGGCGACGCGGCCGGGATGGCTCGATCCCGGCGCCCTCCTCTATCTCATGCGGAAGGGAAAGCGTGATCCCGGGGAACTGGAAGACTTCCTCTATCATGCCTGCGGCCTGCTGGGCGTCTCCGGTATCAGCGGCGACACCCGGGTTCTTCTGAAGGACAAGCGGCCGGAAGCCGCCCAGGCCATCGACCTCTACTGCTTCCGCATCGCCGGCGAGATCGGCCGCATGGCGGTGACGCTCGGCGGCCTGGACGCGGTCGTCTTCACCGCCGGTGTCGGCGAAAATCAACCGGAGATCAGGCGCCGCGTCGCCGCCCATCTCCGCTGGATGGGCCTTCATCTCAACGATAGCCGGAACGAGGCTAACGCGGCGGTCATCAGCGCGGGCGACAGCAGGATCGCCGCGCTCGTCATCCCCACCGACGAGGAGCAGGTTATCGCCGACGAGGCGCTCGCTATTCTCGGTGCAGGGTGATCCAGATCAAGAAACGGCCCGGCGCAGGCCGCTAGAGTTGAACCTGAACACGTTTCGAACAGGGGAAATCCATGGAACAGCACGCCTCGAACACCGCCCCTTCCACGCTTTCTGACGCCGACCTCAAGCTGCTCGACCGCTACTGGCGGGCCGCCAACTACCTCTCCGTCGGCCAGATCTACCTTTTGGACAATCCGCTGTTGCGCGAACCGCTGGAGCCCGAGCATATCAAGCCGCGCCTGCTCGGCCACTGGGGCACGACGCCGGGACTGAACTTCATCTATGCGCACCTCAACCGAATGATCCGCGCCCGCGACCTCGACGTCATCTACATGTGCGGACCCGGCCATGGCGGGCCGGGCATGGTCGCCAACACCTATCTCGAAGGCACCTACAGCGAGATCTATCCGGATATTTCCGAGGATGCGGAAGGCATGCGCAAGCTCTTCCGCCAGTTTTCCTTTCCTGGCGGCATTCCGAGCCATGCAGCACCCGAAACGCCCGGCTCGATCCATGAGGGCGGCGAGCTCGGCTATGCCCTCGTCCACGCCTATGGCGCCGCCTTCGACAATCCGGAGCTGATCGTCGCCTGCGTCGTCGGCGACGGCGAGGCCGAAACCGGCCCGCTTGCCGCCAGCTGGCATTCGAACAAGTTCCTGAACCCCGCCCGCGACGGCGCGGTGCTGCCGATCCTCCACCTCAACGGCTACAAGATCGCCAACCCCACGATTCTCGCCCGCGCCAGCAAAGATGATCTCCGCGATCTTTTCCAGGGGTATGGCTATGAGCCCTTCTTCGTCGAGGGACACGAGCCGCCCGACATGCACAGGAAGATGGCGGCAGTCTTCGACGCGGTGTTCGACCGGATCACGGACATCCAGGCGAAAACGCGCTCAGGTGGCTCCGGCATGCCGCGCTGGCCGATGATCGTGCTGCGCAGCCCGAAAGGCTGGACAGGGCCGAAGGAAGTCGACGGCAAGAAGGTCGAGGGATTCTGGCGCGCCCATCAGGTGCCGGTCTCCAACTGCCGCGGCGACGACGGCCACAGGAAAATCCTCGAAGACTGGATGCGCAGCTATGATCCGCAAGACCTCTTCGATGCGGACGGGCGCCTGAAGGATGATCTGCGCGCTCTGGCGCCCAAAGGCCGCCGCCGGATGGGAGCCAACCCGCATGCCAATGGCGGTCTGCTGCGCAAGGAACTCTCCGTTCCCGATATCCGCAATTACGAGATCAGGATTGGAGACCGCGGCAGCCAGGCCGTGCAGTCGACCGAAATTCTCGGCCACTATCTGCGCGATGTGCTGAAGCTCAACGCCGCGAACGCGAATTTCCGCATCTTCGGCCCCGACGAGACGGAATCGAACCGCCTCGGCAGCGTCTTCGAAGTGACTGATCGCGTCTGGATGGAAGGCATCGAGCCCTATGACGTGCATCTCTCCCCCGACGGCCGCGTGATGGAGGTCTTGAGCGAGCATCTTTGCCAGGGCTGGCTGGAAGGCTATCTGCTGACCGGCCGGCACGGCCTCTTCTCGTGCTACGAAGCCTTCATCCACATCATCGATTCCATGTTCAACCAGCATGCCAAATGGCTGAAGGTCACCCGCGAGCTGGAATGGCGAAAGCCGATATCCTCGCTCAACTACCTGCTGACCTCGCATGTCTGGCGGCAGGATCACAACGGCTTTTCCCACCAGGATCCGGGCTTCGTCGATCTCGTCGCCAACAAGAAGGCCGATACCGTGCGCATCTACCTGCCGCCGGATGCCAATACGCTGCTCTGGGTCGGCGACCATTGCCTGAAGACCTACGACCGCATCAACGTCATCGTCGCCGGCAAGCAGACGGAGCCGCAATATCTGACGATGGATGAGGCGATCGAGCACTGCAAGGCCGGCATCGGCATCTGGGAATGGGCGAGCAACGAGGACAACACGATCGCGCCCGACGTGATCATGGCCTGCGCTGGCGACGTGCCGACGATGGAAACACTGGCCGCCGTCAGCCTCCTTCGCGAGATGATCCCCAATCTGAAGATGCGCGTCGTCAACGTCGTCGACCTGCTCGCGCTGCAATCCAAGGAGCAGCATCCGCACGGGCTGGAGCACGATGAATTCGACCGGATCTTCACGAAGGACAAGCCGGTGATCTTCGCCTATCACGGCTATCCCTACCTCATCCACCGGCTGACTTACAAACGCACCAACCACGAAAACATCCACGTGCGCGGCTTCATCGAGGAAGGGACGACGACGACGCCTTTCGACATGACGGTGCTGAACGAGCTCGACCGCTTCCACCTCGCCATTGAAGCCATCCAGCGCGTCCCCGGGCTGAAGGAGAAGGTGCCGGAGATTCTCGACCGGCTGCATGCGAAACTCGCCGAACACCAGGCCTATGTCCGGGAATACGGCGAGGACATGCCGGAGGTCCGGAACTGGAAATGGCCGGTCAGGAGCAAGCCATGAGCACCAACGAACGCAATCATCGCTTCAGCCGATCGCGACGCGAGTTCGTGCAGACGTCAGCGCATGCCGCTTTGGGGCTGATGGCAGTCGCGATCGGGGCTGCCGAAGCTTCTTCTACCAATTCCTACCCGACGCCTCGCATCCCGCCACCAACAGAAGAGGCCGTCAGATGACTCTTTTCACTACAGGAGATTTCGGATCCGCAGGGTCGCGTCGCAGCGGAAAACCGGCGCTGGGTGTCCGGGGGGCGGATTCGATCTTAGCTTCCTCGAATAGATTGCCGTCCGCATTTTTCAGTCTATCCTTCATACATAAACAGAGGAGGATCACGCATGCCCTTCATCCACACCCCCGATGCATCCGCCAGCGAGAAGACCGCGTCCATGTACGCGTCCGCCGAGTCGAATTACGGCTATCTGCCGAACATGTACCGCACCTTCGGGCACCGGCCCGAGGTTATGGAGCACTGGGGCACGCTGCTTTCGAGCATCCGCAGCCATATGAGCCCCAGGCGCTACGAGCTGGTGACGCTGGCGGCGGCAAAGGAGCTCAAGTCCTCGTATTGCATGCTGGCGCACGGCTCTGTGCTGTTGCGTGAAGGCTTCACCAATGACGGACTGGCAGCCGTCGCGAACGAGACGGAAAAGGCGCCGATCGATGCCGTCGAGCGCGCCGTCATGGCCTTTTCCGCCAAGGTGGTGCGCGACGCAACCTCGGTGACGCAGCAGGATGTCGACGGGCTAAAAAAGCACGGGCTCACCGATGCCGAGATCTTCGACATCACCGCGGCAGCGGCAGCCCGCTGCTTCTTCTCGAAGATGCTGGATGCGTTGGGCGCGGCACCGGACCATGTCTACGCCGAACGGCTCGACCCCAACCTGCGCAAGGCCCTCACCGTCGGTCGCCCAGTCATGGGACTTGCCTGACGCAGCCCTGCAATCGCTCCGGCGCTTTCCACCACCTGCCGGCTGCAGCCGGTTCGTGGAGCGGACGGGGAATATCGCCTGGCTTCCTGCCTGCGCGTCGAGGAGGAAACGGTTGCGCTCGAGCGGCCGCTTGCTGGCAGCGTCCTCGAACTGGAAGGCATGCTGCGTATTTCTTGCTCGAATGGTTCGGCCTGCACGTTCTCTCGCCAATCCTTGCGGAGTTCTCGCTTGCCCATCCGAAGATCGTTGTCGAACTGCTCACCGACGCCCGCCTGCTCACCTTTTCCGCCGCGAGGCTGATCTCGTCGCCCTTATCCGTCCGTTCACCGAACCAGACATCATATCGCGAAAGCTGTTGCACATCGAATATGGGCTCTATGCAGCGAAGGACAGCCGGCCAACCGTTTGTGGGCGACGGCCGCGGCCTTCAATATAGTGACGATGGACCAAGCTTCTCCGCCATGCCGGAGGTTGATTGGCTCAAGCGCCAATTTCCCAACGCCAATATCGCGATGCGAAGCAACAGTCGCGATGTCCAGGCCGTACTCTGTGCCCGCAGTGCAGGCGTGGCGGCGCTGCCCGTCCCCTCGGCGACGGCTTCCCCGGCCTTAAAAGACTGGAGCTTAACGACTCGCCGCCGGGCTGGGATACCTGGCTCGGCTATCATCGCGATCTGAAGAGGCCGCCGCGTCTGAGGGCGCTGCTCGATCTGGTGCTCCTGCGGCAACGAGTTGAAGGCCTTTGCCCACGGCACTTTCGGCGATCGACCTCCGATTGATGGTCGCAACCGAAATGGCCATGCTGCAAAGCCAGGCGAAGCGCCCAATCGCCTATTGAAGAGTCCGCGTATGGATCTGCTGAGCGACGGCGTCCGGTGCCGATGCGGAGAGCTCAGCGTCGAGACCCGTTGCGACGACGGAGACGCGGAACTTGCCGTCGAGATTACGGTCGAAGATCGCGCCGACGACGATGTCGGCGTCGTCCTGCACCTCGTCACGGATGCGGCTTGCGGCCTCGTCCACCTCGAAGAGCGTCATGTCCGAACCGCCGGAGATCGAGATCAGCACTCCCCTAGCGCCCTTCATCGAGATGTCGTCGAGCAGCGGATTGGCGATCGCCGCTTCGGCGGCCTTCAGCGCGCGCTCGTCGCCGGATGACTCACCGGTTCCCATCATCGCCCGGCCCATGCCGCGCATCACCGACTTGACGTCGGCGAAGTCGAGATTGATCAGGCCTTCCTTGACGATCAGGTCGGTGATGCAGCCAACACCGGCAAAGAGCACGCGGTCGGCGGTCATGAAGGCGTCGGCGAAGGTGGTCTTCGCATCGGCGATGCGGAAGAGGTTCTGGTTCGGAATGACGATCACGGTGTCGGCTGCCTGCCTGAGCGCTTCGATGCCGATATCCGCCGTTCTCAGGCGCCGGTTCCCTTCGAAGGTGAAGGGCTTGGTGACGACGCCGACCGTCAGGATGCCGGCGGAGCGCGCCGCATGCGCGATCACCGGCGCTGCGCCCGTGCCCGTGCCGCCGCCCATGCCGGCGGTGACGAAGCACATGTGCGAGCCCGCCAGATGATCCATGATCTCGTCGATCGATTCTTCGGCCGCCGCACGGCCGACTTCCGGCAGCGATCCGGCACCCAGTCCCTCGGTCACATGCGCGCCAAGCTGGATGCGGCGCGACGCCTTGGACGTCGCGAGCACCTGCGCATCCGTGTTGGCGGCGATGAAATCGACGCCTTCCAGATTTTCGGAGATCATGTTGTTGATCGCATTGCCGCCGCCGCCGCCGACGCCGATCACCGTTATCCGCGGCCGCAATCCCGAAATCCCGCTCTTGGCGTCCGTCATCATATTCTCCTTTGTGCCAGCTCTCGTCCCCGCCCTCGTTGCGGCAAACCGAATCGCGTGTCAGGCTAAGCACGCAACAAGGCAGAGGCAGGGCGAAAGCACAAGATGTGCGCTTTCTGAAATGTCCTGTGGAACTTTTTTGCCGTTCGCGCATTTACGATGATTCTTGGAGGGGAAAACTCTGATGCCCTTATCGACAGCACGCCAGACCGTGGCCTCGCCGCGCGAGCATATCCTCACCGTCCAGGAAGCGCTGGAGCCGCTCTTTCTGGCGCTGGAGCAGGAGGTCGAGGTCAAGATGATCGCCGCCGCGCTCCGCGCCGGATGGCCGGCAGAAGATGCTGTCGCCGCGATCGACGAGCTCCGCCGCAATGAACTTGTAGCGGACGCTACGGCGCATTGACGCGGGTGTTGAAAATCGACTCGCCATCCGGCGAACGCGACCTAGGTCTAGCGCGACAGCAATGATCGCGGAGCGTTCTTTCATGACTTTCAGAACCATCTGCATCTATGGCGCCGGCGCGCTGGGCGGTGCCATGGCAGTAAAGCTCGCTGCCGGGCTCGGCGCTGAGGCAACGGTTTCCGTGGTGGCGCGCAGCGCCCATCTCGATGCGATCAGAAAGAATGGGCTTGACCTCTTCGAGGCCGGCTCCGAGACGCCGATCAACGCCCGCCTCACCGCGACGGACGACCCGTCTGCGCTTCTGCCGCAGGATCTGATCGTCACGGGCCTCAAGGGCCACCAGCTTGGCCCCGCCGCCGAAGGCATCGCGAAACTGCTGAAGGACGGCACGCGCGTCGTCATGATCCTGAACGGCATTCCGTGGTGGTATTTTCACCGCGACAGGCAAAGCCCGCATGCCGAACTGCAGCTGCAGGAACTCGATCCTAGCGGCCGTCTCTGGCGCCTGATCGGCCCGGAACGCGTCATCGGCTGCGTTGCCTATCAGGGTGCGGAAGTGATCAATCCTGGCCAGGTGAAGCTCTCGAACAATGGCCGCTTCATCCTGGGTGAACCATCAGGAGAAACATCCGCCGACCTCGAAACCATCGCTGCGCTCTTCACCCGTGCTGACCTCAACATTACAGCGACGGACCGCATCCGCGACGAAATCTGGAACAAGCTTACCGGCAATGCCGCCTTCAACCCGATTAGCGCCCTGACGCGCGCGTTGATGAGCGACATCATGGCCAACCCGGCGCTTTGCGATATCGCCGGCAAGGTGATGAGCGAAGTGCGTGCCGTCGGCACCGCGCTCGGCGCCCGTTTCGATGTCACCGTCGAGGAGCGCCTCGAGCAGTCCCGGCATTTCGGCCCGGTGCGCACATCGATGCTGCAGGATCTGCTGGCCGGAAAGCCGCTGGAAATCGTGCCGCTCACGGGAATGGTCGTTTCGCTGGGGCGGCTTGTTGCCGTGCAGACACCGGTATCCGAGGCGGTATTTGCACTGGTCTCACAGCTCGATCGCGAAAACCGGCAATAGGCCTGTCCGCCACCGGAAATACCACCATCGCCGCCACCGCAAACTCATCAGACGATGGCCGTGAGCCGATCGCTGTTTATCAAGCACGCTTTTAGCGGCGCTCGATGCCCTTTGCCGCCAAGATGTCATCAGCGGCTGTTGACATCAGAAATTCCGAGAGCTGCTTGGCAGCTTCTGCGTCCCTTGAATCGGCGCTGATGCCAATGGCGAAGTCAATGTAACTTTGGAGTTCTGCCGGAAACTGACCGACAAGCACGACCTCGGGAGCGGCGGCGAGAATCGAAGTCACGGGAACAACCCCCAGCTCGGCTTCCCCACGGCCTACGGCCGGCGCTGTCTGCCCTCCTGGTACGGCCACCAGCTTGGGCTTCACCTCGTCTGCTATTCCCAAGCGTTCCAGCAAACTGGAGAAGTAGCCGCCGCTGGTTCCTTCACTGGCGTAGGCGATTGATCTGGCGCTCTTCAACGCATGTTCGAATGCTTCCACGGACCCGATGTTGAGCGGTCGACCGCCTGCCTTGGCCGCCACCCCCATTGCTATCCGGCCGAACGCTACCTGGCTCGCCGCCTTGATTTTTCCCAAGGCGGTCAGATCCTCAATCAGGTCCGGATTGATGATGACGAGGTCAAAAGGTTCCCCAGCTTCAATCTGCTTCTTTACCGTCGGATTGAGCTCCCACTTGACCGCAACTGTGAATCCTGTAGCCGCTTCGAACTGGGATATGAGAGCAAGGACGGCGGGTCGGACCGCAATAGCGCCAAAAAGCCGGATTTCCTGGTTCATGGCCTCACCTGAATTCGGTCGAAACGGCCTTTCTTATAATGCGTATCTAGCCTGCATTCCACGGCTGCCCGGCCATTCTACGCTCAGCGTCCCATCGTGTCGGCCTCCGATCAATCCGATACCCAATGAATCACAGCAGAGTCATGCTGGGAATGCACTTCTCAAATACGCTCTCAGACATCGGTCTATCTTTATGAGATTCCTATATCTTCAGCCTTTAGCGCGAATGGATTTACTATCCGCACCGGCAGTAATCTTTGACATCCATGCGAAGGTGAATGCCATGCGCCTGATGTTTCCGCCCTTTTCGTTTCCTCCGCCGCGTCACAAGACCGGAACGAGCCAGATGCGCGAACGCCGTACGGCGCAGATCCTGATGATCTTCGGCGTCGTGCTTGCCTGCGTCGAACTCTACGTGATCGTCGGCAATCTCTGGCAGCTACCGTAAGGTAAGATGCCCTGACCGGCGCTGCTCTCGCTGTCCCAGAGCGGGAGCGCCCGATGCGCTGCGACCTCATGCAGCCAAACTCTTCCTTAACCGGCATCCCCTAAAATTAGCGGCTATAGAGATTCTATCCGCAAAGACCGATGCCGAAACCGAACTTCCGCTTTACCCATTATGATCTTCACGAGCAGCGCGCCGGAACCGTTATCGAGGTGACGCTGAACGCGGTGAACAATGTGCGGTTGATGACAGCGCCGAACTATCAGCGCTTTACCGAAGTTCTCGACTTCAAATATGTCGGCGGCGTCGCCAAGAAATCCCCCGTCAGGCTCGCCGTTCCGGAGAGTGGCCACTGGCATCTGGTCGTGGATATGGAAGGCCATCATGGGCTTGCCGAATCTTCGGTGAAGCTGATCGCCGCGCCGGCGGGCCAGAAGCGTGCCTCATAGCTTGTCACCGGACAGTGACTAGCGCGGATTGCGCTCTTTTCTGAGCTTCGCCCAATACTCCAGCCGCTTGCGGATATCCCGCTCGAAGCCGCGCTCCGGCGGATCGTAGAAGGTCTGGCGGCCCATCTTCTCCGGGAAATAATCTTGGCCCGAAAAGGCGTCGGGCTCGTCGTGGTCGTAGCGATAGCCCTCGCCGTAACCCTCGCCCTTCATTAACTTGGTCGGCGCATTCAGGATATGCTTCGGGGGAAGCAGCGAGCCGTTCTCTTTTGCGGCCTGCGTGGCCGCCTTGAAGGCCGTGTAGAGGGCATTGGATTTCGGAGCGGTCGCCAGATAGACGCAGGCCTGCGCCAGTGCCAATTCACCTTCCGGAGACCCAAGGTAATCGTAGGCGTCCTTGGCCGCATTGCAGATCACCAGCGCCTGCGGGTCCGCAAGGCCGATATCCTCCACCGCCATGCGCACCAGCCGCCGCCCGAGATAGAGCGGATCTTCGCCGGCATCGAACATCCGGGCGAGGTAATAGAGCGCCGCATCCGGATCGGAACCGCGCACCGACTTATGCAGCGCGGAGATCAGATTGTAGTGGCCGTCCTGCGCCTTGTCGTAGACCGGGGCGCGGCGCTGCACGATGCGGGTGAGAGCCTCGGTATCGAAGCTCTCGCCATCGCGGGCAGCACGCCAGACCTCCTCGGCAAGCGTCAACACGGCACGACCGTCGCCGTCCGCCATGCGCAGGAGGCTGGCGCGTGCATCTTCCGTCAGCGGCAGCGCCTTGCCTTCGGCCGTCTCGGCGCGCTTCAGCAGCACCTCCAGGCTTCCTTCTTCGAGCGACCTGAAGGTCAGCACGCGGGCGCGGGACAAAAGCGCGGCGTTGAGTTCGAAGGACGGATTTTCGGTGGTGGCGCCGACAAGGATGACGGTGCCGTCTTCCATGACCGGCAGGAAGCTGTCCTGCTGGGCGCGGTTGAAACGATGGATCTCGTCGACGAAAAGCAAGGTCTGGCGGCCGTCCATGCGGCGCAGGCGCGCCGCCTCGAAAACCTTCTTGAGGTCGGCGACGCCGGAGAAGATCGCCGAGATCTGTTCGAAGGCGAGGCCCGCTTCACCGGAAAGCAGCCTGGCAACGGTCGTCTTGCCGGTGCCGGGCGGACCCCAGAAGATCATCGAACCGAGCGAGCCGCTCGCGATCATCCGGCGCAGAACGCCGTCTTCGCCCGTCAGATGTTCCTGGCCGGTGACGTCGGCAAGCGTCTGCGGCCGAAGCCGATCGGCCAGAGGCCGCCTGTTGGCGACCTCCTCAGGAATGCGCGGTGCGAAGAGATCGTCGCTCATCGGAAGAACTGCCGTATCCGCTGGCCGTCGCGCTCGATCTCGACGCGCCAGAAGCCGGGATCCGTGTCGGCCATCTGCACCAATTCCTCCGTTGTCTTCACCGGCGCGCCGTTGATCGAAACGATGATGTCTTTTGGCTCGAAGCCGAGACGCGCCGCTGGCGAGCCGTCCTTCACGTCGGCGACGACGACGCCGGTCGATTCGGTCGGCATGCGCAGTTCGTCGGCCACGCGCGGCGAGAGGTTCTCGACGACGGTGCCGGTGAAGGGTGTGCGCCCGCCGATCGTGCGCTGGTCGCGTGGCGAGGTTTCCGGAGCGCGGTCGAGCTTCAGCGCCACCTGCTGCTCGCCGCCGTTTTCGACCACAGTCAGGTTGACGGAATTGCCGAGGCCTGCCGTCGTAAGTCGATAGAGGAGCGCATCGGGATGCTCGACCGGAACGCCGTTTACGGCTGTCACGATCTCGCCGGTCCTCAGCCCGGCCTTGGCCGCGGGACCGTCATCCGTCACCTTCACGATCAGCGCGCCACGCGCCTTGTCGAGGCCGAGCGCCTCGGCCACCTCGGAGGTCACCGCATCGAAAGTGGCGCCGACATAGGGGCGCTCGAACGACTTTAAGCCGGCATCAGCCGATGCCAGGAACACCTTCACCAGGTTGGCAGGGATCGCAAAGCCAATGCCGTTCGAGCCGCCGCCACGCGAGAAGATTGCCGTGTTGATGCCGATCAGTTCGCCCTTCATGTTCATCAGCGCGCCGCCCGAGTTGCCCGGATTGATCGAGGCGTCGGTCTGGATGAAGAAGCCGAACTCGTTCTTGACCACCTGGTTGCGCGCCAGCGCCGAAACGATGCCGCTCGTCACCGTCTGGCCGACGCCAAAGGGGTTGCCGATCGCAAGCACCAGATCACCGACTTCCACCGCATCCGAATTGCCGATCGCAAGCGCCGGGAAGTTCGCCTTTGTTTCGATCTTCAGCACTGCGAGATCGAACCGGTCATCGCGGAGCACGACCTTACAGGGAAACTCGCGGCCGTCCGACAGAGCCACCTTGATGTCGTCCGCGCCTTCGACGACGTGGTTGTTGGTCACCACCGTGCCGTCGGCCTCGACGATGACGCCGGAGCCGAGCGAGGATTGCTTCTCGGTGCGATTCGGCATCTGCTGGCCGAAGAACTGCTCGAAGAAGGGGTCGCCTGCGAAGGGAGATTGGCGCTGGATGATCTTCTCTGCGTAGACATTTACCACAGCGCCTGACGTCTGCTTGACGAGCGGCGCGAAGGAAAGCTGCATTTCCGTCCGGCTCTGCGGTACGGTCTTCGCATCCTGCGCATATGCGCCAAGCGGCACAGCGACGACCAACGCAAAGAGCGAGATGGAAGCGCGTTTCAACAGGCCTTGCATTGGGATCCCTTTTGAAATTCGTATTGAGAAAGTGTTGTAGCGCTGGACGCTAGAAAGGAAAGAGGGCGGAAGCATGGAGGAATAAGACAGGTTTGAAAGCACATGAGGAACTTGCGGCATGGAACTGATATCAAAAGCGAAAACATGGGCGAAGTCACTGAAGCGTGACATCGCCGCGTTATGGCTTGCCGCTCGTGACCCACGCGTTCCATGGCTTGCCAAGGCGGCGGCTGCAGCAGTGGCCGCCTATGCGCTTTCACCTGTCGACCTGATCCCGGATTTCATCCCGGTCCTCGGCTATCTCGACGACCTCGTCATCCTGCCGCTCGGCATTCTGCTCGCCGTCAAGCTCGTCCCGCCGCAGATCATGGCCGAACTCAGGAAGGAGGCCGAATTGTGCGCCAGCCGTCCGGGCCGTAGCAGAGCGGGGCTTCTTTTCGTCCTTGCCGTCTGGGCCTGCTGCTTCATCTTTCTGGTGTTGGCGTTCCTTTGAGGCGCCCCGCATTCCCGAGAACAGGAAGACTTGCATGAGACGTTCCCTCACCCTCGCCATCCTCGCCATTTCCGCAACTGGCTTGGGCTCTGGCGCGACCTGGGCCGCGAGCTTCGACTGCGATGCAAAGGAACTGAAGCCGGATGAGAAAGTGATCTGCGACAACCGCGCGCTCAACGACGCCGACGTGCGGATGACGACGACGTTCGATCTTCTTTCGGGCCTCCTCGCGATGGGCTCGCGCGGCACGCTGCAGGACGAGCAGACGGCCTGGCTGAAAAAGCGCCAAGAATGCAAGGCTGATGCTGCCTGCATCAAGGCCGCCTATGACGAGCGGATGAAGCAGTTCGAAGAGACCTACAAGAACATCAACCGGCCGCTGTAGCTGTATCGGTATCTGGTCAGCCCTCGATCAGAGCCCGCACCTGGGTCAGGACTACCCCCACCGTCGAGTCCGACAATTTGCCGATCGTTTCGACATGGCGGCTTTCGACCGTGGCGATTTTCACCGGACGGACGACCGAGGGAGCGGGTAATCCAGAAGCGGCGTAATCGGGAATCGCGACATCGCCATTCCAGGGCCGCCGGTTCTCCGCTGAAGTGATCATCACGACCCAGAGCAGCGCAGCGTTTTCACCGATCTGACCAGCCGATACGACGAGCGCCGGCCTGCGCTGGCGGGTGTCGCGATCAGTGTAGGGAAAAGGCACCCGAACGATGTCGCCCTGCTTAAAGATCGGCATAGGCTCTGCGATCCGCCTCGCTGTCCCATTCGGAGAAAGTGCCGAATGGATCTTCCAATGGCGTCTCATGTGGAGCGCGCGATATCGTCACCCGGCCGTTGGCCTCCAAAGTATAGATGATCGAGTCCCCTTCCTTCAGATGAAGGGCCGTGCGGACAGCTTGCGGTATCGTCGTCTGTGCCTTGCTCGTCAATTTGCTGGCAATCATAGGGTCTCACCTCCATGCCGAAAGTAAGGAATTTCCTTACGGAATGCAAGGTGCTCCATATTTTCCCGAGCATACAAACAAAAACGGCGCCGCATTCCAGAGGCGCCGTCGTTCGATTAAATCTTGCAGCTTTTTCAGCGGCCGCCGAGGTCCCGCACCGCACCGCGGTCCGCGCTCGTCGCGAAGGCCGCGTAGGCCTTCAGTGCCGTCGTGACGTTGCGCCTGCGGTGTTCGGCCGGGTGCCAACCCTTCTCTTCCTGCTCGGAACGGCGGGTCGCAAGCTCGGCGTCGCTGACACGCAGGCTGATTGTTCGGTTCGGAATGTCGATATCGATCATGTCGCCGGGACGCACGAGGCCGATCGTGCCACCGTTTGCCGCTTCAGGCGAAGCGTGGCCGATCGAGAGGCCGGACGTGCCGCCGGAGAAGCGGCCATCGGTGATCAGCGCGCAGGCCTTGCCGAGACCTTTCGACTTCAGGTAGCTGGTCGGATAGAGCATTTCCTGCATGCCGGGGCCACCCTTCGGGCCCTCGTAGCGGATCACGACCACATCGCCCGCCACGACTTCGTTGCTGAGAATGCCCTTCACGGCCGCATCCTGGCTTTCGAAGACCTTGGCCGGACCGGAGAATTTCAGGATAGATTCATCGACGCCCGCGGTCTTGACGATGCAGCCGTCGAGCGCGAGGTTGCCCTTGAGGACGGCCAAGCCGCCATCCTTCGAGAACGGATGTTCGACCGAGCGGATGACGCCATTTTCGCGGTCGGTATCCAGCTCTTCCCAGCGGGCACTCTGGCTGAAGGCGACCTGGGTCGGGATGCCGCCGGGGGCCGCGCGATAAAAATCGCGAACCGTCTCGCTGCTGGTGCGGGTGATGTCCCAGCGGTCGATGGCATCGCCCAGCGTCTCGGCATGAACGGTCGGGCAATCGCGGTTCAGCAGGCCACCCTTGTCGAGTTCGCCGAGGATCGACATGATGCCGCCGGCGCGGTGGACGTCTTCCATGTGCACGTCCGCCTTGGCGGGCGCGACCTTGGAGAGGCAGGGCACGCGGCGCGACAACGCGTCGATGTCCGCCAGCGTAAAATCGACCTCGCCCTCATGGGCGGCAGCCAGAATGTGCAGAACGGTGTTTGTCGAGCCGCCCATGGCGATATCGAGCGTCATGGCGTTTTCGAATGCCTGCTTCGAGGCGATCCTGCGCGGCAGGGCCATTTCGTCGTCCTGTTCGTAGTAACGGCGGGCGAGATCGACGATCAGGTGGCCGGCCTCGACGAAGAGGCGCTTGCGGTCCGCATGGGTTGCAAGCGTCGAGCCGTTGCCGGGCAGCGACAGGCCGAGCGCTTCTGTCAGGCAGTTCATGGAATTGGCCGTGAACATGCCAGAGCACGAGCCGCAGGTAGGACAGGCCGAGCGCTCGATCGTCTGAACATCCTCGTCACTCATCTTGTCGTCGGCTGCGGCAACCATGGCATCGACCAGATCGAGCGTATGCGTCTTGCCCTGCAGAATAACCTTGCCGGCTTCCATCGGGCCGCCGGAAACGAAGATAGTCGGGATGTTGAGGCGCAGCGACGCCATCAGCATGCCGGGGGTGATCTTGTCGCAGTTCGAGATACAGACCATGGCGTCGGCGCAATGGGCGTTGACCATGTACTCGACGCTGTCGGCGATCAGTTCGCGCGACGGCAGCGAATAGAGCATGCCATCATGGCCCATGGCGATGCCGTCGTCGACGGCGATCGTGTTGAACTCCTTGGCAACACCGCCGGCCGCTTCGATCTCGCGGGCGACGAGCTGGCCGAGGTCCTTGAGGTGCACGTGGCCGGGCACGAACTGGGTGAAGGAATTCACCACCGCGATGATCGGCTTGCCGAAGTCCGAATCCTTCATGCCCGTCGCGCGCCAAAGGCCGCGCGCGCCCGCCATGTTGCGGCCGTGGGTCGTGGTTCTGGAACGGTAAGCTGGCATCGGTTTCTTCCTCGATCTGCGGAAATTGCGCGGACGATGCGGGACGGCAAGAAAGCTTGCTGGCCGGCAGTCGCTGCATTTTGGAATTGTCCTAATCCAATCGGCGGGGGCTGTCACTACCGGCAAGGGCAAATCCGGTACGCCGCCGGTTTGCGCCCATCGTACATATACGGCGGGTCGCAGCCTTTTGTTACAGGCTATTCCATCACACCCGAACACAAAAAATTGGCTTCCCGAAAGCAATCTTCAAGGCCTACACAGTCATCCAAAGACGCTGCTGATGCGTTTATTGAGATATCGGGCCGTTCTTGCCCAGGAGGATTTCGAAATGCCGGCTTATCATCCGCCAAAGATCTCGTCTTCGGAGATCACGCCGCGCCAGGTCTATCTCCGCCGCCGCGAGTTTCTCGGGGCTGCAACACTCAGCGCCGTGGCGCTCTATGGTGCCGGCAAGGCAAGCGCCGCGGCACTTTCCGTCATCGAGAGCAAGTACAAGGTCGACGAGAAGACGACGCCGCTGAAGGATGTGACGACCTATAACAACTTCTACGAATTCGGCCTCGACAAGGGAGACCCCGCAGCGCTTTCCGGCGACTTCAAGCCCCTGCCCTGGACCGTCGAGGTCGATGGAATGGTCGCCAAGCCAGGGTCCTTCGACATCGAAGCGCTCATCAAGGAATTCCCGATCGAGGAGCGCATCTATCGCATGCGCTGCGTCGAGGCCTGGTCGATGGTGATCCCGTGGGACGGCTTCCCGCTCGCAGCCCTGCTCGACAAGGTGGAGCCGCTGGGCAGCGCCAAATACGTCGCCTTCGAAACCGTCGTCCGCCCGGACGAGATGCCGGGCCAGAAGGGCATCTTCCAGTCGCTCGAATGGCCCTATGTCGAGGGCCTGCGCCTCGACGAAGCCCGTCATCCGCTGACGCTGCTTGCCGTGGGGCTCTACGGCCAGACGCTGCCGAACCAGAACGGCGCGCCGATCCGCCTGGTCGTGCCGTGGAAATACGGCTTCAAAGGCATCAAGTCGATCGTGAAGATCACGCTCACCGACCAGCAGCCGAAGAACACCTGGCAGGTAACCAACCCGCAGGAATATGGCTTCTATGCCAATGTCAACCCGGCAGTCGACCATCCGCGCTGGAGCCAGGCGAGCGAACGCCGCATCGGCGAAAGCGGCTTCTTCGGTGCCAGCCGCCATCCGACGCTGCCCTTCAACGGCTACGCCGATGAGGTCGCGAGCCTCTATGCCGGCATGGACCTGAAGGCGAATTTCTGATGGCTGAATTTCCGCTCGCGCTACCGAAACGCTGGCAGCCTGCCTCCGTCTGGGCGCTCTATGTCGTGGGTCTCCTGCCTGCCGCCTGGTATTTCTACCTCGGCGCCACAGGCGGGCTCGGCGCCGATCCGGTGAAGATCTTCGAGCTTTTCCTCGGCCTCTGGGCAATCCGCTTCCTGATCCTGACGCTTGCCGTCAGCCCTGCCCGCGAGCTCTTAGGCTGGAACTATTTGCGCTACCGCCGCGCCCTCGGCCTGCTCTGTTTCTACTATGTCGCGATGCACTTCACCGTCTACATGGTGCTCGACCAGGCCTTCATCATTCAAGCCGTCATCGACGATGTCGTGAAACGCCCCTTCATCATGTTCGGCATGGCGGGCATGACGCTGCTCATTCCGCTTGCGCTGACATCCAACAATTTCTCGATCCGCCGCCTCGGCCCGAACTGGGTCCGCCTCCACCGCCTCGTCTATATCGTGGCGGCCTGCGGCGCGCTGCATTTCGCGCTGTCGACCAAGGTCCTCAGTCTCGAGCAATATATCTATGTCAGCCTGCTGATCCTCTTGATCCTCTACCGCTCCTGGCGGCCGATCGCGCGCAGCAGGAAGCGCGGGCAACAGAAGGCACGAACGGGAGTCCCCGCAGCGGTTTCCTGACCTTGGAGCGACATCTTTGCAGCCGACCTCAACAAGGCTTGACGCTACGGTGCCCTAGTGTGACCGAGCAGTCAGTTCCGAAAATACCCGTGCATGGGCCGAGCACCGCTTGGACTTGATCTTCCTTGTACTCGTCGTCGTCCCAGTTCCGATCGATCGCAGTTGCGCTTCTCTTCGCTCGCTGTGACCAGCTTACGGTGGGACTTGCACCCGCAAGAATGCGCCCATGCTGGGCGCACAACAAAAACAGCCGGGCTTCTCAGCCCGGCTGTTCCGCTTCCGGCGAACCGGGCAATATTAAGCGGCGACGGCCTGCTCTTCGGCGGCGGTGCGGGCCTTGTCGGCTGCGCCCTTGGCGAAGGTGTCGCGGTCAACGAATTCGATGACGGCGAGAGCGGCGTTGTCGCCCTGGCGGAAGCCGGCCTTCATGATACGCAGGTAGCCGCCGTGGCGGGTTGCGTAGCGCGAAGCGATCGTGTCGAAGAGCTTCGCAACGACAGCGGCGTCCTTGATCTGCGAGATCGCCTGACGGCGGGCGTGCAGGTCGCCGCGCTTGCCGAGCGTGACGAGCTTTTCAACGATCGGACGGATTTCCTTTGCCTTCGGCAGGGTCGTCACGATCTGCTCATGCGTGATGAGCGAAGCCGCCATGTTGGCGAACATCGCCTTGCGGTGGCTTGCGGTTCTGTTCAGCTTGCGGCCGGCTTTACCGTGGCGCATGGCTATTCTCCTTCACATGCAGGCATCTCGCCCGCCGTTTGATGGTTAGTACTGGTCTTCATACCGCTTGGCGAGATCTTCGATGTTCTCGGGCGGCCATGCCGGCACTTCCATGCCGAGGTGCAGCCCCATGGAAGCGAGAACTTCCTTGATTTCGTTCAGCGACTTGCGACCAAAATTCGGCGTGCGGAGCATTTCTGCTTCGGTCTTCTGAATGAGGTCGCCGATGTAGACGATGTTGTCGTTCTTCAGGCAGTTTGCCGAGCGGACCGACAGTTCGAGTTCGTCTACCTTCTTGAGGAGCGCCGGGTTGAAAGCGAGTTCGGTGACTGCTTCTTCTTCGGTTTCCTTCTGCGGCTCGTCGAAGTTGACGAAGACGCCAAGCTGGTCCTGGAGGATGCGAGCCGCAAAAGCGACGGCATCTTCGCCGGTAATCGAGCCATCGGTTTCGATGGTCATCGACAGCTTGTCGTAGTCGAGAACCTGTCCTTCGCGGGTATTTTCAACCTTGTAGGACACCTTCTTGACCGGCGAATAGAGGCTGTCGACCGGGATGAGACCGATCGGAGCATCTTCCGCACGGTTGCGTTCGGCCGGAACGTAGCCCTTGCCGTTGTTGACGGTGAATTCCATGCGGATTTCGGCGCCCTCATCGAGCGTGCAAATCACATGCTCGGGGTTGAGGATTTCAATATCGCCGACCGTCTGGATGTCGCCAGCCGTCACAACGCCCGGGCCCTGCTTGCGGACGACCATGCGCTTTGCGTCATCGCCATCCATCTTGATGGCGATTTCCTTGATGTTGAGCACGATATCCGTCACGTCTTCGCGGACGCCCGGAATCGAGGAGAATTCGTGCAGCACACCGTCGATCTGCACGGCCGTCACAGCGGCACCGCGCAGCGACGAGAGCAGAACGCGGCGAAGCGCGTTGCCGAGAGTCAGGCCGAAACCGCGCTCCAGCGGCTCTGCAACGAGCGTCGCCTTGATGCGCGAGCTCGAAGCGAACTCGACCTTGTTCGGCTTGATCAATTCCTGCCAGTTCTTCTGAATCATTGTTTTGCCTTCCGTTCGTTGCCACCATCCAATCGTGGCAACCGAGCTTGAGAAGCACCGGGAGCGTCAACAAAACGCTCACCGGTGTTGTGAGTGGCGATGATCAGACGCGGCGCTTCTTGCGCGGGCGGCAGCCATTGTGCGGGATCGGCGTCACGTCGCGGATGGACGTGATCATGAAACCGGCAGCCTGGAGCGCGCGCAGAGCCGATTCACGGCCAGAACCCGGACCGCAAACTTCGACTTCCAGCGACTTCATGCCGTGTTCCTGCGCCTTCTTGGCAGCATCTTCAGCAGCGATCTGGGCCGCGAACGGGGTCGACTTGCGTGAACCCTTGAAGCCCTTGGCACCAGCGGAGGACCAGGCGATTGCGTTGCCCTGCGCGTCAGTGATGGTGATCATCGTGTTGTTGAAGGTCGAGTTGACGTGAGCCACACCCGACGAGATGTTTTTACGTTCGCGACGGCGAACGCGGACGGCTTCCTTGGCCATTGTATCCCTTTCCTGGATATCTTCACCGCCGTAATGCCAGCGGCTACACCTTCGAGCCAATAGGATTTAGGCAGTAGGCAATAGGGAGTCCCCTCATGCCTGCTGCCTATTGCCTACTGCCTCAAAATTACTTCTTCTTACCAGCGATCGCCTTTGCCGGGCCCTTGCGGGTGCGGGCATTGGTGTGCGTGCGCTGACCGCGAACCGGCAGGCCGCGACGATGACGCAGGCCGCGGTAGCAGCCGAGGTCCATCAGGCGCTTGATGTTCATCGAGGTTTCGCGACGAAGGTCACCTTCGACCTGATAGTCGCGATCGATCGTTTCGCGGATCTGAAGAACTTCAGCGTCCGTGAGCTGGTGCACGCGGCGATCAGCCGGGATGCCGACCTTCTCGACGATTTCCTGTGCGAATTTCGAACCGATCCCGTGAATGTAGGTCAGCGCGATAACGACGCGCTTCGCAGTCGGGATGTTGACGCCAGCGATACGTGCCACGCCTATTCTCCTTGAGTTCCAGTTGCCATCCGGCAAGAGGGCTTCGATTATGCCGCCCTCCGAAGGGCCGCTCGTGCAAATTTGGGTTCGTAACATGTCAAAACGACCGAACCCGGACTTCCTTGGGAAATCCGCGCCGATCGCATTGAATGTCGCGAGTTGGCGCGGTGTTTAGCGGAATCAGCGCCGAATGGCAACCGGTCCCGCCAAGTTTATTTTCAAAGCTTTACAGCTTCGAAAGAATGGCTTCGATCTCGCGCGTGACGTGATCCATATCGGCCATACCATCCACGCTCTTGAGCTTCCCCTTGGCGTGGTAATAGCCGATCAACGGCGAGGTTTCCTTGTAGTAAACCTGAAGCCGCGCCGTCATCGTCTCCGGATTATCGTCCGGCCGGCGCTTGAAATGCGTCGAACCGCACTTGTCGCAGACGCCTTCGCTGGCCGGAGCCTTGTCGGTGTCGTGGTACACGCTGCCGCACTGCGCGCATGAATAGCGCCCTGCAACACGGCGAATGAGCTCGTCATCGTCGACCTTCAACTCGATGACGACCGACAGGTCGAGACCCTTTGCGCGAAGCATCGCTTCGGTGGCGTCCGCCTGGACCAGCGTCCGGGGAAAGCCGTCGAGGATGAAGCCTTTCGCACAGTCCGGCTGGTCGATGCGCTCGGAGACGATGGCATTGACGACTTCGTCAGGAACCAGTTTGCCCGCCTTCATCAAGGCATCTGCGCGTTTGCCGACCTCTGTTTCGGCGTGAACGGCTGCACGAAGCATATCACCCGTGGAAAGTTGCGGAATGCCGTACTTTTCCACGATCCGCTGGGCCTGGGTTCCCTTGCCCGCACCCGGCGGCCCCAAAAGTATGAGTCTCATCGCCCCCTCTTTCCTCCACGCAACTTCGATTTCTTGATCAGGCCTTCGTACTGCTGTGCGATCAGATGACCCTGGATCTGAGCCACCGTATCAAGAGTTACGCTAACCACGATCAAAAGCGAAGTGCCACCAAGGGCTAATGGGATGCCGGTTTGCGACACCAGGATCTCAGGCAGGATGCAGACGAAGACAAGGTAGATCGCGCCGATGACCGTGATGCGGGTCAGGACGAAATCGATATACTCGGCGGTGCGCTCGCCCGGACGAATGCCGGGGATGAAGCCGCCGTGCTTCTTCAGGTTATCGGCCGTGTCCTTCGGATTGAAGACGATGGCCGTGTAGAAGAATGCGAAGAAGGCGATCAATGCCGCATAGAGCAGCATGTAGAGCGGCTGGCCATGGCCGAGCGCTGCAACGATCGTGGTTGCCCAGGACGGCAGGGACGTCGTGTTGGCAAAGCCCGCGACGGTTGCCGGCAGAAGCAGCAGCGACGAAGCGAAAATTGCCGGAATGACGCCCGAGGTGTTGAGCTTCAGCGGCAGGTGCGACGTATCGCCCTGGAACATGCGGTTGCCCACCTGACGCTTCGGATACTGGATCAGCAGCCGGCGCTGGGCACGTTCAACGAAGACGATGACGGCGATAACGGCGATTGCGATCAGGATGACCGCGAGAATCAGCGACGTCGAAAGCGCGCCGGTGCGGCCGAGCTCGAGGGTACCGGCAAGCGCGCTCGGAAGGCCGGCGGCAATGCCCGCGAAGATGATTAGCGAAATGCCGTTGCCGATGCCGCGCGAGGTGATCTGCTCGCCGAGCCACATCAGGAACATCGTGCCGCCGAGCAGCGTGATGACGGTGGAAACGCGGAAGAACCAGCCCGGATCGACCACGAGGCCGCTGCCGCTTTCAAGGCCGACCGCGATGCCGTAGGCCTGCAGCGCGCCGAGCAGCACCGTTCCGTAGCGGGTGTACTGGTTGATGATCTTGCGGCCCTGTTCGCCTTCCTTCTTCAGGTTTTCGAGCGCCGGCACGACCGAGGTCATCAGCTGCACGATAATGGAGGCGGAGATATAGGGCATGATGCCGAGCGCGAAGATCGCCATGCGCTCGACGGCGCCGCCCGAAAACATGTTGAAGAGGCCGAGAATGCCGCCTGCCTGGCCGCGGAAGGCCTGGGCATAGGCTTCGGGATTCAGGCCCGGAAGCGGAATGTGCGTACCAAGGCGATAGACGAGGAGAGCTGCCAGCGTGAACCACAGGCGCTTCTTGAGATCCTCGGCTTTGGCGAAGGTCGAAAAATTAAGGTTGGAAGCCAACTGTTCCGCTGCAGACGCCATGCGATTCTCCGCGCTACCAATTCGGGCGCTTCGAGCGAGTGCCGGACCCGGAATCGGTATTCAAATTATTCACAACCGGGCTTCGGACGGATTGCTGGCGCAACCTATGCCTCACCCTTGATTTCGTCGGAACCGGCACGCTGCGGGGTGCAACGATGCAGATTCTTGTGAGGCCCACATATGGGAGCAAAATCGCCCGGTGTGAAGCCACCCCGGGCGACATATCATAAGATTATTATTCTGCCGCTGCGGCAGAAAGAAGCGTGATCGAACCGCCGGCCTTTTCGATCTTCTCGACGGCAGGCTTGGACGCGCCTGCGACTTCGAGCTTGATCTTTACCTTCAGCTCACCGTCACCGAGAACGCGAACACCGTCCTTGGCGCGGCGGATCACACCGGCCGCCTTGAGGGCAGCGGCGTCGACAGTCGCCTTGGCGTCTAGCTTGCCGGCGTCGATCGCAGCCTGGATGCGTGCAATCGAGACGACGGCGAAGTCGTCCTTGAAGATATTCGTGAAGCCGCGCTTCGGCAGACGGCGGTAGATTGGCATCTGGCCGCCTTCGAAACCGTTGATGGCAACGCCGGAACGGGACTTCTGACCCTTCACACCGCGACCACCGGTCTTGCCGGAGCCCGAACCGATACCGCGGCCGAGGCGCTTACGGCTATGGGTCGAACCTTCGTTATCTCTGATTTCATTGAGTTTCATGATGATAACCTCCGTCTCACTTCTCGTCGACGACGCGAACGAGATGCTGGACAGCACGGATCATGCCGCGAACGGAAGGCGTATCTTCCAGGGTGCGGGTCCGGTGCATCTTGTTGAGGCCGAGGCCGATCAGCGTCTGACGCTGTACAGCCGGCCGACGAATCGGGCTGCCGATCTGCTCGACGGTAACCGTCTTCGCTTCGGTCTTCTTGGTAGCCTTAGCCATGGGTCAGACTCCTCTTATTCTTCAGAGGCGTTGCCGGAGGCGGCACGGCGAGCCTGAAGCGTAGCATACTTGATGCCGCGCTGAGCTGCGATGTCCTTCGGGTGAACCTGGTGCTTCAGGGCGTCGAAGGTTGCGCGAACCATGTTGTACGGGTTCGAGGAACCGGTCGACTTGGCGACAACGTCGTGAACGCCGAGCGTTTCGAAAACGGCGCGCATCGGACCGCCGGCGATGATACCGGTACCGACCTTGGCCGAGCGCAGCAGAACCTTGCCGGCGCCATGGCGGCCATGGACGTCGTGATGCAGGGTGCGGCCTTCACGCAGGGGAACGAAGATCAGCTCGCGCTTGGCGGCTTCTGTTGCCTTGCGGATGGCTTCCGGCACTTCGCGTGCCTTGCCGTGACCGAAGCCTACGCGGCCCTTCTGGTCACCGACGACGACGAGAGCGGCAAAACCGAAACGGCGGCCGCCCTTGACGACTTTGGCGACGCGATTGATCGCGACAAGCTTGTCGACGAATTCGCTATCGCGCTCTTCGCGGCTCTGGCGATCGTCGCGAGAGCCCCTTCTTTCCTGTGCCATTGTCCTCTTCCTTTTTCTTTTCCGGGTGCAATCGGCAAACAAACCGAGGACCGCATCGGCCTCCCCTGCGGGAGCGTTCGCGGTCCGGTGAAAATCCGGCCGCCGTCAAAGACGTGCGGCCGGAAATCTCTTTAGAAGGTCAGACCGCCTTCGCGGGCTGCATCTGCCAGAGCCTTGATGCGGCCGTGATAGATGAAGGCGCCACGATCGAATACGACTTCGTTGACGCCGGCCTTGGAGGCGCGCTCTGCAACGAGCTTGCCGACGAGGGCAGCTGCTGCGGTGTCGGCACCGGTCTTCAGAGAACCGCGCAGATCCTTGTCGAGCGTGGAGGCAGACGCGAGCGTCTTGCCGGCCACATCATCGATGACCTGAGCGTAGATGTTCTTCGAGGAGCGATGAACCGACAGGCGCGGACGGCCATTGGCCACCGACTTGAGTTGACGGCGCACGCGGTTGGCACGACGTGCAAGTGCTTCTTTCCTGCTAGCCATTTCGCGTGATCCTTACTTCTTCTTGCCTTCTTTGCGGACGATACGCTCGTCAGCATACTTCACGCCCTTGCCCTTGTAGGGCTCGGGGCCGCGGTATTCGCGGATTTCCGCTGCAACCTGGCCGACCTGCTGCTTGTTGATGCCCGTGACGACGATTTCCGTCGGCTTCGGAACAGCGATCGAGATACCGACCGGCGGCTCATAGACCACGTCGTGGCTGAAGCCGAGAGCCAGCTGCAGGTTCTTGCCCTGCAAGGATGCACGGTAACCGACGCCGTTGATTTCGAGCTTGCGCTCGTAACCGTCCTTGACGCCCTTGAAGATGTTCTCGATCATCGTGCGGGACATACCCCACTTTGCGCGAGCATCCTTGGTCTGGTTGAGCGGCGTGACCACGACCGCATTATCTTCGAGCTTTACGCCGACTTCGTCGTTTGCGACGAAGAACAGCTCGCCCTTCGGGCCCTTTGCAGTAACCTTCTGGCCATCGACCGTAGCCGTGATCCCAGCAGGTACCTGAACGGGCTTCTTACCGATACGAGACATGTTTCAATCCTGTCTGTTCGCTATGGAGATCCCTGCCCTGTCTTAGAAGACAGAGCAAAGAACCTCACCACCAACGTTCTGTTCGCGAGCCTGGTGATCGGCCATCACACCCTTCGGGGTCGAAAGGATGGTGATGCCGAGGCCGTTCGCGACCTGCGGAATGGACTTGACCGAGACATAAACCCGGCGGCCCGGCTTGGACACACGGCCGATCTCACGGATCACCGATGTGCCTTCGTAGTACTTCAGCTCGATGCTGAGTTCCGACTTGCCATTGCCGAAATCGACAACGGAATAGCCACGGATGTAGCCTTCGGACTGCAGAACATCAAGAACGCGTGCACGGAGCTTGGACGCAGGCGTCGAAACCGACGACTTGCGGCGGGAAGCGCCGTTGCGGATGCGAGTGAGCATATCGCCCAACGGATCAGTCATTGTCATCTAACCTGCTCCTTACCAGCTCGACTTGACGATGCCCGGCACCTTGCCGAGATTGCCCAGTTCACGCAGCGCGATACGCGACATGCGCAGTTTGCGGTAGTACGCGCGCGGGCGGCCCGATACTTCGCAACGGTTGCGAATGCGGGTCTTTGATCCATCGCGCGGCAGGGATGCCAGCTTGATCGAGGCCTTGAACCGCTCGTCGATCGGAAGAGACTGGTTCATGATGATCGCCTTCAGGGCTGCGCGCTTGGCAGCCTGATTTGCGACCGTAGTACGGCGGCGCTTGTTCTTTTCAACTGCGCTTGTCTTCGCCATGTCAGGTTCCTTTTCTACGCTCGTCGTTACGGTTACTGACGGAACGGGAAGTTGAACTCTGTCAGCAGAGCCCGCGCTTCGTCGTCCTTCGTTGCCGTCGTGCAAACGATGATGTCCATGCCCCACATCTGATCAACCTTGTCGTAGTTGATCTCAGGGAACACAATGTGTTCCTTGATGCCCATGGCGAAGTTGCCACGGCCGTCAAAGCTCTTCGGGTTCAGGCCGCGGAAGTCGCGAACGCGCGGAAGCGCGATGTTCACGAGACGGTCCAGGAACTCGTACATGCGGGCGCCGCGCAGGGTGACCTTGGCGCCGATCGGCATCTGCTCGCGGACCTTGAAGCCAGCGATGGAGTTGCGTGCACGGGTGATGACCGCCTTCTGGCCAGCGATCGCTGCCAGATCGGCTGCGGCAACCGTCGGCTTCTTCGAATCAGCCGTGGCTTCGCCAATACCCATGTTGATTACGATCTTGTCGAGCTTCGGAATCTGCATCTCATTGGCGTAGGAGAACTTCTCCTGCATCGCCTTGCGAATGCGCTCGACATATTCCTTCTTGAGCCGCGGCTCGTATTTTGCCTCAGCCATCGATCACATCTCCAGAACGCTTGGCCACACGGACCTTCTTGCCGTCAACGACCTTGAAACCGACGCGAGTCGGCTTGCCGTCCTTGTCGACGATTGCAACGTTTGACAGGTGAACCGAGGCTTCCTTGCTGATGATGCCGGCTTCCTGCGACTGCGTCTGGCGCTGATGGCGCTTGACGACGTTGACGCCACGGACGACCGCGCGATCTTCCTTCGGAAGAACCTGAAGGACTTCGCCGGTACGGCCCTTGTCCTTGCCTGCGAGCATGACGACCTTGTCGCCTTTACGAATCTTCTGCATCGTTCCCGCTCCTTACAGTACTTCGGGAGCCAGCGAGATGATCTTCATGTGGTTCTTGGCGCGAAGTTCGCGCGGAACCGGTCCGAAGATACGGGTGCCGATCGGCTCTTTCTTGTTGTCGATGAGGACTGCTGCATTCGTGTCGAAGCGGATGACACTGCCATCTACGCGACGGATTTCCTTGGCGGTACGAACAACCACCGCCTTCATCACGTCACCCTTCTTCACGCGGCCGCGCGGGATCGCTTCCTTGATCGAAACGACGATGACGTCGCCGATCGAGGCATACTTGCGCTTTGAGCCGCCCAGCACCTTGATGCACATGACACGACGCGCGCCGGAATTATCCGCGACGTCGAGGTTTGTTTGCATCTGAATCATATCAGGTCGCCTTCTTGTTTTACCGGAATGGTTGGGCTTTCGCCCCCTACCCCGGCTCATGAAAATTGTCAGCCCGCCGAACCCGCCTCAAGGACGGGTACAGACACGGCAATAGCTTGAATAGCGCGGGAAAAATCGTGCCAAGGTGGTTTCCCGACGGGACCTTCCATGCGCTCAAAGCAAAAGAACGCCCGGCATTCGAGCGTTCTGACGCTGCTTCATACAGAAATTTCAGCGAGACGCAAGGCCTCGCACAAAATTCTGTTACTTGCCCTGGGCGGAAATGACCGTCCAGCGCTTGTCCTTGGAGATCGGTGCGCATTCCTCGATGGATACGGTATCGCCGATCTTGTACTGGTTGTTTTCGTCGTGGGCCTTGTACTTCTTGGAACGACGAACGGTCTTCTGAAGCAGCGGGTGAGCGAAACGGCGCTCAACGCGAACTACGACAGTCTTCTCGTTCTTGTCGCCAACGACAACGCCCTGCAGAATGCGCTTCGGCATGTTCTTTTTCCTTTACGCCTTTGCTTCTGCCGCCTTCTGGCGGGCAATGGTTTTCACGCGGGCGATGTCCTTGCGGACTTCGTTGATGCGCGAGGACTTTTCGAGCTGGCCGGTTGCCTTCTGGAAGCGCAGGTTGAACTGCTCCTTCTTGAGGTTGGCGAGCTTGTCCTTGAGCTGATCGGCCGTGAGGCCGCGGACTTCTTCGGCTTTCATCTGCCTCTCCTTACTCTGCAATGCGCTGAACGAAACGCGTCTTGACCGAGAGTTTGGCCGAGCCGAGACGAAGCGCCTCGCGGGCGATTTCTTCGGTGACGCCGTCGATCTCGAACATCATTCGGCCAGGCTTGACCTTGCATGCCCAATATTCGACGGAGCCCTTACCCTTACCCATGCGGACTTCGGTCGGCTTTGCGGTTACCGGAACGTCCGGGAACACGCGGATCCATACACGGCCGGCGCGCTTCATGTAGCGCGTGATCGCGCGGCGGGCCGCTTCGATTTCACGTGCGTTGACGCGGTTGGGCTCCTGAGCCTTCAGGCCGAATTCACCGAAGGCGAGGTCGGAACCACCCTTGGCGACGCCCTTGATGCGGCCCTTGAATTGCTTGCGGTACTTGGTACGCTTTGGCTGCAACATTTTCTTATTCTCCGAACTTATCTGCCACCAACGCTATTAAGCGTTGTCGCGGCGACGATCGCGGTCACGGCTTGCCGGACCCTGAGCGTCACCCTCGAGTGCGCGGCGCTCGGAGGCCATCGGATCGTGCTCAAGGATTTCCCCCTTGAAGATCCAGACCTTGATGCCGCAGATGCCGAATGCGGTTTCGGCTTCAGCCGTACCGTAGTCGATGTCCGCACGCAGGGTGTGCAGCGGAACGCGGCCTTCGCGGTACCATTCGGTACGAGCGATTTCCGCACCGCCGAGACGGCCTGCGCAGGTGATCCTGATGCCTTCGGCGCCAAGACGCATTGCAGACTGAACAGCACGCTTCATGGCGCGGCGGAAGGCCACGCGGCGTTCCAGCTGCTGGGCGATCGACTGGGCGACGAGCGTTGCGTCGACTTCCGGCTTGCGCACTTCGACGATGTTGAGGTGCGTTTCCGAGTTCGTCATGTCCGACAGCTTCTTGCGGAGCTTGTCGATGTCTGCACCCTTCTTGCCGATGATCAGACCCGGACGAGCCGAGTGGATCGTGACGCGGCACTTCTTGTGCGGACGCTCGATGACGACCTTTGCAATACCAGCCTGCTTCAGTTCGCTCATGACGAACTTACGCATCTTCAGGTCTTCGTGCAGCAGCTGACCGTATTCGGCATTGTCCGCGAACCAGCGGCTATCCCAGGTACGGTTGATGCCAAGACGGAAACCGATTGGATTAATTTTCTGACCCATTATGCGGCCTCCTCTTGTGCCTGCACTTCGCGGACGACTATCGTCAGGTGCGCGAACGGCTTCTCGATGCGAGATGCACGGCCGCGGCCACGAGCGTGGAAGCGCTTCATGACGATCGACTTGCCGACATAGGCTTCCGCCACGACCAGCGAGTCAACGTCGAGATCATGGTTGTTCTCGGCGTTGGCGATCGCAGATTCGAGCGTCTTCCTGACGGCGCCTGCGATGCGCTTGCGGGAGAATTCCAGCTCAGCGAGTGCACGGTCAACCTTCTTGCCGCGGATGGTCGCAGCAACCAGGTTGAGCTTCTGTGGGCTGACGCGGAGCGTGCGGGCGACTGCTTGCGCCTCGTTGTCCTTCAGCCGCGCGTTCGGCTTTTGCCTTGCCCATTGTTACTTCCTCTTTGCCTTCTTGTCCGCACCGTGACCGTAATAGGTCCGGGTCGGAGAGAATTCACCGAATTTGTGGCCGACCATGTCTTCATTGACGCTGACCGGAACATGCTTGCTGCCGTTGTAGACGCCGAAGGTGAGACCGACGAACTGCGGCAGGATCGTGGAGCGACGGCTCCAGATCTTGATTACTTCTGCACGTCCGCCTTCACGAACCTTCTCAGCCTTCTTGAGAAGATAGCCGTCAACGAACGGACCTTTCCATACTGAACGAGCCATTGGAGACTTCCTCTCTTACTTCTTACGCTGATGACGCGAGCGCATGATCATCTTGTCGGTCGACTTGTTCGACCGGGTACGCTTGCCCTTGGTCGGCTTGCCCCACGGGCTAACCGGATGACGGCCACCCGAGGTGCGGCCTTCACCACCGCCGTGCGGATGGTCGACAGGGTTCATCACGACACCGCGGTTATGCGGACGCTTGCCGCGCCAGACAGTACGACCGGCCTTGCCATCATTGATGTTGCCGTGGTCCGGGTTCGAAACCGCACCGATCGTCGCCAGGCAGCTGCCGTGCACGAGGCGCTGTTCGCCGGAGTTGAGGCGAAGGATAGCCATGCCAGCGTCACGGCCGACGAGCTGTGCGTAACCGCCAGCCGAACGTGCGATCTGACCGCCCTTGCCCGGCTTCATTTCCACGTTGTGGATGATGGAGCCGACCGGGATGAACTGCAGCGGCATGGTGTTGCCGGGCTTCACGTCGACAGCCTTCTCCGAAGCGATAACCTTGTCGCCGGCAGCAAGGCGCTGCGGAGCGAGGATATAGGCCTTTTCGCCGTCGGCGTAGGTGACGAGCGCGATGAACGCGGTGCGGTTCGGGTCGTATTCGATACGCTCGACGGTGCCTTCGACGTCGAACTTGCGACGCTTGAAGTCGACCAGACGATACGTACGCTTGTGACCGCCGCCGATGAAGCGGGCCGTGATGCGGCCGAGGTTGTTACGACCGCCGCTCTTCGTCAGGCCTTCCGTCAACGCCTTGACCGGCTTGCCCTTGTAGAGCGAGGAGCGATCGACGATGACCAGCTGGCGCTGGCTCGGGGTTGTAGGATTGAATGTTTTCAATGCCATTTTTTTATTCCTCAGAGACCGGTGGAGACGTCGATCGTCTGGCCTTCAGCCAGAGTGACGACAGCCTTCTTCACGTCCTTCTGCTTGCCGACAAAACCGCGGAAACGCTTGGTCTTGCCCTTGCGGAGCAGAGTGTTGACGGCCGTGACCTTGACGCCGAAGAGCGCCTCGACTGCAGCCTTGATTTCCGGCTTCGTGGCCGCCTTGGCGACGTTGAAAACAACCTGGTTGTTTTCCGATACCAGCGTGGACTTTTCGGTGATCGCCGGCGAGACGATCACATCATAGTGGCGAAGATCGGTCACTTGAATCGCTCCTCTAGCGCTTCAACGGCTGCCTTGGAAAGCACGAGCTTGCCGCGGCGCACGATGTCGTAAACGTTGATGCCCTGGATCGGCAGAACATCGATGTTCGGGATGTTCTTGGCTGCAAGCTTGAAGTTGCCATCAAGCTCAGCGCCGCCGATGAAGAGCGCATTGGTCAGGCCCAGCGTCTCGAAAACGGAGGCGAGAGCCTTGGTCTTTGCTTCAGCTGCGACTAGGTTGTCGATGACGATGACATCATCGGACTTCAGTTTTGCCGACAGAGCGAGACGCAGGCCGAGAGCGCGAACCTTCTTCGGAAGGTCGTGTTCGTGGCTGCGAACAACCGGGCCGTGAGCCTTGCCACCGCCGCGGAACTGCGGAGCGCGAGCTGAATGGTGACGAGCGCGGCCCGTACCCTTCTGCTTGTACATCTTGGCGCCGGTGCGCCAGACTTCGGCGCGGCCCTTGGTCTTGTGCGTGCCCTGCTGCTTCTTGGCAAGCTGCCAGCGGATAACGCGGGCGAGAATGTCTTCGCGGGGCTCAAGGCCGAAAATCGCATCAGAAAGAGAAACCTTCCCTGCGTCTTTTCCCTCGAGGGTCTTGACGTTGAATTCCATTGGTCCGGCTCCCTTACTTCGCTGCCGACTTGACGGCATCGCGCACGATGATCCAGGCACCCTTGGAACCGGGTACTGCACCCTTGATCAGGATCAGACCGCGATCTTCATCGGTCGAAACCACTTCCAGGTTCTGAGTCGTTACGCGCGTCTGGCCCATGTGACCAGCCATCTTCTTGTTCTTGAAAACCTTGCCCGGATCCTGGCGCGAACCCGTCGAACCATGCGAGCGGTGCGAAACGGACACACCGTGCGTGGCGCGCAGACCGCCGAAGCCGTGGCGCTTCATGGCGCCGGCAAAGCCCTTACCGATGGTCGTACCCGTCACGTCGACAAGCTGACCTGCAGCGAAGTGACCAGCCTTGATCTCCGTGCCGACTTCCAGCAGGTTGTCTTCCGTCACGCGGAATTCAGCAAGCTTGGCCTTCGGCTCGACGTTGGCAACGGCAAAGTTGCCGCGCATCGCCTTGGACGTGTTTTTAACCTTCGCCTGGCCAGCACCGAGCTGAACTGCGGTATAGCCATTCTTTTCGACGGTGCGCGTAGAAACGACCTGGCAGCCTTCCATACGCAATACCGTTACCGGGACATGCTCGCCGGCGTCGTTGTAGACGCGGGTCATTCCCACCTTCTGTGCAATCACACCTGAACGCATCGGTTCAATCCTTCCAAATCCGCTCGAGCCAGGCTCAGAGCTTGATCTCAACATCGACACCGGCGGCGAGATCGAGCTTCATCAGCGCGTCTACCGTCTGCGGGGTCGGGTCTACGATGTCGAGGAGGCGCTTATGCGTGCGCATCTCGAACTGCTCGCGGCTCTTCTTGTCGATGTGCGGGGACCGGTTGACCGTAAACTTCTCGATGCGGGTCGGAAGCGGAACGGGGCCCCGGACACTTGCGCCGGTGCGCTTCGCCGTCGACACAATCTCGCGCGTGGAAGCATCGAGAATTCGGTGATCGAACGCCTTCAGGCGAATGCGGATATTTTGGCCGTTCATTCGACGTTATCCTTGTCTTTGTTACTCCGCGTGCCAGCAAAACGGCACGGGCTGTTCTTCTTTTCCTAAGGCGGACCACCGGTTTCAAAGATCGAAGGGGACACCGAAACGACGTCCCTTTCCAGTCTCCGGGCCTTAAGGCCCACCTTATCTGTTCATTGCCTGCTTCGAAGCCGAAGCAGAAGCAAATCGCGCTCGCGCGCCATTTGCTACATTTTTATGTCATAAGCAAGCGGCCCTGAGGCCGCTTGCTTAAAAGATTACTCGACGATGCTGGCGACGATGCCGGCGCCGACGGTGCGGCCGCCTTCGCGGATGGCAAAGCGCAGCTTTTCTTCCATGGCGATCGGCACGATCAGCTCGACGTCAACCGTGACGTTGTCGCCCGGCATCACCATTTCCGTGCCTTCCGGCAGCGTCACGATGCCCGTCACGTCCGTCGTGCGGAAGTAGAACTGCGGGCGGTAGTTCGTGAAGAACGGCGTATGACGGCCGCCTTCTTCCTTCGTCAGGATGTAAGCTTCAGCCTTGAACTTCTTGTGCGGCTTCACCGAACCCGGCTTGCACAGAATCTGGCCGCGCTCGACGCCGTCACGGTTCACGCCGCGGATCAGCGCGCCGATGTTGTCGCCGGCCTGGCCCTGGTCGAGCAGCTTGCGGAACATTTCAACGCCGGTCACCGTCGTCTTCGAGGTCGGGCGGATGCCGACGATTTCGACTTCCTCGCCAACCTTGACGATGCCGCGCTCGACGCGACCGGTGACGACCGTGCCGCGGCCCGAGATCGAGAACACGTCTTCGATCGGCATCAGGAACGGCTGGTCGATCGGACGCTCCGGCGTCGGGATGTAGGCGTCGACCTGGGCCATCAGCTCGCGGATCGCGTCTTCGCCGATCGTCTTGTCAGAATCTTCAAGTGCGGCCAGCGCCGAACCCTTGACGACCGGGATGTCGTCGCCCGGGAAGTCGTAGGACGACAGAAGTTCGCGCACTTCCAGCTCGACGAGCTCGAGAAGCTCGGCGTCGTCAACCTGGTCGACCTTGTTCAGGAACACGACGATCGCCGGAACGCCGACCTGGCGGGCGAGCAGGATGTGTTCGCGGGTCTGCGGCATCGGGCCGTCAGCAGCCGAGCACACCAGGATCGCACCGTCCATCTGTGCCGCACCGGTGATCATGTTCTTCACGTAGTCGGCGTGCCCGGGGCAGTCGACGTGCGCGTAGTGGCGGGCAGCCGTCTCGTATTCGACGTGCGCCGTCGAGATCGTGATGCCGCGGGCCTTTTCTTCCGGTGCAGCGTCGATCTGGTCATACGCCTTGTATTCGCCGAAATACTTCGTGATCGCCGCCGTCAGAGACGTCTTGCCGTGGTCAACGTGGCCGATCGTGCCGATGTTAACGTGCGGCTTGTTGCGCTCAAACTTACTCTTTGCCATTTCCGGCTCTCCATTCTGCTAGTCCCCGAAGGGATCTAATTCTTGTTATCGGTCAATTGGTATTCCGGTCACTTCTGACCGGAATACTTTGCCTGGATTTCAGTTGCGACGTTCGACGGGACCGGCGCGTAGTGATCGAAGGTCATCGTGTACTGAGCACGGCCCTGCGACATGGAGCGCAGGTTGTCGACGTACTTGAACATGTTCGCCAGCGGAACGTTGGCGTTGATGACGACAGCGATACCGCGGCTCTCCTGGCCCTGGATCTGACCACGGCGGGAGTTCAGGTCACCGATGACGTCGCCGACGTAATCTTCCGGCGTGACGACTTCGACCTTCATCATCGGCTCGAGCAGCTGAGCGCCCGACTTCTTCGCTGCTTCACGGAAGCAGGCGCGGGAAGCGATTTCGAACGCGAGCACGGACGAGTCGACGTCGTGGTAGGCACCGTCGATGAGCGTCGCCTTGACGCCGAGCATCGGGAAGCCAGCCAACGGACCAGAGGACAGAACGCTTTCGATGCCCTTCTGGACGCCCGGGATGTATTCCTTCGGAACAGCACCGCCGACGATCTTGGACTCGAACTTGAAGTCGTCGCCTTCCGGGTTCGGTTCGAAGACGATCTTGACGCGTGCGAACTGGCCGGTACCACCTGACTGCTTCTTGTGCGTGTAGTCTTCTTCGTGCTTCTTCGTGATCGTTTCGCGGTAGGCAACCTGCGGCGCACCGACGGTCGCTTCAACCTTGAACTCGCGACGCATGCGGTCGACGATGATGTCGAGGTGAAGTTCACCCATGCCGGCGATGATCGTCTGACCCGATTCCTGGTCCGTCTTCACACGGAAGGACGGATCTTCGGCAGCCAGACGGTTGAGCGCAAGGCCCATCTTTTCCTGGTCGCCCTTGGTCTTCGGCTCGATGGCGATCTGGATGACCGGCTCGGGGAATTCCATGCGCTCGAGGATAACCGGCTTCAGCGGATCGCAGAGCGTATCGCCAGTCGTGGTTTCCTTGAGGCCTGCGAGCGCGACGATGTCGCCGGCGAAGGCTTCTTCGATGTCTTCGCGTGAGTTGGAGTGCATCTGCAGCATGCGGCCGACGCGCTCGCGCTTGTCCTTGACCGTATTCATGACCGACGCGCCCTTCTCGAGCTTGCCGGAGTAGATGCGGGCGAACGTGAGCGAACCGACGAAGGGGTCGTTCATGATCTTGAAGGCGAGCATGGAGAGCGGTTCGCTGTCATCGGGGTGACGCTCGATTTCAGCTTCCGTCTTCACGTCGATACCCTTGATCGCCGGAATGTCGAGCGGCGACGGCAGGTAATCGACAACTGCGTCGAGCAGCGGCTGAACGCCCTTGTTCTTGAAGGCCGTACCGCAGAACATCGGATGGAACTTGACGTCGATGGTGCCGCGGCGAACGAGCGCGCGGATCTGATCGTTGTCGGGCATGTTGCCTTCGAGGTAGGCTTCCATCGCGGCCTCGTCGATCTCAACAACCGTCTCGATCAGCTTTTCACGATATTCTTCAGCCTTGACCTTCATGTCTTCCGGAATTTCGACGACGTCCCACTGCGCGCCGAGCGACTCGTCGCGCCAGATGAGAGCGTTCATCTCGATCAGGTCGACAACGCCCTTGAATTCCGTCTCTGCGCCGATCGGCAGCTGCATGACGACAGCCGTTGCGCCGAGACGTGTCTTGATCATCTCGACCGAGCGATAGAAGTCCGCACCGGTCTTGTCCATCTTGTTGCAGAAGATCATGCGCGGAACATTGTACTTCTCGGCCTGGCGCCAGACGGTTTCCGTCTGCGGCTCGACACCGGCGTTGGCGTCGAGAAGCGCAATGGCACCATCGAGAACGCGCAGCGAACGCTCGACTTCGATGGTGAAGTCGACGTGGCCAGGGGTGTCGATGATGTTGAAGCGGCGCGTCTTGCCGTCACGGCCCTTCCAGTAGGTCGTGGTAGCCGCGGACGTGATCGTGATGCCACGCTCCTGCTCCTGCTCCATCCAGTCCATCGTGGCTGCGCCGTCGTGGACTTCGCCGATCTTGTGCGACTTACCGGTGTAGTAAAGAATACGCTCGGTGGTCGTGGTCTTGCCGGCGTCGATGTGCGCCATGATACCGAAATTGCGGTAGTCTTCGATTTTATATTCGCGGGCCATTGTGGACTGCCTTTCGATACCGTGCGGAATTACCAGCGATAGTGCGAGAATGCACGGTTGGCGTCAGCCATCTTGTGCGTGTCTTCGCGCTTCTTAACGGCACTGCCGCGGTTGTTGGATGCATCGAGAAGCTCGCCCGAAAGGCGGTCAACCATGGTCGTTTCGTTGCGCTTGCGGGCAGCAGCGATGAGCCAGCGAATGGCGAGAGCCTGACGGCGCTCCGGACGGACGTCGACCGGGACCTGGTAGGTCGCACCACCAACGCGGCGCGAGCGGACTTCAACGTGCGGGGCTATGTTGTCGAGCGCAGCATGGAAAACCGTAACCGGCTCCTGCTTGGACTTGCCCTGCACGACGTCGAATGCGCCGTATACGATGTTTTCAGCAACGGACTTCTTGCCGTCGAGCATGATGGCATTCATGAACTTCGTGACAACCAGATCGCCGAACTTCGGGTCCGGGTTGATCTCGCGCTTTTCTGCTCTGTGACGTCGGGACATACTTCTCGTCTCTTCAACTGTTAAGGCGCTTTACCACGCGGAGAACCTCGCGCAGCGCCGGAAAACCAAAACCGAATTACTTCGGACGCTTCGCACCGTACTTCGAACGGCGCTGCTTGCGGTTCTTGACACCCTGGGTATCGAGAACGCCGCGGATGATGTGGTAACGGACACCCGGAAGGTCCTTCACGCGGCCGCCACGGATCATGACGACGGAGTGCTCCTGAAGGTTGTGGCCTTCGCCGGGGATGTAACCAATGACTTCGAAGCCGTTGGTGAGGCGGATCTTGGCAACCTTACGCAGAGCCGAGTTCGGCTTCTTCGGCGTCGTGGTGTAGACGCGGGTGCAAACGCCGCGCTTCTGCGGGTTTTCCTGCAGTGCAGGAACCTTGTTACGCTTTACACTTGCCTGGCGAGGCTTGCGGATCAGCTGGTTTACGGTAGGCATTCAACCATCCCTTACGTTTATCTTTCAAACCCTTGCGGGCGTAACTCGCGCCGTCTCCGGCAAGATCACACGACTGTCGTCAATGCGCAAAATGTGGCCCGATCTGCTTGCGCAGATGGACCACCGAAGGCAGAGGACGCAAAAAAGACATGCGTCATGCGTGCAGGCATCATATCTTCAACGTGCGTTTCGAACCTTGTTTGAGGAGAACTCCAAGGCGAGACGCCTCAGACAGCCATGCCTCACATGGGTTCCGATGGCGCGGGTACTACTGGTTTCCCGCAGGTTCGTCAAGGCCGGTTAAGAAATAATCTTCGGCGGATCGCCTTGAAACCCGGGCTCCGTGCGCTCTTTGAAGGCTTTTAGACGAAATGGACGCCGCATGCCAAGTTGAACTTGGGCATCGCAGCAAAAACGGCTAAGGAATCAGCGATCGCGGGCTGCACGCCTGTCAAAGCAGATTCGCGTTTTCGAATCGCCAGAGCCAAAGGACCGATGAATGATCGAAAAGCCTGATAACGACAATAATAGCGTGGGCCCGATGATCTTCATCATCATCGGCAAGGGATACGAGTCTGACGGCGCCGAGGGCGTTGACCTGCATGTGATGCTGAAGGCGGCCGACGACGACAGCGCGGTGCGCGAGGCGCTGAACGCGCTTGCCGAAGAGGGCTTCATCGAAGCCGACCTCGACCAGATCGGCATGCTGACCGACGTGCCGGACGAAGAGCCGCATGCGTCGGCCTACCAGGGCGCGCTCGACGGCGAAGTCGCGATCATCCGCTTCAACTGAGAGGTGACCATGCCGGATGCGCACAAGGTGCTGATCTACGCCACCTGGCGCGGCCGGCTCCTGGTTTTCGACGAGCCGGATTTTCCGGAGATCAAACTGCAGGTTAAGGGCGGGACAGTCGAACGCGGCGAAGACCTTGCTCAAGCGGCGGCCCGCGAATTCGCCGAGGAAACAGGTCTTGCGCCGAGCAACCCTCTTCGTCCGCTTGCAATCGACGATTATCGCTTCATCAAGAACGGCACCACCATCTGCCACCGGCGGCATTATTATCATGCAGCTCTAGCAGACCCCTACCCCGACACCTGGCTTCATCACGAAATGACGCCATTCGACGGCGGCAAGCCGATTCTGTTTCGCTTCTTCTGGATGGACATAGCGTCGGCAAAGACCAAGCTCGGTTACGGAATGCAGAATTGCATCATCCAGCTTCCCTAACTCATCCGCGTCTAAGATCGCGTCATAGTTTATTGCACTCTTGAAGACGTGCAGAATATGTACGTCCCACGAGGCCTTTATAACGATCCTTCAGCTCGGCAAAAATGTCCCCTGCCGGTCGAACACGACCAGCTTCGATGTCGGCCATCGCGCGGGCCAAAGCGGCATCGAGCAATTTCTCCCGTTCGTTGACAAGGCGCGCGCCCTTCTGAGCCATGTGAACTACCTCCATAAGTTACTATGGTGCCGACCCGGTAATCGTTACCAACCAAAAAGGAGAACCGTCCCCGGCGTTCATGCTCTGGCGAATCCAAACAAAAAAACCGCCCGGATCACTCCGGGCGGTTTTTCAATTCTAGGGCCGAGGCCGCCGGTTATTCGCCAGCAGGGGCATTCTCGCTGGCCATGTCCTGGAGCATCGGGGTTGCGGCATCCGCGCCCGTGCCCTTGCGGCGCTCTTCGAGGATCATCTCGTCGCGCGACGTGGCGATGCGGCGGATCGCCGTCATGGTGCCGCCCGTACCGGCCGGGATGAGGCGGCCGACGATGACGTTTTCCTTGAGACCCTGCAGGCCGTCAGTCTTGCCGGCGATCGCAGCTTCCGTCAGCACCTTCGTCGTTTCCTGGAAGGAAGCGGCGGAGATGAAGGACGGCGTCTGCAGCGACGCCTTGGTGATGCCGAGAAGAACCGGATCGCCATAGGCAGGCTTCTTGCCCTGTTCGATCAGGCCGTCGTTGACGTCCTCAAGCTCGATACGGTCGACATTGTCGCCGACGATATAGGTCGAGTCGCCCGCATCGGTGATTTCCACCTTCTGCAGCATCTGACGGACAATCACCTCGATGTGCTTGTCGTTGATGACAACGCCCTGCAAGCGGTAGACTTCCTGGATTTCGTTGACGAGATAGGAAGCCAAAGCCTCCACGCCCTTGATCGCCAGGATGTCGTGCGGTGCCGGGTTACCGTCGAGGATGTAGTCACCCTTTTCGATATAGTCGCCTTCCTGAAGGTGGAAGGGCTTGCCCTTCGGGATCAGGTATTCGACAGGCTCGACACCGTCTTCCGCCGGCTCGATGATAACGCGGCGCTTGTTCTTGTAGTCGCGGCCGAGGCGGATCGTACCATCGATCTCAGCGATGATGGCATGGTCTTTCGGACGGCGGGCTTCGAACAGTTCGGCGACACGCGGCAGACCGCCGGTGATGTCCTTGGTCTTGGCGCTTTCCAGCGGCGAACGTGCAAGCACGTCGCCCTGGGACACCTTCTGGCCCGGCTCGACCGAAAGGATTGCCTCGACCGAGAGCAGGAAGCGGGCATCGCCGCCGCGCGAAAGCTTCGCGACGTTGCCGCTTGCGTCCTTGATGACGATTGCCGGCTTGAGGTCGGAACCACGCGGCGTCGAACGCCAGTCGATGACCTGACGCTTGGTGATACCGGTGGCTTCGTCGGTCGCTTCGAGAACGGAGAGACCGTCGACAACGTCTTCGAACTGAACGGTACCGGCCAGTTCCGTCATTATCGGGCGGGTGTACGGATCCCACTCAGCCAGACGCTGGCCGCGCTTCACCTTGTCGCCCTCGTCGACATAGAGCTTCGAACCGTAGGCGACGCGCTGCGAGGAGCGCTCAACGCCACGCTCGTCCAGGATCTGGACGGTCATGTTGCGGCCCATGGCAACGAGGATGCCCTCGGAGTTGCGCAGAAGGTTGCGGTTCTTGATCTGAACCGTGCCTTCATACGAAGCTTCCAGGAACGACTGGTCGACCACGGTTGCCGTGCCGCCAAGGTGGAAGGTACGCATGGTGAGCTGCGTGCCGGGCTCGCCGATCGACTGAGCCGCGATGACGCCGACTGCTTCGCCCATGTTGACCGGCGTACCGCGCGCGAGGTCGCGGCCGTAGCAGACCGAGCAGACGCCCGTCTGGATTTCGCAGGTCAGTGCCGAACGGATGCGGATCGACTGGATACCAGCCTTTTCGATCTCGACGACATCGGGCTCGAGGATCATCCTGCCGGCATCGACGATGCGCTCGCCCGTGACCGGGTGATCGATGTTGTCGAGCGCCGTACGGCCGAGGATACGTGCGCCGATCGAGGCGACGACCTGACCGGCATCGACGATGGCGGTCATGGTGAGGCCCTTGTCGGTGCCGCAATCCACGGAGTTGACGATGCAATCCTGCGCGACATCGACAAGACGGCGGGTGAGGTAGCCCGAGTTTGCCGTCTTCAAGGCGGTGTCTGCCAGACCCTTGCGGGCGCCGTGCGTCGAGTTGAAGTACTCGTTGACGGTCAGGCCTTCCTTGAAGTTCGAGATGATCGGCGTTTCGATGATCTCGCCCGAGGGCTTGGCCATCAGGCCGCGCATGCCGCCCAGCTGACGCATCTGGTTCGGCGAACCGCGGGCGCCGGAGTGGCTCATCATGTAGATCGAGTTCATCGGCTTCTGACGGCCGGTTGCCTCGTCGAATTCGATGGCCTTAATGCGGGCCATCATTTCTTCGGCGACCTTCTCGGTGGCCTTGCCCCAGGCGTCGACCACCTTGTTGTACTTTTCGCCCTGGGTGATGAGACCGTCGTTGTACTGCTGCTCGTATTCCTTCACGAGCGCTTCGGTATCGCCGACGATCTTCACCTTGGTATCCGGGATCACCATGTCGTCCTTGCCGAACGAGATGCCGGCGCGGCAGGCATGCGAGAAACCGAGCTGCATGATGCGGTCGCAGAAAATGACCGTGTCCTTCTGCCCGCAATGACGGTAGACCGTGTCGATCATCTTGGAGATGTTCTTCTTGGTCATTTCCTGGTTGCAGATGTCGAAAGGCACCTTGCCGTTCTTCGGCAGCAGTTCGCCGATGAGCAGGCGGCCAGGCGTCGTTTCATAGATCTTGGAGTACGGCTTGCCGTCCTCGCCGATCGACTTGAAGCGGCCGCGGATCTTGGTGTGCAGCGTCACGACCTTGCTTTCGAGAGCATGATGCAACTCGCCGAGGTCCGAGAAGGCCATGCCTTCGCCCGGCTCGTTCTGGTTCATGATCGAGAGGTAGTAGAGGCCGAGAACCATGTCCTGCGACGGAACGATGATCGGTGCACCGTTTGCCGGGTGCAGGATGTTGTTCGTCGACATCATCAGGACGCGGGCTTCGAGCTGGGCTTCGAGCGACAGCGGCACGTGAACGGCCATCTGGTCGCCGTCGAAGTCGGCGTTGAAGGCAGTGCAGACGAGCGGATGCAGCTGGATCGCCTTGCCCTCGACCAGGATGGGCTCGAAGGCCTGGATGCCCAGGCGGTGCAGCGTCGGTGCGCGGTTCAGGAGAACCGGATGCTCGCGGATAACCTCGTCGAGGATATCCCAGACTTCCGGCTTTTCCTTCTCGACCAGCTTTTTCGCCTGCTTGACGGTCGAGGAGTAACCCTTGGCGTCGAGGCGGGCATAGATGAACGGCTTGAAGAGTTCGAGCGCCATCTTCTTCGGCAGGCCGCACTGGTGCAGCTTCAGTTCCGGACCGGTCACGATGACGGAACGGCCGGAATAGTCGACGCGCTTACCGAGCAGGTTCTGGCGGAAGCGGCCCTGCTTGCCCTTTAGCATGTCGGAGAGCGACTTCAGCGGGCGCTTGTTGGCGCCCGTGATGACACGGCCGCGGCGGCCGTTGTCGAACAGCGCGTCAACGGATTCCTGCAGCATACGCTTTTCGTTGCGGATGATGATACCCGGCGCACGAAGCTCGATCAGGCGCTTCAGACGGTTGTTACGGTTGATGACACGGCGATAGAGATCGTTGAGGTCCGACGTCGCGAAACGGCCGCCATCGAGCGGAACGAGCGGACGCAGGTCCGGCGGAATCACCGGAACGACCTTCATGATCATCCATTCCGGACGATTGCCGGATTCCATGAAGTTCTCGACGATCTTCAAGCGCTTCATCAGCTTCTTCTGCTTGAGATCCGACGTGGTGTCGGCAAGCTCGGAACGCAGATCGCCGGCGATCTTCTCGAGGTTCATCGAGGCGAGCATCTCGTAGATGGCTTCAGCGCCGATCATCGCCGTGAACTGGTCTTCGCCATATTCGTCGACGGCGAGCATATACTCTTCTTCCGAGAGGAGCTGATGCTCCTTGAGGGCAGTGAGGCCCGGCTCGGTGACGATGTAGTTTTCGAAGTAGAGGACGCGCTCGACATCCTTCAGCGTCATGTCGAGCAGCGTGGAAATGCGGCTCGGCAGCGACTTCAGAAACCAGATGTGGGCAACGGGCGCGGCAAGCTCGATATGGCCCATGCGCTCGCGGCGAACGCGCGACAGCGTGACTTCGACGCCGCACTTTTCGCAGATGATGCCCTTGTACTTCATGCGCTTGTACTTGCCGCAAAGGCACTCGTAGTCCTTGATCGGCCCGAAGATGCGCGCGCAGAAGAGACCGTCGCGTTCCGGCTTGAACGTGCGGTAGTTGATGGTTTCCGGCTTCTTGATCTCACCGTAGGACCAGGAAAGGATCTTCTCCGGAGAGGCGATCGAAATCCGGATGGAGTCGAAATTCTGTGCAGGCACCTGCGGATTGAAAAGATTCATGACCTCTTGGTTCATGCCTGTCTCCTTCATGGGCGAATGCGCCCTTGGCTTGCGATGGTCGGCGGCAAATCCCGGGAGCCGCGCCAACGCTCAAAACGACAATAACCGCACAATGCGGCAGAAACGTCCCTGCCCGGCCGACACGTTGCGGGGCCTTGGCGGGAACGGTGTGCGCCTCTTAAAGGCGCACACCCTATCAAGTGGTTACTCGGCCGCGTCCGGCAGCTGGTTCGCCTGCTGCAGGTCCTCGACCTTCGAGTTCTCCAGCTCCACCGAAAGGCCCAGTGAGCGCATTTCCTTGACGAGAACGTTGAAGCTTTCGGGAATACCCGCTTCGAACGTATCGTCGCCCCGGACGATGGCTTCGTAGACCTTGGTGCGGCCGGCAACGTCGTCCGACTTCACCGTCAGCATTTCCTGCAGCGTGTAGGCCGCGCCATATGCTTCCAGAGCCCAGACTTCCATTTCGCCGAAGCGCTGACCGCCGAACTGCGCCTTGCCGCCCAGCGGCTGCTGGGTCACTAGCGAATAAGGACCGATCGAACGGGCGTGGATCTTGTCGTCGACCAGGTGGTTGAGCTTCAGCATGTAGATGTAGCCCACGGTCACCTGGCGGTCGAACTGCTCGCCGGTACGGCCGTCGTACAGCGTCGACTGGCCCGAGTCCTTGAGACCAGCCAGACGCAGCATGTCGTTTACATCGCCTTCATGGGCACCGTCGAAGACCGGCGTTGCAATCGAAACGCCGCGCTTCCACTGGTCCGCAAGACGCAGAACCGAGTCGTCGTCGAAGTCCTTGACCTGTTCGGCCTTCGGACCGTCGCCGACAACGTCGCCGATCGTCTTGCGCAACGGCTCGATATTGCCGTTCGCCTTGTAGGCTTCGATCAGATCGCCGATCTGCTTGCCCATGCCGGCGCAAGCCCAGCCGAGGTGCGTCTCGAGGATTTGGCCGACGTTCATGCGCGAAGGCACGCCGAGCGGGTTCAGAACGACGTCGACATGCGTGCCGTCTTCGAGGAACGGCATGTCTTCGACTGGAACGATGCGCGACACGACACCCTTGTTGCCGTGACGGCCGGCCATCTTGTCGCCCGGCTGGATCTTGCGCTTCACAGCAACGAAGACCTTGACCATCTTCATGACGCCCGGAGGCATTTCGTCGCCGCGCTGGACCTTCTCGACCTTGTCCATGAAGCGCTGTTCAAGGCGCGACTTGGATTCGTCGTACTGGCCGCGGAGTGCTTCGAGTTCGCTCTGGACCTTCTCGTCCTCGACCGCGAACATCCACCACTGCGAGCGGGGATATTCGGAAACGACTGCGTTCGAAAGCTCCGTGCCCTTCTTGAAGCCCTTCGGGCCGGCGATGGACATCTGGCCGCGGAGCATCTCGATCAGGCGGCCGTAGACGTTACGGTCGAGGATCGCCTGTTCGTCGTCGCGGTCCTTGGCAAGACGCTCGATCTCTTCGCGCTCGATCGCCATGGCGCGCTCGTCCTTTTCAACGCCGTGACGATTGAAGACGCGCACTTCGACGATTGTGCCGTAGGTGCCGGGCGGCATGCGCATGGAGGTGTCGCGGACGTCGGACGCCTTTTCGCCGAAGATGGCGCGCAGGAGCTTTTCTTCCGGCGTCATCGGGCTCTCGCCCTTCGGCGTGATCTTGCCGACGAGGATATCGCCCGGCTGAACTTCGGCGCCGATGTAGACGATGCCCGCTTCGTCGAGGTTCTTCAGCGCTTCTTCCGAAACGTTCGGAATGTCGCGCGTGATTTCTTCCGGACCGAGCTTCGTGTCGCGGGCCATCACTTCGAATTCTTCGATGTGGATGGAGGTGAACACGTCGTCGGCAACGATGCGCTCCGAAAGCAGGATCGAGTCTTCGTAGTTGTAGCCGTTCCACGGCATGAACGCGACGAGCGCGTTGCGGCCGAGAGCCAGGTCGCCGAGGTCGGTCGACGGACCGTCCGCGAGAATGTCGCCGCGGTTGACAACGTCACCGACGGTGACCAGCGGACGCTGGTTGACGCACGTGTTCTGGTTCGAACGCTGGAACTTCTGCAGGCGGTAGATGTCGACGCCGGACTTGCCGGCTTCGAGGTCTTCCGTTGCGCGGATGACGATACGCGTCGCGTCGACCTGGTCGACGACACCGCCGCGGCGTGCGCCGATGGCAGCACCCGAGTCACGAGCAACGATCGGCTCCATGCCGGTGCCGACGAACGGTGCTTCAGCGCGCAGCAGCGGAACTGCCTGACGCTGCATGTTCGAGCCCATGAGGGCGCGGTTGGCGTCGTCGTTTTCCAGGAACGGGATGAGAGCGGCAGCGACCGAAACGACCTGCTTCGGCGAGACGTCCATCAGGTTCATGCTGTCGCGCGGGGCGAGCATGACTTCGCCGGCGTGACGGCAGACGACGAATTCGTCAACGAAGGAACCTTCCTTGTCGAGCTCGGCGTTGGCCTGCGCGACATAGTACTTCGCCTCTTCCATGGCCGACAGGTAAAGAACGTCGTTCGTCACCTTGCCGTCGGTGATGCGGCGGTACGGGCTCTCAATGAAGCCGTACTTGTTGACGCGCGCAAAGGTCGCCAGCGAGTTGATAAGACCGATGTTCGGGCCTTCCGGCGTTTCGATCGGGCAAATACGGCCGTAGTGGGTCGGATGAACGTCGCGGACTTCAAAGCCGGCGCGCTCGCGGGTTAGACCACCCGGGCCAAGTGCCGAAAGACGGCGCTTGTGGGTGATTTCCGACAACGGATTGACCTGGTCCATGAACTGCGACAGCTGCGAGGAGCCGAAGAACTCGCGAACGGCGGCAGCGGCCGGCTTCGCGTTGATCAGATCCTGCGGCATCACCGTATCGATCTCGATCGAGGACATACGTTCCTTGATCGCGCGCTCCATGCGGAGCAGACCGAGACGGTACTGGTTTTCCATCAGCTCGCCGACCGAGCGGACGCGGCGGTTGCCGAGGTTGTCGATGTCATCGATCTCACCCTTGCCGTCACGCAGCTCGACGAGCATCTTGACCACGGCGAGGATGTCGTCCTTGCGCAGCACGCGAACGGTGTCTTCGACGTCGAGGTCGAGGCGCATGTTCATCTTCACGCGGCCGACGGCGGAGAGGTCGTAACGCTCCGCATCGAAGAACAGCGAGTTGAACATGGCTTCGGCCGATTCCATGGTCGGCGGTTCACCCGGACGCATGACGCGGTAGATGTCGAACAGCGCGTCCTGGCGGTTCTCGTTCTTGTCTGCGTTGAGCGTATTGCGGATGTAGGCGCCGACATTGATGTGGTCGATGCCGAGAACCGGAATTTCGTCGAAACCGTTGGCGAGGATGACCGGCAGGGTTTTCTCGTCGATTTCGTCGCCGGCTTCGAGATAGATCTCACCCGTCGAGTAGTTGACGATGTCTTCTGCGAGGTAGTTGCCGTAGAGATCGTCGTCCGTCGCCTTCAGAGCCTTGAGGCCCTTGTCGGAGAGGGTGCGGAGCAGACGCGGGGTCAGCTTCTTACCGGCTTCGACAACGACTTCGCCGGTGTCGGCGTCGACCATCTCGGTGATCGCCTTGGCGCCCTTCAGCGTTTCGGGCTGGAAGGGAATACGCCAGCCTTCGCCGTCGCGCTTGTAGAGCGACTTCGTGTAGAAGGTGTCGAGGATTTCCTCGCCATCCATGCCGAGGGCCATCAGCAGCGACGACACCGGAATCTTGCGGCGGCGGTCGATGCGGGCGTAGACGATGTCCTTGGCGTCGAATTCGATGTCGAGCCAGGAACCGCGGTACGGGATCACGCGAGCGGCGAAGAGCAGCTTGCCGGAAGAATGGCTCTTGCCCTTGTCGTGGTCGAAGAAGACGCCCGGCGAACGGTGCATCTGGGACACGATAACGCGCTCGGTGCCGTTTACGATGAAGGTACCGTTGTTCGTCATGAGCGGCATGTCGCCCATGTAGACGGACTGTTCCTTGATGTCCTTGATCGACTTCGCGCCGGTATCCTCGTCGATATCAAACACGATAAGGCGGAGGGTGACCTTCAGCGGCGCGGCGTAGGTCAGGTCGCGCTGGCGGCACTCGTCGACGTCGAACTTCGGCGGCTCGAACTCATAGGACACGAATTCCAGCATCGAAGCGCCGGAGAAGTCCGTGATCGGGAAAACTGACTTGAAGACGGCCTGAAGACCTTCGTCAGGGCGGCCGCCCTTGGGCTCTTCAACCATCAGGAATTGGTCGTAGGACGCCTTCTGAACCTCGATGAGGTTCGGCATTTCTGCGACTTCGGGGATTTTACCAAAAAACTTGCGTACGCGCCTACGACCGTTGAACGAAAGGGTCTGAGCCATCGTCGCTCCTTCAAAAATTGCATCCGGGCCTGCAACGGACGGGAACCGCTGGCCAGGCGATCCCGTCGATCAATGGATAATTCAATCTCGTCCCACTTCCCGAAGCCACATGGCCGGATCGCCCTGCGCTTCGGTTCGAGACCATGCTCTTGAAGAACCCATTACCCAAAAGCCGGTTTCACGCGGCTTTTGGGTAATTCGTTCACAAAAACGGCAAATGGGAGACGGTAAGCACCGCCTCCCAGATGCAGTTCAAGATTACTTGACGTCGGCCTTTGCGCCGGCGTCTTCAAGCTTCTTCTTGAGGTCAGCGGCTTCAGCCTTGGAAACGCCTTCCTTGACAGCCTTCGGAGCGGCTTCAACGAGGTCCTTGGCTTCCTTGAGGCCGAGGCCGGTGATAGCGCGGACTTCCTTGATGACGTTGATCTTGTTGGCGCCAGCCTCCGTGAGGATGACGTCGAACTCGGTCTTTTCTTCTTCAACGGCAGCAGCAGCGCCAGCACCACCAGCAGCGGCAGCAACAGCTACCGGAGCAGCGGCGGAAACGCCCCACTTTTCTTCGAGAAGCTTGGACAGTTCTGCAGCTTCCAGAACGGTCAGCGAGGAGAGGTCGTCTACGATCTTTGCGAGATCAGCCATTTTTTCAGTTCCTTTTGTTCGGTTCGAACCGGTTTTCTATAAACAGCGAAAAACCGCCTTAAGCGGCTTCGTCCTTCTTGGCGTAAGCCGAAAACACGCGGGCAAGCTGGCTTGCCGGTGCTGCAACAACGCCTGCGATGCGAGTAGCCGGTGTCTGGATCATGCCCAGCAGCTTCGCGCGCAGTTCGTCCAACGACGGCAGGGTCGCAAGCGACTTGACTGCATCGGCGTTGAGCGTGGTTGTTCCCATGGCGCCGCCGAGCACAACGATCTTGTCGTTGCCCTTGGCGAAATCCACGACGACTTTCGGAGCGGTGATCGGATCGGCGCTGTATGCAATCAGCGTCTGACCGGTGAAGAGATTGGAAATCCCTTCCGCTTCCGTACCCTGAAGGGCGATCTTGGCCAGGCGGTTTTTCGCGACTCTGACGGTGCCGCCAGCAGCGCGCATCTTCGAACGGAAGTCGTTCATCTGCGCGACTGTAGCACCAGCATAGTGGGCCACGACAACCGAGCCCGAAGCCTTGAAGACTTCGTTCAGTTCCGTGACGAATTCGCGTTTTTCCGCTCTTTCCACTGCCTATCTCCAGTTGGCGGGACCGTGAAACGGACCCACCGGGTTGCCTTTGCCTCCCGGGATCAGAAGCGATCCCAAGCGGCGCTTGAGGATCCTGTCCCCTCGCGCTTCGCGCCAAAAGGCCGAAGGCACAAGGCATCCAAGGCTCGAACCAAATCCATGAAGCAGGCTTCATCGAAATTCGGGTCTTACCCGTCTCATGCAGGCCAAAGTGATTAAGGGAAAACCACCTGCAATCTCGGACAGGATTCCGGATTTCTCCGGAATATTCCGGCCCCTTTCGAGGCCGGAATTCTTGCCACCGGGCAGAGCCCGATGAAATTCGTTAAGCGGCCGTGACCGACGACGGGTCGATCTTGACACCCGGACCCATGGTCGAAGAGATCGCCACACGCTTGAGGTAGTTGCCCTTCGCACCGGCCGGCTTCGCCTTGATGACGGCATCAGCGAAAGCCTTGATGTTTTCTTCAAGAGCCTTGGCGTCGAACGAAGCCTTGCCGATACCGGCATGCACGATACCAGCCTTCTCGACGCGGAACTCGACGGCGCCGCCCTTGGAAGCCTTGATCGCGCCGGTAACGTCCATCGTAACCGTTCCGACCTTCGGGTTCGGCATCATGCCGCGCGGGCCGAGTACCTTACCGAGACGACCGACGAGCGGCATCATGTCCGGGGTCGCGATAACGCGATCGAAATCGATCTTGCCGCCCTGGACGATTTCGACCAACTCTTCTGCGCCAACGATGTCGGCACCGGCTGCCTTGGCTTCGTCAGCCTTGACGCCGCGAGCGAAAACGGCGACGCGAACGTCGCGGCCCGTACCATTCGGCAGATTGACCACACCGCGGACCATCTGGTCTGCGTGGCGCGGATCGACGCCGAGGTTCATGGCGATTTCGATCGTTTCGTCGAACTTGGCGATCGCACGTTCCTTGACCATCGAGATGGCGTCGTTAAGGGCGACCAGTTTGGTCGGATCGACGCCTTCGCGGATCTTCTGAATACGCTTTGCAAGCTTTACCATGTTACGCCACCACTTCCAGGCCCATGGCGCGGGCAGAACCCTCGATCATGGCCATTGCGCCTTCGATATCCGCGGCGTTCAGGTCCTTCATCTTCGCTTCGGCAATCGCCTTGACCTGAGCCTTGGTCAGCTTGCCTGCAACGGCGCCCTTGCCGGGCGTCTTCGAGCCGGACTGGATCTTCGCTTCCTTCTTGAGGAAGTAGCTGACGGGCGGCTGCTTCATCGCGAAGGTAAAGGACTTGTCCTGGTAGTAGGTGATGACGACCGGGATCGGCATACCCTTTTCCATTTCCTGCGTGGCGGCATTGAACGCCTTGCAGAATTCCATGATGTTAATGCCACGCTGACCAAGCGCCGGGCCAATCGGCGGGGACGGGTTTGCCGATCCTGCCTTAACCTGAAGCTTGAGCTGGCCTGCAACTTTCTTAGCCATAACTCTCTGCCTTTCATTGATGACCGGTTGCCCGGCCAGTGATACCGGATTTCTCCGGCGGCTGCGGTTGCGTGGTGCGGATCTCGAAGGCCCGGCTAAGACCCCTCTCACCTTCCACGCGGTTCACGGCTTTCGCCGCGCAGAAGCCAGTCAATACCGACTGACTTCCGATCTCAAAAATCAGACCTTCTCGACCTGACCGTATTCCAGTTCGACCGGGGTCGCGCGGCCGAAGATCGACACTTCCACCTTCAGGCGCGAACGCTCTTCGTCCACATCCTGAACCGTGCCGTTGAACGACGCGAACGGACCGTCCGAAACGCGGACCTGTTCGCCGATCTCGAAGGTAATGGAAGCCTTCGGCCGCTCGACGCCTTCCTGAACCTGACCGAGAATGCGCTCGGCTTCGGAGTCCGGAATCGGAACGGGCTTGTTGTCGGAGCCGAGGAAACCAGTGACCTTCGGCGTGTTCTTGATCAGGTGGTAGGCCTCGTCCGTCAGGTTCGCACGAACCATGACATAGCCGGGGAAGAACTTGCGCTCGCTGTCGACCTTGCGGCCGCGGCGCACTTCGACCACCTTCTCGGTTGGCACGAGGATCTTTTCGAAAAGATGCCCGAGACCCTTCTGCCTGGCCTTCTCCTCGATGGATTCAGCCACCTTCTTTTCAAAATTCGAATACGCGTGGACGATATACCAACGTGCCGCCATCTTATATCTCCGCCCGATCAGTTGCCGGTGTTGAGCACGTAGCTCAAAGCCCAGCCAATCAGCTGGTCAGCAGCAAAGAAAAACAGCGCGGCAAAAACCACCATCACCAGCACCATGATCGTCGAGATCATAGTTTCACGGCGAGACGGCCAGGTAACCTTGGACGTTTCGGCGCGCACCTGCTGCAGGAACGCAAACGGATTGGATTTGGATGCCATCGACTGCCCACGCAATTACGGCGCGTAAAGCTGAATATATCAGCCCCACGCACCGCGTGTCTGTTGAACCCTACATAAACACCGATTCCCAATTGCACAAGAGGGAAACCGCCATTTAGCGAAATTTGCCATATACCCTCCCCAACGAAACGCTGCAAGAACGTTCGCGCTTTCCGTTCGAAGAAGATGGCAGGGGCAGCAGGGCTCGAACCTACGACCTGCGGTTTTGGAGACCGCCGCTCTACCAACTGAGCTATACCCCTTTATGCTTTACATTCAGCCCGTTGACCTTGAGGGTCGAAGCGCTTCCTGCAAGCATGGCGCTCCTTTAAGACGGCAGCACGGGATATGCAAGTGCGATTTTCGATTTTTCCCAATCCGCCGTCGCCCGGCATAGGCTACGATCAGACCTTCGCATATTTGCGCCAGTCGTGCTCTTCCTTGAAGCCTAGGACCTCGCGGATAGTGCGGTTGGAGAGCAGGCCCTCATATTCGCCGATCTCGCGGGTGAAGGGCACGTTGGGGAAGAAGCGTTTGGCGAGCTCCTTGGAGGGAATGTTGGCGGTCACGGTGTCGTTCACGGCATTGAAGACCCGGAAACCCAATCCGCTCTTTTCGATGCACAGATGGACGATCTGGCCGAGGTCGCGGGCATCGACGTAGTTCCACGCGTTGCGCCGGCGCGTCTCCGGATGGGCGATAAAGCTGGGAAACCTGTCATATTCGTGCGGCTCGATGACATTTCCGATCCGCAACGCGTAGATATCGGCACCGGAGCGCTCCGCGAAGGCGCGCGCCGTCTTTTCGTTCAGCACCTTCGACAGGCCGTAGCTGTCCATCGGATCGACGTCATAGTCCTCCTCCAGCGGAAATTGATGAAAATCCTTCTGCCCCTCGGCGAAGCAGACGCCATAGGTGGTCTCGCTGGACGCGAGGATGATTTTCCGGACGCCGAGCTTCACCGCCGCCTCGAGGACATTGTAAGTACCCATTGTGTTGATGCGGAATGTCTCGTTGTCCGACTTGATAAGAATGCGCGGAATCGCAGCGAAATGCACGACAGCGTCGAAGCCCGGGACGCCCTTGCCCGTCTCCAGATCGGGAAAATCGCGATGCATGGACAGCGCGTTGAAAACCTGGCCGCTGTCGGTGATGTCGGCAATCAGGTTGGTGACGCTGGGGCTGCCGAGCGGCACGAGATCGACGTTGTGGACCTCATAGCCGGCATTCACCAGCCACGGCACGACATGGCGCCCGGCCTTGCCCGAGCCGCCCGTAAAAAGAATGCGCTTCTTCATGAAATCTCCTCCGCGTCATGAAATCGAAGGAATAGATAAAGGCTCAGCAACAGGGTGCAAGGTGAAGGCGCCGCTATTCTCAAGTCACGGCTCAATTCCGCCTCTGCGGCTTCCACTTCCGCGATGGCGGAAAGCGCCTCTTTCAGCGCTGGAGCCTGAACTTGATGTCGTAAGCCACCTGCAGGTTCATCCAGAACTCGGGTGAAGTCTTGAGGAACTTGGCGAGCCGGAGCGCGGTATCGGCACTGATTCCGATTTTATTCCGAGACGATCCTCTCGATTCTGGTTCGGAGAACACCGAGTTTCTTCGCGAGAGAATAGGATGTCAGATCCAGAGGCTCCATATAGATTTCTCTGAGAATTTCATCGGGACGAATGGCGGGCGATTTGCTGATGGGCATTACCAAAGCCTCCATGCTTACGGTCAATGATAATCGGTTATTTCGACCTCCTGCGGGCCTGCTTCCGCCCATGTGAAACAGATGCGCCATTGCTTGTTGATACAATCGCCACATCGGCTTTTGCTCCCCTCGCCGTCAGTCCCCGGAAGATCGTCCTGCCCACGCTTCTCCCCACGGTCGCTCGCTTCCGCAGTTGCGCTTCTTTCGCTCGCTATGACCAGCTTACGGTGGGACTTGCACCCACAAGAATGCGCCCATGCTGGGCGCACAACAAAAAGCCCCGCCGTTTCCAGCGGGGCTTCTTCAATCCAAGCTAATCCGAAGATTACTCGACGATGCTGGCGACGATGCCGGCGCCGACGGTGCGGCCGCCTTCGCGGATGGCAAAGCGCAGCTTTTCTTCCATGGCGATCGGCACGATCAGCTCGACGTCAACCGTGACGTTGTCGCCCGGCATCACCATTTCCGTGCCTTCCGGCAGCGTCACGATGCCCGTCACGTCCGTCGTGCGGAAGTAGAACTGCGGGCGGTAGTTCGTGAAGAACGGCGTATGACGGCCGCCTTCTTCCTTCGTCAGGATGTAAGCTTCAGCCTTGAACTTCTTGTGCGGCTTCACCGAACCCGGCTTGCACAGAATCTGGCCGCGCTCGACGCCGTCACGGTTCACGCCGCGGATCAGCGCGCCGATGTTGTCGCCGGCCTGGCCCTGGTCGAGCAGCTTGCGGAACATTTCAACGCCGGTCACCGTCGTCTTCGAGGTCGGGCGGATGCCGACGATTTCGACTTCCTCGCCAACCTTGACGATGCCGCGCTCGACGCGACCGGTGACGACCGTGCCGCGGCCCGAGATCGAGAACACGTCTTCGATCGGCATCAGGAACGGCTGGTCGATCGGACGCTCCGGCGTCGGGATGTAGGCGTCGACCTGGGCCATCAGCTCGCGGATCGCGTCTTCGCCGATCGTCTTGTCAGAATCTTCAAGTGCGGCCAGCGCCGAACCCTTGACGACCGGGATGTCGTCGCCCGGGAAGTCGTAGGACGACAGAAGTTCGCGCACTTCCAGCTCGACGAGCTCGAGAAGCTCGGCGTCGTCAACCTGGTCGACCTTGTTCAGGAACACGACGATCGCCGGAACGCCGACCTGGCGGGCGAGCAGGATGTGTTCGCGGGTCTGCGGCATCGGGCCGTCAGCAGCCGAGCACACCAGGATCGCACCGTCCATCTGTGCCGCACCGGTGATCATGTTCTTCACGTAGTCGGCGTGCCCGGGGCAGTCGACGTGCGCGTAGTGGCGGGCAGCCGTCTCGTATTCGACGTGCGCCGTCGAGATCGTGATGCCGCGGGCCTTTTCTTCCGGTGCAGCGTCGATCTGGTCATACGCCTTGTATTCGCCGAAATACTTCGTGATCGCCGCCGTCAGAGACGTCTTGCCGTGGTCAACGTGGCCGATCGTGCCGATGTTAACGTGCGGCTTGTTGCGCTCAAACTTACTCTTTGCCATTTGAATGCTTCCTGTGAACGAAATGGGTGACCCCGGCGAACCGGTTTAGTGCCGCCGTTTAAGGCTTTCGGCGGGATTGCGCAAGACCTAATTGTGAACGCCATTCCAGGCCTGGAACCGCATATGGGAACGGATCGTCAATCGGCAATATCAGCCGGCAAAACCAGCATATTTCCGAACAGGGGCACAGCCGCCCGTGCATATGATATTATGCCGTCTTGGCGCTGCTGAAGCGCGATTCCTAGGGGGGAAGAATGGAACCGGCAGAAATTGCAAAACGATCGGCTGGCAACTTTCTGATCTTTGCTGCCTGCGCATTCGTACTCTGGATAATGGCGGGCGCAATCGACTGGGTGGCCCAGATCGTGCGTCTGTCGACGCCGGAGCGCCTTACGGCTGTCGCCACGTCCATCACCAGTTCGTCGACGCTGCAGGCGCTCGTCAGCATATGGCTTCTGACGGCTGCTCTTGCGATCGCATTTCCCAGGATACTGACGCCCCTGTCCACGACCACAACGCTGATGTTCGATGTCGGATACGGCATTCTCGGAGCGCTGACGGGCTTCGGCCTGGCGATCGGCCTTTTCGGCGGAGGCTGGACGATCTTCGTTCGCGCGCTCATCTACAGCGCCGTCATCGCGATCGGCTTCTTCGTCTTCCGCAAATGGCTTTCCGTCGCGGAACTCCGCTCCTACGGGCAGGCAAGGTGGATCATCGCCGCGATCGTCGCCCTCGCCTCGCCCTTCGTCCTTTTATGGGGCTGATTGGACCAGAGATGAAAACCGCGTCAGGTGGCGAAGTTGCATGGCTTACCTTGGCTTAGCTCCAAGTCCTAATTCGGAATCTTGTTATAAAAAGAGTCCGGATCATAGACGCAGGCGTAATCGAGGACGCAGAGCCTTCCTCCGGCATCCCGCAAACTGGTCGTCGAGCGCTTGTCACCCAGCCTGCAGTTGGCCGGCGGGTAACGGAAACTGCGGCCTCCGATGCCGATTCGCACGAATACCGCTTTGTTTTGCCGGATGGTCTGCGCAAGCGCGCTGCAGCTGTGATCGCGGGCTTTGACTTCCACTGTCTGGGCAGCAAAGGCTGCCGACGGAAGCAAGAATACGGCGGCTAAAATCAGGTTTCGCATAGGACCTCTCATGAGGGCCATGTTAAGCAGCAGTGCCCACGGCATTCAAACGGAAATTTCACGCCTTTGAATGCGTGCGGCCAACGCGCTGGTCGGACGCAATGCTTAAATCTCTGAGAGCTGGAGCGGGTAGCGGGAATCGAACCCGCGTATTCAGCTTGGAAGGCTGCTGCTCTACCATTGAGCTATACCCGCGGGGTGGTCCGATCCAAGTGACGAATGGTGGAGAGAGTTGGATTTGAACCAACGTAGGCTGAGCCAACGGATTTACAGTCCGTCCCCTTTAACCACTCGGGCATCTCTCCAGTTTTTCGTCTGGATCGTAAGAACCAAGCTCGAAGACCCAGGAGCGTTGCCGCCCCTCGATCTGCGCCGCGTATATGACCGGAGCATTTGCCCATGTCAACATGAAGACAATAGAAAAAACACGAAAAATTTCATCGCCTGTTGAAAGCCGCCGCCGGCAAAGAAACCCTATGCGCGGTGAAGTGCTGCCGTTATAAAGCCGCATGAGCAAAGACAACAAATCCGGCGGCAAGTCCGCAACCGACAAGTCCCCCAAGGACACGCATTACGCCACGCTGCGGCGCGCCCATCGCGATGCCAAGCGCGAGCGCGGCGAAATCCCGACGCCGCATCCGCAGAAGCGCAAACGCGGCGGCGACGACTGGAAGCCGCCGGCACTCGCGGCCGACCAGGTCCATCTCTACGGCCTGCACACCGTGCGCGCAGCACTTGAAAACCCCGAGCGGAAAAACGTCAGGCTGAGCGCGACGCAGAATGCGCTTGCACGCCTCGAAATCGATGCCGAACGACTCGGCATTCCCATCGAGATCGTCTCACCGCAGGATATCGACAAGGTGCTCGGCCCCGAGGCGATTCACCAGGGCGTGATGCTGGAAACCCGCCCCCTGCCCGTCCGGCGCCTGGAGGCGCTGAAGGACAGCCCGTTGCTCCTCGTGCTCGACCAGGTCACCGATCCGCACAATGTCGGCGCCATCATGCGCTCAGCCGTCGCCTTCAATGCCGGCGCCGTCATCACCACGCAGAGACATAGCCCGACCGAATCGGGCGTGCTTGCGAAATCGGCTTCCGGCGCGCTCGAGCTCATTCCTTATATACAGATTACCAATCTTGCCGACGCGCTCGGTGAATTGCACCGGCTCGGCTTCTTCTCGATCGGCCTCGATTCGGAAGGGCCAGCGCCGATCGAGGGCACGTTCTCAGGCGAAAAGGTTGCGCTCGTTCTCGGCTCCGAAGGCAAGGGCCTCAGGCAGAAGACGCGGGAGACCGTCAGCACGTTGGCGCGGCTCGACATGCCGGGCGCGATCAAATCGCTCAACGTCTCGAATGCGGCTGCGATCGCGATGTATGCCGCCCGGCTTCACCTGAAGAAATAAGCCGGCGTCTCAAAATGAACGAATGGCGGCCCTAAGAGCCGCTGGAGCGCAGCAGCAGCAAAGAGAGTAACAGCAAGAGAGAAGGAAAATATCCGGCATGGCAATCCGGCCCCTCCTGTTCGGCATCCTGTTCATCGCGGTCTTCGTCGCCATCGTTCTCAGTATAATATGGGTCGATCCCACCCAGCCGACGCGCCAGCCGGATCCCCTGGCGCCGACGACGCCGGCACCCACACCGACACCGCCTGCGCAATAGCCGCCGGGAATCGCACCCGGCGGCATCGCGTTTGCTGATCGCGGCCGCTCCGGCGGCCCATTCCCGGTATCCCGATGATGCCGCCTTTTTGAGCGCCGGTCAGACGAAGCCCAGCGGACGATCACAGGTCGATGCGGAATTGCAGGTAGTGGTGCGGCCGGTGGTGATGACGCCAATAATGGCGTTCCCTCCACCGCCGTTCGGCGCGCCAGGGCCGGTAGTAATAGCTGCGCTCATAGGCATACGGATGATGGCGCCAGTAACGACGTTCATGCCGCCACGAATGACGCCAATGGCGGCGATGATCACGGTAATGCACCTTCACGACGTCGCTCTTCTCGACGGAAGCAACCGGTGCATAGACGGGAGCGGCAACCACGGGCTCGACGGCAACGGCGGCCGAGCCGACCGAGAGAAGCGCTGCAACAGCAAAATGGACAATTCTCATGGCTCACCTCCTTGATGGCAGTGAGCGAAATCTGCTCCTCCTGCCCTGAACTTCTCCTGAATCGGTACTTCAGCTTTTGTTCATGAAATGAAGAGGGATTGAGTTATGATCGATCACGAAATCGCGCCCTGGCTGGATTTTCCCTTTACACCCGGGAAGAATCTGCTAGTTGGCACGCATTGCCCTTGTAGCTCAGTTGGTAGAGCACCTGATTTGTAATCAGGGGGTCGCGGGTTCGAACCCTGCCGGGGGCACCAAATTTCCTTAAAAAACAACATCTTGCTAGGATCACCGCCCTGCGGACACAGACGCTTGAATCCGTGTCCGCATAATGTCCGGGTTGTGCCGCCAGTTTGCGGCCTGCTGGAACCCGCTTTCTGCCGCTACGTGAAATCCTTCGATACCACCACGAAAAACCATGTTCGTGGTGGATTCCTATGCTCCACGAGCCGCCGTGCGGGGCTTTCAGCGAGTCGGCTAATCCCCGCCTCATAGTGCCGTGGGAAGTTGAGCCGGCTTGCAAGCCGCCGCGGTTCCTACAGTTTCCAGTAGTAGACGGCGAATCGTCTTTGGCCTATTCGATGGACCATGCGATCGTCCCTGGAACATCTGCCGGAAGAAAAGCAGCGCGAGCTTGCCCGCGTCGTTGCGATCATCCATGAGGAGTTCGCCGATGCGCTGTCAGGCACGTCGGCCGCCTTCAAGAAGCGCGGCCGGATCTTAAAGATCATTTTGTTTGGTTCTTTTAGCCGCGGCACCTGGGTCGACGAGCCGCACACGATGAAGGGCTACCGCTCCGACTACGACATCCTGGTGCTGGTCAATTCCAAGCAGCTGGCGGAGCCGCAATACTGGGACAAAACCACCGACCGGCTCCTTTGGGATAAGGATGTGAAGACGCCGGTCGGGCTGATCGTCCATGGCGCCAGGGAGGTGAACAACTTCCTGGCCGACGGCCAGTATTTCTTCGTCGACATCCTGCGCGAGGGCATCGTGCTCTACGAGCTCGACGACCGACCCCTGGCCGAGCCGAAGCCGCTGTCGCCTGCCGATGCGCTGAGAGTGGCGCGGGAGCACTTCGAGAGGCAACGCAAGGCCGCTGCGGAGTTCCGTCAGCTTGCCAATTACGCAGCTGAAAATGGTTGGCAAAAACGTGCGGTTTTTCTGCTCCACCAAGCTGCTGAGACTGCCTATTCCTGCCTGCTTCTCACGCTGACCAACTACAGCCCGCCGTCGCACAATCTAAAATTCCTGCGCGGGCTGGCTGAAGATCAGGACCGCCGGCTCATCGACGCCTGGCCGCGCGACCAGCACCGCTATACCGCTTGGTACAACATCCTCAACGAATCCTATGTCAAGGCGCGCTACTCGAAGCACTTCGAGATCACCGAAGAAGCGCTAGCCTGGCTGCTTGAGCGAACGGAACACCTTCATGAGATCGTCGCGGCGATCTGTCAGGAACGCCTGACCGAACTGGAGCGGGCAAGCGGTGACAACTGACGGCCAAATCTGCGCACCACACTCGAAATGCGGCATGGCTGTTAGGAGCGAATTCCACCCTCTCCGCCAGATAACCGTATCTCGTCGGTTTCATTTCGGGATACCAGTTCGCTTGCTCCATGCGGGTACCGCCCCCTGTACCGCTTGTGGTACACGTCGGGGTGCCGCCGAGCTCCCGCGTGATCGTCTCGGCTCAATCTCTTCGATGAGTCGGCCGGCCGGATCATATTTGCCTTCGACGGTTCATCGATGACACGACCGGACCGCACTTCGATCTTGATGTATTCGCCTGTCGATTTGTTTAGCCGTTGTACGAATTCGGTCCGGCACACTTCCGTGACGGTTACAGCGTTGGCGAATTGCATTACATTCTCCGATCGAGTGAGTGTCAGCGAGGCTTGTCATGCCCGACCAGACAAAATGCCCGAAATGCGGGAGCACCGACTGCTTGCAATATGTCGATCGGCTGATGCTCGATTCGGTTGTCAAACATGCGGGCAGTCACTTTTTCGTCCCTCCCGATCCTGTCCGCGCCTATGTTCGTTGGCGATGCTCAGCGTGCGGCGGGAAGGGAAGTGGGAAAGTGACGTGGGTAGGTCCAGGAAGCGTTGAGATTTTCCATTGGAAGATGAAGGAGTCGTAACGGCTCCCGGATCATCGAAAGCCAGCGAGCGCATCGGACCGCCGCTTCGTCGGGCGTGCGGCCTTGAATTCAGCAGCAGCATCACGCCATAGCGCAAGGCCAACATCAGATCGTCTCTCAGCTTTACGACCACACAGAGACCGCGTCCCCCGGCCCGATCCAAGACGCGGCGGACGGCGGCGGTCCAGTCGTCCTCCATCGAGAACTGGATCCGGTCGGGAAGCGCTGCACGTACGCTCGGAAACCTCGGATGCTCCCGATCGCATCGTCCGCCGAGGACAGGTTTCCAGCCTACTCCTCAATTGCTGCCGTCGTTCGACCGCGACTTCCGCGCCTCGTTGTTGGCCGATGATGCCGTCTTGCCGTCGGGCTGCTGGCCGAAATAGGTGCCGCCGAGATGGCCGCCGGCGCTGGTATTTTCGACCTGGCGTTCGGCCCGCTTCACTAGTTTTTTGACGTCGGTCTTACTCATTTTGCCGCTCCATTGGCTGGTGGTGACAGGGGAACAACGACACGCGGCCAAGAGAGTTCCGCCTTTCCGGGGAGCCCGGCGCAACCGCACAGCGGTATTGCTTTGAATGGCTGTTTCCTTGACAAATCCACCAGGCGCACTTGAAAGTATCCCGCTCGTACGCCCTTTGACAATTATGGATTGCGATATCGAATGCCCAAGAAGCCGAAACTCGAACATTCGGAACTCGCCGGCGAATTCACAGAGGACGACGTTACCGTGCTCGTCGACATCTTCCGGACGGCCGGCTCCAATGAGGACTGGTCGATGGAAGTCGTGACGCAGGATGAGGATCTGATCCGCTGGGACGAGCCTTTTGCGACCGATCGCGAGGCGTTCGACGAATTCCTGGCGACAGTTGCGCGCGACGGCATTCGGTCGTTCCTGGACGACAGTGAGCCATCCGTGCACTGACCCCGGCATACGTTATTCCGCCGCTTGACCAACGCGTTCGCGCTAATGCTAAAATATGGTATGGTCGCCGCGGGAGAGAGGTGATGCGACGGTATAATCTCCGGCATGAAGCCGATGATCGCTGGCTTGTTGTTGATGGAATGACAATGCAGCCGGCCGCTTTGGACGGTATCCCGATCTGCGGCATGCAGTGGGCGGAAGCCTGCGATATGGTCGATCTCATGAATACACTCGACAGCATCGAACGGGCGTCGGATCGCTATGCGACGTCCTCGCGCCGGAGCGCCTGACGGCCGCTTTTTTTGAGGGAGGGTGGATAGCGGTCGGCGCTTCGGATCGGTGAGCTGCAACGGGCATGCTTGCCTCCAAGGTAGGTGTTTGTGTTTGGCGACCCTCACTTTGCCACAGCGCTGATCGCTATCCACCCTCCCTCATAGGATCTACGTTATCACGCGCTTTTGCCGGAACGGAACAAATCCGCCCTCCACCGGTTCGAATCGTCAAAGGAGGATCAAAGCATGGTTGCAGATTATCTTTGGCTCTTCGCTATCGCCGGCGGCGCCTTCCTTCTCGGCTGCGCGATCGCCTATGGCATGCTCACAAACCGCAAACTCTCGCACAGTGAGCAGGACGCGCAGGACCGCAAGGTCCGGAAACTCTACGAGAAACCGCCGCACGAGGCATCGCGATGAGCCGCCGGTACGCCTGGGCGGTCGCCGTCGCGCTGGCGCTTGCCGCAGTCCTCGCCGCCGAGAGCGCCGGCTATTTCCAGCCCTTCGAAACGCCCGGCCGGCCCTCGCCTCACGCGATCGACCAGTCACAGTAGGAGGTCGAGATGGCTGCTCAGGACAAGAGATTTGATTCTGGCACCGATGATGCGCGCTGCTCGGACTCTGCGGCCGCTGCGCAGCGCCGCGAGGAGGCCAAATCGCGGGCCGCACGCGGGCTGGCCTCCGGGATGGACCATCTGCACGAAGGCTCGCTGGACATCAAGCCCGAGGACGTCAATCGAGCGCGGGACCGCCGCGCAGGGGAAATCGAGCCAGATGAACGCGCGAAACAGTCCGCCCTGAAGGAACAGGCCCGCCTGCACGGCGACGCCTACATCGTCGAATCCGACCTGGAAGACCAGGATCAGCGCGAAGCAGCGCCAGGCGCGAGAGAACAGAAATAGGGGCCGCCTCTCCGGCGGCGCGCGCAGCGGAGGCGGAGCTATTTGTTTGCGCGCAAAAAACCTTGTCGCATAAGCCCTTTATCCTTTAGCTAGGCGAAGATCATAAAGGGCATCGCATGGGCCGTTCATTTCAGACACTTTGTTTCCTCGCTTCATCGGCAACGGAGGCGCTTGCTGCGCGGGAAGAGTTGATTCGCCTTTATGGGGATGTCCCCGCCGAGGAAGCCGATGTCATCGTGGCGCTCGGAGGCGACGGCTTCATGCTGCAGACGCTGCACGGCACGATGAACTCCGGCAAGCTCGTCTATGGCATGAACCGCGGCTCCGTCGGTTTCCTGATGAATGACTACCGCACCAAGAAACTGCACGACCGCATCTGCTCGGCCGTCGAAAATGCCTTCCATCCGCTGCAGATGACAACGGCCAATGCGGACGGCACCAATTCCACCGCGCTCGCCATCAACGAGGTCTCGCTCTTCCGCCAGTCCTATCAGGCCGCCAAGCTGCGCGTCGAGGTCGACGGGCATGTGCGCCTCGCGGAACTGATTTGCGACGGCCTGATGGTGGCAACGCCCGCAGGCTCCACCGCCTACAATCTTTCGGCCCACGGCCCGATTCTGCCGCTCGAAGCGCCGCTGCTTGCCATGACGCCGGTCAGCGCCTTCCGCCCGCGGCGCTGGCGCGGCGCGCTGCTGCCGAACAAGGTGACGGTCGACATCCATATTCTCGAGGCCGAAAAGCGCCCGGTGAATGCGGTTGCCGACAACGCCGAGGTCAAGTCCGTGCTGCATATCCGCATCGCCCAGTCGGAGCACATGACGGCGCGGATCCTTTCCGATCCGGACCGCTCCTGGTCGGATCGCATCCTTGCCGAACAATTCGAGGATTGAGGCCATGCAGCTTCGAACCGCTCTCCTCGCCGCAATGCTCATCACCGGCCCGGCAGACCTCGCGAAGACCGCTTCGCCGGCCGACACCATCCTTCCGCCCGCCGTGATCTTCGCAACCAGCACCGGCTATTGGGAAGAAAGCCGCGCGGATATTGCCATCGAACGCGCACCCGGCGGCGGCGATCCAGGAAAGGCGGAACCTCAGCCGCGCCGCGGCTACTACAAGCTCTTTGCCGTCCGCCAGCCGGACAGGACCTCGAAAATCTATCTGCAGCAGATCGCGCAGGCCGACAGCGGCCCTGAGATCGTCTCCAGCGTCGAGCTGCACGAGTTCACGCGGCTGAAGCCCTATGTCACCGACATCCGTCCGGAAGGTTCCACGGGCATGGCCCAGCAGCCTGGCCTCTTCGCCACCGTCTACCTGAAGACCGACCCGAACGCCGAAGCCGAGGGCTGGACCGTGCTGATCGACGAACTCGGCGAGATCAAGATCGAGAAGTCGACGAACTAGATTAGTTACCTGAATCTAAAGTTCGCCGCACAGGTCTTGCTGCGTTCGCTGGCAGAACCGTTTTACGGAAGCGAGGATTTCGTCTGCGGATTTGACCCATTTGTAGGGTTTCGGGTTTTCGTTGGGCCTCGATGAGGGCAGCGATGTCGGCCTACAATTCGGCGGCGGAGCGCTGGACGCCGCGTTGCAGTTCCTTACGGGTCATGTATGGATGCCCCCGTTCATGCAAGGCTTTCATAGAACGATATGAACGTGTGATCGGGTGCGGTCATGTATCAGGCCTTTCGTTGCGGCTTGAGTACAACCGCTGGCCGGTATGGAGCTGCGCGGATCTGGTGCAAATCAATTCTGCGAGCTCGTGGCTCACTGACCCCTATGCATTTCCAGGCCCACTCTCACCGATCTTTGTCCTTACCGTTCGCTGACCTCCTCACACGCCGACGATCCGCCTGGCGATGGCTCGCTTGTTACGCCGCAGCCAGAGCGGAATCCCTGTAATTTTCGTTCTTCGTCACCATCGCCCAGATCGATCGAGCCATTTTGTTGGCAAGGGCAATCGCAACGAGAATGCGGGGCTTGCGCGCCAACATACGCGCCAGCCATGAGCTCTCGGGAGGAGCTTTGCGGCATGCCCATCGGATGACCGTCATTGCGCCGATGATCAAAAGCCGCCGTATGTCACGCTGACCCATCTTCGACGTTCGGCCGAGTACCTGCTTTCCGCCGCTCGAATGCTGTTTGGGTACGAGCCCCAACCATGCCGCAAAGTCTCGACCTTTGCGGAATGTCGTCATGGTAGGGGCGAAAGCTTCGATCGCCATGGCCGTGATCGGTCCCATTCCAGGCATGGACATCAATCGGGCTGTGTTCTCAGAGCGCATCGCTTCCGACTTGAGCGCCTTTTCCAAGCTGGTAATCCGGGAAGAGAGCGCCTCGATCTGTTCAAGGTAAAGCCGTGCGGTTTCCACGACAATGAGTTCGAGGCCGGCGTCGTCATCCTCGATTATCTGCGTCAACAAAGCCAGGTTCGCAATTCCCTGCGGCGCAATGACCCCATGCTCAGCGAGGTGCGCGCGGAGGGCGTTGATGAGCTGTGTTCGCTGACGGACGAACAGGTCCCGCGTCCGGAAGATCATCGAGCAGGCTTGCTGGCTCTCAGTCTTCGGAACCACGAACCGCATCGACGGGCGGAGAGCCGCTTCAACGATCGCCTCCGCATCGGCCGCATCATTCTTCTGCCGTTTGACGAACGGCTTTACATAGGCCGGAGGTAGCAAGCGAACTTCGTGGCCGAGCTTGCCGATCTCACGAGCCCAATAATGGGCGGTCGCACAGGCTTCCATTGCAACTGTGCATTTCCGCAGCTTTGCGAAAAACGCGAGAACCTGACCGCGGGACAATTTCCTGCGCAGAATAATCCCACCATCGCTTCCGGCGGCGTGCACCTGAAACACTCGCTTTGCCAGGTCCAGGCCGACAATGCTAATTTCCTTCATGGATGCTCTCTCCTCTAAGTGACATTCTCGCGAACATCACTCTGGCACATTGCGATGCCGTCGGGAGGGGGCATCCACTCCATCAGTTCTGCAAACCAACGTTCGACGTGATTGATCCAACTGGCCGACGTGGGTGTGAAATGGACGTGCCAGTGAGGGCGGCGTGCGAGCCAGGACTTGATCTTTGGCGTCTTATGGGTGGCATGTTGTCCATCACCTGATACACGTCCGGCCCTCCGGAACAGCTGCGTCGATGCGCTTGAGAAAGTCGAAGAACTCGGTCGCACGATAGCGTTTGTAGCATTTGCCGATGACTGCGCCCGTCGCGATGTCCAGCGCAGCAAACCGAGATGTCGTGCCGGTTCGGACATAGGTATTCGTACGCCGATCCGCCACGCCGGGGGCCATGGGCAGGAGGGGCTGCTCCCGGTCCAGGACCTGGATTTGCGATTTACAGGCCCACGATATCCTGCACCTTGTCCACAAAGAGCGGATCTGTGGAGAGCTTGAAAGCCTCGGACCGGTGCGATTGCAAGCCGAACGCTGTCCAGATCCGGCGGATGGCGCCGCCTTACGCCGCCGAACCTGCGCTTCGAGAAAGCTACGCTCCTCAGCGCTCAACACAACTGTATCCGCCCACCCGACCTGCCATCGCAAAACCTCCACAACCGCTCGTATCAATGATACGAATTACGGTCCAGAAGACTAGTTCTTGGAGCTCATTGCTTGAGCCGGCGGCCTGCCCGCACAAACCTCTCGGACGCATTCGCGCAGCCAGCGATGTGCCGGGTCGGCGTCCATCCGCGGGTGCCACAACAGCGAGATCGTTGTATCCGGCGGCGAAACCGGCATGGGGAAAGAGAACATCCCGTCGCGCAGGTTCCCCGTATAGCGTTCGGGGACGCTGGCGATCAGATCCGAGGCACGCGCCAGAGCCAGAGCTTCCGAAAAGCCGCCAACGACCGTCACGATCTTCCGTTTCAAGCCGAACGGCTCAAGCGCGTCATCGATCGGTCCCCTGTCGAGCCCGCGCCGCGAGATGAGGATATGCCGGCCGGCAGCGTAGCGGGCGGCCGTGATCGCAGCCTCGCACAACGGATGCCCTATCCGGACGACGCCGACGAAACGGTCGCGGAACAGCGCTTGTGCCCGCACCTCCGGCCCCATGGCCTTTCCGACGACGCCGGTTTCCAGGTCGACACTGCCGTCGCGCAGCGGCGCGCTGTCCCTGTCCGGCTTCGGGACGAAGCGCAGCTGCACGCCGGGCGCCTGTTCGCCGGCGAGCGCAATGAGCTCCGGCCCGAAATTCTCGACGAAGCCGTCCTGGTTTCTGAGCGTGAATGTTCGCACAAGCCGTGACAGGTCGAGCGTTTCGGCAGGCCGCAGAACGGCTCCGGCGTCCCGCACGAGCTGGCCGACGCGCTCGCGAAGCTCGAGCGCCCGCGGCGTCGGAACAAGGCCGCGCCCGGCCGGCACCAGCAGCGGGTCGCCGGTCGCCTCCCGCAACCGCGCCAATGCGCGGCTCATCGCCGACGGGCTCAGCCATAGCCTTCTGGCGGCGCGGGCGACACTGCCTTCCGTCAGAAGCACATCAAGGGCGACAAGCAGATTGAGATCGGGATGCGACATGGAGCGACCATAGCACGGCCGGCGCAATATGACATGGCGCCAAACGCACGAATGCAATGCATATGATGCGCCTTCCGCCCTGTCTACCCGCGAGCTATCTCTGCCCAAACGCAATCTTGGAGTAGCTCTTCATGACATCGGTCCGCTCTGCCCCGGCCGCCTTCCCTGACGCCACTGACAAAGGCATACCCTCCGCAGCCTCGGTTCGATGGGCGCTTGCCGGTCTTTGCCTGTCGATGCTGCTGTCTTCGCTCGGCACCAGCATCGCTAATGTCGCATTGCCGGCATTGGCTCAGATGTTCGCCGCACCATTCCAGCAAGTCCAATGGGTCGTCATTGCCTATCTCCTGGCGATCACGATCCTGATCGTCGGCGTCGGGCGGCTTGGCGACATCGCCGGACGCCGGCGGGTGCTCCTGGCGGGGCTGATGGTGTTTACCGCCGCCTCGGCGCTCTGCGGCCTTGCGCCCTCGCTCTGGTGGCTGATTGCCGCGCGGGCCGCGCAGGGCCTCGGCGCCGCCGTCTTGATGGCGCTTACCATGGCCTTCGTCGGCGAGACGGTTCCCCGGGAGAGAACCGGCAGCGCCATCGGGCTGCTCGGCACGATGTCGGCAATCGGCACCGCGCTCGGTCCGTCGCTTGGCGGCGTTTTGATCGCCTGGCTTGGCTGGCGCGCAGTCTTTCTCGTCAACATCCCGCTCGGTCTGCTGGCCTTCTTTCTTGCCCACCGTTTCCTGCCCGTCGACCGCGAAACACCAAGAACGGGCCGCCTCGGCTTCGACGCTCTCGGCACGCTGCTGCTTGCAGGCACGCTCGCCGCCTATGCGCTCGCCATGACGATGGCGCGCGGCCAATTCGGCACTTTGAATGCGGCGCTCCTGATCGCCGCCCTCGCCGGCGCCGTGCTCTTTGTTTTCACCGAGGCGAAGGTGGCATCGCCTTTGATCCGGTTGGCGGCATTCTGCAATGCGGCGTTCAGCGCCGGCCTGGCTGCGAACGCGCTCGTTTCGACGGTGATGATGACGACGCTGGTGGTGAGCCCGTTTTACCTTTCCCGTGCGCTGGGGCTCGACGCGGCTCTTGTCGGACTCGTCATGTCGATTGGCCCGATCCTCTCCGCGCTGAGCGGCGCTCCGGCTGGCCGTCTTGTCGACCGTCTGGGTGCGCCGTTCGTGGTCATCGCCGGACTGATCGGAATGGCTCTCGGTGCAGTTGCCCTATCCGTGCTTCCGGCGAAGTTCGGCGTTTCCGGCTATATTGCCGCCATCGTCGTCCTGACTCCGGGCTATCAGCTGTTTCAGACCGCTAACAACACCGCCGCCATGATGGATGTGCCCGCCGATCGGCGCGGCGTCGTCTCCGGTCTGCTCAGCCTGTCGCGCAATCTCGGGCTCATCACCGGCGCTTCCGTCATGGGCGCCGTGTTCGCCTTTGCCGCGATGACGGCCGACATCACAACAGCGCGTCCCGAAGCCGTCGCCACCGGCATGCAGGTCACCTTCGCGGTCGCGGCAGCTCTGACCGCCGTCGCGATCATCATCGCCGCCGGAGGCCGCGCCCTTGCAATGCGTCCTTCGCCCCGCGGAGACGGGCCGATCTAACACAGCCTGAACTCCGCTTGCTTCTGTTTCCGGCCAGGCCGCTAGATGCTTGCCTGTACGCTGTGGAGGTTGGCATAGACGCCTTCCTGCGCCATGAGGTCGCTATGGGTCCCCTGCTCGATGATGCCATCGCCTGTGAGCACCAGGATGCGGTCGGCATGGCGGACGGTGGAGAGGCGGTGGGCGATCACCAGGGTGGTGCGGCCGCTCGCCAGGCTGAGCAGCGCCTTTTGAACCGCCCGTTCGCTCTCGTTGTCGAGCGCGCTGGTCGCCTCGTCGAAGATCAGGATCGCCGGATCCTTGAGGAAGGCGCGGGCGATCGTGAGGCGCTGCCGCTGGCCGCCCGAGAGCTTGACGCCGCGCTGGCCGATATCGGTGTCGTAGCCCCCCGGCAGAGCCATGATGAAGTCGTGCGCGTTGGCGGCACGGGCGGCTGCCTCCACCTCGGCATCTGTGGCGCCCGGCCGGCCGTAACGGAGATTTTCCGCCACGGTGCCGGCGAAGAGATAGACATCCTGCTGCACCACCCCGACATGGCGCCGGAGCGACGCCAGCGTCACGTCGCGAATGTCGGTGCCGTCGATGCGGATCGCCCCGGCCTGCACATCGTAGAAGCGCGGGATGAGTGCGCACAACGTGCTCTTGCCGACCCCTGAAGGGCCAACCAGGGCCACGAACTCGCCCGGTGCGATGGTGAGCGACAGCCGCTCGAGCACCTTTGGGCCATCAGCCTCATAGCCGAAGGCGACATCGGAGAAACTGATCTCGCCCCTCGGGACCGGCATGGGACGCGCGGACGGACGGTCGGTGACGTCCGGTGCGATCTCCAGGACCTCCATGGCCCGGACGAAGCCAGTATAGCCCTCCTGCCAGAGGCGCACGAAATTCGCGAGCCGCTGCACGGGATCGACCAGCACCGCCACGCAGAGCAGGAAGGTAAGCATTTCTGCGACGCTCAGCTCCGCCGTCAGGATGCGCAGCCCGCCGATGACAATGACGAGTATGGTGATGAGCTGCGCGAAGGTTTCTGTGCCCACCGAAAACCAGGCCTCGCTGCGGTAGCCGTCGGCGCGGCCCTCCAGGAAGCGCCGGTTCAGCTTGGCGAAGCGTTGCTGCTCCAGCGCCTCGTTGGCGAAGGACTGGACAACGCGAATACCCGCCAGGGCGTCCTCCACGCGCTCGTTGACGGCGGCGATCTGCCGCTTGCTGGCTTCGAGTGCGCGGTTCATGCGCCGGTTGAAATGCAGCGCATAAGCCACCGCCACCGGCGTGAGCAGCAGGATGAGGCTGGCCAGAGGAGGATCGATGAAAAACAGCACCACCATCGCACCACCATACTTGAGCACGGCGATGGAGATGTCTTCCGGGCCGTGGTGGAAGAGCTCGCCCAGCCACAGAGAATCGTTGGTGATGCGGCTCATCAGCTGGCCGGTGCGTTGACGGTCGTAGAAGCTAAACGAGAGCTTTTGGCAGTGTTCGAAGAGCTCCTGCCGGACGGCCGCCTCGATCCGGGCGCCCATCACGTGCCCCTGATAGTCGACGAAGAAGATGGCGGCGATCTGGACCGCCAGGATGGCAAGCATGAAGCCGCCGAAGGCAAGAATCTGCCCGTAGGCCTCCGGCGCGTTGGGCAGAGCCAGAAGGTGGCTTGTCACGAAGTTGGCGCAAAGCGGCAACGCCACCGCCGTGCCGGCGACGAGAATCGCGCAAAGCAGGTCCGCCAGCAGCAAAGGCAGGTGCGGACGATAGTAGGAGAGGAACTTGCGTATGCGCGAACGGCGCCGGGTGCCGTCGGCGGTGCCTGGATAATCACGGAAGAATTTCAGGAAGCGGTTATGGCGCGGCGGGCTTTTCCTCGCGCGGGGGAACAGAGTGTGCATGAAGCGGAATGTCCTTGTGGGCGATGTTTCCTTTCTGGTTGGACAGGTTCGCTTTCATGTCAGCCTCCCCGGGGTCGGACGAATTGAAGGCCCAAGCATCGCGGACAACCGCGACCGATTCAAGACCACCGAGGAAAGAGATCGCCGAGTGTTGTCGACATGCAACAGCAGGATGCGCTGCGGTGGCCAGCGTGTGATTTGTCGGCTGCCACTTCAATTGGTCACAACTTGACTTTCAATTGGTCACCACGGAGCGACGAACCGATGAAATTCCATTCAGCAACTAAATGATATTCGGTTGCGCCTATTGTCCGAGGTAGAGGCGCGAGGAGAACATGAAGCAGTTGTCAAGCCTTGTCCGCGGAGTGGGATGAGGACGAGCGTGTCTGGGTCGCAACGAACAACGACGTGGAAGGACTGGCAGTGGAAGCCGAAGCGTTGGAATTGCTCGAGGAAAGAGCTCTCGCTGCAATTTCCGATCTGACCGAACTGAACGGAATTGCGTCCGATCTGCCTGAAATCCCGGTCCGCGACACCTAGAAGAACTCGTCCAGCACCAGGTAATAGGCGACCTTCGCGTCATCGATGCCGGAAAGCCCATAGCAATCGAGGAAATGTCGAACCCCGGCCTCCCCGAGGTTGTACCGTATGCTTCGCATTGCCAGCGCGATATCCTGATATCGATCCGCAACGCCCAGGCGGCCGCAATCGATATACCCGCTGAACCGCCCTTCATGCGTCATGAAGTTCGGCAAGCAGGCATCGCCATGCGCAACGACGGCATCGGTGACGTCAGGCTGGCTGGCTTCCAGGTAGGCAAAAAGGCTCGCAGCCGTTTCGCTTTGCCGCTCTTCGTCAAAATCATCCTCGTCTACGGCGCCGGCATCCATCCGCGCCCTGGCAAGCCTCAAACGAGCCGTCAGCCCGTGGTCGAAAGGGCAGGTTTCCGGATCAAGTTCGTGCAACCGGCGCAAGGCGGCCGCCAGGATCTCAATGCACCGCGCATCTGCCGTCGATTTGGACGAAGCCAGGTCGCTTCCCGGAAGCGCGTTCAGCAGCAGCCAGTTTCTGTCCTCATGGCTTTCCATAGCAACGACGCTAGGGCACGGCATTCCTTGTTTGGCAAGCCACAGCAGACGCTCCGCCTCCAACGGCAATTCCGCAAAAGGACCAGCGATTTCGCCTTTCAGAAAAAATCGCTTCTGGCCACCTTCGGCAAGCACGAACACGTCTGCGGATGAACATCCGAGATCGTCCTGTTTCCACTCGTACTGAGACAGCAGCGCCCGTAGATTGGGAGGTAAGGCAATGTTTTCCATCGGAAAATCATCTCGATAATCGTTTGCCGGGCCGGCTGCAAAAATATTCTGGGCGCGGCAAGCCGCCTGCAACCACCTGCTGCAAGCGGCTATAAGCCAAATCGCCGGTCACACCGTCAATCGACGTCCTCCAGGACAGCGTCCGGTTTGCCGCTGATGCGGTGCGCAAGCGCTGCTTCCATGAACGCGTTGAGATCGCCGTCGAGCACGTCGCCCGGTGCAGTGCTTGTGACGCCGGTGCGCAGGTCCTTTACCAACTGGTAGGGCTGCAGCACGTAGGAGCGGATCTGGTGGCCCCAGCCGATCTCGGTCTTGGAGGCCGCTTCGGCGCTTGCCGCCTCTTCGCGCTTCTTCAGTTCCGCTTCATACATGCGGGCGCGCAGCATGTCCCAGGCCTTGGCGCGGTTCTTGTGCTGCGAGCGTTCCTGCTGGCACTGCACGACGATGCCCGTCGGGATATGCGTGATGCGCACGGCCGAGTCGGTCGTGTTGACGTGCTGACCGCCGGCCCCCGACGAGCGGTAGGTGTCAATGCGGCAGTCGCTTTCATTGATGTCGATCTGGATGGAGTCGTCGACGACCGGATAGATCCAGAGCGACGAGAAGGACGTGTGTCGGCGCGCATTGCTGTCATAGGGCGAGATGCGTACGAGCCGGTGCACGCCCGATTCCGTCTTCAGCCAGCCATAGGCGTTGTGGCCCTTGATGAGCAGCGTGGCGGACTTGATGCCCGCCTCTTCGCCGTCATGGACTTCGAGAAGCTCGACCTTGAAGCGTTGGCGTTCGGCCCAGCGGGTGTACATGCGAAGCAGCATGTTCGCCCAGTCCTGGCTCTCCGTGCCGCCGGCGCCCGAATGCACTTCGAGATAGGCGTCGTTGGCGTCGGCCTCGCCGGACAGCATGGCCTCCACCTGCCGGCGCGCCGCCTCGGCCTTCAGGCTCTTCAGCGCGTCCTCGGCCTCGTTGACGATGCTTTCATCGCCCTCTTCCTCGCCCATCTCGATGAGTTCGACATTGTCGTTCAGCTGTTGTTCGAGCTGCTTCACACCGTTGATGCCGTCATCAAGCTGCTGGCGCTCGCGCATCAGCTTCTGTGCTTCCTGGGCATCGTTCCAGAGGCTCGGGTCCTCTGCCTTGTTGTTCAGCCAGTCCAGCCGTCTTACCGCCTGGTCCCAGTCAAAGATGCCTCCTCAGCAGGGTGATAGCCTGCTTGGTTTCATCGACTACGTTTTCGATTTCCGCTCGCATTTTCCTGCTTCTTTGCGTTGTCTTGAGTTGGTCCGTCAAATAGTTGCGGCAGCCGCGGATGTAAAGAGCCGCGGCCGCCGCATCTATTATGGGATTGTTCAGTAGAGGCCGCCCGCACCGGACTGCACGGCCTGGTTCGCCTGCGGCGAGGTCTTCAGGATCTCCTCCGGCGCCATGGTGCCGTCCATGCCGATGACGGACAGGCTGTCGGCCGGGCCGGTGCCGGGCTTGAAAGCCTCGATGATAGTGTTCGGATCGCCCTCCATCGCCGTCATGCCCGTCTTGCGGTCGATCGGGATCAGGTTCATGCCCTGCGGAATGACGAATTTCGATTCTGGCATGTCCTTGACGGCTGCCTGCATGAACTCGTTGAAGATCGGCGCGGAGAGGCCGCCGCCCGTACTGCCCCGGCCAAGCGGCGCCGGATTGTCGAAGCCCATATAGAGGCCGGCCACGAGGTCCGGCGTGAAGCCGACGAACCAGGCGTCCTTCTCATCGTTTGTGGTGCCGGTCTTGCCGGCCACGTCGCGTGCGCCGAGATCGATCTTGCCTGCCGCCGTGCCGCGGGTGATGACGCCCTGCATCATCGAGGTGATCTGATAGGCCGTCATCGGGTCGAGAACCTGCTCGCGGTTGTCGACAATGGTCGGTTCTTCCTGGTTCTGCCAGTCGCCGGCATTGCAGCTGTCGCAGAGGCGTTCCTCATGCCTGAAGATCGTCTTGCCGTAGCGGTCCTGGATGCGGTCGATCAGCGTCGGCTTGATCTGCTTGCCGCCGTTGGCGATGACCGAATAGGCCGAGACCATACGCAGGACCGTGGTTTCGCCTGAGCCGAGCGACATGGCGATCAGCGGCGGCATCTTGTCGTAGATGCCGAAGCGCTCGGCATATTCGGCAACGATATTCATCCCGAGGTCGTTGGCAAGGCGCACGGTCATCAGATTGCGTGAGTGCTCGATGCCGGAGCGCAGCGTCGACGGACCGTTGAATTCACCACCATAGTTTTCCGGCCTCCAGACCTGGCTGCCGGAGACGATCTCGATGGGCGCGTCCATGATCACCGAAGCCGGGGTATAGCCGTTGTCCATGGCCGCTGCGTAGACAAACGGCTTGAACGAGGAGCCGGGCTGGCGCATCGCCTGCGTCGCGCGGTTGAATTCCGACTGGCCATAGGAGAAGCCGCCCGCCATTGCGAGAACCCGGCCGGTCTTCGGATCCATGGCGACGAAGCCGCCCTGAACCTTCGGCGGCTGGCGCAGACGGTAGGCGGTCGAGCCTTCGCCGCCCAGGCGCTCGACATAGACGACGTCGCCCGGCGAAAGCACACCTTCCGGCGACTTGGCCGTCTTGCGCTCGCCAGTCGAGGAGCGGTAGGCCCACTGCATGTTTTTTGCCTCGATCACGCCGTGCTCGCGCTCGGCGGCAGCCTTTCCGGCGCCGTCCCTGGCGGGCTGGAGGCCGATATCGACGCTTTCAGTGGAGACGGCAAGCACGACGGCGAGGCGCCATTCCGGCACGTCGGAGAGTGTCGGAATTTCCGCGAGCGCCTTGCCCCAGTCGGCCGTGGTGTCGACCGTCTTCAGTGGTCCATGGAAGCCGCGGCGTTCGTCGTAGCTCGTCAGCCCGTCCTGCAGCGCCTTGCGGGCGACAAGCTGCATCTGCGGATCGAGCGAGGTGCGAACCGAAAGACCACCTTCGTAAAGCGTCTTTTCGCCATATTGGCCGATGAGCTGGCGGCGGACGGCCTCGGCGAAGTAGTCCGAGGCAAAAAGCGAGGGACCGTTGCTGCGGACGGTTACGCCGAGCGGCTGCTTCTTGGCTTCCGAGCCGTCGCTCTGGCTCACATAGCCGTTTTCGACCATGCGGTCGACGACCCAGTTCCGGCGCTCGACCGCGGCATCCGGATGACGGAAGGGATGATAGTTGGCCGGGCCTTTCGGCAGCGAGGCGAGATAGGCGGCTTCGGCGACGGTGAGTTCGGTGACCGACTTGTTGAAGTAGGTGAGTGCCGCACCGGCGATGCCGTAGGAATTCAGGCCGAAGAAGATCTCGTTCAGATAGAGTTCGAGGATCTTGTCCTTGCTGTAGGCCTGCTCGATGCGGAAGGAAAGGATCGCTTCCTTGATCTTGCGGTCGATCGTCTGGTCGGACGTGAGCAGGAAGTTCTTCGCCACCTGCTGCGTGATCGTCGAGGCGCCGACCGGACGGCGGCCGGAACCGAAATTCTGCAGGTTAACGACGATGGCGCGCGCAAGGCCGCTCAGGTCGACGCCGGGATGGTTATAGAAATTCTTGTCTTCGGCCGAAAGGAACGCCGCCTTGACACGATCCGGGATCGCCTGGATCGGCAGGAAAAGGCGCTTCTCTTTGGCATATTCGGCCATCAGCGCGCCGTTTCCGGCGTGAACGCGGGTGGTGACCGGCGGCGCATAGCTGTTCAGGACAGCGTAATCGGGGAGATCCTTCGCGACGCTTACCAGGTAGACGGCAACGACGGCTGCAGCGCCAAGAAACAGGACGCAAGCAATTCCGAAGAAATATCCAAAAAGTCTGATCATATTGAGCTACCGGTATTCCAAATCTTCAATCGGCGCAGGCGCTATATTTGCATGGAAGCGGGCGATTTGCACGTCGCGCGGCTTACTCCATGAGTGGCATCGCGACAAGCTGAATTCCAACCCGCCTATCGAAACATAGCGGCGAGTAACGGCCTGAATGTGAGCAAAATAGGGCTCGCCTGCCCCATTCACATGCGCCGCTTTGCTTTCGCAGCAGGTGTCACATCTCGGCCACGGCCTCAGCCGCCATTGGCAACCACGGAAGAGCGGTAGCGCTTGACGGCGTCGGTCAGAAGCTCTGCCATCTTGCCGCGCCATTTCTCATCGAGCAGCAGTTTTTCGTCTTCGGCATTGGAAAGGAAACCGAGCTCGAGCAGGATCGAGGGCACGTCCGGCGCCCGCAGAACCTGGAAGCCCGCATGCCGGTGTGGATTGTTAATCGTGCTGATCTGGTCCTTGAACGAGCCGAGCACGCTTTCGGCCAGCGAGATCGAGAAGGCCTGGGTCTCGCGGCGCGTCAGATCGAGCAGGATATCGGCGACTGCCGGCGGCTCGGCCACCGTTTCCTTGCCGGCGATCTGATCCGACAGGTTTTCGCGCTCGGCGAGATCGGCGGCGAGCTTGTCCGAGGCCCTGTCGGAGATCGTATAAACCGTCGCGCCACGGATGTCCTTCTGCTTCAGCGTGTCGGCGTGCAGCGAGATGAACAGGCCCGCGTGGTTCTGCCGGGCGATCTGCACGCGTTCGGCAAGCGACAGGAATTCATCCTCGCTGCGGGTGAGGAACGCCTTGATGCCGTGCTCGCGGTTCAGCCGGTCGGTGAGAGCCTTGGCGAAGGCGAGCGTCACCTGCTTTTCCTCGGTCTTAGTATCGACGCCGATCGCGCCGGTATCGATGCCGCCGTGGCCGGCGTCGACGGCGATGATGAAATCGCCGGGCTTTGCCGCCTCGGGCGCCGGCATGGCGTTCGCTGGCTGCGGACGGTCTGCCGGATCGCTCCAGGATTGCGCCTTGACGAGGGCTGCGAACTCCTCCTTGCCGGTCATCGTGGCATCGAGCACAAGGCGATAGCCCTTGTCGTCCTCGTCCGCCTGTACCTTGGCCGTCGCCAGCTTCACCGGCTTGACGGCCGTCAGCACGATGCGGGCGCTGCCTTCATCCATCGTGCCGTAGCGAATGTCCTTAAAAAGCCCCCTCGCCGCCAGATCCTTAGCCTGGAAGCCGAAGGCGGTCGCCGGCAGATCGACGACGATGCGCTCGGGATTGGCGATATAATGAACGGAGAAACTTGGCTGCCGGTCGAAATCGATGACGACGCGCGTGCGGGCGTCGTCGCCGATGATGCGTGCGCCGTAAGCAAGCAGCGCCTCGGGCTTCTTCGGATCGGCACCAAGCGCGATGGCGGCCTGGAGCGAAACCGCCGCCGCGAGCACGCCTACGAATCTCATCTTCCGCTTGCCGGATTCCCCCGCTGCGGGCCGCACCCTCTTAAACAATCGACCGCCACATCCTATCTGTTATTGCATGGATCCCTGCGGCTTGATGCACGCATCGCCCGGCTTTCAGCGTTTGTCGCGCCGCCACCGAATCAGGACCGCTGATTCCCCGATTGTCTATGCGTTTCGAAATCCATCAATATTATGGCGCATTTGGCTTTTCCCTTGCTATTGTGACAGAGAAACCATACAACGATTTTCAGGTTAGAAGTGTTGACGGGATAGAGTCGCCGCGCGGCTGCCAACCCCACGAGGACCTGGCGCCACAACCGGCAATCGTCCGCCGTCGTACGCGCTTCTCTCCAAGGTAAACTGGATCCTGAATTTTCCGGCGTATGCGGAAACTTCATCGGTGGATAGCCACCAAACGCTCCGAGGAGCAAACTCATCGGACCCCAAGGGGTCTTAAGTATTGTCGATCTCGCTTGGTCATAATGGTTTCGCAGCAGGTTTTATCCAAAGTCTACAGGCTCCGGGAGAATGATTTCCCCGCTGTTGCCTGGCTGCTGCTGTCCCGCCCGAACCAAGCGCGACTTTCATTATCCGGCGCACCCACGTTCGGCCGCATGCCCCCTGTTACAGATATAGGCGGGAATGTGAGTCTTCGGCTGCGCCGAGGAGCACACCTTACATGGCAGACAAAATGCTTATCGACGCGTCTCACGAGGAAGAGACACGTGTCGTTGTCGTTCGCGGGAACCGCATAGAAGAATTTGACTTCGAGTCGCAGCACAAGAAGCAGATACGCGGCAACATCTATCTCGCCAAAGTAACGAGGGTCGAACCTTCGCTGCAGGCCGCTTTCGTCGATTACGGCGGCAACCGGCACGGCTTCCTGGCCTTTGCCGAAATCCACCCCGACTATTATCAGATCCCGCTGGCCGACCGTCAGGCGCTGCTGCGCGCCGAGGCCGAGGAGCACCGCCGCGACGAGGATGTCGAGCACGTCGAAACCGCACCGGTAAGCGACCTGGCGACCCAGGAACAACCGGACATCGGCATCATGCCCAAGGAACCGCCGGCCGCTGCCGAAGCTTCCGGGGACGCCGCTCCGGCCGAAGAGGCTGCTCCGGCCGCCGAAGAGGCTCCGGCCAAGAAGGCCAAGCCGCGCCGCAGCCGCAAGAAGGTCGTCGAAACCACCGCAACGGAAGATGCCGTGCCCTCCGACGTGGAAGCGCCTTCCGCTGCCGTCGCCGATAACGATGACGAAGGCCCCGTCGGCGGCAGCATGGCCGCTGCCGTCGAGACCGACTCGATCTCCGAAGACGTCGATTCCCGCCGCCGCAGCAATGACGACGATGACGACGACGACCATGAAGAGGAAGTGATCGAATCCGTCGGCGCCGAAGACGCGATGGAAGAGGTTCCGGACCGCGTGCAGCGCAAGCCGCGCAAGCAGTACCGCATCCAGGAAGTCATCAAGCGCCGCCAGATCCTGCTCGTGCAGGTCGCCAAGGAAGAGCGCGGCAACAAGGGGGCAGCACTCACCACCTATCTCTCGCTCGCCGGCCGCTACTCGGTTCTGATGCCGAACACTGCGCGCGGCGGTGGCATTTCCCGCAAGATCACCAATCCGCAGGACCGCAAGCGTCTCAAGGAAATCGCCCGCATGCTCGAAGTGCCACAAGGCATGGGCGTCATCCTGCGCACGGCCGGTGCCAACCGCACCAAGGTCGAGGTCAAGCGCGATTTCGAATATCTGATGCGCCTGTGGGAAAACGTCCGCACGCTGACGCTGGCGTCGACCGCCCCCTGCCTCGTCTACGAGGAAGGCTCGCTGATCAAGCGCTCGATCCGCGACCTCTACAACAAGGACATCAGCGAGATCATCGTTTCCGGCGAGGAAGGCTATCGTGAAGCGAAAGACTTCATGAAGATGCTGATGCCGAGCCACGCCAAGGTGGTTCAGCCCTACCGCGACATCCATCCGATCTTCTCGCGCTCCGGCATCGAGGCGCAGCTCGACCGCATGCTGCAGCCGCAGGTAACGCTGAAGTCCGGCGGCTACCTGATCATGAACCAGACGGAAGCGCTGGTGTCGATCGACGTCAACTCCGGCCGCTCGACCCGCGAGCACTCGATCGAGGACACAGCGCTTCAGACGAATCTCGAGGCGGCCGATGAAGTCGCCCGCCAGCTTCGCCTGCGCGATCTGGCCGGTCTGATCGTCATCGACTTCATCGACATGGAAGAGAAGCGCAACAACCGCGCCGTCGAGAAGAAACTGAAGGAATGCCTGAAGAACGACCGCGCACGCATCCAGGTCGGCCGCATCTCGCATTTTGGCCTGCTCGAAATGTCGCGCCAGCGCATCCGCGCGTCGGTGCTTGAATCCACGACCCAGGTCTGCTCGCATTGCGGCGGCACCGGTCACGTCCGTTCGCAGTCCTCCGTCGCGCTGCATGTTCTGCGCGGCATCGAGGAATACCTGCTGAAGAACACGACGCACGACATCACCGTGCGCACCACCCCGGAGATCGCGCTCTACCTGCTCAACCACAAGCGCCAGTCGATCATCGATTATGAGAGCCGCTTCGGCGTCGCGATCGTCGTCGATGCCGACAGTGCGGTCGGTTCGCAGCATTTCGCGATCGATCGCGGCGAGCCGGTCGAAAACCCGGTCAAGATCGAAACCCTCTTCAACTTCGCTGCCATTCCCGAGGATGACGACGACGATGTCGTCATCGAGATGGAGGAGGACGAAGACGAGGAGCTTGAAGAAAAGCCCGCAGTCGCCGAGCGCGCGCCCCAGCAGCGCGCCGAGGCTGATAGCGAAGGCGGCCGCAAGCGTAAGCGCCGCCGCCGCCGCCGTGGCCGCAGTGGTGCCGGTGAACCGCTCACCGCCCAGGACGCCGTTTCCGGCGAGACTGGCGACGAGGATGAAGGCGACGACGAGGGCAGCGAGGGCGATGAGGCAGCCGCAGCAGCCTCCGAAACCCAGGCTGAAAGCGAAGAATCCCAGCGCCGCAAGCGCCGCCGCCGCGGCAAGCGTGGCGGCCGCCGCAACCGCGAGGAAGGCGGCGAATTGACCGCCGGCGACGAAACCAACGCCGATGCAGAGGGTGGCACCGAGGCAGAAACGCAAGCTGAAATCGTTGAAGCCGTTGCTGAAGAAGCCGGCGAAGGCCAGCCCGCAATGGCAGCCATCGAAACCGGCGCTGTCGCCGCTGAAGACGTAAAGCCCGCCAAGCCCCGCAGCCGCCGCAAGGCCGCCGTGTCGCCTGTCGAAGAGCCGGTCGCCGAAGCAGCGCCCGTCGCGGAAGCGGAGGCCGAAACGGTCGAAGCCTCCGCCGACCTCGCAACGCCGGCGCAGGACGAAGCAAAGCCGGCTCGCGCCAACCGCGAATCGAACATCTCTTCTTCGGCGATCCCGACGGTCAAATCCACACGCAGCGAGCCGGCCGAAGCCGACAATGACGGCAAGCCGAAAAAAGCCGGCTGGTGGCAACGCCGCGGCTTCTTCTGAGAAGGGCGCCTAGCGATCAAATAATCAATCCGGCTGCGGCGACGCGGCCGGATTTTTTTGTTTTGGGCGAGAGGCAAATGTTATTCGCCAGCATTCCGCAACTGATCGAGTATAGCCAAGCAGACGCAATCCAGATTTCTCTCGAACTCGTCATTCCAGAATCGCAGAACGCGATAACTCTGCGCTCTGAGATGCGCATCCCGTGCCTTGTCTGAAGTATTGTCGGCACGTTGTGATCCGTCGAGGTCAACGATGAGTTTCGCGTTGAGCCAGACGAAGTCGAGGATGTACCGTCCTAGAGGCACTTGCCGCGGAACTTGTGACCTTCCAGCTTCCGGTCGCGAATAACCTGCCAGAGCATATTCCCCGCCCGGGTCGAATCCGCCCGAATGACTTTCGCACGCACTCCGTTGATTGCTGGCGGCTGATAACGCATCGCTTACCCTCGACACTTCAACTGACGGCAGGCCACGATCTCCTCTCCTGCAATGGGGAGAGGAACCTTGCGGCGCGCTTGGCACCCTTCCTCTCCACCTGTTGGAGAGGATACGAAATCTTGCCCTTGGCCAAAATAAGACATCAAACCACGGGTGAACTCGCCGGCGGAACGGGAACCATGCGCTCTGATATTCCAATTCAAGAGCGTTCGAAAATGCTTTCAAAAACCACGCTAAACGGTGGAAACCGGAGCCTATTTCAGCCAGTCGGAAATCCGCTCCACCGCCTCGGCGATCTCGGCCTCGGAGCCCGCATAGGACATGCGCATCGTCCGATTGCCCTCCAGTGGATCGAAGTCGAATCCCGGCGTGGCGGCGACATCGATCTCCGACAGCATGCGCTTGGCGAAGGCCATGCTGTCGTTGGTGAAGCGGGTGACGTCGACATAGGCATAGAAGGCGCCGTCCATCGGCGAAGCGATCGACAGGCCGATCTCGGGAAGACGCCGCATCAAGAAATCGCGGTTCCTGGCATAGCTTGCCTTGTAGACGTCGAGCTCTACGGTAGCGCCAAGCGCCGCCGTTGCGGCGATCTGGGAAAGCTCCGGCGGCGAGATGTAGAGGCTTTGCGCCACGCGTTCGATCGGCCGGACCAGACGGTCCGGCAGCACCATCCAGCCGATGCGCCAGCCGGTCATGCAATAATATTTCGAGAAGGAGTTAATGACGATCGCCTCGCCGGTCAGCTCCAGGGCGCTCGTCTCCTCGCCGGAAAATGTCAGTCCATGGTAGATTTCGTCGGAAATGAAGGCCATCGAGTTGGCGGCACAGTAATCCGCAAGCGCCTTCAGTGCCTTTCTGCCCGTCACCGTGCCAGTTGGGTTTGCCGGGCTTGCGAGCAGCACGCCTTTCAGCCTGACGCCGCTTTCCTGCTGCGCCGCCTCCAGGCTTTCTGGCGTCAGCGTGAAATGCGTCTCCGCCGTTGCCGGCACTTCCAGGATTTTCAAGCCGAGCGCGCCGAGGATGTTGCGATAGGCCGGATAGCCGGGCCTGGCGATCGCCACGGCATCGCCGGCGTCGAAGAGCGAGAGAAAGGCAAGGTTGAAGCCCGCGGACGAGCCGGTGGTGACGGCAATCCGCAGCGGGTCGATGTCGAGCCCGCGCCGATTGCGGTAGTATCCGGCGAGCGCCTGCTTCAGCCGTGCGGTCCCGAGCGCATCCGTATAGCCGATTCTGCCCTCGGCGAGTGCTGCGCGTGCCGCCTCGAGCGCTACCTGCGGCGCCGGATGGGAAGGCTGGCCGACGGCCATCGAAATGACCGGATGGCCCCTTGCGCGCCGTCTGGTCGCCTCTGCAAGGACATCCATGGCGTGGAAGGGTTCGACTTCGCTGCGTCTCGATACGGAAAACAAGGCTGCATCTCTCCGGAAGTTCACTTGGCGCCAGACAATTGCCGTAATAATCGGGTCATCACAATCCCGCGATTGCGCCGCGCCTGCGAAAAATCCTGTTTGAGGACCGGACCACGCGCCGTAATTTGGTGCTTTGCAGTTCTACCTGTTAACACGGCGATGATAAGATGCGGCAAATATTGCGCCCCATCTGTACTACACGAGGATAAAATGACCTTCTTCCCGAAAGCCTTCACCGCCCTTGCGCTCGCAGCGAGCGTTGCCCTGCCGCTTCCGGCAGCAGCCCTCGATGACGCGCAGAAGAAGGAGTTCGGCGCATTTATCAAGGAATACCTGATCCAGAACCCCGAGATCATGATCGACGTGCAGAATGCCCTGCAGAAGAAGCAGGAAGAGGCGCGTCTCGTAAAAGCCAACAGGGCTATCGAAGACAACGAGAAGGAAATCTTCGACGCGAAATACGACGCGACGGTCGGCAATCCGAAGGGCGACGTCACGATCGTCGAGTTCTTCGACTACAATTGCGGCTATTGCCGCCATGCGCTTGCCGACATGCAGACCCTGCTCGAAAAGGACAAGAACGTCCGCTTCGTGCTGAAGGAATTCCCGATCCTCGGGCCTGAATCGGCGGCCGCCCACAAGGTGGCGGACGCCTTCCGCAAGCTCGCGCCGGAGAAGTACTGGGATTTCCACGTCGCCCTGCTTGGCAGCGGCGGACGCGCCGACGAGGATACGGCGCTTACCGTCGCCGAATCGCTGGGTATCGGCAAGGAGCAGATCCGCGCGGAGATGAAGAAAAGCCCGAGCGACGAGAGTGTTCAGAAGACCTATCAACTGGCGCAGAACCTCGGCATCACCGGCACGCCGTCCTATGTGATCGGCAACGAGCTGGTACAGGGGGCGGTCGGTGCCGCCGACCTCGACACCAAGATCAAGAACATGCGCGCCTGCGGCAAGACGAGCTGCTGAGGGCCCGCCCATCAATTCGCCAAAATCCAAGTGTTTCAGCCATGTGGACAAAGATGGCACGATTCGGGCTGCCCTCCCCAAAGGGCTTTCAATCAAAGCATGGGGAGTCTATAGGTGGCCCTCGTGCTTTTGACGGAACATTCGATGACGCAGACCATTTTCGTCCTGAACGGACCTAACCTGAATTTGCTGGGCACCAGAGAGCCCGGCATTTACGGCGGACAGACGCTCACGGATATCGAGACGGATTGTAAGGCGGCGGGCCGCGAACTCAGCCTGGAGGTCGACTTCCGCCAGAGCAACCACGAAGGCGTCCTCGTCGACTGGCTCCACGAGGCAAACGGCAAGGCAGCGGGTGTCGTGCTCAATGCCGGCGCCTATACGCATACCTCGGTCGCGCTGCACGATGCAATCCGCGCTATTTCCATTCCGGTGGTGGAACTCCACATCACCAACGTTCATGCTCGGGAAGAATTCCGCCACAAGTCGATGATCGCGCCCGCTGTGAAGGGTGTCATCTGCGGTTTTGGCCCCCATAGCTATATCCTGGCGCTGCACGCGCTGAAGAACCTCACGGCATAAGAAGAAGACAGGGCACACTCATGGCTGAGACGAAAAAAGGTATCGATCAGGCGCTGATCCGCGATCTCGCGAACATCCTCAACGAAACGGACCTCACGGAGATCGAGGTCGAGCAGGACGAGCTGCGTATCCGCGTTTCGCGCGCCGGCAACACGCATTACGTCCAGGCGCCGATAGGTGTTCCGACTTATGCTGCAGCCGCTTCTTCCGCAGCCGCATCGCAGCCCGCTCCCGCTGCTCCGGCCGCCGCAGTGCGCAACCCGGCCAACACCGTCAACGCGCCGATGGTCGGCACTGTCTACATGGCTCCGGCTCCCGGCGCCCGCGCCTTCATCGAAGTCGGCGCTACCGTCAAGGAAGGCCAGACGCTTCTCATCATCGAAGCAATGAAGACGATGAACCAGATTCCGTCTCCGAAGTCCGGCAAGGTCACGGAGATCCTCGTCGAGGACGGCCAGCCCGTCGAATACGGCCAGCTCCTCGTCGTCATCGAATAAGGCGGACGTCATGGTCTCGAAAATCCTCATAGCCAATCGCGGGGAAATTGCGCTGCGCGTGCTGCGCGCGTGCAAAGAGCTTGGCATTCCCTGCGTGGTGGTTCACTCCACCGCCGATGCCGATGCCATGCATGTGCGCCTCGCTGACGAAAGCGTCTGCATTGGCCCGCCGCCCTCGCGCGATAGCTATCTGAACATCCATCAGATCGTTGCCGCCTGCGAAATCACCGGTGCGGACGCCGTGCATCCGGGCTACGGCTTCCTTTCGGAAAACGCGAAATTCGCGGACATCCTCGATGCCCACGACATCACTTTCATCGGTCCGACGGCGGACCATATCCGCATCATGGGTGACAAGATCACCGCCAAGACGACCGCATTGGAACTCGGCATCCCCGTCGTTCCAGGCTCGGACGGCGAAGTGAAGACTGCGGAAGATGCGATCAAGACGGCAGCCTTGATCGGTTATCCGGTGCTCATCAAGGCAACGGCAGGCGGTGGAGGCCGCGGCATGAAGGTCGCGAAGACCGAAGCCGACGTTATCGAAGCTTGGTCGACGGCTCGCACGGAAGCAGCAGCCGCTTTCGGCAACGACGCCGTCTACATGGAAAAATTCCTCAGCACGCCGCGCCACATCGAAATCCAGGTATTCGGCGACGGCGAAGGCAATGCGATCCACCTTGGCGAACGTGACTGCTCGCTGCAGCGCCGTCACCAGAAGGTCTGGGAAGAAGCAAACTCTCCGGCACTCAACGTCGAGCAGCGCATGAAGATCGGCCAGATCTGCGCTGACGCCATGAAGAAGCTGAAGTACCGCGGCGCGGGCACGATCGAGTTCCTCTACGAAAATGGCGAGTTCTATTTCATCGAAATGAACACCCGCCTGCAGGTGGAGCACCCGATTACCGAAGCGATCACCGGAATCGATCTCGTGCACGAGCAGATCCGCGTCGCCTCTGGCCGCGGCCTCTCCGTCACGCAGGACGAGGTCACCTTCGAGGGCCACGCCATCGAATGTCGCATTAATGCCGAGGATCCGCGCACCTTCGTGCCCTCGCCCGGGACGATCACGCATTTCCATGCGCCGGGCGGTCTCGGCGTGCGCATCGACAGCGGCGCCTATCAGGGCTACAAGATCCCGCCCTATTATGATAGCCTCATCGGCAAGCTCATCGTGCATGGACGCACCCGCGTGGAATGCATGATGCGTCTGCGCCGTGCTCTTGACGAATTCGTCGTCGATGGCATCAAGACGACGCTACCATTGTTCCAGGATCTCGTGTCCAACCAGGATATCGCCAATGGCGATTATGATATCCACTGGCTGGAACACTACCTGGCCCACCATCCGGCATAACGGAAATGGCAGGCTCGCGCAGGAAGTCCCCAGGCATTACCCCGGAGATTCTTCTGCGCGCCTATTCCATCGGACTCTTCCCGATGGCCGAATCCGCCGACGACCCGGAAATCTTTTGGGTCGAGCCGGAGCTTCGCGGCGTGCTGCCGCTCGATCATTTCCATGTCTCGAAAAGCCTCGCGAAGACCATCCGCAAGCAACCCTTCGATATCCGCTTCGATCATGATTTCGACGCAGTGATCGCGGCCTGCGCGGAGGCAACTTCCGGCCGGCCGAGCACCTGGATCAACCATACCATCAGGTCGCTCTATTCCATGCTTCACCGCATGGGCCATGCCCATTCCGTCGAAGCTTGGGACGGCAATGAATTGGCCGGCGGCCTCTACGGCGTCTCGCTCGGCTCCGCTTTCTTCGGCGAGAGCATGTTCTCCCGCCGCACCGACGCCTCGAAAATCTGTCTCGTTCATCTGGTCGAGCGTCTGCGCGACAGAGGCTTCACCCTGCTCGACACGCAATTCACCACCGAGCACCTGAAGACCTTCGGCGCCATCGACATGCCCAAGGACGACTATGCGGTGATGCTGGCTGCCGCGATGGATTCACCGCATCTGGAGTTTTGAGAGCCGCGAGTCCCTTCTCCCCACGGAGAGAGGGTGGCGGCAGCCGGATGAGAGGAACCAAGTACTCCACGCCTAAAGGCACAGCGGGTAGACCCCTCATCGCCTCGCTGGTGCTCCGGCACTTCTCCCCAAGGGGAGAAGAGACTTGCGACAACACCGAGAATTTCAGCTAAGCGGAAATAAGGAATGGAGCGCTACTTCGCAGCACCCTCAGGCGCGGGCACCTCGGACTGCGCCTTGCAGTCCTTCAGCCAGACGTCGTAGATCGGGTGTTCGACGGCGTTGAGGCCTGGGCTGTCGGCGAACATCCAGCCGGCGAAGATGCGGCGGATCTTGCGGTCGAGAGTAATCTCATCGACTTCCACGAAACCGTCGATCTTCTGGGCTTCCGCCTGGTCGCGTGAATAGCAGGCCTTCGGCGTAACCTGAAGCGCGCCGAACTGCACGGTTTCGTTGACGTAGACGTCGAAGGTGGTGATGCGGCCTGTGATCTTGTCGAGACCGGAGAAGACGGCAACGGGATTGTCGATGCGCGCGGCAGACGCCGCCTGCGGCAGGAAGGAAGAGCCAAGCGCCAGGGCCAACCCGGCGGCACGCAGGACATGATTCCGCGTGAAAAGCTTCATATCTACCCGTCTCCAGCGCATTTCAGATCAAAGGCCGCAGCTCCTGCGGCCAATCTGCGGGTAAAGGTTAATTGTGGCCAAAAGCGGGGCCGGACGGCCCGCTTCGCAGAGCGATGTCAGTTGCCGGGCGTCCAGGCGTCATAGTCGCCGGTCACACGCGGGCGCTCGCCGGAAACCGCAAGCGATCCCGGCGGGCGGTAGGCCTGTGGAGAGCCGGTCAGGTTGGGACGATGAGTCTTCTGCCAGTCCTTGGCGGCGTAGCTTTCCTGCGACGGCGGCACATCGGTGCGGTGGTGCATCCAGCCGTGCCAGCCCGGCGGGATGGCGGAGGCTTCAGCATAGCCCTTGTAGATCACCCAGCGCTTCGGTAGGCCGTAGGAAGACATGCCCCCTTCATAGTAGACGTTACCGAATTCATCCTCACCGACGCGCTTGCCGAAACGCCAGGTCGCAAAACGCGTGCCCAACGTCTGGCCGTTCCACCAAGTGAAGATTTGCAAGAGAAGGTTCTTCATGTCTTTTCCTCGTGCTTGCCAAAGGCGAGCGGGACTGGAATTCGATCCCTCGCTTATGCCGCCGGAACGCCGGATTGTCCAGCGATTCTCGTCGCGCGAAGCCTCACTTCAAGGCCATCTTGAAGCCGAGATGCGACGGCTTGAAACCGAGGCGCTCGTAGAAACGATGCGCATCCTTGCGCTTGGCGTTGGAGGTCAGCTGGACCAGCCGCATGCCGCGGCCTTTTGCCTCGGCGATCGCAAATTCCATCATCCGTGCACCAATCCCCCGCCCGCGCATGTCGCCGCGCGTCTGCACCGCTTCGATGATCATCGAGGACGAGCCGCGGGCGGTCAGAGACGTGGTGATCATCGTCTGGAAGGTGCCGACGACCTCGCTGCCGCGCTCTGCGACGTAGAGCGTCTGGTCGGGCGACGCAGCTACGGCAGCAAAAGCCCTGGCATAATCGGGAAGGGCCGCCGGATCGTTCGTATCACCGTGACCGCCCAGATCATCGGCGGCAAACATGGCGATCAGCTGCGGGAGATCGTCTTCACGGGCTTCGCGAATGAGGAGGCTGGTTTCCACAAGCTTTTCCATCAATGACCCGAAAGAGGCTTCTCGAATATCAGTGCTGGAATTCCCGATTGTTCCTGACCGCAATTTTCCGTCCGTCCGGCCTCGGTGAAGCCGCGCACGTGGTAGAAGGCGATCGCCGCCTTGTTGGCCGGTTCGACTTCCAGCCGCATCATTTCGGCGTCCGGGAAGCATGTCTCGATCTCCGCGAAGATATCGCGGCCGATGCCATGCCGCTGGCAGGACGGGCGGACATAGAGCATGTGCAGCATAACCGTCTTCGGCATTTCGGATGACATGGCGGCATAGCCCATGCCGCCGATATCGCGGCCATTGTCGGCAACGAGGAACTCGGCGTCTTTCCGCACAAGCCGCGCCTTCAGCGCCGCAAGGGAATGCCACGCGTCATGCAATTCCCTCACCTTATCGACGCCGTAGAGCTGGTCGTAGGTCGCGTGCCACGTCTCGCCCAGCAGAGCGCGGACCTTTTCCAGGTCGCGCTCGCTCGCCGTGCGCACGAAATACACGACCTTACTCCTCGATGCCGAGCTTGGCCCTGACTAGCGCCTGGACGGCCTGCGGATTGGCCTTGCCCCCAGTTGCCTTCATCACCTGACCGACGAACCAGCCGGCGAGCGTCGGCTTGGCCTGAACCTTGGCGACCTGATCCGGGTTGGCGGCGATGATCTCGTCGACCGCCTTTTCGATGGCGCCGGTATCGGTCACCTGCTTCATGCCGCGGGCTTCGACGATCTCCACCGGATCGCCGCCCTCATTGAGGACGATCTCGAAGAGGTCCTTGGCGATCTTGCCGGAGATGGTTTCCGCCTTGATGAGATCGATAATCGCGCCGAGCTGAGCCGGAGAAACCGGCGTCTCTTCAATGCCCTTGCCGAGCCTGTTCAAGGCGCCGAGCAGGTCGTTGATGACCCAGTTTGCAGCCGTCTTGCCGTCGCGGCCTTCGGCCACGGCCTCGAAATAATCTGCAATCGCCTTTTCGGAGACCAGCACCGAAGCATCGTAGACCGAAAGGCCGAGTTCGCGAACGAAGCGCTCCTTCTTGTCGTCAGGCAGCTCCGGAAGGTGGACTTCCAGTTCCTTGATGAAGACATCGTCGAATTCGAGTGGCAACAGGTCCGGATCGGGAAAGTAGCGGTAATCATGCGCTTCTTCCTTTGAACGCATGGAGCGGGTTTCACCCTTGTTCGCGTCGAAAAGGCGGGTCTCCTGGTCGATCGTGCCGCCGTCTTCCAGAATGCCGATCTGGCGGCGCGCTTCGTATTCGATCGCCTGGCCGATGAAGCGGAAGGAATTGACGTTCTTGATCTCGCAGCGCGTGCCGAAAGGCTCGCCCGGGCGGCGGACGGAGACGTTGACGTCGGCGCGCATCGAGCCTTCGTCCATGTTGCCGTCGCAGGTGCCGAGATAGCGCACGATCGAGCGCAGCTTCGTCATATAGGCCTTGGCCTCGTCGGACGAACGCATATCGGGCTTGGAGACAATTTCCATCAGCGCAACGCCGGAGCGGTTGAGGTCGACATAGGACATCGTAGCGTGCTGGTCGTGCATCGACTTGCCTGCATCCTGCTCCAGGTGCAGGCGCTCGATGCCGATCTCGATATCCTCGAACTGGCCCTGACGGTCGGGACCGAGCGAAATCACGATCTTGCCCTCGCCGACGATCGGATCCTTGTACTGCGAGATCTGATAGCCCTGTGGCAGGTCAGGATAGAAATAGTTCTTGCGATCGAACACCGAACGCTTGTTGATCTGGGCCTTCAGACCGAGACCGGTACGCACTGCCTGCTTGACGCATTCCTCGTTGATGACTGGCAGCATGCCGGGCATGGCGGCATCGACGAGCGAGACGTTCGAATTCTGTGGGTTGCCGAATTCCGTCGAAGCGCCGGAGAAGAGCTTCGAATTGGACAGCACCTGCGCATGGACTTCCATGCCGATGATGACTTCCCAATCGCCGGTGGCGCCGGGGATGAAGCGTTTCGGATCAGGCGTGCGAACGTCGACAATGGTCATTTGATGCTCTTTGAAAGGCTGTTCTTTTCAACAGGTGAGGTAAAGGAAATGGTCTGCCGGTGCAAGGGTTTCGGCACGTCAGAAGCCAGGGCCGTAGCTGCCGTCACCTTCGGCTTCGAGCGCCTTCGTCAATCCGACCGATGGCACATCGCGGTCGAGCTTGGGATTATAAGCGATCGAAAGCCAGTGGATGGCGTAGCCTTGCTTCTGGAAAAAGCTGATCGCCTCGGTGTTTCCCGAATGCGTCTGCATTGCCGCCTTCGCGAAACCCTGCTCGGCGATGTCCTTTTCGATCTGTTCCAGAAGCGCAGAGCCGAGGCCCTCGCGGGTATAGGCCGGATCGATCCAGAAATCGGAAATCGTCTCGTCCAGATGTTCCCGCGCCGCCCAGCCCGCAATGTTGCCGTTGAACTCGATGACGGTGATCGTCAACCATGTGCTTCGTGTAAAATTGACGAAAGCGCTGCGCGCTGCATCCAGCAGCGCGTCCGACTCGCCCATGGCCATCATCGCCTTTTGCCGGGCTCTGAGGCCGATCTCACTCAAGAGTTCCGCTTCGCCCTCGCGGGCATTGCGAATGTGGATCAATGGCACCTCCGCTCAACACGTTCAGTAGAGCACCTAATCGGCGGCTTTTCCAATGATTTGCGCAGCCGTGCCATCGTTATCAGCCGTTTTCCGGGAGCCCGGCACTTGCTTGACCTCGTGTTCGAGGCGAGCTACCAAGTCCTTATGTTGAGTTCTTCTCAGACGCGGTAGGGGCCCTGCCCGCAAGCCTGCTTGCGCGCATGGGCCAAAAAAACGAAACCCCGACGTTCGCCGCGAACGCCGGATCGTTTTTTTACGCGCTCTTACGGCGCGAAGACCGGATCAACATTCAAATGGACATTTCCCGCACGGAGCAGCGCATCCTGCACCTATTGGCCCAGGGCGGCCGCATCGAAATCAGGCGAGACGAACGGAAAAAGCTTGAAGCTGCCAGTTGCTTCACCCGCGACGGCTGGGTTTATCCCGGCTTCGATCTGAAGCTTTTCCGCAGGCTGAAACGGTTGAAGGCGATCAAGTCGAAATCCGGAAAGCCCTACCGGATCACCGAACAAGGCCTGAGGCTTGTGCGATCGCAGCTCGACAACCGATAGTTCGCCGCATCACCCTGAGCGCGCGTCGTTTCCGGCGCGCGCTCAGGGTGCGATTCAGAGCTGCGCCGAAAGCTCGGCCTTCATCACCGACCACTCTTCAGTCACGGTACCGGCTGCGCGCTTCTTGCCCGCCCGGCGATACCAGTAATCGGCATTCCAGTCGTCGCCTTCGATGCGATGGCAAAGGGCATGACCCCAATCGAAGGGCTTTTCGCCTTCGTGGGCCTGGCAGATTTCGTGCACGGCTTGCCATTCAGTGCCCATGGTGAAGCCCGCTGCCGCGAGGCGGCCAAAAGCCTCGACCATTTGAGCAAGATCGGATTTCGACATGAAGCCTCCTCCTCGATTGGTTACTCGCGAGCCAGCGCCTTCTCAAGATGCACCTTTTCGAGATCGACGCCATATTCTTAGAATATTCCAAACCGCGCCAGATGATGGTGAAGCCGCAGCGCTCATAGAGCCGGATCGCTTCTGAGTTCTTCGCATGCGTATCGAGGCGCGCTCTGACGTGACCTTGCGCCGCCATTATGTCGCAAAGTGCAGAAGCAAGGCTTAGCCGATGCCCCTGCCCTGATGGTCCGGCTTCACCCAGAGGTCGGAGACATAATTTGGCGAACTTTCTCGTGCGCTCCAGCCGACGACATTTCTGTCAAGCTCCGCTACATAGATATCGGCGTCGGTTTGCGAGGGGAAGATCGCGAATTCGTGCTGCACCTTTGCGAGGACCCGAGGATTGAGGTAGCTCTCCTCGAATGCGTCGCTTGCAGACCATACAGCGAAACAGACGATGCCAACTGCCTCATGGTCGGCGGCCGTCATCTTGCGGATAATGAGCCCCGTTACCACCACTTCGCCGGCGTGAACTTGCCGGCGGCTTGTTCGATGACATGCGCGGTCTTGAAGAGGGTCTCTTCGTCGAACGGCTTGCCGATGAGCTGAAGGCCGAGGGGGAGCCCCTTGCGGTCGAGGCCGGCGGGGACGGCGATGCCGGGCAGGCCCGCCATATTCACCGTCACCGTAAAGATGTCGTTCAAGTACATCTTGACCGGGTCGGAGGCGAGGTTCTCGTCGGCGACGCCGAAGGCCGAGGACGGGGTGGCGGGCGTCAGGATCGCGTCGACGCCGGCGTCAAAGGCGAGTTCGAAGTCGCGCTTGATCAGCGTGCGGACCTTCTGGGCGCGCAGGTAATAGGCGTCGTAGTAGCCGGCCGACAGCACGTAGGTGCCGATCATGATGCGGCGCTTGACTTCCTTGCCGAAGCCCGCGGCGCGGGTCTTCTCGTACATGTCGACGATATCCTTGCCGTCGATGCGCAGGCCGTAGCGCACGCCGTCGTAGCGGGCGAGGTTCGAGGAGGCCTCGGCGGGCGCGACGATGTAATAAGCCGGGAGCGCGTACTTGGTATGCGGCAGCGAGATATCGACGATCTCGGCGCCGGCATCCTTCAGCCAGGCGATGCCCTGCTGCCAAAGGGTCTCGATTTCCTCCGGCATGCCGTCGACGCGGTATTCGTTCGGGATGCCGATCTTCATGCCTTTCAGCGACTTGCCGAGGGCTGCTTCGTAATCCGGTACCGGCAGGTCGACGGAGGTCGTGTCCTTGGCATCGACGCTCGCCATCGACTTCAAGAGGATGGCAGCGTCGCGGACGTCGCGGGCGATCGGGCCGGCCTGGTCGAGCGAGGATGCGAAGGCGACCGTGCCCCAGCGCGAGCAGCGGCCATAGGTCGGCTTGATGCCGACGGTGCCGGTGAAGGCGGCCGGCTGACGGATCGAACCGCCGGTATCGGTGGCCGTCGCACCGGCACAGAGATGGGCCGCGACCGCCGCGGCCGAACCGCCGGAAGAGCCGCCCGGAACGAGCTGCTGGTTCGAGCCGGCCGTACGCCAGGGGTTGATGACCGCGCCATAATACGAAGTCTCGTTGGAGGAACCCATGGCGAACTCGTCCATGTTCAGCTTGCCGAGCATGACGGCGCCGTCGTCCCATAGGTTCTGGGTGACGGTGGATTCATAGCGCGGCTCGAAACCGTCGAGGATATGGCTGCAGGCCTGAGTGTGGACGCCGACCGTCGCAAAGAGGTCCTTGATGCCGAGCGGGATGCCTTCGAGATCACCGGCCTTGCCAGCGGCGATGCGCTCGTCGGATTTCTTCGCCATGACACGGGCGAGATCGGGCGTGATCTTGATATAGGCGTTCAGGCGTTCATTGGCCGCATCGATCGCCGAGATATAGGCTTCCGTCAGTTCGGTTGCCGTGATCTCCTTGTCGCACAGCTTCTCGCGGGCTTCGGCAATGGTCAGGCTGGTGAGTTCGCTCATCGTGTTCGCTCGAATTTTTGAATGGCAACGGGGTCGGAAAGGGGCGCGTCCGGCGCTTATTCGACGACTTTCGGCACCAGGAAGAAATTGTGGTCGGTGACCGGCGCATTGGCGACGATGTCCTCGGCCTTACTGCCGTCGGTCACCTCGTCGGTCCGCTTCTTCATCGCCATCGGCATGACGGAGGTCATCGGCTCGACACCTTCGACGTTCACTTCGGAAAGCTGCTCGACGAAGCCGAGGATGCCATTCAGCTCGCCGACCATGCGATTTGCCTCTTCTTCCGAAACGGCAATACGGGCAAGGTGAGCAACGCGCTTAACGGTGGCAAGATCGACGGACATGGCATTCTCCGATAGGATTTTTCCTACCCGCTATAAAGGCCATGTTCGCCGTGCGCAACGGCGTTTTGCTTAGATGAACAGCGTCTCGCCCGGCTTTGGCGTCTTCACGGCCGTCTTCGAACCTTCCAGGCCCGCAACGAACTTTTCCGGTGTCTGGTCGATGATCGGGAAGGTGCCGTAGTGGCAGGGGATTGCGGTCTTGAAGTTGAAGTAGCGCTGGCAGGCAAGCGCTGCGACGGCGCCGCCCATGGTGAAGCGGTCGCCGATCGGAACGATGCCGATGTCCGGCTGGTGCAGTTCGTTGATCAGCGCCATATCGGAGAAGATGTCGGTATCCCCCATGTGCAGCAGGCTCGGCTCGTCGTCGAAATGAAGGATCAGCCCGTTCGCATTGCCGAGCGAATGGGAGACGCCGTCCTCGGTGATCTGGGCGGAGGAATGCAGCGCATTGGTGAAGGTCGCCGTGAAGCTGCCGAACGAAACCGTGCCGCCGGTATTGCCCATCTCGACCTTCTCCACGCCCTTGGAGCCCAGCCAGGCGGCAAGATCGGCATTTGCAAGCACGACGGCGCCGGTCTCGCGCGCAAGCGAAACAGTATCGCCGGCATGGTCGCCGTGGCCGTGCGTCAGGAGGATATGGGTGATGCCGTTCGCGACCTCCTTGATGTCCTGCCCGGCGAAGGACGGGTTTTGGGTGAGGAACGGGTCGATCAGGATCTTTGCCGCCTTGGTCTCGATGCGGAAGGCGGAATGGCCGAGCCAGGTGATCTTCATGGAATCACTCCTTAATACGTGATGCAAAAGCGGAATTGGATGCTAAGGACATATCCGGTATGGCCGCAAGGAAAAGCGGCAGCGCTTCAATTTCTTTTGACGGGATGAATGACGATGACGGTGCTGACGATCGAGGAACTGGCGGCTGAGCTCGCCTCCGGACAGGCGATCGCCGGGCTTGACCTCGGCACGAAGACGATAGGGCTCGCGATGTCCGATCTCGGGCGGCGCTTCGCAACGCCGCGGCCGGTCATCAAACGGCAGAAGTTCACGATCGACGCCGAAGTGCTGCTGGCTTTTGCCGCGAAGGAAAAAGTCGCCGGCTTCGTGATCGGGCTGCCAATGAACATGGACGGCTCGGCCGGTCCGCGCGTCCAGGCGACGAAAGCCTTCGTGCGCAACATGGAGCAAAAGACCGCCCTACCCTTCGTCTATTGGGACGAGCGGCTTTCAACGGTCGCGGCCGAGCGGGCGCTGATCGAGATGGACGTGTCGCGTGCCAAGCGCGCCGGGCGGATCGATTCGGCGGCCGCCAGCTTCATTCTTCAGGGCGCGCTGGACAGGCTTTCGCTGCTCGGCAGATCGGACGATTTCGAGGCTTGACGCGCCTTCCACCAGGCAATGAGCTTCCTGCGCTTGCGGAAGCCTATGATGGCGAAGACGACGAGGCTGTCGACAGCGATGGCGCGGGCGACGAGCGGCGGGATGGTTTCGGGCGGCACGCCGAGTACATTGCCATAGAGCTGGAAGGTTAGATCATGGACCTGGCGCGTCAGCATGAAGATGCCGAAGTTCATGTCGTAATAGGAAAGCCAGTACCAGCCGCCTAGAAAGGCGATCGGGCCCAACCAGAAGACCAGGAACCACTTCATGCGGCCTTCCCTTCATGCCGGCTCAAAGACGCGTCGGGAGTGACCGCCCATGTCGACAATGCCATGACGCTCAGAACCAGCGCAGGCACGGCGATGTCCAGCGCAAGTATCGCGAAAAACATCATCGCGGCAAAGAGCAGCATCGCTTTGGCAGCTTTGGTTCCCATGATCCCGACAGCTAGATTTAGACTGCGGATACCCTGTCCCGTCCACTGGCAGGGCGCAATGTAAACCATTCGTTAAGGTTAACGGGCGGGGGACCGCCTGTGGATAACGCGACGCCGCGTCAGCCGTAAACACCGCGAACGATGCGCTTCAGAGCGGTTGCGGCCTTTTCCCAGTCCTTGGCAGTCTTCAGTGCTAAGCCCGCACACTGGCCGCCTGCAGAAGCCGAGAGCACAAGATGCTGGATCGCGGCGATGAGAATTGCGTTGACGGCGGCGGCATCGATGCCCTTCGGCGGCGTCAGCGAGCCCTTCATGCGCTCCAGCCATTGCGACAACGCCTTCGAGCGGGATTCAGCAAGCCGCCTCACCTGCTCGGTATTCTCCGAGACCTCCCAGGCGACGATACGGCGCATCAGCGGGTCGTCGCGAAGCGCCTCCAGGAAAAGCAGCGCCAGGCGCTCCATGAGATCGCCGTAGGTGAGCAGGAACATGCCGCCGGTATCTTCCGGGATGCGGTCCCTGACCCAGGTGCCTAGATCGGCGCCGATCGATTCGACAAGACCGTTCAGGCCGCCGTAATAGCGATAGATCAGTTGCTTGTCGCAGCCGGCACGGCGGGCGACCGCATTGATGCCGAAATTCTGGAACCCTTCTTCGGCAAGCAGCGATTTCGCCGCATCCAGAATGGCGCGTTCCGTCGCGGCACGGTCGCGCACCCGCTTTTCCGGCACCGGCGTCGCCAAAGGCGCCTCAGCCGCCGCTTCATCAATCAGCATTGCTTTTCAACCCAACCCTGTCACCCGACGGTGATTAGCAACTCGCGGCGGGACGGACAACGGGCGAGGATGCCTGCGAACCAAAAGCCCTGTGGAGAAAAGCGTTTCCGCGAGTGCATTTACGGGTTGCGAAGATCCCAACGCCGGTTAACCGGGGCACGACGTTCCGGAGCTGCCAATGCTGATAATCTTCGAAAGCATCCTCCCGATTTTCCTTCTTGTCGTGCTCGGCGTTGCGCTCCGCCGCAGTCCATTGTTCAACGACAGCCTCTGGCCGGGGCTTGAACAGCTCGGCTACTACATTCTGTTCCCTTCACTCCTCTTCCTCACGCTCGCGAAAGCCGACTTCTCGGGCATGGAGACCGGCGCGATCGGCGCAGTATCGATCCTTGCCATCCTCATCATGTCGGGACTTGTCTTCGCCCTATGGCCGGTTTTCGCCCGCGCCGGCGTCGGGTCAGCGACCTATTCCTCCCTTTTCCAGACGGCCACACGTTGGAATGCCTTCATCGCCCTCGCGATAGCGGAAAAACTCGCGGGGCCTCAGGGACTTGCCATCGTCGCGTTGGTGATGGCGGTCGTCATCATTCCGATCAACCTTATCAATGTCGGGATGCTGGTGTGGTTCTCAGGCGCTTCGCGCGACTTGCGGATGTTTCTCGTGAAGATCGTGACCAACCCGCTGATCATCGGCTGCGCGCTCGGACTTCTTGTCAATCTCGCACAAATACCAGTCTATGAGCCGCTGATGGTCACCGTCGACCTGGTCGCCCGGTCCTCCCTTGGGCTTGGACTCATCATGGTCGGTGCTGGGCTCAGAATTTCCGACGCCCTTCGGCCGCGCTCCGTGGCGCTCGTATCCGTGCTGCTGAAGCTTCTCGCCTTTCCCGCGCTCATGATCGGTATTGGTCTCGCCTTCAGCCTCCATGGCCAGCCGCTCGTGATGCTCGCCTTAAGCGCCAGCGTACCGACGGCGATGAACGGCTATGTCCTCGCCAAGCAGATGGGCGGAGACGCTCCGCTCTACGCTGCGGCCGCAACGATCCAGACCGCGACCTCGTTCGTGACCATCCCGATCATCCTGACGGGCGCGACCTACGTTGCCGGCGGATAAAGCAGGTCGACAATATACGTAGCGTCGAAGCGGGAATCGAGCATGCCGTAGGTGGCGCGCCAACCGCCCGCAAGGCGGGTTTCGATGAAGGCGTCGGCGATGCGGCCGGCGCCGAGGCGATAGAGTTCGGCTGCAGCGGCGGCGAGCGCCAACTGTTCCACTAGCAGGCGGGATGCCCCCTCATCCCGTTCGCAGAGCGCCATTGCGGCACGAAGCACGTCGATCGTCTTCTTGCCGGCCGGGCCGAGATCGTGGGCAAGACCGGTGAATACCGTTTCGAAAAGGTCCTTGCCGCGCGTCAGCACACGCAGCACGTCGAGCGCCATCACATTGCCGGAGCCTTCCCAGATGGCGTTGACCGGAGCTTCGCGATAGTGGCGAGCGATCGGGCGCTCCTCGATGTAGCCGCTGCCGCCGATGCACTCCATCGCCTCGTAGATCAGCGCAGGCGCGATCTTGCAGCACCAGTATTTCGCAACCGGCGTCATGACGCGGGCATAGGCCGCCTCTTCCGCATTGCCACGCGCCTTGTCGAAGGCGTCTGCAAGACGGAAGGACAGAGCCGTCGCAGCAGCGACGTCGAGCGCCATATCGGCGAGCACGCGGGTCATGATCGGCTGATTGACGAGCATCTTGCCGAAGACGCTGCGGCCGCGGGTGTGGTGCACGGCTTCGGCGAGCGAGGCACGCATGATGCCCGACGAGGCCAGCGCACAATCGAGGCGCGTCAGCGTCACCATATCGAGGATCGTGCGGATGCCGGCATCGGGACCGCCGAGCAGGAAGCCGAAGGTGTCGTTGAATTCGACTTCCGAGGAAGCATTGGAGCGGTTGCCGACCTTGTCCTTGAGCCGCTGGAACTGCAGGCCGTTGGCGGAGCCGTCCTCAAGCAGGCGCGGAACCAGAAAGCAGCCCATGCCCTCTTTTGTCTGCGCCAGCATGATGAAGGCATCGCTCATCGGCGCCGACATGAACCATTTGTGGCCCGACAGGCGGTAGATGCCTTCGCTGACCTTTTCGGCCGCACTCTTGTTGGAGCGGACGTCGGTGCCGCCCTGCTTCTCGGTCATGCCCATGCCGATCGTCACCGCCGACTTCTGCATAGCCGGCTTGTTCGACGAATCGTATTTGCGCGAGAGAATCTTCGGCGCCCAATCCTTCTGCACGGCAGGCGATGCGGAGAGTGCCGCCACCGAAGCGCTTGTCATCGTCAGCGGGCAAAGGTGGCCGGATTCGAGCTGGGCGGTCAGATAAAAGCGGGCGGCGCGAATCTTGTGCGCCTGATCCTTTGCGTCGGCATCGGCCTGCGGATCCCAGACGGAGGAATGCAGGCCGACGGACATCGAGCGGCGCATCAGCGCATGCCATGCGGGGTGAAACTCGACGACATCCAGGCGCTCGCCGCGCGGACCATGGGTGCGAAGCTGCGGCGCTCCCTGATTTGCCATGCGCGCCAGTTCCTGCGCCTCCGGCGAGGTCACATAACGGCCCATATTTTCCAGGTCCTCGCGCGTGCCGCGCGGCAGCGCCGCCGTCAGGTCGACGATCAGCGGATCGGACCGGTAGGCATTGATGCCGGACCAGAGGCTTGGCTGGTTCAGTTCGGCGAGTTTTTCTTCAGCGGATGTCATGAGTCGCTTCTAGTCCAAGAGGCAGGCAAAGGGAAACCGGAAGTTTAAGCATTTCCGTCTCCAGCTCTAATGGATTTGGGGCAAAATTGCATGGGGACATAAGCCTTTGCCCACAGCACATGCTTGCCCCTCACCTCTCCACTCTTTATAGAGCGCGTGACACAGCAAGAGGCAGGTTCATGGTCTTCTTTCCCCACCGCCACCTCATCGGCATCAAAGGCCTCACGGAGCAGGATATCACCTATTTGCTCGACAAGGCGGACGAGGCCGTCAAGATCAGCCGGCAGCGCGAAAAGAAGACGTCGACGCTTAGAGGCCTGACGCAGATCAACCTCTTCTTCGAAGCCTCGACTCGGACCCAATCCTCCTTCGAACTTGCCGGAAAGCGCCTCGGCGCCGACGTGATGAACATGTCGGTCGGCAATTCCTCGGTGAAGAAGGGGGAAACGCTGATCGACACCGCGATGACGCTGAACGCGATGCGGCCGGATGTGCTCGTCATCCGCCATTCGAGCGCCGGTGCCGCGGCACTGCTGGCGCAGAAGGTTTCCTGCTCCGTGGTCAATGCCGGCGACGGACAGCACGAGCATCCTACGCAGGCACTGCTCGACGCCCTGACGATCCGGCGCGCCAAGGGCAAGCTGTCGCGCATCATCGTCGCGATTTGCGGCGACGTGCTCCATTCGCGGGTGGCACGCTCGAATATCCTGCTTCTGAACGCCATGGGCGCGCGGGTACGCGTCGTCGCACCGGCGACGCTACTTCCGGCCGGCATTGCGGAGATGGGCGTCGAGGTCTTCCACTCGATGAAGGAAGGACTGAAGGACGTCGACGTGGTGATGATGCTGCGCCTGCAGCGCGAGCGGATGTCCGGTGCCTTCGTGCCTTCGGTGCGCGAATACTTCCATTTCTACGGTCTGGATGCGGAAACGCTGAAGGCCGCCAAGGACGACGCGATGGTGATGCATCCGGGACCGATGAACCGCGGGGTGGAAATCTCCTCCGAAGTGGCGGACGGACCGCAGAGCGTGATTGCCGAACAGGTAGAAATGGGGGTCGCTGTGCGCATGGCGGTGATGGAGACTTTGCTTGTGTCTCAGAACCGGGGGCCGCGCGCATGACGAACTCGATCGTTCTCAAGAATGTCCGCATCATCGATCCTTCGCGCAATCTCGATGAGATCGGAACGATCATCGTCAAGGACGGCATGATTGCTGCTGCCGGAAAGGATGCCCAAAACCAGGGGGCGCCGGAAGGCGCCGCGGTTCGCGATTGCAGCGGCCTTGTCGCAACGCCGGGCCTGGTCGATGCATGCGTCAATATCGGCGAGCCGGGCGCCGAACATCGCGAGACGATCGCTTCGGCAAGCCGGGCGGCAGCGGCAGGCGGTGTCACCTCGATCATCATGATGCCGGACACCGATCCTGTCATCGACGACATCGCTCTCGTTGAATTTGTCAAGAAGACGGCGAGAGACACGGCGCTTGTCAACGTCTACCCGGCAGCGGCAATCACCAAGCATCTGGCCGGCGAGGAGATGACCGAGATCGGCCTCTTGATGGAAGCCGGTGCCGTTGCCTTCACGGACGGCCGCTCCAGCGTGCACGACACGCAGGTGCTGCGGCGGGTCATGACCTATGCGCGGGAATTCGGCGCCGTCATCTCCTGCGAGACACGCGACAAGTATCTCGGCGCGACAGGCGTCATGCACGAAGGATTGCTTGCGAGCTGGCTCGGTCTCGGGGGCATTCCGAAGGAAGCGGAACTAATTCCTCTTGAACGAGACCTTCGCATCGCGCAGCTGACGCGCGGCACGTATCATGCGGCGATGATTTCGGTGCCGGAATCGGTGGAGGCGATCGAGCTTGCGAAGAGTCGCGGCGCCAAGGTCACCTGCGGCATCTCGATCAACAACCTGGCGCTCAACGAAAACGACATCGGCGAATACCGCACCTTCTTCAAGCTCTATCCGCCGCTGCGGGCCGAAGACGACCGCGTGGCTATGGTGGAAGCGTTGGCAAGAGGCGCGATCGACATCATCGTTTCCTCGCATGACCCGCAGGATGTCGATACCAAGCGCCTGCCCTTCAGCGAAGCGGCCGACGGCGCGATCGGCCTCGAAACCATGCTTGCGGCCGCCTTGCGCCTCCACCACAGCGGCCAAGTGAGCCTGACGCGGCTGATCGATGCGATGTCGACGCGCCCTGCGCAGATCTTCGGCCTCGATGCCGGAACGCTGAAGCCGGGAGCAAAAGCCGATATCGCGCTGATCGATCTCGACGAGCCTTGGCTCGTCTCGGAAGACATGCTTCTCTCGCGTTCGAAGAACACGCCTTTCGAGGATGCGCGCTTCAGCGGACGGGCTGTCGCGACCTATGTCGCGGGACAGTGCGTGCATTCTCTTTAAGAACAGGGATCCGGGAGGGGACGATGATATCCGATCTTACCACTTGGCAGATTACGCTGCCGCTGGCGCTCGCGGCGGCCGTCATCGGCTACCTTCTGGGCTCCATCCCCTTCGGCCTTGTCCTGACGCGGGCGTCCGGGCTCGGTGACGTGCGCAACATCGGCTCGGGCAACATTGGTGCAACGAACGTATTGCGTACCGGCAACAAGAAGCTTGCGGCAGCAACGCTTCTGCTCGATGCGCTGAAGGCCTCCGTCGCTGCCTGGATCATGACCTATTTTGCTGGTGAGGAAGCGGGCATCATTGCCGGCTTCTTTGCTTTTATCGGCCATCTCTTCCCCGTTTGGATCGGTTTCAAAGGTGGTAAGGGCGTTGCGACATACATCGGCACGCTGCTCGGCATCGCACCGGTCATGGTCCTGCTTTTCGGCACCGTATGGCTCGCGGTTGCCTTTACGACGCGTTATTCCTCGTTGTCGGCGCTGGTTGCGATGCTAGTCATTCCGCTTGCATTGTGGATGTTAGGGGCCGAGAAGGTTGCAGCTGTCATGGCGATCATGTCGGCCATCTCCTATTACAGGCACAAGGCCAACATCTCCCGCCTGCTCAGCGGGACGGAAAGCAAGATCGGGGCGAAGGGATAAGATGGACGCGGCAAGCGCAAGGCCAAAGGACTTGCGCTGACGGAACGGCAACGGATTTGCCTGGCTGCGGCTGATCCGCTCCGACAAGGTCGGTCCCGCCACCTTTCGCGATCTTATCAATCATTTTCGGCTCGGCGGAAACAGCGCTTTCGATGCTGCCTGAGCTTTCCTCGCGTGGCGGCGCGCCGCCCGAAGATGTGGTCGAGACGCTAGCATCGCTGTCGCAGCTCGATCTTTTTTTGGCACCGGTTGCCGAAGAGCCGGACGGCGACGGAAGGGGATATGCTGCCGCCCGACGGTTCCGAGTGCGCCCGGATCGTCGATGCACTGGGGCCGACACGGTCGAGATCGACGATATAATCCGGCATACTGGGGCTCTCCGCCTCGGCGGTTTATCTCGTTCTGCTCGAGCTGGATATCGCCGGAAGGCTGCACCGGCATCCCGGCGGCCTCGTCTCCCTTGCGATGGGTGGCTAAGCCTCCTACATGCGGTTGTGAAGTTCGCCGGCCTCGACATAGGCCATTTCCAAGAGATAGCAGAGCATATCCGCCTTTTCCTTTTCGGCGACCTGGCGCAGCTCGGCGAGCATCTGACCACACTTGAAAAACGATAACTCAAATATCTCAAATTGCAATGCGTTTATAATCTCCCTGTGGTTGTATCGCGTTGCAACGCCTAAAATTCAGCAAACCCCTTGACCGGAACGATTTCCCTGTCCATGTCGGAGGGCCGGTATTCTTCGAGCGGCAAGTATTACGCTCTCCTCCTCGCCGGGCGCGGTAGTTTTTTAGAGAATCATGATGAATGTTGTAGTGGTGGAATCGCCTGCCAAGGCCAAGACGATCAACAAGTATCTAGGCCCCGGATACAAGGTGCTCGCCTCCTTCGGCCATGTTCGCGATCTGCCTGCCAAGGACGGCTCTGTTCTTCCTGACCAGGATTTCGAAATGCTTTGGGAGGTCGACAGCGCCTCGGCCAAGCGCATGAAGGACATCGCCGATGCGGTGAAGTCTTCCGACGGGCTCATCCTCGCAACCGACCCGGATCGCGAGGGTGAAGCCATCTCCTGGCACGTGCTCGACGTCCTGAACAAGAAGCGCGTGCTGAACGGCAAGCCGGTGAAGCGCGTCGTCTTCAACGCCATCACCAAGAAGGCGGTTTTGGACGCGATGGCCGAGCCCCGGGACATCGACGTACCGCTGGTCGATGCCTATCTCGCGCGCCGTGCGCTCGATTACCTCGTCGGCTTCAATCTTTCGCCCGTCCTCTGGCGTAAATTGCCGGGCGCTCGCTCGGCCGGCCGCGTGCAATCGGTGGCGCTACGTCTCGTTTGCGACCGCGAAACCGAGATCGAGCGCTTCATCTCGGAAGAATACTGGAACATCTCGGCTCTCCTGAAGACACCACGCGGTGACGAATTCGAGGCCAAGCTGGTGGCAGCCAATGGCAAGCGGTTGCAGGCGCGCTCGGTGGGCAACGGCGAAGAGGCCGGCAAGTTGAAGGCGCTGCTCGAGGGTGCGGCCTATGTTGTCGACAGCGTCGAGGCAAAGCCGGTCAAACGCAACCCGGGACCGCCGTTCACGACTTCGACGCTGCAGCAGGCGGCGTCCTCCAAGCTCGGCTTCTCGGCATCGCGCACCATGCAGATCGCCCAGAGACTATATGAAGGTGTCGATATCGGCGGCGAGACTGTCGGTCTCATCACCTATATGCGTACCGACGGCGTGCAGATGGCGTCCGAAGCGATCGATGCGGCGCGCCACGCCATCGTTGATCAGTTCGGCGAGCGCTACATGCCGGAAAAGGCCCGCTTCTATTCCACCAAGGCGAAGAACGCCCAGGAAGCCCACGAAGCGATCCGCCCGACGGATTTCAACCGTTCGCCCGACCGCGTCCGGAAATTCCTCGATGCCGATCAGATCAAGCTATACGACCTGATCTGGAAGCGCGGCATCGCAAGCCAGATGGCGTCTGCCGAAATCGAGCGCACGACCGCCGAAATCACCGCCGACAACAATGGCCAGAAGGCTGGCCTGCGCGCCGTCGGCTCGGTGATCCGCTTCGACGGCTTTATCGCGGCCTATACCGACCAGAAGGAAGACGGCGAGCAGAGCGACGACGCCGAAGACGGCGGCCGCCTCCCGGAGATCAATGCGCGCGAGAACCTCGCAAAGCAGAAGATCAATTCCACGCAGCATTTCACCGAACCGCCGCCGCGCTATTCGGAAGCGACGCTGATCAAGAAAATGGAAGAACTCGGCATCGGCCGTCCTTCCACTTACGCGGCAACGCTCGCAACGCTCCGCGACCGCGAATATGTGACCATCGACAAGCGCAAGCTGATCCCGCATTCCAAGGGACGGCTGGTGACGGCGTTCCTCGAAAGCTTCTTCACCAAATACGTCGAATATGATTTCACGGCCGACCTGGAGGAGAAGCTCGACCGGATTTCGGCAGGCGAGCTCAACTGGAAGCAGGTGCTTCGCGATTTCTGGAAAGACTTCTTCGCGCAGATCGAGGACACGAAGGAACTGCGCGTCACCAACGTACTCGACTCGCTGAACGAGTCGCTTGCGCCGCTCGTCTTCCCGAAGCGGGAGGACGGCAGCGATCCGCGCATCTGCCAGGTCTGCGGCACCGGCAACCTGTCGCTGAAGCTCGGCAAATACGGCGCCTTCGTCGGCTGCTCGAACTATCCGGAATGCAACTATACCCGCCAGCTCTCCTCCGAAAACGGTGGGGAAGCCGAAGGCGGGGCACAGAACGAGCCGAAGAACCTCGGCACCGATCCCGTGACCGGCGAGGAACTGACGCTGCGCTCCGGCCGCTTCGGTCCATACATCCAGCGCGGCGACGGCAAGGATGCCAAGCGCGCCTCGCTGCCGAAGGGCTGGAAGCCGGAAGACATCGACTACGAGAAGGCGATGGCCCTGATCTCACTGCCGCGCGATATCGGCAAGCATCCCGAAACCGGCAAGATGATCTCCTCCGGCATCGGGCGCTATGGGCCGTTCCTCCTGCATGACAGCGGTTATGCCAACCTGGAAAGCGTCGAGGACGTGTTTTCGATCGGCCTCAACCGCGCGGTGACGCTGATTGCCGAGAAAGCGAACAAGGCGCCGGGCGGCCGTGGAACACCAGCTGCGCTGAAGGCGTTGGGCGAACATCCCGATGGCGGCGCGATCACCGTTCGTGATGGTAAGTACGGCCCCTATGTGAGCTGGGGCAAGGTGAACGCTACGCTGCCGAGGGGCAAGGACCCGCAGGCAATCACGGTCGAGGAAGCGCTGGCGCTGATCGCCGCCAAGGCTGGCAAGGCGCCGGCGGCAAAGGGCAGAGCAAAACCGAAGGCAAAGGCCGCCGCGGCCGAAGGCAAGGCGGCGAAGACGGCCACCAAACCAAAGGCAAAAGCAAAGGCGCCCGCGAAAACGAAGAAGAGCTGAGTGTGAGCAGGATCCCGCGCGAAAGAACGAAGACCATGGGCAAAATCGGCCGCGCGAGCCCGGATGCCCCCGCGGTCGAGCCGCTGAACATCGTGCACGGCGCCTTGCCGTCGCGCGAAGTCGTCCTGCGCTTCATCGCCGAGCATCCGCAAAAGGCGTCCAAACGCGAGCTCGCCAGGGCATTCGGGCTCAAGGGCCATAGTCGCGTCGAACTCAAGCACATGCTGCGGGATCTCGAACAGGAAGGCATGCTGCAGAAGACGCGCAAGTCTCTCATCCGGCCGGGCGCGCTGCCGCCTGTGACGGTGCTCGACATCACGACGCGCGACAAGGACGGCGAACTGATCGGCCGGCCGGCGGAATGGCCGGAGGATCAGGGCGTTGCGCCCGCTGTCGCGATCCGCCAGACGTCGCCGGCCGGGCGTCAGGGCAAAGGCAAGGCCCCCGTTGCCGGCATGGGCGACCGCGTGGTGGCGAAGATATTCCCGGCGGCCGACCGCGGCGGACCGGCCTATACCGCGCGCATCATCAAGATCATCGACAAGCGCCGCGGCGCGACCATGGGCGTCTTCCGCACTGCACCCGGCGGCGCCGGACGGCTGCTGCCGATCGAACGGCGCGGCGAGGAAATGCTGATCGATCCGGATTATACCGGCGGCGCCAAGGATGGCGATTTGGTCGAAGTAGAGATCGCGCGCCTCGGACGCATCGGCCTACCGCGCGCAAAGGTGCTGTCGGTCGTCGGTTCCGTCGCCTCGGAGAAGGCGCTCTCGATGATCGCGATCCACGCGCACGGCATTCCGCATGTCTTCCCGCTGGCGGTGATCGACGAAGCCGAAGCGGCGAAGCCCGCGACCATGTCGCATCGCGAAGACTGGCGCGACGTGCCGCTGATCACGATAGACCCGGCCGATGCGAAGGACCACGACGACGCGGTCTATGCTGAACCGGACCCCTCCCCCGACAATCCCGGCGGCGTGATCATCACCGTGGCGATCGCGGACGTGTCCTACTATGTGAGATCCAATTCGGCACTCGACCGCGAAGCGCTGAAGCGCGGCAATTCGGTTTATTTCCCGGATCGTGTCGTGCCGATGCTGCCGGAGCGCATTTCCAACGACCTCTGCTCGCTGAAGGAAGGCGTCGACCGCCCGGCGCTTACCGTGCGCATGGTCTTCTCGAAGGATGGCAGGAAGGCCGGGCATACGTTCCACCGCGTCATGATGAAGAGCGCGGCGAAGCTCTCCTACAGCCAAGCGCAGGCGGCGATCGACGGCACGCCGGATGACAAGACCGGGACGATGCTGGAACCGATCCTGAAGCCGCTCTGGCATGCCTACGAGGTAATAAGACGCGGCCGCGACAAGCGCCAGCCGCTCGAACTCGACATGCCCGAGCGCAAGATCCTGCTGAAGCCAGACGGCACAGTGGACCGCGTCTTCGTGCCGCCTCGGCTCGACGCGCACAAGCTCATCGAAGAGATGATGATCCAGGCAAATGTCTGTGCGGCCGAAACGCTCGAAAAGAAGCGCCAGTTGCTGATCTATCGCATCCACGATAGCCCGACGCTTGCCAAGCAGGAGATCCTGCGCGACTTTCTGGCGACGCTCGGCATCTCGCTTGCCAAGGGCGGCAATGTGAGGGCGAACAGCTTCAACGGCATTCTGGCAAAGGCCGAGAACACGCCGCATCAGACGATGGTCAACGAGATGGTGTTGCGCTCGCAGAGCCAAGCGATCTACAGCCCGGAAAACATCGGCCATTTCGGGCTGAACCTGATGAAGTATGCGCACTTCACCTCGCCGATCCGAAGATACGCGGACCTGATCGTCCACCGCGCGCTGGTCGGCTCGCTCGGTCTCGGCGAAGGCGCCATCACGCCGGAGGAAGAAGCCGCACTCGACGACATCGCCGCCGAAATCTCCACCTTCGAGCGCCGTGCAATGGCCGCGGAGCGCGAGACAGTCGACCGGCTGATCGCCCATCATCTCAGCACGCGGGTCGGCGAAGAGTTCAAGGGGCGCGTATCGGGCGTCACGAAGTCGGGACTATTTGTCGCCCTCCCTGACTATGGAGCCGACGGCTTCGTACCTATATCTACGCTCGGTACGGACTACTTCATCTACGACGAGGCGCATCAAGCGCTGTCGGGTGAGAAGACCGGACTGGGCTACCGTCTCGGAGACGATGTCACCGTGAAGCTTGCCGAAGCGATCCCGCTCGCCGGCGCGCTTCGTTTCGAGATGGTCAGCGAAGGACGCAACATGCCGACGGCAGTGCGCTCGTTCCACAAGGCAGGCCGCCGGGACAATCGGCAGGCCCGCAAGACGGCCGGAACAAGGCCGCCAGGAGGACGGCGATAGGGCATCCTTCTTTCGGGATGCTCTCCATTTGAAGTACGGAGCGTCCCTTGCCCGCGAGGCGGGCTTGCGGCGCTCCATGCGTGTAGGGACGCTCGAAAAGGAACGATCATGACCACTGCCTCGACCGAACAACCGGTCCGCTATGGGGATGCAGAAAAGACCGAGCGTCCGCTCGGCCGCTCCATCATTCGCGGCATGCTGAACCGTTGTCCGCACTGCAACAGCGGCAAGCTTTTCAGGGCTTTCCTGAAGCCTGTCGACCATTGCGCCGCCTGCGGCGAGGCCATGCACCACCACCGCTCCGACGACTTGCCGCCTTATCTCGTGATCCTCGTTATCGGCCACGTCGTGGTCGGCGGCTACATGATGACTGACATGATCTGGCCGCTGCCGCTCTGGCTGACGCTGGCAATCTGGGCTCCCATCACCGTTCTGACCGCCCTAGCCTCGATCCAGCCGATCAAGGGCGGCGTGATCGGCCTGCAATGGGCGCTGCGCCTGCATGGTTTCGGCGGCCAGAGCGATGATCACGACGATTACGATATCCCCGGCCGCGGGCGCTCATCATAAGCAGTCCTACACCTTCACCATCCAGACATAATTCGCGTGTAGTGGGCAACGCTCGCCGGCGCTGCAGGGTTGCAACGCCAGTCCTGAGTGAACATGAGCTGGATTATTTGATCTATTGCCATCGGCGCCGGACTTTCCGTAAAGCACAGCCCGTCACTTGGATTTGGCACGCATGTGCCTTTCTATGTGCCACAAAACGGGCGATTCGTTTCAGTCATTCAAGGATGGATTCATGTCTCAGCCGAGAAACGGCACACCGGGCGATGTCGAGGAAATCCATTGGCCGTCGCTGGTTGCCGCCGTCTCGTCGATTTCCGCTGTCGGCATCGCGATCGGCCTCGGCCTTCCGCTTCTCAGCATCATCCTGGAAAAACGCGGCATCCCCTCAACGCTCATCGGCCTGAATACGGCCATGGCGGGGGTCGCCGCCATGGCCGCCGCCCCGATCACAACGAAACTCGCGCATCAATACGGAGTGGCCCCTACCATGCTCTGGGCGGTGGTGATTTCGGCGCTCAGTTCGCTCGGATTTTACTACGCCGAGGATTTCTGGCTCTGGTTTCCTCTTCGCTTTGCCTTTCACGGTGCGACGACCACCCTGTTCATCCTATCCGAGTTTTGGATCAACGCCGCCTCACCGCCCACGAAACGCGGATTCGTGCTTGGTATTTACGCGACGGTGCTTTCGCTCGGCTTCGCGGCGGGGCCCCTGCTCTTTTCGATTCTCGGCAGCGACGGAATTCTCCCATTTATTGTCGGCGCGGCCGCGATTCTGCTTGCGGCCATTCCGATCTTTATCGCGCGGCACGAAAGCCCGATCCTCGAAGAGAAGCCGGAACTGCATTTCATGCGCTACGTCTTCCTGGTGCCGACGGCAACGGCCGCGGTCTTCATTTTCGGCGCGGTCGAGGCGGGTGGCCTTTCGCTGTTTCCGATCTATGCGATCCGCGCGAACTTCACCGAATCGCAGGCGGCACTGCTGCTGACGGTCATGGGCATCGGCAACGTCATCTTTCAGATCCCGGTCGGAATGCTCTCCGACCGGATTTCCGACAAGCGCCCGCTGCTTGCCGCCATGGCCTTCATGGGCCTCATCGGCTCGCTGATGCTGCCGCTGCTCTCCCACAGCTGGATCATGATGGCAGGGGTCTTGCTCTTCTGGGGCGGCTGCGTTGCCGGTCTCTATACCGTCGGCCTCAGCCATCTCGGCTCCCGGCTAACAGGATCCGACCTTGCGGCGGCGAATGCCGCCTTCGTCTTCTGTTATGCGGTCGGCACCGTTGCCGGCCCGCAGGCGATCGGAGTTGCTATCGACGTTGCCGGAAACAATGGTTTTGCATGGGCGATTGCCTGTTTCTTCGGCCTTTATGCCTTGCTGGCGGGCATAAGGCTGCTTTTCCTCCGAAAGCGGGCTTGACTTTTCGGGCTGGATTCGTAGTTTCGCGCCAGAATTTGCCGTGGAGCCCATCCGGCTTTCCACGGCTTTCATTTTCTTAAAGGCAGGACGACCATGGCCAAGGCTACCACAATCAAGATCAAGCTGCTGTCGACGGCCGACACCGGTTTCTTCTACGTCACGACGAAGAACAGCCGTACGATGACGGACAAGATGACGAAGACCAAGTATGACCCGGTTGCTAAGAAGCACGTCGAGTTCAAGGAAACCAAGATCAAGTAACCCTTGATTTCAGGTTCTTTCAGGAAGCGCGCGCCACATGGTTGCGCGCTTTTTTCATTTCTGGATTGTTATTTTCCGCAAAAGCGCAAACAAAAACGCCGTCTTTCCCTATGATGGGAACGACGGCGTTTTTCCGATAAGGGGTCGGCCAGCAGGCAACGCGGCACGAGGAACCGCGTAAGTTGCATGCTAGCCGACCGACCCCACGACCCAGGAGATGCGGCGGACCTGAGCATCATGGGGTATGCCGGCTCCTCAAGAGGGAGCACTTTCTCTTATGAGCCGATAATTTGCGCAAAAAAGAAAGAAAATCAACAAATTCTTAATGATGAGAAATTCCTGCCTGCTCCTATGGTTAAAAGTCCAATTTTGGGGCAGGTGGAGATCAGCCGAATGACTTAGGCGCTCAGGAAATGAACCAGTTTTGCGAAGAAACCTATAGGCACATAGCAGTAACTTTGTCGGATACTGACGTTACGTAATGTCGCAACATTTTCGCTCTGGAAATAGCACTGCTTGCACAGTTGCCGGTCGCCACGGGTGTATTCTTTGACGGAACGCCTTTGTTCTTCCCGCCGCCGGAGATGCACCCTAAGAAGGTCACCGAAGGCAGAAATCCATTTCCAGATCTTTTCCACAAAAGAAACATGTCATTTGCCTGCGCAACGATTACAAATTTGTAAGATTCACCGATTCCGGTGGAAAAAGGTGTCCTGAGCCGTTCTTGAAAAAGTCTTGCCGTCAAGCCGCAGCAGCAACGACGCGGTTCCGACCGGTGTTCTTTGCTTCATACAGAGCAAGATCGGCCTGCTTCATAAGCTGATCCGGCGTGATGACCGAAGAGAGGCGCGAAGAAATGCCGAAGGAGGCGGTGACCTTCAGCTCCTGCCCCGCCGATTTCAGCTCGAAAGGAATGCTTTCGACGGAGGCCCGCAGACGCTCGGCAACCGCAGCGGCCACCTCGGGCGACGTATCCGGCATCACCACGACGAACTCCTCGCCGCCGTAGCGGCATGCGAGATCGGCGCCGCGGACGGTTGAGCGGATGCGATTGGCAAATTCCTTGATCACTTCGTCGCCGGCATCGTGGCCATGCGTGTCGTTCACTTGCTTGAAGCGGTCTATGTCGGTGATCAGCACGGAAAGCGGCCGGCCCCGCGCCATCGAGCGGTTGAAGAGAACCTTGAGATGATTGTCGAGATAGCGGCGGTTGTTGAGGCCTGTCAGCGGATCGGTGACAGCAAGTTCGATCGTCTGCTTGACGCTCGCGCGCAGACGGTCGTTGAAACGCTTGCGGCGGATCTGCGTCAGGCTGCGGGCGACGAGTTCATTCGGATCGACCGGACGGACGATGTAGTCGTTGACGCCGAGATCGAGCGCCCGGATCACCATGTCATCTGCGCCCTGCTCCGTCATGATCAGGATCGGCAGAAAACGGGTACGCTCCAGCGAGCGGAACTGGGAGCAGAGCCGCAAAGGATCGTAATCGTCGAAATTGGCATTGACGATCACCAGTTCGAAGGCGTTCTCGGCGGCTTCGAACAGAGCTGCCTGCGGGTCGGAGATGGCGGTCACGTCGGCAATCGGCTTCAGCGCCTTGATGACGCGCTCCTGCGAATTGGCGCGGCTGTCGACCAGCAAAATCTGACCGGCCTCTTCCGGACGTGTTTCGCCGGCGCGGATGAGGTCGTCGATCCCCATCGTCTCAGCCGTTTCGGCGCGGATACGCAGTTCATCGCTCAGCGTCTTCAGGCGCAGAAGGCTCTTTACGCGGGAGATGAGCTGCAGGTCGTTGACCGGCTTGGTTAGGAAATCGTCCGCGCCCGCCTTCAGGCCTCGCACGCGGTCGGCCGGCTGGTCCAGCGCCGTGACCATCACGACGGGAATATGCGAGGTCTTCGCGTTCGCCTTCAGGCGCGCGCAGACTTCGAAGCCGTCGAGCCCCGGCATCATCACGTCGAGCAGGACGAGATCGACCTGGTTTCGCTCGCAAATCGCCAGCGCCTGATAACCGTCGGCGGCCGTCAGCACGTCAAAATATTCAGCGAGGAGCCGCGCTTCGAGCAGCTTCACATTCGCCGGAATATCATCAACCACCAATATGCGCGCCGTCATAAACGTCTTTCAGATGCGCTAGGCATCACCGAGATAAGTCTTGATCGTTTCAATGAATTTCGGAACCGAGATGGGCTTGGACACGTAAGCTTCGCAGCCGCCCTGACGGATACGCTCCTCGTCGCCCTTCATGGCAAAGGCGGTCACCGCGATCACCGGGATGACATGCAGTTCGTCGTCTTCCTTCAGCCATTTGGTGACCTCCAGGCCGGAAACCTCCGGAAGCTGGATATCCATCAAGATCAGGTCCGGCTTGTATTTTCGAGCAAGATCAAGCGCTTCCATTCCGTTACGGGTCTGAATCGTCGTATAGCCGGACGCCTCGATCAGGTCGCGAAAGAGCTTCATGTTGAGCTCGTTATCTTCTACAATCATCACCTGTTTGGGCATTGCACGCTTGTCCCTACGTCTCGTCCCTGCAGCCGATCGCGCCGTGACAGAACACTGCGCGCGCGAATCCAGGAAACCGATAGTGGTAAACTACCGGTATTTGGTTGAAGAAAAGGTAACTTACCCAGCGAAATGCAAAGCAACTTCAAGACTTCCAAACATTTAGCCACAGACCCGCAGGAAACGGCGATTGCCGTTCTCGGCTGGCTGGCAAACGAGCCCGACATGTTCTCGCGTTTCCTGGCGCTGACGGGCGTGGAGCCTGCCCAGGTCCGCAACGCCATCAACGATCCGGGCTTCCTTGCCGGCATGCTGGATTTCCTGATGAACCACGAGCCGACGGCGGTGGATTTCTGCCAAACGACCGGCACGGCGCCTGATACGCTCACTGCCGCGTGGCGGCATTTCTCCTCTCCCGGCCTCGATTCCGGAGAATACTGAGCGCAATGGAGACCGTGACCTTCGACATCTCGCATGTGCGGCTCGGCGACCGGCCGCTGATCGTCTGCGACGTCGATGACGTCGTGCTGCAGTTTATCGATCCTTTCCAGCGGTTTCTTCTCAGCGAAGGGCATGAGCTTTTGCCGCGTTCCTTCCGTCTTCATGGCAATATCGTTTCTAAAGATGGGGTTGCGCTCGAGGATATCCACGTCAGCCGGCTGGTCGAAACCTTCTTCGAACGGCAGGAAGAGTGGCAGTTGCCGGTTTCACTGGCGGCGGAGACACTCAGCAGGCTCTCCGCCGAGGCCGATATCGTTTTCCTGACCGCAATGCCGCCGGTCTATGCCGATCAGCGGCGGCGGCTGCTCGACCGCTTCGGCCTGACCCACCCTCTTCTGGCGGCGCGTGAGCCGAAAGGGCCGATCGTCAAGATGCTGCATGGCGCTCGCCCCCTGCCCGTCGCTTTCATCGACGACATGGCGGTCAATCTTCATTCGGTGCGCGAACATGTCGATATCTGCCTTCTGCTGCATCTGATGCCGGTCTCCGAAATTCACCGTTTCGCGCCTGCGGCGATGGACGGTACTCCACGCGTCAACAACTGGAACGAAGCCGCATCCATGATCGGACGGCATTTTGCCGAAGCCAACGCGGCTCGAAGCCTCACTGCTGCAAATCCAGCCGCATAAGCGGCCGGCCGTCCTTTCGCCGCGCCACCGGCTCGAAGCCCGCTGCATCGAAGATCGCGGTCGAGCCGATGCAGAGCGTGACCGACTTTGATTGCTTCGTATGATCGATGGGGCAGCCTTCGAGATAGCGCGCGCCGTTCTGCCTCGCGTGGTCGATTGCGCCCTGCAGCAGATGGTGGCTGAGGCCTTTGCCGCGCAACGGTGCTGCAAGAAAGAAACAACTGATCGCCCAGACGGACGCGTCCAGTGCATCGCCATCCTCTAGCGGCCGGGAAACGACGCGCGGTGAGTTGAACTGCGGAACGTCATGGCGCGGACCGACCTGCACCCAGGCGACCGGCCGGTCATCCGCATAGGCGAGAATGCCGGGCGGCGGACCGGCGGCGATGCGGCTTTTGATATGCTCTTTCCGCTCCTCCGGCCGCATTTTGGTGCGCACCGCATGCGGCAGCCTCAGCGCCACACACCAGCAGTCGCAGAACGCGCCGCGCGGACCGAAGAGCGTCTCGAAATCCGTCCAGCGCTCCGGCGTCACCGGCTCAAAACGCAGATCGATGTCCAAAGCCAAACCTCTCCCGTCTCTTGAGACTCGGAAGCTTAAGGCGTAATCTCTCGATGTTCAATCTTTGTTCTCATCACGATGACGCCAACGCCTGACAAGACACCCGGCTTCTGTCGCGACTGCCTTGCCGAGCAGAAGGGCGAGGCACGCCGCTGCATGGCCTGCGGCAGCCCGCGTCTCGTGCGGCACAGGGAGCTTTACGATCTGACGCTCGCGCATATCGATTGCGACGCCTTCTACGCCGCGGTCGAAAAGCGCGACAATCCGGAGCTTGCCGACAAGCCGGTCATCATCGGCGGCGGCAAGCGCGGCGTCGTCTCCACTGCCTGCTATATCGCCCGCATCCACGGCGTCCGCTCCGCCATGCCGATGTTCAAGGCGCTGGAGGCGTGCCCGCAGGCGGTGGTCATCCGCCCCGATATGGAGAAATACGTCAAGGTCGGCCGCGAGATCCGCACCATGATGCAGGAGCTGACGCCGCTGGTGCAGCCGCTTTCGATCGACGAGGCATTCCTCGAACTCGGCGGCACCCAGCGCCTGCACCACGATCCGCCGGCGCGGACGCTGGCGAAATTCGCCCGCCGCGTGGAAAAGGAGATCGGCATCACGGTTTCCGTTGGGCTGTCCTACTGCAAGTTCCTCGCCAAGGTGGCTTCCGACCTGCAGAAGCCGCGGGGCTTTTCCATCATCGGCCGCGAAGAAGCCGTGGCGTTTCTGGCGCCGCGGCGGGTGACGACCATCTGGGGCGTTGGCAGGGCCTTTGCGGCAACGCTCGAAGCGGACGGCATCCGCACGATCGGCCAGCTTCAGACGATGGAGGAGACCGATCTGATGCGCCGCTACGGCAGTATCGGCCAGAAGCTTGCCCGCCTTTCGCGCGGCATCGACGACCGCGAGGTGCACCTCAACGATCCGGCAAAGAGCGTCTCCTCGGAGACGACCTTCTTCGACGATATTTCGCGCTATGAGGATCTGGTGCCGATCTTGCGCAGTCTCTCCGAGAAGGTCTCCTGGCGGCTGAAGAAGAGCGGCATTGCCGGGAGCACCGTCGTGTTGAAGATGAAGACGGCGGACTTCAAATCCCGTACGCGCAACCGCAAGCTGGAGGACCCGACGCAGCTTGCCGACAGGATTTTCCGCACCGGCATCGAGCTTCTGGAGAAGGAAACGGACGGCACGAAATTCCGCCTGATCGGCATCGGCGTCACCGACCTTTGCGACCCGGCACGCGCCGACCCGCCGGATCTCATCGACCAGCAATCCACGCGTCGGGCGGCGGCGGAAGCCGCGATGGACAAGCTGCGCGAGAAATTTGGCAAGAAGACCGTGGAGACCGGCTACACGTTCGGCAGCGGCAAGCGCGACGGATAATCTGGCAATCGCAAATACATGGCTGAGCCGGCTATAGATCACCAATGCGTGAACGCCGATCCAGCGACCAATGCTCAAGCCTTCCTTAAGCATCGTGCCGTAATATGCCGGACAAGTATTGCGTATTGGTTGGCTAACATGTTCTCGCGTTTTGTTTTCGGCCTCGGCTTGCTGTCGGCGACCGCACTCGTGCATCACCCCGCTTTTGCGGCGGATGCCCGCACGCTGCAAATCTTCGTCTCCAAGGACAAGCAGTCGCTTGCCGTCTATGACGGCGCGGATGTGATCGCAATGTCGAAAGTCTCGACCGGCAAGGCCGGCCACACGACGCCGAGCGGCATCTTTTCCGTGCTCGAGAAGCAGAAATATCACGAGTCCAACCTCTACTCGGCGGCTCCGATGCCGTGGATGCAGCGGCTGACCTGGTCCGGCATCGCGCTTCATGAATCGAATTCCGTGCCGCGCAATCCGGCCTCCCACGGCTGCGTGCGCATGCCCGCCGCCTTTGCCAAACAGCTCTACAAGATGACGAGCCTCAGCGTGCCGGTCATCATCAGCGATGCCGAAGTGGCGCCCGAGCCGGTTGCGCATCCGAATCTCTTCCGTCCCGATCTGCCGGAACCGCCGCTGCTGCTTTCGGATGCGGCACTGCGTCCGGCGATCGGCGAAACCGGCGGCGAGCCGGTTCGACTGGCGATGAACAGCGCAGTGCCTCCTCCGGTCGCGCGGGCCGCAGTACCGGAAAACACCAATCCGATCCGCATTCTCATCACCCGCCGCACCGAGCGCGAGACGGTGATCAATATCCAGACCTATCTCAACCAGCTCGGCTTTTCCGCCGGCGCGCCTGACGGGCTTCTCGGTACTGCAACCATTCAGGCCATCAATGCCTTCAAGGCGCTTCGATCCATGCAGTTCAAGGACGACAAGGCGCTCGTCAGCAACACTCTCCTGAGGGAAATTTACGCGGCGGCAGGCAAGGGCGAACCGCCGAACGGCGTCATCATGGTGCGCCAGGATTTCAAACCGGTCTTCGAGGCGCCGATCACGATCGACAATCCGCGGCAGGCGCTCGGCACGCATTTCTTCACGCTGCACGCCGTCGAGGTCGAAAACGGCAGGGCTGACTGGCTGGGCGTGACGCTCAAGAACAATCTTTCCAGGCAGGCGATGAAGCGGCTCGGGATCGTCGCCAACGAGAGCTCGATCGTGACCGGCGGTACGCCGATCGCCGATGCGCTCGACCGCATCAGAATACCAGACGGAACGCGCCGCCGGATCGACGGCATGCTGGCCGCAGGCTCGACACTGACGATCTCCGACACCGGCATCGGTCCGGAGACCGGCGCCGGCACGGATTTCATCACGATCACGCGTTAGAGTGCCGCTACACGCAGGATGCGGCGAAGGCGCTCAAAACGACCTTCGCTTGAGAGCGAGCGCAGGAAATCTTGATTTATGCACATGGTCCTGATGAGATTCAGCATGAGCAAGCGCAAGCCGTTCGATCTCGATGGATACCTGCGTGATATCACGACACGGCCCTGCTTTATCTGCGGTGTGGTGAGCGGAGATCCCGCGTTCTTCCATCATCGCATTTTCGAGGATGAGGAGACGATCATCTTTCTCAGCAAGTATCCAACATTGCCCGGATACTGCTTGGTTTCCCCGAAGAAACACCGCGAAGACTTGGCTCACGATCTCTCGACCGAAGAATACCTGCGATTGCAAGGGCATATACACGTCTTGTCTCGTGCGCTGAAAAAGCTACTCGAGGCTGAAAGGATCTACGTTCTTTCGCTGGGCAGCCAGCAAGCCAACAGCCACATCCATTTCCATGTGGTCCCTCTGCCCGCAGGTTTTCCGCTCCAGGAGCAACAGTACCACGCACTCATGGCCGAGCATGGCGTGCTGCAGATTCCGGCCGACGAGATGGCACGGCTAGCGGAGCAGATCACCCAACTTTTCCTTGAAGAACTGAGCGCTTCATAGTGCAGGTTCAGTTCACGACCTAGACAAGCTCGACATCTACAATGCCGGGGGCGGCGCGCAAGGCGGCGGCGATTTCCGGCGTGATGCGGTATTTCTGCGGCAGCTCCACCTCGACCTCGCGCTTGCCGTCCTCCTTGATGACGATGAAGGAGACGAGGCCATCGCCCTTGGCGTTCAGATGTGCTGCAACGGCGCGTAGCGGGCCGGAATCGCGAACATAAACGCGCAGCGCCTTCTGCATCTGCAGCGATTTCTCCTCGAGGGACTGGATCGTCTGCAAGCGCAGCCCTACGCCTTCCGGACGCTCCTCGCCGGTGGCGGTGAGCACGAAGGATTTCCCGGCCTCCAGCACATCGCGGTACTGGTTCAGCATTTCGAAGAACAGCACGGCTTCGAACTGTCCGGACGAATCCGAAAAGACGATGATCCCCATCTTGTTGCCGGTGCGGGTCTTGCGCTCCTGCTTCGAAATCACCGTTCCGGCAAGGCGGGCATTGGTTGCGCCCTGCTTCACGGCGGCGGAGAACTCCGCAAAGGTCTGGACCCGCATCTTCTGCAGGATGTTGTTGTAGCTGTCGAGCGGGTGCGCCGTCAGGTAGAAGCCGAGCACCTGGAACTCCTTGAGCAGCTGCTCGGAGGCGAGCCAGGGCGCAAACGGCGGCAGCGCAATCTTCTCCGGGCCCGACGACAGCGCGCCGCCGAAGATATCCGACTGGCCGCTCAGCTTGTTTTCCTGCGCGCGCTGGGCATAGCCCAGAATGCGATCAAGGCCAGCGGCGAGCTGGGCGCGATCCTGGCCGAAGCAATCGAAGGCGCCGGCATGGATCAGGCTTTCCAGCACGCGACGGTTGACCTGGCGCGGATCGATACGCAGGCAGAAATCCTCGATACTGGTAAAAGGCTTGTCGCCGCGCACCTCGACAATGTGATCGACGGCATTTTCGCCGACGCCCTTCAGCGCCGCCAGTGCATAATAAATGCGGTTGTTGCCCGTTTCAAATTGGCGGAATGAGCTTTGAACCGAAGGCGCAATGACCTCGATGCCGAGGCGCTTGGCATCCTGCCGGAAATCATTGACCTTATCCGTGTTCGACATGTCGAGCGTCATCGACGCGGCGAGGAACTCGACCGGATAATGCGCCTTCATATAGGCCGTCTGATAGGAGACGATGGCATAAGCTGCTGCGTGCGACTTGTTGAAGCCGTAATTCGCGAACTTCGCCAGAAGTTCGAAGATGTTATCGGCCTGCGGTTTCGAAACGCCGTTGCGGATGGCGCCGTCGACGAAGCGTTCGCGTTGCTGGTCCATTTCCGCCTTGATCTTCTTGCCCATGGCGCGGCGCAAGAGATCGGCTTCGCCGAGCGAATAGCCGGATAGGACCTGGGCGATCTGCATCACCTGTTCCTGATAGACGATGACGCCCTGCGTTTCCTTGAGCAGATGGTCGATCATCGGATGGATCGACTCGAGCTCTTCCTCGCCATGCTTGCGGGCATTGTAAGTCGGGATGTTTTCCATCGGGCCTGGGCGATAAAGGGCGACGAGGGCGATGATGTCCTCGATGCAGTCCGGCTTCATGCCGATCAGCGCCTTGCGCATGCCGGCACTTTCCACCTGGAACACGCCGACCGTTTCGCCGCGCGAGAGCATCTCGTAGGTTTTCTTGTCGTTGAGCGGGATTGCAGCGAGGTCGACGTTGATGCCACGCTTGGCGACGAAATCAACGGCGACCTTCAGCACAGTCAGCGTTTTCAGGCCGAGGAAGTCGAACTTGACGAGGCCGGCCTGCTCGACCCATTTCATGTTGAACTGGGTAACCGGCATATCCGAGCGGGGGTCGCGATACATCGGGACCAGCTTCGAGAGCGGCCGGTCGCCAATAACGATGCCGGCGGCATGCGTCGAGGCATGGCGGTAAAGGCCCTCGATCTTCTGGGCGATATCGAGCAGGCGCGCCACGACGGGCTCCTTTGCCGCCTCCTCCTGGAGCTTAGGCTCCTCTTCGATCGCCTTGGAAAGCGGCGTCGGATTGGCCGGGTTGTTCGGCACCAGCTTGCAGATCTTGTCGACCTGGCCATAGGGCATTTCCAGCACGCGGCCGACATCGCGAAGGGCGGCCCGCGCCTGCAGCGAACCGAAGGTGATGATCTGCGCCACCTGCGCGCGACCGTATTTCTGCTGGACGTAGCGGATCACCTCTTCGCGGCGGTCCTGGCAAAAGTCGATATCGAAGTCGGGCATCGAGACGCGTTCCGGATTGAGGAAGCGTTCGAAAAGCAGCGAGAAGCGCAGGGGATCGACGTCGGTGATCGTCAGCGCATAGGCGACGAGCGAGCCGGCGCCCGAGCCGCGGCCGGGACCGACCGGGATACCATGCTGCTTCGCCCATTTGATGAAGTCCGCAACGATCAGGAAGTAGCCGGGGAACTTCATGCGCTCGATCACGCTGAGTTCGAATTCCAGCCGTTCGCGATAATCCTTCTCCTCATAGCCGGGCGACATGCCGAGGGTAGCGAGGCGCATGTCGAGCCCCTCCTCGGCCTGCCGGCGGAGCTCGAGCGATTCGGCGCGGTCCGCCTCCTCCGGATCGTCGGTGGCGCCGGTAAAGCGCGGCAGGATCGGCTTGCGGGTCTTCAGCACGAAGGAGCAGCGGCGGGCGATCTCGACCGTGTTTTGCAGCGCCTCCGGCAGATCGGCAAAGAGCTTCGCCATTTCGGAGCGACTCTTCAGATAATGGTCCGGTGTCAGGCGGAAGCGGCTGTCGTCCGACACGATGGCGTTATGGGCAACGGCCATCAACGCGTCATGGGCATCGTAGTCGTCGCGTGCCGGGAAGAATGCCTCGTTGGTCGCCACCAGCGGCAGATCGTGCTCGTAGGCAAGCCCCACGACCCTCTGCTCATGACGCTTGTCGTAGGTTCCATGGCGCTGCAATTCGACATAGAGCCTGCCAGGGAAAAGGCGCTTCAAGGCGAGCAGCCGGTTTTCCGCTTGTGCGGCATGCCCCTGCTTCAGTGCCACATCGACCGGACCGCCTGGCGCTCCCGTCAGCGCGATCAGGCCCTCCGTTCCCGCCTCCTCCAGCCAGGAGGCGCGGATATGGACCGCCTGGTCGTCGCCGCCGCCGAGATAGGCGCGGCTGACGATATCGACCAGCCGCTCGTAACCTGCCGCGGTCGAGGCAAGCACGACGATCGCCGGTAGCTTGGCCAGCGCCTGCTGGCCGCCGCGCCTTTCGGTCTCCAGACCGTCTTCCATGTCGATCGACAGCTGGCAGCCGATGATCGGCTGCAGCCCTTCTTCCATCGCTTTCTGCGAAAACTCGAGAGCGACGAACAGGTTGTTAGTGTCGGTGATGGCGATCGCCGGCTGGCTGTCGCCCGATGCCTTGTAGAGAATCTTCTTCAGCGGCAGCGCGCCTTCAAGCAGCGAATAGGCCGAGTGGACGCGCAGATGCACGAAACCCGGAGTCCCGCCGACGAAGCCGCTCTGCGCATCCGCCATCTTATACCCTTCCAATCGCCCGAATGAATCGATTTGCATTGTCGGTGTTGATGACGGCGATGTCCAGAAGCGGTCCCTTGGGCGGACCGCATGAAGCGATGCGGTCCCCTGAAAAATTACATTGCCATGAGAATCAGCGAGAAGCTGGCAACGAACATTGCGATGGAGGTGAATGCTGCGATATCACGGATCATGTCAGTCATCTTGCTCTCCTTACTCGTTATGTTTCCAATTTGTTCCGCTATTGTTCTGTTGTCAACAGGAATCTTTTCCGCATAGTTAACGGCAGAACCGGAGGAGAATCATGAGGACCGCCATCGCATTCATCGCCATTCTCGCTGCAACGGCGACATCGGCTGCGGACATAGACCCTGGCCATATCGTCGATGCCGCGACCGGAGACTGGAACGGCGACGGCAAGCCGGATCTCGCAGTCCTCGCCGGACCAGCCGAAGCTGCAAGCGACGAGAAGATCGGCATCTACATCTATCTGCGCGACGCCGATCACGAGCTGCTCAGGCTTTCGGCGAGAGCGCCCGACAAAATCTGGGGCAGCACGGATGCAGACGGCGTCCTCGGTCAGGAACCGTCGATCAAGGCGGCCAGGAAGACCTCCATTGCCGTCCGTTCCCAGAACAGCGCGATCGGCCGCGAGCGCTGGGACCAGACGCTGACGCTCGCCTATCGTAACAAGCAGTTCGTGGTCGCCGGTTACACCTATAATCACTACGACACGCTCGCCAATGCCGGCGGTTCCTGCGACTACAATGCGCTGACTGGCAAGTTGCAGAAGGACGGAAAGGACGTGAAGACCGTGCCGCGCGTCATCGCGATCGAGCAATGGAGCGACGAGACCGGTCAATCGATCTGCGGCCAGTAGTCACAAGTTCTCATTTTGTTCTTTACAGGCATACGTTTTTCGGAGAGGTTCGGCGCGGGGGGCCGAGCGCTATGAATCTTGCAGCATTGAACAGCTTTATCGTCGAAGCGAAGGCAAATACCTATGTCGGCGGCGGGAAAACGTTAGACGCCTGCCGCGCCGGGTCGCACGACATCGGCTACGAGCGCGGAGATTGGCGCTATCTCGACAGCTACTTTGGTGGAACAGATTTCGCCGGACAGGAAGTCGTGTGGCTGAGCGGCGAGCCTATCTGGGTGATGAATTATTTCGGCCGCATCGTCGAGCCGTCGCTGATCGATGGGCAGAAGGCAGGCGTGGTGATCAAGGCTGCGCTTTCGACGATGTATGCCGAGCACCAGCGCTTTCTGGGCGGCATGGAATTTGAACATGCCTTCGGCTTCTACGCCGACCACAGCACCGGCGATTGCGATCACTTCAGCGGGCGGGAAATGATCATCGTCGAGGAGCGGAGAGCCTACGAGCTGGACTATCGCGGCGGCCTCATCCGCCCCTAATCAGAATTCGACGACCTTGCCGTCGCTGATCGTCACGCGGCGGTCCATGCGGCCGGCGAGTTCGTGGTTGTGGGTGGCGATCAGCGCTGCGAGACCGGACTGGCGCACCAGCGCCTCCAGCGCGTCAAACACGTAATGCGCGGTTTCCGGATCAAGGTTTCCGGTCGGCTCGTCGGCGAGAAACACGGTCGGCGCATTAGCAACGGCGCGCGCAATCGCGACCCGCTGCTGCTCGCCGCCCGACAGCTCGCCGGGACGATGATTGGCGCGATGGCCGATGCGCATATAGTCGAGCAACTGCTTTGCGCGCTCGGCCGCCTCCTTGCGCGGCAAACCGGCGATCAACTGCGGCATCATGATGTTTTCGAGCGCCGAGAACTCCGGCAGGAGATGGTGGAACTGGTAGACGAAGCCGATCTCGCTGCGGCGGATTGCCGTGCGCTTCTCGTCGGTCAGCCCTTCGCAGGCTTGACCATTGACGGCGACTTCGCCGCCGTCCGGATGCTCCAGCAGGCCCGCGACATGCAGCAGCGTCGATTTGCCTGTGCCCGACGGAGCGACCAGCGCGACGATCTCGCCGCTGTGGAGAACAAAATCGGCCCCCTTCAGAATGGTGAGCACGGTATCGCCCTGGCCATAGTGACGCTCGACGCCGGAAAGCTTGAGAACGACGTTCCGTTTCATTGAAATCAGCATTCCTTATTCGTAGCGGAGCGCCTGCACCGGATCGAGCTTCGAGGCCCGCCAAGCTGGGAAAATGGTCGCGAGAAAGGAGAGTGACAGCGCCATGACAACGACAGAGACCGTCTCGCCAATGCTCATCTCGGCTGGCAACTGGCTCAGGAAATAGAGCTGCGGATTGAAGAGCACAGTGCCCGTAATCCAGGAGAAGAACTGGCGGATCGACTCGATATTGATGCAGACGACGACGCCGAGCAGCACGCCGGCAATGGTGCCGACGATGCCGATCGCAGCACCGGTCATGAAGAAGATGCGCATGATGGCGCCAGACGTCGCACCCATAGTGCGCAGGATCGCGATGTCGCTGCCCTTGTCTTTCACCAGCATGATCAGGCCGGAGATGATGTTTAGCGCCGCGACGAGCACGATCAGCGTCAGGATCATGAACATCACGTTGCGCTCCACCTGCAGAGCGGAAAAGAAGGTCTGGTTGCGCTGGCGCCAGTCGGTGATGCCGATCTGGCGGCCGGCCGCTTCCTCCACCCTGGGGCGGAGATTGTCGATGTCGTCGGGATTGTTGGCGAAGAGCTCGATCGACTGAACGAGGCCCTCGGCATTGAAATAGAGCTGCGCCTCTTCGAGCGGCATATAGATGATCGCCGCGTCATATTCCGACATGCCGATCTCGAATATACCGGAGACGGTGTAGGATTTGACCCGCGGATTGATGCCCATCGGCGTCACGTCGCCTTCGGGTGAAATCAGCGTGATGGTATCGCCTGCCTGCAGGCCGAGCTGCTCCGCCATGCGCGAGCCGACGAGAACGCCCTGCCCCGAAGCGAAACCGACGAGGTCTCCGGACTTGATGTTGTCGGAAACCGTCTTGAGCTTGGTGAGATCTTCAGCGCGGATGCCGCGCACCAGGGCGCCGGTCCCGGCACCCGCCTGGCCGGAGGCCAGCGTCTGACCTTCGACCAGCGGCAGCGCCATCCTGATGCCGGGCACCGCCGCGAACCTGTCGGTCAATGCCGCATAATCGTTGAAAGGCCCGTCCACCGGCTGGACGATCATATGACCGTTGATGCCGAGAATGCGCGAGATCAGCTCGGTGCGGAAACCGTTCATGACCGCCATGACGATGATCAGTGTTGCGACGCCCAGCATAATGCCGACGAAGGAAAAGCCGGCGATGACCGAGATGAAGGCCTCCTTGCGGCGAGCGCGCAGATAGCGCCACGCCACGAGGCGTTCGAAGGCGGAAAATGGCCTGCCCGCCGGACCGAGGCCGGATTTCGAACCCCGCTGGTCCACCGCCGCATCTGCCATTTCGCCTCCGTTCGGCCTTACGCCAAGAGCTTGTTGATCGCCGCGTCGATCGTCATCGTTTCGCGGGCACCGGTCTTGCGGTCCTTGAGTTCCACTTCGCCGTTTGCGACCGCGCGCGGGCCGGCGATGACCTGCACGGGTATGCCGATCAGGTCGGCGGTGGCGAACTTCGTTCCGGCGCGATCATCGGTGTCGTCATAGAGGACGTCCTTGCCGGCCTTCGAAAGTGCCGCGTAGATTTTATCGCAGACGCCGTCGCAGGCGGCATCGCCCGCCTTCATGTTGATCACGATCGCATCGAACGGCGCAACAGAAGCCGGCCAGATGATTCCGTTGTCGTCATGCGATGCTTCGATGATGGCGGGAACAAGGCGGGTCGGCCCGATACCGTAGGAACCCATGTGGACGGTGTGTTCCTTGCCGTCCGGACCCTGCACCTTAGCGCCCATTGGCTCGGAGTATTTGGTGCCGAAATAAAAGATGTGGCCGACCTCGATGCCGCGGGCGGAAAGACGCTCGCCTTCCGGAAGGGCGTTGAACGCAGCTTCGTCGTGCATCTCCGAGGTGGCCGCATAAACAGAGGTCCACTTGTCGAAAATCGCATTCAGGCCGGCGACATCGTCGAAGTTGGTGTCGGCCGGCGGGATATCGAAATTGACGAAATCCTTGTGGCTATAAACTTCGGACTCGCCGGTTTCCGCGAGAATGATGAATTCGTGGCTGAGATCGCCACCGATGGGACCGGTGTCGGCGCGCATCGGAATGGCGCGCAGGCCCAGGCGGTCGAAGGTGCGCAGATAGGCCGCGAACATTTTCTTATAGGAGTGCTCGGCGCCTTCGCGCGTCAGGTCGAAGGAATAGGCGTCCTTCATCATGAACTCGCGCGAGCGCATGGTGCCGAAACGCGGACGGATCTCGTCGCGGAACTTCAGCTGGATGTGATAGAGGTTCAGCGGCAGGTTCTTGTAGGACTTGACGTAGGAACGGAAGATATCCGTCACCATCTCCTCATTCGTCGGTCCATAGAGCATCGGCCGGTCCTGGCGGTCCTTGATGCGCAACATCTCCTTGCCGTAGGCGTCGTAGCGCCCGCTCTCCTGCCAGAGCTCGGCGGACTGCAGCGTCGGCATGGAAAGCTCGATCGCGCCGCTGCGGTTCTGCTCCTCGCGGATAATGGTGTTCACCTTGTCGAGAACGCGCTTGCCAAGCGGCAGCCAGGAATAAATGCCCTGCGATTGCTGGCGGATCATGCCGGCGCGCAGCATCAGCCGGTGGGAGACGATTTCCGCCTCCTTGGGGTTTTCCTTGAGGATGGGCATGAAATAGCGGGACAGTCGCATGACGGATTCCAGAGCAGTTGGGATTCCGCGTCTCATGCGGAATCGACGGCAATCGTTGATATCGGGTGCGTTCATAACCGCTTCGCGGCCGGAAAGAAACCCGCGTGACGCGCGAGCAGCCTATCGTAGACGCAAGTTTGCGGCCGAAAAATGCCAATGCGAAGAAAAGCGGGCGTTTCTAAAGGTTTGCATCAAAATGTTGTCAACAGGAATTTTTTTCTGAAGTGTAGCAAAAATACAAAAAAAGCTGGTGACAAAGCTTATTCTTTGAGCTAGCTTTAGCTCACAAAACAGGCAGGGAGATTAAATTCCTGTCGAATTCGCGGTCAAGTCTTGGGAGGATCAGATCTTAGGCGCGCTCGTCGCAGCCCCGGCAACGGTTACAGATCACGCGATACTTAAAACAAGGCTTTCAGCCTTGTTTTTTTTTGGTTTTTCGACCGGCTCTTTCGCAGAAAAACCGTCTTCCTTCCCTTACGGCACGTTTCTCATGCCGTAGCGTGAGTTCCATGCAGCAATTCCATGACACATGTATGACAGCTCCGAAGCCCTCGGAATTACACATGCCCAAAGTTTGAGCAAAAGCTCCGCCTCACCGGAAGCTTGGGCCTATCTGCGGGAGAGCGTCAAAACCCAAGCCGAAATAGGTCGAGGAGATATACCAGGCGCCGTAGATGACCGCGGAAATGATGGTCGTCAGCGAGAAGGTGAAGAGCGCCCGAAAACGCGTCGGCGCGCTCGGTACGGTGCCGAGAACCACGTCATTGTCCTCCGCCTGCGTGCGCAGGCCGATCGGCAGCACGGCAAAAAGCGTGATCCACCAGACGATGAAATAGACGGCAAAGCCCTGTAGAAAAACCTGCAGCATTCCTGTGTCCTAAGACGCCGTTGCAAACATTGCAACAGACGCGCTTATAGAGCGGAATGGCGGATAGCTCAAATGGTGTCCGGCCGCTTTGCGCAGTCGGGTCGCTCTGCCGCAGCATCAATCTTCATGCAGCGCGCGGTCATAAAGCTCTTTGCATGCTGGGAGCCTATCCGTCAGCCGCCGTACTTCATTATTTTCGGCAAGTTCAATGTATTGGGTGATGCTGGCCTTCATAAGTCTGTCTGCGTCCGTCGCCGCTTTGCCGGCGCGCTGCAGGTTACGGCGGCCAACGCTTCGCAAGAGGACATAGCGGTCATTCATGCTTTCGCGTCGTATCGTCTGCCAATTGGCGGGATAAATCTCGACCAGCAGCCGGTATAAGGCCGCACATTCCAACTGCCGTGTGCCCTTCTCCTGAACTGGGGGCAGTCTTTCTTTTGCCGCCGAAAAGGTGAGGCTCCAAACCACAAGCAACATAGCAAGCAAAATGGCTGCTGAACCTCGCATGTCGATCCCTCTGTTCTTCATGAACGGATAGCACCAAGCACTCAAAGCAACCAAGAGTGGTGGATTCTTAGAGAATTCGCCTCAAATCTGTTCCAACTCGATCAGCGTGCCGAAGAAGTCCTTCGGATGCAGGAAGAGCACGGGCTTTCCATGGGCACCGGTCTGAGGCTCGCCGCTGCCGAGCACCCTTGCCCCTGATTTCACGAGTTGCTCGCGCGCGGCAATGATGTCCGAAACCTCGTAGCAGATGTGGTGCATGCCGCCGGAAGGGTTTTTTTCGAGGAAGGCGGCGATCGGCGAATATTCGCCGTGCGGCTCCAGCAATTCCACCTTCGTGTTCGGCAGTTCGACGAAGACGACGGTGACGCCGTGTTCAGGCAAAACTTGCGGCTGCGAGACCCTGGCGCCCAGGGTATCGCGGTAGCTTGCCGTTGCTGCGGCAAGGTCGGGAACGGCGATGGCTATATGGTTGACGCGGCCGAGCATCGATCAGACCTTTGTGATGAACGCGGTTACGATCGGCTTCTTGCCCCAGGTCTGGTTTGCCGCGGCACGGACCGCGCGGCGCACCGCTTCCTGCATCATGTCGAGGTCCTTGCGGCGGGCGCGCGGGATGCTTTCTATGGCGCCGACGACAGCGTCGAAGAGTGTGTCTTCCATCTCGTCGCCCTCGTCGTCATAGTCCGGCAGGCCGATCGCGACGAGATCAGGATCGCCAACGATGTCGTAGCGGCTGTCGATCACGACGTTGACCGCGACGTGGCCGACATAGGAAAGCTTCTTCCGATCGCCGATGCCCATCTCATCGAAATCGCCGATCAGCGAGCCGTCCTTGTAGATACGCCCGTGCGGCGCCTCGTCGATGACTTCGACCGGACCGGGCGCAAGCCGCAGGACGTCGCCGTTGCGCACGCGCGGCACGATGCCGATGCCGGATTGTTCCGCCAGCTCCTTATGCGCCGACAGATGTATCGCCTCGCCGTGCACGGGCACGACAATCTTCGGACGCGTCAGCTCGTACATCTTCTGCAGCTCGTTGCGGCGCGGATGGCCGGAGACGTGAACGAGGGCTTCGTTGTCCGTGATGACGTGCACGCCCTGCTCCGTCAAGCCGTTCTTGATATCCTGGATCGCCTTCTCGTTGCCGGGAATGGCGCGGGAGGAGAAGACGACGATATCGCCGGCGGCAAGCGCCACGTTGCGCATCTCGTCGCGCGACAGCTTGGCAAGCGCGGCGCGCGGCTCGCCCTGGCTGCCGGTCAGGATGACCACAACCTTGTCGCGCGGAATGTAGCCGTATTCGTCCTCGGAGATGAAGGGCTTTACGCCTTCCATCAGGCCAACATCACGCGAAACGTCGACGACGCGCTTCAGCGAGCTTCCGAGCAGCAACACCTCACGGCCCGCGGCTTCGGCGGCCTCAGCAATAGTGCGGATACGGCCGACGTTCGACGAGAAACTGGTGATTGCCACCCGACCTTCGGCATTCTCGATGATCCTGCTCAGGCTTTCCGAAACGTCCCTTTCGGACGGCGAGACGCCGTCGCGCAGCGCGTTGGTGGAATCGCACATCAGTGCCAGCACGCCTTCGTCGCCGAGCTGGCGGAAGCGGGTCTCGTCGGTCAGCGGCCCGAGCGACGGTTCGTGATCGATCTTCCAGTCGCCGGTGTGGATCACATTGCCGAGCGGCGTGCGGATCATCAGCGACATCGGCTCTGGAATCGAGTGATTGACGGCCACGCCTTCGATGCTGAAGGGACCGGCATTGATCGTATCGCCCGCCTTGAACATCGTCACCGGCACTTCGCCGATCGCATCCTTCTCGAAATTGCGCTTGGCCTCGAGCAGGCCCGCGGTGAAGGGCGACCCGTAGACGGGAACATTCAGGCCCGGCCAGAGATCGGCCAACGCACCGTAGTGATCCTCATGCGCATGCGTGATGATGATCGCCTTGAGGTTCTTGCGCTCGGCGGCGAGAAAGCGAATGTCGGGCAGCACCAGATCGACGCCCGGGAGATCCGGACCGGGGAAGGTGACGCCGCAATCGACCATGATCCACTGGCGGTTTCCCGCCGGGCCGTAACCGTACAGCGCGAGATTCATGCCGATCTCGCCGACACCGCCCAAGGGCAGAAATACCAGTTCGTCCTGCTTAGCCATAAGCTCCACTATCCAAAAAATACATCCCCGGCGGCAATCCGCATCATCTTGCCCGCGCCGGTTTCGAGCATCAACACGCCATTATCATCAATCCCGGCGAATTGTCCGGAAATCGAGCGGTCCGGCAGGTTGACCGTGATCTTTTCGCCGATGCCGCAGGCCACATCCCGCCAGCGGGCGGCGATCTCGCGAACGCCGCGCCCTTCGTTCCAGATATCCAGCACCTCGGCCATCGAAGCGAAGAGATGGGCGAAAAGTTCCTCGGGAGCGGCGGTACTTCCCTCTTGGCGCAGGCAGGTCACCGGGTAGAGCGGATTGTCGGGCATGACCGAAACGTTGATGCCGATGCCGATCACCAGCGCATAGCGCCCATCCGCAAGCTTTTCACCTTCAACGAGGATCCCGCAGGTCTTCCTGCGGCCGATCAGGATATCATTCGGCCATTTCACCTCAAGCGGTGCTGCGCCGGGCGGCAGAACCATGCGGATCGCTCGATGCACGGCAACGGCGATCGCCAGCGGGAGCGACGAAAGACGCTCCATCGGCGCCGGATCGATCAAGAGAAGGGAGGCGTAAAGATTGCCGCGTTCCGAAGCCCAGGTGCGGCCGCGGCGGCCACGGCCGCTCGTCTGCTTCTGCGCGGTCACCCACAGGAAACCGCCGTCCCCTGCCCTAGCGCGGGCAAGGCATTCGCTGTTGGTGGATGATGTCTCCGACAGCGCCTCGTGCCGGAAATCGCCGAGCGATATCCGGCGCCGCGCGGGAGACATCATCAAAAGAGCGTCGCAGCCGCGAGTTCGGCCGCCCCGCCGATCGGCCCGCCGATGACGACATAGGCAAGAACGAACAGCCCGGAAAGGCCGAAGACGAGGCGAAGCGGACCGGAAACGCGGGCAAACTCATCCGTCGCCTCATCGAACCACATCAGCTTGATGACACGCAGATAATAGTAGGCGCCGACGACCGATGCGAGAACGCCGATGATGGCGAGGGCATAGAGCTTGGCTTCGATGGCGGCGACGAAGACGAAATACTTCGCGAAGAAGCCCGCAAGCGGCGGAATGCCGGCGAGCGAGAACATCAGGATCGTCAGCACCGTCGCCATGAAGGGGTTCGTGCTGGAAAGACCTGCCAGATCGTCGACGGCTTCGACGATCGTGCCGTCCTTGCGGCGCATCGACATGATGATCGCAAACGAACCGAGCGTCATGACCATGTAGATGACCATGTAGAGCATGACGCCGGTCACACCCGTCTGGTTGCCGGCGGCAAGGCCGACGAGCGCGTAGCCCATGTGACCAATCGAGGAATAGGCCATCAGCCGCTTGATGTTCCGCTGTCCGATGGCGGCGAAGGCGCCGAGCAGCATCGAAGCGATCGAGATGAAGACCACGACCTGCTGCCAGTCGGCAACGACCGGCTGGAAGGCGGTGATGACGATACGCGTCATCATGGCCATGGCGGCAACCTTCGGCGCGCTAGCCAGAAAGGCGGTGACCGGGGTCGGCGCACCTTCGTAGACGTCCGGCGTCCACATGTGGAAGGGAACGGCCGAGATCTTGAAGGCGATGCCTGCGAGGATGAAGACCAGGCCGAAGACCAGGCCGAGCGAGCGGGCGCCTTCAGCGGACAGCGCCTGGGCGATATCGGCGAAATGCGTGTGGCCGGTGAAGCCGTAGACCAGCGACATTCCGTAGAGCAGCAAGCCCGAGGAAAGCGCGCCGAGAACGAAGTACTTGAGACCCGCTTCCGTGGACTTCAGGTTTTCCCGGTTGATCGCCGCCACGACGTAGATCGCCAGCGACTGCAACTCGAGGCCGAGATAGAGGGCGATCAGGTCGTTTGCCGAGATCATCAGCATGATGCCGAGCGTGCAGAGCACGAGCAGGACCGGGAACTCGAACTTGTCGAGCTGGTTTTCCCTGGCAAGGCCGATCGACATGAAGAGCGCCGCGAAGGAGCCGACGAGCGCGGTGATCTTCATGAAGCGGGAGAAGCCGTCTGCCTGGTAGACGCCGCCATAAGCAAGGCCATCGCCGGGCACGAAGATCAGCCACAGCGCCGAAGCCGCAAACAGGATCAGCGCTAGGACGCTCACCATGCGGCCCGACCGCTCGCCCGCAAAGACGCCGATCATGAGCAGGACAAGGGCGCCGACCGCGAGGATGATCTCCGGCGCGGAAAGATACAGGCTTGCGAGAATGGTTTCAGCGGTCATGTGCAAAAAGTCCCGTCATCATTTCATCGACAGCGCAACGTCGTGCGCGGCGTTTACAGCGGCCGTATAGTTGTTCACCAGCAGGTCCACGGAGGCGGCGGTCGCATCGAAGACCGGGGCTGGGTAGACGCCGAAGAAGATCGTCAGCGCCACCAGCGGATAGAGGATCATCTGCTCGCGCGGCGAAAGATCGAGAAGCGCCTTCAGCTTTTCCTTCTCCAGCGCGCCGAAGATCACGCGGCGATAGAGCCAGAGAGCGTAGGCCGCCGATAGGATCACGCCGGTTGCAGCGAAGAGCGCTACCCAGGTATTGACCCGGAAGACGCCGACCAGCGTCAGGAATTCGCCGATGAAGCCCGAGGTGCCCGGAAGGCCGACATTCGCCATGGTGAAGACCATGAGGGCCACGGCATATTTCGGCATATTGTTGACCAGCCCGCCATAGGCCACGATCTCGCGGGTGTGGGTGCGGTCATAGATGACGCCGACGCAGAGGAAGAGCGCGCCGGAGACGATGCCGTGCGACAGCATCTGGAAGATAGAGCCTTGCACGCCCTGCATGTTCGCCGCGAAGACGCCCATGGTGACGTAGCCCATGTGGGCAACCGAGGAATAGGCGATCAGCTTCTTGATATCGTCCTGCATCATCGCGACGAGCGAGGTATAGATGATGGCAATGACCGACAGGGCGAATACCAGCGGCGCAAAGAAATCGGACGCGACCGGGAACATGCCGAGCGAGAAACGGATGAGGCCGTAGCCGCCGAGCTTCAGCAGCACGCCTGCCAGGATGACGGAACCAGCCGTCGGCGCCTGGACGTGCGCATCCGGCAGCCAGGTGTGAACCGGCCACATCGGCATCTTGACGGCAAAGGAAGCGAAGAAGGCAAGCCACAGCCAGGTCTGCATGGCCGGCGGGAACTTGTAGGCGAGCAGCGCGGAAATATCCGTCGTGCCGGCCTGCCAGTACATTGCCATGATCGCGAGCAGCATCAGCACGGAGCCGAGCAGCGTATAGAGGAAGAACTTGTAGCTCGCGTAAACGCGGTCCTTGCCACCCCAGACGCCGATGATGAGGAACATCGGAATGAGGCCGGCTTCGAAGAAGACGTAGAAGAGCACGATATCGAGCGATACGAAGACGCCGACCATCATCACTTCAAGGATGAGGAAGGCGATCATGTATTCCTTCAGGCGCTTCTCGATGGAGAGCCAGCTCGCGAGAATGCAGAAGGGCATGAGGACCGTCGTTAGGATGACGAACAGCATCGAGATGCCGTCGACGCCTACGTGATAGCCGATGCCGGTGCCAAGCCAACCGTGCTTCTCGATCATCTGGAAGCCCGGATTCGCGTTGTCGAAGCCGATCCAGATGAACAGCGAAACGATGAACGTGACGATGGTCGTGACCAACGAGATGTTGAGCACGTTGCGCCGGCCGCTCGGGCCGTTTTCGTTCATCAGCAGCAGTAGCACCACGCCGACGAGCGGCAGGAAGGTGACCGTTGAAAGAATAGGCCAATCGGTCATCAGAAGGAACTCCCGAGCATCATCCAGGTAACGAGTGCGGCAATGCCGATCAGCATCGCGAAGGCATAGTGATAGAGGTAACCGGTCTGCAGGCGGACGACGCGATTGGTGACGTCGACGACGCGGGCGGCAACGCCGTTCGGGCCGTAAGCGTCGATGACGCCGATATCACCCTTCTTCCACAGGAAGCGGCCGAGCGCCTTGGCGGAACGGACGAAGAGGAAGTCATAGAGCTCGTCGAAGTACCACTTGTTGAGCAGGAATTGATAGAGCACGCGGTGCTGCTGCGCCAGAACACGGGGCGTCGAGGGCGACTGGATATACAAGTACCAGGCCGTGACGAAGCCGAGGAGCATCGCGATGAAGGGGCTCAGCGCCACCCAGGCCGGAACATGGTGGAATTCTTCCAGCAATTCATTCTCGGCACCGGTGAAGAGCGCGCCCTTCCAGAACTCCGCATAGTGGTGGCCGTAGAAGTAGCCTTCGAACACGACACCCGAGAGAACCGCGCCGATCGCCAGAAGGTAGAGCGGCACGAGCATGACCTGCGGTGATTCGTGGACGTGGTGCATCACCTCGTGGGAAGCACGCGGGGTGCCGAAGAAAGTGAGGAACGCCAGGCGCCAGGAATAGAAGCTCGTGAACAGAGCCGCGATCACCAGCAGCGTGAAGGCAAAGCCTGCGACCGGCGAATGCGAGGCGTAGGTCGCTTCAATGATCACGTCCTTCGAGAAGAAGCCCGCGAAGCCGACCGGGGTAAACGGAATGCCAACGCCGGTGAGCGCCAGCGTGCCGATCGTCATCATCCAGAAGGTGCCCGGGATGTGGGTGCGAAGGCCGCCCATGTAGCGCATGTCCTGCTCGCCATCGACGGCATGGATTACCGAGCCGGCGCCGAGGAAGAGCAACGCCTTGAAGAAGGCGTGCGTGAAGAGGTGGAAGATCGCCGCGCCATAGGCCCCTACTCCCAGGGCCACGAACATGTAGCCGAGCTGCGAGCAGGTCGAATAGGCGATGACGCGCTTGATGTCGTTCTGCACGAGACCGACGGTCGCCGCGAAGAAGGCGGTGATCGCACCGATGAAGGTGACGAAGACCAGCGCATCGGGCGACAGTTCGAAGAGCGGTGACATGCGGGCGACGAGGAAGACGCCGGCGGTGACCATGGTTGCGGCATGGATGAGCGCCGAAACCGGGGTCGGGCCTTCCATGGCGTCCGGCAGCCAGGTGTGCAGCAGGAACTGCGCCGACTTGCCCATCGCGCCCATGAAGAGCAGCAGGCAAATGCCGGTCAGCGCATGCGCCTTGTCGAGCTGCATGCCGAAGAGGTTGAGGACGACGTCGCCCGCCGCTTCGGCGCCTTCTTGCGGCGCGAAGCTCGAGGCATTGGCGAAGATCGTGTCGAGGTTGATCGAACCGAAGAGAACGAAAATACCGGCAATACCGAGCACGAAGCCGAAGTCGCCGACGCGGTTGACGACGAAGGCCTTGATGGCGGCCGCGTTTGCCGACGGCTTCTTGTACCAGAAACCGATGAGCAGATACGAGGCCAGACCCACGCCCTCCCAGCCGAAGAACATCTGGGCGAGGTTATCGGAGGTCACCAGCATCAGCATGGCGAAGGTGAAAAGCGAGAGATAGGCGAAGAAGCGCGGGCGATGCGGATCATGATGCATGTATCCGATCGAGTAGACGTGCACCAGCGTCGAGACCGTATTGACGACGATCAGCATGACGGAGGTGAGCGTGTCGATGCGCAGCGACCAGGAAGCATCGATGCCACCGGACTGGATCCAGCGCAGAACCTCGACCTTGATCGGTCCGCCTTCGAGATGGCCCATGCCGACGGTGACGAAGACGTACCAGGACAGGACGGCAGCGACGATCATCAGACCGCAGGTGACGTATTCCGATGCCTTGGCGCCGATCGCACGACCGAAGAGGCCGGCTATGATCGCGCCGATCAAGGGAAGAAAGACGATAGCCTTATAGAGGAACATGAGCCGCTCAGCCCTTCATCATATTGACGTCTTCGACCGCGATCGAGCCGCGGTTGCGGTAGAAGACAACAAGAATTGCAAGACCGATCGCCGCTTCAGCCGCAGCAACCGTCAGAATGAACAATGCGAAAACCTGGCCGACGATATCGTTCAGGAACGACGAGAAAGCGACCATGTTGATGTTGACCGAAAGCAGGATAAGTTCGACCGACATCAGTATGATGATGACGTTCTTCCGATTGAGGAAGATGCCGAAAATGCCGATCGTGAAGAGGATGGCACTGACCGTCAGGTAGTGGGAAAGACCGATGACCATGTTCTTTGTTCCTTATCCCTGCCTTTAGAGGCCCTGCCCCGGCTTGACCGTGACCACCTCGACGGCGGTCGCAGGCGTGCGGGCAACCTGCCTCGGAATATTCTGCCGCTTGATGTTGGTGCGGTGCCTCAGCGTCAGCACGATCGCACCGATCATGGCGACGAGAAGGATCAGGCCGGCGATTTGGAAGAAGTAGATGTAATTCGTATAGAGCACGTCGCCGAGAGCGGCGGTATTGGTGCGCTCGGTGATGGCCGGGATCGGCATCGCGACAGTCTTTGCCACTTCGGGAGAGATCACGCTGCCGCCAACGACGACGATGAGTTCGGCCGCAAGAACCAGACCGATCAGGCCGCCGATCGGGGCGTATTCCAGAACGCCCGCGCGTAGCTCCGTGAAGTCGATGTCGAGCATCATGACCACGAAGAGGAAGAGGACCGCGACCGCGCCGACATAGACGACGAGCAGGATCATCGCCAGGAACTCGGCGCCGAGCAGCAGGAAGAGGCCCGCGGCATTGAAGAAGGTCACGATGAGGAACAGAACCGAATGAACCGGATTCTTCGCCGAGATGACCATGAACGCCGACGCTACCGCGACAAAGGCGAAAAGATAGAAAAATAGAGCCTGCAGACCCATGTTGGTGCCTTTTTCATCTTCCCCCGGGCAGCCGGGAGGTTCCCTGCCCGATGAAGCTTCGCAAGACGTCAAGCCAGCAAAGCTCCGGTGCATGTTGACCGCGGGAGGCGAGTGCCCGCCGCGCGGCATTTCCAATTCCAATCAGCGGTACGGCGCGTCGATCGCCATGTTGCGGGCGATTTCGCGTTCCCACCGGTCGCCATTGTCCAGAAGCCGCTGCTTGTCAAAATAAAGCTCTTCGCGGGTTTCCGTGGCGAATTCGAAATTCGGGCCTTCGACGATCGCATCGACCGGGCATGCCTCCTGGCAGAAGCCGCAATAGATGCACTTCACCATATCGATGTCGTAGCGCACCGTGCGGCGGGTGCCGTCGTTGCGGCGGGGACCTGCTTCAATGGTGATCGCCTGAGCGGGACAGATCGCTTCGCAGAGCTTGCAGGCGATGCAGCGCTCTTCGCCGTTCGGATAACGGCGCAGCGCATGTTCACCGCGGAAGCGCGGGCTGACCGGACCCTTTTCGAAAGGATAATTGATCGTCGCCTTCTGGCGGAAGAAATAACGCATCGACAAGACGAATGCGCCGACGAATTCCTTGAGGAACAGCGAGCTGACGGCGTTGGACAAGCTTGCCATCTTCAACCTCCAAATTTGCTGGAAACGAGAGCGGACGTCATCATGCCCATCCCATCAGTTTCAGCACGAATGCAACGATGACGACCATAGCGAGCGATAGCGGAAGGAAGACCTTCCAGCCGAGGCGCATCAGCTGGTCGTAGCGGTAGCGCGGCACGAAGGCTTTGACCATCGCGAACATGAAGAACACCAGGCAGGCCTTCAGCGTGAACCAGATGATGCCCGGTACCCAATTCAGGAACCAAACGTCAACCGGGGGCAGCCAGCCGCCGAGGAAGAGGATCGTCGTCAGCGCGCACATCAGGCAGACGGCCGCATATTCGCCGAGCATGAACATCATGTACGGCGAGGAGCCGTATTCGACCATGAAGCCGGCCACCAGTTCCGATTCCGCTTCCGGAAGATCGAAGGGCGGACGGTTGGTTTCGGCAAGTGCGGAAACAAAGAAGATGATGAACACCGGGAACAGCGCCAGCCAATGCCAGTCGAGGAAGGAGGCCGGCAGGCCGAGCATCGTTCCAAGGCCGTCATGCTGCGCATTGACGATGTCGGTCAGGTTCAGCGAGCCGACGCAAAGGAGGACGGTGACGATGACAAAGCCGATCGAGACTTCGTAGGAAACCATCTGCGCAGCAGAACGGAGCGCACCGAGGAACGGATACTTCGAGTTCGAAGCCCAGCCGCCCATGATGATACCGTAGACCTCAAGCGAGGCGATCGCGAAGATATAGAGGATGCCGACATTGATGTCGGCAATCACCCAGCCATCCGCGAGCGGCACGACCGCCCAAGTGGACAGTGCCAGAAGCACGGCGACGAGCGGCGCAAGTAGGAAGACGACCTTGTTTGCGCCCGCCGGAATGACCGGCTCCTTGAAGACGAACTTCAGAAGGTCGGCGAAGGATTGGAACAGGCCGAAAGGGCCGACGACGTTCGGGCCGCGGCGAAGCTGCACCGCCGCCCAAATCTTGCGGTCGGCAAGGAGCACGTAGGCGATGAAGACCAGAAGGCAGACCAGCAGGAGAAGCGACTGGCCGACCATGATGATCCCCGGCCAGACATATGTGGAAAAGAAAGAGTCCATCGTCCCTGCCCTTACTCTGCCGCGACTTTGAAGTTGTTGCGGGCCAATGCCGAGCATTCGGCCATGACAGCCGAGGCGCGTGCGATCGGGTTCGTCAAATAGAAGTCTTTGACCGGTGACGCAAACCCGGATTTGTTCATCTTCCCGGCTTTTTTGGCCAGTGCGGCAATTTTGGCGCTGTCGCTTTCCGCAATCTCATCGATGCCGGCGAAATGCGGGAACGCGGCGTAGAGTTTCGAGCGCAGTTCGGCAAGCGAATCAAAGGGAAGCTTCTTGCCGAGGACGTCGGAAAGCGCACGCAGGATCGCCCAGTCTTCGCGGGCATCGCCCGGTGCGAAACCGGCGCGGCTGCCCATCTGGACGCGGCCTTCGGTATTGACCCAGATGCCCGACTTTTCGGTATAGGCGGCAGCCGGCAGGATGACATCGGCATGGTGCGCACCGTTGTCGCCGTGCGAGCCGATATAGACCGTGAGCTTGGCCTTCTTGGCGGAGAAGTCGAGTTCGTCGGCGCCGAGCAGGAAGAGCACGTCCATCGAGCCCAGCATCTCGGCCGCGTTGACGCCCTTGGTGCCTGGCACGAAACCGAGGTCGAGGCCACCGACACGCGATGCGGCCGTATGCAGGACGGCAATACCGTTCCAGCCTTCGACGACCGCGCCTACATTGACGGCGAGCTTTGCGGCACTTGCCAGAACGCCTGCGCCATCCGTGCGCGAAAGCGCGCCCTGGCCGATGATGATCAGCGGCTTCTTGGCATCGGTCAGGACCTTGGCGAAGGCATGGTTGCCATCCACCAGATCCTTCAGCGTATCCGGACCGGCGCCGAGATATTCGTAGTCATAACGCAGGTCGGCGCCTTCGCCGATCACGCCGATCGGGAAGCCGCCGCGGCGCCAGCGCTTGCGGATGCGGGCGTTGAGCACGGCTGCCTCGAAGCGCGGATTGGCGCCGATGATGAGCAGCGCGTCGGCCTGTTCGATGCCTTCGATCGTCGGGTTGAAAAGGTAGCTTGCGCGGCCGAGCGACGGATCAAGTGCCGTCCCATCCTGGCGACAGTCGAGGTTCCCGGAACCCAGCGACTTCATCAGCTCGGAGAGCGCATACATTTCCTCGACCGAAGCGAGGTCACCGGCAATCGCGCCGATCTTTTGGCCGGTCGTCTTGGAAACTGCGGTCTTGATGGCGCCGAAGGCTTCCGTCCAGGTCGCAGGCTGCAGACGGCCGCCCTTGCGGACATAGGGCCGGTCCAGGCGCTGCGTCTTCAGGCCGTCCCAGATGAAGCGGCTCTTGTCGGAGATCCACTCCTCGTTGATCGCCTCGTTGACACGCGGCAGGATGCGCATGACTTCGCGGCCGCGGGTATCGACGCGGATGGCGGAGCCGAGCGCGTCCATGACGTCGATCGATTCCGTCTTGTTCAATTCCCACGGACGGGCCGTGAAGGCGAAGGGCTTCGAGGTCAGCGCGCCGACCGGGCACAGGTCGACGACGTTGCCCTGCAGCTCGGAGGTCATCGCCTGCTCGAGATAGGTGGTAATTTCGGCGTCTTCGCCGCGGCCGATCAGGCCAAGCTCCGAGATGCCGGCGACTTCCGTCGTGAAGCGGACGCAGCGCGTGCAGTGGATGCAGCGGTTCATGACCGTCTTGACGAGCGGGCCGATATACTTGTCCTCGACGGCGCGCTTGTCTTCCTGGTAGCGCGAGGTGTCGATGCCGAAGGCCATCGCCTGGTCCTGCAGGTCGCATTCGCCACCTTGGTCGCAGATCGGGCAATCGAGCGGATGGTTGATCAGAAGGAATTCCATCACGCCTTCGCGGGCCTTCTTGACCATCGGCGTGTTGGTGAAGACCTCAGGCAGTTCACCGTTCGGGCCACCGCGGATATCGCGCACGCCCATGGCGCAGGAAGCCTGCGGCTTCGGCGGGCCACCCTTCACTTCGACAAGGCACATGCGGCAATTGCCGGCGACCGACAGCCGCTCGTGGAAGCAGAAGCGCGGAACTTCAGCGCCGGCTTCCTCACACGCCTGAATGAGCGTGTAGTGATCCGGGACTTCGATCTCGTTGCCGTCAATCTTCAGTTTTGCCATCGTCACTCAGTCCTGTTTCCTGTTCGCCGGATGGCGGCAAACAAACCTATCCTGCAACATTGCCGCTGCCATGCGGGGATTTTGTCCCCGCAAGCACCGGTGTCGCCCAAATTGTCTTTCCGGCTTGCAGCTCAAAGGCGCTTGCCCGTTTGCCGCTTCGCCATCTCCTTCCGCCTGCTTGGGTCAGCCGGAAAAAATCACGTCCGCTTCCGGCCCTTCGCAGAAAGCGCCTTCGCCTGACCGGTCCAATCGTCGCGTGCGATGCGGCCGTTGAAACCAAGTTCGGCGTCGAGGTTTGCGATTTGCACATCCGTCCAGGACGCGATTTCGGCGAAGGTGCGGATGCCCTTTGCGTTCAGCACCTGCTCGAGCTTCGGGCCGATCCCTGCAATCAGCTTCAGATCGTCAGCCTTTTTCGACCGCGCCGCCGGATTCTTCGGTGCCGTAGGCTTTGATCCGGTTCCGGTTGCGCCGACAATCGAAAGCTTGGCCTTCTTCGCGGCTGCCGGACGGATATTCTCCGGCTTGATGCGCACTTCCGGCTTCGACTCTTCCGGCGCCGTGTCGTCGAGCGCCTCCGCCAGCTTGTGGGTTGCCTCAAACGCACCCTGCAAAGCGCCGAAGAACGCGCTTGCTATCTGCGTCGAGAAACCAAAACCGATCGCGGTTGCCGCAGCCATCGCGGCTACGGGAGGCCCCATCAACGGATGCACCGGCAAAGCCCGTTCCAGCATCCCGGCAGCAAGACGGCCGAAGTCAGCTGCGAATTCGGCTGCTCCGTCCTTCCTTGTTGTGCTGTCGGATGCCTTCGTCATCTCTTATTCCGCAGCCTCCAGAACCGCACCGTGATCCATCGCGCTCGCCGTGTACTGGTCGATGCGCGCTTCGATCTCCGGGCGAAAGTTACGGATCAGACCCTGCACCGGCCATGCGGCGGCATCGCCGAGCGCACAGATGGTGTGGCCTTCGATCTGCTTGGTGACCTGGAAGAGCATGTCGATTTCGCGCTTGTGGGCATTACCTTTGGCCATGCGCTCCATCACGCGCCACATCCAGCCGGTGCCTTCGCGGCATGGCGTGCACTGGCCGCAGCTCTCATGCTTGAAGAAAGCCGAGATGCGGGCGATCGCCTTGATGACGTCCGTCGACTTGTCCATGACGATCGCGGCGGCCGTGCCGAAGGACGAGCCGACAGCGCGCAGGCCGTCGAAATCCATCGGGCAGTCGATGATGTCCTTGGCGGGCACGATCGGGCACGAGGCGCCACCCGGAATGACAGCAAGCAGGTTGTCCCAGCCGCCGCGGATGCCGCCGGCGTGACGATCGACGAGTTCGCGGAAAGTGATGCCCATCTCTTCTTCGACGGTGCATGGCTTGTTGACGTGACCGGAGAGCATGAAAAGTTTGGTGCCGACATTGTTCGGACGGCCGATCGAGGAAAACCAGCCGGCGCCGCGGCGAAGAATCGTCGGAGCAACGGCGATCGACTCGACGTTGTTGACCGTCGTTGGACAGCCGTAGAGACCCATGTTGGCCGGGAATGGCGGCTTCAGACGCGGCTGGCCCTTCTTGCCTTCCAGGCTTTCGAGCAGCGCGGTTTCTTCACCGCAGATGTAAGCGCCGGCGCCGTGATGAACAAAAATGTCCATATCCCAGCCGAGCTTGTTGTTTTTACCCAACAAACCGTAATCGTAGCATTCGTCGATGGCGGCCTGCAGCGCCTCGCGCTCGCGGATATATTCGCCGCGGACGTAGATGTAAGCGGCATTTGCACCCATGGCGAAGCTCGCGATCACGCAGCCTTCGATCAGCGTATGCGGATCGTGGCGCATGATGTCGCGATCCTTGCAGGTACCGGGCTCCGATTCGTCGGCATTGACGACGAGGTAATGTGGGCGGCCGTCGCTTTCCTTCGGCATGAAGGACCACTTGAGACCGGTCGGGAAGCCGGCGCCGCCGCGTCCGCGAAGGCCGGACGCCTTCATCTCGTTGACGATCCAGTCACGGCCCTTTTCGAGGATCTGCTTGGTGCCGTCCCAGTGGCCGCGGCTCATCGCACCTTTCAGGGACTTGTCCTTGAGGCCGTAGATGTTGGTAAAGATGCGGTCTTTATCTTGTAACATACTTCACACCTCTTACCGCGGCTTCTTGCCGAAGACCTTGATATATTCCGCTTCGCCGCCCTTGGCGAGCGCCTTGGCCTGCTTGACCCAGTCGTCGCGCTCGACACGGCCCTTGAAATTCAAGTATCCATCGACCCATTCGCGTTCGGCCTTCTTCCAGCCCGCGACCTGCGCGTAGGTGAAGATGCCGAGTTCGTTCAAAATGCCTTCGATCTTCGGACCGACGCCGGAGATTAGCTTGAGGTCGTCCGGAGCCGCCGGCTTTGCAACGCCGGCCGGGCGGTTCTTGTCAGTCAGCGCCGGCTTGCTAGCGGCCGCAGCGGCGGCTGCCTTTGCAGGCTTTTCAGCCGGTGCAGGCAGCGGCGCGGCCTCGACGGCCTTGGCATTCTTGGCAGCAGCCCTCGGCGCCGTATGCGGCGTCTTCAGCGACGGGTTGGTTTCAGCGTCCCCGCTCTTCGGGCGGCCGGCCTCGGAGGGCGGAAGGCTGACGGCATCCTGCACAGCCTTCTTCGCGGAAGCCTTCGGCTTCGGATCCGGCGCCAGAAGCGTCGTCGGGCCGCCTTCGGGCGAGGAAAAATGACGGTCGATCTGCGGGCCGGGCTTGATGCTCGCGCCGTTGCCGTCATTGAAGGTGTCGATGATCTCTTCCAGACGCTCCGGCGTCAGGTCTTCATAGGTATCCTTGCCGATCATCACCATCGGTGCGTTGACGCACGCCCCGAGACATTCGACCTCTTCCCAGGAGAGCGTGCCTTCGGCATTGCGCTCGAACGGGTGATCGTGGATCTTGCTCTTGCAGACCTTCATCAGGCCCTCGGCGCCGCGCAGCATGCAGGGCGTCGTACCGCAGACCTGCACATGGGCGCGCGTGCCGACCGGAGCAAGCTGGAACTGCGTGTAGAAGGTCGCGACCTCGAGCACGCGGATATAGGCCATGTCCAGCATGTCGGCGATCCTCTCGATCGCCGCGCGGGTGACCCAGCCGTCCTGCTCCTGCGCCCGCATCAGCAGCGGGATGACCGCCGACTGCTGACGGCCCGCGGGATATTTCTTGATCGTCTTGTCCGCCCAAACCGCATTTTCGTCATTGAAGGCGAATGCGGCGGGCTGGAATTGATCTTCGGCTAGTCGACGAACGGACATTCTTCCTCACGCCTTGTCAGTTTAGGGTCCCACACCGCGAGGCTGTCAGAGACTGCATCTCGCAAGCATAGGCCGACTGGTCTTTCTGCATAAACACAACGAACTTGTTGCCGTTCGGAACGGCAGCCTTGATTTCATAGCCCCTGGTCAACAGCTCACCCATCGAGGCCTGGCCGCCCGGAGGCGGCGCATCCTGCGCGCCCAGCTTCTGGCCGAATCCCTGATTGTCCTGAGCAAGCGCTCCGGATGCCAGAAGGAAAACGGCTGTTGAAAGCGCGGCAAGCTGCATCAGCGGTCCACCTCGCCGAACACGATGTCGAGCGAGCCGAGAATGGCGGCAACGTCAGCCAACTGGTGGCCGCGGCACATGAAATCCATTGCCTGGAGGTGGGCATAGCCCGGAGCCTTGATCTTGCAGCGATACGGCTTGTTGGAGCCGTCGGAAACGAGATAGACGCCGAATTCGCCCTTGGGCGCCTCGACGGCGGCGTAAACTTCGCCGGCCGGGACGTGGTAGCCTTCGGTATAGAGCTTGAAGTGGTGAATCAGAGCTTCCATCGAGCGCTTCATCTCGCCGCGCTTCGGCGGAACGACCTTGCCGTCGATCGAGGAGAACGGACCGGTCTTGGCATCGCCGAGCAGGCGGTTGACGCACTGCTTCATGATGCGGACCGATTCACGCATTTCGATCATTCGGATCAGATAGCGGTCATAACAGTCGCCGTTCTTGCCAATCGGAATGTCGAACTCTAGATCGGAATAGCACTCGTAAGGCTGCGCGCGGCGCAAGTCCCACGCTGCACCCGAGCCGCGGACCATGACGCCCGAGAAGCCCCAGGCCCAGGCATCCTCCAGCGAGACGACGCCGATATCGACGTTGCGCTGCTTGAAGATACGGTTGCCGGTGAGCAGGTCGTCGATGTCGTCCAGCGCCTTCAGGAACGGATCGCACCAGTCTCCGATATCCTGAACGAGCTTTTCCGGCAAGTCCTGGTGGACGCCGCCCGGGCGGAAGTAAGCCGCATGCATGCGCGAACCGGAAGCGCGCTCATAGAACACCATCAGCTTTTCGCGCTCTTCGAAGCCCCAGAGTGGCGGCGTCAAGGCACCGACGTCCATTGCCTGCGTCGTGACGTTCAAGAGATGCGACAGGATACGGCCGATTTCCGAATAGAGCACGCGGATCAGCTGACCGCGGATCGGCATCTCGATGCCGAGCAGTTTCTCGACGGCTAGAGCGAAGGCGTGCTCCTGGTTCATCGGCGCCACGTAGTCGAGGCGGTCGAAGTAGGGAACGGCCTGCAGATAGGTCTTCGTCTCGATCAGCTTCTCAGTACCGCGATGCAGCAGGCCGATGTGCGGATCGACCCGCTCCACAATTTCGCCGTCAAGCTCCAGAACAAGACGAAGAACGCCGTGCGCCGCCGGATGCTGCGGTCCGAAATTGATGTTGAAGTTGCGGACGTTATGTTCGGTCATTTGCAACGCGCTCCGCGCCTGTAGGGATCAGCCAATAGCCAGTAGGCATAGGGCTTTGATTAACTCTTGCGATCATTCCGTTCATCCTGCAAAGCGTGGATCAGCGACCTCAGCATTTTGCCGATTTCCTCACTCAATCGCGATCTACAGCTTAGCTGTAGAAACAAGTCCGACGCGCGAGGAAAGTATCAAATGCGTTTCCAACTCCTTCAGGGACCTTGAGCGAACTTCAAATGCTGGACATATGAGCCCCTGGCATTCCGACCATGACCTTCCGCTATGTTGCCGCTACCGATCCGGCGGCGCGACGTATTTGAGAAACAAGTCTATAGACCTCTTCTCTCGGAAAATCCTTGGTCAAGCCATAACATTCGACCGCCAGATCCATAGCGCGTTGCCACACCTTCAGATCCCGGTAGGAGTTGATCGTCGTCTGCCTGCCCCTTCCTATTGCCTACTGGCTATTGCCTAGTTCCTATCTCTACTGCTTCGCCTTCTCATCCCCCGGCAGCACGTAGTCGGTGCCTTCCCAGGGCGACATGAAATCGAAGTTGCGGAATTCCTGCTTCAGATCCACCGGTTCGTAAACGACGCGCTTTGCCGCATCGTCGTAGCGGACCTCCACGAAGCCGGTCGTCGGGAAGTCCTTGCGCAGCGGATGGCCTTCGAAACCGTAGTCGGTCAGGATGCGGCGGAGATCCGGATGGCCCGTGAAGAGCACGCCGTACATGTCCCAGACCTCGCGCTCGAACCAGTCGGCGCCGGGATAGACGGAGCATGCGGACGGCACCGGCGTATCCTCGTCAGTCGCGACCTTCACGCGGATGCGTTGGTTCTGCTTCGGCGACAGAAAATGATAGACGACGTCGAAACGCAGCTCGCGCTGCGGCCAGTCGACGCCGCAGATGTCCGTCAGGTTGACGAAACCGCATCTGGCGTCGTCGCGCAGGAAGGTCAAAAGCGCGATCAGGTTTTCACCCGTCGTCGTCAGCGTAAGCTCGCCGTACTTCAGCTGCGAGGCGGCAATCAGGTTGCCACGCTCTTCCGAGAGATAGGACGAAAGCTCAGTGAGGGCTTCGCTCATGGTTCTTGTCCTCAACCCTTACCGTTCGATCGTGCCGGTGCGCCGGATCTTCTTCTGCAGCAGAAGCACGCCGTAAAGCAGCGCTTCGGCCGTGGGGGGACAGCCCGGCACATAGATGTCGATCGGTACGACGCGGTCGCAGCCGCGCACCACCGAGTAGGAATAGTGGTAGTAGCCGCCGCCGTTGGCGCAGGAGCCCATCGAGATGACGTAACGCGGCTCCGGCATCTGGTCGTAGACCTTGCGGAGCGCGGGCGCCATCTTGTTGGTCAGCGTGCCGGCGACAATCATCACGTCCGACTGACGCGGCGAGGCACGCGGCGCAAAACCGAAACGCTCGACATCGTAGCGCGGCATGGAGAGCTGCATCATCTCGACGGCGCAGCAGGCAAGACCGAAGGTCATCCACATCAGCGAGCCGGTACGAGCCCAGTTGATCAGTTCATCGGTCGAGGTGACGAGAAAACCCTTGTCGGCGAGCTCGTTGTTGATCTCGCCGAAGAACGCGTCGTTGCTGCCGATCGGCTTGCCGGTTGCGGGATCGATGATCCCCTTCGGCTGCGGCGCCACGAGCGTGTGGGCGCTTGCGGAGGTCACTGCCATTCCAGGGCTCCCTTCTTCCATTCATAGATAAAGCCGACGGTCAGCACAGCTAAGAAGACCATCATGGACCAGAAGCCGAACCAGCCGATAGCGCTGAACGAGACGGCCCAGGGGAAGAGGAAGGCAACTTCGAGGTCGAAGATGATGAAGAGAATCGACACGAGATAGAAGCGGATGTCGAACTTCATGCGGGCATCATCGAAGGCGTTGAAGCCGCATTCGTATGCGGAAAGCTTTTCCGAATCGGGCGCCTTGAAGGCCACGGCAAACGGCGCAATCAGAAGCGCCAGGCCGATAACGAGGGCAATGCCGATGAAGATAGCGATCGGAATATAGGAACTGAGCAGTTCAGTCATCATGTTCATCCCTGCTTGCCGGATGCGCCAGGCAGCGCAATGGGCAAATGCCCGGCAAGCGAACGTGCGTTGCAACAAGCCGTGGTTAGCGCAGCCGGAGCCAGGGCGCAAGACTTTTAGAAGGCCAATTCCACCTGTGAGGATGCGACATTATCAAGCAGATGCAACGATGTCGCGACAAATACGCACAAGTTGCGAGAGGCTGCATGGCAGCCAACCAAAAACTGCATAGCTCGGAGAAAAGAATGGCGCGAGTGACGGGGCTCGAACCCGCGACCTCCGGCGTGACAGGCCGGCACTCTAACCGACTGAGCTACACCCGCGCATGGCGGAGGAAAGGCCGAAAACCTCGAAATGGCGCGAGTGACGGGGCTCGAACCCGCGACCTCCGGCGTGACAGGCCGGCACTCTAACCGACTGAGCTACACCCGCACTTCATTTCAAGCAATCCGGAGGCTTTCGCATCCTTGTCAAAGCGGACTGGCCGCTTCGATGAGCGGCTAACTAAGGGGTTAGCATTTGAGTGTCAAGCAGCTTTGGAGACAAAACCATGACAGTCCGGAAATTGTTTTCAAAGCGAACTCGGGCCGCCGCGCAGGAGCTTAGCATTGACAGGACTTCCGGCGCATTTTCCTGTTGTCTGAAGCCGCCTCACGCCTTTCCGGCATATTGCTCGTCGCTGACCTGCTCCATCCAGTCCGCAACGTTGCCGTTCAGCGATTCCTGGATGGCGATGTGCGTCATCGCCGTTTCCGGGGCGGCACCATGCCAATGCTTCTCGCCGGGCGCGAACCAGACGGTGTCGCCCGGCCGGATTTCGCGAATTTCGTCGCCCCAGCTCTGCACGAGACCTTTGCCGGACGTGACGATCAGGGTTTGCCCCAGAGGATGCGTGTGCCATGCGGTACGCGCGCCCGGCTCGAATGTCACATGCACAACCCTCACGCGGGCCGGATCCGGCGCTTCGATCAGCGGATCGAGCCGCACGGTGCCGGCGAAATAGTCCGCCGAAGCCTTCGCCGATGGCCGGGAACCGGCCGTCTTGATTTCCATGGTATTTGCCTCTTTTGTTTGATCCGGCGTGCTCATATGTAAGTAGGTTATCGATCCGCTCATTTGAAGTGCAGCGAGACGCCCTATCTCCTCCCCCTGCGGGCGCTTGCCCGACCCCTGCCCGGCTGATATTTGCCGCGCGAGCTTTTCAGCACGAATGGAGGATTCCCCGTGAAACAGCATTCTTTCGGCCGCATGCCGTTTTCAATCACCAATGTCGGGTTCGGCGCATGGCAGATCGGCGGTTCCTGGGGAGATGTCAGCGAGGCTGACGGCCGGGCAGCACTCAATGCCGCGCTCGACGCCGGCATGACCTTCATCGACACGGCCGACGTTTATGGCGACGGCCGGTCGGAGAAGATCGTCGCCGATGTGCTGAAGGGCCGTGGCGGCACGCGCCCGATGGTCGCCACCAAAGCAGGCCGAAGGCTGAATCCGCATGTCGCCGACGGCTATACGAAGGCCAATCTCGAAGGCTTCATCGACCGTAGTCTGAGGAACCTGCAGGTCGACAGCCTCGACCTTGTCCAGCTCCACTGCCCTCCGACGGAAGTTCTCTATCGGCCCGAAGTGTTCGAGGGTCTTAACGAGTTGCAGAAGGCCGGCAAGATCAAGGGCTACGGCGTCAGCGTTTCGACGGTGGAGGAAGGCCTGAAGGCGATCGAGTTTCCCGGCGTTGAAAGCATCCAGATCATCTACAACATCTTCCGTCAGCGTCCCGATCGTCTGTTCTTCCAGGAAGCCCGCCGCAGGAACGTCGCGGTGATCGCCCGCGTCCCGCTCGCAAGCGGCCTGCTTTCCGGCAAGATCACCCGCAGCACCAAGTTCGCCAGCGACGACCACCGCAATTTCAACCGCCACGGCGAGGCCTTCGATGTCGGCGAAACCTTCGCAGGCGTTCCCTTCGAGGTCGGCCTGCAGGCGGTCGAGGAAGTGCGCAAGCTGGTGCCGCAGGGCGCCACCATGGCCGCCTTCGCGCTTCGCTGGATCCTGATGAACGACGCGGTCACCGTGGCCATCCCCGGCGCACGCAACGCCGAACAGGCAAGGGCCAACGCGGCGGCTGCCGATCTCGCGCCGCTCTCCCACGATGTCATGGAGGCGACCCGCGAGATCTACGAGCGGCTGATCGCCCCGCATGTGCATCAGCGCTGGTAAGTGTAACCCCTCGGAATCAGAAATGGCCGGGATTTGACCCGGCAATTTCGGTTCAATACGGAGACCTTAGTTCGTGCCGACCAGATCGACCGGGAAGAACAACGTTTCGCCCGAAGAATCGCTGACGCCGTCGTTATCGGTGACGGCATAAGCCTTGCCGCCGGCGTCGAAGGTGAAGCCTTCGATCTTGTCGAGCACGTAGCCGTTGGTGGCGGTCTTCAGCTCGTTCAGGAAGTCGTAGGCTTCGGTCTTCTTGACGGCCGGAAGCTCGCCGCCGAGCTCGGCGGGCTTGAGATCGGTGATCGCCACCTTGTAGAGCTTCTTCAGCTTTGCGGCATCGCCGACGAGGTTGTCGCGCTCGATGATGTAGACATTGTCGCCATGAGCGGAGATTTCCGAAAGACCGACCCAGCCGTTTTCGGACTTGTCGAGCGGGTAGCGCACGGCGCCCCATTCCTTGCTCTTCGGATTGTAGGACACGAGCTTCACGAAGCCCTTCTCGTCGTCCTTCCATTCGCGCTGAATGGCCATCCAGAGCGTTGCATCATCGCCGGAGCCGATGATCGTCACACCTTCGAAACCGTAGCGGATTTCGTTAGCAGTCAGTTCCTTCGGCAGGGCGATCTCGGCCTTGATCTCGCCCTTCGGATTGACGTGGTAGAGCGCGTGCGACAGCAGCTTATCGCTGTTGCCTTCTGACGCGAGCCAGAACCAGCCCTTCTCGTCGACGGCGATGCCCTCGATGTCGAGCTTCTGGGCGGCAGCACCGTCACGCTTGACCGTCAGCGTTTCGGTGATGACGGCGGGCCTTTGCGTAGCATCGATCGTGTAGATCGTCGGCTGCATGCCGAGCACGCTGTCGCTGACCGCAAAGAGCCTACCGGGCTTTTCCGGAACGGCCGCAAGGCCCGAAAGGGCGGCAAAGCCGACCGGATTGCTATCCTTCTCGGCCGCGACGATCTGCGGATAGGCCTTCTCGCCTTCGGCAAGCTCGTAGATCATGACATGCGAGCGCGGGCCGCCATCTTCGCCGAGATCAACTTCGTTGGCTGTCGCAAAGAGGTTGCGCGAGGGAATGGCTACGGCGCCTTCCGGCGAAACGCCCGAGGGAAGGATCTGCGAGAGTTCCGGATCGGCACCGGTATCCTTGTACACGCCGACAACCGAAGCGCGCTCGGCAAGCACGAAGAAATACTGCTGGCCACCGAAGGTCGCGGCTTCCAGGCCTTCCGGCTCGACGCCCTTCGACCCTGAGCGGCCATCCGGATAGTGGCCGAGATCGGCAACGGCACGCTCGAAGGAGCTGCCGGATTCGTAGAGAACCCTGCCGGTCTTGTCGAAGATCGTGAAGCCGCGCGAGCCGCCTTCATAATCGCCTTCGTTGGCGACGATGAGACGGTTGCCGTCCAGCCACTTCACGGCGTCGGGTTCGCGCAGCACGCCCTTCAGCTCGCCAGCAAACTTCAGCGCGCCGTCCTTCTTCGTGTCGATACCGGAAAGGTCCGTGCTGCCGGCGGAGAAATGTGTCTTCACCTGAGCGGTCTTGGCGTCGACGATGACGATCTCGTTGTTTTCCTGCAGCGTCAGGGCGATCTCGTCCTGGCTGTTGAAGGAAACGAATTCGGGCTCCGGGTCCTCGGGGGCGACGGCGGAGAGGCCGGTCAGCGCAATGTGCTTGATCGTACCGCAATCGACCGTACCGTCCTTGACCTGGAAGATCACGAGATCGCCTGCCGGCATCTGCGGGATCTTGCCGTCGTTGACGTCTTCGTCACGCTCGTTTTCGATGGCGATCGTGCCGAGCGTCTTGTCCTTGTTGAGCGCGATCGAATCCGGCTGGCCGCCGAGATCGCACGTGTTCTCGATCTTCTTGGTGGCAACGTCGACGATTACCAGACGGCCGGAGGGCTTCTGCTTGCTCTCGCCGGTGTTGACGGCGACGAGCGCCTTGCCGGCTGCCGACGTAACGGAGGTCGGCTCTCCGTCCATCATCAGCGCCCCGCCTGCCTTCGGGGCCTTGGCATCGGTGATGTCGACGAAGCCTATCGCGCCGAGCGGGCTGTCGCTGTAAATCACCGTCTTGCCATCATCGGTGGCGGTGATGATTTCGGCGGAGGTTGTGGAAAGCTTGTCCTTGCCAGCGGGCAGGTTTGCGGCAACCGGGAAGGACGCGATACGATTGAAAACAGGCTCCGCAGCAGCCGGAAAAGCAACGGATGCGAGAAGAGCGGCAGCCAGCGCTGCCTTGCGCGATGAAATGGTCATGAAATCCCCCACGTGTCGAATATTCGAAACGTGGGATTTTTGCGGCACGGTGATGACAGACGCATGACAGGTAGCGTGTTTTGCACTGCCTTGTCTATGTTGCCGTTCGCTCGCGGCTGAGTTCGTTGCGCATGATGAAAAGCGAGGCGCAGAGGATCAGTGCCGCGCCGAGCCATAGATAGCCTGTGGGCGCATAACCGAAGACGAGCCAGCCCGCAAAGACGTTGAGCGGCAGCTTGAGGTCGTCGAAGGGCTGCACATAGGCAGCGTCGGCCACCGCATAGGCAAGTGTGAGAAAATACTGCGCGAGCACGGTCAGCAGGCCGGCGAATATGAAGAGCCCAAGCGTGATACCCATCGGCACCTCGAAGCCGGCCGCCAAAGCAAGCCCGCCATTGATGGGCGTCAGCAGCACCAGCAGCCAGACCGTTATGGTTTCGGGCCGCTCGATGCCCGTCAGGTTCTTCGTGATCAGCGAGGCTGCGCCCCAAAGCAGCGCCGAAAGCACCGGCAGCAGGGCCGCCCAGGTGAAACTGTCCGACCAGGGCTGCAAGATGATCATCGCGCCGGCAAAGCCGGCGGCCGTTGCCGCCCAGCGCGCCGGGCCGACGCGTTCCCCGAGGAAGAGACGCGCACCGAGGATGATGAAGAACGGCGAGGTCATCACCAGCGCGATCGCCTGCCAGATCGGCACGGAGGCGAGACCCGAGACCCAGGCTTCGACGCCGAGGGCGGCAAAAGCGACGCGCACGATATGGCGCCAGGGATAATCGGTGCGCATCGCCGAGAAGCCGGCGCGATAAAGGAACGGCAGCGAGAAGACGAGCGCGAAGGCATATTGCCAAAAGGCGGCGGAAGCGGCCGGGAAGGCAAGCGTCATCGTCAACCATTGCGTGACGACATTGAGGATCGAGAAGGCCACGCCGGCGAGCACCATCCAGGCGGCACCCGCCATGGCACGCGACCTGGAAATGCTGAGGGAAGTCTGATTCATGTCATTCATCCAGAACAAAAGGACCAACACAAATCAGGACGCATGAGCGCAACAACACCGCCGGGCAGTTCCCTGCCCTTCGTGCCTGTGATCACTCTCTTTCGTCCGGACTATAACCGTCGGCTCCGGCATCGCACCGGATCTGCTGACCCTTCCGCACTGAGCAAGGAAGGCGCTCGCGGGCTCGGGCCGAGACCCTTACCGCCGGTGGGGACTTTCACCCCGCCCTGAGAACAGAAAAGCCGTAAATGAAACTTGAGAGCCCCGCAAGATCCCGCAGAAAACCGAAAAGGGTCCGGCTTTCGCCGAACCCTTCCAAACCTGGACTGCCGGTCTCGTTATCCGGCGGCCAAGCAAATCTCATTAGCCGTTGACAGCGTCCTTCAGGCCCTTGCCGGGCGTGAATTTCGGCACGTTGCGAGCCGGAATATTGACTTCAGCGCCGGTGGACGGGTTGCGGCCCTTGGTGGCAGCGCGATGAGAAACGGTGAAGCTACCGAAGCCGGCGAGACGAATGTCGCCCTTATTCTTCAGTTCACCCTGGACAACGTCGAAAACAGCGTCGACAGCAGAAGCAGCGTCAGCCTTGGTGAGGCCAGCCTTTTCGGCAACTGCGGACACGAGTTCATTCTTGTTCATGTTTCCACCCCTTTCAATGGTTCGAAACGACTCAATCTGTAAGCCAGGCACAGAATAGGTTTCATCAGGCCCGCCGCAACCCAAAAGCCCTGCAAATCAAGGAAAAGCAAGCGGCTCTGTGACGTTTTCACAAAAAAGGCTGGCGTTTTAAGCCAGCCTTTTCCGAGTTTTGCAGCATTTTGACATAAATGTGGCAGACAGCGCTCAATGAGCGATGGCTGCACCTGTCTCATCGAGGCCCTCGACCGTCGCGATGACCGGCGTTTCAACCGTTCCATCCCATTCGATCGGCTCGGGCCTGCGAACCAGCGCATGCTTGATCACCTCGCCCATGCGGGATACCGGGATGATCTCCATGTTGTTCTTCACGTTGTCCGGAATCTCCGCCAGATCCTTGGCGTTTTCTTCCGGGATCAACACCTTCTTGATGCCGCCGCGAAGCGCCGCGAGCAGCTTTTCCTTCAGACCGCCGATCGGCAGAACGCGGCCGCGAAGGGTGATCTCGCCGGTCATGGCGACATCCTTGTTGACCGCAATGCCGGTCATGATCGAGACGATCGCGGTTGCCATGGCGACACCCGCCGACGGACCATCCTTCGGAGTCGCACCTTCCGGCACGTGCACGTGGATGTCGCTCTTGTCGAAGCGCGGCGGCTCGATGCCGAAATCGACGGCGCGCGAGCGGACATAGGATGCCGCCGCCGAAATCGATTCCTTCATGACTTCCTTCAGGTTGCCGGTGACCGTCATGCGACCCTTGCCCGGCATCATCACGCCTTCGATCGTCAGCAGCTCGCCGCCGACTTCCGTCCAGGCAAGACCGGTGACGACGCCGACCTGATCCTCGCGCTCGGCCTCACCATGGCGGAAGCGAGGAACACCCAGATAGTCATCGATGTTTTCGGCTGTGACGTGAACGGACTTCGCCTTGCCCTTGATGATCTCGGTCACCGCCTTGCGGGCGAGCTTCATCAGTTCGCGTTCGAAGTTACGGACACCGGCCTCGCGGGTGTACTGCTGGCTGATCGCCATCAGGGCGCCGTCGCTGACCGAAAACTCTTCTGGCTGCAGCGCATGCTCCTTAATGGCCTTCGGCAGCAGGTGCCGCTTGGCAATCTCGCGCTTTTCGTCTTCGGTATAGCCGGCGATACGGATGATCTCCATGCGGTCCATCAGGGGCGCAGGAATGTTCAGCGTATTCGCCGTCGTGATGAACATCACGTCCGACAGGTCGTATTCGACTTCCAGGTAGTGATCCATGAAGGTCATGTTCTGGGCCGGGTCGAGCACTTCAAGCAGGGCCGAGGACGGGTCGCCGCGGAAATCCATGCCCATCTTGTCGATCTCGTCGAGCAGAAAGAGCGGGTTGGACTTCTTCGCCTTCTTCATCGACTGGATGACCTTGCCGGGCATCGAGCCGATGTAGGTGCGGCGGTGACCGCGGATTTCGGCTTCGTCGCGCACGCCGCCGAGCGCCATGCGGACATACTCGCGGCCGGTCGCCTTGGCGATCGACTGGGCGAGCGAGGTCTTGCCGACGCCCGGAGGACCGACGAGGCACAGGATCGGGCCCTTGAGCTTAGTCGCACGCGCCTGCACGGCGAGATACTCGACGATCCGCTCCTTGACTTTGTCCAGGCCGAAGTGATCGGCCTCGAGGATCTGTTCAGCATGGTTGAGGTCAGACTTGATCTTCGACTTCTTGCCCCACGGAATGCCGAGCAGCCAGTCGAGATAGTTGCGGACGACCGTCGCCTCAGCAGACATCGGGCTCATCTGACGCAGCTTCTTCAGCTCCGCGTCGGCCTTTTCACGGGCTTCCTTGGAAAGCTTGGTCTTGGAGATGCGCTCTTCCAGTTCGGCCATCTCGTCGCGACCCTCTTCGCCGTCGCCGAGCTCCTTCTGGATCGCCTTCATCTGTTCGTTCAGATAGTATTCGCGCTGGGTCTTTTCCATCTGGCGCTTGACGCGCGAGCGGATGCGCTTTTCGACCTGCAGGACCGAAATCTCGCCTTCCATGAAGCCGAGCGCCTTTTCGAGGCGGGCCTTGACGCTGGTGGTTTCCAGCATCTCCTGCTTCTCGGTGATCTTGATCGACAGGTGCGAGGCGACCGTATCGGCGAGCTTGGAATAATCGTCGATCTGGCTGGCTGCCCCTACCACTTCAGGCGAAATCTTCTTGTTGAGCTTCACATAGCTCTCGAACTCCGAAACGACGGAGCGCGACAGCGCTTCCAGTTCGACCGCATCGTCATGTGGTTCTTCAAGCACATGGCCGAGCGCTTCGTAGAAATCCTCACGGCTGGTATAGGCATCGATCTCGGCACGGGCGCGGCCTTCGACAAGAACCTTTACGGTGCCGTCAGGTAGCTTCAGGAGTTGCAGAACGTTGGCAACCGTGCCGACATTATGAATTGCGGAAGGATCCGGATCATCATCGCTGGCGTTGATCTGGGTGACGAGCATGATCTGCTTGTCGGAACCCATGACCTCTTCAAGCGCACGGATCGACTTTTCCCGTCCGACGAACAGCGGCACGATCATATGGGGGAAGACCACGATGTCGCGCAGGGGCAAAACAGGATAGGCAGTGCTGCTCGCTACAGACGTTTTCTTCGTCATTTTTATTTCCTTTCCATCGTCCCGTTTCCGGGCTCTCTGGCGCGGCCATGCGACCGGCCGGCACTCTCACTTGGGGCTACAAGTGGAGGTTCTGACTAAGCATTTCAAGCCACGCTAACGCCCGCGTTCCCCGGTTGTGACAGCTTTATTACAATAGAACGCAGGTACAATGAAGCGCATAACTGGATCGGTGCTTACCGCTTCCGAACCGCCTAAAACACAAGGCCGGAAAACCCGCTATGGAATCATTCCATCATCGCCAAGGACGGCACATTCCGCAACGTCAGCAACAGCGTTTTCCCAGTCTTGCCAGCCATTATTAACAGGACCGTGCACGATTTTTCAAATAGAAAGGGGCCTGCCTTCGGCAAGCCCCTAAATCTAACCATACGAGGACCGGCATCAGGCCGAGGCGTTTGCTTTTTCCTCCTGACGGTCCGCATAAATGTAAAGCGGACGGGCAGAGCCGCGCACGACCTCCTCGGAGATGACGACCTCGCGGACACCTTCGAGCGTCGGCAATTCGAACATCGTGTCGAGCAGGATCTTTTCCATGATCGAACGCAGGCCACGGGCGCCGGTCTTGCGGATGATCGCCTTGCGGGCGATTTCGCGAAGCGCGTCCTCGTGGAAGTTCAATTCCACGTCTTCCATCTCGAACAGGCGCTGATACTGCTTGATGAGCGCGTTCTTCGGCTCGGACAGTATCTGGATCAGAGCATCCTCATCGAGGTCTTCGAGCGTTGCGAGAACCGGCAGACGGCCGATGAATTCCGGGATGAGGCCGAACTTGACCAGATCTTCCGGCTCGAGTTCGCGCAGCACTTCGCCGACGCGGCGGTCATCCGGCGCCTTGACGGACGCGCCGAAGCCGATTGAGGTCTTTTCGCCGCGGGCAGAGATGATCTTGTCGAGGCCTGCGAAGGCGCCGCCGCAGATGAACAGGATGTTCGTCGTGTCGACCTGCAGGAATTCCTGCTGGGGATGCTTGCGGCCGCCCTGCGGCGGTACGGAAGCGACCGTGCCTTCCATAATCTTCAGAAGCGCCTGCTGCACGCCTTCGCCTGACACGTCGCGGGTGATCGACGGATTGTCGGACTTGCGGGAGATTTTGTCGACTTCGTCGATGTAGACGATACCGCGCTGGGCGCGCTCGACATTGTAGTCCGCAGATTGCAGAAGCTTCAGGATGATATTTTCGACGTCTTCGCCGACATAGCCGGCTTCCGTCAGCGTCGTTGCATCGGCCATCGTGAAGGGAACGTCGATGATGCGGGCGAGCGTCTGGGCGAGATAGGTCTTGCCGCAGCCGGTCGGGCCGACCAGCATGATGTTCGACTTCGCCAGCTCGACTTCGCTGTTCTTGGTGGCGTGCGCCAGGCGCTTGTAATGGTTGTGGACGGCAACCGACAGGATCTTCTTCGCCTGCCGCTGACCGATGACGTATTCATCGAGAACCTTGATGATGTCCTGCGGCGTGGGAACGCCGTCGCGGGACTTGACCATCGAGGATTTGTTTTCCTCGCGGATGATGTCCATGCAAAGCTCGACGCATTCATCGCAGATGAAGACGGTCGGTCCTGCAATCAGCTTCCGGACTTCGTGCTGGCTCTTTCCGCAGAACGAACAATACAGGGTATTCTTGGAGTCGCCGCCGTTGCTGCCGCTGACCTTGCTCATATCACTTTCCTTCCAGCACGCCGCATTTCAAGGTGAAATTGCGGTCCACTCAATGGCCCGCCGGCCTGCTCCCACCGGAGCATCAGCCGGCCAAGGCTTTAAGGGGTAAGAACCGGTACCCAACCAATCATGCCCGGGTTCCGGCGGCAACGAACTCCCCTTCGAATGCCGAATGCTATGTCATAAAAAATCAAACATAGCATTAATAGTTACTATTAGCGCCTTCGCTACCGCATTAAACCCCTTGTTCAATCACAAATGGGATAGAACTGTGGCGGCAAAAACACCATCCCTATTAATTACTAGGCCGTCTCGCCTTCGATTTCGATGCGCGAGGTCAGAACCTTGTCGATCACGCCCCAGATCTGAGCCTCGTCGGCATCCATGAAGTGGTCGCGGTCGAGGGTCTTTTCGACTTCCTCGTAGCTGCGGCCCGTATGCTTCACGTAGACCTCGTTCAGGCGGCGCTTCATCTTCAGGATGTCCTTGGCATGGCGTTCGATGTCGGACGCCTGGCCCTGAAAGCCGCCGGAGGGCTGGTGAACCATGATACGGGCGTTCGGCGTCGCAAAGCGCATGTCCTTGTGGCCTGCCGCCAGAAGCAGTGAACCCATCGAAGCGGCTTGGCCGATGCAAAGCGTCGAAACCGCCGGCTTGATGAACTGCATCGTGTCATAGATCGCCATGCCGGCACTCACGACGCCGCCCGGCGAATTGATGTAGAGCGCGATTTCCTTCTTCGGGTTTTCGGCCTCGAGGAAAAGAAGCTGGGCGCAAACGAGCGTTGCCATCTGGTCCTCGACAGTACCCGTCAGGAAGATGATGCGTTCCTTCAGCAGGCGCGAAAAGATGTCGTAGGAGCGTTCACCGCGATTGGTCTGTTCCACGACCATCGGCACGAGGGCCATAGCGGTATCGACTGGGTTTCTCATGTGCGTCCTTTGCCAAGGTCTTGCCGGCGGCAGCCGGGAATCAAAGAAAATGTATCATCCCTACATAGAGTGTCACTGCCCTCCTCTTCAAGGCACGCATAAGGATAACGTTAAAGAAACGGCCCGAAGGCAGAATGCACTTCATAACAGCGCTATTCCCCGCCCGCCGCCGGAGTGCGAGAGGCCGGCAAGCGCCCCCACAGCTTTTCTCAGCGACAGGATGAAGGAACTCTAAACACATTCGCATCGACCTTCGGGCGTTTACCTTGTGGAAAGCCTAATGGCGAATATAGGGCAGCGGAGGCCCCGGAATTAATCGGCTGTCGAACTTCGGCAGTGAGAATGCCCGCATCTAAGGGGTGTTGCCGTGTTTAATGTCGCTACAGGATTATCGATCTGGTGTTCGGAAGCCATGACGCTTGCTTTGTTGCTGTTCATGGCCTGGCGTCATAACGTCCGCAGCAAGGCGTATCTTTACTGGGGCCTCGGCTTCTTGCTGAGCGGTACCGGTTTCGCCATGATCGCGCTGCGCGGCCAAATCCCCGATATCCTGTCGATCGAGGCTGGCAACGCGACTGCGTTGCTTGGACAGAGCGCCTGGGTTGCGGGTTTCATGGCGCTCGACCGCCGGAAGATCGAATGGTGGGCGCTGCTACCGCCTGCCGTGTGGCTTGCCGGCGTCTACCTGCCATGGGTCAACGACGATTACGGCAACCGTGTCATCCTCTACAATCTTGCTTCAGCGACCGGGGCCACCGGCCTTGCCACGGCCGTCTGTAGCGCCGGCATACGCCGGGAGCCGACACGCGGTAAGCTTGCCGCCGTCTTCGTCATCCAGGCATGTCTCTGCTTTGCTATTGCTTTTACGATGGCCGTGACCTTGCCGAGCGACGTGGAAGCAACCAATTACAGCGGCGCAGCCGCCATGGCGAGCGCCTTCCTGCTGACGATCGCCTTCGCATTCACCTGCCGCTTGATCATGGAACGTTCAGAAAGGCATTTGCGCGCCTTGAGCCTCACGGATTCGCTCACCGGCGTCTGGAACCGCCGCGGCCTCTTCGCCCAGTTCGACGCCTTTCGTCAGAGAGCCTTCGATGACAAGCATCAGATCGCCGTTCTGCTTTTCGATCTCGATCATTTCAAACGCGTCAACGACCGTTTCGGCCACCAGGCAGGCGACGCCGTTCTTTCCGCTTTCGCGAGGACCGCGCGCCAGTTCGTTCCGAACAACGTCTTCGGCCGCATGGGCGGCGAGGAATTCGCGGCCTTCACGATCATTGCCGACCAGACGGAAGCAGAAGCGCTTGCTGAATCGATCCGCGCCGAATTCTGCCGCGTGCCGATCGCAACCGGCGAGGCGATCGTTCCGGCCACCGTCAGCATCGGCATTGCGCTCAGCTCTGCGGCCGAAGCCAATATGGACAGGCTGATTTCCGCAGCCGACCGCGCGCTCTACGCGGCAAAGGGCGCGGGCCGGAACTGCAGCGTCGTTTTCGGCGCGGAAGAGACTGCCGCCCCCGCGCCGGCGGAAATGGACAAGAACGCCGGCGAGCTGGTCCCGACGGTCGATGACCAGGTCGACGCGCTTCGCAGGATGGGCTCGCTGTCGCGCGCCGTCTGACCTTCCGATCGATCTTTTCGGGGCCGGGCAAATCCGCTAAGCCTCGGAACATGATGATAGCGCCTTTTTTCTCGATCGATCCAGCCACCCGCCGCGTGTCCCTCGACAGCGGCGATCGGGCTTTCTACGGCAATCCGAACGCCGTCTATGCGGCGCTGCACAGCCATTGTCCGACCTTCTATTGGGAACAGCAGAAGCAGTGGTTCTTCGCCGGCTACGACCATGTGAACGGGTTGCTACGCGACCGGCGCTTCGGCCGCCAGATCCTGCACATCGCGACACGCGAAGAGCTCGGCCTTGCCGAGCCCGAAGAGCATCTGGCGAATTTCGATCTCGCCGAGCGCTACTCGTTGCTCGAACTCGAGCCGCCGGAGCACACGCGCCTGCGCACCCTGGTCAACCGCGCCTTCGTCTCGCGGCATGTCGAGAAGATGAAGCCGGAGCTTGCCGAACTCGCGAACAGGCTCATAGACGGCTTCGAGGACAAGCGCGAGGTTGAATTGCTTTCCGCCTTCGCCGACGTCATCCCGGTCACCATGATCGCCCGGATGATCGGCATTCCGGAAGACATGGGACCGCAGCTTCTTGCCTGGTCGCATGCCTATATCCGTATGTACCTTTTCGGCCGCACGCGCGACGACGAGGTCGGCGCCGAGGGAGCGGCAAAAGAATTTTCCGATTACGTGAAGACGGTGATCGCCGATCGCCGCGCCAACCCGCGCGACGATCTGCTGACGCATATGATCCACACCGAGCACAAGGGCCAGTATCTGACCGATGAAGAGCTGGTCTCGACGACGATCGTGCTCCTCAATGCCGGCCACGAGGCGACCGTGCACCAGATCGGCAATTCGGTGCGAGTCATCCTGGAAAGCGGCTGCGATCCCGCCGAACTGTTCAAGGACGAAGCAGCGACGGAGCGGGCGGTCGAGGAAACGCTGCGCATCTGCGCGCCGGTCCATATCTTCCAGCGCTGGGCCCTGGAGCCCGTCGAGATCGACGGCATCTCCTTCAAGCGGGGCGACAAGGTGAGCCTGATCCTTGCCGCCGCCAATCTCGACCCGGCTAAATTCACCGATCCTCTGAGCTTCAAGCCCGACCGCAACGAGGCGCCGAACCTCTCCTTCGGGGCCGGGATCCACTTCTGCATCGGCGCGCCGCTGGCACGGCTCGAACTCAACGTCGTCCTGCCGATTCTCTTCGAACGCCTGCCGGGGCTCAGAATGGCGAAGACGCCGGCTGTGAAGGCCGTCTACCACTTCCATGGACTGGACCGGCTGGACCTCGACTGGTGACGATTGTCCTCCAGAACTTCAGCGATGCGGCACCCGGTTCGTGATCGCTGCGATTTCGCTCATGTTGGAAATTTCGCGCAGAAGCTTCCGGTAGATCGCCGATGAATATTCTCCGGGAGCTGCAACCGGCTCCGCAAAGGCGCCCGGGCCGCCGATCACCTCGCGGCGGAAATAGGCCAGTAGGCTTTCGGGCGATATGGCTTCCTCGTCAACACCCTGTAATCCGCCATATACAACGGGCAAGGCATTGATGGTGATGCCGCCGGCAAGCACGCCGCCGCGGACGGGCGCTACATCGCGCCCCTTGTTGTTGACGCCGTCGCCGGAGATGTTGATGAGCGAGCGCGTCGCCTCATAGCCGCTGGAGCGGATCAGATAATCGGCATAGGAAAGCATGCCGCTGATCGATGTGCCCCGGTGTATCTTTGCCGGTGAATTCACTTCAAGCTTCAGCGAAAACAGCCAGGAATCCATCTCATTCGTGATGATGGTCCATGGAATGACCAGCCTTCGCTGCTCGTCGCCGCCCCATTCGACATAAGTGACGGCGATCCGGCCATTCCTACCTGCTGTGATCGCTTCGATGATTTCCGGGCGCCGGAAAGCTTCGACGAAGCCCCGCTGCTGCAGCGCTTTTTCCTCCGCATCCATTGATGTCGATACGTCAGCTGCGATCACGAGCTGCATATCCACACGCTCACCGGCCTCGGCGGCGGCGCACATAGCAACGGAAAGCAAAAGGCCGGGAATCAATTTCGCGGCGATACGGCGTGTTCCTTTGCATGCTTCCTCCCGCAGAGGCATGTCGTTCTCCTAAAACGTGTTGATTGAATGCCTGAAGAAAGAAGCATAGACGAAACCGCCAGGCGCGAAGATCGGGCCGGACGATGTTCAATATTGGAAAGCGACCCAATAATAAATTAGTCAAATGTAATATAGCGACCGACGCGATTTGTCATCAGCCAATTTCAGTAATACTTTGGAAGTAACTCGCTTTGGTAGAAACGCGCCGCAACATTGCTTCAGGAAGCCGCGTCGAGCGAGGTTGAGATTTGCGTCGAACGATGGGAAGCGGCGCATTGGCGCGAGGGAATCGGCAGCGCTGCGCGATGCGATGAACCGCATCGCTTCGCCAGACTCTGCAAAGAAGTTAGCCGCCGGCCCTGAAAAGGACTGACCGAAACTCTACGCTCTAAACCCGGATCACATAGTCTTTACGAGTGGTTTCAACAACTTCCCAGATTCCCTTGAAGCCTGGCTTCAGGATCATCCGGTCGCCTGCTTTCAGATACACCGGCTCGCCGCCGTCCTCGGTCACGATCGAATGGCCGGAGAGCACGCTGAAATATTCCCACTCGTCATAGGAAATCCGCCACTTGCCGGGCGTCGCCTCCCAGACGCCCGCATAGAGGCCGCCTTCGGCTTCCTCCAGATTCCAGGTGCGAAATTGCGGGTCGCCGGAAATGATACGGTCCGCATCTGGCGCGCCAAATTCGGGTTCGGTATCGTCTATCCCGAGGATGATGTGGTTTGCCATGGAACCCTCACACCTTCGAAAGCGACTGTTCGAGGTCGGCGATGATGTCCTTGACGTCCTCAATGCCGATCGAGAGGCGGACGACATCGGGGCCGGCGCCGGCGGCGGTCTTCTGTTCGTCGGTCAGCTGGCGATGGGTGGTGGAGGCCGGGTGTATCACCAGAGAGCGCGTGTCGCCGATATTTGCGAGGTGGGAGAAGAGTTCCAGCCCTTCCACCAGGGCCTTGCCCGCGTCGTAGCCGCCCTTGACGCCGAAGGTGAAGACGGAGCCGGCGCCCTTCGGCGAATAGCGGCTCTGCAGGGTATGGTTCGGATCGTCTTCGAGCCCGGCATAATTCACCCAGGCAATCTTGCTATGCGCCTTCAGCCATTTGGCGACAGCAAGGGCATTGTCGCTGTGGCGCTGCATCCTGAGCGGCAGCGTTTCGATGCCGGTGAGGATCAGGAACGCGTTGAAGGGCGAGATGGCTGGACCGAGATCGCGCAGGCCGAGCACGCGGGCGGCGATCGCGAAGGCGAAATTGCCGAAGGTCGAATGCAGCACCATGCCGTTATATTCCGGGCGCGGAGTGGACAGCATCGGATAGCTGCCGGACTTCGACCAATCGAAGGTGCCGCCGTCGACGATGATGCCGCCCATGGAATTGCCATGACCGCCGAGGAACTTCGTCAGCGAATGCACGACGATGTCGGCGCCATGCTCGATCGGACGGATGAGGTAAGGCGTCGCCATCGTATTGTCGACGATCAGCGGCAGGCCGCGTCTGTGCGCCACCTCGGCGATCGCGGCGATATCGACGAAGGCGCCGCCCGGATTGGCAAGGCTCTCGATGAAGATCGCCCGCGTCTTCTCGTCGATTCGGCTTTCGAAGCTTGACGGATCGGCGGAATCGGCCCAGCGCACCTGCCAGCCGAAATTCTCGAAGGCATTGCCGAACTGATTGATCGAGCCGCCGTAAAGCTGCCTTGCCGCGACGAAATTCTCGCCCGGCCGCATGATCGTATGAAAGACGATGACCTGCGCGGCATGACCGGACGCCACGGCAAGCGCTGCGGTGCCGCCCTCAAGGGCGGCCACGCGCTCCTCCAATACCGCCTGCGTCGGGTTCATGATGCGCGTATAGATATTGCCGAAGGCCTGGAGGCCGAAGAGCGAAGCGGCGTGATCGGAATCGTTGAAGATGAAGGCTGTCGTCTGGTAGATCGGCGTCGCCCGCGCCCCCGTCGCCGGGTCGGGCTGCGCACCGGCATGGATTGCCAGCGTGTTGAAACCCGGATCGTTCTTCGCCATGTCGTCCTCCCGTCGCTATTGATGGCGGGAGCATAGACTACGATCCGCAAAAGTTAACCGCTTTGCGTTTCAACCATCGGACGTTCCCGGAAAAATCCATGCACTCATGCGGCAAGGCGCGGGATTTCGATTGCGGGGCAGCGGTCCATCACGACCTTTATACTGGCCGCTTCTGCCTTCGCCGCGGCAGCATCGTCGCGCACGCCAAGCTGCGACCAGATTACCTTCGGCCTCCAGATAAGCGTCAGAGCCTCATCCACCACGTCCTGGAGATATTCGGAAGCGCGAAACACATCGACCATATCGACCGGCACTGGGATATCGGCGAGCCGGGCGTAGACGAGCTGGCCCTGGATCTGCTTGCCTGCCTGCCCGGGATTAACGGGAATGACATTGTAGCCGCGCGACAGGAGATAGCCCATCACGCCGTTGCTCGGCCGTGCCGGATTGGGCGACGCGCCGGTCAGCGCAATCGTCTTCACGGAATTCAGAATTCCGGCAATGTAATCATCAGGATAACGGTCGTGGTTCATCGGCTTTCCTCCAGCCGCCACTATCTGCAAAAAGTTGAAACCGGCGGCTTTTTTCGGGCGTATATATACGCGCTCAGGATCCAAGGAGGAACAACCCATGAGAAAACTTGCTCTCGTCGCAGCACTTGTCCTTGCGGCCACGCCGGCACTGGCGATCTCCCGCTACAATCCGCTTTCCATGACCTGCCAGAGCGCGCGTGCCGCCATCCACAATGAGGGCGCCGTCATCTTCCGCTGGACCTCGCCGCGCGGCCTGCCGCTCTACGATCGTTACGTCCGCAACAGCCGCTACTGCGATGCCAACGAATACGCGGAGTGGAAGAACATACCGACAAGAGACGACCGATCCTGCCCGGTTCTCAATTGCCAGAGCATCGACAACCTGGACGGGATGTTCTTTGTGCCGGACAATTACTTGTAATCCTCCGCAGCGATGCGAAAACGATTTCGTAAAGGCCGGAACCATTCAGCAGCCGACTTTTGGCTGTTCGAAATGATTCGAATTACTACTTGGGTTTGCATCAAAATGGATATAGCAAAATTATAGAACAATCTCTTTATTACAGAAGTATAAATCGAAGGAGGACTAAGCGGAGAAATATTATCATCTATTAAGCTTCTTTCGTCTTCCTTTTGTTCCTTTTTCGTTCTCATATCTATTAGAAACATCTCATAGTTGAATAAGTATGACTAAAATGAACGCATGTCGAGCGCACGCTTTACGCGCCGATTTTGCAATGCCTTAACCGGGAATTTGAATGTCACAATTCCCATTTCTGAACAGAAGGCCAGCCGCTGGTTGCAAAATCCGCCCGCAAGATTGATTTCTACGTGAACGCGGCTCATACCGTGTTCCCTCCAGATTGCCTCCCGTTTCTCCATTCCGGTCCGCATCGTGTCCCTCGACGTCATTCTGCTCGTTCTCTTCGGCGCATTTCTGCACGCAACATGGAACGCGATCATCAAGGCGGGAACCAACAAGTCGCTGGACGCGGCGCTAGTTTCCGCCGGCGGGGCCGTGGCGGCGATGCCGTTCCTGGCCTTCCTGCCATTGCCGCAGCCTGCGGCCTGGCCTTTCATCGGCGCATCGGCGATCCTGCAATTTGCGTATTTTCAGTTGGTAGCGGCCGCTTACCGCGCAGGCGATATCGGCCTCGTCTATCCGCTGATGCGCGGTTGCGCGCCGCTCCTAATCACCGCCACAAGCGGTTTCGTACTGAACGAGAGCCTTTCGGGCGGCGCTCTCATCGGCACGATGACGATCTGCGCCGGCATTCTGACGCTTGCCTTCGAGGCGCGGCACGGCAGCCGGCACGCCATCATGCTCGCGCTCGTCAACGCCTGCGTCATCGCCAGCTATACCTATGTCGACGGCATTGGCGCGCGCATTTCCGGCAATGCTATTTCCTATACGCTGTGGATGGCGCTGCTGCCGCCGGTGCTGCTCTTCGCCTGGGCGATCGGCCGGCACGGGCTCTTCACCGTCGCCATTCACGTCCGCTACAACTGGTGGCGCGGACTCCTCGGCGGCTCAGGCTCGATTGCCTCCTACGGGTTCGCCCTCTGGGCCATGACAAAGGCGCCTATCGCCACCGTCGCCGCGCTGCGGGAAACGTCGATCCTTTTCGCACTCATCATTTCCGTCGTAGTGCTGAAGGAAAAGGCGAGCGTCTGGCGCTACATCGCCGGTGCGGTCATCGCTCTCGGCGGACTGATCCTGAAGCTGGGGTAAGGCCTACGCAGCAGATTGAGCTGGATCCTCTTCCGAAATCCGCTCGCCGTTTTCACGCTCGGCAACGGCAACAGATTGCAGATTGAGCCAAAACTGCGGATCGCTACCAAAATAACGGTCGAGGCGAAGCGGGGCTGACGGCACGCTTCTCGTTGAGAATTTCCGAAATACGGCCACAGTTGATGCGCAGCGCCATTGCCCGACAACGCGCTTGCAGTTCCTCCTTGGGAATGCTTGCGGGACGAACTTCGAACATTGCCTTCCTGCTACTCGCCCGTCCATTCCGGCATCCGCTTTGCAAGGAACGCGCCGATGCCTTCCTCCGCGTCCGCGGTCAGCATGTTGTCGACCATCACCTGGGCCGCATAGCTATAGGCTTCTTCCACAGGCATATCGAGTTGGCGGTAGAAGGCCTCCTTGCCGATCTTCAGCGTCAGCGGCGATTTCGAGGCGATGACGGACGCGTATTTCGTCACGACCTGCGTCAGGTACTGCCTAGGCACGATACGGTTGACGAGGCCGAAATCCTTGGCGGTCGAGGCATCGATCGTCTCGCCGGTGAGCAGCATTTCCATCGCCTGCTTGCGGTGCGCGGCGCGCGTAACGGCGACCATGGGCGTCGAGCAGAAGAGCCCGATATTGACACCCGGCGTACAGAAGGTCGCGTTGTCGGTGCAGATCGCCAGATCGCAGGAGGCCACGAGCTGGCAGCCTGCTGCCGTTGCCAGGCCTTCGATCTCCGCGATCACCGGCTTCGGTAGGCGGATGATTTCCAGCATCAGATCGGCAGCGAGTGCAAATGTCTCCTCGAAGAAGGCCACCCCGCCGTCCGGATCGGCGCGATGGGCCGTCAGTTCTTTGAGATCGTGGCCGGCCGAGAAAACGGTGCCGGTCGATGCGATGACCACGACGCGGACAGCCGTGTCCTTTGCGGCGTTTTGCAGTTCGCCCATCAGCGTTTCCATGACCGCGATCGAAAGCGCGTGGGCCGGCGGATTGTTGAATGTCAGCCGCAATATGCCGTCGCTGAACTGGCGAAGGACGAGTGCACCCTCACCCGCTTTGCTTGGATCCTTCCTGAAGGATACGACTTCGGCCATGGTCTAACTCCTCACATTGCGATTTCGTGCTAACAGTTCTGGCACAAGCTACCGGCAATTTCGAGGAGAAGCGATGCAACCGGTGATGACGATCGCGGAGCTCCACCAATTTCTGGAAACCGACTTCCCGCAAATCCATACAGACGGCCGCGTCTTCACGGTGACGGACATTACGCCCGGCAGCGTCTCGATGCGGCTCGATCCATCCGACCGGCACCTGCGCCCCGGCGGCACCGTGTCCGGCCCTGCCCTCTTCACGCTAGCGGACGTCACCGCCTACGCCGCGGTGCTCGCCCATGTCGGCCCCGTCGCGCTTGCCGTCACCACCAGCCTCAACATCAACTTCCTGCGTCTGCCGAAGCTGCAGCCGACGACCTGCACCTGCAAAATCCTCAAGCTCGGAAAGCGGCTCGCCGTCATCGAGGCGGCCATCTTTCAACAGAATTCGGCCGAATTGGTGGCCCACGCAACGGCAACTTATTCGATTCCACCGCGATAAATTTACGGTAACATATTACCACATAATCAACACATTGATTTTGTTCCGTATTTTTTATAGTAGAGCGAATAAGTAATATTGACCGTAAAAGCCTTTCCCTCTATACACCGCGCCAGAAAGGCAGCCTTTCCGGGCGGCTTTCTTTTTGGCGCGCCTTCGGGTGCGTCAAACCAAGCAACAAGAAACGCCCTTGGCCCTCGGGCTCAGGGATCCGAAAGAGAGAATTTACTATGGCAACCTTCTCCCAGAAGCCTGCAGAGGTGGAGAAGAAGTGGGTGATCATCGACGCCGAAGGGCTTGTCGTTGGCCGTCTCGCTTCCATCATCGCTATGCGTCTGCGCGGCAAGCACAAAGCTACTTTCACGCCTCACGTTGACGACGGCGACAACGTTATCGTCATCAACGCCGACAAGGTCGTTTTCACCGGCAAGAAGTATTCCGACAAAGTCTACTACTGGCATACCGGTTATGCCGGCGGCATCAAGGAGCGTAGCGCTCGCCAGATCATCGAAGGCCGCTTCCCGGAGCGCGTCCTTGAGAAGGCCGTTGAGCGCATGGTTCCGCGCGGCCCGCTCGGCCGCCGCCAGATGAAGAACCTCCGCGTCTACGCCGGTTCCAACCATCCCCATGAAGCACAGCAGCCGGCCGTCCTCGACGTCGCCAAGCTGAACAAGAAGAATGTAAGGAGCGCCTAAGAATGGCAGACCTCTCCTCCCTGAAGGATCTCGGCACGTCGTCGGAAGCAGCTGCTCCCGTTCACGTCCGCAAGGTCGATTCGCTTGGCCGCTCCTATGCGACCGGCAAGCGTAAGGACGCCGTAGCCCGTGTTTGGCTAAAGCCCGGCTCAGGCAAAATCACCATCAACGGCAAGGACTTTTCGGCATACTTCGCCCGTCCGGTCCTGCAGATGATCCTGCGCCAGCCGATCGTCGCAGCTAGCCGCGACGGCCAGTTCGACATCGTTGCAACTGTTGCAGGCGGCGGTCTTTCCGGCCAGGCCGGTGCCGTTCGTCACGGTCTTTCCAAGGCACTCACCTACTTCGAGCCGGGCCTTCGCGGCGTGCTCAAGAAGGGTGGCTTCCTGACCCGCGACAGCCGCGTCGTCGAGCGTAAGAAGTATGGTAAGGCCAAGGCCCGCCGTTCGTTCCAGTTCTCGAAGCGCTAATCGCTTCGGCATACGGATTTTTTTGCGAAGGCCGGGTTTTCCCGGCCTTTTCTTTTTGCCACCCTCGCAACCGGCCGTCAGATCGGCAGCTCGGTCGTCGACTTCAGTTCGCGCAGGACGAAGCTCGAAACCACGTTGCGCACATGCGGATTGCGCATCAGGTAGCGTGTCATGAAGGCTTCGTAGGCCTCGACGTCGCGCGCCCTGATCTTCAGCATATAGTCGAACGTCCCGGACAGCGCGTAGCATTCCATGATCTCGGGCCGGTCGCGCACTGCGGCGGCAAAGGCTTCGATCGCCTCCTCGTGGTGATCCTCCAACGTCACATGGGCGATGATGCAGAGCTTGAGATCAAGCTTGGCCGGATCGAGAAGCGCCACGCGCTTGCGAATGACGCCTTCCGTCTCGAGTTCCTGCATTTTGCGCCAGGCGGTGCTTTGCGACATGCCGGCCTTTTCGGCGAGTTCGGCAAGCGACAGACCGCTGCCGGCCTGCACAAGCTGCAGGAGTTTGCGGGCCGCTTTCACATTTTCTTTCATTTTTTCCTCTCTTCGCGGATTATTCTCCCATTTTCTAACCATAATCCGGCAATGCTGAAATGTTTACCCGCATTTCCGGGATATAATGGTGGTGACATGACAGCCGGCGACTGAAATTGCCCCAACTCATTGGATCAGAAGAACGGGAGGCCGCTCATGACCAAGGAAAGCACCTACACGGCGAACCTGCCGGATGCGGACGGCATCTATCACTACACGGCCGAGGAAGACCAAATCTGGAACGAGCTTTATCAGCGCCAGATGACGCTGCTCGCCGACAAAGCCTGCCGGGAATATCTGGACGGCGTGAAGACGCTCGGATTGAAGCCGGACAAGGTTCCGCAGCTTCGCGACGTCAACCGGCGCCTCAATGAAACCACCGGCTTCGGCGTGGAAGGGGTGCCAGCCCTCATCCCGCCGTCGCGCTTCTATGAATTGCTGTCGCAGGGCAGGTTTCCACTGGCGACGTTCATCCGCCGCCGCGAACACATCGACTATATCGAGGAGCCGGACATCTTCCACGAGGTCTTCGGCCATTGTCCGCTGCTGACCAACCAGAGCTACGCCAATTTCGTGCGCCGCTTCGGCGAGAAGGCTGTCGGCCTCGGAAAGGGATATTCTTGGCATCTGTTCCGGATTTTCTGGTTCACGGTGGAATTCGGCCTGATCAACACGTCGCAGGGACGCCGCTGCTTCGGCGCCGGCATCGTCTCCTCGCCCAGCGAGACGCGGGCGGCGATGGAGGGCGAGGCATGCGAGTTCCGGCCCTTCGACCTGATGACGGTGCTGAGGACGCCATACCGGATCGACATCGTCCAGCCAATCTACTACGTGATTGACAGCTTTTCGCAGCTGGAGTCGATCATCGAGGAAGATATCGGCGCCCGCGTCAACGAGGCCAAGGCGCTCGGCGACTTTCCGCCGGCATTCGAAGCCAAGGCGTCCTGAGAGGCCGGAATTTCGCTTCCTTCGGGCTTGCCTTGTCGGCTCTGATTGTCCAACGTCCCGCCAAGCTATGATGGAGGGACGCCATGGCAGAGAAGTCGATCGATCACGCCTTTACGGCAACCAGCCTCACTTCGACGGCCACCGATCCGACCTTTGCCGGCGCGCTTTCGTTCATGCGGCGGCGGTTCACGAAGGATCTCGTGGGTGCCGACGCTGTCGTCTGGGGCGTCCCTTTTGACGCAGCGACCTCCAACAGACCGGGAACGCGCTTCGGGCCGCAGGCGATCCGCCGCGCCTCGGCAATCTTCGACAACGATCCGCAGTATCCCTTCAATCGCGAGATTTTCGCCGAGGTGGCGGTGATCGACTACGGCGACTGCCTGCTCGACTACGGCAATCACCAAGAGACACCGGCGGCCATCGAGCGGCAGGCAAACACAATTCTAGACAGCGGCGCCTTCATGCTGACGCTCGGCGGCGATCACTATGTCACATGGCCGATCGTGAAAGCGCATGCCGCCAGGCACGGACCGCTGGCGCTGGTGCAGTTCGACGCACATCAGGATACCTGGCTCGACGACGAACGGCGGATCGACCACGGCTCCTTCGTGGCGCGCGCCGTCCGCGACGGCATCATCGATCCCGGCCGCTCCATCCAGATCGGCATCCGCACCCACGCGCCGGAGGATTTCGGCATCCGGATTCTCTACGGCCACCAGGTCGAAGAGATGAGCGCCGCCGAGATCGCTTCGATAGTGATCTCGCACACGAATGGCGCTCCGGCCTATCTGACCTTCGATATCGACTGCCTCGATCCGGCCTATGCGCCGGGCACTGGCACGCCGGTTGCGGGCGGGCCGTCGAGCGCCAAGATTCTTTCGGTCCTGCAGCGCCTGCAGCAGCTCGATATCCGCGGCGCGGACGTGGTCGAGGTCTCGCCGCCCTACGATCACGCGGACATCACCGCCATTGCGGGGGCGACAGTGGCGATGTATATGCTGGGGCTCCGCGCCGAGAGGCGCGCGGCGGCACGCTGAAGCCGTTATCAAACTGACTCAACTTCATGGCACATTGATCCGGAAGCAATCCGAACTCATTGAAAGCGCAGGATTATCATGGCACCGAAAATCTTCATCGATGGCGAACACGGCACGACGGGTCTGCAGATCCGCACGCGCATGGCCGGCCGCCGTGATGTCGAGCTTTTGTCCATTCCGGAAGCCGAACGCCGCAATGCCGCAATGCGCGAGGACATGCTGAACAGCGCGGATATAGCCATCCTCTGCCTGCCCGACGATGCGTCGAAGGAAGCTGTTCAGATGGTTTCGGCGAACAACAATGCGCGTGTCATCGACACGTCGACCGCCTTCCGCGTCAATCCCGGCTGGGCCTACGGGTTTGCCGAGATGGACAAGGAGCAGGCCGGTAAGATCAGGGCCGCCCGCTTCGTCGCCAATCCGGGCTGCTATCCGACGGGCGCCATCGGCCTCATCCGGCCGCTGCGTGCCGCCGGCATCCTGCCGGACGGCTATCCGGTCACCGTCAACGCGGTCTCCGGCTATACCGGCGGCGGCAAGCAGATGATCGCGCAGATCGAAGACCAAAGCCGCGAAGACGCGATCACCGCGCCGCATTTCCTTTACGGCCTGCCGCTGACCCACAAGCATGTGCCGGAGATGAAAATCCATGGTCTGCTCGACCGCGCACCGATCTTCTCGCCTTCCGTCGGCAAGTTCCCGCAGGGCATGATCGTGCAGGTGCCGCTCTATCTCGACGATCTCCCGGGTGACGTGACGCTAGAGAGCATCCATGCGGCGCTGACGGCACATTATGCCGGCCAGGACATCGTCACGGTCGTGCCGCTCGAGAAAAGCCGCACGCTTCCACGCATTGATGCCGTCGAGCTTGCCGGCAAGGACACGATGAAGCTCTTCGTGTTCGGAACGCCCGGCGCGGGCCAGGTCAACCTCGTCGCCTTGCTCGACAATCTCGGCAAGGGGGCCTCGGGCGCAGCCGTCCAGAACATGGACCTGATGCTCGCCTCGTAAACCGTCCGGAGCCCCGCCGACATGCCGAACGATACGCTTCGGCGGGCGTTGCCGAATGGTTTTCCGCAGCGCTGTCGGAGGATGGTATGCTTACGTTGATCTTTTTTTGGCCTTCGTTGCCGGGCTCGCGCGCGGCTTTCGGGCCTCGGGGCGGCGGCGCTGATCTTCATTCCGCTCGGCGGCGCGATCGTCAGCCCGAAGCTGATTCCGCCCATTTTGCTGCTCATTGACGGACTTGCGACGCTCGGCATGATTCCACCTGCCTGGCACAGCGCCGACCGGCGCGAGGTGTTCGCGATGGCGGCCGGAGCAAGGAGAGCACCTTCCGGCTGATCTGCTATCTGCTCATCGCCGCGGCCGCCATTTCGGCATGCCGGCGCTCGACGGGATTTTGCGGTAAGCGCCCGACGCCACCTCCTGCTCAGTCTCTTTCGGCAACTATCGTGTCGCGCGGAAACTCGCCGTAGAAGGCGCGCCAGTTGGCGACGGCGAAGCCCAGGACGACGAGGGCGCCGGCCTGGTGCAGAAGACCCCAATGAAGCGGGACCTGCAGGAGGAGTGTGGCGATGCCGATTGCGGCCTGCAGCGCGACGAGCGCGAAGAGGACGACGGCGCGGCGGGCGTGGGTAGTTTGAGGGGCTGCGCGGAGCGCGATCACCATGTTGATCAACGCGAGCGCGAAGAGCGCGTAGGCGCCGGCGCGATGGATGAACTGTACGGTCTTCGGGTTTTCAAAGAAGTTGATCCAGGCGGGCTGCTGGATAAGAAGATCGGACGGGATGATCGCGCCATCCATCAGCGGCCAGGTGTTGTAGGTGAAGCCTGCATCGAGGCCGGCAACCAGCGCGCCGAGATAGATCTGGAAGAGCGAGAGGGCTGCGATTATCGCAGCCCATGTCCGCGAGCTCGCGGTGGGCGCGGTGTCATCCGAATGGGGAGAAAGGCCGCGCATGATCCACATGCAGGCCGCAAAGATCAGACAGGCCATGACGAGGTGCGTCGCCAGGCGATACTGGCTGACATCGGTGCGGACCGAAAGACCGGAAGAGACCATCCACCAGCCGATGAAGCCCTGCAGGCCGCCGAGCGCCAGGATACCGATGAGCGGCCAGCGCAGATGCCGTTCGACCATGCCCGCCACCCAGAAATAGGCAAGCGGCAAAGCAAAAATGACGCCGATCCCCGCGGGCGATCAGCCGATGCGCCCATTCCCACCAGAAGATGGTCTTGAAATCCTCGACGGTCATGTCGCTATTCAACTGCTGGAATTCGGGGATGCGCTGGTAGAGCTTGAACTCTTCCTCCCATTCGGCGGCAGTGAGCGGCGGAACGATCCCATGGATCGGCTTCCACTCGGTGATCGAGAGGCCGGAATTGGTAAGCCGCGTCGCGCCGCCGACGAGGACGAGACTGACGAGCGCGAGAAGCACGAAACCAAGCCACATGCGGAGCGCGCGGCGGTTCCTGTCCAGCCTGTGGACCTCGCTCAAGATCGCCTGTTCCGTGGTCGAGTTCGCGACAGCCATGATTGCTCCTTCTTTCCGGCAGTTGATTTGCCCCACCGGCTCATGCAAAACAAGCCCCGAAGCTTTGCGGCATGCCGTCGCGCCGCTCCATATGTTCCGGAAAGAGAATTCATGCCCGTCCGCTTGCGCAAATTCATCGGCACGATCCTCATCGTCGTTCTCGTGATTCTTTATGCGCTTTTGGCGAACACGATCGCCGTCGCGACGCTCGCGGAATCCCCGTGGTGGGTCCACCTTCTCTATTTCTCGCTGACCGGCCTTCTTTGGGTTCTACCAGCTATGCTGATCATCAAATGGATGGCCGGCCCGCGGCCGAAGTGAGTGCCGTTAACGCCGGAATAACCGTGATCCGCGGAAAAGACGGCCTCCCCTCTTGCATTTAAGCCAAATGAAGGCACTCGCCCTTTATGCTTCCGGCCAAGCCATCTTGACCGGAGAAGACCCGTGCAGACGCAAAAGCTCGATGCCCATCAACCGCCGCTCGACGAAGCGGCGAAAGCCGAGACCAGCATCGCAAGCCTTCACTCACTTGGTGCGAAGCTCGCGGTCGCAGAACTCGATGTCACGGTCTTCGACACGATGGCACCGCTGGAAAAGGATTGGCGCGCGCTGGAGCGGAACAATCTGACATCGCTCCATCAGGCCTATGACTGGTGTCACAGCTGGGTCAGCGCCTACAGACGGCCGCTCGCCATTTTGCGGGGCGTCTGCGGGCTAGAGACGGCCTTTATCCTGCCGGTTGAAATCGAACGCGTCCATGGCGTGCGGATCGCGAAATTCATCGGTGCCGATCACAGCAATATCAATACCGGGCTTTTCTCGGAGCATGTTCTCCACGGCAGCGGTGATCTCGACGCGCATCGTTTCGCAAAGAGCCTTCGCCACGCCCTCCGCGGCAAGGCCGATCTGCTGCTGCTGCAGAACATCCCGCTGGAATGGCGCGGCCGGAGGAACCCGCTCGGCCTGCTGCCGGTGGTGCAGAACCAGAACCACGCCTATCAGCTGCCGCTGCTTGAAAACTTCGAGGCGACCCTCAAGCAATTGAACGCCAAGAGCCGCCGGAAAAAGTTTCGGGTGCAATCGAAGCGGCTCGAGGCCATTGGCGGCTTCGACTATGTCGCAGGCGGGATGGCCGATGAGCAGCACGCCTTTCTTGAGCAGTTCTTTGCGCAGAAAGCCGAGCGCTTCAAGGCACTCGGGCTGCTTGACGTCTTTGCGGATGCGGATACGCGGGCTTTCCTCCATAGCCTGATCGATAGTCGCAACGGCGATGATTTCGGGCTGCAGATGCACGCGATCCGTCTCAAGGGCGAGAATGAAGGCCATATCGCGGCGCTGTCCGGCATTTCGCGCAAGGGCGATCACGTGGTCTGCCAATTCAGCTCGATCGACGAGAGCCTGGCGGCCGATGCAAGCCCGGGCGAATTCCTCTTTTGGCAGATGATTTCCGGCCTGCATGGGAAGGGCACTGCGCTCTTCGATTTCGGCCTCGGCGACCAGGTCTACAAGCGCTCCTGGGCACCGATCGAAACGGATCACCACGACGTCGTGCTGCCGGTCTCTGCTATCGGACGCATCGCCGGGATTGCACACCGGATGATCACGCGGAGCAAGGCCTATATCAAGGCCCGCCCGGATCTCTATAAATTCGCACAGCGCATCCGGGCAAAGATCGGCGCCTGATCAGGCAGCGTGACGCCGGAGGTCTTCCGCGATGGCCTCGCCGCCGGACATCAGCACGACTCGCTGATAGCCCGCCTTCTCGAACTCCGTCATCGCGAAGACGAATTCCTCTTCGATCACCTCCGGCATCGAAAGGATGATCTCGACATCCTTGCTGCGCGTGAGGCGGGAGACGCCGGCAACATCGGCTGCGCCGCACTCGACGATCACGAGGTCGTAGGCAGAGGACAATGCATCGAGCAGCAGCGAAAGCCGGTCTGCGCCGCGCATCGCCTGACGGATATCGCTGGTGCCTTGCGGGATCAGGTGCGCGTCGGAGTGACGGTCGCCATGGATCGTTTCACCGAAGGCGGCAGCACCGCAGAGCAGATCGGTGACGCCCGGCGCGTTCGGATCCTCAGCCATCAGCTCGGTCGGATAGCCGGAACCGGTCATGTCGACCAGAACCACGCGCCGACCGGCATCGGTCAGCGTGCGGGCAAGTGTAACGGTTGCCGCGGAGCCATCATCACCGGTTGGCGATATCGCGACGGCGAGCGTTGCCCGGCTGCTCGTCAGGTAGTCCGCGACGGAGCTGATCGAAAATTCGTTTTCTTCTTGCAGAGCTGCATGTGGTTCTGCGGAAGCCTCCTCCGCAGGCTCCTCCTCCACCGGTGCCGAAAGCATGCTGGGCTTGACATCACGCCTGGCTTTCGGCGTCGCGGCGGCCTGCCTGCCTTCCTCGATCGGCGCGGCGGCGGGCTCGACGCTGCCGACGACCGGGCGCAAAGCCCGGCCGCTGAAGAGCTCAGCCAGCATGATGACGATCGCGCTCGTGATCAGTGTCGCGATGGCGGCAACGGCAACGATCGGCACGACTTTCGGGAAATACGGATCGACTGGCTCGATGGCGCGCGAGACGATGCGCGCATCCGCCGGGCTTGAATTGCTGTCGGCGCGGGAAGCGGCTTCCCGATAGCGCGCGAGGTAGGTTTCGAGCAGCTGGCGCTGGGCGTTCGCCTCGCGCTGCAGCGCATTGAGGCCGACCTCGTCCTCGCCCGCCTGGGCGCTGTTTGCCTGCAACGTGCCGGACTGGCGCTCGAGTTCGGCGGCCCGAAGACCGGCGACCTTCGCCTCGCTCTCGATGCTGGCCAGGATCTTCTGCGTCTCCTGGCGGATCTGCGTCTTGATGTCGGCAAGCTGCGCACGCAGGCTCTTCAGCCTCGGATGGTTGTTGAGCAGCGACGTGCTGAGATCGGAAATCTGCGACTGGAGGCCCGATTCGGTGGCCTTCAGGCGCTGCATGGATTGCGACGCTATGATGTCCGGCAGCGTATCCGACGCCTCGCCGGAGGCAAGGGCGTTGCGGACGGACTGGGCGCGTGCCTCCGCATTTGCCTTCTCGCCGCGCACGCGGGTCAGCTCGGCTGAGATATCATTGAGCTGCTGCTGGGGAAAATTGCTGCCGCCGTTCGTTGGCAGGAGGCCGTGCTTGGCCCGGTATTCGGCAACCTTTTGCTCGGCCTCGCTCACCTTCCGGCGGAGGCTGTCGATTTCCGGCTCGAGCCAGCGGGTGGCTTCGGAGTTCGTATCGAGTTTCGCGCCGCTCTGCGTCGCAAGATAGACATTCGCCATGGCATTCGGGATGCGCGCGGCAACCTTCGGGTCTTTCGACGTGAAGGTGATGCCGATGACGCGCGAACCCGGAACCTGGTAAACCTGGAGACGTTCCATGAACGCGTCGATCACCCGCTCTTCCGGCGGATTTTCGAGCGGGTTCTTCTTGATTTGCAGCGCCACGAGGATATCGCTCAGCGCCGAGCCGTTGGCGGCATTGTCGAACTCGGGCAGCTCATAGAGCTTCTCGCTGTTGATGACCTGCTTGATGATATCGGCGGACTGCAGGAGCTGAACCTGGCTCGCAATGTTCAACTCGTCGAGCAGCGGCCCGGCATTGCCGTCGTTCGACCCCGTATTGGCGAAGGCCGGTGCGCGCTGCTCAATCAGCAGACGCGTTTCGGCACGGTATTTCGGCGAGATCATCTTGGCGCCGGCAAAGGCAACCCCTGCCCCGATCAGCGTGATCGCGAGAACCTTTAGCCGGCGCGTCCAGACTCCTCGCGCGAGCTGGCCAAGGTCGATGTCCACATCCTGATTACCCGCTACGCCGGACATACTCGTACTCCAAGAACAAACATGGCGCGAAGCGTAAACGACTATAGTAACCCGACGGTTAATGTTGCCTGGCACAAGCAAAGCAAAGCGTGACCGGGCGAAAGGCAAAAAATCCGACGCATTTTTACCGGCCATTAACCCTAACGGATCGATAACGGCAGCATCGAGTTCGTTTCCTGTGAGCATAACGCGGATGCTTTTCGCCCAGCCCAAGACGCTTCTGGCTCTGAGCCTTGTCGCAATGACGGCGGCATTGAGCGGCTGCAACACCTATAAGCCCGCGCCGAGAGCTTTCAATCAGGCCACCATCCAGCCCTATGCGCTCGACAGCGGCGACCGGCTGCGCATCACCGTTTTTGATCAGCCGAGCATGACCAATACCTATATGGTCGATCAGGCCGGCTACATCGCCTTCCCGCTCGTCGGACAGGTGCCTGCGCGCGGACGCACGCTGCAGCAGCTTTCCGGCCAGATCGCCCAAAAACTGCAGCAGGGTTATCTGCGCGACCCCGACGTGACGATCGATGTCGATCGCTACCGTTCCATCTTCATCATGGGCGAAGTCGGCCAGCCGGGCCAGTATTCCTATGTGCCGGGCATGACGGTGCAGAACGCGATCGCCGTTGCCGGCGGCTTCACCTCCCGCGCCAATCAGGGCACGGTCGACGTCACCCGCAAGATCAACGGCCAAGTGCTGACCGGACGCGTCAACATTTCATCCTCGATCATCGCCGGCGACACGATCTATGTCCGCGAACGGCTGTTCTGATCGCTGATGGCAGAACAGCGACCTCTCCGCATACTCCATTGTTTCAGGTCCCCCGTTGGCGGGATATTCCGCCATGTTCGCGATTTGGTGGAAGAACACAGCAAGGCGGGACATGAGGTCGGCATCCTCTGCGACAGTTCCACCGGGGGCGAGCACGAGGACCGGCTGTTCGACGATATCCGTCCCTATCTCTCGCTCGGGCTGACGCGCATACCGATCCGGCGCTCCGTCGCGCTCTCCGATATCGGCGTGATATGGGACACATACAACAAAATCAAAAGTTTGCGGCCGGACGTGCTGCACGGACACGGCGCCAAGGGCGGCGTGCTCGCGCGGCTTGTCGGCTCAGCCTTGCGGGTGAACAGGTATCGCGTAGCCCGCCTCTATACCGCCCATGGCGGAAGCCTGCACTATTCCCGCTCGTCGCTCACCGGACAGTTCATTCTGCGGATGGAGCGGCTGCAGGAATATTTCACCGACGCCCTCGTCTTCATCTGCGAATACGAGCGCGACACCTATGCAAAGAAGGTCGGACGGCCGAGGCCCATGACGCGGCTGATCTACAACGGGATCGGAGAGCGGGATTTTCAGATCATCCCCACACGATCCGATGCTGTGCATTTCATCTATGTCGGCATGCTCCGGGACCTCAAGGGTCCCGATCTGTTTGTGGACGCATTTGCCAAAACCGAACGGCTGATCGGACGGCCCCTCTCGGCGCTGATGATCGGCGACGGGCCGGATCGCGAGAAATACCGCGATATGATGGTCGAACGCGGCCTCGGCAAGCGCATCGGCATGCTGCCGCCCATGCGTGTGCAGGAAGCCTTCGGGATGTCGCAGAACCTGGTGGTGCCATCCCGCGCCGAAGCCATGCCCTACATCATCCTCGAAGGGCTCGGCGCCGGAAAGACCGTCATCGCCAGCCGCGTCGGCGGCATCCCGGAAGTGCTCGGTGGGAACAGCCCCGCTCTCGTCGCACCTGACAACGCGGATGACCTTGCCCGCGTCATGGCCGAAGCGCTGACGACACCCGGCTGGCATCATGCCGTGATGCCTTCGATCGACTCGGTGAAATCCGTTTTTTCCGCTGCCGTGATGGCAAGAGATGTCCTGAAACTGTACCACACGCTCGTCGAGGGGGCGCCGACCTCCGAAACCTATGAGGCATCCGTAAATCTTTCTTAGGGCCTTTCTGCTAATGCCGTTTGAGACAACGAGCGGCTGAAGCCCATGAACAAAGCAGAGAAAAGCGATCAGTTCGACGTGGAAGCCCTGCGCAAGCGGGTCTCCGCGGGCAACGCCGACGGCGGCGACCAGGAAACGCCGGGACAGATCAACCCTTATGCCCGGCAGATCGCCGAACAGTTCCGCGAGGGAACGCGTTCGCCGTCGATGGTCATCGGCCAGCTGCGCCTCTTCGAATTCGTCTCGCAATTCGCAATCGGGCTGCTCGCCTTCCTGATCTGGCCCGGCGACGGTAGCGAAAGCCTTGCTGCACGCGCGGGCATGGCAGCCGCCGTGGCGGCGCTGGGCGTTATGGCTCTGCAGCTTGCGGATACCTATTCCATTCCGGCGCTCAGAGCCCGCGTTCGCCTGCTGCCGCGCATCCTCAGTGCCTGGGCAGCCGCCTTTACCGGAACGGAAGTGATCTTTTCGCTCTTCCGCGATCTCCCATGGTCGCAGATAAACCTGCATATCGCCTGGTTCTCGCTTGCCTCGCTCTTCCTGCTTGGGTCGCGCTTCCTGGTCGCCTACGGCATCCGCAACTGGGCGCGCAACGGCGTCATGGAGCGCCGCGCCGTGATCGTCGGCGGCGGCGAACCTGCCAAGGATCTGATCCGCATTCTCGAGCAACAGGCAGACAACGACATCCGCATATGCGGCATCTTCGATGATCGGGGTGAGAAGCGCTCGCCGGTCATGGTCGCCGGCTATCCGAAGCTCGGCACTGTTGCCGAGCTGGTAGAATTCGTGCGGCTCACCCGGATCGACATGCTGATCATCGCGCTGCCGCTCAGTGCCGAGGCCCGTATCCTGCAGCTCCTGAAGAAACTCTGGATCCTGCCGGTCGATATTCGCCTTGCCGCCCATGCCAACCGGCTGCGGTTCCGGCCGCGTGCCTATTCCCACGTCGGCTCCGTGCCGATGCTCGACATTTTCAAGAAGCCGATCCGTGATTGGGATTCCGTCGCCAAGCGCGGCTTCGACATCTTCTTCGCATCGCTTGCCCTTGCCCTGCTCTGGCCGGTGATGATCCTCACCGCCATCGCAATCAAGCTGACGTCCAAGGGGCCTGTCTTCTTCATGCAGAAGCGGCATGGCTTCAATAACGAGGTCATTAACGTCTTCAAGTTCCGCTCGATGTACACCAACATGAGCGATCACAACGCCAAGACAGTGGTGACCAAGGGCGATCCCCGCGTGACGCCGGTCGGCCGCTTCATCCGCAAATCCTCGATCGATGAATTGCCACAACTGTTCAATGTGCTAAAGGGCGATCTGTCGCTCGTCGGTCCCCGGCCTCACGCCGTCCTGGCGCAGACGAAGGATCGCGCCTGGGGCGATATCGTGGAAGGCTATTTCGCACGCCATCGCGTCAAGCCGGGCGTGACCGGCTGGGCGCAGATCAACGGCTGGCGCGGCGAGATCGACAATGACGACAAGATCAAATTCCGCACGGCCTACGACCTCTACTATATCGAGAACTGGTCGCTCTGGTTCGATCTCAAGATATTGTTCCTGACGCCGATCCGGCTGCTCAACACGGAAAACGCCTATTGAGCGCGGTCGAGGTGACACAGTTCCGCGTCGCCCAACCGCAGCGCGCCGCACTGCGCCTCATTGGCTCGGCGATGGTCGCCTTCGGCGTCTTCCTCGCCGGCTTCGTGATTAATGAGCCCGCGCCTTACGAACTGTGGATGGCGGGGCTTGTCGGCATCTGGTTCATCCTCGGCCTTCGCATCTCGCGCTACACCGCGGTGCTTCTGACCCTACTCCTCACCTTCAATGTCGGCGGCATGCTGTCGCTAACGCAAATGAAGGATATGACCGGCGGGCCGATGTATGTCGCTGTCTCGACCTTCCTGGCCCTGACCTCGGTGTTCTATGCGGCAATCATCGAAGACAACGCCAAACGGCTGCCGCTGATGTTCAATGCCTGGGTCGTTGCCGCCGTCATCACCTCGTTGCTCGGTATCCTCGGCTATTTCCATGCCTTTCCCGGCGCCGAAGTCTTCACGCTCTACGACCGTGCGAAGGGCGCATTCCAGGATCCGAACGTCTTCGGACCGTTCCTCGTCGCCCCTTCCCTCTACCTCATCCATGGCATTCTGACGCGCGACCTGAAGACCTCGCCGTTGCGTGCCGCCGCACTGCTGATCCTCGCGCTCGGCGTGTTCCTGTCGTTCTCGCGCGCCGCCTGGGGTCTCTTCCTGCTCGCCGTCGCGCTGCTCATATTCATGATGCTGCTGAAGGAGCGAAGCGGCGCCTTCCGGCTGCGCATCCTCGTCCTCTCGCTGATGGCGATCGTCCTGATGGTCTCAGCGCTTTTGATCGCGCTGCAGTTTCCGCAGGTCAGCGATCTTTTCAGCGCACGCGCGCAACTCGTCCAGGAATATGACGGCGCCTATCTCGGCCGTTTCGACCGCCACCGCATCGGCTTCCAGATGATGATGGAAAGGCCGCTCGGCATCGGGCCGATGGTGTTCGGCACGATCTTTCCGGAAGACGAGCACAATATCTGGCTGAAGACGCTGACAACCTATGGCTGGCTCGGCTTCGTCTCCTACGTGTCGATGCTCGTGTGGACGCTTTACCTTGGTTTCAAGAGCCTCCTCAGGGACCGGCCATGGCAGCCTTACCTGATGATCGCCTGGATCTGCATCATCGGCCATGCGGCGGTCGGCAACGTCATCGACATCGACCATTGGCGGCATGTCTATCTTCTCCTCGGCATCGTCTGGGGATGCGCTGCGCTCGAACACCGCCACCGACAGAATTTCACGGCCCCGGTCGCAGCCTAAATACTTGAGAACGGCGACATTCGCGCTAAACTTCCAAACATGATCACAGGAATGCAGATACGCGGCGCACGCGCCATGACCGGGATGAGCATCGATGAGCTTGCCGCTGCGTCCGGCCTGACGCCGGAAGCGATAGAGGCACTCGAAGACGGCGACGGGACGGGCGAGCCCCGCGCCTTTCTGGCCGCCAAGCACGCGCTGGAAGCAGCCGGCGTGATCTTCATCGCAAGCGGCAATCAGGACGAAGGCGGTCCCGGCGTGCGGCTGCGGGCGCGCACGTCAAGCGACGATGGCATCCGCCCCGAAAACCTCAACGCCGCCAACGACGATTGATAGTTGCCGCATTTCCGTCGATGAGAAGTGAGGGCTAGAGATAAGCCTGCGCAAGCGCGGCGAGTTTTGTGCTGTCCTTGGCGCCCTGGCGATAGAGCTGGATGATCAGCGCGCCGAGATGTTCGGCTTCGGGCGTGTTACGGCTCAGCCCCCTCGCCTCGCAGACAATATCGAGCACTCCGGAAATCACATCCAGATCCTCCGAAAAGAGCGGCAAATCACGGGGATGAAAAGGTGTATTGAGCATCGAGCCGCACTTCCCATGAGGGCGAAAGCACAACCGCATCATTCGCCAGCCGCCCATCCATGGCCGACGATATAGACAGTATGCACGCCGATTTCCGGCTTGGCAACTGGAACAAATGTCTCGAGGTTCGAGGTGGGTTGTTGGCGTGACGGCACTTGTGCTCGCACCCCTGACTGCCGTTTGCCTACTTTATTTCGCACGCCAACCGAGCTTATGCTTTCCTGCATAAGCAGAGCACCATCTACTGTTGCGCGCGAAAGACGCGCAACATTGAAAACGTTAAGCCGTTACGCGGCAAAACATTTGAAGGCCGGCAATGATGGAAATTCGTTGGACGATTTTGGTGGCTGCACTCGCGTTATCTGGCTGCTCCAGCGGCTCCGAAGGAATTGAGCCGATACGCGGGAGCATCACATATGGCGGCCAGCCACAGGCCCGACTTAGCAAATCGCCGCCCGGCTCCGTTCTTCCCCACCAGTTTATCGACCCGACCGGCCGATGGGTGGAGGAGACCTACATCGTCCAGGCGGACAGGAGCCTGAAGCTCGTCAGACGACGTGATGTGGTCGACAGCGCCGACTGAGCAGCCAGTGATCCTCAAGGAAGGGCCGGCCCCGCAGGAAGCCGGCCTCTTTTTTTCCAGCACCCCGTTACTTGTTGCCGCACAATTCAGCCGTATCAGTCTGGTCGTCACCGCGGCCAGGAGAGGTCCGTGCCTTGTCGTACGCAGAGCAATTGCTTTCCATGGAGCTTCCTGGCGTCGTGGTTATGCTGCCGGTTGGATTGGGATCAACCCTGGCAGGCGGATTGTTATCTTGGCCAAAGGGGTAGTCTTCCGCTTCGGGCACCATTGGCGGCGAAGTCGTTGAGCCGGCCGGGGCGCCCTGGCTCTGGGCATAGGAAACCGATGTTGCCATGCCAAGGGCCAAAATCGATGCTGCTAAAAGTTTCATACGCATAGGGTCCTCCAGTGTTGCGTGGGTGACGGAGGCTAACCCTGAGGGGGACGGACTTGTTCCGGTAAAAACCGGCATAACGCGATAACAGATCATCACGGTTTCGCGAGCGGCCGGTTTTCTTCCGGCTTTGCTCCATGACGAGGTCATGGTCAAGTTTTGACTGAGATTTCAAGGGGATAAATGGTCGGGGCGACTGGATTCGAACCAGCGACCCCTTGACCCCCAGTCAAGTGCGCTACCGGGCTGCGCTACGCCCCGACCTGCCGAAACGGCTTGTTTCGTTTAGTTTTTCGCGGCGTCCAATGCAAGCGGAAAAAGCCGTTCTCCGCGCAAAAAGCCGATATCCCACTCAGGCTCCGACGATTCCGATTCCGCTGCCGCCGATTGTCTTCACGGTCCATGCCTCGTAGTCCGCAATCGAGAAATGCGGCGTCTCGAAGGGTGTGGCATGTGTTGCGGTAATGACGGTGACATCGGCTCCTGCACCTTCTCCTGCAAGTATGCCCGCAACCGCGTCTTCGAAGACCAGGCAGCGCTTTGGATCGACTCCCAGGCGGCTGGCGCCGAGCAGATAGCATTCCGGGCTGGGTTTGCCTGCCGAAACCTCCTCGCCGGTGACGATGACCTTCGGCATCGGGATTCCGGCAGCAGCCATGCGGCGCTTGGCGAGTTCGATCGGGGCCGACGTGACAATCGCCCACCTATCGAAGGGAATGTTGTTTAGAAAGCGGATTGCGCCGGGGATCTGTATGATACCTTCGACATCTTCCATTTCCTCGGCCAGCAGCTTATCCGCCTCGTATTTCGGATCCACACCGGGGAGCGCCAGCTGACGGATGACGTCGCTGGCGCGGATGCCGTGTATCGTCTTCAGGAAGACTTCCGGCTCGAGGCCGTGATCCTTTGCCCATTCGCTCCATACGCGCTCGACGACCGCTATGGAGTTGAGCAGCGTGCCATCCATGTCGAAGAGGAACGCATCGTAGGCTTTGCCGAGTACATTGGGAGAAGACACAGGGGGAATTCCTTGCGAAATGGACTTTGGAAGCAGAAAGGCGGACGCAGATCAGGATTGTCCCTTCTGTTTCTCCTGACGGTTCTCGTCGCACGAGTCCGCTCATGCGATCCTCTCTACACAGATGCCGGCAGCTTTGCCAAGGCCAGTGCAGAGGCAGCAGCAGGCGGCTGTGACCTTTTCCGGAACAACAGGCCCGTGGGGGCGTTTTTTATCAAGGCTGGGTAAGGAAAGGAGATTTGTCCTATGCGCAAGACCATGCTGGCCACGACCGCCGCCGTGCTGACGGCCTGCTCCACTGCCTTCGCGCAGGGTACGGTTGTCATCGACCCCGCCCCCACGGGTTCCATCGTGTTGCCGGGCGAAGTTCGCACCTATGTGATGGAGCAGCAGGTGCCTTCTGTCGTCTATGAGGGCGATGTCGTCGTCGGAACGACGCTTCCGGAAACGGTCGAAATCCATGAGGTTCCGAATGTCGACGGCTATGCTTATACCGTCGTCAACAATCGCAGAGTGATCGTCGAACCTCAGACGCACCGCGTCATTCAAATCCTCGAGTGATCGGATCAGGCGTGAATCCGCCCGCTCGCGGAGGCGAGGCTCGAACGCAATCTTCTACCGCACTTGATCCAGAAGGCGCTTGCATTCCAGAAGATCGTAGAGCGCCTCCTGCAGAAGTGCCCTGTCCTCCTTGCTGACGCTCGATTTGCCGATCGAGACTTCCGCCTGATCGTCGTCGCCGGCAACGAAATTGAAGAAGCGGCGGGTAATCGGCGGCTTGGCGCGGCCGACCAATTGATCCTCCTCCGCAATGCCGACGCGCGGCTCACCCGGGGCGCTGTCCCTGCCACCCGAGGCAAGTGCCTCGACGCTGGCAAGATCACCCTGCGCAACAGCGACGACGAACTTGTTGCCGTTGGTCTTCAAGAGCTTCTGAACGCCCTTGATCGTATAGCCGTGGTCGTAAAGAAGATGCCGGATGCCCTTCAGCAGATCCACGTCTTCCGGCCGGTAATAGCGGCGCCCGCCGCCCCTCTTCATCGGCTTTATCTGCGGAAAGCGCGTTTCCCAGAAACGCAGAACGTGTTGCGGCAGATCGAGGTCGTCAGCGACTTCGCTGATTGTTCGGAAAGCATCGGGGCTCTTGTCCAAGGTCGTACTCCCTACGCGATCACCGGCGGCGGTTCAAACCGCGACTCATCATATTTCAACGGTTTGCGCCGTCGAATTCAAGTCACGTCTTCGCATAGCCCACAAGTCGGAAGCGCGATTGAAGAAAAAATGATCGGGAGATAGCAATCAGGGACAGGTACAAACCTATCTCTTTGCATCCTTACATGGCCGGACTCGCGGGCTTCTGCTTGACCTTGCGCAGCGTATGCGCCTTGAGAATACGGGTCTTCAGGACATTCGAAGCCTTGAAGGTCATTACCCGGCGGGGCGAGATCGGCACTTCTTCGCCCGTCTTGGGATTGCGGCCGATGCGCTCGTTCTTATCGCGGACCTGGAAGGTGGCGAAGGAGGAAAGCTTGACGGTTTCGCCACGGACGATCGCATTGCAGATTTCGTCGAGCACGGTCTCTACGAGTTCGGCAGATTCGGTCCTGGAGAGACCGACCTTCCGGAAAACCGATTCCGCCAGGTCTGCTCGCGTCACTGTCTTTCCGGTCATGGTCTCCCCGCCAATTCTACAAAATATTTTTTAAAAGCGAGCAAAGACTATTTGTCTTGCGCCTTACGGTCAAGCTCTTGTTCGTCGCCAGTTTTTTGCGATTCTTCGCCGTCACCAGCGCAGCAGCATGGCACCCCAGGTGAAGCCACCGCCCATCGCCTCCAGCATCACAAGATCGCCCTTCTTGATGCGTCCGTCGCCTGCGGCAGTGGCAAGTGCGAGCGGGATCGAGGCGGCTGATGTGTTGCCGTGCAGGTCGACGGTGATGACGACCTTCTCGGGAGCGATATGCAGCTTCTTGGCGGAGCCGTCGATGATGCGGCGGTTCGCCTGGTGCGGCACGAGCCAGTCGAGATCTTCGGCGGTCGTTCCCGTCGAATCGAAGGCGGCCTGGATCACGTCGGTGATCATGCCGACGGCATATTTGAAGACCTCGCGGCCTTCCATGCGCAGCTTGCCGACGGTGCCGGTAGTGGACGGGCCGCCATCGACGAAGAGTTTCTCCTTGTGCGATCCATCGGAGCGAAGATGCGCCGTCAAGATGCCGCGGTCAGCCGTCGTTCCTTCACCTTCGGCAGCCTCGAGCACAATCGCGCCGGCACCGTCGCCGAAGAGCACGCAGGTCGTGCGGTCGTTCCAATCAAGGATGCGGGAGAAGGTTTCCGCGCCGATCACGAGGGCACGCTTGGCAAGGCCGCCGCGGATATAGGCGTCCGCCGTCGTCACGGCATAGACGAAACCGGTGCAGACGGCCTGAACGTCGAAGGCAAAGCCGTGGTGCATGCCGAGGCGGTTCTGAATATTGACCGCCGTCGCCGGGAAGGTGTTGTCGGGCGTTGAGGTGGCGCAGATGATCAGATCGATATCGGCAGACGTCAGGCCGGCCTTGTCGAGCGCCGCACGCGCAGCCTGCTCGCCGAGCGAGGACGTCGTTTCGCCGTCGCCTGCGATGTATCGCTGGCGGATGCCGGTGCGCTGGACGATCCACTCGTCCGACGTATCGACGACATCTTCCATCTCGCGATTGGTCATTACGCGTTTCGGGAGTGCGGCTCCGAACCCGCGAACCACTGAACGGATCATTCTGCTAAAACCCTGTCGCTCATGCAGCTTCCGGCCCCATCGGGGGCAGCCGCTTGGCATGATATTTCTTGAGATCGTTTTCTATTTTCTGATTAAGGCCATTCTTGGCCATGTCATAGCCGACCTCGATGGCTGCGGCGATGCCGTCTGCATCGGCGCCGCCATGGCTCTTGATGACGATGCCGTTGAGACCAAGGAATACGCCGCCATTGACCTTGCTAGGGTCCATCTTTTCGCGAAGCATGTCGAAGGCGCTCTTGGCGAAGAGATAGCCGATCCTAGCAAGTAGCGTGCGCGACATCGCGGCACGCAGGTATTCGGCGATCTGCTTTGCCGTACCTTCTGCCGTCTTCAGGGCGATATTGCCCGAGAAACCTTCGGTCACGACGACATCGACGGTGCCCTTGCCGATGTCATTGCCTTCGACGAAACCGGAATATTCGAGCGAATCGATATGGGCCTCGCGAAGCAGCCGGCCTGCCTCCTTGACCTCCTCCTGGCCCTTCACCTCTTCGACGCCGACGTTCAGCAAGCCCACCGTCGGACGTTCGAGTTCGAAAAGCGCGCGCGCCATCGCACCGCCCATCAGAGCGAAATCCATCAGCTGCTGAGAATCAGCGCCGATCGTGGCGCCGACATCGAGAACGATGCTCTCGCCCCGAAGCGTCGGCCAGATGGCCGCAATCGCCGGGCGCTCGATATTGGCCATCGTGCGCAGACAGAACTTTGCCATGGCCATCAGCGCGCCTGTATTTCCCGCGGAAACGGCGACATCGGCGTCGCCCGTCTTCAAGGCCTCGATGGAGCGCCACATGGTGGAAATATACCGGCCGCGGCGCAGCGCCTGGCTCGGCTTCTCGTCCATGCGAACGGCAAGTTCGCAATCGTGGAAGACAGACTTTTCCCTGACCTTCGGAAACTTGGCAAGAACCGGATCGCACTGCTCTTTCAGTCCAAAAAAGACGAAGGAGATATCCGGATGCCTTTCCAATGCTTTCGCGGCACCGGGGATGACAACTTGGGGACCAAAGTCGCCACCCATGAGGTCGAGAGATATTCTGATCACGCGTCCCTGATCCTTTTCTTTCGCCTGAGGGGAGCGAAAATTTCGGCCAAAATACCGGTTTTCCTATCGCTTACAACTGAATTGTATCAAATACTCAACGGGTTTTCAGTCCTTCTTCCAATCCTTGAGGACCGCAAAGGCAGAAGGCTTCTTGTCGTTTTCGCCGGTATCCTCGATATGGCCGGTAAACTCGACACCCTGCTTGCGGGGATAGGGATCGATCGCCAGCGCGGCGAATTCCATCACCACCTCACCCGCGTCGATCGTGTCGCCGGAGAAGGTCTCCGGCAGGTCCGGCCCGTCGGGATCGAGAATCATTTCGCCGGCCTCGCTGGCCGGAGGCCGGGCGAGTTTCGAATTTTCGGGCACGAATATCTGATCGAACGGCTCGTCAATATCAGCCGGCACCGGCTCGAGCGTCACCACGCAGGCCTGAACGATCTTTGCCTGTACCCTGCCCTTCACGCGGATGCCATCCTTCTTCCAGCGATTGATCTGCAGGTCCGCACGCAGATCGTCGACGGACAGGACGTTCCAGTTTTCGGCAAGCGCCTTCCGCTCCTTCTCGTCCGCTTCGAGATGCACCTCGACGGGGTTCGCGGAGATATGGCCGACCTTGACGAGGTAAGAAAACGGAATGTCGTCGTTGCGGTGCTTCATGGCGTCCTCCTTACGCTGTCTGTGGCAACGTCGCTGAGCCGGTGGCGATCCGGTCTTCGGACTGGGCCGACAGGTCGGCTTCGGCATCAAACATCCAGTTGGCAAGCCTTGTCATATCGTAAGCGCCGGCGGCTTGTGGATGGATGTTGCGGTTAAGGGCTGCAGCAAGGGCCGCGCGGTCGCCGGCATCCATTGCCGCCGAATAGGATTCGAGCCGTCCATAGAACATGCCGGCAAGCTTCTTCATGCGTTTCGGCACACCGTTGTCGCTGATGCCGAGTTCGCGGATCGAATGGTCGATATCCTCAAAGAAGGCATCGACGATCTCCTGGGCGATTTCCTGTCCGCTGGTTCCGGAAGAACGTGTGCGGCGGAAGAAGAGGATCATCACCAGCGACAGCATCTCGAAGCGGCCCATCACGGTGTCCGGAACATGCATGGTCTCATAGAATTCCGGCATGCGGGCTGCTGCGGTCAGTACCGAATACTGTCGCTCGACGATCACCTGATTGTTGTTTTTCTTGCGAAAGAGCCCGAGGATCATTGTTTCTTCCGGAAAAGCCTCATTCTTCACGCGGAGTTGCGCGGGTCGTGTTGCATGATTTCGAAAGCTGGTTTACCGAAGCAGGCGCGAATTGCAATGCCGAAGGTGGCCACTTTCGGGACAGTGCCCTCGTCGGTTCGATCTCGGGGAATTGGGAGTATTCGACCCCGGAAAGGCCACAAAGGTTTTGCATCAGCGGTGACTGCAGGGCCGGGAAGTTGCCTATCGATACCTCAAGGGAGTAGATGTCGTTGAAGAAACGGTATTTCAAGTCTGACATAAAATTCTTCAGCAGCGCAGCCATTGCCATCATGATTGCCTCAGCAGGCCTCACAGGTTGCCAAACGGGAACAGTGCTCAACGGCGGCTATATCGTCGACGACCAATCCCTCAATCTCGTTCCGGAAGGCTCGAGCCGCGAACAGGTGCTCCTGTCGCTCGGCACGCCTTCGACGACGGCGACGTTCGACACCGAGGTCTTCTATTACATCTCACAGAAGCGCACTCGCGCCGTCGCCTTCCAGAAACTGAAAGTTGTCGATCAGAGCGTGCTTGCGATCTACTTCGACAAGGACGGCGTCGTCGCGCGCCGCGCGAACTACACGCTCCAGGACGGCAAGGTCTTCGATACGGTCTCGCGCGTGACCCCAACGGGCGGCCGCGAACTGACCTTCCTGCAGCAGGTTCTGGCAGGCGGCGCAGGCGGCGCAGCAAAGAGCCTTTTCGGAACGCCTTCAGGCAACCCCCAGAATCCTGCAAGTATCCGGTAAATATCCGACTCAACAAAGAAACCCGCCGGAGCGATCCGGCGGGTTTCTTCTTTGTCTCTATGCGTTCGATCAGGCTAGGACGGCCAAGAGCAGCAAGGCGACGATATTGGTGATCTTGATGGCCGGATTGACGGCCGGACCTGCGGTATCCTTGTAAGGATCGCCGACCGTGTCGCCGGTGACGGAAGCCTTGTGTGCGTCCGAACCCTTCATGTGGCGGATGCCGTCCTTGTCGACGAAGCCGTCCTCGAAGGACTTCTTCGCGTTGTCCCATGCACCGCCGCCGGACGTCATCGAGATGGCGACGAACAGGCCGTTGATGATGACGCCGAGGAGCGATGCGCCGAGTGCGGCGAAGGCCGAGGCCTTGGAGCCGGAGACCAGCAGAACACCGAAGTAGACGACGATCGGCGCCAGGACCGGCAACAGCGAGGGGATGATCATCTCGCGGATTGCGGCCTTGGTCAGAAGGTCGACCGCCCTACCGTAGTCCGGCTTTTCCGTACCCTGCATGATGCCCGGCTTTTCCTTGAACTGACGGCGCACTTCCTCGACGATCGCGCCGGCGGCGCGGCCGACGGCCGTCATGGCGATACCACCGAAGAGGTAGGGGATGAGCCCACCGAAAATCAGTCCAGCCACCACATAGGGGTTGGAGAGATCGAATGAAATTTCCCCTATGCCGGCGAAGTAGGGAAACTTGTCGCCATTTGCCGCAAAATATTTGAGGTCATAGGAATAGGCCGCAAAGAGCACGAGAGCGCCAAGACCGGCAGAGCCGATCGCGTAGCCCTTGGTCACGGCCTTCGTCGTGTTGCCGACGGCGTCGAGCGCATCCGTCGATTTGCGGACTTCCGGCGGCAGATGGGACATTTCGGCAATGCCGCCGGCATTGTCAGTCACAGGACCGAAGGCATCGAGCGCGACGATCATCCCGGCAAGGCCGAGCATGGCGGTAACGGCGATGGCGGTGCCGAAGAGGCCGGCGAGCTGGTAGGTGCCGATAATGCCGCCGACGATGACGATCGCAGGCAGCGCCGTCGATTCCAGCGAAACCGCAAGGCCCTGGATGACGTTCGTGCCGTGGCCGGTCACGGATGCCTGGGCGATCGAATTGACCGGGCGCTTGTTGGTGCCGGTATAATATTCGGTGATGACGACAATGAGCGCCGTTACCAGGAGGCCGACGAGGCCGCAGAAGAAGAGATTGGTGCCCGTAATATCCGCACCGCCGGCCTGTCCGAGCGAACCCCAACCCACCGTCAACGATGTTGCGGCGCCGAGACCGATGATCGACAGGAGGCCGGTGACGACAAGGCCCTTATAGAGAGCGCCCATGATCGAGCCGTTGGTGCCGAGCTTGACGAAGAAGGTGCCGACGATCGACGTGAGGATGCAGGCGCCGCAGATTGCCAGCGGATAGATCATCGCCGATTGCAGGATCGGCGCGCCGGCAAAGAAGATCGAGGCGAGAACCATGGTGGCGACGACGGAGACGGCATAGGTCTCGAAAAGATCGGCAGCCATGCCAGCGCAGTCGCCGACATTGTCGCCGACGTTGTCCGCGATCGTCGCCGGATTGCGCGGATCGTCTTCCGGAATGCCTGCCTCGACCTTGCCGACGAGATCGCCGCCGACATCGGCACCCTTGGTAAAGATACCGCCGCCGAGACGGGCGAAGATCGAGATCAGCGAGGCACCGAAGCCGAGCGCGACAAGCGCATCGATGACTTCGCGCGCACCGCTTTCATGACCGAGCAAAATTGTGAGGATGAAATAATAGACGGATACGCCGAGCAGCGCCAAACCGGCGACCAGCATGCCGGTGATGGCTCCGGATTTGAAGGCGATATCGAGGCCGGCCGAGAGGCTGTGCGATGCGGCCTGCGCCGTGCGGACGTTGGCACGAACGGATACGTGCATGCCGATAAAGCCGGCGGCACCGGAAAGCACAGCGCCGATCAGAAAGCCGATGGCGGCCATGCCGGAGAGAAGCAGCCAGGCTGCAATGAAAACAACGATGCCGACGATCGCGATCGTCTTGTACTGGCGCATGAGATAGGCCTGCGCGCCTTCACGGATATAACCCGCGATTTCCTGCATGCGGCTGTTTCCCTGATCGGCGGCCAGCACCGAACGGGTTGCCCAGATGGCATAAACCACCGAGAGCAGACCGCATGCAATTACGCATAAAAGAATGATCATTTCGCTCTTTCCTCCAAAAGTGCCGGAGCACTCCTCCCTCCGGCCACGAACGCAGCCGAATCGTCTTCTCTCCACAGAAACGCTCTAGCTTTGCGTGCGGAGATTGCGGGGTGAGAAACAGGACGTCAAGACCGCAAGGGACGAAAACCCTTGCAGTGCAGCGTAAAGAGCGAAATGGTCCGATAGAGGACGGAAGGCTTACTTCTTCGTCTCGCCGCGCACCTGTTTGGCGATGCGGTCGAGAACGGCGTTGACGAGCTTCGGCTCGTCATCCTCAAAGAAGGCCTGGGCGATCTCGACATATTCCGTTACGATCACGGCTACCGGCACGTCCTTGCGGTCGAGAAGTTCAAAGACGCCAGCGCGCAGGATGGCCCGCACGGTGCTATCCAGGCGCGACAGCGCCCAGTCGTCCTGCAGGGCGGAGGCGATCAAAGGATCGAGACGAACCTGCTCGCGCACGACGCCCGAGACGATGGAGCGGAACCACGAGGCATCGGCCTTGAGATAGGTTTCGCCGTCGATTTCCTGGCCGAGGCGATGCGCCTCGTATTCGGCGACGATTTCCAAGACGCCGGTGCCGCCGATATCCATCTGGTAGAGCGCCTGAACGGCAGCCAGACGCGCAGCGCCGCGCTGGTTTGCAGTTTTCACCTGACGCTCCGGATTTTCATTGCTCATTCGTATGCACCCAATTTCTTCTTCAGCTCAATCATCGTGAGAGCTGCGCGAGCGGCAAATCCGCCCTTGTCCTTCTCCGAGCGGCGGGCGCGTGCCCAGGCCTGCTCATCGTCTTCGACCGTCAGGATGCCGTTGCCTATGGCAAGGGATTCGCTGACGGCGAGATCCATCAGTGCGCGCGAGGATTCGTTCGACACGATGTCGAAGTGATAGGTCTCGCCGCGGATGACCATGCCGAGCGCGACATAGCCGTCATAATGCGTGCCGCCATTGTCGGCGCCATCGAGGGCCATGGCAATCGCCGGCGGAATTTCCAAAGCGCCCGGAACGGTGACGACATCGTAGGTCGCGCCCGCTTCCTTGAGCGCAAAGGTGGTTCCTTCCAGAAGCGCGTCGGCCATGTCGTCGTAGAAGCGGGCTTCGACGATCAAAATATGGGGAGCGTTATCTCGCGCCATGCATCACCTTCGGTTTCTGAGGACTTGCCATTCGGCAGGCCGCGGTCAAAACATGCCTTTCGACGAATGGCAAGCAAATTCGGATCATGGCCGGAATGCAAATCCGGAAATCCCTGCAACAGGATATCAGAAATATACGCAGGCCGCTTACGATGCGCCTCGCAAGCACGTTGAAAACGGCAAATCGAGGGCAATCGGCATGAACAATTTGTAATGTTATTTCAGGTAGTTAGCTATTGATTTAGCGCCGCGGCCGACCCAACTCAAGAAGCGTAACGCCGACGATCCCCTGCGCGACAGCCGACCGTCATGGCAGATGAAAGGATACCATCATGAACCGCGTTGCCACAATCGCCATCGTTTCCGCCTTTTCCTCCCTCGCGCTCGCCGGCGCCAGCCGTGCGGAAAGCTTTGGCATGAACAGCCCATCGGGCATCGAACAGACGCTCCGCAATTTCCGGGGCAACGACTTCAACGTTGAGCATTTCTATAACTGGCGCGATGCAGGTCCCGAAGCTTATGGTCCGCGCTCCGCTCCGCCGCGCTCAGCACAGGATGTGCGGCAGATCCAGGCATCGATCGGCGCCAACAGGATGCTGACGCGCAAGCTCGCCAATGACGGTGTCAATGTCCGCAACGTCATCAATGCCGAAAAGGCGGCCGACGGCAGCATCACCTTCTACATCGACTGATGGGCATGAGGTGGCGCACGATTTGCGCCGCCTCTCCCCGACAATTCTGCTGGCGCCTATTGAAAACTATCCCGGATTAATGGTCTGTTCCCTCTACAAAAGGGAAGAAGACATGCCACGGGACATCAAACCGGTTCTCAACATTGCCGACCTGACACTGGATCAGTGGAAACAGGGCGCGCTCTACGAGAGCGCCGACACATCCTTCGGCCGCCTGCTCGGCCTTTCCAATCTCGGGATCAGCTACAACGAGGTGCCGCCCGGCAAGTCGGGCTGTCCGTTCCACAACCATCATGTCGAAGATGAGTTGTTCTTCGTGATCGAAGGAACAGGGGAATATCGCTTCGGAAGCGAACGCTATCCGATCAAGAAAGGCGACACGCTCGGCGCGCCCGCCGGGGGCAAGGAAACGGCGCATCAGATCCTCAACACCGGCAGCACGACTCTGATTTATCTCGGCATCTCCACGATGGCGAAGACTGAGATCGTCGAATACCCGGATTCCGGAAAATTCCTTGCCAAGACGAACCGTGACGGCACAAGATCCGGCCGCTTCGCCGTCATCGGACGCGAAGAGAGCAATCTTGACTATTGGGACGGGGAGCCCGGCGCGTAACGCGCAGTTTTTCAGAGAGCGATATTCATGATCGATATTCCGACCATCGAAACGGAGCGATTAATTCTGCGCCCGCACCGCCTCGATGATTTCGACGTCTATGTCGGTTTGTGGGCCGATGAAGACGTCGTCCGCTATATCAGCGGCGTGCCATCAACACGCGAACAGACATGGTCCCGCCTCATAAGGGCGAGCGGCATGTGGCATCATATGGGTTTCGGCTTTCTAATCATCGAAGAAAAGGAAAGCGGGCGGCTGATCGGCGAAGCGGGCTTCCATGAAGCCCGCCGCGACATGTTTCCCTCCATCGAGGAAACATTGGAAACCGGCTGGGTGTTGCTGCCTTCAGCACACGGACGGGGCTATGCGACTGAGGCGCTCGCGGCGCTGATCGCATGGGCCGACCGTCATATCCCCGGCAAGGAGATGACCTGCATTATCAGCCCTGACAACAAACCATCGCTACGCGTCGCGGAAAAGCTCGGCTTCCGTGAAGTGACACGCACCAATTATCACGGCGAAATCATTCTGTTTTCGCGGCAGGGAACTCAGCCAGCCTAGCCGCATAGCGCGCCATCGTGTCGACTTCGAAATTGACGAAGTCGCCCGCCTGGCGCTCGCCCCAGGTGGTGACCTCGAGCGTGTGGCGGATCAGCAGGACGTCGAAATCCGTTCCATTGACGGCATTGACCGTCAGCGACGTGCCATCGAGCGCGATCGAGCCCTTGGGCGCCACGAACTTTGCAAGATGCTCCGGCGCACGCAGGCGGAAGCGGGTCGCGTCACCCTCGGTGGTCACCGACAGGATTTCCGCCTTGCCGTCGACATGCCCGGAGACGATGTGGCCGCCGAGTTCATCGCCGATCTTCAGGGAGCGCTCGAGATTGACGCGGGTGCCTGATTTCCAGTTCGCGAGCGTCGTGAGCCTCAGCGCCTCTTCCCAGGCCTCCACCTCGAACCAGCGGCCGTTGCTGCCTTCGCCCGGCAGGCCGGTTACCGTGAGGCAAATGCCCGAGTGGGAAATCGACGCACCCATATCGATGGTCTTGGGGTCGTAATTAGTCGCGACGCGGAGCTTCACACCCTCGTTCATGGGCGAAATGGATTCGATCGTGCCGATATCGGTGACAATTCCGGTGAACATCAGGATTCTCTTTCGTATTCGTCCAGCCGGTCGTCGCCGAACATGAATGTGCCCTTGTGGACAAAACCGGATGGCATATCGGTCTTCGTCAAAGGCGATTCAATACCGCCTTCGCCGATGATCACCTGCCCCTGGTAAAGCTGGATGCGGTCGACGAGACCGACGTCGAGGAAAAGCCGCGCCGTCTTCGCGCCACCCTCGATGAGGAGCGAGGAGATGCCGCGCGAGGCGAGTGCAGGGAGCAGCACTTCGGGATGGTAAGGATTGCAGTAGAGGATTTCGACGCCTGCAGATTCCAGGGCTGAACGGCGGGTTTCGATTTCGAAGGTTTCGGCGAGTGGCTTACCCCCCTCTGCCCACGCCCGTCCAATCTCCCCCACAAGTCGGGAGATTGGACGGGCGTGGGCTGCCTGCCCTTCATTCTCGGTCACGGAGGTCGAACTATCGCCGTCGGATTTTCTGGAATTAGGATCGTGCTGCTCGCCAATCTCTCCCCTTGTGGGGGAGATGTCCGGCAGGACAGCGGGGGGGGCCTCGCTGGCAACCACGATGACCGGCACGTCTCGCGCCGACCTGACCAGCTTACTCGTGAGCGGCAAGTCAAGCCAAGGATCAAGCACGACCCGCACTGGCGACAGCGATTGCAAGCCCGGCGTGCGCACCGTCAGTTCCGGATCATCGGCGATCGCCGTGCCGATGCCGACCAGGATGGCGTCGGTTTTGGCGCGGAGCGCCTGAACCTGCGCGCGCGCAAGCGGGCCGGTGATGGCGATCTGTCCCTCGCCTTTGCGGCCGATCATGCCGTCGGCCGAAACGGCAAGCTTGACGGTCACATAGGGCCGGTTCTTCGCCTGCCGGGTGAGATAGCCGGCAAGCGAGCGAGCGCCTTCCTCCTCCAGCACGCCGGTGTCAACCTCAATACCGGCGTCGCGCAGCATGGCGATACCGCGGCCCGAAACGCGGGCATCAGGATCCGTAACACTGATAACAACGCGGGCGACACCAGAAGCGATCAGCGCTTCCGCGCAGGGCGGCGTCTTGCCGTGATGCGAGCAGGGTTCGAGCGTCACATAGGCGGTGGCGCCGTGGGCAAGATCGCCTGCCTCGGCAAGCGCCTGCGGCTCGGCATGCGGACGACCCCCAAGCGCGGTAACCGCACGCCCTACGATTTCGCCGTCTCTGACGATAACGCAGCCAACGGAGGGATTGGTCGAGGTCTGGCCGAGATGCAGAAGACCAAGACGGATTGCCTCGGCCATGAAACGCTCGTCCTGCGGCCCCGCGCTCATGGCTCAGGTCTCCAGCGTGTCGCGGCTGATCTTGGCGTTGATTTCGGAAATGACCTTTTCGAAATCCTCGGCATGCGAGAAATCCCGGTAGACGGACGCATAGCGGACGAAGCCGACGTCATCGAGGCTCTTGAGCGCTTCCAACACCTGAAGGCCGATGGCCTCGGAGCTGATCTCGACCTCGCCGGAGCTTTCGAGGCGGCGGACGATGCCGGAAACGGCCCTTTCGATGCGGTCGCGGTCGACCGGACGCTTGCGCAGCGCGATCTCGAAGGAGCGCACCAGCTTGTCGCGGTCGAAAGGCACCTTGCGGCCAGTCTTCTTGACGACCATCAGCTCGCGCAACTGCACGCGTTCGAAGGTCGTGAAGCGGCCGCCGCAATCGGGGCAGATACGCCTGCGGCGGATGGACGTATTGTCCTCCGCCGGGCGTGAATCCTTAACCTGGGTGTCTTCCGATCCGCAGAATGGGCAGCGCATGCGCTATCCTTAGCCGATGTAGTCGTACATTGGGAAGCGGCCGGTAAGGTCGACCACCTTGCCACGAACAGCTGCTTCGACTGCTGCGTTGCCTTCGTCGGAATTGGCGACCTTCAGGCCGTCGAGAACCTCAACGATGAGGTTACCGATTTCCTTGAATTCCGCTTCCTTGAAGCCGCGCGTCGTGCCTGCCGGAGCGCCGAGACGGACGCCGGAAGTGACGAAAGGCTTTTCCGGATCGAACGGAATGCCGTTCTTGTTGCAGGTGATGTAAGCGCGGCCGAGCGCTGCTTCGGCGCGCTTTCCGGTGGCGTTCTTCTTGCGGAGGTCGACGAGCATCAGGTGGTTGTCGGTGCCGCCGGAGACGACGTCGAGGCCGCCCGCCATTAGGGTCTCGGCAAGTGCCTTGGCGTTCTTGACGATCTGAGCGGCGTAGTCTTTGAATTCCGGCTGCAGCGCTTCGCCGAAGGCGACGGCCTTGGCGGCGATGATGTGCATCAGCGGACCGCCCTGCAGACCAGGGAAAACGGCCGAATTGAACTTCTTCGCCAGATCTTCGTCGTTCGTAAGGATGACGCCGCCGCGCGGGCCGCGGAGCGACTTGTGGGTCGTGGTCGTCGCGACGTGGCAGTGCGGGAACGGCGACGGATGCTGGCCACCGGCGACGAGGCCGGCAATATGGGCCATGTCGACCATGAGATAGGCACCGACCGAGTCGGCGATCTCGCGGAAACGCTTCCAGTCCCAGATACGGGAGTAAGCCGTACCGCCGGCGATGATCAGCTTCGGCTTGTGCTCTTCGGCCTTGCGGGCGACGTCGTCCATGTCGAGCAGGTTGTCGCCTTCGCGAACGCCGTAGGACACGACGTTGAACCACTTGCCGGACATGTTGACCGGCGAGCCGTGCGTCAGATGACCGCCCGAATTCAGGTCGAGGCCCATGAAGGTGTCGCCCGGCTGCAGCAGCGCCAGGAAGACCGCCTGGTTCATCTGCGAACCGGAGTTCGGCTGGACGTTGGCGAAGTTGACGCCGAAGAGCTTCTTGGCGCGTTCGATCGCCAGTTCCTCGGCGATATCGACAAACTGGCAGCCACCGTAATAGCGCTTTCCCGGATAACCTTCCGCATATTTGTTCGTCATGATGGAGCCCTGGGCTTCCAGCACCGCACGGGAAACGATGTTCTCCGATGCGATCAATTCGATCTCATGCCGCTGGCGGCCGAGCTCCTTTTCGATCGCGCCGAAGATATCCGGATCGGTGTCAGCAAGCGAACGATTGAAGAAGGTCTGCGTGGAAGCATTTGTCATGGGCGGGCTCCTCAACTGGAATGCGCGAAGGTTTAGCGTTCCACCCCGCCGAGAGCAATACGAAGAACGACATTTGCTGGGCAATCTACGCGCAACCTATGCGCCCAACTGAGTATCGTGGGATTTGGAGAGCTTAGTCCCTCACCCTGCGCCATTCCTGCGTGCGCCCTTTCAGCGACGTTGCATCCTTAGCGATGTGGCTGTTTCGCTGCGCTTCCCGCAATTTCCTCATCTCTGTGCTTGCCACAGAGATCCAGCCACGGCGGCCCTTGCCTGGGATTCAAGTCAAGAATGCCGCCTGCCCTCGCCCTCGACTGACTTGCGGCGTGGCCTCCACAACAAAAAGCCGCGCCCGAAGACGCGGCTTTCAGAAAGCTACAAGCATCAATTTTTTACTGAACCGGCTGCTCCATTCCAGCGGTCGTATCGAGCGCCAGTTCGGCGTTGCCGTCCATCTGGTAGATGTCGTCGCGGAACTGGACGAGGCCGTCGGGCATGCCCCAGGCGGAGATGTAGACGAAATAGACCGGAATTTCCTCGGCGAGCGTGATCGGCGTGTTGACGCGGCTCGCGATCACCTGCTCCATCTGCTGACGCGACCACGGCGGGGTGTCGCGCAGCAGCCAGGTCGTCAGGTCGCGGACGTTCTGGACGCGCACGCAACCGGACGACTCGAAGCGCATCAGCTTGTTGAACAGGCCCTGCTGCGGCGTGTCGTGCATGTACTCGCCGTTCTTGTTATGGAAATTAATCTTCGCCGAAGCCATGGCGTTAATCTTACCCGGATCCTGACGGAACATCAGGTTCGGCGCCTCGCCATTCCAGTCGATCGTTTCCGGGGCGACTTCGTTGCCCTTGCCGTCGATCAGACGAATGGCGTTCCTCTCGAGATAGGTCGGATCCTTGCGCATCAGCGGCATGATGTCCTTCTCGACGATCGAGCGCGGCGCAGTCCAATAGGGATTGAGGATGACCTCGTAGATCTTCGAATTGACGATATGCGTTGGACGGCTGATACGTCCGACGACGGCCGCATGACGCGTCGCCACGCTGCCGTCTTCGACCGCCTCGACATAGGCGGCCGGAATATTGACCATGACGTGGCGGCGGCCGAGATCTTCCGGGAAGGTCTGTAGCCGGACGAGGTTGGTGTTCAGCTGCTGCAGGCGCACGTCGACCGGAATGTTCATCGCCTTTAGCGTGAATTCGCCGATGACGCCGTCTGCGGGAAGGCCATGACGGGCCTGGAAGCGCTTGACCGCACCGTCGACATAGGAATCGAAGGCGGAAGACATGCCGGCTTCGCGCGGCAAGTCGCCGGTGATGGCGAGGCGCTGGCGCAGCGCCTGAACGGAAGGATCCGTCACGCCGAGCTGAAGACGCACGCCAGCAGGATTGACCTCAGGCCAACCGCCTGCGGACGCGATCTGCTGATACTCCGTGATCGCCAGCTGGATGCTCGGAACCGATTGCGGACTGAGGATCGGGGTATTGGAAACGGCGGCGTTCGCCGTGCGCGATGCGGCCTTGGCGTCGAACTGATCGTCCCAATCGCCGCGGCGGGGCGCGTTGATCAACGCATCGAGCGCGGACTGCGCGAAAGCCGGGGCGGCGATTGCGCTGGCGCCGACGGTTGCCGCAGACGCAAGAAAGGCGCGGCGCGAAAGAGCTTCAATTCGGTTTTTCTTCGACATAATCCCAACCACTGAATGCCGCAGCCTGATAAGGAAAACCGCGGGCTTTGCGATTCACTGCGCCACGGCGCAGATCACTACCATTCCGTTCTCCGGCGCATCACAAGTTTTCCGCGCCTGGCCATCACAAGATTGCGAGCCGGAAGCGCGGACGACTTTGAACTATTGTGTTAGAAAGCGCCGCTTTGCCGTGCATTTCCGCTGTCATACCAATATGGCCAATTCGTGTCGCCGACGTCCAATATGCCTACCATTGGTAGGGAGCGGCACGGACGAAACCATATCGATCCGTAAACGATGCTGGTTAATAACGGCTAAAAGACCGCCTGAATACAGGGCCGCTGCGCGCGGGCGCGATGCGTTGCAAAGATGACACGCTGGCTGCGAACGCGGCAAACCGGACGCGCAGGGACGCATCCGGTTTTCTTCGACCTTGGAGGAGGTCTCTTACCTTAGAGCCGATAAAGGATCTGGTCGTTCCAGAAGCGGTCGAGGCGCTGCAGGAGCTTGTTCATCTGGGTGAACTCGTCGGTGCCAATGCCGCCGACCTTGTCGATCGAAGTGATGTGGCGTTCGTAGAGCTTGGCCACCGTTTCGGCGATCTCCGTGCCGGTTTCCGTCAGGCTGATGCGGACGGAGCGGCGGTCGATGCGCGAACGCTGGTGGTTGATGAAGCCGAGATCGACCAGCTTCTTCACGTTGTAGGACACATTCGAGCCGAGATAGTAGCCACGCGAGCGCAGCTCGCCGGCGGTCAGCTCGGAATTGCCGATGTTGAAAAGGAGCAGGGCCTGGATGGCGTTGACGTCGCTGCGGCCCTGACGGTCGAACTCGTCCTTGATGACATCCAGAAGGCGGCGGTGAAGACGTTCGACAAGGTGAAGGGATTCCATGTAAAGATCACGGATGTCGTGGTCCTGCTGATCACGGAAGTTCGATACCGCCTGCGGCTTGATTTTCGTATTCATGATGACTGCCTCACTGTTTTGTTTGGCGGTGTTGGTTTTCTTCCCGCCTTGAGACAGACCTTATCGAATACAAATAAAATTCTACTTAAACTGCAGGCTTAACAGCACCTTACCAAAAACCCCGCGTTGTATCAGGGTAAATCAACGCTTACTTTGCGGCGTTGGCGGCGCTTCTCCAGCCAGAGCGCCAGGCGGAAAACCAGGTAGACGGCGGCAACCGCGCCATGCATCAGCAGGATGAGCCGGTTGGAGCCGAAGGTCTGCGGCAGCAGGCCGTACATCAGGATTTGACCGCCTGCGGCGAGCACCCAAACGACCGGCCCCCAGGATACCGTCAGCCAGAGGCCGAGCGACGCGACGGGGAAGAGAACGGCAAGGCTGGTGGCCGCAACCTTCCACGGCAGGCTCAGGAGATCGAAGCGCCCTGCTCCCACGAGCGAATAGCCGACGAGCATCGCCCAATACTGCAGGCCGAACCAGAAGCAGGAGATCGCGACCAGCCTCAAGAAGAGGATGAACAGGATGTCTATCAGCGTCCGCTTCGGCATCGTCGGAGAATCATTTTCCATGGCGCAGACTTTAGGGTTCCCGTTGCGGCTCCACCAGCGGCTTATCCGCCGCGGCCAATCGCCCGGTTTGGTTTTCCGGATCGTCATGATAATGAGCGGACCTATAAATGGAATGGCCAGGGACGAAAGACAATGCAGGACAGGACCCACCTCGTTGACGAGATCACCGGACACCGCCGCATGCGCCGCAACCGCAAGGCGGACTGGACGCGGCGCCTTGTGCAGGAAAACCGGCTGACGGTGGACGACCTGATATGGCCGGTCTTCATAGTCCCCGGTTCAGGCATCGTGCAACCGATTCCGGCCATGCCGGGCGTCAACCGCATCAGCGTCGACAAATTAGCGGAAGCCGCCCGGGAGGCGGCCGATCTCGGCGTCCCGGCGATCGCCACCTTCCCAAACATCGAGATGGCACTGCGCGACGAGACGGGCTCGAACAGCCTTCAGGCCAGCAATCTCATCAATCAGGCGACGATTGCCATCAAGAAGGCCGTCCCGAACATCGGCGTGATCACCGACGTGGCGCTCGATCCCTTTACCAGCCACGGCCATGACGGCATCCTGCGCGGCTCAGAAATCGTCAATGACGAGACCGTCGATCAGGTGGCGCGCGCTGCCGTCATGCAGGCTGATGCCGGTTCCGACATCATTGCCCCGTCGGAAATGATGGACGGCCGCATCGGAGCGATCCGCCGGGCACTCGATGCCGCCGGGCATCAGAATGTCGGGATCATGAGCTATGCGACCAAGTTCGCGTCCGCTTTCTATGGCCCCTACCGCGAGGCGATCTCGACCGGCAGCTTGCTGAAGGGCGACAAGAAGACCTATTACATCGATCCCGCCAATGGCACCGAGGCGATCCGCGATGCAGCGCTCGACGTTGAGGAGGGCGCGGATATGCTGATGGTCAAGCCTGGTCTTCCCTATCTCGATATCTGCTGGCGGATGAAGGAGGCTTTCGGCCTTCCGACCTTCGCCTATCAGGTTTCCGGCGAATATACGCAGATCAAGGCTGCGGCGATGAACGGCTGGATCGACGGCGAACGGGCGATGCTGGAAACGCTGCTCGCCTTCAAGCGCGCCGGCTGCGACGGGATCCTGACCTATTTCGCGATCGAGGTCGCCAGACTGCTGGCAAAGCGCTGATCTTCACGCATTGTTGTATCTCCGGCCACCGACACCATATCAGTGGCACCGATTTCCAAAGGAGACCGCAGATGAGCCTTAACCCGAACCCGCTTTATGCCGCACCGGAAGACTGGCGCGCCTATAGCGGCACGCTGAGCCGGCGGGTCTTTGCGTTCATTCTCGACTACATCATCGTGCTGCTGCTCTGCATTCCTGCCGCAGTCGTGCTGTTTTTCCTGTCGATTCTGACTCTCGGCCTCGGTTTCTTTCTCTATCCGGCGCTCTTCGTGCTGGTTGCCGGCCTCTATTTCGGCTTGACGGTCGGCGGGCCGAGTCAGGCATCGCCCGGCATGCGGGCGATGGGGATCGCAATCGTGCGCGTCGATGGCCGCCCGATGGATTTCCTCCTAGCGATCGCACACCTGGCGCTTTTCTGGATCCTGAACTCTGTGCTGACGCCGCTGATTCTGCTCGCCGGTCTGTTTACCGAGCGCAGCCGACTCATTCACGATCTGCTTGTGGGCACGGTCACGGTGCGAACCGCCTGATGCGGCGAAATAAAGCCCGCCGCCGGTCTTTGCCGACCAGCAGGTGGCGCCATATCAAAAAAGAATAGGAAAATGATAGCGCGGACAGACCGGCCGCGCTGTTGACGTTTTCTATTCTTAGGTCATGCTGTCATAATAAAACAATCAATGCGAAAGGACGTCTCTCCGGCAAATGAATACGCAGGCCTCGCCATCACCGCAGTTTTATCTGACGGCTCCGGCTGCATGTCCGTATTTGCCGCATGAGATGGAGCGTAAGGTCTTTACGCATCTTGTCGGTCCGCGCGCTGCCGAAATGAACGACATACTGACGCAAGGCGGTTTCCGCCGTTCGCAGAACATCGCCTACCGCCCAGCTTGCGAATCCTGCCGCGCCTGCGTCTCGGTGCGCATCCTCGCGCAGGAGTTCCAGCCGACGAAATCGATGAAACGGGTCCTCGCTCACAACGCAGATGTCATTGCGACCGAATTTTCGGCGCAGCCTTCCAGCGAGCAGTATTCACTCTTCCGCCGCTATCTCGACGACCGCCACCAGCAAGGTGGCATGTCCGACATGACCGTTCTCGACTATGCGATCATGGTGGAAGATACGCACGTAAACACCAAAATCATCGAATACCGCAAACGGGAAGAAGGCTCGGGTCTCGATGCCCGCCCGCGTGGCGAACTCCTGGCTGCCGCGTTGACCGACACGATGAGCGACGGCCTTTCCATGGTCTATTCCTATTTCAATCCGGAATATGACAGGCGCTCGCTCGGCACCTTCATGATCCTGGACCATGTGAAGCGCACCAAGGCGCTCGGCCTTCCGCATGTTTACCTCGGCTATTGGGTTCAGGGATCGCGCAAAATGGATTACAAGACGCGCTTCCAACCTCAGGAACACCTGACGCCACGCGGCTGGGAACGCTTCGATCCCTCCACCATGCCCGAAAGCACGCACGATTAAATGCCCCTCACCTGGATGCGTGCGGAAGCCGTGTTGGGCATGCGGCGTTTTTCTGCTGCGGAACGGCTACGAAATTGAAACGACAGACGCGCGTCTATACGAGTTCGTCCTCGCTGTTGCCGCCGGCGAGATAGACGAAGCAGGCGCGACGCGCTTTCTGCGTGATTTCTCCGTTCCCCTAGCTCGCTAGCCGGTCCGTCTGCTGCAGCACCCGTTCCAGGCCCTCCATAACGTGCATCCAGCCCTGGCGCGTCTTCTCTTCGAACGCCCCCCATTCGGCGCACATTTCGTGCGTCAGCGTTAGGCGGCTGCCGTCGCCCAGCGGCTCGATGTCGATTTCGACGCGATCGGGATTGTGGTCGTGCTCTTCAGCTGAGAAGCTAAAAACCATGTGTTTCGGCCTACGAAGTTCGAGGAAGATGCCGCAGTGGCACGCGTCGCCGGTCGGGCGTCGGTCGATGATCAGGAAGCGGCCGCCGACACGGGGATCGATTTCGGCGCGGACAACATGCCCCTGCTCCGTCGCAAAAAGAAAACGTTTGGCCATCTGCGGATTAAGCCATGCGTCATAGACGACGGAGGGCGGTACGTTGTAAGTGTGATCGACATGCAACTTGATAGTGTTGGCAGACATTGAGGCTCCTCCGTTTTAGGGCAGCGCTCGCGCACAAAGCCCACCGGCCATTCCGTCCGCCTTCGGAATGAACCCGTTCCCAATTTTTGATAACAGGAGGGAGATAGAGGACGCGACCCGCATGCCAAGAGCGGATCGCCAATTTGTCATCGCATTCAGCCCGAAAATTTGCCGCTGCGCGGGAAGCCCTTCGGAACGAGGCGGCCCGCGGACGCACGGTCAGCCAACCATTCAGCCAGTTCTTCCTTGTTTTTTGTGAAGGTACGGCCCGCGCTGTCTTCCCAAACAAGACCGTCAGCGATCGCGAAGCAACGAACGTCGGAAATGCCGCCATCCTTGTATCTCTGCAGGCGCACGCCCTTGCCGCGGGCCATTTCCGGCACCTGGGTCAGTGGGAAGACCAGCATCTTGCGGTTCTCACCGACGACGGCAACGTGATCACCGCTGACGGGCACGATGAGCTTGGTCTCGTCCGGCATCGCAACATTCATGATCTGCTTACCCTTGCGGGTATTGGCAACCATTTCGGATTCCGCCACGACAAAGCCGTTGCCGGCGGTCGAGACGATCATCTGCTTGCGCGCCGGATCATGGACGAAGGCCGTCAGCACGTCCTGATCATTTTCCATGTCGACCATGATTCGCAGCGGCTCGCCGTGACCGCGGCCGCCGGGCAGCTTGTCGCCGCCGAGCGTGAAAGCTTTGCCGCCGGTCGTGACGACAAGTATCTTGTCCGTCGTCTGTGCCGGAAAGGCTATCTTCAGCGCGTCGCCTTCCTTGAAGGTCAGGCTCGCCGTGTCCGCGATGTGGCCCTTCAGCGCACGTATCCAACCTTTTTCGGAAACGACGACGGTGATCGGTTCCTTCTCGATCATGGCGTGCTGAATGGCCTGCTCGTCGGCTTCGGGCGCCTCCGCGAACTGCGTGCGGCGGCGGCCTATTTCGGTCGCCTTGGCGAACTTCTTCTTCACCTCGCCGATTTCCCAGGCGACCGTCTGCCACTGCTTTTCCTCGGAGGCGAGCAACGCCTCGATGCCGGCCTTCTCTGTGGTGAGCTCGGCAAACTCGGTCCGGATTTCGAACTCTTCGAGCTTGCGCAAGGAGCGTAACCGCATGTTGAGGATCGCTTCGACCTGGTTGTCGGTCAGTCCCCAGCGGGCCACCATCACCGGCTTCGGCTCGTCCTCCTCGCGGATGATGCGGATCACCTCGTCGATGTTCAGGTAGGCGATCAACAGGCCGTCGAGGATTTCGAGGCGTCTGTCGATTGCGGCGAGGCGGAAGCGCGAACGGCGCTGCAGGACCTCGCGGCGGTGAGCCAGCCACTCCTTCAGCACCTCGTTCAGCGCCATGACGCGCGGAATGCGCCCCATGGAAAGAACATTCATGTTCAGCGGAAAGCGGTTCTCCAGCTCCGTCAGCTTGAACATCGATTCCATCAGGATCGTCGGATCGACGGTCCTGCTCTTCGGCATCAGCACGACGCGGACGTCTTCGGCGGATTCGTCGCGGATGTCTTCCAGCAGCGGCAGCTTGCGGGCAATCAGCAGCTCGGCGATCTTTTCGATCAGACGTGACTTCTGCACCTGGAAGGGGATTTCGGTGACGATAATCTGATAGCCGCCGCGTCCCAGATCCTCGATCTGCCATTTGGCGCGCACCCGGAAGCCGCCGCGGCCGGTGCGGTAGCTCTCAATGATGCTTTCGCGGTTGTCGATGATGATGCCGCCCGTCGGAAAGTCCGGTCCCGGAATGAATTCGACGAGCTTTTCGACAGTCGCATCCGGATGCTTGATGAGGTGCAGCGCTGCATCGCAAAGTTCATGGGCGTTGTGCGAAGGAATGGAGGTCGCCATGCCGACGGCGATGCCGGAGGAGCCGTTCGCGAGCAGGTTAGGAAAAGCGCCGGGCAGGACGACCGGCTCGGAATTGGATTCGTCGTAGGTGTCGCGGAAATCGACGGCATCCTGATCTATGCCTTCGAGCAGCAGCTCCGAGACTGCCGTCATCTTCGATTCGGTGTAGCGCATGGCGGCGGGACTGTCGCCATCGATGTTGCCGAAATTGCCCTGGCCGTTCACCAGCGTGTAGCGCTGCGAGAAATCCTGGGCCAGCCGGGCCAGTGCGTCGTAGATCGACTGGTCGCCGTGCGGGTGGAAGTTACCCATCACCTCGCCGACGATCTTGGCGCATTTCCTGAAGGCTGAGTTGGGTCTGAGCCCCATCTCGTTCATCGCATAGACGATGCGCCGATGGACCGGCTTCAGGCCATCGCGAACGTCCGGAAGCGCGCGGTGCATGATGGTCGAAAGCGCATAGGCCAAGTAACGCTCTTCGAGCGCGGCCTTCAGATCAACCGGGTGAATGCTGTCGTCGTCTCCGCCGGAGGGCGGCAAAATCTCTTGTCCCATAGGCTCTGCCTAGCCTAGAAGACGATTCACGGCAAGGAATCGAGGGCTTTGGCCTGTGGATGACGTCCCGGAACGACATGAATGGGTCATCATGCATCGCCACAAATTTGGACTTCGTTTGCTTTCCCCTTCAACAGAAATTTAGAACCCTGCAAATATAAACCGCGTTCGATCCGCAGTAATTCGCTGCAATTTGCAACCGCCACCAAAGGACTTACCGATGACTTTTTACCGGACAACCCGGCTGATGCTGTCTGGCGCCGCATTTCTGTCGCTCGCCGGCTCCGCAGTCGCCCTCGACGGGCAGGATTTTCTGAAAAAGTTGAATGCCGCCTACAGTACCCAAGGCGGAACGATCACTACCGATGGTGTCGACGTCAACGACACGACGGTGACGCTGAAGAACGCGAGCTTCAAGCCGACTGGCAGCGACGCCCTCAACATCGGCGACATCACGATGACCGGCGTCGAGGAAGACGAAGACGGCGGTTACTACATCGAGGAAGCAGCCTTCCCCGACATCAACGTGACCAAGGATGGCACGACGGTCAGCGCCTCCGAACTGACGCTCGGCGGCATCTCGATCCCGGCAGACGCCAGCGGCGACCGCCTCGATTCGATCCTGCTTTACGAAACCGCTCATGCCGGTCCGATAAAAGTGGTCAACGGCGGCAAGGAAGTCTTCTCGCTCGGCGAGACGGACATGAACCTGACGCTGCGCGAGGACGAATCCGGCTTCGACTTCGACGGCGCATTCAAGAGCATGAAGGCAGACCTCAGCGATACTCCGGACCCGCAGGCGAAGGAAGCGATCGAGAAGCTCGCCCTGCAGCACCTCAACGGCGACATCACCATGAAAGGCGCGTGGGACCTCGGCCCCGGTGCGATCGATATCTCCGAATTCGCCTTCGACGTCACGAATGTCGGCCGCCTGAACCTTGCCTTCAAGATTTCGGGATACACCCTGCCCTTCGTGAAGTCGCTGCAGGAGGCAACCAAGGCTTCCGAAACCAATCCCAACAAGGAAGAAGCGCAGCAGGCGCTCGGCCTCGCCATGCTCGGCCTCATGCAGCAGCTTTCGTTCAACGGTGCCGAAATCCGCTTCGATGACGCGTCGATCACGAAGCGCGCGCTGGAATATGCAGGCTCTAAGCAGAACATCTCGGCACAGCAGATGGCAGATGCGCTGAAGGCGATGGCGCCGATCGCGCTGGCGCAGCTCAACATCCCGGAACTGCAGAACGCGATTTCGGCAGCGGTCAACACCTATCTCGACGACCCGAATAGCTTCACCGTCAGCGCCGCGCCGCCTCAGCCGGTCCCCTTCCCGACCATCATGGGCGCTGCGATGGGCGCACCGAACACTTTGCCGAACGTGCTCGGTGTGAAGGTAACGGCGAACCAGTAAGCTGACGAAAAGGCCCGCCTTGTAAACTTGCCCCCGAAGTGGTCCAACTTTCGGGAGTAAGTTTACAAGGCGGGATTTTCTTTCTGCGTCGCTTGACCTCAACTTAACTTGAGGAACTAGACCGGTTGCCGTGACATCGAAAACCAAGGAGATGGTGATGAACGGCGCTTTTTATCGCGTGGACAAGTTTGCGGTGCCGGAGGCGGCACGCGAGGAGTTTCTGATCAATGTGCTGAAGACGCACGAGGTGCTGCAGGCCCAGGAAGGCTTCATTCGGCACACCGTTCTGGAGCAGGTTTCGGGACCGGGCGAATTCAATTTCGTGACGATCGCCGAGTGGGAAAGCGCTGAGGTCCTCGAGCGGGTGAAGGCCGCCGTCCAAGCGGCGCACCGGGCACGTAACTTCGATCCGCAGGCGCTTTTCGCACGGCTCGGCATTCGCGCCGACATCGCCAATTACAAGCCAGTTGCGGCGTAGGAGCATGGCATCGGCCCGACGGTCAACAAGCCTTAATGGGGCCTTAAGATCGCTACTCTACAACCTCTGGCGAGCCTCAGGGCTTTTCAGAGGTTGGATATGGACAGGGAACGCCACATCGCTAGCCTTGACGGTCTGCGTGGCATTGCTGCCGCAGGCGTGATTGTCGCGCACGTCAATCTGATGTTTCCCTCCGCCCTCTCCATGCCTATCCGCGATATCGGCAGCAATGCAGTAGGCCTATTTTTTGCACTGAGTGGCTTCCTGATGGCGTACATCTACGGCAATCGGCCGCTCAGTCCGAAAAGCTGTGCCGACTTTCTCGTAACTCGCTTCGCGCGCATCTATCCTGTTTATATTGCTGCAGTGCTGGCCATTGCGCTCCTGTCGCTCTTTCAGGACCTGAATTATTTCCAGCCGATCAACGGTATAGGTCAGGTACTCCGCCATATGGCACTAATGGGCTCTAGCGGGGTTTTCTGGTCGGTCCCGCCCGAGATTCAGTTTTATCTGCTTTTCCCATTAATATGGCTCTTTCTATCGAATCCTATTCGCTACCGGAATATCGCGATTGCCATCGCCACCTTCCTGGCGCTCGACGGACTACTCGGATTTCCCGGTAGCGGCATCATGCTGCCATCCAAGCTGCCGTTCTTTTTATTCGGCGTTGTCGCAGGTCGAATGCACCGGCGCATCGACAGACAAGGGCCAAACATCATAATTGGGATGCTTGCGCTGCTGTTACCGCTGTTCCTACTGGTTCGTCAGGGCGTCGCACCGCAATCCGCGAGCTCACTCTGGGATATGGCGACGGCTTTTGCGGCTGCGCTATCGGTCTTTCTGGTGGCACTTGAGCATCCGATCTCCGTAGTAGCCTTCGGCGCAGCTCCGTTACGCTTCGCCGGCAGAATCAGCTTCTCGCTCTATCTCTTCCACGCGCCTGCGCTCTTTCTCGTCGAGAAGACGCTCGGCGGTACCGCACCGTCGGATCTCGTTATCGCCGTCGGAGTAGCCACTGCCTTCGGGCTTGCTTGCGTGAGTTACTATGTGATCGAGGTACCGGCACGCCGCTTTCTCGTATCACGATGGAAACGGCATCGCGAAGACGCGAAATGGCTGGGGAAGCTCGATGCGGCTCAGGCGCCGGCCATTTTCTCCTCGCGGCGCACGAGAATGTAGAAACGTGCGCAGAGCATGATGGCAGCCGCCGCAAGGCCGACGAGGAAGCCGAACCAGATGCCGACGCCGCCGAAGCCCATCGGGAAAGCGAAGAACCAGGCAAGGAAGAAGCCGATCGGCCAATAGGCGATCAGCGCCATGATCATCGGCACGCGCGCATCCTTGAGGCCGCGCAGCAAACCGCTGGCAACCGCCTGCATGCCGTCGACAAGTTGGAAAAGGCCGGCGACGACGATCAGCGGGCCGGCATAGGCAAGCACTTGCGAAGCCTCGGGACGACTGACGTCGAGGAACCAGCGCGCCAGGAACTCCGGCATGACCGCAAACAGGATACCCCCGATACCCGAGATCGCCGCCGCGATGATCAGCACCGCGATCGAGGCGCGAACCAGAGCGGAATGATCCCCTTGCCCGTGCGCAATGCCAACGCGGACGGTTGCGGCCTGCGAGAGGCCGAGTGGGATCATGAAGGCGATCGACGCCCATTGGAGCGCAATGCCATGTGCCGCAAGCTCGATCGTGCCGATATAACCCATCAGCAGCGAGGCAACCGTAAAGAGGCTGACCTCCGCAAGAATGGTCACGCTGATCGGCAGACCGAGACGAACGACATCCCAAAGCGCGTGCCAGTCCGGCCGCCACAAGCGCACCAGGATTTCATAGCGCCGTGTCTCCTCCCTCATCTGCACATAGGCGAGGATGAAGATAAAGCCCGCGGTCTGCACCGCGACCGAGACGATCGCAGCGCCCTGAAGGCCCATTGCCGGAAAACCGAAATGGCCGAGGATGAGGGCGTAGGCGAAGATCGCGTTCATCACCAGCATGGCAATGGTCACGTTCAGGACGACGGCAGCCTTGCCGATCGCGCTGACGAGCGCCCGCACGACGTTATAGAGCAGCCCCGGCAGCACGCCGAAATGGCCGATCAGGATATAGCCGTGCGCAAGCTTTGCCACTTCCGGCTTCTGGCCAGCGACGAGCAATATCTCCTCGGCATAGAAAAAGGCCGGCTGCATGACGAGCCAATAGACGGTGACCATCCAAAGGCCCATGCGCATCGAGCGGCGAACTGTGACGATATCGCCCCGGCCGTAAGCCTGCGCTACCATCGGAATAACCGCGATGGCAAAGCCCGAACCAAAAATCAGGATCGTGAACAGAAACTGTGCCGAAAGGACCATGGCAGCGAGATTCTCAGCGCCGAGGCGGCCGACGATCATCACGTCCGTCGTGTTGATGCCAAGCTGGGCAAGCTGTGCGCCCATGAACGGAATGCCGAGCGCCAGCGTGGCGCGGAAATGCGCACCCCAACGATTGTCAGTTTGCGGCGCAAGCCTGTGCACGTCGATCGGCGCGTCCATCAGAGCCATTCCCGTTTGGTTGAATCACTTTGGGCCGCATTTCGCGGCAAAGTAATATCGGGCCTTAGATCAAAGCCCCGCAAAGAGCCACCCCAAAAGAGGCAAATGATGAAAAATTCATCACATCATCACGAATTCTGATAGCTCACTCCGCCGCCGCTTCCAGGGCTTCCGGGCGCTTCGCAGTCTTAACCTTCGCGAGAAAGACCAGAGCCGCCGAGAGAATAAAGAAAGCGGCCAGCAGGTAGGGCGCACCGGCAAAGGTCACCGGAGCATCCGGCTTGGTGAAATAGCCGAACATCTGCGTGAAGATCAGCGGGCCGACGATCGTCGTGATGCTGCTGAGGCTCGTGAGCGCTCCCTGCAATTCACCCTGTGCCGACGGCGGCACCTTGCCGGCGGCAATACTGCGAAGCGGCGGATCGGCGACGTTTTCCATGACGGTCAGGATGATGACCGTATAGACGACCCAGCCCTCCCAGGCGAAAGCATAGCCCGTCAGGCCGACGACCGAGAAAGAAAGGCCGACGACCGCAGTCTTCCACTCGCCAAGCACCGGCACGATCTTCGGCAGCACGAGGCCCATGACGATCGCGGCGCCGATACCGTAGATGCCAAGCGAAAGGCCGATCTGGCCCTCGCTCCAGCCGTAGCGATAGGTCGAAACGAAGGACCAGACGGACGGATAAACGGCATGTGCCAGCCAGAAGAGGAACATGACGGCGCCGACCCAGCCGATGCCGGGATAATTGCGCATCTGCTTCAACGCGCCCAGCGGATTGGCCCGCTTCCATTCGAAGGTGCGCCGATGTTTGGCATCCAGCGTTTCCGGCAGCAGGCAATAGGCCGCGACGAAATTGAGGAAGGAAAGCGCCGCCGCGCCGAAGAACGGAACGCGCGGGCCGAACTCACCGAGGATGCCGCCGATAACGGGGCCGATGGTGAAACCGACCCCGAAGGCGATGCCGATTAGGCCGAAATTCTTGGCGCGGTTCTCGTCATTGCTGATGTCAGCGATATAGGCCGAACACGTCGCATAGCTGCCGCCGCTGAAGCCTGCGAGCGCCCGGCCGACAAAAAGCATCCAGAAGCTGGTGGCGACCGCGCAGATCAGATTGTCGATCGCGAAGGTCAACACGGAGAGAAGCAGGATCGGGCGGCGGCCGAAACGGTCACTGAGATTGCCAAGCAGGGGCGAGAACAAGAACAGCATGCCGGCATAGACGACCAGCAGCCAGCCGCCGTCGAGTGCGGCATCGCTGATGGTGCCGCCGGTGAGTTCCTCCAGATAGGCGGGCAGCACCGGCATGATGATCGCAATGCCAATTACGTCCAGAAACAGGATCACGAAAACGAGGAAGAGGCCGCGGCGAACGAATTTGGGATCAAGCATGGAACATCTCTCAACAGGGGGTTGCTTTCTGGAAAGACGATCTCGTCGCCGGGGTTGTTACATAGCTCATCGCGAAAAATGAAACAATACGTGAACATTTCAAAGTTTTTGATCAAGCCGCCAGCGAAATTGATCGGCGGGCGGAACAAACGGGGATTTCAGGCGGTCCGCCGCTGCTCCTTCACGAAATCGACAAATGCGCGCAACGCCGACGGCATGTGCCTACGGCCGGCATAATAGAGAAACGGACCGGAGAATTCCGTGATCCACTCCTGAAGGATCGGGACCAGTTCGCCGCGTGCTATGGCAGGAGCGAGGACTTCCTCGAAGGAGCCGATGACGCCGAGGCCAGCGACGGCAGCACCAACCTCCATCTCGATGACGTTGGCCACCAGCGGCCCGGACGGCGAGATCACCAGTGTTTCGCCACCGCGCTCGAATTCCCAGGCGAACGGTGCGCCGCTCAGGAAACGGTGGCGGATGCAATCGTGCCCGAGCAGGTCCTTCGGGTGCTGCGGCACGCCGCGTCGTTCGAGGTAGGCAGGCGACGCAGCAACGATATAGCACTGGCGGCGTGGGCCGATCGGCACGGCGATCATGTCGCGCTCCAATCGCTCGCCATAGCGTATGCCGGCGTCATAGCCCGCGGCGAGCACGTCGATGAAGCTGTCTTCGGCAACCACTTCAAGCGTGATCTGCGGATAGCGCTGCAGAAACCGGTTGGCGAGATCCGGCAGGAAGAGCTTTGCGGCGATCACCGGCACGTTAAGCCGCAGCGTCCCCGCCGGGCTGTCGCGAAAGCTATCGAGTTGGCTGAGCGCCGAAGCGACCTCGCCAAGCGCCGGCGCGAGGCGCTCCAGCAGCCTTTCGCCGGCCTCGGTCGGCGTCACGCTGCGGGTCGTGCGGTTGAGAAGACGTACGCCGAGCCGCTCTTCGAGGCGCCGGAGGGATTCGCTGAGGGAGGAAGGCGACACTCCGCGCTTGCGGGCTGCCGCGCGAAAGCTCCGCTCTCTTGCAATGGTGGCAAAGGCAGCCAGATCACTGAGAGGCAAGTCATCCATTGTGCGTATTTCCGTACAGGTTGTTCAAGATTATCCAGATTATCGCACAAATTCTGCCGTAGTAAAAATACTTCAAGGATGCCGCTCGGGTATCGAAGAGGAGAAAGAGATGCAGACCTATCGTTTGGGAAAGACCGGGCCTGAAGTTTCCGCCATCGGCCTCGGCTGCATGGGCATGTCGGGCATGTACGGCCCTTCCGATCGCGAAGAGGGCATCGCCACCATCCATGCCGCGCTGGATGCCGGCGTCAACCTGCTGGATACTGGCGATTTCTACGGCATGGGCCATAACGAGATGCTGATCGGCGAGGCATTGAAAGGCCGCAAACGGGACAGTGTCGTGATCAGCGTCAAGACCGGAGCGCTTCGCGATCCGCAGGGCGCGTGGCTCGGCTACGATTGCCGGCCCGCGGCACTCAAGAACTTCGTCGCCTATTCGCTGCAGCGTCTCGGCGTCGATTACATCGATATCTACCGCCCCGCCCGACTCGATCCCAATGTGCCGATCGAAGAAACCGTCGGCGCGATCGCCGATATGATCAAGGCTGGTTATGTCCGGCATGTCGGGCTTTCCGAAGTCGGCGCCGACACGATCCGCAGAGCAGCCGCCGTCCATCCGATCGTCGATCTTCAGATCGAATATTCGCTGATTTCCCGCGGCATCGAAGATGTGATCCTGCCCACCTGCCGCGAACTCGGCATCTCAATCACCGCTTACGGCGTCCTTTCGCGAGGCCTGATCAGCGGCCACTGGCACAAGGGCCTGGAAAGCAGCAAAGGCGATTTCCGCAGCCACAGCCCGCGCTTCCAAGAGGGCAATATCGAGCAGAACCTGGCGCTCGTCGAAGAACTCCGCAAAATCGCCGAGGCAAAGCGGGTCTCGGTCGCACAGATCGCGATCGCCTGGGTTGCCGCACAGGGCAAGGACATCATCCCGCTCGTCGGCGCCCGCCGCCGCGACCGGCTGACAGAAGCGCTCGGTTCAAGAGCCGTCGAGCTTTCGGCCGACGATATGGCCGCGATCGAACGCGCCGTGCCAAAGGATGCCGCGGCAGGCGCGCGCTACCCGGATGCGCAGTTGAAGCATATGGATAGCGAGAGATAGCGACAGTCCGTCGACTGTGAGTACCGCTTGCCCTCCCTTCGAAAGGTGAGAGAGCAAGCGGCAACGCCGCTCGACTCAGACCGGGCCGGAGAACGTATCGCAGGCGGCGAGCTGACCGCTGTCGAAGCCACGCTTGAACCAGCGCATGCGCTGATCCGACGTGCCGTGATTGAAGCTTTCCGGCACGACATAGCCTTGGCTGCGCTTCTGCAGCGTATCGTCGCCGATCTGTTGGGCGGCGTTCAGCGCCTCCTCAAGGTCGCCGGCTTCGAGGATGCCCTTCTGCTCGGTATATTTGCCCCAGATGCCCGCAAAGCAATCGGCCTGCAGCTCGACGCGCACCGACATCTTGTTGGCGTCGGCTTCGCTCATGCGCTGGCGCGCTTCGTTGAACTTCGGCAGAATGCCGAGAAGGTTCTGGACGTGGTGGCCGACTTCGTGGGCCACGACATAGGCTTCGGCGAAATCGCCGGAGGCGCCGAACTTGCTCTCAAGCTCCTGGAAGAACGTGGTGTCGAGATAGACCTTGTGATCGCCTGGGCAATAGAACGGCCCGGTGGCGGCGGATGCGAAACCACAGGCCGATCGTGTGGCATCCGCAAAGAGCACCAGCGTCGGGTCTTCATATTCCCTGCCCTGTGCCTGGAAGATGCCGCGCCAGGTGTCCTCGGTCTCGGCGAGCACGGTGCGCATGAACGCGGTCATCTCGTCATTGGCAGGCGTGCTCGTGCCCTCCGATTGGCTTTGCTCGTAGCCGGAGCCGCCCGTCATGCCGCCGTCCAACGCCTGCATCAGGTCGATGCCCATCGCCTTGAAGATCAGATAAATGACGACGAGGAAGATGATCGTGCCGATCGAAAGCCCGCCACCCCTGCGCCCCACACCGCCGCCGGACGGAAAGCTGAAGCCGCCGTTGCGGCCGAACGGATTGCGCCGGAGCCCGCCACCTGTCGCATCACCGCGGCGATCCTCGACATTGTCCGACTGGCGGCGCCCCTTCCATTCCATCTGAATTCTCCCCCGACGATGCGCAGGCATGCGCTCTAAGTGCAATTATATATCCGGCGAGGGTGCGAATGCCAGCAGGTTTCAGGCGAAGAGCTTTAGACGCGGACGAAGCACGAGAATGGCGCCGATAGTCACGAGCCCAATGCCGGCCATGGCCGAAGCCGTATCATTCCCGCTGAAGATCACCTCATTCATGATTCGCCCCGGCACGAGCGTGAACAGACCAGCGCTGATAACGCCGCCGAAATAGAGACCTTTGACGATACGCTTGTGCGTACGAATGTCGCGCCGGCGCGCCGCAGCTATCGCCTGCCAGCTGCCGAAGAGCGTTGCAGTCGAAAGGAGATGGATCGGGCCGAAGCCGAAAAACAGATCGAGCTCATGAATAAAGAAGCTGGAAAGCGCCGTGACCACCATCAGTATCATCCAGATCCTGCCAAGCGCCTTGTGGCGGCGGGTACCTTTCGGGCGAAGCAGAATGTAGGCGCCGAGGAGTGCTGCAGGCGTGACAGCAGCAACGTGGATCTGGATGGCAAGCGGGGCTTGAAGAAGCGGCTCAAGGGTCATGGTTGGTATCCGGTTGAACTTGAGCGATCTTTCCGCCATGAGTTCTCTCTCTCAATCGATTTGGCGTGAATGGCAGGAAAACTTCGTGGATCACTCCTTCATGCAATCCACGCTTCGCGAATTGCGGCTATTTATCCGTTCGCCGCGCTTCTGGGGAACCTTTGCCGTAGTCATTCTGATCTTTGCGGTCAGCGGTCCCTACGGGACGTCCGAGCGAATGACGGCGGGCCAAAGGCTCGGCTACTGGCTGGTCGTTCAGGCGGCGGCCTGGTCGATCGCGATCCTCTGTTCGGTGATTGCGGAGGTTCTGTTGCGCCGCCATATCGCGAGCATGTTCTGGCGGATGATGCTCGGCTCGGTCGCCGCAGCGCTGCCGATCGGCTATGTTCTTAGCCTTATAGACTTCATCTTCGACGGCACGCGGCATTCGATGCAGAGCGGCCTGCAACGCGCGTTCTTTGCCTTACCACTCTGCGCGCTCTTCTGTCTGCTCACCTACATGGCAATGAACGAGCGGATCAAAGAAGTGGTTGCGACATCAGGCAGTACGCCGCGACCGCCTTCCATTCTTGACAGGCTGAAGCCGCAGAACCGGGGCGAACTGCTCAGGCTCTCGGTGCAAGACCATTACACCGAAGTCGTGACAAGTCTCGGGCGCGAACTCGTGCTGCTGCGCTTTGCCGACGCGCTGAGGGAGACGGGCGGCACAGCCGGGCTGCAGGTTCATCGCTCGCATTGGATCGCCGATGCCCATGTCGAGCGCTTGAAGCGGGACAACGGAAAGCTGCTTATCCTGACGCGCGACGGCTTCGAAATTCCAGTCAGCCGCAGCTACGCGGCAGAGGTGCGGCGGCACTTTGGTTGAGGAAATTGCAGCAAATGCTTGACGCGACTCCTGCTTTCGCCCTCACTGAAGGAGAGGATGCAGGAGGATCTAATGAGAGCTGTGCGCCTGGAAGCGACGGGACGGCTTGCGGTGAGCCGTGTGGAAAAACCGGTGCCGGGGCCTGGCGAAGTGCTGGTGAAGGTCGAGGCCTGCGGCATCTGTGGTACTGACCGTCATCTGTTCCTGGGTGAATTTCCGTCGAAGCCGCCGGTGACGCTCGGGCATGAATTCACCGGCATCGTCGAAGCCGTCGGAGAAGGCGTAACCGCCTTTCCTCCCGGCATGCGGGTGACAGGCGACCCGAACATCGCCTGCGGACGCTGCCCGGACTGCCAGCGCGGACGTGTCAATCTCTGCCGGAACCTGCAGGCGATCGGCATTCACCGGGATGGCGGTTTTGCCGAATATGTCTGCATGCCGGAGCAACAGGCGTTCGAGCTGCCACAGTCGCTGGCACCGCTGCATGGCGTCTTCTGTGAACCCCTCGCCTGCTGTCTGCACGGCGTCGATCTGGCGGAGATCAAGGCCGGCGCATCCGTGGCGGTGCTCGGCGGCGGCGTGATCGGCCTGCTCGTCGTGCAGCTTGCGCGGCTTGCCGGCGCAACGCGCGTCGTGCTCGTGACGCGCAACGCCGCTAAACGGCGGCTCGCCGAAGAGCTTGGGGCGACGGTCACGGTCGATCCGTTGGCAGGCGACACCGCCGGTCTGGTGACGCCTGACGACGGCCTTCTGCCGGGCGGGGCCGATATCGTGTTCGAATGCGCGGGGGTGACTGAGACCATGGAGCAGGCGCCTCTCCTCGCCCGCCGCGGCGGCACCGTCGTGGTCCTCGGTGTCATGCCGCAAGGCGCCAGAATTTCGCTGCAGCCCTTCGATCTGCTGTTCCGCGAGATCAAGCTGGTGAACTCGTTCCTGAACCCGTTCACCCATGGCCGCGCCGCGGACCTGATCGCCTCTGGCGCCATCAAGGTCGAGCCTCTCATCTCCCGCCGGATCGGGCTTGATGACGCACCGGACGCGATTGCCAATCCGGCGCGAAACGGCGAAATCCGCGTGATCGTCGTGCCGGCTCCCTGACCGGCATTTCAGGAGTTTTCGGATTCCTGTCGATTCCGCGATTTATGGGGTTCCGTTTGCAAATACATTTGCCTATAAGCCGCTTCTAGCCTGAAAAGACCCTCCATGCGCGACCCGACCCGGTGCCTCCCACCCTGGCCGGCTTTTTGCGCAGCTAGAAACGGATATCGCCATGCCGAAGCGCCAAGACATCAAATCGATCCTCATCATCGGCGCGGGACCGATCGTCATTGGCCAGGCTTGCGAATTCGACTATTCCGGCACCCAGGCCTGCAAGGCGCTGAAGGAGGAAGGCTACCGCGTCATCCTCGTCAACTCCAACCCGGCGACGATCATGACCGACCCAGGTCTCGCGGACGCGACCTATGTCGAGCCGATCACCCCGGAGGTCGTCGCCAAGATCATCGCCAAGGAGCGGCCGGACGCGCTGCTGCCGACCATGGGCGGCCAAACGGCGCTGAACACCGCTCTGTCGCTGAAGCGCATGGGTGTGCTCGACCGCTACAGTGTCGAGATGATCGGCGCCAAGCCAGCCGCAATCGATATGGCCGAAGACCGCGCCCTCTTCCGCGAAGCCATGGCCCGCATCGGGCTGGAAACGCCGCGCTCGATGCTGGCGAACGCCACAGACATCAAAGATACCGACCGCAAGACGCATGAGGCCGAACGCACGAAGCTGCGCGAAAGCCTCTCCGGCGCGGCATTGGACACTGGGCTGGACGAGCTAGAAAACCACTGGAACCTCGGCGAAAGCGACCGCAAGCAGCGCTATCTGAACCACGCCATGGCGATCGCCGCGCAGGCGCTCGACGACATCGGCCTGCCGGCCATCATCCGCCCGTCCTTCACGCTCGGCGGCACCGGCGGCGGCATTGCCTACAACCGTTCGGAATTCTTCGACATCGTCAGCGGCGGTCTCGATGCGTCTCCGACGACCGAGGTCCTGATCGAGGAGTCGGTCCTTGGCTGGAAGGAATATGAAATGGAAGTCGTCCGCGACAAGGCGGACAACTGCATCATCATCTGCTCGATCGAGAACATCGATCCGATGGGCGTCCACACGGGCGACTCGATAACCGTCGCGCCGGCGCTGACGCTGACCGACAAGGAATACCAGATCATGCGCAACGCCTCGATCGCGGTGCTGCGCGAGATCGGCGTCGAAACCGGCGGCTCGAACGTGCAGTTTGCCGTCAATCCGAAAGACGGCCGCCTCGTCGTCATCGAGATGAACCCGCGCGTGTCGCGCTCCTCCGCGCTTGCCTCGAAAGCCACCGGCTTCCCAATCGCCAAGGTCGCCGCCAAGCTCGCGATCGGCTATACGCTCGATGAGCTGGAAAACGACATCACCGGCGGCGCAACGCCTGCGTCGTTCGAACCCTCGATCGACTACGTCGTCACCAAGATCCCGCGCTTTGCCTTCGAGAAGTTCCCGGGCGCCTCGCCGGTCCTGACGACAGCGATGAAGTCCGTTGGCGAAGTCATGGCCATTGGCCGCACCTTCGCAGAATCGCTGCAGAAAGCGCTGCGCGGGCTGGAAACGGGTCTGACCGGCCTCGATGAAATCGAAATCCCCGACGTCGAAGAGGGCGAATCCAGCCAGAACGCCATCCGCGCCGCCATCGGCACGCCGACGCCTGATCGCCTGCGCATGGTCGCCCAGGCGCTTCGCCAGGGAATGAGCGAGGCCGAAGTTCATGAGGGCTCCAAGATCGATCCCTGGTTCATCGCTCAGTTCAAGGCAATCGTCGATATGGAGGCCCGTATCCGCGAGCATGGCTTGCCCGCGGATGCCGCAAACCTGCGCATGCTGAAGGCCATGGGCTTCTCGGACGCGCGCCTCGCGACGCTGACGGGCAAGCGTCCGAAGGAAGTGGCGGAATTTCGCAACAGTCTGAATGTCCGCCCGGTCTTCAAGCGCATCGACACCTGCGCCGCCGAATTCGCCTCGCCGACTGCTTACATGTACTCGACCTACGAGACGCCTTTTGTCGGCGTCGCACGCTCCGAAGCGCAGGTCTCGGACCGCAAGAAGGTCGTCATCCTCGGCGGCGGCCCGAACCGCATCGGCCAGGGCATCGAGTTTGATTATTGTTGCTGCCACGCCGCCTTCGCGCTGAAGGATGCGGGTTATGAAGCGATCATGATCAACTGCAACCCGGAGACGGTCTCGACCGACTACGACACATCAGACCGCCTCTATTTTGAGCCGCTGACGGCCGAAGACGTGATCGAAATCCTGCGCGCCGAGCAGGAAAAGGGCGAAGTCGTCGGCGTCATCGTCCAGTTCGGCGGCCAGACGCCGCTGAAGCTTGCCGAAGCGCTGGAGAAGAACGGCATCCCGATCCTCGGCACCGCACCGGATGCGATCGACCTTGCCGAAGACCGCGACCGTTTCCAGAAGCTCCTGATGAAGCTCGACCTCAACCAGCCGAACAACGGCATCGCCTACTCGGTTGAGCAGGCCCGCCTCGTCGCCGCCGAAATCGGCTTTCCGCTGGTCGTGCGCCCGTCCTACGTCCTCGGCGGCCGTGCCATGCAGATCATCCATTCGGAATCGATGCTGCAGGCCTATCTGCTCGACACGGTTCCGGAATTGGTTCCGGAAGACATCAAGCAGCGCTATCCGAACGACAAGACCGGCCAGATCAACACGCTGCTCGGCAAGAACCCGTTGCTCTTCGACAGCTATCTGACGAATGCCATCGAGGTCGACGTCGACTGCCTGTCAGACGGTACGGATGTCTATGTCGCGGGTATCATGGAACACATCGAGGAAGCCGGCATCCACTCCGGCGACTCGGCCTGCTCGCTGCCGCCGCGCTCGCTGTCGGCGGACTTGCTCGACGAGCTCGAGCGCCAGGCGAAGGCCATGGCGAAGGCGCTGAGGGTCGGCGGTCTAATGAACGTGCAGTTCGCCATCAAGGATGGCACCGTCTACGTACTCGAAGTCAACCCGCGCGCCTCACGCACCGTGCCGTTCGTGGCAAAGACCATCGGTGCGCCGATCGCCAAGATCGCTGCCCGCGTCATGGCCGGCGAGAAGCTGGATGCGGCCTTCGCAGCCTACGGCGAAAAGCCCGATCCGCGCGCCCTGAAGCACATTGCCGTCAAGGAAGCCGTCTTCCCCTTCGCCCGCTTCCCGGGCGTCGATACGCTGCTTGGGCCGGAAATGCGGTCGACCGGGGAGGTCATCGGCCTTGACACCGATTTCGCTCTTGCCTTCGCCAAGTCGCAACTCGGCGCCGGTGTCGAACTGCCGCGCGACGGGACGGTCTTCGTCTCAGTTCGTGATCACGACAAGCCGCGCGTCCTGCCTGCGATCCGTGTTCTCGTAGGCGAAGGCTTCAAGGTACTTGCCACCGGCGGCACGCAACGCTTCCTGGCTGAAAACGGCATCGAAGCGACGAAGATCAACAAGGTGCTCGAGGGCCGGCCACACATCGAGGATGCGATTCGCAACCGCCAGGTCCAGCTCGTCATCAACACGACGGACGGCAACAAGGCGATCTCCGACTCGAAGTCGCTCCGCCGTGCGACGCTGATGCAGAAGGTGCCCTATTACACGACGATGGCCGGTGCTGAAGCCGCCGCACAGGCGATCAAGGCGCTGAAGGCGGGCAACCTCGAAGTCCGCCCTCTGCAGAGCTATTTCTGAGTATTAAACGACCGGAAGTTGCCGTAAAATCTCTCGGATGTTACCGTTTCGGCGGTACATCCGGAGCGGTTGATGGCAAAGAACATCGTCATTCTGTTCGATGGCACGTCGAACGAGATTTCGGCCGACCGGACCAATATTGTCAGATTGTTCGGCACCCTGAAACGCTCGGATGAGCAGATCGTCTATTATGATCCAGGCATCGGCACGTTCGGCGCGGCAAATGCCTGGTCGAGGCTGCTTCGCAAATCCTATGAGGTTTTCGGACTCGCCACCGGCTGGGGCCTCGACCAGAACGTCAAGGAAGCCTACCGTTTCCTGGTCGAGAACTACGATCGCGGCCCGCCTGACGCCGATGGGCGGCATTCCGGCCGCGATCGCATCTACATCTTCGGCTTTAGCCGCGGCGCCTATTCGGCGCGTGTCCTGGCAGGCTTTATCCATGCCTTCGGTCTGACAAGCCGATATCATCTCAACCTGCTCGATTATGCCTACAGAACCTACAAGGGAATTCCCGCGCAGGAAGAGAAAGCCGGCGGCGCTGCAGAGGATAGCGGCGACGATACCTCCTCTGCTTTCGCGGCCATGCGTCTCTACGAACGCATGCTCAGAAACGATCGCCCGCCGATCAAGCTGCTTGGTCTTTTCGATACGGTGACCTCAGTGATCGAAGCGGGGAAATGGCTTCCGCAATTCAAGGCCCACCCTTTCACCCGCAAGAACCCGAGTGTCGAATGGGTGCGGCACGCAGTCGCCATCGATGAACGGCGGACCATGTTCCAACCGGAGATCTGGGAGCGAGACCAGGAATATTGGGGCCGCCCGTTCCGGCCAAAGACGCCGGTAAAGCAGAATTTCAAGGAAGTGTGGTTTGCCGGCGTCCACGGCGATATCGGCGGCGGCTATCCGGAAGCGCAAAGCGGAGCCGTCAAGATTCCCCTCGCCTGGATGATAGAGGAAACGCAGCCGGCCGGGCTCCTCTATCGCACCCGCACCGTCAACGACATCGTACTCGGCAAGAACCACAAAAAATATGTGCCGCTGAACTCCAGCGCTCCGCTCCATAATTCGATGACCGCCGGATGGAAAATCCTTGAATACATCCCTCGGCGCGTGCCGGAAAATTCCTGGCGCAAGCGCGGCAACCGGAATGCCATCTATCTCCCTCTGAGCGACCAGCGCTTCATTCCTGACGACGCGCTGATCCATATTTCGGTCAAGGAGCGGAAGGATGCCGGCGCCTACAATCCGCCGAACCTGCCTGCAAATCCCGTCTTTGTCCCTTAATGGCTTGAATCATTCTTTGATCCGACTCACCCTTTCCAGGGCAGCCCAATCGGGAACGCTGGCCGAGAGCGGGCGGTTAGCCGGGTAGCGCGCCACATTACGAATTTTATGGAAATCGGCGGCAACGATCTGCTATAAGCGAGTGATTAGGATTATTGCACGGTTCCGAAGTCCCCTTCGGGACCTGTTTTCTTTTGTGTCGCTGCCTGACTATAGGACACGAAGATCAAAGGACAGGAAAATGGTTGATAAGGTTCCGATGACACAGGGTGGTTTCGTCAAGCTGCAGGAAGAATTGCGCTGGCGTCAGCAGGAGGAGCGCCCGCGTATCATCGAAGCGATCGCCGAAGCCCGTGCTCATGGCGATCTTTCGGAAAACGCCGAATATCACGCAGCCAAGGAAGCGCAGAGCCACAACGAGGGCCGCATCAGCGAACTCGAAGACCTGACGGCGCGCGCCGAAGTGATCGACCTTGCGAAGATGTCCGGCGACAAGATCAAATTCGGCGCCAGGGTCAAGCTCGTCGACGAGGACACCGAGGAAGAAAAGACCTACCAGATCGTCGGCGATCAGGAGGCCGACGTAAGGGCCGGCCGCATTTCCATCTCCTCCCCGATCGCCCGCGCACTCATCGGCAAGGTTGTCGGCGATTCCATCGAGGTCATCGCACCGGGCGGCTCCAAAGCCTACGAAGTCCTGTCGATCTCCTGGGGTTGATAGCCTGTGGCGGAAACGGTCAAGCCGGCCGCGATAGATATAGCTGACGTCGAAATCATCGCGCCGAACTTCAAGCAGCGATTATCCGGCGTCACGTCGACGATCGTCCAGCTGGTTCCCTGCCAGATCAAACTCGGCATCAAGATCGCAACGCTCGGCCCCGGCCTGCCGGACGGCCTTCCGAAGTTGTCGTGGAGCCAGTTTCTTTCCGCCTGGCGTCCGCCTACTGGGCGCCAGCAGCGTGTTTGGCACGCACGCCGCAACAATGAAATGGCCGCGGGCGTCGTGCTGCGGCATATGTTCCGCATGCCGCTAAAGCTGCTGTTCACGTCGGCCGCGCAGCGCCGGCATACCGCCTATACGCGCTGGTTGATCCGCCGGATGGACGCGGTCGTTGCGACCAATGCCCGATCCGGCTCCTTTCTTGAGGTGCCGCACACCGTGATCCGCCACGGCATCGACGTGGAACTTTTCCATCCGCCACGAACCGCCGAGGACAGCACCGAGGCCACTAGCCTGCCCGGCAAGTATCTCGTCGGCTGCTTCGGTCGCATCAGGCACCAAAAAGGCACCGACCTCTTCGTGCGGTCGATGATCGAACTGTTGCCGCAACATCCGGAGTGGACGGCAGTGATCTCCGGCCGGGTAGCGGCGGAGCACACCGCTTTTGCCGACAAATTGAAGGCCGATATCGCCGCCGCCGGTCTCGCCGACCGGATCGTCTTTCTGGGCGAAGTGCCGGACATCAAGGTCTGGTATCGCCGGCTCACCCTCTATGTCGCTCCTTCCCGCAACGAAGGTTTCGGGCTGACGCCGTTGGAGGCCATGGCATCAAAGACGGCAGTCGTTGCGTCGGATGCCGGGGCCTATGCCGAAATGATCGAGGAAGGAATGAACGGCAACATCGTTCCGGCCGGCGACGGCGAAGCCCTCACCAGGGCAGTCGCCCCCTACCTTGCCGATCCGCAAAAGGCCCTCGCCCATGGCGAGGCGGCGCTCGCGCATGTGCGGGCGCATTTCGCGCTGGAAGGCGAAGCGAAAGCATTGAAGGCTGTCTATGAGGATCTTCTGCGCCGGTAAAGTAGCCGTCAATTCTATCGGCTACGGCTTGCGCTTGAAAAGTTCGAGATAGGCATTGGCAATCGCATCTTCCGAGAACTGGCTCATCAGCGTCGCGTAGCCGCCCGCCGCCACCTTGGCCGCCAAAACCGGATCATTGATCAGCCGCTCGATCGCGCGAGCGAAGCCATCGGCATCGCCGATGTCGACAAGAAGCCCGTTCTCGCCGTCCTGCATAAACCAACTCGGCCCCTCCGACCGGCTCGAAACCACCGGCTTGTGCTGCGCCCAGGCTTCAAGGATGACGTTGCCGAGCGGCTCATGGTTCGATGGCATCACGAAAATATCGGCGGCGGCCACAAACGGCCGCGTATCCTTTTGCCAGCCGAGGAAGCGAATGCGATCGGTTACACCGAGATCGGCCGCAACCTTCTCGACATTCTTCAGCTCCTCGCCGTCCCCGGCAAGCCAGAGATAAACGCCCGGCAGCTTGGCAACGGCAGCCGTCAACAAAGCGAATTCCTTGCGCGGAACGAACCGCCCCATGGACATCACGACGGGAGCATCTTCCGGTGTCTTAAGCGCCGCCCGATCGACGGGCGCGACGCGCTCCGTATCCGTGAAATTGGAAATCACCTCGACGCCGCGCGTCCAGCCCAGTTCGCGCACATGCTGGCCGATGCCGGGCGTATTGCAGACGATGACGTCGGTATTCTTGAAATAGCGGAGATTGGTCGGGTAGTCCCCCAGACGGGAAATCTTGATACAGCCTCTGTAATCCGGCATTAACTCGCTCGCCCGCTGCGCCCAGGCGACCAAGGCATCCGGCTTTTGGGTCCGCGCCATGCGGGCCGCCTTCATCGGAAGAAGCAGGCGGTCCAATGACAGGTTGCGGAAATTGCTCTCCGTTATGTTCGTGACAGCTTCGATATCCTTGCGCCACAGCCTGTTCGGCCGGATGATGGCCGTCTGTTCGACATCACGCCGCGCCAGTGCATTGACCAAATGCACGAAGAAACGCTCGGCGCCGCCATCCTTGCCGAAATGAAAATGCAGGACCTTCATGGTGCGCTCGAACCGGTCTCGAAGAGGCGAAGATAGGCGTTGGTGATCGCCTCTTCGGAAAAGCGCTCGCGGAGCGTCCGCCATCCGCCGTCCTTGAGATGCTCGCGCAGCGCAGGATCGTCGCGCAGGCGCATGATGGCCTTCGCCAACCCATCGACGTCGCCGCAATCGGTCATAATGGCATCTTCGCCGTCGGTCATCACCCATGAAGGACCTTCGGCGCGCGATGAGATCGTCGGTTTTCCCGCGCCCCACCCTTCGAGGCAGACATTCCCCAAAGGCTCATGCAGCGATGTGATCGCAAAGGCATCGGCAGCCGCGAGATAGGGATAAGCATTGGTCTGCCAGCCGGCAAAACGGACCCGGTCGCGCAAGCCCAGCTGATCGGTAAGGGCTTCCAGGTTTTCCCGTTCCGGCCCGTCCCCGAGGAGCCAAAGATGGGTATTCCCGACCTGCGCCATAGCCCGAATGATCACGTCGAAGCCCTTGCGCTTGACGAAGCGGCCCATCGCCATGACAACAAATGCGTTCTCCGGCGTCTGCAGAGCATCCCGGGAAATCGGCACGCTCGGCGTGGAACGCGTAAAGTTGGCGATAACCTCGACGCCACCCGTCCAGCCGAATTCCCGCACCTTGGCGGCAATATCCGGCGTGATGCAGACGAGGGTCTGCGAATTCGTGTAGTAGCCGAGATGTTCAGGGTAATCCCCCAGGCGGGAAATACGCCGGGCCTTGTTGTAGTTCGGCATGAAGCGGCTGGCGCGCAACTGCCAGGTCATGATCACGTCAGGCTGGAATTCTTTCAGGATGCCGCGCATGCGAGCAGACAGGACGAAACGTGACAGCGATATCCTGCGGAAGATTCCTTCGTAGACCGTGCCGCAACTTTCGACATCCTTCTTCCAGCTCCGGTCCGGACGAATGAGCATCCGCTGCTCCACGCCCCGGTCGGAGAGAGCGTTCACGAGATTGACGAAGAAGCGCTCGGCTCCCCCCTCTTTGCCAAAATGGATATGCATGACCTTCATGAGCGGTCCCCGACCCTATCGTTGTTGCGCGTCGTCGATATTCGGACGCCGCTTCAGCGCTTGCCGTTGGTAGATCTTCGCCTGCGTGAGAAACGCATAAACAGCTCCCGTCATCGCCTCTATGAAGCCTGAAGCACCGCAGCGCCACAGGCCGTTTTTGAAATAGAGACGGAGAAAATAGAGCGGAGGGCTGAAGACAAGGCCGGAAAACCGCGCTGTCCTGCCGGCTGCGACCTGCTGGTCCGCCTTCAGTGTCGAATACTTGTTTTCCTTGAGAATCTGCTCGTCAATGATCAGCGGGCGGTAGTGAAGCAGACTGCCGCTCTTTGCCTTTTCCACCCGCCCGTCGGGCACGATGCCCTCATGCACGGCCTGGCTTAGGTCGTAGCCGCCCCTGCCCTTGCGGATAAGGCGGAGGTTCTTGCGTTCAAGCACATTTTCCGGCGTGTAGCCATAGCCGATCAGGTAAGGCCGCCGCGCCACACGCCAGCCGACGATCTCTTCCGGCCCTGCGATCAATTCCGGCAGCAGCTTGCGCAACGGTGCATCAAGCCGCTCGTCGGAATCGATGTTGAAGCACCACGGCTGGCTGCATTGCTCCAGCGCGAACTGCTTCTGCCCGGCATAGCCATGCCATGCCTCATGAAACAGCGTGATCGGCCAGCCCTTGTCGATATAGGACTGCACGAGCCCAACTGTCCCGTCCGTTGATCCGGAGTCGACGATGACGATCTCCGAAAATTGGGCCAGTGACTCTATACACCCACCCAGGAACTGCTCTTCGTTCTGGCAGATAATAAAGGCGGAGATCGGCAGCTTCAAAAGACTAGTCCCCAAAAGAAGGAATGTGCAGTTCGCCCCTATGGCTCCTGTTGTCGTGGCTGCTAGGCGCCGGCGAGCAAGCTATTTCGACAACCAAGCCGAAGCATCATCGACAACGACTTTCTCAATTCCCATTCTGTCTCGCCAAACTCGGCCGGTATCCTCGGCGACATAATACCCGGACTTTCCGACATACAGCCGATTCCGAAATTTGGACACATATTGCATCAGTTGCGGGTTTCGCAGTGAACGAACCTGCTTCTCCGGATCGAGGGTCTCGTCCAGCAGTTTGCCCCAACCGCGCGCGAAGTCTCCCCGAAGAAAAGCAGGACTCGTCGTGAAGTTCGGATACTTGAGCCTTATCGGAAGCTCGAATCCCAGAAATCGGTAATTCTTTCTGGCGTAATGGAACATCCCCCGGCGCTCGACGCTCCAGTTCTTTTCCTTCGTCATCAGCGAGACCTGAGAGACGCTTTTCTCCCCAAAAAGGTCTAAAATTCCAGGCGGAATCTCCTCCAAAAGCTCCCAATCATCCTCCATGTGAAAAACGAAATCTGCTTCACTGTTCAGCCAGAGGCGTTTCACGGCAGCAGCAAAGCCCGGCACAGGCGGTGCATAGACGATCGCTTGCGGATAGAAGCTTTTCAGCACCTCGATGCAGTTGCGCTCGTCTTCTTCATCGCCCCATAGCTTATCGACATTCATCGAAACGCGCGAAAAGCTGAAGTTCTTGAACATTTTCTCGTTGAAGCTTTGAAGCGTTGCGCGAAGCAACTCGGGCCGGCGCGTCGCTACGATGGTCAACTCTATGCTCACAAAAATCTCCTGATTATCGGCACTGCCCGAACCGGGATCATTGTCAAACCTCAACCAGCCCCAGCCTCTTCACTTGCCGGATCGTCAGCATCGTGCGCACCGTGTCGACATGCTCGTTGGCGGTCAGTACTTCGATGACGAAATCCTGGAAGCGGGTCAGGTTTTCTGCGACGCAATGCAGCAGAAAATCGCTGTCGCCGGAGACCATCCAGGCCTGGCGCACCAGCGGCCAGTTTGAAGTGGCGGTGGCAAAGGCCTTGAGGTTGGTTTCGGATTGATGCTTGAGGCCGACCATGCAGAAGGCGACGAGGTCGAAGCCGAGCTTCGGACTGTTCAGCATCGCGTGATAGCCCTCAATCACGCCGGCCTCTTCGAGCTTACGGACACGCCGCAGACAGGGCGGAGCCGAAATGCCGACGCGGTCGGCGAGCTCCACGTTCGTCATCCGGCCGTTGGCCTGGAGTTCCCGCAAGATCCTTATGTCGATGACGTCGAGTTCGGCGCGAACCACCGCATTGCCTTTCTTTAATTTTCCGGAGGCAGCTTCTATATAAAGCGGCGGAATACGCAAGAATGTTTCGCTCGCATGACCGAATCTTGCACAGGCGGGCGCAATGCCTTGTTGGTAATGCAAGGCTGCCCTTGAATAATAGCATTGGTCGTTCATAAATGGCTGAGGATCGCGATACGGCCGCATTCGCTCTTTAGCCGACGCCTCCCGCCAATCGAAAGGAAATGACATGTCCGCCCGCCATACCAAGGTGCTCATCATCGGCTCCGGTCCCGCCGGCTATACCGCCGCCGTCTATGCGGCGCGTGCGATGGTGAAGCCGGTGCTGATTGCCGGGATGGAGCAAGGCGGGCAGCTGATGATCACGACGGATGTCGAAAACTATCCGGGCTTTGCCGATCCGATCCAGGGCCCGTGGCTGATGGACCAGATGCTGCAGCAGGCCAAGCATGTCGGCGCCGAGATCGTCAGCGACATCGTCACCGAAGTCGAGATGAACCAGCGCCCCTTCGTGGCCCGCACAGACAGCGGCCAGGTCTGGACCGCCGATACGCTGATCATCGCGACGGGCGCCAAGGCGAAGTGGCTCGGCATCGAAAGCGAACAGCATTTCCAAGGCTTCGGCGTTTCTGCCTGCGCCACCTGCGACGGCTTCTTCTATCGCAACAAGGACGTCATCGTCGTTGGCGGCGGCAACAGCGCCGTCGAGGAAGCGCTTTATCTTTCCAACATCGCGAAGTCGGTGACGGTCGTGCATCGCCGCGATGCATTCCGCGCCGAAAAGATCCTGCAGGAGCGCCTGTTCTCGAAGGAGAACGTGAAGGTTCTCTGGAACACCGAAGTCGCCGAAATCACCGGCACGCCGGCCAAGCCGCCGATGCCGCCATCGGTTACCGGCGCGCGGCTGCGCGATACCCGCACCGGCGCCGTCAGCGACGTTGCCATCCACGGGGTCTTCGTGGCGATCGGCCATGCGCCGGCAACTGAACTTTTCAAGGGCAAGCTCAAGCTCAAGGACAACGGCTATCTCTGGACCGCTCCGGATTCCACCGCGACCAGCATAGAGGGGGTCTATGCTGCGGGCGACGTGACGGACGATATCTTCCGGCAGGCGGTCACCGCCGCCGGCATGGGATGCATGGCTGCCCTCGAAGCCGAACGTTATCTGACGGGCCACATGCCCGTCGCCGTGGCCGCGGAGTAAGATCGGCTATGAGGGGTGGGGGAATGCCATTGGATTGGGACAAGCTGCGTATCTTTCACGCAGCTGCCGAGGCCGGATCGTTCACGCATGCGGCCGACAAGCTGCATCTCTCCCAGTCTGCGATCAGCCGCCAGGTCAGCGCGCTGGAGCAGGACGTCGGCACCAAGCTCTTCCACCGCCATGCCCGCGGCCTGATCCTGACGGAACAGGGCGAACTGCTCTATCGCACCGCTCATGACGTGCTGCTGAAGCTCGAGACGGTGAAGATGCAGCTCACCGAGACGACGGAAACGCCATCCGGCAAGCTGCGCGTGACCACCACCGTCGGTCTCGGCCAGGGCTGGCTGACGGACAAGATCCAGGAGTTCATGCAGCTCTATCCGGACGTCCAGATCCAACTCATTCTCGACAACGAGGAACTGGACGTGAACATGCGCCACGCGGATTGCGCCATCCGCCTGCGCCAGCCGCAGCAGTCCGATCTCATTCAGCGCAAGCTCTTCACCGTGCATATGCACGTCTATGCGGCCCCTTCCTATATCAACCGCTACGGCGAGCCTCAGTCGGTCGAGGATCTGGACAGTCACCGCATCATCACCTTCGGTGAACCCGCCCCCAGCTATCTTCTCGATGTGAACTGGCTGGAGATCGCCGGGCGCTCGTCCGACAACAAGCGGATTCCGCATCTCCAGATCAACAGCCAGACCTCGATCAAGCGCGCCTGCCTGCTTGGCATCGGCGTCGCCTGCATGCCGGATTACATCGTCGGACGCGACCCCGGCCTCATCCAGCTCGCGATCAACGCCGACGTACCCTCCTTCGACACCTATTTCTGCTATCCTGACGAAATCAAGAACGCCGCAAAGCTGAAGGCATTCCGCGATTTCATCGTCAGCAAGGCGAGAAACTGGAACTTCTGATTCCCGTTTTTGTTCACTAAAATGCAGACCATGCAACCAACGCATGACTGGCATGCACAAAAGAGGGTTGCCGTTTGCTCAATTAAACACCATATCGCACTCAGCTGATGCACATGGTGGCTTTTCCTCCCAGTTCCACCGCATTGGCTGTTCCCCTCTGGAGGTTTTTGACCTTCACACCTTAAAGGGCCCCGAGCTTTCGGTGGCCCTCTTTTTTTTGCCCATAATCGCTGCATTGCAGCATAATTTGTGCAGCGCATGGCAGGCATGCATAAAAATGCATTGAAAGATGCCCAGTAAAGCACCATATCGCCTATAGCTGATGCACTTCGGTGGCTTCTCTCCCAGTGCCACCGCATTAGCTGTTCCCCTCTGGAGGTTTTTGACCTTCACACCTTAAAGGGCCCCGAGCTTTCGGTGGCCCTCTTTTTTTGCCGAAAATTTAGGCGCCGGTCAAAACTGCGCAGCTCACGCCCTCGTGATTTGCATATCGGAAATTGACGATCCATGTATCGATAGAATTCGATTTATAGTTCGGTATTGGACGATGGACAGAGACGAAATCCTGAAGGCGCTTTCGCACCCGAAGCGGGTGGAAATCCTCAACTGGCTGAAAAATCCGAACGAGCATTTTGCTTCCCAAGAGCATCCCTTGGAGATGGGCGTCTGTGCCAGCCAATTCGAACGCTGCGGCCTTTCACAATCGACCGTCTCCGCTCATCTTGCAACATTGAGCCGCGCCGGCCTGGTCACCACCAGGCGCGTCGGCCAATGGGTTTTCTACCGGCGCAACGAAGAAACGATCGCTGCCTTCCTCAAGCAATTAAGCCAGGATCTGTGATGGCCTGATCGGCCTCGGTGCCACTGCATTTTGCCAATCTCTCCGCCGGATCGAGTTGCCCCGCTCCGGCCGAGTGATCCTCCCGCCGAAACAAGAAAGGACTTCCATGAACAAGCTTTTCGAACCCGCGCAGATTGGCGACATTGCCGTCAGGAACCGCATCGTCATGGCACCGCTGACGCGCAATCGTTCACCGGGCGCGATCCCGAACGATCTGAACGTCGAATACTACCGCCAGCGCGCGACGGCCGGCCTCATCATCACAGAGGCAACTGCGATCACGCATCAGGGCCAAGGATACGCGGACGTTCCCGGCCTCTACAAGAAGGAAGCGCTCAACGGTTGGAAGCGCGTGACAGATGCCGTGCACGCAGGCGGTGGCAAGATCGTCGTGCAGATGTGGCATGTTGGCCGCATCTCGCACACCACGCTGCAGCCGGACAGCGGCAAGCCGGTCTCCTCAACCAGCCGCGTTGCCAAGGCCAAGACCTACCTCATCAATGCGGACGGCACCGGCTCCTTTGCCGATACCTCCGAGCCGCGTGCGCTCGAGACATCGGAGATCCCCGGCATCATCGAGGATTATCGCAAGGCCGCACGCGCGGCGATCGACGCAGGCTTCGATGGCGTCGAAATCCACGGTGCGAATGGCTATCTACTCGACCAGTTCCTGCGCGACGGCGTCAACGACCGAACCGACCAGTATGGCGGTTCGATCGAAGACCGCGCCCGCTTCACGTTCGAAGTGGTCGACGCGGTCACCAAGGAAATCGGCGCAGGCCGCACGGCGATCCGCATCTCGCCGGTCACCCCCGCAGGCGACAGCTATGATTCCGATCCGCAGACGCTCTTTGCCTATGTCGTAGAGGGCCTCGCCAAATATGACCTCGCCTATGTCCACGTTATAGAGGGCCAGACGGGTGGCGAGCGCGATTACACGCAGGGCACAAATCCCCCCTTCGATTACAAGGCTCTGCGCCAGACTTATGAAAAGGCCGGCGGCAAGGCGGGTTGGATGGTCAACAATGGTTACGACCGCGACATGGCGATCGACGCCGCAGAAAGCGGTCGCGCCGATCTCGTCGCCTTCGGCAAGCCTTTTATCGCCAATCCGGATCTGGTCGAGCGCCTCAAGAAGAACCTGCCGCTCACCACGCCAGACCAGGCCACCTTCTACGGCGGCACCGCAAAGGGTTACATCGACTATCCGCTGCTCGAAAAGGTCGCCTGATCTCCAGCGTACCGGACGAAATCCCGCCTCACGCGGGATTTCTTTTTCGACTGCTGCCGTTAGGATGCGGCCATGTTCGAATCCCATCTCCGCCGCTGGTCGCTGATACCGGACGGCGAGCCGATCATCACCCATTCCAGCCACCTCCTGCCGGTCCTCTGGAACGGCAGGCCGGCAATGCTCAAGACGTCTCGTGACGAGGCCGAAAGGGCCGGCGGCGCGTTGATGCACTGGTGGGATGGTGACGGTGCCGCCAGGGTCTATGCCCATGATGACGAAGCCGTTCTGCTCGAGCGGGCGACCGGCAGCCGCTCCCTATTCAAGATGGCGACGGACGGTGAAGACGACGAGGCTAGCCGCATCATCTGCCGCACGGTCGAAAGGCTGCATGCGCCACGACAAAAGCCCTTACCCGAACTTGTTCCTCTTCGCCGCTGGTTCCGGGAACTGGAGCCCGCCGCGAAAACCTATGGCGGCGTGCTTGCCGAATGCAGCGCGATCGCCGAGGCGCTGCTTGCCGATCCGCGCGATCCGGGCGTGCTGCACGGCGACATTCACCACGGCAACATTCTCGATTTCGAAGAGGACGGGTGGCTTGCGATCGACCCGAAGGGTCTATTCGGCGAACGCGGCTTCGACTATGCCAATACTTTCGCCAACGAAGATCTTCCGGCCATCAGAGTGCCGGGACGGCTGCAGCGTCAGCTTCGGATCGTTTGTGCCGAAACCGGCATGGAATCCAAACGCTTGCTCCAATGGATCGTCGCGTATTCCGGCCTGTCTGCGGCCTGGTTCCTCGGCGACAATATGAATACGTCTGCTGAAAGCCCGCTTGCCGTCGCGCGCATCGCGCTGGCGGAGTTGCAGCAAGCCTAGCGGCTTCCTTCAATAGAGGTCAGAGGAATTTCATCAAGTGGCAGATCGTGCCGCGCGTGAGGGAGCCTGCGCTTGAATGCCGCGGGTTGATCAACACGATCGTCGAACGGACGCTCGGCTCAGGCACGCGGAAAGGCCTCGGCGGAACCGCCGCTCTTCCATTTGCTATCGACGACTTCCGTCTCCGGCCGGTCGCCGCCTTCGGCATATTCCTCATGCCATTTGCCCTTCTCGTCCTGCCAGCTGATCTCGGCGGAATCGCCGCCGACCTGCTGCTCGGCCGCGACGATGCGGGCTGCTTCCAGCGCCTCGGCATGCGAGGGGAAGGCTTCGGAATAGACGTCTCCCAGCCGGTAAGCCCAGCCGCCGTCGTGGGGAACGACTTCGTAAACCACCTTGATCATGCACCTCTCCTCTTTTTTCAGCGGCCCGATTTATCGGCGATCAGCCGAAGGCTTCCGGACTGCATCCGGCTCCATCGCGGGCGGCAAGGCGAGAGTTATGAGGCACGCCGCGATTGCTTCCGGCTGACCAATTTCGGCAGTATTCCATTAAATGCACAAGACTGCAAATTCACCCCGCACCTGACCTGCCTGATACGGAAAATCATCGGCTGCCGAAAAGCGGGATCAGAATTTCAGGGCCAGCGGATGGTCAGCCAGAGCCCGGTCGATCGTCACAAGCCGCAGCCCTTCGATTTGGCATTGAGCGAGCAGAAGCCGGTCGAAGGGATCGCGGGTATCCGGCTCGGGATCAGCCGCGGTTATGACGTGGCTGACATCGATCCCAAGGAGCGACAATCCTATTTCCTGAAGAGATTGCGCCATCTCTTCAAGAGGCATACCGGGATCCAGCTTGCCTAGTCTTGCCTTGATCGCAGTCTCCCATAGGCTCGCGACACTCACAAATCCGACTGTTTGCGGCTCGCCTAACAAGGTCGTGACCACAGGAAATCGCTGTGCAACATCCTTTCGCAAGATCGCAAGCACGATATGCGTGTCGAGCAGCAGCCTCATCGTTCAGGCAGGGGCCTAAGGAGAAAATCCTCCGGCAAAGGATCGTCGAAATCGTCGGCTATGAAGGGCACGGGATTGGTGATGCCCTTCGACCGGAGGTAGGCCTGGCCAGCCTCCAAATTCAAACCGCCGCGCGGCTTATGCGGGACGAGATCAAAGACCGGGCGGCCGTTTCGCGTCACGACAATCGTCTCCCCTTCCTCGACCTCGCGGGCGAGTTCAGTCAGGCGGTTCTTGGCATCGCGGATCGATACGGTTTTCATACGCCAAATGTAGCCACATGCAGCCACATCGTCAACGATCCTATAAAATAGAAAGGCCCGCCATCGCTGACGAGCCTCTCTTCAATTTCTGCCAACTGCTTTACTTGCAGGCCGCGCAGAAGCGCTGGATGCGCTTGCAGGCCTCTTCGAGCAGGGCCTCCGAAGTCGCATAGGAAATGCGGAAGTTCGGGCCGAGGCCGAAGGCCGAGCCGTGCACGACGGCGACGCCTTCGCTTTCGAGCAGTTCGGACACGAAATCCTCGTCGGTCTCGATGACCTTGCCCGAAGGCGTGATCTTGCCGATCAGGCCGGCGCAGGACGGGTAGACATAGAAGGCGCCTTCCGGCGACGGGCAGACGATGCCTTTGGCCTGGTTCAGCATCGACACCACCAGATCGCGGCGGCCTTCGAAGATCTTCTTATTCACCGGGATGAAATCCTGCGTGCCGTTCAGCGCTTCGACGGCGGCCCACTGAGCGATCGAGGTGGCGCCCGAGGTCTGCTGGCCCTGGATCATGTCCATCGCTTTGATGAGCGGCAGCGGTCCGGCCGCATAGCCGATACGCCAGCCGGTCATTGCATAGGCCTTGGAGACGCCGTTCATCGTCAGCGTGCGGTCGTAGAGCTCAGGCTCGACTTCGACCGGCGTCACGAACTTGAAGTCGCCATAGGTCAGGTGCTCGTACATGTCATCCGTGAGCACCCAGACATGCGGATGCTTGAGCAGGACATCGGTCAGCGCCTTGAGTTCGGCATGCGTATAGGCAGCACCCGACGGGTTCGACGGCGAGTTGAAGACGAACCACTTGGTCTTCGGCGTGATCGCCTTGTCGAGATCGGCCGCCTGGAGCTTGAAGTTGTTTTCCTGCGTCGCTGAGACGATGACGGGTGTGCCGCCGCAAAGCGCCACCATCTCCGGATAGGACACCCAGTAGGGCGCCGGGATGACGACTTCATCGCCCGGATTCAGCGTCGCCATGAAGGCATTGAACAGGATCTGCTTGCCGCCGGTGCCGACGATCGTCTGCTCCCAGGAATATTCCAGGCCGTTCTCGCGCTTGAACTTCGCCGCGATCGCCTTGCGCAGCTCCGGGATACCGGAAACCGGCGTGTATTTCGTCTCGCCGCGATCGATAGCGTCGATGGCGGCCTTCTTGATATTGTCCGGCGTATCGAAGTCCGGCTCGCCGGCGCCAAGGCCGATCACATCGCGCCCCTTGGCTTTCAGCTCGCGCGCTTTCTGGGAGACGGCGATGGTGGCTGAAGGCTTCACACGGGAAAGAGCATCGGCAAGAAAGGCCATGATAACGGTCCTATATGGTTGAAACGGGCAGAAGGCCGGGACCGGAGTTCTGCGGTTAGCTCTATGTCCAATGTGCAGCAGCATTTCAAGCGCAAAGGCGTGATGGTGCCAATGATTCTTATTGATCATTGGCCACGCTCGGCGGCGCAAGCATGAATCACTTTGCGAAGAACTTGAACCAATCTCTGAAGGGATGTGGATTTCGTCCCTGAAATCAAAAACTTCGCGGATTCAGCCTTTGCCATGATTATGCCGCAACAAATGACGCGGCATGCCACAATTCGGTCGCGAGCCCGCCGGGATCGAAGCCTCATCTTTAGCGCTCCTAATTGGTTGTTGAGGGTATGCCAATGTTTCTGGGGGACGAGCGGGCCGCAGCGCGGCTTCGCGCCCGCCGGGTTTCGCTTTCATTTTTGATTGCAGTAAGCGTCGTCGCCGCTTCGACGATTGCGTTCGGAATCATTTCGACCGCCCGCGCCAAAGAGGCGCCACAGCTGCAGAAGACCGAGCAAATTGCCGGCTCCTTAACCGCACCGGTGGCGACAAACGACGCGACCGCCCAACCCGCCGCTTCGGCCAAACCGCGGACGGCGACGCATGCCGACGGACAGATCATGCGCGGGCTGACTCTGCTGCTTTTCGCCCTGACCGCAGCGGGCGCACTGGCCGTGTGGCGCCGCCGCATCAAGCGCCTGATGACCGTGAGGAGCAGGTAATGGGCAGCAACGGAAACCGGCTTCAGGACGCGGGCGAGTTCGAACCGCTTCCCTCTTACCTCGAACTGGCCATGGCGACCGCTGCGGCCACGGCCCACGACGCGCCGCGGCAGCGCGAGAAAGGCTTCCTTTTCTCGCGCCTTTCGACGGTCGAGCGGATGATTGCGCTCGGCATCGCCGGGCTTGCCCTGTATGGCGTCGCGCTGATGAGCGACGGCTTCTACATCAAGGGAAAGGCTGCGGTCGCGCAGATCCTGCTGCAGCGCTCCTTTGCCGAAGCCGAGCTGGTGGACACGACGCCGACTGCCTCCATTCAACCGCAAAACACAAAGCCGTTATCTGCGCCGCAATAAGGTTGAAGCGCCCTGCCATCCGCTCCACGTTGAAAGCGGATGACCGCGACGGGAAGCGCCACATGACTATCGCCAGAACATTCGCCGCTTCCCTGCTTGCTGGCGTGACCGTCTTCGCACCCGGCTTTGCCGCGGCAGCAGACAGGGTCGAGACCGAGAAGGTCGCAGTTAGCGTCGAAACCCTGGTGGATGGGCTGGAGCATCCCTGGGCCGTGGAAGTCATGCCCGACGGCGCCTATCTGGTGACTGAGCGGCCAGGCCGGATGCGGATCGTCAGGGAGGGAAAACTTTCAGATCCGATCGGAGGCGTGCCGGACGTCCGTGCCCGCGGCCAGGGCGGCCTGATGGACGTAGCGCTCGCGCCGGATTTCGCAACGAGCCGCACGATCTATTTCACGGCATCGACCGCCAATCGCAGAGGCTCGGGAACCGAAGCCTTCAGCGCCACGCTTGCCGCCGACGGCAGCAGGCTCGAGAACGTGAAGCCAATCTTCACCATGGACCAGTTCACCGGCGGCAGTATCCAATATGGTGCGCGCATCGCCATCGCCCGCGACGGTAGTCTCTTTATCAGCATAGGTGACCGCGGCGACCGCGACCGCTCTCAAGACTGGAAGGATGATGCCGGCTCCATCGTGCATATCAATGCCGATGGGAGCATCCCTGCGGACAACCCGTTCAAGAACGGCGGCAAGGCACTGCCGGAAATCTGGTCGAAAGGCCATCGCAACCCGCAGGGCATCACCTTCGACACCGCCGACGGCAAACTCTACACCGTCGAACATGGTGCGCGCGGCGGTGACGAAATCAATGTCATCGAGCCCGGCAAGAATTACGGCTGGCCGATCATCAGCTATGGACGGAATTACTCCGGCACAAAGATCGGCGAAGGCACGGCCAAGAAAGGGCTGGAACAGCCGCTGCACTATTGGGACCCGTCCATCGCCCCCGGCGCGCTCGCGATCTATCGCGGCAAGATGTTTCCGGAATGGGACGGCAACTTCCTCGTCGCAGCGCTCAAATTCGAACTGCTCTCCCGCATGCCGCGCGATGATAGCGGTGCTTTCGTTGCAGAAGAGCAGATTTTCGAAGGCGATTACGGCCGCATCCGCGACATTGTCATCGCACCGGACGGAGCGCTCCTGATGGTCACGGACGAAGCCGATGGCGCGCTGCTGCGCGTCTCGCGCGCCGACCGTCAGAACGGTTAGGACGAAGCTCCTTGCGCCGCCTGCCCGTCCCTCAGGGCAAGCTTTTCGCAAGCGGAGTTCCGGAGTAGCCGGCGGTGATTCATTCGGCCATGCGAGCAATCTGGCACTCTGAACGCGCCCCTCTTCGCCCTTGCCGAAACGAAATGCAACTGGTAACCGTCGCTGCCACAACCTGCCCCACATCGAGGACTGAAATGACGCGCGTCCAGGCGAACCTCCTTCTGTTGCTTGCTGCCGCGATCTGGGGCGGCGGCTTCGTCGCGCAGTCGACGGCCATGAAGGCAATCGGTCCCTTCTGGTTTATCGGACTGCGCTTTGGGGTCGCGACGGTCGCGGTCCTGCCTTTCGTGCTCCTTGAGGCACGCAAGGCCAGGGTTAAGACCACGCGCCGTCATCTCGGGCTTTATATCCTGATCGGCTTTGCCCTTTTCGGCGGCGCCTTGACCCAACAGATCGGCCTTCAGACGACGACTGTGACGAATTCGAGCTTCATCACGGGTCTCTATGTCGTCTTCGTGCCGCTGATCGCCGTCGCCTTCGTGCGCCGCCCGCCGCACTGGATCATCTGGCCGGCTGCCGTCACGGCCGTCGCCGGCATCTACATGCTGTCCGGCGGACAGCTTTCCGCGCTGACCACGGGCGACGGACTGACGGTCGTTTGCGCCGCCTTCTGGGCGATCCAGATCACGCTCGCAGGCACGACAGTTTCCGAGACCGAACGGCCCCTTATGCTTTCTGCCGCCCAATTTGGAGTGACAGCAGTCTGTGCCCTCGTCGTGGCCGCCACCATCGAGCCGATCAGCATGGAAGCGGTCACGGATGCAGCACCCGAAATCCTCTACGTTGGCATCTCTTCCTCCGGCGTCGCTTTCGTGCTGCAGGTGATCGGCCAGCGCTACACGACACCATCGCAAGCTGCCATCTTCCTCTCCTCCGAAGCGCTCTTCGGCTCGGCGCTCGGCGCACTGCTGCTCGGAGAGACTATGCCCCGGCTCGGCTATGCAGGCTGCGCGCTGATGTTTACCGCTATGCTTGTGGTCGAACTGGTACCGGAACTCGAAAAAAGGCGCAGCCAGCCCGCTTGAGCTATGGCTTTTTCTGGGTTGGACGGCGAATTCGGAAAAAATTTCTCGCCCCATCGAGGACGCGCTATCGTTGCATTTTTGGGAAAATCTGCTCTCAACTTATATTGCGAACAATACAAAACGTTAATCACGCGTCCGCTGTGAGGGAAAATTTGCGTTTTGACGCAAATAGGATAGCCGCACTAAATGTGCTTTCGCTAACACGTTAAAAAACTTTTGCTTGCCAATTCCCGATAATCGCAGCAATCTCACGGCGTTCGGGCATTTTGCGAGCATGGGAAGTCCTTAAGAATGTGCGCGCCGGAAACGCTAATATTCCGGTCAGCCGGTCTCGCCAAGGTGGGGAATAATCCCGTCATGAGACAGGCCGAGGTAGAGGGGACCTTTTTCTCGAATTTCAAGAATTGCCTGCCAACGCCCCGCAAGGGACATAGTTGATGCTGCCCGTGTGGATGGCGGGCAGAGAGAAAAGGACCTGACGCATGGCCGAGACTGGCACAGTTAAATTCTTCAATAGCGACAAAGGCTTTGGCTTTATCAAGCCGGACAAGGGTGGCGCCGATATCTTCGTTCACATTTCCGCCGTTCAGGCTTCGGGCCTTGCCGGTCTGACCGAAAATCAGAAGGTCAGCTTCGACACGGAGCCGGATCGCCGCGGCAAGGGGCCCAAGGCCGTCAATCTGCAGATTGACGGCTGAAGCCTCAACAAGACCGCCTAATTCGAGTTGAGGCCCGGCAGCTATGCCGGGTTTTATCATTCAGCGTCCGTTCAGATAGCCGCCACTATCTTGTCATCATCACGGCGCAGGAACCGCTCACGGGGTTCCAAGAATAGGATATGACCATGAACAGGCTCGCCAAGACACTTCTTCTGACAGCTACTGCCGCAGCCCTCACCCTTTCTGTAATCGGCGAAGCATCCGCCCGTGACCGCTGGCATCGCCACAGCAATGGCGACGCAGCGCTTGTCGGCGGCGCGGTCGGCCTTGCAACCGGCCTGATCGTCGGCTCGGCCATCGCCAATCAGCCGCGCTATTATGAAGAGCCGCGCTATATCGATCCGCCCTATGAGCCGGAATATGAAGCCGTGCCGGTTTACCGCGCACCGCCGCGTTACTACGCCCCTGTCCGCGCTGAGATCGAGCCCTGGACGCCGCAGTGGGAGCGCTACTGCTCTTACCGCTACCGCAGTTTCGATCCGAGCAGTGGCACCTTTGTCGGCAACGACGGCCGCGAGCACTTCTGCACCGCAGGCTGATCCGCGAACCCCCTCGAACCGCAAAGCGCCGCTCATCGAGCGGCGCATTTGTTTTGGCCATTTGACGAGATCAGATGCCGCTGAGGAATGGGTTGCTGCGTCGCTCGTCGCCGATGCGGCTGCCGGGGCCGTGCCCGCAGATGAAGCCGACGTCATCGCCGAGCGGCAGCACCTTGTCGCGGATCGAATCCAGCAGTTGCTGGTGATTGCCGCCCGGCAGATCGGTTCGGCCGATCGAGCCATTGAAGAGCACGTCGCCGAGATGCGCGAAGTTCTGGGCCCGATTGAAATAGATGACATGGCCGGGCGCGTGGCCGGGCGTGTGATAAACTTCGAACTCATGGCTACCGAAGGAAATCCTGTCGCCATCCTTCAGCCAGCGATCCGGCACGACGTTCTGCAGACCGGTGATGCCGTATTTCTGCGCCTGTATCTCGATCCGCTCCAGCAGCGGCCGATCATCCTCGTGCGGACCGACGATATCGACGCCGAGCGCTTCCTTGAGTTCCTTGGCGCCGCCGGCATGATCGAGATGCCCGTGTGTCAGCCAGATCTCCTTGATGACGAGGTCGTTCTCCTCGAGCGCTTTGAGAATGACCGACACATCGCCGCCCGGATCGACGACCACGCCCTCCTTCGTGTCCGGATCGAAGAGAACCGTGCAGTTCTGCTGGAAGGGTGTTACCGGAATGACGCCGGCCTGGAGCATGCCCATGATATGCCTCGCTTGGTCTCTCTGCCTGCTTCGATATAGCCGGAAAGATCGCCAAAGCTAGCCGCTTTTTTGGCGATCCTCACACTGACTCACGCTATCAAGACGCCTCGTAACAACTGTTCATCGCAGCAGAAAATGGCACGCAGCATTAATCTTTATTGTTAACTTTCAATGTCTTGAGGCGTTCTGGTGAATCCGGTTTTCAACCCGACCTCTCGAAAGGCGGAACCAGATGGTGAACGGAGCGTTTCACTCCAGCAAAAAGCAAGGAGAAAAAGAATGACCTTCACGAGACATCTTTTCCTGGCAGGCGCCGTGCTCGCCGCGAGCGCTGGCTTCGCCCATGCGGAAATGACCGCGACGGCCATCAATGACCTCAATGTGCGTTCCGGGCCTGGCCCGCAGTATCCCTCGGTGGGCGTCGCAACGCGCGGTTCGCCCGCCTTGCTCGACGGCTGTATCCAGGGCAGCCGCTGGTGCCGCGTCGATGTGAACGGCATGCGCGGCTGGGTCTATGCCGAATATCTGCAGGTCCTGCGCGACGGCAATCCCGTCATTGTCGAAGAGAACGAAGCGGTGCTTGGCGTCCCGACCGTGACTTATGAATCGACCGCAAGCATCCCTGCCGATCCCGCACCGGGCGACGAACTGCTTGGTCCCGTCGGCTCCGTGGAGGCGATAACTCCGCCTGAGACGGTCCGCACCTATATCGAAACCACACCGGCGCAGACAGTTCAATTGGGCGGCGACGTCGTCGTGGGTGCCGCGGTTCCGGAGAGCGTGACGTTCCAGGAGATTCCGAACTACGAGTATCGCTACGTCCGCATCAATGACCGACCCGTCCTCGTCGATCCAGGCACCCGCCGCATTGTCTACGTCTATCAATGAGATATGGCGCGAGGCGGTCCGTAGATCGCCTCGCTAGCCTTTTAAATACCGAATCTCTCGCATGGGTTGTTTTTAGCTCCCCTTTCCCTCCAGGACATGATAAAATTCTAATACGTCGCAGGGAGCGATGTGCAGGCGATTCGCATCGATCGCCATATGGAGGGAAATCATGGAAGCGTTACTTCCGCTCATCACGCAACTGATTGCCGGCGCCGTCGGCGGCAATGCCGCGAGCGCGGCACTGAAACAGCAGGCGGTCAGCGTCGTCGCCCGGACGATCGCTGGTGCAATTGGCGGCGTCGGCGGCGGCATGCTTCTCAGCATGGTCGGCGGCGAAGCGGCGTTGACCGGACTAATTGCCGATGGCATCGGCGGCCTGATCGGCGGCGGTATCCTGTCGACCATCGTCGGAATGGTGATGGCGCGGGCGCGGTAATATAAAAGCCCGGCGCGCGGAAGGCGCGGCCGGGCTTTCCTTGTCGAGGTTATTCGGCCGCGATCGACGCCGCCGGATACACTTCCTTCATGTAGTCGTTCATCAGCGTCTCGGAGATCGTCGCCGGCGCGAACTTATAAGGGCCGATCTCAGAGACCGGCGTCACTTCCGCGGCAGAGCCCGTCAGGAAGCATTCGCTGAAGCCCGAGAGCTCTTCCGGCTGGATCGCGCGCTCGACGACTGGATAGCCGCGGCGCTTGGCAAGCTCGATCACCGTCTGGCGCGTGATGCCGTTCAGGAAGCAATCCGGAAGCGGCGTATGGATAACGCCGTCCTTAACGAAGAAGATGTTGGCACCCGTCGCTTCGGCGACCTGGCCGCGGTAATCAAGCATCAGCGCGTCCGCGTAGCCTTTTGCCTCTGCGGCATGCTTGGAAATGGTGCAGATCATGTAGAGACCGGCAGCCTTTGACGAAGCCGGCGCGGTCATCGGGTCGGGGCGCCGGTATTCGGCGATGTCGAGGCGGATGCCCTTGAGCTTTTCGGCAGGATTGAAGTAGCTGCCCCACTGCCAGATGGCGATCGCGACATTGATGCGGTTCGACTGGGCCGAGATCCCCATCATTTCGCTGCCGCGCCAGGCGATCGGCCGCACATAGGCCTCGGAAAAACCTTGGCGCTTCAAGAGTTCGATCGTTACCGCATCGAGTTCCTCGACCGGGTAAGGCACCTTGAAACCAAGAATTTCCGCGGACTTGTGAAGACGCTGATTGTGCTCCGTCAGCTTGAATACCCGGCCGCCATAGGCACGCTCGCCTTCGAAGACCGCGCTCGCATAATGCAGACCATGCGTCAGCACGTGGATCTTCGCGTCCTTCCAAGGCAGGAATTCGCCGTTGAACCAGATTTCCCCATCCAGCTGGTCGAAGGGAACTGAAGCCATTCTCATATCCTCCGGCGCTCACGCCATACCTGTTGATTGTTGCCCATATTACGTTTTATCCACTGCGCAGTGGGGAAAAATATGCGTTGTATGGGGAGGGAAGACGGGCCGGTTTCGAACAAACGCCCGCCTCCGCAAAGTCCGGGGAAGCTAACAGCGGCGCAAAATTATGTCAACAAAGCTGACATATCTTTGCTATAGTTTCGCAGGGCGCGCAGAACGAGAAAGGAAATGACGTGGCGGCACGACAGACCAGCTCGAAAGCAGCCAAATCCGAACCGTTGGCCGCGCCGATGGAAAACACCGGCATCATCGATTTCGAGATCATCGAGCTCTTCTTTTTTGCCTATCGCGATTTCGTCTCCGATCCGGACGCGATCCTGGAAAAGAGCGGCTTCGGCCGGGCCCATCACCGGGTGGTGCATTTCGTTAACCGTGAACCGGGCATGACCGTTGCCGATCTTCTGGATACGTTGAAGATTACCAAACAGAGCCTCGCTCGAGTGCTCAAACAACTGATCGATTCGGGGTATATTCGTCAGGTTGCGGGGCCTGAAGACCGGCGCCAGCGTAAGCTATATCCGACAAAGACCGGGCGCGAACTGGCGCTCGCTCTGGCGGAGCCGCAATCGCGCCGCATTGAGAGAGCATTCGACGGTGCCGCTCCGGAGGTGCGCGAAAGCGTAAAGGCATTTCTAAGGGGTATGAGGGACAGACAAACAACGAAAGCGGGTTGAATGGCGGGAAAAACAATCATTTCGGATGACGCGGCACATCTATTGGTGGTCGATGACGACACCCGAATCCGCGCTCTTTTGAACCGTTACCTGACGGAGAACGGCTTCCGGGTGACCGTGGCTGCGGATGGCGCCGAGGCGCAACGCAAGCTTGCCGGGCTCGACTTCGATCTCATCATCATGGACGTGATGATGCCGGGCGAATCCGGCATCGACGTGACACGCGGCCTGCGCGCCATCAAAAACGTGCCGATCATCATGCTGACAGCGCTCGCGGAGTCCGACAATCGCATCGCGGGACTTGAAGCCGGCGCCGACGATTATCTCTCGAAGCCTTTCGATCCGCGTGAACTGGTGCTGCGCGTCAACAATATCCTGCGCCGCAACGCCTCCGACGCGCCGAAAATCGAGCAGATTATGTTCGGCCCGTACACTTTCTCGCTCACTCGCAAGGAACTGAAGAAGGCGACGGAAGTGATCCGCCTCACGGACCGCGAGCAGGAGATCATGCTGCTTTTTGCCAGGCGTGCCGGCGATACCATTCCGCGCCACGAGCTCATCGGCAATGACGTCGACGTCGGCGAGCGCACGATCGACGTGCAGATCAATCGGCTGCGCCGCAAGATCGAGGACGATCCCGCAAATCCTGTCTGGCTGCAGACGGTTCGTGGTATAGGATACAGGCTGAGCATCGATTGATGGCCTCAACGTCAGGATCGCGACTGTGATGGTGACTTTCGACTCCCTACGCCGCGAAGAGCGCTCGCCAGCCTCCGGATGGAAAGGGTTCGGCCGCTGGCTGCGCCGCCGTCTGCCGACCGGCCTCTACGTCCGTTCGCTGCTGATCATCATCATTCCCATGGTGCTGCTGCAGTCCGTCGTCGCCGCGGTCTTCATGGAGCGCCATTGGCAAATGGTGACGCAGCGCCTGTCGATGGCCGTCACCCGCGATATCGCGGCGATCATTCAGATCATCGAAACCTATCCGCAGGATGCGGATTTCAGCGAAGCCACGCGCATCGCCCGCGAGCAATTGAACCTGCAGATTTCGATCGAGCCCGATGGAGAACTGCCGCCACCGCGCGAAAAGCCGTTCTTCTCCATCCTCGATGGCATCCTGAGCGATGAGATCAGCGACCAGATCAAGCGGCCCTACTGGATCGACACCGTGGGAGATTCGAGCCTCGTTGAAATCCGGATAAAGCTGGACGCCAAGATTCTGCGCGTTTTGACCAAGCGCAACCAAACCTATGCGTCGAACACGCATATCTTCATCGTCTGGATGGTCGGCGCCTCTCTCGTGCTGATCGGCGTATCGATCCTCTTCCTGCGCGGCCAGATTCGGCCGATCCTGACGCTCGCGCAAGCCGCCGAGAGCTTTGGCAAGGGACATAAACACGATGACTTCTATCCGCGCGGCGCCGACGAGGTCAGACGCGCTGGACTTGCCTTCATCCTGATGCGCGAACGCATCGAACGGCAGATCGAACAGCGAACCGCGATGCTGACCGGCGTCAGTCACGACCTGCGCACGGTGCTGACCCGCTTCAAGCTGCAGCTAGCCCTTGCCGGTAACAGTCCCGAACTCCAGGGCCTGAATGACGACGTCAACGACATGCAATCGATGCTTGAGGCCTATATGGCCTTTGCGCGCACCGAGATCGAAGAGGATGTCGGAGAACTGAAGCTCAGCGAACTGCTCGGAAAGATCGAAACGGACTTCGCCCTGCACGAAAAGACGCTCAGCTATTCGATCGAAGGCGAAGATGAAGTCCTGGTTCGGCCGAACGCATTCACGCGCCTGGTGGCTAACCTCGCCTCCAATGCCCGCCGCTATGCGAATACGCTGAACATTGAAGTAAAGCACAGTGCGAAATGGCTGACGCTGAACTTCGATGATGATGGCCCCGGCATTCCCGAGAAAAGCCGCGAGGACGTCTTCAAGCCCTTCTTCCGTCTCGATGAAGCGCGCAATCTGGACGCTTCCGGCACCGGCCTCGGCCTTGCCATCGCCCGCGACATCGCCCGCAGCCACGGCGGCAACGTCACGCTCGGCGACAGTCCTCTCGGCGGCCTCCGCGCCACCATCCGCATCCCGGCGTGAGGTCCAGATGGCGATCGACCCGAAAGAGATGATCTGGCTCAATTCTCCGCCCCTGGCGGAGCTTCGTGAGGGTGCATTGCACGTCCGATCAGGCAAAAAGACAGACTTCTGGCAAGGTACCTATTACGGCTTTCATCGCGACGACGGTCATTTCCTGCATCACCGGCGCAAGGGCGACTTCACGGCAGAAGTGACATTCTCAGGCCGCTATCAGGAACTTTACGACCAGGCCGGCCTGATGGTCCGTGCGGATTCAGCACGCTGGATAAAATGCGGGGTCGAATACACCGATGGCGCAAAGCACTTCAGCACCGTCGTCACCAATGGCAATTCCGACTGGTCGGCCTTTCGCATCGAGCATGAATTCGAACGGCTCTCCCTTCGCGTGACCCGCAACAAGGACGCGCTCTTTATTCAGTACCGGACCGACCGGATCAGCGAATGGCGCATGGCGCGCCTTGCCTGGTTCAATCCGTCGATTGAAGAGGTGATGGTCGGCCCGGCATTCTGCTCGCCGCAGCGCGCAGGCTTCGAGGCCGTCTTTCACGATTTTACGCTGACCGATCCGGTCTCGCGCGACATTCACTGATCACATCAGCTTCTTGCCATTCGGCACCGCTTTGTCTGTCGCGGCGAGAACGATCGCGCCCGCTTCGTCCTCGAAGCCGAGGGTCAGGACCTCCGAGCGGAACGGCCCGACCTGGCGTGGCGGGAAATTCACCACTCCTAGAACCTGGCGGCCGACGAGGTTTTCCAGCGTGTAGTGCACGGTGATCTGCGCCGAGGATTTCTTGACGCCGATCTCCGGGCCGAAATCGATCAGCAGCTTGACCGCTGGCTTTCGGGCTTCCGGAAAGGGTTCGGCCTCAATGATCGTGCCGACACGAATGTCCACACGCTCGAAATCGGCATAGGTGACTTCCTCAGCCATCGCGATGCCCTTCAACCGGCCAGTTCTTCGGCACGCTTGCGGGCAGCTGCAAGAGCCTTGTCGAACAGCGGCTGCATGCCCTCTTCCGCCATCAGCACGGAAAGGGCCGCGGCCGTCGTGCCACCAGGCGACGTGACGTTCTGGCGAAGCTTCGAGGCGTCGTCGGGGGACTGGTGTAGGAGTTCACCAGCCCCCGCGACAGTTTCCCGCGCAAGACGCATGGCGAGGTCCGCCGGCAGGCCAAGTTTACGGCCTGCTTCTGCCATACACTCGACGAGATAGAACACATAAGCCGGGCCGCTGCCGGACAATGCCGTCACGGCATCGATATCGGACTCGGCCGAGACCCACTCGACAGGACCAGAGACGCGAAGAAGGGAATGAACGCGATCACGCTGCCGGGCGCTGACGCGCGCATTGGCGAATGCGCCGGTGACGCCGCGGCCGATCATGGCGGGCGTATTCGGCATGGCGCGAACCATAGCGGCCTCGCCGAGATGCTTTTCGAGGAAAGCCAGGGTCTTGCCAGCAGCCACTGAAACGACCACCGTCTTGGATCCGACGGCGCTCTTCACCGGCGGTAGGACTGTTTCCATCACCTGCGGTTTCACCGCGAGGAAGATGACATCCGCCTTCAGACCGGCGGGAACGGTTGAGGCATGCGTCGCGCCCGCATCGCCGATGACCTTCATCATCGTGGGTGACGGACCCGGATCGATCACGACAACGGAGGATCCCGGAACACCGCTCTTCAGCCAGCCGGAGAGCATCGCGCCGCCCATATTGCCGGCGCCGACGAGAACGACTGTATCGGAAGACGATGGTGACATTTTACGCTTCGCCGACCGTTTCGAAGAGGACTGCTTCCATAGCCTTGGCGGCATCCAGGCCGGACCAGATGACGAACTGGAACGCCTGATAGTAAGCTTCGCAGGTATCGAGGGCGCTGGAAAGCAAAACTTCCACCTGACGGTTCGTCGGCTCGGCCCCGCCCGCCAGCAGCAGCGACTGCCGGAAAATGATCACATCTTCCTGCCGCCACAAATCGAAATGGCCCATCAGAACCTGGCCATTGATCGCAGCCAAGAGCTTGGTGACCTCGTTGACGCGGGCCTCCGGAACCTTGATGTCGAAAGCGCAGCCGAGATGCAGCGCCTCGAATTCCTCCATCCAGGAGAAGGAAACGTGGTAATCGGCCCACTTCCCCTCGACCGTCATTGCGATCTCGTCCTCGCCCGACCGCTCAAACGCCCAGTCGTTGTTGGCGGCGACGTACTCGATCATATCGACCGGGTTCGACTGACGCTCGAATTCCAATTCCATAAGGCTCATGCAGCACCTTCTTGACCGGAATGAATGCGACTGAACTTGGGTTTACGAACACAAGAAAAGACACACGCAAATACCGGAACCACCACTCGGATGTTCGTTGAACCGCTGCCAGACCTAACGCAGTGAACCTGCCCGGAGCTTACCAATGTCCGCTTCGAATCATCATTTAAAATCAGTGTATAACGCCCCCGGTGACAAGCCAGCCCCTCTCCGGCCATTTCCGGAAAGGTACTGTGGACAGCCGTTCGGAATTTGATTTCAGAAGGAGGTTGTAAACGACTCTGCGTATTGGCTTTTTTGGCAGTGTCCACAGGTGGAAAACGGCACCTGTTTTTTTGTCGAAGAGGCGACGTGCCGCTTATGCGGCACACCGCACTTGTGCCTGAATGAGACTTATTTCGTTCTTGCGGCAAGTTTTGCTTCAAGCGCAGCGACGCGGGCAAGCAGCGCTTCGTTTTCGTCGCGAGCCTTGATCGCCATTTCGCGGACGGCCTCGAATTCCTCGCGCTTGACCACATCCATGGTGTTTAGCCAGCGCTCGGCCTGAGCGTTGAAGGCGGTCTCGATTTCCTTGCGTACACCCTGGGCGGCGCCCGCTGCATCCGTCATCAGCTTGGCGAATTCGTCCATGATGCGGTTTGTTCCACTCGTCATGGCGGTTTTTCTCCTTCCCACCACATGATTTTGATAGGCCTGAAGCCTTAGAAAGGAGGTAGGGCTTTGCCGTTAAGGATGCAAGCGCTTTGCTCTGGATAAGCCCCCACGGGGCATGCTCCGCCTCACAATCGACTTGACCGCTTCGTATCGCAACGCCATGTTCCGCGCACATCAACGGGTGGAAAAGCCTTGCCGACTGCAGCCAATCTTCTTTCGATCATGCCCTTTCCGGATATCGATCCGATCGCCTTTTCGATCGGCCCGCTGGCTGTTCACTGGTACGGCCTCGCCTATGTCGCGGGCATCATGCTCGGATGGCTTTATGCCCGGCAGATCGCCGGCAACGATGAGCTCTGGCCGGGCAATGCCTCGCCGATCACCAAGGCGCAGATCGACGACTTCATCGTCTGGGCAGCCCTCGGCATCGTTCTCGGCGGCCGCATCGGCTATATCCTTTTCTACGATCTGCCGTCCGTGATCGAGAACCCGCTCCGCGCCATCGAAATCTGGAACGGCGGCATGTCCTTCCACGGTGGAATCACCGGCACGACGATCGCCATGATCGTCTTTGCGCGCCGCAACGGCATTCAGGTCTGGAGCTTTTTCGACATCGCCGCCGCCGTGGTGCCGATCGGCCTGTTCTGCGGCCGCATCGCAAACTTCGTCAACGGCGAGCTTTGGGGACGGCTGACGGATGTGCCGTGGGCAGTCGTTTTCCCGACCGGAGGGCCGTTTGCACGCCATCCAAGCCAACTCTACGAAGCGGGCCTCGAAGGCATCGTGCTGCTGCTTTCGCTTGCCCTTCTCGTCTATGGATTCCGGGCGCTGAAAGCACCTGGACTCGTTACCGGGGTCTTCGTCTGCGGCTATGGGCTGTCGCGCATCTTGGTCGAGTTCTTCCGGGAGCCGGATGCGCAGCTCGGCTACCTACTCGGCACGAATTGGCTCACCATGGGCATGGTCCTTTCTTTCCCGATGGTGCTGCTCGGAATCTGGGCGATGGCGCGGGCCCTCCGCCAGGCCGCTTTGCAGCATTGAGCCTGTCAGGACGGTACGATCATGATGACCGCACTCGGTGAAAAGATAAAGGCGATCATTCAGGCGAACGGGCCGATCAGCGTCACGGACTATTTTTCGCTCTGCCTCGCTGATCCGGAATACGGCTACTATCGCACCCGCGAGCCCTTCGGCCGGTCCGGAGATTTCGTTACCGCGCCCGAAGTCAGCCAGCTCTTCGGCGAAATGATCGGGGTCTTCGTTGTGCACGCCTGGCAGCGGCACGGCACCCCGTCAGGCGTGCGCCTCGTTGAAATCGGGGCGGGCCGCGGGACAATGATGGCTGATATGCTGCGCGTCATCGAGCGCCTCGCCCCGCCGCTTTTCGAGAACATGACCGTTCATCTCGTCGAAACGAGCGAACGCCTGCGCGACATCCAGCAACAGACGCTTGTCGCACATGAGGGCAAGATCAGCTGGCATTTCGATTTTGAGGAGGTGCCGCCGGGCTTCACGGTGATTGCGGCAAACGAGCTGTTCGACGCCATTCCGATCCGCCAATTCGTCAAGACGTCGACCGGCTTTCGCGAGCGCATGGTTGGCCTCGACGCGGATGGCGAACTGGCATTCGCTGCCGGGATCGCCAGCATCGATCCGGCACTGCTACCCGAATCGCCGCAGGCCGTGCCGGCCGGCACGCTCTTTGAGATTTCACCGGCCCGGCAGGCCGTGATGATCACCATCTGCGATCGCTTGAGGGCCTTCGGCGGCACGGCGCTGGCAATCGACTACGGACACCTCGTCACCGGCTTCGGTGATACGCTGCAGGCCGTGCGCATGCACGAGTTCGATCCGCCGCTTGCCCATCCCGGTGAAGCGGATCTGACGAGCCATGTGGATTTCGAAGATCTTGCAAAAACCGCTGTCGCCGCAGGGCTGCATCTCAACGGTGCGCTGCATCAGGGCGATTTCCTGATCGGCCTCGGCATTCTCGAGCGCGCCGCCGCTCTCGGTCGCGATCGCGAACCGCGCACCCAGCAGATCATCCAGAGCGCGGTCGACCGTTTGGCCGGCTCCGGCGAAGGCCGGATGGGTGAGCTTTTCAAGGTGATGGCCGTCTCCTATCCGGTCGTCGATCTCATGCCGTTCCGCCCCGTGGATTGACAGGACGCTCGGCCCTGGGCCAACATCCGGCGCAATCAACAATGCTTCGCCGGGCGGACCGGCGAACAATGGCACCGTTCGAAACACCCCGGAATCACTGATGCAAGACGCGGCCTCTCCCGCACCGATTGAAAGCGCGCTGTTGAACGAAGCGGCCGGCGAAGCGATCCGCCACGGCTATTTCACGCGCGCAGGCGGCGTTTCGGAAGGGCTCTATCGCGGCCTGAATGTCGGAATTGGCTCGAATGACGACCGCACAAAGGTGATGGAGAACCGCCGCCGCGTTGCCGCCTGGTTCGGACAGCCCTTGGAAAGGCTCGCGACAGTCCATCAGGTTCATTCGCCGGATGCGGTCACCGTCGACGGCAGCTATGACGGCACGCGCCCCGAAGCCGATGCACTGGTTACGGCAACACCCGGCATCGTGCTCGGCGTTCTTGCCGCCGATTGCGGCCCGATCCTCTTCGTCGACCCGGAAAACCGGGTAATCGGCGCGGCGCATGCCGGATGGAAAGGCGCACTGACCGGCGTCCTGGAAAACACCATTGCAGCAATGGAAAGGCTCGGAGCGAAGCGCCAGGCTATCGTCGCCTGCCTCGGCCCTTCGATCAGTCAGGCAAGCTACGAAGTCGGCCCCGAATTCATTGAGCGTTTCGTCAAACAAGATTCGTCCTACAAGCGCTATTTCATTCCGTCGGGAAAGCCCGCCCATGCGATGTTCGATCTTCCGGCGTTGACCGTCGACCGGCTGCGGAAGGCCGGCGTGCGCGCCGAAAGCCTTGGTATTTGCACCTATCCGGACAACGAGCGTTTTTTCTCGTACCGGCGCACTACACATAATAAAGAGCCGGATTACGGCCGCCAGATTTCAGCAATCAGCATCAGGGAGATTTGACCGAATGGCACTGCATTTCGAAAGAGCCGAATTCGCAAGCCGGCTCACCCGCCTCACCGACCAGATGCGCGCGGAAAAGCTCGACGCCGTCCTGCTCTTCGCGCAGGAAAGCATGTACTGGCTGACGGGCTACGACACCTTCGGCTATTGCTTCTTCCAGGCGCTGATCGTCAAGGCCGACGGCACGATGTCGCTGATCACCCGCTCGGCGGACCTTCGCCAGGCCAAACACACGTCGATCCTCGAAGACATCCACGTCTGGGTCGATCGCGTCAATGCCGACCCGACGCTCGACCTCAGGAACCTGCTGGTCGACATGGATCTGCTCGGCGCGCGCATCGGCGTCGAATACGACACCCATGGCATGACCGGGCGCATCGCCCACTTGCTCGATGCCCAGCTTTCCACCTTCGGCCAGATCACCGACGCCTCATACCTCGTCAGCAGGCTGCGCCTCGTGAAAAGCCCGGCGGAGGTGGCCTATGTCGAGCGTGCCGCAGCCCTGGCCGACGACGCACTGGATGAGGCGATAAAGTTGACGAAGCCCGGCGCAGACGAGGCCGATATCCTTGCCGCCATGCAGGGAGCGGTCTTTTCCGGCGGCGGCGATTATCCAGCCAACGAGTACATCATCGGTTCCGGCGCGGACGCCCTGCTCTGCCGCTACAAGGCCGGCCGCCGCAAGCTCGATGCGAGCGACCAGCTTACGCTCGAATGGGCCGGCACCTATGCCCACTATCACGCCGCCATGATGCGCACGATCGTGATTGGCGAACCGACACACCGCCATCGCGAACTCTATAACGCCTGCCTGGAAAACCTGCAGGCGATCGAAACCGTGCTGAAACCCGGCCACACCTTCGGCGACGTCTTCGACATGCATGCGAAGATCATGGACGAGCGCGGGCTTGCCCGGCATCGGCTGAATGCCTGCGGCTATTCCCTCGGCGCCCGCTTCGCGCCGTCCTGGATGGAACATCAGATGTTTCATGTCGGCAATCCGCAACCGATCGAGCCGAACATGTCGCTCTTCGTGCACATGATCATCGCCGATTCCGATACCGGAACGGCCATGACGCTTGGCCAGACCTACCTGACGACGGAGCATGCGCCGCGCACGCTTTCCCGCCACTCGCTCGACTTCATCGGCGCATGACGGGCAATCACCGGCAAGAATCCGGAATTGACAGCGGACAGCCCCCGCCCCCATAAATCAGCGGGGCTGATGCGAACGAGGGAAGGACGACGACAGCGATGACGCGAGTTCAGACTGCGCCGATGCTCCTTGCCTGCCTGGCCGCGCTTTCCGCTTGCAACACCACCGATGCGCTGACGCCGCAAGTCGATATCGGCGACTCGTCGCAGGGCCGTTCCTCACCTGTCACCCAGCGCGAAGTTGAACGAATGGCAGGCGCCGAGCCACAGCGGGCCTTTGCTGGCGAATCCCGCCAGGCCGGCTATCACCCGGCCTACAACAATCAGACCTCCAGATCCGGCCCCGGCGCACCGCCGACGACGATGCAGGAGCAGGCCGATGCCCTTGCCCGGCGCGGCGCGTCCCCCGCCGCTCCGCAGCCTGCCGAAGGCCAGGCGCTTCCCGAACCGGTTTCCAATGCGCAGGCGGAAGAAGAGGACATGGGCAATCAGGCCCCTGCCCGCCAGCCGCAACAGGTTGCCGCAATCGATCCTGCCGCCTCGTCCGCAATCCGCGGCAGCACCGTCCGCTTCCTGCCGATTATCGGCGCTCCCGTTCAGGCAGTAACGCCGCTTTCCCGCCAGCTTGGCGCCGAGGCGCGCTCGCACGGTCTCTCGATCAAGAGTTCGAACGACACCAGCAGCGACTATATCCTGAAGGGCTACCTCTCCGCCTTTACCGATGAGGGCGACGTGACCGTCGTTTACGTGTGGGATATCCTCGACGGCAGTGGCGCCCGCCTGCACCGCATCCAGGGACAGGAAAAAGTGCCTTCCGCGGCACAGGATCCCTGGGCCGGCGTTCCCGCCTCCGTCATGCAGCAGATCGCCACGAAAACGATCACCGAATTCAATTCGTGGCGGCAGACGCGCGACGGTTAGAAACAGGCTTTTTACAAATATCAAAGCCTGTGGCGCCTTTGCGCTTGCATTCGGAAGCAAGCTGGCTAAAAAGCGCGGCTATCAGCGGACAACAGGCGGGCCAAAATGAAGGTTTTCGCAGGCAATTCGAACCGGCATCTCGCCGAAGCGATCTGCACCTATCTCAATGTGCCCTTGGGCAAGGCCAGCGTCAGAAGATTTGCCGATCAGGAAATCTTCGTCGAAATCCAGGAAAACGTCCGCGGCGAAGACGTCTTCGTCGTCCAGTCAACCTCCTTCCCGACGAACGATCATCTGATGGAACTGCTCATCATGATCGACGCGATGCGCCGTTCGTCCGCGCGCCGCATCACGGCCGTTCTTCCCTATTTCGGTTATGCCCGCCAGGATCGCCGCGCCTCGGGGCGCACGCCGATCTCCGCCAAGCTGGTCGCCAACCTCATCACCGAGGCTGGCGCCGACCGCGTGCTGACGCTCGACCTGCATGCCGGCCAGATCCAGGGCTTCTTCGATATCCCGACGGATAACCTCTACGCCGTTCCGGTGCTGACGCGCGACATCAAGGCCAATTACGACATCAGCAACGTCATGGTCGTTTCGCCGGACGTCGGCGGCGTCGTCCGCGCCCGTTCGCTCGCCAAACGCCTCGACTGTCTTCTGGCGATCGTGGACAAGCGCCGCGACCGCCCGGGTGAATCCGAAGTCATGAACATTATCGGCGAAGTCGAAGGCAAGGACTGCCTGTTGATCGACGACATAGTCGATTCCGGCGGCACGCTCTGCAACGCCGCCGATGCGCTTCTCGCCCAGGGTGCTGCAAGCGTCACCGCCTACATCACCCACGGCGTTCTTTCCGGCGGCGCGGTCACCCGCATCACGTCGTCGAAGCTGCGCGAACTGGTGATCACCGACTCCATTCAGCCGACCACCGCCGTCCAGTCGGCGCATAATATCCGCGTCATCACGACCGCGACCCTCATCGGCGAAGCGATCAACCGCACCAGTCAGGAAGAATCCGTTTCCAGCCTCTTCGACTGAGAGTTTCGCTCGCCGGTAAAAAATAGGCAGGGTTGTATTTTTGCCTTCATCCGCTAGGCTGCCTTCAGTGATTTGTACGGGGAGCGATATGACGGAAATCATTAGGATAGCTAGACATTCAGCAAGCTCGAAGCGCTCAGCGCTCCTCGCGCTGATTCCTCTGCTTTCCGCCTGCACGGTCGATGTCGATCCTGGTTATTCGCGTCCGCCGCCCCGTCCGTGGCCACCCCAACAGCAGATGTGCACCATGGAATATGCGCCGGTCTGCGGCGAACGCGGCGGCCGGCTTCAAACCTTCGGAAATGCCTGCCAGGCCCGCAACAGCGGTTTCATGATCGTCGGCCGCGGCGAATGCCGCCGCGAACCGCCGCCCTTCCCGCGCCCCGAACCGGATCGTCCCGGCCGCCCCGACTGGCCGGATCGCCCGGACAGGCCTGACGGTCCAGGACGCCCAGGCGGCATCTGCACGCGGGAATATAGGCCTGTCTGCGGCCAGCGCGGCCGCCAGACCCAGACCTTCCCGAATCCCTGCGAGGCAGGCAATGCAGGCTTCCGGATCATCAGCGGCGGCGAGTGCCGCGTCTGATCATCGGCGCTCATGCAGCCGTCGCCGCTTACCAAAGCGATTTGAAAATGCCAGAAGCAGTGACTATGGAGTCAACCTGACCTCGCTCAACACCTCGACCAGCGGAAACCGCACGATATCCACCGCATCGAATGTAACGGAAAATTCGGCCCGTTTTTCCTCTGCCCAATTGATGGCAGGCTCGAACATGGACCTGGGGACCTTCATAGCAATCGTGCAATGAGGCTCCCAGCAACTGGGGCGATAGTACTCACGACAGAGTGTCGGGTCTATTTCGCTATGGATGGCCGCGTGAAGCTGCAGCAGCCGGTCATTCGATACCGGACGCGCCCATAATACTAGGAACTCGTTTTGGAAATAACGAATACCTGAAAAGGTCACTGTTACTGCAGGCTGAGTACCAAAAATTCTGGAGAGCACGCCGATACTCTCATCAGGCACGAAATCCTCGTAAATCGCCAAAGTGATATGAGGCGGATAATTTAGCGCCTTCATCGACGGAGCAGGTTCGAACGTCGCCGCCTCGTGCCAAAGCTCGACTATCGGCAATGCAGTTTCGTTCGAGCATTTCAGGCTTATCCCGTGAGGCACGGCCGAGCGTCTCCAACATCAGCGCCTTGATAAGCAATTGCCGCCCGATGTTCGGCAATATTATTCCGGCTTATCCGGTCCCTTGATCTGCTGGCCGTTGACCGTCACCGAACCGTCGGGGCTGACCGTCACGTCCCAGCGCTGACGGCCGTCCGGGTCGGTCTTGGCGAAACCCTTGACCATTAGCATTCCGAAGGACGCCTGATTGAGCTCGGGATTGGCCTTGGCGAGTTCCTGGACCGCGGCGATGGTCTTGTCGTAGTCGCGCGCCAGAATGGAGGCCTGTAGCGCATACTCATCCTTGCCGGCATCGAGGCGGCTCTCGACCTTTGCGGACATATCGATATCGTAGACGCCTGATTTGGCACTGATCTTCGGAAAGTCCATCACAAACTTCCCATCGCGGAAAAGCCGCTCCACGGCCTTCTTGCCCGCGTCCTCTCCTTCTTCCCGCGACTTGGTCAAATCGAGCTTCATGAATTCATCGCCGAAAGCCGCAAAATCCATATCCGGAATGCCGAACTGCACATCGACTGCCTGCGGCAGGAAGGCGGAATAGGCGGCAGGAACCATCGGGCTGTCAAATGTCACGTCGGCAGCATTCATTGCAACGCCAAGCCGTGTCGCGTCGCTCGGCCCGTCGACTGTCAGGCGATAACCGAAGCTCTTCGCGCCACCGCCACCGGCAGCACCTGTGACAGCCAAATTGTGGAGATCGATGGTTTCTTCGAGCGAAGAGATCAGGGGAAAAGCGTCGCGCAGCATAGCCTTCAGCTTTTCCTCGTTCTCCTTGCTGATCTGCTTTTCCTCGGCATGGTCGAGCGCAAAGACGACAATGTCCCTCAACTCCTTCGCCGGGAGGCTATTGACCCTGGCGTCGAAATCGATGGCATCGGCAGTGATGTGGACCGGCGGCATTTCCTTCCCGCTCACCTGCTCGGCAAAGGCCGTCAAAGTGCCGTTCACCGCAAAGTCCATCCTGCCGGCAGCGCTATCGGCGGAGGTGAGCTTGTATTTCACGTCGCCAACGCTGGCATTGACCTGTTCGGTATCGGTCGCTGACGTGGCTTTGATATCCTTGGCACTGAAGTCGCCGGAGCGGAAATAGCTGATCGCCGGATCGAAGATGGAGGTATAGGCCAGAGAGGCGATGGAATAGGTGAACTCGGTGCGCTTCTGGTCCGGTCCCTTGAAATGACCGGAAACGTTCAAGCTATTGTCGCCTTCGACATTCCAGAGCCCGTTGTCCTGCGGCGTGGCGAACATCGAAATTGGCTTAAGGCCGCCGATCGTGAAATCCGCCGGATTGACCTTGGAAAGCAGCTTGGCCAGATCGTAGATGATCTCGTAACGCGTGCCAGCCGGATTGACGGCCACGACACCGCTCTTTGCGATATCTTCGGGCAGCAGGTTGTTGAGATGGTCGCGGATGGCATTTGCGCCATCCTGGTTGATCTCGGCGGCATGAACTGCCGTCATCAATCCGAGAACAACGGCGCTTGCCGCCGTGATCAGCCTGTACCGCATGGATGTGCTCCTCCGCCGCATCGATCGGCGGCCATGTGAGAATGCGCGCGCGCGGATGTCAAGCCAGCCGGCTTGGCGCGCGATGAATGTTTTGCTCAGGCCGCGGCTGCAGCTCCGGGGCGCGCTTCCTCAGCCGTCCCCTCGATGACGGAGGTCTCAGCCTCTGCCTTGGCGGCAGGTGCGGCGTTAACGATCTCCTCGATCCCCGAACGCGGCACCGGCTTGCCGAAAAGGAATCCTTGCACTTGCAGGCAGCCCTCGCGGCGAAGGAAATCGATATGCTGTTCGTTTTCGACGCCTTCGGCCAGCACCGGGATGTCGAGGCTTGCGGCGAGGATCAGCGTCGAGCGAACGATCGCGGCCGACTGCTTGTTGGTTACGATGCCATCCACGAAGGAGCGGTCGATCTTGATCTTGTCGAAGGGAAAGCTCTGCAACGTCGAAAGCGACGAATAACCCGTCCCGTAGTCGTCCATCGCGACCTTCACGCCGAGCGCTTTCAGGCGCCGGATAGCGTGCAGCGCGTGCTGGTGGTCGGCAAGGATGCCGGATTCTGTGATCTCGATTTCCAGGCGTGACGCGGCAAGCCCGGTATCGAGGAGGATTTCGTGGATGATCTGCGGCAACCGGTTGTCGCTGAGCTGCTGCGGCGCGACGTTGACGGCGATGCGCAGAGGATTCTTCCAGCCTGCCGCCTCCTGGCACGCCCTGCGGAGAACCCATTCGCCCAGTTCCAGAATGAAGCCCGTCCGCTCCGCTATCGGAATGAACTCTACCGGCGAGATGCTGCCGCGTACCGGATGGTTCCAGCGCAATAGCGCCTCGAAGCCCAGAACCGCGCGTGTGACGGTATCGTTCTGCCGCTGGTAGAAAAGCTCGAACTCATTTCTCCTGAGGCCTTCGCGCATCTCGATCGCAAGCGCATTGCGGTCACGGGCAGCCTGGTCCATCGAAGGATCATAGAAGCAGATGGTGTTGGTTGCGGTCGATTTCGCCCGGTACATCGCGATATCGGCCTGTGAGAGAAGGTCGTCGATCGTCTCGGCCTGCCCCGGATAGGTCGAGATGCCGACACTGGAGCCGACCGAAAGCGAAATGCCATCCCATGCGATCGGCTTCTCGATTTCATCGAGGACACGCTGCGCCAGCGCCCTAGCATCGGACCGGACAAAGTAATCGTCCATGACGGCGACGAATTCGTCCCCGCCGACACGCGCCACGAACTGCGACATCTGCATGATGCCGCGCAGGCGCGCGCCGACGATGCGGAGAACCGCGTCGCCGGCCGCATGGCCGTGAACGTCATTGATTTCCTTGAAGCGATCGAGATCGAAGGAGAGAACGGCAATATGGGCCGTCATGTCCTTCGGCCTGTTGATCAGGCTGGCCAAATGCTCGTTGAATGCGGCGCGATTGGGCAGGTTGGTCAGCGGGTCGTGCAGCGACAGATGCCGGTAACGCGCGACGGCGGCCTGTGTCGTTTGCATATCGATGATGTAAGTCGAAGCGCCGAGCACGAGGATAATCACCATTATCGCACCAACCAGACCGGTCATGATACCGACGGATATCAATTCGGCCGGCACGGCTGCGGACGGATCCGGCATGATCGACAGGCCGGCCATGCCGGTGAAATGCGTCAGCACGATCGCAAGAACCAGCGCCAAGGCCGAGCCGTGTCTACAAAAGCGCGTCGAAGGGCGGGCGACGCGGTTGGTTGCGGCGGCCCCGAAGATACCGGCAAAGACAAGCGAGGCGGCGACATAGGACGTCTGCCACACCAGATCGCCTCCGACTTCAAATCCCGCAATACCTACGTAGTGCATCAGCGCGACGCCGAGCCCGACGATGGCGCCGCCGGCTTCGATCAGCGCACTCTTCTGCGACATGGAAGCGATCGTGAAGCCCAGCATCGTCGCGACCATGCCGATAAACAGCGAGAGAAGCGTCAGGCCGGGATCGTAGCCGCTCATGACCGGCGAGCGGTAGCCGAGCATCGCGATGAAATGCGTCGTCCAGATGGTCGAGCCGCCGACGAAGCCTGAAAGGAATAGCCAGTTGACCCTCTGAAGCCCCTGCGTGCGACGAACCCTGGTAAACAGCCGCATCGTGAGCAGCGAGCCAAGCAAGCAGATGATCGTCGCAAATATAAGACCGTCAAAGCTGTGCTCGACCGTGATGCAGGAAATAACGCGCAACATTTAGAAAAACCGAACATTGATATCGGCTCCATCATTATTGTCTCGCTGCGTAGGATTCCTTAATTCCGGGGAGTGACGTACTTTGATGGTTAAACAATCCATAGAAAATGCAACCGCCATCCGATGGACGGCAACTCAAGATGTAGAGGTTGCGTCAGCTTGCGTTTCCGCTTCACTTATACTATAGCGCACGCGTCCGCGCAGACACCCTTGGAGGCAATGCGGATGAGGAAGGCCTAAACGCCCCTCCAGTCACCGGAAGGCTGATGCCTGGCGGAGACTCTCCAAATAACCTCGAAAGGAATAGCCATGAGCCAGGAAACTTACGAGCTCAAGGCCGAGGCGCGCGAACGGGTTGGTAAGGGGTCCGCCCGTGAACTTCGCCGCAACGGTTTGATTCCCGCTGTCATCTACGGTGATAAGCAGGCCCCCATTTCTATCGCTCTCAACACCAACGAGGTGACGAAGCGCATTCATGCCGGTGGTTTCATGACCACTGTCGCGACGATCGACGTCGGCGGCCAGAAGTACAAGGTTCTGCCGAAGGACTATCAGCGCGATCCGGTTCGCGACTTCATGATGCACGTGGACTTCCTCCGCGTCTCCGGCAACACGCAGGTCACCGTCGAAATCCCGGTTCACTTCATCAACGAAGAGAAGTCGCAGGTGAAGATCGGCGGCGTTTTGAACATCGTTCGCCACGCCATCGAAGTTCATTGCCCGGCTGATGCGATCCCGGAATTCTTCGATATCGACCTCACCGGTAAGAAGATCGGCGACAGCATCCATATCTCCGAAGTCACCCTGCCGAAGGGGGTGACCACGGTTATCGACCGCGACTTCACGATCGCCACGATCGTTGCTCCGGCCGCTGGTGTCGAAGAAGAAGCTCCGGCTGAAGGCGAAGGCGAAGGCGAAGCGGAAGCATAATCCGCATACACCAATTCGTAATCATAAGGCCCGCTTTCCTCTTGGAAGGCGGGCCTTTTCAATTTAGGCGCGAGCTTACTTCAGCAACATTTAACACATTCGTGAAAGCATTCTGCGAGCATTTGTATACTTGCATCTTTGCCACTACGGCCCCGAAGTTCAGGCCTGGGGAGAAAACGGAAACTATGAATAATTCCGTTGAGAACAGATTTTTTGCGATTGTTTGCGGAGCGCTTTTCATATTTGTTGCTCCGCTTTTTGTATTGTTTCTCTTCCTTTCCTCCGAGCGCGCCGACAAGGAAATACGCGACCACATCTCCATTCTTCTGGTCGCAAATTCCCAGGCGCTCGCAAAGCCGCTCTGGGATCTGGACGAGGACAGCGTGACCCAGATCAGCGCCACGATGGTTTCGCAGGGCGCCATCGTGAAGGTCGAGGTCCGTGATCGGTCCAGCCAGCTCAACGTTACGCAGTCGACCATCCCGAAGTCCTTTAGCGGCGAGCTCGTTCAGGTTTCCCGCGCCATCATCTACAACACGGTCAACGGCCCAAAGAATCTTGGCAGCATCGCGGTCTATTATCCAAAGCTCGGCCTATTTTCCGGCCTGAAGCATGAAGAAGTCGTCTTCATATCCATCTTCATCTTCGCTGTGCTCACCGTCTTCGGTACGGCGCTGATCGGTAACCGCCTCTTCGTCATCCAGCCCCTCATGCGGCTCATCGCTGCCATCGAGGCTACCCGCCAGCTCGGATCGCGCCATCATGTCGATTGGCAATCGAGCGATGAGATGGGCCGCCTCGCCCGCAGCTTCAACGAGATGCAGACAAAGCTGGAGAGCGAGGAGAAGGAGCTAAAGCTCGCGCACCGCCTCGCAACCGACATCTATAACCTGACGCCCGCCATGCTCTTCTCGCTGGACAACGAGGATCGCATCACCGCGGTCAGCGATTATTGGCTGGTCGCAACGGGTTACGGCAGGGCCGACGTCACCGGACGCAGATTTTCCGAACTCGTGACCTCCGACACCCGCGACGTCTTCCAAAATCGCAAGGAAGGGATCGAAACCGGCGCGGCGCTCGACGTGACCGTCAAGTTCCTCTGCGCCGGCGACCATGTGATGGATGTGCTTATCCTGGAATCCAAGACAGCCACCGGGCCAAACCAGCTCTCGCTCTCCGTTATGACCGATGTAACGGAACTGAAGGCCTCCGAGGACCGCAATCACCGCCAGGCGATCACCGATCATCTCACCGGCCTTTTGAACCGCCAAGGCTTCGAGGCCGCGCTCGACGTCAAGATTGCCGAAGCCGATGCCGCGGGACAGGAAGTTGCCTGCCTCTTCGTCGACCTCGACCGCTTCAAGTGGATCAACGACAATCTCGGCCATGCCGAGGGCGACCGTGCGCTGCGCGAGCTCGTGGAGCGGCTTAACACGCATCTTGCCCCCTCCGACCAGGCAGCGCGCCTTGGCGGCGATGAGTTCGCCATCCTGCTTCCGGCCAAGGATGGCGAGAAGCGCGCCAAGGCGATGTGCGAACAGATCGCCTCCCTCTTCGAGGAGCCTTTCGGTCCGGACCTGCATCTGAGCGCCAGCGTCGGCATCGCCATCTATCCGCGCCATGCGTCGAATGCCGCCGAACTGCTGCAGAAATCGGATATGGCGATGTATGCAAAGAAGCGCGACGGCAAGAACGGATCGCAGCTCTTCGACAACGGCATGCTGGATAGCGCCCGAGCCCGAGCCGAGATCGAAAGCCACATCGAGAATGGCCTCACCGAGGATTGGTTCGATGCCTATCTGCAGCCAATCGTGGGCCTCGATGACCGCCGCATTACCGGCTTCGAAGCGCTCTTGCGTCTCAATCACCCGCAGAAAGGGCTTATGTCCCCGGCCGGCATCATCCACGTCGCCGAGGAGACCGCCAAGATCGTCCGCGTCGGAAACGTCATCATGGAAAAGGCGATCGGGCATCTAGCGCAGATTTCCCGGATTCCGGGGATGCACGATGCCTACCTTGCGATCAATTTCTCGCCGCTGCAGTTCGAAACCGCACTGCCCTCGCGACTCGCCGGGCTCCTCGGGCGACACGGCATCCGTCCGGATCGAATCGTCGTCGAGATCACGGAAGCCGTACTGATGCACGACAACCCGCAGATCCGCATGGTAGTGACCGAACTACGCCGCTTCGGCTGCCGCATCGCACTCGATGATTTCGGCACGGGCTATTCGTCGCTGAGTTATCTCAACCGTTTCCCCGTCGACATCATCAAGGTCGACCAGTCCTTCACGCGGTCGATCAACGACGCGAACGATGACGTCCGCCACAAGAGCCGGATGCTTATCGAAGGCATCACCACGTTGTCGCACAAGATGGGCTGCGCTGTCATCGCAGAAGGCATTGAAACAGAGGAAGAATGCCGCACCCTACACCAGATGGGGCTTGACTACGGCCAGGGCTATCTCTTCCATCGCCCGCAGAATGCCGAAAAATTGATCGAAGAACTCACACACGCGCCGAATGCGGTGGCGCGCGCCTCGTGATCTGCACGTCGAAGGAGGGAATGCGATGAAAAAGCTCCTGCTCCTTGCTCTTCTGGCGCTGCATTGCGCAGCGCCGGCACGGTCGCAGACGGTAAATTTCACAACCGAGGAGTACCCGCCCTTCAACTATCGTGATGGAAAGGCGATCAAAGGCGCGACCGTCGAACAAGTCGAAAAGATCATGGCTGATATCGGCATCGACTATGCGATGGAGGTGCTGCCCTGGGCCCGGGCCTATAGCCTTGCGCAATCGCAACCCATGACCTGCGTCTTTGCCACGGCGCACAATGCGCTGCGCGATCCGCTCTTCAAATGGATCGAACCGCTGCTCGTCGACCGCAACATCCTGATCACGCGGAAGGGATCGGGCGTCGTTGCAAAAGATCTTGAGGAGGCCAAGAAATATATCATCGGCACGCAGCGCGAGGATTATACCGAGATGGTACTAAGAGAGAAGGGCTTCACCAAGCTTGACGTCGCGACGGATTTCAATGCCACGCTTCGCAAGCTTCTCGGCAGCCGTATCGACATGATGCCCATTTCGGAAATCTATTTCGAGAAGCTGAAGACGGATCAACCGGTGGAGATGGTGACCATGCTCTCCTCGCAGCCGATGGGCATAGCCTGCCACAAGGATTTTCCATCCGATCTGCAAGCCAGGATGCAGGCCGCGCTCGACAAGCTGATCGCCGACGGTACGCAGAAAGAGATTTTCCTGAAGTACGGACTGAACCTCGGCAACTGACGCCCCGCCTTGCCTTTGCGCTTGACTTCCCGCCCGTTTCGCGGTGGTGAAACGGGCGAAGTATTGAAGGAGCGGACTGCCAATGCTGATCATCGCGGGTCTCGGCAATCCCGGAAGCAAATATGCCCGAAACCGTCACAACATCGGCTTCATGGCAGCCGACGCCATTCACCGGCGTCACAACTTCTCGCCCTGGTCCAAGAAGTTCAAGGCGGAAATTTCGGAAGGCGAGCTTGGTGGCGAAAAGGTGCTGTTGATCAAGCCGCAGACCTACATGAACCTTTCGGGCGAGGCCGTCGGCGAAGCGATGCGCTTCTACAAGCTGCAGCCCGCTGATCTCGTTGCCATTTATGACGAACTGGACCTCCCTCCCGGCAAAGCCCGACTGAAGACCGGCGGCGGCAATGGCGGCCATAACGGCATCCGGTCGCTCGAAGCGCATTGCGGCAAGGAGTACCGGCGCTTGCGCCTCGGCATCGGTCACCCTGGCGTCAAGGAGCTGGTGCAGCACCACGTCCTCAGCGATTTCGCCAAGGCTGACCAGACCTGGCTGGAGCTACTTCTGGAAACGCTTGCCGACAATGCCGATATGCTTGTGCGCAAAGAGGATTCGCAGCTGATGAACAAGCTCGCTCTTGCCGTCGGCGGCAAGGCGGCGGCGGAGGAGGAGAAGCCGAAGCCGCAGAAAAAGCCGGCAGCGCAATCGCACATCCCTCAGGCACGCAATCACGCTCAGCCGAAGCTGCCCGCGACCGGCCCCATGGCCGAGATGCTGAAGAAGATATTCGGCAACAAAGGCGAGTAGGCAAGATGCCGAAGCGAGATATCTTGATCAGGTCCGCAGGCCCCAACGACCTACTGGCGCTCCTCGATCTCTACCACCACCTTAATCCCGATGATCCCGCGATCGATCCGGCACGGGCAAACGAGCGCTTTGCGGCCATCCTCGCTCAACCGGGCATGACCATATTATCGCGCTGGCCGACGACGTGCCCGTCGCATCCGCTACGCTGATCATCACACCTAATCTGACGCGAAACGGTGCCCCATACGCCCTGATCGAGAATGTCATCACACATGCCGACCATCGCAGGAAGGGTTATGGCGGCGCGTTGATCCGGCATGCCTGCGCAACGGCCTGGGAGGAGAATTGCTATAAAGTGATGCTCCTCGCCGGTTCAAAGAACCCTGAGACCCTGCGTTTCTATGAAAACTGTGGTTTCATGCGGGATAAGACCGGCTGTCAGATCAGGCGCCCTGGCTGATCAAAGGGATTTTATGCATTCGGTGGGCCGCGTGGACCATTTTCCGCCAGAAGCAGCCACCCCGAATACCCTGGATTGAACGACAAGCTTCAGGCTGCACTGAGCTCCAATCGTCATCATCGTAATGGCGCCTGCCTAGCGCCGGTTGCCCTCATGGCCACTCCGCCAGTCGTCGCGATAGACCCGACGCAAAACGTAGCGCTCGCAATAGGCGTCTTCAGCCGTCTTCAGCCGTCTTCGGCCGTCTTCGCAATAGGTATCGACAACCCGCTCGCGCACGACACCGTTATTGGAAGAGCTGTTCGAGCTCGTATTCGACGATTGGCTCCCGGCCTCCGCCAGGGTGGTCGTCATCGCCATGGCAGCAAATAGGACGAGTTGGGTGCGCATCTGCTTCTCCTTCCATCACTATAGGTTCAGCCACGAAGCCTGAACTGGCAATGAACCGCGAGGTCTTTGTCATCGATCGCAAATCCAGCGCGATTTGACGGACGGCGGTTTCAGAAGACTGGAAACGGTAGCTACTCTTCCGGCTCGGCCGTAAACATCAGCGGGAAGCCCGCCTCCTTGGCATAATCCATCGCCTCCTTGACCTTCGTCTCGGCGATATCCTTGACGCAGACGACGACCACGCTGGAGCCCATTTTATGCGCCGTCATCATCACGCGGTAACCCGTCTCCTCGCTCATCCGGAAGACGGCCTTGAGGATCATGACCACAAATTCGCGCGGTGTATAATCGTCGTTGAAAAGAAGAACCTTGTAGAGCTTCGGCTTATCCAGCTTCAGCTTGACCTTCGTTTTCGGCTTTATGGCAACGTCGTTGTCACTCATCGGAAAATCCACCCGTTGATGACATGAGAGGGAGTTTTCTAAATTAGACAATTATTGTCGGCTAGGAAATTTCGACGCTCACCTGTCGATTGCAAGCACGGACTACAGCTTTTCGATCAGGTAAGAGCTCAAGTTCAAGCTCGTCGCCGGGTTTGACACCAAGATGGTCGAGGATCTCCTTCGTGAGGGTCACTGACCTTTCGGTGAAATCCGCAATATCACGTCTCGAAATCTCCGCATGCAGAAAGAATAGGCCAGCATCGCCCCATCGGCAAGTGAGCAGCGGTAAAAGTGCCCGAAGACTTGACCGCATGGCTCCTTTATCCCATACGCAAGGCAACGATTTCAGCGAATACGGACATCCAGCCATGGGCTTCAAATGCGGTATCGTCGGTCTGCCGAACGTCGGCAAGTCGACACTCTTCAACGCGCTCACCAAGACGGCAGCGGCGCAGGCAGCGAACTATCCCTTCTGCACGATCGAGCCGAACACCGGTGAAGTTGCCGTTCCCGATCCGCGGATGCAGAAACTTGCCTCGGTCGCCGGCTCGAAAGAAATTATTCCCACCCGCATTTCCTTCGTCGATATCGCCGGTCTCGTGCGCGGCGCGTCCAAGGGTGAAGGACTCGGCAACAAGTTCCTCGCCAATATCCGCGAGGTCGATGCCGTCGTGCATGTGCTGCGCTGCTTCGAGGATGACGATGTCACGCATGTCGAAGGCCGCATCAATCCGGTCAGCGACGCCGAAACCGTCGAAACCGAGCTGATGCTCGCCGACCTTGAGAGTCTGGAGCGCCGTGTCGAGCAAACCCGTAAACGCGCCGCCTCCAAGGACAAGGAATCGCTGGCCCAGCTTCCCGTCATGGAAGCGGTGATTAAGCTCCTCAACGAAGGGAAACCGGCACGCCTCTTGCTGAAGACACTCGGCGCCGACGAGATCGAAATCCTGAAGGGCCTGAACCTTCTGACGTCCCATCCGGTGCTCTACGTTTGTAACGTCGCGGAAGCCGATGCCGCGGCCGGCAACGAACATACCGAGGCTGTTGCCGAGATGGCGAAAGCCCAAGGCGCCGAATGCGTGATCATCTCGGCCGCGATCGAATCCGAAGTGGCTCAACTGCCGGAAGAAGAAAGCAAAGAATTCCTCTCCGCACTTGGTCTTGAAGAGGCCGGCCTCGATCGCCTGATCCGTGCGGGCTATCACTTGCTCGACCTGATCACCTATTTCACCGTCGGCCCCAAAGAGACCCGCGCCTGGACGATCGTGCGCGGCACCAAGGCGCCGGCCGCTGCCGGCGTCATCCACACGGATTTCGAACGCGGCTTCATCCGCGCCTTCACTATCGCCTATGATGATTACATCGCGCTCAGCGGCGAAACCGGCGCGAAGGAAGCCGGCAAAGCCCGGGACGAAGGCAAGGAATATGTAGTTCAGGATGGCGACGTGATCCACTTCCGCTTCAATACCTGATTGGCACCACGGCCGAGGGAGGACGAGGCCAGATGAAGCTAACTTTTGAAGACTTCGAACCGGGCCGCACTTTTGCGTTAGGCCCGGTCGCCGTGACGGCGCAGGAAATTATCGAGTTCGCAACCGAATTCGATCCGCAGCCGATGCATATGGACGAGACCGCCGGGCGCGCGAGTATCCTCGGCGGGCTCGCAGCTTCGGGCTGGCATACCTCAGCCCTCTTCATGCGCATGATGGCTTACGGCTATCTGTTGAATTCCCATTCCGAGGGCGCGCCGGGCATCGATCTCATGGAATGGAAGAAGCCTGTGCTGGCCGGCGACACGCTATCCGGCCGCTCGACTGTACTCGAAGCGCGCGCCATGCGCTCGCGGCCCGGCATCGGCATCGCCCGGTTCAAGCATGAGGTCCAGAATCAGCGCGGCGATCTGGTCTGCTATTGCGAAAACTGGATCATGTTCGGCATGCGCGATGCAGCGGAGGCAAACCCATGAGGATGGCAAAGCTTTACACGATCGGCGAAAAGACGGTGATCGGAAGCTACACGTTTACCGAGAAGCGGATCGTCCATTTCGCCACGCGTTTCGACCCGCAGCGCTTCCATGTCGACAAGGAGGCAGCCAGGAAGACGCTCTTCGGCAATCTCTGCGCCTCCGGCTGGCACACCTGCGCTGCGTGGATGCGGACGTTCCTGGACTACTGGGAAAAGGAAACCGCACGGCTTGCCAGGGAAGGCATCGCCCCGCCGAAACTCGGCCCCTCGCCAGGCTTCCAGAAGCTGCAATGGCTGCGCCCGGTCTTCGTCGACGAGACGGTCAGCTACTCGGTGACCTTGCTTGCCAGCCGGCCTCTCACATCGCGGCCGGGCTGGTTCCTCAATTCAATTCTCAACGAAGGCGTCAATCAGGACGGCACGCCCGTCATCCGCTTCGAAAGCAGCGTGCTGGAATTCGAGTAATGCCGAAGCTCAATGCCCGGCAAATTCGACCAGCGTGTGGACCTTGACGCCAAGCTCCTCGAGCTTCCTGCGTCCGCCGAGATCCGGCAGATCGATGACGAAGCACGCGCCGACGACGTCCGCGCCCATCTGGCGAAGCAGCTTCGTCGCGCCGACGGCCGTCCCGCCGGTCGCAATGAGGTCGTCCACGAGAATGACCTTTTCGCCCGGCTGAACCGCATCCCGGTGCATCTCCATCTCATCGACGCCATATTCCAGGCTGTAGGCGATGCGCACCGTGTCATGCGGTAGCTTGCCCTTCTTGCGGATCGGCACGAAGCCCGCCGAGAGCTGATGCGCCACAGCGCCGCCGAGGATGAAACCCCGCGCTTCCATGCCGGCGATCTTGTCGATCTTCAGGCCCGCATAGGGCTGCACCAGTTCGTCCACGGCGCGGCGGAACGCCCGCGGATTGCCAAGCAGCGTCGTGATGTCGCGAAAGATGATGCCGGGCTTCGGATAGTCCGGGATGGAGCGGATGCTGGCCGCAAGCTCCGAGGCAATATTGTTCATGGAAAGTCCGTCTGTCTGCGAAGGCATTTAGTCGGCTGTACCCTATCAACTGACTGACATGGAACCAACAAAAAAGGCGGCCCGAAAGCCGCCTTTTGCTTGTTGAGTTAGACCACTCAGTGTTCCTTGTTGGCGTAGACCGAGCGCTTCGTCAGGAAGATGAGCCCCGAGAAGATCAGCAGGAACACGATGACCATGAAGCCGGTGCGCTTGCGCTCTTCGAGGTGCGGCTCTGCCGCCCACATCAGGAATGCCGAGACATCCTTGGAGTACTGGTCGACGGTCTGCGGCGTGCCGTCATCATAGGTCACCTGATCGTCCGAAAGCGGCTTCGGCATCGCAAAGGCCGCCGCCGCGTTGAAGTACGGGTTGTAATGCGCACCCTCCGGAACCTGGAAACCCGCCGGCGGCTCTTCATAGCCGGTCAGCAGCGAGTAGATGTAGTCCGGGCCGCCTTCCTGATACTGGGTGAAGATATCGAAGACGAACTGCGGGAAGCCGCGGGTGATACCGCGGGCCTTCGCAATCAGCGAAAAGTCCGGCGGGGCCGCGCCATTGTTCGAGGCTGCAGCAGCCTGGGCGTTGGCGTAAGGCGACGGAAAATAATCAGAGGCGATAGCCTTGCGTGTGAACATCTCACCCGCAGAATCCGGGCCATCCTGAACTTCGTAATTCGCGGCAAAAGCCTTGACCTGTGCCTCGGAGTAACCGAGTTCGCCGAGCATGCGGAACGGAACGAGGCTCATCGAGTGGCAGGCGGCACAGACTTCCGTATAGACCTTCAGGCCGCGCTGCAGCTGGCCCTTGTCATAATGGCCGAACGGGCCAGCGAAGCTCCAGTCCTGTTCGCGCGGGTGCTTCAGCGGGTAGTGCGGGGTGGCACCCTCCTCATGCTCGGCCGGAGCAGCGCCCTCGCCGGGCGTCGCTTCCTGGGCGAATGCAGCGCTTCCGAGGAAGGCTGCGACTGCGAGCGGCAGAATGCTTGCAACAAGCTTTTTCATCGTTCTATTCCTTCCGCTCGCTTATGCCTTGACCGTAGCAGTTTGTTGATTGCGCTTTTCCAGCACGGCTTCGGTGATCGAGTTTGGAATGCGGCGCGGCGTCTCGACGAGACCAAGCACCGGCATGGCGACCAGGAAGAAAGCAAAGTAAAGCAGCGTGCAGATCTGCGAGATCAGGACGAAAGAACCTTCCGCAGGTTGGGAACCGAGCCAGCCGAGGATGATCGCATCGATCACGAAGAGCCAGTAGAACATCTTGTACCACGGGCGGTAGACCGCAGAGCGGACCTTCGACGTGTCGAGCCACGGCAGGAAGAACAGCACGATGATTGCGCCGAACATCACGAGGACGCCGCCGAGCTTGGAGTCAATGGGGCCGATGTTGAAGGTGATCGAGCGTAGCATCGCGTAGAACGGCAGGAAGTACCATTCCGGAACGATGTGGGCCGGCGTCTTCAGCGGGTCTGCCGGGATATAGTTGTCCGGATGGCCGAGGAAGTTCGGCATGTAGAAGACAAAGTAGGCATAGACCAGCAGGAAGATCGAAACGCCGAGTGCGTCCTTCAAGGTAGCATAAGGCGTGAAGCGGACGGTGTCCGTCTTGGTCTTGACCTCGACGCCGGTCGGGTTCGTCTGACCGACGACGTGCAGCGCCCAGATATGCAGCACGACAACGCCCGCGATAATGAAGGGCAGCAGGTAGTGCAGCGAGAAGAAGCGGTTCAGCGTGGGGTTTTCGACTGCGAAGCCACCGAGCAGGAACTGCTGCACCCATTCGCCGACCAGCGGGAAGGCCGAGAAGAAGCCGGTGATGACGGTCGCGCCCCAGAAGGACATCTGCCCCCAGGGCAGGACGTAGCCCATGAAGCCGGTCGCCATCATCAGCAGGTAGATGAGAACACCGAGGATCCAGAGGATTTCGCGCGGCGCCTTGTAGGAGCCGTAGTAGAGGCCGCGGGCAATGTGCAGGTAGACAGCAACGAAGAAGAAGGATGCGCCGTTGGCATGCATGTAGCGCAGCAGCCAGCCGTGGTTGACGTCGCGCATGATCTTTTCGACGGCGTTGAAAGCGACCGAGGCCTCAGGGGCATAATGCATGGCGAGCACCACGCCGGTCAGGATCTGAGCGATCAGCATGACCGCAAGCATGGCGCCGAAGGTGTAGGCATAGTTCAGGTTACGCGGAACCGGATATGCAACGAAGCTGTCGTAGACCATGCGCGGTAGCGGCAGGCGCGCGTCGATCCACTTCTCTAGGCCGGTTGATGGCTCGTAGCTGGAATGGCCACTCATAAATCAGTCTCCCCTCAACCGATCTTGATCATTGTATCGGAAACGAACGAATAGGTCGGAATCGGCAGATTCGTCGGCGCCGGACCTTTACGGATGCGGCCGGCCGTGTCGTAGACCGAGCCATGGCAGGGACAGAACCAACCATTGTATTCGCCGGCCTGCCCGAGCGGCACGCAGCCGAGATGGGTGCACGAGCCGATCATGACGATCCAGTTTTCCTTGTCCTTGCCGGCAGAGCGGTCGATACCGGTTGCCTGCGCTTCGGCCGGAAGGTTCTCGTTGCGTGCAATCGGATCCTTGAGATCCGAAAGCGGAACCTCGTCGGCAGCCTTTACTTCCTCGGGCGTACGGTTGCGGATGAAGACCGGCTTGCCGCGCCACTTCGCGGTCAGCGACATGCCGGGCTGGAGGCTCGATACATCGACTTCGATGGACGCGAGAGCGAGCGTGGACGCATCCGGACGCATCTGATCGATGAAAGGCCAGGCGACAGCCGCAGCGCCGACCGCGCCCGCCATACCAGTGGTGAGATAAAGGAAATCGCGGCGCGTGGGCTCCGCTGAAGCCTCGCTTGTCGTTTCGTGTTCGCTCACGGCTAAACCATCCTCTGCGCAATTTTCGCGGAATTCCGCCCTGCCCCTCTACGCGGCGAATCCATATAGACACAGTTCGGCCATAGATTCCCCGCCAATCCGGCGCGTTCTATGCTTGATCGCAAATTATGTCCAGCCTTGACAAGGGGATGGGGGCACAATGTCGCGGGAAAATACGGATGAATTTTTAGGCAATCCGCAGGCTTCAGCGGATCGAAGCCTAGCCGGCAGACGCTTTTCTAAACCACCTTCGCCTCGCGCCCGGGCATATCTTCGTCTGCACCAAGGAAGCCGCCGGACTGGCGCGCCCATAGCTCTGCATAAAGCCCGCCCCTTCCGACCAGTGATTCATGCGTGCCTTCTTCGATGATCCGACCGCGATCGACGACGATCAGCCGATCGAGTGCGGCGATGGTGGAAAGGCGGTGCGCGATGGCGAGCACGGTCTTCCCCTCCATGATCCGGCTGAGATTGGACTGGATCACCTCTTCCACCTCGGAATCAAGCGCCGAGGTCGCCTCGTCGAGCACGAGGATCGGCGCGTCCTTCAGCATGACGCGCGCGATCGCTATGCGCTGCCGCTGCCCGCCTGAAAGCTTCACGCCACGCTCGCCGACATGCGCATCGAAACCCTTGCGTCCCTGCTGATCTTGCAGCTGATCGATGAAGCCGAGCGCCTCGGCCCGCCGCGCGGCGTCAAGCAGCCGCTCCTCGCCCGCATCGGGCCGGCCAAAGAGGATGTTGTCCTTGACCGAGCGGTGCAGCAGCGACGTATCCTGGCTGACGACGCCTATCTGCATGCGCAGCGACTCCTGGCTGACGGCGGCGATATCCTGGCCATCGACAAGGATGCGTCCGCCTTCAAGGTCGTAAAGGCGCAGCAAGAGATGGACCAGCGTCGATTTGCCGGCGCCGGAACGCCCGACGATCCCGACCTTCTCGCCGGCCGCGACGGTGAGCGAGAAATTCTCGATGACACCCTTGCCCCGGCCGTAATGGAAGGAGACGTTTTCAAAGCGGATGCCGGGCTCCCGGACGACGAGATCGGAAGCATTGGGCCGATCGACGAGGGCGAGTGGCTGCGAAATCAGCTCGGCGGCGTTCTGGATCGTGCCGAGATTGCGCATGATGCCGTTGAATTGCGTCATCAGGCGCCCGAGGAGGAAGTTGAGGCGCAGGACCAGCGCCAGCGAAAAAGCCACCGAACCGGAACTCACCAACCCGCGCAGCCACAGATCGACGCTCAACCCGGCCATCGTCACGATCATTAGGCCGGAAAGCAGCGCCATCGAGGCGCGCACACCGGTGATGAAGCGGGTAAAGCGCAGCACGGTATCCTGATAGATGTCGAAGCCCTGGCGCATGTAGCGGTCGGTCTCCTCGTGACGAGCGAAAAGCTTCAGCGTCTGGATGTTGCTGTAGGAATCGACCATGCGGCCGTTGAGCATCGAGGCGGCTTCCGCCGTTTCGCGTGAGTGATAGCGGATGCGCGGCACGAAATAGCGGGCAAGCACGCCGAAGGCGCAAAGCCAGAACAGCACCACGGCGGCAAGCGAAAGATCGAGCCGCGCGACCAGCACCAGTGTCGTCGCTGCGTAGATTCCGACGAACCAGACGCTCTCCATGAGAGAGGTGGTGAGATCGCCCACCGCCTGGCCGGCCGACCAGACCTTCGTCACGATCCGCCCGGAAAAATCGCTCTGGAAGAAGTGCAGCGACTGGCGCGACACATGCAGATAGGACTGCCAGCGTGCGAGATTATAGAAGCCCGGCGTGATCACCTGCTGATCGACCAGCGCGATGAGAAAGGCAACCACGAAACGAACGAGGCCGATTAGCGCCAGCATGCCGAACAATTCGCCGCCGTGCGCAGCAAGCAGTTGGCTCCAGCCAACGCCCGGCTTGACGGCACCTAGTATATCGACCAGCCGTCCGACGAACCAGAAAAGCGCAGCCTCGATCGCTGCCGACATGCCGCCCAGAACGAGCATCGCGACGAACGGCCATTTTGCCTGGCCGATGTAGAACCAGATGAAGCCCGCGGTCGAACGCGGTGGCTGGATATTGCCGCGCGGTCGGAACGGATCGATCCAGTGTTCGAACAGATTGAGTATCGGGCGCAGGAGCATCATTGCGTTATAGTCCGGGACAACCCTGCGGCAAAGGCAATGGAGGACGGGCAGAACCTAATATTTTGGCAATTTTCGGTAACATCGGCGGCATCCGTGTTGAATGTCGCTGACCTCGTCACGATCTCGGAGTACAATCGCCGTTTAACGGAGAAATACCGTCATGGAAACGAGGGTGCTTGCGTCGCATATTCCGCTGCCGCTTGCGAAAAGACTCGATGAAACCGCAGCCCAACTCGGCATATCGCGCGACACCATCGTCAGCGAGGCCGTTGCCGCATGGCTCGACAACGAGGAAGAACGCCGCCTGACGGCACTCCGCACGATGGCAGGCGCCATCGTCGTGGTCGAACGTCATAGGGTACGGGATTGGGCGGACAGCCTGTGAACAGGCTCTTTTAGGATTCGTTCAGTGCATGCGGTAGGTCGCGCCGACCGTGCAAAATGCGAAGAATTGCGATGCCGCGATCGCCTGAAAAGTAATAGGATGGGCCATGACGGCAATCCGGCCAAAGAAGGATCGCTGACAGCCTTTGGCGCTCCGGCATCCGGATAATCACAAAGACGCTAGAGAGATTCCTCGACGCGAGCCACAAACCGCAGGCCGAGTTCGTTGCCGCTGTGCTCGGCCAGGTAAGCGGCCTGCGATAAAATATCCCTTCGGGCCGCGGGCTTGATGATGAGCTTCACCGGGATTTCTTTTCCCGCTGAGCGGAAAGAAGCTGTGCCGCTTCTTTCTTCAGATCGCTCCAGAACTCAGGCGTAGCTAGCCTCTCCGGAGGCCAACCCTTCAAGGAGCAGAGCTTCCAGCCGCGCTTCATTCTCACGCGCCTTGAGTCTGTCGGGTAGCGAGATCGTCACGGTTGCCATGATGGAATCCTCTTCTCGCCCAGCCGGCATAGCACGGCTTCTTAGAAAGAAAAGCCCTCCCGCTTTTCATTTCACCGGGAGGGCCTTTTCGCCTTACTCCGCCGCTTCCTCGGCTTCTACCGAATGATCGGCGAGGAAGCCGCCGGACTGCCGGGTCCAGAGGTCGGCATATATGCCACCCTGGCTGACGAGATCGGCGTGCGAACCGGCCTCGATGATCCGGCCTTTGTCGAGCACGATCAGGCGGTCCATCTCCGTCAGCGTCGACAGGCGATGGGCGATCGCGATTACCGTCTTGCCTTCCATCAGCGCAAATAGGTTCTCCTGGATCGCCGCTTCCACTTCGGAATCGAGCGCCGAGGTCGCCTCGTCGAGCACCAGGATCGGCGCGTCCTTCAGGAACACGCGCGCGATCGCAACGCGCTGGCGCTGGCCGCCGGAGAGCTTGACGCCCCGCTCGCCGACCTGCGCGTCGAGCCCCTTGCGGCCCTGCATGTCGACAAGCCCGTCGATGAACTCCCAGGCATTTGCCCGCTTCGCCGCCTCGATCACGTCCTCATCCGTCGCGTCCGGACGGCCGTAGGCAATGTTGTCGCGGATCGAGCGATGCAGCAACGACGTATCCTGCGTCACCACGCCGATCAGCGACCGGAGGCTTTCCTGCGACACTTGCGAGATGTCCTGCCCGTCGATGGTGATGCGGCCGGTTTCCAGATCGTAAAAGCGCAGCAGCAGGTTCATCAGCGTCGTCTTGCCTGCCCCGGACCGGCCGACGAGGCCGACCTTCTCACCCGCCTTGATATCGAGCGAAAGGCTTTCGATGACGCCCTTGCCCTTGCCGTAGTGGAAGCGGATGCGGTCGTAGTGGATCGCACCTTTCTTCGCCTGCATCGGCGGTGCACCAGGCTTGTCGGTGATGTCGTGGCTCTTCGTCATCATTTCCATGCCGTCATAGACGGTACCGATGTTTTCGAAGAGCGCCGACACCTCCCACATGATCCACTGCGACATGCCGTTGACACGCATCGCAAGGCCGATCGCGATGGCGATCGCGCCGACCGAGATCTGGCCATTCAGCCAAAACCAGATCGACAGGCCCGAGATGACGAAGAGTGCCACGCAGTTGTTGATATAGACGCACACATGGAACAGCGTGACGCGGCGCATCTGCTGGTGAACCGTCTGCAGGAATTCGTCCATGCCGGCCTTGGCATAGCCTTCCTCCCTGCCCGCGTGCGAGAACAGCTTGACGGTCGCAATGTTCGTGTAGCTATCGACCACCCGGCCGGTCATCATCGAACGCGCATCGGCCTGACGTGCGGCGATCCTGCGAAGCCGCGGCACGAAATACGACACGATGCCGACATAGATACCAAGCCAGACCAGGATCGGCATCATCAGCCGCCAGTCTGCCGCGGCGATCACGATGATCATCGTCAGGAAGTACGTGACGACATAGACGAAGACGTCGAGGATCTTCATCGTTGTTTCACGAACTGCAAGCGAGGTCTGCATCACCTTGGTCGCAACGCGTCCGGCAAATTCGTTGGCGAAGAAGGTCATGCTGTGGCGCAGCAGGAAGCGGTGCATCTGCCAGCGCGCGCTCATCGGATAGTTGCCGAGCAGAACCTGATGCATGATGAGCGAATCGAGCCCGGCCGCCAGCGGCAGGCCGATAAGGATCAAAGCCGCCATCCAGGCAAGCTTGTGCCACTCCGTCTGCAGGAACGTCGCCTTGTCAGCATTCGTCAGCCAATCGACGACATCGCCGAGGAACTGGAAGAGTGCCACCTCGCCGATCGCAATCAGCGCCGTCAGCACCGCCATGGCCGCTAGCCAGGGCGCCGCAGGCTTCGTATAGTGCCAGCAGAAGGCAAAAAGACCTTTCGGGGGAACGACTGGCTCCTCACTCGGAAAGGGGTTCAGTCGCTGTTCGAACCAGCTAAACATGAAAAGTGCTCCGGAACTTTGCCGTTCCGCCTCCCGGCCTGCGCAAAACGCACTGAGGCACATATGGGAACCGGACGTTCGAGGGGCGAGGCCACGACAGCCGCGCAATGGATCAAAAATGGGAATTTTAGGAAGTTTTGCGCTCAGGAGCGCGAGATCGCCACGCTTGGTATCACGGCTGGAAGGCGCGTAAGCATCAGAATATTCATGTCGGCCCTCCCTAGCTGGCGATTGAAGATGCGCACCAATAACGCGAAAATTGCGAAATTTCCAGTCCAAAATCGGCGGAAATTGAACAATTCAGGGTCAAGATGCGTCCTGTTGCGCCGAAATCACAGTTGAACTAGGTCTCTTTGCCTTAAGCAGCAAAATGGTATTTCGGATGACCGATCTCAGACTGGCGCTCTATCAGCCCGACATCCCCGGCAATACCGGCACGATCCTGCGTCTCGCCGCCTGTCTCGGAATTGCCGTCGACATCATCGAGCCCGCCGGCTTCGACATTTCCGATCGCAATCTGAAACGCGCCGGCATGGACTATCTCGCAGCCGTCGCGCTCACCCGTCATGTCAGTTGGGATCGCTTCGAGGAATGGCGGGCTCCGACGGGCCGCCGCATCGTGCTTGCCTCCACCAAGGCATCGGGCCGGTACACCGACTTCGCATTTCGGCCGGACGACATTTTGCTGTTCGGCCGCGAAAGCGCGGGCGTTCCGGACCATGTTCACGAAAAAGCCGACGGGCGTATTCTGATCCCGATGGTCGAAGGCCAGCGGTCGATCAATGTCGCGGTCTCCGCCGCGATGATCGCCGGCGAGGCCATACGCCAGACCGTCTCGCGTTGATTTCGTCTCTGAGCGGCCGCGCGAAGCCTCGCCAAGATATGTCGCGAACGACGTTGTGATATCCCGAAACAGGCGTATTATATTTAGCCGGACAATCAAAAGAAGCCAGAATCCAGGCCACGATTTCAAAGAGATGGCAATGCGCTGAACGTCAGATTGCACAGCATTGCACCGGCCGCGAACGAGAAGAAAAGAACCCGCAGAGCATGGAATCCACGATCGTCATGATAAACCTGTTCGGCGCAGTAGCCCTGTTGCTGTTCGGTCTCGCGCAGGTGAAGGATGGCGTATCGCGGGCCTTCGGCGCACGGCTGCGGACGGGTCTTGCGACCGGCACGCGCGGCGGATTGCGCTCCTTCGTTTCAGGCTTCGTCGCAACGCTGGCATTGCAAAGCTCCACGGCGACGGCGCTGATGGTCGCCTCCTTCGTCGAGCGCGAACTGGTCAAGCCGCGCATGGCGCAGATCGTCTTGCTCGGCGCCAATGTCGGCACGGCAGTCACGGCCTGGATCGTCGCGACCGGCATCGAATGGCTGTCGCCGCTCGTCATCCTCGCGGGTATCATCCTCTATCGTAGCGGCTCGACCGCACGCCAGGGCGGCGGCACCGCCCTGATCGGCATCGGTCTCATGCTCCTGTCGCTGCACCTCCTGAGCGGCGCAACCGAGCCGATGCGCCAATCTCCTGCCCTCGCCGCCTTCATCGGCCTGCTCGACAACGCCTGGCCGGTGGCGCTTGCCTTTTCCGCCGGCATTGCCTTCATCTCCTCGTCGAGCCTCGCCGCCGTGGTGCTGATCCTTTCGTTGGCGTCAACCGGTATTCTTTCGGCCGGCCTCGTGATCGTGCTCGTTCTGGGCGCCAATCTTGGCGGCGCAATTCCGCCAGTTGTCGCTTCGCTTGCGGGGCCTGCCTCCGCAAAACGCGTTGCGCTGGGCAACCTGATCGTGCGCGCCGCCGGCTGCGTGATCGCGTTGCCGCTTGCCGGCTATGGAGCTGAACTTCTGGAAATGCTGCCGCTTGCGCCCACCAAGCTGCCGGTCGATGCGCATCTCGGCTTTAACCTGATCCTCGCGGCTCTCGCCTGGCCGTTCTCGCGCCTCTTGTCGCAGCTGATGCTGCGCCTCGTTCCGGAGGAAACACAGACCGATAATGCGCCGAAATATCTCGACCAGCACGAGTTGTCGACGCCCGTCGTGGCGCTTGCGAGCGCCACTCGCGAAGTCCTCGGTGTCGGTGACATCATCGAACGCATGCTGATGCGCGCCTCTGACGCCTTCGAGCAGAACGACCTGACGAAGCTCAAGGAAATTCCCACGCTCGAAAAGCGGGTTGACAGCCTGCAGCAGGAAGTGAAGGTCTACCTTTCCAAGCTTGGCCGCGAGGGCCTGAGCGAAGAGAACGGCCGCCACTCGATCGTCATCATTGACTACGCCATCAACCTCGAGCATATCGGCGACATCATCGAAAAGGGCCTGCTGCCGCAGATAGGCAAGAAGGCTTCGCTCGGCCTGCGGTTCTCCGACGACGGCTACCAGGAGCTCAAGAAGCTCTTCCATCTGACGATCGACAACCTGCGGATCGCACAAACGATCTTCGTGACGCGCGACTTCAATCTCGCCAAGCAGATGATGGAAGTGAAGGTCGAGGTGCGCAGGATGGAGAAGCAATCGGCCGAACGCCACCTTGAACGCCTGCGCGAGGGCTACGCCGACAGTCTGCAGACGAGCTCGCTACATCTCGACATGCTGCGCGACCTGAAGCGCATCAACGCCCACATTGTCTCGGTGGCGCACCCGATCCTCGACGAGAGCGGATTGCTCATCGAGAGCCGACTGCGCACGCCTGCGGAATGACGGTCAGTCGGCGGAAGGAAGCCGGCGCATGGTGAATTCGATCTGGTCGTTGTCGAGCTGCCGCCAGCTTTCCACTTCGGTCCAGTAGGCCGCCTTCGGGTATTCGGCGAACCATTCGCGCGCCTTGGCCCGCGCGTCGAGCAGGCCAAGGCGGTATGTCTGGCGTACGAAATGGTCGCCCTTCCGGGCAGTGCCTTCCGCCCGATGCCGTTCGATCCTTCGCTTCAAGCCGTCAAACGACGGAGGTCCCGGGATTTTAGTCATGAAACCTACCTCTGACCGAAAAGGTAGTATTCAAAATTTCAATTTGCGAGTCGAATCTTTGCCGCCTCGACTGCGTCCTTCCGCCCGCTGGCAAGCCACCGATGCACCTGATACCACGAAGCCATAATTAGCGATGATCGAGTCGCGTTGTGTTGTAATGTAGGGGTAATGATGGAACGACCAGACCTGCCGGTCGGCCTGCCGGACGATATCGAAGACAAGAAAACCGCCGCCCGCACGTGGTTCGAAGGTTTGCGCGATACAATCTGCGCCTCCTTCGAAGCTCTGGAAGACGAGTTGACCGGCCCGCTTTCGGATCAGGAGCCAGGCCGTTTCCTCGGCAAGGAATGGTCGCGTGAAAATGGTGCCGGCGGTGGGGGCTGCATGTCGATGATGCATGGCCGCGTCTTCGAAAAGGTCGGCGTGCATACCTCCACCGTCTACGGCGAATTCGCGCCCGATCTTCGTGCCCAGATGCCGGGCGCCAGCGAAGACCCGCGCTTCTGGGCCTCGGGGATTTCGTTGATCGCCCATCCGGTGAACCCCAACGTGCCCACGGTGCATATGAACACCCGCATGGTCGTCACCTCCAGCCGCTGGTTCGGTGGCGGTGCGGACCTGACGCCGGTGCTCGACCGGCGCCGTACGCAGGAAGACGACGACAGCCGCCTCTTCCACAAGGCGATGGAAATCGCCTGCCGCAGCCATTCAGGCGTCGCAGACTACGGTGCTTACAAGAAATGGTGCGACGAGTACTTCTTCTTGAAGCATCGCAACGAGCCGCGCGGCATCGGCGGCATCTTCTATGACTGGCTGCATTCGAGCGAAGAAGCTGGCGGCTGGGAGGCTGATTTTGCATTCACGCGCGATGTCGGCCGGGCCTTCGCCATGGTCTATCCGAAAATCGTCCGCTCCAACTTCAACAAGGAATGGACGGAGGCGGACCGTGACGAGCAATTGATCAGGCGCGGGCGCTATGTCGAGTTCAATTTGCTCTACGATCGCGGTACAATTTTCGGACTGAAGACAGGTGGCAATATCGAGTCAATTCTCTCATCGATGCCGCCGGTCGTCCGGTGGCCATGACCGTACGACAGCGTACGGGTAAAAATACATTACATGGCCTTCAAGAAGCGTGAGCGTGCGCTAAACTAACGTGCTAAACTGAGCTTGTGTTGCCTAACAATCGGAGGAGGATTGTCATGATGATACAGAGCGGTTCGCCGGCGTCTGCGGATGCTCGGGAGGCATCTCGTGCAATCGATACCCCGGACTTCCTGAACCGCATCGCCGAAGAAATGCGAGCAACGAGCGGCTCCGATCTGCCCCTGTCCTGCTTCATCGAACAGGTGAAGTTGCAGCTCGCTGCCGGAAAATCGCCCGAAGAACTGCGGGGACAGGCACGAGAAAGTGCAGATTCGAATGCCCCGTACCAGTCGTCCGAGTGCTTCCGTGCTTGGGCGATGCCGGAATATCGCAGGTGACTTGCCGGCCGATGTGCATCATCGGCCGGAACCTTCCCCCCGTTTCGCACATTGAAGAGAAACGCGTGTCAGCGCGATTATTCCGTCATGTTCCGGACAAAGGAGTTAGACAATGCGACTTTTCGAATGCGGTACGCTCGTACCGGGCTGCGCCTGGCATACACGCGCCGATGAAGACGCCGAGGTCGTCCGCCGCGTGGTCGAGCACTTGAAGTCCGCCCATGGTGAAACGGTCATTCGCGAAAAACATGATCGACAACATCAAGGCCCGCATCCGCGACGAAGCGACCGCGGCCTGATCACGTCGAAAGTTCATTCAGCCGGGCGAGCAGCGCCGCCCGGTCGGCGGCAAAATTCTCGTCCACCCATTGGCTCTCGAGTTTCGCAAGCGTCTCGCCGACACGTGGACCTGCCGGGATTCCGGTGGAAATGACATCGCCGCCGCCGATCGGAAACTTCGGCTTCCTCCACGCGAGTGCCTGGGCCAGCAGCTTGCCGAGCCTGGCCGATCGGCTCATCTCCTCCATATTGCCTTCCGCCTTGCCGCGGGCAACGGCGAGCGCGAGCTTCAGGCGCGTGGCGATGCCTTCCGCTCCGTTGCGATAGAGCAGCCGGTCGAAGGCGGCGGCAGACATTTCGTCATCGACCGGGGGGGCCGCCGCCCAGGCCCTGAAAAAGGCCGCTTCGGCATTCGAAAATCTCAGGCGAACTGCCATCCTCTCCAGCCGTTCGGCATCGGGCGGAAACGATCGAAGCAAGCCGCAGGAGCGGGTCGGGCTTCCAGCTGAGCGCCTTTTCTGTCGCAACCAATGCCGGAATGGCGTCGATGCCCCATTTCTCGGTCTCCGGCAGGACCTCGGTGAGCACCGCGACCTGCCGCATCCAGAGCAGCGCCCTGCCCGGGTCTTCGGCAGCAAGCAGCTTGCGAAGTTCGGACCAGACCCTTTCGGATGAAAGGGTGCTGAGCTTCGAGCGTGCCGCCGAACAGGACCGCAGTCCTTCCGCGTCAGGCCGGCCGGAGCCGTAATGAGCAAAAAAGCGGAAGAACCGCAGGATGCGCAGATAGTCTTCGGCGATGCGCGCGGCCGCATCGCCGATGAAACGGATATTGCGCTTCTCGATATCGGCAAGCCCGCCGACGAGATCGACCACTTCGCCCTTGGAATTCATGTAAAGCGCATTGATCGTAAAGTCGCGTCGCTCCGCATCCGCCTGCCAATTAGTACTGAAGGCGACCTTGGCGCGGCGCCCGTCAGTTTCGACGTCGGTGCGCAGCGTCGTCACTTCGAACGGCTTCCCTTCGATCACAAGCGTCACCGTGCCATGCTCGACGCCGGTCGGGATCGCCTTGATGCCGTCGGCTTTCGCCCGTTCCGTCACGGTGTCCGGCGTCAGCGTCGTCGCGACGTCGATATCGCTGACCGGGATCCCCATCAGGCTGTTGCGCACGGCGCCGCCTACGACGCGCCCTTCGCCGCCGTCCGCATTCAGGAGCGCGAAGACGCGCTGAAGGCGGAGATCTTGGAACCATGCTTCATCAGCAAGGCTGGTCATGCATAAAGCCTCTCGTAAAGGGTGCGAACAATGCCCGCGGTGATGCCCCAGATCATCCAGCTTTCATAGGGCATGCGGTAAAAATGCCGGTCGATGCCTTCGACCACGCGCCTGTCGCGGGTGTGGTTGTCCGGATTCATCAGGAACGACAGCGGCACCTCGAAGACATCGTCGACTTCTCGCGGATTGAGCTTCAGCTCGAAACCCCGCTTAACGATGCCAAGCACCGGCGTGATGCGAAAGCCGGTGGCGGCGAGATAATGCGGCAGGCGGCCGACCGTCTCCACGAAGGAGCCGGCAATGCCGATCTCCTCGTGCGTTTCCCGTAGAGCTGCCATCTCCGGAGAAATGTCCGTAGAGTCGATCGCCCCGCCCGGAAAGGATATCTGCCCGGAATGCTTGCGCAGGTTCGTCGTGCGCTTGGTGAAGATCACCCGCGCCTCGTCGCCGTCGTCGACCACCGGCACGAGGACCGCGGCGTCGCGTAGACGGAAGCCCTCGACCATCGTGACGATATCCGGATTGAGGACGTGATCACCATGATCCCGCCAGGAATGATCGACCGGCCCGCCGCTCTGACTGAGCGCCCGGCGGCGGAATTCGGCGGCGGAATAAAGTGGGTAACGCTGGTTCAGGGCATTGCTCATCGGGAAAGCGCATCCAGTTCGTCGGCCGGCATGATGGGAAAGAGCGAACCGCCGGAGCGGACGCAGAACATCTCCTTGCCCTCCATGTCGGCAATCTCGCCGAGGTCCGCCAGCTCGTACATCACGGCACGCGATACTAAGGCCTCGAGACGCCCGCGCACATGCAGATAGGGCTTCAGTTCGCGGTTTGCGCCATGGATCACGAAACGCAACGGATGCTCCTTGCCGGCTTCGACGACATCGCCGGTATTGGTGCGGAATGTCAGCACCTGCTGACCGCCGCGATTCGTAGCGATCATCTCGACTGCGACGAACGGCGCGTCGGCGACCTGGATCCCGACTTTTTCCACAGGAGTTACGAGATAGGTCTTTCCGTCCTCTTCCTTACGCAGGACGGTCGAAAACAGGCGAACCAAGGGCGCGCGGCCGATCGGCGTTCCCATGTAGAACCAGGTGCCGTCGGCGCGGATTTCCATGTCGATATCGCCGCAGAACGGCGGATTCCATTTCTCGACGGGCGGAAGTCCGCGCTTTTTGCCTCCGTCTTCGCCCGCAGCACGCGAAATCAGCGCGGCAAGCCCTGCGGCATCTTCGCTCGCTCTTATCTCTTGCGCTGCCATTCTTCTGTCCCGGTTTGCTTTTAACGAAAGGGTAGTCACGAGATAGTCATTTGGAACGAACTTGTCAGCCCGCAACATCTCCATAACTCTATAGGGTACGAGCCAGAGGCGTAAATCCGCCGATTCGCGACGAATGATTCAGCCGTTGGAGATACCTGATGGGTATGATGAAGACCGAAGACAGCCTCGATGAAAGGGAAGTCATCGCCGCTGCGGAAAAGGCGCTCGCCGATATCGCCCTTGTTCGCGAAGAAGTCTCGAAGGTGATCTTCGGCCAGGAAAGCGTCGTCGAAAACACCCTGCTCGCCGTCCTTTCCGGTGGCCATGCGCTTCTGGTCGGCGTTCCCGGCCTTGCAAAGACCAAGCTGGTGACCACGCTCGGCGAAGTGCTGGGCCTCGGCGCCAACCGCATCCAGTTCACGCCGGACCTGATGCCGTCGGACATCTTGGGCTCCGAAGTGATGGACCAGGACGAGAACGGCCGCCGCTCCTTCCGCTTCGTCAAGGGCCCGGTCTTCGCCCAGCTGTTGATGGCCGACGAGATCAACCGCGCCTCGCCGCGCACGCAGTCGGCGCTGCTGCAGTCGATGCAGGAGTATCATGTCACCATCGCCGGCCAGCGCTACGACCTGCCGACGCCGTTCCACGTTCTCGCGACGCAGAACCCGCTGGAGCAGGAAGGCACCTACCCGTTGCCGGAAGCCCAGCTCGACCGCTTCCTGCTGCAGGTGGACGTGCACTATCCGGAGCTTGCCGCCGAACGCCAGATCCTGCTGGAAACGACCGGTATCAGCGAAACGAAGCCGCAAGCCGTCCTCGATGCCGGGCGGCTGATGGAAATCCAGAGGCTCATCCGCCAGATGCCGGTGAGCGACAAGGTGGTCGACGCGATCCTCGATCTCGTGCGCTCCGCCCGCCCTGGCCAGGGCAACGCCGCGACCGACAAGAATGTCGCCTGGGGGCCCGGCCCGCGCGCCGGCCAAGCCATGATGCTCTGCGCCCGCGCCCGTGCCCTCTACGAAGGCCGGCTCGCGCCGTCGCTCGATGATATCCATGCGCTTGCCGAACCCGTTCTCGAACACCGCATGGCGCTCACCTTCGCTGCCCGCGCCGAGGGCATGTCGGTCCGCGATGTCATCGCCGGCCTCGTCAAGCAGGCCAAAGGATAAGGAATCCGGACGCGTGGCATCTATCGGACAGATCGTCAATCCGACCCCTGGCAGCGATGCCCTTGCCCGCGCAAGGCAGCGGGCTTCCCTGGTGCCGGACTGCCTGGTCGAAGCCAAGCGCATCGCCAACAACGTGATTGCCGGCTGGCACGGCCGCCGCAAGCGCGGCATCGGTGAGAACTTCTGGCAATTCCGCCCCTATACCGAAGGGGAAAGCCTGTCGCGCATCGACTGGCGCCGTTCGGCCCGCGACGACCATACCTATGTCCGCGAGCGCGAATGGGAAGCCGCCCACACCATCTGGCTCTGGGCCGACATGTCGCCCTCGATGATGTACAAGTCGACCTTCGGCAGCGTCTCGAAGGAAGGCCGTGCGCTCGTCATCATGCTGGCGCTCGCTGAAATCCTGGCGCGCTCCGGGGAACGCATCGGCTGCCCCGGCGTCATGGAACCGGTCGCCGCCCGCAACGCCGCCGAGCGGCTTGCGACCGCGCTGATGCATGCGCCGCTGCCCGGCGGACTACCGGAAATCGCCATGATCCGCGGCTGGAGCGATCTCGTGCTCATCGGCGACTTCCTAGACGATGCACCGGCGATCATGGCCCGCATCACCCCGCTTGCCCGCCGCGGCCTTCGCGGCCATATGGTCGAGATCGCCGATCCCGCCGAAGAGCTTTTTCCTTATACCGGCCGCACCGAATTCACCGATCCGGAAACCGGTTCGAAGCTCGTGTCCGGCCGTGCGGAAAACATCCGCGAAGCCTATAGCCGCGCTTATCTGGCACGCCGGGACGATCTCGGCCAGTCGCTTCGCCACCTCGGCTGGACGTTCGTCACCCATCGCACCGATCACCTGGCATCCGAAGCGCTGGTCGCCGTGCACATGTATCTTTCCGGCATGCCGGCAAAGGCGACGCATGGAGGGCTGTTATGAGCACCCTTCCCTTTGCTTTCGCCTATCCTGCAATACTCGGCGCGCTTGTCGCCCTGCCGGTCATCTGGTGGCTTCTGCGGCTCACGCCGCCGCGTCCGAAGTCCGAAGTCTTCCCGCCGCTGAAGATTCTGGCGGCCGTGCTGAAGCGTGAGGAAACACCTGCCCAAAGCCCTTGGTGGCTGACGCTGCTGCGTATGCTGCTGGCCGCTGCCGTGATCCTCGCCATTGCCGACCCGGTCTTCAATCCGCGTACCAGTTCGCTTGCCGCAGGCGGCCCGCTGGTGCTCTTCGTCGACAACGGCTGGGCGACGTCGCCGGATTGGGAACGCCGCGTGCAGACCGCCGAAGCGCTGATCGACGATGCCGAATCCGCGGGCACGCCCGTCGCGGTCGCCTTTACGGCCGATCCGACCAACAATGCCGTGCCGGGCACCGCGACAGCAGCCCGCGATATGCTGCGCGCCGCCGAGCCGCAGCCGCTCGTTCCGGATCGCGAACGCGCCTTCGAGGCATTGCGCGCGGCCCTCAACGGCACGAAACCCGGCACCCTCGCCTTCCTTTCCGATGGCGCTGCCGCCAAGGAAGACGATGCCACCGTCCGCCAACTCGCCGACCTGCAGCCTGCCGAGCTCCGTCTCATCGAAGGCGATGCCACACGAACGGTCGCGATCACCGGTGCCACGAATGCCGCAGACGCCATGAGCGTGACCGCGACGCGCGTTGACAGCACGGGCGCTGCCTCGCTGCCGCTGACGGCGCAGGATGCCCAGGGCCGCGCGATTGCCGCAGGCACGGTCGATTTCCAGCCCGGACAGTCGGTTGCCTCAGGCTCGATTCCCGCCCCCTTCGAGATGCGCAACGATTTCGCACGCGTCAGCATCGACAATCATGCGACGGCAGGCTCGGTCCATCTGCTCGACGATGGCTTCAAGCGCCGCCGCGTGGTGCTGCTTTCCGGCGAAGCGGGCGATGAATTCCAGCCGCTACTTTCGCCTCTCTATTACATTCAGCGCGCATTGCAGCCTTATGCCGATCTGATCCAGCCGAACACACCGGATCTCGCGGCCTCCATTCCCGACCTGCTGTCGCAGAACCCGTCGGTCATCATCATGGCCGATATCGGTCGGCTGCCGCAGGAGACCTATGAGCCGATGCAGCGCTGGATCGCCAATGGCGGCACGCTGATCCGCTTCGCCGGTCCGCGCCTTGCCGCCGCGCCGGCGGATGACCCGCTGGTGCCGGTGACGTTGCGCCAGGGCGAGCGTGCGCTCGGCGGCGCGCTCTCCTGGGCCGAGCCGCAGCCGCTCGCGGATTTCCCGAATTTCGGTCCTTTCGCCGGCATGGCCAAACCGACAGACGTGACCGTCAAGCGCCAGGTTCTGGCCGAGCCGACGCCCGATCTTGCCGAGCGCACCTGGGCAAGCCTTGCCGACGGCACGCCGTTGGTAACGACCAAGCCGATCAATGCCGGCCGTATCGTGCTCTTCCATGTCAGCGCCGAGGCGACCTGGTCCAACCTGCCGATCTCCGGCAATTTCGTCGAGATGCTGCGCCGCATCGTTCAACTCTCCCGCTCGGGCGGCGTAACCTCCGAAGCCGGTGCTGCAACCACCGCCGAAGCCCTGCCGCCCTTCCGCCTGCTGACCGCGAAGGGCGTGCTGACGACGGAGACCGGCACTGCGCGGCCGCTGATCCCGAACGCAAAGGCCGAGCCCGTTTCCAATTTCGACAATCCGCCAGGACTCTATGGTTCAGAAGACGGCTTTACCGCATTGAACGTATTACCGAATAACGCCGAGCTGAGGCCGCTCGACACGGCTGGCATCAATGTCCTGCGCGAAGGCCTGATCGGCGGTGAAACCTGGTCCGCCAAGCCCACTCTCTTCCTCATCGCCTTCCTGTTGCTCCTGGCGGACAGCCTCATCGTGATGTTCATGGGCGGCGCCTTCTCCCGGTTGCGTTCGGCCGCGCGTCCTGCGGCGATCATCGCAGTTGCCGTCAGTGCGGCCTTCTTCCTGCAGCCGTCGCAATTGCGCGCCGACGATTCCAAGCCCGGCGACGACCAGATATTCCAGCGACTGGACAATACTCACCTCGCCTATGTCGTCACCGGCGAGCAGGAGGTCGACAATATTTCCGAGCATGGCCTTGAAGGCCTGACCGAGTTCCTGACCTTCCGCACGACGCTAGAACCGGCGCCACCCGTCGGCCTTGATCTGACGAAGGACGAGCTGTCCTTCTATCCGATCATCTATTGGCCGGTTTCGGCCTCCGCGCCGATGCCGTCTGCGGCTGCGATTAACCGCATCGACGCCTATATGCGCGCCGGCGGAACGGTACTTTTCGATACGCGAGACCAGTTCGCCTCGCTGGACAATAATGGCGGTGCGTCGAGCGCCAATGGCGAGCGTCTGCAGCAGATCCTCGCCAATCTCGACATCCCTCCACTGGAGCCGGTTCCTTCGGACCACGTGCTGACGAAGTCCTTCTACCTGCTCTCCAGCTTCCCGGGCCGCTATTCCGGAAGCCCTCTCTGGATCGAATCGCGACAGGACGACCGCGCGTCGGACGCCAAATCCACCGCCTCGGCCGACGGCGTTTCGCCGATCCTGATCACCGGCAACGATTTGGCCGGGGCCTGGGCGGTCGATCAGAACGGCTCACCAATGCTGCCGACCGTTCCGCCGGATGAGATGCAGCGCGAATACTCCTATCGCGCCGGCGTCAACATCATGATGTATATGCTGACGGGCAACTACAAGACCGATCAGGTCCACATCCCCGCGCTCCTCGAACGGCTGGGACAGTGACATGACGGTTGATTTCTCGCCCTTCATTCCCTGGCCGGTTCTTGCGGCGCTCGCGGCCATCGTCGCGGTTGTCGCGGCCTTCGCCATCTGGCGCGGCATCCGCGGCGCCTGGATCCGCACGCTCGCCGCCTTCGCATTGCTGGCAGCGCTCGCCAATCCGCTGCTCATGCAGGAAGACCGCGAGCAGCTTTCGACGGTCGTTCCCGTCATCGTCGACCGCAGCCAGAGCCAGCAGACGCCGGAACGCATCAAGATGACCGACGAGGCGCTGGCGCAGCTGAAGGATCGCCTCTCGCGCTTCCCGAACATCGAACCCCGCTATGTCGATGCGACCGAGCCGGAAGATTCCGATACGCCGTCCACACGCCTCTTCACCGCGCTTTCGGCTGCCGTTGCCGACGTGCCTCCTGCCCGCATCGGCGGCGCGATCATGCTGACGGACGGCGAAGTGCATGACGCGCCGGGCGTCACTCAGGCGATCGGCTTCGACGCGCCGGTCCACGGCCTGATTACCGGTAAGGCCAACGAATTCGACCGCCGCATCGAGGTGATCAAGGCGCCGCGCTTCGGCATCGTCAATGAAGAGCAGCAACTGGTCCTGCGCGTCTTCGACGACGGCCCGAGCCCCGGCAGCACGGCCGATGTCACCGTGAAGCTGAACGGCGACGTGATCGCCACGATGCAGGCGACGCCGGGTCAGGATACGCCGTTTTCCTTCAGGGTCCCGCGCGGCGGCAGCAACGTGCTGGAATTCTCGGTGGCTGGATTCCCCGGCGAAGTGACCGAGGCAAACAACCGCGCCGTTCATGTCATCGATGGTATCCGTGAGAACCTGCGCGTGCTTCTGGTCTCCGGCGAACCGCATGCCGGCGAGCGCGCCTGGCGCAATCTCCTGAAGTCCGACGCCTCGGTCGATCTCGTCCATTTCACCATTCTGCGCCCGCCCGAAAAGCAGGACGGCACGCCGATCAACGAGCTTTCGCTGATCGCCTTCCCGACGCGCGAGCTTTTCGTCGACAAGATCAAAGACTTCGACTTGATCATCTTCGATCGGTACCAGCACCGCGGCGTGCTGCCGATCCTTTACTACGACTACATCGCCCAATATGTCGAAAACGGCGGCGCGCTGCTGATCGCCGCGGGTCCCGAACATGCCGGCCAGGATTCGATCGCACTGACGCCGCTTTCGGCCGTTCTTCCCGCCGAGCCGACCGGCCAGATGATTGACAAGGCCTTCTATCCCCGCCTTTCCGAGGAGGGCCGCAAGCATCCCGTCACCCGCGGCCTCGACGGCTCCGTTGATGAGCCGCCGCATTGGGGCCGCTGGTTCCGCAGCGTCGATGTCGCCTCACCGCATGGCCAGACGGTGATGGTCGGCGCCGACAATCATCCGCTGCTGCTTTTGAACCGCGCCGGCCAGGGGCGCGTCGCCATGCTGCTCTCCGACCAGGGCTGGCTCTGGGCCCGCGGCTTCGAGGGCGGCGGCCCGCATGTCTCGCTCTACCGCCGCATCGCGCATTGGCTGATGAAGGAACCGGCGCTGGAGGAGGAAGCGCTGACGGCGCGCGCCTCAGGCCGCACGCTGGAGGTTACCCGCCAGACGATCGGCGACAATCCGGGCGAGGCTACGGTCCGATATCCGTCGGGCAAGATGGAAAACCTGCCGCTGGCGCAATCCGAGCCCGGTCTCTTCAAGGCCGAGAAGAAGATGGATGAGATCGGCCTCTTCGAAATCCGCAACGGCGACCTGACGACGCTCGTCCATGTCGGTGCCGTCGATGCGCCCGAATTCAAGGCGATGATCTCGACGACGGACGTGCTGAAGCCGATTTCCGACAAGACACGCGGCCTTGTCACCCGCGTTTCAGATACTAATGGCGCTGTCGAGGTGCCGCCGATCCTGCCGGTTCGCGGTCAGATCCGCGTGGTCGACAACGATCGCATGCAGATCAAGCTGACTAACGAGACAGTTCTTAAGGGCATCAACACCTTGCCGCTCTTTGCCGGTTTTGCCGGCGTCGGCGTGCTGCTGCTCGCCTTTGGCGCCATGTGGTGGCGCGAAGGACGATGACGCCATGCCGGAATTCGAGCTGACAGCATCGCCCTCCCCAGAAGACCTTGCCATCATCCAGGATGCGCTCAGCGCCTTCAACACGGAGGACGTCGGCGCTTCGGAACGCAAGCCGCTCGCCGTCCTCATCCGCGATACCGACGGCAAGGTGACAGGTGGACTTTCGGGCTACACCGCATGGGGCTGGCTCTTTACGCAGAACCTCTACATTCCGGAGACCCAGCGCGGCAAAGGCATGGCCGGAAAGATCCTCGCTGCGGCAGAGGAAGAGGCAAGCGCCCGCGGCTGCCACGGCGCATGGATCGATACGTTCAATCCGCAGGCGCTGCACACCTACCAGCAGGCGGGCTATGAAATCTTCGGCGAACTGCCGCAGTTTCCGAAAGGCCGGACACGGAGCTTCCTGCGCAAGAGCCTTGGTTAGGCGAGCGAGACTCGCCGTGTTTCCGCATCGATCACCAGCGCTGCGATGGCGGCGATGACCAGCAGCGCTGCAAACAGTCCGATGGCGACGCCGAGCCCCAGCGATACGACGAATGCCATCAGCGACGGTGCGGCAAGCCCGCCGAGCCGGGCCATTGCGCCTGCGGCTCCCATCCCGGTGGCGCGCGATCCCGTCGGGTAAAGCTCCGGCGTATAGGCGTAGAGAGCGCCCCAGGTACCGAGCAACGCGAAACTCATGATCAGCAGCGATGCACCGATCAACGTATCGTCCGGCGAAAGCACGAAGAGCAGGCATCCCGCCGCCGAAAGCAGGCAGAAGCCGATCAGCGTCGGCCGCCGTCCCCACTTTTCGACGCCATAGGCAGCAAGCGCATAGCCCGGTATTTGGGCGAGCGCCACGAAGACGAGAAAGCCGTAGCCGCGCACGAAACCGAAGCCCTCGCCGGCAAGCCTGGCGGGCATCCAGGTGAACACGCCGTAATAGGATACCGAAACGAGGAACCATATCGCCAGGATCATCAGGCTACGGCGGCGAAGCGAGGCGGAGAAGATGCCTTCCGAAGCCGCATGCGTAACCGGCACAATCTGCTCGGCGGCGGCAAGCTGCGGCCTGCCGTTGCGCTTCAGCATGCGGTTGACGATCGCCTTGGCTTCTTCCACATGGCCGGTCCGCAACAGATAGAGCGGCGATTCCGGTACGAAGAAACGGAGCCCGATGCCAAGGATGGCAGGCAACGCCGTCACGGCGAAGATGTAGCGCCACGCATCGGCAACGCCGGCGACGCTCGCGGCCCATGCGGCAAGCGCGACGATCAGCGTGCCGACCGCCCAGAAGCCTTCGAGCACGACGAGCCAGCGGCCGCGGATCTTTGCCGGCAGGAACTCCGCCATCATCGCATAATCGACCGGCAACGTGCCGCCAACCGCCATCCCCGTCAGGAAACGCAAAACGAGCAGGCTGGTGAAATCCGGCGCAAAGATCGAAAGCGTGCCGAACAAGGCATCGCAGCCGACCGTCAGGATCAGCACGGAGCGTCGGCCCACCTTGTCGGCAAGCCGACCGAAAACGACGGCGCCGATCAGCATGCCGAGGAAGAAAAGCGTTCCGGTCTGCAGCGCCTGCGGGACTGTCAGCTGGAACGTGGCGGCGATCGAAGCGGCCGTAAAGCCGACGGCGAGCACCTGCATGGCGTCGGCCGCCCATACAAGCCCAAAAATCGCCATCAGCCCCCGCTGAAAGGCGCCCGTCCCGGCGCGATCCAGCGCCTCGTCCATCGAAATTCCACTCATATCGCCCTCCACCAAGCTGCCGAAATCTCGCGCCAAGTGAGGTTCCGGGGTAATCAGCGATAGAACATATGGCCTATGCACGCCAGCCGATTATACCCTTGAGACGCTGATGCGCATCTTCGGCAATCGGAACGGCGAGAACGCGGGCGGGATCGACCGGACTCGGAAAGGCGAGCGCGTTGTAGGCGACCCTCTCGAAGCCGAGCGGGCAATAGTAAGGCGGATCGCCGACGAGGATGATGGCCTCGGAGCCCTTGCCCCTTGCCGCCTCCACCGCGATCCGCACGAGTTCGCGCCCGATGCCCATATTCTTGTGCGATGGCCGGACAGCGAGCGGCCCGAGCAGGTGCCCCTTCACATCGCCCGCCATGACCGGCGTCATTCTGACGGAAGCGATCGTTTCGCCATCATCGGTGCAGATGAAGGAGAGCGACAGATCGTGCGGTCCCTGTTCGCGGATGCGGGCCGCGGCACGCGTATGCCGGCCGGGGCCGAATGCTTCTTCGTTGATGTGTTCGATAGCCGCGTCGTGAGACGCATCCTCGGTGAGGTAGACCAGATCGTGCTTGTGCATGATGAGACAGAAACCGGATAGACGGAAGTGATGGATTCTCGAGCACGCCGTTCAGGCGTTCGGGAGCATCAGCGTCGTCGCAGGTTTCTGGTTGCGGCCATCAAGTCGGATCCTGAGAAAATGTGAAAAGGCCGATAGCAGGAAAAATTTCTCCCGTCCAATGCAAAATGCGGCCGTCGAAAAACTGCAGGACGCACTGTTCAGCGTTTGCACCCTGCAAAGATGGGGCCGCCTGCGATATGTTCCGCCAACGACGAATTTGAAGGAAGCACACAATGGGCATTCTGGTTGACGGCGTCTGGCAGGACGTCTGGTACGATACGAAGGAAACGAAGGGCCACTTCAAGCGCGCGGCCTCGCAGTTCCGCAACTGGATCACGGCCGATGGAGAGGCCGGCCCGACAGGCATCGGCGGCTTCAAGGCCGAGGCGGACCGTTATCATCTCTATGTGTCGCTCGCCTGCCCCTGGGCACACCGTACGCTGATCTTTCGCAAGCTGAAGACGCTTGAGAACATCATCTCCGTCTCCGTGGTCGATCCCCTGATGGCCGAGAACGGCTGGGAATTCAAATCCGGCGACGGCGCCACCGGCGATCATCTATACGGAGCAAAGACCCTCTGGGAGATCTACGTGAAGGCCGACCCGCATTATTCCGGCCGCGTCACAGTTCCCGTGCTCTGGGACAAGAAGACCGGCACGATCGTCAACAATGAATCAGCCGAGATCATCCGCATGTTCAACAGCGCCTTCGACGGCCTGACGGGTTCAAAAACGGATTTCTATCCCGCCGATCTTCGCGCCGATATCGATGCGCTGAACGCAATCGTCTACGACACTGTCAACAACGGCGTCTACAAGGCCGGCTTTGCAACGACGCAGGAGGCCTACGAAGAAAATGTCGTCAAGATTTTCGAAACGCTGGACACGCTGGACGAGCGCCTCGGCAAGACCCGCTACCTCTTCGGCGACCGGCTGACGGAAGCGGACTGGCGGCTGTTCACGACGCTGGCGCGCTTCGATGTCGTCTATGTCGGCCACTTCAAATGCAACATCCGCCGCATCGAAGACTACAAGAACCTTTCGGGCTACCTGCGCGATCTCTACCAGACGCCGGGTGTCAAGGAGACGGTGAACCTCCACCACATCAAGCAGCACTATTACCGCAGCCACAAGACGATCAACCCGACGGGTGTGGTGCCGGTCGGACCGGCGCTCGATCTCGACGGCGCGCACGGCCGCGCCAAGCTTGCCGCTGCGGCCTGAATCCTACCAGTAGTGAGCGGCGGGCTCTTCGCCGCTCAGTTCCCGGAGCCTCCGCCTCGTCGCCGCGGTCGCACCCTCCGGCAGATCGTCGAGCGCGAAGAAACCGCATTCGACGATCTCCATGTCCGGCTTGCGCGGCGCCGTCTGCTCGACCTCGGCACGATAGAAGACCACATGGTCGCGCCGGCTCGCCGATGCGTTGAAATAGACATGGAAGAGCTGCGGCCTGCCGATGATCCTGAGGTTGCCCTCCTCGCGCAGTTCCTTGATCAGAGCCTCTTCTGCCGTCTCGTTGCGCTCCAGCCCGCCGCCCGGCATATGCCAACCGGGAATATAGCTGTGACGCACCAGGAAAATCCGCCCCGACGAATCGAAGCAGGCGGCCCGCACACCCATCGTCATGCCGCGTGCGAGCGCGAAATAACCATGCACGATCCGCATCAGCAGTTTGGATTGCCAGGGCCTGATTTCCTTGGTCGTCATGGTTCTGTTTTCACTATTTCGTTCAATCGGATGTGTTTGATTTGTAACTATCCTGGTCTATGTGTCGTAGCATGTTCAAGCTCGCGCATATCTCGGATATCCACCTCGGTCCGCTTCCCAATCTTTCATTCCGCGAGCTTTTCTCGAAGCGCATCACCGGCTTTGTGAACTGGCATCGCTATAGGCGCAAGCATCTTTTCGGCGGCACGCTGGATCTGCTGTTGGACGATATCCGTGCGCGCCATGCGGACCACCTCGCGGTGACCGGCGACCTGGTGAACCTTGCAAGCCGCATCGAGATCCGCTCCGCCGCCGCCTGGCTGCGCGCGCTCGGAGAGCCAGCCGAAACCTCCGTGGTTCCCGGCAACCACGACGCCTATGTGCCGGGCGCTTACGAAAAATCCATGCGCGCCTGGTATGACTATGTGCGCGGCGATCTCGCCCCAGTTGAATGGGAGGAAGACAAGCACATCTTTCCCTATCTCCGCGTCCGCGGCAAAGTCGCGCTCGTCGGCTGCTCGACGGCCGTCGCCACGCCGCCTTTTGCCGCCAGCGGCTTCTTCAGCCAGCGGCAGGCCCGCGAGACCGTCAACATGCTGCGCGCGGCCGGCGAGGCAGGCCTCTTCCGCGTCGTCATGATCCATCATCCGCCGATCCGCGGCGCGACCGCCTTCTACAAGCGGATGATCGGCATCCGCCGCTTCGCCGCCGTTGTCTCGACCGGCGGGGCAGAACTCGTGCTCCACGGCCATACGCACCTCAATACGCTCCACTGGCTGCGCGGTCAGACCAGCCCCGTGCCTGTGGTCGGCATCGCCTCCGCCTCGCAGGGACCGGGCGGCCTGAAGCCCCGCGCCGCCTATAATCTCTTCAGCATCGACGGTTCGCCGGGCGCCTGGGAACTGCGGGGCGAGCGCTTCAGCTTGAACGATATGGGTGACGGCGTCACGCCGGAAAGTGTCGATATTTTCAAGCTTTAGACAGGAAAGCGGAATCGGTTTCGCCGCCTCTTGAATCATTTTCTGAAGCCGTCACGATTTTCCGCCGCGCGATGCTTCTCCCCTTGGTAATTCCAAATCCCGCGGTACAATCCGGCCGCAACTGCCGCCGACCAGGAGCAAGCCATGCGCACCGCAGCAAACCGCATCTGCCGTCTCATCCTCGCCTTCGGTCTTGCAGCCGGGCTCTCGGCACCGGCCTTCGCTGTCGGTGACGAAAGCGACGAGACCAAACCACCTCCAAAGACCGAAACCACGACGAAATGCGCCGACGGCAAGGTGTGGGACAAGACGAAGAAGGAATGCGTCGCGCCGAAGAAGAGCAGCTTCAACGACGATGACCTCTTCAAGGCAGCGCGCGAATTCGCCTATGCCGGCCAGTATGAGAACGCCATCACCGTCCTGAATCTCGCCAGGAATCAGAAGGATCCGCGCATCCTGAACTATCTCGGCTACGCAAACCGCAAGGCCGGCCGGACGGAGCTCGGAATGTCGTATTACCGCAAGGCACTGCAGGCCGATGGGAACTACATTCTCGCGCGGTCATACATGGGCCAAGCCCTGGTCGAAGAAGGAGATATCCAAGGCGCCCGCGTCCAGCTCGTCGAAATCCGCGACCGCGGCGGCGAAAACACTTGGGCTTACCGGGCGCTATTGCAGAGCCTGAACGGCTACCGGACCTATTGAAACGGGAGCCGCGCCGGCGTCCAATAGAAAAACGTTTGGGAATTCTTCGGCCGCGCCGTCTTCTTCTTGCGCGGCAGTGCAAAATTGTTTCATAAAGGTCACTTCCACGATATAAAAAGCTTAGCCCACCTTGGGTGCTTCGCCCGAACACATTCATGAAATGAGACCATGCGTCAGCCTGTAACGACCATCGATATCCGACGCGACCTGGTGGGACTGCTCCCGCGGCTGCGGCGCTTCGCGATGACGCTTGCCGGCGATGCAGCAGCTGCCGACGATCTGGTGCAGGCGGTCTGTCAGCGCGCGGTGGCGAAAAGCCACCAGTGGAGCGGCGAAGGCAGGCTCGAAAGCTGGATTTACACGCTCGCCCGCCAGCAATGGAGCGACGATGGCCGCAAGCGCAAGGCGCGGCCGGCTTCAAAGGGCAACGTCACGGACATCCGCGATGCCGTGCGCGACCGCGCAGCCGTCGCTGATACCGATGCCATACACCGCATGCTCGCCGAAATGCCCGAGGGCATTTCGAGCGTCTTCCTGCTCGTCGCTGTCGAAGGCCATACCTATCAGCAGGCCGCCGACATCATGGGCATATCGGCAGGCAGCGTGCCCGCGCAGCTTGCCGCGGCGCGGTTGCACTTCGCAAGCCTCGCCGACGACCATCCTCACAGGTACTGAACTTTGCCCGATTTCAAGAAACTGACGCTTGACGCCCAGCTGACCGCCCTTCTCGACGGGGAAGCGACGCCGGAACAGAAGCATGAGCTGGAACAGCGTCTCGCCACCGACGAAGGTGCACGCCGGCTTTACGACAAGTTGCGTCACGGCGCCGATTTCGGCCGCCACCGACTGGACGATATCCTGAAAGAGCCGGTTCCGCTGGCGCTCGTGCGCTCGATCAAGAGCGTTCAGCCGCCCAAGGCGCCGATCGCCCCGCGAACCAGCCGCCCATCGATGAAGCTTGCACCCAGCGGCACGCAGGCGCTGGCTGCGGCGATCATCCTTTTCATCGTCGGCTGCGGCATCGGCTATCTCGCCGGCACAAGCCCCGGCGCTCCCACGGGCCATGGCACAACGCAAGCCGTGGATGACAACGCCGGCAGCAAGAACTGGCTGAACGACATCACCGCCTACCAGCGCCTGATGATCCGCCAGCCACGGCATATCGTCGAGGTTCCCTCGACGCAGGCCGAAGAGATTTCCAACTGGCTGACGTCAACGGTCGGCGTCGCCTTCCGCGTGCCTGACCTGTCCGCCGACGGCTGGACCTTTCAGGGCGCCCGTGTGCTTCTTGGCGACGGAAAACCGGTCGGCCAGCTGGTCTATACGAGCGCTGATGGCGATCTCATCTCGATCTGCTTCCGCAAGGATCCCCAGCCACCCGAGTCCGAGGACTTCAAGGAAACGATCAGAGACGAAATCGGCCTGATCACCTGGCACAATGCCGGCACATCCTACGTTCTGGCAGGCCCTTCCGCCGAAGCCTCGCTCAGCCAGATCGCCATGGAAGTCGCAACCGCGATCTGAGCTTACGGCACCAGCACGACCTTGCCGCTAACGCCCCGGTTTTCGATGGCGCGATGCGCGTCGGCAGCTTTGTCCAGCGGGAAACTTGCGCCCTCCGCGATGGTCAACGCGCCGGAGACAGCAAGCGAAAACAGCGTGGAGAGATCGTCCGACAGCGTTTCGGATAATAGAGGCAGCAGGGCAAATCCCTTCAGCGACTGGTTCTTTTTGAACATAGCGTTGAGGTCGGTCGCCTCAAGCTGGAAGCGGCCCAGTGCGGCAAAGACAAGCTCTCCGCCCGGCGCAAGCGTTGCAAGAGAGGCACGCGTCACCTCGCTGCCAATCGTATCATAGATCAGATCGACGGATGCCTGCTCACGGATGGTTTCCTGCCAGCCGTCGGCCGTATAGTCGATCGCCGAATCCGCGCCGAGCGCGCGCGCCAGCGATCTCTTCTTCGCGCTGCTGGCGGTCGCAATGACCGATCCTGCACCCTCGCGCTTCGCCAATTGCACCAGCAGCGACCCGACGCCACCGGCAGCAGCATGGACAAGAACGGCTTTGCCCCGCGGCGGCGCCTGACGCACCATATGCAGCGCCGTCAGCCCTTGCACCATCAGCGCTGCCGCCGCCTCGAAAGACAATTGATCCGGGATCGGGATCACTGAGCTTCCCGGCACGGCGACGTACTCCGCGTAGCCCTCGCCCCGTCCAAGCGCAAAAAGCGGAACGGCGACGTGTGCACCGATGAGAGCGGCATCAGCTTCCTCGCCCACCGCCTCGACAATGCCTGCAACCTCGACACCCAGGATCATCGGCAATTCCGGCGTCACCTCATACCGGTCGGCACGCATCAGCACCTCGAAGAAATTGACACCCGCAGCACGGACACGAACAAGAACCTCCCCTTCACGGGCCACCGGTTTCGGAACCTCGACAATTTTCAGGACCTCAGGCGGACCGAAATGGTTGAAGCGGACGGCTCTCATGGGCAGACCTCACGTTTGAATGGCGTGAGCAGCGCTTTACCAGTAAGCTTGGTGGCAGGAATACACACTCTTTCGTGCCATACCCACCAGGAAGTGACCATGGCTGAACCCATCAAAAGACTGCCAAAATTGCCCGTCGAACGCGCCCTGAAGGTGATCGCCGGGCGCTGGAAGCCAATCATCCTCTATTACGTTTTCAGCGGACCGAAGCGCCTCTCGAAGCTGAAACGCCTGATGCCGGAGATCACGCAGAAGGTGCTGATCCAACAGCTGCGCGAGATGGAAGAGCACGGTTTGGTGAGGCGCGAGGTCTTCGCCGAGGTTCCCGCACGCGTCGAATATACCGCGACGGAGCTTGGACTTGGGCTTGAGCCGGTACTGCTGGCGCTCTGCCAATGGGGCCAGCGCCATGCCGAAGCGCTGAACGAAGTCGCCGACATTGCCGACTGCATCGTCCGTCCGCGCGATGAAAATATCGCCGCTTGAGCGGCGAAAATGCGCAGCGGACAGAACCCGCTGCGCGATGCCGATCAGTTCTTCCCGGCTCTCACATCAAGCACCCGGTTCGCCGCCGAGACGATCGCCTCGAGCGAGGCGCCGACGATATTGGTGCTGATGCCGGCGCCGAAGAGCTTGCCACCGGGATAGGCGGTTTCGACGTAGGAGATGGCCGCCGCGTTCGAGCCGTGCTGCAGCGAGTGCTCGGAATAGTCTTCGACCGACATCTCGATGCCGAGATAGTGCGAGAGCGCGTTGATGAAGCCGTCGACCGGCCCGTTGCCGCGGCCCTCGATACGCTTCGTCTCGCCATTGTCGGTAATCTCCGCTGCAACGACGCGCACGCCCTTGCGATCGGGATCGGCGAAAGTGTGGTGATCGACGAACTTGATACGGCCCTCGGGCTGCGTCACGTAGCGCTCGATGAAGCGGTCGTAGATGCGGCGCGACGGCAGCTCCTTGCCTTCTTCGTCGGTGATGCGCTGGATCTCCTCGCGGAACTCGACCTGGAGATTGCGCGGCAGGTTCAGCCCGTAATCCTGCTGCAGGATATAGGCGATGCCGCCCTTGCCGGACTGCGAGTTGATGCGGATGATCGCCTCGTAGGAGCGACCGACATCCTGCGGATCGATCGGCAGGTAGGGTACTTCCCACAGCGGATGGTTGGCGACCTTGATCGCCTTCATGCCCTTGTTGATCGCATCCTGGTGCGAGCCGGAGAACGCGGTGTATACCAGTTCGCCGACGTAAGGATGGCGTTCGCCGATCGTCATCTGGTTCGAATATTCGAAAACGCTCTTTATGCGCTCGATATCCGAGCAGTCGATTTCCGGATCGACGCCCTGGGTGAACATGTTGAGCGCCATCGTCACGACGTCGACGTTGCCGGTGCGCTCACCGTTGCCGAAAAGCGTGCCCTCGACGCGGTCGGCGCCCGCCAGCAGGCCGAGCTCGGCTGCTGCAATGCCGGTGCCGCGGTCGTTATGCGGGTGCAGCGAAACGATCAGGCTCTCGCGATTGTCGAGATTGCGGCACATCCATTCGATCTGATCGGCATAGACGTTTGGCGTCGCCATCTCGACGGTGGACGGCAGGTTGATGATCAGCTTGTTGTCCGCCGTTGGCTTCATGACGTCGATGACGGCGTTGCAGATTTCCAGCGCCACTTCGAGTTCGGTGCCCGTAAAGCTTTCCGGCGAATATTCGAAGCGGTAGCCGCCGCCGGCCTTGGCCGCCATGTCAGTGATCATCTTCGCCGCATCGACGGCGATCTGCTTGATGCCCTGCACGTCTTTGGCAAAAACCACGCGGCGCTGCAGCTCGCTCGTCGAGTTGTAGAAATGCACAATCGGCCTGTTGGCGCCCTGCAGCGCTTCGAAGGTGCGGGTGATGAGTTCGGGACGACACTGAACCAGGACCTGCAGCGAAACATCGTCCGCGACGTTTCCTTCCTCGATGCACCAGCGCGCGAAGTCGAAGTCCGTCTGCGAGGCGGACGGAAATCCGATCTCGATTTCCTTGAAGCCCATGGCGAGCAGCAGATTGAACATGCGAGCCTTGCGGTCGTGACCCATCGGATCCACCAGCGCCTGATTGCCGTCGCGAAGGTCGACCGAGCACCAGACCGGCGCCTTGGTGATCACGTTCGTCGGCCAGGTGCGATCGGGAATGTTCACCTGCGGGTACGGGCGGTATTTCACGCCTGCGGATTGCATGCCTTTTGCGGGAATTTGCGTCGTCGCGTCCATTGTCTTCTTCCTCGTCCCGGCAATTTGCCTCGCGTCTTAGCCCATCATAGCAGGCTTTGCGACAGCAAATACGGACCTTGTGCTCTATCTTGGCATTCAGGGAAATCGTCGCGAGGAGCGATGGGCCAGCGGGCTTTCGGCCGCCGGGCGCTCCTCAAAGGACCCGGCAACCGCGCGTAAGGCCGAGGAGAAGAAGCGACGTCAGGGCGCGCGTATTGTCACGCAGGGCAACGCGGCCGCGGACAATGGTGTCGGAAATCTTTGCGCCAGTCGTCTTCATAAGCGCGCTTATAGCCGCCGAACAAAAAACTGGCAACCCCCCGCCTATTTTCTTGCCGCTTGCACAAAACGCGACAGCGCCAGCATCAGGCCGCCGGCCACCAGTCCCCAGAAAGCCCCGGAAATTCCGCCGAAGGAAACACCCGACGCAGTGACCAGGAAGGTGATCGCCGCGGCCTCCCGCGATTCCGGAGCCTGGAAGGCGGCCATCGCCGAGCCCGAGAAGGCGCCGACGAGCGCAAGGCCGGCGACCGCCTGGATCAGGATCGGCGGTGCCAGCGCCACGAAAGTCGTCACGACGCCGGCGAGCGGGCCGACAATGAGATAGCAGACGCCGCAGATTAGCACCGCCCAGTAACGCCGAGCGGGATCCGGATGCGCGTCCGGACCGGCGCACATCGCCGCGGTAATCGCAGCCAGATTGACCGCATGGCCGCCGAGGGGCGCCGATACGACCGAGAACAGACCGGTTACCGAGAAGAGCGATCCGGGTTTCGGCGCGTAGCCATTTACCTTCAGCACGGCGATGCCCGGAATGTTCTGCGACGCCATGGTGACGATGAAGAGCGGCAGCGCGATGGAGATGAAAGCCGGCAGGTTGAAAACAGGCGTAACGATCTCGACGGTCGGCAGCAGCGCCTGCCCGATCGAGCCCAGCGCTCCCTCGGGAATGTCCACGCCGAAGGCAAGAATCAGCACGAAAGCCCCCAGAGCCGCCGGCACCGCCCAGAGCCGCTTGAACGCGCCGACGACGATCCATGCAAGCACGATAGGCAGTCCGAGCAGCGGATCGAAAGCGATCGCCTTCACCGGCGCGAAGCACAACCCGATCAGCACGCCCGCGAGCATGGCATTGGCGAGCGGCGCCGGAATGGCGGCAACCGCCCGGCCGAGCGGCTTGAACAGGCCGGCGATGACGATCAGCAGCGCGCAGGTAAGAAACGCTCCTACCGCCGCATTGAACCCGCCCTCGACCACACCGGTACTGGCAAGCAGAGCCCCGCCCGGGGTGGACCATGCGGTGCTGATGGGCATCCGCGTCACGGTGCTTAGCACGATCGCGCAAAGCCCCAACGAGATCGACAGTGCCATGAGCCCCGACGCCGCCTGGGCGTCCGTCGCGCCGACGCCATGCAGTCCTTGCAGGACAACCGCAAAGGAACTGGCGAAGCCGACAAAGGCAGTGAGGACTCCCATGAACAGGGCCTGGACGGAAAAGTCTTTGAGCATGGCGGGACTCAGGATGAGCGGGAAAGCCGCATGGAGCCCTATTAGGTGGAGTCGCGCAAGTGCGGATGCCCGCGTTCTGGCTTCGCCCTCTCTCCGGGGAGAAGATGCCCAACAGGGCAGATGAGGTCGGCGAAGCCGGGCAGTCGATCCTCAGGATCGATTGCGAACTCCAACTTTGATCAAGAAAAAGGGGCGACGCTTGCCGCGCCGCCCCACATCCGATCCTTCGGCCCCTCCCTAATGGGAGAGGAGAAAATCAAATCTCGCTCTGCGAAGTGATGATTCGCGAAACCAGTCCGTAGGCCTTGGCTTCTTCGGCCGAGAGCCAGTAGTCGCGGTCGGTGTCGGCGGTGATCTTTTCGATCGGCTGACCGGTGGCAGCCGCCATGATCTTGTTCAGGCGCTCGTTCATCTTGATGATCTCGCGCGCCTGGATCTCGATGTCGGAGGCCATGCCGCGCGTGCCACCGGAGGGTTGGTGCAGCAGGAAGCGCGTGTTGGGCAGGCAGAGACGCCGTTCCTTCGGTACCGCGACGTAGATCAGCGCGCCGGCGGAGGCGACCCAGCCGGTGCCGATCATCCAGACGTTCGGCTTGATGAATTTGACCATGTCATGGATCGAATCGCCGGATTCGACGTGACCACCGGGCGAACTGACGTAAATACGGATGTCGTCGTCGCTGGCTGCAGCAAGCGCCACGAGCTGCGAGCAGACCTTCTGGGCGATTTCCTGGTTGATAGGCCCGTAGATGAAGATCGAACGCGACTTGAAAAGATTCGCCTCCGTTTCCTTGCTGAGCGGCAGTTCCTTCGTCTTGTCGTCGTCTTGTTCTTCGTCGTTCATTCGAATCTCTCTCACGTGAACTCGCGTTCCTCGCACATAGTGCGACTCAATGGGTAAAACAATGCGGGAAAAAGGCAAGGCACGGAACGGGTGAAGATATTCTTATGACGAACCGACGATATGGTCGCATTCTGCCGAGAGCTCGAAGCGGAGGAGAAAATGACATCGGAAATGCTACGCGCGGCTGTCCGCAACAATGCGCTCTGGTGCAATGCCGTCTGCGAGGCGCAGGGCGCGCCCGGCGAGTTTTCCGCAACCCTCTGGCTCCACCGCCAGGGCACGCCGCCCTTTTATCCGGACGCCATAACGCTGACGGGCGGCGATACCGCGCGCGAGCAGGAGGAAGCGATAGCGGTGCTGATCCGCTCGCGAAAGGGCGGCTGGGGCGTCAAGGACAGTTACGCCGCGCTTAACCTTGCCCCTCTCGGTTTCGAAATCCTGTTCGAGGCCGAATGGCTCGGCATCGAGGCGGACAAGATTCATGCGCCGGAAGATCAGTCCGTGACATGGAAGCGGATCGCAACGGCGGATGAATTGGACCTCTGGGAAAAAGCCTGGGGCGCAGGCGACCCGCCGCAAGCGACGCCGATCTTCGCCGAACCGCTGCTGCTCAATCCCGATATCGCCTTTTTCGCCACCTTCGAGGGCAAAGCGCTCGAAGGCGGCGGAATTCTCAACCGCCAGGCGGATGTGGTCGCCCATTCGAACGTCTTTGCCATCAAAAGGAGGAAGCGAGCCATTCGCGCGGGGCTCGTGCAGAAGGCGGCGGAGATCTTTCCCGGCACGCCCGTCGTCGGCTACGAGCATGGCGATGATTTGAGCGATGCGCTGGAGCTCGGCTTCACATCGCTCGGCCCGCTGCGCGTCTGGGTCCGGTCCTGAGCGCCTTACCGAAATGTAACGCGCCGCGGCTTTGAAAAGCCAAAATCCGTTCCTACCTCATCCTCACGCGGCCATGTCCGCACGAAAGATACAAGGAAGACAGCCATGTCACCGGAAGAACGCCAATTGCTGGCCGGGCTTTTCGACAGGGTCCGCACCGCCGCCGCGACACCGCGCGATCGCGAAGCGGAGACCTTCATCGATCAGGGCGTGCGCGAGCAGCCCTATACTACCTATTATCTGGCGCAGGCCGTCATCGTCCAGGAAAAGGGTCTTGAAGCGGCCGCCAACCACATCAAGGAACTGGAAGAACGCATCCGCCAGCTCGAGGCCGGCGAAAGCGAACATCACCAGGCCGAACAGGGTGGCGGGTTCCTAAGCTCGATCTTCGGCACCGGCCAGGCGCAGCAGCCAGCGCAGACTTCCGGCCCTTGGGGCAATGCGCCCCGCCAAGCCCAGCAGGATCGCGGTTATGATGAGCCCGTCCGCCCGATGCGGCAGCAGCAGCCGAGCGGTCCTTGGGATCCGCAGCCCGGCGCACCCTCTGCCGGCGGCAGCTTCCTTCGCGGCGCACTAGGCACGGCTGCCGGCGTGGCAGGCGGCATGCTGCTTGCCAATTCGCTGAGCGGCATCTTCGGCAATCATATGTCGTCGCTCGGATGGGGCTCGCCTTTTTCCGGCAGCAATCCTTTCGGCAATGCCAGCGCTCCCGCCGAAGAGACCGTCATCAATAATGATTATGGCGATCAGAAGCCACAGGCTGACGACGACAACAATAACAATGACAACGATATCCGGCAGGCCGATTACAACAGTGACGACAATGATGACGATGTCGCAGACGATCAGTCCGGCGACGATAGTTTCGACGTCTGACCGATCGGCCTAAGTGTCAGCCGCGGCCGCGATACGTCGCAACACCCTGGTCGGGCAACCATACGCCTTCCGGCGGCTTGCCCGTCTGCCAGAAGACATCGATTGGAATACCGCCGCGCGGATACCAATAGGCGCCGATCCGAAGCCACTTCGGATCGAGCAGTTCCACGAGACGCTTGGCGATATAGATCGAGCAGTCCTCATGGAAGGCGCCTTGATTGCGGAAGGAATGTAGGAAGAGTTTCAGCGACTTCGACTCAACCAGCCATTCGTTCGGGATGTAGTCGATGACGATATGGGCGAAATCCGGTTGGCCGGTCATCGGGCAGAGCGAGGTGAACTCCGGCGCGGTGAAGCGCACGACGAAGTCGGTGCCCGCATGGTTTGACGGCACCTTCTCCAGCACCGCCTCTTCCGGCGACTTGGCTGTTTCGGTCTCTTTTCCCAGCATCGACAGGCTGGAAACATCGGTTTTCGGCATTAGACGTCCTTTACAACTTTGACGCGGATCCCATGGGCCCTTTCGCCCTCGGGCTCGACGTGAATGGCAATGCTAGCGCCCGGATGCACCGCGCGGATGGCATCTTCAAGGCGGTCGCAGATATCGTGCGCCTGCCTTACCGGCATTGCGGCCGGAACGACAAGATGAAAATCGACGAAGGTGACCGAACCCGCCCTGCGGGTTTTCAGGTCGTGAACGCCGATCGAGCCCGCCGCATGCGTGGCGATCGCCTGCTTGATGGCCTCCTCTTCCTCCGGTTCCACCGCCTGGTCCATCAGCCCGCCGATCGAATGCGAGATCACCTTCCAGCCCTGATAGAGAATGTTGACGGCGACGAGGATCGCAAGCATCGGGTCGAAGATCGGATAGCCGGTCGCGATCGCCAGAAGCAGGCCGATCAGCACGCCGACGGAGGTCACGACGTCCGACATGATATGCTGGCCGTCGGCGGCAAGCGCCGCCGAGCGGTGTTTTCGGCCGGTGCGGATCAGCAGCTGCGCCCAGACGGCGTTGATCACCCCTGCCCCGAAATTGATCGCAAGGCCGAGCGCCGGCGCATCGAGCATGCGCGGCGCCGCCAGGTGACCGATCGCCTCGTTGACGATCAGGAGCGCCGCAACGACGATGAGCACGCCTTCGATCACCGCCGAGAGGTACTCAGCCTTGTGGTGCCCGAACGGATGGTCGTGATCCGCCGGCCTCTGCGCGTAGCGGATGACGAAATAGGCAATGAGGGCGGCAACGACGTTAACGGTCGACTCCAGGCCATCCGAAAGCAGCGCGACCGAGCCGGTGACCCACCAAGCCACCATCTTCAGTCCCATGACGCCGAGCGACAGCGGAATGCTCCAAAGCGCCAGCCGCTGAACCGCGAGATTGCCCTGTCCGTCCATGTCGATCCCTCTTGCCAGCCTCAGTGCGGATGCGAATGAATTGCAGCATTGGGCCCATTCAAACGCAAAACCGCCCGCGCGAAAATCGCGCAGGCGGCCAATGCGGGTGATATGGGGGATTACCGGCATTTTGTCAAATTGGACGGCCTGCGGCAACGCAGCCGCCGCCGACAATACTCCTGAAAGTCTCGAGGCATTAGAAGACCTCCCGGAAGCCGACGAAACCATGCTGCTTGTCGAAGCCGGCCCGATCGCCATTCCACCGGGACTGGTTGTCGTTTCCGAGGCTTTAGCCGTTCAGATGGTTGCCGAGCGTCCCCACGAGCGGATCGTGGATAATCGCATCCAGCCTCTCGATCAATCCGATGCGGAGGAGATGCTGGCACTTGCAACCTTGACCAAGCCCGGGCCGTTCACATTACGCGCCCAAAGCCTCGGCCCCTTCTGGGGGATCAAGACTGAAGGCAGGCTCATCGCCATGGCCGGCCAGCGGCTGCGCCAGACCGGCTTTGCCGAACTCAGCGGGCTTTGCACGCATCCGGAATTCCAGCGGCGCGGGTTCGGCACGTTGCTCTTTCGTTTTGTGGCCGGCGAAATCGCCACCCAAGGCGAAACTGCCTATCTGCACGCCTATGCGAACAATACGACGGCAATCGCCCTCTACAAGTCGCTCGGCTTCAGGCTGCGCTCCGAAATGAACCTGCGCATCGTCAAACGCCGGGCATAAACGGCCGATCCACGGCAGCGGACCGGCCGAACTGCGGGCGCCGGCTCAAGCCGCCTTGGTCTTCACCTTGCGCGCCAGATGCGCCACGACATTCTCGATCATCCGCATGCCGGCGTCGCCGCCGAGCGTCATGATCGATTCCGGATGGAACTGCACGGCGGCAACCGGCTCCTTGGCGTGCTCGATGCCCATGATCGTGCCGTCCTCGCTCTCCGCCGTAATGATGAAGTCGCGCGGCAGGGTCGAGGGATCGGCGAAGATCGAGTGGTAGCGGCCGACAGTGACTTCCCTGGAAAGCCCGGAGAAGACGATGCCCGGTTCCAGCACGCGGATGCGCGACGGCTTGCCGTGCATCGGCAGCGCCAGATGCCGCAATTCACCGCCATAGGCTTCGGCGAGCGCTTGCAAGCCGAGGCAGACGCCGAAGATCGGCAGGTTGCGGGCGCGCGCCCTCTTGATTGTCGCCTTGCAATCGAAATCCTTCGGATTGCCGGGGCCAGGCGACAAGACGACGAGGTCAGGGTTCAGGCGGTCGAAAATCTCCTCCGGCACCGGCGTGCGCACGGTCGAAACCGTCGCCCCCGTCTGGCGGAAATAGTTCGCCAACGTATGGACGAAGCTGTCCTCATGGTCGATCAGCAGGATGTTGACGCCCTTGCCGACGGCAGCGACGTCGCGGCTCACCTTGCCGGCATTGCCGGCCTTTGCATCGCGGATGGCGGAAAGCATGGCGGAGGCCTTCAGTTCGGTTTCGGCTTCTTCTTCATCAGGAATGGAATCGTTGAGCAGCGTCGCCCCTGCCCTCACTTCGGCAATTCCGTCCTTGATACGGACGGTGCGCAGCGTCAGGCCGGTATTCATGTCCCCGTTGAAGCCGACCATGCCGATCGCCCCGCCATACCATGCGCGCGGGCTCTTCTCATGGCTTTCGATGAAACGCATCGCCCAGAGCTTCGGCGCGCCGGTGACGGTCACGGCCCAGGCATGCGACAGGAAGCCGTCGAAGGCATCCATGTCGTCCCGCAGCCGCCCCTCGATATGGTCGACGGTGTGGATGAGGCGCGAATACATCTCGATCTGCCGCCGGCCGATGACCTTGACTGAACCCGGCTCGCAGACACGGCTCTTGTCGTTGCGGTCGACATCCGAGCACATGGTGAGCTCGGACTCATCCTTCTTGGAGTTGAGCAGCTTCAGGATCTGTTCGCTGTCGGCGATGGGATCGTCGCCGCGCTTGATCGTGCCGGAGATCGGGCAGGTCTCGATGCGACGGCCCGAGACGCGCACGAACATTTCCGGCGAGGCGCCGACGAGATATTCCTGATTTCCGAGATTGATGAAGAAGGAATAGGGCGACGGATTGATCGCCTTCAGGCGCTTGGAAATGTCGGAAGGCTTGCTGTCGCAGCGCTCCATGAATTTCTGCCCCGGCACGACCTCGAAGAGATCGCCCTTGCGGAAGCTCTCCTTTGCCTTGACGACGAGTTCGGCATATTCGCCCGGCCGGTGATCGCTCTTCGGCGGAATGGCGTCGGTCTGCTTGAAGGGTTCCGGCGCGACATCACCTTTCTTGCCCTCGGTCGTCACGCCGCCCTTCTCAAAATCGTAGCGGTCGATCCAGGCCTTGGCGGAATAATTGTCGACCACCAGAATTTCGTCCGGCAGGTAGAGCACCATGTCGCGCTGGTCGGAAGGGCGCGTCAGCTTCAGATTGATCGCATCGAACTGGAAGGCGAGATCGTAGCCGAAGGCGCCATAAAGGCCGAGGCTCGCATCCGCCTGCGAATGGAACAGGTCGGTGACGGCGCGAAGAACCGTGAACACCGTCGGTATCTTCGAGCGTTCCTCTTCGGTGAACACCCGGTCCGGCGTCTTCACCTTGAGATCGAGGCGCCGTGCGGTGGCAGCGCCGAGTTCCAGCTCGACAACTTTTTTCAGCCGCTCCGCCACGAAGCCGAGCAGCACTTCGCCGCGCTCGTTATAGGCTTCGATCCAGACGTCGCGCCCGAAGGAGGAGATGCCGAGCGGCGGATCGACGACGGCAGTGTCCCAGCGCGTGTAACGGCCCGGATATTCGTAGTTGGAGGAAAAGACCGCGCCGCGGCGCTCATCGAGCTTGTCGACATAGGAGACGACCGCATCGGCATAGGGGATCGCCCTGCGCTGTCGCGTGACGGTAACGCCGCCCCTCGTCTCGTAAATTTCCGCACCGTCGTCCCGAAGGATCGTTACCATTGTTCCACTCCGTTATCGGGGCCCGGACGACAGGCGGCCTTGAAAACAAAAAAGCCGCCTCGAAGTCTCGGGCGGCTCACTCGTCGTCTTTGAACACGATTGATCGAGGCCGCCTCAGCGAGCCCACCACCAAACAGCAATGTTCAAGGACTTCTTCATGGGCGGAATTGTTAGCGTGAGATTGGGAGAAGCGCAAGAGCGGTTTTAGCGGGTTCGCTTTCACCGGTCGGAACCGGCTGAAACGAACCCGCTAAAACCAAATTACCAATCGAGCTGCTTGCTCAAGGTAATCTTGAACGTGCGCCCCTTGGCGTAATCGTTGGACGTGTTTTCCCGATAGTATTGATCGAAAAGATTGTTGACGCTGGCCAGAACCTGCCATCCCTGCATTTCGCCGCTCTGCGGCCTCCAGGAGGCGAACAGGTCCACGGTCGTCCAATCGGGCGCCGGAACAACGAGATGGTCCGGCGTGGAACCGGAGGATGCGGCCGTTCCGCGGACGCTGTTCTGCGCCTCGAAGGCATGCGTGATGCGCGTGCCGTATTCGATGTCCCGCTCGGGAAGCCGGCCGCCCAAAGTGAAGGCTATCTTGTGGGCCGGTACAGTCGGCAGCGGCTTGTTGTAGTTCACCCCATCGCTGCGGTCTTGGCCCTGCGTGCCTGTGTAGGCAAGCTTGGCGAAAACGTAATCCGATTCGTACGCCCCTTCGACTTCGACGCCATAGATGCGGGCCTTGCCGACATTGTAGAAATAGGAGGATGCTCCCGTGCCGGTGGTTGCAATGAGGTTCTCCAGGTCATTGTAGAAGGCGGTCGTCTTGAAACTGACATTGTCGCCCGCCTGGAATATGTCGTCCCGCGTTGCCGTAAAGCCAATTTCGAAGTTGTTGGATTTTTCTTTCTTGAGATCCAGGCTGGTTCCCTTGCTCCAGGTGTAGAGCTCATCCAACGTCGGCAGACGTTCCGTATGGGCAATCGATCCGAAAATGCCGAACTCATCGGTCAGCTTGTAGTGCGCAGCGAGCTTGGGGGAGAAAGCTTGATCGTTGACATCGACAGCATTGCTGAAGGCCGCCGTTGAGTCGCCGGGCTGTCGCCAGACGAAGTCGCCGCGAACGCCGCCGATGATTGTCAGCCGCTCGTCATAGACGAACTCGTTCTGCACGAAGAGACCGACCTTGTTGTCAGTGCCTTCGGGATGTGTGGCGATCGCACCGGGCGTCGGGCTGGTCGCAAGCGGCGAATCCGCGGTGCGATCCTGATGGCTCAGTTGCGTGCCGTAGGTCAGGTAGTTTACCCAGCTATCGCCCGAGAACTCAGAGGTATTTTGAACATTGGCCTGCCATGTCCGATAGCCATAATCAGCTTCGATGATATTCGAAAACCCGCCAAGCGTTCCGTCGCTCTGGTCGACCGTAGTGTCGGAGTATGAAACGGTTGCCTTGAAGTCGAGCCAGGGATTGTCGCTGACTGGATTTTCGTAGCTCAAGACCGCGGTATCATCAATCACATGGCGGTCGACAGTACCGAATGCGGCCTGCGTGCCGGTCTGAGCATAGTCCTGATCGTTAGCATCGCTGTCCCAATGCTGATAGGACAAGCGCAGTGTCTGCTCGTCGCCATCACCAAAATGGAAAGTTCCCTTGGCCAGGCCCGACCACGACTGAAAGTCCGAGCCCGACAAGTCGCTGCCATCTCCCAACTCGAATTCGCTGGACCCGCGCTTGTTCAACATACCGAGGAATTCAGCACCCTCGTTGAAGCGATGTGCGAAAATAGACGAACCTAGATAGCCATTCCCGTTTGTTTCATAGCTGCTCTTGAGCCTGAGAGCATTGTCGTAGCCCTCCTGCAGAAACTCTGAGGCATCCTTGGTGGTGAAGTTGATGACGCCACCGAGGGCACCGGCGCCGTAAAGCGTGGAAGAGGCCGGACCGCGCAGCACTTCGACGGACTTGTAAAGCTCAGGGTCCGAGAAGAACGATCCCATCCGGTACTGCTCGTAGAATTTCTGGGCTCCGTCCACATTCACCACAATGCGCGAGCCGTCGGCGGAATCCTCGGTGGAGCCGATGCCACGGATATTGAACGCCTCACCGAAAACACGGTCGCTGCCGGCAATGGAGACGCCGGGCACATCCTTGAAGATATCGCCGATCGTTTCAGCCTGGGCGTCATCAATATCCTTTTGGTCGAGAACAGTAACGGCCTGCGGCGTATCGATGGCGATCTTGCGCTGTCCCGCACCGACGACGATCTTCTTCAGCGGCGTTACGCGATCCGTCTTTTGGGAAGCCGCCTCCTCTTCCGGGCTTTGCGAATATGCCGGAAAACCGGCGCCAAAAACGACCAATGCAGTGCAAGCCAAAAGAACGGCGCGCGAATTGCGGACAATCATTAAACCAACCCTCTAGGATGAATAAATACCGGGCTGGCTGGTCGGGGCGCGTCAGGCGCTCGAGGGGCTGGCTAGGCTTTTCGGATTTGCGGCGGGACCCAACATTCCGCCTTCTTTCTGCCGCATAAAAAACATGAGTATAATTGTCAATATAAACGCCAGCCTTATGTTGAATTAAATCATCAAGTTTTAACGATGCCCACGAACGTTGCGAAATTGCAACGAAATCCGCCCTCATGCGTTGCCCTTTTCTCATCAGCAGCCACGGACGGTTGAAGCTTGAAGAACATCGCAGTTGCAGCGGCGACGACAGCCCTGATCATCCTCACCGGCGCAAGCCTCCCCGACAAAGGTCCCTTCCCTCAGGAAAAGCCGCGGATTGACGGCGAAGCCGAAGCACCCGCAGAGACCGCACCGATCCCCGAACCGAGGCCCTCAACCGCAAACGGGACCGAAAACCCACCAGCCCCTCCGAATGAGAAGCCATTGGACACGGCCAAACCGGAGGAGGAAAAGCCGGAGAAATTCGGGCCGCCGGCGCCGGGTACGCTGGAAGCGCAGAACCTGACCATCGAGCCGGAAAGCGACGCCGATCATGCGGAATGCGTGAGGGAGTTGCAGGCCCTCGGCGCCGTCTTCAAGGACATCCCGCGCATCGATGACGGTCACGGCTGCGGCATCGACAAGCCGATCAATCTCGTCGAGGCACTCCCAGGCATCGCGGTGAAGCCGCAGGCGACGCTGCGCTGCCCGGCGGCTCTGGCACTTGCGCGCTGGATGAAGGAGAGCGTCATTCCGGCAGCCGCCGTCGCCGCGAAGGAACACGGGCAGATCACGACCATCAACCAGGCCTCTTCATACATCTGCCGCCTGCGCAACGGTGCGTTTGCCGGAAAGATCTCCGAGCACGCCCGCGGCAACGCCATCGACATCGCAAGCTTCAGTTTCGAAAAGGGCGAGGCCATTGCGGTGAAGCCGCGCCGGGAAGATTCCACCCTCACCGGCGCCTTCCAGCGCACGGTCAGTGCCTCCGGCTGCCTCTATTTTTCCACCGTGCTCGATCCTGAGAGCGACGCCGCGCACGAAAAACACTTCCACATGGATGTGCTGCAGCGGAAAGGAGGATATCGTTATTGTCATTAGACAGAAGCCATAACTTTCAACAGGTTATGCTTGCCTATTGAATCAAGACGTGGACAGACTAGAATTCTCTTGCACGCTGCAGGGCCCCTTGATGATTGTTTTAAGTTTTCATTGAAAAAATCGATAGCTTCGCGCTTCGACCGCGTTGCCGAAAAGCGCAAGCTATCTACGGAAGAAATCGCTTCCTTGGTGATAGAGGAATTCGTCGAGCGAGAAGAATGGCAGGTCGCGGAAATCGAAGCGGCGGTCCGTGAAGCCAATGCAGGCGAATTTGCTTCTGATGATGAAGCGAATGCATCATCTCAAAATATCTCCGCAAATGAGCTTTCAGCGCCGCTGGACACATAGCGCCTTGGCTCGGCTCGATCATATTGGAGCCTATATCGCAAAGCATGATCCGAACGCCACTCGCGTGATCGAGCGGGGCAGCAACGACTGCCGAAGCATTGACAGAGCATCCCTTGCTGGGCCGGGTGGCGCGCGTGTCTGGCACTCGGGAAATGGTGTTCGCTGATATTCCCTAAATCATTGCGTACCGGATATCAGGAGAAAACATCGACCTCCTGACAATCCTCGATACATCGTAAAAATGGCCAGAAAGACTTTGACTTTTCTTCATGCCGGAAAATCCGGCGGCTTCGCCACCTCAGTTGTCCGCGCGCCGCGTGCAGACATAAGGCTTCTTGACGCAGGCGACCTCGGGCGTGGAGCACTCGGCCTTGCCGTCGGTCACGGCACAGATCGAGCACTGATCGTTGAACTCCTTGCAGTCGGGATTGCTCTTCATGAAATCGGCCATGCTCTGCTGCACAGACGCCTGCGCATCGGCTGCAGAGCCGTTCACCGTGAGCGCAAATACTGCGGCAGCGGCGAAAACATACATTCGAGGATACCTGAAGAACGGCATCAGAAAAGCCCCTCAATATACCCTTGATCATTCAGGAATATCCGCTCGGCGGATGGCGATTTCGGCAGCCCCGGCATCGTCATGATTTCGCCGGTGATGACGACGACGAACCCGGCGCCTGCCGAAAGCCGCACTTCGCGTACGGACACGATATGGCCCTCCGGTGCGCCGCGAAGGTTCGGGTCTGTCGAAAACGAATATTGCGTCTTCGCCATGCAGACCGGCAGATTGCCGTAACCCTGCTCTTCCCAGGTGACGAGTTGGTCGCGAACAGCCTTGTCCGCCGTCACCTCGCCGGCGTGGTAGATCTTCGAGGCGACGATCTCGATCTTTTCGAACAGCGGTACGCTGTCGGCGTAAAGCGGCTCAAATTTCGCCTGGCCGGATTCCGCCAGTTCCACCACCTTGTAGGCAAGATCCTCGATGCCGGCCGAGCCTTCCGCCCAGTGGCGGCAGAGGATCGCCTCGGCGCCGTGGCGCGCAACATATTCCTGGACGGCCGCGATTTCCTTGTCCGTGTCCGAAACGAAATGATTGATCGCGACCACCACCGGAACGCCGAATTTCCGCACATTCGCGAGATGCCGCCCAAGGTTCGAGCAGCCCTTCACAAGCGCTGCGACATTCTCGGCTCCCAGATCCTCCTTGTTCACGCCACCGTTCATCTTCAGCGCGCGCACCGTGGCAACGATCACCGCCGCATCGGGCTTCAGCCCCGCCTTGCGGCATTTGATGTCGAAGAATTTCTCTGCGCCAAGATCGGCCCCGAACCCCGCCTCGGTCACGACATAATCGCCGAGCGTCAGCGCAGTCTTCGTCGCAATCACCGAGTTGCAGCCATGCGCGATATTGGCGAACGGACCGCCGTGGACGAAAGCCGGATTGTTCTCCAGCGTCTGGACGAGGTTCGGTTGCATCGCGTCTTTCAGAAGCACGGCCATTGCGCCGTCCGCCTTCAGATCGCGGGCATAGACCGGCATCTTGTCGCGGCGATAGCCGATGATGATGTTCCCGAGACGAGCTTCCAGATCCTTGAGGCCAGTCGCCAGGCAGAGGATCGCCATGACCTCCGAGGCGACGGTGATGTCGAAGCCGTTCTGCCGCGGAAAGCCATTGGCAACGCCGCCGAGCGAGGAGACCATTTCGCGCAGCGCCCGGTCATTCATGTCCATCACGCGGCGCCAGGTGACGCGGCGCAGGTCGATGTCCAGCTCGTTGCCCCAGTAGATATGGTTGTCAATCATAGCGGCGAGAAGGTTGTGCGCCGAAGTAACCGCATGGAAATCGCCGGTAAAATGCAGGTTGATGTCTTCCATTGGAATGACTTGCGCATAGCCGCCGCCGGCAGCCCCGCCCTTCACGCCGAAACATGGCCCGAGCGACGCTTCGCGGATGCAGACAATGGCTTTCTTGCCGATCCGGTTCAGCCCGTCGCCGAGACCGACGGTGGTTGTCGTCTTGCCCTCGCCCGCCGGTGTCGGGTTGATGGCGGTGACGAGGATCAGCCTGCCTTCCTTCTTCTCCATCTGTGCGGCGATGAATTCCGCACTGACTTTCGCTTTGTCGTGGCCATAAGGTGCGAGGTGTTCCGCCGGAATGCCGAGCTTCGCGCCGATCTCGAAAATAGGCTTCTTCTTTGCCGCGCGCGCGATTTCGATATCGGATTTGATGGCCACGCTGGTCCCCCGGAGCTTTGTCTCTGCCGGAACATGACGCCATCCGCGAACCGGAAACAAGAGGCGACCGCTTGGCCAAGGCGGCCAGCAGCGTTGAAGCACAGGAAAATCACAACGCTCCGCAAAACCGGAAGGCGCTCCCCCCGGCTAAGGGAGCGCCGTCAACCTCGGCTTCAACCGTCGCCCATGGCGATCAGGCTGGCGTTGCCGCCGGCCGCCGCCGTGTTCACCGAGATCACCTGTTCGAGCGCAAAACGCAGCAGATAAGCCGGACCGCCGGCCTTGAAGCCGGTCCCGGAAAGGCCGGAGCCGCCGAACGGTTGGGTTCCGACCACGGCGCCGATCATGTTGCGGTTGACGTAGACGTTGCCGGTATCAAGCGCGTCGGTGACGGTGCGGATCGTCGCGTCGATGCGGCTGTGGACGCCAAGCGTCAGGCCGTAGCCGGAGGACTGGATGTCTTCCAGCACCTTCGGCAGGTCCTTCGCCCTCCACTTCACGATATGCAGGACCGGGCCGAAGACTTCCTTCGTCAACGCCGAGGCTTTGTCGAGCTCGACGATGTGCGGCGCAAAGAAGCTGCCGCCGGCAGGCGCCTTGCCCGCATAGCGCACCTTCTGTGTCTTCTGCATATCGGTGATGTGTGCTTCCAGCATGGCCTTCTGCTTGTCATCGATGATCGGGCCGACATCCGTCGTCTCCAGGCTTGGATCGCCGAGCTGAAGCTCCTTCGCCGCACCTTCGATCATCCGCGTCATGTCTTCGGCGACGTCCTCCTGCAGGAAGAGAAGGCGGAGCGCCGAGCAGCGCTGACCGGCGGAGCGGAAGGCCGAGAGGATGACGTCGTCTGCCACCTGCTCCGAGAGCGCCGTCGCATCGACAATCATGGCATTGAGACCGCCGGTTTCGGCAATCAGCGGCACGATTGGGCCGTCCTTGGCGGCAAGCGCCCGGTTAATCGCCCAGGCGGTCTTGGTCGAGCCGGTGAACGCAACGCCCCCAAGTGCCGGATGCGCAGTAATCGCAGAACCGACCTGCGGGCCACCCGGCACGAAGAGCAGCGCATCCTGCGGGATGCCCGCCTGATGGAACAGCTTGACGGCCTCAAAGGCGATCAGCGGCGTCTGCGGCGCGGGCTTGGCGATCACGGCGTTACCGGCGGCGAGCGCTGCCGAGACCTGGCCGAGGAAGATCGCCAGCGGGAAGTTCCAGGGCGAGATACAGGCAAAGACGCCGCGACCACGCCAGAGATAGCGGTTGTCCTCGCCGGTCGGCCCGGGCATCTTGGTGATGGTGCCGAACTGGCCGCGCGCTTCGGCTGCATAATAGCGGCAGAAATCCACCGCCTCGCGGATTTCGGCAACGCTGTCGTCCAGCGTCTTGCCCGCTTCCGCCGAAAGCAGCACCAGCAGCCGGTCGCGGTTTTCCTCCATGAGGTCCGCCATGCGCTCCAGCGTCAAGGCGCGCTCCTCCACCGGCTTGCGCGACCAGCTCTTGAAACCCTTGGCGGCAATGGCAAAGGCCTTGTCCACATCGGCAGCCGTCGCGTCACGAACTGAGCCGACCTTATGCGAATGATCGGACGGCGAGAGCACCGCCGTTTCCGCGCCGGTCGCGGAAACACCGGGGATCAGCGGGGTGGCAGCGATTGCGGCGTCGCCCCTGCGGATATTCGACATAAGCTTCTCCAGGGTTTCGCGATGGCCGAATTCGAGGCCCGTGCTGTTCTTGCGCTTCCCGTAAATGGCAAGCGGCATCGGGATCCTGCTGTTGCGGGCGCTCGTGCCGGTATCGAGTTGCAGCTTGTCGGCGGGGCGCTCCAGCAGCGCCTTGATCGGCGTGTTCTTATCGCCGGCCATGGCGACGAAGGAGGAATTGGCGCCGTTTTCCAGAAGACGGCGGACGAGATAGGCAAGCAGGTCGCGATAACCGCCGACAGGGGCATAGATGCGGCAGGCGATGCGATCGTTGCTGTCAAGCAGGTGATTGTAGAGCGTCTCGCCCATGCCATGCAGGCGCTGGAATTCGAAACCGGTCCGGTCTTCGCCCGCCAGCTCCAGAATGGTCGAAACCGTCAGCGCATTGTGCGTGGCGAACTGCGGGAAGATGCGGGCGCGCTTGTCGAGCATCTGCTTGGCGCAGGCGAGATAGGAAAGGTCCGTCGCCTGCTTGCGCGTCCAGACCGGATAGTCGTCGAGCCCGCGCTCCTGGGCGCGCTTGATTTCCGTATCCCAGTAGGCGCCCTTCACGAGACGCACCATCATTCGGCGGCCGAGCTTTTCGCAGAGCGCATCGACGTAGTCGATCACCGCCGTCGCGCGTTTCTGATAGGCCTGGATCGCAAGGCCGAAACCATCCCAGCCGTCAAGCGAGGGGTCGCTGAACACGGCGGCGATCACGTCGAGCGAAAGCTCCAGGCGATCGGCCTCCTCGGCATCGACGGTGAAGTTCAGCTTATGTGCCTTTGCCATCTGCGCGAGCTTCAGGAGGTCCGGCACCAGTTCCTTCATCACCCGGTCGCGATGGGTGGCGAGATAGCGCGGATGCAGCGCCGAAAGCTTGACCGAAATGCCCATGCGGTCGGGCAACTGCTTGGACTTGGCGTTCTTCCCCATCCAGGTGCCGATCGCTTCGATCGCCATTGCATAGGACTGCCAGTAGCGCTTGGCGTCTTCCGCCGTTCGCGCTCCCTCGCCCAGCATGTCGAAGGAGTGGCGATAACCCTTCTCCTCATTCTTTGAGGCGCGGTTCAGCGCATCCTTGATCGTTTCGCCGAGCACGAAGTGGTGGCCGAGGAAGCGCATCGCCTGTTTTGTCGCATTGCGCACCGTCGGCAGGCCGAGGCGCTTGACGAGGCCGCGGACCACGCCTTCCGGCGTATCCCCGGGGCGCAGGATGCGGGCGGAAACACCGAGCGCCCAGGCGGAAGCCGAAACGAACCAGCTTTCGGCTTTGCCCTCATGCTCGCTCCAACCGCCTTCCTTGAGCTTGTCCTCGATCAGCTTGTCCTGCGTCAGCGCGTCGGGCACGCGCAGCAGCGCTTCGGCAAGAACCATGAGCGCCAGCCCCTCGCGCGTCGAAAGCCCATACTCGCGCAGGAAATCCTCCACGCCGCCCATCGCGCCGGAATTGTCGCGGATCGCCTTGATCATGCCGCTTGCGCGTTTGTCGATCGCCTTGTCCTCGGCGGCGCTGAAGTGCAGCTTCTCGCTGAACGCATGCAACAAACAGTCATCGTCACCGGCGAATGGAGCGTTGAACGCGGGATATTGCGTGGAAATCTGGTGGTTCATAAAGGGTTCTCCGTGATATCCGCAACATAGCTGGTCATCCGTAGCGTTTTTCACTAAATTGATGGATCATCAAATTTTCTTCAGCTACCGATTGCCCGAAAGGCCGTGGAAAATGAAAGAACTGGACCGTCTCGACCGCAAGATTCTCCGCGCCCTGCAGAAGGAAGGCCGCCTTACGAACATCGAGCTTGCCGAGCGCGTCAGCCTCTCCCCCACCGCGACGGCCGAGCGGGTCAAGCGCCTTACCCGCGACGGCTATATTACCGGCTACATGGCCGTCCTGTCGCCGGAAAAGCTCGGGCGCACCCTGCTCGTCTTCGTCCAGGTCAAGCTGGACCGCACGACGCCCGACGTCTTCGATGCCTTCGCAGGTGCCGTGAAGCGCTCGGACGACGTCATGGAGTGCCACATGGTCGCCGGCGGCTTCGATTACCTCGTCAAGGCCCGCGTCGCGGGCATGGAGGCTTACCGGCAATTTCTTTCAGAGGTGATTCTGCCGCTGCCTGGCGTAAGGGAAACTCATACTTATGCAGTAATGGAAGAAGTAAAATCAGCCGGGCTGCTACCTGTGTAACATTAAAAACAACCTGAGAGGGTACCTGCGCGATTAATTTTTAACAGTATGATTTAATCAGCGTGTACTAAGTCAATTCAGGCTAGCGTGGCTGGCAATTAACGTATTTGATAGCGGTAACATGAAGGCAAGGCGGGGCGCATTATGTCTTACATGACTACCTCCGAAAGGCAGTCACTTTTATCGACGGAATTGGCATCGGCGCGGACGCGCGCTCTTTTTGTCCAGGTCTTGCACAGGATTGCAAATGCTTTCGGGTTAACTCACTATACGTTGATGAATACGCCCTCTTCCGAGGACTTGTTTCTTAAGCCACTGGTCGTAGAAACGTCATTGACGGGCACGTACCTCAGAGAGTTCGATCGCGCTCATATGCTACGCGCCTGTCCGTTTACGGCAAAGCTGAGAGAATCTGTCGCCCCGCAGAGCTGGCATCTCTCCGACGCCGCAACGGCCCAAATGTTTCGCTGCGAACTTCGCAGCCTGATGCTTCAGCATAAAATGCCGGCGGGCATCGTTTTGCCGGTCAATGCCGCAGACGGCAAGCGGCTGGCCTTCTGGTTTTCAGGCGAGCGCGCATCGCTCAGCCAGAGCGAAATCAACGAACTCACGGTAATCGTGCTTCACGCCTTTGACGCCTACAGTGCCGTCAAGCGCAACGAAGACAGCACCTACAACGCGCTCTCCGCGCGCGAGCTCGAAGTCGTCCGCTGGACGGCCCAGGGCAAGACGTCAGTTGAAATCGGCCAGATCCTCGCTCTCTCCGACCATACGGTGAACGCCTATATGACGAACGCGATCAAAAAACTCGATTGCGTCAACCGCACGCAATTGGTAGCAAAAGCTATCCGATTGAAGCTGATCAGCTGAGAAATCAGAAGAGAATCAGTGCGAAAACCTCACGCGGGCGGAAACGTGCCTCTTCGATTCGAAGCAGCCGGAACTCCACAAGAAAGAGCAATCACGCGATCAAATCGGCATCAGCGATGCCGAAATCGTCTAGCCTGTTTCGGCCCAGCGGCTATTCGGCTTCTGGCGCATGGAACTCGAAACAGGTCACTTTTTTGCTACCGAGGACGTCCATGCCATCTTTGACCTGCCCTACACCACCGGCCTGGCAAATCCCGTAGAGCTGCTTTCACGGATTCACGAAGAGGACCGCATCCTGATAACGCAGACCTTCGAGCATGCGAGCCGGCACAAAGTGGGCTTTCACTATGTTTATAGGGTCGACAACCGGCGCGGCGGCTACAAGATGGTCCGATCGGTCGGCCGTTTCCGCAACAACGAGATCTTTGGCGTCACACGTCACATATGAATTCGTCGAGCCACTGCGCATCGTCGGGGTAGAAGACAATTCCCTCCAGCCCTGACGGTCAGCGGTCGAGGACAGAACGCATCTCCACGAGGTTCGACCGCACCCGCAGGATGTAGAAACCCATGGTCGCCAAATGGCTCGGCATGATCCAGCCGTCCTCACGGCCATTGGAAATGATCGCCGGTTGGATGCGCAGGGCGGCTTGAAATTGCCTCGTCGTGCCGCTCCAGATGGCGCCGAGATTGCGCTCCGCTACCACCTGCGAAAAATCCGACTGTGCCGCCGCGAGAATGGCGTAATAGGCATAGAGTTGCCCGTAGGCGAACCAGAAGCGGTCGTCGGCGCGCGTATCGAACCAGCCGCGATTGTGGTTCTCCGAGCGCTCCGCCAGCATGTCCGACGTGCCGCCGAGATCGTTCGCGATCCGGTCGATGAATTGGACGAGGTTGTCCGCGCGGCCGTCAAAGACGGCGTTGCAGCTGGCAAGGTCGGTATTGAACTTGCGCAGGCTGCCGATCGCCGAACGGTAGTAGCTCGGCGTCGGGGTCTTCGGCCCGAACGGATTGAGCCCGAAATACCAGCTGTATTCGTCGAATTGCAGATTTCCGCGGGCGTTCTGAAGATCGTTGTTGATGCCGGACGTGCCGCGTACGCGCCCGAGCGTATCGACAAGCTCGGCCGAGGTCCGCCGGGCCGCCTGATTGACGCCGCGCTGGAAGGACGCCTTGTTGTCGAGGAACGGCGTATGGTCCCAGGCGATACCGAAAAAACCGAGCCGGTAGAGCAGCATGGAGGAGATCCATGCGTTCTGGTTGACGTTGAAGTCCGTCAGGTCGGCGGCGACATCGACGATCGCAGAACGCTGGCAGGTCTTGGCCGCCGGTGCTGCCGCGCCGCCGGCAACCGGCAGTTCCTGGCCTGCCGGAACCTTGCGCTCGGAAAGACGGTACTGGTTAACGAAGGACGGATTGAAATTCGACCAGACCTGCGTCTGCCAGAAGAAATACGCATAAAGGACGGCCAGCAGTGCCGCGAACGCAATGATGGGGATCCGGATCATCCACGTCCGGCGCTGGTACCAGCCATGGGCGGCAAGGAAGGGCCAGAACGCCCAGGCGGCAAAAAGACTGAACCAGCGGGCGATCGTGCGGCCGATCAGCCTGAAGAAACCGGCGATCCGGTCGAGCATGCCCTTCTCCTAAACCCTAGCGAACGTCAGAAAGTCCTGCATTTCACATATGTGTTTGCTCGATCGAGCACAACATGAAGGAGAGATTTTTAGAAGATCGCGCAGGCCGTCGTTTCATCAAAAACGGGCAAAGCGCAACCTGAACCTGGAGGATCTTTGCGTCAGGTCGATGATCGGAGCGTCGGTCGCGTCGTGGCTTTCGGCGAATGCCGCAAACTTCTTGCCGAAGGCCGCATCCGCGGCCGCCTTGCGCAATCCGATGTCCTGCGGAACGAGCATACCCCTTTCGAAGAGCGAGATCGGGCCGGCGATATGTGGATACCGCTCCTGCGTTATTTTCGCTTTCGATCCCGGAACGTCGGTATCTACCTGCGCCTGATAGATGATCAGCCGTTCTTCCGTACCGATCGACAGCTTGCGGAGCAACGCATTGCAAAGGCCGATCTGGCTGTTCAATGCATCGACGAACTCTTGGAACATCGTAATGAAGCCTTCGCGCCGCTGGCTTTCGTCGCGCATCTTCAGCTCTTCTTCGGCAATCTTCTCAGCCTCCGCCTCAAGCGCACGCCGCTCCTCCTCCATTCGCTCCCATTCGGCCCTGCCGCCGTAAAGACCGATGCGTCCCTGTCTCGTTAGCGCCTTCGCCTTCATCTCCTTCATGCGCAACCGCGCAATATCGATGGCACCGACAAGGCGCCCGCGTTGCTCGACGATCGTGACAACATCGCTCTCTGCCGCCTTATGGCAAGCAAGGGCGAATTCGCGGTGGCCGCTGACCAAACCGGTAATGGCGTTGGATTTCGACAGCAGATCGAGCAGCCGCTCGATCACCGGCGCTTCGTGCACCCGCTGACGGTGGAGGCGCCACATGCGCTGCCTCGAAAACCAGCCGGTCAGCCTCTCGCGTGCGGTCAGCCCGCGGAAGCTGTCCATATCCGCGGAGACCTCCGCTGTCATCCGGTCGAGGCCGGCCACCATTTCACCAAGAAGTCCGTCGAATTCCAAGCGCGCCGTCGCAAAAGCCTGGAACCGGTCTCGTTGCGCCAGAATCGCCTCGTCGTCCGATTGCGCTCCTTTGCGCGCAAAGTACTCGATGAAGGCAGCGCATGCGGCCGCGTCGGCGCACAGGGTTGAGACAAGCGCGTCGGCTGCTTCGAATTGACTGTCGAACGAGGGAGCTTTGCGCACCGGCCTCTCCAGAGAATCTCCGTGCTTAGCCTAGCCGCTCGCAGGCCGAAGCTCAAACGGCCTCGGCGCACCATTCGCCATTCATTGCATCGTCCCAGTGCCTGCGGCACAGCGATACGTATTTCTCGTTGCCGCCGACCTCGATCTGCGCGCCCTCGCGGACAACCTCTCCATCGGCATTGAGCCGTACGACCATCGTCGCCTTGCGGCCGCAATGGCAAATGGTTCGCACCTCGCGCATCTCGTCAGCAATCGCCAGCAGTTCCTCGGAAGCCGGAAACAGCTTGCCTTGGAAATCGGTCCGAAGGCCATAAACCATGACCGGTATGTTCAGCCGGTCAACCACGCGGGCGAGCTGCCAGACATGCTGGCGTGTCATGAAATTCGCCTCGTCGACGAAGACGCAGGCGACCGGGCTGCCCTCGCCGCTCAGTTCCTTGATGAGGGCGAAGAGATCGGTATGACCTTCAAAAGCGATCGCGCTTGCTTCCAGCCCGATACGCGAGCCGATGACGCCCTTGCCGGTGCGTTCGTCGAAGGCTGCAATCAAGAGCACGGTGCGCATGCCGCGTTCGTGGTAATTATAGGACGCCTGCAGCAGCATGGTCGATTTGCCGGCGTTCATGGTAGAGTAGTTGAAATAGAGCTTCGCCATCATTTTCTCCGTGTTTTGCTTCTTGAAAGCTCGAATCGGCAAAGAAAAGACCGCAGAATCGATAATCACAGGAAATCCGGAGGCAAAAATCACAAAAGCCCGGAAATCCGGGCATATCATGAGAAAAGCGGCACGTCGCATTCGGGGTAGCCAATCCGGCGCAAACACACGCAGGTCGCTTGTAAATGTCGTCTATTGATGCTTGGCTTGGGAACTTAAGACTGGGAGTCTAAAATGAAAATGACAAGCGCATTCAAACTGACCACCGCCACTGCAGTTGCAGCACTTTCAATCGCAACCGCATCATTTGCTGCAGAACCCGAAAGCTGCTCGACCGTCCATTTCTCGGACGTAGGCTGGACGGACATCACGGCAACCACCGCCGTTGCCGCGGTCGTGCTGAAGAGCCTCGGCTACGAGCCGGACGTCAAGGTTCTCTCCGTACCGGTCACCTATCAGTCGCTGAAGAACAAGGACATCGATGTGTTCCTCGGCAACTGGATGCCGGCGCAACAGAAGGACGTCCAACCCTATCTCGACGACAAGTCGGTTGAATCCATCGCAGCCAATCTCGAAGGTGCCAAGTACACGCTTGCCACCAACGCCAAGGGCGCCGAACTGGGCATCAAGGACTTCAGCGACATCGGCAAGCATAAAGATGCCCTCGATGGCAAGATCTACGGGATCGAGCCGGGCAACGACGGCAACCGCCTTGTCATGACCCTGATCGAGAAGAACGAGATGGGAATGGGCGGCCTTGAAGTCGTCGAGTCCTCCGAACAGGGCATGCTGGCGCAGGTTGCTCGTGCCGAAAAGGACGGTAAGCCTGTCGTATTCCTCGGTTGGGCCCCCCATCCGATGAACGAGAACTTCAAGATGACCTACCTCACGGGTGGCGACAGCTCCTTCGGCCCCAACTTCGGCGGCGCGACGGTCTACACCAACACCCGCGCAGGGTTCGTCACCGAGTGCCCGAACGTCGGCAAGTTCGTGTCCAACCTGAAGTTCAGCCTGGAGATGGAAAACCAGATCATGGGCAAGATCCTCAACGATGGCGAGGACCCGCAGGACGCGGCAACCGAATGGCTGAAGGCAAATCCGACAGCAGTCGAGCCATGGCTCGCAGGCGTCACGACCAAGGACGGCAAGGACGCCGCCGCGGCCGTCAAGTCCGGCCTCGGCCTCTGAAACTGATGAACGGGGCGGCCCGCACGCCGCCCCTTTTTGTTTCATCCTGATCTCTGCTCTTTTGGATAGGCGCGCTTCTTGAACTGGATCACCGATTACAAAATCCCTATTGGCCCCGTCGCCAAATCCACCGTCGATTGGCTGACGACGAGCGGCGAATGGTTTTTCGACTGGCTGGCCTTGACTCTCTCGCATGTGATTGGCGCATTGCTCTTCATCCTGCAGGCGCCACATCCGCTGATCGTGCTCCTCGCCATTACGGCGATTGCCTATTGGCTCCGCCGCTCGATCGGCGTTGCGGTCTTCACCTTGCTCGGTTTGCTGCTGATCATGAACCAAGGCTACTGGAAGGAGACGACGGAAACGCTGGCCCTTGTCCTCGCCTCGACATTCGTCAGCATGGCGATCGGCATTCCGCTCGGCATTGCCGGGGCAAGACGCGCCTGGGTCTTCTCCATCATGCGCCCAGTGCTCGATCTGATGCAGACGATCCCGACATTCGTCTATCTGATCCCCGCACTCATTCTCTTCGGTCTCGGCATGGTGCCAGGCCTAATCGCAACCGTGATCTTTGCCATTCCTGCACCGATCCGTCTGACCCGCCTCGGCATCATCTCGACACCGCCCTCCCTCGTCGAAGCAGCCGAGTCCTTTGGCGCAACCCCGACACAGGTACTGCGCAAGGTCGAGCTGCCTTTCGCGATGCCGCAGATCATGGCTGGCCTCACGCAGACGATCATGCTGTCGCTATCGATGGTGGTCATCGCCGCGCTCGTCGGCGCCGATGGCCTTGGAAAGCCCGTTGTTCGCGCACTTAACACGGTGAATGTCGCCATGGGCTTCCAGGCCGGTCTCTGTATCGTCATCCTGGCGATCATCCTCGATCGCATGTTCCGCGCGGCAGGTGAAGGAGACGGCGCATGACCTCAGTCCGCTTCGACAATGTCAGCATCATCTTCGGCGACAAGCCGCAAACCGCCCTCGCCCTCGTCGATCAGGGAAAGACCCGTGACGAGATCGGCGCCGAGACCGGTCTCGTGCTCGGCGTCGCCGATGCCTCGCTCACCGTCGAGGAGGGCGAAATCCTGGTGCTGATGGGCCTTTCCGGCTCCGGCAAGTCGACGCTGCTGCGCGCCGTCAATGGCCTTGCCCCGGTCGTTCGCGGCGAGGTTTCGGTCGCCACCGCCGATGGCCCCTGCAATCCATACAAGACAAGCGCCAAGGGTCTGCGCGACCTGCGCATGCACACCGTCTCTATGGTGTTCCAGCAATTCGCCCTGCTGCCCTGGCGGACCGTCGCCGAGAATGTCGGCTTCGGCCTCGAACTGGCCGGCATGCCGGACGCCGAACGCAAGAAGCGCGTCGAAGAACAACTCGAGCTCGTCAACCTGACGAAGTGGGCCGACCGCAAGGTCAACGAACTCTCCGGCGGCATGCAGCAGCGTGTGGGCCTCGCCCGCGCCTTCGCCACCGGCGCGCCGATCCTGCTCATGGACGAGCCATTCTCCGCGCTCGACCCGCTGATCCGCACCCGCCTGCAGGACGAGCTTCTCGAATTCCAGCGGCGCTTGAAGAAGACGATCCTCTTCGTCAGCCACGATCTCGACGAGGCCTTCCGCATCGGCAACCGCATCGCCATCATGGAAGGCGGGCGCATCATCCAGTGCGGCACGCCGCAAGATATCGTCAAGAACCCTGCCGATCAGTATGTCGCTGATTTCGTCCAGCACATGAACCCGATCAGCATGCTGACGGCGCAGGACGTCATGCAGCCAGGCCTCGGCCATGCGGCGGGGGCGAGCGTCAGCGCCACGGCACGCGCCGAAACGCCGCTAATCGATATTCTCGACGCGCTCTCCCGGCAGCCGGGCAGTATCGGCGTCGTCGAGAACGGCGCCATCATCGGCACGATTTCGGCTCAGGATGTCGTTGCCGGCCTGACCCAGCACCGGCGCAAAGAACAGGCTTGATCCCGCCGTCCGCTTCCGTCAAGAAAGTGGACATGAAAGATCAGGCTTCCGTAATCAGGGAAACGGACGAGGAAGCGCGCAAGCTCGCGCGCATTCTTCTGCGTTCCGCCCGCTATGGTGCTCTTGCCGTTCTCGATCCAGCGACCGGATTTCCCTTCGCGAGCCGAGTTCTGCTCGGCACCGATATTGACGGCGTGCCGGTGATCCTGGTTTCGGCGCTCTCGACGCATACGAAGGCGCTGGAGGCCGATCCGCGCGCATCCTTGCTGACAGGCGAACCCGGCAGAGGTGACCCGTTGGCGCATCCGCGGCTCACCACCCAATGCATTGCCGAAACGGTCGAGCGAGGAAGCTCCGTTCACCGGCGCATCCGCACCCGTTTCCTCGACCGGCATGCAAAGGCGAAGCTCTATATAGACTTCCCGGACTTCCGCTTCTTCCGTCTCATTCCGCAGTCGGCAAGCCTTAATGGAGGGTTCGGCCGCGCGTATCTTCTGGAAGGCGCCGACCTCATGATTCTCTCGCCCGCGAACGATGCCGTTGCCGCACAGGCGGCGCAGGTAGTGCGAGATTTAGTAGATAAGCACCCCGACCTGTCCGGGGCGCTCGCAAAGCTCTTTAATGAGTCAAACGGTGCGGCATGGCGCGTATGTGGGGTGGACTGCGCGGGGTTCGACGCTATTTCCGGCGATTTGATCAACCGTTGCGAATTTGAGTCACTCATCGACAATGCGGCGGACATTACGTCACACATATCTAAAATAGCATACTCAGTACGTGAAATTTAGGTATATACAATCTTCCAGACCAGTTGCTACTTTTGACTGTCCGCCAAACCCCCGTCTAACGCCCTGTGCCTATACGGATGTACGATTCGCTTAGGAAGATTGGAAATATGGAAACCACTGACTTGTCAGACCACTCTAATGTGGCGGCCGCCCTCTTATCAGCAATGGCGAATCCCAAGCGCCTCCTGATCCTCTGCAGCCTCGTCAAAGGCGAGGTCCCCGTCGGCGTACTTGCAACCCAGGTCGGCCTCAGCCAGTCCGCGCTTTCGCAGCATCTTTCGAAGCTGCGGGCACAGAAACTGGTGAAGACCCGCCGCGATGCGCAGACCATTTATTACTCGAGCAATTCGGAACCGGTGATGAAGATCCTGGCGACGCTCGAGGATATTTATGCAGTCCAGGGCCGCAGCAGATCTGCAGCATAATAACGCAGACATAAAGTTTGCCAAAAAGCCGTGCTGCCAAAGGGATGTATCCGGAACGGCGCGGTGAGCAGTATTTCAGCACGATAAAATAACTTTGGCCGGCAAATCTCTCGATTTGCCGGTTTTGTTTATTTGCGGGAAGGCTGCGCCGCCATCGATGACGTCCATGGCTTGACGCCCCAAGAAGCGCTGATAATTTGACCGAACAGTAAAAATTGGGCGCAAAGCCCCGGGAACGGCCTCGCGACGGCCAGGAGAACAGCATGTCCAATCGCCTCAATGCACCAAACGATCTTCGCGCCTTTTGGATGCCGTTTACGGCAAACCGGCAGTTCAAGAAGGAGCCGCGCATGTTCGTCGGCGCCAAGGACATGTACTACACGACGCATGACGGCCGTCAGGTTCTGGACGGCACCGCCGGCCTCTGGTGCGTGAATGCCGGCCACTGCCGGCCGAAGATCACCGAGGCGATCCGCGAACAGGCCGGCGAGCTCGACTACGCCCCGGCCTTCCAGCTCGGCCATCCGAAGGCCTTCGAACTGGCAAACCGCCTCGTCGATATCGCACCGGAAGGCATGGACCACGTCCTCTACACCAACTCGGGTTCCGAGTCGGTCGAGACCGCGCTCAAGGTGGCGCTGGCCTATCACCGCGTGAAGGGTAACGGCTCCCGCTTCCGCCTGATCGGCCGCGAACGCGGCTACCACGGCGTCAATTTCGGCGGCATTTCGGTCGGCGGCATCGTTTCCAACCGCAAGATGTTCGGCACGCTTCTGACCGGCGTCGACCACATGCCCCATACGCATCAGCCCGGAAAGAACAACTTCACCCGCGGCGAGCCCGAACATGGCGGCGACATCGCAACCGAGCTGGAGCGCATCGTGACACTGCATGACGCTTCCACGATCGCCGCCGTGATCGTCGAGCCGGTCGCAGGCTCCACCGGCGTTCTCATTCCTCCGAAGGGCTATCTGCAGAAGCTCCGCGAAATCTGCACCAAGCACGGCATCCTGCTGATCTTCGACGAAGTCATCACCGGCTTCGGCCGTCTCGGCGCTCCCTTCGCCGCGCAGTTTTACGACGTGAAGCCCGACATCATCACCACCGCCAAGGGCCTGACCAACGGCGTCATCCCGATGGGCGCCGTCTTTGTCACCTCCGAGATTCACGACGCATTCATGAATGGCCCGGAGCACATGATCGAGTTCTTCCACGGCTACACCTATTCGGGCAATCCGATCGCCGCCGCCGCCGCGCTTGCCACCCTCGACACCTACAAGGAAGAAGGCCTGCTCACCCGCGCTGGCGAACTCTCGGATTACTGGGCCGACGCCCTTCACTCGCTGAGGGACTGCCCGAACGTCATCGATATCCGCAACACCGGCCTGATCGGCGCCATCGAACTCGACCCGATCGCCGGCGAACCGACGAAGCGCGCGTTTACGGCCTTCCTGAAGGCTTACGAAAACGGCCTGCTGATCCGCACCACAGGCGACATCATCGCCCTTTCCCCGCCGCTCATCATAGAGAAGAAGCACATCGACGAGCTCTTTGGCAAACTGCGCGAAATTTTGCAGAACAACATCTGAGACTGCATCGACGGTTCACGCTGAGATTTGAAGTCCAAGGGTCGAGGCTTTTGTCTCGACCCTTTTTGTTGCGACCTCGATCGCGTTCCGGGTCGCAGCCCGCACAAATTCCCTGCAGGAAGGACGAGTTCATTTCCAACCGGAGATTCCATGCTCAAGTTCATGCCTTTCATCGCCTTGCTCGTCTCATTCTCGGCCCAGTCGGCATTCGCTGCGGTCGGGTTCCGCGAGATGACCTTGCCGGACACCGAAGGCGACCGGCCCATGCATGTCAGCATCTGGTATCCTACGGACACCGACCGGGAACCGGTGCTGCTCGGCGAAACGCCCGCCTTCAGCGGCCAGCCTGTCGTCAAGGATGCCGAAGCCAGGACCGGCCCTCACCCGTTGGTGCTCCTTTCGCACGGCTATGGCGGTAGTTGGCGCAACCTCGCCTGGCTCGCGAGCGAACTTGTTCGCCAAGGCTATGTCATCGCAGCACCTGACCACCCCGGCACTACCACCTTCGATATGCGGCCACCTGAAGCCGTAATGCTCTGGAAGCGCCCGCGCGATCTCAGCCTCGTCATCGACGCGTTGCTTTCTCGTCGGGAACTGACCGGCGGCATTGCAATCGACCGCATCGCTGCCATCGGTCATTCGCTCGGCGGATGGACGGTCATTGAACTTGCGGGCGGTCGCTTCGATGCCAACGATATAATGACGAATTGCATGGCGCAGTTCGGCTCCCTCTATTGCGAGATATTCAAGGCGTTGGGTGTAGGACGGGATGCAGCCTCCACCGCAGCGATGGGCGCCGATCTCAGCGACCGGCGGATCCGCGCGGTCGTCATGCTTGACCTCGGCCCAGGACGCGGCCTTACGCCGCAAAGCCTCGCGTCCGTCCGCGTGCCAGCGCTTGTCTTAGGAGCGGCCGAGGATGTCGACAAGGAGACTGCCTCCGAAGCGGACATCGCCGCCACCAACAAGGACTCTGCCTACTTGGCCCAGTATCTGCCTTCTGCCACGACCTCCTATGCCCTCGTCCCTGGCTCCCTGCATTTCAGTTTCATGCAGCCTTGCAAACCGGGAGCGGCAGCGCTGATTGAGGAGGAAGCACCGGGCGAGAGCATCGTCTGCAAGGATGGTCAGGGCGCCGATCGAAGCACCATTCATCGGCAAATTGCGGACATGATCGTCGCATTCCTGCAAAGAGCCCTTCCAACAAGATAGATCGCGAAAACCTCCAAGAAAATCGCGATCGACGCCTGTTCCCTACCGGATTTGCCAAGGACGGGCCTCGTTTTGTTATCTCCTTGCGGAATCGCAGCAAAATTCATAGAAAATTGCTCTGTGCCTTCCGAAGCCAAAAGTGGCCGGAAGGCGCGTTGACCGCACCGTAGCCGCCGTCCTTTGGCGCATCCCTTTGGGGTGTTGAACGAGCGGGTTTCGCTGTCGCGGCAGTCGTCGCGGGCCGGAAGGCCCCACCCAAGGAGAACGAAAATGAGTCTTAAGACTTTGACTGGCGCGACCCTTGTCGCATCGCTGGCCTTTGCGCCGTTTGCCTATGCCGACATCACCATCGGCCTCATCGCACCGCTGACCGGCCCGGTTGCCGCCTATGGCGACCAGGTGAAGAACGGCGCGCAGACCGCTGTCGACGAGATCAACAAGAAAGGCGGCATCCTCGGCGAGAAGGTTGTCCTGAAGACTGCCGACGACGCGGGCGAGCCGAAGCAGGGCGTTTCGGCTGCAAACCAGCTCGTCGGCGAAGGCATCCGCTTCGTCGTCGGTCCGGTCACGTCCGGCGTCGCCATCCCCGCTTCCGACGTGCTTGCCGAAAACGGCATTCTGATGGTGACCCCGACAGCGACAGCACCTGATCTCACCAAGCGCGGCCTCACCAATGTGCTGCGCACCTGCGGCCGCGACGACCAGCAGGCCGAAGTCGCCGCCAAATACGTGCTCAAGACCTTCAAGGACAAGCGCGTCGCCATCGTCAACGACAAGGGCGCCTATGGCAAGGGGCTCGCCGATGCATTCAAGGCGGCGCTCAACGCTGGCGGCGTCACCGAGGTCATCAATGATGCAATCACCCCCGGCGATAAGGATTTCAGCGCGCTCACAACCCGCCTCAAGGCCGAAAATGTCGACGTGATCTATTTCGGCGGCTATCATCCGGAGGGTGGACTGCTCGCCCGCCAGCTCGCCGACCTTTCCGTCAAGGCAACGATCATCGGCGGTGACGGCCTGTCGAACAGCGAATTCTGGAACATCGGAACGGAAGCCGCAGCAGGTACGGTCTTCACCAATGCGTCCGATGCGACCAAGAGCGGCGACTCGAAGGCAGCGTCCGATGCGCTCGCCGCCAAGAATATCCCGGCCGAAGCCTTCACGCTGAATGCCTACGCCGCCGTCGAGGTCCTGAAGGCAGGCATCGAGAAGGCCGGCAGCGCCGAAGATGCCGAAGCGGTTGCAGCCGCCCTCAAGACCGGCGAACCGATCCCGACCGCGATAGGCAAGCTCACCTATGGCGAAACCGGCGATCTCACCTCGCAGAGCTTTGCGCTCTACAAGTGGGAAGGCGGCAAGATCGTCGCCGCCGAATAAGGCCTGATAACCGGCATTCCATTGACCGGGCGTCTTATCGGCGCCCGGTTTTCATTTGCGGAGCAGTCTCGCTTGTAGCGCTTTGTCCGGCACTTCAGTTATAACGGACGGATAGCCAGAACGAGGATGCCCATGACCACCAAGCTTGAACGCCTCATCGACCAGGGCATAGGCCGCCTGCCGGCCGATATCGTCTTGAAAGGCGGACGTTTCTTCGATCTCGTGACCGGCGAACTGGTCGAATCCGACATCGCCATCGGCAGCGACCGCATCGTCGGCACCTACGGCACCTATGAGGGCGAAACCGAGATCGACATCTCCGGCAGGATCGTCGTTCCGGGCTTCATCGACACCCATCTCCACATCGAATCCTCGCTTGTTACGCCGCATGAATTCGACCGCTGCGTCCTGCCCTACGGCGTCACCACCGCCATCTGCGATCCGCACGAGATCGCCAATGTGCTCGGCACCGAAGGTATCCAGTTCTTTCTCGATTCGGCCCTCGAAACGATCATGGACATCCGCGTCCAGCTCTCCTCCTGCGTGCCCGCCACGCATCTTGAGACATCGGGCGCGGATCTGCCCGTCGAAAGGCTCCTTCCCTTCCGCGAGCATCCGAAGGTCATCGGCCTTGCAGAGTTTATGAATTTCCCCGGCGTGATCCACAAGGATCCGGTCTGCATGGAAAAGCTCGCAGCTTTCCAGGGCGGCCATATCGATGGCCACGCACCGTTGCTGCGCGGCATGAACCTCAACGGCTACCTCGCCACCGGAATCCGCACCGAGCATGAATGCACGACCGCAGCAGAGGCCCTCGAAAAGATCAGCAAGGGCATGCACATCCTTGTGCGCGAAGGCTCGGTCTCGAAGGATCTGAAGGCCTTGATGCCGATCATCACCGAACGTCTGTCGCCCTATCTCGCGCTTTGCACCGACGACCGCAATCCGCTCGATATCGCCGAACAGGGTCACCTCGACTACATGATCCGTACCGCAATCGCGAGCGGGGTCGAGCCGCTCGCGATCTACCGCGCCGCCTCGATCTCCGCCGCCCGCGCCTTCGGGCTGATGGACCGCGGCCTCATCGCGCCCGGCTGGCGCGCCGATCTCGCCGTCATCGACAGCCTGGAGCGCTGCAAAGCCGAGATCGTCTTTTCCGCCGGCCGCCCCGTCACGGATGCACTCTTCGCCACCCGCAAACTGGTCGCGCCGGTGGGTCTCGACAGCGTCAAGGCCCGCCCCGTCAGTGCCGCCCATTTCAGCGTGCCGGCCACCGAGGACGAAACGGCGGTCATCGGCGTCACCCCCGGCAAGATCATCACCGAATTTCGCCGGCAGCGCCTGCCAACAAAGGGCAACCAGATCGGCATCGACCTCGAAAACGACATCATCAAGGTCGCCGTCATCGAGCGCCACGGCAAGAACGGCAACCACGCCAACGGCTTCGTCCAGGGTTTCGGCCTGAAGAAAGGAGCGATCGCCTCCACCGTCGGCCATGACAGCCACAATATCTGTGTCGTCGGCGTCAACGAGGACGATATGGCACGTGCCGCCAACCGCCTCGGAGACATCAAGGGCGGTTTCGTGGTCGTCGAGGACGGCAGGGTCACCGGCGAAATCGCCCTTCCCGTCGCCGGGCTGATGAGCCTCGAACCTTACGAAAAGGTCCGCGACACCCTCCACCATCTCCGAAAGGCAGCCTACGCGCTCGGCGCCACGCTAGAAGAGCCTTTCCTCCAGCTCGCCTTCCTGCCGCTGCCCGTGATCCCGCATCTAAAGATTTCGGACCGGGGAATGGTCGATGTAGACCGTTTCGTGCTGATCGGGTGAGATTCGTTATCCGGCATTCGGCTTGGCGGTAAGCTCAAGACCGATGGCTTTTAGAACCGCCAATGTGGTCTCCAATGTCGGGTTCCCGTTCTCGCTCAGCGCCTTATATAGATGTTCGCGCGCAAGGCCGGTTTCCTTTGCAATTTTCGTCATTCCTTTGGCACGTGCGACCACGCCAAGGGCGGATGCGATAAATTTCGGATCTCCGCTTTCAAGCGCTTCCGTCAAAAAGACCTCGATCGCTTCGTCTGAATCGAGCGCCTCCGCTGGTTCGAAATCAAAAAGCTTCTCAGTCATCAGTTTCGTCCAGTTCCGCAGCAATCTTCGTCGCTGTTCTATATCGATTTCGTGAATGCTTTTGTCGCGCCACAGTCGGCGTCTGCTTGAGAATTATGTTCGCATTTGTAATTTATAACATACAATTGTCAAATCCGGCTACAAATCGCGCTTAGCGCTTCAAGTTGGATCGACTCCCTGCCGATCGAACCGCCAGTTCCCGGCATATCGACTGGCTTTCCAAGCATCATTCCCGCGGGCAATCTGAACTCCGCTGCCTCTCGCGTCAGGTTGAACACGAAAAGCAGCTTCTCGCCGTCCTTCCCGCGCGTAAACGCCAGAAGGTCCTGATTTGTGTCGATGAATTCCATGTCGCCGTCGACGAGCGTCGGATACCGCTTCCGGAAGTCCAGCGTTCGCCGGTAGTGGGTGAGTACGGAATTGGTGTCCGCTATCTGCGTGTCGGCGGATAGGGCGGCCTGCTCATAGGGTACCGGCAGCCAGCTTTTCTCCGCCGAGGTGAAGCCCGCATGCGCTTTGCCGGCCTCCCAGGGCATCGGCGTGCGGCATCCGTCGCGGCCCTTGAACGCTGGCCAGAAGCGAATGCCATAGGGATCGCGCAGATCCTCGAAAGCCAGTTCCGCTTCGGCAAGCCCCAGCTCCTCACCCTGATAAAGGCAGATCGAACCGCGCAGCGCCGCGAGCACGGAAATCGCGAGCTTGGCGATCACCGGACACTCCTCCTCGGTCTTTGCGAACCGGCTCACATGGCGCTTGACGTCATGGTTGGAGAAGGCCCAGCACACCCAGCCGTCGACAACCGTTTTCTGAAAGCTCTCGACGCAGTTGCGAATATGCGCGGCGGTGAAATCCGGTCCGAGCAGATCGAAGGTGTAGCACATGTGCAGCTTGTCGCCCCCGGTCGTATAGGCCGCAACAGTCTTCAGCGACCGCGCCCCGTCTCCGACCTCGCCAACCGTCGCCCGCCCTTCATATCGATCGAGAAGCGCCCGCAAACGTCTCAGGAAATCGAGATTTTCCGGCCGCGTCTTGTCGTAGAGATGGTTCTGCATCCCGTAGGGATTGGTATCGGGCGCATCCAGGCCGCCGTCGCTCACGCCGGGCTCATGAGGTGGATTGTCGCGAAGCTGCTTGTCGCAGAAGTAATAGTTGACCGTATCGAGGCGGAAGCCGTCGACGCCACGGTCGAGCCAGAACTTTACCGTCTTCAACACGGCATCCTGGACATCCTCGTTGTGAAAGTTGAGATCCGGTTGCGAGGTCAGGAAATTGTGCTGGTAGTATTGGCGCCGCACGCCATCCCATTCCCAGCCCGGGCCGCCGAAAATCGAAAGCCAGTTGTTGGGTGCCGTGCCGTCGGGTTTCGGGTCGGCCCACACATACCAGTCCGCCTTGGGATCCGTGCGGCTCAAGCGGCTCTCGATAAACCACGGGTGCTGGTCGGACGTATGCGAGATCACCTGGTCGATGATGACCTTTATCCCGAGTGAATGGGCGGTAACCATCATCTCGTCGAAATCGTCAAGCGTGCCGAAGATCGGATCGACGTCGCAATAATCCGAGACATCGTAACCCATGTCCGCCATCGGCGATTTGAAGAACGGCGAGAGCCAGATCGCGTCGACGCCGAGGTCGGCGATATGCGAAAGGCGGCGGGTGATGCCCTTGAGGTCCCCAAGACCGTCGCTGTTCGTATCCTGAAATGACCGTGGATAAACCTGATAGATGACCGCACCCCGCCACCAGTCCGCTGCCTTTGTCGCCATTTGCCGGATTCTCCGCGCCACTCGAAATGCGCACAGACTAAAGCCCGGAAAACAAAAAACAACTGCGCTGATGACCTCTTTTGGGCGGGACGCTCATGGCAAAGGAAATGCCGCTTACGGGCTTGTCCACATCTCGATCAACCCGCCGTCATTGGGGGTTGCAACGCCAAACCTTTGCGATAAGGTGCGCGTTGACTTGCACGTAACAGGTCAAAAACCGGGAACAAACGACTAAGAATAGGCAAAAAAGCCTGGAAAGGTGGCCCAATATGAACCATATAACAAAAAAATTTCTAGCCTCAGCAATGCTTGGCACATTGCTGGCCTTCTCGGCCCACGCGGCCACGCTAAACATCCATAATGGCGGCGACCCAACATCGCTCGATCCGCAAAAACTCTCCGGCGACTGGGAGAATCGTATCGCCGGCGACATCTTTGAAGGCCTCGTCACTGAAGACGCCAAGGATAATCCGATCCCGGCCCAGGCCGAAAGCTGGACCGTTTCGGATGACGGCAAGGTCTATACCTTCAAGCTTCGTGACGGCATCAAATGGTCCGACGGCCAGCCGGTGACGGCCGGAGATTTCGTCTTCGCCCTACAGCGCATCATGGACCCGAAGAACGCCGCCGACTACGCCTATCTGCAGTTCACCATCAAGAATGCCGAAAAGATCAACAAGGGCGAGATCACCGATTTCAGCCAGCTCGGCGTCAAGGCGATCGACGACAAGACGCTAGAGATCACCCTTGAAAACCCGACCCCCTATTTCATCAATGCCCTGATGCACTACACGGCCTATCCGCTGCCGAAGCATGTCGTCGAGGCCAAGGGCCAGGATTGGGTCAAGATCGGCAACATTGTTACCAACGGCCCTTACAAGCCAACGGAATGGGTTCCGGGCTCCCACGTCACCACAGTCAAGAACGATCAGTGGTACGGCGTCAAGGATCTGAAGATCGACGGCGCCAAGTTCTTCGTGCTCGAAGATCAGGAAGCTGCGCTGAAGCGCTACCGCGCCGGCGAATTCGATATCCTCACCGACTTCCCGACCGACCAGTATGAGTGGATGAAGACGAACCTGCCGGGCCAGGCGCATGTGGCTCCGTTTGCCGGCCTCTACTACTATGTCGTCAACTCCACCAAGCCGCCATTCAGCGACAAACGCGTCCGTCAGGCGCTTTCCATGGCGATCAACCGCGAAGTCATTGGCCCGCAGATCCTTGGTACCGGTGAACTGCCGGCTTACTCCTGGGTTCCGCCGGGCACAGCGAACTACGGTGAGCCGGCCTATGTCTCCTGGAAGGATATGCCCTACGGCGAGAAAGTTGCTGAAGCCAAGAAGCTGCTTCAGGAAGCTGGCTTTGGTCCCGACAAACCGCTCCATGCCGTCTTGAGCTACAACACCAACGACAACCACAAGCGCATCGCCGTCGCGATCGCCTCTATGTGGAAGCCGCTCGGTGTTAATGTCGAGCTCGTCAACGCCGAAACCAAGGTGCATTATGACCAGATGCAGCGCGGTCAGGTCGAGATCGGCCGAGCTGGCTGGCTTGCGGATTACAACGATCCGGATAACTTCCTGAACCTGCTCGTCACCGGCGTTCAGATGAACTACGGCCGTTGGTCGAATCCCGAATACGACAAGCTGATCAAGGAAGGCAACGCGCAGACGGATCTCGCCAAGCGCGCTGAGATCTTCAAGAAGGCCGAGCAGCTGGCGCTGGATGAGTCCGCCGCCATGCCGATCTACTACTACGTCTCGAAAAACGTCGTCTCGCCGAAGATCGAGGGCTTCGTCGACAACGTGCAGGACATCCACCGTACGCGCTGGCTGTCGATGAAAGAGTAAGGAAAAACGGCCCTTCCCGCAGTCTGCGGGAGGGGCCGGTCCACGATCATGATCAAATATGCACTCCGTCGATTGCTGTCGACGATCCCCGTTCTCTGGATCGCCGTCACAGCCTGCTTTTTCGTTTTGCGCCTTGCCCCCGGCGGCCCCTTCGATGGCGAAAGGCCATTGCCGCCGGTCATCATGAAGAACCTCGCGGCCCACTACAATCTGGATAAGCCGCTGATCCAGCAGTATCTGATCTATGTCGGCGACCTGCTGAAAGGCGATCTTGGCCCGTCCTTCGCGAGCGAGGATTTCACCGTCGGGCAGCAGATCATGATCGGCCTGCCCTATACGTTCACGATCGGCACCGCCGCCTTCCTGCTCGCCATTCTCGTCGGCATCACTGTCGGCTGTCTTGGGGCGCTCTACCAGAACAAGACGCCCGACTACGTTCTGGGCGCGCTCATTCTGATCGGCGTCGTGCTTCCCAACTTCCTGATCGCTCCCATCCTGCAGCTCGTTTTCGGCATCCGTCTCGCATGGCTTCCAGTCGGTGGCTGGGGCGACGGCTCGGTCAAATTCCTCATCATGCCGATCGTTGTTCTGGCGCTGCCGCATGCCGGCCGCATATCGCGCATCACGCGCGGCTCTATGATCGAGGTCATGAGCCAGAACTTCATCCGCACCGCCAAGGCAAAGGGCATCGGCGCGCGCCTGACGGTCATGCGCCATGCGCTGAAGCCCGCCATGATGCCTGTCGTCTCCTATCTCGGACCAGCGGCCAGCTATCTTCTCACCGGCTCGCTGGTTGTCGAGAGCGTCTTCGGACTGCCCGGCATCGGCCGCTACTTCATCAACGCGGCGCTGAACCGCGACTACGGCATGGTTCTCGGAACGGTCATCTTCTACATGGTGCTGATCGTCTTCCTCAACCTTCTCGTCGATATCGCCTATGCGTGGCTCGATCCGAAAGTGAGAAATAGATGATCCTCAACCCCGCAAAACGCGAATTGCTCGCCGCCGAACTTTTGCAGGCCGAAGGCCTTGCCCCCGAAGGCCGCTCGCTCACCAAGGATGCACTCCGCCGCCTCTCGCACAACAAGGCCGCCGTGCTTTCAATCGCGGTACTGGCGCTGCTCATCCTCACAGCCTTCCTCGGCCCCTATGCCATTCCATTCAACTATGAAGATCCGGACTGGGCCGCCTTCCGCATACCGCCGGACTTTGCCAGCGGCCATTACTTCGGCACCGATCCGAACGGCCGCGACCTGCTGGCCCGCGTACTTTACGGCACCCGCGTCTCGCTTGCCGTCGCGCTGACGGCAACCGTCGTCTCCGTGGTTATCGGCGTGCTATACGGCGCCGTCTCCGGCTATATCGGCGGCAGGCTGGATTCAGTCATGATGCGCTTCGTCGATATCATGTACGCGCTTCCCTACATCCTCTTCGTCATCCTGCTGATGGTGATCTTCGGCCGCAACGTCTATCTGCTCTTCGCCGCCATCGGCGCGCTGGAGTGGCTGACCATGGCTCGCATCGTCCGCGGCCAGACGCTGTCGATCAAGCAGCGCGAGTTCATCGAGGCCGCGCGCGCCTCGGGACAGAGGCCTTTCAAGATCATCCTCAAGCACATCATCCCGAACCTCATCGGTCCGGTGGTCATCTTTGCGGCGCTCACCGTTCCCGAAATCATCGCCACGGAGAGTTTCCTTTCCTATCTCGGCTTCGGCGTCCAGGAGCCGCTGACCTCGCTCGGCACGCTGATTGCCGAAGGCACGGATGCCATGGAGAGCATGCCCTGGCTGCTGGTCTTCCCGGCAAGCTTCCTCGTCGCGCTGCTGCTCAGCCTGCTCTTCATCGGCGACGGCCTGCGCGACGCGTTCGACCCGAAGGATCGCTGAAGATGACCGACACCCTTCTCGAACTCAAAGACTACTCGATCACCTTCGAGACGCCGGACGGCCAGGTGAAGGCCGTCTCAAACATGAACCTCACGATCAAGCGCGGCGAACGCATCGCGATCGTCGGCGAGTCCGGCTCCGGCAAGAGCCAGACGTTCCTGGGCATCATGGGCCTGCTCGCCAAGAACGGCAGGACCACAGGCCAGGCGCTGCTCGAAGGCAGGGACGTGCTGTCGCTGAAGCCGCGCGAACTCGATCGGGTGCGCGGCAAGGACATGGCAATGGTCTTCCAGGACCCCATGACCGCCTTGAATCCGTCTCTCAGGATTTCCCGGCAACTGACGGAACAGCTTGAGGTTCATCGCGGCTTCACCGCACGCGCGGCCTCTGCCGAAGCGCTCGACATGCTGAAGCGCGTCGGCATCCCCGACCCCACGCGCCGCTTCAACCTCTATCCGCACGAGCTGTCCGGCGGCATGCGGCAGCGCATCGTGATTGCCATGGCGCTGCTCACCAAGCCGAAGCTTCTGATTGCCGACGAGCCCACCACTGCGCTCGACGTCACCATCCAGGCGCAGATTCTCGATCTCTTCAACGATCTGACGGCCGAGATGAATACGGCGCTCGCGATGATCACTCACGATCTGGGCGTCGTTGCCGGCCTCGCCGATCGCGTCGCGGTCATGTATGCCGGCCGCATCGTCGAGGAAGCGCCGGTCGACGAGCTCTTCGAGAATCCGGCACATCCGTATACGGTGGCGCTGCACGCGGCGATTCCGCGCCCGGATCAGGATGTCGATCAGCTCGTCGTCATTCCCGGACGGCCGCCGAACCTGCAGCACCTGCCGAAGGGCTGCAACTTCTCGCCGCGCTGTCCAAAGGTGGAGGACGACTGCATCGATCATCCGCCGCCGCTCGAAACGCTGGCACCGCGCCATTGCGCAGCCTGCTTCCATCCCTTCCCGCGAATCGAGGAGCTTTTGAACCATGGCTGAACGATCGCTGCTGAGGGTCGAGAACCTGACGACCCAGTTTGAATTGCCCGCGAAGGGCTTCTTCAAGCCGCCGGTGATGCTGACGGCGGTCAATAATGTCAGCTTCGATCTGAAGGAGGGCCGCACACTCGGAATCGTCGGCGAATCCGGTTGCGGAAAATCCACGCTCGGCCGCTCCATCCTGCGGCTCCTGCGCTCGCAGAAAGGCCGAATACTCTGGCAAGGCCGCAACCTGCTGGACCTCTCGGATGAGGAGATGCGTGCTGCACGCCGCGACATGCAGATCATCTTCCAGGATCCGATCGCATCACTCGACCCGCGTATGACGGTCGGCGACATCATCGCCGAACCGCTAACGGTCTTCGAGCCGAAACTTTCCAAAGCGCAGCGCCTCGAACGTGTACGCGAGATCATGAGCGCCGTCGGCCTCGTGCCGGAAATGATCAACCGCTACCCGCATGAGTTCTCCGGCGGCCAGGCACAGCGCATCGGCATCGCCCGCGCGGTTGTGACAAGGCCGAAGCTCATCATCTGCGACGAGCCGGTGTCGGCGCTGGACGTGTCGATCCAGGGGCAGGTCATCACGCTCCTGCGCAAGCTCCGCAAGGAGTTCGGCCTGACGCTGATCTTCATCAGCCACGACCTTTCCGTCGTGCGGCTGATCTCGGACGACGTGCTCGTGCTCTATCTCGGCAAGGTGGTGGAAGCTGGCGATTGCCAAACGGTCTTCGAACATCCCGCGCATCCTTATACGCAGGCACTGTTTTCGGCCGCCCCCATCCCCGATCCGAAGCTTGCCCGCCAGCGCACACGAATCCGCCTACAGGGCGATCCGCCCTCGCCGCTGAACCCGCCGAAGGGCTGCGTCTTCTCGCCCCGCTGCTGGAAGGCGACGGACATCTGCCGGACGGAAATGCCGCCGACCGAGCATGTGCGCCCGGGCCAAACGGCAGCCTGCTACCACATGGATCGGTAATTCGCGTCTGTCCTGGGTCAGATCGCGGGCAACACGCGGGCTGCCGGGACCTGCCTCGGAGCGGAACAATTCGCGCTCCGAGGCAGTTCACCCCTACACAAGCATGCGGGTCACTGCAGGGGCTCCGAAAGGAGGAGAAAATGCTCAAGCTGATATCCAATGCCGGCCTTGCGCTGGCGCTTACGCTCGGAGGCGCTGTCGCGCCCGCGTCCTTTGCTCAGGCTCAGGATCTTGAGTTCCGCATCGGTCCGGACGGCGCACGCATCTACGAACGCGATCGCTATGATCGTTATCGCGACGACTACCGCCGGGGCTGCAGCCCGCGCGAGGCACAGATAGCCGCTCGCGAATCCGGCTTACGCCGCGCTGAGGTCGTCCGCGTGACGAACCGTAGCGTCACGGTGCAAGGCTGGACCCGTTACGGCCCGGACCGCATCGTCTTCGCGAACCGCCGGGGCTGCCCGGAGATCGGATAGGCGATCTGCGACATGAGCCCGCCGTCGCCGGCGGGCTTTTTGCGTCAGCCATTTTTGGGTCGATTGCCCGGTTTGGCAAAACTGCAACGTCCTGATGATTGTCCTTTCACAAGCTTCAGCTAGGAGGAATCGGCCCAATCATGGGCGGGGGGATTCTTTTCATGAAACACACAGGCTTAAACGTTGCCGCAGCTGCTGCAGCGGTGCTTTTTGCCGTTGCCTTTCCGGCGCAGGCTGAAGATCTGACATTCAAGCTCATCAACGGCACCCAATCCGAGCTGACGCGCTTCTACACCTCCCCGACGGGCGTCGATGAATGGGAAGACGACGTCTTCGGCGAGCAGGTCCTCAATCCGGGCGAAACGATAAGCATCACCATCGCCGACGGCCGCGATGTCTGCAAATACGACATGCGCTTCGAATTCGACGAGGCATCCGACCTCGACACGACCGAGGACACGCAGGACCTCTGCCAGCTCGGCAGCTACACGATCCACGAATAGCAATGCGCCGTTGATCAAACCTGCTTCGCAGACAGAGCGAAGCAGACTTTCTTGCGACAGCCGCCCCGGCAAACGTGCCGGAACCAGCCATACCGACGCTTGCCTCCCAGCGCCTCTCCGCGGTATCAGCAAACGAAGGAAATTTTCGGGAGGCAGTTTTGAGCGGACGGTTCTTATCGATCGGTGAGTGCATGGTGGAGCTTTCGCAGGCAGGCGGCGGCCTGCTGAGAAAAGGCTTCGCCGGCGATACGCTGAACACCGCCTGGTATGCCCGCGCCTGCATGCAGCCGGCCTGGAGCGTCGACTATTTCACCGCGCTCGGCGATGACCCCATGTCGGACGAGATGATCGCCTTCTTCGAGGAAGCTGGCATCGGCACAAAGCTCATTCGCCGCATCAAGGGCAAGGCACCCGGCCTTTACTTGATCAACCTCAGAAATGGCGAGCGCTTCTTCAGCTACTGGCGCGAGAGCTCCGCCGCCCGGCAGCTCGCCGCCGATCCCGATCGGTTGCGCGAGGCGATCGAAGGCTCGGACGTCGTCTATTTCTCGGGCATCACGCTCGCCATCCTGCCGCGCGAAGATGCCGACACGCTGCTGGCCGAAACCCGCCGCGCCAAGGCCGCGGGAAAGTTCGTCGTCTTCGATCCGAACATCCGCCCACGCCTCTGGTCGAGCTATGACGTCATGCACACGACGATCAGCGAAGGCGCCCGCTCCTCCTCTCTCGTCATGCCGAGTTTCGAAGACGAGGCCTTGCATTTCGGCGACGACTCCATCGAAGCCACGGTCCACCGCTACCGCGCGCTCGGCGCGCCGAACGTCGCGATCAAGAACGGCGCAGAAGGGGTGACGCTAAACTTCGCCGGCCAGCAGAACTTCGTGCCGGCCGAAAAGGTCAATGAGGTCGTCGACACCACCAGTGCCGGCGACAGCTTCAACGGCTCGTTCCTGGCCAAATATCTCGAGACGAAGGATCCGGTCGCCAGCGCCCATTTCGCAGCGAAGGTTGCCGCGCGCGTCGTCAGCGAGCATGGTGCGCTGGTCGCGAAGGGCAAGCTCGGGCTGTAGCCCCGGGTGTGGCAATCGTGCATCGATCGCCAGCCGAAATCGGCCTGTAATAAATCCATCATGGAGAGGCCTCAAAATAGGGCATGCGGGAATCACGTTCCTCACGCCCGCCTGGGGTTGTCCGCTGCCGTCCGGTACGGCGCGGCGTGGATGGAAAACGGGACATGCTGCAACATTCGTCGAACAGCCATAGCGGCGAGAGCTGCGCCAATGCTGCGCCTGGAAGCCTGCCGGAGAGGCTAGTGATCGTCACCGATGCCTGGCATCCACAGGTGAACGGCGTTGTCCGCTCGATCGAAAACACCAACCGCGAGCTTGCGAACCTGGGGGTCGCGGTGTCCATGGTGACGCCCGAGCGTTTCAGCAGCTTCCCCTGCCCGACCTATCCGGAAATTCGCCTCTCGATCGCCAATTACCGCCGGGTCGCCCGCGAGATCGAAAAACACAAGCCGTCCTATGTGCATATCGCCACCGAAGGCCCGCTCGGGCTGACGGCGCGGCGCTGGTGCCTCAGGAACCGCATGCCGTTCTCCACCAGCTACCACACGCGCTTCCCGGAATATGTCTCGGCCCGCCTGCCGGTGCCGAAGAGCTGGCTCTACGCATTCGTGAGGTGGTTCCACAATTCCGGCGCCGGCTGCATGGTGGCAACGCCGAGCCTTGCACGCGAACTGTCGGAAAAGGGCATCCGCAACCTGATGCCCTGGAGCCGCGGCATCGACGCCGCGCAATTCCGCCCTATGGAGCTGGAGGAAAAGCCCTTCGGCCTGCCGCGCCCCATCTTCATGACGGTCGGACGTGTGGCGCTGGAAAAGAACCTGCCCGCCTTCCTCGATCTCGACCTGCCCGGTTCCAAGGTTGTCGTCGGCGACGGCCCTGCCCGCGCGGAGCTGGAAAAACGCTATGCGGACGTGCTGTTCACCGGCCTGAAATTCGGCGAAGAGCTTGCCAGGATCTACGCGCAAGCCGATGTCTTCGTCTTCCCGTCACTGACCGACACATTCGGCAACACGATCCTGGAAGCGCTCGCATGCGGCGTTCCCGTTGCCGCGTACCCCGTCACCGGCCCGGTCGATATCATCGGCGAGGATGGCGAGGTCGGAGCCTTGGACGAAGACTTGCAGACGGCCTGCCTCGGCGCATTGTCCGCCTCACGCGAGAAGGCACGGGACCTTGCGATGCAATACTCCTGGGAAGCAGCGACGCAGCAGTTCATCAACAACATCCGCGCCGCCAACGGCGTCATCACGCCGAAATGGAAGAAGGCCTGGCAATATGCCAAGACCTTGCCCAAAAGCAGAAAGGCCAGCGATGCCGTCGGCCCGATCAAGTCGAGCGCTTGACCTGATTATGCCGTTGGCAAGCGTGATGGCGCTGTGGACGGTCGCGGTTTCGCTGATGGCCTTCAAGAGGCGGCCACGCTGTCGGCAGTCTTGGCGAAAAGCTCTTCCTGGAACCGAGCGCGCTCACCCCTGCTGAGGTGTGCCTCGAGGCCACCGGCTATATTCGCCGAGAGCGCCGCAAGGAAGACGAACGCGTCGTTATCGTCCGCCTGAGCGGCGAAGGATCAGGCTGAAGGAAAAAGCCGCCGCGATCCCCAATTGCATCGCCGGCGCCACCGGCCGGGACGCCGCCGGTCTCGCGCTTGCAGGCCGAGACCGTGGCACTTGGCGGGGCGTTGAACAGGAGTGTGACGGGCTCGAAGAGCGAATGTGCTGTTAGCCCAGCGGACGCACTGCTTCGACTGCGCCGGATCAATGGCGGGCAGTGACTGCTTCTGGCGCTTATCGCTCGCCTACAATTCACCGGCAACCCTCGTACCCGGCTCTCCAGCACCAAAGCGCCCGAAAACGCTGCCAATGACGCAAAAAGCCGCCTCGATGAGCATCGTGATTGGACTTCCGCGCCCGCAGGAGTCAATCTTATCTCAGGGCAAATGAGCAAGGGGGCGGAGCAGCCATCGTCTGAATCGGAGGCTAAAATGAAATATCAAGCACTTGACCAACTGCGGACCGTCGCAAACGTCAACCCGGATCAGCCACGCCGGCCGATGTCGCGCAGCGAGCGCCTGCAGCGCTGGGCAGAAGTTCTCGAGCAGTTCCCAAACCGGCACCTCTCGACGCTGCACCAGACAGAATATCAGCCGGAAGCAGGGCGCGACATCATGCGCGCCGACAATTCGCCGATCTCCGTCGCGTTCAAGGATCCTGTGCTGCGTGCAGCCGGGATGGAAAACGACACCTATGGCGAGGCAAAGCGTTTCTTCGAGTTGACCGACAGGGAGTTGCATAAGGTCATCTGCTACTGCCACTTCGGCGCTACGGTGAACGCGGCAACCGCTGCCCGGCAAATCCGCTCCTTCTTTGCTGAAGGAAGGCGCGGCATGCTCCATCGGCTTCGCGCGGCGTTCCTCGACTAGGAGCGCCAAGGTTTCGTAGGGTCATTGCTGGAGCAGCCATGTGGCAGCTCCAGCTTTTCAGCGCGCCGTGCGGCGGCGCATATCCCGAACAGGAGTGAAAGGCGGCTACCGCTTCTTCTTCGGCTCGTACGGATTGTCCGGCGAGCGGTAATGGATGCGGATCGGCACGCTTGGCATGTCGAAATCCTCGCGCAGACCATTGATCAAATAGCGCGTATAGGATTCCGGCAGAGCGTCTGAACGGGTGCAGGAAATCATGAAGGCCGGCGGGCGGGCCTTAACCTGCGTCATGTATTTCAGCTTGATGCGGCGGCCGGAAACGGCCGGCGGCGGATGCTGCACCTGCGCCTGCTCCAGCCAGCGGTTGAGCCTCGCCGTCGAAATGCGCTTGTTCCATACCTTGTCGGTATCGATGATCGCCTGCATCAGCTTGTCGAGCCCCCGGCCCGTCTGGCCGGAAATGGGCACAGCGCGGATGCCGCGCGCCTGCGGCAGCAGCCGGTCGGTCTTTTCGCGCAGATCGGAGAGAACGGCCTGCGTGTCCTCGATCATGTCCCATTTGTTGAAGGCGAGCACCGCAGCGCGGCCTTCGCGCAGCACCAGATCGACAATGTGCAGATCCTGCTTCTCGAAGGGGATCGTCGCATCAAAGACGATGACGACGAGCTCGGCGAAACGGATGGCGCGCAGCGCATCAGCTACCGAGAGCTTTTCCAGCTTCTCGATCACCCTCGCCTTGCGGCGCATGCCAGCGGTATCGAACATCTTGATGGTGCGGCCGCGCCAGTCCCACTCGACGGAGATGGAATCGCGCGTGATGCCCGCTTCCGGCCCGGTCAGCAGCCGGTCCTCGCCGAGGAAGCGGTTGATGAGCGTCGACTTGCCGGCATTCGGCCGGCCGACGATCGCGACGCGCAGCGGCTTTGTATCGTCGTAGGCGGGCTCTTCGTCTTCCTCGCCCTCGACCTCCGACGGCCGCACGTCGACATCGGTAACGGCGACGTCCTCCTTCGGCGGATAAGCGCGCTCCTTGCCGAGTGCTGCGACGATCGCGTCGCGCAGGTCGAGCATGCCCTGTCCGTGCTCGGCCGAGATCGGCGTCGGCTCCCCAAGACCGAGCGTATAGGCGTCGTAGAAGCCGCTGTCGGAGCCCTTCGCTTCGGCCTTGTTGGCAACGAGGACGACGGGCTTGCCGCGGCGGCGCAGCATCTCGGCCAAGGCGGTATCGACCGGCGTCAGACCAGTCTTGGCGTCGACGACGAAGAGAGACAGATCGGCCTCGTCGATTGCCGCTTCCGTCTGGGCGCGCATGCGCCCCAGCAGGCTTTCGGCATCGGCCTCTTCGAGGCCGGCGGTGTCGACGATCGTGAACTTGAGGTCCATCAGCCGCGCATCGCCCGGCCGGCGGTCGCGGGTGACGCCGGGCGTATCGTCGACGAGCGCCAGCTTCTTCCCAACCAGACGGTTGAAAAGCGTCGACTTGCCGACATTCGGGCGACCGACGATCGCGACCGTAAAGCTCATTAGAAATCCTTAGATTCAGCCCTGTGCGGCGGGCGCCTTGCCGGATGCGGTGATGTTATCAAGCATGATCTGGGCGCGGTTTGCAATGTTGCGCGGGCTTGCGGCATCGTCGGCGATCGCCTGATACCACTGGCGGGCTTGCGCCATGTTGCCGGCCTTGTAGGCGGCAAGACCGAGCGCTTCGCGGGCCGAGTGACGGAAGGCATTCGCCGGAATGGCCATTTCCTCGACGGCGGCGGAAACCTGCTCGTAAGTACCGTTTTCGATCAGCAGCCAGCCGGCACGCATCTTGGCAGCATCGCGGACAGCTTCCGGCACGGACTGGTCCTTGCCGATCGCTTCGAAGGCGGCGATAGCCGCGGTATTGTCGCCCTTCTGCGCCTGGACCGAGGCTGCACGCATGCGGGCGAGAACCGGATACGCGCCATGTCCTTCCTTTTCGAGCGTGGCGAGCGCGGCAAGCGCCTCGTCGCTCTTGTTCTCATCGGCAAGCTTCATCGCCGCCAGAAACTGATCGCCGGTGCCGGACGAGCGGTTGTCGTCCCAGTAGTCAAAGGCAACTTTGCCTGCCGTGCCGACCACGATCAGAACGGCGACGGCGATGACATAGCGGCCGAAACGGCGCCAGGCGCCCTTCATCTGGTCGGAACGAAGTTCCTCGTTTACTTCACGGATGAAGCTGTCGTCGTTGAATGCCATTCTCGTCTCCGGCACGGATAAGCCCATTGCATGCGTTGCCGCATATTGTGGGGCCTTCTACTCCATTTTGCGGCACTTGTAAGGGGGATCGCAAAGATTCGTCACACGGCGAGCGGCGAAACGCCGATCAGCCATTCGTGCAGCCTGAAGGTGACCAGCGCCCAGGCGAGCACGCCGACGACGGCGGCGTAGAGATCGTACTTCGCCGAGACGAAGGGCCGCAGCGTCAACTCGCCCGCCCGCTCGCGCCGCTTCAGGGCGATGCGGAGGACGACGCCCCAGGCAAGAAAGGCCGCAAACAACAGCACCGACGAGGTCTCGCCGTTGGCCAGGAGATGCGAGAAAGCCCAGATCTTCACCGAGAGCACCATCGGATGCTTGGTCCGAACCGCAATGTGCCCCGCCGGCAGCAGCGAGGCGGCAAGACAGATGAGCGCAATCAGCATCAGCGTCGCGGCGATATGCGCCATCCAGACCGGCGGCGTATAAAGCAAGCCGGTGACCTGCCGCGCCTGGCCGAAACCGTAGATCAGCAGGATCAGCGAAAGAAGGCTCGCGATCGCATAACCGGCCTTCCAGCGGCGCTCGCCCAAGCTTGCGATCATCGACTGACGAAAGCCGGGCGCGACGACGCGCACCAGATGGAGACCGAGAAAAAGTATGATGCCGACGATGAGCAATGCCATGGCGCGTCTCCTGTCCGTTTCCCGAGGATTAGCGGCAGCCACCGGAAAATGCCAGCGCCACCGCAGCTTCGCCGCAATTCTGTAACAGGAAAGCCGCAAACAAATTATTGCGGTGCCCATGTTTCATTCCATTTTTCCTGCCTCGCTGGCCCTTTGCCTTGTCGCTTCCCTCCCCGCCCAGGCAGCCGATCAGCCGCCGAAGCAGCTCGTGATCGTTTCCTTCGACGGCGCCCATGACAACGCGCTGTGGCAGAAGAGCCGCGAGATGGCGGCCAGGACCGGGGCGCGCTTCACCTATTTTCTCTCCTGTACCTTTCTGATGAATCAAGCCGCGAAGAAAGCCTACCAAGCCCCTCACCAAAAACGCGGAAAGTCCAATGTCGGCTTTGCGCAGAGCGACGAGGAAATCCGCGAGCGGCTCGGCAATATCTGGCATGCGCACCTCGAAGGCCACGATATTTCGAGCCACGCCTGCGGCCATTTCGACGGCCGCCAATGGAGCGAGGCCGATTGGTCCGCCGAATACGCGACCTTCAACGCGACGCTGAAGAACGCCTGGAAAAGCGTCGGTCTTGAAGAGCCGCAGGGCTGGCAGGGCTTGGTCGAGCACGGCATCAAGGGGTTTCGCGCACCGTATCTTTCCGCAACACCGGGCGCCGACATGATCGCCGCGGAGAAGAAGGCGGGCTTTTCCTATGACGCCAGCTTGGTGACCAAAGGTCCGGCGATGCCCGTCGTCGAAGACGGCGTGATCCGCTTCGGCCTGCCGCTGATTCCAGAAGGCCCGAATGAAAAACCGGTGATCGGCATGGACTACAATCTCTTCGTCCGCCACTCCAAGGGCGAAGAAGACAAGACCGGCAGCAAGGTTTTCGAGGAGCGCGCCTACGCGGCCTTCAAGGAAGCTTTCGACAGGCAATATGCCGGAGACCGCATTCCCCTCCAGCTCGGCTTCCACTTCGTGGAAATGAACGGCGGCGCCTATTGGCGCGCGCTCGACCGCCTGGTGAGCAACGTCTGCCGCCGCGCCGATGTGGCTTGCGTCAGCTACGCGGAAGCGATCCCGATGATCGAAGCGCGCGGGAGGCTGAGGGAACAGGAGACTTCGGGGCTTTGAGGGTCCGCTAAAGCCCTACGGACAGCCCCGTCATCCACCTGCCGGCACCTTCTCTCCCCGGCAGCCGGATGAGAGGGCCGCAGCAAACGCGACGCTCCATGCCTCAGCCGTCCGGCTGGACGACACCCTCGCGCTCAAGATAGCGCTGATCGATCTCCGGCAGAGGCTCATCCCCGATCGCCGCTTCGAAGGCCTTCAGGCGCTTGTGGATCGACAGAAGCTCGATGATCGTCGTCCAGGAATTGACGAGATACTGGAAGGAGTTGCTGACCTGGCCGAAGGCGGTCGCGATCTGCTGGTAGATGCCGTAGGTGATCTTGCCAGCGACGATCGTCGGGACCAGCATGAACAGGACGAACAACGTGTCCGCCTGGAGATAGAAATAGCGGGCAACGTTGAAATACATGTAGTGGAAGTACATCCGAAAATAATTCCGCCGCACGTTCGCATAGAGTTCGCCGACCGTTGGCGGTTGAGCCCTGTCGGCATGATCCTCGCCATAAACCAGCTCTTTGCGGTAGGCCGCTTCGACGCGCTGGTTGCGGAAGTTCAATCCCGGCAGCTTGATACCGGCACCAGCAAGAAGGACCGTTCCGAACGCGGACCAGAAGAGCGCCAGCCAGAACAGCGTATGCGGAATTTCACCGATGATCGGCAGCTCGGTCACGTAGGTCGACAGGGCAAACAAGATCGGCAGGAACACAATGAGAGTCATGACCGAATTGATCAGGTTGATACCAAGCCCTTCGAGGGTGCTCGAAAAACGCATCGTATCTTCCTGGACACGCTGGGACGCGCCTTCGATATGGCGGAGTTTGTCCCATTTCGACATGTAGAAATCGTTCATCGCCGTCCGCCAGCGGAAGATATAATGGCTGGTGAAGAAGTCGGTCATGATCGACACGAACATGCTCAGGAACGCAATCTGCGCAAAAATGATCATCAGATCATAAAAATTCTCGACGGTGATGCCCGGCTGCTTGGAAAGCGCATTCTGCAGCAGGTCGCCGAAGGGCCGTCGCCAGTTGTTGATGGCGACCGAAATCTGCACGCTGAAATAGGTTGAGAATATGATCAGCGCTGATCCCCAAACGGACCAGATGACCCATGGGTGATTCCTCGCGAAAATCTGCCAAAAGCCGCAGAAGATCAGCGCGCAAATGAAGAAGAAGGCATAAAACCAGAGATTATCCAATGTCAGAAAAAAGGCGAGACTAATGGGCTCCTGCCCTTCGGGAACCGGTGTAAAACCAAGCGATAGGCCGAGATTGCCCCAGAAGAGGTACCAAGCGGCTATACAAACAAGTGCCCAGATGACGACTGACGTGAAGAAGAGTTTCGGCTGCGGGAAGAAGGAATGGAACACGAGCAGTCGCTTTCCTGAACTGGAATCTTGAGAGTATCAGCTAACTGATTGTGCCGGAAACTATGGCAGTTCGAAGAAGGCAGCAATGGGTTCGGCCCATTGTTACGCATTTGTAACGGCTTATCCCAGTTTCTTGATCACCGGCAGCACGAGCGCGGCGCATAGGATGAGGGCTGCAGCGGCGATATAGGTCGGCAGGATGAAGCTGCCCGTTTGCTCGGCGATCCAGCCGGCGACGACGGGGCCGACGATCTGGCCGAGACCGAAAGCGGCGGTCATCGTTGCGAAGATGCGGCGCGCGCTTTCCGGCGCCAGCTTGCGGCCGATCTGAAGCCCGTAGGCGGTGATGGCGAGGAAGGTGGCGCCAAAGAGAGCCCCGCCGATCAGCGGCGCCAGCGAATGCGGCAGCATCACGGTCGCGAGAACGCCCAGCGCCTCTATGAGAAGAGCGGTGACATAGACCCAGCCGAGGCCAAGCGGATAAACCAGCGGCCGCCACGCAAAAAGGGCAACAGCTGCCGTCAGCCCGGCGATGAACCAGCAGAGGAATTCGACCGCCTGCCCCGCCGCATCCATGCGCGCGATGGTGACGAGGAAGGTCGCGGTGATCACGTAACCGAAACCGAAGATGCCGTAGGACAGCGTCAGCAGAGCCACCGGCGGCCTCCAGGCGATCGGCGGCTCCTTGCCGGCATTGCCCGTGCGTACCGGTGCCGATGGAAGCAGAATCCAGACGGCGGCGAGGCTGATCGCCGAAAAGATCCCACCACCGATCCAGTCGGCTCGCCAGCCCGAGGCACCGGTAAAGATGAGGCCCATCAGCATCACCATGACCGAAGAAAGCGCAATGCCAGCACCCGGGCCGCCGAAATGCGCCGCCTGAATGTGGTCGTTGCCTGCCGCAGCGCCATGGCTGAGCACGATCGACGACGTGAAGATCATCGCAAAGGCACTTGCCAGCCCGGCCAGAAAGCGGATGGCGGCGAAGACGGCAACGGAATTCGTGCCGGCCATGGCAGCGAGCAGCAGAGCATTCGCCAGCAGTGCCAAAAGTGCGACCTTGCGTTCGCGACCCGTCGCCCAGCTGTAAGCGGCAAGCACGGCGCCCGCGAGGTATCCTGCGAAATTGGCCGAGGCGATAAGCCCGGCATCGGCCGCCGAAAGCGGCAGGCCGCTCATCATTCCCGGCAGGATCGGCGTATAGGAAAACCGCCCGAACCCCATGGCCGCCGACATCGCGATCATGCCGGCAAGTGCTGTCCGCAAGGGGTTCGCTGGTTCAGTATCGCCGCGTGCCAACATGCTCGCTTTATCGCGCTGCACAATAGCAGGGACAAACGAGAAAATCTGATCGATCGATCAATTCCACAAATCCTTGATGCCTCTCTTGAACGATATATCTTACGACATATATTTTACGATATATTTCTGGATATGACTAACGATAAAGGAGCAGGCCATGAGAGGTTTCAGAGGTAGCGGCATGTTCGGCGAAGCGATGCGGATGGGAATGGGCCGCAAGTTTTCGGCCGGCGATCTTCAACTGGTGCTGCTGGCGCTGCTCGACGAGCGTCCGCGTCACGGCTACGAGTTGATCAAGACCCTGGAGGAGCGCTCGGGCGGTTTCTACGTTCCAAGTCCCGGCGTCATCTATCCGGCACTGACCTATCTGGAAGAGACCGAGCTGGCCGAAGTCGAGAACGAAGGCACCAAGAAGCTCTACAAGATCACCGAACGCGGCAGACAGAAGGTCGAGGAGAACCGCGCGATGATCCAGCACACGCTGAACAAGCTCGAACGCATCGGCGAGAAGATGGCTTTCGTCAACCGCATGTTCGATCCGGACCACCACGGCCGCCATCGCGACGCCGAGGACGAGGAAGAGTTGATGCGCGACAATGGCGACATCCGCGCCGCCCGTACGCTGCTGCGCGCCGCACTCAGGATGCGCTATCCATGGTCAAAGGCCGAAGCCGCCCGCATCGCCGGCATCCTGGAACGCGCCGCAACGGAAATTCTGCAAGGTGACAAGCCGGAGACGCGAGGGTGAGGTAGGCTCATCTCTGACCCCTCACCTGCAATTTCTAGCACTTAGCCTACGGCTAAATGCTAAATGTCGAAATTGCTTCCTCTCCCACTGTGGGAGAGGAACTCGCCGCACGCCCGGCGCCCTACCTCTCCCTTTTTGTTTTGGGAAGAGGGTACGAACTCTTGTCCTTGGCCGCCGGCCAAGGCTTAGATTTCGTTGGTGAGGGGTAACAATATGTCGCGAGAATTGCCGCTAGACCCCGCCATCCGGCAGCGTCAAAATCAGTGGCCCGTTCCGCGTCGCCACGACCGTATGCTCGAACTGCACGGTGGGCGCCTGCGGATCGGCGTAGAGCGTCCAGGCGTCGTCGCCGCCTTCGGCCCATGTCGCGCCGAGCGACAGGAAAGGCTCGACGGTAAAGACGAGGCCCTCGGTCATCATCCGCTTCTCGGAAGGATCGGGCCAAGTGGAAAGCTCGGCCGGCTCTTCGTGCAGCGAGCGGCCGACGCCGTGGCTTGCGAGATTGGCGACCAGCGTATAGCGGTTCTTCACTGCGAAGGCACCGACGGCCTTGCCGATCTTCGCCAGCGGCTCGCCGGCCTTCACCTGGTTGAGACCGACCCAGAGCGCCCGCTTGCCGTCGCGGCAGAGCCTCTCGATCTTCGGCTTGACCGGCGGCACGGTGAAAGAGGCGCCGGTATCGGCGAAGAAACCGTCCTTTTCGGCCGAGACATCGATGTTGATGAGATCGCCCGGGCGGATCACACGCGATCCCGGAATGCCGTGGGCGATTTCCTCGTTGACGCTGATGCAGGTCGCACCCGGAAACTGGTAGCAGAATTCCGGCGCTGAACGCGCGCCCGCATCTTCCAGCGCCCTGCGGCCGATCTGATCGAGCTCCAGCGTTGTCATGCCGGGCTCGACTGCTGCCGCCATCACCTGAATGGCGTTGGCGCAGATGCGGCCGATCTCCTTGAGCTTTACCAGTTCGTCGTCGTTTTCGATTACCATAATTTTTTCCGGCCTGCCGCAAGGCGCAGGCCATCGCGGGTTCAGGCCGTGGCTTTCGCCCCTTCGCCCGCGTCAGTCAATGCCTTTCTGACAAGCGGGGCCACTTTCGTACCGTAGAGCTCGATGCCCCGCATGACCTGCTCATGCGGCATGAGGCCGATCGCCATCTGCAGCAGGAAACGGTCGTTCCTGAATATCTTGTGATGTGCGACGATCTTTTCGGCCACCGCCTCCGGGTCTCCGACGAAGAGGGCGCCAGAAGGCCCGCGCGACATGTCGAAATGCGCCCGGCTCGTCGGTCCCCAGCCGCGCTCGCGGCCGATGCGGTTCATGACCTCCGCCTGCGGACCGTAGAATTGGTCGGCTGCCGCATCCGTCGTATCGGCGATGAAGCCATGGACGTTGATACTGGTCTTCAGCTTCGCCTGATCCTGTCCGGCCCGGCGCGCTGCCTCGCGGTAGAGATCGAAGAGTGGCGCAAAACGGCGCGGCTCACCGCCGATGATGGCAAGCGCCACCGGAAGGCCGAGCGCACCGGCGCGCGCCACGGATTGCGGCGTCCCGCCGACAGCGATCCAGAGCGGCAACGGATCCTGCAGCGGGCGCGGATAGACACCGCGGCCGTTGACCGGCGCCCGCAGCTCGCCCTGCCATGTGATGGTCTCGCCTTCGCGGAGGGCCATCAGCAGATCGAGCTTCTCTTCGAAAAGCTGGTCGTAATCTTCGAGGTTGTAGCCGAAGAGCGGAAAGGATTCGATGAACGAGCCACGCCCCGCCATGATCTCGGCCCGGCCGTTGGAAATCAGATCGAGCGTTGCAAACTGCTGGAACACACGAACTGGATCATCTGAGGAAAGCACCGTCACCGCGCTGGTCAGCCGGATATTCTTGGTCTTCACCGCCGCCGCAGCCAGCGCCACCGCAGGCGCGGAGACGGCATAATCGGGCCGGTGATGTTCGCCGAGCCCGAACACATCGAGCCCCACCTGGTCGGCAAGCTCGATCTCCTCGATGAGATGCTTGAGCCGCTCGGCTCCTTCGGCACCCTTGCTGCGCTCAGGGTTCGGATTGACGTCGGCGAAGGTATAAAGACCCAGTTCCATGCTCGGCATCCTGTTGAATGTGCCCATGGAGATAAGAAGACGGGCAGCGGAGGGCAACCGGAAATTCTGGAACGGACCGTTCGATGAAATTGATGGGTGACTTAGGGTAGCCGCTCCCAGGGATTGATGATCTCGACGCCCATCCCCTGGAAGTCGCGGGTATTGCGGGTCAAGAGCGTCAGATTGCGCACGATCGCCGTCGCACCGATAAACGCATCCCGCGTCGAGCGGGGATCGGGCACGTGCAATGCGGCACAGCGCAGCGCGATCCCCTGGTCGATGTCGATAATACGGCCTTGCATCTGCGTCCTTGCTTGGACGAACCAATTCCGCAAGATCGAAGCTTGATGCGCATCGCGCCGCTCCAGCCTCAATATCCCGTTCTCAATCTCGAAAAGCGTCACGACCGAAACATAGAGACGCTCGGAAGAAACCGTCGAAAACCATTCGGCAAAGACAGAATCTGCCTTGTCGGTGAGCAGCTTGCGGAATTCCGACAGGACGTTCGTGTCGATGAGATACATCAGGAGAAATCGACGGGCTTCAGCCCAAAATCGTCAATTCTCGGCGGCTCGAACTCGATCTCATCCGCGCCAGGAGAATAAAAAAGCTCGGCAATGCTCGGACCTTTTCCGGCAAGTTTGGTATATTCCTCGATCGTCAACAGAACATGCGAAGGCTTGCCGCGATCGGTGATGAAGACCGGCCCTTTTGCGGCCGCCTTCTTCGCGCCGCTGCTATCCTGGTTGAATTCCCTGCTTGTCATGACGGTCATGGCAATCACCTATATGTAGAAACGTTACTACATATATAAGGAACTGCCAATCCGAATCCAAAATCAAAGGATTGCGGGCGCCGGCGGAATCAAGATGAAACCGCTTCAGCACCCGCATGAACTGCCAAAACTATCAGATGCGGGTCAGAAGCTCGGCAAGCTGATCGGCAGCTTTGCCCCAGCCTTCGTGGAAGCCCATCTTTTCATGTTCTTCCTTGTCTTCGGCCCCGCCAGTGCAGCGCTTTGGCGGTGTACTTGGTCCGGCCGTTGCCGAGGTCTTCGAGAAGCACCACCGCGGTCATAAAAGGTTTTTCGGATGGAACCCAGGCACTGATATAGGCGTCCGTCAGGACGATCTTCGCGTTTTCGACGACTTCCAGATAGACGCCGTGGTTTGGAAATTCCTGACCTTCCGGACTGCGCATCACGACAAGACTCGAACCGCCCGGGCGGACGTCGCTCTCGACCTTGGACACCGTCCAGGGGCGCGGGACGAACCATTCCTTCATGAGTTCCGGATCGGTCCACGCCCTGAAGATCTTTTCGCGCGGGGCATCGAATTCGCGCACGAGAACGAGTTCGTGTTTTGCATCAGCAATCATTTCAGCATTCCTCCTGTTGAGCAAAACCTGTTTTCCATCAGGTTGTTACAAGGACGTGTCGCCATTTGTCGTTCCGACATCGTCAGCGATTTTTTCTTGAAATTTATTTCGCAGCCGGGTGTGCAGGCTCACTCTGCAGCTTGTCGATCTGCAGGCGGATATGAGCCGCTTCGGCAGCGGAATTCGCAAGCGCGATCGCACGGTCGAAGGCTTCGCGCGCCTCCCTCGCTCGGCCCATCTGCTTCAGCAGTCCGCCGCGCAGGCCATGATAGTAGAAATAGCCGTCGAGCTTTTCACCGAGCGTGTCGACGAGCTTCAACGCTTCTTCCGGTCCTTTGAGTTTCGATACCGCAACCGCCCGGTTGAGCGTGACCACCGGCGACGGCTGCAGGCGCTCGAGCACGCCGTAAAGCAGATCGATCTCTTCCCAGTCCGTGTCCATGGCGCGCTTCGCCCGCGAATGGAGGGCCGCGATCGCCGCCTGCAGCTGATAGGGTCCGGGCCGGCGGTGACGGATCGCCTTGTCGAGCAGGTTCAGCGCCTCGTTGATCAGCGCATGGTTCCAACGCGAGCGGTCTTGATCCTCCAGCAGCACCAACTCGCCATTGGCATCGAAGCGCGCATCACGTCGGGATATCTGCAGCAGCATCAGCGCCAGCAGTCCCATGATCTCCGGCTCGCTCGGAAAGATGCGAAGCAGGAGACGGCCGAGCCGGATCGCCTCGTCGCTGAAGGCGGCGGCCTCGCGTTTCGGATCGCCCTGCGAATAACCCTCGTTGAAGATCAGGTAGATCATCGTTGAGACGATCGCGAGACGGTCCGCCCGCTCCTCGGGCCCTGGCGTCTCGAACGGCACGCCGGCTTTCGCGACCCGTGCCTTGGCGCGGGTAATCCGCTGCTCCATGGCGCTTTCGCCGACGAGAAAGGCGCGCGCGATCTGCTGCACGGAGAGCCCGGAAACGATCCGCAATGCGAGCGCGATCTGCTGTGTCGCCGGAAGGTCCGGATGGCAGCAGATGAAGAGCAGCCGCAGGATGTCGTCGCGATAGTTGGATTCGTCCAGCCGGTCGGCGATATCGCTTTCGGCATCCTCTTTGTCGGAAATCAGATCTTCGTCCGGCAGTGCCTGGGTCTTCGCCTGCTTGCGCACCGCATCGATGCCGCTGTTGCGGCCGACGAAGATCAGCCAGGCGGTCGGATCGCGCGGCGGCCCCTTGTCCGGCCAGGTGCGGATCGCGCGCAGGCATGCTTCCTGAAACGCTTCCTCCGCAATATCGAGATCGCGGAAGTAGCGCAGCAGCGCGCCCAGCGCCTTTGGCCGGGCAGCAGTCAGCGCAACATCGATCCAGGCAATATCCGTCATGTCGAGGCTTCTCCGGGTCGGAAGACGTAGAACGGCCGAATTTCATAGGATGTCGAGCCTGGATTGACCGCCGACAGCTCCTTCGAAAAGGCGACCGCTTCGTCCAGGGCTTCAAAATCGACCACGTAGAAGCCGAGCAGCGCTTCCTTGGTTTCGGCAAACGGGCCGTCGAGCACGAGCGGTTCTTCCTTGCCCTTGCGCACGGTGGTTGCCGCAGTCGTCGGCATCAGCCGCCCGACGGGACCAAGTTTTCCGGCCTGGGCGACGGGAGCCTGTACGGCATGAAGCTTCGCCATGACGGCGTCTTCCTCCTCCTTGGACCAGGAGAAAACCGTCTCTTCATTGGCATAGCAAAGGATTGCGTAAAGCATCTCTCACTCCTCTTCCTCAATGACGAAGAAGTAACCCGGCAACCGACAGGACGCAGCAAAAAATTATCGTTCGGAGGATCGGCAAGCCACGGCAATGCGAGGACGCCAAGGAGCTGGCAGCACCGGCTATGCTCAAGTGGCGCTCAACCGCTTCGCCATCTGATCCAGCGCGCGCTTGAACAAGGCCTTGTCATCCAGCGCGCGCGACAGCACAAGAGCCCCCTGGATGCCGAGCACGGCGTCCTCGGCCACCGCCCTCGCCTGGCCGGCCGGGCGGCCGCTGCGGACGAGTGCATCGGCGAGCGCATCGATCCACCGCTGGAAATAGCTGTTGATGACGGCCGCAAATCGCTCGCGGGTCTCGTCCAGCGCAAAGGCGCCGACTAGGCAGATCCGGCCGCCGGAGCGGAAATAGACATCGACATTCTTCCACATCGCGGCGATCGCTTGCGCAGGATCGTCGCGACGAAGCGGCTCGTAGACGAATTGCTCGAACCAGGTGTCGACATCGGCGAGTACGACTGCCGCCATCTCTTCCTTTCCGCCGGGAAAGAAGTGATAGAGGCTTCCCTTGCCGATGCCGGTCCGCTCGGTGATCCGGCTGAGCGTCGCGCCCTCGAAGCCCAGTTCGCGGAAGATTTCGGCAAGCAGCGGTACGACATCGGTGCGTTCGTAGAGCGTTTTCAGATCTGACGCCCTCCTTTCAAAGGCCGAGGTCGGATAGGCCGGGATGATCATCCGGCCGCCGGCCGAGTGGCCAGTGGAATTTACGGTCCGATTCCTTGATCGGCAGATCGTTGATGCAGGCGAAACGCCGCTGCATCAAGCCCGCCGCATCGAATTCCCAGTTCTCGTTGCCATAGGAGCGGACCCAGTTGCCGCTGTCGTCATGCCATTCATAGGCAAAGCGCACGGCGATGCGGTTCCCGCCGAAGGTCCAGAGTTCCTTGATCAGCCGATAATCCAGCTCCTTTGCCCATTTGCGCGTCAGGAACGCGACGATCTCCGCGCGGCCGTTGATGAATTCCGCCCGGTTCCGCCAGCTGCTGTCCGGCGTATAGACGAGCGATACTCTTTGCGGATCACGGCTATTCCAGCCATCCTCCGCCATGCGGACTTTCTGCGTTGCGGTTTCTAGTGTGAAAGGCGGGACAAGTGCACTCATGATGATCTCCTGTACCAATATGATCACATTGTACCTATCGGTACAGAATTGACAAGCGGCCTTGCTGCGGCATTCCGCCCCGATGAAGAGATTGGCTGCGCGCCCTCGCTTTTGACGAAATTCGCCTATTTATTGCCGTTGCGTTGCACAATTCGGGGAGCGGCCATGCAGCAAAAAAACCGCATCGCTTGGCTCGACATCGCCAAGGGTATGTCGATCATCCTCGTGGTCATCTACCACACGCTCCTCTACCACGACTTCCACGAGATCGCCCCGGACCTCTATGCCCGCCTCAGCGGCATCATGACGCCGATCCGGATGCCGCTGTTTTTCACCGTCTCCGGCTTTCTTGCGGCATCGGCCGTACAGGCGTCCTGGCGCGACTTTTTGCGCCGGAAAATCTGGCTGCTCGTCTATCTCTTCGCGATCTGGAGCACCGCGCGCTGGCTGTTCTTCCGCTATGTCCAGACCAACGCCCTGGTACCGGGCGAAGGCAGCGATCCCTACCAGCTGATCGAGATGTGGTGGGCGCCTAACACCGGCATCTGGTTCATCTGGGCACTGGCGATCTTCATGGTTGCCACAAAGCTCCTCTCCTCCGCCCATCATGCGGCGGCGATCGCGATCGCCGCAGTGGTCTCGATCCTCGCCTTCGGCGAGCATCTGCAGGTCGACCTCTTCACCCATCGCAATGTGCTGCAGTATTTTGTCTTCTTCCTCTTCGGCTGCTGGTACGGAAAATCCGTGGTCGGCACGATCACGGAGCGCCCACTTCTCACGGCATTCGGCGGCTTCCTGCTCTTTGCGGCACTCTATCTGTTGCGCTGGCGGCTGCAGGCCGTCGAAAAAGGCAGCTGGGCGCTGCTCTCTTCCATCGCTGGTCTGGCATGGTTCTGCGGAACCGCCGTGCTGATGTCCCGGCTGCAGCCAGTCCTGCATGCTTTCGCCTATTTTGGTCGCAATACGCTTCCGGTCTATGTGACCCACGTCATGATCGTTTCGCTGCTGGTGGCAGCGATCGCGGCGCTGGTGAAGGCACATGCGGCAAGCGGCTATGTGACCGCACCGCTTGTCGTGGTCGTGGCGATCGGCCTGTCGCTCGCCATCAAGGCGGTCGCCCATCGCAGCGGCGCCGGCTGGCTCTACGCTCCGCCGGCAGGGCGGAAGCGGCAAGTAATTGCAACTTGAAGCGGCCAAGGCGGCGATAGCCGCGCGAAAGCAATACTAAAAGCCGCTCAGCGTCCGCTTCACCGCATTGCGCCACCCCTTGATCTTCGCGGCCCGCGTCTTCTCATCCATGTCCGGCTCGAAGCGCCGGTCGCGTTTCCATTTAGCCGAGAAGGTCTTGCGGTCGGGCCACACGCCTGCCCTGCTCCCGGCAAGCCAGGCAGCACCAAGAGCGGTGGTTTCGAGAATGGCCGGGCGGTCGACGGGAGCTTCGAGCAGGTCGGCCAGCCGCTGCATCGTCCAGTCGGAGGCGACCATGCCGCCGTCGACGCGAAGCACCGTGTCGTCCTTGCCGTTCCTCCAGTCCTTTTGCATGGCATCGAGCAGGTCGCGGGTCTGGTAGCAGACGGCTTCGAGAGCCGCGCGGGCGAATTCGGCTGGACCGCTGTTGCGGGTGAGGCCGAAGATCGCGCCGCGCGCCTTCGGATCCCAGTGCGGCGCGCCAAGGCCGGTGAAGGCGGGGACGAGATAGACCTCTTGTGTCGGGTCGGCCCGTTCCGCAAGCTCGCCGGTCTTCGAAGCGCGGTCGATGATCCCGAGGCCGTCGCGCAGCCACTGCACGGCAGCCCCCGCAATGAAGATCGAGCCTTCAAGCGCATAGGTCGTCTCGCCGTTCAGGCGGTAAGCGATTGTGGTGAGCAGCCGGTTGTTAGAGCGCACCATGTCGGCGCCGGTATTCAAGAGCGCGAAGCAGCCTGTGCCGTAGGTCGATTTCATCATGCCGGGCTCGAAGCAAGCCTGGCCGATGGTCGCGGCCTGCTGGTCGCCGGCAACGCCGAAGATCGGGATCGCGGCGCCGAAGATCGCGGCATCGGCAATACCGAAATCGTCAGCGCAGTCCTTCACCTCCGGCAGCATGGCGGCCGGCACGCGCAGGATATCGAGCAGGTCTTCGTCCCAGTTGTTCTCGGCAATATTGTACATCAGCGTGCGCGATGCATTGGTGGCATCGGTGACGAAGCTATTGCCGCCGGTCAGCCGCCAGATCAGGAAGGTGTCGATCGTGCCGAAGCAGAGATCGCCCTTGACAGCGCGCGCCCGTGCCCCTTTTACGTTGGCTAGCAACCAGGAAAGCTTGGTGCCGGAGAAATAGGGATCGAGGATCAGCCCTGTCTTCTTGGTGAACGTCTTTTCGAGGCCCTGGCGCTTGAGATTGTCGCAGTAGTTCGCCGTGCGGCGGTCCTGCCAGACGATAGCGTTGTGGATCGGCTTGCCGGTCTCGCGCTCCCAGACGACGACCGTCTCGCGCTGGTTAGTGATGCCGAGTGCTGCGATATCCTTGGCTTCGATTTTCGCCTCGCGCAGCGCCATGTGGATGGTGGAAACCACCGAATCCCAGATTTCCTCCGGATCGTGCTCAACCCAGCCTGAACGCGGATAGAATTGCGTGAACTCCTTCTGCCCCGCGCCGGCGATCCTCATCTCGCCATCGAAAATGATCGCCCGCGTCGATGTCGTGCCCTGATCGATCGCCAAAACATATCCGCTCACGCCTGTCCCTCCCATGCGCAGTGCTTTGTTGCAGAAATCAATAGGGCACCAAAGCGAACCTGAAAAGAAAATAAAACGAAAAAGAAACAGCTCTCATCCGGCCTTCGGTCGTTGTCGCCGGCCTACAAATCGTCTCTCCCGCGCGATTGCCAGAAGCGCCGCTTTGGGCATAACCTTCGCGATATTGCGTCGCGAAAACAAGCCAAAGGGAGATGAGCATGAAGAGAACCGTTGTTGTCACTGGATCCACCAGCGGCATTGGGCTTGCGATCGCCACCGCCTTTGCCGGCAAGGGCGACAATGTCGTCATCAACGGCTTCGGAAATTCGGATGAGATCAAGGCGATAGTGGAGCGGCTTGAATCACTTTCCAAAGGAAGCGCGCTCTACCATCCGGCAGATATGACGAAGCCAGCGGAGATAGCCGACCTGATCGGCACGGTGGCAAAGACCTTCGGTACCGTCGACGTGCTAGTCAACAATGCCGGCATCCAGCATGTCGAGAAGATCGAGGATTTCCCGATCGAGAAGTGGGACCAGATCATCGCCATCAACCTGTCGAGCTCGTTTCATACGATGCGTGCCGCCATCCCGCTGATGAAGGCGAAGAAACATGGCCGCATCATCAATATCGCCTCGGCGCACGGCCTCGTTGCCTCGCCGTTCAAGTCCGCCTATGTGGCCGCAAAACATGGTATATTAGGTCTGACGAAGACAGCCGCACTCGAACTTGCCGAATTCGGCGTGACCGTGAACGCCATCTGCCCCGGCTATGTGCTGACGCCGCTCGTCGAAAAGCAGATACCGGATACGGCCAAGGCCCGCGGCATGACCGAAGAGCAGGTAAAGACCGAGGTCATCCTCAAGGCCCAGCCGACGCACGAATTCGTCAAGGCCGAGGAGATCGGCGCCATGGCGCTCTACCTCGCCAGCGACGACGCCCGGCAGGTGACCGGCACCCACATCTCGATTGACGGAGGCTGGACCGCGGCATAACCATTTCAAAAACAAGAATAAGGAACATCATGAAAGACAGCATCCGCTTCATCCTCAACGGCGAGGACATCGCGCTTACCGATGTCCACCCGACCGAGACGCTTCTTGATTTTCTGCGATTGAGGCGCCGGCTGACCGGCACGAAGGAAGGATGCGCCGAGGGCGATTGCGGCGCTTGCACGGTGCTCGTCGGCCGCCTGCTCGACGGCAAGCTCTTCTACGAGACGGTCAATGCCTGCATCCGCTTCTTGGGATCGCTGAACGGCACGCATGTCGTCACCGTCGAGCACCTGGCCGCCAGGAACGGTACGCTGCATCCGGTGCAGCAGGCGATGGTGGACTATCACGGCTCGCAATGCGGCTTCTGCACCACGGGCTTCGTGATGTCCCTCTACGGCCTGTGGCTTACAAACGAGAAGCCTGGACGGCCCGAGATCGAAAAGGCGTTACAGGGCAATCTCTGTCGCTGCACAGGTTACGAGCCGATCGTCAAGGCGGCCGAAGCCGTCAGCCGCGCGCGCCCGAGCACGCTCTTCGACCCGCTCGAAAAGACTCGCTCCGAGATCGTCTCAAGGCTCTGGGCGATGCAGACGCGCGAGACGATCACGATCGCATCCGGCGAGGAGCGGTTAATCGTTCCTGGTTCGGTCGAGGCGCTGGCGCGCATTCTGGCCGAGGAGCCGGACGCGACCGTCGTCGCCGGCTCGACCGATGTCGGGCTCTGGGTGACGAAGCAGATGCGCGCCCTGAACCCTGCCGTCTTCATCAACCACCTGAACGAGTTGCAGACGATCAAGGTGACCGATGGCGGCGTCACGATCGGCGCGGGCGTCACCTATACCAAGGCTTTCGAAGCCCTCGCCCCGAAAGTGCCGACGCTCGGCAATCTCATCAACCGCATCGGCGGCGAGCAGGTGCGCAACATGGGCACGATCGGCGGCAACATCGCCAACGGCTCGCCGATCGGCGACAGCCCGCCGCCTTTGATCGCGCTCGGCGCGACGCTGAAGATGCGCTCGGCAGCGGGCACGCGCATGCTGCGGCTGGAGGACTATTTCGTCGAATACGGCAAGCAGGACCGCAAGCCCGGCGAATTCGTCGAAAGCGTCTTCATGCCCTACCCGGCCGAAGGCAGCCATTTCGCGGTCTACAAGATCACCAAGCGCCGCGACGAGGACATCACCGCCGTGCTCGGCGCCTTCTATCTGACGCTCGACGAGGCCGGCGACGTCAACGACGTGCGCATCGCGTTCGGCGGCATGGCCGCAACGCCAAAGCGCGCCCGCACCGTCGAATCCGATCTCATCGGCAAGCCGTGGAACGAGGAAACCGTCGACAAGGCACGTGGCGCCTTCGATGCCGATTTCCAGCCCCTCACCGACTGGCGCGCCACCGCCGAATACCGGCAGTTGACGGCAAAGAACCTGCTCAAGCGCTTCTACCTGGAAACGGTTGGCACGCCGGTGGAATTGAAGCGGTTCGAGGGAGTGGCGTGATGGTGATCAGCATTGGTGCAAGCCCACCCCCTCATCCGGCTGCCGCCACCTTTCCCCGGCTGGGGAGAAGGGGATGCCGCGCCGTCTCGGTTTCCCCTTCTCCCCTCGGGGAGAAGGTGCCCGTAGGGCGGATGGCAGTGCAGGCAGAAAAAACTCGCAAGCCCACCCTCTCCTCCTCATTCCTGTGCTTGTCACAGGAATCCAGTGCGCCCAAGTCCTTGGGCGCGAGAGACTCCCTTCAGGCGAATGATTCATTCACGGCGCAGACGCGCCGTGGCTGGATTCGTGTGACAAGCATAGGAATGAGGGAGGAGGCAAAGGTAGCGGCTCCCATATTCACCCGGGAGGTGCGCCATGGATAAATCCACCTTCGACACCACCAAAGTCATCATCAGCGGCCCCATGCACGCGTCGCTGAAACATGATTCAGCGCATAAGCATGTGACCGGAACTGCCGATTATATCGATGACATTCCCGAACCCGCCGGCCTGCTGCACGGCGCGCTCGGCACCTCCGACCGCGCCCATGCCGAGATTCTCAGCATGGATCTTTCGGAAGTCCGCAGACACCCTGGCGTCGTTTGGGTCTTCACCGGCAAGGACGTGCCGGGCGCCAACGACGTCAGTTCCAACGGCAGCCATGACGAGCCGCTTCTTGCCGACGCCAACGTCGAATTCCACGGTCAGCCGATCTTTGCCGTGATCGCCGAAACCCGCGACGCCGCGCGCCATGCCGCGCAGAAGGCGAAGATCGAGTATCGCGACCTGCCGCATTGGAGCGATATCGAGGGTGCGCTCGAAAACGGCAGCCCGCTCGTCGTCACTCCGATGACATTGCAGCGCGGCGACGCCAAGGCCGAGATGGACAACGCCCAGCATCGCCTCAAGGGCCAGATGCGCATCGGTGGTCAGGAGCATTTCTACCTCGAAGGCCACATCGCCATGGCGATCCCCGGCGAGGATGACGATGTGACCGTCTGGGCCTCGACTCAACACCCGAGCGAGATCCAGCATATCGTCGGTCACGTGCTGAACATTCCGTCGAATGCCGTGACGGTGAACGTGCGCCGCATGGGTGGCGGTTTCGGCGGCAAGGAAACGCAAGGCAACCAGTTTGCAGCGCTTGCCGCCATCGCCGCCAAGAAGCTGAAGCGCGCCGTCAAGTTCCGTCCTGACCGCGACGAGGACATGAGCTCCACCGGCAAGCGCCACGACTTCCTGGTGGATTACGAGCTGGGTTTTGACGACGAAGGCCGCATCCACGCCGTCGACGCGACCTATGCGGCGCGCTGCGGCTTTTCTTCCGACCTCTCCGGCCCGGTGACGGACCGTGCCCTCTTCCACGCCGATTCCAGCTATTTCTACCCGCATGTGCATCTGACCTCGATGCCGCTGAAGACGCATACCGTCTCCAATACCGCCTTCCGCGGCTTCGGCGGGCCGCAAGGCATGCTGGGGGCCGAGCGCTTCATCGAAGAGATCGCTTACGCGGTCGCCAAGGATCCGCTCGAAATCCGCAAGCTGAACTTCTACGGACAGCCGGGTTCCGGCCGCACGACGACGCCATACCATCAGGAAGTTGAAGACAACATCGTCCTGCGCATCGTCGAGGAACTGGAGGAAAGCGCCGATTACCAGGCACGCCGCAATGCCATCATCGGCTTCAACCGCGACAGCCGCTACATCCGCAAGGGCATCGCGCTGACGCCGGTGAAATTCGGCATCTCCTTCACCATGACCGCCTTCAACCAGGCGGGGGCGCTGGTGCATATCTATCAGGACGGTTCGATCCACCTGAACCACGGCGGCACCGAGATGGGCCAAGGCCTCTACACCAAGGTCGCGCAGGTGCTGGCCGACAGCTTCCAGGTCGATATCGACCGCGTGAAGATCACCGCGACGACCACCGGCAAGGTGCCGAACACGTCCGCGACCGCCGCCTCGTCCGGCTCCGACCTGAACGGCATGGCCGCCCATGACGCCGCCCGGCAGATCAAGGAGCGGCTCGTTGCCTTCGCCGCAGACAAATGGAACGTCGACGCGTCGGACATCATCTTCCTGCCGAACCGGGTGCGCGTTGGCGAGGCGGAAATCCCCTTCCCCAATTTCATAAAGCAGGCCTATTTCGCCCGCGTGCAGCTTTCGGCAGCAGGCTTTTACAAGACGCCGAAGATCCATTGGGATCGGGCCGCCGGCCGCGGCACGCCTTTCTATTACTTCGCCTATGGTGCCGCCTGCAGCGAAGTCTCGATCGATACGCTGACCGGCGAATATCTGATCGACCGCACCGACATCCTTCACGATGTCGGCCGCTCGCTGAACCCCGCGATCGATATCGGCCAGGTGGAAGGCGGCTTCGTGCAGGGCATGGGGTGGCTGACGACGGAAGAACTCTGGTGGGACGACAAGGGCCGGCTGCGCACACATGCGCCCTCGACCTACAAGATCCCACTCGCCTCCGACCGTCCGAAGATATTCAACGTTCGCCTCGCCGAGTGGTCGGAAAACGCCGAGCCCACCATCGGCCGCTCCAAGGCCGTCGGCGAACCACCCCTCATGCTGGCGATCTCCGTGCTCGAAGCGCTCTCCATGGCGGTCGCCAGCGTCGCCGACTACAAGGTCTGCCCACGGCTCGACGCCCCGGCAACGCCGGAGCAGGTACTGATGGCGGTGGAGCGGATGAAGCGGGTGTAAGAGTGGCTTGCTCACTAACGTCTCAAGTCAAGGGGAATGAGCGGGGAAGCTGGTGCAAGTTGTACCCCCCTCTGTCCTGCGGGACATCTCCCGCACAGGGGGGGAGGTCGTCTAGAGACGTCGGCTCCCTGCGACCAGCAGGCTGTGATAATTCGCATATTGTTTGGCGGCAAGCGCGCGTCATATCAATCTCCCCTCTTGTGGGGGAGATGTCCCGCAGGACAGAGGGGGGTGCTTTCGCGCCATGACTTCCTCTTTCCTCTCGTTCGCGTCCGCCCACCCAGCCATCATCCTCATCGACGTCCTCGAAACCCAGGGTTCGACCCCACGCGAAGCCGGCGCCTTCATGCTCGTCTCCGAAAACGCCGCTTGGGGCACGATCGGCGGTGGGCAGTTGGAGTTCATGGCGATCCGCAACGCGCGCGAACTGCTTGCGGGCGGCGGCAGCGAGGTCATGGATATTCCGCTGGGACCGGAGATCGGGCAGTGCTGCGGCGGGCGTACGCAATTGCGGTTCCGGCGGGTGACGGATGAACTGATGGCGGAACTGCGAGCACGGCAGGCCGAAGAAACGGAGCGCCGGCCGGAAGTCTATCTTTTCGGTGCAGGCCATGTCGGGCACGCGCTCGCTGCGGCACTTGCGCCGCTGCCGCTCTCCGTGATGGTGGTCGAGACGCGCAAGGAAGAGCTTGCGAACCTGCCGGCGGAAACGAAGACGCGGCTTATGCCGATGCCGGAAGCGCTGGTGAAGGAGATGCCCGGCGGTTCCGCCGTCGTCATCCTCACGCACGACCATTCGCTGGACTTCCTGATCGCGCGCGAGGCGCTGGAGAGAACCGATCTTGCCTATACCGGCATGATCGGCTCGGCCACGAAACGCGCGACCTTCGCAAACTGGCTTATGCGCGAAGGAGGCGAGCGAAGCTTGCTCGACCGCCTCACGCTGCCGATCGGCGGTTCGGCGGTCAGGGACAAGCGGCCGGAAGTGATCGCCGCCATGACCGCCGCCGAAATCTTGACGGCGCTTTCCGCCTATCGCCAGAGATCGGCCTCGTAGCGCGGATCGCGTCCATCCAGGAAGCCGAGATCGCGCTTCACGCGGTCCGGTGTGCCCTCGAGATCGAGCCGCGACGGGTGGAATATCTTGCCATAAGCCCACGCCGCGATGCCTGAAACAAGCGCTGAAAGCGAGAGATTGACGGGTTTCGCGCTTTCCTCGATAGCATGGCAATCCATGACATCACCTTTGTTCAACTGATGCTATGGCTTGCAGAGTGCCGCTAAAAATGCTGCAATTCCAATCGAACAATCGTCTGAATGCATAAAGAGAACTTATCCATGAAGCTGTCGAAACAGTTCCCGCTGAATGCGCTGCGCGTCTTTGAGGCTGTGGCGCGGCTCGGTAGCTTCACCAAGGCGGGCGAAGAGCTCGGCATGACGCAGACTGCCGTCAGCTATCAAGTGAAGCTGCTGGAAGAGAATATCGGCGAACCGCTGTTCCTGCGCCGCCCGCGCATGATTAGCCTTACCGATGCCGGTGAACGGCTGGCGCCAAGGGTCACCGAAGGTTTCGCGATGCTGGCCGAGGCGATGGAATCGCTTCGACAAGCATCCGAGGAGACTCTGACGATCCATTCGACAGCGACTTTTGCCCAACAGTGGCTGTCACGCCATCTTGGCTCGTTTCAGCTAAAACATCCTAACATTGCCGTCAGGCTGAAGACATCTGCAACACTCATAGATTTCAACAGGGAGGCGGCCGATCTGGCTGTCCGCTGGGGCGACGGCAATTGGCCGGGCCTCTGTTGCCATCGCATCATGCGCCTCGATTTTTCGCCGATGTTAAGTCCGCGGCTTGCTGCCAAGGTCGGCGGCGTTCATACGCCCGCCGATCTCCTCAAACTATCGATCATCAGCGCCGGGGACCATTGGTGGCGGATTTGGTTTGCCGCAGCAGGGATCGATAATCCGGGACTGGAGAAATTCCCCAGAAACGAACTCGGCACGCAAATCATGGACGCGAGTGTAGCCGCGGCGGGGCAAGGCGTCGCCATTCTGAATCCGGGGCATTTCGAAGAGGATATCGCCGCAGGCAGGCTCTATCAACCTTTCGAACTATCCTGCAACGACGGCCGCGATTACTGGCTGGCCTATCCCGGGAACCGCCGGAATGTGCCGAAGATCAGGGCCTTCCGGAACTGGATCATCGACGAGATGGGCGCGTACGATCTCTAAGGGGCGCTCAATAACCCATTTCCGGCGCGTAGAAGCAGCGCGGCGTATCCTCGTTCGGGAACAGGCAGAGATGGTACTCACCATCGCCGGATTGCATCGCCTTCGTCATCGGCAGCATGAAGACATGAGCCCGCGTCACCAGCCGGTGGTCTCCGGGCAGCAGCGTCACGCGATATCCCCGGGGCGTCACTTTGACGCTCTTCGAAGGGATCATCTGGCAATCGCCTGTATGGTTGTCGCCATTGCAACAGAAAGGTTCGTAAGACCAACCCGCTGGCGCGTCGTGAGCACTCACACTCGACGCGAACGCAATCATCACACTTGCCAGAATGCTGCGCATGGGCATCTTCTCCGTCGATGAATGCGCCGCCCCAATGCGGTTTCCACCTCACCCCGGCGGCTACAATTGTAATTGTAACCGACTCGTGACATTTCAAGGATCACTAAATTTTGCGGCGCAACATATTCAAATGAGACGTGCCATCCTAATAGTTTCTGCAACTTTTAATGACATAAAGGATCGGGAAAAGTGCGGCGACGCAGACTGAATTGGAGACCTTTCGGGCGGAAACACGTCGCGGCAATTCCTATGCTCCTGGCATCAGCCTTGATCGCGGCCGCGACGTATTACTATTCAGATCCTGTCGATTTTCAGAGACTTAAACCCGGTGAGCCACAGCCTGCACATCTGCTCATCGCAGAGCAGTTTGACCGCGTTTGTGTTCTTGGACCTTATGAAGACAGACTTCACGAAATGGTGACTGGTGGCGATCGCGCTAACGAGCATCTCGCCAATATCGGATATCGCGGCGACGAAGGCAGTTGGGCAATCATCCTTATTCAAGAGTCGAAGATCGGCGTTCTCCGCTTTAGCCGCTCTGCTAAGCTCGACTTTTTGGCGGCCCATGCCGCGATCCAGCTAGCTCTTCCAAGCAAATTGCCAGGAAATTTCACAGCAATGAATTGCGCGGACAGCAAATCCGCGGCGTTCACGATAGTCGAGGGAAACGATCGCCGGTACGTGGTCCTCGGCAAGATAGCCGACTGAGGCTCTACCCCTTCCCTCCCGCGGCAACTTTCTGCAATGTGGCGAGTCGGAGGAAGATAGGGGAACTGAATGTATGAATATGCCATAGCGTGGGAATGGCTGGCTTTCGCGGCGCGCTGGTTTCACGTCATCACCGCGATCGCCTGGATCGGCTCGTCGTTTTATTTCATCGCCCTCGACCTCGGCCTGGTGAAGCGGCCGCATCTTCCGCCGGGCGCCTATGGCGAGGAATGGCAGGTGCATGGCGGAGGGTTCTATCACATCCAGAAATACCTGGTGGCCCCGGCGCAGATGCCCGAGCACCTGACCTGGTTCAAGTACGAAAGCTACTTCACCTGGCTCTCCGGCTTCCTGATGCTCTGCATCGTCTATTACGGCGGTGCCGACCTCTTCCTCATCGACCGCCATGTGCTCGACATCAGCGCGCCGGTGGCGATCCTGATGTCACTTGCTTCGCTCGCCGTCGGCTGGGTCGTCTACGACCTGCTCTGCAAGTCGCCGCTTGGCAAGAACACCTGGGGACTGATGGCCGTGCTCTATGCGGTGATCGTCTTCATGGCCTGGGGCTACACACAGCTTTTCACCGGCCGCGCCGCTTTCCTGCATCTCGGCGCCTTCACCGCGACGATCATGTCGGCCAACGTCTTCATGGTTATCATCCCCAACCAGAAGATCGTCGTCGCCGACCTCATCGCGGGGCGCACGCCCGATCCGAAATACGGGCAGATCGCCAAGCAGCGCTCGCTGCACAACAACTACCTCACGCTGCCCGTCATCTTCTTCATGCTGTCGAACCACTATCCACTGGCCTTCGGCACCGCCTACAACTGGGTGATCGCCGCTCTCGTCTTCCTGATGGGCGTCACCATCCGCCACTGGTTCAACACGACGCACGCGCGCAAGGGACGGCCGACCTGGACATGGATCGCAACGGTCATCCTCTTCATCCTTATCATGTGGCTTTCGACCGTGCCGAAGGCGCTGACGGGCGAACGCGATACGACTGCCGCTGTTGCGCCGGCGTTCCAGCAATTCGCCGGCGATCCGCACTTCCCTGCCGTCAAGGAGCTGATCTCGACGCGCTGTTCGATGTGCCATGCTGCCGAACCCGTCTACGAGGGCCTTGCCCGCCCGCCGAACGGCGTCATCTTCGAAAATGACGCGGAAATCGCCGCCCATGCGCGCGAAATCTATATACAGGCAGGCCGCAGCCATGCCATGCCGCCCGGCAATGTGACGGATATCACGCCGGACGAGCGCAAGCTGCTCGTCGCCTGGTTCGAAAGCGCAGTCGAAGGCAAACAGCAATGACGACAAAACTCCTGCGCGGGCGCCTGCTCTCGTTCAAGCGCGCTCCGCTCAGTCTCATCGATACGGAGAGCTATAGCTACGAGACCGACGGCGGCCTGGTGATCGAGGCCGGCAAGATCACCGCGATCGGCGCCTACGCCGGCATCAGGAAGAAGGCTCCGGCGGATGCGGTCGAAATCGACCACCGCCCGCACCTGATCATGCCGGGCTTTATCGACACGCACCTGCATTTTCCGCAGATGCAGGTGATCGCCTCCTACGCGGCCGACCTGCTCGAATGGCTGAACACCTATACCTTCCCGGAGGAATGCCGCTTCGTCGAAAGCGCGCATGCGCAGAAGATCGCGACGCATTTCTACGACGAACTGATCCGTCACGGCACGACGACGGCCGCCGCCTATTGCTCCGTCCACAAGACCTCCGCCGATGCCTATTTCGCGGAGGCCATACGCCGGAACATGTGCATGGTCGGTGGCAAGGTGATGATGGACCGCAATGCGCCTCAGGGCCTGCTCGACACGCCTCAGATGGGCTATGACGAAACGCGGCAGGTGATTGCCGACTGGCACGGCAAAGGCCGAAACCACGTCGCCATCACGCCGCGCTTCGCGATCACCTCAACGCCGCAGCAGATGGAGGCGGCCCAGGCGCTCGCCCAGGAATTTCCGGACCTGCACATCCAGACGCACCTCTCGGAAAATCACGAGGAGATCAGGTTCACTTGCGAGCTCTATCCGGACGCGATCGACTACACCGATATCTACGCCGGCTACGGTCTGCTTGGGCCGAAGAGCCTCTTCGGCCACTGCATCCACCTCTCCGATCGCGAGGCCGGCGCCATGAATGAGGCGGGCGCCGTCGCCGTTCACTGCCCGACGTCCAACCTCTTCCTCGGCTCCGGCCTCTTCCCGCTGAAGGCACTCGCGCGTCGCGAAAAACCCGTCAGGATCGGCGTCGCCACCGATATCGGCGGCGGCTCCAGCTATTCGTTGCTGCGCACGATGGACGAAGCCTACAAGATCCAACAGCTCCTCGGCGAGCGCCTCAACCCGCTCGAAAGCTATTACTACATGACGCTCGGCAATGCCGAAGCACTCTCGCTTGCAGACAGCATCGGCACGCTGGATGAAGGCACGGACGCCGATCTCGTCGTCCTGAACGCAGCGGCAACGCCTGCCATGGCGCTGAAGATGGACGTCGTGAAGACTCTTCCGGAAGAGCTCTTCCTGCTCCAGACGATGGGCGATGACCGGGCGATCGTGGAGACCTATGTGGCGGGCGAGGCAGCGAAGAGCAACCTCACCATTGAACCCAAAATGGGAGCATCATAGAACTTCCATGAGAGTGATCGCCCGGCGAACATTGACGCAATTTGTCGAAAGTCCGCAGGGTCAGAAAGGTCAAGCGGCCTTGATTACAACAAGATCGATGCTGCAGTGGTGGATTATGAGTGAACTAAGACCCATCCGGAGTAATGAAGACTACGAGAATGCGCTCACTCTTTTAAAGCAACTCTGGGATGCGCCGGATGGTTCGCCCGAAGCAGACAAACTGGACATTCTCGCGACGCTGATCGATGGCTACGAGGCGTCACACTATCCAATCGATCTGCCCGACCCAATCGACGCCATTCTGTTCCGCATGGAACACCAGGGCTTGAGCCGCAAGGACCTTGAGCCAATCCTCGGCAGTCGGGGACGCATAGCGGAAATTCTCAATCGCAGGCGATCCCTCTCGAAATGATACGCCGGCTGCATGAGCATCTCGGGATTCCGACCGACATTTTGATCCAGCCGATCCGTACCAACGCGGCATAGGATATTAATAAGGCCAGTTCCTTTTCAAAGTCTCCATCACCGCGCGGATGATCGGAACATTTCTGATATCCGAGTGAACGACCAGCCAGACTTCACGCGTCAGCGGCTTCGTCTCCCGAATGACCTCCACAAGGTCATCCGCGCCGGCAAGGAGAAAATTCGGCAGGAGAGCGACGCCGCCGCCGGCTTTCGCGGCGGAAAGCTGGAATTCGAGCGTCGTGGCCCTGATGGAAAGTTTTCGCCCATTCGCCACATCGAGCAGGCGCATCGACTGCGGCGAGCTCGACATCGTTTCGTCATAGGCGATGAAGCTCCAGGCCTCCTCAGGCACGGAAGCCAGATAGGCCGGGGAGGCATAGAATCCAAAAGCCACGTCGCCAAGCTTGGTAACGGTAAAGTCGCCCTGCTCCGGCTTCGTCATTCGGACCGCAATATCCGCCTCCCGCCGGTCGAGCGAGGCGTAGCGCGTCTCGCCGACAATGGTGATGCCGATGTCCGGATAGTTGCGCCGCAGTTCGACAAGCGGCCCGGCAAGCAGGGCGGCCGCAAGCGTCGGCGGCGCGCTTACCCTGACGTCGCCCGCAAGGCCGCCGCCGGCAGCAAGACTCACGCGTTCGATTGCCCGCGCCTCCTCGCCCATGCGCTCGGCCATCACTGCGACCCGCTCCCCATCTGCCGTCAGCGACACGCGCCGTCCGCGCCGATCTATGAGTTTCACACTCATCTGCGCTTCCAGACGGGCGACGCGGCGGGCGACCGTCGCGTGCTCCACGCCGAGTAAGCGGGCCGCGCCGAGCAACGTTCCGGTCTGCGCCAGGGCTGCGAAGTAGCGGAGATTTTCCCAATCGAACATTGATCATTTTTTCCCATCGATTGGCAAACAATAGGGAATTTTCGATCAACAAGCCATCGGCCATGATTGCCGCAACAGCAAATCGGAGCACAGTCATGGACAAGATCGTTACACTTCAGACGCCGGGCGGCATCGAACAACTGCAGGTCTTGGAGCGCACGCCAAAGCGGCCTGGCCCCGATGAGATCCACATACGGCACGAAGCGATCGGCATGAATTTCCTCGACATCTACCACCGCAAGGGCATCTATCCCCTGCCGGCCTATCCGGCCGTCCTAGGCGTCGAGGGCGCGGGCATCGTAGAGGCCGTTGGCACCGGCGTCACCGAGCTGAAACCGGGTGACCGCGTTGCCTATGCCGGCGCGGTCGGCGCCTATGCCGAAACACGCCTGCTGCCCGCCGCGCGCGCCATCCGCCTTCCGGATGAGATCCCGTCGCGCGTCGCCGCCGCCTCGATGCTAAAGGGCATGACCGCCTACATGCTGCTGACGCAAACCTACAAGGTCGGCCCCGGCACGATCGTCCTCGTCCATGCGGCCGCGGGCGGCCTCGGCACCATTCTGGTGCGATGGGCAAAACATCTCGGGGCGACGATCATCGGGACCGTCAGTTCGCAGGAAAAGGCCGGGCTTGCCGGCAACCACGGCGCCGATCACGTGATCGTCGGGCGCGACGCGGATGTGGTCGGCGAAGTGAAACGGCTGACGGGCGGCCGTGGCGTCGATGCCGCCTATGACGGCATCGGCGGCAGCATGCTTTCTAAGACCATCCAATGCGTGCGCCCGTTCGGCGTCGCCGCAACGATCGGACAGGCCGGCGGCCCGATACCGCCGGTCTCCGTTGAGGAGTTGCGTCCCGGAAAATCGCTCACGCATCCGAGCATCATGGCCTACATCGTAGACGGCGAAAATTATGCCGCCGCCGCCAAGGCGACAATCGAAATGACGCAGTCGGGCATCGCCGCAACGATCGCCGGCGAGTATGCCTTGGCAGATGCGGCAAAGGCGCAGCAATTTCTCGAAAAAGGAGGTGCCGCAGGGAGCCTGATTCTTGTTCCCTAGGCGACGAAAGATGTACCCTTCTGCCTGAAAATCATGTTAAGGCCCATGACGTTATCCAGATGTGAAAGTCTTGTCCATGGCCACTCCTCTCACCATCGCCGACCTCAAGAAACTCGCCCAGCGCCGAGTGCCGAAAATGTTCTTCGACTATGCGGATTCGGGCGCATGGACAGAGTCGACCTATCAGGCGAACGAGAGCGATTTTGCCAAGATCAAGCTGCGCCAGCGGGTTCTCGTCGACATGACGAACCGCACGCTGGAGACGACGATGGTCGGCCAGAAGGTCTCGATGCCGGTGGCGCTCGCGCCGACGGGTCTTACCGGCATGCAGCATGCCGACGGCGAGATGCTGGCGGCCCGTGCAGCGGAAGAAGCCGGCGTCCCCTTCACGCTCTCGACGATGAGCATCTGCTCGATCGAGGACGTCGCCTCGGTGACAACGCGACCCTTCTGGTTCCAGCTCTACGTGATGAAGGACAAGGACTTCGTCATGAACCTGATCAACCGCGCCAAGGCGGCAAAGTGCTCGGCACTGGTTCTGACGGCCGACCTGCAGATCCTCGGCCAGCGGCATAAAGACCTGCGCAACGGCCTCTCCGCTCCGCCGAAATTCACGCCGAAGCATATCTGGCAGATGGCGACGCGCCCCGTCTGGTGCCTCGACATGCTCAAGACCAAGCACCGTACCTTCGGCAACATCGTCGGCCATGCCAAGAATGTCTCCGACCTCTCCTCGCTGTCCTCCTGGACAGCTGAGCAGTTTGATCCGCAGCTTTCCTGGGCCGATGTCGCCTGGATCAAGGAAAAATGGGGCGGCCCGCTGATCATCAAGGGCATTCTCGATGTCGAGGACGCGAAGGCGGCAGCCGAGACGGGCGCCGACGCGATCGTCGTCTCCAACCATGGCGGCCGCCAGCTGGACGGCGCTCCCTCCTCGATCAGCATGCTCCCGCAGATCGTCGATGCCGTCGGCCACAAGATCGAAATCCATCTCGACGGCGGCATCCGCTCCGGCCAGGACGTGCTGAAGGCCGTGGCGCTCGGCGCCAAAGGCACCTATATCGGCCGCCCCTTCCTCTACGGCCTCGGCGCCATGGGCAAGGAAGGCGTGACACTGGCGCTCGCTATCCTCCGCAAGGAGATGGACATCACCATGGCGCTCTGCGGCAAACGCGACATCAACGACGTCAACTCGTCGATCATCGCCGGACGGCAGTAGCGGCACCATTTACGAGATACACATAAGTGTGTATAACATCACATTCATGAAGAGTGCAAACGTCATCGCGTTGCTAAAAGGATGGCTGGTTCGAGGTTGCCCGTAAGGGCAGCCATATGCAGCTGAAACACCCTATAAAATCCGCCCGCGTGACCGTTCCCCATCCAAGGCGCGACATTCCGATTGGCACTCTTAAGAGCATCGAAAAGCAATCCGGTCTCAACCTGAGGTGATTATGCGCAACTATATCGGACTGATCCATAAGGAAAGCGACAGTGACTATGGCGTGTCTTTCCCTGATTTTCCAGGCGTCGTGACGGCAGGGAGAAGCCTGGACGAGGCGCGGAAAATGGCAGAGGAAGCCTTGGCATTCCATGTCGAAGGCATGGCTGAAGATGGCCAAGCCATTCCCGAACCATCCAGCCTTGAAAGCATCATGGCGGATCCGGAAAACGGCGACGGTGTTGCAATTCTCGTGAGCCTCAAAACGCCAGCCCGCAAGGCGATTCGTATCAACATCACCCTTCCGGAAGACGTACTTGAACGCGTGGATGCATTTGCCGCGGCGCAGGGATTGTCCCGTTCCGGCTTTCTCGCGCGAGCGGCGAAACATGAAATCGATCGCGGCGAAGCAGCTTAAAACGGCGGCATTCTTCCCGTTGCCAGCGCGGCCGCCCAATCCGCGCGGCCGTTTGCTTTTGCAAGTCTCGACATCGCCATGTGATCGTAGGCGACGTTGCGGAAATAGGGCGTCCAGCCGGACGCGGATTTCTCCAGAATGGCGTAGCTTGCCATCGGATGGCCGGTCTCAACCTTGTGCGGATAGGGCTTTTCATCGTTGTAAGCCGGGCAGCCGACGCTGCCGGGATTGACGATGAGACGGCCGTGCGAAAGGCGGACGGCGCGGGGGATGTGCGTATGGCCGCAAAGGATCAGCGGAAAGTCGATGCCTTCCGCGAGCGCCTCGATCTCCTCGGGCGGCTTCAGAAACACATGGCCCTCGGGCGCCACGGATTCCAGCCAGTACAGGTTATCGTCGCCAGGCGTGGCGTGGCAAAGATAGGCTTCTTCCTTATAGATCAGCTTGGTCGGCAACGATCGCAGCCAGTCGAGATGATGCGGCAAAAGCTGCTCGTGGGCTACCTTATCTGACGCATGCATGGCTTCGGGTTTCTGCTCGATCAGGTAGCGGTCGTGATTGCCGCGGACCGTCGGCAGAGCAAACGGGATGAGCAGGTCGGCGGTCTTGCCTGCCTCGAGCGGACCGCTGAAGCAATCGCCGAGATCGACGATGTCCGAAATGCCCTGCGCGCGGATATCGGCAAGGACCGCCGCCAGCGCCGGATGATTGCCGTGGATATCCGCGATAGCCGCAAACCGCATCGCCTAGCTCCCGCGATAGGTGGAATAACCGTAGGGCGAGATCAGCAGCGGCACGTGGTAATGCGCAGCGGTATCCGCAATGCCGAAGCGGATCGGCACGAGATCGAGAAAGGCCGGGTGCGGCAACGGCGTGCCCGAAGCACGCAGATAGTCGCCCGCATGAAACAGCAGCTCGTAGGTTCCGGCCTGAAAACTTTCGCCGGAGAGGATCGGCCCGCCGTCCACGCGTCCGTCCGAATTGGTTTCGACCGTCTTGATGTGATGGCGAATATCCCCATCCAGGCGAAACAGGTCGATCCTCAGCCCTTGCGCGGGCTTGCCGGAGGCCGTGTCGAGAACATGGGTCGTCAGTCCGGTCATAGGGCTGGCTCGCTGATGATGTATGGCGTTTCGAAGAAATGTTCTTCCAGATTATCGCCGGGTCCATCCCTGTCGACAACCAGAAAATCGCTCGGTTGCCCGAGCACCAGCAACGGGTGATGCCAGACGTTGCGCCGGTAGTTCACGCCCTGGCCGCCCCGCGCGAGAAACACCTGCGGCCTGCCGGGCTTTCCGTCCTGATCTTCAGAAACCGCCACCAGAAACGGCCGGCCGGAAAGCGGCGAGAAGCTCTGGCTGCCGAACGGATGCCGCTCCATCATGCCGATCTCGTAAGGAAAGCTGCGCGGCTGGCCGCGAAAGAGATTGATGACGACGCGCGCGCCCTCGCCTGCCGCTTCTGCCGTCGCCAGCGCATGGAAACGTTCGGTCGTGCCGCTGTTGATACAGCGCATGGTCGATGGATCGGCCTCGATGACGTCACCGAACGGCACGAAGGTAGTTTTGGTGAGGGGCTGGATGTCGAGAAGGTCCGTCAAAAGTCATTCACCTTGGGCGTGCCAGTGACGCAATCCATGCAATTGATCGAGAAGATCGGGAATGGCTGTTTGCGCAGTATCCCAAACGGTGTCTAGGTTCATGCTCATGTAGCCATGAGCGATACGGTTTCTCATTCCGCGCATTTTTTGCCAAGGCACGTTGGAAAATTCCGCTGCAAACTCGGGATATTCCTCCATGATGCGCGAGGTTGCATCACCGATCATCAGGAGGTTCATTCCAACTGCGCGCTGTCTGACAAGGTCCTTCAGAAATTCATCCTTGCTCATGTCCTTGACGAAATCGACGGTTTCGAATGCGACCTGCTGCATCTCGTCGAGATAGGTTCGAAGCCGATCGATACTCATACAGGCTTGGCTTCCTGCAGGACCCGGCTGCGGACACGTTCGGGAAAATCACCTGGCGTCAGAACGTGGATTTCCGTCCCGGACATCAGCGTCTGCAATTCCTCCAGCAACCCGCCGAGATCGAATAGCGTCGTCCCCGGCAGCGCATCGACAAGAATATCGAGATCGCTGTCCGGCCTGTCCTCGCCGCGAGCGACGGACCCGAAGACACGCGGGTTCGCCGCGTTGAAGCGCTTCGTCGCGTCGCGGATCGCCTGCCTGTTCTTTTCCAACACTTCCGACGGCTTCATCGAGGCATCACTCCTGATGCCTTGAATATAGGCGAGCCGCAATAAAGAAGAAAGAACTCACCCCTTCACCCCGAAAAGCCTCAGACGCATGATGCCGCCGTCCGGATGCATCGCGATGCGCGCATGCGTCACCGGCCCGATGTCGGCGATGGTGTCCGGGCCATATTCGTGGATGTGGTCCATCTGCAGCTTGGTGCGCGGCAGGATCGGCCTCCAGTTTTCCGAAGCCGCAATGTCCGTTTCGCTCAGTGTGTCGCCAAGATCGGGCAGATAGGCGCCGAGAAGCTCGCACGTGTCCGGGAAATTGCCCTTGAAGAAGGCGGTATCGACAATGACGCGCTTGATCCTGCCTGGATGGCCAAGCCGGATCACCGCCCAGTCATGACCCGGGCCGCGGCGGCGCTTGGTTTCCCAGCCGTCGCCCATATTGATGCCGCGGCCGGGGCCGAGCATCTTGTCGGGGTGGCCATAATGCGCGTCCGACCAGGCAAGCGACTTCGCGCCGTTGAAGATATAGGCAAGGTCGACTTCTTCATTCGCCTCGACGTTCGACCAGTCGAAATAAGCCGAACCATAAACGCGCAACCGGGCGACGCCGCCATCGGGATAGATATGCAGGCGCAGATGCGTCCAGATCTTTGCCTTGTCGGCGTTTTCGAAGAAGTGATGAGCGCTCGGTCCCAACGGCGACTTTGTGAGGATTTCGGTCCAGATGGTCGCCTCGGTCGGATCGCCGCCCTCGACGAAGGCAGCCTCGATCGAACAATGCGGCGGATAGTTGCCGGTGAAGTAGCTGGTATCGACATCGAAGCCGAAAATGCGGCCGGGCATCGCGAGCTTGACGATCGCCCAGTCGTGGCCGGGCACGCGCTTGCGGCGGCTTTCCCAGCCGTCCATGTATTTGCCGTTGTCGTCGTAAAGATCCGGATCGAAGCTCGCCGGCACATCCTGCAGCATGCGCTCCAGCGGCGCGAAGAACTCGTCCGTCGCATAAAGGCCCTTGGCGCCTAGGCGTGCGGAAGCAAGGTTGATCGCGCCGTTCGCGAAGGACGGCAGGCTGGCATTGGTATTCTCAGTCATTCACTTCTCCGGAAGCATGGATGTCAGGCGCAAAAGCGCAATCTTTTCGACCTCAGCGGCGGCGGTCGCAAACTCCTCGTCGCGGCTGTTACCGATGCGTTTCTCGAAAGCCGCGAGGATATCGTCCTTGTTCAGCCCTTTCACCGCGATGATGAAGGGAAAGCCGAACTTTTCGGTATATGCCTTGTTGAGTTCGGTAAAGCGGGCGTGCTCTTCGGCGCTCAGCCGGTCGAGACCGGCGCTTGCCTGCTCCTTCTTGCTGTCTTCCGTCAGTTCGCCGGCGATGGCCAGGCGTCCGGCAAGATCAGGATGGGCGCGAAGCACACCAAGACGCTCTTCTTCGCTTGCGGCGCGGAAGACAGCGACCAATGGAATGTGCACCTTGTCCACAGTCAACTCATCGCCGATGAAACCATCGTCATAGGCGCGCTCGGCAATGAAGGGCGAATGCTCGAAGACGCCCCCGAAGCGCGATACGAATTCATCCCGCCGGATCATCAGATCACGTCCTGCTTGTGGTTCTTGTGCCAATGCTCGGCGATCTCGATGCGGCGGGGAATCCACACCTTGTCGTGCTGCAGCACATATTCGATGAAACGCTTAAGCGCCGCCGCGCGGCCGGGACGCCCGACAAGGCGGCAATGCAGGCCGACCGACATCATCTTCGGGCTGCCGGCCCGGCCCTCTTCGTAGAGCGTATCGAAGGCATCCTTGAGATAGGTGAAGAACTGATCGCCGGAATTGAAGCCCTGCGGCGTCGCAAAGCGCATGTCGTTCGTTTCAAGCGCATACGGAATGATGAGGAACGGCTTGCCGTCGACGCCCTTCACCCAATAGGGAAGATCATCGGCGTAGGAGTCTGATGAATAAAGGAAGCCGCCCTCCTCCTGCACCAAGCGCAGCGTATTGTCCGAGGGTTTGCCCTGATACATGCCGTACGGACGCTCGCCGGTAAGCTCGGTATGAAGGCGCACGGCTTCGAGAATGTGCTTGCGCTCGAGGTCTTCCGGAAAATCCTTGTACTCCAGCCAGCGGTAGCCATGGCTGGCGATTTCCCAGCCGGCTTCCTTCATCGCTGCGACAGCTTCCGGATTGCGGGCCATCGCAAGCGTCACGCCGTAGACGGTCGCCTGAACCTTGAGCTCGGTGAACATGCGCCAGAGCCGCCAGAACCCGGCGCGCGAGCCGTATTCGTAGATCGATTCCATGTTCAGATTGCGCTGGCCTGGCCAAGGTGCTGCTCCGACAATTTCCGACAGCAGGTTCTCGGACGCCGGATCGCCATCGAGGATCGAGCTCTCACCGCCCTCTTCGTAGTTGATGACGAACTGCACGGCGAGCCGGGCCTCGTTCGGCCATTTCGGATCAGGCGTATTGCGGCCGTAGCCGATGAGATCGCGCGGATAGGTATCGGATGCCATCAAATCACCTTCTGAAGGATAGGTGAAACGGTAGCACCCGGAGACGGAATGTCGAGACGGAAATGCGAAACTGACTTTCGCCGCTACGGCACAAGTCACCACGTCTGCGGCCGAATCAGATGCCTACAGCCCGTAACAGCGCGACGCAGAGGACACCAAGCACCACGGAAACGAGCATCGGCAGACCGAGTGCCGCAACGGCTGTGACCGCGCAGGCGATCGTTTCCGCGATACCGGTGGCAAAGGCGGTCGGCGCAACGACCGCCATCAAAACCGCAGGTGGTATGGATTCGATCGCCTTGCGGCGGCTTCCCTCCAGGGATACATGCCGCGCGAGCAGAAGGCCGCTCAGGCGCGTGAGAACGGTCGCAGCCGCCATGGCGACGATTGCGAGAAGAGTAGAGAAATCGACCGTCATTGCGTTACCTCCACACGCCGGCTGCCGCTGGCGACTGCCGCAAGCAGGCCGGCAACGGCACCGGCCGCGATATACCAGACGCCGGGCACGAAATGCTGGGTCGCCACCGCGGCCGCACCGCTTGCGAGCAGCACAGCACCGGTTTCCGGTCCCTTCCAGAAGCCCATGACCAGCACGATGAAGACGGTCGGAAAGGCGAAATCCAGCCCGAGCGCCGCGGGATCACCTAGGAAAGCGCCGAGCGTCGCACCCGCAAGGCTCGAAAGCACCCAGGCAAGATAGAAAGGTGCCGCAAGCCCCGCGAACCAGGCTGGTGTGAGCCGCGCAAGGCCGGCACGGAATTCCGCCATCGCCCAGATCTCGTCGGCAAGAAACAGGCATGCGAAATAGCGCCTGCGTCCGCCAAAGGCCTGCATCTTGGTGCCGAGCGAGGCGCTCATCAGCACGTGCCGGATATTGACGAGCAGCGCTGCAAAACCGGCGCTCGTCCACGAGGCCGGATGCATCCAGATATCCATCGCCACGAACTGCGATCCGCCGGCAAAGACCAGTGCGCTCATCAGCGCCGTCTCCACCGGAGAAAGCCCCTTGGTGGCTGCAACCGCGCCGAAGACGACGCCGATCGGTATGACGGCAGCGATCAGCGGCGAAATGGCCCGCATGCCCCCCAGAAACTCCGCCCATTTTCCATTCCCGTTCACAATAGGATCTCCGATTTGCTGGGAGGTCTTAGAATGGAGATGAATGGCCGTCTTGAACGAAAGTGATTACCGCGCGCGGTATTGGCCGGGCGTCACTCCGGTGCGCGCCTTGAAATGCCGGCTGAAATGCGCCTGGTCGGCGAAGCCGCATTCGAGGGCAATCTCGGCCGGCTGTCCGCCGGCCTGCAGCTTGCGCCGGGCAACGCGAATGCGGATATCGGTGAGGAAGGCGTGCGGCGTGATGTGGAATTCCTTGCGGAAGGCGCGGATCAGGTGCGCGCGGCTGAGGTCTGCCACCGCGGCGAGCTCTTCAAGCCCGACATCGGAAACGTAGTTTTCCATCAGGTAATCGCGGGCGCGCTGCACGGCGGATCGCTCCCGCGTATCGACCGGCACGATGATCGAACTGCCGTGATGCCGGAACATGGCCTCGAGCACGAGAAACATGCCCTGGCTGGTTTCCAGCGCGCCGGCGCCCGATTCCAGCGCGCGATGGGCATCGTGAAAAGCGTCGGCGAGCAGCGGATCGTGAAGGATCTGCTTGCCGAAGGCAGGCGTACCGCCGAAGGTGCGGCCGGTGACGTCCTCCAGGATTTCACGGAAGAGCGACATGTCCGGATAAATCATCCGGTAGCGATAGCCGCCCTCGACAGGCGCGCCGTCATGGATTTCGCCGGGATTGATCAGGTAGAGATCGCCAGGCCCTGAGCTTTCGCGTGTGCCCCTGATGGTCGCGATCTGGCTGCCGCTTTCGATGGCGCCGATGCTGAAGGTCTCGTGGGCGTGCGGTGCAAACTCATGCGTGAGGAACGTCGCGCTCAGGCACTCCATGCCACCGAACCGGCTGTCACGCCAGAATCGCGTCGTCTCCGCTCGCGACAGCGGCATGGCCCCGGTCGCCTGTTCCTGGGAGATGTTGTCCATCACCCGGATATAGCATCTTCGGGCCACCCGTTCTTGAACAAAAGTGATCAGGCGATCTTGCGCGCGCTAACCTTGCCCATCGGATGCAGCGAATGGACCCGGAACGGCCCGCCGGTGCCTTCCTCGATCATCAGTGCGATGTTGGCGACAGCGACCGGTTCCGCAAGGACAGCGTCGAAGACACTGCTGAGCGCCTGCTCGATGCGCGGCATGTCGACAAGATTGACTGGCCCCGTCAAGGGCATATGGAAGCGGAATTCGTCCATTACATAGGGATAGCCCCAGCGATACAGGTTGGCGAACTGCGCGGCCGAAAGCCCGTCCGGATCGCTGCGCTCGATCTCCGCCTCGGAGAGCGGCGCACGGAAGCGATCGAAATGCTGCACGACTGCGGAAGCGAGATAATGCATGTGATCGCAGGGAACCGACGGCACGAGGCTGAAATAATTGCGCAGGCGCGCCACTTCGACGCTTGGAATTAGGAATGGCTGCAGACTGCCGGAGAAGCGCATCATTTCACGCAAGAGTTGTGATTCCGAAACATCCGGTGCAAGATAGAACGGAGCCTTCAACACGCCATGGAAGCCGTAGCGGCGCGGCACGGCGGTATGGAATGCGATCTCGTGGATGCCGATGCCGCGAATGGCTGGAGGTTCGACCATCTCGCCGGAAAAGACGTTGCGGCCAAGCCAATTGGCCGCCACCTGGGTGAGCGGATCGCTCGGCGCAGGCGTGAAGCAAATGGCATAGCGCATGCAATCTCCTCGATCGAAGGAAGGCGCGCGGGCGATTCCGGCGCCGTCGATGCGCAAGCAGATAGGTGATTTGCATGACAGAATAACGAAAAGAACCGGCTTCTAATTCACGTTTAACGTGAAGCAACCACGATGTGGCTCGAAAGCGCGAAATTTTCCGGCAGAACGAAGGGTGCGGACCGGCCCGCCGCCATATGCATGGCAGCTTCCGCAAGGCGGTGAGCGAGACCGAAACTGACCTTGAAGCCGCCGGTCAAGGCGATGAGCTTCGGATACGCCGGATGCGGGCCGATCATCGGATCACGGTCGATCGCCTTCGGACGCAGGCCGGCCCAACGCGCGATGACCGGGGCATCCCGAAGCACCGGGACCATCTCGCGCGCGGCCTCGACCAGCCCGTCGAGCTGGGCATCCGTCGACGCCGGATCGTCAAAACGGTTCTCGCTGGTGCTGCCGATGGCAGCATGGCCACCCTCATGGGAAACGACATAAAGGCCGTCGCGGAAGATGGTTGGAAAGGCGGGATCGACATCAGCCTTCAGTAAGGCCGCCTGCCCCTTGACCGGCTGACCGAGCGGCTTGACGAGTCCGGGCGTGAACTGTTGCAGAAGCGGAAACGACCGGTAACCCGCGGCGATAATGCAGCGGCCGAACGCAATCTTTCTTCCGCCAACATAGGCAAGCCCGCGTTCTGGTTCGAGGCCGCCGACTGCTTCATTCTCGATGATGCTCACATTCTTCGCCTGGCGGAGAAAGGCGACAAGAGTGGCAACCAGCTCGCGGGGCGCGACGCGGGCGGCGAGCGTATCGTGCACGAAGCCGCTTTCGCCAGCGGCAGGATCGATCCAGTCCGCGACCGGCGGAGCATCCGCGACATGCCAGTAGAAGTCGCGGCCGCCCTGATGCCAATGCGTTTCGGCATCGGCGGAATGGGTAAGCGCGATCTTGCGCAGGTGCGGCTTCGGTAGCGGGATGATGCGGCCCGAGCGGCGGTAGCCGGCGGATAGGCCGGTCGCGGCTTCGATCGCGGCGATCTCGCTTTCGAGGGAAACCAGCGCATCGAACTGGAACTGCTTCTTGGCATTCCATTTGTCCGGCATATGCGGCATCAGCGCCCCAAGCAGGCCGCCGCTGGCGCCCTGCCCCAACGCGCCTGCGTCGGCGAGCAGCGTATCAATGCCAAGGCGTTCGGCATGCACCGCCGCCCAAAGCCCCATAATGCCGCCGCCCGCGATCAGCAAGCTGAAGGACGATTGACCGGAGGAGACGACCGCATTATCGGCTTTAGGCATGACAGACAATGATCCCGACCAGATGGGCAGCACGAGCCAGCCGCTCGAATGGCGCGACGGCGATATGCCCTATTCGCCGGCCTTTGGCGACCATTTTTATTGCCAGACGGATGGCCGGCTCGAATGCGGCCACGTCTTTCTGGCGGGCAACGGCCTGCCGGAGCGCTGGACCGGCAAGGATGACTTCCGCATTGGAGAATTGGGCTTCGGCACCGGGCTGAACTTCGCCGAGACATGGCGGCAGTCGAAGGCCCACCGCAAGTCCTGGCAGCACCTGCATTTCATGTCCTTCGAACTCTTTCCGATGCGCCGCGCCGAGATCGGCCGCGCCCTCTCGCACTGGCCGGAAATCGACGCCGAGCGGCAGACGCTGACGGCGCTGTGGCCGGGCGAATCACAGGGCACCATTACTCTCAATCTCGATTCCCAGACAACGCTGAGCGTCGTCTGCGGCCCGGCAATCGATGGCGTTGCGGCCGCCGAACCCGGCTTCGACGCTTGGTATCTCGATGGCTTCGCACCGTCGCGCAACGCCGACATGTGGTCGGAAGAACTGATGCGGCTCGTCTGCGAGAAGACCCTCTCCGGCGGGAGCTTCGCTACCTATACCGCGGCAGGCTTCGTCAGGCGCAATTTGATTGCCGCAGGCTTTACCGTCGAACGGCGCAAGGGTTTCGCCGGCAAGCGCGAGATGCTTTGCGGCGTAAAACCCTAAAACCCCGAGCGGCCAGGCAACTGCTCGCTCCTGCCGAGCCAAAACTGGATTTTCTCTTCCAGCAGTTCGGGGCTGATCGGCTTCGACATATAGTCGTCCATGCCGGCATCAAGGCAGAGTTCGCGGTCGCTTTCGAGCGCATGCGCCGTAACTCCGATGATCGGCACGCGGTGCCCCTGCCCGCGCTCGCGGGCGCGGATCGCGCGGGTCGCGTCGTGCCCGTTCATCACCGGCATCGAGACATCCATCATGATGATGCGCGGTGTATGCGCCTGCCATGCATTGACCGCCTCCTGGCCGTTGTTGACAACGAGGAAGCTCAAGCCCGTGCCCTGCAGGATCTGCGTGAAGACGATTTGGTTCACCTCGTTGTCCTCGGCGACGAGCACATCGATGATCGCCCTATGCGACTCGACGGGCGGCGCGGCAGCCTCCGGCTCCTTGACCTCCCGCCCGGCCTGCAGGCGAACGATTTCCGCCGCCGATGCCTGCTTCACGCGGCTTGCGCGCACGACCTCGACGATCGTGTTGCGAAGAAGATCGGCGCGCGCCGGCTTCATCAGATGCGCATGGCCGTTGAGGGCCGCAAACTCCTTCTCCGTGCCGGAGATATCCATCGAGGTCAGGAAGATGATCGGCAGATTCTCGAAACGGGCGTCGGCCCGTATCATGTGCGCGACTTCCGCGCCGTTCATTTCCGGCATGTGATAGTCGAGCACCACGGCATCGACCTGGACGCCGATCTGGTGCGCGGCCTCGAGGATGGCCATTCCTATCCTGCCGCCCTCCGCAGCCACGCCGTCAAAGCCCCAGAGTGCCAACTGCTCAGTGAGGATGCGGCGGTTCACCTCGTTGTCGTCGATGACGAGCACCCGCGCGCCGCGCACATTGACCGGCAACGGCTTGGGCTCGAGGCGGGCGGCGGCGATGGCTAAGGGCAGATTGACGGTAAAGACCGAGCCCTTGCCGGACTCGCTTTCAGCGTTGATGTAGCCGCCGAAGAGATCGACCAGGCCGGCGGTGATGGCAAGACCGAGGCCGGTGCCCTCGTGGCGGCGCGTCGAAGAGGAATCGACCTGCGAGAATTTGTCGAAGACAGACTGCAGCTTGTCGTCCGGAATGCCGATGCCGGTATCCTCGATCCTGATCTCGACCATGATCTCGCCGTCTGATCCCGGCCGGAAGCCGATATCGACGAAGACATGGCCCTTCTCGGTAAATTTGACGGCGTTGCCGACGAGGTTCGTAACGATTTGGCGAAACCGCCCGGCATCGCCGATGACGGCGGCAGGCAGGTTCGGATCGGCGCGCACGAGAAGCTCGAGGTCCTTCTCGGCGGCCGGCGAAGAGAGCAGCGTCGCGACGTCCTCGACCGCTTCCACCGGATCGAAGGCCGCCTTGCGGAGCGTCATCTGTCCGGCGTCGATCTTCGAGAAGTCCAGAATATCGTTGATGATCGTCAGAAGCGCGTTGCCGGACTTGACGATGATGTCGATGAATGTCTTCTGCCGCGCATCGAGATCGGTCTTCGCCATGAGCTCGGCCATGCCGAGCACGCCGTTCATCGGCGTGCGGATTTCATGGCTCATATTGGCGAGGAATTCCGACTTGGCGCGGTCGGCTGCCTCCGCGCGCGCAAGCAGCCGCTGAAGCTCTTCCTCACGCTCCTTCATTTCGGTGACGTCGGTGAAGAGCGCGACCCAATGCCCGCGCTCGCTGATCGTCGCCTCCATGTTCACCCAGCGCTCGCCGGCGACGTGGAACACGGTAGCGATCGGCTGCTTCTCGGTAATGTTAGTGCGCCAATAGTGCAGCACATCGGCGGCTGCACCCTTGAAGTCGCCGCGATCGGCGCAGAAATTGAAGAGGTCGATCCAGCCTCTGCCCGCCACCAGATATTCAGGCGGAATGCTGAGGACGCGGAAAAGGGCATCGCTGGAGAGCTTTATGAGACCGTCCTGGACGATGGCGAGCCCTTGCGGCATAGCCCGCGTCGCGTCCCGCATCAGTTCGCCGAGATGCTCCAGGGCAGCGCGCGCCTCGTGGATTTCCTTCTCCCTCGCGCGAATGGCGCTCATGTCGGAATAGGAGAGCAGGATGCGGTCGTTCGAAATGCGGCGGCTGTCGAAGATAATCGACTTGCCGCCCGACCAGCTGAGCTCGATCGGTTCTGATTCTGCATCCGCGCCGAAATGGCGCTGGCGCTCTGCCAGGATATCTTCCGGGCTACGCTCGTAGCCGTAACGCCCGAGTTCGTAATTGCGGCGGATGACGTCGATGAACGGCCGTCCGTCGAAACGATCCTCATGCGGGAGATCGCATATCGCGTAGAATTCGTCGTTGATGTAGAGGATATCGAGACTGTTATCGAGGATCAGCATGCCAACCGGCAGCGAACGCAGGATGTTTTCAATGTCGCGATGCAGGACTTCGGCATGCGTCTGCGATGCGATCAGTTCGGCTTCGCGCTCCTTGAGTGGGGAAATGTCTGAGAAGGAGCCGACGACATAGACCTTGCCGTCCGGCGTCCGGACGCGATTGACGCGCGACAGGATCGGGTAGACCGTGCCGTCAGTGCTCGGAAGCCTTCCTTCCACTTCCGTAAGCGAGCCCTCCTTGAGCGCCAGCACGTTTTCTTCGTAGATGCTGGCGCCACCCTCCTCGCCGAACATCTCAAACTCCGTCAATCCAAGCACTTTCGACCGGATATGGCCGGTGAACGTCTCGTAATACTGGTTGGCATAGACGAGCCGGTGGTTTTCGTCGCGCACGAAGGCGGCAACCGGCAGATCTTCCATGATGGTGCGGAGGAGATCGAGCTCATTCACGCTCTCGTGCCAGCCGTTTTCAGCGGGCGATGCATTGCCGCCGCCGTTTCGATAGGCCGAATTGACGATCAGCGGCCGGCCGTCGTCAGCAAAAATGCCGATCGGATGATCGAGCTTTTCCACCGTCGCGCGGACGCGCTCGAAATCGGCGAGCAGCGCCCGGTCCGGCCCCGAAAGGACCGGACGGCGCACCTGCACGCGCGCCTCGAAGATGCCGAGAACATAGGCCCGGTCCTCCGATGGCATGAAGCTTTCGATTCGCACCCGCTCATGGGTGGCTCCGGCGGGATCGAAGCAGATAGCGGTTTCCTCGGTGCCGAAGACCAGAGCACGGCGCTCCTTGTCCTCGCGTTCCTCTTCCTCGGGACGGTCGAGGATTTCGCGGCTCCGGCCGCCGATGAAATCGGAAATTTCCCTGCCGAAGAAGCGGGCATAGGCTTCGTTGACGGCGACATAGCGAAGCTCGCTGTTCTTGACATAGGCCGGGGTCTCCAGATCAGCGATCCGGCTGCATGCCAGTTCGAGAAGGTTCCCCGCAGATGTCAAAAAGCGCCCGCTCCTGCAATGAATGAATGAGAAGGCCGACCATACAACCGAGCGGCTTAACAGAGCTTTAACCATAAGGATTAGGCAAGCGCTTTTGCGGCGCGGCGCCGGATCGAGGCAACGGCGTTAGCGCAAGCGGGCTGGAACCATGCTATACTCTCCTTCGTTGTAAGGTTGAACTCGATCAGCTGGCCGCGTTTTGCCACGGATTCTCCTGACGGCTTCAAAGAACGAGCTTCGTCTACGAAAGGAGACGCTCATGTCCGTACTTCATAAAGGCATGGCGGCGGGCCTGATGGCATTGACTTTGGCGAGCACTTCGCTCGTTACGGCAACACCTGCGCATGCCAATCATCAGTTTTGGGGCGGTGTCGCCGCCGGTGCCATCGGCGGCATCCTGCTCTCGCATGCCGTGCGGCCTTATCCGGCATACGGGTATTATCCAGAACCCTACTACTATAGGCCGTACTACAGGCCCTATCCGGTCTATCGCCCTTACGACCGGCCCTTTTACCGGCCTTACTATCGCTCCTACTACCGGCCCTACCCGGTCCATTACCGCAGCTATCGATATTGCGATGTGGAACGCCGCTACGATCATCAAGCGGACGTGTGGGTCACCGTCCGGGTTTGCCCCGGCTATTGAGGAACCCGTCTGCGCCACGGCGCCGTCTGCTCGGGCGGCGCCTGCAACGCCTTTCTCGCGTTCGTCCCTTGACTTTCAACCCGAACTAGACCAAATGCAGGCCAGCTTTCACCTTCCGGCCGCCGCGTGAGCTGCCCCTGCGAAAAAAGACAAACGCAAGAAGAAGGACAAAAGCGCATTTCATAGGATGCCGCGATCCCAAGTGCGGCCAGAAGCGCTGGAAAGTTTTTCCAACACACAAGTTCCCACTTCACGCGGGGTTCTTGACGCCAGAATGATACTGGACCGCATGGTGCGATCCGGCACGTCGTTTCGGCGCCCCGAAAGGTTATGCCTTGACTAATTTTGAATCGCTTGGTGTCTCCAAGCCGATCGTCGCCACGCTTTTTCAGCTCGGCATTGAAACGCCAACGCCTATTCAGGCGCAGGCAATCCCGCTTCTCCTCGAAGGCCGCGATCTGATCGGCCTCGCCCAGACCGGTACGGGCAAGACCGCCGCCTTCGGCCTGCCGCTCATCGAAAAGCTGCTTGCCGACGACAAGCGGCCGGACAACCGTACGACGCGCACGCTCATCCTCGCTCCGACCCGCGAACTGGTGAACCAGATCGCCGTCAACCTGAAGAACTTCCTGCGCAAGTCGCACCTGCGCATTAACGTCGTTGTCGGCGGCGTATCGATCAACAAGCAGCAGCTGCAGCTTGAAAAGGGCACCGACATTCTCGTCGCGACACCCGGCCGCCTCCTCGATCTCATCAACCGCCGCGCCATCGGCCTCACGGCCGTACGTTACCTCGTGCTCGACGAAGCAGACCAAATGCTCGATCTCGGCTTCGTGCACGACCTGCGTAAGATCGCCAAGATGGTGCCGAAGAAGCGCCAGACGATGCTGTTTTCGGCGACCATGCCGAAGGCCATTGCCGACCTCGCCGCCGACTTCCTGACCGATCCGGTCAAGGTGGAAGTGACACCTCCGGGCAAGGCTGCTGACAAGGTCGAGCAGTACGTCCACTTCGTCAACGGCAAGAACGATAAGACCGATCTCCTCAAGAAGTCGCTGACCGAAAACCCGGATGGCCGCGCCATCGTCTTCCTGCGCACCAAACATGGCGCCGAGAAGCTGATGAAGCATCTCGAGCATGTAGGCTATTCCGTCGCCTCGATCCACGGCAACAAGAGCCAGGGTCAGCGCGAGCGCGCCCTCAAGGCGTTCCGCGACGGCGACATCAAGACGCTGATTGCTACCGACGTGGCCGCCCGCGGCATCGACATCCCGGCCGTCAGCCACGTCTTCAATTACGACCTGCCGGAAGTTGCGGAAGCTTATGTTCACCGCATCGGCCGTACGGCCCGCGCCGGACGCGACGGCATCGCAATCGCATTCTGCGCCCCTGATGAAGCACGCCTACTCCGCGACATCGAAAAATTAATGAACATCAACATCACCGTTGCAAGCGGCGAAGCACCGGCCGACATGCGTGCTGCGCCCCGCCGTACAAATGGTAACAGCAATGGCAACGGCAGCAACCGCAATCGAGGTGGCCAGGGCCGTGGTGAGGGTCGCGGCGAAGGCCGTCCGGGCGAACAACGCTCCGGCATTCGCCAGGATCGCCGTCCGCGCCGCGAAGGCGAAGCCGCCGGCGTTCGCGCCAACACCGAGGAGCGCCGTCCGCGGCCCGAGCGCCAAACTGCCCGCAACGAGGACTTCCGCGGCCAGCGCCGTGGCGAAGTCACGCCGCAGGGACCGGATAACGATCTCGTCTCGACCTCGGATTTCCGCCCGGGCAAGAAGCCGCAACAGCGCCCGCACGGCAACGCCGATGCGAACCGCCATCACCCCGGCGGTGCCCGCAACGCGCACGGCCGCCCTGGCCGCAAGCATGGCGAGGATCGCGGCCAGCAGGCACATGGCGAACAGCGCCAGGACGGCTCCGGCGGCATGCGCCGCAAGGGCCCCCGCAATGGCGGCGGCCAGCGCCGCGAACAGGCCTGAAACAGAACTGAAAAAGGCCGGGTATCTTCCGGCCTTTTTTTATTTTAAGCTCGTGCATGACGGTTGCCCAGCCAGGCAGAATTCCGTCACGATGATGTCAGTGCATTCCATACCGGCGTTCGTCACGAACGCCACGCATGTTGATCACACCCGTCCTGAACTGCCTACAACGAGCGAGATAGGTTTTGTCATCTCCCCTGACGTCGAGCAGCCGCCGCTTTCAGCTCATTCTCCTCAAGCCGTCGCACTATGATGACGACGGCTATGTAATCCGCTGGTGGCGGGCGATGATCCCTTCGAATTCGCTGGCGGCTCTCTTTGGCATTGCAGCCGACTGCGCGGAGCGCGAAGTGCTCGGCCCCGGCGTCGGCATCGACATCAAGGTGATCGACGAAACCAATACTCGCGTGCATATTCCGGAACTGCTCGCACTACTGAAGCAGCATGACAATTTCGGCATGGTCGCACTGGTCGGCGTTCAGTCGAACCAGTATCCGCGGGCGCTCGACATTGCCCGGCCGTTCCGCGCCGCAGGCATTCCGGTTTCGATGGGCGGCTTTCATGTCTCCGGTTGTCTCTCGATGCTCGACGGCAACGCGGTCGAACTCGACGCGTGCCGGGAGATGGGCATTTCGATGTTCGCCGGCGAGGCCGAAGGCAGGCTCGACAAGGTCTTGCAGGACGCGGCCTATGGCAAGCTTGCGCCGGTCTACAATTTCATGAACGACCTTCCAGGCATCGGCGGCACGCCGGTTCCCTTCCTGCCCAAAAAAAATGTCGAGCATACGCTCGGCCTCAGCAGCAGTTTCGACGCCGGTCGCGGCTGCCCCTACCAGTGTTCCTTCTGCACGATCATCAACGTGCAGGGCCGCAAATCCCGCTTCCGTTCGGCCGATGACGTCGAAAAGCTGGTGCGGATGAACTGGGCGCAGGGCATCCACAAGTTCTTCATTACTGACGACAACTTCGCCCGCAACAAGGATTGGGAAGCGATCTTCGACCGGCTGATCGAACTCAAGGAAAGGGATGGCATTCCGCTGGGATTGATGATCCAGGTCGATACGCTCTGCCACAAGATCCCGAACTTCATCGAAAAAGCGAAGCGCGCCGGCGTCACGCGGGTCTTCATCGGCCTGGAGAACGTCAATCCGGACAACCTGACAGCTGCCAAGAAGAACCAGAACAAGATCACCGAATACCGGAAGATGCTGCTTGCCTGGAAAGCGCAGGGCATCATGACGCTCGCTGGTTATATCCTGGGCTTTCCTTCCGACACGCCGGAAACCATCCGCCGCGATATCAAGATCATTCAGCACGAACTGCCGCTCGATGTCATCGAGTTCTTCGTCCTGACGCCGCTGCCGGGCTCGGAGGATCACCAGACGCTTTGGCGCAAGGGTGTCCCGATGGACGCCGACCTCAATACCTATGACGTCGAACATGTCTGCACTGCGCACGAGAAGATGAGCAGGCAGGAATGGGAGAGCATCTATCACGAGGCCTGGTCGCTCTATTATTCGCCGGAGCATGTAAAGACGCTGCTGCGCCGCGCCGTTGCGAGCGGCTTGCCGCTTGCAAGCCTCGTCAAGGTGCTGGTGTCCTTCGCAACGACGGTGCCGCTGGAAAATGTGCATCCGCTGCAAAGCGGGCTGTTGCGGCTGAAGCATCCTTCCGAACGCCGGCCCGGAATGCCGAAACCGCACCCCCTCGTCTTCTGGCCGCAATTCGTGTGGGAAACCGTTACCAAGCACGTTTCGCTGGCAGGCGTCATCCTGCGCATGAGCGCGACTGCGTTCCTCATCAAGAGAAGCCCGGCATCCAAATACTATATGGACCAGGCGCTGACGCCGGTCGATGACAGCGAAGAAGAGAAGCTGGATCTGTTCACCAAGACAGCCGGCGGTACCGCGGCCGTCACACATGTCAGGAAAATCCATCAGCTGACCCATGCCGGCCAGTAGCTTGATCAAGCCTCGGCCATGCGGGCGCTTTTCCGGTTCGTCAGATAAACGCCGGTGACAACGACGATCGTTCCGATGACCAGTGGCACTGTCAGCGGTTCGCCGAAGGCGATGAAGGCCTCGATCGCGACCGTCGGCGGCATCAGATAGATCAGCGACGCGGCCCGCGAGACGTGGCCGCGGCGGATTAGATACAGAAGCAGCCCGATCCCGCCCATCGACAGGCCGAAGACCGACCAGATCAGCGCTCCGATAGCCTCCGGCGTTCCGTCGAAATGCAGGCGCTCGAAGGTGAGCGCGAGCGGCACGGTCACGACAAGCGCACCCACATATTGCAGCATCGCAATCGTCTTGAGATCACCGGTCTGCAGGTGTTTCTTCTGGTAGATCGTGCCGTATGTGACGGAGGCCATGGCGGCGAGGTTGATCGCGAGCGGCACCGCCGCATGGGCGAGGCTCGCAGACGCAGGATCGAAAAGTTTTGGGGAAACGGCGATCGCTATGCCGAAGAAGCCGAGCAGAAGTCCGAACTTCTGGGTGGGCTGCAGGCGCTCGCCGATCAGGAAGGGTGCTGCCATCGCCGTCAGCAGCGGCTGCAGCGCTGCGATGATGCCGGAAATGCCAGCCGGAACGCCATTGGCGATCGCCCACCACAGACCGGCAAGATAGAATCCATGCAGAAAGAAACCGGAATAGATCGCCCGCAGCACCGTCGCGCGATCCGGCCATCTCGCCTTCAGCACCCGGCAGAGGCCAACGAACGCTAGCGCCGAAAGCGCAAAACGGATGCCGAGGAAGGTAAAGGGCTCCGAATGCAGCGCCGCATATTTCGCGACGACCCAGCCGGTAGACCAGAGCAGAACGAAGATGGCGGGAGCGAAACGATCGAGGGTCATTAGCGATCCTGGGACAACGGCAATGAGCGCGGTGTACCCGTCCTGCAGGCCTTGGTCAAAGGCGAAGCATTGATACTTATTTCAAGTTTCGCTGATGAGTGGCGCGAAACGGAAATGGCCGGGCGTCTGCCCGGCCATCTCATGCGCGGCTTCCGGTCGGGAGTTGCCGTCAGCCGAGCTTGATGAGCTTGCCTTCCTTGACGGACTGGACTGCCGCATCGGCGAGCGCCAGCGCGGCAAGGCCGTCGGCGCCGGAGGGCGAAATCTTGGCACCCTTTTCGATCGCGGCGATGAAGCTTGCGATCTCGTTGGCATAGGCTTCGGTGTAGCGGGTCATGAAGAAATCGTGCAGCGGCGGGCGGGTATAACCATCGCCGTTCGCGACCTCGATCGAGACCGGGCGCTGGTTTTCGGCCGCGACCATGCCTTTCGAGCCGTGCACCTCAATGCGCTGGTCGTAGCCATAGGTGGCACGGCGGGAGTTGGAGATGATCGCCTGCTTGCCGGACTTCGTCTGCAGGATGACCGAAACGCTGTCGTAATCGCCGGCTTCGCCGATCGCCTTGTCGACGAGTACGGCAGCCGTTGCCGTAACCGAGACCGGCTCTTCGCCGAGCAGGAAGCGGGCCATGTCGAAATCATGGATCGTCATGTCGCGGAAGATGCCGCCAGAGCGCTTGATGTAGTCGACCGGCGGGGCACCGGGATCGCGAGAGGTGATCGTCACCATTTCGACTTCGCCGATGCGGCCGTCGTCGATCGTCTTGCGCACCGCCATAAAATGCGGGTCGAAGCGGCGGTTGAAACCGACCATCAGCTTTGCCTTGGTCTCGTCAACGACCTTGATGCAGGCCCTGACACGATCGACGTTAAGATCGATCGGCTTTTCGCAGAAGATCGCCTTGCCGGCCCGCGCGAATCGCTCGATCAGGTCGGCATGCGTATCCGTCGGCGTGCAGATGACGACAGCGTCGATATCCTTGGCAGCCTCGATCACCTCGATGGTGCGGACCTCGCAGCCATAGGCGGAAGCGATCGCTTCGGCCGCCTGCGGAAACGCGTCGGCGACGGCAACAAGCTTCGCATTCACGTCGCCGCTCACGGCCTTCGCGTGAACCTTGCCGATGCGGCCGGCGCCGAGAAGACCAAATCTGACTGTCATGAGAACCTCCCTGGAATTCGGAACAAATAAACCGAATTTCGATAATTGTAGAATTTTCATTCCATTTTCTATGCGAGCCGTCAAGCCCGTTGCCCTTTCACATTCGCGAAATCCATCCTAAAGACAAGTGATCGAAATTTGACCGGGGGAAACATGCAACTGATCGATCCGAACCATCCGGCCTACCGCCGCGTCTGGGTGCGGGCGCTGATCGTGGGCGTATGTCTCGCCTGGGCGGCATTGGAGTTCGTCACCGGCGATCCCTTCTGGGGTGTGCTGTCGGCCGGCGCCGGCGCCTATGCCTTCTATATGCTTTTCTGGACCTTCAAGCCGCAACCGCCCGCAGAACCTAACGAAGCCTCCAAACCGGGAGAGACGGATCCCGAATAATCAGCGGCCGCGACGCCGCATGGCTTCATCGATCAGCAGGTTCGCGAGCATCATGCGCTTCGTCGCATTCTCCCGGAATGCCGGCGCGACGCGATCGGGATGGTTCGACTTGGCGAAAGCCCGGCGCTTTTCGTTCAGCGTCTGCAGCGTGTCGACGGCTGTAATCGCGAGTTCCGCCGCGATCTCGGCAGACGCAGTGCGCGCAAGATGTTCCGGCATGACGGGTTCCGGCTCAGGTTCCGCAACGGGCTGCGGCCGGATTTCCTCGTCTGCTGCGGCAGCGGGCGTCTCCGGTTCCATATTGTCGAGATAGCCTTGGCCCGCGCGTTGCGACGCCGCCGACACGCCCTCCATCACGTCGAAGGCGAGACCAATGCTGAAGCCATGGACGCGATGCTCGACGGACGCCTCGTCTTCGCTCGCTTCCTCCGCTTTCAGCCGCTCCAGAACGGATTGAAAAACCGATTGCCCGAACAACATGCCCCTTCCCTTCGAAGTGGCGTATTGAACACCGCCAGCATGGCGCCGGGCTTGCGTTCATTCTCCCTGCTTCCGGCTTTCCTCGAGAATAAGGTCATAAAGAAGCCGCGCGCTTGGGGGCAGCGCGCGCTCGCGGGCGGTAATCAGGCTGTAGGGCTTTACGTCTATCTTGAAATCGGTCGGCAACACGCGCACGTCGGACGCCTTCGCATCCTGGCCGGAGAGAAACTGGGCAACGTCCAGCGCTACGGGCGCGATGGCATCCGTCTCGCAAATAATCGCGCAGGTCAGCAGCAAGGATGACGTGTTGACGATATTTTCCGGCAGCGGCACCCTCGCCGCTAGAAAGATATCCTCCAGCGTTCGCCGCAGCAGCGTGCCCGGCGGCTGGAAAACCCAGCCGTAGCCATGGAGATCGGCGAGGCTGCTCACAGTCTTCTTCAGGAGCGGATGGCCCCTGCGCACGATCAGGCAGGCTTTTTCGATGCCTATTTCACGCACTTCGAAGAGCCGCGGATTGAGATCGTCAGGAATGCGGCCGATAATGAAGTCGTGTCGGGCGGCGAGCAGTTCCCGCGCCAAAACGTTGCTCGTCTCCACTTCTATGTTGATCTCGATACCCGGAAACGCCTTGCGGACCTTGTCGATGGCCGGAACGACGAGGCTCATGGCGGGCGCAGTGACGGCGCCTATGAAGACGGAGCCGCCCTTGCCGCTCTTCAACTCGGCAATCTCACGGCCGGCCTCGCGCAATTCCAGCAGAATTTTTCGTGCACGCCTGGCGAGTGCTTCTCCGAAGGTGGTCAGCACCACGCCACGGGCGACCCGCTCGTAAAGCGGCGTCTTCAGGATCGATTCCATTTCAGCGAGCATCCGCGAGGCGGCCGGCTGGGAAATGTTCAGGGTCTCCGCCGCTGCGGAAATCTGCCCGCTATCTTCGATTGCGACGATCATGCGCAGGTGATTCAGCTTCAAGCCCGCGCGCAGAAAGGCATCATCACCGAAATTGTCGCTATGGATATCGATGCGATCCGTGGAAATCGCGTCGGAAACAATCGCCATGGTTGCGGCCTCCCATCCGCGCTCCATCAAAAGTAATACTTTTTAACGATATACCAAATTTGTTATGCACTTTACCACTTATTCTATTTGACAGTTATAAGATTCCATACGAGTTTGCGGCCGTGTGCTGGTTGGCACTCAACACGTGTGAGATCGTGGAGGAGACCTACTTCGTTTCTCACCATCTGAAGTAACTATCCAATCTACGGAACCTGCCACAGTTTCGTTGGCGGGCGATTTTTCGTCCGCCGTCTATTAACAAGGGAGAGAGAAATGAAATCCATTATCTCATTGATGGCTGCGGCTGCCTTCGGCATCGCTTCATTCGTTATGCCGGCAATGGCGCAGGACAAGGGGATGGTAGGCATCGCGATGCCCACGAAATCTTCGGCTCGCTGGATCGACGACGGCAACAACATCGTCAAGCAGCTTGAGGCAGCGGGCTATAGCACCGACCTGCAGTATGCTGACGACGATATTCCGAACCAGCTGTCTCAGATCGAGAACATGGTCACGAAGGGCGCTAAGGTTCTCGTCATCGCCGCTATCGACGGCACGACGCTTTCCGACGTTCTCCAAAAGGCTCATGACTCCGGTATCAAAGTCATTGCATACGATCGCCTGATCCGCGACTCGGCCAACGTCGACTACTATGCAACGTTCGACAACTTCCAGGTCGGCGTCCTGCAGGCAACCTCCATCGTTGACGCCCTCGGCCTCAAGGATGGCAAGGGTCCATTCAACATCGAGCTTTTCGGCGGTTCGCCGGACGACAACAACGCCTTCTTCTTCTACGACGGCGCGATGTCTGTCCTGCAGCCCTACATCGACAGCGGCAAGCTCGTCGTGAAGTCTGGCCAGACCGGCATGGACAAGGTCGGCACACTGCGTTGGGACGCTGCAACGGCCCAGGCCCGCATGGACAACCTGCTCTCGGCTAACTACACCGACGCCAAGGTCGATGCCGTCCTGTCTCCGTACGACGGTCTCTCCATCGGCATCATCTCGTCGCTGAAGGGCGTCGGCTACGGCACCCCGGACCAGCCGCTCCCGGTTGTTTCCGGCCAGGACGCTGAAGTTCCGTCCGTGAAGTCGATCATTGCTGGCGAACAGCACTCGACAGTCTTCAAGGACACGCGCGAACTCGCCAAGGTCACCGTTGCAATGGTTGACGCTGTCATGTCCGGCAAGGAGCCGGAAGTCAATGACACCAAGACCTACGACAACGGCGTCAAGGTTGTTCCGTCCTACCTGCTGAAGCCGGTAGCGGTCGACAAGACCAACTACGAGAAGGTTCTCGTCGAAGGCGGTTACTATACGGCTGACCAGCTGAAGTAATCGTACCAGGTTGGCCGGAACCTGCTGCTTGCGGGTTCCGGTCTTCACTTTTATGATCGTCGCGCCGTATCTCCGGCTGCTGGCGTTGGATTTTGACTATGGACAATACAATCCTCGAAATGCGGAACATTACCAAGACGTTCCCGGGCGTAAAAGCGCTTGAGAATGTGAACCTCAAGGTTCGTCAGGGTGAAATTCACGCATTGGTGGGCGAAAATGGGGCCGGAAAATCGACCCTCATGAAAGTCCTCTCCGGCGTTTACCCGGCCGGCACTTACGATGGCGAGATCGTCTACGACGGCGAAGTCCGCAACTTTAAGGTGCTTAAGGACTCGGAAGAAATCGGCATCGTCATCATCCATCAGGAGCTGGCGCTCGTGCCGCTTCTGTCGATCGGCGAGAATATTTTCCTCGGCAACGAGAATGCCAAGAGCGGCATCATCAGCTGGCAGGAGACGTTCAACCGCACGCGGCAGTTGCTCGCAAAAGTCGGCCTGCGCGAATCTCCGGACACGCTTGTCACCGACATCGGCGTCGGCAAGCAGCAGCTCGTCGAGATCGCCAAGGCGCTGTCGAAAAGCGTCAAGCTGCTCATTCTCGATGAGCCGACGGCTTCGCTGAACGAAAGCGACTCCGACGCGCTGCTCAACCTGCTGATCGAATTCCGCAAGCAGGGTATCACCTCGATCATCATTTCGCACAAGCTCAACGAAGTACGCAAAGTCGCAGACCAGATCACGGTTCTGCGTGATGGCATGGCCGTCAAGACGCTCGACTGTCACACCGACGAGGTCAGCGAAGATGTCATCATCCGCAACATGGTGGGCCGCGATCTCGAGGACCGGTATCCGCCGCGTTCGGTTCCGATCGGCGAAACCATCCTCGAAGTGAAGAGCTGGAACGCCTATCACCAGCATCACCGCGACCGCCAGGTGCTGCACAACGTCAACGTCACCGTCCGCAAGGGCGAGGTCGTCGGCATCGCCGGTCTCATGGGGGCTGGACGAACGGAATTCGCCATGAGCGTCTTCGGCAAATCCTACGGCCATAAGGTCAGCGGCGAAGTGCTGATGCACGGCAAGCCGGTCGATGTCAGCACGGTCCGCAAGGCGATCGATGCCGGCCTCGCCTACGTCACCGAAGACCGCAAGCATCTCGGCCTCGTGCTCAATGACAACATCCTGCGCAACACCACGCTTGCCAATCTCAACGGCGTGTCGAACAGTACGATCATCGATGACGTTCAGGAGCTGAAGGTCGCGAACGACTACCGGTCGAAACTTCGCATCCGCTCTTCCGGCGTGTTCCAGGAAACGGTCAATCTCTCGGGCGGCAACCAGCAGAAAGTCGTGCTGTCCAAGTGGCTCTTCTCCGATCCTGATGTCTTGATCCTGGACGAGCCCACCCGCGGCATCGATGTTGGTGCCAAATACGAAATCTATACTATCATCAACCAGCTCGCAGCCGACGGCAAAGGCGTTCTGATGATCTCATCGGAAATGCCGGAACTGCTCGGCACGTGCGACCGCATCTACGTGATGAACGAAGGTCGCATCGTTGCGGAACTGCCGAAGGGAGAAGCGAGCCAGGAAACCATCATGCGCGCTATCATGCGCTCAGGGGAGAAGAGACAATGACTCCGGTCAACCCAGCCACCGAGGAAAGCAACGTCGTCTCGATTGCCGACTACATCCGGGGCAACATTCGCGAATACGGCATGCTCATCGCACTCGTCGCGATCATGGTGTTCTTCCAGCTTTACACGGGCGGCATTCTCTTCCGTCCGGTCAACCTGACGAACCTGGTTCTGCAGAATTCGTTCATCGTCATCATGGCGCTCGGCATGCTGCTCGTCATCGTGGCTGGCCATATCGACCTGTCGGTCGGCTCGATCGTCGCCTTCGTGGGCGCGCTCGCGGCCATCTTCACCGTGCAATGGGGCATGAATTTCTGGCTCGCGGGCCTGCTCTGCATGATGATCGGCGGCATTATCGGCGCCGCTCAGGGCTATTTCATCGCTTACCACCGCATCCCGTCTTTTATCGTAACGCTGGCCGGCATGCTGGTTTTCCGCGGTCTGACGCTCTTCGTGCTCGGCGGCAAGAACATCGGCCCCTTCCCCAAGGAATTCCAGATCATCAGCACCGGCTTCCTGCCGGGCGGCATGATCGACATCGCCGGAACGCCGGTACAGTCCACGTCGCTGATCCTGACGCTCATCATCCCGGTCGTCCTCTTCTATCTTGCCTGGCGCCGCCGCAAGGTGAATGAAAGCCACGGCATCGACGTCGAGCCGGCGGGCTTCTTCATTGCCCAGCACGCGCTCGTCACGCTCGCCATCCTGGCGCTCGGCTGGCAGTTGTCGAGCTACAGGGGCCTGCCGAACGTTCTCGTCGTCATGCTCGTGCTTATCGCAGCTTACGCCTTCATCACACGCCGGACGACGATCGGCCGCCGGATCTACGCGATGGGTGGCAACGAGAAAGCCACCAAGCTTTCCGGTATCAACACCGAGCGCCTGAGCTTCTACACTTTCGTCAACATGGGCGTCCTTGCCGGCCTGGCAGGCATCATCGTTGCGCTGCGCCTGAACTCCGCGACGCCGAAAGCAGGCGTCGGCTTCGAGCTCGACGTCATCGCAGCCTGCTTCATCGGCGGCGCCTCCGCCTCCGGCGGCGTTGGCAAGATCACCGGTGCCGTCATCGGCGCGTTCATCATGGGCGTCATGAACAACGGCATGTCGATCGTCGGCCTTGGCATTGATTTCCAGCAGATGGTGAAGGGCCTTGTGCTTTTGGCCGCCGTCTTCTTCGACGTTTATAACAAGAACAAGGGCTAAGCGCTCCGGCGCCAGTCCAGGCATTTGCAGGCATGAGAAAGACCAGTTCCGGCTCCCTCGGAAGCCGGAGAGGCGGAGCTTTTCCGCGCCCAGCTATAGAGGATGAAAGCCGTGCTTATTTCGCAGATCAAGGGTTCGAACGGAGAGATCATCGTCGCCGTGCGTGAGCCGGGCGGTGCAGCGAAAGCCGTGAAGAATGCAAACAGCGTTTACGCGCTGGCAATGGAAGCCGCAGACGCCGGTAAGCCGCTGGTTTCAGTCATCGAGACGCATGGCTACGGCGATGCCGTCGATCTGGAAAAGGCCTATGCGGAGGGTAACTTCCTCCCGCCGATCACCCATCCGGATGCTGCTCACCTTCATCTGACCGGCACCGGCCTCACGCATCTGGGATCGGCGGCGACCCGCGACTCCATGCACAAGAAGACCACCGAGGCCGCGGAAGAAACGCTCACGGACTCGATGAAGATGTTCAAGATGGGCCTTGAGAACGGCAAGCCGAAGGCCGGTGAAAAGGGCGTGCAGCCCGAATGGTTCTACAAGGGCAACGGCTACGGCGCTGCCGCACCCGGTGCTCCCCTCGTCTCCCCCTCCTTCGCGCTTGACGGCGGCGAAGAGCCGGAGATGGCCGGCATCTATGTGATCGCCAAGGACGGCACGCCGTTTCGCATCGGCTTTGCGCTCTCCAACGAGTTCTCCGACCACGTCACTGAGCGGATCAACTATCTCTATCTCGCCCATTCCAAGCTCCGCCCCGCAAGCTTCGGCCCGGAAATCCGCATCGGCGTTGCGCCTGAGGATATCCGCGGAACCTCGCGCATCAAGCGCGGCGACAAAGTGATCTTCGAGAAGCCGTTTCTCTCCGGCGAGGCGAACATGTCGCATACCTTCGCGAACCTCGAATATCACCACTTCAAATACGGCCTCTTCCGCGTGCCGGGGGATGTTCACGTCCACATGTTCGGCACCGCCACGCTCTCCTTCGCAGATGGCGTCAAGACGGAAGAGGGCGATGTCTTCGAGATCGAGGTTGCCGAATTCGGCCTACCGCTGCGCAATCCGCTGAAGGTCGCCGCCGAAGAAAATATCGCTGTCAAGCAGCTTTGAATTTTGCGCTGGGCCGGCCGCGAGCTGCGGCCGGACCACTTTGTAAAGGGTAAAGGAGGCTCGTTCAGCCCATGACCATTTATCAAAACCTGATCGCCGGCGAATGGACCGGCGCCGACGCCGTCGAAAACATCAATCCGTCCGATACGAAGGAGGTCGTTGGCCTCTATGCCAGCGGCTCCGCCGCCGACACCAAGAACGCCATCGCCGCCGCCAAGGCCGCCTTCCCCGCATGGTCGCGTTCCGGCATCTGGGAACGCCACGTCATCCTGAAGAAGGCGGGTGACGAGATCATGGCGCGCAAGGATGAGCTCGGCGCGCTGCTCGCCCGTGAAGAAGGCAAGACGCTGCCCGAAGCGATCGGCGAGACGATACGCGCCTCGCAGATCTTCGAATTCTTCGCAGGCGAAGCCTTGCGCCTTGCCGGCGAAGTCGTGCCCTCCGTGCGTCCGAATATCGGCGTCGAGATCACCCGCGAACCGCTCGGCGTCATCGGCATCATCACGCCCTGGAACTTCCCGATCGCGATCCCTGCCTGGAAGATCGCCCCGGCGCTCTGCTACGGCAACACCGTCGTTTTCAAGCCGGCCGAGCTCGTTCCCGGCTGCTCCTGGGCGATCGTCGATATCCTCAACCGTGCGGGCCTGCCGAAAGGCGTGCTCAACCTCGTCATGGGCAAAGGCTCGGTCGTCGGCCAGACGATGCTCGACAGCCCGGACCTTGCCGGCATCACCTTCACCGGCTCCGTCGGCACCGGAAAGCGCGTCGCCGTCTCCTCCATCGAGCATAATCGCAAGATCCAGCTCGAAATGGGCGGCAAGAACCCGATGGTCATCCTCGATGACGCCGATCTCAACGTCGCCGTCGAAGCAGCCGCCAACTCGGCCTTCTTCTCGACCGGCCAGCGCTGCACGGCATCGTCTCGCCTGATCGTGACGGAAGGCATCCATGACAGGTTCGTGGCTGCCATGACCGAGAAGCTGAAGTCGCTGAACGTCGATCACGCGCTGAAGACCGGCACGCATATCGGCCCGGTCGTCGACGAGAGACAATTGAAGACCGACATCGATTACATCGAGATTGGCAGACAAGAAGGCGCCAAGCTTGCCTTCGGCGGCGAGCTGATCTCGCGCGACACGCCCGGCTTCTACCTGCAGCCGACGCTCTTTACTGAAGCGACCAACCAGATGCGCATCTCCCGCGAGGAAATCTTCGGACCGGTCGCATCAGTCATTCGTGTCAGGGATTACGACGAGGCGCTGGCTGTCGCCAATGACACGCCGTTCGGCCTGTCGTCGGGCATCGCTACTACCAGCCTCAAGCACGCGACGCACTTCAAGCGCAATGCCGAAGCCGGCATGGTGATGGTCAACCTGCCGACCGCAGGCGTCGACTTCCATGTTCCCTTCGGCGGACGCAAGGGCTCGTCCTACGGCTCACGCGAGCAAGGCAAATACGCCGCCGAATTCTTCACTGTCGTGAAAACCGCCTACACGCTCGCATAAACGGATATCAAATCCCAAGCCGCCGCGTCCGACGGCTTGGGGCACTCAAAGGGCAAGGACAATGAAAAAGAAAGCGGAATGGCCGCGCAGGCTGAGGTCGCAGGAATGGTACGGCGGCACGAGCCGCGACGTGATCTATCACCGCGGCTGGATGAAGAACCAGGGATATCCGCACGACCTGTTCGACGGGCGCCCTGTCATCGGCATCCTCAACACCTGGTCAGATATGACGCCGTGCAACGGCCATCTGCGCGAGCTCGCTGAGAAGGTGAAGGCGGGCGTCTGGGAGGCCGGCGGCTTCCCAATGGAGGTGCCAGTATTCTCGGCATCCGAAAACACCTTCCGCCCGACGGCAATGATGTACCGCAACCTCGCCGCGCTCGCCGTCGAGGAAGCGATCCGCGGCCAGCCGATGGACGGCTGCGTGCTGTTGGTTGGTTGCGACAAGACCACGCCGTCGCTGATCATGGGTGCCGCTTCCGTCGATCTGCCCTCGATCGTCGTCACCGGCGGGCCGATGCTGAACGGCTATTTCCGCGGCGAACGCGTCGGCTCCGGCACGCATCTGTGGAAGTTCTCCGAAATGGTGAAGGCCGGCGAGATGACCCAGGCCGAATTTCTTGAGGCGGAAGCCTCGATGAGCCGTTCCTCGGGCACATGCAACACCATGGGCACCGCCTCGACCATGGCTTCCATGGCCGAAGCGCTCGGCATGGCACTGTCCGGCAACGCCGCCATCCCCGGTGTCGATTCCCGCCGCAGGGTCATGGCGCAACTCACCGGCCGCCGTATTGTACAGATGGTCAAGGACGACCTGAAGCCCTCTGACATCATGACGAAAGAGGCTTTCGAGAACGCGATACGCACGAATGCGGCGATTGGCGGCTCGACAAATGCGGTCATCCACCTGCTCGCCATGGCCGGCCGCGTGGGCATCAACCTGACACTGGACGATTGGGACCGCTGTGGCCGCGACGTGCCGACCATCGTCAACCTGATGCCGTCGGGCAAATACCTGATGGAGGAGTTCTTCTACGCCGGCGGCCTGCCCGTCGTGTTGAAGCGCCTCGGCGAGGCAGGCCTCCTGCACAAGGACGCATTGACTGTGTCCGGCGAAACCGTGTGGGACGAAGTCAAGGACGTCGTCAACTGGAACGAGGACGTCATCCTGCCCGCCGAAAAGGCGCTGACGTCTTCGGGCGGCATCGTAGTGGTGCGCGGCAATCTCGCGCCGAAGGGCGCGGTGCTGAAGCCGTCTGCCGCTTCCCCGCATCTGTTGACGCATCGAGGCCGCGCGGTCGTCTTCGAGGACATCGACGATTATAAGGCCAAGATCAACGACGACAATCTCGACATCGACGAGACCTGTGTCATGGTCATGAAGAACTGTGGTCCGAAGGGCTATCCCGGTATGGCCGAAGTGGGGAACATGGGTCTGCCTCCCAAGGTGCTTAAGAAGGGCATCACCGACATGGTGCGCATCTCCGATGCCCGCATGTCGGGCACGGCCTATGGCACAGTCGTGCTGCACACCTCCCCGGAAGCTGCGGTCGGCGGGCCACTCGCGGTCGTGAAAAACGGCGACATGATCGAGCTCGACGTGCCGAACCGCCGTCTACACCTCGACATCTCCGACGAGGAACTGACGCGGCGCCTCGCCGAATGGCAGCCGAAGCATGATCTGCCGACATCAGGTTATGCCTGGCTGCACCAGCAGCATGTCCAAGGCGCCGATACTGGCGCCGACCTCGACTTCCTCAAGGGATGTCGCGGAAGCGCGGTCGGCAAGGACAGCCACTGAGGCCAAACGGTTACCAGCATCAAAAGGCGGGACGAAAGTTCCGCCTTTTTCTTTGAGAGCCGGCATTTCTTCCGGAACGATCCCGCCTCCCCGCCGTTATCGCGCCAGGGAGGGCGCCATGCCTGGAGTGCGAAAACTGATTGTGCTCAGTGCCTTCAACAAGGATGAGCACGGTACCCTGATTCCGGCATTCGAGCCTCGGCACATGAAGAGGGAAGACACGGCCGTCTATATCGCCCAGACGCTCGTCAACGATTATGATGGCGTCGTCGTCTGGTGCCACGAGAGAAACCCTGGCATCGGCGAACAAGGCCCATCGGTCATCCTGTTCCAGTCAGGCTTGGTGCCGGAATTCGATTAGCCGCAGCCTTTTGTCGTATCGAAGCTCCGGGGCGGGCGAGACAGCATGACCGTTTTTTCCGTCAAGCACATCACGCATTATTCCTACAAACGGCCCGTCACCTTCGGGCAGCACCGCGTGCTTTTCCGCCCGCGGGACAGCTTCGACCAGCGTCTTCTGGATGCGACCCTGACGATTGACCCCGAGCCGGCCCAGATCCGCTGGATACACGACGTCTTTGGAAATTGCATTGCGCTCGTGGACATCGACCGGCCGGCGGATCAGTTGCGCTTCGAGACCAATATTCGCCTTGATCACACACCGCAGGTGCCGCTCGATCTTGAGATCGATCGCAAGGCACTGACCTATCCGTTTTCCTATGGCGACGAAGAGATGCCGGACCTTTCCTGCACGATCACACGCCACTACGAGGATCCGGACGGTGCGGTTGCTCACTGGGCGCATCAGTTCGTCGGAACAAGCTCCTCGGGCCAGACCGGCCACGTCCTGATGACGCTCTGCTATGCGATCCACGAAAGTTTCGTCTATGCCCGCCGCTCGGAACACGGAACGCAGGCGCCGATCCAGACGCTCATGCAGCGGCAGGGAACTTGCCGCGACTTTGCCCTGCTGATGATGGAGGCCGCCCGGTCGCTTGGCCTCGCTGCCCGTTTCGTCACCGGTTATATCTACGTGCCGGATCGCGACGGTTCGATGACGCTCGGCGGCGGCTCGACGCATGCCTGGTGCCAGGTTTATCTCCCGGGCGCCGGCTGGGTGGAATTCGATCCCACGAACGGCATCGTCGGCAACCACGATCTGATCCGCGTCGGCGTTGCGCGCGATCCCCGCCAAGCGGTTCCACTCTGGGGCAGCTATGACGGAGCGGCGGACGATTTCGACGATCTGATTGTGCAGGTCAATGTCACTACCGAACGGTAAAGTGTGGTGAAGAGCCTGTGGAACTGATAGCTTTTCCTGACGTTCCATGATGGCCTGCGGGCTTGCTGGATGAAGGAGCTTCCATGAAGATTCGCGCTGGTTTCACGATAGGCTATGAATGCGGGCAGCCAACGCCAATGCTTCTCGTCCTCAATATCCACCCCTCGCGACGTCCCGACCTCTTGACGGATCAGGTGCTGTCGTTCAACCAGCCGATCGAGGCGTGGAACTATACCGACGGTTTTGGCAATTCCTGTACGCGCATCGTCGCCCCGCCCGGAGTGACCACGATTTCGACCGCGTTCGAGATCTATGACAGCGGCCAGCCGGATGTCGTGCCGGTGGACGCTCCGCAGCACGAGATCAAGGACCTGCCGGACGACGTGCTCGTTTTCCTTCTCGGCAGCCGTTACTGCGATACGGATCGGCTAGGTGATTTCGCCTGGGCGACATTCTCGAACACGATATCCGGCTGGCCGCGCGTGCAAGCTATTGCCGATTTCGTACACGGCCATATCGAGTTCGACTACCTGAAAGCCGATGCGCGCAGAACCGCGCATGGCGGCTATTCAGACAGGACCGGCGTCTGCCGGGACTTCGCGCATCTTGCCATAACGCTCTGCCGCTGCATGAACATACCGGCGCGCTATTGCACCGGATATCTCGGCGATATCGGCGTGCCGCCCGATCCCGCGCCAATGGATTTCAGCGCCTGGTTCGAAGTCTATCTGGGCGGTCACTGGCATACCGTGGATGCCCGGCACAATATTCCGCGCATCGGCCGCATACTGATGGCAACCGGCCGCGATGCGACTGATGTAGCCATCTCGACCGCTTTCGGCCCGGCCGTATTGAAGCAGTTCGATGTGGTCACGGAAGAGGTGCCCGGCGATGACACCGCCATCGCCTAGCCAGGCATTCGGGTATTCCGCCTGCCGTGCACCGCTACGGAAACAGAAAGCTAATCCCAGGTTACGTGCTCGCAGGGCCTACCATAGTACGCCTCTGAATGTAATATAGATGATGAAAGCCAGGCTGATCGCCGGCGTCGATTTAATCAAGAATTCGACATATCGAAACTGAGTGAGGGACAGAGCGATGTTCCTCCAGGAGTAAAAGGTTATCGTGGAAGACATGAAATCCTCCTCCTTTGGTTAGGGCTAGGTACTGCGACCATCTGACGTCGGCAGCACAAGGTCGTTCGGTGGGGAATCCCTCGCGGCGCAGTTATTCGGGCGCCGCGAAAACGACCTCCATCTAAGCCTGTCAGGCGCGATCGATATCTGTACGATCAGCGAAAATCCCGTGCAGTGAGCGTCAGATTATTTCCGCGCCGATGTGCATAGGCTCTGGAGGCTGCTTCCTGGATCGTAGAGCGTGCGGCGTCAAAGGCACCGAGACAGGCCAGTTCCGAAGCGCTCGCCGCGGCGGATTGTCCAAGTGCTGCTGCTTCGACGAGAAACCTGACTTCGAACATGCCGTCGTAGCCGGTAAAGCGGACAGCCTTCCTCGTTTCGTCGAAAGTACGGCTTCTGTTGGGAAAGATGAGCGTCATTCGGCTAGTCCTCAAAGTGAGCGTGGGTCAGGCGGTATGCTGCGACCATCGCGGATTTCATACTCAATGGATGGTCTGTGCTATGACCTTGTCATCAAGCAGAGCATGGGATGTTCTGATGAGACGAACCGTGCCCGCGATAATCTCGTCGGAGTATGCCGCGTCCGCGTGTGAAATTTCATCGGTCAAATCGCGGAGAATTTCGTTTATTTCCAGCATTAGCGGCACAAGTTCCAGTTGCCCGTCGGCCGCAAGTCCATGCGCAAGGTTTGCAATCACCGCCCTAAGATGATCAATAAGTGCACGCCGCTCAGCAGTTGCCGGTTCTGAAGGCTCCATGCATGCCGCTTCACCGCTAAACTGCATGATGCCACCTCCATACCTTAAAATGGGTTCTGCCGCGGCGTTATCAATGCCTGATGCGGAATGATTGCTCTTAGCCTGACAAAGGAGGACATGATATCTTTCGTCAATGATCAATTCTTCGATGCCACGAATTTAATAATTCCGGGCGGCACAAGATTTATGAGCATCTTCAATGTAAATATTAGCCTAAATATATTTGCGATTCCAAATTTATCTTTCAAAATATATTTTAATTTAATTAGAGCGCAGCGGATATCATGCTATTGTAACTTTCTCTCCAGCAATATTGCTGGACCGATCGCCAAAGATTGGACAAAATCATGGAAAAGTTATCTTGGTTGCGACCGGCCGTTTACGGCGCGGTTTGCGGAGCAGCAGCCCTTGCTATCATTGGCTTTTCGTGGGGCGGCTGGGTAACCGGCGCCGGCGCACAAAAGTCAGCTGGCATTGAAAGGACGGCAGCCATAGCCGCAGCCTTGACGCCCTATTGCCTCGAACGTGCAAAGACGGATCCGGCTGCCACTGAAATCATGGCAGAGCTGAAGGCCGCCAGCAGCTACAGCCGTTCCGATGTCGTCAAGAAAGCTGGTTGGGCGACGCCTCTCGGCAGCACCGAGCCGAATTCGGATCTAGCGCAGGCGTGCCAAATAGCACTTGGCAAGGTCACCCCCTGACGAGCCGGGCTGATTTATATGACTTAACGATTATTCAACGCAGAAGAGGCACTCATGCCGCGTAAAAGCTTGCATTCCGCCATGAGTGCCAGGATATCGGGGCGCGATCAGGCACAGGAGACAACGATCGCCTTCAACAAGATCATGGCGAGCGAGGTTGCAGAACGGAGCGAAAAATCCGCCCGGCTGAAAGCGTCGCGGCTTGCACTGGAAATCGCGATCGCACCGGACTTTGCGGACGAGAGCTGAACGGTACGACAGGTAACAACGCTTAAAGGAGACGTGACGCTTTTACGGCTGTCTCTTTGCCATTCGTTGAAACACCAGCATCCTTGGTGCAGATCAATGGCGGTCAGCGCGGAGGGCTGCAGCGATCAGATCGCATTCAAAAGTATGAGCACGCAGTTGCTGATTGAAATCAATGAGCTGTTCTGCGGCCAGCGAGCTCGGTTCTCCCCGCAGCAAAATACCCGCAATATGGGCTTCCTGCGCCGCGATGTGCTTTCTGTCTTCCACCACGCGCCGACGGGAAAGCTCCAAATCTTTCGAAGAATAAGCCATGGCGTACTATAGCACGACTTTATCTTAATAACGCCAAAATGAAAATCTTCCGATCTTCTTTCTGCGAACAGTTTTAAACAACGCTGGCCATCAGCTCTGGCTTTGCATCTGGCCCTGATCTTCGACCTTGACCATGACCGACAGCTTCTCGCCGGGCGTGCCGATACGCATGCCAGAAACCGGGGCTGCGTCGCGGTAGCAGAGGCCGGAAGCGACGCGGACGTAGCGGGCATCGGGGCAGATGTCGTTTGCCGGATCGAAGCCGACCCAGCCGAGGTTGGGTATGTGCGCTTCACCCCAAGCGTGCGTCGCGGCCTGCTCGGCTTTCCCCTCCATCATCAGGTAGCCGGAGACATAGCGGGCAGGCACGTGCAGTGCGCGAGCCGCCGAAACGAAGATGTGGGCATGGTCCTGGCAGACGCCGCTCTTCTTCTCCATCGCCTGTTCGGCGGTCGTGTCCGTGTTGCTGGTTCCCGGCTTGTAGTCGACGGCTTCGTGGATGGCAGCCATCAGCGCATGCATCCGGGCGAGCTCGTTGTCACCGTTTATCGTCCGTATCAGTTCCCTGATGAGCTTGCCGGGCTTGGTGCGCGGCGTGTCGCGCAGGAACAGCCAGAGCGGGCAGAAGCCGGTATGCGGGCCGGTCATTCCGTTGCGGTCTTCGGTTTCCACCTCGCCCTCGGCGACGATGCGCGTCACCTTCTGTTCGCCTTGCAGCGAGACGAGGTTAACATGGTTGCCGAACTGGTCGTCGTATTCCACCTCGGGCTTGGCGCCTTCGACATGCAGCGACCAGTTCAGAACCTTCTGCCCGAAGGCTGAGGGCGGCGTCAGGCGCAGCCGCTGCAGCGAGAACTGCGACGGCTCGTCGTAGTGGTATTCGGTGACATGGCTAATCTTCAGTCTCATCTCATGCCCCGCTTAAACGTAGAATCGATAGCCGTCGGAAATTTCCATGCCCAGCTGATTGTTGCGGTTGACGAAATCCTCAAGGAACTCGTGCAGCCCCTGGTCCATAACGTCCTTGATCTGCCTCGTTTGCAATGACGTCCGGATGGCGTCGGCGGTATCGTGAGCCGACAGCCGTTCGCCGCCGTAACTGCTTGATATGTAGCCGAGGTTGCTGACGATCTTTTCGTAGCAATAGGCCAGCGACCGCGGCATCTGGCCATTCAAGATCAGGAAGTCGGCGATATTGGCCGCCTTGTATTCCTCGTCATAGGCCCAGCTGTAGGAACGGTGCGCTGAAACCGACCGCAGGATCGATTCCCACTGGACGTTGTCGATCGAGGACCCTACCTGCGAGATGGATGGCAGCAGCACGTAATATTTGACGTCCAGAATGCGGCTCGTATTGTCCGCCCGCTCGATGAAGGTGCCGATGCGCGCAAAGTTATAGAGCTCGTTTCTCAGCATCGAGCCATGAAAGGCCCCGCGGATAAGGCCCGCGCGCCGCTTGATGACATCGATGACCTCGGGCATCTCGGCCGCCTTGAGGCGCTTGGAAAGCAGGGCCTTGAGCTCGATCCAGCATTCGTTGGTTGCCTCCCAGGTCTCGCGGGTCAGCGCCGTGCGCACCATGCGGGCGTTGTTGCGGCCGGAATCGATGCAGGACATCACGCTCGACGGATTGGAAAGGTCACGCAGCAGATAGTCGATCGCATCGGCCCTGGTGAGCTTGGCGTGCCCTTCGTCGTAGGCTTCGCGGACGCCAGCGCTCTGCAGAACACCATCCCAGTCATCATCGCCTGTGCCGCTTCGGGTCAGCGACATGCGCAGACCGGCATCGATAAGGCGCGCGATATTCTCGCCGCGCTCGATGTAACGGAACATCCAGTAGAGTCCGTTTGCAGTTCTTCCGAGCATCAATCCTCCAATACCCAAGTGTCTTTGGTACCGCCGCCCTGGCTGGAATTGACGACCAGCGAGCCCTGCTTCAGCGCCACGCGCGTCAAGCCGCCCGGAATGATCTGAACTTTGTCGGAAACCAGCACATAGGGCCGCAGGTCCACATGACGCGGCGCAATCCCCTTGTTGACGAGGATCGGCACCGTGGAGAGCGAAAGCGTCGGCTGGGCGATGTAATTGTTCGGCCGGGCCTTCAGCTTTTCGGCAAAGTCCACCCGCTCCTTCTTCGAGGCCGTCGGGCCGACCAGCATGCCGTAGCCGCCGGAGCCGTGCACTTCCTTCACGACGAGTTCTTCGAGGTGCTCCAGCACATATTTCAGGCTGTCTGCCTCCGAGCAGCGCCAGGTCGGCACGTTTTCGAGAAGCGCCTTCCGGCCGGTATAGAACTCGACGATCTCCGGCATGTAGGAATAGATCGCCTTGTCGTCGCAGATACCGGTGCCCGGCGCGTTGGCGATAGTGATGTTGCCGGAGCGGTAGACATCCATTATGCCCGGAATGCCGAGCGCGGAATCGGCACGGAATGTTAGCGGGTCGAGGAAGTCGTCATCGACGCGGCGGTAAAGCACGTCGATCGCCTCATAGCCGCGGGTGGTGCGCATCTTCACCTTGCCGTCGATAACACGCAGGTCCGCCCCTTCGACCAATTCGACGCCCATCATGTCGGCGAGAAATGAATGTTCGTAATAGGCGGAATTGTAGATGCCGGGCGTCAGCACGGCGACGCGCGGCTTGCCCTTGCAGCCGGGAGGCGCGAGCGAGGCAAGCGATTGGCGCAGCAGATACGGATAATCCTCGACACGCTGGACCTTGTTCTCGTGGAAGAGTTCCGGGAACATCTGCATCATGGTTTCCCGGTTTTCCAGCATATAGCTGACGCCGGACGGCGTACGGGCATTGTCTTCCAGGACGTAGAACTGATCCTCCCCGGTGCGCACGATGTCGGTGCCGACGATATGCGTATAGACGCCACCGGGCGGGCGGAAACCGATCATCTCGGAAAGAAACGTGTCGTTCTTCTCGATCAGCTCACGCGGAATGCGGCCGGCGCGGATAATCTCCTGCTTGTGGTAGATGTCGTCGAGGAAGGCGTTGAGAGCAATCACCCGCTGCTCGATACCCTGAGCGAGCTTGCGCCATTCGCGGCCGGAGATAACGCGCGGGATGATGTCGAACGGAATGAGCTTTTCGGAAGAGTCCTCGTGCCCGTAAACGGCGAAGGTGATGCCGGTTTTCCGGAAGATGTTTTCCGCATCGCGGGATTTGGCAATCAGATGCGCCCTGTCTTGGGCATTGTACCATTCGAAATATTTTTCATATGGCTGACGGGGATTTTCATCCCCGGTGATCATTTCATCAAATGCCAAAGGTGTGGCTCCCCTTCTTTTTGTTCATTTGAATACAATGCAAAAGGCAATGCAAGAACCATGCGCAGTTCGAAGAGAAGATTCCTAAAATCGTCAACAGCGCCAAAAACAGCCAAAAAACCGGTATTTAGGCAGCCATGCCGCGAGCACGTGAACGGATGGTCTAGCGGGCACGGCCAAAAAGTGGGCATGTGATTATTTTCCGCTCGCCCCGCCGACTCAAATCACGCCAGTGGGGTTTTGCTTGCGCCGGGGTGCCGTCAGTAGTCCCCTCAGTCCTGCCCGGGGCCGCCGGCGTTGACGATGTCCTCGTCGATTAAGGCAAGCGCCCGGTTCAGATGTCCTTCGAAGACGAGGTTCTGCTCGTCCGCGACCACTCTCAGTTCCGGCATGCCTTCCATGCGCACGACATGCGATTGCCCAAGGCCCTCCTCGATCCCCTGCCGCAGCAGGTCGTAGTAGCGCGTGCCCGGCCCGGTGATTGCGACCGGCATGCGCTCCGTCAGGCTCAGTACGCGCGACAGCCCGTTGCCGAGCGCAAGGCCCGCCTGGCGGAAGGCGAAGGCCGGCATGCGATGCCCCTGGCGGGCCTGCGCCGCGATCTTGTCAAGTTCGGCGACCGGCACGAACTTCGCCGGGATCGTATCGAGCGGCACCTCGAAGGCCGTTCGAAGGATCGCATAGAACCCCGCGTGCGCCTCGATGCATCCCTTGGCGCCGCAACGACAAAGACCGCCGTTGGCCATGTGCAGCATATGGCCGAAATTCGGCGCCGAGATCTCGTGGCCGCCATGCGGCGTTCGCCTGACGATGCCAAGACCGATGCTGTGGCCGAGTGAGAGCGCGGCAAGCGAGCGGAAATCCGCACCCTTTACATTCTCCTCACGCGCGCCGAGCGCGGCGGCGACGAGCAACGTTTCATTGTCCAGGATAATCTTCGCCTGCCATTCCGGGCGCAGCGCCGATTCGAAATCGATTTGTTCGCTGCCGAAGATCGGCGACCAGACGAGTACAGGCTCGAGCGAATTCACCAGCCCTTTGCTGCTGATCGAGATCAGCAAGACTTTGTCGCGGCTGATCCGGGAACGTTCCAGAATACGCGACAGGCCCGCCTTGACCGCAGCAGCGAAGCGCGCCGCCCCGGCAGGGTCATGCGAACGCTCCTCGCTGAAGCGATCGATCAGCTTGCCCGCATAATCCACCAGCGAATACTGTACGGCATCCGACGAGATAATGACCACGATCAGATAGCCGCATTCCCGCCGCTGCCGGAAAAGCACGCGCGGCCGCCCTCGCCCGCTTGCCGCCTGGTGCTCCGATTTCTCGATGATCTGCGCCTTTTCGAGATCGGCGGTGATTGCCGAAATCGTCGCGGAGGACAGGCGGGTATAGTCGGAAATCTCGGTATGCGCGAGCGCGCCGTGGCGGCGGAGAGCGGCGAGCACCAGCACGCTATTCCTTTGCCGGACCAGCTCCGTGCTCGATTTGGTCAGCATGAATGCCGCCCTCTCCCCCGTATCCCGCCCCGCTTTCACACCGAATCTCCAGCCGCTTTTCCGCATTGGAATTTAGCCGGTAGTGCGGTGTTGACAGTTGAAAAAATCTCTGACACTAAATTTCTCGACTGTCGAGAAAATAATTCATCGTTTTCTGGACAGCGATCCGCGGCGGCCGGAGGAAGCATTCGGGCTGGGTCGGCCGCAATTCATTCGGGAGGACAACATGAAGTCTATTTTGAAGCTGATGGCCGGCGCGGCTATCCTCGTTTCCGTACACACGGCGGCCATGGCTGCCGATCTCGTCGTCGGCGTTTCTTGGTCGAACTTCCAGGAAGAACGCTGGAAGACCGACGAAGCCGCCATCAAGAAGGCTCTCGAAGCCAAGGGTGCAAAATATATCTCCGCTGACGCACAGTCGTCTGCCGCAAAGCAGCTGACGGACGTCGAATCGCTGATTTCGCAGGGCGCGAACGCCCTCATCGTGCTTGCACAGGACTCCGATGCCATCGCCCCGGCCATCGAAAAGGCCGCTGCCGAAGGGATCCCCGTGGTCGGCTACGACCGCCTGATCGAAAACCCGGCCGCCTTCTACATCACCTTCGACAACAAGGAAGTCGGCCGCATGCAGGCAAAGGGCGTCTTCGACGCAAAACCTGAAGGCAACTACGTCTTTATCAAGGGCTCCTCATCCGACCCGAACGCAGACTTCCTGTTCTCAGGCCAGATGGAAGTGCTGAAGGCCGCGATCGATGCAGGCAAGATCAAGAGTGTCGGCGAAGCCTATACCGACGGCTGGAAGCCGGAAAACGCGCAGCGCAACATGGAGCAGTTCCTGACCGCCAACGACAACAAGGTTGATGCCGTTGTTGCCTCGAACGACGGCACGGCCGGTGGCGCGATCGCCGCTCTGGACGCACAGGGCCTCGCCGGCTCCGTCCCGGTCTCCGGCCAGGACGCCGACAAGGCAGCACTCAACCGCGTCGCCATCGGCACGCAGACGGTCTCAGTCTGGAAGGACTCCCGCGAGCTCGGCAAGCGCGCTGCCGAAATCGCCCTCGATCTCGCCGCTGGCAAGACCATGGACAAGATCGAAGGCGTTGAGACCTTCAACGACGGCCCGAAGGGCGTCGCCATGCAGTCCGTATTCCTGAAGCCGCTGCCGATCACTAAGGACAACCTCAACGTCGTCATCGACGCTGGCTGGATCAGCAAGGCGGAAGCCTGCCAGGGCGTCAAGGCCGGTTCGGTTGCTGCCTGCAACTAAATCGCTGCCGAGAGGTTGAAAATAATGCCGGCGCCGCAACGGCAAACCGTTGCGGCGCCGGATGCGGATCAACGTCCGGCGGCAACCCGGTAGCGCGCTGATCGACCGCACCATTACCCATCCCGACCCGATGCCATCATGGCCGCTGAGACCAGATCTGCAAAGATCGGTGATGGTGATAGTTTAAGAACAGGACGTAGGCGCCGGACGGTGGTTGACAAAAGCTCCGCGGCTTGCCCAAAAGATGGGGGAACGGCAAACCCATGGCCGAAACGGTACATTCCACGACTTCCAACGGGCCGCGCAATGCGGAGGCCAATCCGGTGGCGCGTTTCTTCCGCGCGACGGAGATCGACACCCGCCTTCTCGGCATGGTCGGCGCGCTGCTGATCATCTGGATCGGCTTCCAGATCATGACCGGCGGCCTCTTCCTGACGCCGCGGAACCTCTGGAACCTCTCGGTCCAGACCTCTTCTGTCGCCGTCATGGCGACCGGCATGGTGCTGGTGATCGTCACCCGCAACATCGACCTTTCCGTCGGTTCCATGCTCGGCTTCTGCGGCATGGTGATGGGCGTCTTGCAGGCGCAGGTGCTGCCGCAATATCTCGGCTTCAACAGCCCCGCCACCTGGATCATCACGCTTGCTGCCGGCCTTATCGTCGGCGGATCGATCGGCATGCTCCAGGGCATGATCATCGCCTTCCTGAACGTGCCGTCCTTCATCGTCACCCTCGGCGGGCTTCTAGTCTGGCGCGGCGCCACCTGGTTCGTCACCAGCGGCCAGACGGTCGCGCCGATGGATATCAACTTCCGCATCATGGGCGGCGGCACGGATGGCTCGATCGGCGCCACCTGGAGCTGGATCGTCGGCGTCATCGCCTGCCTCGCCATCGTTGCCAGCATCGTCAATTCCCGCCGCCAGCGCCGGCGTTTCGGCTTCCCGCGGCGCCCGCTCTGGGCCGAATACTTCCTATCTGCCCTCGGCTGCGTGCTCGTGCTCGGGGCGATCGCCGTCGCCAACAACTATTACTGGCCGACGAACATCGCCAAGAGATATGCGGAGGCAAACAGCATCCCCTGGCCGGAGACCGGCCTCGATATTCCCTACGGCATTGCAGTGCCGGTCCTGATCGCCGTGATCGTCGGCGCGATCATGACCTTCATCGCCACGCGCCTGCGCTTCGGCCGGTACGTCTTCGCCATCGGTGGCAACCCGGAGGCAGCCGAGCTCGCCGGCATCAAGACCCGCTGGGTCACGATACGCATCTTCGCGCTCATGGGCCTGCTCTGCGCCATCGCCGGTGCAATCTCGACTGCCCGCCTCAATGCCGCAACGAACGCGCAGGGCGAATTGGACGAGCTTTATACCATCGCCGCTGCCGTCATCGGCGGCACGTCGCTTGCGGGCGGCACCGGCACCATCGCCGGAGCCATGCTCGGCGCACTCGTCATGCAGTCGCTGCAGTCCGGCATGGTGCTTCTTGGCATCGACAGCCCGTTCCAGAGAATCGTTGTCGGTGCCGTCCTTGTCGTTGCCGTCTGGCTCGACACCGTCTACCGCGCCCGCGCCAAGTAAGAGGAGTCCGAACCATGACACATCAAAGCACTCCCCTTGTGGAACTGAAAAATATCTCGATCTCCTTCGGCGGCATCCATGCCGTCGACAACGCCTCGGTCGACCTCTACCCCGGCGAAGTCGTAGCATTGCTCGGCCATAACGGCGCCGGCAAATCGACACTGATAAAGATCCTCTCCGGCGCCTACAAGCGCGACAGCGGCGACATCCTGATCAACGGCGAATCGGCCGACATCCGCAACCCGCGTGACGCCAAGAAATACGGCATCGAGACGATCTACCAGACGCTCGCCGTCGCCGACAACGTCGATGCGGCAGCCAACCTCTATCTCGGCCGCGAGATACGAACGAAGTGGGGCACGCTCGACGACGGCGCCATGGAGGCCTCGGCCCGAGAGGTGATGGGACGCCTCAACCCGAACTTCAAGCGCTTCAAGGAGCCGGTCAAGGCGCTTTCCGGCGGCCAGCGGCAGTCGGTGGCGATCGCCCGCGCGATCCTCTTCAACGCCCGCATCCTGATCATGGACGAGCCAACGGCGGCCCTTGGTCCCCAGGAAACGGCGCAGGTCGGCGAACTGATCAAGCAGCTGAAGAAGGAAGGCATCGGCATCTTCCTCATCAGCCACGACATCCACGACGTCTTCGACCTCGCCGACCGCGTCTCTGTGATGAAAAACGGCCAGGTCGTCGGCCATGCCCGCACCGAGGACGTCACCAAGGACGAGGTACTCGGCATGATCATCCTCGGCAAAGTGCCGCCAAAGGCGATCCCAGGCCCCGGCGCCATGCAGGTCTGAATGGATAACCCCGTGAACACCAAAGTCCGCCGCTCGCAAGAACGGCGGACTTTTCAATTTAAGAGATTGAAGCGCAGGGCAAGCTAGGCTAAGAACCAGCCATCGGACAGGCGATTCAAAACCGCCTTGGGAATGCACCCGTAGCTCAGCTGGATAGAGTGTTGGATTCCGATTCCAAAGGTCACAGGTTCGAATCCTGTCGGGTGCGCCATTTAACTGGTGTCCGTACCGGAGACATAGGTAACGGATCTAGCTTGCCCGCAGGGTCTTGCTGGTACTGTTCCCGTTGATGTCTTCAATATTCGAGATGATCGCGCCGCCGCCGGAAAGCTTGAAGCCGATGACAAACTCTTCGTCTCCGAACTGATCCCTATTACTTCTGATGAGGCTTTGAATTGCGTTCGCGATCGCATTGTCGTCGCTGATGCCGGGGCTTGGCCTTTTCGGCCTTTACAAGCGATGCGAACTTGTCACCATCTTCGTTATGATATAACATTTCACACGCTGGCGAAGAACATCTTTGACAGTTTCGTAGTCCGTAAACCGCCACACCAATTGTGGCCGAGAAGGAGAGTACTATGAAAGAGCAAAACAACGCTGCAACCAACAAGGCCGTCTCCATGGGCGAATTGGCGAAAGGCCTTTCTATCGGATTGACGCGACCTGAGTGCACCGATGGAGGCGGCCACGGCCCGGGCGCTGGCGGCCTCGGCGGCCGGTAATTGTCAGTCTCAGAACGATTGTGCGAGAGGAGCGGGGGAAATACCCCCGCTCTGCATCCAAGGAGGAAGAGAATGCTGAATGACCAACCCTTTGTTTCTGCGCCTGTAACCGTTCTCGACAAGAACGCAGTAAGAGAATTTTGCGAAGCGCATCTACTGCGCGAGGGAGATGTCTTGCCCCTCATCGCGACGGCAGACAGCGGCACCATGTCAGGCTTGGCCGAAGCGGCATCAGCACACTTCTGTCCCCATCTCCAAGAGTCGATCGCTTCCTTTTCAGACCCGGACATCGGCATCTCTGGGATTGATATTCCAGAGATTTATGACGACCCCACGAAAGACGCTATAACTGGTGCACTGGTGGCTGTGTCAATCTCGCAAACGCTGATGCCAAGCATTCTAGATAGGGAGAACCGCACACCGTTTTCGATGTTTAACGCATCACCGGCGAACAATGCGGTCCTCAACGAGGCGGGTCTGAAAAATATCTCGCCGACAGATATTTTGGATTTCCATTCAGACGGCGGAATTTTTAATTCCCGGCTGTCAGTCCCTAAATTCATCTCTATATATAATATATTCATAAACTACAAACGCCGTGGGAACTTCTATTGGATTCCAACTTCAGCCATTGACAATATCGATGAATATTTCGAGAAAATCGGAACTGAAGATAATTACCTCTTCGACCTGACTCCCTCTGTTTACAGCGACAAGGGCTCTGAAATCAGATCAATATCGGCAAACCGGGCTGAAACCGCGATCTTTCAGAAGGTGGATGGCAGGATCATCACTTTTATGAACGGAGATTTTCTTGGTCGAAGCACGGGAGGCGGCAACAATTTCACAATCGGTCTTCTCGATGAATTCAAAGACGTCATTCGCCGTACTCGGCCGAAATATGCCGTTCCTCAAGAGAGCCGGCGCATAGTCATTTTGAACAATGCACACGGCTTCCATGCCCGTGACATTTTCGAGGAGCCTGTTGAAGGGCAACCATATACGCGCTCATATCTCCGAAGCGCGTCCCTTGACGGTTATCCTGTAGGGAAAATCATCCCGTCTTAGGATCAATATGCTCGAGCGATTGTTCACATATTTTGAACGCCTCATAAAGATCGAGGGTCATGAGTTGAGCTTGCCAAAAGATGCAAGCTCAATGCAGATTCTTCTGCAATTCCTTCGGCCTTTCAAATGGCTCATCATTGCCTCGAGCGTAACCGGCACGCTCCTGACGGCCTCCGAGCTGGCAAGGCTATGGGCCGTCTCCTGGCTCGTTGACGCTGTTGCATACTCACAAAACTTGGCGCTTTCCTCTGAAAAGCTCTTTGTTCTCGGGGGCCTAATTCTCGCCTATCTGCTGCTCGATCCCATCATTTGGCTAATCAACTATATGCTGCGCATGCAGTCTCTTCGCAGCCAAACGCGTGCCTCCTCTCTATGGCAATCGCACAAAGCAGCCGCGCAGCATGATTTGTCATACTTTAACGCCGTCCACGCAGGGCAGGTCGCAGGGCGTATTAATCAGGTGTCCCTTGCAGTCCAAGGAGGCGCGGAACTCCTTGCAGGACGGTTCCCGTTGGGCCTGATCCGGTTCCTCGGCTCAGCCTGCCTGGTAGCTTATCTAGCCCCGTTGTTCGTAATTCCGGTGGTGCTCTGGATCATCCTAAACGTAGTCTTCGCGATCTGGCTTGCGCCGAAGGTAAACCAGCAGGCTGCACGCATTGCTGAAACCTCGAGCAGTGTGAATGGAGCTGTTACGGAATACTTTTCGAACATACGTTCAATTAAGACCTACTTCGCTTACGATTTGGAAAACGCCTATGTGTATGGAAAAATTGACGATCAGAACGACAACAACCTTGCGATCAACAGGCTAACAACCACCACAGGACTCTGCATCCGAATCCTGAACACGGGATTGGTGGCGGCAATTCTGGCGCTTGGAGTATACGGGCTGAGCCAAAACCTCCTATCGCCCGGCGAATTTGTCGCCGGCGTTACGCTCGCGATTGGTATGGCCACGGATGCGGGATGGTTTGTTTCCATATGGGAGGGGCTTACCCAAGCCCTGGGTGCTATCAAGGATGCCCGGACAACGATCGACCCGCGGCCCACAATCACAACGCGGAACCCCACGGCAGAACAGTATTCCGGTCCCCCAGATATTGAATTGATGAATGCAACTTTCGCCTATCCGGGCGGCCCTTCTATTATTAAAGGTGCCTCGCTCGGCATCCGAAGCGGAACGAAGGTAGCTATCGTCGGGCCTTCGGGATCAGGGAAATCAACATTGGTTGATCTTCTGTTGCGCCACTACGACGTATCTGCCGGGGCAATTAAATTTAATGGAGAGGATATCAGAGAAATCCCCCTAGATAAGCTCCGGGCGGCCTTCGCGGTCGTTTCGCAAGGTGACTCTCTGTTTCACCGGTCAATTCGTGAGAATATAGCCTTTGGCCGTGAGGGCACGTCTCTAGAGGATATTATAGTCGCTGCCCGGAAAGCACATGCGGACACTTTCATTGAGCAACTTGTTCCCGACAATCCCCGAGCCGGTTATGATTTGCTCGTCGGGGACCGAGGAACGAAGCTCTCTGGCGGGCAACAGCAACGAATCCTCCTTGCCAGAGCTTTCCTACAGCGCCGGCCCGTATTGATCTTGGATGAGGCGACGTCAGCGTTGGATTCCCAGAGTGAGGCGATTATTCAGCGTGCGATTGATGAGCACCCAGAATCCACAACGATCATCGCAATCGCGCACAGGCTTTCCACGATTCGGAACTTTGACATGATCGCTGTGATGAATGCTGGTGAGATTGTCGCTGTAGGAAGTCATGAAGAGCTGCTTTCTTCCAACACGCTTTATCGATCTCTTTGGCAAAAACAGATGGCGCACGTGAATTTTCGACCAGCGGACAAAGCGGTTTAACATCCAGCGCTGCAATCTTCGTGTCGAGCATCTTCCACTCGTCGCGCAATTCAACAACGAGTTGGTGCATGCGCGGGGCGGCTAGTCTGCTTGGCGCGGCAACGAAGCTTCCCGCCGAAGTCCTGCCACTGCAAACGAAACGAGAGCATGAGCTGATATGCTATGCGCGCTTGAAGGCACCCCAATCATCCTTGGATCCCACAAGGAGACCACCGAGGCGCAAAAGCAAGATGCAGCTACGTCGGCATTACCTGGAGCGAATTCTCCGCTCGTGACTCCGGCGCGGATCAACTTCCCCACGTCGGCCTGGAGTCCCTTGAGATATTGCATGAACGACGGCCAACTTCCTTCAGCAGCGAGAACAACAAGGCTGAACATTTTGCAGTCGCCGTCACGTGCCTCCGACATCAACCGATGTTGACCGAGAGCGGCTTCCTTAAGGCAGCTCGCCGCGTCGCCTCGTTCTCCAATGGCAAGCGCGGGGACGCGCAGGGTGGTCTCCAGGAAATTTCCGGCGATGGCATCCCATATCGCAGCCTTGGAGGGGAATATTCTGTACACGCTGGCCGGGGACTTCCCAAGTAGTCGGGCAATATCGGCGACATTTGTTTTCGACGGCCCGTACAGTCGGCATGCGGCCGTGCCGGCTCCGATGATCGAGGATCTGGGATCAGCTCGCGGTTGGCTTCTCATCGTCGTGCCAGTTTCCATTTGCAAATCTTATCGATTCCTCGATTTGAACGGCGCTTCGGTCCGGTTGAAGCGGCCGATGGTTCAATACGAGATCTGACCGTCAACGATCCGCCCGTCTGAGGGAGAGATCTCCCGCTTCAGGATTTTTCGTGCCTCCGGGCTGATGACCGCAACTGGTGCCGCCACGGTCACGCGCACTGCCGAGCCGGCGAAATTGGCCGCACTCACTCCGATCTGATCAGCGACGCTTGTCTTTCCGCCCTCCAGGCTTTGGCCGGCCAGCCGCCGCCCGAGCAGGCGCACGATCTCGGGACTGTCGGCGAAGGCGTTGTGACCGAGCGGATCGTTCGTCGCGATGGCGCTCGTGTCGATAACGGAAACGCCAAGTTCGTCGAGAAGAGGCGCATAGGGTCTGAGGTCGGATCCGCCGACGCGGTTGACGCCACCCGATAGCCAGCTCGACATCCCCAGCGCCTTGTCGCGTGTCGACGTCAGGATCACAAAGTGCGGCCGCTTCGGTCCCATCTCGGTGAACTGGCGGCGAAACACGTCGATGTCGATGTCCGGCGATGCGAGAACGACGTTCTTCACCTTCGTCGGGATTGATTTCTCGCGCATGGCGACGCCCCGCAGCGCCTCGGCCGCAAGCCAGCCGCCCATGGAATGGGCGAGGATCGTCACATCGGAGACGTCGGGACTTTTCGAAGCCTGGAGGATCAGATCCTCGAGAGCCCGGCGCGAATAGTTGGCACTCTCCTTGTCGTAAAAGTAGTCGAAGACACGCCCCCTTGACGGCCAGGTGAAGAGGATCGGCGCGGCGTCGGTTCCCGAGTCATGGACGATCTGCGCGAAGCGGAAGACGGCGTCGGCGTAGGTGTTGTTAAATCCATGAACGAAAATGATGACCTGATGCTTCGTGTTTCGATTCTTCCGGTACCAGTCGAACGCCTGGCCCTCGGATTGCACCTTGGCAACCTGCGTGACCGCGAACTCCTTTTGCGGGTTGGGCGGCATGCGGGACGGCCACTGCACCTCCCCGATCTTGCGGTTCCGGTCGGGCGGGATGGATACGTCGACGCTGTTGAGGGAAATCGCCGTCCCGCGGTCGCCGGTAAAGAGTTTTCCCGGATCCAACGAAGGTTTGCGTGTCGTGGCGACGAGCATGGTGACCCGGCTCGTGCCGGTCGGGGCCGCGGCGAGAGGCTGAAGGACATCCTGCACCCGGTTGGCGCAACCCGATGCAGCGAGGGAAAGGGCCACAAGGATCGGGACGGCTCGGCCCAAGCGGCCAGCGATCGCCTTGGCGAACCCAGACCCGGTGGGAGCCTGGGCAATGCGCCCAGGAAGTGAGAGCGATTTTGTCATCTCAATGCTGCTCGACGTCGCGAGGAATTCGGAACCAGGCCACGTAGAGCGCCGGCAGGAAGAGAAGTGTGAGCGCCGTGCCGACGACGATCCCGCCCATCATCGCGTAGGCCATGGGACCCCAGAATATCTCGCGCGAGATCGGGATCAGGGCCAGCGTCGCGGCCGCAGCGGTGAGCATGATCGGCCGCATGCGGTGCTCGGTCGCCTCCACCACCGCCTTCCATGGCGGCACTCCCTCTGCACGCAGCTCCTCGATCTGGACGATCAGGATCACCGAGTTGCGGATGAGGATTCCGACCAGCGCGAGCACGCCCAGGAGCGCGACGAACCCAAGCGGCGAATTGCTGGCGAGCAGCGCCACGACGACGCCGATAAGGGCGAGTGGCGCTACCGAGAAGACCAGGAGAAGCCGGTGGAAGCTCTGAAGCTGGATCATCAGGAGCGTGGCCATGATGACGAACATTGCCGGCGCCACCTTCGCGATAGGACCCTGCGACTTGGCGCTCTCCTCGACCGCGCCGCCGACCTTAACGGAATACCCGGCTGGCAGTGTCTTTTCAAATGCCGAAACCTTGTCTGAGAGTGCCTTCACGACGGTCGCCGGCTGCATCGCATCGCCGATTCCGGCCTTGATCGTGATGGTTGGAATTCTGTCACGCCGCCAGATCGTCGGCTGCTCGAGTTCGTAGTGGAAGGTTGCGACCGATGACAGCGGGACGGACTGGCCGCTGCTGCTCTGCAGTTGCAGGTCAAGCAGGGTGTCGATCGAGCCGCGCTCCTTTTCCGCGGCGCGCCCGATGACGTCGACCAGATAGATGTCGTCCCGGACCTGCGTCACGGCATTTCCTTGTACGACGGTATTGAGCGCCATCGCGATGTCCTGCGACGAGACGCCGAGCTGTCGGGCCTTGTCCTGCAGCACGTCTATCTTCACGACGCGAGCCGGCTCGTTCCAATTGAAGGCAAGGTTTCTAAGGGAAGGATCAGTGCCGACGATCGAGCCCAGCTTCTGTGCCAGCTCGCGCACCGTCTGCAGATTTTCGCCAGACACGCGGTACTGGATCGGCTTGCCAACCGGAGGGCCGATGTCCAGAAGCTTCACATAAGCGTCCGTTCCCGGAAAAGTCTTCTGAAGGTAGGCTTCCATCTGCTGCTTGAGCTTGTCGCGAACGTCGAGCCCCTTAGTGACGATGATCGTCTGACCGAAGGAGACGTCGGCCGGCTGCACGTCGAAGGAAAGGACGAAGCGCGGCGCACCCCTACCAACATATGTCGACCAATGCTCGACGCCGGGGTTGCCGGCCAGCATCTCGTGCTCGAACTGGCCCATCTGGCGGCTCGTCTCGGCGATGGAGCTGTTCTGTGGCAGGTTCCAGTCGACGATCAGTTCCGGGCGGTCGGAGCTCGGGAAGAACTGCTGCTGCACCATCGACAGCCCGACGATCGATCCCGCGAAGAGAAGGACCGTCGCGACGATCGTCATCCAGCGCCAGCGCAGGCAGAACTGCAGAAGGCTGGAAAAAACTTTGGCAAACCGACCCTTGTGCTCGGCGTGCTTCTTCATCGTCTTCGGTAGAATGGTCACGCCGATCAGCGGCGTGAACACGACGGCGACCACCCACGAGACGACGAGTGAAACCGCAATGACGACGAACAGGGTGAAGGTGAACTCGCCCGCGTTGCTCTTGTTGAAAGCGACGGGGATGAAGCCCGCGACAGTGACGAGCGTGCCCGTCAGCATCGGGAAGGCCGTGGATGTGTAGACGTAGGTGGCCGCTTTCGTGAGACTGTCGCCCGCTTCCAGCCGTGCCACCATCATCTCGACGGCGATCATGGCGTCGTCGACGAGAAGGCCGAGCGCGATGATCAGCGCTCCGAGCGAGATGCGCTGCAGCGATATGCCGGTGTAGAACATGACCATAAAGGTGATGGCGAGAACGAGCGGGATTGCGATTGCCACCACCAGGCCGGCCCTCATCCCGAGGCTGATGAAGCTGATCGCGAGCACGATCGCGACCGCCTCGAACAGGGCCTTCGTGAAGCCCCCAACCGCCTCGTCGACCACTTTCGGCTGGTCGGAGACCTGTTCGACGGAGACGCCGACCGGGAGATCATGCACGATCTTGCTCATCGTCTTTTCAAGCGTTTCCCCGAAGGCGAGCAGATTGCCGCCCGTCTTCATGCCGATCGCGAGCCCGATGGCCGGTTTTCCGTTGAAGCGGAAGAGTGACGTCGGCGGATCGACGTAGCCGCGGGTGATCGTGGCGACGTCCGTCAGCGGGAAGAAGCGGTCGTTTACCCGGAGATTGATTCCACGCAAGGAGTCTTCGGAGATGAACCGCCCGCCGACCCGCAAGGCGACCCGCTCCGGTCCGGTTTCGATGAAGCCGGACTGGGTGACGGCGTTCTGCGCCTGCAGCGTGGCGATGATGGCGGAGCGGTCGATGCCGAGGGCGGCGATCTTGCGGGTGGAGAACTCGAGGTAGATCACCTCCTCCTGCGCACCGACGATGTCGACCTTGCCAACGTCGGCAATCTTGAGGATCTGCGTCCGGGCATTCTCCGCGAAATCGCGCAGTTCCCTCTGGCTAAGTCCGCCGTCGCTCGTGAAGGCGAAGATGTTGCCGTAGACGTCGCCGAACTGGTCGTCGAAGAAGGGACCGACCACGCCTTGAGGGAATTCGTGCTTGATATCGTCGACAAGGTTGCGAACCCGCGACCAGGTGGGCTTCACGTCCCGCGCGTTCGTATCCGGCAGCAGGTCGACGAAGACGGTCGTCTGACTGGCGGTCGTGATGCTGCGGGTATGTTCGAGGTTGTCGAGTTCCTGCAGCTTCTTTTCGATGCGGTCGGTGACCTGCTGCGTCACCTCGTCCGCGGACGCGCCGGGCCATTGGGCCTGGATGACCATCGTCTTGATCGTGAAGGACGGATCTTCCTCGCGGCCGAGTCCAAGATAGGCAAAGGCGCCAGCGAGCGCGAACATGATCATGAAATACCAGACGAGAGAACGATGCTCGAGCGCCCAGTCGGAAAGATTGAATTTATTCACGGGCGTGGCTCCTGTCCGAGTTGCACTTTCTGTCCGTCGGAGAGTTCATCGACTCCGGCGACGACGATCTCTTCCCCTTGCCGCAGGCCCGCTCGAACCAGGACGGAACGGGGGGCGGACGCCGGGCCGTCGAGTTCAACCGGCCTCAGGACGACCTGGGCCGTGGCGCGATCCACCACCCATACCTGGCTGGCGCCGCCTTCATGGCGGATGGCGGAGAGCGGCAGCGTGATCGCCTGCTTCGTTTCTTCGACGAGCGGCTTCGCGGTGACCACGGCGCCGAGGCGGAAGATGTCCGACGCCTGATCGATCCCGATCTTCAGCCGATAGGTGCGGGTATTCGGATCGGCCTGCGGCGCGATCTCGCGGACCACGCCGGTCGTCTGGATCCTGCTGTCGAGTTGGAGGGCGACGTTGAAGCGGTCGTCCAGGCGAACGCGACTGAACTGCGCTTCGGGAACATCGACGACGACGTCGCGCTGCTCGAGGCGCGCCAATTTCAAGATCGGCTGGCCGGCCGAGACGGTCTGGCCCATTTCTGCGGACGTGGCGGTCACGACGCCATCGAACTCGGCTTTCAGCTCGGAGTAGCCTAGCTGCTCGTGCGCCTTCGCAAGGCTGGCCGTCGCTTTCGCAGCATTGGCGATAGCCGATTTGAGCTGCTGTTCGGCAAGATCGTGATCGGCAACACTCGCCGCATTGCTTTGGACGAGCCTTCGCTTGCGCGTTTCCGTCGTCGCGGCGTTCTCCAACTGCGCCTGGGCATTGCGGAGTTCGGCTTCCGCGCTCGTGACCGCGAGCTGCAGAGTGAGCGGATCGATTTCCGCCAGGACATCGCCCTTGTGCACGAGGTCACCGACATCGACCTTGCGAGACACCATTCGCCCCAGCGTCCGAAACGCCAGGTCGGTCTCGATGCGGGCCCGCACCACGCCGGGCAAATTTACGATTTTATCCTGTTCGGCCGCGGCCATGACGACTTTGACAGGACGGGGAGCCGTCTCCTCCCCTGCGACGGAGTTCTGATCGCAGCCTGCAAGCAGCGACACTGACAGAAGAAGTGGGAGAGAGGTACATATGCGATTGAGGGTCATCTCACTTGCCTTCCCAGGCGACGGCCTGGCCTTCCTTGAGGAATTTTCCGCCTTCGGTGACGATCAGGTCTTGTGCGGCGACGCCGCCGGTGACGACGAAATCGCTTTGGCGATACCGGTCGACCGAGATCTTGCGGAGGAAAACGGATTGGTTTTGAGTGTTGACGAGCCACACGGCAGGTTCGCCCCCGGCTGATGCGATCGCGGTATAGGGCAGCACGATTCCGTCGCGCGGCGAGGCGCGCAGCTTGCCCACCACAGGCGTTCCGAGCGGCCATGGCGCGCCCTCCTGGAGCCCCACCTTGATCCGGATCGTGCCTGCCTTCGCGTCTATGACGGGAGAGACCTCTCGTATGCTGGCGTGGACGTCGCTCGCAGGATCGGAGACCGGTGCGACCTCGACGTCGTTCAGCGGCCGGCCATCCAGAAAGAACGCCTCGAAGACGTCGAACACTGCGTCTCGGGGGCCGTCATGGGCGAGCGTGAAGGCCGACTGCGCTGCTGACACCACCTGCCCGGCTTCAATGCCGCGCGCCGTGATGATGCCGTCCGCGGCGGCCTTCAGTTCGGTGTAGGACAGAGCGTCCTCTGCCGTCGCAAGCGCGGCCTCGGCGGCCTCGAGGGATGCCTGCGCACTCAGCAGCTCCTTCTGGGCGTCGTCAAAGACCGCCCTCGGAACAGCCTGCGACTGCAGGAGCGACTTCGCCCGGTTGAAGGCGAGCGTCTTCTGCGCAACGACAGCCTGCGCCGACGCCAACGCGGCACGGGCGACGCTGACGTCCGCCTGCTGTTCCGTGTCATTGAGCCGGGCGAGGACGTCGCCGGCATGGACATGCGATCCGACGTCGACCCTTCTCTCAAGAACCCGCCCGCTGACGCGAAAGGAGAGTTCGGTCTGGACCCTCGCCTTCACCTCGCCGGTGATTTCCGCACCCGGCTGATACCGAGCCTCGGCTGCCGCAACGACGCGGATCTGCTGCGGCGGCGGCGCAACTTCAGCTTTCTCTTCGCAGGCAGCCAGGACTGCGCAGGCGAGACCAATTCCCAGCAATCTAAAGGACTGCATTTTTTGCTCCTAACAGGCTATCGCCCGATGTTGACAACGCCCACTTAATGGGTAAAGTGGGCGATGTCAACATATCCAGGTCAAAAATGTTGACACACGCAACATCGAGACAAGATGAGCGGGTACGATCAAATCGCGGCTGCCACTGCAGATCGCGCCACCGCCCAGGGCCCTGAGCTGGCCAGCGCGGGTGTGTCACCGGATATTCTCAAAGAATCCAATGGGATGTGATGAAACGAGTTGAAAAGAAAACATCGAGGGCGGAGCGCAAGGCAAGGCGTCCTGACGAAATACTGGAGGCCGCGTTCGAAGAGTTCGCGGCGAAGGGTTATGCGGCGACGCGTGTCGAAGACGTCGCAGCCCGACTGGGGATAACAAAGGGAACGATCTACTTCTATTTCCCGACCAAGGACGTTCTTTTCCGGGAAACGTTTCGCCACGCCGCGACGTCATCCGCGAACCCCTCGACCGCCATCGGCAGCCTTCGTGGATCCACCGCCGACCGGATACGAGCCCTGCTGCTGGTCTCGTATGAAAGCAAGGCCAACGACCGAAAGGCGGGAGAACTCCTGCGCTTGTCCCTCGCCGAAGGCACTCGCTTTCCCGAAGCGGTCGATTGCTATCATGGCCGCTTCATCACGCCGACGCTTGCTGCCCTCGCGGCCCTAATCGAGCAAGGCGTGAAATCGGGAGAGTTTTGCCAACAGGCGGCGGCCTATGCGAGGGACGTGCTCGCGAGTTCGGTTTTTCAAGTTGCCGTCTGGCGTCTCATGTTTGCGGATCGAACGCCTATCGACGGCAAGGCGCTTCTTGAGGCGCACATCGACCTCGTGATGAGCGGGCTCATGCAGCGTTCGGAACGCAGATACTGATTTGGTGAATTGTGTCAGAGCGGACAGAGCTTCGCATTCTTCGATGCGTGGCAAGGCCGGATGCCTCGTGCGACGTCCGGCCTGAGCCTCCCGTGCCCAGCGGAATCTAATTCCCGCCAGGCCCGCGATCATAATTCGGCGGCGGAACTTCGCCCGTGACCACGATATTTTCCTGGATCTTATAGACGATCCGCAGATTGGCGGCAGCGGCCTGAAGCCAGCCGACCGCATCTTCGGACGTCCATGCCGCGCCCTCCGGAGGTAGGCTCTCAAACAGGCCAACGATCAAAGGATTCACAGACCGGGAGATGCTATCGCCGCCCCTCTGGTTCGTTCCGCCCTCTCCGCCGCCGCCGACGGCCGGTTTCGAATGGCTCTGATCGGAAGAGTTCACAAATATCCCGCTGGAAGAGCCTGAAGACCTGGCGAGAGACGAACCCGAAGAGCCGCCGTGATGCGAACCCGACGACGCCGCGTTGGCGGAGCCCCCGCTGCCTTGGGATGAACCCGAGGACGCTACGCCAGAGGAACTCGTAGTGGATCCAGACTGATCTCCATAGGAAGAATATGTCGTTCCGCCTGTGCTCGAAGCTGCCGCAGCACCGACGGCGACGCCTGCCGCATACCCGCCCAGGACGTAGGCTTCGCGGCGATAGTATCCACGGCCGTATCCGTCGCCATGGTCTCCGCCGCCATACTCGGCGCGGCCGTGATCTCCGCGGCCGTAGTATCCACGGCCGAAGTATCCGTTGCCGTTGCCAGAGACCCTGAGATCGCCGGAATTATTGACGGTGAGGTTGCCCGAGTCCTTTGCGACGATATTGCCTCCGGAGTTCATGAAGGTGCGGTTGCCGTTGATGTTACCGCCCGAATTCACCGTGTTGCGGATGTTCCCGGACAGATTGCCCCGTCCATGGCCGGGTCCTTCCGCCAATCGCCCCTTTGCGCCACCGACATTTGGCATACGAGTACGAGGGTTCGCCGGCGGACGGTTCTGGGCGCTCATCGGCGCGCGGCCGTGGGCCATCGGCGGACGCGGGGTTCGGCCTATCTGCGGACGTGGGAACCCGCCCGGCCCTCCCGACGGGAAATGGGGTGGTCCTCCAGACGGCAGGGGCGGCGGACCACCGGGCGGCGGCGCAAACTGACCGAAGGCGGCGTCCGATGTGATGGCCGTCAAAGCGAGAAAAGCAAAGCAGGTGCGCATCAGATAGCTCATCACTTGCTTCCTTCCGTTCCCGACGCGACGGCTGACGTCAGGTCGATCTTTTTCACACCGGCGGGAGGTTCAAAGGTGAATTCGGAGTCGGGCAGACGGGACTTGGTCTGCCAACTCGTGAATTCGGCAACGAAGCTTGGTTGCCCCTGCAGCAACGGGTAGGTGACGACCAGACGATGCGGCGTCGCAGCGCCATTGTTCTCGACCCACAATTCAAGATCGATGCCGGACTTCTGAGAGAAAAACAGATGCCGGCACTCGACGCCGTCGATGGTAGCCGTGCCCACCTGCCAGGCGGCCATGGCATCGCTCAACAGGACTTTGTCCGGAGAGGCTGCAAAAAGGACGCCGAGCGGAAAATCGACGTCCAGCTTGGTTGCCACCTGGTTGAGCGCGGATGGTATGTCGCCCGATGCCGGGATCGTCGCGTAGTTCTTGCTGTCGGGAAAGAAGACCGACGCCGCCTTGCCGTCGTAGAACAGATCGTGCTTGCCGTCATCGCCATCGAACTCGACGGCGATCCGGTCTGGACGACGCACAGTGATTTTCATCGTATGGAAGATGTGAAGCGGTTGTCCGGACTGATCCAGGTAAATGCTGATTGTTCTCGCCGTGATCGTCAGATCCTTGGCAAGGAGCGTCTTTCCCATCTGCGAAACGGCGGTCGCTGCCTCGTCGCTGACCGTCGGTTTTATTGGCGGAGTCGGTTCATCCGCTCGGGCTGTCGGCAGCGCGGCGAATCCTACGAACATGCCCAGCGCAGCAGTATGGAGGGCATTCTGAATCCCGGTAACGTGGCGCACGTTTGCGTCAATAGACGGACTGGTGGCGACAGACGGTCGCCGGGCCTTCAAGAGGCCCCGCCGCAAACCATTACAGACTTCCATGTTCATTTCCTTTGATACTCAAGAACGAGATAGCGCGAGCTCACTGTGGCTCGTCGAGTTGGTCTGGGTGCTGGAGCGTTCCTGTCGCACGGCGCCGCAAAGGGTGCCGTCCGTCTGTCCGCAATCGATCCTACTGCATGAACCAGCCGTGGCTCACGACCAGCGACTGACCCGTCACGGCATTGGACTTGGCCGCCGCGAAATAGAGAACGGCGTCGGCCACGTCATCGGTGCTGGTAAACTCGCCGTCGACGGTATCCTTGAGCATCACCGTCTTAACCACCTGCTCCTCGCTGATGCCGAGCTCCCGCGCCTGCTCGGGGATCTGTTTGTCGACGAGCGGCGTGCGCACGAAGCCGGGGCAGACCACGTTAGCCGTGACGTTGTGCTCGGCTCCTTCCTTTGCCAGTACCTTGGCCAGTCCGATCAGTCCGTGCTTCGCCGTGACATAAGGCCCCTTCAGCTTCGAGGCTTCCTTGGAGTGCACGGAGCCCATGTAGATCACCCGGCCGTAATTGGTGGCATACATGTGCCTGAGGCAGGCGCGGGTGGTCAGAAAGGCGCCGTCGAGATGGATCGAAAGCAGCTTTCTCCAGTCCGCAAAGGGAAAGTCGACCAGCGGCTTGACGATCTGGATGCCAGCATTGCTGACCAGCACGTCGATCTTGCCTAACCTGGCGATCACCTCGCCGACGGCCTTTTCCACCTGCTCTTCGTCGGCGACGTTCATCGCCACGGCGAAGGCGTCGCCGCCCTTGCTCTTGATCTCGGCGGCCGTTGCATTCGCGGCGTCGAGATTGAGGTCGGCGATCACGGGAATGCCGCCTTCGGCTGCGAAGCGAAGCGCGATTTCCTTGCCGATGCCGCTCGCGGCTCCGGTGATAATCGCCACTCTTCCATCAAATCGAGACATGGATAGTTCCTTTCAGTTGCGGGAGATCAGTCGTTTTGGAGGTAGTCGAACACGACCTCGCCGAGGCCGAGCGTCAGGTCGGCGACGTAATGGCTGGCCGACGTGACTTCGCGCACGGGTAGACGCGCGACGTCGCACATTGCGTGTTCGAACAATTGCAGGGCTGCCGGCCCGGCCCACGCGCCCTTCAGCGTCACATCCTCGAGATAGTAGCGCACGAGTTCGCAAATCCGGGGCGAACCGTCGACGTGGGGGATGACCTTCAGCACGAAGGCGGGCTTCGCCATCGCCTTTGCCAGCGGCTCCAGCGGGAGCTCGCGATGCTTGTAGCCCATGGTCGCCGTCACGCACAAAACCGAGCCGTAGTGGAGCGTCCCGACGAGCGTCTCCTGCTCGTGCGACAACTTCGGCGTCGCCAGCTTCTTCGGAAAGCCCCAGATCTCGCGGCCGCCGGCGATCGGAGAGTTGTCGTCAAGATACATGGCATGCACGTAGCTGCCTTCCTGCAGCTTGCCCGATGGCATCGCGAAGCGCACCGGAATGACCTGCCCGGTTTCCGTGTAGTCGCCAAAACCCGTGGAATCCGGCATGCGGATGAATTCATAGGCGACGGTGTCGCCGATCACTTCCAGCGGCTCCGGCACGACGGCGCGAAGGGACTCCTGATCGGTCCGGTAGTTGATGACGACAAATTCGCGGTTGTAGAACTTGTAGGGTGGCCTCGGATAGGCCGGGTTGTTGAGCGGCATCGCGAAGGCATTTTCGCGGACTGCGGCGATCTTCATGGTCGTGCTCTTCTCTTTGGTGAAAACTCAATCGAAGTCGAAAATGGCGACGCCGTCGGGCGTGTCGGGCCGCTGCAGCACCTCGGGGTGGCGCAATGTTCGAAGGGCGTCGTTGTAGCCGGAGGTCCAGTGCTCCTCCATCGTCAGGCGAGAGAACTCGTAATCCTTGGAACTCGCCTCGTAGTTCTTGGCGCGATATATGAGCTGGACGATGTTGTAGACCTTCTCGTCGGCCTGATTGACGAGAAGCTTAATCTCCGGATCAGCTTGCAGCAGCGCATCCTGCGGGACGAGTTCTACGAGATGGCCGAGTGCGCGGCGCAGCCGCTGCTGCGTCTTGAAATGGTCGGTCGCCGCGCGGGTGCGGCTCGAGAAGCGGATATCTTTCTGCCGCAGTTCGATTCCGAGCAGGTCACGCGGGAACTCGCCACTCGCGCTCCAGAGGTCGACCTGAAAGGCCAGCGTGTCCTGGCGCGGCGCGTTATCGAGGACCCATTGCAGCGGCGTGTTCGATATGAGGCCGCCGTCCCAGTAGCACTCGTCATCGATCCTCGTCGCCGGGAAGCCAGGCGGCAGGGAGCCGCTCGCCATGATATGTTCGGGGCGGATATTGTGGGTCGTAGTGTCGAAATACTCGAAGTTGCCGGTGCGCACGTTGACGGCGCCGACGCTGAAACGCATGGCTCCTGTATTGATGCGATCAAAGTCCACCAGCCGCTCCAGCGTCGCCTTCAGCGGTGCGACGTCGTAGAAGCTTTCCGCCTCGATACTGCCGGCGGCCGAAAAGAAAGGTGGTACCGGACGGGGCGTGAAGAAGCCCGCGGCGCCGTCCATAAGGGTGGTGACGGCGTGTGCCTGATTGAGCAGGCCGCGCGCAAAATCACCCCGGAACCCCACCGCCCGTAGCATTGCCGAAAACAGAGTGGGAAACCCGTGCGCGGGGGCGGTTACCGTTTCCCAGAAGCTTCGGAGCGCCTCCACCCGCCTTTCAGGTGGATTGCCGGCAATCAGGGCACTGTTGATGGCGCCGATGGAGATGCCGGCGACCCAGTCAGGATGCAGTCCGGCTTCGGCCAGCGCTTGATAGACGCCGGCCTGATATGAACCGAGCGCCCCTCCTCCTTGCAACAACAGAGCGATACGCTCGAATGGCGGACGCTCCGTTATGCGGTGCGTCTTGTTTTTGACGGGATGTTGAGCGGCCATGCAGTTTCACCTCGATGTTGATCCCGCTGCCGTTCCAGACCGACCGCAGCGCATGTTGACACCGCCCACTTAAGTGTTGGAGTGGACAATGTCAACATACAATGACAGAATGTTGACATAAGCAACTTAGCAATCTAAATGGACGGCATGACCCAAGACATTTCCACGAAAGACCAGCGCCCGTACCACCATGGCGACCTGCACAGGGCGATCGTAGAGGCCGCGCTCGACGTCCTCAGCGAATCTCAAAGCACGGAGTTTTCGCTTCGTGAGCTCGCCCGACGCGCGGGCGTCAGCCACAACGCCCCGTACAAGCACTTCGCCGACAAGCGCGAATTGCTGGCCGCCGTTTCGGCGGTCGGGTTCGAACTGCTGGCTAGACGGATGGCCGAAGCAACCAAGGAACTCGACAGTCCTCGCCAGAGGCTTGGAGCTATGGCGCGCGCATATGTCTGCGGCGGCGTCAACAATCCAGCGCTCTACAGATTGATGTTCGGCGGCTACCTCGGTGGTCAGGACGACGGGCGTCCCGCAATCGAAAGAACTGCGGCCTACAACATGAAAGCGCTTATCGTTGACGCGATTTCCGACGGCGCTCTCGGGCGCCCCATTGCAGATACCGAGGCCAACACCCTCATGTTCGACGGGGCGATACTCGTTTTCTGGTCCCAAATGCACGGTCTAACATTGCTGCTAGCGGACCGCCTCGTCGGCCCCAGCGACAAGATGGAGGAGCTGACCGAGAACGTCCTGCAAGGAATGCTCGACGGATTGGTGAACAGCATCCCCGCCGTACCAGAAGGCGTTTGGGTTGGTCCCCCGCTGGCGGGGTAGGAGCATAGCCACGTCATTGGTGAGCCCGTTCGTTCGGAAAGGCAATTCTCATGGACCCATACATCTCCGCCCTGATGGGCCTCGCCGGCGTCGTTATCGGCGGTCTCGCCTCGTTCGCCACCGCCTGGATGACGCACCGCTCCCAGGTGAGGGAAAAACAGCGAGAGCTCGAGGCCGCCAAGCGGGAAAAGCTCTTCTCCGACTTCATATCCGAAGCGACGCGACTTTATGCCGACGCAATAAGCCACCAGAAGGACGACGTTTCCGATCTCGTGCTACTTTACGCATTGGTCGCCCAGATGCGTCTGATCTCGTCAAGACGGGTCGTGGATGCAGCCGAACTGGCGATGGCGAGGATCGTCGAAACCTACCTGACCCCCAATCGCTCGCTCTCGGAAATGCGGGACCTCGCGCATTCCGGCGCGATGAACTTTCTCTTGGATTTCGGTGAGGCTTGTCGCGCGGAACTTGCGACCGGGCGCGCAGCCTCCGCGATGAGGTTCCATGGACCTCGCGGACTAAAACACCCTCAACATACCATGCCTTCACTTTCATCATCCCACTAAACAACCTGGCCGCCGCGTCAGACACCGGACAGCCTGTCCCTTCGTGCGGATGTCGCGGTTGCGCTGGATCGGGTGGCCTTCGAGCCCTCCTCGTTGCGAGGATGCCTTCGATGGAGATGTCGGCATATCGCCACGAGTGCAGGACGGAATCGCAGAGCGCGATGCCGGCATAGGCACGAGAATATCCGGGATCGATCTCGGACGCCTTCACGAACATGCGCCGCGCCAGGAGCATGTAGGACTTCGAGCACATGTGCAGGAACTGCCGGCCTCTGAGATAATAGGTGTAGGCCTCGACATCTTCTGTCGGCGTTGCGATGATCGCCGCCTTCTCATGCGGCAGCAGCCTGACTTTCAACTGTTCGATAATGGCGTTGGCGATTTCATCCTGTATGGCGAAGATGTCCGTGAGTTCGCGGTCATAACGCTCCGCCCAGAGATGGCTTCCGTCTCGGCCGTCGACAAGCTGCCCGCTCACACGAACACGTGCACCGGCCTTTCTAACGCTGCCCTCCGGCAAAAAGGCGACACCGATTTCCTGGGCCACCTGTTTATAGCACGCAACTTGCGACAGGAACGACGGCAAGCATTGCCCTTAGCCGATGTCTATGACAACGACCTCCGGCGGCGATCCGATCCGGATCGGCAAATTCGAAAGACCCAATCCACCGGAGACGATCAAGTGGCGATCGTGCTCGACGATATGCCCGTAGGCATAGCGGTTGCCGTATCGCGACGGGACAAGCGGTGAATAGCCCAGGAATCTCACCTGCCCGCCATGGGTATGGCCGGCGAGCGTCAGCGAAACGCGCCGGGGCACATCGACGAAGATATCCGGCTCGTGGGCCATCAGGATAATCGGATCATCGCCATCGATTCCAGCCAACGTGCCGGGCAGGTCATCGAGCCCGGGGATCATGCCAGAGCCGTCTGGAGACGGATAGGTTGGCTCGAGTTGATCGGCCAGACCGGCGAGCCAGAAAGATCGTCCGTCCTTTTCTAGCCGCAGCGCACGATTGTCGTAAACCGGGATGCCGACGCCGGCGAGCGCCCTGTGGGCAAGCGTCGGACCATGACCGGCCAGCCGGGCGACGGGATCGTTGAGCCAGTCGTGATTGCCTATGATCGCGTGGACACCGAGCGGCGCCTTCAGCCGTGCCAATGCCTCGGCCCAACGGGCCGGTTCCACGAAGCCGGCCAGGCGCAGGCTGCTCATGTAGTCGCCGAGCAGGAGGATGATGTCGCCGCCAAGCCCACTGGCCTGATCGCAGATGCCGGCAATCCGATGCACCGGCATCCAAGGCTCGCAGGCATGGATGTCGGCCAGGACAACGACCCTCAGCTTGAGGCCCGCCCGCCAGTTGGCAGGCCGCAACGCATAGGATGTTACCAGCGGCCGCTGTAACGGCTCGACCCCCACGGCATAGGTGCTGGTGCCAAATCCCGCCATTACCAGCCCGCCGAAAAGTTTGAGGAATCCGCGCCGCGCCAGCATGCCTTCTTCCCTTCGATGGATGACCTTTAAGCCGCCGGTCGCCTTCGTGGGGGCGATGCAGGCAGGAAAAACGCTCGCCCGACGTGGACGACCGCCTCTTTCCCTGCCGGATCATAGCGAGCACGCCACCACACCGAAATACGTCATTCGGCCGCGCGCCCAAGCCATGCGGCCGGAGTCCTCTCAACCGAGATCGATGACGACGATCTCCGGCGGCGCACCAAAGCGGACCGGCGCAATCGAGCAGCCGAGCTCGCCGGAGACGATCAAGCTGCGATCGGCTTCGACCCCATGGCCATAGGCATAACGATCGAAGTCGAATCCTCTGCCGCGGAAGTGGCTGATGAGTACGCCGTCCGTTGTCGTGTCACCCAGATAAGATAATCCCTTCTCACAGCCACCAGCCACGCTCCAGCATGATCGATTGAATCGCCTTATTCTCCTAACCCCATGCTGGGAGGGCGAAACGCCGATCCCGAACAGAAGCGAGGACCTGCGGAAGATGTCATGCCCCGAAGAGGCGGAGACGCTCGTAAGCGATTGACCCCAACACGCCGAATAGAGAAGACATGGGTAACAGAACGTACTTGAAACATGGGTGACAACCTCGTGCCGAACGGGTTGTCGATGGTTTGCAAAGTTCTCTGCTCCACTCGATATGTCCCAGATCATAATGCATGAGGCTGACGAGCCAAATGCCGTCGTCGACGTCCTTGAGTCCCAGTTTCTGTCCGGCCAGCACGGTCGAGACGCTGATCTTCTTGCGATAGACCTTCGTACCGTTCGCGCGACCTACTCCTCAAAGCGACCCGTGGCGTCACGATCGCGGTCGTATCGTCTCTTGAGCGGAAATGGCGGCAACCAGGACTCGCGACGGACGGTCCAGAGTTCGTAGGTTGGCATCAGTTGGTCAGGGGCATCCAAGGATCCTAGGTTCACTTCGATTTCGTCTGCGCTGCGTCCGAAAACGGAGGAACCGCAACGGGGACAGAAAAACCGCCCGGCGTAGTCGCGTGTTTCGCCATCGATTGTCACTGCATCCTGAGGGAACACCGCGGAAGCGTGAAAGAGTGCCCCATGATGCTTGCGGCAGTCGAGACAGTGACAAACGCCGACCCGGTATGGGAGTCCCAACGCCACAATTCGGACGTTGCCGCACAGGCAACCGCCGGTGAACCGGTCCATGCTGCGTCTCCTCTAAAATCAAGCGGTCAGAATGGTTACAACGAACGGCACTGTCATTGCAAATTGACCGTTGCGGGCGGGGACGCTTCGTTCACAAAGCTCCGCACCGTAAACCGGCCCCGCACTGCCCGCAGCAGCTAGCGCCAAGAAACCCCGCGCTTCGACTGAACCTCACCCGCGCGCTTTACCTCGATAATGATCGGGAAAATTGCGTCGGAACCCGGATTTTGAACAAAACCCCGCTCCCGCTGGTTATCCTGCAGAATCGCGAGAGAACGACGATGGATTTCCTCGAGGCGGTCAACGCTGCCGGATCCTGGCTGCAGGCTTTCCTTCTTAATGAGTGGACGCTCTATCAGTCCGCCCTGATTGTCGCTGGTTACCTGCTTTCCGGCTGGCTGGCAAAACGGATCGAGCCGGCACTGGAATCGCGCGCCCGCACCATCAAGGGAAATCCGGATCTGCTTCGCGTGATCATCGCTTTCATGCGGCGAACGCGCTGGCTCTTTCTGATTGTGCTGCTGGCGATTGCCGATGTGGTGCTGTTGCGTTTTGCATGGCCCTCCCACCGGTGGCTGATGGGAACTGCCCTCACCCTCGTGGTGGCGTGGTTCGTCATCTCGGTGCTCACGCGCATCATTCGAAACCAGATGCTGGCCCGTGTCGTTGCCGCCACGGGCTGGCTCTACTTTGCGCTTTACGCGCTTGGGCTGGACCGGGCGCTTCTCGCAGCACTCGATGACGTCGCCATCAATCTCGGTGCCGTTCGCCTCTCGATGCTGCTCGTCTTGAAGGCCATCGTCCTTTCCGTTGCGCTGATCTGGCTAGCGGTTCTGATCGGCAACATGTCGTCGAACTGGATCCAGAAGTCCGCGGATCTCACGCCGTCCTTGAAGGTTCTCATCAGCAAACTGGTCAAGATAGGGCTTATCGTCTTCGCAGGCACTGTTGCCTTGTCTGCGACGGGCATCGACCTGACGGCGCTCACGGTTTTTTCAGGTGCCGTCGGTGTCGGTATCGGTTTCGGCCTGCAGAAGGTGGTCTCCAACTTCATATCTGGGATCATCATCCTTCTCGATAAATCCATCAAACCGGGCGACACCATTACGCTGGGAGAGACCTTCGGCTCGATTCGCGACCTGCGCTCCCGCTTCGTCTCGGTCATCACGAGAGATGGCAAGGAGTACCTCATTCCAAACGAGGACTTCATTTCCCAGCAGGTCGTCAACTGGTCGTTCTCCAGTGAATATGTCCGCATCGAGGTTGATTTCGGAACCTCGTATGATAGCGACCCGCACGAGGTTGCGCGCATCGCAATCGAGGCCGCCAAGACCATTCCGCGGGTTGCGGGCACCTACGCCCAGCCGGTTTGCTGGATGACGGCCTTTGGCGCATCATCGCTGGATTTCAAGCTGAGGTTCTGGATCTCCGACCCGAGCAACGGTCTTACAAACGTTCGCGGTCAAGTGCTCATGGCATTGTGGGACGCATTCAAGGCAGCCGGCATTTCGATCCCGTTCCCGCATCGCGAAATCATCATGAAGACACCTGTCGAGCTTGCCCGCGCATCTCTTCGGCAACGACCAGATGACGGCTGCGCTTCCGGCGGCACACAATCCGGGAACTGAACTGCCTCAAAGACGTTCGGCAATATCCGTTCACGAGGTAACCGCCATGCGCCCTGCCGCTTTTTTGTTGTCCCTCGCACTCGCCGGCTCCCAGCCGCTTGCCGCCGCCGGCCAGGAAGCCAATTTCCTCCAGTCACTTGCCGGAAACTGGCAAGGCACAGGCCAGGTGCTAATGCGCATTGGCAGTGATCCGATCGACGTGCGGTGCAGCTTCGCAACGGCGGCGGGCAGGGTCAACTTCTCCATGAACGGCAGCTGCCGGGGCTTTCTCGTCGTGCGCCGGGCGGTTTCAGCAAATCTGAGGCTCAGCGGCGGTCGCTATACCGGAGCCTATGTCGGGCCGTCGGGACAACCCTCCGTGCTGTCCGGAAAACGCCGCGGCAATGCCATTGATCTCTCGGTACGGTGGGCCCGCCCAGTGAACGGTGACCGGAACGCAAACATGACCATCGAGAAGGTCGGCGCCGATGGCCTGCGCCTCCGGACGGTCGACCGCGACCTTAACACCGGCAGGCCGGTCATCACCAGCAGCATCGATCTGCGACGTCAGTAAGCGGCGTCCGGGCACGGGCAGTATCAGGTGGCACTCGCCGCCTCCCCTGCCTTCATTTCGGATGCATACACGTTCGTGGCAAGCCGCCCGATGGCCGCCAGCACCAGCACGGCAAGGCCGCCTGCCGCTGATGTCAGCGCCAGCGACCAGACGACGCCGATGGCTCCCATCATGTACGCCAGCGCAAAGGGTGCGGTGGCCGACACGATCAGCCGCGCCGCCATCACCCGGCCCTGCAGCTTTCCATACCCGTCGCTTCCGAACAGCATCAGCGGAAGGGTTCCCGTGACGATGCTGAAGAGGCCATTTCCCAGGCCGAAGGCAACCGCGAACGCGATGGCGCCAACGACGGACGGCGCGGTCGGTATAAGCAGGAACACCGCTGCGGCCATAAGCATGGCCGCGATGATGGCGAGCTTGAGCGGCGGCAGGTTCCCGCCGAAGAGCATGTTCGTGAACCTGCTGAGCACCTGGGAGGGACCGAAGAACGTCCCGACCAATGCCGCTGTCGCGCCGAGCCCGAGGCCCGAAAGCAGCGGCACCATATGCACGAGGATGGCCGAGCTCACCAGCGACTGGAGGGAAAAGGAAAGCGCCATCAGGACGAAACCGGTCCTGCGTGCCGATGCGGCAAGCGTTCCTTCCACGCGTTTCGTTGGTGAGGCCTTGCCACTCCGTTCGCGGTTGCGGCGCATTTGCCGGGAGAGAACGGCATGGATGGGCAGGCAGATGAGGAGATTGAGGCCTGCGAAGACCAGATAGACCTGCTGCCAGGACATCTCGGCGTGCAGCATCGTGGTGATCGGCCAGAAGATCGTCGAGGCAAACCCGCCGATAAGCGTCAGGTAGGTGATGCTCCGCTGTGCCACCTGCGGCCGGATCTGCACGAGCAGCGCGAAGGCCGCGCCATATTGCACGAGGTTCGAGGCAATCTCGATGCTGATCAGCGCCACGACGAAGGAAATTCTGCCGGGCACCAGCGCGCAGGCGGTCAACGCAGCCACGGCGATCGCCGACCCCGCGGTCATGATACGCCCGGCGCCGAAGCGATCGATCCATTTGCCGAGCGCAGGGGCCGTAAGGCCGCCGATCAGGAGAGCCGCGGACAATGCCCCGAACACGGCCTCCGAGGGCCAGCCGAGATCCCGCGACATGCCGGGAGCAAGGATGCTGAAGCTGTAATAGAGTGTGCCGTAGCCGATGATCTGCGTGAGGCCAAGGGCGATGATGGCGGCGATCGGCGGACGTTCGGTCATGTGGATTTCAGGCTCACGCGCTGTTCGAGCTTATCAGCCTCTTCCTTGCGTTCGCTGTAGCGATCGGTGAGATAGGCAGACGCGTCGCGGGTGAGCCAGGTAAATTTCACCAGTTCCTCGCAAACGTCAACGACGCGGTCGTAATAGGACGAGGGTTTCATGCGGCCGTCCGCGTCGAACTCCTGAAAGGCCTTGGCGACCGAGGACTGGTTCGGGATGGTGATCATCCGCATCCAGCGCCCGAGGATGCGCATCTGCCCGACCGCATTGAAGGACTGCGAACCTCCCGACACCTGCATGACGGCGAGCGTTTTGCCCTGCGTTGGCCGCACCGATCCTACGGAGAGCGGAATCCAGTCGGCCTGCGCCTTCATGATGCCGGTCATGGCGCCATGGCGTTCGGGCGAAACCCACACCTGCCCTTCCGACCACAGCGAGAGTTCGCGCAACTCCTGAACCTTCGGATGGCTCACCGGCGCCGCGTCGGGCAGCGGCAATCCTTCCGGATCAAAGATCCGCACCTCGCAGCCTAAGTGCTCGAGCAGGCGCGCCGCCTCATGGGCGAGCAGCCTGCTGTAGGAGACGGTGCGCAGCGAGCCGTAGAGGATCAGGATACGGGGCTTGTGCATCGAAAACGGCGGCCGCAGCGCTGTGGGATCGAGAGGCCGCAGATGTTCGCGGGAGGCTGCCGGCAGATCAGACAAGGCGCTTGCCTTCCGCATCGAGGACCTGTTCGCCGTCTTCCTTGGCGAAGGCGCCCTTATGGGTGCTCGGCAGGATGTCCAGGACCACTTCCGACGGCCGCGCCAGCCGCGCGCCGAGCGGCGTCACCACAAAGGGCCGGTTGATGAGGATCGGGTCTTTCAGCATCGCGTCGAGAAGCTCGTCGTCGGTCAGCGTCGGATCGTCGAGCCCGAGTGCCGCGTAAGGCGTGTCCTTCTCGCGGATGGCCTGGCGCACCGTCAGGCCGGCATCGGCGATCATCTTGACCAGCTCCGCGCGCGACGGCGGGGTTTGTAAATACTCGATGACCGTCGGCTCGATGCCCGCATTGCGGATCATCGCCAGCGTGTTGCGCGACGTGCCGCAGTTCGGATTGTGATAGATGGTGGCCTTCATAGTTTTGCCTCGGGTGAAAGGGTTGGCGACGCGCCCGGCTGCAGCAGCCAGGTGATGAGAAAGAGTGCCGCGACCGCGCCGGCGATCTCGGCGACCCAGAAGCCCGGAAGATCGAGCGGACGAATGCCGGAAAAAGTGTCGGTCAGCGACCGGGCGAAGGCGACAGCCGGATTGGCAAACGAGGTCGAGGCGGTGAACCAGTAAGCGGCGGTGATATAAAGCCCCACCAGCCACGGCACCGCCTTCTGCTCGAAGCGGATGCCGGCGAGGATCACGGCCACCAGGCCGAAGGTCGCGACACCTTCGGAAAACCATTGCGCACCGCCGGTACGCACTTTTGTCGACAGCTCGATAACAGGAAGATCGAACATCAGGTGGGCCGCGATCGTGCCGATGGCGCCGCCGGCAATTTGCGCCAAGACGTAACAGAGGAAGTCGCGTTTCGGCAGCGAGCGCGACATCGCAAAGATCAGCGAGACGGCCGGATTGAAATGGGCTCCCGAAACCGGCCCGAAGATGGTGATCAGAACCACCAGGATCGCGCCGGTCGCCAGCGTATTGCCGAGCAGCGCCAGTCCTACATCCTGCGTGAGCGATGTAGCCATGATGCCCGACCCGACCACGGTCGCAACGAGAAGTGCGGTGCCAAGGCCCTCGGACACCAGGCGGCGCGGCAGATCGAACATCACCATTATCCTGCCTTCGCGGGATTGCTCGTCGAGCCTTTCATGGCGCCGATCTGGAGCAGGTGCTGCTCCAGAGCGAGCTTGTCGATCGACGACAAAGGCAGGCTCAGGAAGGCCACGATCCGGTTCTTGAGGAACCGCGCAGCCTGTGCGAAAGCCCGGCCTTTCTCGACTTCACTGCCCTCGACGGCGGCCGGATCCTCGACACCCCAATGGGCGGTCATCGGATGGCCGATCCAGACCGGGCAGGCTTCGCCGGCGGCGCTGTCGCAGACCGTGAAGATGAAATTCATTTCTGGCGTGCCCGGCTCGGCAAAGACGTCCCAGCTCTTCGAGCTGAAACCGGTCGAAGGATAGCCCAGCGCCTGCAGCTCCTTCAGCGCATAGGGATTGACCTCACCTTTGGGCTGGCTGCCTGCCGAAAACGCCCGGAAGCGGCCCTTGCCTTCGGCGTTGAGGATGGATTCCGCTAGGATCGAGCGGGCGGAATTGCCGGTGCAGATAAAGAGCACGTTATAGACACGATCGATGGTCATTGCAGCTTCTCCGTGGTTTGAGGGGTGCAGCAAGCAGCGACAGCAGCAGCCGGTGCGCAGATTTCGGCATTGCCGCCACAGCAATCTTCCATGAGGAACTTGATCAGGCCACCCAGCGCCCCGTAATTGGCAGTGTAGATGATGGAGCGGGATTCACGCTTCTGGTTGATCAAGCCGGAGCGTTCGAGCTCCTTGAGATGGAAGGAGACATTCGAGGGCGATACGGCCGTCTTCTCCGCGACCATACCGGCGGCCATGCCGTCCGGACCCGCAACCACCAGCATGCGGACGATCTGCAAGCGGGTTTCCTGGGCAAGTGCGGCGAAGGCGCTCAGGGCTTGACGTTGATCCATATTTCAATGATCCTTAAATTGTTGAAATGAGGAATAATGCAAATGAACGCGATCGACAACAGCAAAATACAGGACCGTGACATCAGCCTCGGCCTGCTACTCGACTTCCTCGCAGGCACCAAGGATTCGCCCTTGGTTTTCCATTACGACGGCCGCCCCGTGAACCCGGGCTACCACGTCACCGAAGTCAAGGCCGGCGAGTTCGCAGCGCTCGACTGCGGTGCCAACCCGGAAGCATGGCGAGAGATTTTCATCCAGCTATGGGACATAGAAGAGGACGACCGCACGCATATGCCGGCCGGAAAATTCTACGCGATCATCCGCAAGGTGACTGAGCATGTGAAACTGGACGGTTCTGCCAGGCTGACATTCGAAGTCAGCGACGGCGTGCGGCCGATGCAGCTTTATTGCGCGGCCATGCCGGTCTTGCGCGGCGGCACCGTTCACGTCGAACTTGCACCTCGCCCGGCAAGCTGCAAGCCGCGCGACCGCTGGCTCGCAGAGGAAACACGCAGGGCTGAAGCCTGCTGCGGCCCCACGAACGGCAAAAATGCGTGCTGCGCTTAGAGGGTATTGAAAAGCCGGGGCGCGCATAGCGACGGTTATCTCCAGCCCTGCCTAATCATATTGGGCAGGTTGATATGTCGCCGGGACACTGCCGTTATAACGTGCCATGAGGTTTGTGCTGTTTTACATCGTAACGTGCGTTTCCGTCAGCCTTGCAGTGGGCGTCGCCATATATCCGATCTTAGAAGCGCCTCCGGCGCAGGAGTCCTCGCGGCAAAGCTACCGTCCTCAAGCCGCCAGGATGGAGGGCAAGACGTCTCGCCTGATGGCTTGCGCCACTGCCTCGTCCTGCCTCCAGGAGCCAACGAGCGTTAATCCGAGCGACGCCTTTCGTTTCCGTCCGCCGGTTTTTGTGCCGGCCCCTCCCCGCATCCCGTTGCTGGGCTCGCCCGCGAGGCGCGAGCTTTAAATGGTTGAGCCGGCCCCAGATGAAGGCTTCCGCATCGCCGAATTCCCACAGCAGGCCGGGCGAAGGGGGCGGATGCAACGTTTCGTTAACGATGTTTAGCGTAGTTTCAACAAAACCAAGGAGGTCGGCAGATTGAGGGGGCGAACAGCATTAGCTCGAAGCGCAGCGTATTTCGTGATTGCGTCGACCTTGGCAGGCTGCGTGAGTGGCCCGGATCACACGCCGCCTGAGATGCCTTTGCCGGCAAAGTTCGGCGAGGGCGCGAAGAAGGAGATCGGCGATGTTGCGACGGTGGCCTGGTGGTCGGCCTATCGCGACAGGCAGCTCGACAGCCTGGTGGCGCGCGGCATCGACCAGAACCTCGACGTGCTGCAGGCGATGGAGCGCATCAATTCGGCGTCCTCCAATGTGACGGTTGCCGGCGCCGGCTCGCTGCCGAGCCTGGTGGTCGGCGCCTCGCACACGGTATCGGGCCAGATGGGCTCGGAGCGCACCCGGGTGGGCGCCACCAACACCACCGGCGGCGACGCCAACGTCTCTTGGCTGCTCGACCTCTTCGGCCAGTACCGCCGCTCCAAGGAAAGCGCGCTTGCCTCGCTCGATTCGGCCTATGCCAGCGCCGACGTCGCCCGGCTGGCCTTCCTGCAGGACCTCGTCTCGACCTATATCGACGCCCGCTTCTTCCAGGAGCGCATTGCGCTGTCGAAGGCCAACCTGCAATCGCGCCGGGAGACCTATGACCTCACCAAGTTCCAGCTGGAAGCCGGGGCAGCCTCCAGGCTCGACGTCGTCCAGGCCGAGGGCCTGGTGCAGTCGACGCAGGCCGAAATCCCTAATCTCGAAACCAACTTCCGCGTCTCGGCGCATCACATCGCCACGCTGCTCGGTCTGCCGGCGTCGGCGCTGATGGCCGAGCTGCAGAAGGGTGCTTCCCAGCCGGTCTACCGTGCCGGCATCATCTCCGGCATTCCGGCCGACCTGATCCGCAACCGTCCCGACATCCGCGTGGCCGAGCGCAATCTGGCGGCGGCGACCGCCAATATCGGCGTCGCCCAATCGCAGCTTTATCCGTCGATCTCGCTCTCCGGCGCGATCTCGCCGACCTGGGTCAACCCGGCCGGCGGCAGCGGCGGCGGCCTGACCACCTGGTCGTTCGGCCCGACGCTCAGCCTGCCGATCTTCGACGGCGGCCGCCTGCGCGCCAATGTCGACATCGCCAAGTCGGACGCCAAAACCGCCTATCTCGCCTGGAAGGCGGCAGTGCTCAACGCCGTCGAAGAGGTGGAGAACGCGCTGTCGGCGGTACGCCGAGACGCCCAGACGGTGGAAGCGCTGCGCGCCCAGGTCAAGACGACGCAGGAATCGCTGGAACTGTCGACGGCGAGCTACAAGGACGGCGCCTCCTCGCTGCTCGACGTGCTCGACGCCCAGCGCCAGGTGTCGCTCGCCCAGGCAAGTCTTGCCGCTTCGGTGCAGCAGATGGCCAAGGACTACGTCTCGCTCAACGTCGCCATCGGCGGCGGCTATGCCCCGGGCGGCAAGGTCAACGCCGTCTCCGCCGCCGTGGCAAAGGGACCCACAAAGAGCTGAGCGGCAGATAAAATCCCGCATGGCCAAGGAAAAAGGACCCGCCCTGCCTATCGGCGAGCCCTTCTCCCTTCATCGGAGGAGTAAAGAGACGGTCACGCAAGCGTGATACCGCTCCCGAGCATCAGACCACAGATTCCCGGTCTTGAACATTTCTCCAAATGGATGAGCCGCCCCTACACCCGATACGCTCCATGACGGCCCGCTGAAACGCGCTTAGTGTGCCAGAAGAAGACAGGAACTGGCCCGGCCGGCCCATAACCCAAAGGGATTAATTGATTTCGTGCAGTAGTATGGCATCCTTGCCTTGGGATCGGGGGCAGTACCGAGTAGAGCCAATTCCAAATGCGGCAGCTAATACTCGCGGGCTAATGACCGCGACAAGCTCCTTGCGGAAGGGCTCGCTTCTTTGCTGAAGCGAGCCCGGCTTCTTGTCTCACGAATATCGAGCCGTCTTCCGTCTTATACAGAAAAACAGCGCCCCCGGCCTGGACGGCGCAGGGGACGCTCAGATATCTTCCTTCTCGACCGTCAAGCGGCATCGGAACTCGGCTCCTTCGCAGGCAACCGCGCAATCCGCCTCCTACCCAAGCGGCGACGGCCCTGCCCGCGAAAGCATACGCAGCGCCTTCACCGCAGCTTCAGGGAATTCAGCAACAGCCATTCACGACTAATGCATGAATTCCCTGATCTTGTAGGCAACCTCCGTACGGTTGGTGGCATTCAGCTTTTTCATGATGTTGCGGATGTGAACCTTTACCGTACTTTCGCAAAGCTTCATTTCATAGGCGATGATCTTGTTGGCCTTACCGCGCAGCAAGGCTTCCGCTACGACCGCTTCACGTGGCGTGAAGAGTTCCTCAGCGCAGTTCATTCCGCTACTGACCGCGCTGATGACATGTCTCGCGGCAAGAATGCTGCTTGCAGGAATGAAGATCCCCCCGGCCTGAGCCAGGCCGATTGCTTCTGCAGCGACGCCAATACTAACAGTTGTGGGTATGTAGCCTCGGGCGCCGTATTCCAGCGCTTTGAGGATTTGCGAAAGTTCGTCGCTTTCCGCGCCCACGACGACCGGGCTGGATTTGAACTTCTCGGTCAATTTCGCGATCGTCTGGCCCACATCGACGTCCGTGATCTTCTTTCCGCCGATCATCAAGAGGATGACGGCGGGATCATGCTGGATATGCTGGTTCTGCCAGTCCTCCAGCGAATTGGCGGAAATGATGTTCAAGGTCGGTTGGTAATCGCGAAGGCTGCGTGACAGACACTCCCGGTCAAGCGCACGCGAATCGATCAGCAGCAGATATTCCGTATGCTCTTCCGTCGTAACGAAATTCGCCGACGACAAACTCCGTACCGGATCCCTCGCCTTCAAGGAAATGAGGCGGGTTGTCCTTGCGACACTAGTATTTTCATTGGTTATTTGTTGCCCGTTCATAGCCGACTCCTACTCTCAACAAAATTGGCAGCCAAAACTAGAGACCCGTTTGAAATACATACGCTTTACTTGCGAATCATACAGTTAGATCAAGCTATGTCTCCTGATCCAAAGTACAATTTCATTCATGTGAAATTCAAACGCCCCAAATTTAAACTTGCATCTATTATAAATGTCGTCATTAACATATGTTAATCATTACTTATAAAAGATCAGATCTAAAACTTATTTCGTACTGCGCGGCAACATGACCGCTAATCATTCTAGTCACAATGAATTACGCGTATTGTGAATAATCCTCATATATATAGAATTATCCCCAGGGATGCGTTGTCGGCTTTTCTTTCGAAGAGCCCGACCGCCTGGAAGTAATTTGGGAATTTACAGCCGACGCTCCCCCGGCGGCGCCAGGTAGCTTGGGTCGAAATCGACCAGTTCCTCAAGCTTCTTCCGGTCCAGGAATTCGACGACGCCGCTTTTGAATACAAGCAGGCCACTGAGCCGCATTTCCTTCAGGACGCGGTTGATATGGACGGTCGAAAGACCGACGGCATCACCGATTTCGGCCTGTGTCAGCGGACATTCAAACCCATCCACCGACTCATGCTGGAAGACATCTAGCCGGACAGCCAGTTCGAGAAGAAGATGCGCCGTACGGGCAAAAGCGTCCCGGCGGCCGATATTCGCCATCCTTTCGGTCAGCCGGGCCTGACGGCGCACCATCTCCATGAGCAGCGCGCGGTGAAGGTCGTTCGACGCGCTCTCGGGCTTTCGATCGCCAAGCGCCGGCAGTTCGTAGATGCGGATGTTGGAGAGCGCCTGCATCGTCTCGCGAGACAGTTCCGCCGAAGCAGTCCAGACGATATCGCCGGGAAGCGAAAAATCGGACACCATCCGTGTGCCATGTGGAAGCAGCTTCCAGGATATTATCCAGCCGCTGACTAGATAGAAGGTGCGGGCCCGGCGATGTCCAATCTCGAAGATCGTTTCGCCGGCTTGGTAGCCGCGGTACGCTCCCCCCGCAAATTCGCGACGCTTGAGATGACGATTTGCAGAACGCTCATATTCCGCGGTGGTCAGTGTTGCCATTCCCCAAACCCCGTAAGCGAACATCCGCTTTGACTGATCAAAAGTATAATCTTAAGGTTAGAATTGACACAATATCATGCGTCTTTTGCCGTGTCGCTTACTCCATTTTGCTTAAGTTGTTTGCGAATAGCGATGTTATCACGCGCTTCAGGACTACGGGCATACATTGAATCTCTCAGGGCATCATAAAACAACACTTCGCCGGCAATCGACAAGCAGACGAATATCAGGTCCTTCAAGGTGGGATTCAACGAGGGCCGGCTGCAACGCCTCGCACGTCGTCCGGCATCGGACATCCGGAGGTCAGGTCTGGCCCCAGCGCAAATCGCAAACGTCGCATTCCCGTTTCCGCACAGTCCATCGTCAGATTATATCTTTCCTGATCAATGCCTTGGGCGAGCGCGGCCTTAAGAAGAGCGGAAGTTTCGCTCGCAGGCATACGCTCCGCATCCACGAAATAGGCTTCGCGCCCGACGGAGCGGAAGAAGCCTTCGACCTTTTTATCCCAGCTGAGTCCGACATGCGGAATGCGCAGGGAATAGGCGGCGATGCAGGCGTGGAGACGATGGGAAAGGATGACATCTGCGGCATTCAGCAGCCGCAGCAACTGCCCTACGTCCGTAGGCCGATCGGCAAGGTGGAGTACGCCTGAGGTAAGATGATGCACCATCGTGCCTTCGTTCACGATCGCCCTCGCGAAAATGTGATCTTCCGTGGCACCGTTGCAGAATAGCATCACGCTGAATCCGTCGTCGATCAGCGCATTTATCAGCTTGCGGTACCCGGCCGCATCTCCAAGCGGAATCGGACCTGCCTGGCTGGCATGCCGCTTGAGGACCACCGGTTCCGTGACGCAGATGGCGACCGTCTTTCTCGCGCTCGGTACGCGCGCCGTATCGGCCAGTTGGTGGATCAGGAGTCCAGGATCAGGGATGATGTCCGGAGCCGGCCCGGCTGGAAAGTGATGGCGCCAGCTATCGTAAGCAAACCTATCCCGTACCGAGACGTGCAGCAGCCGCACGCCGCCGATGCGGGCGAATAGCCGCCTGGCTGGCTCCGACCAATCAGCGCTTACGCCAACAGCATAGATCGCGAGCGGGCGGTCGAAGCGCCGAACGCAATCCAGAACTGTTCCGATCTTTAAGGGGAAATTCAGGTCGTCGTCCTGGAAAATATTGCCGCCTCCGATGACGACTGCATCCGCCGCGGCAATCTTCCGTTCCCATTCCACACGTTGCCGCCGGAGCCTTCGCCGGACGACGAACCCGACAGCCAACCGCCGCGCAGGCTTTGGCAGCCTTTGAAGCAGCTTGAGCAGATGCCGGCGATGGCTGCTGCTTGTGCCGCCGAATCCTTGGCGGCCGGCGAGATCGACAGTCTCCACCTCGATGCCGCCGCCAGTTTGCAAAAGGCCGTGCTCGATGCACAGAGCCAATATGCCGTCGCCAAGGTTCTCGCTGTATTTGACGTTGAAGACGACGATCTTGAAGGGCATCCTGCTCATGACCGCCTCTCCTGTAAGCTCATGGTATTGGAGGCAGAGGCCCTCGCGCGAAGCGGATAGGGCGCAGTCAGGGCGGTCGTGGCGCCGGCAAGAATGTAGATCATCAACCCGAGATCGTAGACGGTTCCGGATGTGGAAGCCGTAACCAGCACCGCCAGGATCCCCATTTTCGCGGCGCGTATTGCCGCACCGCATTCATTCGGCTGCGACGATCCAACAGCCGGCTTCAACGACAGTACGGACCATATGAACAGCGCGAACAATAACGCGCCGAGCACCCCGATATTGGACAGCAGCACCAGCACGAAGCTGGAGGCCCGTGCACTGCCCAGCCCCGCACCGAAACCGAACGTGTCGAGGAACGTCTTGTAGGCAACGGCGTTCCACTCCGCACGCTCTTGTCCCGACTGGCTGTCGACTTTGGAAAACAGCATCTCGTCGAAGAAGCCGGCAACGCCTGCCGAAAGCCCAGGCAGCGTCGCCAGGACGAGAAACACGACGAGCGGGACCGCCGCGACCGAGCCGGCAATAAAGAGCGCCGGCTGGCGAGATCGGTCAGCGGGCGGCCAAAAAAGCGACCGCAAGAAAAGGACCGGAAGAATAATCGCAAGACCGATAAGCCCCGTCGCCGATGTCGAAAAAAGCAATGCGATGGACAGAAGCCAGGTCAAAGGGCCGATTGCCCGGCCACGGACGCCTTCGAGCCAGAGGCTGGCGATGATGGCAAACAGCACCAGCGTATAGCCAGCAAACGCCGATGCTTCTGGAAAAGTCCCGGAAATCCTCTTCAGCCCGCCTTTTTCGGCGGCGGTCAGCAGCGCGTAGTTTGCCGTCCTGACGAAGCCGAGCAGATATTCGGTTCGCGTGAAATAGGTGACGATATCGGCCAGTGCGAAGCTCAATGTCACCGTCGCGGTGACCAATACGGCCTTGATGAGATCGTCATGCGCGCCTGCGCGCCTGAAGAAGGCAAAGGTGCTGGCGAACGCCACCAGGCCGCCCGCGGCATAGACGGTCTGCGTTATATTGCTCGACGAGGCACGCAGCGGCACGAGCGAGATTATGTTTCGCAGGCCGACCGACCGCTCGACGATCATGGTTTCCGTCATTCCTTGAAACAACCGCGGAAAGAACAAAGCCGTAAACAGTCCGAAGACCGTCAATACCAGCAGGATGAATCCAGCGCGCGAGGGAGAGACTGCAGCGAAGATCTGTCCCTCGCCGAATGCCATGAAGATGCGTAGAACGAAAAACAGCAGAAAGAGGTTTGGCACCAGGATTGACGCTCCGCCCAGTCCGGGCAGCGCAATGGCCGCCGCCGCGCCGAATGCAGTCGACAGCATCATCCATGTGAAAGAATGCCTGACCGGGGCGAACACCAGAATTGCCCCCAGCAGAATGGTCATCAGCCCAATGAATTCGACCCGCATCCACCGCACCCAGTTTTCCTCAACAGGAAAGCTATCACGCGCCGAAGCGGCTTGTATTTACGTCCGCCTTAAGCCCTTTGCGGTAGTCCTTCGGTCGAATTGGGCCCTTTCCCGCGAAAGTGCGCGTCGGTACGGTCCGCGGCATGAGAACGTTTACGCCCAAAACCTGTCTTCGTCGTCCAGGCTGGCCGCGATCCTCTGGCCGCCGGCTGGGCATGGTGATCGCTGCCGCGCTTTTGTGCGCCCGCCTGGCACATGCCGAAGACTGCGTGCCCGGCGACACCGGCGATCAAATCGATACCGAGGAGATGAAGCTCACTTTCGAAGACAACTTCGACGATCTCAGCGTGTCGGCCTGGGGGCCTGGAACCCGCTGGATCGCTCATACGCCGTGGTCCGGCGATTTCGGCGGCGCCCGTTTTGCCAATCCCGAACTCGGTTTTCCGTTTGTCGTCACCGACGGCGTTCTGCGCATCGAGGCGGCCCGCAACGCCCAGGGCGATTGGCGTTCCGGCCTGCTTGCCTCCGTTGACCCCAAGGGAAATGGATTTTCGCAGTGCTACGGATATTTCGAGACGCGCGCCCAGCTGCCCATCGGGCCTGGCGTGTGGCCGGCTTTCTGGCTGATTGGCAAGGATAGGTCGAAATCGACCGCCGAGATCGATGTTCTTGAATTCTACGGAGACAAACCGGAAGGATATTCTTCGACCGTCCATGTCTGGCACCGCAGTGGCGGGCATTATTCGGATTTCTCGCGCATCGAGGTGTTCCGCGACGCAAGGCCCACCGACTTTCATACATATGGCGTGAAAATAGATTCCGAATTCATCCGCATGTATTTCGACGAGAAGCTGGTCTGGAAAACTAAAACCCAGCCGGAGCACCACCAGCCGATGTATGTCCTCGTCAATCTGGGACTGGCGAAAGACGCTGGCGAAATGGACGTTCCCGATCCTTCGCATATGTTCGTGGATTACGTCCGGGCTTACAGCGTCAGGTGACGCTCCGCATTGACCGCAGGCTCACCCGCATCCAATCAACTATCCGTTCGCACCCTTAAAAAACGCATGTGTCACAAGGCGTTAGCAGAAGTTCGCGGTCGCCTGCCACCTGGGACAGGGTATGGGAAAACCGGCCCTCTAAGACTTTCGTGCACTTGCAGTCATCCCAATGATCAACTGGCGATTTTCCTCGATCATGAAATCCTGTCTCCTCGTTCTTTCGATTGGACGATCTTCTGCAGGGCAATGATTGGGGGCAAATCAGTGACTGATCCGGCGTTTCTTGAAACGAACGAAGCCGATGTTGTTGTGTCTTATGACCGGGACCGCTCTCTCCAGGACATCGTACGTCAGCAGGCTCGCATCGCCCCGCAGGCGACGGCGATTGTCTTCGGCGACGAGCGTCTCACCTACGACGAGCTCGACAGATTGTCCGACGCCCTGGCGGGACACCTCGCGGAGCTCGGAATCCGAAAGGGCGATGTCGTGGGCATGCTGCTTCCGCGCGCGCTCAATACCGTCATTTGCATGCTTTCGATCCTGAAGGCCGGCGGCATCTATGTACCGCTCGATCCGGCCTATCCCGAAGAGCATCTCGCCTATGTCGCCGCCGAGTGCGCCCCCAAGGTTGTCTTCGTCGATGCGGCATCCGCTGGAAGGGCTAGCTCCGTCCCCGACCTGCGCGGCACAATCATCGATGCAGGAGTTGTGATTGGAAGGCTCGCACACAGCGCCGTCGCCAAACGGCCGGCCATCGAGGTCACTGGCAGTGACCCGGCTTACATCATGTACACGTCCGGTTCCACGGGCCGGCCGAAGGGCGTTACGATTGCCCACCGCAGCATCGCGCGGGTCGTCCTCGATCAGAACTATATCGATTTCAGACGTGACGACGTCATCCTTCACGCCGCTACAATCGCCTTTGACGCGACGACCTTCGAAATCTGGGGCGCGCTGCTGAACGGATGCACGGTCGCCGTCATGCCCGATGCCGATTTCTCCCTGGCGCGCCTTGCCGGCGTCATGCGTGACACCGGCGTCAGTATGACCTTTCTCACCACGGGGCTGTTTAATCTCTTCGCGGACTATGCAGGGGGCGATCTGCCGAGGCTGCGCCATATGCTTTTTGGCGGCGACGTGGGCTCTCCAGTGCATGCCCGACGATTCCTCCAGCGCTATCCCGGCTGCCGGCTGAGCAATGCCTACGGCCCGACCGAAACTACGGTGTTTGCAGCGGCCTTCACCGTGCCGCCAGGCTTTGCGGAGGCGGAGCTGCCGATCGGCAAGGCGATCGCCCATACCGGGATCTGCATCTTGGACGAGGAATTGCGGGAACTTCCGCCCGGCCGCGAGGGGCAGCTTGCGATATCCGGCGACGGATTGGCGATCGACTATTTCCGTTGTCCGGAGCGCACCGCGGAGAAATTCGTCATGGTCGCCACGAGGGCCGGCCCGAAACGCTGCTATCTGACCGGCGATATCGCCCTTCTCCAGCCCGACGGTACGGTGAGCTTCAAGGGACGCCGCGACCGCCAGGTCAAGATCAACGGCAAGCGCGTCGAGCTTGACGAGATCGAGACCGCACTGAGGAACGACCCGGCACTCTCCGACGCCATCGTTCTCTGCCACCTCCAGGGTTCCACCCTGAAACGTATCGTCGCCTATCTGCGCCCGCGCGCGGAAACTGCGCTTCGCGATCCGGCTTTCGCACAAGAGGTCATGTCGAGGCTGCGCGCCACACTTCCGGTCTACATGATTCCGAGTGCGACCGTCGTGGTCGATGCATTCCCGCTCACCCCGGCCGGCAAGGTCGACCGCGCGAGCCTCCTCCCGCCGCCGATCGAGGCCGCCCGGCCCGATGCGCAAGCCGTGGCAAGCACGCAAGCGGAAACGCTACTGACGCAGCTCTGGAGCGAGGCGTTGGGTGCCGAAGGGATCGATCTCGACAGAAACTTCTTCGATCTCGGCGGCACCTCTCTCCAGCTTTTGCAGGTGCATGCGGGACTGGAAGCAAGGCTCGGGCGCGCCGTAGATGTCGTCGCACTGTTCAAGCATTCGACCATCCGCGAGCTTGCCCGCCATATCGAGGGCAAATCCCAAAATACCGCGCGATCCATCGCCGCTGCCCAGGCGGGCGGCACTTCAAAGGAAAACCATGTCCCAGTTCCGAAGGAGCGCTTCATGACGCGAATTCACGAAACCGCCCACGCCGATCTCGATCGAATTGATATCGAGGACGATCAGGGCCCGGGCGGCATCGCGATCATCGGCATGTCTGGGCGCTTCCCGGGCGCACCCTCCGTGGAAGCGCTTTGGGAGCTCGTCCGTGACGGCCGGAATGCCTTTTCAACATTCGCGCCGGACGAAATCGAAGATTGCTTCACCGACGAAGAACGCGCCGCCGCAAATTATGTCGCTGCCCGCCCGCATCTTCCGGACGTGGACATGTTTGACGCCGAATTCTTCGGCATGTTTGCACGCGAGGCAGCACTCACCGATCCGCAGCATCGCGTCTTTTTGGAAATCTGCTGGGAAGCGCTCGAAAACGGCGGCTACGATCCGCATCGCTATCCGGGCATGATCGGCGTCTTTGCCGGCTCGTCGATGCCGACCTATCTGATCAACAACGTCCTTGGCGATCGTGCCAAGGCGGAGGAATTTGCCTCCAATTATCAGATCGGCTGTTTTCAGCAGCTCGTAGGAGCGCTCAACGACGCGCTCGCGACTCGTATTGCCTACAAGTTTGATCTGCGCGGCCCCGCCTTCACGCTGCAATCGGCCTGCTCGACCTCGCTACTTGCCGTGTCGCAGGCCTGTCAGAACCTACAGACCTATGCTTGCGACATGGCGCTCGCTGGCGGCGTGTCCATCACGCTGCCGCAAAAACGGGGATATATCTACCAGGAAGGCGGCATGGCTTCGGCCGACGGCACCTGCCGGCCGTTCGATGCGAATGCGGATGGAACCGTCTTTGCAAGCGGCGCAGGCGTCGTACTCCTGAAGAGGCTGGAAGACGCGCGAAGGGACCGCGATCGCATCTTCGCAGTCATCCGCGGCTACGGCATCAACAATGATGGCTCCGACAAAGTCGGTTTCACCGCACCGAGCGTCCGCGGACAGGCCGAGGCGATCTCCGCCGCCCTGGCAAATGCAGGAGTGCCAGCCGCATCGATCGGATACGTTGAATGCCACGGGACAGCGACGCCCCTGGGCGATCCCATCGAGTTCGGCGGCCTGAAGGAGGCCTATCTCGACATTGCGGACGCGCGGGAGAGCTGTGCGCTCGGTTCAGTGAAGGGCAATGTCGGGCATATGGACTGTGCTGCAGGCGTATCCGGTCTCATCAAGACAGCGCTGATGCTTCATCGCGGCAAGATTCCGCCGATGCCCAACTACAGCCGCCCCAATCCTCGGCTCAATATCGAGGAGAGCCCCTTTTATATTCCCACCGAAATGACGGACTGGCCGGCACAGGGAAATCCGCGCCGCGCAGGCGTCAGTGCCTTCGGCGTCGGCGGCACGAATGTCCACGTCATTCTCGAAGAAGCGATTGGCGAAGACCGCGAGGCATGCTCAGACGTCACCAGGCCGTACATCCTGCCGCTGTCGGCACGCAATCAGGCAGCCTTGTCGGCTATGCGCGCCAATCTCAGCGCTCACCTGACCGAGCGCCCGGAGATTTCGCTCGCAGACGTCGCCGCAACGCTGCAGAACGGCAGATGCGAGTTCAGCCATCGCTTTGCGATATCGGCCCGGACCGTCGAAGAGGCACGGGAAAAGCTCGGCGCGGAACGCACTGCGGATTCCATCGCCTCGGACGCCCCTCCGGTCGCGTTCATGTTTCCGGGACAGGGCGCGCAATATGTCGGCATGGGTGCTGGACTCTATAACAGCGAACCGGAATTCGCACGCTGGATCGACAGGGGCGCCGAACTGCTGAAGCCTATGCTCGGCCTTGATCTTCGGATTTTCATCTGCCATTGCGGACCGGTGTCGGAAGCAATGGCTGACGAACAGCGCAACACGCGCATCGCTCAGCCCTGCCTCTATCTCGTCGAATATGCGCTGGCACGGCTGTGGATGAGCCGAGGCCTCAGGCCCTACGCGATGATCGGCCATAGCGTCGGCGAGTTCGTAGCGGCAACGCTTGCCAACGTGATTTCTTTCGAGGATGGACTCCGGCTTGTCGCAAGCCGCGGGCGTCTCATGCAAAGCCAGCCGCAAGGCGCGATGGTTTCGGTTCGGGCCGACGCGCAAACCGTGTCCGCTTACCTGAAAGGCGATGTCGAGATCGCCGCCGTCAATGCTCCGAAGCTGTCGGTTATCTCCGGCCCGTTCGCGGAGATCGACGAGGTTTGTTCAGCGCTCGAAGCTGGCGGCATTGCCTTCAGCCGCCTGCACACGTCGCATGCCTTCCATTCGCCGATGATGGACGAGGCGGCAGCTGCACTTTACGAGGAGACAGCCAAGGTGACCTACGGAACCGCAACGGTTCCCTATATCTCTTGCGTGACCGGAGACTGGCAGACGGCGCAACAGGGCACTTCGCCGGATTACTGGGCAAGGCACTGCCGCGACGCCGTTCATTTCGCCGCTGGCCTCGCAAAGCTTTGCGACGGGAGAAAACCCATACTCCTGGAGGTTGGTCCAGGGCGGACGCTCTCCGTATTTGCTTCGCAGACCGTTGCACGGGACAACCTGAATACCGTCATCCAGTCTCTGCCCGAACACGATCGCGCACCCGAAGCTGCCGATGTCTTCGCCGGCGCCCAAGGCAGATTGTGGATTGCTGGCTGCGTCCTCGGATGGCCGGAACTGCCCAACGGCGCAACGGCACACCTTGATCTGCCGGTCTACCCGTTCCAGCGCCAGCGTCACTGGATCGATGCGCCTCCATCGGCGCGCCGCAATGCAGGCTCTTACGCGCGGTCTCGCTCCGAGCTGCAAATCGTGGTCGAACCTTCGGCTGCGATCCAAATGCCGGCAACTGTCAGCGTCGCTCCAACGAACGCCCCCTCTTCCGCCGATCGTATCCCTGCGCTTGAGTGCGAATTGCTGGCCACTCTCGCCGAGATGTCGGGCAATGCATTGAGGCCGGCCGACGTCGCCGCGACATTTATCGAGCTGGGCTTCGATTCCCTCTTCATCGGGCAATTCGCGCAGAGGATCGAGAAGGACTACCGGGTCAAGATTTCGTTCCGCGATCTTCTGAGCACCATTCCGTCGATCGCCAACCTGGCGAAACATCTCGATGAGAAAATGCCGGAGAAAGCGCCGGCAGCATCTCCGCCGCCTGCGGCGCATCTTGCGCCAGCGGCGGTTTCTGCCGCGTCGGAGATTCCTCTTGCGCCTACCCCTTCGCCCTCCGCATCGATGGGCGAAGTGCAGGCCCTCATTCAATCGCAGATTCAACTGCTCCAATCACTCTTCGCCCAGCAGCTCCAGTTGCTGCAATCCTCGGCGACCTCTCCACCGGTGGCGGTGGCAGAAGGGGCCGCAGCCGTAAGCCTGGCGCAGGCGGTACTGTCAATTGCTCCGGCTCCAGCTGCTGCTGTCCCGCCCGAAACCGTAGGTGCGCCGGTCACGCCCGCAGAAAGGCTGGAATCCGTCCCGCTCACGGAAGCTCAGACGGAGATCTGGCTGGCAGCCCAGACCGGCGATGAAGCGTCCTGCTCCTTTAACCTGTCCATTTCGCTGACGCTCGACGGCGAGTTCGACGAAGCTGCCTTTTCAAAGGCACTGAGCCTTGTGACGGATCGCCATGATGCGCTTCGAATCCGCTTCAGTCGCGCTGGCGATTCCTTCCGCTTCGCCGACGATTTCGCGCTTCAGGCGCCGCTGGTGGATTTCGCCGGCCAGCCCGACGGCGAAGCGCAGCTTCGCGAGATGCTCGACGAGGATGCAAGGACGCCCTTCGACCTCGTCGACGGCCCGCTTGCCCGCGCCTTCATCGCGCGTCTGGCGGTCGACAAGCATGTTTTCGTCTTCAGCGGGCACCACATCATCTGCGACGGCTGGTCGATCAGCGTGCTTCTCGACGAGCTAGCGATGGCCTATGCGGCTTTCCGCAACGGCGAGACACCGCAATTCGAGCCGGCGCTCTCCTTTGCCACCTATGCGACGAAGCTTGCGCCCACACCCGAAAAATCCGAGAAGGACGAGCAGTTCTGGCTCGATCAGTTCAAGGAGATTCCGGAACTGCCGGAACTACCGCTGGACCGGACGCGGCCCGAACATCGCAACTTCGCCAGTGGTACCTGCACGGGCTACATCGAGGGCGATGTCTACAAGGCGCTGAAAAAAGCTGGAGCGCAGTCCGGCGCAACCCTGTTTTCAACCTTGCTGGCAATGCTGCAGGTCGTCGTCTCCCGGCTTTCCAGGCAGGAGGACATCGTGATTGCGGTTCCTGCAGCCGGTCAGAACCTGATCGGAGAAGCGATCCTTTTCGGCCATTGCGTCAATCTCCTGCCAATCCGCCAGACCGTCGCATCACAGGCGTCCTTCGGCGAGCACCTGAGGGCAACGCAACGGCTTGTTCTGGAGGCGGTAGAGCATCAGTCCTGCACCTATGGCACGCTCGTGCGCAAACTTGGCGTAAAGCGGGATTCGCGCCGCCTGCCATTGACAGAAATCCAGTTCAATCTGGACCACACCACAGCAGATCAGCCCTTCGGGAACCTGACGGCAAACATGGCCAACAACGTGAAGGGCTTTTCCAATTTCGACATGTTCTTCTGCGCGTTCGAAGAAGAAAACGCCGTCCGCATCGATGTCGAATACAATGCGGAGGTCTTCGACCGATCGACAATCGAGCGCTGGATCCAGCATTTCGCAACGCTCGCCGAAGCCCTGTCCAGGAACATCGACGTCGAGATCTCGAGGCTGCCGTTATTGAGCGACGACGAACGCGGCTGGCTGATAGACGGCTTGAACGACACGGCGGCAAACTATCCGCACGATGAGCACGTGGTCTCCCTCTTCGCCCGCAAGGCGTCGAAGCAGCCCGATGCGGTTGCCGCCGAACATGGCGGCCGCTCCATCACTTACGGCAGGCTGGAAGCCCGCTCCAATCAGTTTGCCCGATATATTCAAGAGGCGATTCCCGAGCCCGGCCAGCGCATCGCACTGCTCGTCGACCGGTCGCTAGACATGGTCGTGGCGCTGCTGGCGATCATGAAGGCCGGGCACACCTACGTGCCCATGGATCTTTCCCATCCTGAAGAGCGCCTTTGCCAGACCCTCGACGTCGCGCGCGTCGGCGGCCTGATATGCGACAGCGATGCCATGGCGTCGCTCGCCCCCGCAGGCATTCCCGTTATTCGCATCGACGAGGAAGCAAAGGCGGTAGGCCGAATGACCAGCACTGCGCTTGACACTCTGCCGCCCAATTCCGCTGCCCCTGCATATGTCATCTTTACCTCCGGCTCGACCGGGGCACCCAAGGGCGTCGAAGTGTCCCATCGGGCGTTGACGAACTTCCTCCTCTCCATGGCGAAGGAGCCCGGCTTCACCGATCGGGATACGATCCTTGCGGTGACGACGATCTCGTTCGACATCGCGGGGCTCGAGCTCTACCTGCCGCTCGTTACCGGTGGGAAGATGGTGATTGCCGACCGGCAGCAGGTGCAGGATGGCTTCGCCATTGTCGATCTCGTGGAAAAGAGCGGTGCGACCGTGCTTCAGGCGACCCCAACGCTCTGGCAGATGCTTGTCGAGGCCGGTCTAGAGGACAAACCGCACCTCAAGATGCTGTGCGGCGGAGAGCCTATGCCGAAAGAACTCGCCAAATCCCTGCTGAAAATCGGCGGCGAGCTCTGGAACATGTATGGCCCGACGGAGACGACGGTCTGGTCGTCCGTCGCGCGCATAACCGACGCGGAGGCACCGATCACCATCGGCCATCCGATTGCCAATACCCAGCTTTACATCGTCGACCGCAACAACGAAATCGCGCCCATCGGCGTCACCGGCGAGCTGTGCATTGGCGGCGACGGCCTGGCGAACGGCTACTTCGACCGGGTGGATCTAACCGAGAAGGCCTTCGTTCAGATCTCCTTCGGCTCGAACCCGCCAACGCGGCTCTATCGGACCGGCGATGTCGGACGCCGCCTTGCGAACGGTTCGCTGCAACTGCTCGGACGCCGAGACCAGCAGATCAAGCTCCGCGGCTTCCGCATCGAACTCGGCGATATCGAAGCCGTCGTTTCGAAGGCTCCCGGCGTGCGCCAATGCGCGGTCGTCGCTGCGGAGAAAAAGAGTGACGGCAAATTGCTCGTTGGATACATCGTACCGGAAGCAGGCGCCGAGCCGAGCGCAGCCGAGCTCTCGGACTTCGTCACGGCGAAGCTGCCCCGCTACATGGTGCCGACCTACTGGGTGACCGTCAGCGAATTGCCGCAGACAGGCAACGGCAAGCTTGATCGCAAGACGTTGCAGCAGCGTGGAATTCCTGCACACAGCACCGAGACTAAAAAGACCAAACCGCGCACTCCAATGGAAGTGCAACTTGCGGCTATTTGGCAGGACATACTCGGCAGCCAGGATATCGCCGTGGACGACAATCTCTATGCGCTTGGAGCCGACTCCCTCACAATTTTCCGCATGGCAGCGCGCATGCTGGACGCCAATCTCCCGCTGGAAGCCAAGCACCTGTTGCGCTACCCGTCTATCGCGCAATTGGCCAGGTTTGCCGAACAGCAGATCCGGCGGCGAGAGAAGCTGTCCAAAGGCCTGTCCTCAATGTGGTGCAGCGTCTTGAACATTGACCAATTGCAGCCTGATGACGATTTCTTTGCCGTCGGCGGCAACTCCGTTCTCGCAGCAAAACTCCTGCAAGAAGTAGAGGCGGCCTACAAGATCGTTCCAAATCCCGAAATGATTTCCAAATTTCGGACATTCCAGGATTTCACGGCAAAAATCGCCAAGACACTGGAAGGCGTTGACACGGATTCGTCCCTTTGGGAATTGGTGACATGCAAGACAGGCAGCAGCGATGCTGTTGTCTATACGTTCAATCATCCATTCCTGTACTACGCGCTCGCCACCGAGATCGACGACAGCATTTCCGTTCACAACCTGAACATGTTCAGCGCTGATTTGACGAGCGCACCGGCGGATATGTCGGTGGAAGATATCGCCAGACAAGCGATCGAAGCGATGAAAATTCCGGCGGGAACCCGTCGTTTGGCCCTGGTCGGTCTGTGTGTGAACGGCATTTTGGTCATGGAGATCAGCCGGCAGTTGCGCGAAATCGGCATAGACGTACGCTGTACCGCTGCCATCGATAGCTGGTGCCCCACGTTCGTATCATCGCTGCCCAAGAGCCGCCTAATGTGGTGGCAGACCGAGAGGCGCGCGAAGCGGGTCTTGCACTTCACCAGCAAGCTGGTGAGGGGGGACATTACAGCCCAAAATTACTTCAGGCACTTCAACATCTCATGGAAGCTGATGCAGCTTCTTCACGTGAAGAGCGCCGAACCTTTGGAATCAGATCGCGCCAATGCGATGGTCACTGCGTTCATGAATTCCGCAGCCACGCATCACAATGACCCGGCGATCAGAGATTCATCAATTGTCCTGGTGCGCAGTCAGGCGCACAATAGCCGGGCACGAAAGTTGAGGTTCGGCTGGAGGAACGCCGTCGCCGAGGACACGCCAGTGCTCGACCTTGAAGGATGGCATGAGGACTCGCTCATAGATTCCGGCAAGGCCCTGGCAAATCTCATATCCGCGCGCCTTGGAGTCTCCTCGGACGTGTCATCAGGCGGAATAGCTCACTGAGCGCAATCCGTCAGACGTTCGTCAGTTTTGGGAGCACGCGTGGATGGGAATGGCAGCACACAGACCTGTGAAAGTTGCGGTCCTGGCAACGTCGAGGGATCGGCTCGAAGCATGGCAATTGATGGTGCTTGACCGGCTTGCTTCCGAGCCTCTTTTTGATCTTGCAAGCATCATCGTGCATCAGGCGGCACCTAAGGTTCGGGTGCCGAAGCTCTTCGCACTCGAGGCCCGTCTGGAACGCAGGTTCCTTACGCATGAGACCCCCTATCTGCCGAAATGCTTTTCGCCGGAAACCCAGCGGTTCGACGACATGGGATCGCGCGATTTAGAAACGGCGGAGAGCCAGGACATCCTTCGACGCCTCCTGCAGGACCTGGAAGCGGACATCGTCATTCGTATGACGCCCTCCGGCCTGCCATCAGGCGTAAGTGATGCCTTGCCGTTCGGACAATGGGCGTTGAGTTGCAGCGATCAGGTCTCGGACAATGTCGACTGGTTCGCCTATCGTGGCACTATTTCGAAGGCGGCATCGATCGAGCTCTTGCTTTATAAATCCGCAGGACCGGGCGGAAGCGTTGACGTCATCGCGTCGTCCTTCTTCAATACCAAGACAAGTGCTGCGCGCGTTTCCGCCTCGATAAAGGAGCGTGGCGTGACCTTGCTTATGCGCGAATTGAAACGCCTTGCCGAGACACGGCAACTGCATGTGATCGCCCGCCGGCCCATCCCGGCAATCCCCCCGCCCTCCGCTTCAGACCTTGGCCGCTACGTTGCTACGCTTGCTGGCGACCTCGCCGCACGTTGCATCAAAATGCTGAGAAAGAAGCTTCATACCGGTTCGTCCGTTTGGGCCCTCTATACCGGCGGGGGTCACATCGAGGATTTCGACCCACAGCAATCCGTTGAAATTCCGCCAACGATGAACGAGATCAAGGCGGATCCGTTCCTTTTCGAACATGAGAACGAATGTTACCTCTTCTGCGAAGCCTATGCGGATGGCCAGAAGAATGCCCACATTGCCGTCGGGCGCTTCCGCGGGGACAAGCTCGAACACCTCGGGATAGCCTTGCGTTGCGAGCACCACCTTTCCTACCCTTTTGTCTTCAGGGATGGCGAGGATATTTTCATGATGCCCGAGCGGCACCAATCGCGCCAAATCCAGATCTGGCGCTGCGTCGAATTTCCGCTGAAATGGGAACTGTACTCGACGGCGCTCGAAGGCAGGTCGGCCGCCGACAGCGTGCTGATGCGTCATGGAGGAAAATGGTGGCTTTTCACGAATCTGTCGGATTTCCACGACTATGAAGATCACTGCAGTGAACTCTACGTTTTCGAGGTCGACGGTCCAAAGCTCGAGCGCGTTACGCCGCACCGGCACAATCCGGTCGTCATAGACAGCACGCTCGCGCGAAATGCCGGACGCATGTTCGAACGGGGCGGCCGCCTCTATAGGCCGTCGCAGCGCAATGCTTATGGCATCTACGGATATGGACTGAACATCATGGAAATCGACGAGCTGAGCCTCGACAGCTACAGCGAGCGGTGCATACGAACGATTACGCCGGACTTCAAGAAAGGCCTGCTTGGCTGCCATCATTTTGATGAGGTGGCCAATCGTTACGTTCTGGATGCCCGTTTGACATGAAAAACAGGGCGTTTTCGTCTCGATAGTTCAGGCTGACATGCCTTCCGCCGGTCAGCGCCGCAAGCGTCCCGACAAATGGAGATGGGATTTCCAGGTCGAACAGACTCCAATCCGCCGGCGAATTTCCGTCTGCATCCAGGCGCTCAAGGCGCGGCGGAAGACCATCGCCGACGGTGACGTCGAATGCATCCAGGGGAAACGAGAGTCCGACGCCGATCGCCTTGACGAAGGCTTCTTTGCGTGTCCAGACGGAATAAAACGCCCGACGATACTCTGCCCCCGGAAGTGCAGCGAGGGCCGTTTCCTCCTTCGGCGACAGGAAATGGCTGACATTGTCTTCCTTCAGAGGCCGAACCTCTTCTATGTCTATCCCGACTTGGTAGCAGCTTGATACCGCAAAGGCCGCCATCCCGCCGCAATGGCTGAGGTTGAAATGCAACATCCTGCCGTTCGAAGCTGCGATGCGCGGCTTGCCATAGGCATTGTAGCTCAGGTTGAGGCGGTTGGGCTCTATCCCGAGGTAGCTGCCGACAATTCGGCGCAGCCCCGACCGGCCTGCAATGAACCTGCGGCGATCACGCTCGTGAACGAAGCGGGCTGCCGCGTCAAGCTCGCGGGCCGTCAATGGCGTTGCGAGATATGGTGCCTGCGAAGGGCTCGCCTCCTCCAGGTTCCATATCCAGATGTCGATGACATCAGCGCTCAAGCCGTCACGCATTACCCCCACCCCCTGCCGACAGTTCATAGAGAGCAATCAGGACCGCCGTTTGTCTGCCAGCCAAGCTCAGAATGGCAGGTAGCGTCACCTGCACGGAGCACCAGTTTGGCTGGTCTGCGGCCCGACAGGCAAGCTATCCAAAGTCGGTAGAGAGTTACGCTTATAGGCACCTTGGCCATGCTCCGGCCTTCGCCGTATTTTGGTAATCTTCAAAGTGCCGGCACCGATGGAGTAGTATTAATGAGTTCGCGTGAGCCATCGTCGCTATCCAGCCTGACGGCAAAAGCCGGCACCTGGACGGTCGGCAGCAAGTTGGCTTCGAAGACACTGGATTTCGTAACGCTCCTGTGTCTCGCCCGGCTGCTCGGCCCATCGGATTTTGGACTGGTGGCTATGGCGATGTCCTCGGTTCTCATAGCCGAGGCGATTTTCGAGATGCCGGTTGCTGCCGCACTCATCAGAGAGCCGTCGCCAACCAAGGATATGTTCGACACGGCTCTGACGATCGGCCTGACAAGAGGTCTGATCGTTGGCATGCTGCTCTGTGCGCTCGCCTATCCGCTCGCATTGTTCTATGACGAGCCGCGGCTGACCACCCTGATCTGCGTGCTTTCGCTGGCGCCTGTCATGCGCGGACTTAAGAGCCCGAAGCTGATACTTTTTACACAGCGCTTCGATTTTCGCCCGGACTTCATCCTGGAGGCTGCGGGCAAGATAGCCTCCTTGTGTGCTGCCGTAGCCATGGCCTTGTATACCGGAAGCTACTGGGCGATCGCGGTTGGCACGGTTGTCGGCCCGATGCTGATGATAATTGTCTCCTATATCTACGCGCCGCAGCGGCTAGTTCTGTCACTCAAGGACTGGTCGATGTTTGCGCCCATTGTCGGATGGTACATGCTGTCGCAAATTCTCCAATCGGTGAACTGGCAGCTCGAAAAACTCCTCCTGCCGCGCTTTATGGACCTGGTTTCCTTCGGCCGCTATTCCGTTGCAAGCGACATTACTGCCGTTCCCTATCAGTCGGTGGTCCAACCGCTCTTCAGGCCGTTTCTCGTCGCGTTCTCGCAGATTCCGTCGCATGAAAAGCTTGGTGAAGCCTATCTGCGCGCCACAAGCACGATCGTCTTCCTGGTCGCGCCGGCGCTCGTGCTTCTGTCGATCCTCGCGGATGTGGTCGTCACGATATTGCTTGGGCCTTCCTGGCATGGCGCCGCCTTCATCCTCACATGCCTGCCGCTGATCGCCATCATCAGCCTTCCCACGGCACTGGTGAATTCCATTTGCTTCCTGGCCGACAAGATGCATCTGATCGTCGTCAAGAACGTCATCGAGCTTTGCTCCAAATTGATGCTGATCTGCTCGCTCGGATATGCTTACGGGCTGTATGGCATACTGGCCGGACAGACGATCGCCGCCGCGATAAGCCTCACCACTTCGCTTGCCATCGTCCGTGCATCGATCGGCCTGAGCCTTGCCCGGCAAGCCAAGGAAGGGGTCAAATATTTCGCTCCGATCTTGCTGATGGCGCTCTGCCTGGTGCCGGGAATCTATCTCGGCGACTCCGTTGACCATCCTCTGCGGCAGTTGTGGCTATCGATTGCAACGGCCGCCGCTGCAGCGCTTGTCTATCTTGGCAGCATGTTTTTCATGGCGCGCATGTCTTCGTCCGAAGGACTGCATGAATACGACTTCGTCATGCAATATCTGAGAAAGAGGTTCAGGCCGGCCATTTAATGGATGCCGTTCGGCCTGTTCATAATCTATCGGTTTGCCTGATCGAAAGGCGCAAGCCGCTCTCAAATATAGCCCCTGCGGCCCTTATGTTTCAGGCTGTAAAACCGATGGGAAAGCCAGGTACACTTGCGAGATGCAGGAGACTCGCCATAAAAGGAGCACAACCGGACGCCTAACTGGCATGTCGATTGACATTGATGCTTGCTGTTGTCTTCGTCGAGGCGAAGAATTGCGGGCAGTTCAGTTTGAAGTTGCGCGAAGCAAGGCGTCTAAGCCCAACCATTTTCGAAGCCAAGGGGTCTTAGTGTTGAAACGTCGGCAGGAGGGCGGACGGATGCATTCAAAAGTCCCTTTCGAACGTACGCGTTCTCCCACCGCAAAATTCGTTCTGCGGTGGGTGGCCATTCTCTTTTGCCTAGTGATATGGGGGGCCGTGATGGCCTTTTTCATCTGGTAGATTCGTTGCGCGCGAAAAGAACGATGCCGATCGTCTTCCAGATAATCTTCAAGTCAGCCGACATCGAGCAGCTGTGATAATAGTCCACGTCGAACTGCACCCGTTCATCATAGGTCGTGTCCTTGTTCCGGTGCACCTGCCATAGACCGGTAAGGCCCGGCGTCATGGCGAGATAGTAATGGATCCGACGGCCGTAACGCTCCATTTCATCGGCCACGATCGGCCGCGGCCCGACAAGGCTCATATCGCCGCAAAAGACGTTCCAGAGCTGCGGCAGCTCGTCGAGGCTCGTCATCCGGAGATATTTTCCAAGCCAATGGACGCGCGGGTCGTTGACCAGCTTCTGGGTTTCATTCCATTCGGCGCGCCGCACGGGATCGTTGGCGAGAATGCTGGCCAGCCGCGCATCGGCGTCCTTCCGCATCGAGCGGAATTTCAGGCATGAGAATGAACGGCCGTAGCGGCCGACACGCTGGTGTCGGAATATGAGCGGCCGCCCATCAACCAGCAGCAGGGCCACCGCGATAAGCGCAAAAAATGGCAGAAAGAAAACCAGCGCCGACCCGGAAATCAGGATGTCCCCGGCACGCTTCAGGCGATAATCTCTCGACGTCGGCCGTCGTAGCCGAGCCGATTGCCCGTCCTGAGCAACGCCATCAAAGAACGATAGCATTTTGAAACCCCGTTGTATCTCAACCCACAGTTAAGGTTGGCAGTGTCGGCCAGAATAGACAATTGACCAGAACGGCTAAGCCTTAGTCAGATAGAAGTAGGCCCGAATACCGATGGCGGGACCATTGATTCATTCACCTTTTAAAACTGTCGAGACACGAGAGAACACAACCGCTTTCAACAAGGGTATCTGCTTGATGCCGTTCAATTAAATGAACGGATGGCGATAGGCGGCGGATCAATTACCGGATCGTTCAGGTAGCCGGCCGGCAACACCAGCCAAGCTCGTTCGCGCCAAGATCCGGCCGTAGAGAGCGATCAGCGCTTCGCCCCAGGTCTCCGGCGAATGAGCAAGCCCGGGCGCCTTGCTGAGGCCGTTCAAGCTCATGGAGCGTACCACCGCATCATCGGCTGCGAGCCGTCGGATCGCCGTCGCCAGCGATCCGACGTCCCCCGTCCTGAATGTCAGCGCGCAACCGAATTCCTCAAGCTCGTTTCCCAACAAGGCGGCGTCAGGCACAATGACGGGAATTCCGCTTCCGATCGCTTCGACGGCTGCAAGCGCGAAAGGTTCCGGCACGCGCGACGACACGACGATGGCGCGCGCATTGCGCAGGAGTTCGTGCATCTCTTCTTTCGCTTTCCAGCCGTGGATGACGACTTCAGGATAGTCGCGTTCCAATATCAACCGCCCTGCGCCATCGCCAATGATCTGGAGCTTCACATTGGCAAGCCGCGCCGCTCGCGCGGCATCCTCGAACCCTTTTTCCGGCTCGAGCCTTCCCACGAAGAAGAAATCTCGCATCGTCCAGGGTTCGGCCCCTCTGTGCAGGAACGGCTCCACCGGATTGCGAATGGTCTCGATATGATCGGTGCAGATGCCGGCGCGCTCGAAATATTCACGCATCCGCTGATGCACGATGACGATATTGGCCGGGAGCTCGTCCGTCTGATAGAGCCGCTCCCGCAGCAAGTGGCGTGCAGAACGCCAGATCTTCTCGTGATAGCCGCGTTTGTCGCATTGCGTCATCATGCACGGCACCGACATCGGCTTGAGCGTGCAGACGGTGTCTTTTCGGTAGTTCGCAAAGCCGCCGTTCGGGCAGCACAGGAAATAATCATGCGCATGCAGGACCACGCGCTGGCGGACCGGCCATAGGGCCTGGAAGATGGAGGGCGAAAGGATCTTCGACCAGCCATGGACATGATAGATCGTCGAAGCCGTGTCGGCGCTGTCGATAACCTCGCGCACGGCTTCGAGCGCCTGCTTGTTGTAAAGCCCGCTGATTAACGCTGCGATGCGGCCCTGAGCGGTCAGCGGCGCACCGCCGAGATTGATGGTGTCGTCCGCCGGCAGCTCGCTTCCGGCCGCGTCGCCCGCCAGATAGGTTACGGGAATGCCGGCGCGTTTGAGCAGGTGCGCCGACAGAATGGCAAGGTTGGAGGCTCCTCCAACCTTTGTCGAACGGTCATTGATGACGACAACACGGTCGGGATAGCGCGTGATCACGACCCTACCCCATCGTTCTGATCTTCTGCGGTGCAAGCCTGCCCGTCAGAAGATCGAAAAGTGCGATCGCATTGCCCTTGAGGCGCCCTTTCCGGTCGACCCAGGGTTCGGGGCGCCAGACTTTGACGAGATTGGCGGCCAGATTCCGGCCCATTTGCGCAGCCGCCCGTCCGGAACTCAGCGTTTTCTTGCGCACGAGATAGATCGGATTGGCGATCTGCGAATATCCGAACTTGATGCCGGTCGTTCGTCCGGCCTTCGTCCCGAGATGCACGCCTTGGAGATGGTCGGCACAAATGACCTCGCCATATCGCGCCATCATGCGGCTGAAGTCGACATCTTCGAGCCAGCCGTAAAACGGCAGGTTCTCGTCAAACCGGACTCCTGAAGCCACGATCGCCGAAACGCGGACAGCCATGTTGCAACCATAGGCGTTATAGATCGGCTTGAAGGATTTCTCGCGTTTCTGCGGGCGGCGAACCTTCTGTACCAGCTTAAGGCCGTCGCAGACCGAGATGCCCGCCCCGGTGATCCCGTCGGCGATGACCGTGCCCGTCGACATGACGATATCGCGCCGGGTACGAAACAGGAGCTCAGTGTCCTCGATATAAGTGGGCGTCATCAGGAAATCGTCGTCGAGGAAGAGCACCACATCCGCATCGACGATGCTGTCGAGAATTGTGTTGCGCTGAAGGCAAAGCCCGCGCTCTGAAACCAGCACCCTGACCGGGCATGCAAGCGAGGAAAGGCTCATTCGGTCGACATCTTCGAGCGAGGGCACGCAGATGACGACCTCCTCGGGCTGACGCGTCTGGCGCGATATATGGGGAAGCACGGCAGAGAGGACTTCGCTCCTGCCTGAACTCGCGATGCCGACAGTCACCTTGAGCGGGCGCCCGCGCGGCTTGTCATTGAAGGCCAGATGGGGAGTGGCCGGTTTTACGGCAGGTTCGCTCGGCCGCGACGAAGCAGGCTTTCTCGGTGAACGCTTCCTGCCGCCGCTGCGATTGGCGATGATCCCGAGAAGGTTGACCCGCGACGTGCCGAAACTCGCAAGCGCGGCGGACAGCCGCTCGATGGTCATTTTCTTCGGCTTGCCGACGACAATCGCGATGCCATCCAGATAGCTGAAGATATGGCGGGTATCCGCCGAACCCTCAAATGCCGCCAGATCGACGATGACGACGCCGTAGCGCTGCCGGAGCAACTCGATTTCCGTCTTGAACGCAGCAAGATGACCGAAGATCTGATGGGATGCGGCAGACCGTGTTGTCTCCTCGACGGTCAGCACGGGAACCAGCGTGGAGGCTTCAGCATGCTCGTCGTCCCTGCTTCTCCTTCTCCTGCGGCCGTGCTCGTCGTGACGTGCCACGACATGTTCCGCGGCTTGCGGCTCATCTGCGCCAATATGATCTATCCGCAGCACGCGGAGCCCGAAGTCCTCCCCGGCGGCACTCACCACTTTGCTCAGGAAGCCTTTTTGGAAATCGGCATCGACGAGGACGACCGGCGTGCCTTCATTCTGGTAGAGCTGCGCGAGGTTCACCGCAACCGTCGTCTTTCCCTCGCCGCTGCCGACCGACGTGATGCCGATGACCGTTGGCGAATTGGGGCGGAATGCCGAACTAATGGAGTTCTTCACGCCTCGCAAGGCTTCGGTGAAATCGGAATAGGGCGCATCGAGCACACCCCGCAGCGGCATCGCGGCCTGCAGGTTTGCCGCCTTCGCCCCGGCGGGCAAAACTGCCGTTGCGCCCTGAAGAGGCAGGCTTCCAAGCGACGCTATACCGAGTTCCTGCCGCAGCCTGGAGTTCAAGTGAATCCCCTTGCCCCTTCCATCAAAAAGCAGCGCGAGCAGAAGACCACCGGCCAGGCCCATCAGCGTGGTGAAGGGCAGGATAATGGAGGGTTTCGGTGAGCTCTTCGTCAGCGGCGCGGACGCGGCCGTCACGATACGGGCATCTCCGAGCGGGAAAGACTGCTTCTGCAACGTGCCCGTCAGTTGTTGGAGAATTCCTTCATAGATGCGGCGATAGGTCGTCGCACGACTTTCCATTTCGGTGAGTTTCACACGCGCCAGGTTTTTGTCCGTGCCGGTCGCAGTCAGCGCCGCCATCTGGTCATTGAGGAGGCGTTCGCGAGTTTGCGCGACCTGCAGGTTCGTTTTGTATACTTCCTGGATGCGGACGAGTTCGTTCCTGATATCGCCGGTTAGCCGTGCAACTTCCTCTTTGGCGGCCGCGATCGCGGGATTGCCCGGATCGTAGCGGCTTATCAGATTGTTCAGCCTTGACGTAGCAAGACTGACGTCCTCCTGGAGTTTCTGTATGCGGGGGTTGTCGATCGTCTCCTGAACGCTGCCGCCAACCGCTTCCCCCGCCATTAGCCGATTGAGGGTATCGAGCTTGGCGGACGCGGCAGCGGTCTCGGCACTTGCGGAAATGGCTTGGCTGCTGATTTCGGACAATTGCTGCTGGTCCAGGGACGACGTGGTGCCGAGTTCCATTATGCCGTTCATGGCCCGGAATTCTTCTGCATCCAATGCCGCCTCCCGGGCTTGCTTCTCCACGTCGATCAACCGGGTTTCCAGCCAGTTCGCCCCGCTTTGCGCTGCTGCGGCGCGCGCGGAGACGGCCGAATCCATATAGGCTTGCGCAAGGGCGTTCGCGACGCGAGCTGCCTTTTGCGGATCGGTAGATTTGTAGCCGATTTCGAGGATATAGGATTGCCCTACCCTGACGACCGAGACCCGCGACAGGAACGACGCCATCGTCCTGCGCATGCGTATCTCCTCGTCTGACGCCTCCTGGCCGGGCACGGCGGGTGCCGCCGCTTCGCCGATCATCGACTGCAGCCAGTCCTTGGCGATCGACCGCCACGACGCATTGTCCTGGATTTCCGGATCCTCGGAGAGATTGAGTTTGTTGATGACCGCTTTCGCGATCGGCTCCGACTGGATGATCTCCACCTGACTGGCGATTTCAGCCGCCTCGATGATAATCGTTCCAGTGAAAGCATCCTGCGACGCGATCCGGCCCTGCTCGGGATCCATGACGAGGCGGGCAGCGGCGAAGAAAAGCGGTGGCTGGGTGGCGACATAAGCACCGCCTGCGGCAGCGCCTACCGCCGTGAAGAAGGCGAGTATCAAGGTGTGACGCTTCAGAAAGCGCCAAATGTCGCCGAACGATATATTTTCGGTGTCAGGTGATTGCTTCTTGCCGAACTGATCGCCGGGGATAAGCTTGCCGATGTCGTGAACAACCATATTGTTTTGCCCGATCCTCGAATTCATGTGATTTACTGTACCCGCGGAGGAGGATTGGCAGACGAAAGCATCGAGCCGTCCAGGTTCTTGGAGACATTGTAGCGAACGTCCAGCACATCCCCCGGCTCAAGCTCAGCGCTATCTGGAACCGGAGCAGCAGTGCCCGAACCACCGCCGCGGGTCAGCCAGTACTCAAGCGGTTGCACGTCGACGGCCTGGAGGCTTTCGTAGCGTGCAACGGACGCGCCTGCGGCCTGCAGCAGCTGAACGGTCGTGGTGCGCTTCAACCGCACGTCTTCCAGCTCCGCTTCTGTTACCTGCAGCTCCTGCCCCACCTCTGTCTTGCGCTGGCCCTTCAGGTTGAGTGCTTCGCGTTCGGTTTCGTTCAGCTTCTGCTTGGCCTGCATCGACGCGACGACCAGATCGAGCTTGTCGCTCTGCATATCGGCGACGATGCGTTCGAGGGATGTCTTGCGGGAGGTGGTCAGGATCTTGGTGTCGACGAGTTTTGCGATGTCGACAAGCTCATCCTGGGCGATCTGCACTTGCCTTTCCTGCGCCACCATCTTCTCGTCGAGCACAGTGATCTCGCTTCGCAAGAGCTTCATGAGATCTGCTGCGGATTCCAGCTGGTGCCGCAAGGCGTCGGCTCTTGCCGTGAAGAGAGCGCTTTCGCTTTTCAGTATCTGGCTCACGACTGAACCTTCGGGGGCCCCGGTCAGTTCCGGAGGAAAATCCACGGAAGGCTTGTCGTTCAGCTCGGCCATCAGCCTGGCGCGGCGGGCCATGAGCTGTTTTGCCTGAAGCTCGAGGCGGCTGAATTCCCCGGCGTAACGAATCTGCTCGGCGTCGGCATATTCGCCGGAGCGGTCGGCGCGGCGTTCCCGTCCGCCAGCCAGCGCAAGCGCTTGCTTGACGGTCAGTCCTGGCCGGAATTCGAACTCGTTCGGTCGCTCGACGGCACCCGTGACATAGACCATCGGATATTTGGCGATCTCAACCGAAGCGATGGGAGCGGTCGCAAGGCCCGTCAGTTTCTTGATCCTCTCACCGATCAGGAGGGCCGTCTCTTCCGTCGTCTTGCCGAGAACGGCAATCTCGCCGACCATCGGCATCGAGATATCGCCGCGCTGAGACACGGCAAATTCACCGTTGAGAGCGGTCCATTCCTTGTACTCGCCCGTTGAAGTCACCCATTCCACGACCGAGACCTTCATCCTCGTCTGCGCTTTGATGCGGTAGCTGTCGTCTGCGGCATGGACGGCTTGTCCGGTGAAAGCGGTGCCAATGAGCCCTGCCGCCATGATGAAGCGGAGGACACGACGGGCGCCGGGCAATGCGGTTCTTGAATTGCGTACGGCAGCAATGGGCATGGCGCGACTTGTTCTCCTCGTGATTCTGCAGCGGGCAAACCGCCGAATTCCGATGATGCGCCTAATGCAATTCGAGTAAATCCACCGCGAGGCAGCCTGCTTTAGTCCAATCTGAGGAAGACGGAGTAGAAACCAACCGGCCGCTTACCCCAGTTGCGGTATCTCCGGCCAAGTGGCCGCTCCACATAGGTCTTTCGGCCGTGGCTCTACACCGTTTTAGGGCCGTTGCAGACCAATCTAGGCTCTGTGGAATGTCCCCCGCTTCAACGATGATGATCCGACTGGTTGGCGAGGGAGACATCATGCGTGTCGCGATTGTTCATTACTGGCTGGTTTCGATGCGCGGCGGCGAGAAGGTCGTCGAGGCCCTCTGCGACATGTTCCCAGACGCCGACATCTTCACCCTCGTTTACGATGAAAGCCGTGTCTCGGAAAAAATAAGGGGACATGTCGTCAAGACGTCGTTTCTGCAGCGCCTGCCGGGTGCCGTCAGGCATTACCAGTCGCTGCTTCCGCTAATGCCCTTCGCGCTCGAAAGTCTGGATCTCAGCGGGTACGACCTCATCATCTCAAGCGAATCCGGCCCCGCCAAGGGCATCATCGCTCCGCCACATTCGACGCATGTCTGCTACTGCCATTCGCCGATGCGTTATATCTGGGACCACTATCACGTCTACCGTTCGCATGCCGGACTCGCCTCCAGAATGATGCTTCCGGTGATCGCCCCGCTTCTGCGGTCCTGGGATGTCAGCACCAGCATGCGCGTGGACCGTTTCGTCGCGAATTCGCACCATGTGAGAGCGCGCATCGGCAAGTATTACGGACGCTCCGCCACGGTCGTCTATCCGCCGGTAGCAGTCGAGGACTATGCGCCGGCGGATGCCATCGAGGACTTTTATCTTTGCGCCGGGCAGCTCGTCTCCTACAAGCGGGTCGATCTCGCCGTGAGGGCCTTTTCCAAGATGGGACGCAACCTCGTCGTCATCGGCGAAGGCAAAGAGCTTGCCATGCTGAAGTCGATCGCGGGGCCGACCGTGAAATTCCTGGGGCGGGTGCCCTTTCCGGTTCTCAAGGAAAAACTGGCCCGATGCCGCGCCCTGATCTTCCCCGGAGAGGAGGATTTCGGCCTTGTGCCGGTGGAAGCCATGGCGAGCGGCCGGCCGGTCATCGCTTTCGGCAGTGGCGGAGCGCTTGAAACGGTCGTGCCGGGAGAAACCGGCCTCCTCTTCTATGAGCAGAACGTTGAAGCCATCGTCGACGCAGTGCGGTCGTTTGAAGAACACACCGAGGATTTCGATCCCGAAACCATTCGCACGCACGCAGCGCGGTTCAGCACCAGGAATTTCAGGTTCGGCATGGACTCGATCATCCAGGAGGAACTTCGGGCGAGAAGAACTAGCGCACTTGCTGCGACCTCCCATGCGGAGACCCGCCGGTTTCCTCTGGACAGCGTCTTCCCCGTCCCCCCGCCTGGAACGGATATCGTCCACTAACGGAGCGTCCGCGCTGGCCGGGCGCGCAGCGCGTTTTTCCGAAATCACACCTTCAGTTCGCGCCGTTCGCGCTCGGTGATCATGGCAAGATCGATCACCTTCTGCAGGTTGGCGGCGTGGCGGAAGTTGGGGTCTGGCTGCAGGCCGCTCATCACCGCTTCGGCAAAGCGCTGGTAGTTCGTCGAAACCGGAGCGGCCTCGATCTCCCTCCAGGTCGCACTCTCGACATTCTCGCCGAGGCAGCCGCGCAAATCCGAGCCGGTAGGGCGATGGTTGACCTCAAGACTTCCCCTCTCGCCGTAGATGCGAAGCTTCAGCTCGTTCAAGTGGCCCGTCGCCCAGCGGCTGGCATGCACCACGCCGAGCGCGCCATTGGCGAAATCGAGCGACATCGTGAAGCTGTCGTTCGCATCCAGAAGATATTCGCCGATCTGGCCGCCCGGTACCTTGTTGAAGGTCTTCAGCCGGGCAAAGACGTGATCGATATCGGTCGCTGCACCATAAGCGGCAAAATCGAGGATGTGGATGCCGACATCGCCGAGCACACCGGTCGACCCGTGGCCGGTCGAAAGACGCCAGAGCCAAGTCGATTCCGTGCGCCAGTCGCCCCAGGCGCGCGACACGAGCCAGCTCTGCAGATAGGATGCTTCCACATGCTTGATGGTGCCGAGCTCGCCGGCGAGCACCATCTCGCGGGCGCGCTGCAGCGGCGCGACGTTGCGGTAGGTGAGGTTCACCATATTGACGACGCCTGCCGTTTCAGCCGCTTCCGTCATCTCCAGAGCCTTCGGATAGTTTTCCGCCAGCGGCTTTTCGCACAGCACATGTTTGCCCGCAGCAATCAGCGCCATGGTCGTCGGGTGATGGATGCGGTCCGGCGTGACGTTCGTCGCGGCGTCGAAATCACCCCAGGCTATGGCGTCGTCCAATGTCAGGAAACGTTTTTCGATGCCGAATTCATCGGCGAAGAGCTTCAGGCGATCGGGATCGGTATCGACCGCGCCGACGACCTCGACACCATCCATGTGCGCGAAATGGCGCAACTGGTTCTTCGCCATCACGCCCGTACCAAGAACGAGTAGTCGCATGGATGCTCCTCAGCAGTGAGCGGCGGCCGTCCGGTGTGGTTTCGGGCCGCGCTCTTCAATCGGCTCCAGTGCCTTCCTTACCGGCTCATTTGGGGCATCCGCGATGCTCGTCAACGCAGCCGGCACACAGACCTCTTGGCGCGGCTCTTGCAACGCGAGGTATTGACGGAGAAAACCGAGAGAAATCAATGAGAAATGGATTTCGAAAAGAGGTTGACGACCAGGACGCCGGAAATGATCAACCCGAGCCCGATCATGGCGGGAAGATCGAGGCGCTGCTTAAAATAGACAAACCCGACCACCGAAATCAGCACTATTCCCAAAGCGCTCCAGATCGCATAGGCAATGCCGACCGGGATCACCTTCAAAGTGAGCGACAGGACGTAGAAGGACGTCGTGTAGCAGGCGACGAGAAGTACGCTCGGCCAGAAACGCGTGAGCTGCTGCGAAAGCTGCAGGGCGGTGGTGCCGATTACTTCCAATACGATCGCGGCGAGGAGCAGCGCGTAGACGGCAGCCGGGCTCATGGTTCAATCCTTCGAAAATCAGTGTTTCGTGAGTTCTATAAGGCGCGCAATCAGCGCACTTCGTTCGGCAGCACCGATCTCGTGACTTTCCGTCGCCTCGGCAAGCCAGAGACCATCCGCGGCAAAGCGCACGATCTGCGCATCGATCGACGAGTCGGTGCCGACATATTCGTCCGCCCGCTCCCGCACCCATTCCCGCCAGCGCTTGCGCAGCCGCGGCTCGGCCAGCATCGCGATCGTCACCTGTGTCCAGTGGCGGGAGTCGTCCGTCCTTTCGCTGATGTCGGCACACGCGAAAAGATAGGCGCGCGTGAAGCGTCCGTGCGGCCCCGGATCGGCCCGCATCAGCTCATCGAGCTCTTGATCGAAACGCTCTAGCAGACTGTCGAACAGCGCATCCAGCAGAGCGTTCTTGGTCGGAAAATGGTGCAGCAGGCCACCCTTGCTGATGCCGGATGCCCCGGAGACGGCATCGAGCGTTACCGACGCCATGCCCTGCTCACTCGCAAGGCGCGCGGCGACATCCAGTAATTGCCGGCGCACGAGAACAGGCTGCTTCTTGCGATGATGAGCGGTTGACATAATTTATTAAAAATACCGTCTGGACGGTTTTGTCAATCGAAATCTGCATCCCACGCTTCCGCCTGTTCCTGCGCAAAATGCCGCGGCTCACCGCAGCCGGTTGCGGATAGGGCAACGGCAGTGCATTAAGAAATACGGACTTCAGGGGATGGATTTGTGACGGAAGAAGTTATCACGCTCTATCAAGCGATCGGCGGCAACCACACGGTGCGGACGCTGACGCATCGCTTCTACGAGCTGATGGACACGTTGCCGGAAGCAAAGCATGTCCGCGCGGTTCATCCGCCGAGCCTCGAAGGCAGCGAAGAGAAATTCTACGAATATCTGACGGGCTACTTCGGCGGCCCGCCTCTCTATACCGACAAACGCGGCCATCCGCGGCTGCGCAGCCGCCATTTCGTTGCCACGATCGGCCCGGTCGAGCGCGATGAGTGGCTGTTCTGCTTCCGCCGCGCGCTCGACGAAACGATCGCCAGCGAGAAGCTGCGCGAGATCATCTGGACGCCGGTCGAACGGCTCGCCTTCCATATGCAGAACAATGAATAGGATCAGCCATGGCCGCACCGCTTTTCTTTGTTTTCGCTGGCCTCTTCGGCGCGGCGGGCGTGGCACTTGCCGCCGTCGCCGCCCATGGCGGCGGTGAAGCCGCGCTCGCAGCCTCCGCCTCCGCGATGTGTCTGTCGCACGCCCCTGCCCTCTTGGGTCTCGCAATCGGCATCGAGAAGATCAGAACCGCCCGCCTGGCCGGTTTGTTGATCATCGCTGGCACGCTGTTCTTTGCCGGCGATCTCGCGATGCTGCGGTTTGCGGGGATCGGACTATTTCCCTATGCCGCGCCGACCGGCGGCTGGGCGATGATGCTGGGTTGGCTGGCGATCGCCACCGGCGGCCTGATGCCCACCAAACCATAAGGTCAGCGCTGCGGCACGCGGCCGAAGCGCAGCAGGTTGCCGTGCGGATCATGGATGTAGAATTCCTCCATGTTCCACGGTCGCACTTCCATATCGGTTAGACGACTGACGCCCTTCGCGCGATATTCCGCATGAAGGGCGGCAATACGCCCGCCGCGCAGATAGACCGACGTCTTCTCCGGCAGGCCGGTATCGTCGGTGCGCCAGAAATGCAGTTCCATCTCATCGCGCCTGACGATCAGATAGTCAGGCGTTTGGTGCACGATCTGCGCAAAGCCGAGCTCGTCGCGATAAAAGGCAAGCGTCTCGGCAATGTCGAGCGACGGCAGGACCGGCAGGACCTCGATACGGTCCGGATCCCCGCTCATATGCCGTCCACGACGTTGAAGCCTTCGAACACCGGCGGCCCCTTGTACATCACCTTGTGCTCGCCCGCATTACGGTGCGCTGCGCGGAAGTTCTCGGATTTCGTCCAGTTCTGGAAATCCTCCTCGCTCTGCCAGAGCGTATGCGAGGAAAATAGCGTATAGCCTTCCTCCGCATTGGCCTTTCCACGCAGTAGGCGGAACTCGATGAAGCCCGGCACCTGCGAGAGGCTGGAATCGCGGCTGCGCCAGACATTTTCAAAATCCGCCTCGGCGCCGGTCGCGACCTTGAAGCGGTTCATCGCAATGTACATCGAAACCTCCTCACACCTTACTGCCGTCCGCGCGGGCCTGCGGGAAGGCAACGACATTATTGCCGTTTGCCGCCTCGCGGCCAAGTGCTGCATCGGCCTTTTCGCCCGGCATGCGCGCTTCCCAGACGGGAAACTCGGTCACGTTCGGATAAAGGTGCTCGCGCTCGGCATTTTTCACCAAGAGGTCGTAAAGTTCGGGCACAAGGCCATCACCATTCTGCGCGGCGAGCTTGTGCAGGCCGATCATCATGAACCCGTCAGGGTGCTGATCTTTCATCGGGAATTGTCTCGTTCGTTCATGGTCTGCAGCGCACGCTCGAGGCTCGATTTGCTGCCGTTGCGCAGCGGAATGAAGGCCTTGCCGAACTTCTTGCAGCCGGTCTTCACACGCAGGCAGGCATCGTGGCTGATACAGTCGATCGGGCAGAACACGCAGTCGACGGAGGGAAGCACTGTATCGATACGGGAGACCGCCTCGCGCAGACCGCCATCGTGATGGATCAGTTCGGCACCGAAGTTGCTCGCGATCTGGCGAAGATGCGCCACCTGGCAATCGCGGCCGCCGACATAGAGGAAACTGCGGCCATCCAGTTTGGATCGTCCAGGATCCTGCTGCGTCGCCTGCGCTGCCACATCCGCGCTGACGCGGATTTCCCGGTTTAGTCCCTTCTTCGCCTTCCGAGCCATTTACCACCCGTTCGCTCGTTGATCGTCACACGATTCTAACGTGTGCGAACGGACCTTATTAAACTTGATTTTTAGAGTAAAGTATAAAGTTGACAGTTTTTGTCATATTATCTTTGATTGATAGCAATTGGCACGGACATAAGCATGGCCTGGCCGCCCGGCGGCGGACTAAATGGCGCGGCACGCCGCACAGCATCAAGGGCAAATTGATCAACCTTAGGATCGCCGGATCCTCTGGACACGCGAACGGAGTTTAAGCCGCCGCTACCGCTCACCGAGAACGTGATTACTACATCTCCCTCGATCCCGCGCGGCGTCCTGATCGCACGTCGAATGCGGCTCCTAACCTTACCGGCATAATTCGCCTTGGCCGCGGTGCCGATGCCACTGTTGTTACTCGCTGCCTGCGAATTGCGATCCGAACTTGCCGTCTCGCTTCCGTCGCTGGCCCCTCGCATGGAATCCTGCTTGTTCTCGCCTTGCGATCCAGCGACCTTCTTCTCCACCTTCCTCGGCGGCTGCTTCTTTTCCACCGGCTTCTCAACCGGCTGAACCGCCTTCGGCTTCGGCGTCGGTGCGGGTGCCTCTTCGGGCTTTACCGGCTCCGGTAGCGCTTCGGCGGTCTCTACCGGCTCGACGGGCTTCACCTCCTCTGGCACCTCCGTCGCCATCGGCTGCACGACCGACGTCTCTGCCGGAACATTCGACGTCAGCACTTCAGGTTCCGCCGCCGTCACCGTCTCGGGGGAGACGCGTGTAACCTCCTGCACCGGTGGCACGGCCTCCGCCTGGATTGGCTGCACCGTCTCTGGCGGAACCTCCGTCGGCTGTTCCGTAGGCTGCACGATCCGCGGCTGCACCGTCTCGGCGACGATCTCTTCCGGCTGCGGCTCCACTTGCAGGTCCGGATCGCCGGCAGAGGCCTGGTCGGCTTCTGAATCACCGAGAATAATGACGCTCACGGCCTCGCCTGCTTCTTCCTCCGTTTCGTGCGGTGTCACGACGAAGCCGACAGCCAGGGCGGTGAAGAGAATGGCGTGAAAAGCAAAGGAGGTCAGGCAGGCAATGAAGACGCGGCGCTTGCCCGGCTTCGGCTCGTTCGCTTGCTTTTCAAGGGCGCTTTGGTCCATCGGCGGCGCATCTGCCGCCACTGTCGTTTGTGCCTGCGGATGTTCCGGAAAAGATTCGATCAGCGACAGACGCGCATAGTGCATCACGGCTTCTGCGGCGGGCTGGCGCTGCGCATTCCGCAACTCGGGCATTTCATGGCCGGGATGGATGCCTGGCGCATTGTCGTTCAGGCCGTCAGCATCCTGCTCCACGATGAAATCGCGTCGCGACCTGGATCTCGCTGAAACTGCCATGTGCCCTGCCCCGGCCGGTTTGAAACTGAAACCCGCCGGGGATCATCCCCGGCATGAACTGCTCATCCCTCGAAGGGAACGGAAATCTGCGAACGGGTGACGAGGCCCTTCATGCATTCGCCAGCGGCCGGGCCATCGCAGACCGGCGTGTCGTTGATGAGGATGCGGGTCACGGCCTCACACTTCACATTCGGCATGTCGAACTGCCGCACGCGTTTCTTGCCTTGCGGCAGATCGCGGAAGTCGAGCACGGTGATCTTGTCGACGGCATTCTTGTCGTTGAAGAAAGCAAGCTCGAAGGAGATCTTGTTGACGGGCGCGGCAAGCTTGTTGAGTGCCACGAAGGTCATCATGCAGCCCTTCTGCGAGGGCGTTAGCGCATTCAACTCGACTTCGAGGACATTCGCGGGGGCCGCCGCGGCGGCATTCTGCGCACAAGCGGGGCAAAGAGTTCCAGTCGCCAGCAATCCGCCTGCCACAAATGCCGCAAATCCGCCCGCCGCCATCACCGCTTCTCCATGTAATTTCTAAAACTTGACTTGAAAAGTCCGCTATTGCGTCTTTAAAAAATGGTGACTATGAAAGTCAAGTTAATTGTATCAAGGCCGGAGGAAAACAAGCCCCGGCGCCAGCGGAAATTGCCAACCGAAATGATGGTTGAGAAACCAGACACTTTTAAGCATGCGCCTCTCCCGCGGGAGGCAGCCGAAATCCGCACCATCGAAAGCGCGGACATTTTCCGCGGTGCGAACGAGATCATGATCCGGCATGACGGCTTGGTCTACCGCATGAAAATTACCCGGCAGGGCAAACTCATTCTCAATAAGTAAGGGTAGCAGATGACTGACAAGACCAGACCGGCACCGGCCGAAATTCGCGCGTTCCGCGCCGAAAATCCGCAGATGCGCGAGCGCGATATCGCGGCGCGGCTGAACATTTCCGAAGCGGCCCTGGTCGCCGCCGAAGTCGGCATTTCCGCGACGCGCATTGACGCCAGTGCGCTGAAGCTTCTGGAACGCGTGGCCGAACTCGGTGAAGTCCTAGCGCTGTCGCGCAATGAAAGCGCCGTCCACGAAAAAATCGGCGTCTTCGAAAACATCAAGATGGGCACACAGAGCGCAATCGTGCTCGGCGAAAACATCGACCTTCGCATCTTCCCGAGCCGCTGGGTCCATGGCTTTGCTGTCACGAAGAAGAACGGCGACGAGGAGCGCCTCAGCCTGCAGTATTTCGACAAGACGGGCAACGCGGTCCACAAAGTGCATCTGCGCCCGAATTCAAACGTCGAGGCCTACCGCTCGATCGTCGCCGATCTGAAGCTCGACGATCAGTCGCAGGAACTCATCGAGGCCGAAATCTCCGCTTCCGAGGATGAGAGCGGCAACGTCGGTCGTGACGAGCTGCGCCACAACTGGAGCAAGCTCGCGGACACGCATGAATTCTTCGGCATGCTGAAGCGCCTCAAGATCGGCCGTCAGGCTGCGCTGCACACGGTCGGCGACGATTACGCCTGGAAGCTCGACAACACCGCGACGGCCGATATGATGCATGCCTCCGTCAAGGCCGGCCTGCCGATCATGTGCTTTGTCGCGAACAACGGCATCGTGCAGATCCATTCCGGGCCGATCTTTAACGTTCAGGCGATGGGACCGTGGATCAACATCATGGATCCAACCTTCCACCTGCATCTGCGCCAGGACCATATCGCCGAGACCTGGGCCGTGAGAAAGCCCACCAAGGACGGCCACGTCACCTCGCTGGAAGCCTATGACGCCAAGGGCGAGATGATCATCCAGTTCTTCGGCAAGCGGAAGGAAGGTTTCGACGAGCGCACCGATTGGCGCGAGATCATCGAAAGCCTGCCGAAGGCCGAAGCGAGCGTCGCAGCGTAAGGAACGGAACGATGAAAATACCTTCGAACCTGCGCCGCCTCCGGCTTTGGGAACTGGCGCTGACGGCGGCCGTTATGGTGCTGCCTTTGCTGCCCGCCGCGACGGCGGACAATAGCTTCATCCGGGCCGCGCATGCCGAGGAACCGAAAAAGATCGACACGTCTCGTCTCGTCGCCATCGGTGGAGACGTGACGGAGATCGTCTACGCGCTCGGCGAAGAAAGCCGCCTCATCGCCCGCGATTCCACCAGCATCTACCCCGTTGCGGCCATGAAGCTGCCGGATGTGGGCTATATGCGGGCTCTCTCGCCGGAAGGCATCCTCGCCGTCAACCCGACCGCAATCATCGCCGTCGAAGGCTCCGGCCCGCCGGAAGCGCTGACCGTCCTGAAGAACGCCAGCGTGCCGTTCGAAACCATTCCGAGTACCTATGATCGCGCAGGCATCCTGACGAAGATCAACAGGATCGGCACATTGCTCGCCGTACCGGACAAGGCCAAGGCACTGGAGGCCAAGGTCGGTGCCGATCTGGATGCCGCGGTCGCCGATGCAGGTAAGCGGCCGGACGCAGAGCGCAAGCGCGTGCTTTTCATCCTCAGCACGCAGGGCGGCAAGATCATGGCCTCCGGCACGGACACGGCAGCCGATGGCATCGTCAAGCTCGCAGGCGCCATCAATGCCGTCGGCAGCTTCTCCGGCTACAAGCCGGTGACCGATGAGGCGATCATCGAGGCAAAGCCCGACGTGATCCTGATGATGAACCGTCAGGGCAGCCACGCCGCCGCCAACGACGACCTCTTCAAGCAGCCGGCGCTCGCGTTGACCCCCGCGGCTCAAAGGAAGGCCGTCATCCGCATGGACGGGCTGCACCTGCTCGGCTTCGGCCCGCGCACTGCAGGCGCCGTCCGCGAATTGAACGAAGCCATCTACGGGGGCTGAGATGGTTCTGCTGGATGCCATGACGGGACAGAAACGATCAATTTTCTCGATAGCCGCGTTTCGTCAACGCCACGAAACGGGCGATCGGGCGCGGCTGGCGCTCCTTGTGATTGGCCTGCTCGTCGTTGGTTCGTTCTTCTCGCTGCTGTTTTCCGTGACGACCGGCGCCTCGGATGCCTCGATCGTCGATGTGATCGCAAACATCTTGGGTTCGGAAGCGGCGCTCAACATGCGCGATCGGATCATCATCTTCGATATCCGCATGCCGCGGGCGATCCTCGGTTTTCTCGTCGGCGGTTCGCTCGCCGTCTCGGGCGCTGTGATGCAGGGTCTGTTCCGCAATCCGCTTGCCGATCCCGGCCTCGTCGGCGTGTCGTCCGGAGCGAGCTTCGGCGCCGTCGTGATGATCGTGCTCGGCGGAACGATCGCCATGCCGTTCCTTGCGCTGCTTGGCATCTATGCTCTACCGATTGCAGCTTTCGGCGGCGGCCTTATTACAGCGGTGCTGCTTTACCGAATCGCAACGAGCAACGGCCAGACCTCGGTCGCCACAATGCTGCTTGCAGGCATCGCGCTCGCAGCCTTGACCGGCGCGATGACGGGCCTGCTGACTTACGTCGCTAACGATCAGCAACTGCGCGATCTCACCTTCTGGTCCATGGGTTCGCTTGCAGGCGCAACCTGGATGAAGATCGCCGCAGCCGCGCCGATCATTCTGGTATCTTTTGCCGTCCTGCCCTTCTTGGCGCGCGGGCTGAATGCCATAACCCTCGGCGAGGCCGCCGCGTTTCATATGGGCGTCCCGGTTCAGCGGCTGAAGAATATTGCGATCGTAGCCGTAGCTGCCGCGACCGGCGCGTCGGTCGCGGTCAGCGGCGGTATCGGCTTCGTCGGCATTGTCGTGCCGCATCTCCTGCGCATGATCATCGGCCCCGACCACCGCTACCTGCTGCCCGCCTCCGCCCTCCTCGGCGGCTCTCTCTTGATCTTCGCCGACGTTCTGGCGCGCACCATCGTCGCGCCCGCCGAATTGCCGATCGGAATCATCACCGCGGCCATCGGCGGGCCGTTCTTCCTCTGGATATTGTTGCGGCAGCGCTCACGGCTGGCACTTTAAAAGTGAATTTCGATGATCGAACTCTCCGGCATCTCGGTCCGCCTGTCAGGCAAGACAATCGTCCACGACGTCAGCTTTACGGCGAAGGCCGGCCAGCTGACCGCGATCGCCGGACCGAACGGCTCCGGCAAGACGACGACGATGAAGGCGGCCTCCGGCGAGCTTTCCTTTGACGGCTCCGTGCGCATCAACGGCGAAGAGGTCAAGGCAATGCAGCCCTGGCAGCTGGCCGCCGTTCGCGGCGTGCTGCCACAGGCGAGCGCCATCTCCTTTCCCTTCACCGTGCGCGAGATCGTGCGCATGGGACTGACGACAGGGCTGAACCTGCACCCCGAGGAGGCGGAACAGATCGCGGCACGCGCGCTCGCCGCCGTCGACCTCGGCGGCTTCGAAGGCCGTTTCTACCAGGAGCTTTCCGGCGGCGAGCAGCAGCGCGTCCAGCTCGCCCGCGTGCTGTGCCAAATCTCCGAGCCAGTCGTGGATGGGAAGCCCTGCTGGTTGCTGCTCGACGAGCCTGTTTCCAGCCTCGATATCAGCCATCAGCTGACGATCATGAGCCTTGCGCGGAAATTCTGCGACGCAGGCGGCGGCGTGATCGCGGTGATGCACGACCTCAACCTGACCGCCCTCTTCGCGGACCAGATCGTGCTGATGGAGGGCGGACGCCTTGCCGCGGCCGGCAGCGTTCGCGAAGTGCTCACAGACGAGCGCATGCAATCGGTTTTCGGATGCCGGCTGCGCATCAATCAGATCCCGGCGGACGGAACACCCTTTGTCCTGGCTCACAGTGCGCTTGCCGGTCGCTGAACCGACCGGAACTTTTGATTGGGCAACGCGTTGTCGTGTCGATGATTTGGATCAATGCCGGGCGATACTGTTTATTGCAATGATCGGTGCTGACCTCGTTTGAAACCGGCCCGCGGCTTTGCGCGCGCCCATGCCAAGGAGAGCATCATGGCTTCTATCCTCCCGTCCATTCGCGGCCGGCGCCATGGCAACGGTACGCTTCACGACATCGAATCCACGATTGAGGATCAGATCGAAACCTTGCGCGACGAAATCGCGACTCTGACGAAGCTGGTTGCGAAGAATTCGCGGCGACGCGGCGAAAAGCTCCGCTATCAGGCGGCCGCCGGCTATGACGAACTCCTAGGCCGCAGCGAGGACCTGCTGCACGACCTGCAAGAGAGTTATCTGCGCGGCGCAAGTGAAGTTCGCCATACCGTGCGCAGGCATCCGATCGCAACGATCGGTGCTGCTGCCGCCTTCGGCCTCGTGCTCGCACTCCTCGCACGCCGCTGAGGAGGCTCGATGCTCTTCCCGATCCTTAGCCTGCTGATAGGAAACAGCGTTCACAGGACCGTTGCACGAACCAAGCGCAACGGCATTTTCATAGTGCTCGCGGCGGTCTTCCTCCTGACGGCCTATGTGCTTGCCGTGACAGCCGGAGCAATCTGGCTCGCAGGCGTCTACGGTCCCGTGGGTGCAGCCCTCTTTCTCGCGGCTTGCGCCCTGCTCGTCGGCATCGTCGTTCTGATCGTCATGATGATCATGAATGTGCAGGACGCCCGCCGCACGCAGGAGCGTCGTCTGGCGATCGAGTCGCTGGCGGCAGCCAGCATAAGCCTTGTCCGTTCGCAACCGCTCCTGACGGCCGGGGTGCTTGCCGCCCTCGTCGCAACGAACCTGATGCGCTCCAAACACGGCGATGACTAACCCTTCCCGCCGCACAAAAAACCGGCGCCTGAGCCCGCCGGTTTTTCTTACGATGCAATTCAAGGATCAGAAGGCAAAAGCCTTCGATGTCAGCGGCGCGGACGTCGCGTCCGGACCGAAATCCGCTTCGCCGGAAATCTGCAGCAGTTCCTGCAGCCGCTGGCGTGCGCGGTTGACGCGGCTCTTGATGGTGCCAACGGCGCATCCGCAAATCTCCGCGGCCTCTTCATAGGAGAAGCCCGAGGCACCGACGAGAATGATGGCCTCGCGCTGATCCGGTGGTAGCTGATCGAGCGCCTTCTTGAAATCCTGCAGGTCGAGCGCGCCGTATTGCGCAGGATGCATCGCCATGGATTCGGTGAACAGCCCGTCGCTGTCCTGGATCTCGCGGCCGCTCTTGCGCATCTGGCTATAGAGTTCGTTGCGCAGGATCGTGAAGAGCCAGGCCTTCATGTTGGTGCCCATCTCGAAGTGGTCCTGCTTTGCCCAGGCCTTCATGATGGTGTCCTGCACCAAGTCGTCGGCGCGATCGTGCCGGCCGATCAACGAGATCGCGAACGCACGCAGGCTCGGTAATGCCGCCAGCAGTTCGCGTTTGAAGCTTGGTTGAGCCTTATCCATCAACTCGCCCTTACTTGGCCATTTTGGCCGAAGCCATCATCTCGGCCTGGTCCAGCTTCTCGAGCAGATCGAGAAAACGATCGGGGATCGCTTCATCCTGTGCCGCCGCATAGAGCGACCGTAGTTTGACGCCGATCTGGTTGTTTGGATCGAGGATATCGCTTGCGCGCATCTCCAGCCGCTGCTGATCCTGTTCTTCTTTTTGCTGCTTTGTCATCAATTCGTCACTTCTTGTCGGTTGTCTCTATGTTGGTGGGGGGCGATATCTATGCTGCGGCTTGGAACGCCAACGGCACCGCCCGCCGCTCGGGGCGGTTGGTGCTGAAATACTTACCGGTATCGTGGCTCAAAATTGCGGTACGCCCTTCATTCGTCGCCAGCATAATGCAAGGCTGTGAAAAAAGTTCCGCATATACTGGAACTTTTTTAATGGCGCGACGTTTCCACTGCATTAAAGGCAGTTACGGCCTACAGACGGGAGTTTTTAATGACACTTTCTACTCGAATTGCGCCGCATCTTCCTTATTTGCGTCGTTATTCCCGTGCGCTTACAGGCACGCAGACTTCAGGTGATGCTTACGTTGCCGCAGTTCTGGAGGCCATAATCGCCGACATATCCATTTTCCCGGATACCGCGAATGACCGTGTCGCACTCTACAAACTGTTCACTAAGCTGTTTGGTTCCACCGCCGTCCAGATTCCGGAGCCAGCATCGCCCTATGCGTGGGAGCAGCGGGCGACCGTAAACCTTGCCAAGGTCTCCCCGCTAGCGCGCCAGGCCTTCATCCTCGCTTCGGTCGAGAATTTCCGCGTCGGCGAGATCGCCGATATTCTCGACACCGAAGACCAGGAAGTAATGAGCCTGCTCGACAAGGCCTCGCAGGAGATTTCGCGCCAGGTCGCCACCGATATCATGATCATCGAAGACGAGCCCCTGATCGCGATGGATATAGAGCAGATGGTCGAAAGCCTCGGCCACAGGGTCACCGGCATCGCCCGCACCCATTCCGAAGCCATAGCGCTTTACAACAAGACCAAGCCGCGCATGGTTCTTGCGGATATCCAGCTTGCCGACGGCAGCTCGGGCATCGACGCGGTGAACGACATTCTAAAGACATCGAACGTGCCCGTGATTTTCATCACGGCTTTTCCAGAGCGCCTTTTGACAGGCGAGCGGCCGGAGCCGACTTTCCTGGTCACCAAGCCCTTCAATCCCGACATGGTCAAGGCTTTGATCAGCCAGGCGCTATTCTTCAATGAATCCACCAAGGTTGCGGCATGAAGCTGAACCGTCGCAGCGACGGAACAAAGCCAATAACGAAGCGTTCCCAGCTAGCTGGGGCGCTCCGGCAGCAGCTTTAACGGTTTCTGCAACGCTTGGTCATAGTATGACCGGCGGGGTTCCCGAGGTGGCAACCCCTTTCCAGCTGCACAAGAAGGATCGAAGGAAAGGCGGCCTGGTGAATACGACAGAACCATTAACCGGCAGGCCTTTCGCGCTAGAAGGCAAGTCCGCGATGATGGAGCGGGCGCTGAACAGCGCCGGAATTTCGATTCTCTTTCAGGATTCAAAGCTGGCATTCTCCTTTGCCGAAAATCTTCCGCGCCACTTCGCCGAACGGTTTTTCGTCGGCGGCAGCGACGGTGATCTCTTCGGCAAGGCGCATGGCGACTACCTGAGGGCCCTGAAGCTCAAGGTGCTGGAAACCGGAACAGCAACCAACGCCGAGATCGATATGGACGTCGATGGTGAGGCCCGGACCTACGAGCTCAAGGTCCAGCGCATCAGCAATGGCAGCTCCCTCGGCATTCTTTCGGTCATCTCCGAAGTCACCGAAACGCGGCACCGCGAAAAAGTTCTGAAATCGCTGCTGCGAGAACTTTCTCACCGTTCAAAGAACCTGCTCGCGATCATTCAGGGCATCGCGACGCAAACGGCCCGCAATACGCTGTCGCTCGACAGCTTCCTCGCGAAGTTCCGTGGCCGTCTTCAGTCGCTTTCGAACTCGCAGGACCTGATTACGGATTCGAGCTGGCGGGGCGCCTATCTCTTCGATCTCGCGGAGAAGCAGTTCGCCCCCTATTGGCCGGAAACGGCAGGCTCCATGCCGATCTTCGGCATCAATGCCCATATGACGCCGAATGCCGCCGTACATCTCGGATTGGCGCTTCATGAACTTATCGTCAATTCGGCCTCCTATGGCGCAATCGCCAGCGGCGCGTCGTCGATCACCCTGAACTGCAAGGAAGCCAAGCTGAACGGCAAGAAGGCGATCGAGATCGCCTGGGTGGAGATCCTCCCGAACCGGACAGAGATTCACGAGTTTAGCGAAAACAGCTTCGGCAAGACCGTGCTCGAGCGCGTCGTTCCGTCCTCGATGAACGGCAAGGCGGAACTCAGGCTCGTCCCCGGCCGCATCGAATATTATCTGCAGATCCCCGAGACGGAATTCGAGATTCTCAAACGCTCGTAAGCAGCGCTCTGCTGGCCGCAACGAAAAACAGCCAGTGCGAGGGCGGCGCACTGGCTGTTTTCACTCATCGGGAGGGGACCGTGAGTAATCCGGATGATGGGTTGGGGGCGCGCATGTTGGGTCGATGCGATCATCATCCAGATGCCCCAATAACGACCGCGTTAAACTTTGGTTCCGCCGGTTCCGAAAAAAATTGGATTTTTTGAATCTTTTTTACAAGCTGGGAAACGCTTGTCCTCATGCATGGCGTCTGCTGGGTTCTCCACTTTGCTGCATTAATAACGAAAACAGATACTTATATGACTTTACGTTTCAAAATTTTACCGTTTGATAAAATTTTTATCCTGAGTTACGCTTTTCCTCACTAGCCGTTTACCAATAATGAGGGAACTTCAATGGAACGACTGGAAACCGGGATTCATGCCGGCCGGCTCTCGTCCGCCGAGTATGAAGCTAATTTTTCCGATCTGCATCCGCGCCTCGACAAGCATGAGGCGCTGGTCGCCGCCGACCGCTGTTACTTCTGCTACGATGCGCCGTGCATGACGGCCTGTCCCACCTCCATCGACATTCCGCTCTTCATCCGTCAGATCGCGACCGGAAACCCGATCGGTTCGGCGAAGACGATCTTCGACCAGAACATCCTGGGCGGCATGTGCGCCCGCGTCTGTCCCACCGAAGATCTCTGCGAGCAGGCATGCGTGCGCAACACGGCAGAGGAAAAACCCGTTGAGATCGGCCGCCTGCAGCGCTATGCGACGGATACGGCCATGCAGGCAGGCAGGCAGTTCTACACACGCGCCTCCTCCACCGCAAAGAAGATCGCCGTTGTCGGCGCCGGCCCGGCCGGCCTTGCCGCCGCTCACCGCCTTGCGGTGAAAGGCCACGACATCGTCATCTATGACAGCAAGCCGAAATCCGGCGGCCTCAACGAATACGGTATAGCCACCTACAAGGCAGTCGACGACTTCGCGCAGAAAGAGGTCGATTATGTGCTGTCGATCGGCGGCATCGAAGTCCGCCACGATCAGCAGCTTGGCCGCGATTTCTCGCTGGCTGATCTTCAATCGCAATATGACGCCGTCTTCCTCGGCATCGGCCTTGCCGGCGTCAATGCGCTGCGCGTCGAGGGCGAGAATTTGCCCGGAGTGGACGACGCCGTCGATTTCATTGCCTCGCTTCGGCAGGCCATGAACAAGGCGGACGTTCCGGTCGGCCGCCGCGTCGTCGTGCTCGGCGGCGGCATGACCGCCATCGATGCGGCCGTACAGGCAAAACTGCTTGGCGCCGAAGAAGTGACGATCTGCTACCGCCGCGGCAAGGAGCACATGAACGCCTCGGAGTTCGAGCAGGACCTCGCCACCTCCAAAGGTGTCATCATCCGCCACTGGCTGGCGCCGAAGTCCATCCTGTCGCAGGACGGCAAGGTTGCCGCGATCGAGGTGGAATATACTAAGCTCGCCGACGGCCGTCTCGTCACGACCGGAGAAACCGGTGCCATCGCCGCCGATCAGATTTTCAAGGCGATCGGCCAGACCTTCGAAGCGTCCGGTCTCGGCTCGCTGCGCATGGAATCCGGCCGCATCGCCATCGACGGCGAAGGCCGCACGTCGCTCGACGGCGTCTGGGCCGGTGGCGACTGCGTTTTCGGTGGTGATGACCTCACCGTCTCGGCTGTCGCGCAGGGCCGCGATGCCGCCGAATCCATCAACCGTACATTCGCTGCCGGTGCGCAGCCAACCGTCGCTGTCGCGTGAGGAGAATAAATAATGGCTGATCTCCGCAACAATTTCGTCGGCATCAAGTCGCCCAACCCGTTCTGGCTTGCCTCCGCGCCGCCCACCGACAAGGCCTATAATGTCGAGCGTGCCTTCAAGGCGGGCTGGGGCGGCGTCGTCTGGAAGACGCTGGGCGAGGAAGGCCCGCCCGTCGTCAACGTCAACGGCCCGCGCTACGGCGCGATCTGGGGTGCTGACCGCCGTTTGCTGGGTCTCAACAATATCGAACTCATCACCGACCGCGACCTCTACACCAACCTGCGCGAAATGAAGCAGGTGAAGATGAACTGGCCGGACCGGGCGCTGATCGCCTCGATCATGGTCCCCTGCGAGGAAAATGCCTGGAAGGCGATCCTGCCGCTGGTCGAGGAAACCGGCGCCGACGGCATCGAACTCAACTTCGGCTGTCCCCACGGCATGTCCGAGCGCGGCATGGGTTCTGCGGTTGGACAAGTACCGGAGTACATCGAAATGGTCGTGCGCTGGTGCAAGCAGTACACTCGCATGCCGGTCATCACCAAGCTGACGCCGAACATCACAGACATCCGCAAGCCGGCGCGCGCCGCCAAGGCCGGCGGCACCGACGCCGTCTCGCTGATCAATACGATCAACTCGATCACCGCGGTCAACCTCGACACCTTCTCTCCTGAACCCTCGATCGACGGCCGCGGCAGCCATGGCGGCTATTGCGGCCCGGCGGTCAAGCCGATCGCGCTCAACATGGTGGCCGAAATCGCCCGCGATCCAGAAACCTATGGTCTGCCGATCTCCGGCATCGGCGGCGTGACCACCTGGCGCGATGCCGCCGAGTTCCTGGCGCTTGGCGCCGGCAACGTGCAGGTCTGCACGGCGGCCATGACCTACGGCTTCAAGATCGTGCAGGAGATGATCAGCGGGCTCTCCGACTGGATGGACGCAAAGGGCCACGGGAACCTCGACGACATCACCGGCCGCGCCGTTCCGAATGTCTCCGACTGGCAGTATCTGAACCTCAACTACATCGCCAAGGCGAAGATCGACCAAGACGCCTGCATCAAATGCGGCCGCTGTCACATCGCCTGCGAGGACACTTCGCACCAGGCGATCACCCAGTTCGTCAACGGCGTGCGCCATTTCGAGGTGATGGAAGACGAGTGCGTCGGCTGCAATCTCTGCGTCAACGTCTGCCCGGTCGAGAACTGCATCACCTTGGAGCCGCTCCCCGCCGGCGCGCTTGACAAGCGCACAGGGCGCCCCGTCGATCCGAACTACGCCAACTGGACGACCCACCCAAACAACCCGATGGCGAGGCAGGCGGCGGAGTAGCGAGCGTTATTAAGGCTGCGAATGCCCTCGTCCGCCTGCCGCCACCTTCTCCCCGCCAGCGGGGAGCAGGGCATATGCCGCATCGCCTTCGTCCCTCTCGGCAGCGCGCGGGGCACGTCCCCTCTCCCCGTCAGAACGGGAGAGGGTTAGGGGTGAGGGGCAATCCCACACCGCAAACGCTCGCCATTAAACTGCCTCAAGCGCCGAACGACCGTCTATAGGCACTCGGGCTCGTTCCGAGCCGCTTGCGGAAATGGTGCCGCATCGTCGCCAGTGTGCCGAAGCCGCTGGCGGTGGCGATGTCGTCAAGCGACGCGGCGAGTTCCTTTTCCAGGAGGTCGCGGGCGTGGCGAAGCCGCTCCTTGAGCAGCCATTCGCCGACGCTCAAGCCCGTCGTCTTTTCGAAGCGGCGCTGGAAGGTCCGCAGGCTCATGCCCGCCTTCTGCGCCAGCAGGCTGATCGGCTGTTCCACGTCCAGCTGTTCCCGCATCCATTCGAGCAATGGCCCGAGCCGCATGCCTTCCCGCTCTTCGAGTACGGGCGTGCTGATGAACTGCGCCTGCCCGCCCTCGCGATGCGGCGGAAGCACCAGACGGCGGGCAACGCTGTTTGACGCCTCCGCGCCGAAATCGCCGCGCACGACGTGCAAGCAGAGATCGATACCGGCGGCACTGCCCGCGGCGGTCAGAATGCTGCCCTCATCTATGTAGAGAACGCTTGCATCGAAAGTGACCTCCGGATAACGCGCCGCAAGCGAGGCGACATAGCGCCAATGCGTCGTCACACGCCGGCCGGTCAGCAGACCGGACGCGGCGAGCACCGCCACGCCGGAGCAGAGCGACATAACCCGTGCGCCCCGCCGATGCGCAGTCCGCAATGCAAGAATCAACGGGTCCGGCACCGACGCATCGATCGCCCGCCAGCCCGGCACGACGATGAGATCGGCTTCCGCCAGAACCTCCAGGCCGCGATCGACCGAAACGCTCAATCCGCCCGCCGCGCGGAGCGGCCCCGGTTCGATGCCGCAGACCGAATAGCGATACCAGCCCTCGCCCATCTCTGGACGCAGAAGCCCGAAGACTTCAAAAGCGATGCCGAATTCGAAGGTGCAGAGCCCGTCATAGGCGAGAACGACAACATGCGGGCCTTTGAGAAAGTTTGGCATGATCTTTACGCTAACCGTCATTAAGGCCAATTTCGCCGAGCCATAACATCCGCCATCCTCAACGGCAACTCGAACCGCGAAAGGAAAGCCGATGCCGAGCCCCGTCAGTGAAACACCTGCCGCCTCACGGGAAGCAACCGCCGCTTATTACGCCCGCAAGCTGGCCTTCGAGACGGACTGCTGGGATGTTCACGCCTCCATTTCCTCCGGCAAGGCCGATTTCGTCCTCCTCGACGTCCGCTCGCCGTCGCTCTTTTCTCGCTCGCATGTTCCGGGCGCGATCAACCTGCCGCATGGCAAGATGACTGCGCACCGCATGTCGGAATGGCCGACTGGCACGCTCTTCGTCGTCTATTGCGCCGGCCCGCATTGCAACGGCACCGACAAGGCGGCGCTGCGCCTAGCGCGGCTCGGCCTTTCCGTCAAGGTGATGATCGGCGGCATGACCGGCTGGGCTGATGAGGGCTTTACCTTTGCGGAAGGTGACGCCACGATCGCTGCGGAATGACGGACATCCTTTAACCCTGATCCCGGATGCGTGTTTCGCAAAATGGGACTATGGTTCTCTGCGTTGGGACACAACCGGCCGGGATGCCGCAGCGGAAGGAATAGGCGGTTTTGGAACGGACCAAGAATCTGAAGAGTGCCGCCGCTGGCGGGAAAACTGGCGCGGCTGCGCCGGCATCGTCGCCCTCTGTTCGTCCGGGGGTCGTGGCAGCTGCCGTTTACCAGCAGGGGCAGCGCATCCGCGATATCCGGATAGAAGAGGCAGGCGAATGGCGGACGCACGAGAATGCGGTCGTCTGGATCGGCTTGCACGAGCCGGACGAGATGCTGCTGCACCAGGTGCAGGCAGAATTCAATCTCCACCCGCTGGCGATCGAGGATGCCGCCCAGCCGCATCAGCGCCCGAAGCTTGAGATTTATGGCGACGCCATGTTCATCGTTGCCCGTACCGCCCACATGAAAGACGGCGAAATCGTCTTCGGCGAAACCCACCTTTTCGTCGGCAGAGGTTATGTCGTTTCCGTTCGCCATGGCGCATCATCCTCTTACCTGGCGGTGCGGCAGCGCTGCGAGGCGACGCCGGCGGCATTGGCGCATGGCGAGAACTACATTCTCTATTCCATCCTCGATTTCATTGTCGACAACTACATGCCGGTGATCGAGGTCGTGCAGGAAGAAGTCGAGAAGCTTGAAGATTTGATGCTGCGCGAACAGCTTACAAAGGCCGACATCGAGCGCCTCTACCTGCTGCGGCGCAAGCTGCTGCGGCTGCGCAATGCCGTGGTGCCGCTCGTGGACGTCTGCCGCCGCTATGAGCATATCGATCTTCCCGGCATGGACTCGACGCTTCAGTCGCTGTTCCGCGACGTCACGGACCATGTGCGCCGGGTCCAGGAAGATATCGATGCACTGCGCGAGGTCCTCGCCTTCGCCTTCGAAGCCAGCGTGATGATTGGCCAGACCGAACAGACGGCGATCGCCCGCAAGCTCGCCTCCTGGGCGGCGATCCTTGCTGTTCCGACGGCGATCGCCGGTATCTACGGGATGAATTTCAACGATATGCCGGAGCTGAGTTTTCAGTATGGCTATTTCGTGGTGCTGGGCGTGATCGCAACCCTGTGCGTCACACTTTTCGTCTTCTTCCGCCGGGCAAAGTGGCTGTAGCCGGGCTCCCGCCAGAATGCTCTGACGGGAGCAGAGATCACCTGGCTCAGAACTCGATCACAATCTTTCCGAAGGGGCCGCGATCCAGGTGATGAAGCGCCTGCGGCAGTTCGCCGAAGGTGTAGCGCCTGTCGATCACCGGCTTCAGGCCAGTGCGATCGACGGCGCGGACCAGATCCTCCAGCGCGCGGCGGTGTCCGACGCTGATACCTTGCACCGTCGGCGACTTCAACAGCAGTGATTGCACCGGGGCCGAGAGATCGAAGCCGTCCATGACGCCGATCACCGAAATACGTCCGCTGACTGCGACAGCCTTCAGGGATTCGCCGAAATTGGCGCCTGCGGCCATTTCGAAGATGTGGTCAGCACCGTAATCCTCCGTCAGTTGGAGAACGCGTTCGGCCCAGTTCGCGCGGCCGATCCCGTGATCGGCGCCGAGTTCCCGCACGCGGGCAAGCTTCTCTGGATTTGCCGAGGTGATGATGACTTCGGCGCCGTGCATCTTGGCGATCTGGAGACCGAAAAGCGCCACACCGCCCGTTCCCTGGATGACCACCTTGTCGCCGGCCTTCAGCTTGCCGAGTTCGATGAGCGCGAACCAAGCCGTCAACGCTGCGCATGGGAGCGTGCTCGCCTCTCCGGCATCGAGTGTCTCGGGCGCATGGACAAACCAGTCCTCCGAGAAGGTCACATAGTCGGACAGCACGCCCGGATAATATCCTCCAAGCGTCTTATGGGGCGGGTGGCGCGCATCGCCGAGGCCCGGCCCGTTGATGCGCCCGGGAAGGAAGGTCGTGATGACCCGATCGCCCGGCCTGAAGCGCGTCACGTCGGGGCCGACGGCTTCGACGACGCCGGCAAGGTCCGACGCCGGGACGAAGGGAAACTGCAGCGGCAGACCCATGCCGGTTTCCAGCACCAGTTTGTCGCGATAGTTCAGCGACACTGCCTGCGTTCGGACCCGCACCTTGTCACCGGAGGCCTCTACGATCGCCGCTTCGCGTACCATCAGATTCGTGGGGCCGATATTGTCGACTGACCATTGCTTTGCTTTCAACATTCCTCTTGCTCCGTTTGATTGAACGGAGTCGAAGCATATCGTTGAAATTTGATCGTCAGTTGCGGTATTAATTCCACAAAATGTTTCCATAAAGGATACAATCATGGAGCAGCTGAAAGGCATATCGGTATTCGTCGAAGTCGCGGAGGCCGGCGGCTTCTCCGTGGCAGCTGAGCGCCTTCACCTGACGCGCTCAGCCGTCGGAAAGACAATCGCGCGCCTGGAGCAGAGACTAGGCGTCCGCCTGTTTCACCGGACAACCCGGGCGCAGAGTCTGACGGAGGAAGGCCAGTTCTTTTACGAGCACTGCCTGCGCGCGATCGAGGAGATCGCGCATGGCGAGGCGCTTCTCGAAAGCGGGAAGCGGGAAGTGCGCGGGCGGCTGCGCGTGACGATGCCGGTTCTTTTCGGCCGTCAATGCGCGGCCCCGATACTCATCAAGCTCCTTGACGAGCATCCGCATCTCGAACTTGATCTTTCGTTCAACGATCGGATTATCGATCTCGTCGAAGATGGCTTCGATCTTGCCGTGCGCAACGGCCCGCTTGGGGACTATCCGGGCCTGATGGTGCGCGTCATCGCCCAGCAGCGCATGACGGTTTGCGCCTCTCCCGGCTACCTCGAACGGCGCGGCGTTCCAGCCAAGCTCGAAGACCTCGAAAAGCATGACGGCATCGTCTACGGCAGGCAGGATCGAAACCGCACCTGGATCTTCCCGACGAAAGCCGAACCCTTCCGGCAGGTTCTGCCGCGATCGCGGCTGCGGCTTGATGATCTCGCCACCATAGCGGACGCGGCGGCAGAGGGCGTAGGCCTTGCCTGGCTGCCGTGCTGGCTCGTGCGGGACCGCGTTGCGTCCGGCGAGCTTCGCCGGGTCTTGACGGATGTTCCGGCTGTCGCCTTCGATGCCAATGTCGTCTGGGTAAAGTCGCCCGCAATGCAGCCGAAGGTGCGCCTGGCGATCGACACCTTGGCCGCGAGGCTCCCGGCTCTCATGAGTTAGCGAAGAAAGTCTCGGAACCCTCTGAATTTTTTGGTGTATTCACTGGAAATGGCGTGTTTCCGCCGTATATCGCTTACTTTGTTACGCCGGAATGGCCCAACTGAAACGGAACCGGAGTTCCTGTCTCGTGAGCGAACCCTGCAATCGTGCGGACCTGACGAATTGCGACCGGGATGCCATCCTTCAGCGCGCCGCCATCCAGCCCTTCGGCTTCCTGCTTGCGGCCTCCCCCGACTGGAGGATCGTATGGGCGTCGGCCAACCTCGGAAAATTTCTGGGTGTCGATTACGAGGACATACTGGGGCAGCCGCTGTCCGGCATCATCATGTCCAGGACGCTGCACACGATCCGCAATCGGCTGACCGTTATACGCGGTGCAGATATGGTCGAGCGGCTGTCCGGCATCGCCTTTGCGGAGGGTGGTCCCATCTTCGACGTCGCTCTGCATTTCAGCGGCGACCATGTCGTTATCGAGGCCGAAGCGTCAAAGGCCGGCAGCCAGGGCGGTTCGACGATATCGCTCCGCGCCATGATGGTGCGCCTCGACCAAGCGCAGACGCTGGAAGCCTTTTTCCGCGAAGGCGCCCGCCTGACGCGCGGCATCACCGGCTTCGACCGCGTGCTGGTTCATCGTTTCGATGAAGGAGGTTCCGGCGAGGTTGTGGCGGAAGCCGCAAGACCCGCCATCGGCTCCTTTCTTGGCTTCCGCTACCCGGCCCCGGACATTCCTGTCCTGGCGCGCACGCTCCATCTCCGCAACCCTTACCGAATCATCGCCGATGTCGAAGCTTCACCGGTTCCTATCCTGCCGGAACGCGATGAGCACGGCAGCGCGATCGATCTCTCCCTGTCGATTCTGCGCTCCGTCTCACCGAGCCAGATCGAATATCTGAAGAACATGGGCGTCGCCGCCTCGCTGTCGATTCCGATCGTCACGGACGGCATGCTTTGGGGCCTCTTTACCTGCCATCATTATTCTGCCCGGCTGCCCTCTTTCGAGCGGCGCTCGACGGTGGAGATCTTCGCCCAGATGTTCGCCTCGCGGCTTCAAACCCGGGAATGCCGCCTGGCTCTGAAAGTCGAGACCAAGGCGCGGCAGATCGTCGAGCGGCTGTTCACCGCCGTTGCGGGCAATACCGGCCTGCTTGATGATCCGGCCTGGCTGGCCGAAGCGCTCGCCGGCGCTGTTCCCGCGGATGGCATCGGCGTCTCGATCAACGGCCGCACGGCACTGACCGGCCTGGCACCGTCGCAGGAGCAGTTCTCCACGCTGATCGACGTGCTGAACAGAAATGCACCCGGCCATGTCTTCACGACCGATCATATCGCGGAATTCTCGCCAGGAGCGGAAACGAATGGCGACGCCGCCGGGCTTCTGGTCATTCCCATCTCTCGACTGCCTCGCGACTATGTTGTGTTTTTCCGCCAGGAAATCCTGCGCACGGCGCACTGGGCCGGCGATCCGCACAGGCCGGGGGAATACGGTCCAAACGCCGAAAGCCTTACACCTCGCGGAAGCTTCAACACCTGGTCGGAACTGGCGCGCGGACGCGCGCTTCCGTTTTCAAAGGCGGAATGCAGCATCGCGGAAACGATCCGCGTGGCGCTTGAGGCCTTTGCTGCACGGCAGGGCGGTTGAGGAAGGCTTAGGTTCAGGCCGGACGAACCATCAGCCCGCCGATGAAGAGCTGTTCGAGGAAGCGCGCCGCATCCTCGAAGCGCCCCGCCCCGGCATGCTCCTGTCCGAGCACGGCGCGCACCTGGACGTCGAAGTCGGCATAATGCTGTGTCGTCGACCAGATCGAAAAGATCAGATGGTAGGGATCGCATTTGGCGATCTTGCCGGACTTGGCCCAGGCGCGGATCACCTCGGCCTTCTCGTCGACGAGGTGCTTCAGCGGCCCCTTCAACTCGTCTTCGATATGCGGCGCGCCCTGCAGCACCTCGTTTGCAAACAGCCGGCTTTCGCGGGGGAAGTCGCGCGCCAATTCCAGCTTCCGGCGGATATAGTTGCGGATTTCGGTTTCCGGATTGCCTTCGGCATCGAAGGCGCGAAGCGGCTCGAGCCAGGTATAAAGCACGCGGTCGATCAGCGCCCGATGCATCGCCTCCTTGGTGCGGAAGTAATAAAGCAGATTCGGCTTCGACATGCCGGCCACTTCGGCGATCTGGTCGATGGTAGAGCCGCGGAAACCCCTGGCGGAAAACACATCGAGCGCCGCTTCCAGGATCTGCTCTTCCTTCTCCTCCTGGATCCGTGTGCGCCGCTGGGTCTTCGCTGCTCTCGGAATTGCCATCTGGCTCTCGTTTCCCCTTGAAATTCAATTGCTTTACTCAGGCAGCTCTCCCTGCCATCCTTTTGAGCAACTGCCCGCAATTTTGTCTGTATTTTTCCTGATTTTCGTCTTGAGCCCGGCGCCGGAAGCTGTAATGTTTACCAATCGGTCAAATTATCCGTCAGATGCAAAACAAAGGCAACTGGCGATTTTCCGGCGTAACAAAACAAACAAACGCATCGGGAATTGACGATGGGAACAGACGGCGCATGTTCTTTGCATGACCGTGAAAAACAGGTGAGGATTTTCAGACATGGTGGCAGCACCAGGTGAGAACATGCGCGTCAACGGGGACCGACTCTGGGGCAGTCTCATGGACATGGCGAAGATCGGTCCCGGAATTGCCGGCGGCAACAACCGCCAGACGCTGACGGACGCCGACGCCGAGGGCCGCAGCCTCTTCCGCACATGGTGCGAGGCCGCAGGCCTGACCGTAAGCGTCGACAAGATGGGCACGATGTTCGCAACCCGTCCCGGCACCGACCCCGATGCGCTCCCCGTTTATGTCGGCTCGCATCTCGACACCCAGCCGACCGGCGGCAAATATGATGGCGTACTCGGCGTGCTTGGCGCGCTCGAAGTCGTCCGCACGATGAACGATCTCGGCATCAGGACGAAACACCCGATCGTCGTCACCAACTGGACCAATGAGGAAGGGGCCCGTTTCGCCCCGGCGATGCTTGCCTCCGGCGTCTTCGCCGGCGTCCATTCGCTGGACTTTGCCTATGGTCGCAAGGATCCTGAGGGCAAGACGTTCGGCGACGAACTGAAGCGTATCGGCTGGCTCGGAGACGAAGAGGTCGGCGCCCGCAAGATGCACGCCTATTTCGAATATCACATCGAGCAGGGACCGATCCTCGAAGCCGATGAGAAGCAGATCGGCGTCGTCACGCACTGTCAGGGCCTCTGGTGGCTCGAACTCACGTTGACCGGCAGGGAAGCCCATACCGGCTCAACGCCAATGAACATGCGCGTCAATGCCGGTCTGGCTATGGCGCGCATCTTCGAGATGGTCCAGGAGGTCGCCATGAGCGAGCAGCCGGGTGCCGTCGGCGGCGTCGGCCAGGTTTTCTTCTCGCCGAACTCCCGCAACGTGCTGCCGGGCAAGGTCGTCTTTACCGTCGACATCCGCTCACCGGACAAGGAAAAACTCGACCGCATGCGGGCGAAAATCGAAGCCGAGGCGCCGAAGATTACCGATGCGCTGGGCGTCGGCTGTTCGATCGAGGCGATCGGCCATTTCGAACCGGTGACCTTCGATCCGAAGCTTGTTACCGCCGTGCGCAACGCCGCCGAAAGGCTCGGCTACAGCCACATGAACCTCATTTCCGGCGCCGGCCACGACGCCTGCTGGGCCGCGAAGGTCGCGCCCACGACGATGATCATGTGCCCCTGCGTCGGCGGCCTGTCGCACAACGAGGCGGAGGAGATTTCCAAGGAATGGGCGACCGCCGGTGCGGACGTGCTGTTTCATGCCGTGGTCGAGACGGCGGAGATTGTGGTTTGATGGCGAATTTGGATGCAGATCTGAACGCAATGACGCATGCCGAATTGCTCTCGGCAGCCCGCGCCATGCGCCATGCGATCCGCACCCACCGGGATACGTCCATGCACGAGCTCTGTTGGCATCACCCCGACATGTGGGAGCTTCTGCCGGATCCACCGCCCGGCGGCCAGATCGTGCCGGATTGGCCCCAGTTCATGCGCGGCTGCATCCGCTACCGCCAGTCGTTGGATAAACAGCTTGCGCAGGCACCGCGCAGCGGCAGGGAGTTCGGAGAATGACCACAGTCATCAAGGGCGGCACCATTATTACTGCCGACCTCACCTACAAAGCCGACATCGAAATCGGAGGCGGCAAGATCGTCGAGATCGGGCCGAACCTTTCCGGCGCCGAGGTGCTGGACGCCTCCGGCTGTTTCATCATGCCGGGCGGTATCGACCCGCATACGCATCTCGAAATGCCGTTCATGGGCACCTACTCGTCCGACGATTTCGAGAGCGGTACACGTGCCGCCCTTTCCGGCGGCACGACCATGGTGGTCGATTTTGCTCTTCCCTCGCCCGGCCAGTCGCTGCTCGAAGCGCTGACCATGTGGGACAACAAGTCGACGCGCGCCAATTGCGATTATTCCTTCCATATGGCGATCACCTGGTGGAGCGAGCAGGTCTTCAACGAGATGAAGACCGTCGTCGAGGACAAGGGCATCAACACCTTCAAGCATTTCATGGCCTACAAAGGCGCGCTGATGGTGGACGACGACGAGATGTATTCCTCCTTCCGCCGCTGTGCCGAACTCGGAGCGCTGCCGCTGGTCCACGCCGAAAACGGCGACGTCGTTGCGCAATTGCAGGCAAAGCTGATGGCCGAGGGCAATAATGGCCCGGAAGCGCATGCCTATTCCCGGCCGCCAGAAGTCGAAGGCGAGGCAACCAACCGCGCAATCATGATCGCCGACATGGCCGGCTGCCCGGTCTATATCGTCCACACCTCCTGCGAACAGGCGCACGAAGCGATCCGCCGCGCCCGCCAAAAAGGTATCCGCGCCTACGGCGAGCCGCTGATCCAGCACCTGACTCTCGATGAGAGCGAATATTTCAACAAGGATTGGGATCATGCCGCCCGCCGCGTCATGTCGCCGCCCTTCCGCAACAAGCAGCATCAGGACAGCCTCTGGGCCGGCCTTGCTTCCGGTTCGCTGCAGGTGGTGGCGACCGACCATTGCGCTTTCACCACCGACCAGAAGCGTTTCGGCGTCGGCGATTTCACCAAGATCCCGAATGGCACCGGCGGCCTGGAAGACCGCATGCCGATGCTCTGGACCTACGGCGTCAATACCGGCCGCCTGACGATGAACGAGTTCGTCGCCGTCACCTCCACGAACATCGCCAAGATCCTCAATATCTACCCAAAGAAAGGCGCGATCCTTGTGGGTGCCGACGCGGACCTCGTCGTCTGGGACCCGAAGCGCGCAAAGACCATCACCTCGAAAAACCAGCAGTCGGCCATCGACTACAACGTCTTTGAGGGCAAGCAGGTCACCGGCCTGCCGCGCTACACGCTGACGCGAGGCGTGGTCGCCATTGAAGAGGACATAATCAAGACGCAAGAGGGCCACGGCGAATTCGTCAAGCGCGAACCGGTCACAGCCGTCAGCAAGGCGCTATCGACCTGGAAGGAAGTCACCGCCCCGCGCAAGGTCGAACGCACCGGCATTCCGGCAAGCGGGGTCTGACATGGCACGCGGCTGGCTGGTTCTGACACTCGTTTCGCTGGCCGCGCTTTCCACCGCGGCTCAAGCCGAAACGCTGCCGATGAAAGGCAGTTACGGCAACAAGGACGGCTGCGCCTATGCCAAGAGCGGCGAGAGCACCGGCTCCGACGACTTCTTTCTGCTGACTTCGGAGGCGATCACCACGGCTGCCTCCTATTGCGAGATCAAGAAGGTCCCGACCACCGAAGGCAAGAACTTCACCGCAACCGTTTCCTGCCAGGCCGAGGGAGAACAGGCCGATGGAGAAGAAGGCGAAGGCGACGATACCGCCAAGATCACTTCCGGGCCAAAGGGTTACACGATCGGCTTCACCTCAGACGACACGATCAAGTGGGGGCCTCTGCCGCTATGCAAATAGCCTCACGCCGGCACGATCTCGTCGAGTTCGGGCAGCAGGACGACGCTCTCCTGCTCATTGGGATCGGTGCGCGCGATGATCGCCGTGCAAGGCGTGCTGCTGAGATTGGCGGGCAGGTGCGGGACGCCCGCCGGAATGTAGAACAGCTCGCCGGCATGGACAACGACATGATGCTCCAGCTCTTCGCCATACCAGGTATGCGCTTCGCCGGAGAGCATGTAGATCGCCGTTTCATGCGCCTCGTGCAGATGCGCCTTGGCGCGAACGCCCGGCGGGATTGTCAAAAGATGCATGCAGATGCCCTTCGCGCCGACCGTCTCGGCGGCGATGCCTTCGAAGTAGCTCAGCCCCTGCTTGCCGCTATAGGCGTGGCTGGGGCGAATGATGTGGCAGGTGGGCTTTGACTTCGCGTCCATCGTCATTCTCCATGAATTTTGCCGCGGCAAAGAAAACCGGCGATCATCATAGCACGCAAACCGCGGCGACGCGGGGAAAACAGGACTGGTAAAGCATCGATGCAAGCATCCGTCGTATCCGCAAAGGATCTCTGTCTCACCTACCAGACGAATGACGGCCCGGTGCATGCGCTGAGCGATGTCAATCTCGATGTCCGCAAGGGCGACTTCGTCTCCTTCATCGGTCCGTCGGGCTGCGGCAAGACGACGTTCCTGCGCGTCATCGCCGATCTGGAGAAGAGGACATCGGGCGAAATCACCGTCAACGGCATGACGCCGGATGAAGCCCGCAAGGCACGCGCCTATGGCTACGTCTTCCAGGCGCCGGCGCTCTACCCCTGGCGGACGATCGAGAAGAACATCGCGCTCCCCCTCGAAATCATGGGCTATGCCGCCTCAGACCGGAAGAAGCGCATCGCCGGGGCGCTCGATCTCGTCAACCTTGCCGGCTTCGAGAAAAAGTTCCCCTGGCAGCTTTCCGGCGGCATGCAGCAGCGCGCGTCGATCGCACGCGCGCTCGCCTTCGATGCCGACCTGTTGCTGATGGACGAACCCTTCGGCGCACTCGACGAAATCGTCCGCGACCACCTGAACGAAGAGCTTTTGAAGCTCTGGTCGCGCACCAACAAGACGATCTGCTTCGTCACCCATTCGATCCCCGAAGCCGTCTATCTCTCCACGAAGATCATCGTCATGTCCCCGCGCCCCGGCCGCGTCACCGACGTGATCGACTCCACGCTTCCCGCCGAACGCCCGCTCGACATCCGCGAAACCCCGGAATTCCTGGAAATCGCCCACCGCGTGCGTGAGGGGCTGAGAGCGGGGCATAGCTATGAGGAGTAGGGATTTGCGTTCCTTCGCCACCCCCCTCTGCCCTGCCGGGCATCTCCCCAACAAGGGGGGAGATCACTGTGCCGTTCTGGTCTCGCCAAACGACATAGGTTCGTCCTTGCGCGACGCAAATGAGGAGCGAGGAGCCGGCCCCGACCCAATCTCCCCCCTTGTTGGGGAGATGTCCGGCAAGACAGAGGGGGCTGCCGGCATACTCGGCACCGGGAGGGCATGCCCATGACCCCCGACACCCTCAAGGACAAAGTCATCCCCGTCCTGACGATCCTGCTGGCGCTCGTCGTCTTCTGGTATGTCGCGGCGGTTTTCATGAACGCGCCCTTCCAGCGCGACATGGACCAGCGCGGCAACGTTACCCCCGCCACGATGGAATTCATCGGCAAGACGCTCTCGCAGCCGAAGCCGATCCTGCCGGCGCCGCATCAGGTGGCGAACAGCGTCTTCGAGAACACCTTCCTGCGAAAACTCTCCAGCAATCGCAGCCTAGTCTATCATGCCGGCGTAACGCTGTCCTCCACCGTCGTCGGCTTTGCGCTCGGAACCCTGCTCGGCATCGCAATCGCCGTCGGCATCGTGCATATCAAGACGCTCGACCGCAGCCTGATGCCGTGGATCATCGCATCGCAGACGGTGCCGATCCTGGCGATCGCGCCGATGGTCATCGTGGTGCTCGGCGCAATCAACATCACCGGCCTGATTCCGAAGGCGCTGATCTCGACCTATCTCTCCTTCTTCCCCGTCGCCGTTGGCATGGTAAAGGGCCTGCGCTCGCCGGAGATCATGCATCTCGACCTGATGCGCACCTATAATGCGACCGCATTGCAGACCTTCTGGAAGCTGCGTGTCCCGGCCTCGATCCCGTTCCTCTTTACATCGATGAAGGTGGCGATCGCCGCAAGTCTCGTCGGCGCAATCGTCGGCGAACTTCCGACCGGCGCCGTCGCCGGCATCGGTTCGAAGCTTCTCGCCGGTTCCTACTACAGCCAGACGATCGATATCTGGGCGGCACTCGTGGCGGGCTCGGTACTGGCGGCCACGCTTGTCGCGATCGTCGGCCTCGTGGCCAAGATCGTTGATCGCGCCATGGGCGGGAGACCGGCATGAAGAACCTGGGTGTCTCCTGGCAGGCGGTGATCGCGCTTTTTCTCTGCGCAGTGGCGCTGCTCTCGCTACCGCTCCTCAGCGAAGGCGCGCCCCACCCCTTCAGCGATGAAACGGTGATGCTTGTCATGGTTATCGTCGCGGCATCCGCCCTCATTTCCATGGCACCCCTGCCGGGGCTCTATTCCGCGACCGTTCTGCTGATCGGCACCCATGAAGCCGCCTGGATGCTGCTCTCCGGCATAGCCGGCAACGAGGGCATGGCGGCGAAGTCCTTCTTCCTTCTGATCGCCGCCTGCTGGCTGCTCGCTTGGCGCTGCGTCACCGTGCTTTCCAAGCTCAACCCTGCCTCGAATTTCGCAAGCTCGTTCCTGCGCCTGCTGATCCCGGCGATCTTCGGCGCCTGGATCCTCATCCTCTGGGAAACGGCGACCCGCGGCGCGGGCATCCCTTTCGTGCTCCTGCCGCCGCCAAGCGCCATCGGCGCCCGCATCGCGGGATCGCTGACGATCCTCGGCGACGACGTGCGCCAGACGATCTTCAAGGCCGTGCTGATTGGCTACTCCGTCGGCTGCGCCAGCGGCTTCATCGTCGCGATCCTGGCCGATCGCGTGGCGTTCCTGCGCCGCGGCCTGCTGCCGATCGGCAATATGGTCTCGGCGCTGCCGATCATCGGCGTGGCGCCGATCATGGTCATGTGGTTCGGCTTCGACTGGCCGTCGAAGGCTGCCGTCGTCATCATCATGACCTTCTTCCCGATGCTGGTGAATACCGTCGCGGGACTGGCCGCCTCGGGCAACATGGAGCGCGACCTGATGCGCACCTATGCCTCCAACTACTGGCAGACGCTGCTGAAGCTTCGGATTCCCGCCGCCATGCCTTTCATTTTCAACGCACTGAAGATCAACTCGACGCTGGCGCTGATTGGTGCCATCGTTGCGGAATTCTTCGGAACGCCGATCGTCGGTATGGGCTTCCGCATCTCCACCGAGATCGGCCGCATGAATGTCGACATGGTCTGGGCTGAAATCGCCGTTGCGGCGCTGGCGGGCTCGATCTTCTATGGGGCCGTCGCCCTCGCCGAAAGGGCGGTGACTTTCTGGCATCCGTCTATCCGTGGTGGCTAGACGTCGCTTTATTCCCGCAAATGGGATTGGGGCATAACTTCAGAGGGAAAAGAAAATGAAAAAACTGATGGTTGCAATGATGGCAAGCGCAATGTCGCTCGCCGCAGCCCATGCAATGGCTGCCGACAAGGTGACCCTGCAGCTGAAATGGGTTACCCAGAGCCAGTTCGCCGGCTATTACGTCGCCAAGGAGAAGGGCTATTACGAGGAAGAGGGCCTCGACGTTGATATCAAGCCGGGCGGCCCGGATATTGCGCCCGAACAGGTCATCGCCGGCGGCGGCGCCGATGTGATCGTCGACTGGATGGGTGGCGCGCTGGTTGCCCGCGAAAAGGGCGTGCCGCTCGTCAACATCGCCCAGCCCTTCCAGAAGTCGGGCATGGAAATGATCTGCCGCAAGGACGGCCCGGTGAAAACCGAAGCCGACTTCAAGGGCCGCACCCTCGGTGTCTGGTTCTTTGGCAACGAGTATCCGTTCTTCGCCTGGATGAACAAGATCGGCCTGAAGACCGACGGCGGCCCTGATGGCGTGACCGTCCTGAAGCAGAGCTTCGACGTGCAGCCGCTGCTCCAGAAGCAGGCAGACTGCATCTCCGTCATGACCTACAATGAATACTGGCAGGCGATCGATGCGGGCTTCAAGCCGGAAGAGCTGATCGTCTTCAACTACACGGAAATGGGTAACGATCTTCTCGAAGACGGCCTCTATGCGCTGGAAGACAAGCTCAAGGACCCGGCCTTCAAGGAAAAGATGGTCAAGTTCGTCAAGGCGTCGATGAAGGGCTGGAAATACTCGACAGAAAATCCGGATGAAGCAGCCGAAATCGTCGTCGATGCCGGCGGCCAGGACGAGAACCACCAGAAGCGCATGATGGGCGAAGTCGCCAAGCTGATCGGCGACGGCACCGGCAAGCTCGACACGGCGCTCTACGATCGCACGGCCAAGGCTCTTCTCGACCAGAAGATCATCAACAAGGAGCCTACCGGCGCCTGGACGCACGACATCACGGACGCGGCTGCGAAGTAATTCCACCCAATTCCGAAAATGGAAACGCGCGGCGAAATCCGCGCGTTTTCTATTCCTTAAAACCACCGCAAAAAATTTGCAGGGGAATGTCGCATCGGCGGAAGCTCGCACGTCATTGTAATGTACCGGCAATACACGGCTGCGATCAATGATCGGAATGCGCCCATAACCATACGGTGATTGATCTAGACATAAGGGGTAATTAATATGTCGGATAGGGGAATTATATTCTGCCGGTCTTGCATATTGAGCAAATCGCTACCATTTACAGGCCGGATTTGCCGGAGGAGACACTTCTCTGTAATAGAGACGGCGAATAATGCGGGAATACCTCTGAGAACACAGAGACGAAATGGCCACTTCGCGAGCTGAGGGACAACGCGCGATTTTGGCTTATTATGTCAAATATTTGGATGACGACCCATGGCACGCACGCTGACAATACTACGCGCCTCCACCCTTCTGATCGCCGCGCTCGCGATATCTCCCGCCTTCGCGCAGGAAACTGCAACCACGACGCCACAGCAGAACCTGCCGGCAATCGTCGTGACCACCGCCAAGACGCGCGCGCTCGTTGACCGCGTGGTGGCGACCGGCACAGTGAAGCCGGTCGAGGAAGTCTATATCCAGCCGCAGGTCGAGGGCCTTTCGATCCGCGCGTTGAATGCCGATGTCGGCGACAAGGTTGCGGCAGACAGCACGCTTGCGACACTGAATGACGACGCGCTGCTCCTGCAGAAGAGCCAGATGGAGGCAACGAAAGCAAAGGGCGAGGCGACGCTCGCGCAGTTGCGGGCACAATTGGTCGAAGCAGAGGCGAATGCCGAGCAGGCCCGCCAGCAGCAGGCCCGCGCGCGGGAAATGGTAAAGAAGGGCACGGTGTCCACTGCGACTGTGGAACAGGCGGATGCCACCGCCGCTTCGGCCAATGCCCGCGTGAAATCTGCCGAACAGGCTATCATGGTTGCCCAGGCGGATCTCAAGGTTGTCGACAGCCAGATCGCCGACACGGACTTGAGGCTTGCCCGCACCGATGTGAGGACGCCGGTTGCAGGTACGGTTTCGGCGAAGAACGCCAAGGTCGGCGCGATCGCCCTTGGCTCGGGCGATCCGCTCTTCACCGTCATCCGCGACAACGACATCGAACTGGTCGCCGAGGTCGGCGAGAGCGATATCATCAAAATCGAACCGGGCCAGAAGGCGACGATCTCGCTTGCCGGCAGCCGCGACAAGCTTTCTGGTTCCGTACGTCTCGTTTCGCCGACCGTCGATCCGACGACGCGCCTTGGCCTCGTCCATATTCTGATCGATGATGACAGGAAGGCGCGCTCCGGCATGTACGGCAGCGCCGAAATTATCATGAGAACGGCCGAGAACGTGGCTTTGCCGCTTTCGGCGGTCCTGACGAGCAGCGAAGGCTCGTCCGCCCGCAGGGTCGAAGACGGAGTTGTGAGATTCGCCAAAGTGGAGACCGGCATCCAGGACGGCGCCTATATTGAGATCGTGAAGGGCCTGAAGGACGGCGACGAAGTCGTCGCCAAGGCCGGCGCCTATGTGCGCGACGGTGACCGCATTACGCCGGTTCGCGAACAGCCCGCTGCTTCCAACTGAGAGACGGCTCGATGAACTTTTCAGCCTGGTCCATCCGAAATCCCGTAGCGCCGCTGCTGCTTTTCGCTTTGCTGCTTTTTGTCGGCATTCAGTCCTTCTATAAGCTGCCGATCACGCGCTTCCCGAACATTGACGTGCCGCTCGTCTCGATCACCGTGACGCAGAGCGGCGCTTCGCCTGCCGAACTCGAAATGCAGGTGACAAAGGAGATCGAAGACGCCGTCGCCTCGATCAACGGCATCGACGAAATCCAGTCTACGGTCACCGACGGCCAGTCGCAAACCAACGTGATGTTCCGCATGGAAGTGCCGACGGAGCAGGCAGTCCAGGACACCAAGGACGCGATCGACCGCATCCGCAGCGATCTTCCGGCCAATGTCGAGGAACCGATCGTCGCCAAGGTCGACGTCGAAGGCCAGGCAATCCAGACCTTTGCAGTCTCCTCGCCGGACATGACGCTCGAGGAACTCTCCTGGTTCGTCGATGACACGATCAAGCGCGCCCTGCAGGGCCAGGCCGGCATCGGCCGTGTGGATCGCTACGGCGGCGCCGACCGCGAAGTGCGCATCGAGCTCAACCCCGACAAGCTGAACGCCTACGGCATCACCGCCGCCAGCGTGAACCAGCAGCTGCACGGCACCAACGTCGACCTCGGTTCCGGGCGCGGTCAGGTGGCCGGCAGCGAGCAGGCGATCCGCGTTCTCGGCGACGCCCGCAATGTCGCGGAACTCGCCAATACGACGATCGCGCTGCCGAACGGCCGCTTCGTCAAGCTCGCCGAGCTCGGCGCCATCAAGGACACCTATCAGGAGCCGAAGTCCTTCTCGCGCTTCGACGATACGCCCGTCGTTACCTTTGGTGTCTTCCGCGCTAAGGGCGCCAGCGAAGTCAGTGTCGCCGAAACGGTGGCGCAAAGCCTCGACAAGGTGCGCGCGGAAAACCCGAATGTCGGCATCGAACTGATCAACGATTCCGTCTATTTTACCTACGGCAACTATGAAGCGGCCCTCCACACTTTGATGGAAGGTGCGCTGCTGGCGGTTGTCGTCGTGTTCCTGTTCCTGAAGAACTGGCGCGCGACGCTGATTTCGGCGATCGCTCTCCCCCTGTCGGCGATCCCGACCTTCTGGATCATGGACCTGATGGGCTTCTCGCTGAACCTCGTCAGCTTCCTCGCCCTCACGCTCGCGACAGGTATTCTCGTCGACGATGCGATCGTGGAAATCGAGAACATCGCCCGGCACATCAAGATGGGCAAGACACCCTATCGGGCTGCGATCGAAGCGGCGGACGAAATCGGCCTCGCCGTCATCGCCACGACGTTCACGATCATCGCCGTCTTCGTGCCGGTGTCGTTCATGCCGGGCATTCCCGGCCAGTACTTCATCCAGTTCGGCCTGACGGTCGCCTTCTCGGTGTTCTTCTCGCTCGTCGTGGCACGCCTCATCACGCCGATGATGGCGGCTTACTTGATGCGCGCCCAGGACGGCCAGGACGACCATCACGACAATGACGGCCTCTTCTTCCGCGGCTATACGCGTCTCGTGCGTGCCACGACCGGCCACTGGTGGTCGCGCTATGCGACGCTGTTTGCGGCGATCGGCTTCCTGGTCGGCTCGGTCGCGCTGCTTGCCCAGGTTCCCGGCAGCTTCCTGCCGCCGGAAGACGCCTCGCGTATCGTGCTCTCCGTCGAGTTGCCGCCGAATGCGAAGCTCGAAGACACCGAACAGACCTCCAACGCGATCTATAACAGGGTCAAGGACATCAACGGCGTCGAAAGCGTCTTCGTTCTCGGCGGCGCCTCGCCCAAAGGCGATCTCGAACTGCGCCGCGCAACGATCACACTCACGCTCTTCAAGCTGGACCACTCGCTGGTGAAGAGAGTTGTCAACGATGTCTTCGGCTCCTTCCCGGTCATCGGCCCCTACCTGCCAAAGGTCGAGGTTCATGGCCGCGAGCGTCCACAATGGGATATCGAAAAGGAAGTCTTCGCCAAGGTGAAGGATATTCCGGACGTTCGAATCCTGAAGCTCAACGACCGCGGCGAGCGCGACCTGTCGTTCAACTTCCTCTCCAAGAACGAGAAGGACCTGAACGAAGCAGTCGGCCTTCTGGAATCGAAGCTGCGTGCCGATCCGCTGCTGGCAAACGTCAGCGCCGAAGGCGCCCTGCCGCGTCCGGAACTGCAGGTTCGTCCGCGCAAGGACCAGGCTGCCCGCCTCGGCATCACGCCGGAGCAGATCTCCGATACGATCCGCGTCGCCACGATCGGCGACATTGATGCGGCGCTCGCCAAGATCAATCTCGACGACCGCCAGATCCCGATCCGGGTTCAGACCGCGCTCGATATGCGGCGCGATCTTGCCGCCATCCGCGCGCTGAAGATCCAGACGGCGAGCGGCGCGATCGTTCCGCTCTCGACCGTGGCTGACATCGACTATTCGGAAGGTGCGAGCTCCGTCAAGCGCAACAACCGCAATCGCGTCGTCGCGATCGGCTCCGACCTGCCGCAAGGCGTGGCTCTCGACACGGCATCGGCGCGCTTCCTGCAGATCGTCAAGGACACCCCTATCCCGTCGACCGTGCAGCTTGCTGAAAGCGGCGACACAAAGGTCCAGAAGGAAATGCAGCAGAGCTTCGTCAACGCGATGCTGATGGGCCTGATGATGGTTCTGGCCGTCCTGATCCTGCTCTTCAAGGATGTGATCCAGCCGTTCACCATCCTGTTCTCGCTGCCGCTGGCTATCGGCGGCGTGGCGGTTGCTCTGATCATCACCAACAATCCGCTCTCGATGCCGGTTCTGATCGGCAACCTGATGCTGATGGGCATCGTGACGAAGAACGCCATCCTGCTCGTCGACTTCGCGATCGAGATGCGCCGCCGGGGCATGGAGCGCGTCGAAGCCATGGTGGAGGCCGGCCGCAAGCGCGCCCAGCCAATCATCATGACCTCGATCGCCATGTCGGCAGGCATGCTGCCCTCGGCACTCGGCGTCGGCGAAGGCGGCTCGTTCCGCGCGCCGATGGCGATCGCCGTGATCGGCGGCATCATCGTCTCGACAGTGCTGTCGCTGGTCGTCGTGCCATCCTTCTTCCTGATCATGGACGATCTCTCGCTCCTGCTCCGCTGGCTCTTCGGCCGCCTCGTGGGCAAGAAGGATCAGGAAGAGCTGGCAATGTCCCGCCAGGAACTGACGGAAGCCATCGGCTCTCTCTCGGAACGGGTGGAAGCGATCGAGAATCCGGAAGGCAAGCGCAAGAGCGCCAATGCCAACGACAAGAACGTGCTCCGCCTGCCGCCCTTTGCGGCGGAGTGAGGTTACGCGAGTGTTTAGAGGCCGGGTCGAACCCGGTCTTTCATTTATGTGGAATTGGAATTGAAAGCTGCGCGCAACGGCCGTTGTGAACGGGTTTCCTTTTCAAAGATATTTTTAGCAGCGGGTCTTCCAGATTTCGATTGTCGCAGAGAACCTGGGGACTTTTCGGCACGACGACAAAATGGCCTGGCGAAGCACTGCGGTTGCGCTCGCATTCCATATCGCCGCCGTCATCGGGCTTGCCTTCTTTCCAGCCGGGCGCCAGCAGCTTTCGCCGTTGGAAGAAAGCATAACCGTCGAGCTTCTGACGTCTCCATCGGTCGATGGGGAAACGAAACCGCCTGCTGTGGAAGCGCACAGGTGGCAACCGGCGAACGCATTGTTCAACTCTGCAATATCGAAGCGATGGAGCAGGTCCATAGATGGAAGGCCGAATTCAAGCCGGATTTCCTGGTCGCTTACGCTATGGCGGATACGAAGCTCTCCGGCCTGACCCTTCAAGCCGAAGGCGGCGCGTTTCGAAGCAACCGCCATTGGTACAACATCAAATTCAAATGCGAGGCCTCTCCGAATATCGAGAAGATCGTCGCATTCGAGGTTTCAGTGGGTGAAGAAATTCCGGAAAGCGAGTGGGAGACGCGTTTCCTGCCCGCGGATGACGGCCAGGCTGACTAACGCTGTCGCGTCCTCGGGCCTTTCTGAGTGACGAATCTACCGTCAGAGCCCACCCTGCTCCTTCAAGAAGCTGACGATCGGGCCGATGCCGTCGCCGCGCTTCATGTCGGAGAAGACGAACGGGCGCCTGTCGCGCATGCGCGCCGCGTCGCGGTCCATGACCTCAAGATCGGCGCCGACATAGGGTGCGAGGTCCTTCTTGTTGATCACCAGCAGGTCCGATTTGGTGATGCCCGGCCCGCCCTTGCGAGGGATTTCTTCGCCTTGGCAAACGGAGATTACATAGATGGTGATATCGGCCAGATCGGGCGAAAACGTCGCTGCCAGATTGTCGCCGCCGGACTCGATGAAAACGATATCGAGATCCGGAATACGCTCATTGAGACCGGCGATCGCCTGCAGATTGATTGTCGCGTCCTCGCGGATTGCCGTATGCGGGCAACCGCCGGTTTCCACGCCAACGATACGGTCCGACGGCAGCGCCTGCATGCGCATCAGCGCTTCGGCATCCTCGATCGTGTAGATGTCGTTGGTGACGACGGCGACGGAATAATCGTCGCGCATCGCCTTGCAGAGCTTCTCCGTCAGCGCCGTCTTTCCGGAGCCGACAGGTCCGCCGATGCCCACACGAAGAGGTCCGTTTCTCGATTTCATATGTCACACTCCAATTCGGCAGATGATAGCGCCCGGAGAGCGGCTCTGCCACCGGCAAATACCGCAGATGCTCCCGTCAGGAGCGGAAGAGCCTCGTCGTCTGCGTCTCATGCCGTAGCGAGGCGATATCCGCCTGAATCGCCGCCGAACCCAGATCGTCGAGCGTCGAACAGGAGGCCCTATGCGCAGTCGCGGCGATCGCCTCTTCCAACCGCGCCAGGATGGCGACGCCGTCCTTCTGTCCGGCAACGCCGAGCCGGATGCCGGCCGAGACTGACTGCGAGACATAAGCATGCAGGAAGGCCGCGAGTGCCTTTTGAAGCGCTATGCCATGAGCGCTGGCGGCTGCGCCGACGGCAACGGGATAGGCAGCGGCCCGCGGCAGCCGATCGAAGACGGTATCGGGCCAGGCGCGTGCCGCCGCCAGAAAGGCGTCGCCGAGCAGCATGGTCTCCTGATGGCGCTCCCGCGACCCAGCAAAGGCCTCCGCCAAGGCGGCAAGCTCCGCAAGCTCCGCTGCATCCGATTGCATCCGCCAGCTCGCTGCAAAGAGCACGGCATCGTTCCAGATGCTCCCGTGGGAAACCAGTGTTTCGATCCATCCGTCCAGCGAGGCCGCATCGGTGACGAGCCTGTCATGGACGGCGCGCTCGAGGCCGCCGGAATAGGCGAACGAGCCGACCGGAAAGGCCGGCGAGAGCCATGCCATGAGGCGCAGCAAGCCCTGTAGGTCGCCGCTCCCGCTCATTGCGGTTTAGTCATGCGCGTGGTGGCCGTGATCGTGCCCATGCGAGTGACTGCCATGGGAATGGTAGGCGCCGCGGGCGGGCTGGAATGGCTCGGTGACTTCGCTGACAGTCGCGCCGAGCCCTTCGAGCATCGACCGGATCACATGGTCGCGAAGGATCAGGATGCGTTCCTCTTCGATCTGCGCACCGAGATGGCGGTTGCCGAGATGCCAGGCAAGCTCGATGAGATGCAGCCGGTCCCGGCCCTTGATCTCGAAAAGCTTTTCGTCCGCGGCCTGGATTTCGATGAGTTCGCCGTCCTCGAGGACCAGCATGTCACCGCTTGCAAACAGCACCGGTTCCTTCAGGTCGAGCATGACCATGTCGCCGTTTTCGAGATGCAAAAGTTTACGGCGCAGATGCCTCAGATCATGTGGCAGGACGACCTTGCCAATGGGATTGGAAGACGGGGTTCCGGCCGGAAGATAGGAGGTAACGCGCTGCATGTGATGTCCGTTTCTGTGAGATCACGACCATGCAAAATAGCGCTTGGCGGCGCAAGCACCAATGCGCTTTGCGAAACAGTTATATCCCGTAGGCACGCTGCGTGTCATCGTAATCTGGCACCGCGCCCTGGACCCCGAGACCTCCCTCGACCAGATGATGATGCCATGCGTGGTGCAGGGCGTTCCTCTCGTGAACGACGCGGTTGCGGCCGAGCGCCTTTGCCAGATAAAGCGCCTTGTCGGCGGACGCATAAACGGCCTCCTTGCTGCGCCCGGGCAGAAGATCGGCAATGCCGGCCGAAATAGTGATCGATATGTCGCAGCCGTCGGCAGCGATCGGCCGTCGGGCAATCTGCGCCTTCACGGCTTCGATCTTCTGCAGCCGCTCTTCAACGTCACCGCCTGAAACGATGACGCCGAACTCCTCGCCGCCGAGACGCGCAACGACCGAAGAACCGTCGAATGCCGAGGCGAGAATTGCGGAAACCGCGATGATGACGGCGTCGCCGCAGGTATGGCCGAAACGGTCGTTGATCGCCTTGAAGCGGTCGACATCGAAGATCGCCAGCGAGGCGCGGTCATCGATATTGTCGAGCGCCTCCGTAAACGCACGGCGGTTCAACAGCCCGGACAGCGTATCGGTGCGGCTGAGCTTTTCGAACGCCGCACGCGATACCGTCAGCTGATGCATGGCATGACCGACAATCAGCGAAAGGATACCGCAGACAATGCCACTAAGGAGCCAGGACAGCGCGATGCTGTAGCTGATGGAGAGAGCGAGCGTGAACGGCAGCACACCAAGGAAGGCAAGCGGCGGCATCACCACGAGGATCAACAGGATCGACAGGATAACGGCGGCAAAACTCATCTTCAGCGCGAAACTGAAGATCGTACCGCGATGGTGAAAATTGCCAAGTTCAGCCTGGAGAAAAATCCAGCTCCTCATGAGAATCGACCTCCAGCTCGGCGTCGCATGAAATACCTGATTAGTGCTCAACTCCTGCCGGGGTCTTAAGCAGATCGTTAAAATTGAAACGGGTTTATGCTATTTAATGTTGTGATGTTTTCGCGCGCTCGATGCAGGCCGCTTGGAGAGGAATAAACAATCACAAAAACGAGGTCAAAAGGCTGAAAAGAAAAGATCATTAGGACTTTAAAACATTCCGGGCACTTGGGTCGTAGCAATCTTCCTCTTCAGAATATTTTGCCGTTTTTCACAACCGATAGAAGAGCGAGGTTGATAGCTACTTTAAGACTAGCAAGCTGCGACGGTACCCTTGGCAACACGGCCGGCAGTTCAATTGTGGAGACCAAGAGATGAGGTCAATGCCTGCGGGACAGGATTCCACATGCCCGTCCGCAGCCCCACGGAACGCAGAGCGGCAGCAGTCCAGGTGTTGCAACCCAGCAAGGCGTTGAAATAGCCGTTCGCCTCGAAGAAACGGTCGAACATTCCGTAAGCTGCACCCGGAATCGGCACCGCCTCGCCCACCTGACCTGCAAAGCTGTTCGAAATGAAATCGAGCAACCGCTCGAACTGATTGCCGCCGAGATTGAATGCTGAAACGGATGGATGCGTTTCGGAAATACACCCCGCGACATCTACGTGCAGGACGGAACTGTCGATCGTTAGCGCCCGCAGTACCGGCAACGGCTTAAGGTCTCCCCAGGTCGGAGTTTCAAGATAGAAGGCGCGGCCGCCCCAGCCGAAAATCAGCCATTGTGCCGCCGGATCCCTGACCGGAATGCCCGCGCTTTCAAGGAAAGGGAACGCCTTCCTTGCCCTGTCATCGAGTGGAATGGCAATGTCTGTGTGAATGGGGCCTGACAGCATGAGGATTCGCAGCGAAGCATTCCCGCCGGAAGACGCCTGGACAGGATGGACCAGCGGTCAGGGGATGACGGTCCCGCTCGCCCCCGACAGGATCAGAAGGGCCACAGCACGCAATAGCCAGCGGACGCCCCCTTTCATCAGAATTCTCCGTGCACCTGGGCGATTTCTCAGAACAGGAAATAACGCTGCGCCATCGGCAGCACGGTTGCCGGTTCGCAGGTAAGCAGTTCGCCGTCGGCGCGCACCTCGTAGGTCTCCGGATCGACCTCGATATGCGGCGTGAGGCTGTTGTGGATCATCGACGCCTTGGAGATGCCGCCGCGGGTATTCTTGACCGCGACGAGGTTCTTGGCGACGCCGAGCTTGCCCTTCAGCCCGGCGTCGAGCGACGCCTGCGAAACGAAAGTGACGGATGAGTTGGTCAAGCTCTTGCCGTATGAGGCAAACATCGGTCGGTAATGCACCGGCTGCGGTGTCGGGATCGAGGCATTCGGATCGCCCATAGGTGCTGCGGCGATCGAACCGCCGAGCAGCACCATGTCCGGCTTCACGCCGAAGAAGGCCGGATTCCAGATGACGAGGTCCGCGCGCTTGCCGACTTCGACGGAGCCGATCTCATGAGAAAGGCCGTGCGCAATCGCCGGGTTGATCGTGTATTTGGCGATGTAACGGCGGACGCGGAAATTGTCATTGTCGCCCTTCTCTTCCTTCAAGCGTCCGCGCTGGCGCTTCATCTTGTCGGCCGTCTGCCAGGTGCGGATCGCCACCTCGCCGACACGGCCCATAGCCTGGCTGTCCGAGGAGATGATCGAGAAGGCGCCGATATCGTGGAGAATGTCTTCCGCCGCGATCGTCTCTTTGCGGATGCGGCTCTCGGCAAAAGCGATGTCTTCCGGGATCGACGGCGAAAGATGATGGCAGACCATCAGCATATCGAGGTGCTCGGCGATCGTGTTGACCGTGTAGGGCCGTGTCGGGTTCGTCGACGACGGAATGACGTTCGACTGACCGCAGATCTTGATGATGTCCGGCGCGTGGCCGCCGCCTGCGCCTTCCGTGTGGAAGGCATGGATCGTGCGGCCCCTGATGGCGCCGATCGTATCCTCGACGAAGCCGCTCTCGTTCAGCGTGTCGGTGTGGATCATCACCTGCACGTCGTACTGATCGGCAACCGTCAGGCAGCAGTCGATCGCGCCCGGCGTCGTGCCCCAGTCCTCGTGCAGCTTCAGCGAGGTGGCGCCGGCGAGCACCATTTCCTCAAGCGCGCCGGGCAGCGAGGCATTGCCCTTGCCGGCGAAGGCGAGGTTCATCGGAAACGCGTCGGCCGCCTCGATCATCCGGGCGAGGTGCCACGGGCCTGGCGTGCAGGTCGTCGCCAGCGTACCATGGGCGGGGCCGGTGCCGCCGCCGAGCATGCAAGTAAGCCCGCTCATCAGCGCTTCCTCGATCTGCTGCGGGCAGATGAAATGGATGTGGCAGTCCATCCCGCCGGCTGTCACGATCTTGCCCTCGCCCGCGATCGCTTCGGTGCCCGGACCGACGATGATGTTGACGCCCGGCTGGGTGTCCGGATTGCCGGCCTTGCCGATCGCGACGATCCGTCCGTCCTTGAGGCCGATATCGGCCTTCACGATGCCGGTATGATCGACGATCACCGCATTGGTGATGACGGTATCGACCGCCCCGTTGGCGCGCGTCACCTGGCTCTGCCCCATGCCGTCGCGGATCACCTTGCCGCCGCCGAACTTCACCTCTTCGCCGTAGGTGGTGAAATCCTTTTCGACCTCGATGAAAAGCTCGGTATCGGCAAGCCGGACCTTGTCGCCGATGGTCGGACCAAACATGCTGGCATAGGCAGCGCGGGAAATCTTGTGGGGCATATGTCAGGCTCCTTGGGAGGAAGAAAGAGGCGGTTCGGCTGCATAGCGTGTCAGCCGGCCATCTGCGATATAGCTGTCGACGAGCTGCCTTTCGGCGGCGAAGGGGTGCCACTCCCAGCCGGTATGACTGAAGCCGGCAAGGCCGATCTCGGCTTTCGGAAACCTGCTGAAGGTCTCGGCAATCGCGATCATGCCGCTGCTCGGAACGACGTAGGGTGCGGGATCAAAGGTCGCCAGGGCGTTATCGACCGCTTCATGAATCACTTTCTCAACAACTACATGCTGCTTGCCAGCTTCCGCGCAGAAGGCGTTGAACTGACTCGTATAATCGTCGCAGAAGTCGCCGAGTTCAGGATGCGAAACGGCAAGCGGCGCACGCAGCGCAGCAAATTTTTCGGGATCGCGGACGCTCCAAATTTCCGAAGCCTCCGTGACGGCCGGGTGGCTCCGCCACGCGTCCGAACCCAGCATCGCCTTGGCCGGGCGTCCGGTGTTGCAGACGGCCACGACGTCGGTGCGGCCGGGACTTACGACAAAGGAGCGGCATTCGTTGAAACGGATGACGAAGTCCGCGGCTGCGATTGCCGCCGCACCTGTCTCACCGATTTCCCCATTGCCGATGATCATGATCTTGCGGCTCACCTTAGCCCCATCGCGTCGGAAAGCTCTTTGAGCTGCTTGGTGCGTTCATCGGTCAAGTTGGCAAGGCAACCCGCGACCAGCATAGGCTCCATCGTGCCGCCGCGCGCCTGGAAGCCGAAAGCCTCGCACTGGGCGTCGCGATAGGAAATCCAGGCGCGTTGCGCGGTTAGCAGCGCTTTCTCGGCTCCGCGATCCTTCTCGTCCAGATCCTTGTCGGTCGCCGCGACCGCCGCACGCGCCTTCTTCCACTGCTCGTTCAGCGCTATATCAGCCGTCTCGTATCGTGACTGCTCGCAGAAAGTCATGTCGAACTGGGTCTTCGGGTTCTTGCAATCCGGCTCCTGGGCCTGCGTGATGCCTGCCATCATCAAGCCTGCCGCGGCGCCGGCGAGGTACATGGTCAACCGCATCGATTCCTCCCGTTTTTTCTTCTCAGAGCTTACCCATCACGAGCTGGCGAAAGCCGTAAACTTCGCGCTTGCCGGAAAGCGGGATCAGCGTCACGGAACGTGTCTGGCCAGGCTCGAAACGCACGGCCGTGCCCGCCGGGATGTCGAGCCGCATGCCCTGCACCTTGTCGCGATCGAAGGAGAGGCCGGCATTCGTTTCGGCAAAATGGTAGTGGCTGCCGACCTGCACGGGGCGGTCGCCGGTGTTCGATACTTCAATCGTGACGGTCGGCGCGCCGGCGTTCAGTTCGATGTCGCCGCTTGCGGCAATGATTTCGCCTGGGATCATCTTATCTCTCCTCACGCCGCCTTCACGGGCGCGCAGCCCTCGGCTTTCACGACACGTTTCGTCGATGCCGGATATTTGGCCAGCATGGCTGCTGGACGCACCGGGCGGCGGGTGAACTCGCCGTCGCAATTCGGGCATTGGCCCTGCAGCACATCGCTCGCACAATCGGCACAGAAGGTGCACTCGAAGGTGCAGATCATTGCCTCCCGGCTTTCCGGCGGCAGGTCCTTGTCACAGCATTCGCAGTTCGGTCGAAGTTCGAGCATCAGAGCCTCCTCAGCGAATCGGTTCGTGGACGGTGACGAGCTTGGTGCCGTCCGGGAAAGTCGCCTCCACCTGCACGTCATGGATCATCTCGGCCACGCCCTCCATCACCTGATGCCGGCCGATGACATGAGCCCCCGCTTCCATCAACTCGGCGACCGGCCGGCCGTCACGCGCGCCTTCCACGACGAAATCGGTGATCAGCGCAATCGCCTCAGGATGATTGAGCTTCACGCCGCGTTCCAGCCGGCGCCGCGCCACCATCGCCGCCATCGAGATGAGCAGCTTGTCTTTTTCTCTCGGAGTGAGGTTCATCGTCCATCCACTTGCTTGAAACTAGAGATTCCAGACTTTCGGCACAGGCGCTCCGTTGCGCAAGGCGGAAATGACCGGGATCAGGACTTTTCTGAGGGCAAATCCGTCAGCGGCTGCAGCGCGCACGACGAGCTTGCCGTTCCAGGCGCTTGCGCCCGCCATGTGGTCGTCGAGCAAGGGGCGCACCTTCGCGAGATAGCTATCGGCGAGGGGACCGGTATAAAGCAACGTAGCAAAAGCCACCTGCCCGCCGAGGATGGGTTGGCGCGCAGTCAGCGCGCTTACGGCACCGTCAAGCCGCAACTCCTCGGCATGGATCAGCCTGCCAGCGCGGCGGATGCGCCAGCGATCGCGAAAGAGCCCGGTCTCCATCGCCTCGCCCATCGCCTTGCGGCCGAGCAGGATCGCCTCGACAGCCAGGAACTCCGCCGTCTCGTCGAGATCGACGTCGAGGCGGCGGAATAGCGAGGCGCGATCGAACAGGATGGTCTCCTGCGGCAGCCAGTCGACACGAGATCCAGCGCCTGCCTCAATCGTCGTCGTGACTTCAGCCGTTCCAGCGGATGCCTTGTAGATCTTCTCGCAGGCCTGCGTCGTCACATCGATGCGTGTTCCGGGTCCTGCGACGACGCTCCAGTTCATCCGGTCGCCGCCGGTCAGCCCGCCGGCGGTATTGATGATGACGGCTTCCAAGGAGGCATCGAAGGTCTCCGGCAGACGGATTTTGGCGGCACCCTCCTGATAGAGTTCGCGGATACGCGCCCGCCCGTCCAGCAGCTTTGCCGCCAGATGCCCCCGCCCCTCGGCCCTTTGCGGTCTGATGATTGCGGCCACGATCGTCATTCCATTCCCTTGGCACCTCCGCCGCTTGCCCGGCTGTTCTCATTCAATCCGGCAAATAGTTGAAAGCAAGCAATTTTTATGCCGCCTGCCGATCTTAGAGGAGCGATGGCGGGCACGCTTGGTCAGAACATGGAAGCTGCCTTGGAATGCGGCATATGCCGCTCAAACGGTCAGGTGGCGGCGCGCCTCGGCCGTATCCAGCGTCTCCGCCAAACCGTCCTGGACGATCTCGCCGCGGTCCATGATGTAGACGTAGTCGGCAAGCTCGCGGCAGAAATCGAGATACTGTTCGACGAGCAGGATTGCCATACCGGTCGAGTCGCGCAGATAGCGGATGGCCCGGCCGATATCCTTGATAATCGACGGCTGAATGCCCTCGGTCGGCTCGTCCAGCACAAGGATCTTCGGCCGCGTCACCATGGCCCGCCCGATCGCCAGTTGCTGCTGCTGACCGCCAGAAAGATCGCCGCCGCGACGGGACAACATCGACTTCAGCACCGGGAAGAGACTGAAGATGTCGTCGGGGATGTTGCGGTCGCGGCGGCCAAGCGGAGCAAAGCCGGTTTCGAGGTTTTCCTTGACGGTAAGCAGCGGGAAGATTTCACGACCCTGCGGCACGTAGCCGATGCCCTGCTTGGCACGCGCGTAAGGCGGCAGGCCGTTGAGCGCCACATCGTTGAAGCTGACTGTTCCGGCCGACAGCGGATGCTGGCCGGTGACGGCGCGGAGAAGAGAGCTCTTCCCCACGCCGTTCCGCCCCAGCACGCAAGTGATCTTGCCCATGTCCGCCTTGATGGAGATGCCGCGCAGCGCCTGAGCGGCGCCATAGTGGAGATTTGCGTTTTCGACTGTCAGCATGATGCCGTCTCCTGGCGTTTTTCGGATACAAGATCCCCTCCCCAGCCCCTCCCCACAAGGGAGAGGAGCTGGCTCGGAGCTTCCGTCTTGCTTCCCATCAACTCATGCAAAAGGGGGCAATCATGGCGATGACCGAACGGCCCGGTTAAGCCCCTCCCCCTTGTGGGGATGGCTTGGGGAGGGGTCAGAGTCCCACCAACGACAAACAGATCGATCATCCCTCACCGCCCCAAATAATTTTCGATCACCTTCGGATCGGAACTCACGAAATCGATCGACCCTTCCGCAAGCACCGAGCCTTCCGCCAGGCAGGTCACCTTGACGCCGAGATCGCGGATGAAGCCCATATCGTGTTCGACGACGACGACGGAGCGGTTCCTGGCAATTTCCCGGAGCAGTATCGCAGTCTCGGCTGTTTCGGCATCCGTCATGCCGGCAACCGGCTCGTCGACGAGCAGCAGCTTCGGCTCCTGCGCCAGCAGCATGCCGATCTCCAGCCACTGCTTCTGGCCATGCGAGAGGTTCGCCGCGAGTTCGTCGCGACGATGCGTCAATCGCACGGTTTCCAGGATTTCCTCGATGCGCACCTTGTCGTCGGAAGACAGGCGGTAGAAGAGCGTCGGAAAAACGCCGTGCTTACGGTTCAGCGCCAGTTCCAGATTGTCCCAGACCGTGTGGCTTTCGAACACCGTCGGCTTCTGGAATTTCCGGCCGATGCCGAGCTGGGCGATGTCCGCTTCATCCTTTTTGGTGAGATCGATCTCGCCGTTGAAATAGACCTCGCCCTCGTCAGGCCGCGTCTTGCCGGTGATGATGTCCATCATCGTCGTTTTGCCGGCGCCGTTCGGGCCGATGATGGCGCGAAGCTCACCGGGCTCGATCACAATCGAAAGCGAGTTCAGCGCCTTGAAGCCGTCGAAGGAAACCGAGACATTGTTGAGGTAGAGCACGCTGTTGGGTTTGAAATCCGGGATCATAACTGCCTACTCCGCTGCCTGGATCTTTGCATCGACGCCTTCTTCCTGCAGGGCGGGTGGCACCGCTTCCGTCCTCGGCTTTTTCTTGCCGAGATATTGGGCGATCGTGCCGACGATCCCCTTCGGCAGGAACACCGTCACGGCGACGAAGAGACCGCCGAGGGCGAAGAGCCAGAATTCCGGGAAGAGGCCGGTGAAGATGGTCTTGCCGCCGTTGACCAGGATGGCGCCGATGATCGGCCCGATCAGCGTCGAGCGACCGCCGACGGCCGTCCAGATGACGACCTCGATGGAGTTCGCCGGTGCGAATTCGCCGGGGTTGATGATACCCACCTGCGGCACGTAAAGCGCACCCGCAATTCCCGCCATCATGGCCGATACGACGAAGGTGAAAAGCTTGAAGTGCTCGACACGGTAGCCGAGGAAGCGTGTGCGGCTCTCCGCATCGCGCACGCCGACCAGCACCTTGCCGAATTTTGAGCGCACGATGGCGGAAGCGAGCAGCAGCGAGAGCGCCAGGAAGATCGCCGTGGCGGCAAAGAGTGTGGCGCGCGTGCCTTCCGCCTGCACGTTGAAGCCGAGGATCTCCTTGAAATCCGTCATGCCGTTGTTGCCGCCAAAGCCCATGTCGTTGCGGAAGAAAGCAAGCAGCAGCGCATAGGTCATTGCCTGCGTGATGATCGAGAGGTAGACGCCATTGACTCTGCTGCGGAAGGCGAACCAGCCGAAGACGAAGGCAAGTAGGCCGGGCACTAGCAGCACCATCAGCGCCGCAAACCAGAACTGGTCGAAGCCGTACCAGAACCACGGCAGCTCCTGCCAGTTGAGGAACACCATGAAGTCCGGCAGGATCGGATTGCCATAGACGCCCCGCGAGCCGATCTGGCGCATCAGGTACATGCCCATCGCATAGCCGCCGAGCGCGAAGAATGCACCATGGCCGAGCGAGAGGATGCCGCAGAAGCCCCAGACGAGATCGAGTGCCAGCGCCAGCAACGCATAGGTCAGATACTTGCCGAACAGCGCCATGATGTAAGTCGGGATATGCAGCGCGTGATCCGGACCGGTCAGCAGATTGAGCACCGGCACCAGCACAGCGACCGCGAGCAGTATGGCGATGGCAATCGAAATCTTGCGGTCGAGCGACCGGAGCAGGAAGGCCGCAATCATGCTTCCACCGCCCTTCCTTTGAGTGCGAAGAGTCCGCGCGGACGCTTCTGGATGAAGAGAATGATGAGGACAAGCACGAGGATCTTGCCGAGCACAGCGCCGGCGAAGGGCTCGAGGAACTTGTTGACGACGCCGAGCGACAGCGCGCCGACCAGCGTGCCCCAGAGATTGCCGACGCCGCCGAAGACCACAACCATGAAGCTGTCGATGATGTAGCTCTGGCCGAGATTCGGCGAGACGTTGTCGATCTGCGAAAGGGCCACGCCCGCCATGCCGGCGATGCCGGAACCGAGCGCGAAGGTGAAGGCATCGACCCAGCCGGTGCGGATGCCCATCGATGATGCCATGCGGCGGTTCTGCGTGACCGCGCGCATCTGCAGGCCGAAGGCGGAGCGCTTCAGGAGCAAGAGCAGGGTCACGAAGACGATCATCGAAAAGACGATGATCCACATCCGGTTCCAGGTGATCGACAGCCCGCCGAGTTCGAAGGCCCCGGACATCCAGCTCGGATTGCGCACTTCGCGGTTGGTCGGGCCGAAGATCGTGCGGACCGCCTGCTGCAGGATCAACGAAACGCCCCACGTGGCCAGCAGCGTTTCAAGCGGACGGCCGTAGAGATGGCGGATGATCATGCGTTCTATGACGAGGCCGACGAAGCCGGTGAACAGGAACGCAGCCGGAATCGCAATCACCAGCGAATAGGTTGCGAGCCCGGGAAAGGTCGATGCGATATATTCCTGCACGACATAGGTCGTGTAGGCGCCGATCATCACCATTTCGCCATGCGCCATGTTGATGACGCCCATGACGCCGAAGGTAATGGCAAGCCCGATCGCCGCGAGCAGCAGTACCGAGCCGAGCGACAGGCCGTACCAGATGTTCTGCACGATATCCCAGAGCGCCAGATTGCGCTTGATATTGGCGATATTGGCCTCGATGCCGGCCTTCAGGTCGTCGGGCGCGGTCTCCATCGCGGTGGTCAGGATGGTGAGCGCGTTGCGGCCGCCGCGCGCCGCGATCGTATCGATCGCCGCCTTCTTCTCGTCGGCGCTGACATCGCTTTTCAGCATCATCACCGCACGAGCCGCTTCCATCGTGTTCTTGACCTCGGCGTCCTTTTCATCGGCGAGCGCCGAGTCCAGGAGATCGAGATTGGAAGGGTCGGAATCCTTGAGCAACCCTTGGGCGGCAGCGAGCCGCGCGGTACGGTCCGGGCTCAGCAGCGTCAGCGTGCTCACGGCGCTGGCGATCACGCCGCGCAGGGAATTGTTGATCTTCACCTTGGACATGTAGTCCGGATCGACATCGGCGGCAGCTTCGCCGGTGATAGGGTCGGAATAGGTCGGCTCGTCATCCGTGCCACCCTGCAGGAGAACGGGACCGCCCTCTTCGGAATTCACGTAGAGCTGGCCGTCGCTCAACTGCTGCAGGACTTGGCCGACATGCGGATCCTTGGAAGCGACGAGCGCCTTGATGGCCGCCTCGCGGGCATCGAAATCGCCAACACCAAGTGCATCGATGAGAGGGTGAAGGTCTTCCTGTGCCTTGAGCGCTGTCGCGAATGCCGGCAGGGCGAGGCAGATCGTCAGAAGGAAAATCTTGATGGCGCGAAACATGGGCTCTCTCGCCTGGCTTGTCGTTGGCCTTGTGGGCAGCAATCGCTCGGGACGGAGCTTCCGCCCGGATAAGGGATCCGGACGGAAGGCTTCAGGCAGTCAACGGATCGGGTTCGTACTCAGGAGCCCTTGCCGCCGCACTTGCCCGTTGCAGCGTTGAAGTTGCCGCAGTTCATGGGCTTGCGCCAATCGGAGATCAGGTCCTTGGAGTCCGGCAGGAAGTCGGACCATTCGTCACCGACGACGGCTGACGTTTCCTGGACGATTTCGAACTGGCCGTCACCCTGGATTTCACCGATCAGCACCGGCTTGGTGATGTGGTGGTTCGGCATGACGGTGGCATAGCCGCCGGAAAGGTTCGGAACCGTGGTGCCGATGATGCTGTCGAGAACCTTGTCCGTATCCGTCGTTCCGGCAGCCTGGACGGCCTTAACCCAGGCATTGAAGCCGATATAGGCGGCTTCCATCGGGTCGTTGGTCACGCGCTTGTCGTTCTTAGTGAAGGCGTGCCACTCCTTGATGAACTTCTTGTTCGCCGGGCTTTCGACCGACTCGAAGTAATTCCAGGCAGCGAGATGGCCGACGAGCGGCTTGGTGTCGAGACCGGCAAGTTCTTCTTCGCCGACCGAGAAGGCGACGACCGGGATATCGGTTGCCTTGATGCCCTGGTTGCCGAGTTCCTTGTAGAAAGGAACGTTAGCGTCGCCGTTGATGGTGGAGACGACGGCGGTCTTCTTGCCGGACGAGCCGAATTCCTTGATCTTGGAAACTTCCGTTTGCCAATCGGAGAAGCCGAACGGCGTGTAGTTGACGATGATGTCTTCCTTCGGAATGCCCTTGGAGACGAGGTAGGCTTCCAGGATCTTGTTGGTCGTGCGCGGATAGACGTAGTCGGTGCCTTCGAGCACGAAGCGCTTGACGCCTTCCTTTTCCATCAGGTAGTCGACGGCCGGAATCGCCTGCTGGTTCGGAGCAGCACCCGTGTAGAAGATGTTGCGCGAAGACTCTTCGCCCTCATACTGAACCGGGTAGAAAAGCAGCGAGTTCAGCTCTTCGAAAACCGGCAGGACCGACTTGCGCGAAGACGAGGTCCAGCAACCGAAGACGGCCGCAACCTTGTCCTTCTCGATCAGCTCGCGTGCCTTTTCGGCAAAGAGCGGCCAGTCGGAAGCCGGATCAACGACGACCGCTTCGAGCTTCTTGCCGAGAAGGCCACCCTTCTTGTTCTGCCCGTCGATGAGCATCAGCATCGCGTCTTTCAGCGTCGTTTCGGAAATCGCCATGGTGCCGGACAGCGAATGCAGCACGCCGACCTTGATCGTGTCGTCGGCGGCAACCGCGCCGTGGAAGGCGGCTGAGGCCGCCATGACGGCGCCAAGCGCAGCACCCGTTACATAGGACTTGAGATTCATCTGGTTGAACTCCCCTCTTCTTGTTCCGCAACAGGCCGGAAACTGAAATTAACTGTTGCTTAAGGGACTATCGGGCGCTGCAGCGCAAAACCGTATACGCAATATGACGTAGAGGTGGGGGCGAAATGAGCAGATCGGGGAGGAACGGCATTCTGCCTCTTCCTCTTCTGCGGGGAGAAGATGCCCGTCAGGGCAGATGAGGGGATGGAGCGAAGCAACGTCTTGAGCGACAAGCGAAAGGCCGAACATACCGCGAAGCCCCTCATCCGGCCTTCGAGCCACCTTCTCCCCGGCGGGGAGAAGGGGAGAGCGCAGCTATCTGCCCGGTATATGCGATGATAGCCCTGCCCGACGGATGCCTCTATCTGTTATCCGTCGATCGTCAAGGTGACGGCTGTCGGGCCGTAGGCAACACTTGCTTTATGGCCCTCGACACTCACCTTGCCGAAAGTCCCGGTGACAGCATCCGCTTTCAGGAACTCGATCTTCGTGCCCGGCGCCGGCGCATAGCCGTCGGCAAGGGTCACGCGAAGTTCGCCGGAAAGTACCGCCTTGCCCTTGACGATGAGGCCGCCCTTGCCGCCTTCTCCGAGCGTCGGCTTCATCACGGCGCTGGCGCGCTGGCGATAGTCGCCGCCGACGGTCACTGGCTTTTCGGCCACCAGGATGAGCGAACCGCCGTCGACCGCCAGATCGCCGCTGCCGAAGACCGCCGGCGACAGGGCCGCCAAAGCACCCTCCTCCAGCACCGTGCCGCCGGTATAGCCATTAGCGCCGGAAAGCCCGAGGATGCCACCGCCGCGCTTGACGAGCCGGCCCGTGCCTTGAATGTCGTTCCTCCAGGTGTCCAACTCGTTGAAACCGCCCTTGGCTGCGTCCATCGTCACCGTCACCTCATCCTCGAACGCGCCGTAGCCGTCCGCGGCGGCGAAGAAGTTGAGGCGGCCGTAACCTTCCGCATCGTCGAGCAGCGGATAGCCCGAAGCGATTTCGGTGGTTTCCAGCACCGCGCGCCGCTGCTCGGCGTCGAGATAGGGCAGACGCGTTTCGAGGAGCACCTCAGCACCCTTCGGCACGCGCGGCGGCTGGTCGGTCGCGTCGACCGGCGCGAAACCGTAGGTCAGGCGTTGAAGCATATAGGCGCGGTTCGCGCTGCTGTCTGCGAAGCGGTCGTTGGCAAGCACCGCCGCATGCGACAAGGCGTCAAGACCGGCCTCGCCCGTCGCGCCGCTCTTCATGGCGAGCCAGGACTGCGCCTGGCGGTAAGCATCACGCTTCAATGCGGCATTCTCCGGCTTATTGAGGTTGTAGACGACCGTCGCGGTTGCGAGAACGCGGCCGCCCATGACGTCAAGCGGCGAATGCATACCGGCCAGTATGCGGCTCTCGCCCATTTCGCTGGCACGCGTCAGCATTTCCTGAAAGCGTTGCGGCACGAGATAGGCCATGGCGAGCGCATCGCGCCAGGCTTCCGCCGCATGCCCGCTCGGGAAACCGCCGTCTTCGGCCGGCTTGCCGCTCTTCGCTGGCTCAAGCGTCGGGAGGACCAACACATCCCTGCGCCAGCGATAGGGACGCGCATATTTGAAATAGCGCTTGGCGGCTTCTGTCGAGCCGTCGCCGCTTGCGGCGTTGATGAGGTCGACCGCAAGGCCCATGTCCGGGTTCGCATCGGTCTTGTTTTTCTCGTCAGCTTTGCTGCCGAGCCCGCGATTGTTTCCCTTGTCGTCGTACTTCACTGTCGTCGCGTCGGCGGCGACTTCCGTAATCGTCGTCGTCTGCTTTGACCCGGCCTTCCAGGCTTCCGTCAGCGGACCAAGGCCGTCGACAATGCTGACATTCTTACCTCGCCGGTCGTCGAGATAGGCGACGATGGCCTGCTCCGCCGTGCGCGCACGGGTCACCTTGATGACATAGGCGATATTCGCGTCGTGAACCGCCTGGTTGACGATATGGCCGTCGGTCGGGCTGAAGGGAATGCCGTCCCAATCGGTCTTGGCAACGGCCGGGCAATTGTCCTTGGCCGGCGCTTCGACGCCCGCATCGACGAACGGCGTGCGCGGCGTCCAGATATTCAGAAAGCCGGAGAGAAGATGCACCGCGGCATTGCTGTCTGCGCCCGAAAAGCAGGCATCGCCGCGCTTGTTGGTGACGCCGGCATCGACATAGGCCGGGGCCGACTGGGCACTTGCAAGCGACGGCACAACGGTCAGGAGAACGAGGAGCGCGGTGGTCAACCGGCAACGGCGCAAGACAGACATAATGGATTTCCGTATTTTTTAGGAAGAAATGCCGGAGTGGTAGGATTTCGTTGTGACAGAGGCGTTTCAAAAATATGGCTGTTCTATGAACTTGCGCGCCGCGCCTCTTGCGTTTTCCGTCATTCCTGCCAAAGCTGCCTATTCAATAATCATTTTATAGAGAGCGCTAGAAAATAGGCATGGCAGCGCGCCAACGCATCATTCCGGTGAGACGCGAATACAACCGCTGGGTCGCGAACCAGACGCTGGAAGACTATGCGCTGCGCTTCACCGCCAAGAGCGCCCGGCAATTTTCCTCGCAGCGCATCTCGCAGACGGCGATCGGCGCGATTTCCTTTCTCGCGCTCGAAGCGATCGGCGGCGCGATCACCCTCTCCTACGGCACGACCAACGCCTTCTTCGCGATCGTCGTCGCCTCGATCGCCATGCTGGCGATCGGCCTGCCGATCAGCCGCTATGCGATCAGGCACGGCGTCGACATCGATCTTCTGACACGCGGGGCAAGCTTCGGCTATATCGGCTCGACGATCACCTCGCTGATCTATGCCAGCTTCACCTTCATGCTCTTTGCGATCGAGGCTTCGATCATGTCCGGCGCGCTGGAGCTGACGCTCGGCATCCCGCTCTGGATCGGCTATATCATCAGCGCCGTCATGGTGATCCCGCTGGTGACCTACGGTGTAAAACTTATCAGTCGCTTCCAGCTCCTGACCCAACCGTTCTGGATCGTGCTCAACATCCTCCCCTTTATCTTCATCGCCTTTTTGGACTGGGAGAAGTTCGATCTCTGGCGCGCCTTTGCCGGCATCCGCCACGCATCCGGCCCGCCGGGCACGATTGCGGACTTTAATCTGATCGAGTTCGGCGCCGCCTCCGCCGTCATCCTGGCGCTCATGTCCCAGATCGGCGAACAGGCCGACTTCCTGCGCTTCCTGCCGCCGGACGGGCAGCGCAAATGGCGCCATCGGCTTGCCGTGTTTCTGGCCGGTCCCGGCTGGGTAATCATCGGCGCACCGAAGCTGCTCGCCGGCTCCTTCCTTGTCGTGCTGACGTTAAGCGCCGGCGTGCCCGTCGACCGCGCCGCCGATCCTGCGCAGATGTATCTGACCGCTTTCGGCTACATGATCCCCTGGCAGAATGGCGCATTGTTGCTGATGGCGGCCTTCGTCGTCGTCTCGCAGCTGAAAATCAACGTGATGAACGCCTATGCGGGCTCGCTCGCATGGTCGAACTTCTTCTCGCGCCTGACCCACAGCCACCCCGGCCGCGTCATCTGGCTGATCTTCAACGTCGCGATCGCCCTGCTTCTCATGGAACTTGGCATCTACCGGCTGCTCGAGGAAACGCTGGGCATCTTCTCGATCATCGCCATGGCCTGGCTCTGCACGATCTCGGCCGATCTCTTCATCAACAAGCCGCTTGGCCTTGCACCGCCCGGCATCGAGTTCAAGCGGGCGCATCTCTACGACATCAACCCCGTCGGCCTCGGCGCCATGGGCCTTTCGGCGACGGTGGCGCTGATCGCCCATTTTGGCGCCTTCGGGGTGATCGCCGCTTCGCTCGCACCCTACATCACGCTGGTGATCGCACTGGCCGCTTCGCCGCTGATCGCCTGGGCGACGAAGGGCAAGTTCTATCTGGCGCGCAAGCCGCGCCACAGCTGGAAAAACCTGACGAACATCACCTGCTCCGTCTGCGAGCACCCGTTCGAGCCGGAGGACATGGCCTGGTGCCCCGCCTATGCGGCGCCGATCTGCTCGCTCTGCTGCTCGCTCGACAGCCGCTGCCACGACATGTGCAAGCCGAAGGCGCGATTCAATACGCAGGTCGGCACCGTTGCCAAGGTCCTGTTGCCGGAAACGGTGGTCGAGAAGCTGACCACCCGTCTCGGACGTTATGGTATCGCCGTGGTCCTGGCCCTGACAGCGGTCGGCGCGATCCTTGCGATGATCGCCCATCAGGTCGCCTCTGCCTCGCCGGAAACGGCGGAGGTCGTCAACGGCACCATCCTGATCGTCTTCTTCGTCTTTGCCGTCATCGCCGGCGTCGTCTGCTGGTTCTACGTGCTGGCGCATGACAGCCGGGTCGTCGCCGAAGAGGAATCCTCGCGCCAGAATACCCTGCTGCTGAGAGAAATCGCCGCTCATAAGAAGACTGACGCAGCGCTTCAGAATGCCAAGGAGACGGCAGAGGCCGCGAACCGGGCGAAGAGCCGGTATGTCGTCGGCCTGAGCCACGAACTGCGCACGCCGCTCAACGCCGTTCTCGGCTATGCCCAGATTCTGGAGCGCGACGAGACCATCCCCGCGCCGCGCCAGTCGTCCATCAAGGTTATCCGCCGCAGCGCCGAGCATCTTTCCGGCCTGATCGACGGTTTGCTCGACATTTCCAAGATCGAGGCGGGCCGCCTGCAGGTCTATTCGAACGAAATCAACATCCGCGACTTCCTCGACCAGATCGTCGACATGTTCCGCCCGCAGGCGCAGGCGAAGGGCCTTGCTTTCAGCCATAACCGCTCTCCGTCCCTGCCGCACTTCGTCCGCACCGACGAAAAGCGCTTGCGCCAAATCCTGGTCAATCTGCTGTCGAACGCCATCAAGTTTACAGACAAGGGCAGCGTGACCTTCGATGTCGGCTATCGCAGCCAGGTCGCAACCTTCACCATTTCCGACACCGGCCGCGGCATTGCCGAAAAGGATCTAGGCCGCATCTACGAGCCCTTCCAGCGGGGCGAGGCCGACAATATTCGCCCCATGCCGGGGTTGGGATTGGGTTTGACGATCACGCAGCTCCTCACCAACACGCTCGGTGGCGAAATCTCCGTCAGCAGCGAGAAGGACAAGGGCTCGACCTTCCGCGTCCGCCTGATGCTATCGGCCGTGATGCGCGAGATGATCGCTCCGCCGCAGGAAAAGAAGATCGTCAGCTACGACGGCCCCCGCCGGACGATTGTCGTGGTCGACGACAACGAAGACCATCGCGAGATGATGCGGGAAATCCTGGTGCCGCTCGATTTCGTCGTGCTGACGGCGGGCAACGGCCCCGATTGCCTCACCCTGATCGAAGGCATCCAGCCGGACCTCTTCCTCGTCGACATCTCGATGCCCGGCATGAACGGCTGGCAGCTCGTCTCGCGCCTGCGCGAAACCGGCCAGACCTCCCCGATCGTCATGCTCTCCGCCAATATCGGAGACGCGGCCGCCGCCGCCGGCAGCGACGGCAGTCATAGCGACGCAATCGGCAAACCGGTCGATATCAGGCAGCTTCGCGACAAGCTGGCACTGCATCTTGGCCTGAAGTGGCTCTATGCCGACGCCGCCCAAGCGACCTTGCCCGTGGCGCAACCGCCGATGAAGAGTCCCGGTGCAGCGCATATCGACGAATTGCTCCGCCTCGGCGAGATCGGCTATATTCGCGGCATCGAAGCAAAGCTGGCAGACCTTGCCAAGGTGGCGGCAAATCAGCCATTTACGGATGAACTCCGCACCTATGTCGCCGCCTTCGACCTTGCCGGCTTCATGACCTTCCTGCACGACTTCGACGAAAAGGTAGACACCATTGGCTGAACCGGCCCTCCCCCGCGACATCGTTCTGCTGGTCGACGACTCGCCGGAGGCGCTGGGCTTTTTGACAGACGCGCTGGAACAGTCAGGTTTTTCCGTGCTGATCGCGACCTCCGGCTCTGCGGCCTTGAACATCGTCGAGCGCATCACGCCGGATCTGATCCTGCTTGATGCGGTCATGCCGGCCATGGACGGCTTCGAGACCTGCCGGCGGCTGAAGGCCAATGCTGCGGTCAGCCAGGTCCCGGTGATCTTCATGACCGGCCTCACGGAGACAGAACACGTCGTCCACGCGCTGGAATCCGGCGGCGTCGATTATCTGACCAAGCCGATCAATGTCGATGAGCTTCGCGCCCGCATTCGTGTTCACCTTCGCAATGCGCGCTCGGCGCAAAGCGCCCGTGTGGCTCTGGACGCCGCCGGGCGGCATCTGCTTGCGGCCAGGGGCGACGGCACTGTTCACTGGTCGACGCCGCAGGCAACCCGCCTCGTCAATGCCGCGACAGGCAGCGATGACGGCATGGAGATCGTCACCAGTCATATTGCCGAGTGGATGAAGGTGCGCGCCGCAGCCGGGCGCGATGCCGTCATCTCAATCGCGCATGCGGGTCAGGCAACGCTCCAGCTTGCCTTCCTCGGAACCATCGGACCTGACGAATATCTCTTCCGCCTGACCGCCGCCAATCAACGCAGCGACGACGTCGTGCTTCGCCAGCATTTTTCCCTGACCCATCGTGAATCCGAAGTGCTGCTCTGGATAGCCAAGGGCAAGGCGAACCGCGACATCGGCGAGATATTGGGCCTGTCGGCACGCACGGTGAACAAGCACTTGGAGCAGATCTATGTGAAGCTCGGCGTCGAGAACCGGGCGTCTGCTGCAGTCAAGGCAGCGCATGTGCTGCACGAGATATGAGCGTTCTGTGCAGCTTATCGAGACAGCCGCTGACACGACAAAGGCTGGAGATATGATCCGGAAAGCCACAGAACGGGATATCGCACGCATCGTGGAGATCCGAAACAGCGTTAGTGAAAACCGGCTATCCGATCCCGGCAAGGTTACACTCGACGATCTGCGTTGGTTTATTGCAAACCCGGGAATATTCGTCTGGGAACAGGATGGCGAGGTCCAAGGCTTTTCCGCTGGCGACCCGCGCAACGGCAACATCTGGGCGCTGTTTGTCGATGATACTTACGCAAAGCGCGGTATCGGAACGTCCCTTCTTGCCAGCGCCTGCTCGGCCCTGATGGATGCAGGCTATGATCGCATCAGGCTGACAACAGACCCCGGAACACGAGCCGAGAAGCTTTATCGCCAAGCCGGCTGGAAAGTGATTGGCGATAAAGACAACGAACTGCTCTTCGAACTTAGCCAACCCGGCACCGGTGTCTGATCGGCACGCATTCATCAATGGCGTTCACCCACGTCTTCGGGTTGGAAAGCATTTACCACGCTTGGGCAGTGATCCTTAAATCCTTTGCGCGTATGCAAGAGGAACCATAGGCCATTGCAACGCAGGCTCGGGCATGAAAAGCAGGCTTTACTATGTGGATCGGCTTAGGATCTTCGCCTTCGCGATCCTGCTCCTTTACCATTCGTCGGCGTCCTTTCTGCCTGACATGAACTGGCTGATCCACAGCGACAAGACAAGCGCCACGCTTTCGCTGGTCATGGACTTCCCGCGTGCGTGGCGGCTTGCGCTTTTGTTTTTCGTCTCCGGCATGGGAGCGGCCTTTACCTTCGGCTCGGCAAGCAGCCTTTCCTTCCTGCGCAAGCGCACGATGCGGCTGGTGATACCTCTCCTCTTTGCCATGGCAGTGATCGTCGTGCCGCAGGTTTGGTACGAGCGCATGTACGAGAACGGCTATCAGGGCTCACTTCTCGAATTCTGGATAACCCGCTACTTCACCGAAGGCCGTTATCCCAAAGGCAATTTCACATGGGCGCATATGTGGTTCGTCGCCTATCTGCTGGTCATGTCGGTGATCTGCTATCCCATATTCGGATATCTGGTACAGCCCGGGAACAAGATTGCAGCCTGGTTCGAACGCACTTCGAAAACCGGCTTCATCTATTTCTTCTTCCTGTTGCCGCTGGCACTCAACCTGGCGCTTTCGCCCTTCTTTCCGAAGCAAACGAATGCCCTCTACAATGACGGCGCGTGGTTTGCCGTTTGGGCGAGCTGGTTCGGACTGGGCTTCCTCATTGCCCGCCATCACAGCGCATTGATCGAGACGATCATTAGCCGGCGGTTCGTCAGCGCCGCAATCGCGCTGGCGACGACCGTGCTGCTTTATCGCTATGCCTGGATGGTCCCGGCCGACCAGGCGATCGGGAGCTATGCGCAAAATACGCCGCTGTTCAAGGCAGGGATATTCTTGCTGGCCTGGAGCATGATCCTGACGCTCGTCGGTTTTGCGGCCCATCATTTCAATCGCGAGAGCGCAAGGCTATCGGGGTTGAACCGTCTGGTGTTCCCGCTCTACATCGTGCATCAAACTGTAACGGTAGCCGCGCTCTACTATGTCCTGCCGCTCGACTTGCCCGTCACCGTAAGCTTCTTGATCATCACGGCCGCGACAATCCTGCTTTCGGCTCTGTTTGCCTTCTGCGTGGACTTCGTGCCCGGCCCGGCACGTATCCTGTTCGGTTTGAGCAGCCGCGGCAGCAGGACAGTTGCAGCAGGTGAGCCCGATCGTCAGCTCTCGCGGTAGGAGAACCTGCGCCGCATGGAGCGAAGTCAAACGATGCGATCCGGCGGCTCGCGCCCGTCAAAAAAGGCGCTGATGTTCTCCACCACCTTCATGCCCATTGCCGTTCGGGTCTCGGCCGTCGCGCTGCCCAGATGCGGCAGCACGACGACATTCTCCATCGCTTTCAACTTCTCCGGCACCTGCGGCTCGGCTTCATAGACGTCGAGCCCCGCGCCACGGATGGTGCCTGCCTCCAGGGCGCAGATCAGGGCCATCTCATCGACCACGTCGCCGCGCGCCGTATTGATCAGAAACGCGCCCGGCTTCATCGTCGCAAAGCGCGCCTCATTCATCAGATGTCGGTTCTCAGCGCCGCCGGGGCAATGGAGCGAAACGAAATCGGAAGCAGCAAGCACCTCCTCCATCGTCGCCAGCTGCAGCGCGCCATAGCGTTCGGCCTCATCGTCATCGATCTTGGAACGATTGTAGAAGACCACGTTCATCCCGAAGCCGGAATGGCAGCGCTGTGCAAAGGCCCTTCCGATGCGGCCGAAGCCGATGATCCCAACCGTCTTGCCGGTCACCTTCGTGCCGATCATATGCGTCGGGCACCAGCCTTTCCACGCGTCGGCGCGAACTTCGCGTTCCCCCTCGCCGCCGCGGCGGGCAACGGCCAGCAGGAGCAGCATGGCGATATCCGCCGTGCAGTCGGTAAGCACACCGGGTGTATTCGTGACCAGGATGCCTTTTGCCTTTGCGGCAGCGATATCAATGTGATTGTAGCCGACGCCGAAATTGCCGAGGATCCGCGTGCGAATGTCACGCTCGAAAACGCTGGCCGGCAGCTTGTCGGAAACGGTCGGCAGGACCGCATCATAATCCGCCATCGCCTGCCGTATCTGCCCGAGGCCAAGCGGAACATCTTTCTCGTTGAAGGTCACGTCGAAACGTTCGGCAAGCGCGGCTTCTGCTGCGGCGGGCCAGCGGCGGGTGACGAGGATGCGCGGTCTGGACATTGGTGCTTCCGTCTCAAAATTCTTCGCCTCAAAGAACTAGAGGATGGCCGCAAGAATTGAAACGCCTGTCCAAAAAGAAAGAAGCCCGGTCTCGACCGGGCTTCCGTAAACGGTACTGGACCGTGCAATCGAAGCTTACATACCCTGTGGGAAGTAGCTGTACTTGCCGTCCGGACCCTTCTTCCATTCGTACATGATGTAGCCCGGGATTTTCGGGTCGCCCTTTTCGTCGAACGAGATGTCGCCGAGAACGGTTGGGAACGGACCCTTTTCCTTCATCGCGGTTGCAACGGCTTCCGCATCGGTCGAACCGGCCGCCTTGGCAGCACCGACGATCGCCTGAACGGCAGCGTAGGAGTAGAGCGTGTAAGCTTCCGGGTTGAAGCCGGCAGCCTTGAACTTCTCAACGAGTTCCTTGTTGGCCGGGTTGAGCGTCGGATCCGGGCCGAAGGTATTCAGCGTACCGGCAACTGCGTCACCAGCGATGGAAGCAAGTTCGTTCGAGACGATGCCGTCACCGGAAACGAGCGTTGCCTTCAGGCCCTGGTCGGCAGCTTGGCGGATGATGAGACCGGCTTCAGTGTGCAGACCACCCCAGTAGATGATCGAGACGCCGGCTTCCTTCATCTTTGCGATGAGGGCGGAGAAATCCTTGTCGCCGACATTGATGCCTTCATACATGGCTTCCGTAACGCCGGCAGCGTTCAGAGACTTCTTGGTCTCGTCGGCAAGACCCTGACCGTAAGGTGTCTTATCGTGAACGACAGCGATCTTGGCGTCCTTGAAGTGGTCGGCAAGATACTTGCCGGCAATCGCGCCCTGCGCGTCGTCACGGCCGCAGGTGCGGAAGGTGTTCCACAGGCCGCGCTCGGTGAACACCGGGTTCGTTGCAGCCGGGGTGATTTCGAGGATGCCGTTTTCAGCATAGACTTCAGACGCCGGGATCGAAACGCCCGAGTTGAAGTGGCCGACAACGAACTTCACGCCGTCAGCGACGAACTTGTTGGCAACCGAAATGCCCTGCTTCGGGTCGGAGACGTCGTCGCCGAGTTCGAGCTTGATCTGCTCGCCGTTGATGCCGCCTGCGGCATTGATATCAGCGGCTGCCTGCTCAGCACCCTTCTGAAGCTGAGCGCCGAACGCAGCGTTCGGGCCAGTCAGAGGACCGCCGACGCCAATGAGAACGTCGGCCCAGGCGTTGCCACTGAAGGCGACCATCGCCGTCAGAGCCACTGCCGACAGAAGAGACTTCTTCATATTTTTACTCCCAATTTTTGGGCGGGTTCCGGTCCAAGACCCGGCGCATTACCCACCATTCACTGCGCCAGGAAAGCTGTTCCACTCTGAAGGCAATTCATGCCTAGTTTCAACGGACTGTCAATGTTTGTCCTTCCACGAGAACGCAGAAGTTTTTTCGTACAGCCAGTAATAGTTGTTGACCATCTGATTGGTGCGGCGATAGCGGAAACCCACCGTCGAAAAGACGAGTAGCAGCACAAAATCGATGACGTAAAAGAAGACGCTGAGCATCGGCCCGTTGAAGAGCGCGTGATGCAGAAACTGCATCACCCAGGCGAGCAGGAAGGTGTAGACGACAACCAGCGGATAGTCGCTCCAGCTTTCAGCTGCAGCCTTGCCGGCACGCCACGCCGTCCAGAATCCGATCAGCATGACCAGGCCGCGGATGACCATCCGCACGCCCGTATCCGGCTCAAAGAAAAGTCCCTGCATATCAAACTCTCCCTTCTGCCCGGCTCAATGTCTTCCGCCTTCGAGATAGGCGGCACGGACTTCCGGATTGGCGAGTAGCTCCTTGCCGGACCCGCTCATCGTTACCTTGCCGTTCACCATCACGTAAGCGCGGTGCGAAAGCTTCAGGGCAGCAAATGCATTCTGCTCGACGAGGAAGACGGTGAGGCCTTCCTGCTCGTTGAGCTTCTTGATCGCCTCGAAGATGCCCTTGACGATCAGCGGCGCGAGACCGAGCGAAGGCTCGTCGAGAAGCAATAGCTTCGGACGGGCCATCAGCGCGCGGCCGATCGACAGCATCTGCTGTTCACCGCCAGAAAGCGTGCCGCCGCGCTGCGCATGGCGTTCCTTGAGGCGCGGAAACAGCGTGAAGATCTTCTCGGTATCCTCGTTGAAATGTTTGAGGTTATCGAGACCCGCACCCATCTGCAGATTTTCCGTGACGGTCATGCGCGGGAAGATGCGGCGACCTTCCGGGGACTGCGCAATGCGAAGCCGCGCAATGTCGTGCGTCGGCATGCGGGTGATGTCGCGTCCTTCGAAGATGACTGAACCCTTGCGGGCCTGCGGGCTGCCGCAGATCGTCATCATCAGCGTCGACTTGCCGGCGCCGTTTGCGCCGATAAGGCTGACGATCTCGCCCTTGTTGACGTCGACATCGATACCGGCGAGCGCACGGATGTTGCCGTAATAGGTTTCGACGCCCTGAACCTTGAGAAGCTGTTCGCCGGCCATCAGTTTGCGCCCCCTTCGAGGCTCTCGACGGTTGCGATGACCTCTTCCACTTCCTCGTCCTCAACACCGAGATAGGCCGCGATGACCTTCGGGTCGTTCTTCACGTGCTCCGGCGTGCCGTCGGAAATCTTCTGGCCGTATTCCAGCACGACGACATGGTCGGAGATTTCCATGACCACCGACATATCGTGCTCGATGAGCAGGATCGAGGTACCGGTCTCGGCTCGAATTTCCTGCAACAACGCATTGAGGGCCGCCGATTCACGCGGGTTAAGGCCGGCGGCGGGCTCGTCAAGGCAGAGCAGCTCCGGCTCAGTGCACATGGCGCGAGCGATTTCGAGACGCCGCTGCGCGCCATAGGGCAGATCGCCTGCAGGATCGTCGGCGCGGCTGGTCAGATCGGCCTTTTCCAGCCAGAAGCGTGCGAGCTCGATGGATGCCGCAGCCTCTTTCCTATACGGACCAATATTGAGAAGGCCAAGGATCGTGTAGCCCGATGCCTTCATCAGCTTGTTGTGCTGGGCAACAAGCAGGTTCTCCAGAACGGTGAGGCCCGAAAACAGGCGGATGTTCTGGAAGGTGCGGGCGACCCGGGCTTCCTTGGTGATGCGGAAATCCGGCAGACGCTCGAGCAGGTATTGCTTTCCGCTCCGCTGGTTCAGCGTGACCATCCCCATCGTCGGCTTGTAGAAGCCGGTGATGCAGTTGAAGACGGTCGTCTTGCCGGCGCCGTTCGGACCGATCAGCGCGGTGATGTCGCCGCGCTTGGCTTCGAAGGACAGATCGTTGATGGCCATGAGGCCACCGAATTTCATCGACAGATGCTCGACTTTGAGCAGGGTATCGCTGGACATTGTCGTCATTTCTGTGGGGCTCATCAGCCGTGCCCCTCCTTGATGAAGCTTCCGGAGACTGCCCTGCGTTCCTTGAGGAAGGCAGTCGGTTCACGCGAGCCGACGAAGCCGCGCGGCTTGAACAGCATGACGATGACCATGGCGAGGCCGAAGAGAAGCATGCGGTAGAGTTCCGGCGTGAAATCCGGACCGAAGACAGCTTTCAGGAAGTCCATTTCGCGCAGCACTTCCGTACCACCGACCATGACGACCGCAGCAATCGCAATACCGGTCAGCGATCCCATGCCGCCGAGGACGACGATAGCCAGAATGACGGCTGATTCCAGGAATACGAACGATTCCGGCGAGACGAAGCCCTGGCGCACTGCAAAGAATGAGCCGGCGACGCCGCCGAACATAGCGCCCGTCGCAAAGGCGGTGAGCTTTGTCGTGACCGTATTGATGCCGAGCGAACGGCAGGCGATCTCGTCTTCGCGCAGAGCTTCCCAGGCGCGGCCGATCGGCATGCGGCGAAGCCGGATCGTGACATAGGCCGTCAGCATGCAGAGACCCAGGATCAGATAGAAGAGGAAAATCTTGTAATAGGCCGATGACATCGGAAGGCCCATGAGCTTGGCAAAGCCGCCCGACGTCGCATCGAAAGGAATGCCGAACAGCGTCGCCTTCGGGATGCCCGAGATGCCGAAGGTGCCCTTGGTTACAGCCGTCCAGTTGATGAGCACGAGACGGATGATTTCACCGAAGGCGAGCGTCACGATGGCAAGATAGTCGCCGCGCAACCGCAGGACCGGAAAGCCGAGGATGACGCCCCAGAGTGCCGCCAGAATGCCCGACATGGGCAGCAGAAGCCAGAAGGACAGGCCGAAATAGCTGGACAGCAACGCGTAGGAATAGGCCCCAACCGCATAGAAAGCGACGTAACCGAGGTCAAGCAGGCCGGCCAGGCCGACGACGATGTTAAGACCCCAGGCGAGCATCACGTAGATGAGGATCTGAATGCCGAAGTTGTCGACCCATTTCAGTGAGCCCTGCGCGCCGAAAGCCGCATAGATGGCCGCCGGGTAGAGCAGCAGCGCGACCAGCGCGATTTTCAGGAAATGCTGGCGGAGAAAACCTTTCTCAGTCGAGATGTCGAGCTCGCCATGCTTCGCCTTTGCAAGCTTGCGCTTGTCGATGTTCGGCTTCACAAAAACGACGATGACGAAGCGGCTGATCGCAGCGATCGCCACAAAGATCGCGAGCAGGCCCCAGCGCTGAACGATGATCAGCTCGTTATTGATGTTCTGGTCGGTCTTGAGGCCGACATAGAGAACGAACAGGCCGAGAGAAAGGACAGCCGCGAAGAAGGCTTCCGTAAGGCCCTTCTGGACAAGCCCGGGTGCGGGCTTGCCAGCAGAATTTTCAATGTTTGCCATGATGTTATACCTTCTCGACTTCCGGCCGTCCGAGGATGCCGGTCGGCTTGAAGACCAGGACGAAAGCGAGGATCGCAAAGGTCGCGACATCCTTGTAGGCGATCGTGAAATAGGCGGACCACAGCGACTCGATGAGGCCGATCATCAAGCCGCCGAGAACGGCACCTGGCAACGAGCCGATGCCGCCGAGAACGGCTGCGGTGAAAGCCTTGACGCCCGGCGTGAAGCCATCGTTGAACGAGGCGACACCATAATACATCAGATACATCGTGCCGGCGACGGCGGCGAGCGCCGCACCCATGATGAAGGTGATGGAGATCGTCTGATCGACGTTCACGCCGAGAAGAGCGGCCATCTTGCGGTCCTGCTCCGTCGCGCGCTGGGCGCGTCCGAGCGCCGTGCGGTTGACGATATACCAGAAGGCGGCCAGCAGCACCACGGTGATGACGATGATGATGATCTGCTTCAGCGAAATCGAAATGCCGCCGATGTTGTAGACCGAGCCGACGAGCGGCGGAATCGGCTTGTTGCGTGGGCCCTGCGTCACCTGGATAAAGTTGGACAGCGTGATCGACATGCCGATCGCGGTGATCAGCGGCGCCAGGCGGAAGGAACCGCGCAGCGGCCGGTATGCAACCCGCTCGATCGTCCAATTCCACAAACTCGTCATCAACATTGCAACGACAAGCATCAGCAGCAGAAGAACTGCGACCGGAAGGCCTGCGAAGATGGATGTGAGAACGAGAAAGACGATAAGAGCGGCGAAACCACCGAGCATAAAGATATCGCCATGGGCGAAATTGATCATGCCGATAATGCCATAAACCATCGTGTAGCCAATAGCGACAAGGCCATAGATGGATCCGAGCGTCAGCCCATTAAAGAGCTGCTGGACGAAATACTCCATATCTCATTTCCCCTGGATGCGAGCCAACATGACTGCATCTCTTTTTGGTCTGTAGTTCCCTTTTATCGGAACCTCATGTGGGGCATCCATACCGCTTTCCGCGGAAATGTGAAGACAAAAAGGCTTTACTGGGTCAGATTCTTGTCCAAACGAACGTAAGTGGCGCGTTTCGAACCAAAATCCACATTAAAGAGGCATTCCCTGGGGAAATTTTAGTCAGAAACCGGCTGTGGATTAACCAAATCGCCTGCGAGGTGGGCAACCCTTGGCATGATACCTTTTCCACAGAAAAGGAACTCTCAGCAAATTTCGTACAAAATTCGAGGGCCGGACGCGAAAAACATCTCAAGGCAGGTGGATATCTGCAGGATGATTTTTTGGCCGCCCAAAAAAATAGCCAATCACCATATTATCTATATACTGCAGACGGGCTTTCAGGATGCTTGCGTTCATTGAGGGGAACATGCTGGCGACATTCGAAGAGGCGGCACTTGAGGCGGGAAGAACGATCATAGCGATCTTCGAGGAAGGCTGCGCCGTCGCGACAAAAGCAGATTCAAGCCCTGTAACGCGCGCCGATGAGGAGGCGGAGAAGATCATCCTCGCGCATCTTGCGCACAGCTATCCAGATATTCCGGTAATTGCCGAAGAATCGGTGGCAGCCGGCCGCGTGCCGGATATCGAGGGGACGGCCTTCTTCTTGGTGGATCCGCTCGACGGCACGCGCGAATTCGTCGACGGACGGCGGGAATTTACGGTCAACATTGCCTATGTCGTGCATGGCGTACCGCTTGCAGGCATCGTCTATGCGCCGGCACTCGGCGTTGCCTTTACAGGCGAGGCTGGACACGCGGAAAAACTCGTCGTCGGCGCCGATTTTACGGTGATGGAGCGCATCGCGATCACGGTCCGAGAACCGCCCGCCAAGCGTCTTGCGCTTGCCAGCCGCAGCCACAAAAGCCCCGCGACCGACAGCTTTCTCGCTGAGCAGGCGATCTCGGATTGCACCAATATCGGCTCTTCGCTGAAATTCTGCCTGCTTGCCGAGGGAAAGGCAGACGTCTATCCGCGCTTTGGCCGCACGATGGAATGGGATACGGCAGCGGGCGACGCGGTTCTGCGCGCCGCGGGAGGCACGACCGTCACCATAGATGGATTGCCGCTCACCTACGGCAAGACCGGCGACAGGGCGGATTTCGACTTCGCCAATCCCGACTTCATCTCCTGGGGCGGCAGGGAAATGCCCGTGCAAATGCGCATGGCTTCAGGCGAAAACCATTAAAAATCAAAGAAAAAGGGCATTTTCATCGGCGCATTCCGAAGGCGCCTTACGATGCGGGCCGCTTCTCGGCCTCAACGCCACAGCCGACACCACGAATCGCCTCGCCGTCGCAGCACCTGCAAGCCTCTTCAGCCACGAAGGCCAGGGCCACCAGATCAAGGTCAACAAAGCGTCGGCCGGTGATACGGCGTCGCTGCTGTTTCGGTCAGGCTGGTCCCGCCGCGCGGAAATGGGACTTGCCGGCAATGACGAATTTACGGTGAAGGTGAGCGGCGACGGCGCAAGCTGGCAGACGGCGTTGGCGATCGCGGCAGGCGGCATCGTGAAAACGCCCGCACCGACCCGGCAGACGGCTTTCGGCCTCGCGCAGCTTGCAAGCGGCGACCGGCTCTCGATCCTTCGCACCGGCACCGCCCAATACGAGTTCGGTGCCGGGAAGACCGAAGTGAGCGCCATTCTGCCTTGAACGGCTTATAGCAATCTGTAGCGGAAGGCGCGGGCGACGGCTTGCATGCGATTGACCGAATCGAGCTTGCGCATCGCGCCCTTCAGATAGCCGACCACCGTATGCGACGAGAGGTCGAGGATGATCGCAATCTCGTCGCTGCTCTTGCCCGCCGCCGACCAGCGCAGGCATTCGATCTCGCGGCGGGTAAGATTTTCCCGAGGCCCCTCGTCTGCGCGGTTCTCGCTGCTGAAACGGTCGAGCGCTTCCATCGCTGCATAAAACAGATCCATCTCTTCTTCGCGCGAAAGCGCGGCGCGGCTACCGGAGAAGGCAAAGATGTATTGCTTCAGGTCGGCGTCGTGCAGCGAAAAGCCGAACGTGTTCTGCAGCCCATGCATGCGGAACAGCGCATTCAGCCGGCGGTTTTCCTGCCGGCATGATCGTGCGCTTCAGAACACCCACTAGCCGGCTGCAATGGAACAGATCGGCCTCGCCATAGAGATTGGCGAGGTTCTGCGGCCAGTTGCTGGCAATGCGATTTTCGAGAAAAGCCGTGCTGTCGCCGCGCGGAAAGGCTGCGAAGAGATAATAATCGAAGCCTGCGGCTTTCGCCATACTCTCCAGCCGGCGCTTCAGTTCCGCCTTCGACTCGCCTGTTCGAACGGCAGTGGAAAGCGGAAAAGCATTATCGTCTGCGCAGTTGCGGGCTGCGCGCTCACGTCTAGTCATCGTCTTTTCCTCAGCCGCGGCCGTCGCTCACGCCCCTCGCTCGACAGCCTTGCGGCGCCGGACAACAGCAAGACTGCAACAATGCCCCGCGCCGCAAGGACGGGAGGCATTCGGACGTAATCTTTGACTGATGCTGCGAGAAGAGGAGACGGGGTCTAGCGCTCATTCATGATGTTGCGGCGCTTATAAAGCCGTCGCCGAAATATCGATACTATTTATTCAGCATGGGAGCCATGCGTCCCGTACAAATTGACGCTACAGCAGGCAAGAAGTCGCGGTACGCGGGAAAGCGGCTAAAGTTGTTATCAAAGTCTTACTATGCGCTTAGGCAATTTTTAAATGTGACGGGCTAGAGTGCCGGCGTGGTCTTGAGTTGTGTAGAGAGTCCAATGACCGAAATGATACGTCCCCGAGTAAAATATGTCATCGGCCCCGATGGCAGCCCGCTGACGATTGCGGATCTTCCGCCGCCGAATACAAGGCGCTGGGTTATCCGTCGCAAGGCTGAGGTTGTCGCGGCGGTTCGCGGTGGCCTGTTGAGCTTGGAAGAAGCCTGCGAGCGTTACACGCTCACGGTCGAAGAATTCCTGTCCTGGCAGTCGTCGATCAACAGCCACGGCCTTGCCGGCCTGCGCACGACGCGTATCCAGCAATACCGTCACTGAACCACCTGCTACAGGCAAAGACATTATTTCGGGCCGGGCGCATCTCCCTGAAGGGAGTGAAGAAGGCCCGAAATTATTGTTGACGCTGCGTAGCACCAGAGTCCGGGCTGTGTGAAAGCATCCGCCAGGCCCGTCGTCTTCGCCGCCGCAATCACGATCGCCACCAGTAATACGTCCATCATCGACCACTTGGACAGATACGGCACGGCGTAACGATAAAACCAGCTGCCGGTCCCGCCGCCGGCAGCCGTCGCCTCGGCGGCGATGCCGATGATCTTCAGGATTGGCAATACGACCGACACGATCCCGACGACCAGCGCAAGCGGGATATCCCCTCCGCTCCAGAGCGAAGCGACGATCTCCACCAGCGACGGTGTTTCATTGAAGAAGTAGAGTTTCTCGAATCGGATCAGGGGCAGGACCAGCCCGAGCGCCAGGAAAAATGGTGCTGCAACAAGCAATACCGGCCGGACTCCCACCAATTTTCTCATCGGATACCCTTTGACTGAACACTGTGTCGCCGCCTGCACCGGCTTGGCATGGCTACACCGCCATGTCACGATCTGGCTCAACAACATCGGTTTTCGGAGAAAATACAATGGATATTCGCAACGAAGACAGTGCCTCGGGCGGCCGCTATGTGGCCGAGGTCGACGGCCACGAGGCCGAAATGAGCTATTCCCGCACGTCGCCGAAGCTCATCATCATCGATCACACCGGCGTGCCGGATGCCCTTCGCGGCAAAGGCATCGGCCAGGCGCTTGCGCTTCACGCCGTCGAAGAGGCGCGAAAGGGCGGCTGGAAGATCTTTCCGCTCTGCCCGTTCTTCAAGGCGCAATCACAACGCCATGACGATTGGCGCGACGTGGTGAATTAACAACACCAAAAGCCATGTATGACGGACTTATGCCCATCATACATGGCTTCTTCAGGCGATCCCAGGACGCCGCCGCCGGCGTCCGCTGCCAGCCAATCAGGCGCGGGCCCGAATGGCGCCATCCCGCTCTTCGAGCGCGGTAGCACGGGCATATTCCGCCTGCATCTCCTCGAGCGCCTGCTCCAGCGACTCTTCCTGCATCTTCAATTCCTTGATGGAAACCTGAAGATTGTCGGCGCGCTGGCGTGCCGCCTTTGCGAAGGTCGGGTAGGCGAAGTGATTCGGGTCGGAAATGCCGGACTTCTTCTCTTCGACGACGATCTGGCTTTCCAGATCCTTCGTCATCCGTTCGAATTCCGACATCATCATCTGCAATTGCTGCAGCTGACGTCGTTTTTCGTTCACCTGAAACTCCTTCAGGCGAACTAGGCTCTCACGCGACTTCATACGCATTACTCCAGTGATGCGAGATCCCGGCTCTACTAAATTGCCCTTGCGCACCGGTTTGAAACGGTCTGCCCAAAAAATTTCCGTCGATATTAACAAAAACCTACCGGTGGTAACCTTTCGTTTACGGGCATCGTTAATGATAGTGCCGATGATTTAAGGGTCGGTAAACATCACTACGCGATTTCCGGATCCTGTTCATTGGTGAGTCGAATGAATCGCTTACCGGTCATTCTTAATGTAAAAGTTAAGGGTTGGCGTTGCGAATTCTCGTTGGAAAACAGCGAAATGGACAAATTGCTTAATAAATTCGTTACCTCTTGCCAGAGTGAATCAGAATTTGTTAACCATTTCGTGGCAGCTTCCAAATCACGCAGTGAAGTATTCGGGTATCGCGTAGGGGGCCAGACCACCTTTCGGCGGCGGTAAAGGGGATAATAATGCGGGTACTACTTATCGAAGACGACAGCGCGACAGCGCAGAGCATCGAACTGATGCTGAAATCCGAAAGTTTCAACGTCTACACCACCGATCTCGGTGAGGAAGGCGTCGATCTCGGCAAACTGTATGATTACGACATCATCCTTCTCGATCTGAACCTTCCCGACATGTCCGGATATGAAGTGCTCCGCACTCTCCGCCTGTCCAAGGTCAAGACACCAATCCTTATCCTCTCAGGTATGGCAGGCATTGAAGACAAGGTCCGCGGCCTTGGCTTCGGCGCCGACGACTACATGACCAAGCCGTTCCACAAGGACGAACTGGTCGCCCGCATCCACGCGATCGTCCGCCGCTCCAAGGGCCACGCGCAGTCGGTCATCATGACCGGTGAGCTGCTGGTCAATCTCGACGCCAAGACCGTTGAGGTCGGTGGCCAGCGCGTTCACCTGACCGGCAAGGAATACCAGATGCTGGAGCTGCTTTCGCTCCGCAAGGGCACGACGCTCACCAAGGAAATGTTCCTCAACCACCTTTACGGCGGCATGGACGAGCCGGAACTGAAGATCATCGACGTCTTCATCTGCAAGCTGCGCAAGAAGCTCGCAAACGCTGCCGGCGGCGCAAACTATATCGAGACCGTCTGGGGCCGTGGCTATGTTCTGCGCGAACCGGACGGCGCCGAATATGCCGAAACCGCTTGAGACGCTGAAATTACCCTTTCCGATTATGAAATATCCCGCTTTTCCGGCGGGACTTTTCGTTTCGGACCTGCAAAAACAAAGCCGCCCGGAGGCGGCTCGACCCTTTGAAAATCTTGAAAATCAGGCGGCGATGGCACGGTTGCCGAAAACGGCCGTCAGGATCTTGCGGTCGAAGGGTTTGAGCAGGAAGTCGGTAGCCCCTGCCCGCTTGCCCATCATCAGCTTCTTGAGATCGGCCTCGATCACGCAGTAGTAGATCTTGACCTCCTTGCCGCCTTCCATCGTCCGGATGGTGGAAATCAGTTCGAGCGCGCCGTCCATGCCGGAATCGACGATCATATATTCCGGAAGCTCGGCCTGGCAGCGCGAAAGCGCTTCACTTGCATTGGACGCCTCACTGACAAGGAAATCGAGTTCGGAAAGGATGCGTTTTCCGACCTTGCGGACGACATCCGAACTATCAGTGATCATGAACCGCTGCATGCCTGCTCCTTCGCTCCACTTTTACTCCAGTGGCGCTTCCTCAGTCCTCGAGAATAGGTCCATTAGGCTAACGAAGTGTTACCCGGATCGCAGCAGGCTGCAGCGATGCAACCATGACGCTAGACGGAAACGGACTCAGCGGTGAAGATAATTTCTTCGCCCGTCGCGCTGTGGCCAAGCTCCATGCCGCACTCTTCGGCAAGCAGGACCGTGTAGTAAGGCTGGATCGAATGCGCATCGATCGCCTCCTCGACTTGGCCGGATGTGATTTCCACGAACTTCGCCGGCACGCGCATCAGCTTGCCCCTGGCGACGATCTTGAACTTCGCGTCGAACTCCGGATTCTCAAGTGTTACTTCCAGCAAGCCGCCGCGCGGGATCGAGGAATAGGCCACAAGGAAAAGATTGAGCAACAACTTGACCCGGTTCTTCGCGACGATCGCGCGCGGCCCGTTCCAGATCACTTCGGTCTTCTTTTCGGCGACCGCGAAATCCTTTGCAGCACGCTCAGCCTCGCCGGTATCGATCGAAGCGCCGACCGAACCGGAAGCTCCGAATGCCAGGCGTGCAAATTTCAGGCGGACCGAGGCATTGAGCGCGCTCGTGCGGATGAGGTCCATGGCGTCCGAATCGGCGCCGCCTTCATCCAGCAGTTCGAGGCCGTTGTTGATCGCGCCGACGGGCGAGATGACGTCATGGCAAACACGGCTGCAAAGTAGCGCGGCCAGATCCGGACCGGTCAATGTAAGATTGGGGTTCTTGGACATCATGGTCTCCTGAAGGCGGTAAATTCATCCCGCCTATCTTGCTTGATCAAAATTGCACGAAGTTTGCGCCGTACTCTCCGCCATAATGACACCATATTTGGTAAACCGATTATTAAGACGATCCGCGCAAAATGCATCCACTGCCGGAAACGGCTCATCGAACCGACCATGATGAACGGATGACACCATGCGCCTTCAATTCCCCGGAAGATTTATGGGCTTTTGCCGGCTCCTCGTCGCGCTGACCATTTCCGCATTTATGCTCTCCCCTCACCAGGTAGCCGCGCAGCAGCAAGCCAACAGCGGCCAGTATACGATGCAGGAGATCGTCGATGCCGGCCACTCCTTCTTCGGCTCGACCAGCGGCGGACTGGCGAAGGTCGTCGAAGCAGCCTTCCAGAAATACGGCTTGCCGAACGGTTACGTTCTAGGACAGGAAGGGTCCGGCGCCTTCATCGCCGGCCTGACCTACGGCGAAGGTCAGCTCAACACCAAGAACGCCGGCGCACATCCGCTTTACTGGCAGGGTCCGTCCCTCGGTATCGACTACGGCGGCCAGGGCTCGCGCGTCATGATGCTGGTCTACGACCTGCCGTCAATCGACAGCATCTATGCCCGCTTCGGCGGTGTCAGCGGCCAGGCCTTCGTCATCGCCGGCTTCGGCATGACGCTGCTGAAGAACAACAATGTTCTGGTGGTTCCGATCCGCACCGGCGTCGGCGCCCGTCTCGGCGTCAACGTCGGCTATCTGAAAATCACGCCAGGCCCGACCTGGAACCCCTTCTGAAGCTGCGATCCGGCGGCGGGATTCTTCCCCGCCGTCACCTATCCGCCACTTGCTCTAGGCGCAGCGCGTGCTTTAATCATTGGCGCTGACGCAAATCAAACCTTAAAGCAGTGGCCGCGCCGTGATCGAATATGCTCTTCTGTTCGGACTGGGTTTCCTGACGGCGGCGTTCCTCGTCTTCCTGATTTCTCCCGCAATCCATCGCCGCATCGTCTGGTATACGGAAAACCGCATGAAGGCGACGATGCCCCTCAGCCCCCAGGAAGTGCGGGCGCAGAAGGACATGGTGCGGGCGCTCTACGCTGCGGAGAATGCTAGAACGGCACAGGACCTGATACGCGAGCGTGAAAAATCCCTGTCCCTGCAGCTTCGCCATGATTCCCTTGCGCTCGATGCCGGCCGCTTGTCGTCCGAAATCGGCGCATTGCAGGCCCAGATCGGCGATCTGAACGTCGAGGCTGCCGAACTCCGTTCTCATCTGCGCAAGGGCGAGAACTATATCAGCCAGTTGAAGACGAGCCTTCACATTGCCGAACAGGCGAGTTCTGCAAAGGAAAGCGAGATCGAGACGCTGCGCGCGCGCCTCAACAAGCTCGCCGAGCAGGCGGACAACCTCAAAATCGACATGGCGGCGCGCGAAACTGAGATTGAAAGCGTAAAATTCCGCGCCAATGCGCTGCGCGACGAACGCGACACGTTACGCCAGGACGTCAATCTTCTGCAGAAGCGGGCCAAGGATGCCGAGCAGAAGCTGACGCAGCAAGAGCATATGGTGATCCGCCTCGAAGACAAATCCGCGCGCGAAACAGCTGCTGCTGCCGACAAGGAAGCGCTGCTCGGTCGCCGCCAGCAGGAAATCGCCAAGCTCAAGGAGCAGTTGAAGTTGCTCAACGTCGGCCTGCGCAAGGCAAACCGTGCGCTTCGCGATGCGGGGCTGGCAGCGGTTGAAACCACGGGGGAGGAACTGATGCAGGAAGAAGCTCCAGCTTCCGAACTTGATTCAGCAGCGGTTGCCGCCCGCCTTGCCGAAGAGGTTCGCGCTCGCAGTGCAGCCGTTTCCGATCGCATTTCCAAGGCGAAGGCGACGACGGGCAACGACAGCGCCATGCGCGAAGAGATCGCTTCGATCGCGGCCGGCGTGGTCGCTCTGACGGCGCTTAACGAAGGCTCCTCCTCGCCAATCCGCGACCTTCTGCCGGAGGATGCGGCCAATGAAGAGGGCGAACGCGTGAGCCTCGCCCAGCGCGCGGCAACGATCCTGTCGCAACCGGGCTGATTCAGAGACGGCCAGCCACGGACGCCATCGCGAACAAAGTAATGCCGGTCGCCGTCGCGACATTGAGGCTATCGAGGCCGGAAGATTGCGGAATGCGTGCGCTCCTGAAGCGCGACAGGATCGCTTCCGGCAGCCCTTCTCCTTCCGTACCGACCACCAGCGCCATACGATCCGAAGGCGGTATCGCCCGGATGTCCGTCGCGCCGCGCGGCGACAGCGTCCAGATATCGAAGCCACGTTCGGCGAGCGCGGTGAGGATATCGAGGGCGGAACCGCTCCGCTGATAGGGAACGCTCAGCACGGACCCCACGGAAACGCGCATCGCCTTTCGGTACAGCGGGTCGCAGGACGTCTCGTCGAGAAAGATGGCGTCCGCGTTGAAGGCAGCCGCATTGCGGAACATCGAGCCTGCATTGTCGTGATTGGAAATGCCGCAGCCGACGAGCACGAGTGTGCGCTCCGGCAGGCTATCGAGCAAGCTCTCGCTGCCCGGGATGCGTCGGCCGAGCGCCAGCACGCCGCGATGCAGATGGAAGCCGACGATTCCGTCGAGAACATCCGCCTCGGCGACGTAGACCGGAACGTCGTCCGGGAAGCGTGCCAGGATGTCGGACACCCCGTCGGCGCGATTTCGCAGCAGCAGGATCTTCTCCGCCTCGAAACCACTTCTTGCGGTATGGGCTTCGGCCAGCATGCGCAGCACGACAGTGCCTTCGGCGATGAAGCGGTTCTGTCTGCCTGTCAGGTCGCGCTCGCGGATCGCGCGGAATTCCGCAATGCGCGGATCATCAGCGCTTTCGATCGTGATCGGCGCGGCGACCATCGGCCTTAGTTGCCGGCGACGGTGATGTCGGCAATGAGCCGGCCAGCCTTGATGTCGAAGACAAGCGCCTGGCGCTTGCCGTCGACGGACTGGCCGAAGAACAGAACCTGGCTTCCGGAGAGCGACGTGGAGTGCACGGCGAAACCGAGCGGCAGGGAAACCGTGGACCTGACCGGCGAATCCGAAGGAACGCCGGAGCTGGAGACCGCTGCCGGTTCGGCCTCCATCGTCTTGTAGACAACGGCGCCGAAGACCGCCATAAGGCTCACGAACATGATGGCGCCGGAAACGATCTGCAGGCGGACCATCTTGCGCCGGACATTTTCCATTGCCGGGTCAAGGGGCTGTTCTTCCTGATCGTCTGGCTCGATTTTCGTCATAACGGCGTCCTATAAATACTTTCGGAGAAGAAGCGTCTTGAGCGACCCCTTTAAACAAGCATCAGGTATTAGGAAAGTCCTGACTGCCGATGAGAATGCCGAAGGCCGCCTCGATGCCTGGCTGACGGCTCAACTCGGCGAAGAATTTTCCCGCAGCCGCGTCAAGGTGTTGATCAAGGACGGTCAGTTGCTCGTGAACGGTGCAGTCGCCCTCGATCCGCAAAAGAAGGTTCGCCCCGGCGACAATTACGAAATCCTGCTGCCAGAGCCGGAAGACCCGACGCCGAAGGGCGAGGATATCCCGCTCGACATCCTTTACGAGGACGACCACCTCATCGTCATCTCGAAACCGGCCGGCATGGTCGTCCATCCCGCCGCCGGAAACTGGACGGGCACCCTCGTCAACGCGCTGATCCACCACTGCAGCGACAGCCTCTCGGGCATTGGCGGCGTCCGGCGGCCCGGCATTGTGCACCGGCTAGACAAGGATACGACCGGCGTGATGGTCGTCGCCAAGAACGACATCGCCCACCGCCACCTGTCGCTGCAGTTTGCCGACCACGGCCGCACCATGCCGCTCGAACGCGCCTACCAGGCGATCGTCTGGGGCCGGCCGCGCTCGCTCTCAGGCACGATCAATGTGCCGCTCGGCCGCTCCACTGGCGACCGCACGCGCCGCTCGGTCAAACGTGCCGACAGCCAGGATGCCGACGAGGCCATCACACATTACGAAGTGCTGGAACGCTTCCACGAGAACCCGGATGCTACAGCGCTTGCTTCGCTGGTGGAGTGCCACCTGGAAACCGGCCGTACCCATCAGATTCGCGTCCATATGGCCCATATCGGCCACCCATTGCTTGGCGACACGGTCTATGGCGCGCATCTGAGAACCAAGGCCAATCTGCTGCCGGATGAAGCCCGCAAAGTCGTCAACAGCTTCGGCCGACAGGCGCTCCATGCCTATATGCTGCAGTTCGAGCATCCCCGCACCGGCGAGCTTATGCACTTCGAAGTGCCGCTTCCCGAAGATATGGTGGAACTCGCGGAGGCGCTTCGCCGTTAGCCGTATAACGTCTTCGTGAAGGCTTTTGACGGGCTTGAACCGCTGTTCCGCCATACTTATCTATATATAGACTTAGTGCGGGCTTGGATTTGAGCCGCACGTCCCGGTTCGCCTGTTCCGACGCGGGGACGCGTTCCATCGGGAACCGGAATCTATACAGGAGGGTGCAATCATGGCCCGCAATACCTTGCCGTCCATTACCGCCGGCGAAGCCGGTCTTAATCGTTATCTCGACGAAATCCGCAAGTTTCCAATGCTGGAGCCGCAGCAGGAATATATGCTGGCAAAGCGTTATTCCGAGCACGGCGATCGCGAAGCTGCGCATAAACTCGTCACCAGCCACCTGCGCCTCGTCGCCAAGATCGCGATGGGCTATCGAGGCTATGGCCTGCCGATCGGCGAAGTCGTGTCGGAAGGCAATGTCGGCCTCATGCAAGCCGTGAAAAAGTTTGATCCGGAACGCGGTTTCCGTCTCGCCACCTACGCCATGTGGTGGATCAAGGCCTCGATCCAGGAATATATCCTGCGCTCGTGGTCGCTGGTGAAGATGGGCACGACCGCAAATCAGAAGCGCCTGTTCTTCAACCTGCGCCGCCTGAAAGGCCGGATCCAGGCGATCGACGAAGGCGATCTGAGGCCGGAGCATGTCGCGGAGATCGCCACGAAGCTGAACGTCTCCGAGGAGGAAGTCGTTTCGATGAACCGTCGCCTTTCCGGCGACGCTTCACTGAACGCGCCGATCAAGGCCTCCGAAGGCGACAGCGGCCAGTGGCAGGATTGGCTCGTGGATGATCACGACAGCCAGGAAGACGTGCTGATCGAGCAGGACGAGCTCGAAACGCGCCGCCGCATGCTCTCCAAGGCGATGAGCGTGCTGAACGACCGCGAGCGCCGCATCTTCGAGGCACGCCGTCTTGCTGAGGATCCGGTCACTTTGGAAGATCTGTCGGCCGAGTTCGACATCAGCCGCGAACGCGTGCGCCAGATCGAAGTCCGCGCCTTCGAAAAGGTGCAGGACGCCGTGCGCAAGGAAGCTCTGGAGAGGGCAAAAGCCGTCCGCGTCGTCGAAGCCACGGCATAACGGGTTCCACGCCCCGATATGAAATCGGAAAGCCGCTTGCTGCAGATCGCGGCCGGCGGTTTTCCTTATTTATGGGTCGCAAGAAGCGATGAGCCAGAAGCCGAAATTGTTCGGAGCAGACTACAGCGTCTATGTGCGGGCCGTGCGGCTCGCCTTGCACGAAAAGGGCGTCGACTACGATCTGGTGCCCGTCGATGTCTTTGCCGCGTCGGGACCGCCGTCATCCTATCTCGCCCGGCAGCCGTTCGGCCGAATCCCGGCCTTCGAGCATGATAGCTTCAATCTCTATGAGAGCGGAGCGATAACGCGCTATCTCGACGAAGCATTCGAAGGTCCGAGGCTGCAACCGGCAACTCCAAAGCAGCGCGCCCGGATGAATCAGATCATCAGCATCGCGGATGGATACATCTACTCCAACCTCGTCTGGGGAATGTATGTGGAACTGGTCTCGAAGCCACTACGCGGGGAGCCAAGCGATGAAAGGCGAGTGGCCATCGCGCGATCCAAAGTGCCTGTTTGCCTGCAGGCTCTGGCGGATTTGATGGACGGGGCACCCTGGCTTGGCGGCGAGAGCCTGACATTGGCCGATCTACACGTCGCGCCAATGATGGACTACTTCTTGATGGTTCCGGAAGCGCGAGGACTGCTGGAACAGCACCCCGCCCTCGCCTCCTGGTGGCAACGCATGGTCGAGCGTCCAAGCATGCATTGCACGAACCCTCAACGTGAGGCGGCGGCAGCGGGCGCTCTTCCGAAACATAGGTAATTGCTGGCCGATATTGGATTGCTGGCGCCATTGCGCCCTTCTCCCCGCAAGCGGGCGAAGGAATATGTGTCGCGCCGTTTTCCTCAATCGGCAACGTTGAGTGAGGCAGGTCCCCTCTCCCCGTCAAAACGCGGAGAGGGTTAGGGTGAGGGAACTCCCCCGCCTAGAACCTAGACCTGCTACTGGCTCGTGCTCACGTCGCCAAGCGCCGTCCATTCCTTGATCGCCGTGCTGAAGGCTGCCGTGCCCGTCGGACCCTTCTGCATGGTGATCAGCGCGCGGCGGCCGTTGCGGTAGGTGATCGGAATATCGATCCAGTCTCGCGTCGCAAGCAGGTCGAGGTTCGCCTTGCGGGCATCCGGATAGTCATTCAGTGCGATCATATGGAAATCGTCGGTGATCTTGGCTGGCACGGCAATCAGCGGGTCGCCGCGATCCTGCTCCGTGCGCTTCATCGAAATGCGCTGAACGCTGTCAATGCTGCCGCCTTCGAAATTCGGCGGAAGCGAGAAGACGACCTCGACGAGATGGCTTGCCGGAAGCGACGGGTCGGAGTTGCGCTTGAAGGTCACGAGAGCCGAAAGATTGCGCTCCGGCACCGTCACATTGGCCTGCACCGTCGATTCCTGCTTACCGCCCTGGCCAGTTTCATGCTGGACGCTCCAGGCGACGCTCCCCTGGATCGCAGTCGGCGAACTCTGGCCGATTCGCTCCTCATAGAGGAACATCTTCTCAGCCGCGCCGGCAGGCACCTGCTGCTGCGGGGCAGCGGCAGGCCCGTTCGGTGTCAGCGTCTCGGCGGACGCGGCACCTGCCTGTGCGGGCGGAGCTGGCGCGGCGGATGCGACATTCTGCTCGGCGACCGATTTGCCTTCGGCGGTCGGCGTACCGGGTATGGCAGCCGGGCCGCTGTCGACTTCCCTGCCGTCTGCCATGAGGCGCTGGTTAAACTTGTTGCTGACCGAAGAGCCGTCATCGAGTGAGGCAACCTGCCTATCGTTTTCGTCAGGCTTGGCCGCTTCGGTATTGTTTGTCGAAGGGGCTGCTGGCGTCTGGTTCTGCGTAGCAGCGGGCTCGCTCTCGGCCGTCTTGGACGGAGCGGCGCTCACCAGATCGTCAACCATCGCGATCAGCTGGGCGCGGTTCATCCAGGCGGCATAGGCCCCGCCACCCAGCACCGCCAGTACGGCAATGATGGTAATGATCATGCTGAGACCGAGGCGCCGGCGCTTCGGTTCCATGCGGAAATTCTTGTTCTGCAGTTTGGCCGCGACGAGCTCGTCAATATCAGCGGCCGGTACGGAATCGTCGTCCTCCGCAACGACGCCGCGGCGATCGTAGCCCCGAAGCTCCTTTGCTTCCTGCCACTCCGCGCCCGGCACATCGGGAGCAGGCGCCGCAGGCTTGCCGTGGATCTCGGCGAACAGGTCCGAATCGTCGAAGTGGGCCGCCACTGGGGCCTTCTTGCTGGTGCCTGCCTCGATCGGCGGCAGATCGTCAAAGGCAGCAGCTTCCCAGGAAAAGCCCTCGTTTGCGGCCGGCATCTTCGCGGGCGGCGGCGGGTTTTGAAGACCTGCAATGGCTTCTTCGAAGGCGCGCGCGTGGTCATTGGCCGACTCGGCAGGCGGAACGCTTTCTGAGAAATTTCTGACCTCTTCAGTAGCCCATGCAATCTCGGCGTCTTTCGGGGGCTCGGCTGGGATTTCGGCAGCAGGTTCAGCCCAGACGGGATCGAAATGCGCAACCGTTTCCGCCTGCAGCGGTTCTTCGCGGCTGTGCTCGACGAACTCTTCCGGCTTCTCGAAGGAGACGAACGGTTCGACAAGGCGATTCGACGGATCGTATTCGCCGGCCGGACGGAGGGGTTCCGGTTCGACAGCCGGTTCGGGTTCGACGGCAGGCGCTTCTTCGAGATATTCCTCCGGCGGAGCTGCGTATTCCTCGACCGGCACTTCATCGTGATGGGATGCAGCCCATTCCTCGGGAGGGGCTGCTTCCGCTTCCACCGCAGCAGCAACTTCCTCGACCGGACGGTCCCATTCTTCTTCCGGCGCGGCCTCTTCCGCGGCCGCTATCGGTGCAGGTTCCTCGTAAGGTGCTGCGTAGGGGGCCGCCTCTTCCTGCGGCTCAGGCTGCGGCTCCTCGTGCCGGTGTTCGGCGGGTTCATCCGCGTCGGCCAGATGCTCTTCGGCGACTGGTTCCTCGGCAATCGGTTCCTCAGCAACCGGTTGTTCAGCAACCGGTTCTTCAGCCGGCTTCGGCACGGCCGCATATTCCGCCGGCAGCTCGGGCGCAGGCTCTTCATGGACAAGCGCTTCTGCTGCAGCAGCAGTGGCTGCCTCATCGTCCGGCAATGCCTCGGAGTGCTCGGCCTCCACCTCGCGGATAGCGGCATCGAGCTTATCGAGCTGGCGCTGCAGCATCGCTTCCGGCGGACGCGGCTTCATGTTTTCGAGCTGCCGCTGCACCGCGCCGCGGGCACGCTCGTAAACCTTCGCCCGCATCTCGGGGGTGTTCTCGGCCAGGCCGTCAACCGCCCGCCGGATAACTGCAATAAAATCAGCCATTAGTTACTTTTCTCGAGAGGCCCGGTTCTCGACCGGGCCAGGTGCCATAATGACCGCGACATTAATCCTCAAACGGATCAGTCACAAGTATGGTGTCATCGCGCTCAGGGCTTGTGGACAGAAGCGCGACGGGGGCGCCGATCAACTCCTCGACCTGGCGGACATATTTGATCGCCTGCGCAGGCAGATCGGCCCAGCTGCGGGCGCCGACAGTCGATTCCTTCCAGCCTTCCAGCGTGATATAGACCGGCTCCACCCGGGCCTGCGCCGCCTGGCTTGCCGGCAGATGGTCGATCTGCTCGCCATCGAGCATGTAGCCGACGCAGATCCTCAGTTCGTCGAGACCGTCAAGCACATCGAGCTTAGTCAGCGCGATGCCGGTGATGCCATTCGTGGCAACCGACTGGCGCACAAGTGCGGCATCGAACCAGCCGCAGCGGCGCTTGCGGCCCGTCACCGTACCGAATTCATGGCCCTTTTCGCCGAGGAACTGGCCGACCGAGTCGTTGAGTTCGGTCGGGAACGGACCTTCGCCGACGCGCGTCGTGTAAGCCTTGGTAATGCCGAGGATGTAGCCGAGCGAACCCGGCCCCATGCCCGAGCCAGCTGCGGCTTGCCCCGCGACGGTGTTGGACGAGGTCACGAAAGGATAGGTCCCGTGGTCGATATCGAGCAGGCTGCCCTGCGCGCCTTCGAAGAGGATGCGCGCGCCCTTACGGCGTTCCTTGTCGAGAAGCAGCCAGACCGTTTCGCGGAACGGAAGCACGCGATCCGCAATCGACGTCAGTTCCGTCATAATAGCCTCGTGGCTCACCTCTTCAACACCCAGGCCGCGGCGGAGCGCATTGTGATGCGTAAGAATGCGGTCGACCTTGCCCGGCAGCGCTTCCAGATCGGCGAGATCCATCACGCGGATTGCACGGCGGCCAACCTTGTCTTCATAAGCCGGGCCGATACCACGGCGCGTCGTGCCGATCTTCGTGCCGCTATTGGAGGCGGCATCTTCGCGGTAGGCATCGAGCTCGCGGTGCAGCGACAGGATGAGCGTCGCGTTGTCGGCGATGCGCAGGTTGTCAGGAGAAATCTTGACGCCCTGCTTTTCCAGCTTTTCGATCTCGGCGATCAAGGCATGCGGATCGACGACGACGCCGTTTCCGATCACCGCCATCTTGCCCGGGCGCACGACGCCGGAAGGCAGCAGCGATAGCTTGTAGCTCGTGCCGTCGATGACGAGCGTATGGCCGGCATTGTGTCCGCCCTGATAGCGCACAACGATATCCGCACGTTCCGAAAGCCAATCGACAATCTTGCCCTTGCCTTCGTCACCCCATTGCGAACCGACCACGACTACGTTCGTCATCCAACTCTTCCTGTTACCGGCGGATTATCCGCGCTCTGCTCAAACCCGCGCATCTATAAAGCTTTGTTTTTTGGAAAGCGACCCTGTTATCAGGGCGAATTGGGCTTTTTACGTGACAAATCAGCCTGCCGCGGGCTATTGCCCATGCATCGGCAGCTATCCGAACTGCTTTTTCGGAAGACGGAAGAATCATCCTTGCATATCACGGCCTATATTTGTCTCGTCATTGCGACGCTGTGCTGGGGCGGAAACACAGTTGCCGGGAAACTCGCGCTCGGCCATGTCAGCCCCATGACGCTGACTTTCTTGCGTTGGACGCTTGCGACCGCGCTCATCGCCGCAGTGTCGCTTCCACAGCTCAAGAGGGACTGGCCGATTGTCCGCAAGAAGCTGCCCCTGCTCCTTTTCTACGGCATGGTCGGCTATACGCTCTTCAACGCCATGCTTTACTCGGCTGTGAAATACACCACCGCCATCAACGTCGCGATCGAGCAGGCCGGCATCCCGATGCTCATCTTCCTGCTCAATCTGGTTTTCTTCCGCACCGGCGTTTCGGCGGCACAGGTCGCCGGCTTCGGCATGACGCTCGTCGGCGTTGCCTTGACCGCCGCGCACGGCGACCTCGCAACGCTGCTCAGGCTCAGCCTCAATCGCGGCGACGCCTTAATGCTGGTGGCGGTCGCAGCCTATTCGATCTACACGATCTTCCTGCGCTGGAAGCCGCCTGTTGACTGGCGCACGCTCATGGCGTTTCCCGCGCTTGCGGCGGCGCTGACGTCGCTGCCACTGCTGCTTTGGGAAAGTGCGGCGGGCAATGCGCAGCTTCCGGACGGCAAAGGCTGGATCATCACGTTCTACACCGCGATCTTCGCCTCGCTGGTTGCGCAGATCCTCTATATCAAAGGCGTGGAATGGATCGGCGCCAACCGGGCCGGGCTCTTCATCAATCTCGTCCCGGTTTTCGGCACGCTTCTATCCGTGCTGCTGCTCGGCGAGACGTTGCAGCTCTTCCATATCGTCTCGCTGGTGCTGACGCTGGGAGGCATTGCAATCGCTGAAAGGGGCCGTCCAAAGCTTTCGACCCAAACCGTCTCCGCTTCGCCTATGGACTAGCCGAGCTCCAGCGTCGTGACGCCATAGACATTCTTCAGCGGCATATGAGGGGCGGCGCCGCGATACATGCGCGCCGTCTCGAATACCGGTTCGAGACCCAGGCTTTCGGCCAGCGCGAGCGCTTCCCTGTTGGCGGCGGGGACATCGATGAACACCGGCTCGCCGCCGGCCTCCGGCAGTAATTCGGCAAGCAGCGCAGCTGCGGTCTCGGCATCGGCGGCAAAAAGCGGCCCGATCTTGTAGCCCTCATAGCAGCGGCGGATCGTGGCATAGCCGCGGATCTTGCCGCTCTTGCGCACGATCACGGTCTTGCGTCCGCGACGCCTCTTGCACCAGGCGGCAACGAACGCATTGCGCGGTTCAGTGAAAATCGAGGCGTCGTAACGGAACAGCCCGTCCAGCTTGTCGGAGACCGGATGCGCCAAGAGCGAAGACTGGGGCAACGTCTTCGGAACGCCGCCGTACCGCACCGTGGTATAGGCGGGTTCGAAGCCTGCCTTGCGATAATTCTCCTGCTGTGCGGGGACACCGTCGAGACCGATCGTGCGGTCTGCCGCGGACGCCACACCGGCCTTCCAGAGCGCCCTGCCGTAGCCTTTGCCCCGGAAATCTGGATGGACGATATAGAGGCCGAGAAACGCCAAGCCTTCGCCGTACTTCACCACCGAAATGGAGCCTACCGGGACTTCACCGACAGCACCAACGAAAAAGCCGGACGGGTCGGCCTCCTGGAAAGCGAGCGAATCGTCGAGTCCTGGATTCCACCCCTCTTGCCTTGCCCACTCGAGCACAAGCTCTAACTCACCCGGCCGCATCGCGCGAACCGCAAATTCCGAACTCATGCAACCTTCCCAAGCAAACCCTGCCTCAAGTTTGCAGGGGAGAATATCCAAAAACGCTAAAGCCTGAACCACAGCATCGCTGCTGGGCGCGAAGAAACATGTTCATTGCTGAAACGATCTGCATCGATCGTCATAAGGCACGACACGAAAATCTTCGCATCGCAATTATCATGAAGCAACGCCGTTGAAATCTCAAGAGAATTACTTCGTAGAAGCAGCAAAGCCTGAATGACAGCACCTCTTTGCCGGTACCGCAGATTGGTTCGCGTGGCCGCTTCTGGCCGTCCTAGCGCAAACGGAGTGAATTCTTTACTAATATAGCACTCCCAGCGATCAATTTGGTTGCAAGAGAAACCTGAAGCATGCTGTCTACAGTGGCGCATCTGCAACGAGTGAAAGCCTTGGCCACACAACCGTCCGGCCTCGACATGAAAACGCCGCCGCGGCGCCGCAAGCGCCGTGCAGCACTGTGGCTGATGCTCGCGCTTTCGATCTCGCTCGTTGCCGGCACGGTCCTGCTATCCAACGACATGCGCCATCTACGTGCCCTGACACCTTTGTTGGGCTACGATCTCAATCCGCAAAAGGTCCAGCAACCGCCGCCGCCGCTGGTAGAGGTTGCAACGCCTGCTCCACTGCAGTCGGTCAAGATCCCGCCGAGGCTGATCGATGTTCCGCAGCCCGAACTCGCCGGAAATTTCCTGCGGACCTGGCGGGTGTCCGGACCGGACATGTGTGAAACGTTGCGCAAGGCAGGCATAGAGATGACCTCATGGCGTGCCTCCGCCATGGGCAGCAGCGCCTATGAATGCTCTTTTCAAGAGGTCTACAAGGAAGATGGGGAGCGCCCGCTGAGTTCGGTGTTTCTAATCATTCGCGGAGATCGCAAAGGCGCGATTTCCAACATGCGCGCCAAGATCGTCGGGCCGGTGACGGATAGCGCGGGCCGGCTCGATCCGTCTTTCATGCGCGTTTTCGAAACGGTGCTCGCACAACCGCACTGGCCGGATTTTCATGATGCCTTGAGCGCGATCGGCGAGCTGAAGGATGTCAGGGCGGAAGGTTTTGGCGCAAGTGTAGTCTTCTCCCGCGAATTCAGCAGCGAGAACAGCTTCAACTTTATCTTGACGATCAAGGCAGCACCCGGTCCGCAGACGCGGACGAGGGCCTATTTTTCGACGGGACGCTGGATGCCCGCGCCGGACAAAGAGGTCTCGGAAGCACTGCCGCCAATCTTCCGCTAGTTAGAAATACGGCTCGAAGAAACGCCGCACGGCGTCGATCTCGTTCGGGCGGATGTCATGCCCGCCCTGGTGCCACTCTGTCCAGGTCGCCGCCCCCTGCCCGGCGAAATAGACGGCGAGCGCTTGGGTCAGCCCGACCGGAGAGATCGGATCACGTTCGCCCGCCGTGATCAGCACCTTGCGGCCTTCAAGCTCCGGATTCGGCTTCGGCTGGAACGGGATCAGCGGATGCATGAGCGCCGACGCATCAAACAACCCATTTTCGATCAGCACATTCGCGAGGATGTTCGCGCCGTTGGAAAAGCCGATGCCCAGGATGTGCGACGCGCCGTGATCGACCGTCATGTCCTTGACGAAAGCCGCCATCTTCCGCGTGGCCCTGGCAAGATCGTCCATGTCGTAGACGCCCTCGCCGGTGCGCTTGAAAAAGCGTGCCGCGCCGTGTTCCGAAACGTCGCCGCGGGGAGAGACGATCGTCGCATCGGGCAGCAGCCGCCGTCCGAAATCGAAGAACTGGTTTTCGTCGCCTCCGGTGCCGTGCAGCACGAAGAGGATAGGTTTTCCCGGTGCACCGGCGTACAGCCGATGCACATAGCTGTGGTCGTTCATCGGTCTGCCCCTTATGCTTCGAGCGGCGGCAAGTGCTGTTCGATCAGCTGCCGCAGATGCGCATGTTGCTGCGGCAGCTTCAGCGCCTCGCCGAGATGAGCCGTGTCTTCATCCCGGTCGAAGCCGGGTTCGTTGGTGGCGACCTCGAAGAGAATGCCGCCCGGCGTGCGGAAATAGATCGCCCAGAAATAATCGCGGTCGATAACCGGTGTCACCTGGTAGCCCGTATCCACGAGGGCCTTGCGGACTTCGAGCTGCTTCTCGCGGTTTTCGACGGCAAAGGCGACGTGGTGCACGGAGCCGGCACCCGGCAGCGCACGGGAAACATTCGGCATCGTTTCGAGATCGACCAGATGCGCGCCATTTCCGCCCGGCATCACCAAGCGCTTCACGCCGTCCTTCTCCTCCTGGACTTCATAGCCCATGAATTTCAGGAGTTCGGACGTCGCACCCTCATCGCGAAGGCGCATGGCAACGGAGTGGAAACCGCGGATGGCGTAATCCTCGCTGATGCCGCCATGCGTCCATGGCTGGCGGCCGTCGTCCCTGACCTCGACAAGCGCGAAGCCGTCGCCATCGGGACCCGCAAAGCTCAACCGCTTCTGGCCGAAGCTCTCGTCGGCCTTGAGACCGCCGGTGCCGACTTTGGCGAGCCGGTCGCTCCAGAAGCCGAGCGAACCCTCGGGAACGGAGAAGACGGTCGTGCCCACCTCGCCGGTGCCTGGACGGCCCTGCGCCATCTTGGGAAACGGGAAATAGGTCATGATTGAGCCCGGCGAACCGATCTCGTCGCCATAATAGAGATGATAGACGTCGGGCGCATCGAAGTTCACGGTCTTCTTGACGCGGCGCAGGCCGAGCGCGTTCGTGAAGAACTGATTATTTGTGCCAGCGTCCTCCGCCATCGATGTGACATGGTGCAGGCCCTTGATCTGGTTGAGCATGTCGAGACCCCTTTCTTGCCCGCGACGGCGAGCCTTTGATGGGTCATAGATGATCGCTTCGAGCGTTTTGGAATAGTCCGGGAGATCAAAACGCATTGTCTCCTTTTGTTGAACGCCGATCCGGAGGCGTTCAGAAAAAGCTAGATATCCTGCGGATTGGCAGGTAATTCCCAGTCGACGGGCGCACGGCCGTGAGACTGCAGAAAAGCGTTCGCCTTCGAAAAATGCCTGCATCCGAAAAAGCCGTTATGCGCCGAAAGCGGCGACGGATGCGGCGCTTTCAGGACAAGATGGCGGTAGGTGTCGACAAAAGCGGCCTTTCGTTGTGCATAGGAACCCCAGAGCATGAAGACGACGGACTCGCATTCCTCGTTGACCTTGCGGATCACCGCATCGGTGAAGCGCTCCCAGCCCTTGCCCTGATGCGATGCGGCCTGCGCCTCCTCGACGGTCAGAACGCTGTTCAGCAGCAACACGCCCTGCCGCGCCCAATGCTCCAGGAAGCCGTGCCGCGGCGGCTTGATGCCGAGATCGGTTTCCATCTCCTTGTAGATATTGACCAGCGAGGGCGGGATGCGCACGCCTGGGCGAACGCTGAAGCAGAGCCCATGCGCCTGCCCGAGACCGTGATAGGGGTCCTGCCCGAGAATGACGACCTTCACTTCGGCGAGCGGCGTGAGATCGAGCGCGCGAAAATACTCCGACCCCTTGGGGAAGATACGCTTGCCGCTCCGCTTCTGCACCAGCAGGAAATCCTTGAGCTGCTGCATGTAGGGACTGGAAAATTCAGACGCGAGCGCCGCCTTCCAGCTTTCTTCGAGCGCGATGGTCTGTTCGCTCATCGATCGTCCTCGTTCCACCGAAGGGTTGATGGATTTGCCTTGAAAAGGGAGGTGTAGAATATTTTAGTCACCTATCGCGGCCAAAATTTACGAAGTATCGTCAGACTGGTGATAATTCGCGCAGGAAAGCAAGCGTCAGCAAAGGCTTAACACGGATGAAATTTGGAACAAGCGGCCTGCGCGGCCTTTCCACCGATCTGAAAGGCCGGGCGTCGACTGTCTATGCGACAGCGTTCGGGCAGTATCTTCTTGAAAGCGGCCACGCAAAAGAAGGCGATCTCGTCCTGCTCGGCCGCGACTTCCGCGATTCCAGCCCTGCGATCGCTGAGACCTGTGCTCTCGCGCTGACCGGACTGGGCTTCAGGGTCGCCGACTGCGGCACCGTTCCGACACCGGCGCTCGCGCTCTACGGATCGCGCAACAAGGCCGCCAGCCTGATGATCACCGGCTCGCACATCCCGGCGGACCGCAACGGCATCAAATTCTACCGGCCCGATGGCGAGATCGATAAGGCGGACGAAGCGGCGATATCCGATCTTGCAGCCAAGCTCGACCGCCCCCTGCCCGAAGGCGTAATGGCAGGCAAAGCAGAAATTGAGGACAGGTCCGGCGAATGCGCCGAATCCTTCATGGCGCGTAACGCCGGCATCCTGCCTCCAAATGCCCTTTCCGGCCTGAAGATCGGCGTCTATCAGCACAGTACGGTTGCCCGCGACATGATGGTGCGGCTGCTGTCGCATTACGGAGCCGAAGCCATCGCGCTTGGACGGTCGGAGACATTCATCCCCGTGGATACCGAAGCCGTTTCGGCGGAAACTATCGCGTTCCTGAAGGATTGGGCACAGTCCCTGACACTTGATGCGCTCGTTTCGGCCGATGGCGACGGCGACCGGCCTTTGGCGGCGGACGAGACCGGCGCTCCGCTGCGCGGCGACCTGCTCGGGCTCATCGCTGCGAATTTTCTGAACGCCGGCACCGTCGTAACGCCCGTTACCTCCAACTCCGGCATCGAGACGGCCGGCTCTTTCAACGTCATCCGCACGCGTGTCGGCTCGCCCTTCGTCATCGCCGGCATGCAGGAGGCGATCTCCGCAGGCATGGACCGCGTGATGGGCTTTGAAGCCAATGGCGGCCTGCTGATCGGTTCGGATTTCGCCATCAACGGCAAGACGCTGGAGGCATTGCCGACACGCGACTGCTTCCTGCCGATCCTGGCGGTCCTTTCGCTGGCGGCGGCACAGAAGAAGCCGCTGTCTGCGATTGCCGGTTCCTACAAACTTCCGGTCGCGGCGGCCGACCGGCTGGAGAACTTCCCGGTCGAGACGAGCGCACGGCTGATGGCCTATTTGCGCGCCTCGCTGGAAAACCTCGCCGAATTCCTGAAGCCTATTGGCAAGCCCTTCACAGCAAGCGATATCGATGGCTTGCGCGTCACGCTGGCCGACAAGCGCATCATCCATTTCCGTCCCTCGGGCAACGCGCCGGAGATGCGCTGCTATGTCGAAGCGGAAACCGAACAGGCCGCGAGCCAGCTGCTTGACGCCGGACTGAACCGGATCACGCACTGGGCCGGACAGAATTGATTGAAGACAGAAGATTTGAGGAAACACACCCGATGACGCAAAAGATCGTTCCCGTGATCATGGCAGGAGGCAAGGGCACGCGCCTGTGGCCGCTGTCGCGCGCTGCCGCGCCCAAGCAATTCATCCAGTTCATCGGCGACAAGACGCTGTTCCAGGAAACGCTCGCCCGCGTCTCCGACCCGGCCCTCTACGAAGCGCCGATCGTGCTGACCAATGAGGAATTCCGCTTTCTCGTTGCCGAACAGGCCCGCGAACTCGATCATACGCTGAAGGCAATCCTGCTGGAGCCGGTGGCCCGCAACACCGCACCTGCCGTTGCCGCCGCTGCCGCCCTCGTTGCCGACCTTTTCGGCAAGGACGCGATCATGCATGTGCTCGGCTCGGACTATGAGATCGTCGCCGACGAGAGCTATTTCGACAGCGTGCGCATGGCACGGGAAACGGCCGCCAGCGGCAAGCTCGTGACGTTCGGCATCCAGCCGTCCGAACCAGCAACCGGTTACGGCTATATCGAAGGCGGCGAAAACCTTCCGACCGGCGCGCAGACAGTGAGGCGCTTCATCGAAAAGCCGCCTTCAGACAAGGCGAAAGACATGGTGGCTGCCGGCGGCTTCTACTGGAATTCCGGCATGTTCATGTTCCAGGTGTCTTCACTCCTGGCCGAGATGCGCAACTATGCCCCGGACGTCATGATAGCGGCAGGAGACGCCGTCGCGAAGGCCGCCCGCGATCTCGACTTCACCCGTCTCGACGCCAAATCCTTCGCAACGGCCCCCAACATCTCGATCGACTATGCGATCATGGAAAAGACGGCCAATGCCGCCGTCGTGCCCTCGCCCTTCAAGTGGTCGGATCTCGGCAGCTGGGATTCCGTCTGGAAAACCGGGACACGCGACCCGAACGGCAACGTCGCGACCGCCAACACGACGCTCGTCAACAGCCGCAACTCGCTGGTGATGAGCCACGGCGTGCATCTAGCCGTTCAGGGGATGGAGGATGTCGCGGTAATCGCCAGCGAAGATGCCGTCTATGTCGGGAAGCTGCAGGACAGCCAGAGCGTCGGCGACCTCGTCAAGACCCTCGCCGCCCTGCCCGCGACGTCGAAACTGACCGAGACCCATCCGACCTCGTACCGGCCTTGGGGCGGCTATACCTCGATCTTCAACGGCGACCGCTTCCAGGTGAAGCGCATCTTCGTGACACCCGGCAAGAAGCTGTCGCTGCAAAAGCATCACCACCGCTCGGAACACTGGATCGTCGTCAAGGGCACGGCCGAGGTGACGATCGGCGAGAATGTACAGATGCTGCGGGAAAACGAGTCGGTCTATATCCCGCTCGGCGAGGTGCACCGCCTGGCAAACCCGGGCAAGATCATGCTCGAACTGATCGAGGTGCAGACCGGCTCCTACCTCGGCGAGGACGATATCATCCGCATCGTCGACGAGTTTGGGCGCAGCTGAGAACTGGCGCTGTCTTGAATTTATAACGGTGCGCCTGTAACACGATCGCGTTTTGCCGCCGGTAGGCCGCGATCGTTTTCATGAAGGTTATCCTATGCGCATTGTTATGATTGGTTCGGGCTATGTCGGTCTCGTCTCGGGTGCCTGCCTTGCGGATTTCGGCCACCACATCACCTGCGTCGATAAATCCGAAGCGAAGATCGATGCCCTTGAGCGCGGTGAAGTGCCGATCTTCGAGCCGGGCCTCGATGCCATCATCGAACATAACCGGGCCGCCGGTCGCCTCGATTTCTCCAAAGACCTCGCTGCACCGGTCGCAGACGCCGATGTCGTTTTCATCGCAGTCGGCACGCCGTCGCGCCGCGGCGACGGCCATGCCGACCTGAGTTACGTCTATGCTGCAGCACGCGAGATTGCCGCCGCCGTCAGCGGCTTCACGGTCGTCGTGACGAAATCCACTGTTCCCGTCGGCACCGGCGATGAGATCGAGCGCATCTTCCGCGAGGAGTTCCCCGGCAAGGATATCGCCGTCGTCTCCAACCCGGAATTCCTCCGCGAAGGTGCTGCCATCACCGATTTCAAGCGCCCCGACCGCATTGTCATCGGCACGGAAGATGCACGCGCCACGGAAGTGATGCGCGAAGTCTACCGGCCGCTTTACCTCAACGAAGCACCGCTTTATTTCTGCGAGCGCCGCACGTCGGAGCTGATCAAGTACGCCGCCAACGCCTTCCTCGCCATGAAGATCACCTTCATCAACGAAATCGCCGATCTTTGCGAGCAGATCGGCGCGGACGTGCAGAAGGTTGCCAAGGGCATCGGTATGGACAAACGCATCGGCGACAAGTTCCTGCATGCGGGTCCCGGCTATGGCGGCTCGTGCTTTCCGAAGGACACGCTGGCGCTCGTCAAGACCGCCCAGGATTATGACAGCCCGATGCGCCTCATCGAAACGACGGTGGCGATCAACGACAACCGCAAGCGGGCCATGGGCCGCAAGGTAATCGCCGCCTGCGGCGGCAGCGTGCGCGGCAAGAAGATCGCCGTGCTCGGCCTGACCTTCAAGCCGAACACCGACGACATGCGCGATGCGCCGTCGATCACCATTATCCAGGCATTGCTCGACGGCGGCGCCACCGTTCACGCCTACGATCCAGAAGGCATGGAAGCGGCCAAGGAAATGCTTGGCCCTGTCACTTACGGCACGGACCCTTATGAAATCGCCGAAGGCGCCGACGCCATCGTGCTCGTTACCGAATGGGATGAATTCCGTGCGCTCGACTTCAAGCGCCTGAAGACCACGATGAAGAATCCCGTGGTCGTGGACTTGCGAAATGTCTATCCTGTCACCGAAATCACGCGTCACGGCTTCAGCCACTTCGCCGTCGGTAAGAAGACGGAGAAGAGATAGAAATGCATTACTTCATAACAGGCACCGCAGGCTTCATCGGCTTTCACCTCGCGCGGCGCCTGTTGCAGGATGGGCATCGGGTTACCGGTTTCGACGGCCTGACCCCGTATTACAACGTCAAGCTCAAGCACATGCGGCATGCGGCTCTGGCCCAGTTCCCCACCTTCAAGCCGGTGGTCGCCATGCTTGAAGATCAGAAGGCGCTGGAGGACGCGGTCAGCCAGGCAAAGCCGGACGTCCTGATCCACCTCGCGGCCCAGGCCGGCGTCCGCTACAGTCTCGAAAATCCTCGCGCCTATCTGAGCTCGAACGTCGAAGGCTCGTGGAATATCCTGGAAACCGCGGAGCGCCATAAGGTGCAGCATCTAATGCTGGCCTCGACCTCTTCGATCTATGGTGCGAATCCCTCCGTTCCCTTCCATGAGACCGACAGGGCCGACGAACCCCTGACGGTCTACGCCGCGACCAAGAAGTCGATGGAGCTGATGGCGCACAGTTATGCGCATCTATACAAGGTGCCGACGACCGCCTTCCGTTTCTTCACCGTCTATGGTCCCTGGGGCCGCCCGGACATGGCGCTCTTCAAGTTCGTGAAGAGCATGCTGGAAGACCAGCCGATCGAAATCTACGGCGAAGGCAAGATGAGCCGCGATTTCACCTATATCGACGACCTCGTCGAGTCGATCGTGCGACTTTCCACGATCACGCCCTCGGAGGAAAACCGCGTCGCCGACGAGAAGGTCGAGACGCTCTCCCGCCAGGCCCCGTTCCGCATCGTCAATATCGGCGGCGGTCAGCCGGTCAGCCTCATGGACTTCGTGGAGACCGTGGAGAGAGCGCTCGGCCAGCCGGCGCAGCGCAAGATGCTGCCGATGCAGAAGGGTGACGTGCCGCGCACCTTCGCAAGCCCGGACCTGCTTGTCGCCCTGACGGGATACAAACCGGACACGACGCTCGAAACCGGCATCAGAGCTTTTGTCGAATGGTATCTGGAAGCCCGCCGGGAGCTGGAATCGTAACCCCCAGCGTTCGTCCGCCCGCACCCGATTTGACCGGAATTCGGCCAGTCGGCGAAATGAGCTTGCCGATCTCCGCAGCTGGCATCGGATAGCCGAGTGCATAACCCTGCAGCATGTCGCAGCCGAGCTGCGTCAACGCTTCAGCGTGGCCCTCCGTTTCAACGCCTTCCGCGATCACGCCGACATTGAGCGCCTTGGCGATGTCGATGATGGAACTGACGACACGGTGTTGTTCCTCGGATTCGACGATGTCGGTCACCAACTGCCGGTCGAGTTTCAAGCGTGTTGGGCGCAGCTTTGCTAACCCGATTAGTGAGGCGTGCCCCGAGCCGAAATCATCGATCTCGATATCGATGCCCATCTGTTTGATCTGATCGATATTGCTCAGCAGCCTCTCATCGGGATCGTCGAGAAAGATCGTCTCCACCAGCTCGAAAGCGAATTCGCTAGGAGGAACCTCCATCGCCCGGAGGCCATCGAGCAGCGCCGGATCGAACAGCCGCGCGCTGGAAATGTTGACCGCTATGCGCGGAACAGCGGCGCCCCGATCCTGCCAATGGCGGCGATCATCCAGCGCCTTCCTGAGGATTGTTTCGTCGATGTCTGCCGAAAGTCCACTTTCTTCCGCAATCTTCAGGAACGCAGCAGGCGACAGCAAGCCTCTTTCCGGATGAAGCCAGCGGGCAAGCGCTTCGAGGCCGGAAATCGCGCGCGTCCTGGCGTCATATTGCACTTGGTAATAAGGGACGATCTCTCCGCGCTCCAGGCCGCGCTTCAGCTCTTCGGCGAGGCGCCGTTTGCCGAGCAGCTCGTCCTGCAACTGCCGGGTAAAGAATTCGATGCGGTTCAAGCCGAGTTTCTTCGCCTGATAAAGCGCAAGATCGGACTCGGCGAACAGATTGCGCGTCCGCCGGCCGGTGTTCCATGATATGCCGATTGACGTGCCGGACTGCAGCAGTTCCTGGCCGAACCGGATCTTCTTGCGCAGCCGCTGCTGCACATCCGCCGCAATGCGGGTGAGTTCTTCGACACCTGCGAAATTCCAGAGCAGAACGACGAATTCATCGCCGCCAACCCGCGCGACGAGGCTGCTTCCCGGAACGGCGGCCGTAATCCGCAGCGCTGCCGCGCGCAGAACGGCGTCGCCTGCAGCGTGGCCATAGCTGTCGTTGATCTGCTTGAACTGGTCTAGGCCAAGGTGAAGGATGGCAAGCGTCGAGTTCGACTTATCGGCATGCAGTTCGGTAAACCGCCTGTCGAACAGGCGGCGGTTGGGCAGCCCGGTCAAATAATCGTGCTCGGCCGCATATTCGATGCGCGCGTTGCTTTCTTCAAGCGCCCTTGCCCGCGCCTCGGCGACCTGTCGTTGGCTCTTCAGCTCGGCGTTCAACATGACGTCCGCCGTGACGTCCCACTCAGCGCCGATGAACGAGGGAGCGCCCTCCTCGCTGACGTAGAAATGCGCCCGCGAGCGCAAATGCCGGATTTCGCCGCTTGGCAGGATGATGCGAAATTCGGAATTGTAGGCACCGCGCCGGGCGACCGCCTCCTCGAATTCCTGCACTGCGCGTTGCCGGTCGTCCGGATGGATCGCATCGCACCAAATCGATGTCGGAACGACACACATGGTCTCGCCCGTTTGATAGAGCCGATGCATCTGCGCATCCCACAGGATCTGGTTGGTGCGCACATTATGCTCCCAAACGCCGATCTGCGACGCGTCGAGCGCAAGCTCGAGGCGCCTTAACAGATTCTGGAATTCCTGTTCCGACCGGGTCGGTGTTTTTTTCGGCAATTCGGTGTCTCAGTCTTGAGCAGATGCGAGAAGTTATAATACCGTCTCAAACCCACATTAACGAAGCCTTTTACGAATTCCCGAACTAGTTACGAGGTGAACCCTTTCTTACTTCCGTAGGGAGTGTCCCCTAATGGTTGTGACGTGGCGGAACCTTTGCAATCTGGCGGAAGTCTGCCGCCCCTTCAAGCACGGCCCCTTCCGAAAGCTGATTGACCGACCGGCGGTATATTCGCTGCCACGGCGTGGCATCGGCCGGCACCGGCGGAATCCCATCACCTTTCCGGCGTTCGATCTCTGCGTCGTCGACCAGCATGTCGCAGCGGCCGTGATTGAAATCGATCCGGATGATGTCGCCGGAGCGAAGCCAGGCGAGACCGCCGCCCGCGGCGCTTTCCGGCGAGGCGTTGAGGATCGAAGGACTGTCCGCCGTGCCGGACTGGCGGCCGTCGCCGATCGTCGGCAGGCTACTGATGCCGCGTTTGAGGAGGTGGTCCGGCGGCTGCATGTTGACGACCTCGGCTGACCCCGGCCAGCCGATCGGTCCCGCCCCGCGGATAACGAGAATGGTATTCTCATCGATACCGAGCGAAGGATCGTTGATGCGCTTGTGATAGTCCTCCGAGCCGTCGAAGACGACAGCCTTCCCCTGGAATACGCCCTCGCGCCCGGCCTCCTGAAGATAACGCGCGCGGAACTCGTCCGAGACCACGCTCATCTTCATGATCGCGAAATCGAAGAGGTTGCCCTTAAGAACGAGGAAGCCCGCCCGCTCCTTGAGAGGTTTCGCAAACGGCCGGATGACCTCGCGGTCGCTCGCCTCCCGGCCTTCCAGATTCTCGGCCATGGTCCGGCCTGTCACCGTGCGACAGTTGCCGTCGAGCTTACCGACCTGCAGCAACTCCCACATGATAGCCGGCGTGCCGCCTGCCCTGTGATAACGCTCGCCGAGATAGGCGCCAGCCGGCTGCACATTCGCAAGCAGCGGGATATCGAAACCATGGACTTGCCAGTCCTCGGGGTGGAGCTCGACACCCGCATGTTTCGCCATTGCCGCGAGATGCGGCTGCGCATTGGTCGAACCGCCGATCGCCGAATTGGTACGGATGGCGTTGAGGAAAGCCTCGCGCGTCAGGATGTCCGACGGCCTCAGGTCCTCGAACACAATCTCGACGGCGCGCCGCCCGGTGCGGTAGGCCATCTGGCCGCGCTCCCGGTAAGCAGCCGGAATGGCGCCGCATCCCGTCAGCGAAAGGCCGAGCGCTTCGGCCAGCGCGTTCATCGTCGAGGCCGTGCCCATCGTATTGCAGTGGCCGACGGACGGTGCGGAATCGAGCGCTGCCTGAAGGAACTCTTCCCTGTCGATTTCGCCGGCACCGTATTTGCGCCGCATGCGCCAGATCACGGTTCCGGAGCCCGCCAGTTCGCCCTCGTGCCAGCCGTCAAGCATCGGCCCGCCGGAAAGAACGATCGCCGGGATATCCACGGTCGACGCCGCCATGATTGCCGAAGGCGTGGTCTTGTCGCAGCCGGTCGTCAGCACGACGCCGTCGAGCGGATAGCCGTAGAGGATTTCGACAAGCCCGAGATAGGCGAGATTGCGGTCGAGCGCCGCCGTCGGACGCTTGCAGTTCTCGAAGATCGGATGCGTTGGAAACTCGATCGGAATGCCGCCCGCATCACGGATGCCGTCGCGCACGCGCTTGGCAAGCTCGACATGCACCCTGTTGCAGGGCGTGAGATCACTGCCGCTCTGGGCGATGCCGATGACCGGCTTGCCGGAGCGCAGCTCTTCCGGCGTGATGCCGTAGTTCATAAAGCGCTCGAGATAGAGCGCCGTCATATCAATATGATCGGGATTGTCGAACCAGTCCTGCGAACGTAGGCGGCGCTTCGGTGGCTTGTTCTCTGTCATGTTGTCCTCCCCCTAACGGGCATGTTTGTACGCTCTGGCGGATGGCTCCGTTCGTCCGATGTACGTTCATCAAAGACATAGACGCATGACACCGCCATGCAAATAAAAAAGGCGGGACCAAATGTCCCGCCTTTGATTTCGACAGCGTTTGCCGCTTATTCCGCCGCGACCCGGATGACATTTTCATCCGACGCTGGATGGTTGTCGTTGTGCTGCACCAGCGGACGGTTGCCCGTCAGCTTACGGACCAGCACGTAGAAGACCGGCGTCATGAAGATGCCGAAGAAGGTCACGCCGATCATGCCGGCAAAGACCGCGACACCCATGGCAGCGCGCATTTCCGCACCCGCACCCGTGGAGACCACCAGCGGCACGACACCCATGATGAAGGCCATGGAGGTCATCAGGATCGGGCGAAGGCGCAAACGGCTTGCCTCGATTGCCGCTTGAACCGGTGTCCGGCCTTCGAACTCCAGTTCGCGGGCGAATTCCACGATCAGGATCGCGTTCTTCGCCGATAGACCGACAAGGACCACCAGGCCGATCTGGGTGAAGATGTTGTTATCTCCACCCGTCAGCCAGACACCCGTCAAGGCGGCCAGCACACCCATCGGCACGATCATGATGATCGCAAGCGGCAAAGTGAGGCTTTCATACTGGGCGGCCAGCACGAGGAAGACCAGGAGCAGCGCCAGCGGGAAGACCAGTACACCGGAATTGCCCGCCAGGATCTGCTGATAGGTCAGATCCGTCCACTCGAAGCTGATGCCCTTCGGCAGCGTCTCGTTGGCGATCTTTTCGATCGCGGCCTGAGCCTGGCCGGAGGAGAAGCCCGGAGCAGGACCGCCGTTGATATCGGCGGAGAGGAAACCGTTATAACGGTTGGTCCGCTCCGGCCCGGTCGTCGCGCTGACCTTCAGCAACGCCGACAACGGGATCATCTGGCCCGATGCCGAACGGACCTTCAACTGGCCGATGTCGTCCGCCTGGGCGCGGAACTTCGCATCGGCCTGCACGCGGACGCTGTAGGTGCGGCCGAAGGCATTGAAGTCGTTGACATAGAGCGAACCCAGATAGATCTGCAGTGTTTCGAAGACATCGGTCACGGAGACGCCGAGCTGCTCGGCCTTCGCGCGATCGAGGTCAGCAAAGAGCTGCGGAACGTTGATCTGGTAGGCGGAGAAGATGCCGGTTAGCTCAGGCGTCTGATAAGCCTTGCCGATGACAGCCTTGGTGGCTTCATCGAGCGCCTGGTAGCCGAGGCCGGCGCGGTCTTCGAGCTGCATCTTGAAGCCGCCCGTCGTGCCGAGGCCGTTGACCGGCGGCGGCGGGAACATCGCAATGAAGGCATCCTGGATGACCCCGAACTTCTGGTTCAGGGACATGGCAATCGCACCGCCGGAAAGTGCGGGCGACTTACGCTCCTCGAAATCCTTCAGCGTCACGAAGACGATGCCGGCATTCGAGGAGTTCGTGAAGCCGTTGATCGACAGACCCGGGAAGGCGATTGCGTGGGCAACGCCGGGTTCGGCCATGGCGATATCGCTCATCCGCTTGATAACGTCTTCGGTCCGGTCAAGGCTTGCGGCATCCGGCAGCTGGGCAAAACCGATCAGATATTGTTTGTCCTGTGCCGGCACGAAACCACCCGGAACGGCATTGAAGACGCCGTAGGTCGCACCGGCCAGCGCCAGGTAGATGACCATGACGATACTCTTGCGCGACAGCAGGCCACCGACACCTTTGCTATAGCCCCTCGAACCGGCACCAAAGGCGCGGTTGAAGCCGCGGAAGAACCAGCCGAAGATGAAGTCCATGCCGCGCGTCAGCCAATCACGCTTGGCGTGGTGATCCTGCAGCAAGAGCGCTGCCAGCGCCGGAGACAGCGTCAGCGAGTTGAGGGCCGAGATAACCGTCGAGATCGCGATCGTCAGCGCGAACTGGCGATAGAACTGACCCGACAGGCCACTGATGAAGGCGAGCGGCACGAAGACCGCGACGAGCACCAGCGCGATCGCGATGATTGGACCGGAAACTTCCTTCATGGCCTTGTAGGTCGCAGCCCTCGGACTGAGCCCATTCTCGATGTTGCGCTCGACGTTTTCGACGACGACGATCGCATCGTCCACCACGATACCGATCGCCAACACCAGGCCGAAGAGGCTGAGTGCGTTGATCGAGAAGCCGAAGACGTACATCACCGCAAAGGTGCCGATGATCGACACCGGAACGGCGATCAGCGGGATGATCGAGGCACGCCATGTCTGCAGGAACAGGATCACGACAAGAACGACGAGCGCGATGGCTTCAAGCAGCGTATCGACGACCTTCTCGATCGACGAACGAACGAACTTCGTCGTGTCGTAGACGATCTCGTAGCTGACCCCGTCCGGCATCGCGGTCTTCAGCTCTTCCATCGTCTTCTGGACCTCGTCCGAGATGGTGATGGCGTTGGAACCCGGAGACTGGAAGACCGGAATGGCAACCGCCGGCTTGCCGTCGAGGATCGAGCGCAGCGAATAATCGGCAGCGCCGAGCTCGACGCGCGCAACATCGCTAAGCCGGGTGATCTCGCCGTTGGCGCCCGTCTTGACGATGATGTTGCCGAACTGCTCCGGCGTCTGCAGGCGGCCCTGGGCGTTCACGTTGAGCTGCAGATCGGTGCCCGGCAGGCTCGGCGAAGCGCCGATCGTACCGGCAGCGGCTTGGACGTTCTGCTCGCGGATCGCATTGGTGATATCACTGGCGGCGAGGTTATGCTCGGCAGCCCTCTGCGGATCGATCCAGACGCGCATCGAATAGTCGCCCGAACCGAAGACCTGGACCTGGCCCACGCCATCGATGCGCGCCAGGCGGTCCTTAATGTTGAGGACGCCGTAGTTGCGCAGATAGGTTATGTCGTAGCGGTTGTCCGGCGAGATCAGGTTGACGACCATCATCAGGTCCGGCGAACTCTTGACCGTCGTGATGCCGATGCTCTTCACCTCTTCCGGCAGGCGGGGTTCGGCCTGCGAGACGCGGTTCTGCACGAGCTGCTGCGCCTTATCCGGGTCGGTGCCGAGCTTGAAGGTCACCGTCAGCGTCATGACGCCGTCGGAGGTTGCCTGGCTGGACATGTAGAGCATGCCCTCCACGCCATTGATCTGCTCTTCGAGCGGTGTGGCAACCGTCTGTGCGATGACTTCCGGGTTGGCGCCTGGATAGGTGGCACGCACGACGATCGACGGCGGCACGACCTCCGGATATTCGGAAATCGGCAGTGCCCTCAAGCCGATCAGACCGGCGACGAGGATGAGGACCGAAAGCACGCCGGCAAACACCGGGCGGTCCACAAAAAATCTGGAGATGTTCATTTCAAAGCCCTCTCCGGGATGAACTTGGATGCAAAGCCCCTGTCCGGCGGTTGGGGGACCGCCGGCGGGTCATTTAGTTGGGTCATTCTCGCTTCTCCCCAGCTGGGGAGAAGATGCCCGTCAGGGCAGATGAGGGGTGAGCGACGCAATAAGCGACGGGCGCGTTTGCCGCGACCGCTCCTCATCCGACCCTTCGGGCCACCTTCTCCCCGCTGGAGAGAAGGGAATAGCCGACGCCTACTTGGCCGCCACCTTCTCTTCCATCTGCGGTTCGACGATCGCGCCCGGACGGATGCGCTGCAAGCCATTGACGACGATCGTGTCGCCCGGGTTCAGCCCGCTTTCGACGACGCGAAGGCCGTCGCTTACATTGCCGAGCTGAACCGGCCGGTAGCTGACCTTGTTCTCGCCGTCGACGACGAAGACGAACTTCTTGTCCTGATCGGTACCGATCGCGCGTTCGCTGACCAGAATCCTGTTTTCGGCTTTCGGCTGCCCCATGCGGACGCGCACGAACTGGCCGGGAAGTAGCTTGCCGCCCGGATTGTCGAACACGGCACGTACCCCGATCGTGCCGCTTGCGGCATCGACCTGATTGTCGACCAATTGGAGCTTGCCCTTGATCGGCGTGCCCTCGTCGGCGAGCGTGCCGACTTCAACCGGGATCTGTTCGAGCGCACGGACTGCACCGTCGCTAGCCGGAAGCTGCGACAGCGCCTTCGTCACCATCTCCTCGCTGGCGTTGAAGCTCGCATAGATCGGATCGACCGAGACGAGCGTCGTCAGCGCCGGTGAAGCCGAGCCTGCGGCGACAAGGTTGCCGGCGGTGATTTCCAGCTTGCCGACGCGGCCGGAAACCGGAGCCCGGACCTCAGTATAACTGAGATCGAGCTGAGCCGATCGCAGCGCCGCCTGCGCGGTACGAAGCCCTGCCTGCGCCTCGGTATAGGCGCTCTGGCGCTGGTCCATATCGCTCTGCGAGATCGTGCGGCTATCCGAAAGCCGGCGGCCGCGCTCAAGCTCGATCTGCGCCAGGCTGACCTTGGCCTCGGCAGAAGCCTCCTGCCCTTCGGCCTGCGAAACCGCGGCCTGATAGGGGGCCGGATCGATCGTGAAGAGCAAATCGCCGGCCTTCACCAGCGCACCTTCGCGGAAGTGAGCCGACTGGATGGCGCCCGCAACGCGGGAACGCACCTGAACCCGGTCGACCGCTTCCAAACGGCCAGAGAATTCTTCCCAAGCAGTTACATTACGGGCAGCAACGACAGAAACCGTCACCGGTACGGCGGGAGCCTGTGCAGGAGCGGAAGCAGCCGTGGCAGCAGTGCTCATCGGCAATTCAAAAAAGATGGCGGCTGCTGAAACAGACGCAACAAGCCCTATGCCAGCGCCCACCAGGGCCCAGCGCTTCTTTCTGGACGTCATTGGTACTCTCCTTGCGGCCTTTTGCGGCCGGCGATAATCAGTTCGTTTTCAATGCAATTGGTGTTGAACGCTTAACTCCTGAACGAAACTTCCGAACTCGCGGCTGATGCTTTCCTGCCAGTTCGAGGTGCCGACCGTTTTCCCGCCGTAGATAGATGGCCAGCCTGTCCCGGCGGGGAGGATATGCTGGCGGACCCCGACGCCTGCCTCTTTGAGGCGGGCGGCATAACCGACGGTCTCGTCGCGCAGAGGATCGTCTTCCGCGGTGAAAATCAGCGCCGGCGCAACCCCGGCAATGCGCGAACAGAGGCAGGGTGCCGCATAGGGGTGGCAGCCGCCACCGCTGAGATAGTGGCTCCACCCTTCCGTCCAGCTCTGGCGCATGCCGATGCCGTCCGCCTTGCGGACGGAGGACGTGCCCATGAACGGATCGAGGAGCGGCGAAAGCAGGATCTGGCCGTCGAGCGCGTTGGCATAATGATCGCGTGCCTTCAGCGCTACACCCGCGGCAATATTACCGCCAGCCTCTTCGCCGGCGATCAGAAGCAGTGAATTGCGATCGCCAATGCCGGAGGCGCGCTTGTTGGCAAGATAGGAAAAAAGGGAGTAACCGACTTCGAGCGGTTTCGGAAAGACGTTGCCGAGCGGCGCATTATAGTCAGGGACCGCAACGATCGCACCGGCTTTCGCCATGCTCTCAGCAACCGCACTTTCCTTGATGCCGGACTGCAGGAAGGCGCCGCCGTGAAAGAACAGAACGATGGGCGCCCCCTTGCCGAACTCGGCGCCCTGATAGACGCGCGCGGAAATGGGGCCGATAGCCACCTTCTCCAGCACCATGTCTTTCACCTGCACCGTCATCGGTCGGGCTTTCGCTTAATGGGATATAACGCACGGCAAGCGGCCATAGCTTGCCAATCTTACAAAAAAGATATTGTTATTCACACCGCGGAATAAGAAGCTGTATTATGATTACACTGTTCCGAATTTCGAATAATATCGCAGTGCAAACTGTGGAGATTTCCGATGGACCAGCTCTCGGCAATGCGCGCCTTCATACGCGTCGTTGAGACGGGCAACTTTACACGGGCGGCTGACACGCTCGCAATGCCCAAAGCAACAATCACCAATCTCATCCAGGGACTGGAAGCGCATCTGCGCACCAAGCTGCTCAACCGCACGACGCGGCGCGTCATGGTCACGACCGACGGCGCGCTTTATTACGAACGCGCCTCCCAGATTGTTTCGGAACTGGAAGAGCTCGACGGCAGCCTTTCCAATTCCCAGAGTCTTCCAACCGGCCGCTTACGCGTTGAAATGTCAGGCGCTTTTGCCGACACCATTATCGTGCCGGCGCTCTGCGACTTTTATCTGAAATACCCGGATATCCGCATCGATCTCGGCGTCAGCGACCGCACCGTGGACTACCTTGCGGAGAATGTCGATTGCGCCCTTCGCGCCGGCACGCTCGCCGATCAGTCGTTGATCGCAAGGCGGGTGTCGGAAATCGAAATGGTCACCTGCGCATCGCCCCGCTACATCGAGAAATTCGGCATGCCCTCACGCCCGGAAGAACTCGAAAGCAGCCATTACGGCATTAACTATTTCCGCGCGCAGACCGGCCGCATGATGCCGTTCGTGTTCAAGAACGGCAATGAAGAGATAGAGGTGAACCCGAGATACATCGTCTCGGTGAATGACGGCAGAACATTCATGAGTGCGCTCACCAACGGCCTCGGCGTTGGCCAAATGCTCCGTTTCATGACGCGCGAAGCAATCGCAAAGGGAGAACTCGTTCAAGTTCTGCCGGAATGGAAGCGCGATCCGCTGCCGCTCTACGTCGTCTATCCGCCGAACCGGCACCTGAGCAACAAGGTGCGTGTTTTCGTGGACTGGATGGTAAAACTGCTTGCCGACGCGAAGCTCAACGACGCTTGAAAACGGAAGCGGCCCGGAAGGCAGGGAAACCTTCGACGGGCCGCGATCGGATAAACTTCGAATTTCGAGCCCGCCGCGTCACCAGGGAAAATGGCCCGGAAGGCTTTTGGAGGTTGGCGTCCGGGATGGGGATTTCCGTTCGCTCCTTCCCCAACAGATATAATTGCATCCGGTCGGATTGTAAGACCGTAACTTCGAGCATCACCGTTCAGAAAAACGGAACAATGCCGCTGAACCTCAACCCCTAACGTGAGTCTTGAGCAAGTCTTCGAGGCCGATGCGGCGATACATCTCGGCGCGAACCCGGTCGGCAACGCCGCTTACGATCTCCGCGCCATCTTGCGACGGGTCGATATGCATGCGGAACGGGCGGCTCCCGAAGGGCATGGCGACGACGTCGGCAATGGCGGCGGCAACCGAGCCCGCATCGGCATCGGCGGGCTCCAGTGCGGCAAGACCGTTCAACGCCTGCTCCGGAACGCCCTTATAGGGGCCTTCGCTGTGTGGCCTTCCCTAGCAAGGGCGCGGGCAGTGAGAGCGCCGAAGCCGCTCGATGCACCGGTGATGATGATAACTTGCTCGCTCATTGTCCCAGTCCTTCTTTCGTGAGGTGAATTGAGATGGTTGGCTCGATGTTGCGCATCAGACCATGCCGCCGTTGGCGCGCAGGACTTGGCCGTTGATCCAGGAGCCGTCCGGACCGGCGAGGAACGAGACGGAGGCAGCGATATCTTCGGGCGTGCCTAGGCGCTCGAGCGGGTTCATCTTCGACATGCGGCCGACGAGTTCGTCGGATTTGCCGTTGAGGAAGAGATCGGTGGCCGTCGGGCCGGGAGCGACCGCATTCACAGTGATGTTCCGGCCGCGCATTTCCCTCGACATGATCGCCGTCAGCATTTCGACGGCGGCCTTGGTGGCGGCGTAGACGCTGTAGGTCTCAAGCTTGGCGCCGACGACGCTGGTCGAGAAGTTGATGATCCGGCCGCCGTTGCGCAGGCGCTTGCCGGCCTCGCGGAGCGTGTTGAAGGTGCCCTTGAGGTTGACGCTGACCTGGCGGTCGAAATTGGCATCATCGGCGTCGGCGATCGAAGACAGCATCATGATGCCGGCATTGTTGACGAGAACGTCGATGCCACCGAAGGCCGCTTCGGCCGCATCGAACATCCGTCGCACGGCCTCTGGTTCGCTGACGTCGGCCTTCGCCGTCAGAGCTTTGCCGCCGGCCTGCTCGATCTTCTGCACCAGTTCTTCGGCGGGAGCCGCGTTGCCGGAATAGTTAATGACGACGGTAAAGCCGTCCTTGGCGAGACGTTCCGCGACAGCGGCGCCTATGCCGCGGGAAGCGCCGGTTACAAGGGCGATCTTGTTGTTATTGCTTGTCATTTTCTTTCTCCTTCGTTCATTTGCGCCGTAGCGCGTTTCGATGAGGAGAAGATGCCGCTTTTCAATCTGCGGATAATCATGCATTCTTCGGCATCACTATCCGAAAAATACGAACAAATAGAATGGACAGATTCGATGCCATGCGGGTCTTCTCCCGCGTCGTGGAACGCCGCAGCTTTACGCTCGCAGCCGAGGACACCGGACTGCCGCGCTCGACGGTGACTGATGCCGTCAAGCAGCTCGAAGCCCGGCTTGGCGTCCGCCTGCTGCAACGCACCACCCGCCATGTCAGCCCGACGCTCGACGGCGAAGCCTACTATCAGCGCTGCCTTTCGATTCTGGCCGACATCGAGGACGCCGAGGGGGCCTTTGCCGGTGTCAAGCCGAAGGGCATGTTGCGAGTCGATGTGCACGGCACGCTTGCCCGGCATTTCGTGCTGCCGAGCCTGCCGTCCTTCCTGGAGATGTATCCGGATATCGAATTTTACATGAGCGAGGGCGACCGGCTGGTCGATCTCGTGCGCGAAGGCATCGATTGCGTGTTGCGCGTCGGCGTGCCGCAGGACAGCGATATGATCGCCCGGCGCGTGGCGATGCTGGAGGAGATTACCCTCGCCTCACCCGCCTACATCGAGCGCCATGGCATGCCGGAACATCCAGACAGCCTCGATGGCCACCGTATGGTCGGCTTCCGGTCCAGCGCAACGGGCGGGCTGCTGCCGCTCGAATTCATCATCGACGGTCAGGTCCGCAATGTCATGATCCCGGCCACTGTCTCCGTCAATGCAGCCGAGAGCCTTCATGCGGCGGCGCGCTACGGGCTAGGCATCATCCAGGTGCCGCGCTATCACGCCGGACGCTACATCGCCTCCGGCGAGCTGATAGAGATACTGAAGGGCTTCCCGCTGACGGAAACACCAGTCTCGCTCCTCTACCCGCGCAACCGCCAGCTTTCGCCCCGGGTCCGTGTCTTCATCGACTGGCTGGTGAATATCTTTGCGCAGCAGCGGACAAATTTCGGGTAGCGGTGCCCGGCACGCGATGATATCCGCCGGAATCAAACGACGGGAACTTGAATGACGAATAAGGGTGCCATTGGAAAGGCTGCCTTGACCGGCGGCGACCTCCGAAGCTTCTTCGAGCGCGACGCGATCGCCGTCGCCCGCGATCTCATCGGCTGCCACCTGCTTGTCAACGGCGTGGGCGGGCGCATCACGGAGACGGAGGCCTATTTCCCGCATGACGAAGCCTCGCACAGTTTCCGCGGCCCGACCAGGCGCAACGGCGCGATGTTCGGCCCGCCGGGTAACGTCTATATCTACCGCATCTACGGCATGTACTGGTGCCTGAACTTCGTCTGCACGCCGGGCTCGGCCGTTCTGATCCGCGCGCTCGAACCTGAAAATGGCATCGCCCATATGATCGAGCGCCGTGGCACCGATGTGCTCACCCAGCTCTGCAGCGGTCCCGGCAAGCTTTGCCAGGCGCTCGATATCGACATCGCCATCAACAACCGTCTTCTCGACCGCCCGCCTTTTTCGATCTCGCCCTCCGCACCAGTTCCGATCATCTCGGGCCTGCGTATCGGCATAACGAAAAATGCCGAAGTTCCATGGCGCTTCGGCATTCAGGGCTCGCGATATCTGAGCAAGCCGTTCCGCTGATCATTCCATCACCGCTGTGGTCCGTTGATACGGGCGCAGCCTTGGGCTTGCGCAAGAGCAGCGCCAGCGGCATCATCGCGAGCGACATCAGCATCAGCAGCTTGAAGTCGTCCATATAGCGCTTCCTCCCCGCCTGAAGGACGGGGTTTCCGCGCGCGGTTCCGATGATCGTCGATTCCGCAGGGCACGGTTAAGGCCAGCTTCCGAAACCAGGAATTCGGGTGTCTGGAGCGCCGCTGGCAAGAGTTGATTGTCGAAACCGGTAATCCCGGTCAGTTTCTCAAACTGCCGGCGATTGACGTTTGCAATTTTTGTCCACTGACGTTTATAGTCCGATTTCAGAGAGTTACCGGAGCAGAACTTCGGCCTTTTTTGCATGCTGGCACGCCTGCCGGACGGCATGCTGTGTGACAAGGATAGCAAGACGAACGCGGGAAAACCGGGTTTGACACAGCAGATATGAATCGCATCGTTACCGCATAAGTTTGGCGGCATACCGGCCGCCCAGAATGGGGGATCGTTATGCTTTACTCTCTTCGCAACATACTGACGCTTGCCTGCCTTTCCATGCTTTCGCCGATCGTCGCGATTGCCCAGGAAGCTCCGCCTGCCCCGCCCGTCACGGTTGCAAAACCCGTCGTTCGCGATGTCGTCGACAGCGACGAGTTCATCGGCCGCTTCCAGGCTGTCGACGAGGTCTCGGTGCGATCGCGCGTCGGCGGCTACCTGCAGGAAGTACATTTCACCGATGGCGCGATGGTCAAGAAAGGCGACTTGCTCTTCGTCATCGATCAGCGCCCCTTTGTCACTGCGTTCAATGAAGCAACCGCTGCGCTTGAAGTCGCCAAATCGACATTGATTTACGCCGAGGCGCAGTTCAAACGCGCAGAGTCACTCGCCACCAGCGGCAGCCAGTCGGTTTCGACGCTCGATGACCGGCGCCGCGAATGGGTATCCGCTCAGGCCAACGTCCGCGGCGCCCAGGCCACGGCAGATCGGGCCACGCTCGATCTCGAATATACGAAGATTACCGCCCCGATCAGCGGCCGCATCGACCGGCGGCTGATCTCGGTCGGCAACCTCGTCCAGGCCGACCAGTCGGTGCTGACGACGATCGTTTCGCTCGATCCGATCGACTTCTATTTCGACGTCGACGAGCGCCGGCTGTTGAACTTCGCGCAGACGGCGCGTGCGCGCGGCAGCGACCTTCAGCAGGGCGGCGGCGGTCTTGAGGTGCAGGTCCGCATCACGGATGCCAACGAAAAGCCGTTCACAGGCAAGCTCGATTTCGCCGAAAACCGGGTCGACAGCCAGACCGGCACGATGCGGGTCCGCGCCCGCTTCGACAACCCGGGCTTCGTGCTCCAGCCGGGCCTTTTCGGCCGTGTGCAGGTGGAGGCGTCCAACGTCTACAAAGCCATTTTGGTGCCGGACGAGGCGATCGGCACCGACCAGAACCAGCGCGTCGTTTATGTCGTCGGCGAGGACGGCACGGTTTCCACCAAGCCCGTGCGCCCCGGCCCGCGGCTTTACGGCTACCGCGCCATCCGAGAAGGCATGGACGGCAAGGAAACCATCGTCATCAACGGTTTGATGCGTGCCCGCCCCGGAGCCAAGATCACGCCGCAGATGACCGAGCTGCCGCAGAGCCGCGAGGACATCCCGCCGGAAGCCGCAGGCATGGAGTTCGCGCAATGAGATTCGCGCATTTCTTTGTCGACCGGCCGATCTTCGCGTCCGTCCTCTCCATAGTTCTGCTCATTCTCGGCGGCCTCGCCTATTTCCAGTTGCCGGTGGCGCAGTTTCCCGAAATAGCACCGCCCACCATCGTCGTGCGCACCAACTATCCCGGCGCCGACGCCCAGACCGTCGCCGACACGGTCGCAACGCCGCTCGAGCAGGAAATCAACGGCGTCGAGAACATGCTCTATATGTCCTCCTACTCGACTGACGACGGGTCGATGTCGCTGACAATCACCTTCAAGCTCGGTACCGATCTGGATACGGCGCAGGTTCTCGTCCAAAACCGGGTAGCGATCGCCGAACCGCGCCTGCCCGATGAGGTTCGCCGCAACGGGGTCACCACCGCGAAGAGTTCACCCGACCTGATGATGGTCGTGCATATCCTGTCTCCGAACAGCCGCTACGATCAGCTTTACGTTTCAAACTATGCCCGCAGCCGCATCCGCGATGTGCTGGTGCGTCTCGACGGCGTCGGAGACCTCACCATCTTCGGCGAGCGCGAATATGCCCTTCGCATCTGGCTCGATCCGCAAAGGCTGGCCGCTTATAGCATGACCCCGAACGATGTGGTGGCTGCCTTGCGCGAACAGAACGTGCAGGTTTCGGGTGGCTCGATCGGCGGGCCGCCGGCTTCGGGCATAAACGCATTCCAATACACCGTGACGACGCAGGGCAGGTTCTCCGATGCGCGGCAGTTCCGCTACGTCATTGTGAAAGCGACAGAGAACGGCCGCCTCGTACAGCTGCAGGACATTGCCCGCATCGAGCTCGGCGCCAAGCAATACGTCACCAACAGCTACCTCGACGGCAAGCCGGCGGTGGCGCTCGGCATCTTCTCGCGTCCGGGCACAAACGCGCTCGCTACCGCCGCCGAAATCAAGGCGAACATGGAACAGCTCGCCGAGGACTTTCCCCCAGGGCTGGCTTACAACATCGTCTACAATCCGACCGAGTTCATTTCCGAGTCGATATCAGAGGTCTACAAGACCATTTTCGAAGCGGCCGTGCTGGTCGCAATTGTGGTGCTGGTCTTTCTGCAATCTTGGCGCACGGCCATCATCCCCATCGTCGCGATCCCGGTGTCGCTGATCGGCACTTTCGCTTTCCTGCTCGCCTTCGGCTTCTCGCTCAACATGCTGACGCTCTTCGGGCTCGTGCTCGCTATCGGCATCGTGGTAGACGATGCGATCGTCGTCGTCGAGAACGTCGAGCGAAATCTGGCCAAGGGCATGACGCCGAGGGAAGCGGCGCATGTGACCATGGACGAGGTCGGAACGGCGGTCATCGCGATCTCCCTGGTTCTCATCGCCGTGTTCGTCCCAACAACCTTCATCCCAGGCATTACCGGCCAGTTCTACCGGCAGTTTGCGGTGACGATCTCGGTCGCAACGGCAATCTCGGCGGTCAACTCGTTGACATTGTCGCCAGCCATCGCTGCGCTCGTGCTGCGGCCGCACCAAGAACATGCGAAGGAGACGCGAAATCCGTTCACGCGACTGGGCCGCGGCCTCGCCAACGGCTTCAATCGCGGCTTCGACCGAATGAGCAACGGCTACTCATGGATTGTTCGCCGCACCGTTTCGACAAAGACCGCCCTGTTCTGTGCGCTGCTGGTATTTGCGGGACTGCTGGCATCGACCTACTACATGGGTCGAATCGTCCCGAGTGGCTTCATCCCCAATATGGACCAGGGCTATGCAATCGTCGTCCTCCAATTGCCCGAGGGCGCCTCGCTCAACCGAACCGATGCCGTCGTGCAGCAGGCGGCGGAAGTCATCCGCAACACGCCCGGCGTCTCAAATGCGGTGGCCTTTGCAGGCTTCAGCGGCGCCACCTTCACCAACGCGTCCAATCAAGGCGTTGTCTTCGCACCCTTCGACACCTTCGAACACAGGCTTGAGCAGGGTCTGAGCGCCGGCCGGATCATCGGTCAGCTCTACCAAAACCTGCAGAGCATCCAGGAAGCCTTCATTATTGCCATCCCGCCGCCGTCGGTCAGGGGTATTGGCAATTCCGGCGGCTTCAAGATGCAGCTGATGGACCTCGAAAGCGGCGACATGCGGCGGGTTCTGGCCCTTGCCCAGCAGATGATGGGTACCGCCAATCAGACGCCCGGGCTGACCGGCGTCTTCACGACCTTCTCCGAATCGAGCCCGCAATTTTTTCTCAATATCGATCGCGACAAGGCACGCATGCTGAACGTCCCGATCTCGAACATATTCGATACGCTCTCGATCAATCTGGGCACATCCTATGTCAACGACTTCAATGCTTTCGGCAGAGTCTATCAGGTGCGGGCGCAGGCCGATCAACAATTCCGCCTCGAGCGGGACGACATCCTTGCCCTGAAGGTCCGGTCGGCGACGGGCGCACTCGTGCCGTTGGGAACCCTCATCGAAGTCCAGGACCGGAGCGGTCCGGCGCTCGTCCAGCATTACAATATGTATGTTTCGGTACCGCTACAGGGCAATCCGGCGGCGGGTGTGTCGACCGGCACCGCCCTCGACAGCATGGAGAAGATCGCGGGTTCGCTACTGCCCTCGGGAACGACCTTCAACTGGACCGAGCTCGCCTTTCAGGAGCGCGGCACCGGCAATACGGCGATCTATATTTTCGCGCTTTCGGTGATCTTCGTCTTTCTGGCGCTGTCGGCGCAATATGAAAGCTGGGTGCTGCCGCTTGCGATCATCCTGATCGTGCCGCTCGCGATCCTTGCGGCGCTGCTGGGCGTGCATCTTCGCGGGATGGACAACAACATCCTGACCCAGATCGGCCTCATCGTGCTAATCGGCCTTGCGGCAAAGAACGCGATCCTGATCGTTGAATTCGCGAGGCAAGCGGAAGAGGACGGTAAGACGCCGGTGGAGGCGGCGATCGAGGCCAGCCATCTGCGCCTTCGCCCGATCCTGATGACGGCATTCGCCTTCATCTTCGGCGTCGTGCCGCTGATGATCGCGACGGGGCCAGGCGCGGAAATGCGCCAATCGCTCGGTACCGCCGTCTTCTCGGGCATGCTTGGCGTTACGATCTTCGGCCTGTTCCTGACCCCTGTTTTCTACGTCGTGCTGCGCGCGCGCCGCCGCAAAGTCGCGCCGAAAGGGCAACCGGTCGAAGAAACAGGTTGATCTTTACGAAGGGCGCTGCTCAAGCGGGCGGCGCTTGGGTGCTTCGCTGGACAGGAGCTTGCGCAGCGGCTTCTCGACCATCTCATAGGCCGCAATTCCGAGCAACGTTCCACCGCAAATGGCCGCAACCACGGCTACGCCGCCCGGAATTCCGAGAATTCCTGCAGCCTTGATGGCAACCGATACCGCAAGCGTATGCCACAGGTAGATGGAATAGGACGCATCACCGAGATAGGTGAGCAGCGGCACGCGGCCGATGCTGCCGTCGGCCTCCAGCGAGACCATGCCGAACACCAGCGCCATCGCCAGCGGTCCGCATATGAATTCGTCGAACCCGGCACCTATCAGGTGAATCGCCGCAAAACCGCAGAGTGCGGCGCCGACGCAGGCAAGCCCGAGGCTGTTGCCGGCGATCCAACGGCGCAGCCACAGTTCGGCGATGAAGACACCGCCGAGGAATTCCAGGAGGATCGGCCGCGTATAGGTGGCGAGCATCGGCGAAGATGGCTTCCATATGAGACCGATCAGGAAGAAGAAACCGAACGCCACGGAGAGGACAAGCAGCCGCCACTGGCGCGGCAGGAACAACGCGCCCGCAAACAGGACATAAAAGAACATTTCGAAATTGAGCGTCCAACCCTGGACTAGGACCGGCCAGATCTCGCCGCTGCTCGGCGAGCGCACGGGAATAAAGGAGAGCGAGCCCAGGACATGGCCAGCGTCAAGCTTCAGGTTCGGAAACAATCCTGCCAGCGCTCCGCCGATCATGATGACCGTCACCAGCCAGTATGAAGGTGCGATACGGCGGATGCGGTCAAGAAGGAAGTGCTGCGGCGTCAGGGGCTTGCGGTCGCTGATCACCCACATGATGAAGCCGCTGATGACGAAGAAGACGTCGACGCCGGCGGCGCCAATCGCGAAATGCCCGCCGCTTCTTTCTGCCGCGTGGAAAACGACGACCGCCAGTGCCGCAAAGGCACGCAAATATTGGATCCCGTATAGGGTCTTCATGCATATCCCTCATCACGCCACTTTCGGCGGCGTACATGCAAAAAAAATCAGGAACGCACGGTCGCAGCAGATTGGTAACGCTGCAGGCCGGCCATCGCCGAGCGCTGGCGCGCGCCGACAAGCTTTCCCGCGGAAAAATAAAGAAGAAAGGTACCGACATTATAGGGCGTCAGAACGTCGATCTCCACGAACGAACGGATCAGAAGCAGCACGGTGATACCGAAAAGAACATAGGATTCATCGTTGCGCACATCCTCGATCAGCCGGCGCAGATGCCCCCAGAGGGTCGCGATGATCGTGACAGCAAGGATGAGCACGGCGATCAGGCCGAGTTCGACGGCCGTCTCGATATAGGTGTTATGAAAATGGAACCCGGCTCTCGAGGCGATGAAGAATTCCTTCCATAGCCGCTCGGGCTCTGCGAAGCCCTGAACCCAATAAGCCTGATAACCGATGCCGATGGCCGCGTTCTGCGCCGCAGCCTCGATACCCTGCTGCCAGAGATAGGTGCGGCCCGTCAGGGTCGAATCCTTGCCGAAGATGCCGAGCACCGCGTCGATAGCGCCCAGATAGACACCTGCTACTACCAGGATGACAGCCGCGACGCCGCCGCCGACCACCAGCAGCTTGCGCTGTTGCGGCGACAACATGAGCACGACGCGAAAGCCTATCAGCAGCGCGACGATTGCCGCCGTCGTGATGACCGAGGTGGCCGATTGCGAGGCAAGCAGGCAATAGGCCGCCATGAGCCCGACCACGCCCGACGCCATCATCCAGAGGCGTCGCTCGCCATAAATGAAGACGGCGGCAAAGGCGAAGATGATGCCCAGCGACGCATAAAAGCCGAGCTGGTTCTTCGACGCAAAGGCGCCAACGAAACTGTAGGTCCCGTCGAGCACGTCATATTCGTAGTAGCCGAAGAGGATCGAATAGAGCAGCACGATCGCCGCACCCGCCACCGAACCAAGCGTCAGCGTCCGGACATCGAGCACGCGCACGGCAATCAGCGCGCAGATCACCTGCGTCAGATACTGGATGCTCGCCCTCAGCGACACGCTCGGCACGGCCGACCAGAAGACGGAGAGGAAAGCGAAAGCGGCAAAGGCGAACAGCCAGATGAACCGGCTGTAGCTGCCGAGCACCTTGCGGTAATTGACGGCGACGAGCGGCAGCCACAAGGCATAGTAAAACAGGATCGCCACCTGTCCGAAACGGATCGAGTAGGCAAAGCAGAAGAGCGAGAGCGCAACCGCCGGAATGGCGTAAAGCTCGTTCTCCCCCGGTTTTATCAGCAACGATTTGGCGATCCGCATACCAGTCTCCGCTATCTCATTGCAACCCCGGCGGTGACCCTGATCAGGTCGCCCGGCTGCAATGCGGTATTTTCCTGGACCGGAATTTCCTTCGACAGGCCGTCAACCTCCCGCATGATGGAATAGCTGATGCTCGCGGCATTCTGAGGATCGAAGCGGGCGGCGTCGTTCGATTGTGCCAGGGCTTCCGACATCAATGCATCGCTGGTCGCAATCTTCAGATTGAGTGTATCGAGTTCGGATTCCGTGTCCTGCAATTCCTGCGACAGTTTGGCGTCCCAGTCGTTCCGCAGGGTGATCTCGTCCTGATTGGCCTGGCTGATGTCCTGCTTGGCCTTCAAGATGTTGGTATCGATATCGAGAAGCGTTGCCTCGGTATCGGCGGCGCGCTGCTCGGCGGCCATCTTTCGGGCGCTAAGCGCAAGGCCTTTCTCGGCAAGGTTTTCGACTTTGTCGCGATCTTCCTTGGCAAGCTCGAGCTGGCGCGTTTGCGTCTCGGTCTTCTTGCCGAGAGACTCGATTTCGGCCTGCAACAGCGATTTCAGGTCGTCCAGTGCCTGAAGCTGCAGTGTGAGACGCTTCTTGCGCGTATTCATCAATGCCATTTCGCTGGCAAGCAGGGCCTTTGCCTCGGGCAGATCCGTGAGTTCCTTCGGCATTTCGATCGTGTCGCTCTTGGCAATTTCCGCCTGCAACCGAGCCTTGCGGGCAATGAGCCGGTTGCGCTCCGTCGTATAGACGACGGCATCGCCCTTGGCATTTATGAAGTCGCGGGCAAAGCGCTGGCCGGCATCGGCCCGCCGCAGGCCACCAGCCAGGCTGACGGCCTTCACGACTGTCAGATTGGGCGCGAAGGGATATTCGCCGGGGTTTTCCACATCGCCGGTCATGAAGACCGGCCGGAATTGAGCAAGTTCGACGGATGCCGACGGCCGGTCCTTGAGGCCGAACTGCTTCTGCAGCGCGGCGCCCGATTTCCTTCGCGATTGCATCCGTCGTCTTTCCGGAGGCTGGGAGGTCGCCTACGAATGGCAGTGAAAGGCTGCCTGAGGGGCCGATCGTGTAATCGCCACTCACCACTGACCAGTCGCGGATCGCGCCTTCCGCCGTTTGCCATTCGGCAACGCGGATGCGCAGCTTGTCCATGGTGCCGAGCTGGTAGTCGGCAGCCCGGGCAAAGCCGGAGGACCCGATCAATATGCCAAGCCCCGCAACGAAAGCGAGGCCGTGCATAAACGAATTTTCAAGCAGGTTGCGGCGCAACAGGATTTCTCTCATTCAGTCTTCCTCGTAAATCGGCACGGCAAGCCAAAAGCAGTACCGTACGTTACTTGGCGTATATGGAAGCGGCTTCTCAGTAGCTGCCGCGCTGCATGCAGACGGCGGGAATCGTCTGTGCAATGATCTTCACATCGCGGATGAGCGACCAGTTTTCGACGTAGTGAGTATCGAAAGCAACGCGGGCAGCATAGGACACATCATTGCGTCCGCTGATCTGCCAAAGGCCGGTAAGGCCCGGACGCGCCTGCAGATAGTAGACGGCTGAGGACTCGTAGAGCTCCAGTTCGTCAAGAACGACGGGCCGCGGCCCGACAACGCTCATTTCGCCGCGGAGAATATTGATGAGCTGGGGCAGTTCATCGAGGCTGAGCTTGCGAAGCACGCTTCCGACCGCGGTCACCCGCGGATCGTCCTGCAGTTTTCGCGTTGCGCACCATTCTTCCATTGCCTTCGGGTTGTTGCGCAGATGCTCCTGCAGGACCTTGTCGCCATTGACGGCCATGGTCCGGAACTTCAGGCAACGGAACTCCTGGCCGTTGTGGCCAATACGGCGATGCCCATAGAAAGCCGGCCCCTTGTCGGAGAGCTTTACAAGCAGCATCACCATTAAAAATATCGGGCTCAGGAAAAGGAGCCCGAGCGAGGCAGCTGAGATATCGAATGCCCGTTTCATGATTCCGCCGGTCGGCGGAAACGCATTCGCATGAACCACGCCAAAGAATGGCGTATCGTCCGATCTCGTCGCAGACTTCATAGAGTTAACTCCACTTATGTTTGCCGTTTGGTCGGTATGCCCAGGCCGCTAAGCTAGCGCTGACGAATAAGGAGTGTATGGGCGGAATTTGTTTTTTTAAGCCACAATTTCATGGCGATTGTGTAACGGCCCGTTTCAGGCGTGTCTTGATCACATTTCTTTGTTTAAGGGTTCTCTAAATTTCATATTCAAAGCATGCAATGTTTTTGAATAGACTCTGTGCGGCGCACTAAAGGTCTTCGTATTTGCTTCGCATCGCAAAAAGATTGAAGAATAGATCTTTCTACGCCTTTCAGGTGACATTTGGCTAAGCAATGAGGGCACTACCCGGAGTAGGTCAACTATATTGTCTTATCGCCAATTTATTGCATTGCACCATCAATTTTGCACCGCACACTCAAATCGATTTAGATGAAAACTTTGTAATAAAAGTTGAACGCATTTGGCTCTCATGCGTTGGTTCGGTAGGCAAATGTGACGCAAAGTACCGCGTGCAATGTCAAAATTCGGACAACCTGGAGTAAAATCGACACATTTAGCTACCCGAATGCGTCACGGCATTCCTTAACGAGGCGTCGTCGATTTTACCCAAATCGGGAAAGAAACCTTAAACCGAATACTGTAGAAAAGAGGCAATGGATGAAAAAGAATGTCCTCGTTCGGTTGAAACGAGGAGCCTTCTAAAATATACAAAGTAAAGGGTCCTTAGGGAGGAAGCCCGAATTCAATGACTGTTCATTGAACGAACCTCCCCAAGGGAGGCAAGGCTATGTATGCACCTCGCGTTTTCGTCAGCATGATCGGCGCTTTGGCCGTTTTTGCGGTTGCGACCTATTGGCTGAACGGCTCACTGACGACGACACTGATCGACACGGTGATCTGTGCGGTTCTCCTGCAAATCGGCTATTTCGGTTGCGTCCTTTTCCTCGTGTGGAAGGAAGCGAAGGCGCACAACACGCAAGGCACTATGGCGGTATCCCATGTACCGGCCCGCAGCGACGACAAGGAGAAGATTCCTGTCTCGCCCTTCAATGGCTCCGAGCCTTTCAACCGTTAAAAACAAGTCTTTTCGGGCGGTGAACGATAGCGCCCGAACGATCCCGTAACATCTTTTGAAGGTTTTTTACATTGCCGCCGACGCGGCGACGTCCTAACTCTTGCGCGAGACAACGGAGGGTACGACGTGGTTGAAATGGCTCAGGCAAGTGTTTGCGTGATCATCGCCGCCAAGAACGCGGCCGATACGATCGGAATGGCTGTCGCTTCGGCTTTACGCGAAAAAGAAGTGGCTGAAGTCGTCGTCATCGACGACGGATCCGGCGATGGAACCGCCGACGCCGCCAGATCTGCCGATGACGGCAGCAGTCGCCTGAACGTCGTTTCCTTCGAGAAGAACAGAGGCCCATCGGCCGCCCGCAATCACGCGATCGAAATCTCCACCGCGCCGCTGATCAGCATTCTCGATGCCGACGATTTCTTTTTCGAAGGCCGGTTCAGCCGCATGCTTGCGGAGGATGACTGGGATTTCGTCGCCGACAACATTGCCTTCGTCGAGGCAGAGACCGTGATGCGCGCGCCTCAGCAACTCGACCATTTCCCGGACCGTCCCCTGTTTCTCGACCTGGTGACCTTCATCGACGGCAATATCTCGAAGCGGGGCGTCCGGCGCGGCGAAATCGGCTTCCTGAAACCGGTGATGCGGCGCGCGTTTCTCGATACTCACAAGCTGCGCTATCGCGAGGAGATGCGTCTCGGTGAGGACTACGACATCTACGTCCGGGCCTTGGCCAACGGCGCGCGCTACAAGGTGATCCATAGCTGCGGCTACGGCGCCGTCGTGCGTGGCAACTCGTTGAGCGGCAGCCACCGGACAGAGGACCTCCGCAAGCTCTACGAAGCCGACCAAGCGATTCTGGCCAGCGGCAGCCTGACGCCGGAAGCCGCCGCGGCCGTCCGCCGCCATGAGAGGCATGCCCGGGGCAAATACGAGCTTCGCCATTTCCTCGATATCAAGAGGCAGTCGGGCGCTGGTGCGGCCTTGCGCTACGCCCTCGCTCATCCTTTCGCCGTTCCGGCGATTGCCGGCGGCATCTTCATGGACAAAACGGAACGCTTCCGCAGCCCCGGTGGAGTCGAGATCGCCACCAGAGGCGCCGGCGGCCTCAGATATCTGCTGGCCTCACCGGCCGAATAGCCAGCGCTACTTCGAAAGCTTGCCGCCGGCGATCTGAAGAGCGCTCGCAAACAGGGCCGGATCGCGCCACGCCCAGCGGGCCAGCATTTGGAAGTCCGGCAGGCGGCGCCTGCGCACCAGGCGCGCCTGGCTCCAGAGCGCCTGTTTCCGCGCCCGGTTCTTGTAGGCCTTGATGGTCTCAATTTCGACCGGGCGCTTCGAAAAGCGGCTTTCAAGCCGGTCGAGCGCCATCCAGGTGATGAACTGCTGCTTGAGAAACTGCGGTGAGTCGTTGTCGACGCCGTGAAAGATGTTGATGCCCTCGCCGCGCAAGGCACCCGGCTCCACGCAAAGAAGAACGCGCCGCGCCGCAAGCATGCAATCGCAGAAGAACAGCACGTCCTCCGCCGCCAGCCGCAGCGCAGCGTCGAAGCGCACCTTCTCGATCAGCGGTCGGCCGATGACCATGCACGACATGTGGAGGAAGGCCCAGTTCTTGAGCATCACGCTGGCAATATCCGGAATCTCGAGCAGAAGCGGGTGTTCGCAAAGGCGTACCGCCTTTTCGCTGGCCTCCAGGTCGGCGATGCTGAAATGATAATCGAATTCCTCGCCGCCGTGGATCGACGCCCAATAGCAGTCGGCATCGAACCTCTGCAGCGCATCATAGGCATTCTGCAGGTGTTCGTGCGTCCACAAGTCGTCGGAATCGAGGAAGGCTGCGAAGCGCGTTGCCGCCGGAACATTGTCGAGGCCGGTATTACGCGCCCCGCCCGGTCCCGCATTCGCCTGCTTCACGACGGCAATCCGCGATCTCTGCTCTTCGACAAGCGGCTTCAACTCGTCCTCGGCGGGATAAGGCGACTGATCATCGACGACAATCACATCGAAGTCCTGAAAACTCTGCGCAAAGACCGAGGCCAACGCGCGGCGAAGAATACCGTCCTCGCGTTGATAAAAGGGGATAATGATCGTAAAGGTCGCCATTCTTTCTCCTGAAGAGCCGTCCGGTGGGCACATAGGGCCGAGACCGTACCAAGCAAGTTGCTGCACTGCGAAATGATCAAGGTCATTCCGGCCGAAATTTGTCAAAGCCCGCTGGCGGTCTCAAACAGCCATGTGCCGAATAAACCCACTGGAGTAGCGAAAGCCACATTTCAGCCACATTCAAGCGCCCGGCATCGCGGGAAAGGGATAGACTCCTTCACCAAACGAAAAAAACTTTTCCGCCGCGGCGGGCGTCATAGCCTCACCAATTTGAATTTATGATGACTTTCCGAAATACGTTGGCCCATCGGCGTTTCAGTAGGTTCTCTTAAAGCCAAACACGATAAAACCCGTGGCCGCAACCGTTCAATTCAGCCGTCCCGAAACGGGATCGCCGATCACTTTTTGCTGCAGTGCCATATTTTCTTCCGTGAAAACGCTCTAGCTTTTGGTCTGCGGGCTCGAGTCTGCTCTCGTTGAAACGGTCGCAAGGGGAGGTGCGGCCCAATAGGGGTGACTGATAACGTGAACGTTGACGCCAACGTATCCTCGCGGATCAACCTGATGCGCATCGTGCTCATTTCGGGCATCGTGTTCGTCCATATACCGTTTGACCCTGCCAATACGCCGTTCAACGGAAACTACGGTTTCTTCGACTGGCTGCGGGTCTTCCTGAGCGAAGCGCTCTTCCGCGTCGGGGTTCCCTGCCTCAGCGCCATTTCCGGCTACCTGCTGTTTCGCGGCGGGACGGAGGGCTTCAACTATGGGAAAACCGTGCGCACGAAAGCGCAGACCGTCTTCCTGCCGTTTCTCATCTGGAATACCGCGTTCTTTGTCGCCGCGCTGGCAATGCTGAGCGTCGGCATTGGTGACGGCTATGTCGTAAGCCCCTGGACGGCATCGGTACGCGGTCTGCTCAGCCAGCTCTTTGCGGCAGAGGAATTTCCCACCAACATCCCGCTTTACTTCCTGCGCGACCTCTTCGTCTGCATCCTGCTTTCGCCGCTGCTTGCCTGGCTCATCCGGCGCGTTCCCCTGCTGACATTGTCGACTTTGCTGCTGCTCGCGCTCATTCCGGAAATGTCGCTCTACATCGTGATCAAGCGCTCGATCCTCTTCAGCTTCGCTTTTGGCATCTATGCAAGCCTCTACAAGATTGACATCAAGGCACTCGACCGCTTTGCACCACTTGGCGTGGCGGCTCTGCTTGCCGCTTCGGCACTGCTTGCGACCGCGATCTACATGACCGGTCCATCAATGCCGGACTGGGTGGAGCTTGGCCGCAATGCGCTGGCAATCGGCGGGGCCGCCGGCTTCTGGATGCTTTCGGCGCCGCTGATCAAGACCTCCCTCGGCCAGCGTCTTTCGAAGACCGGAAGCCTGAGCTTTTGGATCTTCTGCGCACATTATCCTTTGCTCGTCCTATTCTTCATGATTTGGGAAAAGACGGGCATCGGCTTCTATCCGCTCTTTTTCTGTGGCTCGCTTCTGGTGCTTTTTCCAGTGCTTGCGCTTTCCAACAGCTTCGTCCGAAACAACGCGCCGCGCTTCTACGCTGTGCTGACCGGCGGCCGGACCAAAAAGAGCTCTCAATCCGCTTCCCGCCGGAAGGTCCCGGCAGAATTCGCTCCACAGCAAAGGTGAGACATGACGGCCAAAATCGCCCATGCGCGACTGCTTTGCCAGAGTTTGACGATCGGCGCCCTTATCCTCGGCGCCCTCCCCGCACATGCCCAGCAGGCAACGAGCAAATCCTTCGTGGATGATTTCGACAAGATCGACCGCAGCATCTGGTATGTATCCGACGGCTGGAACAACGGCGCCCACCAGAACTGCACCTGGTCGAAAAACCAGGTGAAGGCCGAGGGCGGCATGCTGCAGCTGACCTTCGCCGAGGGCAAATCCAAGGACCGCAACTATCTCTGCGGCGAGATCCAGACGAAAAAGCGCTTCAGCTACGGCACCTATGAAGCGCGGATCAAGACTGCAACCGGCAAGGGCCTGAACTCCGCCTTCTTCACCTATATAGGCCCTGCCGACAAGCAGCAGCACGACGAAATCGACTTCGAGGTGCTCGGCAAGGACACGTCGACTGTCCAGGTGAACCAGTATATCAAGGCCAAGGGCGGCAACGAAAAGCTGGTGCCTGTCGGCCAGGGGGCCGACCAGAGCTTCAATGACTACGCGTTCGTCTGGGAGCCGGGCCGGCTTCGCTATTATCTGAACGGCAAGCTCGTCCAGGACGTCACCGACCAGTCCAAGATCCCCCAGAACCCTCAGAAGATCTTCTTCAGCCTCTGGGGAACCGACAAACTTGCGAACTGGATGGGTAAATTCGCCTATACGCAACCAACGACGATGGAAATCGATCGGATGGCCTACACGGCTCCGGGCGACAAATGCCAATTCGAGGGTTCGATCGCCTGCACGCTCAATTGAGCGTAGTGAAACTACCGAAAGATTGCACAGCACACCCCGAAACGGACTCCGGTGATATCCGGGATAGCGCAAGGAGTATTGATGCTCAAAGTCCTCTATCTGGCGCATGATCTGGCCGATCCCGCCGTGCGCCGCCGCGTGCTGATGCTGACTGAAGGCGCTGCCTCGGTGACGCTGGCCGGCTTCCGGCGCAGCGAGAATGCGCTTGCCGCCGTCAACGGCCTCACGCCGATCGAACTCGGGCGGACCGCCGACGCCAAATTCGGCCAGCGCATAGGCGCCGTCGCAAAGGCGGTCGCTGGACTGCGGGGCCTTCTGAAGGGTATCGAACGGCCAGACGTGATCATCGGGCGCAATCTGGAATCGCTCGCAGTCGCCGATCGCGCCAGCCACCTCTTCGGCGGTGTGCCGATCGTCTATGAGTGCCTTGATATCCATCGCCTTCTCGTGAGCGACGGCATGGCCGGAAAGGCGGTCGGCCTTGCGGAAGCCTATTTCGGGCGAGAGGCGAAGCTGATTCTGACGAGTTCGCCCGCCTTCATCGCCAACTATTTCGTTTCGCGCTCGGCTCTCAAGGCGCCGATCATGCTTGTCGAGAACAAGGTCCTCGCGCTGAACGGCATGCCGGAAGCAACCCCGCTCCGCCTGCCGCCAGCCGAAGGCGAGCCCTGGAAAATCGGCTGGTTCGGCGCGCTCCGCTGCCGCAAGTCGTTGCAACTGCTTGCCGATTTCTCCCGTCGAATGAATGGCCGCGTCCGCGTCGTGCTGCGCGGCCGGCCGGCCTATTCCGAATTCGAGGATTTCGATACCTTCGTCGCCAACGAACCCTATCTGAGCTTCGAGGGGCCATATAAGAACCCGGAAGACCTGTCGGCAATTTACAGCGATGTCCACTTCTCCTGGGCGATCGACTTCTTCGAGGAAGGCCTCAATTCCAGCTGGCTGCTTCCCAACCGCCTCTATGAAGGCTGCCTCTATGGCAGCGTCCCGATAGCGCTCGCTAGCACTGAGACAGCTCGCTTCCTCTCCCGCAAGGAGATCGGCCTGACGCTGCACGACGCCTCTGTCGAAAGCCTTGAGGCGCTTTTCGAAGGCCTCACCGGCGAGCGTTACGGCGCGCTTGCAGCGGCCGTCGCTGCTGAAGACCGGAAGAGCTGGCTCGCCGACCGCAGCGATTGCCGCACCTTAGTCGACAATCTGTCCCGCCTTGTACCGTCCGCCGCCGAAGCGCACGCGGCCAATGCCTCTAGCCCCGCAACAGCAGTTCCAGAAGGGTTGACTGCAATGATGACTGATGTTTGTTCCAGCGTCGCCTGCCTCATCATCATTCCTTGCCTGAACGAGGCAAAGCACATCGAACCCCTGATCGAAAAGCTCGGTTCGGCGCTCGATCAGCTGAATGCCCGCATCGTCGTCGCAGACGGTGGCAGCACCGACGGCACGCGTGAAATCGTCAGCCGCATCAGCGAAACCGACCCGCGCGTCATCCTTCTCAACAACCCCCGCCGCGTCCAGAGCGCAGCCATCAATCTCGCAGTCAAGACCTTCGGCCGCGACTACGAATACCTGATCCGGATCGACGCCCATGGCGATTATCCGACGGATTTTTGCCAGCGACTCGTCGAGGAAGCCGAGCTTACCCAGGCGGATTCGGTCGTCGTCGCCATGGAAACGATCGGATTCGGCATCTTCCAGAAGGCCACCGCCTTCGCGCAGAACTCCAAACTCGGCAACGGCGGCTCGAAGCATCGCGAGGGAGCCAAGGGCCATTGGACCGACCACGGCCACCATGCGCTGATGCGTATCGCAGCCTTCGAGACCGTCGGCGGCTACGATGAAACATTCAGCCATAATGAGGACGCGGAATTAGATTACCGTCTGAAAAAGGCGGGTTTTGGCATCTGGATGTCCGATAAGACGCGGATGATTTATTATCCAAGATCAACCGTTGGAACGCTTTTCCGGCAATATCTCGGCTATGGCCGGGGCCGTGCGAAGAACATTCTGAAGCATGGCAGCATGCCGAACCTTCGCCAGATGCTGCCGCTCGCGGTGGTGCCGGTCTTTATCGGCGCGTTTCTGGCCGTGCTGAGCTGGATTGCTGTCATTCCGTTCAGCCTCTGGGCCGCCGCCTGCGTCGGCTACGGTTTCTGGATGGCGGTCGGCCAGCGTAATCCATACGGGCCGCTTGCCGCACTCTCGGCCATGGTGATGCATTTCGCTTGGTCGGCCGGTTTCTGGATGGAACTCTTGAACTTCCGCAACCGCAAGGCGTCTTGATGAAGGACCAACGCATGCAGATCGATATCGGCGTTTGCACCTATCGCCGCGCCTCGTTGGACGAGGCGCTGCTTTCGCTTGGCGTGCTTGCGATTCCTGAGAATGTCAGCCTGCGCATCATCGTTGCCGACAACGATGTGACGCCGAGCGCACAAGGACGCGTCGAAGCGCTCCGCTCGACGATCCCGCACGAGATCGCCTATGTGCACTGCCCGGCATCAAACATCTCGATCGCCCGCAACGCCTGCCTCGAAAACGCCACGGGCGATTTTCTGGCTTTCATCGACGACGATGAGGATGCCTCGGAAAACTGGCTGGTGGAGCTGCTGAATGGGGCGGAAAAGACCGGCGCCGATGCGATCCTCGGCCCGGTCCGGAGCGTCTACTCGTCAACCGCTCCTGCCTGGATGCGAGACGGCGATTTTCATTCGACGCTGCCGGTCTGGGTTGGCGGCGAAATCCGCACGGGCTACACCTGCAATGTGCTGCTCCGCCTCGGCTCCGAACATGTGAAGGGCCGCCGCTTCAATCTGGCGCTTGGAAAGACGGGCGGCGAAGACACCGAATTCTTCAGCCATATGCACCGGGACGGAGGACGCATCGCCTACGCCCCCGAAGCGCACGTCTACGAGGCGGTACCGGAAAAACGGGCGGAGCTTTCCTGGCTCGCGAAACGCCGCTTCCGCTTCGGCCAGACGCATGGACGCCTGCTGCAGGAAAAGCATCGGGGACTTGACCGCCTGAAACAGATCGGGTTTGCCACGGCAAAGGCCGGCTATTGCCTGGGCGTGGCGCTCATCTGCATCCTGGCTCCCGTTCCGCGCTATCGTTACGCACTTCGCGGCACGATGCATCTCGGCGTCGTCAGCGGCCTACTCGGCGTGCGCGAGATCCGCCAATATGGCGCAGCAGAGGGGACTGCATGACGAAAGAGCTGCCAGACATCAGCTTCATTATGGCTGCTTACAATGCAGCGGAAACGCTTTCGAAGGCAATCGAAAGCGCGCTGGCGCAGACCGGCGTGACCGTCGAGGTCATCGTTGCCGACGATTGCTCGAGCGATGACACGCGCGAAGTGGCGCAAGGCTATGCGGAAAGGAATGTCCGCCTGCTCGCCCTCGAAAAGAACGGCGGACCTGCCGCAGCACGCAACGCAGCCATGGCCGCAGCAACGGGCCGGTGGCTTGCCGTGCTCGATTCCGACGATGCGATCGAACCGGGGCGGCTGGCCAGGCTGATTGCCCGCGCCGAGAAAGCCGGCGCGCAGATCGCAGTCGACAATCTGCGGGTGATCCGCGCCGATGGTACGCCGCCGGAAACGATGTTCTCCGAGAGCGTGCTCGCAGCCATGCCGGAACTGACGCTGCCCGATTTTATTCGCTCCAATGCGCTTTTCCAGACGACGCATAATTTCGGTTATCTCAAGCCCGTTTTCGAACGCGCATTCATCGAGCGCCATGCACTGCGCTTCGACGAGAATCTGCGGATCGGCGAGGATTATGTATTCCTCGCCTCCGCGCTGGCGCTTGGCGCGCGCTGCGTGGTCGAGCCGGTTGCCGGCTATGACTACAATATCCGCGAGGGTTCCATCTCCCGCATGCTGGAGCTCCGGCATATCGAGGCGATGATGGAAGGAGACAGGGTCTTCCTCGGCAAGCACACGCTCGATGTGAAGGCTACGGCTGCGCAGAAATTCCGGGCACGCAGCCTGCGGCAGGCGAGATCGTTCCTTCTCCTCGTCGAAAGCGTCAAGAACAGATCGATCTCCGGCATGATCAAGGCGGCATGGAGCGATCCTATTGCCCTCCGCCACCTCAAGATGCCGATCGCTGTCCGCCTCAACAGATTGGCCGCGGCATTCCGCAATCTCGCTGGCCTCAAGACAGACATTCCAACGTTCGGTGGCGCACCGCGCACGCCCAAAGGATGACCTCATGAACCAACGAAACCTGACCCTGCACAGCACCGTACCGAAAGCGTCCGACGATTCCGACAGCTTCATCGATATCGATCGGCTGATTGCGATCCTGTTTCGCCGCGCCGGTTCGATCGCGCTTTGCGTCGTCGCGTTTGTGGCGCTTGCTGCCATCTATCTGATCCTTGCGACATCCGTTTACACGTCGATGACGCAGATCCTGCTCGATGACAGCATGACCAAATACGCCGAGGATGAGGCGCCTGCCGCCAGCGCCCAGCAAGTGGATATGCAGATCGCGAGCGCCGTCGAGATCCTGAAGTCGAACGAGTTGGCACTGAGCGTCGTTGACGCCCAGAACCTCTCGGAGAACGACACCATCCTGAACCCCGGAATGTCGCCGGCCGAGCTCGTGAAGTCCGGCGTGAAGCTCGTTGCGAGCGCCCTGACACCGGGCGGCCCGCCTGTCACCGAGGGGGATGCACGTAACGGCCGCCGGCAGAAGGCCGCGGCCATGCTGCAGCAGGCGCTGGCTGTGGAACGCGTTTCCCGCAGTTCTGTGATCGCCGTCTCCTTCCGCTCGACCGACCAGATGCTGGCGGCAAGGGTCACAAAGGCCTATGCCGACGCCTATCTGAACGACCAGCTCAACGCGAATTTCGACGCAACCGAACGCGCCTCCGTCTGGCTGCAGGAACGTCTTGCCGATCTCCGCGACCGCTCGCAGCAGGCGGCACTCGAAGTCGCAAAATTCAAGACGGAAAACGGCCTGACGTCGGCGAATGGCGAACTGATGTCCGAGCAGCAGCTTGCCGATCTCAACAAGCAACTCATCGTCGCGCAGGCTGATGCGGCCAGCGCCTCGGCCCGTTACAATCAGTTCAAATCGATTGTCGACCAAGGTCCGGAAGGTGCGGTCAACAACGCCGCGATTTCCTCAGGCCAGACCGACAATTCGGTGATCCAGGACCTCCGTACACGTTACATCGGGGTCACCCGCCGCGAGCAGGAAATCGCCACCAATTTCGGTGCTGATCACCCGCAGGCGGTGCAGCTCCGCACGGAAAAGGAAGACCTGACGCGTCAGATATTCCAAGAGCTCCAGCAGCTTACCTCCAGCTACCGCAACGAGTTCGAGGTCGCCAAATCTCGCGAGGAGTCGCTGCGGGAAAATATCCGGCACCTGACCGGAAAGAACTCTGAGTCCGACAAGTCGATCGTCAAGCTCAACGATCTCGAACAGCGGGCGACCGCGCTGAAGACGCTCTATGAAGCCTATCTCGGCCGTTACGAGGAGGCTGCGCAGCAGCAGTCCTTCCCGATCGCCAAGGCGCGCGTGATTTCCGAAGCCGGTATCCCCACGGCGCCGTCGAGCCCCAAGAAGACGATGACGCTCGGTCTGGCGATCGTCCTCGGCCTGATGGCGGGCGGCGCGCTGACGGCATTCCAGGAATTCCGCGAACGCTTCTTCCGCGTCGAGGGCGACGTTCGCTCTATCCTGGGCCTGAAGTTCCTCGGCTATCTGCCGCTGGTCGGCAAATTGCCGAAGGAACGCAAGGTCTTCCAGCCGCGCAAGACCCCGCTACCACAGACCGCGGAAGCGCCGGATGACGGCGCAAGCTTCGAGCGCATCATGCGCATTGTCCTCGAAGCGCCGCGCTCGGTCTTTGCCGAAACGCTTCGCAACGCCAAGCTTGCAAGCGACGTCATGTTCCAGGGCAAGAGCGACCGCGTCATCGGCGTCGTCTCCGCCCTTCCCGGCGAAGGCAAGTCGACGACCGCCGCGAACTTCGCAGCCCTGCTCGCCTCCAGCGGCAAGCGCACGCTGCTGATCGACGCCGACCTTCGCAACCCGGGCCTGACGCGCATGTTGAAGACCCCGCCGCAGCAGGGTCTCGTCGAGGCGGTACTCGGCGAAGTGCCGTGGGCAAGTGCCGTCAGGGTCGACAGCCGCACCAAGCTCGCGATCCTGCCGGTCGTTTCGAACGACAACCTGATGCACACCAGTGAGCTTCTTTCCTCGCAGGGCATGTTCAACCTGATGGAAAATGCCCGCAAGATGTTCGACTACATCGTCGTCGACCTTGCACCGCTCGGGCCGGTCATCGACGCGAAGGCCTTCGCCCCACAGGTGGACGGCTTCCTGTTCGTGACGGAATGGGGCCAGACGCCGACCAACATGGTCCGCGACATCGTGAATGCCGAACCACAGATAAAGCAGAAGATTCTCGGCGTCATCCTCAACAAAACGGATATGTCGGAACTCGGCAAGTTCAGCAATTTCGGCGGGACGGAACGCTACCACCACAAATATGTCAGCTACTACACGGAGGAGATTCCGGCAAAGCGGCAGTCGGCCGGGGCCTGATCAGGTGGAGAAGAGGTGAACTTGGCCTCGCCACAGGCGAGCGACGCTCAGCCGCCCGCTCTTGAAGGCCCGCGTGTCGAGATTAAGCCGCCGCGGCTGGACCTCCGGCTCGTTGCATGGCGTATGGCCGTGAACGACAAGCTTCGGCAGCGGGATGCCGCTGTCGAGGAACCGCTCGCGGATGAAGACGAGGTCCTCGTCGCTCTGCCTCTCGATCGTAGAATTTGGATCGATCCCGGCGTGGACGAACAGAACGTCCGGCGTGTCGACGAGGATTGGCAGCGTCCGCATGAAATCGATGTGCTGGCGCGGCAGCGATTGGCGAATGAAGCCGTCAAGTTTGGCCGCCGTCGGGAAGATCAGCGGCAGATGCTCTGCATCGAGACCGTAGGAGCGCAGCAGCGAATCGGCGCCCATGCGCATCCATTCGGAAAACGAAATCTTCCCGTCGATATAGTCGAGCATCATGATTTCGTGGTTGCCGGTCAGGCAGATGCGGTCGAAATTCTCCGGCGGCGGCCCCATCAGATGCGAGATCACCTGCGCTGACGACGGGCCGCGGTCGATATAGTCACCAAGCATGATGATGAGCTTGCGCCCCGGCAGGCGTGCTGCATCCTTCACGATCGTATGTTCGGCCATCTGCAGCAGGTCATGACGCCCGTGGATGTCGCCTATGGCATAGATCGGCCTGCCGCCGGGATCGAGCTCAAGGCGTTGCCGGGCAAGCGATAGCATCATGGGAACCTCTTGGTCGGCTGCAAACGGATGAGCCATAATCAATCTTGCGCCTGACTGAAAGTCGCGCCGTTGAGAATTGCCGGGTTTGTGGGATAGTCAGGCATGGCCATCTCTATCAAGCTGGCAAGAAAATTCAAACCATACTGATTTTGTAGAAAAACCGACCTTATCATCCCGGTTGTGATCAATCACTTCTATCATCTTCGAACAAGAGTACGACAGATGGGAACCGTATCGCAATTTCACGACCGAACGCGGCCGGTCGCACAGCGCATCGGAAGCGAGGAAGAGGCAATCAATACGGCGCGCAGCCTTGCCGCCGTGTTCCAGCGGCAGTCGAGCGAGCGCGACATCAATCGCATCCTACCCTATCAAGAAATCGACGCGCTTTCACAATCCGGCCTTGGCGCGATCACGGTCCCACCCGAATATGAAGGGCTGGACGTCACCAATTCGCTGCTCGCCGAAATCGTTGCGATTATCGCTGAAGGCGATCCCTCGATCGGCGAATTTCTCGAAGTTCATTTTACAGTGCTCGATGGATTGCGGCAGCAGGCCGGCGAGGAGCTGCAGCGCGCCCTCTTTGCGCGGGTGCTCGCCGGCGATCGCTTTGCCGCAACCGTATTCCCCGATACTGCCGCAGTCAGTTCCCGCGGTCTCGGGTATCGACTAAATGGTCGCAGCACGTCTTCGCCCGCGGTGCTCTTCGCCGATTGGATTGCGGTGGGAGATGATCAGAGCACGCTTTACCTCCCCTGCGACAGCGAAGGCCTTCAGTTTGTCGACGATTGGGACGGCCTTGGGCAGCGCACCAACGGCACAGCCGCCATCGTGGCCAGCGACGTGCATGTCAACGCGGACGCGGTCGCGCCTGCCGCGACTGCGCCGTCGGCGATCGGCGAATTGCAGCATGCGGCCGTCGATCTTGGGATCGCGCGTGCGGTTCTTTCCGCGGATGCCGGCGCGGCACAGGCAAGCGACATCGGCAAGCTTGCGATCGCCATGGAGACGGTTGCGGCGCTTTTGGAAAGGGCCGGCCGGAAGCTCGACATCGCGCAGATCAATATTGGCGGCCGGGCGGTCGAAGATGCCTATTTCTCCGCCACCGCCGCGCGCGCTGCCGCAAGCGAACTGGCGATAAATGCCTCGACCCTGGCTTTCGAACTGGCAGGAAAAAACGCTGCAAGCGTCGGCCTCAATCTCGACCGGCATTGGCGAAACGCCCGCATCCGCGCGCTGGGAACATCCGCCGATGTTCTTCATCAGCGCGCCGCCCATCATTTGCGAAAGGATCGCTAGAGCATCAGCCCGCGGCGGAAACCGGCGACGTTTCATCGACTCCATCGCCAAGGTTGTCGGCCTTCGCGACGAATTGATCGAGCGTCATGTTGTCGAGGATATCGGCGATCGCGTCTCGCACCTCGGTCATCGAGCGGCGCACATGACAGGTTTCCGGGTTAGAACAGTCATCGCAGGCTTCATAAGCTGTGCGGCTTGCGCAGCGAATGGGGGCCAGCGGGCCGTCGAGCGTGCGGATGACGTGACCGATGCGGATTTCCGACGCCGGCCGTGACAGCGAATAGCCGCCGCCCGGCCCCTTCTTGGAGCGCAGGATACCGACATTGCGAAGTTCCAGAAGGATCGTATCGAGAAACTTTTTCGGGATATTGTTGCGCGCGGCGACATCGTTGATGAAGGCGGTTTCGCCCGGCGCAAGACGCGCCAGATCAACCAGTGCCTTCAATCCATATTTTCCCTTTTTAGTCAGCATTTTCGATCGCCCCGCAGAACCCGCGCAGTGCCTTCTTCTATCCATACAGATAGCGTCGAAAACGTGAGCGCACAGTAAATAGCTATTATTTATATAGGTTAAGTTCGAGTTTCTGGCTCTCCCTAAAAATCAGGGCTAGCATTGCGACGTGCCAACCTTCAAGGACAACGAATCCTTCAAAGTCATCGAGGGCAACTCCTTCGTGGTCAACCATCTGGGCTTCAACCACGATTCGCCAATCTGGAAGGACGTCCGCATCCGCCAGGCGGTGACGTATGCGATCAATCGCGACGCCAAGAGCCTGCATGGCGGCGCCGCGATGCCGGCCAATTGCGTCTATGCCGCCGACCGGCTGGTGCCGAAGGACATCGAAACCTACGCCCACGATCTGGAAAAGGCAAAGGAACTGCTGAAGGAAGCAGGCTGGGATCAGATCAATGGCGCCAAGCCGATCGCGCTTCTGACCTCTTACATGACGCCGCTTGCGACCAACGTGCTTGAGGCCGTGCAGGCGATGCTCGCCCAGGTCGGCATCAACGTCGTGCCGCGCGCCGTTGACGTCATCAGCCCCGGAACGCCGGATCTGCCGATTCATGGACGAATACATCGTCCCCCTTGCGCCAGAAAGCCGGTGATTATTCGAATGCCGCGCTCGACAAATTGCTGAGCGCAATCGGCAATTGGGACCCGTCGGAACACGGCTGCGGTGGCCTTACCGCTCCATCGACGAGATGGAGGCAGCGCGGCTGCGCGTCATCGCGTGCAAGGAAATTGGCGATCTCTTTTTTGCTCCCTAGAAAACCAGCTGCACCTTGCACGCAGCCGAGCGGTCACCGGCCTGCTCGAAAGCCTCAAGGGCACGATCGAGAGGAAAGCTGTGGCTGATGATCGGACGAACGTCGATCTGCCGGTCGGTGATCAATGCCACGGCATCCGCGAATTCCGGATGAAAGCGCTGCGAACCGTGAATATGCAGCTCCTTGCTGACGAGAGCGTTCAACGGAATGGCGATGTCCCCGGTCACGCCCACCTGCACGATGGCGCCGTGCGGCTTGACCGACGCGATGGCAAAGCGGATTGCGGGTGCTGCGGCGGAACACTCGAAAGCGAGGTCGAAATAGCCCTTGCCGGCTTCGTATGCCGCCAGCGCGTCCTGATCTTTCGCATTGATCGTCTTGCCAGCACCCATGGCGCCTGCGCGCTGCAGTGCTGCATCAGCGAGGTCGGTGACGACGATTTCCGCAGCCCCATGATGTCTTGCGACGGCAACGACTAGGCACCCGATCGGCCCGGCGCCGGTGACCAGCACCTTCTTTCCGGCGATATCGCCCGCGCGTGAAGCCGCATGCAGGCAGACGGCGAGCGGTTCGGCACAGGCTGCTTCGGCGGCACTGACCTCCCCGGAAACGGCAACGCATTGCACTGCCGATACGACCAGCCACTGGCGAAACATGCCTTGCTCATGCGGGAGCCGCATGGCGCTGCCCATGAAACGCATGTCGAGGCAGTGGATCGGCTGCCCGCGCTCGCAATATTCGCACGATCCGCACGGCTGGCTGGGATTGACGGCGACCAGGGTGCCAGGAGGCAAGGCCACGCCAGCGCCCGCCTTCTCGACGAAGCCGGATGCTTCGTGGCCGGGAATGATCGGCTCGCGCACACGCACCGGCCCAAAGCCGCCATCCTGGTAGTAGTGCAGGTCGGAGCCGCAGATCCCCGCAACCGCCATGCGCAAGAGCACTTCGCCTTCCCCGGGTTCCGGCACCGAGCCCGCCTCGACCCTCAGGTCCCGTGGTCCGTAAAGCCGGGCAAAACGCGTCTGCATGCGTACCTCCGTGATTACTTCAACAACCCGAGCTGCTGCGGCAGCCAGAGCGAAATCGACGGAACAAAGGTGATCAGGATCAGCGCGATGAACAACGGAACGAGCCAAGGCAGGATCGCCATGGTCGTGCGCTCGACGGAGAGCTTTGCCACCCGCGACAGGACGAACAATACCATTCCGAGTGGCGGATGCAGCAGGCCGATCATCAAATTGAGCGTCATGATGAGGCCGAACTGCACGGGATCGATCTGGAACTGCATCACGATCGGCAACAGGATCGGCACGAGGATGGTGATCGCAGCGATCGTATCCAGGAAGCAGCCGACGAAAAGCATCAGCAGATTGACGAGGATCAGGAACACCCACTTGTTGTCGGTGATCGAAAGGATCGCCGTCGATAAGAGCTGTGCTGCCTGGCTGACCGTCAGCAGCCAGGCAAAGACCGAGGCCGCCGTGACGATGAAAAGGACCGAGGCCGTGGTCTCGATCGTATCGAAGCTCGCCTTGGCGAGCGTTGTGAACGTCATCGTGCGGTAGCGCACCAGCCCCAGGAAAAGCGACCAGAGCACCGCCGCGACCGCCGCCTCCGTCGGCGTGAACCAGCCCATCGTCATCCCGCCGATGAGAATGACCGGCGTCATCAGCGCCATGACGGCGGAAAAACTGAAATACCAGTCCAGCGCCAGAAGCGCTGCAAGCGCGATGCCGGCCGACACGTTCATCGACAAGCCGGCAAGCATCATGAGATAGATCGCGACGGGAACGAGCAGCACTACGACGATTTCCAGCGATGCCGACAGCAGTTGCTTCACATCGAAGGGCGCGTCCGAACCCCAGCTCCGCGCATAGGCGAAGCCGGCCACCGTCACCATCATCAGAATGGTCATGACGATTCCGGGCAGGATGCCGGCCATAAACAGCGCGCCGATCGATACATTCGCCATCATGCCGTAAATGACGAAGGGCAGAGACGGCGGAAAGATCGGGCCGAGCGTCGCCGAGGCCGCGGTGACGCCGACGGCAGCTTCGACCGGATAGCCATGGTCCTTCATCGCCTTGATCTCGATCGTACCGATGCCGGCGGCATCCGCAAGCGCGGTTCCCGACATGCCGGAGAAGATGACCGAGCCAATGATGTTGACCTGCGCGAGCCCTCCCTTCATCCAGCCGACGAGGGCGACCGCAAACGAATAGATGCGACCTGTTACGCCGGCCGAATTCATTAGGTTGCCGGCAAGAATGAAGAAGGGAACGGCAAGCAGCGGAAAGCTCTCGACGCCGGCGATCATGCGCTGGGCGACGATGATGTCGGGCGCGACGCCATAAATGACGATATAGAGCACCGAGGCGGACGCCATCGAGATGGCGACCGGCACGCCGATGACCATCAGCAAGAGAAAGGAGCCGACGAGCAGGAGCATGTGATCAATCCTCGATTTTCTGGAATTCCTCGGGCCGTTCCAGAACGGAATAGCCGCGGCGCATATTGGCCACGGAGACCATGATGGCGCGCAGCAGCATCAGGACGAATCCGGCAAAGACGCTATAGAAGACGATGTTGCGGGGCAGCGCGATCGTCACCATCTCCTCGCCGGCGACGATCTGTACATAGCGCCACATCAGATAGCAGGCGTAGGCAAAGAAGCCGATGCGGACGACATCGACGAAGGTGGCAAGAACCCTCGCCAGACCCGCAGGCATATAGTGGTAGAACACGTCCACCTGGATATGGCGCGAGGTGCGCACGCACATGATCGAACCGAGGAAGACGACGCCGATCAGGCAGTTGATGGCGATCTCTTCCGTCCAGGCATAGCTGTCGTTCAAGACATAACGTGTGAAGAACTGCAGGAAGACGCAGCCGGTCATCAGCCAGAAGACGATCAGGGTGATCCAGTCCTCCGGGGCATAGTCCGAAGCTTTAGCGGTCGGAGCCGCGCCTTCGAAGGTGTGGGCAATCTCGTCGGGGGTGATCTGGGTGTGGACTTCTTGCGACATGAGCGACATCCGTTTTTGCCGGAAGGGAGGATGCGGCGCTCGATGGCGCCGCATCGTCACGATTATTGGATAGCGCGGATGGCTTCCCAGTCGGACTTCTCGTAGCCGAAGTCCTCGAAGGCCACCTTCTCGGCAACCGTCTTCTCGAAGTCGCTCTTGTCGACTTCTGTTACGTTGATGCCCTTTTCCTTGAAGGTGGCAATGAGCTTGTTCTCACGCCCTTCGATCGTCTTCGTCGTGCGCTCTGCAGCTTCCTGCAACACGTCTCCGAAGATTTTCTTGTCCTCGTCGGAAAGGCTCGACCACAGGGTTTTGGAAACCACGGTGTTCAGGTGATCGACGATATGGCCGGTCAGGATGATGTTCTTCTGAACTTCGTAGAACTTCTTCGCCTCGATCGTCGTCAGCGGGTTTTCCTGTGCCTCGACCGTGCCGTTCTGAAGCGCCAGATACACCTCGGCAAAGGCGATCGGCGTCGTGTTGGCGCCGCAGGCCCGCGGCATCGCGAGATAGGCCGGAACGTCGGGAACACGAATCTTGAGACCCTGCATGTCGGCGCACTTCGCGATTGGTTTGTTCGAGGTCGTCTGGCGCGTGCCGTAATAGCTGACGGCAGCGATGTGGTTGCCGGTCTTGTCCTCGTAGCCCTGCGCAAGGCGCTTGAAAACATCGCTCTTGGTGTAGGCGATCAGATGTTCTGGACCGCGGAAGATATAGGGAAAGTAGGTGACGCCGATCGGCTTATAGTCGCGGGCGGCAAAGCTCGACCCGGAAATGATGATATCGACGGTGCCAAGCTTCAGCCCCTGGTTGATGTCCGCTTCCTTGCCAAGCTGTGAAGCGGGATAGACCTCGATCTTGTAGCGCCCACCGGTGCGCTTGTTGATCTCCTCGGATGCCCAGACCGAATCCGTGTGGAAGGGCTCGGACGTTTCGTAGACATGGGCCCATTTCAGGACCGTCTGTGCGTGCGCTGCAACCGTCGTCGCCATGATGGCGGCTGCCGTGCAAACTATCGTAGCCAGTCTGATCTTCATCGCTCTTTCCTCCCGAGCTTGCGTTAGATCTTTGCTTTCCTCTGGGCCGCGCGGCGGCCTTCGTCTTCTCCGAAAAACTCCTCCCCGAAGCTTTCGGAAAATCTCTTCTGCGATCTGTCGAGATGCGTCCGCATCGCCTGTTTGGCGGCCACGGGATCGTTGGCTGCGATCGCATTCCTGATGGCGCGATGCTCCTCCATCGCCCACGTCCAGGAATCCGGTCCCTCGAAATGGCTCGCCAGCTTCTCAAAATACGGCGTCATGCGCTGATCGTAGATTTCGCCGGTGAAGCGAATGAGCACGGCATTTTCGACGATCCCGGCGATTGCCGTATGGAAGGCTCGGTCGACGGCGAGCGCCGCGTTGGTGTCGCTGACAACGCTTGCCATCTGCTGCAGATTCTCGTCGAGCACGACAATGTGGCTGGGCGTCGCACGCTGTGCAGCCTCTTCGGCGATCGCGCATTCAATGATGGCGCGGGCCTGCAGCAGCTCGAAAGGCCCTTCGAACGGTTCGCGCTCCGGCTGAGCGGGCTGAATGGTGTGCTTCCGGGCGACATATATTCCCGAGCCCATCCGGATATGCACGAGCCCTTCTACTTCCAGCACTATCAAAGCTTCGCGAATGGTCGGGCGCGAGACCGCCAGCTTTTCGGCGAGTTCGCGCTCGGGCGGAAGGCGCTGGCCAACAGCCAGTTCGCCAGTCGCGATCATCGAGCGAATTTGGTCCGCCACCTGCCTGTAAAGGCGGCGCGATTCAACAGCTGAAAACATATGCCTCCCTGGCGCGTTTCTCCTCAAACGCACAATTGGCCAAGTGGCCTGACCAATTCATCCGTTGGTAACATTGATCTTCCTATGCGTCAATCCGCCGCAAGAAACAGGCCCTATGGGCCGAACGGCGGTTTCAGATCGTAACGCGCGGCAAGCGCCGCAAAGCATTCCGCTGTCGCGGGGTCGAGTTGGACACCATTCGTCTCGCGGTCCTCGGCAACGTTCCATTCGCGGTCGCCCGGCGCCATGACATGCAGGTCATCGCGGGCCGGCGAACTTCGCAACGTCTCCAAATAGCGCGTCATCGCAGCGTCGAACCTGTGTCTATCCAGGAAAGCATCAGGCTTCATCGCGAGCACGAACGCGCCGAGTCCCCGCGGCGTCGAGAAATCCGGGCCGGGCATTGGCGCGATGTCGAAGCTCAATTTCATGCCGGTCAGGATAGCACTGAGGATTTCAGAAATTCCCGCCAACCCCGCACCTTTGAACCCGAATTCACCGCCAAGCGGCGCCAGCATGTCGGCTTGTTCCGGGTTGGTGGTATCGTGGCCGCGGCTATCCGAAGCCGTACCGGCCGGCAGGCTCTTGCCAAGGCTCCTGTAAAGCTGAACGCGGTTATAGGGCACCGCGCTGGTGGCCATGTCGAAGAGCCAGGGATTGTCGTTGACGACAGGCACGGCGCAGGCGATCGGATTGGTGCCGTGAAAGCGCATCGCACCGTCATGCAAGCGGACGAAACTGTCGGAATTGCAAAAGGCAAAGCCGATGAAGCCCCGCCGGGTCGCCTCGAGCGCATAGGCACCGGCAGGCCCGAAATGCGAGGAATTGCGGATGGCCACGGCCCCGATGCCGTAACGGTCCGCAAATTCGATCGCATGATCCATCGCCACGAAAGTAGCAAGCCCTCCATGGCCATTATCGGCCTCGAGCACACCGACCGCTCCGAATGCCGAAGCCAGCGCCACCTTCGGCTGCCGGTTGATGCGGCCTTCGGTCAAGCCCCTGACATAGTGCGGCAACAGCCGGACGCCATGGCTGTCGATGCCGAGCCGCGTTCCATGCATCATCGCGCGCGTCGCTCCATCGCTGGTAGCCTCGTCAGTACCCGCTGCAATGAAGACGGCGCGGCAGAAGCGATCGATGGAAGCAAGCCTCGCTCTTACAGGCGAAGTCGGACGTTCAGTCGGCATCGGCAAATTACCTTTCACCAGCGCTCGCTGGCTGCCTTAGTGTCATAACGGGCTCGGGCCGCCAGAATTTCAGCCTGGTTGGATTCCGTCCACCCCACCAGCGCCTGGATGGTTTCGTGCAGAGTACAGCCGAGGGGCGACAGGGCGTATTCAACGCGCGGCGGCACGACGGGATAGACCGTCCGCTCGATAATTCCGTCGCGTTCCAGGTTGCGCAAGGTGGTCGTCAGCATGCGCTGGCTGATGCCTTCGATGCTGTTGCGCAATTCGGTGAAGCGCAGCGTGCGCTTTTCCAGCAGCGCGATCACCAGCAGCGACCATTTGTCGGCGATGCGATCGAGGATTTGCCGTACCTCGCAGCCTTCGCGCGCGTCCCACTGCAGGACCTCGTAATCCGCCTCGGTGCTGCAAGGGTTACTCGGTGAGTTTAAAGTGCCTTCTTTCATAGCGCCGGATCATGGCCTTATTGTTTGACAGTTACAAGAGGGAACTGGCTGACGAAAAGTCACTGTTCCTCCATCGTCAACGAAGGATCATGCTTTATGTCAACAACCGTTTCATCCCCTGAAACAGGCGCTGCACCTATGACGCCCCGTGCCGCAGCCACGCTGATCGTCCTCTGCGGGGCAATCTTTCTTGAGGGCATCGATGTCGCCATGCTGAATATCGCGCTTCCGGCAATCCGGTCCGATCTTAATTTGACGACAACCACGCTGAGCGGCGTGGTGAGCGCTTATGTGCTCGGTTACGCCGGTTTCATGCTGCTCGGCGGCCGCGCTGCGGACATCTTCGGCAAGCGCCGGGTCTTCCTTTCCGCACTTGCCGTCTTCATTGCATTCTCGGGCCTCGGCGGCCTTGCCACGGAAGGCTGGATGCTCCTTCTCGCTCGCTTTGTCACGGGCGCCGCCTCGGCATTCATGACACCGGCCGGCCTGGCGCTTGTCGCGACGAATTTTCCGGAAGGCCCTCAGCGCAACCGCGCAGTGACCATTTACGCATCCACGGCCTCCGCCGGTTTCTCGCTTGGGCTTGTCTTGGGCGGATTGCTCGCCGCGATCGACTGGCGCTGGGTGTTCTTTGCGCCGGTCATCCTCGCGCTCCTCACGTTTGCGGCCGCGATCAGGCTCATCGCCGACAAGCAGTCTGCAACCGCCAAGGAGCGCTTCGACATCCCTGGCGCTGTCGCGCTAACGGCGGCGATGCTGCTTGCAGTCCATGGCGTGACCCGCCTCGAACATCCGAACCAGAACTGGGCATGGACGCTCGGCGTGTTCGGAGCGAGTGCGACGCTGTGGCTTGCCTTCGTCCTCATCGAGCGCCGGTCCGCTTCCCCGCTCGTGCGTTTCGGAATATTCCGCTCCGGATCCCTCCTCCGGTCGAACCTCGGAGCACTGCTGTTCGCCGGATCATTCTTCGGCTTCCAGTTTATCGCGACACTCTATCTCCAGGAACTGCTTGGCTGGACACCCATGCAGACCAGCATTGCGATGCTGGTGATCGGCATCGACGCGGTCGTCGCTCCCATCCTGACGCCCAGGCTTGTCGATCGCTTCGGAAACGACCGCGTCATCTTCGGAGGCTTCGTTCTTGCCGCCGTCTCGTATGCATTACTATTGCGGATGGAACTCGACTGGACATATGCCGCGATCTTCCCAAGCATGCTGCTGCTCGGACTGGCCTTCTCGATCGCCTACAGCCCGCTGACAATCGCCGCCACCGACGGCATTCGTGAAGACGAACAGGGGCTGGCCGGCGGGCTGGTCAATACCGCCTTCCAGTTCGGCGCAGCCCTCGGCCTTTCGGGTGCAAGTGCCATCGGCGCCTATGCTCTTGGCGATTCTACATCTGCTGAAGCGCGGCTGGTATCGCTTCAGACGGCGCTAATCGTCCCGGTCGCAGCCGCCGTGGCCGGCGCGCTGATCACTGCCACGGGCATCAGGCGCCGCTGCGGTGTGCCCTGCGATCAGGCCATGCCATCCTGAACGCAAGACGGCCGTGGCTCCAGTCGCGGCCATCAATCGCATCGAACGTCCACCGAAAGCAGATGATCCTCCGAGCCAAAGGCAACACCGCTCTGGTCGAAGCAAAATCTCTTCGGACGGATCCGGATCGCGTATCGGCGATTGCAGATGCCGGGGGAAGTCCAGCCGGTATTCCCAGCACTCCATCGAACTCGACGGCTCGGTAAATCGCGCGTGTCCGGAATGGGAGGCGTTCTGCAGGTATCTGTCGATGTCAGCACGATGAGCTCATCAGAAAAAGTTCGATGAAAGTCGGTTCGACCCGGGCTCGCATGTCTGTCCTTTCCCTTGCCCCAATTCTAGTGGAAGCCCCGGCCGGATCTGGCGGCGGCGCCACTCCAATGCCAGCTCTCAGATCATGCCGCGCTTGAAGATTGCGTGTGCCTTAGGCGCACGCCCCGTCCGCCGCCGCTACTGACAGCGTTCTCGTTAATCAGCTCGACACCGGCCCGGTCGAACGCCTCGACGACCTTGATCAGCGAGTCGATCATAGACGCCGGTCCAGAAGGATCGCATCGTAAACATTTTGGCGCGTTAATTCGATTGCGTCAGCGAGATGCATTGTATGTGTCTGTGACGATGCCGTGTTTGCTCAGCGCCACCGACAGCGCATTGACCAGTTCCCTCTCGTCCTCGATTAACAGAAGCCTCAATACGTCGCCTCGCCCTCGCGTCCCTCCCTTGTCTGCCGCGAAGGTTGCAACAGCATTACGGGGACGGAAGGATGTTCAGGCAATGTTGCTGCGATTGTGATGCCTAGAAAACAAGATCCGGATTTCGTCGTCGACGATGGCACACGCCAACGCCTCGAAAAACAGCGAAGCTGCTTAAGTGTCTTTTCATAACTAAACCTTATCGCAATGATCGGAAAATCCAACTTAAATTAATGAACCTGCTTGGGTATAGTGCCTGAAGCGGAGATGAGATGCAGCCACCGTCACACGCGGCCCATATAATGGTCACTGATGGTGCGTAGCTTGTTGACGTCCAGACTATCCAGGCGCGCCGGACGCCCTGAACTCGTTTGCTTCAGGGCGGTCTTCCTCTGGATGGCCCAATTCAAGTGATCACAAGGAAGAAAAATATGGATTCAAAAGTCGATACTGCGGGCAAGTGTCCAGTCGTGCATACGCACACGGCCCATGGCGGTAGGTCGAACCGGGACTGGTGGCCGAACCAGCTGAACCTCAGGATCCTCCATCAGAACTCCTCCCTGTCCGATCCCATGGGCAAAGGATTCGACTACGCCGAGGAGTTCAAGAAGCTCGACCTGGAGGCGCTGAAGAAGGATCTCCTCGCGCTGATGACCGATTCGCAGGACTGGTGGCCGGCCGATTTCGGTCACTACGGCCCACTTTTCATCCGCATGGCATGGCACAGTGCAGGCACCTACCGTACCGGCGACGGCCGCGGCGGTGCGGGAGCCGGTCAGCAGCGTTTCGCACCACTCAACAGCTGGCCGGATAACGTCAATCTTGACAAGGCACGCCGACTGCTCTGGCCGATCAAGCAGAAATACGGCAACAAGATCTCTTGGGCCGACCTGATGATCCTCACCGGCAATGTTGCCCTGGAGTCGATGGGCTTCAAGACGTTCGGCTTCGCCGGCGGCCGCCCGGATGTCTGGGAGCCCGAAGAAGACGTTTATTGGGGCGCCGAGGCTACCTGGCTTGCAGACAAGCGTTACTCCGGCGAACGAGATCTCGAAACTCCCCTCGCCGCCGTGCAGATGGGTCTGATCTACGTCAATCCGGAAGGGCCGAACGGCAACCCCGATCCTCTTGCCGCCGCCAGGGATATTCGTGAGACCTTCTCCCGTATGGCCATGAATGACGAAGAGACCGTCGCCCTTATTGCGGGCGGACATACCTTCGGCAAGACCCACGGCGCAGGCGATGCCTCGCATGTTGGCATTGAACCCGAGGGGGCCGGCATCGAGGAGCAGGGCCTCGGCTGGACGAGCAGCTTCGGAACCGGCAAGGGCGGCGACACTATCGGCAGCGGCCTGGAAGTCATCTGGACCACGACACCGACGAAGTGGAGCAACAACTTCTTCTGGAACCTGTTCGGTTACGAATGGGAACTGACGAAGAGCCCGGCCGGTGCGCATCAGTGGACGCCAAAGCATGGTGCCGGTGCCGGTACAGTACCGGACGCGCACGACAAGTCCAGGCGTCACGCGCCGTCCATGCTGACCACGGACCTTGCGCTCCGCTTCGACCCTGCCTACGAAAAGATTGCCCGGCGCTTCTTCGAAAATCCGGATCAGTTCGCAGATGCGTTTGCCCGCGCCTGGTTCAAGCTGACCCATCGCGACATGGGCCCGCGCGCGCGCTATCTCGGCCCGGAAGTTCCGGCGGAAGAACTGATCTGGCAGGATCCCCTCCCCGCGATTGACCACGTCCTGATCGACGCACAGGATGTCGCCAATCTCAAGGGCAGTATCCTCGCATCGGGACTGTCAATCTCCCAGCTGGTCTCGACCGCCTGGGCCTCGGCATCCACCTTCCGCAGCTCCGACAAGCGCGGAGGTGCAAACGGCGCGCGCATCCGCCTCGCACCTCAGAAGGATTGGGAGGTCAACCAGCCAGACCAGCTGGCGATCGTGTTCGATACGCTTGAACGGATTCAGAAGGCGTTCAACGACGCCCAGTCCGGCGGAAAGAAAGTGTCGCTCGCCGATCTCATCGTGCTCGGCGGCGCAGCAGCCATCGAGAAGGCGGCGGCGAACGGCGGTCATCACATCGAAGTTCCGTTCACGCCCGGCCGCACCGACGCGACGCAGGAGCAGACCGATGTGGACTCCTTTGCCGTACTCGAACCGATCGCCGATGGGTTCCGCAACTATCAGAAGGGCGAATATTCCATTTCGCCCGAGGAGTTGCTGATCGACAAGGCGCAACTGCTGGCGCTGACAGCGCCGGAAATGACAGTTCTCGTCGGCGGCCTACGCGTTTTGAACGCCAATGCCGGACAATCCCAGCACGGTGTCTTCACCACGCGCCCTGAAACGCTCACCAACGATTTCTTCGTCAACCTGCTCGACATGGGCACGGTTTGGAAGGCGGCACCGGAATCGAAGTATGTATTCGAGGGACGCGATCGCAATACGGATGACATGAAGTGGACCGGCACCCGTGTCGATCTCGTCTTCGGTTCGAACTCCCAACTGCGAGCGCTCGCCGAGGTCTACGGTCAGAGTGACACGCAAGAGAAGTTCGTGCGCGACTTTGTGGCGGCCTGGACGAAGGTGATGAACGCCGATCGCTTCGATCTCGCCGCCTGAGGTGGATAGGCACACGGGCGCAGCTGAGATCCAGCTGCGCCCGGTCGCCTTTCCTGTCAGCCGTTCAAGAACCGAGCCAAAGCTGGAGCGGATGAAACAGTGGAAGTCAGCGGTCGAACAGGTCTTGCCACTGCTTCTCGCCGATCAGACAATCGGTGGTTGGCTCGACGCCAGCAATTTTCCGTACCGTGGCCGGCGGGGTAAGGCCGCTGATCTCCATGACCAGCTTACGGCGCACGGCAACGGCAAAATCCTCGATCTTGTGAACCGGCAGCACGAAGGAGCCGGGCCCACCGATCACGCAATCTGCATAATACTCGTCGAGCCTGCTCTCAGATGGCCTCAGCATAATCGCGAGGCCGTTGATGACGACGCCTGCTTTCATCGCCTTGTCTCGGCTGGGCGTGACCGGTTCGCCGGAATTGTTTGGGCCGTCCCCGGAAACATCGATCACCTCCCGCACGCCGCTATAGGGGCTTGAGGCGATCATCATCGTGCCTTGGGCGATGGCGGTGGAGATCGACGTGCGGCGCTGCGTGTTGATCGGCCGTGCTTCGAGCTTGCCGGCGAATTCGACCGCATCCTGCTGCGTCTCGATTACCTCCCAATCGATCACGGAACCAGGCACCACATAGCCTGCCCATTCGAAATAGCTTATGGCGACGCGGCCGGTGAGACCGTTCTTTACCGCGTCGATGAATTCCTTGTGCTTGAGCGCTTCGACATAACCCTCACGCTGGATGCGAATTTCCTCATAGTCCATGGACCGGGAGGTATCGACGGCGAGGACGAGCTCAACATCGACCTCGCCTCCTGCCGCTTGCGCCATCGTCGCGGCGGCGCCAGAGAGGCTCATGAGCACAGCGAGTGTCGTAAGCATCGGCAACCCAATCACTGCGTTATTCAAACCATAAGAAAACTGTAACACAGCTTGGTCCGGGAGTGACCTTCCGCCGCGCGCATCCTTTCAACTTTCAGTGATAGAGGGAACCACCGCGATGGGCAGAATAGCTTGTCAGTTCGCCCTCAGCCTGATTTCCCACCCTCAGCCGGCAGGGCGCACGCCGAGCAACTCCTCCACCTGCATGGCGAGCCGATCAGGATCGGAACCCACCGTGCGAAGACGGAGCTCAGGATTCTCCGGCGGCTCGTAGGGGGAGCTGATTCCAGTGAAGTTTTTGATCTCGCCGGTGATCGCGCGCTTATAGAGCCCCTTCGGATCGCGCCTGGCGCATTCCTCTATCGGTGTGTCGATGAATACTTCGAAGAAGTCGCCTTTTTCCATCATCGCGCGTGCGAGCTGGCGCTCGGCGCGAAAAGGCGAGATGAAGGAGACGAGCACAATTAATCCGGCATCGGCCATTAGCTTGGCCACTTCCGCAACGCGCCGGATGTTTTCGACGCGGTCTTCAGTGGTGAAGCCAAGATCGCGGTTGAGGCCATGGCGAATATTGTCGCCATCCAGCACGTAGGTGTAACGGCCTTTACCGTGGAGCAGCTTCTCGAGGCTATTTGCAACAGTCGACTTGCCAGAGCCTGAAAGCCCGGTGAACCATACGACCGCAGGCCGCTGGTTCATCAGGACGGCACGCGACCCGCGATTGATCTCAAGAGCCTGCCAGCGAATATTTTCCGCTCGACACATATTGGCATCGATGGTCCGATTGGTCATCCGGTCGATCAGAATGAAATTGCCGGTGATGCGATTGCCGCGATGGCTGTCGAAGGCGATTGGCGGGTCACGGGCGCTCCTATGCGAGGGTGCGAGGCGGGCCTTGCGGCCCGCACACGGACGACCTTGTTACGATCCGGTTCTAGGCTCGATCGGCTCCCAGATGCTTATTCTGCGGGTCTCGGGCATCAGGAAGAGGGCGAGCAGGAAGCATACGGCAGGAACCGCGATCGGGTAGATCAGCGCGTAGCCGATGCTGCCGGTGGCCGCGAACGCCGCCGAGGTGATGAACGGCACCAATCCGCCGCCCCAGCCATTGCCGATGTGATACGGCACCGATACCGACGTGTACCGGATCCTGCCGGGGAAGTATTCCGCCAGGAACGCTCCGACCGGGCCATATACCATCCCGACATAGCAAACGAGGATGAAGATGATGAAGATCGCGACCGGGAAGTTGATGTTGTCAGGCTGCGTGACTGTTCCCAGCCACAAATACAGCGGATAGTACGTGATCGCGGCGAGCAGCATGCCTCCGAGAATCACTGGCTTGCGGCCGATAATGTCTGACAGCCAGCCAAAAAAGATCAGACTCGGCGTTGCAATGAGCAGCGCAGCTCCCACGATGTAGGACGAGGTCAGCGAGTCCACCTTGGAAACCTGCTGCAGGAAGTACAAAGCCCAAAACTGGCCGCTGTACCAGACCACTCCTTGCCCGATCAGCACGATGGTCGCGATCCCGACATATTGGATGTTGGCACTGAGGAAGGCTTCCTTCCAGGGATTTCGGGTCATCTGTCCCTTAGCCTTGATCTCCTGGAAGATCGGTGTCTCCCGGAGCTGAAGCCGGATATAGATTGCAATGGCTACCAGCAGGAAGGATACCAGGAACGGAATGCGCCACGCCCATTCGTCGAAGACCTCATTGCCGAAATACGTGCGCGTCGCGATGATCACGGCCAGCGACACCACGATCCCGAGAGTTGGAGAGGTCTGAAGCCAACCTGTGTAGTAGCCGCGGCGTTCGTCGGGGACATGCTCGGCGACGTAGGTGATGGCCCCGCCATACTCGCCGCCCAGGCACAAGCCCTGGACCATCCGCAGGCCGAAGAGGAGGAATGCGGCGGTCAGCCCGATCGCCTGATAGCTCGGTATCAAGCCGATGGCGCCTGTGCCCAACCCCATGCCGGTGAGCGTGATGAGGAACGTGTATTTGCGGCCGACCCGGTCGCCCATCCAGCCGAAGAGGAACGCCCCCAAGGGGCGGATCAGGAATCCTGCGGTGAACAGCGCAATCGTACTCAGCAGAGCTGCGACCGGGTTGGATTGCTCAAAGAACTTCACCGAAAGCACGGCGGCCAAGCTTCCGAAGATATAGAAGTCATACCATTCGATGATGTTTCCTACCGACGCGGCAATGATCACACGGCGGAAATCCGTTGGGACTTGAGTGGGCATGTTTTCGTCCTCCCATTTAACATCGCCCCCCAATTTTTGTACTTTAGCACGAAAATAGCCCAAAACCGAACGAACCTACTCTTCAGTCGCCGCCGCAAGGTACCGGCGAATGACCAACGTCAGTTCGCCGGTTCGACTGGCGTCTCGGTGACGATCGTCACAGTTGTCGTTTCCGTGGCTGCCGGCTCCTCAACGGTATCCACGATCTCCGGCTCGGGGAGCGTTTCGCGAATCTCATCGATCTTGCCGACGGCCGGCCCCACGCCAAGGATTTCCTTGGCTTCTGCAAGGGCATCGTCGCTCACGACGCCTCCCTTCGTGAAGCCGGCAAGAGCCTCGCGCAGCGCCTCATCGCTCAGTTCGGGATCCGTCGGAACCACATCCGGCCCGCTTACCTTTTCGAATTCCGCATATGCCATCACATAGTCGGCAACAGGGGCCAGCCGCGGGTCGTTGGAATTCATGTAGGCGTGATAATTGCGGTTCAACGAACTCAGGCCAGCCGTATCTGATTTGGCATTCCTCAGACTTGCCTTTGCAGCATTGCCGGCCTTCACGGGCTTACCCGCCTTTACGGCCTTGCTGGGTTTCTTGTCATGAAAGAAAAGCGATTCGAGCGTCGGCGTGCTTGCAGTCCCAGTCTTGGAACTCGCCTTCGAATGCGCGTTCCCAGACTTGCCATGGTTCGAACCGGCGCTGCCATGGCTGCCTCCGTTGCCATTCCCATTGCCGTTGCCATTCCCACCCCCGGAATTGCCGTTGCCATTTCCGCCCTTGGCGAAGGCCACATCCGATATTCCCAGCGAGGCGCCCGCCAGTGGAGCGACTGTCATGGCGAGCGCGAGGATGCTCCGGCCGACAAGTTTCCTGATAGGCATGTGATTGTCTCCTTGTTGAAGCAGCGATGCAAATCGCGGTCGCCGCAGATGAGCGGCATCAGTGGGGCGACAATAGCTTGCGCAGCGGCGCGATTCCATGATCCTCAGACCAATGCCGCGGCGGTTAGGACTTAAGTCCGATGGAGGGATTCCAAACGTCTGATAGTCGGGGCAGGAAGAGCTCGCCATTGACCGCCGCAGCGGAGACGGTAGGCTGTCTGCCAGATCGAAACGGGTCGCCCATATTATGCGACCAATCCCCGAGAATACTCGTGCGTCGGCCCAACCTGATTTCAAAGTGGAATTCGCAGTCGCTGGCCAAGCAGTTCCTGGTCATTGGCGGCGTCGTCTCGATCGTGGCGATGCTCCTGGTCGGGGCGTTCGTGACACGTATGATCGAAGACGCCGTTACACGCAATTCTGCCGCAACGACCGCCCTTTACGTGGACAGCGTCGTTGCTCCGCTGCTGCCTGACATGCAGACGAGCGAGGCGCTTGACGACACGGTCGCGAGAGCTCTGGACGAGACGCTCGGGCAAGGTGCGCTCGGAGACCGGCTTTTGTCATTCCGTTTGTGGCGCTCGGACGGAACCGTTCTCTATTCGAACGACAAGGCCATGGTCGGGAAAAGGTTCCCGCTTAGCGATGAACTCAAGACGGCCTTTGCCGGCAAGATGGCGGCGCAATTCAACGACCTCGATGATGTCGAGGACGAGACAGAACGCCTGGCCGGAAAACCGCTTTTGGAGATCTATAACCCTGTCCTTCAGCCCTGGTCGGGACAGGTGGTCGCCGTCTCCGAGTTTTACGAGATTGCCAACGACTTCCAGCACAGCCTGAACCGGGCCCGGCTTCACACGTGGCTCGCCGTGGCAGGCTTTACGCTCGTGTTCTTTGCCACGCTATCTGCGATTGTTCTAAGGGGCAGCCGGACGATCGAAAATCAGCGTCACGCGTTAAGACAGCGGATTGACGATCTGTCCGCCCTGCTCGCCCAGAACGAGGCTCTCCGGGAGCGTGTCCAGCGCGCGTCCGAGCGTGTCACGGCGTTGAACGAGAGCCATCTGCGGCGCATCGGCGCTGATCTTCACGATGGCCCGGCCCAGCTTATAGCCTATGCGTCGCTTCGGCTGGATAGTCGCACGGTCGTCGGCTCACCGACCTCTCCGGCCAGGCGCGAGCAGGAGATCGCGTCCATCAAGGCAAGCCTCGACGAGGCCATGCACGAAATCCGCACGATTTGCAGCGGTCTGGTCTTGCCGCAGATCGAGGCTGCGAGTCTTTCGGAAATATTGGAGCGGAGTGTTCACGCGCATCGGCAGAGAACCGGAACGGTGGTCGACTTGGTCACATCCAGCACATCTGTTTGTCTGTCGCCGTCTGCGAAGATATGCGTCTACCGTTTCGTCCAGGAGGCGCTGAATAACGCTCATCGTCACGGCGGCGGTGGTCAGCACGTTATTCAACGCCTGGAGGGAAAGTGCGTCACTGTGGAGGTTGCAGACGATGGGCCGGGTTTCAATCCTGACGACGTCGGGCCTACCAGCCTTGGGCTTGCGGGCCTCAGGGAACGCGTTGAAAGTCTTGGCGGTACGTTCGAGATCATATCCGCGGCGCCAGGCACGATCGTCAGAATGACACTGAATACTGAGGAGACCGAGCAAGTATGAGCGAAAAGATACGGGTCGCGGTTATCGACGATCATCCGCTGTTTAGAGAGGGCGTAACGAGGAGCTTGTCGGAGATCGACGGCTTCGAGGTGGTTGCCGAAGGCGGATCGAGGGATGACGCGTTGCGAATTGCAGAGAACCTGCAGCCTGACGTCATACTCATCGACATTTCCATGCCCGGCGGGGGACTGAATGCGATTGATCCGATCCTTGAAGTATCACCGTCGCAGAAGATCATTATGTTGACGGTCTCTGAAGCCAACGACGACGTTACCGGCGCCTTGAAAGCGGGGGCGAAAGGTTATGTTCTCAAGGGCGTCGGCTCCAGGGCGCTTGCCGACATCATCCGTACGGTGGCTGCGGGGGAAGGATATGTCGCGCCGACGCTGTCCGCCAAGTTGCTTCACAATCCACCCCCGTCTTCTGATGCTGACGCAATTGCGGCGCTTACCGCACGCGAGCACGAAGTTCTGAGCCTCGTCGCGACAGGACTTAGCAATAAGGAGGTGGCCAGAAAGCTCGACCTGCACGAGAAAACGATCAAGCATCACATGACACAGGTCATGGCGAAACTTGACGTCAATAACAGGACCGAGGCGGCGATGGTCCTTCGCGATGCCGTTGATCGAAAGCTGGTCAGGGACTGAACGACCGAAGCCGCTTTACATCATCAAAGGTGGCGCGCCGATTGACGATCGTGCGTCCTTTCGCGTCCTTCATGACGTAGCGTCCCCTTTTGATCTCCTCGCTCATTCCATCGACGTGACGCACTTCGAGCGAGGAGTTGTCGTCATCGCTTGTCGTAGCTGATGCACCAGAGTTCTTTCCGGAAGAGCCGTTGCCGCTGTTCCCGTTGCCGCTGCTGTTTCCATTCCCTCCGCCGTTGCCTCCGCCGTTGCCTCCGCCATTGCCATTGCCTCCGCCGTTGCCACCGCCATTCCCGTTGTTTCCACCCTTGGCCAGAGCAGACTGGGCGGTCACGTCGAATGCGGATCCGGATATTTCGATCTTGTAGGGAAGAACCGAAAGGGAAGCGCCGACCGAAGCCCAACACAAGATGGCTAGAAAATTCCGACGCGTAGTCATCGCTGTTACCTGACGCGGGTCAGCACCCACATCCTTTGTGATAATTAAAGGGCGCACTTGGAGCAATGGCGGACATTCGGCTCGAGACGGCGGGCAAAACCTGCTGAGCAAATTTACATGCAGCCAAGATTCGAAGCCGAAAAAGTCCAGCCCAAGCTCCATGAGATTGCTCATGACGGATGCTGGCCGTCAACCCTCGATGCGCCAGATTGAAGATGATCAGACCTTTCCCATGGGTGGGATCAGACTTTCGTCCGCTAGCGTTAAGACTAAGGTCCGAGGACAGACGAAGACTTGGAGGGCATGATCAACCCACGAGAGATATGTGTTCGCGTACTCTCGTTTTTTCATGAAATTTAGGTCGGTGTTCCGGAGACCGCAATGATCCCTCAATGGCAGGTGTTTCTGAACCGAGTCCGTCCCCCGGGCGCGGTTGCAAGTTTCTCGGCTGCTGCGTTCGAACTTGCGATCGCAATCAACCTCCGTCTCGCCCTGAGACTCATCAAACCCACAGCGGAGTGTCTTGCCAGGATCGATGAGGTCTATGAGTGCGCAAAAGCCTACGGCGAGTTGCGGGAAGCCGGTTCAGCGTTTACCGTCAATGCGGAAAGAAAGTTGGCTGAGGCTTTAAAATTGCTGACGGCCGAAATGCGGGCGTGTGATCCTGAACGCAGGGCCGATGACATTCTTGTAGGGCGAACGTTGAGAGAGAAACTTGCCGATTCATTGAGCCAAATATAGGCCGAGCGCACGGATCGGTAGGCACGATATAGCCCTCCCGTGTTCGAGCTTTTTATGGATTGTATTGTGATCAGTGGTCGCCTTTGACGGCGTCCTACTGCTTCCGGGAGACGTGTTCCGGTTTTCCTTTGGTCTTGGTCGCGGCGAACTCCTCGAGCTGTTTCTCGCTCATGGAGTCAACCATCTGCTTGGACGCCCCCTTAAGCTCGCTTTTCGGTATTTCGCCTCGCTTTGCTGCGAGAGCTGCTCCAGCCGCCTTCTGCTGTGCTTTCGATTTTGCTGGCATGTCGGTTTCTCCCTTCCACGCTCAACTCCCGCCGGGAAGGATAGTTCCTGAGCCAGGTCGACCAGACGCCAGACTGAGCTCGACCATGCCGGCTTGGTTGCTCGCGGAAACGCTTTACGGACGTTCCGGCTGGCCGCTTTCGGCGGCGGCGAGAATGGCATCAATGAGGCGGTGAACCTTTAGCGCCTCGCGCCCGGTCACGCGCGGCGCGCCTCCATGCTCGATAGCGTCGAGGAAATCGGCAAGCACGGCGCGGTGATGGTCGTGCGGGAAGGCCATAGGATCGGCGCCGGCACCGCCGGCTGCTTCGTCTTCGATTGAAATTTCGGTTCCATCGTGGAAGGAAGCGGCAAGACTTCGCCCGCCGAGGCGGGCCATGCCGCGGGTGCCGATGACGTCGATCTCGTCCGGATAGCCGGGGTAGGCGCAGGTGGTGGCGCTCACCGTCCCGATTGCTCCGCTTGCGAAGCGGATGGCCGCCATTGCCAGATCTTCCGTCTCCATGCGGTGCACCTTGCTGGTTGCCGCATAGGCTCTGACCTCCTCCGGAAGGCCGGCGAGCGAAACCAGAAGGTCAAGTGTGTGGATGGCCTGGGTGAGAAGCACGCCGCCGCCATCACGAGCCCGAGTGCCGCGTCCCGGCTGGTCATAATAGCTTTGCGGCCGCCAGTTGTGGAGGCGCGCCGAAGCGCTGGCGATCTCGCCGAGGCGCCCTTCATTGATCAATCCCGCAAATGCCATGCTAACCGGACGAAAGCGATGCTGAAGTACGATGCTAAGCTTTATCCCGGCATGCTCCGCCACCTCGACCAGCGCCCGCGCCCGCTCCTGCGTGATCTCCAGCGGCTTTTCGAGAAGCACGTGCTTGTGTGCTTCGGCTGCTCGCTGTACCAGTTCGAGGTGCGTATTGGGCGGCGTCAGGATCATGACCGCAACTATCGACGGGTCGCTGAATATCGTTTCGGCGTCGTCGCAGGTCAAAAAACCGTAGGTCTCTGAAAATGCTTTCCGCCTCGCAGGCGTCGGGCTGAAGGCGGCAGCGACCTCCACTCTGTCCTTAAGATCGAGCAGCCCTTTGGCATGCGGCGCTGCGGCCATGCCGAGACCGATCAACCCGATGCGCAATTTTGCCATCTCAGTCCCTCCGTCAGCCCTTCAATCGATCAACGCAGGAATGCCCGCATTCACCTGCTTGTCAATGTTGCGTTGTCGCCTCGTCTGCATGTTCCCTCCTTGTTTTTCTGCCGTACGGGCCGCAAGAATTCATCATACAAGTACATAGGTTTTGTATGTTGACATTACATCTTGCTGGCCCTAGCCATAGAGGGCCGGTTGGAGGAGCGGCTTCCTAATTCGCGCAACTACTCAATCGTGCCGGACCACCAGTGTCTGGTCGTGGACTATCGCCAGAAGGAGGCAAAGCGTGCAGGGGGACTTTTCCTTTGGACTCGCAAAGCAGGCGTACCGGCTCTGAAAAATTAATCGTCATGCAAATCGGGAGGAGAGCATGAAAAACTTTGTTAAACTGGCGGCGGGTCTTATGGTTGCCGCCTCGTTCATGAGCAGCGCGGCCAGCGCTCAAACGGTCCTGAAATCGTCCGATACTCATCCGGATGGCTATCCGACCGTCGAGGGCGTCAAGTATTTCGGCGAGCTGGTGAAGGAGCGCACGGGCGGCCGCTACGCCGTCGAAGTCTACCATTCCGCGCAGCTTGGCGAGGAGAAGGACACGATCGAGCAGGTGCGTTCGGGCGTGATCGAGCTGAACCGCATCTCGATGGCGCCGTTCAACGGGACGGTGAAGGAAACCATCGTGCCGGCGCTGCCCTATATCTTCCGTTCAGAAGAACACATGCACAAGGTCATGGACGGCGCGATCGGCGACCAGATCAAGAAGGCGTTCGAACCGGCCGGCCTCGTGGTGCTGGCATATTATGACGCAGGCGCACGCTCTTTCTATAACAAGACGAAGCCGATCACCTCGGTTGCCGACATGAAGGGCCTGAAGTTCCGCGTTATCCAGTCCGACATCTTCGTCGACATGGTGGCGGCCCTCGGCGCCAACGCCACGCCAATGCCCTATGGCGAAGTCTACTCGGGGATCGAAACAGGCGTCATCGACGGCGCGGAAAACAACTTCCCGAGCTACGACACCGCCAAGCACGCCGAAGTTGCGAAGAACTACTCTCTCGACGAGCACACGATCCTGCCGGAGGTGTTCGTCATGAACAAGGCCGCTTTCGACAAGCTGACGCCGGAGGATCAGGAGGTCTTCAAGCAGGCAGCCAAGGACAGTGTCGCAAAGCAGCGCGAGCTCTGGGCAGCCAAGGTCGCTGAATCGCGTGCCAATGTCGAAAAACTCGGCGCGCAGATCACCATGCCGGACAAGCAGGGGTTCATCGACGCCATGTCCCCGGTTTACGAGAAGCACGTCACCAACGACGTGCTGAAGAAGATGGTCGAGGATGTAAAAGCGGTGCAGTAGCCGCACCTTGCCTCCCTTTTTTGCGGGAGGCGGCGTCAGCTACCGGGGTGGCGGTTATCTCCACCCCGGTTCATCTGCCGTTTCGCGCAAATCTTCATCGATCCTCCCATAAGGGAGAGTGAACGCCCAAATTCGACGAGGCCCTTATGTCGAACAACCTGACACCCGTCACCAATTTCCTGACGCGCCTGAGCAACGCCGCCCTGTGGCTCGCCGGCGCCGGCCTGGTGCTGATGACAGCCTTCGTCGCCTGGCAGGTATTTTGCCGTTACGTGCTGAACGACTCGCCGAGTTGGACGGAGCCGGGCTCGGTCATGCTGATGAGTTGGTTCATCTTCCTCGGCGCCGCCATCGGCATCCGGGAGAACAACCATCTTGGTTTCGACGTGCTGCTCTACGTGCTGCCGAAATCCGGCAAGCGCGTCCTGCGCATGATCTCGGACGTGGTCATTCTGGCCTTCGGCGCCGGCATGATTTGGTACGGCGGTGCGCTCATGAGCCTGACCTGGAACACCACCTTGCCGTCGCTGGGTATTTCCGGCGCGTTCGACTATCTGCCGCTCGCCGGCGGCGGCGTGCTTGCCGTGATCTTCTCGCTGGAGCGCATCGTGCTTCGTCTCGCCGGCGAACCGATCGACGATGCGCTGGATGAGATTTTGCCCGCCGAGATCGCCGTCGAGATCGAAAACATCAATGCCGACCCGAACGTCAAATTGAAAGTGTAGTGCGATGGAACTCTGGATCCTATTCGGTGTCTTCACCACCCTGATGCTGATAGGCACGCCGATCGCCTTCTGCCTCGGGGTTGCCAGCTTCGGAACGGTGGTCTACATGGGCCTGCCGCCGCTGGTCGTCTTCCAGCGGCTCAATTCCGGCATGAGCGTGTTTTCGCTGCTCGCCATCCCCTTCTTCATCTACGCCGGCGACTTGATGGTACGCGGCGGCATCGCGAGCCGCATTGTTGCCTTCGCCGCGTCCCTGGTCGGCCACGTGCGCGGCGGTCTCGGCCAGGTCAACATCGTCACCGCGACGCTGTTCGGCGGCATTTCCGGTTCGGCGGTGGCAGAAGCCGCAGCCGTCGGCGGCCTGATGATCCCGCAGATGAAGCAGCGCGGCTATGGCGCAGACTATGCGGTCAACGTGACCTCGATGGCGGCGCTGATCGCGCTGCTCCTGCCGCCCTCCCACAACATGATCATCTATTCGATCTCCGCCGGCGGCAAGATCTCCATCGCCGACCTGTTCACCGCCGGCATACTACCCGGCATCTTGCTCGCAGTTGCACTCATGGTGACCGCCTACATCGTCGCGCGCTCGCGCGGCTACCCGACGGAGCCGTTCCCCGGCTTTGCCGTGGCGGCGCATCTGCTCGCTGTCGCGCTGCCCGGGCTTCTGCTGATCGCCATCATCTTCGGCGGGGTGAGGTCCGGCATCTTCACGGCGACGGAAAGCTCGTGCATCGCTGTGCTCTACGCGCTGCTGATAACCTTCTTCGTCTACCGGCAGATGAGCTGGAAAGACTTCGTCCACGCCACGCAAGGCGCCGTGCGCACGACGGCAATGGTGCTTTTGATCATTGGCACCGCCGCCGCCTTCTCCTGGCTGATGGCCTTCCTCAAGGTGCCGGCCTCGTTGGTGGCCTGGATGAAGACCGTCGCCGACGATCCACTGACGGTTCTGATGCTGCTCAATGTCCTGATGCTTTTGCTCGGCACGTTCATGGACATGGGACCGACCATCATCATCTGCACGCCGATCTTCCTGCCGGTGGCGCAGGCCTACGGCGTCGATCCGGTGCATTTCGGCGTGATCATGATCCTGAATTTCGGCATCGGGCTGAACACGCCTCCAGTCGGCGCCGTGCAATTCGTGGCTTGTGCGGTCGGCAAGATTTCCGTCTGGGAGGCTATGCGCTCGATCTGGCCGTTCTACGGCGCCGGCCTGGTGGTGCTCGGACTGGTCACCTACATCCCGGCAATTTCGCTGTGGCTGCCGGCTGTGTTCAAATAGGAGAGCGACATGGCGGCCGATATAGCCGTTGATTTGAGGGTCGAGCGAAGGCCGAAACTCTCCGAAAGCGTGGTTTCGGCCATCCGTGCTCAGGTCTTGTCCGGGGAATACGCGCCCGGCCAGAAGCTACCAACGGAGAGCCGGATGGGCGAGCTCTTCGGCGTCAGCCGCACCGTTGTCCGCGAGGCGATTGCGACCCTTGCCGCCGATGGACTTGTCGAGGCGCGGCAAGGCGCCGGCGTCTTCGTCAAGGACCATCCGACGATTGCTTTCGGTTCGATCACCCTCGATGTCGGCAACAAGATCTCCCATGCGCTTAACGTGATCGAGGTGCGCATGGGACTGGAGATCGAGAGCGCGGGGCTTGCCGCACTGCGGCGCAACGCCGCTCAGGAGGCGCAGATCCAGGAAGCTTTCTTCGAATTCGACCGGCTGCTTGAGCGCGGCGAGGCAACGGGCAAGAGCGACTTCGCTTTCCACCGCACAATTGCGGCCGCCACTAATAATTCCTACTACGTAGAAGTTCTCGATGCGCTCGGCATGCGGGCGATCCCCTGCGACGTCGCTTCCCCTTGGGGTACAGACAGCATGCTATCGCGTAACTATCAGGAAGGCCTGCAACGAGAGCATCTGGCAATCCTGAAGGCGATTTCTGCCAATAACCCGGAAGCCGCCCGCGCCGCCATGCGTGCTCACCTGACCGCCAGCCAAGAACGCTATCGCGCCCTGCTGAGCGGCCAACAGGCCAAATGGATTTCAGGAACGACCAAGCGCAAGGGCTGATCTCCTTTTCCTCCAACCCGATAGCAACCGGTGTTGGCAAGAGCCACGTTGTGACCCGAAGTAAAGTAGCGAGACCTTAGCGTGGAACGGAAGCTCGCTGCGATCATGGCCGGCGACATCGCCGGATATAGCTGCCTTATGGCCGAGGACGAGGCTGCGACCTAGGAAAGCTGCGTTCAGTTTTCGATGATGTCATCAAACCGTCGGTCGAGCGCCACGGTGGCCGGATTTTCAAGAGCGCCGGCGACGGGTTCCTTGCCGCATTCCCAAGCACGAATGAGGTCCTTGATGCGGCTATCGGTATCCAGCTCGGCTTTGCGGAAAGACCTTTCGCGGCTTGAATCCATGGCCGAGCCTAGCAGCATATTTGTGAGCGCCGCGGTCGTCCGTAGCGCCGACCGCGGTCGTGGTGTTGCCGACGCCTCCCAGCGACCGACCCGCATTGCTGGCGGGTCGCGGGGATGTGGCGGAAGCCCAGGTTGCAAATGGCGCGATTGATGCAGACAAAACCTGAATTTTCGCTGGCCTCCGAACGCAAGCATCGGCGCTTGGAGATTCCCCCTTGATGGACCAGTTCCTGCAGGAACTTGCCCGCACCAACGCTCCGGAAACCGCTGCGCGTTCGGGCGGTATCGAACGAAACGCCACATGAGCGCGCGGTACCTGCTCCTCGCGTTTTTCTGTGTCTCCTGGATCGATGAGAAATTAACCCAAGCTTTGAATCCGCTTGCGCCCGTGCAGGATTCCAGTGAGTGTAACTTGCCGACAGGTCATGAGGTGGGCCATGGACAATGCGCAATGGGTTCAGCCGGTAATGATTGTCTGCAAGAAAAGCGGACAGCTCTACACCATTACAAATACGCGGGAGGCCCTCGATATGCTTCTCCGGTATTGGCCTGTGTCCGATGGCAAAGCATTTTTCGATGCCATGGAAGTATGCATCGGCGTAGCTGACGGAAGAACGTCAAAAGAGCAGGCAAGGCAGGCCTTCATCGATGCCGCTCGCGAGGCGCACATTCCCGTCGAAATCCCTGACATCATCCAAGTGAGAGCCTGATTTCCGTTCCATTCTAAGCAGCTAGAGTGTCGTACGTTGCAGATCGAGCCAAGGCGTTTGACAGTGCGTCAAACGTTCGTGCAGCGGTACCTGCGGCCGTGGAACGCTGGCGACGCGGGCCTGGCCGCCGCGGCGGCATCTTGCGTGGCGGAACTCTAAACGAGAAGAGCAACAGCACGCTGCGCGTCGACCTCGCGCGCCCGTCCGGCATGCTGCTTGCGACTCTGACGGCCTCACTGCCGCTGCTATTCGGTCTGGCTGCTTGAGGCGTGAGCGAGGGTTGATATCTTTGACAGACGCAGGTTGACGACGTTGCCTCCGACGAGTTCATCGAACTGCTCTTTCGAAAGAGGCCGAGACAGCAGATACCCTTGAAGATGATCGCAGCCGAGTTCCTTCAACGCCACGCGCTGGTCCTCGGTTTCAACGCCCTCGGCCGTCGTCTTCAAGCCCTTGGCGCGCGCCAATCCGATCATCGCTTCGACGATGGCCTGCCCCTCCTCTTCCCTTCCGAACCGGTCGACAAAGCTCTTGTCGATCTTGATACGGTCGACCTTGACGTTCTGAAGGCGTCCAAACGAGGAGAACCCCGTTCCGAAGTCGTCGAGCGCGAAGTGGACGCCAGCCGATCGAAGCGTCTCGATGTTTCGCTGGCACTGTCCTCCGCTGTCAAGGAGCGTACCTTCCGTAATCTCGATTTCGATCTGTTCTGGGTTGATGCCGTAGTGATTTAGCATCGACATCACCTTGAGCGGGTAGCCGTCGCCCCGGAGTTCCTTCGGGGACGCATTCATTGCGATCTTGAGCGCCGGCCAGCGCTGCGCGGCGAGGCACGTCTCCCTCAGGACGAACTCTCCAAGCGAGTTCATGAGCCCGCATTCTTCCGCAATCGGTATGAACACGTCCGGACCGACGCTGCCGCGGATCGGGTCATGCCAGCGCAGGAGCGCCTCAGCACCGCAGAGCGCACCGTTGTCCGCCGCATAGACGGGCTGGAAATGAAGCTCCAGTCCTTCTCCTTCGGCTACGGCCCGCCGCAAATCGTATTCGATTTCGCGGCGCGTCTGGAGGAGCTCCTCCATATGAGCGCCGAAGATCGCGTAGCAGTTTCGGCCGGCGCCTTTGGCATTATACAGCGCGATATCAGCCTTTCTCGTTAGCTCCGAAGCGGCCATTCCGCTCTCGGCGATAGCCACCCCGATGCTCGCGCCGATGCTGATCGGGCCTCCGTCTATCTCGAAGGGGCGCCCCATCGCTTCAAGGATATGCTCACAGACGGCGGCCACGTTCTCCTCGCAGACGTTCTTCAGGACGACGGTAAACTCATCGCCACCGAGGCGCGCTACAAGGCTTCCGGAACAGACATCGTGCAGGCGGCCGGCAACCGCCACTAGGAGAGCGTCGCCCGCCGCATGGCCAAGCATGTCGTTCACCTGCTTGAAACGGTCCAGGTCGATGAACAGCACTGCGGTGGACTGTCCAGGTACGGAGGAGGCGAACGACTGAGAAAGGTGCCTTTGGAACTCGGAACGGTTCACCAGTCCGGTGAGGCCGTCGTGCGCGGCTAGGTGCTCCAGTTCGGCTCTGCTGCGCTGCAAGCGGCGGCTTCGTAGCAGCACCGCTCCTCCCATAGCGTTCATGGCAGCGAAGACGGCGATACCGGCGATGGCGACCGTTGGGCCGACGCTGTCCGCCACGGCGGCGCCTGGTGCGAACGGTCGCCAGGAAAAATATCCGAAGTCGCTTCCGGTCGCGTTCTTCAACTTCGCATAGGACCGGCCGTCGTCGTTGCTTCGCGCCCATGTGAAGCGGAGATCGTCGAACATATATTCCTGCTCCATGCCGGATAGGAAATTGCCATCGAGGTAGCGTACGGCGACGTGAAGATTTACGCGCGCAGGATCCTGTTCTATATCGCCGGAATCCGACACTATGGGTTTCACGCTGACGACTGACGGATGGCCATTGACGAGGGCCAGCTCGCTTTCGCCGATGCTAAGGACTTGGTCGGAGACGCCATTCTGGTCGCCTATGACCAGCCTCCTCCGGAGCTTCTGGGCCAGCGGAAGAACTATGTCATGCATCTGCCGGAAGGCTTCTTTGGGGTCGGCTTCGTCACTGGCGAAGGCGTAGATTGCACGCCCGTCCGGAGCGACCACGAACGCCCGCTCGTGCTGGAAGTAAGTGAACATCCACTTGCCGAGGTTCATCTCCATCCAGTCCTGATCACCAGCGGCAACCTTGTGCACTGCGTCGTCCCATACCGTCACGCTTTCCTGATCGTGGGCCACGCCCTCCTGCAGCTTCGCAACCACGATTTCCGCAAGATGCCGCTGCCGTCCAATGGCCGCCTCGTCGGTAGCTCCCGTTGCGACCCCGATCATAATCGCGAGCGCCGCCCAGATGGACGCCGACGCGGCAGCAGGAAGGATGAGGAGAAGGAAGACCGCGCGAAGCCGGGGATGTTTCATGTGTCGCATGCCCTTTTCATGAGAACATGCTTAATTCCAGAACGTTAAGCTCCACCTAAGAAACCTCAGATTTACGCGACGCCTCCACAGCGCACTCCGAGGCGATGAACTGGACGCGGAATATGGCTGCGTGCCCTTGGAAGTGGAGTTCACGCAAGCGCCTATGGATGCAGGCACTGTCAAGATGGCCGTCTTGAACGACACCTGCGGGAACTTGATCCAGTTGATCGAGATGACTGGAGCGGGGTGAACACAGCGATCAGTTCCCCCCTAAAAGCGATTGCTTTTGCGCCTTGGCAAGCACTCTATCGAGGTCTAGCATACGACCAAAATCTATGGATAGTTCGATGACCTCAAGCTTCAACATCCACGATGCAGCCGGCTATGAGCAACTCATGGGTCGCTGGAGCCAAAAACTCGCGCCCATGTTCATCGATTTCGCGGGGCTTGCCGACGGCGAAAAGATTCTCGATGTCGGCTGCGGCACCGGCAGCCTGACCTTCGCGCTCGCCAGGACCGCCGATCTCGGCGAGATCGCCGCGATCGATTATTCTCCCGTCTTTGTCGAGGAAACAATCCGGCGCAACACCGACCCGCGCATAAAGGTCCGGCAAGCGGACGCCTGCGCCCTCCCTTTCGATGACGGCACGTTCGACCGCGCCTTGGCGCTGCTCGTCCTCCACTTCGTACCCGAGGCCGGTAAGGCCGTCGCTGAGATGCGTCGCGTCGTCCGGCCGGGCGGCATCGTCGCAGCGGCCGTATGGGATCATCTCGGCGGCATGCCCGGCATGCGCATGATGGTCGACACGGTGGCGGCTCTCAGCGACGGCGGGCGCCAGCTGCGCGCCCGCTATTGCTTCCAACCGATGATGCAACCGGGCGAAATGAAACGGACTTTTGTCGAGCAGGGTCTCGTAAACGTCACGGAAACCCAGCTGATGATCCGCATGGACTATCAAAACTTTGACGACTACTGGACACCGATTGGCGCTGGCGAAGGGCCGCTCGGCAAATATGTGGCCACGCTCGACGCCGCGGAACGGGTGCGCACCGAGGCTGCCGTGCGCGACGCCTACGAGGCCGGCCAGCCCGACGGCCGGAGATCTTTTGCGAACGTCGCCTGGGCCTGCCAAGGTATCGTTCCCTGACCGGATGGCCGGCGGAGCGCGGGAATGCTTCCCACGGTTCTGCGCTGGAACAGTTCGTCCGACTCGCGGCCACCGAATGCAATATCGATCTTGAAACGTCACCACGTCGGCGTCTCGATTTGCGCTTATCGCCGGAACAAATTTCTCAAGCTCTCGTTCCGCTGCTAGATGCGGGATCGATAAAATGAGCGACATGGCAGACGAAACGGAAGCGCGGTTGAACGCCCATCGTCGGCTTTTTGTGTCGCTGCTCACAATCATTGCCGGAGATCCCAAGTTTCATCAGGCGTTGGAATTGCTGGTGCGCGACAATGAAACCGTCAGCGATCAGGAAGAAGATCCTGGCGTCGAACCAAGCCGGGCTTTCGCCATTCAAGGCTTAGCGAACGACGAGATCCGCGCAATTCTCAAAGATGCCCTGGCACGGGTGCTTGCGGAGAAGCGAAAAAAGTAAGGACCATCGGTCCTTGCGAAAGCCCACCAAAAGGAGAAGGCCCATGCGCACCCGACACGTCGTCATCGGACTTGTTGTCGTTCTGGTGATCGCTTTTGCTTTGCTCATCATCAATCCATTTGGCAGCAATATACCTGATCAGCAAGGGCAGCCACCTACCCCTCCCGCACAGAACCTGTCGCAGTGATGAAAAGGCAGAGTATGGATGAACAAGCAGCAGAGCCCAGACCAAACTAAGAAGCCGCCCCCGACTTTCTCTGCGGAAGACGTCCGCCAGGGTGAAATCATCCTGAAGAGGCGTTGGCAGCGGTTGGTATTCATCGCTGGTTTGGTCGGCATCATACTACTCGCGCTTCTCTTGGGAGTCTCCGGCACCGTGTAATGCTTTGCGGTTGCTAACGTGACCAGGTCCCTCACAAAATTGACGCAGGATGCTTCGGCGTTCATTCTCCTTCTATGATTAGCGGCGTACTTCTGGATCTCGCTGGCGTCATCTATGACGGCGAGGAAATCATACCGGGCGCAACAGATGCTGTCGCGCGCTTGCGCGAAGCCGGCCTTCCTATCCGGTTCGTGAGCAATACGACGCGCTCGAACAAGCAGGCTATCTTAAAGCGGCTGGACGGACTTGGGCTTTCTGTCACAAGTGACGAGTTCTTCACGCCTGCGCAAGCTGCGCGGAAGTGGCTCGAGGAACACGATCGATCGCCATACCTTCTGGTTCACCCCGACCTCGTGCCGGATTTCCAAGGCTTGGCAGGAGGGCAAGGGAAGGCTCTTGTTGTCGGCGATGCCGGCGAGGCTTTCGATTACCAGACACTGAACGCGGCCTTTCGAGAATTGATCGAGGATGCCGAATTCCTCGGGCTCGCGCCAAACCGGACTTTCCAGGATGCTGATGGAAAGCTCAGTCTCGATGCGGGCGCATTCATTACGGCACTGGAGTTTGCAAGCCAAAGGCGCGCTATCATTTTGGGAAAGCCCTCTCCCGAATTCTTCCTATTGGCGCTCGCTAGCATGAATTGTTCGAAGGCGGAGGCCGTAATGGTCGGCGACGACGCGGAAACCGACGTTGCGGGTGCCCTACAGGCCGGACTTTCCCAGGCGCTGCTCGTCCGCACGGGCAAGTATCGTCCCGGGGACGAAACCCGGTTCAGGCCGCCGCCAACTGCGACGGTCGACGATATTTCCGCCGCGGCCGACTGGATTCTCGCGGAACGCAACACTTGGCCGAGGGAATGATACCGAGCATTCATCTGCTCAGAGGCGTTTAGGGCGGCTGCCGCGTGCTATATTGGCGGTCTCCAGCTCCAGGCTGGACTACGTCTTCGGCCGGGGCAACGAGAGCGACGCACGAGCGGGCGCCTGCGGTTCGGCGGCTGGAACGGTGTTATTGCGGGCCGGGCGTTTCAGCGAAATCGCGCTCTTGCTATTTCGGCTTCGCTTTGACGACGGCGGATCAACGCGACCTTCCTTTGGAAGCGAAATGACTGCCTTGAGTCCGGGATTGTTGGGGTATAGCGCGATATCGCCGCCATGCTGGCGCGCCACCGCACGAGCGATTGACAAGCCCAGCCCAACGCCTCCTGTGTCCCGGTTTCGAGATGTTTCCAGCCTAAAGAACGGAGCAAATACCTTATCGGTCATGCCGTCTGGGATGCCTGGGCCGTTGTCTTCAACCACGATATCCACGCCGGCGGCCGACTGCTGGACATGAACTCTGGCGTGGCCGGCGTAGCGGACCGCATTTTCCGCCAAATTGCGGACAGCGCGGCGGAGACCATCTGGACGGCACCGATAAGTCGTCTTATCTCCGTCCATATACGCCACCGGCAGGCCAATATCGGCGAGGTCGTCACAAATACTGCTAACAAGCGCCTGCAGTTCGATGGCTCTCGTCTCCTCCACGGTCGACTCGCCCTGCGCGAATGAAATGGCTGCCTCGGTCATGCTCCGGAGTTCGTCGATCGTAGAGACCATCTTCTCTTGAACTTCGGCATCCTTGACGAATTCCGCCCTTAGTCTCAGAGACGTCAGCGGCGTCCGGAGATCGTGTCCAATTGCAGCCAGCATCCGGGTCCTGTCCTCGACAAATCGGTGAAGGCGTTGCTGCATTCGATTGAAAGCCTCTGAAGTGCGACGAATGTCGTCAGGTCCTTCCTCCGGAAGCGGTGGCAGGTTTTCGCCTCTGCCCAAAGCTTCCGCCGACACCGCAAGGCGCCGTAACGGGCGGGCAATCCGGCTGGCTATGAAGACGCCGATCAGCGATAGAATCAGGGCGGTTGTTCCCAGGGAGGTCAAGGACTTCGAGTTCCACCAGGATGTAGTGTCCACCTTGTGGTAGGCGCAGTTCAACCAGACACCGTCATTTAACCTGACGGCCAGGCCATATCCGCTACGGCCATCAAAGTAGACGAACTTTGCAGGCTGAGGCTGGTTCCAAAGCACCTGCATGGGGCTGGCCCAGTTCTCACCAGAATTTGCCTTTGCAACATCCTGTGCGCTGAGGCGGGCTCCAGCGGAGCTCGCATTCAATCCAAGCTTCTGGCTGAGATCAACGAAGTTGTCCAGAGGACGCGCCAGCTCCTCGACAGCGCGGCTGCGCCATGCCGTAGGATTCGAAATGTCCTCATTTGAGAGCCAGAAGCGCGAGTAACTCGTCTCGCTCGCCAGCAGCACTCGCTCGCGCAGTTCCGGTGCAATTGTTTCCATCAACCGCGTTATCGACGCAGATCGACTAAAGAACTCGCTTTTCATCGCGGCGTGCAAAGCCTTGGCGCGCTCATCCCAAGAGATCAGAAACGTAATCGCCTGCGACACGACGAGGGCGAGAAGCGTAAAGCCGATGAATTGAGCAGCGAGGCTACGTCTCCACCAGTAGATCATTCATAACCTACCTCGACCGAGAGGCTGTAGCCGCCTCCCCAATGGGTCCTGATGATCGAGGGGTTTTTCGGATCTGGCTCGATCTTCTTCCGCAAGCGGCTCACTTGATTGTCGATGCTACGGTCGAATATATCCGCCACCTTGCCTACAGTAAGATCAAGGAGCTGCTCACGGCTGAGAACGAGACCTGGGCGTTCCAAGAAGACCTTGAGAAGACGAAACTCGGCGGTACTGAGGGGTACACCGACGCCATCATCTCCTGCAAGTTCTTGTCTGCCCATATTGAGTTTCCAATGCCCGACACGGACCACCTTCGCCTTCGTGGATTCGCGCTGCTGTGCCGGAAGGCTGTTTGCCCTGCGTAACACGGCGCGAATCCTGGCGAGCAGTTCGCGCGGGTTGAAAGGCTTCACTAGATAGTCGTCGGCGCCAAGTTCCAAGCCGATGATGCGGTCGGTGTCTTCCGCCATTGCCGTCAGAAAAATGATAGGCGTGTCCGTCGCTGCTCGAAGTTGGCGGCAGACTGAAAGTCCGTCCTCGCCGGGCATCATCACATCGAGCACGACGAGGTCAACGGCAGTCCGCTCGATGATACGACGCAATGCAGCGCCGCTGTCGGCAACGCTGACCCGGTAACCTTGTTCTTCAAGATATTTGCCAACGAGGTCCCGGATGTCTCGGTGGTCGTCAACGACCGCGATGTGAGCTGCTTTCTGCATGGGCAATGTCCGTCCTGATCGCAGCATCTTATAGAAGGGAGTACCCGTCCGCATCGGAAAAAATGTATCAAAGTTTCACAGCCCAAAGTGCTGCTGTGGATCGGGCCTGCGCGGACGAACGTCATGTTTGCCGGCGCAGCCGCCGTCAATTCTTGGGTGGCAGAACTGCCGACGGAAGATCACGGGCAGGAGAAACGCCGCTACTTTCGATCTCTTGGTGCGTCACGCGTCATCATGGAAGCAACGCTACGGCTTTGTCTGTCGCGAAGATTTACCTGCCTGAGCCCAGCTTGTAACAAGATGTCTCAAAATTCACTGCTGCTGTCATGCATCGCAAAAGCGCGCAACAAGCGCGTTTCGTGACGCACCGAGTATGCCGAAACCGTCTGTGTTCTAAGGAGATCGGCGGTTTAAGCGTATCTCCCAACTGCCGATCAAGTTTCCGCGCCGCGACCCGCTTCCCACAACGCCGCCGCGACAGGTCTCCGACATCTCGGGCACATCCCTGCGACATCTTCCCCCTATTCTGACGACCGTACCCGCTCAGCGAACTCGAACGAAGCATTCAGCAAAGGAGACCAAGTCATGAGTGTCGAACTTTGGCAGGTCACCATCATGCGAAAGGTCCTGAACGATTTTTGCGCCCACCACGATATGTCGGTCCGTGATCGAACCGCAATCACAGCCGCAGGGTTCTTGATGAAGTTTGCGACCGAAGGAGAAGCCGACGCAGGTGAGTTTCGGACAAGACTGGACGAAGCGATGCTTGAACATCTCCTCGAGCGAAACTCGGTCGCCAAGCAGCACGGCGGCCACATGGCTCGAACTGACAAGTGCGCCAATCCTTAAGCGCCGTCGGCGGTCGGCCCGTCGCCCTGCCGCTCGGCGGCAAGCACATCTATCGAAAAGTCCGCGACCGAGCCTGCCCTATAGCCGGTTGATGCATCGCCCTCGAAACCATAGTGACCGGGCGCTTCACCACACCCACGTGCCTTTGCCGACAAAGCAGTGATAGCCGGCGCGACGAAGATCACTATGCAACTTCCGCTCCGGCAGCGCCAATTCGCGCACATGATACATGTCGCAGTTGGTGCCCATACCGTGGGTGAACGCGTAATCGCCGGTGCACATCGAGGCGCGGGATGGAGTGCAGAGCCGCAAAGTGCAATAGGCGCGGTCGAAGATTACGCCGCTCTCGACCAACCGATCGAGGCTAGGATTCTTTACCGGAACGGCTTTGTCCGGTCCGAAGCGGTCCCTTCGAATCTGATCGACTCCGATGAAGAGCAAGTTCTTCATGGTTGAGAGGCCTTCCTGTTCGATCAGTCGAGATCGTCACGGATGCAGGCCTTGAAGTGTCCTTTCGCCCCTTCTCGCAGCGGTGGCACTATGTTCGCACAGGCCTCGATCGTGACCGGGCAGCGGGTACGGAAGACACAGCCGCTTGGAGGATTGGCCGGACTTGGGATATCACCCTTGAGGATCTGCCGGCTCGTGCGTCGAGCCGGATCGAGCGATGGAACGGCCGAGAGCAAGGCGCGCGTGTAGGGATGCTGCGGGCTCGCATAGAGCTCCCGGCTGGGCGCCATTTCCATGATCCGCCCGAGATAGAGCACGACGACGGTATCGGCGACATATTCGACCACCGCAAGATCATGCGCGATGAACAGCATGGTAAGGCCGAGCCGTATCTGCAGGTCGCGCAGGAGGTTGACGATCTGCGCCTGGATCGAAACGTCGAGCGCCGATACCGGCTCGTCGGCGACGAGCAGGTCAGGTCCAAGCGTTAGCGCCCGCGCAATGCCGATGCGCTGGCGCTGACCGCCGGAAAATTCGTGCGGATAGCGGGAAATCGCTTCGGGCGGCAGGTCAACCGATGCGAGAGCCTCAGCGGCCTTGGCGATCCGCTCCGACTTGCTGCCGATCCGCTGGATATCCAGCCCTTCCATGAGGATTTCACCGATGGTCATTCGGGGTGAGAGGCTCGCGAAGGGATCCTGGAAAATATACTGGACGCGCGCGTGCAGGCGGCGGAGTTCCTGACGAGTGAGGCTCGTCGTTTCGACATCGTCAAAACGAATGCTGCCGGAAGTAGGCGCGACCAGTTGCGCGACCATGCGGCCGATGGTTGTCTTGCCGCTGCCGGATTCCCCGACAAGGCCGACGACTTCGCCGCGTCTGATGTTGAACGAGACATCCCGGACGGCACGGACGACCGGCCCGCGCCCAAATGCCACCGGGGCAAAATCTTTGGTCAGCCCACTGACCTCAAGGAAGTGTTGCTGTGACATCATTCAGATCTCCTGCCACCGGATGCAGCGGCTGAACTGGCCCTCGCCGGCATCGACGAGCGGCGGGTAAGCCTGCGAGCAGGCCTCTATCCGATAGGGACAGCGGGGAGCGAATGGACAGCCCTGGGGGAGGTTCATCAGGCTCGGGACCGATCCGGCGATGGTCGGCAGCGGCGTACCCGCTTCCTTGAGACGCGTCGCAGTTCCAAGGCGCGGCACCGAGCGCATCAGCCCCTTGGTGTAGGGGTGGCGCGGATGGGAGAACACTCGCGCCACACGACCGGTCTCGACGAGCGAACCGGCATACATGACAGCCACGCGGTCGGCGATCTCGGCAACAACCCCGAGATTATGGGTGACGAACAACATGCCCATTCCGCGTTCCTGTTGCAGCTGGGCGAGCAGGTCGAGGATCTGCGCCTGGATGGTAACATCGAGGGCCGTCGTGGGCTCGTCGGCGATCAGCAGCGTCGGATTGCATGACAGTGCCATGGCAATGGTCGCGCGCTGCCGCATGCCGCCCGATAGTTCGTGTGGATATTGTCCGGCACGCCGGCGCGGGTCGGGAATGCCGACATCCTCCAGCAACTGGATGGCATCCGACAAGGCCTCGCGACGGGACTTGCCTATATGAATGCGGATTGGTTCGGCGATCTGCTCACCGATTGTATAGACCGGGTTGAGGCTGGTCAGCGGTTCTTGAAACACCATACCCATGTCGTTGCCGCGCACGCGGCGCAGTGCCTCGCCGCCAATGGCCTGCAGTTCGACGACTTCTCCCGTCTTTCGTCTGAGGCGAAGCGTGCCCGCGGCGATACGGCCGACGCCGCGCGGCAGGAGACCCATGATCGACAAACTCGTCACCGACTTTCCCGAGCCGGACTCTCCCACCAACGCAACGGTTTCTCCCGTCGCCACAGTGAGATGGAGGTCGCGCACGGCGACGACCTCGCGATCGGCGATGTGAAACTCCGTGGTCAGTCCCGAAATGTCGAGGATCGGCTCGGTGCTCATGATCAATCCAAAAGCCCGGTTTGGCGCAGAATGCGATCGATGATCGCCGCCTCTTCGTCGTTGAGGGATCGTTGCGGACGGGCCATGATGTTGGTGTCGATGACCCCCAGCCTGCGCATGGCGGTCTTGAAGGCACCGACGCCCGCGGAGCCTGCACTGGTCCTCGCCAGACTGACCCAGACCATCTCGAAAAGCTGGCAAAGCCGCTCCTGCTCCCGGCGCGCCGCGATAAAATCGCCCGCCTGGCATAGATTCCAGAGGCGCACATAGCCGTGCGGATCGACATTGCCGAGGCCGGGCACGATGCCATGCGCTCCCATGTTCACGACGCTGTCGGCGACGATCTCGGATCCGGTCATGGCGAAGAAGTCGGGTAAATCAGCCGTGTCGGTCATGACATAGCGAAGATTGCCATCATCACCGCTTGAATCCTTAAGCCCAGCGATCGTGCCTTCGCGGGCGAGCGTGACGGTGGTCCGGCGTTCGAGCTTGGTGCCGACGCAGACCGGTATGTCGTACGCAATCACCGGTATGTCGACCGCCTCCCGGATATAGCGAAAGTGATCGATGGTCTCAGATTGATTGGTGCGCGTATAGAACGGGGCAGTCACGACAATCGCATCGGCACCCGCCGATTGCGCTACCCTTGCATGGGCAATCACGCGCTCTGTCGTTGGATCGATTACGCCAACCAAGATCGGCACGCGGCCGCGCACTTGCTCCACCGCATGTTCGATGATGCGCCGCCGCGCGGCTTCGTCGTGAAACACGACCTCGCTGGTCGAACCGAGCACGAACAGGCCGTGCACGCCACCATCGAGCAGATGGTCGATGACACGTTTGAATGAAGGATAATCCACTTCGAAAGCCGTGGTGAGCGGGGTGACGACGGGTGGAATGACGCCGGTAAACAGGGGCATGTGCGACCTTTCAGTTAAGTTCGGAGCGCGGGTCGAAGGCATCGCGAAGCCCATCACCCACGAAGTTGATGGCGAGAACGGTTACGACGAGCGCCGCGCCAGGGAACATCCATTGCCAGGGATAATTTTCGAGCACGTTGGTCGCGCGGGCGGCGTTCAGCATATTGCCCCAGCTCGCTTCCGGTGGCGTGACGCCGAGCCCAAGGAATGAGAGGCCTGCCTCCAGCAGGATCCCGCTCGCCACCTGCAGGGTGGCATAGACCACGAGAATATCGATCGTATTGGGCAGGCCATGCCGAACCAAAAGGTGCCAGAGGCCGGCGCCCATGCCGCGAGACGCCACGACGAAGTCCCGCTCACGCAGTTCCAGGAGCCGGGCCCGTATCATGCGCGAGAGAACCGGCCACGAGAGCAGCGAAATCACGAGGATCGTCGGCATGATGCCGCTACCGACGATCGAGGCGAGGACCAGGAGGAAAATAACCGGCGGCAAGGTCATGGCAAGGTCCACCAGCCGCATCGTTACACCATCAACGACGCGCCCAGCGAAGCCGGCGACTGCTCCGACGAAGAAACCGATGAACGTGGAAATCGCCATCGAGGTGGTTGCCACCAGCAGCGAGGTCCGCCCGCCCTGCAACAGCCGCGCCATGATATCGCGCCCCACGCCGTCACTTCCAAGCCAATGGGCTGATGAGGGGCCGTGATTCATTGCCAGCAGGTCGATGTCGTTGGGCCTGTAAGGCCACCATAGATCATAGGTGAGCGTGAGCAGCAGGATCGGAATCAGGATAACCGAACCGGCCACGGCCGCTCCGTTGTTGAGAAAGCGCGACATAGCACGACGGATGGGGCCGGCCGAACCGGTATTCGTCAAGCTGGTCATCTCACGCTACCTTGATACGCGGATCGACGGCGGCATAGGCGATGTCGGTCAGCAGGTTGACGAGTATGACGCAGGCGCCGGTGAGCAGCGTCGCACACATGATCACCGGATAGTCGCGCCGGACGACCGCGTTGATCATCAAGAGGCCCATGCCCGGCCAGTCGAAAACGCTCTCTATGAAGATGGCACCGCCGATGGCGATGCCGATGGTCGACCCGATCAACGTGATCACCGGCAGCAAGGCATTGCGCACGGCATGTTTGACGATGACCCAGAACTCGCGGACGCCCTTGGCGCGCGCCGTGCGCACGTAATCCTGCGACAGCACCTCAAGCAGCGAAGAGCGCATGTACCGCATGATCAGCGCACCATGGCCGATTGACAGCAGGACGGCCGGTAGGATGAGGTGCGCCATCAGGTCGCCGACGGAAAAGGGAGCGCCGGGCGTCAGCATCCCGCCGGCCGGCACCCACCGCAGGACGACCGCAAACATGTAGAGCCCAAGCAGCGCCGTCAGGAAGGCCGGGCTCGAAATTCCGACGAAGGCCGCTGTTGAAAGCGAGAGATCGGTGAGCTCGTTGCGCCGGACCGCGGCAAGAATGCCGGTCGCAATTCCAACGACGACGGAGATGGCAAGCCCGCTGAACATCAACAGGATCGTCGGTCCGATGCGGCCGAGGACAAGCGGCAAGACCGGTTCGCCGCCGCGCTGGATCGAATAGCCGAAATCTCCGGTAACGGCCGCACCGAGCCAGGCGAGATACTGCACCGGCAGCGGCTGGTCGAGACCAAGGCGCGTGCGCAGCACCACAAGGTCCGAGGCCGACATCGGGACCGATGGGTTGATATAGGCATCGATGGGGTCGCCGGGCGTAAGCCGCAGCAGCGTGAAGATGAGGACGGTCAGCGCCAGCAGCATCAGCAGGCCGACAGCCGCTCGGCGGAGGATGTATTGCAGCATGTTTCACCAACAGGGCCAGCCGGAGATGCGGCCGGACATGATAGTCCGACCGCCTCGGCTCACCCGCACATTATGGAGCGATATCCCACTTCTCGGGATGGGAGACGAACGGACCGCCACCGGGAGCCGGCGTCCAGAAGAAGTCCTGGAGCTTGCCGGACACGACGCCATAGCGGCTTGCGACCCACATCGGGCTCCAGGGAAGCTGAGCGTTCATTTCCCTGCAGACCTGCTGCCACTTGGCATCCGCCTGGGCCGGATCGGTTTCCGCCATCGCGGTGTTCAATGCCTCGGTGAGCTGAGGCATCTCGACACGCATGATGTTGTTGCCGGCCGGCGGTATCTGGGCGGCATTCAAGCCGACGTTGAGCGAGGCGGGGTTTGGCCCGTTCTGCAGCCCGGCATAGACCAGCGGGAACTCCGGCCACTTTTCGCTTCGCACGATCCCGTTGTAGCTCGGGACGTCGAGGGCGCGCGGAACCACGTTGATGCCTACCTGCGCCAGCATCGCCTGGATCGCGGCCATGACGTTGGCGACCTGCGGCGTATTATAATAGGTCAGCCACGGGATCGGCTTGTCGGCGTTGATCTTCTCCCAGCCGGCTTCCGCGAGCAGGTCTTTCGCCTTCTGCGGGTCATAGGCATAGTCACTCAGATCCTTCGCAACGAGCTGCGGCGCGACATAGCCGCAGTTGGCCAGCTTGGCCGCGCCGCCAAACAAGCTCGAGATGATCGCGTTTCGATCGATGGCATGCATGACCGCCTGACGCACGCGAAGGTCGTTCCAGATTCCAGCCCTGTGATTAAAGCCGATGTAGTTCACGACATAGGAGTCGCCTTCAATGACACGGAAGTTGTCATTGCCCTTGAAGGTCTTGGCGTCGTCGGGTTCGGCGAAGGTGAATTGGATTTCTCCCGCCGAAAGCGCCGAGACGGCTGCAGCGGGATTAGCGAAATACCGGTTGATCAGGCGATCAACCTTCGGCCTGCCGCCCCGATAGCCGTCATAGGCCGCCATTTCGACATACTGATCGCTGACATACTTCGTGAACTTGAAAGGACCGGTGCCGACCGGCTTTGTCGACCACCACGGGCTCTTGGCAATTTCCTTGACGTCCATGGACGACAAGGCGTGTTCCGGCAGCATCATCACCTGCGACAAGACGGACAGGAATGCCGAGTTGGGTTTGCTAAGCTTGACGACGGCCGTGTGCTCGTCAGGCGTTTCGATCGATGCGATGCCAGCGAGCCGCGCGGCGAAAATACTGCCGCTCTCGGCGTTCTTGGCGAGTTCCAGAGTGAACTTGACGTCTGCCGACGTGAAAGGCTTGCCGTCGTGCCAATTCGTTTCGACAAGCTTGAATGTGTAGGTCAGATTGTCTTCGCCGACGGCAAAATCGGATGCCAGCGCACCGACGAGCTTTGAGAGATCGGACGTATAGATGATCAGCGGCTCGAAATAAGTGTTGAGCCAGGTAAAGCCGGCGGTGGCGGTTTGCGGGTTGAAGTTGCCGGGGAAACCGCCCGGCCCGACGTCAAAGCCACCGGTAATGGTCTTTTCCGTCTGCGCCGCAACCGGCGCAGGCACCATCGCCGTGGTGGCGGCTAAAGCAAAGGTCGCCGCTGCCAGAAGGCGGCCGAAATTCCGTCGATGCATGCTCTCCTCCTCTTGTGTTGTTTATTTTGTTACTGGACCGGCTCAGCCCCCTCGGGCCGGTTCGTCGCGATGACTCGCCTAATTCCGGAATAGTGTTCGCTCAGACGCCTGCGCGCGGCCTCGACATCTCGGGCCGCCACGGCCTCGACGATCTCATGATGATCCCGCCAGGTCGCCAGGGGGTTAGGACTGGCCAGATTTGCGAAGCCCGAGGCCTTGTAGAAAGCAGACCAGAAGATATCGATCAGCGCGCTCAGCATCTTGTTGTTCTGGCAGCGGAACAGAAGCTGATGAAATTGCTGATCTTCCTCGGCAAAGCTTTCACCGCGTTCGGCGTGCTGGCGCATGCGATCGGTAATGCGCCGAAGCTCGGCAAGGTCCTGCTCGTCCATCATCTCGATGGTTCTGTCGATGAGACCGGCTTCCAGCACGCGGCGGATCTCCAGCAGCTCCTCGACATCGCGCAGCGACGCCTGCAGCCCGTAGGCGAGGTTATCCAGCAGCGGCCCAAACGAAAATTTCTTGACGAAAACGCCGATGCCGCGCCGCGTCTCGAGGATGCCCACCGATTCCAGCGCCTTGATCGCCTCACGCACGGAATTTCGACCGACCCCCAACTGCTGCGCCAAGAAAGTCTCAGGCGGCAGAGCAGCACCAGCCGCAAGATTATTGTCCTCGATATAGCTGCGCAGGCTCTCCTGAACGCTGACGTGCAGAAGCGGCGGGCGCTCCAGCGGCTTTATCGGCTTGGCCAAGAATGACCCCCAGTGCAATTTCGCTTCGATGTGCTAAGTATATCGACTTGTAGGATATCTTGCAAGTCGATATATGAAAGATAAGATCTGAGTTGGGGAGAGACGCCTTGCCGCTGGCAGCCCCGCGCGGATCCGGGTGCCGCAAAAGGGAGGTGGATGTGGCAATTGCAAAATTCGAACGGCAGGATGGCCGATGGGGCCGCATTCGAGGAAATTGGGCGACGCTGCTGCTGCCGATAAACGAGGACGATTCGATCGATTTCTCGCGCCTCACTGATGAAATCGACGAGCTGATCGCGGCCGGTGTGGACGGTATCTACTCCAACGGCACTGCGGGTGAATTCCACAATCAAACAGAGGCCGAGTTCGACGGTATCCAACAACTGCTGGCAGATCGCTGCAGCGCCGCTGCGACGCCTTTTGTCGTCGGCGCCTGCCAGCCTGATCCCCGGATATCCCTTGAACGCGTGCGTCGGGCGGCAAAGCTCAAGCCGGAGGCAATCCAGGTGATCCTTCCCGACTGGTGGCCGGTGACAGGGGCGGAGGCGACAGATTTCCTCAGGATGGCTGCTGAGGCGGCCGGTTCGGTACCGATGATTCTCTACCAGCCACCGCATGCCAAGCGTGTCTTTGCCCCGACCGAACTGGCTGCGATCCTCGCACCGGTACCGCAGATCGTCGGCATCAAGCTCGGAGACGGAGAATCATCCTGGTACGAGCAAGCCCGTCAGTGGCTCGACGCGTGGGGAATTTATGTTCCGGGCCATCATCTTGCGACAGGCGTCGAACAAGGCGTCGCGGTTGGGGCGTTCTCGAACGTTGCCTGCCTAAGCCCTTCGGGGGCTCAACGATGGACCGCGTTGATGGCCAGTGACATCGATCAGTCGCTCGAGGTGGAGAAGCGGCTGCGCACCTTCCTTGAAGTCCACATAGCGCCCCTGGCAAAAGTGCACGGCTATTCGAACGCCGCACTGGACAAGCTGTTGGCGGCGATCGGAGGATGGGCGGACATCGGCACGCGGCTCCGCCGGCCGTATCGCTGGATCGATCCCTCGATCGTTCCGGAATTGCGGGAGAAAGCCAGGGCCGCCCTCCCCGAAATTATGCCGTAATCATCAAGGTAAACATCATGATACCGCCAAACATTCTGATGATAATGACAGACCAGCAGCGTCGAGATACGCTTGGCGTCTATGGCTGCGACTGGATCCCTACTCCCAATCTCGACCGGCTCGGCGACGCCGGCGCGGTTTTTGAGTGCTGCACGGTCGACAATCCCATCTGCACCCCGTCACGCGCCAGCATCTTGACGGGCAAGCCGGTGCCAGGTCACGGGGTGCTGCGGGTGCACGATAACCTGCCGCTAGACGAGATGTTGTTCACTGAGCGGCTGCGACAGGAGGCTGGCTATCGGACCGCGCTTTTTGGCAAGCTGCACGTCAGCAGCCGGGTGCAGGAGGCAGACCATCGGCACCCGCATGACGGTTTCGATATCTATGAATGGTGCCTGGAACCGTCGGTCGCCATGCAGAGCCCCTTCAACGGCTATACCGCCTGGCTTCGCGAAACTGCGCCGGACTTCCTCGCAGCCCTTCAGCGCAACGGCCGCCGCGAACTTCATCATCCCGAGGCCCTGCACATGAGCAGGTGGGCAGCGGACCGGACCATCGCGTTCATCCAGTCGATGCAAGCAGAACGGCAGCCGTTCTTTTGCCTGATGAGCCTGTTTGATCCCCACGATCCCTATGAGGATTATCCCTCCACGTTTCGGCATCGAATTGACGCGGCGAAGATCGCAGATCCGATCGTTTCGCGCACGACGCAACCCGAATGCGTCCAGAGGGAGCAGCAAGGGTCCTATCTCGGACGTTTCACGGACTTCTCGCCGGAGGAAATCCGCAAGATCCGCATCGGCTACGCCGTTTCGATTGCGTTCCTTGATGAGCAAATCGGCCGAGTTCTAACGGCACTGGACGATGCGGGTCTGACTAAGGATACGCTGGTCATCTTCATGTCCGACCACGGCGACCAGCTTGGCGACCATGGGCTCTTCGTCAAGGGAGCCGCACTCTACGAGCCTACGGTCGGAGTGCCGCTGCTCCTGCGCTGGCCAAGTCATCTCGCCGCCGGCACCCGATGCACTGCACTTGCACAGGGCCGCGACGTTGCGGCCACATGTCTTGCGGCAGCGGGCCTCGACACGCAATCATGCCCCGAGAGCGAGGACCTCGTGGCCATGGCATCGCAGAACGCAACGAAGCGCAGCAGCGCAATCTGTGCTTACCGCAACTCCGGCGTAAACGACAGCGGCAGCCTCTGGGATCCGTCGATGCAGGCGACCATGGCGCGAGACCAACGCTTCAAGCTTACTCTCTACACCAGCGACGGCTCGAGCCAACGAGAGCTTTTCGACCTCCAGACCGACCCACGAGAGACCGTGAACGTCTCAGGCGACCCCACCTACGCCGCCATCGAACTCATGCTGCTCAACGACATCACCTCGTTTCTCCACTATGAAGCAGCGACAGCAATTCCGCGCGCAACCTCGTCCATTCCCAACGCGACCCAGCGTCTGCAAAACAGAATAAAATAGAACTCCTCGCCCTAGGGTGGCCATTCAACCGGCTCGGCAGTAACGCGGTAAAAGTCGTCGAGGATGGCCACTCCCGGGGAGCCGCGCTCGACGACTGTTGGCCTATCGACCATTTGCCTTGTCAAGTCGTATTCAAAACTCCGAAATGCTCACTGACGATCGGGACGGATGCCAGATACAAAGCTGCTATCACCGAGCAAGTGGTACATTGACACCAGAGGCCGAGGCTCTAACCGCCGCTGAATGAAAGTTTAGTGGCAAAAGACTTGGAACGGTGCTTCGGGTTTCTCTTCTTCCTCTCTCACCTCCCGAGATCTCACGATATCGCGCCTCCTGCAGCATCCGTAAATATGCTGGCCTGGGAAAGGTACTTAAGGCTCGCCTATTAGAAACCATTAGAAACGCGACGGCGGCCCCTCAGTTCACTGGAGGAGAAGCGAATGCACGATCGAACGATTGGATTCTTGGTGGGCGCCGAATTGTCGGCAGTGTTCTGGGCTGGTCTGTTTCTCACGCTCGGGCATTTTTAACAGTCGTCCTGCCGTAGTGATGTCGCCGCTGAGGATTAATTGCCTTGAACAGCTTGCCCCGGTCTTTTCAAGAAGCGATCGATTACAAGCGTCGCAGGATCCGTTTTGCGCGATACCTCTGAAGCAGGTTAATCCATCGCAAACCAGTCTGATGATACAACCGGGATTCAGCCGAGCTGTAGGAAAAAAGATGACGTCAGGCAGTTGGGAGCAATTCGCAGGCAATCTTGCATTTGTGACGCTTGCCGTTGCCATGTGGGCGCACTTTTCGACCTGGTATCAGAAATCGCTGATCGGGCTTGGAAGGCCTCTTTGGGGAATTATCGCGGGCGTCACGTCCGTCGGCTCCATGATGCTTGCGATCCAATTCGCGCCCGGCATCTACATCGATCTGCGTTTCGCGCCACTTGCACTTGCAGGGCTTTTTGGCGGCGCGATTGCGGCTGCGATTGCGGCAATTCCGGCGATCGTCTTCCGGGCCACCGCCGGTGGTGCCGGAGCCCTCGACGGCGCCGTTGCCATACTGGTCATCAGTGCCATAGGCGCGGTAGTCCATTTCGCCTTTCGACGGAAAACGGCTGACATTTACAAGCTCGCGGCTGTGACCACGGGGCTTGGGCTCGGATTGTCCATTATGTTGGTGACCCTGCCCAGCCTCACAAAGTCGGGAGCGGCGTCGGCTTTTGGCGTTCCGCTTGTCCTCATGAACTGTGTGGCCACGATCGTCTGTGGTCTGATCATGCTGAAGACGGCCAGATTGAAGCTGGAACGGCAGGTGCTGGAAACCGCTTTCTCACAATCGCCCGACTATCTCTATGTGAAGGACCGGGACAGCCGGTTTATTGCTGTCAACAACAACATGGCGCGCCTTTTTCACTTCTCCTCGCCGGCTGAGATGTTCGGACTTTCGGATTTCAGTTTGCGCACGGCTCCGGACGCGGAAGACTTGTACCATCGAGAGCAAGAGATCATTCGTACTGGCAAGCCGCTTGTCGATTTCCTCGAGCGCATGGGAGACCGCCACATGCTGGCATCAAAAGTTCCCCTCCGGGACAGCGAAGGGCAGATTATCGGTCTTGCGGGCGTGACACGGGACATTACCGAGCGCGTCGACCTCGAGCGCGAGCTCCGTGAAAAACGGAACCTGCTGACGCTTGCCATGAATGGCATGTCCGAAGGCTTCGCAATGTTCGACAAGAAGGGCTTTCTTATCTTTTGCAATGAGCAGTATCGGGACGCCTTCCCGTTGTCGCGTGACGCGCGGGTCATTGGTGCGCACATCACGAAAATTCTTCAACGCATAATCGAAGCCGGTGAACGGATCAGCTTGCCGGAGGAGACGCCAGAGAAGTGGATCGAGGCGGCGGCGGCGACCTTGCATATGAACAAGGACGAGGAGATCCAGCTCAAGAATGGTGATTGGCGCGCCCTCAAGACACGTCTTGCGCATGACGGGACAGCTATGGTGGTTGTGTCGGACATTACCGTGACGAAACAGGCTGAAGCGGCGCTCCAGCTTTCTGCAAAGCAACTGAGATCGCTCGCCGACACGGACGGTTTAACGAGCCTGGCAAATCGCAGAGCCTTTGACGCCGCCTTCGCGCACGAGGCGGAGAAGTGTCGTGAAACCGACATCCCCTTGAGCGTTCTGATGATCGATGTCGACAGGTTCAAACTGTACAACGATACCTACGGTCATCTTGCCGGCGACGAATGCCTGCGTGCCGTGGGGAACTGTCTGGGAAAATCGGTGAAACGGTCGACTGATATTGTCGCGCGTTATGGTGGCGAGGAGTTCGTGGTATTGCTTCCGAACACCGATGAAACCGGGGCCATGGCTGTGGCGGAAGAATTCAGGCGCCTCCTCAGCCAGAAAAATCTTCCCCATGCAACCAGCGAATTCGGCAGGGTGACGGCCAGCATCGGCATATCCTCAACCGGAGGAGATGTCTTGCTTTCGGATACGCGACGGCTCTTGGCGGCAGCGGATGCGGCTTTGTACGCGGCAAAGGAACAGGGCCGCAATCAGATCAAGGTGCAATCCCCTACCGACCAGATATCGGCTGCAAGAGCAGGGTGATAATCTACCTGCCGACCTCCGCGGGGTCACCGTGGCGTGTTGCCGATACCCTTGGGACGGTGTCTATTCACCGTCTTGAGATTTTGGCCGGCAGTGTTCGGCGACGCAAGTTTACGCGCTTAGGAAGCGATCGTGTCGGAAACGCCGAGCGGAGAAACCCAGTGATGGACCTTGTCCGCCGCCATGCAGCACCGAGCGCTCTCCAACAGGCTCACCGCCTGCATTCAGCAGACACAGTTGGTGGCGCTCCGCTGCCCAATCGATACCGGCAAACCATCGAACCTCTCCTGTCATGGTCAAGACCTCCTTCGTCGGCCGGACCTCCTGCGACACGCGTCGTTCCCTGTACTGGCGCTCGCCGGCGCAACCGCCCACCGGACATCTGTCGCAGCCGCCGCCGGGGCACCGGTCCGCAACAGGTGCTCACAGCACTGGGGTTTTGGGTTGCTCCCGACGGGAAGGCCCGGTTCGCGCCATAGCGAGCAAGCATGACGCCAAGAGTGCGCCGAGTAGGCAAACCGACGGAAGGAGAAAAGTAGTGGCCCAACGATGGCTCATCACCGGAAGCTCGCGCGGTATCGGTCGCGACCTCTCGTAGGCGGTTCTCCAAGCGGGCCATCGGCTCGTGGCCAAGAATCTTAACGAAGACAGGTGCATCACCGCGGTTTCTAGCAGGCATCATTGGCAATAAAGGCGTGCAATGCTGCCGCCACAGGTGTGCCAACGACGGCGAGATCGCGTACCGTGCTCATGTGATCCCCGTCTGCAACGTGCGACGCTCGCGCTTCAAGCCCTTGGGCGGCAAGAACGTCCCTGAATGCATTTGCCTGGGTTTTGAAGGGGTTAGTTTCCAACTCGCCGGTCATGATAGTTACGCGCGTTGCAGGATCGTGCTCTTGACGCATCGGCGTAAACAGTCGCACCTCCTCGTCGCTCAAGGCGATCTCGTCGCGCAGGAAAGACGTCTGCAAGGGTTCGAGATCGTATATTCCGCCGAGCAGGAAAGCAGCAATTACGCCCGAGGGCGCTACCGAGCGATTGAAGAGAAAGGTCGCAAGATGTGCACCAGCGGAGTGGCCGCTGACCGAAAATCTATTCGGTGTCGCGCCAAAGCGACCGGCATGCGCCAGCAGGAAAGCCTTGGCTTTCAGGACCTGACCGACTAGGACGTCCATCCTCGCCATGGGCATCAGGGAATAATCGACGATGGCGGCGACAGCCCCGGCGCGGGTGACGGTCTCAGCGACGCAGGAATAGTCCTCCTTGGAGAACATCCGCCAATAGCCACCATGGATGAACATGTGGATCGGCATGTCCGAGCCGGCACCATTTGGCAGGAAGATGTCGAGCATCTCGCCCGCCTCACGACCGTAGGCGACGTTGGCCTCCATCGCGACGGTGCGGCGGGTGGCAAGGCTACGGGCACGGATATCGCTGACAATGTCGTCGAAACCTGCGACATGGTCGCGAATGCGGAACGGATCGGCGGCCACAGGTTCCTCCTTTAGAAACTTGTCGCAATGTACTTGGCTTCCATGAACTCCGCGATACCGTGATGCTGCCCTCCTTCACGTCCAAGGCCGCTCTGCTTCACACCGCCAAAGGGGGCGGCGGGATCGGAGACCAGTCCACGATTGAGCGCGACCATGCCTGCCTCCACCTTCGAGGCGACGCGCATGCCACGGCCGATGTCGCGGGTATAGATGTAGGCGGCGAGGCCATATTCCGTATCGTTGGCGATGGCGACGACCTCCGCCTCGCTCTCGAAACGGTAGAGCGGCGCGACCGGACCGAAAATCTCCTCGCAACTCATGTCGGAGGCCGGAGAAACATCGGCAAGCACCGTCGGCAGATAGAAAAAGCCGCGTCCTGCCGGTGCCTGTCCGCCGCAGAGAACACGCGCTCCCCGCGAAATGGCGTCCGCAACGAGCCGGTCGATCTTTTCCACCGCCTTGCGCGTGATCATCGGACCGCATTCCGTATCCGAAGCCACACCCGGGCCGACCCTGAGGGCGGCCATCCGTTGGGTGAATTTCTCCGCAAAGGCATCGTGGATACCGGACTGGACATAGATGCGGTTTGCGGCCGTGCACGCCTCCCCTGCATTGCGCATTTTCGCTACCATCAGGCCCTCGATCGCCGCGTCGATATCGGCATCGTCAAAAACGATGAACGGTGCGTTGCCGCCGAGTTCCATAGAGCAGGAGATGACATTCTTCGCCGCTTCCGCCAGAAGCATACGGCCGACGCCCGTCGAGCCGGTGAAGGACAGTTTTCGAACGCGTGGGTCGGCCAGCATGTTGGCGGTGACCGGGCCTGGCGTCGATGTCGTCAGGACATTGACGACGCCTGGCGGCACGCCAGCCTCCTCGTAGAGGGCGGCAAGCGCATAGGCCGTCAGCGGCGTCTCGCTCGCGGGCTTCAGGATGACGGTGCAGCCTGCGGCAAGGGCTGGCGCGATCTTGCGTGTCGCCATGGCGGCCGGGAAGTTCCACGGCGTGATGAGAACGCAGATGCCGATGGGCTGGTAATCGACGACGATCCGGTTCGTGCCGGACGGGGCGATGCCGAACTCGCCGGAGATGCGCACCGCTTCCTCCGCGTTCCACCGGAAGAATTCCGCCGCATAGGCCACCTCGCCGCGCGCGTCGCGCAACGCCTTCCCGTTCTCGAGCGAAATGAGTGTGGCAAGCGTTTCGGAGCGTTCCATCATGAGTTCGAAGCAGCGGCGCAGGATCTCGGAACGCTTTCTCGGCGACGTCTCGCGCCAGCCTTCCGCCGCGCTTGCAGCGGCCTCGACGGCCGCCGCCGCATCCGCGACGGTCGCATCGGGCACGGCGGTAATGACTGCCTCGGTCGAGGGATCGATCACCTGGATCCGGCTCTCGCCCGCGGCAGACCGCCAGGCGCCGCCAATATAAAGGCCATCGGAGAACGAGCTGAACCCGAAGCGATCGTGGCCGGGCTGCGAAGGATGCTGGTTGGCGTTCATGATGTTTCTCAGGGTCAGAGGGCGGAAGCGGCCAGGTCGCCATCATAGGCGGCGCGCACGAGGCCGCGCATGGCGGCCGAATCCAGGGAACGCGGATTGTTCTTGATCAGACGGCCAATCCCAAGCGCCTGCTCGGCGATCCAGTCGAGCCGGTTTTCCGGCAGGCCAAGCGTGGCGAGCGTCGGCGAGATGCCGATCGCGGCGAAAAGGCGGCTCACCTCGCCGATTGCCGCATCGGCAAGCGTCTCCTCGTCTTCCACACCGGCGGGATCCAGCCCAAGCGCCCTGCCGACAACAGCAATTTCGGCGCTCGCGACGCGGCGATTATAGGTCATCACATAGGGAAGCATGGTCGCGACGCCGAGGCCGTGCGCCGTATGGGTCACGGCGCCGACCGGATATTGCACCGCATGGGCCGCCGCCGTGCCCGCCGTGCCGAAGGCGCAGCCTGCCGCAAGCGCGCCCATCATCACCTCGGCGCGCGCATCGATTTCCGAGCCGTTGGCGAAGGCATTTTCCAGGCTCCGGCCGAGGAGCCGGATGGCATGCAGCGCGAACTGGTCCGAGAGATCGCTCTTGCCGACGAAGACATGCTGCTGCGCGAGTTCCGGATCGCCGGGCCGGCGCATCGCGGTGAAGGCCTCGATCGCATGGGTCAGGGCATCCGCACCGGCAATTGCGGTGAGTTCCGGCGGGCAGGAGAGGGTGAGTTCCGGGTCGCAGATCGCCGCTGCGGCAATGAGGTAGGGGCTCGAAATGCCGACCTTCAGCGTGCGGTCTGGATCGGAGATGACCGCCACGGGCGTGACCTCGGAGCCCGTGCCCGCCGTCGTCGGCACGGCGATGACCGGCAGGACGGGTCCCGGCACCTTGAACTCACCGTAGTAATCGCCGAGCCCGCCGCCATGGGTGAGCAGCAGCGAGGCGCATTTGGCCATATCGAGGCAACTGCCGCCGCCGATGCCGATCACCATGTCGGGCGCAAAGCCGCGCGCGGCCTCGACGCAAAGTGCGACCGTATCGCGCGGCACGTCCGGCAGCGTCTGGTCATGCACCAGCACAACGATGCCGGCAGCTTCGAGCGCGGCAATCATTTCAGCGAAGACGGGTGTCGCGGCAAAACGCGCGTCCGTACAGACGAGTGCGCGCCGGCCGGTCCTGCCCGCGACACTCGCAAGCGCATGGCGCTGGCCGATACCAAACAAGATTTCGCGCGGCAGCCTCAGGACGGCAAATAGGCTCATGATCTTTGCCCTTCGAAGGCCAGAATTCGGGAGCGGGAAAGCGCGTTGAGGTCCTCCCAGAGGCGCTGGTCGACATCGAAGCCGTTGCGGCTCGCCGCCGCCCGCCGCCGGCGGGCACGATCGCCCGGAACGAGGACCGGTTCGCCGGTCCTCGCCGGGGGTGAGGCACGCACGGCATCGAGATAGGCCGACAGCCGCGCCGGAAGTCCGGGCGCCAGGCTGGGCTCGATCAATATGAAGACGTCGCCCTTATTACATGGCGACTGGCTGTCCAGCGTGCCGCGCACATCCGGCGCGAGCGCCGAACCCGCAAGCGCTGCCACCAGCAACTCCATGGCGATGCCGAGGCCGTAGCCCTTTGCGTCGCCGAAGGGCGCTATCGCGCCGGCCTTTGCACGCACCGGATCAGTCGTTGGGTGGCCATCCGCGTCACGCGCCCATCCTTCAGGAATCGGCCTGCCGGTCACTGCGTGGTGATGGATCTTGCCCATCGGCACGAGGCTGGTGGCAAGATCGAGCACGAGCGGCTCCCCGGCGGTCGGCACGGCGATCGCGACGGGGTTGGTGCCGAGCATGGCCCGCGTGCCGCCGAAGGGATGGACCAGCGCCTCGCTCGACGAGAGCGCGATGCCAACGAAACCCAATGCGGCGATGGCCTCGACATAATGCGCTAGCATGCCGAGATGGTTCGCATTGCGAATCGCGACGAGACCGATGCCGAGATCGGGAATGTGGGGCGCCAGCCGCTCGATCGCGGCCATGGCGACGACAGGGCCGAACCCCGACGAGCCCTCCACCTCCATCACGGAATCCGCCCGCCAGCACTGCGTACCCTTCGTTTCCGGGTCGATGACACCGCGCTCGATCCGTTCGAGCAGTCGCTGAAGGCGGTGCAGGCCGTGCGAAGGGTGCCCCTTCATCTCGGCCGTCACTAGGACGCGGGCCTGCAGAGCCGCATGGTCACGCGGTGCGCCGTGCTCTTCCAGCAGGCGGGTGGCGAGCGCGAGGGCCGCCGCTTCCGATATTCGCATAATTTTTCCTCCCTATATTAAATCGTATAGGATATAGGATTGCGTTTGACCGCAGCATCGTGCTAGCGATTGAACCTGTCAAGAGGCAAGGCGGCAGATGATTTCGACGAGACCTAAAGAACCTTCAGCGGGTACGACCCAGATACCGCGCGCCAACAGTCTGGCAGGCGACGTCTACGAAGCGATCTTCAACCAGCTCATGTCGCTGAAGATCGCGCCGGGCGCGCGCATCACCGTCGACAACCTGGTCAAGGAGTTCAACGTCTCCCAAACGCCGATCCGCGAAGCACTCGGCCGGCTTGAAGGCGAGGGCCTCGTCGTCAAGCAGCACCTCGTCGGCTATCGCGCCGCGCCTCAGATCACACGCCACCGCTTCGACGAGCTCTATGAACTCCGCTTGCTGCTGGAGCCGGCCGGCGCTGCGAAGGCGGCCCAAGCGATGAATGACGAAAGGCTTGCGATCCTGACGGAGGCCGCAGGCGTTATGACGCGCAGCGACAACAGCGACGAGCGGGCGAACTATTCGGCCTTCGCCCGCCAAGACGCCATTTTCCACGACCGCATCATGGAATTTGCCGGCAACGAGCTGATCCGCGAGATGCTAGCATTCCAGCACACGCATTTTCACATCTTCCGCCTGATGTTCCATCGCCGCGTGACCGAGGAGGCGCTCGGCGAGCACCAGACGCTGCTCGATGCCTTCGCCGCGCACGACCCCGACGCGGCGGCGAACGCAATGCGCATCCATATCGAACACTCGCGCGACCGGCTGTTGCCGGCGTTCGACGAGATCTGAGCAACCCCCGGCAGGCAAGGACGTGCCCGCCAGACATGACATGACAACGAGGAGGAGAACCCATGCCAGGCAAGAAAATCCTGATGCTCACCGGAGATTTCACCGAGGAGTACGAAATCTTCGTTTATCAGCAGGCGATGGAGGCTGTGGGCCATACGGTGCACGTCGTCTGCCCGGACAAGAAGGCCGGCGACATCCTCAGGACGTCGCTGCACGATTTTGAGGGCGACCAGACCTACACCGAAAAACTCGGGCACAACGTCACCATCAACAAGACGTTTTCCGAAGCCGAGAACCAGCTCGACCAGTATCACGCCGTCTATTGCGCTGGCGGGCGCGGGCCGGAATATATCCGCACCGACAAGCGGGTGCAGGCGATGGTGCGCCATTTCCACGAGGAGAAGAAGCCGATCTTCACCATTTGCCATGGCGTCCAAATCCTGATTGCGGTCGATGGCGTCGTTCGCGGCAAGAAGGTGGGTGCACTTGGGGCCTGCGAACCCGAAGTCACCTTGGCAGGCGGCACATACATCGACCTCTCTCCGACCGAGGCCTATGTCGATGGCACGATGGTTTCGGCCAAGGGCTGGACTGCGCTCGCCGCCTTCATCCGGGAATGCCTGAAGGTGCTGGGAACGGAAATCCGCCACACTTGAGACGACGCGAGCAAAATCGAAAGGCCTGGCAGGCATAACACCCGCCGGGCTCTTTTTTGCGGTCGGGATGCAATCACACGCCGCCGCGGTTCCAGCCGCGACCGCGGTCGCCGAACATCTCGTAGCCGCCATCGGTTATGGCGAGCGTATCCTCCAGCTTGATGAAGCCGCGCTTCGGGTGAAGCATCGTCGTCTCGACCGAGATCACCATGCCCGCTTCCAGTGGCCTGTCGGCATCGATGCCCTCATAGGCGACAGGGTGGTTCGTCATCAGGAACGGCGCTTCGTGGCTGATGAGGCCCATGCCGTGGCAGAAGAAGTCGGTGAAGGCCGCCGACGGGGAGGCCTTGAGCACGTCTTCCGCCGCCACGATCATCTCGCTGCCCGTAGCCCCTGCCCTAACCCCGGCGAAAGCCGTCTGCTGGATGGACTCCACTTCGGCCAGAAGATCCTCCAGCTCCGCATCCGGCTTGCCGAGCACGCCCATGCGGCAGAGGTCACCGATATAGCCGTGATAGTTTCCACCGGAATCGATCGACAGCACCTCCCCCTCGGCCCAGGCCTGCGGCGAGGCGGCGCGGTTGTGGCTGGCGCCGAGCGTTAGCAGGCAATACTCGAAGTGCAGGCCGCGGTTCGTTTCCTCCCGCCGGAGCTGCTCGATGATTTCCGCCTTGGTCGAGCCCGCGCGGGCCGCCGCGATCGTCGCCAGCATCGAATCGGTGATTAGTTCGGAGGCGCGTCTCAGCTTTGCCAGTTCATCCGGCGTCTTGACGGCCCTCAGCCGCTCCAACGCATGCGTGGCATCGACGAACCGGGCACCATCCAGCCGCGAGGCAAGGAGATCGCGAGCGTCGGATGGCAGGAAGGCCGGCTCGATGCCGATGCGCCCGCTGGTCTTGCCGATCTTCTTCAGATGATCGACGGCGAGCCCGGCGGCATCCTGCGTGCCCCAAGTCGCCGTATGCACGGCGGGCGTCCAGAACGGATTGTTATGGTGCTCTGCGCCTTCCATGCGGTTGCCCACATACGCCGAGTGGTCTGGCGCGCCCTTCTCATAGATCACCATCGGCAGGTACCTGCTATGACCGATCGCATCCATGGCGGCGAAGAAGATGAACTTGTAGCCGCCCATCAGATATTGCGTGTTGTGCTTCGAGGTGGCGACGATGACGTCGATACCTGCCTCCTCCATGAGCCGGTCAAGCTTGGCCGTATCGAATGGCGACACGGCGGGCCTTGTATTCCCTGCATTGTTGTTCACCGTTTTCCTCCCAGAAAATGTAAGGCCCGGCTTCAGTCGCCCGGCGGCAGCAGGCGGAAGTCAGGCAGCGCGCGAAGCGCAAGCTCCGGCCCCGCCGGCGAGTAGACGACGAAAAGCTGCATCGTGCCGGCGCCAGTGTTCTTCGTCGAATGGAAGCGGCTTTCCGGCACATAGATGGTGCAGCCGGGGCCGACCTTCTGCGTGATCGGATTGCCGTTCTCGTCCTCGACCATCTGATCGCCTTCGCCGGAAATCACGAAGATGATTTCCTCGGCACCAGGATGATTGTGGCGGGTATGACCCTCACCACTCGGCAGATCGACGACACCACCGGAAAATCGGCTGGCGCCGTTGACCTCGGGCGCCACCGTCAGCGACAGCTTGCCCCAGTCGAAACCGAAGGCGCTCACATCCTCCGGATAGATGAAGTACTTGTCCTTTGCCATGAAATAGGCTCCTCCCATGTTCGTCCTCAGACGATCGCTCCGATGGCGAGCGCCTTAAAATCTTCCGTCTGCTTGCGGATCGCCGCCTCTGCCGGCAGGCGCTCCATCGAGCTTGCGCCGTAAAAGCCGTGGCAGCCAGGACAACGCTCGAGGATGTAGCGCGCATCCTCCGGCATGGAGATCGGGCCGCCGTGGCAGAGCACGATGACGTCGTCCCGCACGGAGCGCGCAGCCTTTGTGATCGCCGTGATCTCATCGACACAATCATCGAGCGACTTGCCGGAGGTGGCGCCAATCGTGCCGCCGACTGTCACACCCATATGCGCCACAACGATGTCGGCGCCGGCAACCGTCATGTCGATAGCCTCGCTCTCGTTGAAGACATAGGGCGTCGTCAAAAGGTCGAGCCCGTGGGCGGTGGCGATCATATCGACCTCCAGACCGTAGCCCATGCCCGTCTCCTCGAAGCTCTGCCGCATCCGGCCGTCGAAGAGGCCGATTGTGGGGAAGTTCTGCACGCCGGAAAAGCCCATTGCCTTCAGGTCGGCGAGGAAGCGCGGCATCAGCACGAAGGGGTCGGTGCCGTTGACGCCGGCAAGCACCGGCGTCTTTTTCACCACGGGCAGCACTTCGAGCGCCATATCCTTCACGATCTCGTTGGCATTGCCATAGGCAAGAAGGCCTGCCGCCGAGCCGCGGCCTGCCATGCGGTAGCGCCCGGAATTGTAAATGATGATGAGGTCGATGCCGCCGGCCTCCTCGGCCTTGGCGGAGATGCCCGTGCCGGCGCCGCCGCCGACAATCGGCACGCCGGCTGCGATCATGCCGTGGAATTTTTCGAGGATGGTCTTGCGAGGTATGGCTGGCATCGATTTTGTCTCTCAGGGGTTGGCGATGTCACGATAGGCCGCGACGGCGGCCTCTGCGAATTGCGGGTCGTTGATATGGAGCGGCAGGCGGACGATACGTCGCGACGCCGTCGGCTTCACCGTCGCCTCGAGCGCGGCAATGAGCGCGGCGTCGGCTTGCCGATCGAAGAATACACCGCCTTCGATGTCGAGGGCCGAGACGCCCTTCTCGGGAATGAGGAAGCGTACGGGGCCGTTGCAGAGATTGAGCTTCTCACCAATCCAGCGCCCAATCTGGGCACATTCGGCAGCCGTCGTGCGCATAAGGGTGACGTTCGGATTGTGGCGGTAGAAAAGCCGGCCGGCATAGTGCGCGGGAACCGTCTCTGGCGCCCAGAAGTTCACCATGTCGAGCGCGCCGACGGAGCCGATATAGGGCAAGCCCGTGCGGGCAATCGCGCCGAAACGGTCCGCAGTGGCAGGCAGGACGCCTCCGAGAAGCAGGTCGCAGACCTCGGTCGTCGTAATGTCGAGCACGCCCGAGACAAGCCCGCTGTCGGCAAGCTTCTCCATCGTGCGTCCGCCCGTGCCGGTGGCGTGGAAGACCAGGCAGTCGTAGTCCGCCCTGAGGCGCTCGACCATGGCGGCTACGGCAGGTGTCGTGACCCCGAACATGGTAAGACCCAGGGCCGGTTTGGATGCCGTTACCTCGGCCGGCCGGCTGGCCATGGCCGTGATCGCCTGGGCAGCATTGTGCAGGATGACCCGGCTGAGCCGGTTCAGGCCTGCCATGTCGGTGACCGAGGGCATCATCACGATGTCGGAAACATCGACATAGGGAGCAACATCGCCGGACGCGAGCGTCGAGACCATGATCTTTGGCAGGCCGAGCCGCAATTGGCGCATGCCTGCGGTGACGATCGAGGTGCCCCCGCCTCCACCGATACCGATGACGCCGGCAATGTCCCGACGCTCAACGAGGAAGCGCGAGAAGGCAATACCCATCGCCTCGACTGCCCTGCCGCGGTCGTCGCAGCCAAGAACGGCCCCAGCACCCTGCGGATGGCATGCCGCAACCGTCCCGGCGCTTATATCGACGGCGGCCGCAGGCGCGCGCGTGCCGACATCTACCCGCACCACAGCGCCGCCTGCCGTCTCGATGCAAGCGGCGAGATAGGCAAGCTCCTCGCCCTTCGTGTCGGCCGTGCCGACCACGTAAATATGCTTCATTTCCCCTCCGTGACCAGGTGGTCCACCCCCCGCCTTGCCTCACTTTCACGGCCACTCGAACGGCGCTTGCAAAATTATGAGACGCGCGTATCATAAAGATATGGATGTCTCACGTCAACAGAACGAAACTGCCAGAACCGCCGAGCGAGGCCCTCGTGCCCGCACGCGAAAACTGATGCTCGAAACAGCAACCCGGCTCATGCAATCCGGCATCACTCCGTCAGTAAGCGAAGTCGCCGAGGCTGCCGAAGTGTCGCGCGCCACGGCCTACCGCTACTTTCCAAGCCAGGCAGTGCTCGTGCATGCGGTGGTGGACGAGGCTCTTGGGCCCATACTCGACTGGTCGTCCGACAGTCCCGATGCTCGCACCCGCGTTGCCGACCTGCTGGCGACCGCGATGCCGCGCATCGATGAGTTCGAGGCCACCTTCAAGGCGGCGCTGAAGCTTTCGCTGGACCAGTGGGCGCAGCGCCAGGCAGGCACGCTCGGCAACGAGCCGCTGTTCACGCGCGGCCACCGCGTCGGTCTCCTGGAGAGCGCAACTGCGCCGCTTCAGGGCACCGTGCCGCCCGAATCCCGGGAGCGCCTGGCACAGGCGCTCTCCCTTGTCTTCGGCGTCGAGGTCCTGGTCGTGTTGAAAGATATCTGGGGACTGACCTCCGAAAGCGCTCAATCTGTTGCCGAATGGGCCGCCAAGGCCCTCGTTGAAGCGGCGATACGGGAGGCGGGGAGCGTGGCATGACATTGGCAGGCCTCCAAGTTGAAGTAATAACTGGTACGACCAGTTTGATTAATATTCTGTCCATGTCGTTGTCCAGATCGGTGATGATGAATCAGACTGTCCGGCAAGACTGCGTCAAGAAACGTGCTATTATTGGGGCGATACAGAAACTTTGAAGACGAGTTTTGGCGGAAGCTCCGCCCAAAGTTGCACTTGACGATATTGAAATTTGGTACTACCAGATCAGGGAAATAGCATTCAGGCTTGAGATCTGAAACGGAGCGAAGGGTCGGGAGAACCCCCAGCGCGAACACCGCCCAGGAGGATCGGGAGGCCGGATCGGAAGGCCCGCGATGAAGCGGGAAGCGTGCATAAATGGGAGGAAACGTTATGCGCAAAACTATGACCGGTCTCTTGGCCGGTGTCGGCTTGATGTGGGCCTGCGGAACGTCCGCACAGGCCCAGGAACTGACGATCTTCTGGGCCGAGTGGGACCCGGCAAATTACCTTCAGGAGCTCGTCAATGAATACGAGGCTCAGACGGGCGTGAAGGTCACTGTCGAGACCACGCCCTGGGCCGACTTCCAGACCAAAGCCTTCACCGAGTTCAATGCTAAGGGCTCGGCCTATGACATGGTCGTCGGGGACAGCCAGTGGATCGGTGCTGCGTCCGAAGCCGGGCACTATGTCGATCTCACCGACTTCTTCAACAAGCACAAGCTGAACGAAGTCATGGCTCCGGCAACAGTGAAATACTACGCCGAGTATCCCTCGAACTCGAAAAAGTACTGGTCGATCCCTGCGGAAGGTGACGCCGTCGGCTGGTCCTACCGCAAGGACTGGTTCGAAGACCCCAAGGAGATGGAAGCGTTCAAGGCCAAATACGGCTACGACCTCGCTCCGCCGAAGGATTGGAAGCAGTTACGCGACATCGCCGAGTTCTTCCATCGTCCGGACCAGAAGCGCTACGGCATCGCGATCTACACCGACAACTCCTATGACGGCCTCGTAATGGGCGTCGAGAACGCCATCTTCTCTTTCGGCGGAGAACTCGGCGACTACAGCACCTACAAGGTCGACGGGGTCATCAACTCGGAGAAGAACGTCAAGGCTCTGGAAACCTACCGCGAGCTCTACGGGTTCACGCCTCCGGGTTGGGCGAAGAGCTTCTTCGTCGAGAACAACCAGGCGATCACCGAGAACTTGGCAGCGATGAGCATGAACTACTTCGCCTTCTTCCCGGCGCTCGTCAACGAAGCATCGAACCCGAACGCGAAGGTCACCGGCTTCTTCGCCAACCCGGCCGGCCCGGACGGCCACCAGTTCGCAGCCCTTGGCGGGCAGGGCATCTCGATCGTTTCCTACTCGGACAACCAGGAAGAGGCGATGAAATTCCTCGAATGGTTTATCAAGGACGAGACCCAGAAGCGCTGGGCCGAACTCGGCGGCTACACGGCAAGTGCAAAGGTGCTTGAATCGCCGGAATTCCAGAATGCGACCCCCTATAACAAGGCGTTCTACGAGACCATGTTCAAGGTGAAGGACTTCTGGGCAACGCCGGAATATGCCGAGCTGCTGATCCAGATGAATCAGCGTATCTACCCCTATGTGACCGCCGGCCAGGGCACGGCAAAGGAGGCGCTCGACGCTCTCGCCGAGGACTGGAACGCGACCTTCAAGAAGTACGGCCGCCACTAGCGGGTGAGACGTCGCGGGAGGGGGCCTGGCTCCCTCCCCTTTTTCAACTCTGCACCGGAATGGTGCTCGCGGGACACGACGTCCGCGTTCAGGCAATGCGCAACAGGACGCCGAAAGTGCGGCCAACGCGCGGCTCTCGGAGGAGGAGCACATTGGCCACCGTGGTTATGACATCGCTGGACTCGAAGTCGCGTGCTTTTTCGCGGGGCTTGAGCGACATCAAGATTCGAAATCTGTTCATTATCCCGACGATCCTGTTCCTGATCATCTTCAACATCTTCCCGTTGATCTATTCGCTCGGCTACTCCTTCACCGACTTCCGTGCCTCAACGAACGCTCCGGCCAACTTCGTCGGCCTGCGGAACTATCGGGAACTGCTCAACGACCCCTTCATCTGGTCGAACTTCGCCATCACCGCGAAATACGTGATCGTGTCGGTCGCCGGTCAGGTCGTCGTCGGTTTCGGCACGGCTATGCTGCTCAACCGTGACATCCCGTTCAAAGGTTTGCTCACCACACTGCTTCTGCTGCCGATGATGCTGTCGATGGCAGTCGTCGGCCTGTTCTGGAAGCTGCTCTACGACCCGTCCTTTGGTATCATCAACCATGCGCTCGGCTTCGGCCGCTTCGAGTGGCTGTCGAACCCGGATATGGCGCTCTACGCCGTCGCGATCACCGACATCTGGATGTGGTCGCCCTTTGTGATGCTGCTTTCGCTCGCTGGTCTGTCAGCTGTGCCGAAGCATCTCTATGAGGCCGCGGCAATCGACCGGGCCGGACCGTTCTACACGTTCTTCCGCATCACGCTGCCGCTTGTTGCCCCCATCCTGATGATTGCAATCATCTTCCGCACGATGGAGGCCTTCAAGACCTTCGACCTCGCCTATATCCTCACAAGCCAGCCAACGACCGAGGTGATCTCGATCCGCCTCTACAAGATGGCCTTCCAGGAATGGCAGACGGGGCGCTCCTGCGCGCTCGCCTATATCGTGCTCATCATGGTGCTCGCCATCACCAACATCTACGTCAAGTACCTCAACAAGGTGAAGGAGCGCTGAGATGGCCGCCGTCCGAACCCGCTCCGAGCGTGCTCTGAACAGGGTGGCGATCGCCGCTGTGCTCGTCATCACGCTCATCTTCCTCGCACCGATCTACTGGATCACGTCGACGGCCTTCAAGCCGCGCAACCTTGCCACGACGATACCCCCGACCATCGTCTTCCAGCCGGAAGTATCGCCGTTCGTAAAACTCTTTGCCAAGCGCTCGCAGCTTCGCGAACGGCCGACGCCGGAAAACTATGCCGCGGCGCCATGGTGGGAGCGGCTCGTCTTCGACGGCGGCGAGAAGGTCGTGCGCTCCGGCCGCGGCGAAGTACAGCTCTCCGGCTACCCCAGCCGCTTCATGAATTCGCTCATCGTCGCGATTACCTCCACGGTGCTTGCGGTGGGCATGGGGACCTTCACGGCCTATGGCTTCTCACGCTTCAAGGTCAAGGGGGAAGCAGACCTGCTCTTCTTCATCCTGTCGACGCGCATGCTGCCGCCCGTGGTCGTGGCGATTCCGATGTTCCTCATGTACCGCGCCGTCGGGCTCAACGACACCCACTGGGGCCTCATCATCCTCTACACCGCCTTCAACCTCTCCTTCTCGGTCTGGCTGATGAAAGGCTTCATCGACGAAATCCCGAAGGAATATGAGGAGGCGGCACTCGTCGACGGCTACACCCGCATGCAGGCCTTCTTCAAGATCGTCATCCCGGAAGCCGCCACCGGCATCGCCGCCACCGCCGTCTTCTGCTTCATCACGGCCTGGAATGAATATGCATTCGCGCTGATCATGACCAACCGGCGTGCGCAGACCGCACCGCCGTTCATCCCGAGCCAGGTCGGCTCCGGCCTGCCGGACTGGACGGTGATTGCCGCCGGCACGTTCCTGTTCCTGCTACCGGTCGCCATCTTCACCTTCCTGCTCAGGAACCATCTCCTGCGCGGCATGAGCTTCGGAGCGATCCGCAAATGACCTTCCGCGCCCTGAACCAGAAATATATAGAACCCGGTTCGCAGTACCTGATGATCTTCGGCATCATCGCGCTCTGCCAGCCCTGGAACCTGTTTCTCCACCGCTACGGCATGACGATGACGCTCGTCGGACTGATCGCCTTCATGGTGACGACCAAAATCCCGCGGGACGATCAACCAGACGAAGGCAGCCATCCATGACGCAGATCGAACTTCGCGGCATCCAGAAATATTTCGGTGCCGTCCAGGTCATCAAGGACCTTAATCTCGCCATCGCCGACAACGAATTCATCGTGCTGCTTGGCCAATCCGGCTGCGGCAAGACGACAACATTGCGCGCCGTGGCAGGCCTGGAGACCATCGACGAAGGCGACATCCTGATCGACGGCCAGCCGGTGCAGCATATCAAGGCATCCGACCGGGACATAGCCATGGTGTTCCAGTCTTTCTCGCTCTATCCGCACATGACGGTCTATGAGAATATCGCCTTTCCGCTCCGCGCCACCCGGATGAGCCGGAAAGATGTCGATACGTCGGTGCGCGAGATCGCCGGCGTGCTGCGCATCACCGGCCTGCTGGGCCGCAAGCCTTCGGCGCTATCAGGCGGCGACATGCAGCGTGTTGCGATCGGCCGCGCGCTCGTGCGACGGCCCAAGGCCATGCTGATGGATGAGCCGATCGGAGCGCTGGACGCCAAGCTGCGCGAGGAGATGCGGGCGGAAATCAAGCGTTTGCATATCAAGCAGGGCTCGACCACCATTTACGTGACTCACGACCAGGTGGAGGCCATGTCGCTCGCCGACCGCATCGTCATCATGCACGAGGGCATCCTCCAGCAGGTCGGCACGCCCGAAGAAGTCTATTCTCAGCCCGCCAACATATTCGTCGCTCAGTTCGTCGGCAGCCCGGTCATGAACATGGCGCAGGCGACCGTCAGCGAAACGGGCGGCCATGCCAGCGTGCAGGTCAGCGACGGAGTAAAGGGCTTCGAGTTTCCGGCCGCCCTTGCCAATCGCCTCTCGGACGCGGGGGCCGAGGACGGCAAGCTGACGCTCGGCGTCCGGCCTGAGGGCGTGCTGATCTCGCGCGAGGCCCGCGAGGGCTTCATGCCGGTCGAGGCGCATATCATCGAGCCGCTCGGGTCGCACGACATCGTCGACCTGAAGGTCGGCGACCAGATGATCAGGGCACGCACCAAGAGCGGATTCGTGCCCGGCCCGGGCGAAGCCGTCTGGGCGCGCATCGACCCCGCCCAGGCGCATTTCTTCAACACGGCGACCGGCTCATCGCTCGGGATCAGACTCTGATGGCGCATATCGAACTCAAGGGTATCACAAAGACCTTCGGCAACCACACGGCGCTGAACAACCTGAACATCGACATCGCTGACGGCGAGTTCTTCGTGCTGCTCGGCCGGACCGGCGCTGGCAAGACGACAACGCTGCGCCTGATCGCCGGTCTCGAGAAGCCGACGGCAGGCCAGATCTTCATCGACGGGCAGGATGTCGCCGACTGGGGTGCCGCCGAGCGCGACGTGGCCCTGGTGCTCCAGCAATATTCGCTCTATCCGCGCTTTACGGTGCGGGAGAACCTGGAATTTCCATTGAAATCCCGCATTCGCCGCGTCGAACCCGCTGAGATCAAGGAACGCGTCGACCGGGTTGCGAAAACCCTGCGCATCGAGCACCTGCTCGACCGCAAGACCGACCGGCTATCGGGCGGCGAGATGCAGCGCGTCTCGATCGGCCGGGCCATCGTGCGCAAGCCGCGCGTCTTTCTGATGGACGAACCGCTCTCGGCTCTCGACGCGAAACTGCGCGAGGCGCTGCGCACCGAGCTGAAAAACCTGCAGATGAACCTCGGCGCGACCTTCCTCTTCGTCACCCACGACCAGATCGAGGCCATGTCGATGGGCGACAAGATCGGCGTTCTCAACAACGGCCAACTGGTCCAGACGGGTACGCCGCAGGAGATCTACCAAAACCCGGTCAACACCTTCGTCGCGCGCGCGGTCGGCTCGCCGCCGATGAACCTGATCGCCGGTACGCTTGCCAGCGGCGAGGCAGTGGCCAGCGAGGGCTACCGGCTGCCGCTCGGCAGCGGGCACGGGATTGCCACGGACGGTCGCCCGCTCACCTTCGGCATCCGCCCCGAAGACCTCTTCCTCGACAGCGGTGCGCCGGGGGAAGCACGGGTGCACGACGTGGAGAACCATGGCGTCGAAAAGATCGTGACGCTGCGCACCGGAGAGAACTTCATCCACGCGACCGTGCCGGCGCAGACGGTGCTTCGGATCGAGGATACGGTTCGCTTTTCCTGGAATCCGGAGAAGGTCGTGCTGTTCGACAGCGGAAGCGGCGTCAGCCTGCGGCATGCGGGCTGACCTGATAGGTCCGAAAGATGCCAACGGCTTGCGTAACACCGCAGGGGCCGCCAGCGTTTCGGATCGTCGCGAAGGGGCTGAGCTATGCGGGAAAGCGCCGGCGGTAGTGCTCGACCACTTCGGGATTGCGCAGATTGACGGGCAGTTCGCCCTTCATGACGCGCAGGACTTCGCTTGCCGCGACCGTTCCCATGCGCATCATGCTCTCGTCCGTAAGACCGGCGAGATGCGGAGTGACGATGACATTGTCGAAGCCGAAATATGGATGGTCGAGCGGAAGGGGCTGGGTCGCGAAGACGTCGAGCGCGGCTCCGCCGATGCGTCCCTCGCGCAGCGCCTCGATCAGGGCCGCGTCATCGATCACCGGGCCGCGCGAGACGTTGACCAGAATGGCATCGGGCTTCATGCGGCCGATGCGCCCGGCATTGAGCAGGCCTGTCGTCTCCGACGTCAGCGGGCAGCAGAGCACGACGATGTCGGCCATCGCGACGAGGTCGTCGACCGGCAGGAAGCGCGCACCGTCCGGCACGCGCTCCGGCGACCGGCTCGTAGCGACCACCTCGAGGCCGAAACCGAACTTCGCGATCCGGAAAATCGCCTTGCCGACATTGCCCATGCCGACAATGCCCATGGTGCGGCCCCCGAGGTCCGCAGCCCCGTCCGACTGGCCGCGCCCGGCCGCCCAGCCCCTCTGCCGCAGTTCCCGGTCCATCAGGCGGAAACGCCGAAGCAGGGCGAGCGTCACGAGGAAGACGTGCTCGGCGACCGTCGACGAATTCACAGCCGGCACGTTGGCGACAAGCACGCCGACGCGGTTCGCCGCATCCATCGGCACCATGTCGAGCCCGGCGCCATGGCGGATCGCAGCGCGAAGCGCCGGCGCATCCTCGAAGAAGGCAGGCGGGATCGGCGCGCGCACGACGACGATGCCCGCGCCCCGCCCTTCTCGCAGCAACGTTTCGGGGTCGGGCGCGGAGGCGACGCGCAGATCGCCCGCAGCCTTAAGCACCGCCTCGGCGGCAGGATGCAGGGGATGTGTGGAAAAGATGAAGCTCATCGGCCCTCCCCGCCGGTTACGCCTATCCGGCGGCCATCGCAGGCCCGCCGATGAGACCCTTCCAATAGCTTTCCGCACCCTGGAGATGCGCGTTCATCAGCGCTTGGGCGAGATTGCCGTCGCGGGCAAGCAGCGCCTCGTAGATGCGGACATGTTCCTCATGCGAGCGCCAGCGGCGGGCGACGTCGCTAAAATAAATCGGCAGGCGCTGCTCGCCCATCATGTAGTAGACGCTGCACACGCGATAGAAGACGCTATTCTTGGTGGCTCGGACGATCTCCAGATGGAAATCTCGGTCCTCGCGCGCCAGCCCCTCGCCTGCGGCAAGCTTCGCCTCGGACGCGGCAAGGATGTCGCGCAGGCGCTGGTAATTCTCTTCCGTCGCCCGCAGGCAGGCGAGTTCCGCGGCCTTGATCTCATGTATCTTGCGGAGTTCCACGGTCTCGTAGATCAGGATCGGATCAAGCGGCACGCCGGCTCGAGCAAAAAGTGCCATGGCCTCTACGCTCGCCTCCGTGGTCGTCAGGTAGATACCCGACTTGGCGCGGCGCTCGACGATGCGCATCGCCTCCAGGATCGCCAGCGCCTCGCGGATATGGCCGCGGCTGACGCCGAAATGCTCCGCAAGCTCCCGCTCCGAAGGCGTGCGGCCGTTGCCGCTCGAATTCGAGAAAAGATATGCCGCGAGATCGGAGAGGAGGGAATTTTCTTTCATCGTCACAGTCTTTGGGCGTGAGCCTCGAGGACCCTTTGATTGATCGTGAAGCCCAGGCCGGGTTTATCAGGAATCTCTATCATACCGTCCTTTACCGACACAGTGTCCTCGACAAGATCATGGATCATCGGATTCGCGCCGAGCGAATATTCGATAACGAAGCTTGCCGGGGAAGCCGCGCACAAGTGCAGACCGGAGAAGAAACAGGGCGCACCAGCCCAAAGATGCGGTGCGAAACGGAGGTTGAAGGCGCTGGCGAGCGAGCTGATGCGCATCGCCTCCGTAATGCCACCGCAGAAGGCCGGATCGGGTTGGAATATATCGGCGGCCCGCAGCATAGCAAGATCGCGGAAGGCAAACCGTGTCGCCTCGCTCTCGCCCGCAGCGATCGGCACGTTCCCCGCCGCGCGCACCTCCGCCATGCCCGGCTTGTCGTCGGCGATCACCGGTTCCTCGAACCAGGCGAGGTCGCAATCCGCCACCATCTCGATGAAGCGCTTCGCTTCGGCAACCGTATAGGTGCCGTGCGCATCGACCATAAGGTCGACGTCGGGGCCGATCGCCTCGCGCGCCGCCCGCACCCGTGACGCCGAGACATGCGGCGCGCGGTCCATCGCGCCGACGCGCATCTTGACCGATTTGAAACCGCCGGCCGCGATATAGGACTGGAGCTGTTCGCCGATCAGGTTCGCGCTCTCCCAACCACCAGAGGCATAGGCGGGCAACCTGTCCGCCTTGCGGCCACCCAGCAGTTTCCAGACGGGGACGCCGAGCGACTTGCCGAGAATGTCCCACAGCGCTAGGTCGACCGCGCTGATCGCCGCGACGGACAGGCCGCGCCGCGCGATCTGCGGCATGGCATGACCCGAAATCGCCGCCATCTCGTGGCGTACGCCGTTGTAAAGCATCTCCCATATGGCGGAGATGTCTGCAGGATCACGGCCGATGAGCTCCGGCCCCACCTCGTGGTTCAGCATGTGCACCAGCGTGCCATAGGTGCCTGCACTGCCGGCGGCATTCTTGCCTTCTCCCCAGCCGACGATGCCGTCGTTCGTTTCGATACGCAGGATGGCAGCATCGAAGGTCGTCAGCCGGCCGAAGTCACTGCGATGTTGGCGGCTCGCCTCGATGGGAATCTTGACCCACCAGGCCTCTACGGTCTTGATACGCATGTGTCGGATCCCCCGCCCTCACGACCCGCGGGCCGCCGGGCCTATGCCTTTCCGTTCGTTACTTTGATCAGCGGCAGGATCGTCTCGGCGGTGATCCGCATCTGATCGTCGTAGAACTTCTCGGTGAGAAGGCTTGAGCCGTGGTCCTGGATGAACTTCAGCTGCTCCGGCGGGATGTCGACGGGGTTGCGCTCCACCATGTCCGGGTACTTGGCCGCCGGCGTGCGATCGACCGGAGCGACGAACTCGTTCGTCACCGCGCCGTCGTAGCCGATCTCCCTCAGCGTGCCGATGATCTTTGGCCAGTCGAGCATGCCGAGGCCGGCGGCGAAACGGTTGTTGTCGGCGACGTGGAAATCGAACAGGCGCTTTCCGGCGAGCCGGATCGCCTCATACATGTCATCCTCCTCGATGTTCAGGTGAAAAGCATCGAGGCAGACCCCGCATTCGGGGCTGACGGCATCGGCGAGCGCCAGCGCCTGGGCGGCACGGTTGAAGAAATAGGTCTCGAAACGGTTGAGCGGCTCGACGGCAATGCGCACGCCCTTCTTCCGGGCATGGGCAAAACATTCCTTGGTTGCGTCCACCACCCACGTCCACTCTTCCTCCTCGGTCCCATCCGGCACCACTTTGCCGACCGTCGCCGGTACGAGGGTAACGATCTCGCCCTCGAGTTCGCTGACCATGGTGATGACGCTCTTGACATAGTCCACTGACCTGGCCCGCTGGCCTTCGTCCCTTGCCGCAAGGTTCCGCTCGCCGAGCGTCAGCGTGACGGCGCCCCAGCAGCGAATGCCGTACTCTTTCAGCAGCGCGCGCGTCTCGTTGACGTCGTACTGTGCCGGCTCACCGGATATCTCGATGCTTTCGTAGCCATATTTCTTGATGCGCTTCAGCGTGACGGCGAGCGGTTCGGCTCGCATCCAGTTGTGTGTCGAAAGATGCATGAAGTCCTCCCAGACTGTTACAACTCGCTCGATCGCCGATGGCGGCGGCAAACGGTCACCTTGTCGTCACGGCCCGCTGCCTTCGGCAATCTGGTTGGGCCAATTCTTGTCAATTGATAGCTCTAGCGCAATTTATTGCCCTCTGCAAGGTGGAGTCAGAAACGGCGATACATCTTATTTTGCCGAGCTTTAATGCTGATTTTCTTGTTTTCACGCGGATTTGCAGGCGATCGGAACTGGGAATTGGCTTGACCAGATTTTCGGATTTGGTATTACCAGATAATGGAAAGCGAAGGGCGCTGTAGAACAGCCGCTCAGGGCCTACAGGACCAAAAGGAGGAGACATGAAGATCGGCATGTGCATGTTCCTCTGGACGACGAGTGTCGGCCGGAAGCATGAAGGACTGTTGCGCGACATCAAGAACACTGGGTTTGATGGCGTCGAGATACCGATCTTTTCGGGCACGCCCGACAACTACCGCCGGCTGGGAGACCTGCTCGACCGGATCGGCTTGGAACGGACCGCCGTTTCCGCCATGGGCGATCCCTCGATGAATCTGATCGCGTCCGACGCCGCAACCCGCAGACGCGGCATCAACTACATGAAATGGGCCATCGACTGCAGCGATGCGCTCAGCGCCACGATGCTGAGCGGGCCGCTGCATTCGACGCTTGGACAATTTTCCGGAAGCGGCCCGAGCGCGGCGGAACTCAAGCGCTCGGTCTCCTCACAACGCGCGATCGGTGATCATGCCGCAAAGCGCGGCGTCACGATCGGGCTCGAGGCGCTGAACCGCTTCGAATGCTATCTGTTCAACACGATGGACGCCCTAGCGGCCCATGTCGACGCGGTCGGGCACCCGAACATCCGCGCGATGTACGACACTTTCCACAGCAATATCGAGGAGGCCGATCCCATCAGCGCCTTCACGCGAAACAGCGACCGCATCGTCCATGTCCACATTTCTGAGAACGACCGCGGCGTTCCGGGGCGCGGCCATATTCCCTGGGCGGAAACGTTCAAGGCCCTGCGGTCGAGCGGCTACGACGGCTGGCTGACGATCGAGGCCTTCGGCCGGGCGCTCAAGGACCTTGCCGCCGCGACAAAGGTCTGGCGCGACTTTTCCGAAACGCCGGAAGCGGTCTATCGCCACGGTTACCGCCATATCCGGGATGGTTGGCGCGCAGCGGCATGAACGCTACGCCGCCAGTCTATTATCGCCTCAATGTGCTTGCACGCATGGTACTTGAGGACGGAGTCTTTGCCTACGTTCGAGTTGAAGAACTGATTTCGCCTTCTATCACCGTGGCATAGATAACAGCGCTTCTTGCGTGCCTGTGCGCGGACCTAAATCCGCCTGGACCGTATTCGACCAAGACACCCACCATGCTCTTTCCAGGAACATTCGGAAGCTTCTAGTCGAACACGACTGATATCTTTGCGTCCCGGCTTTTTCGGCTGCGAAGGACAGCGTAACCATCGGGCGAGCAAAAGAGTGGTTAGGCCGGTCTAATTCTTCTGAGCATAATTTCGTCTCCATGGAGAACCGCCACTTGCGACGGCCTGCCGAGAGAGGCTTCAAGTAAATTGAGATGTACGATGGTTTATTGACACAACGCAACACGGCCTGGCCTGCAATGGAAGAAGCCGGTCGCATACGCCGCCGGCTCCAATGCCATGTGACATAGAAGGGTCGCAATCACATGGGTGCAGGAAGAAATTCGATCAATGCTTTTGTAACGGCTGCAGGCTTTGACGGGCTGGGCCGATCATGGCAAGGTGCCCTCATGATTAGCTTCGTGACCATCGCATAATCTTCTCCGCAAGGTTCTTCGACACCTTCGGAAATATGATGCGGCCTCTACAGAAAAGGGTGCAGCAGAACATGCGTTTGGACAATCATGAAGCTCAACCTCCATTTCCTTGAAGCCGAAGGGTCGCTTGCCCCTTGGCGCAACGCTATTCGGGCGCAGGCCAATTCCGTTGCCGCTCGCATTCGCGCCGTCGTTCCAGCGGAATTTCATCAATGCTCGTTCGACATCGTCATCCAATACCTACCGGATGAGGTCATTCCAGAATTGGGCTTTGGCGGTTTCTGCTTCCGTCGCGGGCTGGTGACCATCAATCTCGATCCCAAGACGGCTGACTTCGAGGCCCATCTAGTGCAAGGCGTTTTCAGGCGTATGCTGGCCCATGAACTCCATCATGCAATGCGATGGGGTGCATGTGGCTACGGATTGTCGTTGGGTGAGGCCTTGGTATCGGAGGGGCTTGCCGACGCTTTCTCGGAAACCATTACTGGCCTTTCCGCCCCGCCTTGGTCGAGCTCGCTGCGCGATGGCGGTTGGTGCGACCTTCTCGACCAGGCCGAATGCGAACAAGATCGCCAGGATTACGATCACGCGGCTTGGTTCTTTGGCACTGGCGAACTGCCCCAATGGGCAGGTTACACGATCGGCTACCGCTTGGCCCGTCTCTACGGTCTGGCAAACCCCGAGGCTGCCGCAATCGGCATGATCGACGCACCGTCGTCTGCGGTTCTCGCATTTTTAGCTGCGCTCAGAGCGAATGTTTCAGCCACGAAGTAGCACTACCGCTTCTGTCGCAAAAGTCCGTCGCGAAACATTGAGTTTTGCGTCTGGCTTTTGCGACAGAAATTCCTGTGATTTTTCAGTGCTACTTATTCTGTCGCGAAACTTAGAATTTCCACGACAACAAGGAGATAACTAAAGCTCTTTCTCCATTAGGGCCGAGCGCGATTTGATCATCTTCCCCTCGAAGGGTTTAACTTCACCAGTAGGACGGAAGCCCATCTTAATCCAAAAGCCCATGACCGGATTTGTTTCCACCACGGCCAGCCGCAAGGTGCGTGATCTGAGATGGTCGCGAGCGAACCGTTGCGCCTCACGGAACAGTGCTCGGCCAACGCCAGAATCCTGTGCACTCTCCCGGACAGCCAGAAGGCCAATGAACGCCGTCCCAGGCATGGGCGCGTGATGCCATGGACCCGCGCATATCCAGCGACGGCGGCGGGCGCGACGAAGACCAGCCCCACGATGAGGCGCAGGATCGGGGAGCGCAGCGTATCGAAAAGGACCGCCAGCAAACCAAAGGCCGCACCGGCCGCAACCAGGCCGACAAGCCCCGCGCCGAACAGGCCGGAGCCGGTCTGGTAGGCGAACTGCGCTGTGGTCAATCCGGCCATGAAGCCATTTTATAGCCAATGGCTTTAAACGGCTGATGCGGGGGCCGAAAGCAGACCGTCGGCGCCTGCACTGGCAACTCGCGAAGCCGACATCATGGACCATCTGTGGACAGTCCATGATCGCGCCAAGTCACAGGCGAGCGGCTAGCGTTGGAAGGTCAGGTGGATGGTGCCACTCGGTGCCGTTTCTGCTTTGACTGTACAGCCAGCTTCCAAGCCGCGCAGATCGTCCCACAGGCGTATACCGCGCCCCAGCAAAATCGGAGCGATAGCAACATGAAGACGATCGACAAGGCCCGCCTTTAGGAAGTCGCGAACGACAGTGGGACCGCCGCCAACCCGCACATCCTTGTCGCCCGCCACGCTGACAGCTCGCTGGAGCGCATCAGCAAGCGTGGTGTTGATGAAATGAAAGGTCGTCCCGCCGGTCATCTCTAAGGAAGGCCGTGGCCTGTGGGTGAGGACGAAGACCGGAACCCGGAACGGTGGCTCGTCGCCCCACCAGCCACGCCAGTTCGGATCATCGGGAAAGTTGTGGAGTCCGAACATGCCAGCGCCCATGATCTCGGCACCCACATTATCGAAGTACTCCTTCGCGTATTCGTCGTCGACACCTGTGGTCCCTGCTCCCGTCGTATCCTTTAACACGCGCTCGCGGAACGTTCGCGTTGCAGCATATGCTCCGACGAGACGCGACCAGTCCTCGCCGAACGGGGCTTCGGGCGTCTGGTCTGTCGTTGTCGCGAAACCATCGAGCGAGGTCATGAGATCGACACGAACTACCACTGGAGTCCTCCTTATGAGTGGTTGCATAACCGCCCAAAACCAAGCGGGCTGGATACTAAGGTATGTACCTTCATATCCAGAGCAGGACACTAAGGCAAGTACCTTTCTATCCTTGACCATAGGCCGAAGCTGTTTTAACAAGTCGCATGCCTTACCATTCGACGCCCCTCGACCTCGCCTTTCACGCTCTCAGCGACCCGACCCGCCGCGCGGTGGTATCGCGGCTGGCTGAGGGCGAGGTGCCGGTCAGCGTCCTGGCCGAGCCTTTCGACATGGCACTGCCCTCCTTCGCCCAGCATCTCAAGGTGCTGGAAGATTGCGGGCTGATTGCCAGCGAGAAGCGCGGGCGCAGCCGCTGGTGCCGGCTGGTGCAGGCGCGCTTCGACGAGGCGGCGGACTGGATGGAAACGGAGCGCCGGCGCTGGACCGAGCGGTTGGATCGCCTGGAAGTCTACTTGGACAAGACGGAAGAGGATGGTGAAGGACATGGCAAACCTGTTTGAGACCTGGTCGCTCGATCGCGAAATCGTGCTGGTCAAGCTGCTGAATCACCCACGCGACAAGGTCTTTGCCGCCTGGATGGACCCTAGGGCGCTAACCGAATGGTATGGTCCGGCCGGCCTTAGAATCGAAAGCCACGAGGCCGATATCCGCGAGGGCGGGGTCTGGCGGTTCGACATGGTGGGCGTGTTCGAGGGCAAGGAGCAGCGCTTCCCGAACCTCATGCGCTTTCTGGAGATCGTGCCGAACGAGCGGATCGTGATGGACTATGGCACACCCGACCCTGACGACCCCGACCGCTTCCGCGTCACCGTGACGTTCGATGAGCAGACCGACGGCAAGACGGTGCTGACCATGCGCCAGCTCCACCCCAGCCGCGAGCGGCGTCAGGTGGTCATCGGCTTCGGCGCGGTGGAATACGGGCTGCAGACGCTGGACGGCCTCGCCGCCTGGCTAGACGGCTGACGAAATCTTCCTCAAGAAGCGCCTGTCATGCCTTGTCGGTTTCGACGATGCGCCCGAAGTCAGGAGGCGAGATCGTGCTGACACCGGGACCGGAACGCGGCCAAATCGACGCGACGCTGCACCGCGAACTGGGCACGATCCTCAATTGGGTCGAGCGCCAAGCCATTGGAAAGACTACAAAAACAAACACTCCCGGCGAGGCTCGCGCGGGAGTATTGGTATCAGTGGTTGCGGACCTCCCACCATTAATCAAGGCCTAAGTTGCGGCGGTAATCGCGCAAAGGCCGAGGGCGCTGTCGTTCCCTTTTCTGGATGATAGCGCCGTGCTCGATCTATCCATCTCACACCGACGCGCCGACATGAAAAAGGTACAGGGGCACGCAACTGCCGATACCGACATTCGTTGCAGATAGCTGTCTAAGGCGTCCCATGCCGATTCACAGTTGATGTCGGACTCATGCCATCCCGCACCGTTGACGCTGATCCTGATCTGGGCGGGAAAGGTGCCCTCGGCGATCTTGCGGTAGATAGTGGACCGAGACAGCCCGGTGCGGGCAAGGAATCGCCGAATTTTGTGACGCCTCGGAAGTCAGGCGTTCGCGACAACTTCACGCGCTAACCACTCTCCAAAGCTCTACAGCCGTCATAGCGATGCCGCCAACGGCGATCATGAGCAGCAGAACACCCGACACGCGCAGCATGGTTCGATGAACGGTGGGCTTCAAGAGCTTACTGACCAGGAGATAGACCAGCATCAACGTCGCAAAATCCAGGATAATCCATACGACTGTGAGCAATGCGATGCTGGTATTGGTGTCGCTCGTGATCCCAATGAACTGCGGGAAAAACGACGCGAAGAAAATGATATCCTTCGGGTTCGAGATTGCCATGACGAAGCCCTTGGAGAAACCGCCAATACGGGGCTGAATGTTCGTCTGGCCTTGGTCCGATGCGCCAGCCTCTCGAAAAATGTCCCAGCCGATATAGGCGATATAGCAGGCTCCGGCGAGTTTTAGGACATTGAACGCCGTCTCGTTGATCGCAAAAAGCCCCTTTACCACCAAGGCCGAAAGTAGGATCAGCACGAGGGAAGCGGCATTTGTGCCGAAGATTGTTCGGAGAGCTTTAGTCGGCCTGACCTGATGTGGTGGACGGCCTCCGCTCCCGGCATCGCAATGTGCCAAAGTGTGGCTGTCGAAAGTCACATAAGGGAGAGCCGTCCATGGAGAAGATTACCACAATTGGTCTGGATATCGCCAAGCATGTATTTCAAGTTCACGGGGTCAATGGTGCCGGCGCGACCGTGAGCCGCCGCAAGTTGCGCCGCGACGATGTCGTTGGATTCTTTAAGGCGTTGCCGTCGTGCCTGATCGGAATAGAGGCTTGCGCGACTGGACATCACTGGGCTCGGGTTCTTAGGGCGCTGGGTCACGAAGTTCGGCTAATGCCGGCGTCTTACGTCAAACCATACGTGAAGCGGCAGAAGAATGACGCTACGGATGCCGAGGCGATCTGCGAGGCGGTGACGCGGCCGACGATGCGCTTCGTTCCGGTGAAGAGCGAGGAGCAACAGAGTGTGTTGATGCTGCATCGGGTCCGCGAGCTTTTGATCCGGCAGCGGACAATGCTGGTGAACGCCATGCGCGGCCACTTGGCCGAGTTTGGCATCGTGACGCAACAGGGGATTGCCGGCGTCGGAATGCTGATCGCGTTGATCGAAGACGGGGATCACGATCTCATCCCGTCGCTTGCGCGGTCCGCACTTCTTCCGCTGATCGGGCAGTTGCGGGAGGTGCACGAGAAGGTCAGCGAGATGGATCGCCAGATCCATGCATGGCATCGCTCGAACGAGCTGAGCCGACGCCTTGAGACGATCCCTGGAATTGGCTCGATCACTGCCAGCGCACTCGCCGCGACAGTGACAGACGCGTCGCTCTTCAAATCCGGCCGACAATTGGCGGCATGGATAGGCCTGGTGCCGCGGCAGAACTCATCAGGTGGCAAGGACCGTCTCGGACGGATCAGCAAACAAGGCGATCCCTATCTCCGCCGGCTTCTCGTCGTCGGGGCACATGCGGTACTTCGTTTCAGCCGCAAGGCTAAAACTGCACCGACGCGTTGGGCCGCCGAGCTTCTGGTGAAGAAGCCGTACAACGTCGTCGCTGTTGCTTTGGCGAACAAGATGGCGCGGATCGTCTGGGCGTTGATGACGACGGGCAGGCGCTTTGAAGCTACCGCCGCCCTTTGAAAGATTAGAGAGGATCAGAATTGGTGAGGTGCTGATGGTGTGATGGCGAACGGTCGAGCCGGGATCGGACAAACCCGATCAGTGGGTGCCGCTTAAAAGCGCGTTGACCTGTCTGGGATCCGATCAGCGGACTACATCAGGGCCAGCGGCATGAACGCGCCGCAATCAAAGGCCGTATACATGCCTGCACCCGACTAATTGTCAGAAACGCCGAAAAGCCCTTGCCACGCGGAGGCCGTCCATACATGCCACTGCGAATTTCCTCCAGAATGGATTAGAGTTCCGGCCTATTAAAGGACGGACGCATGAAGAAGCAGAGATTTTCGGAAGAGCAGATTATTGCCGTGCTGAAGGAGCAAGAGGCTGGCGCGAAGGCAGCCGACCTCTGCCGCAAACACCGGATTTCAGAAGCAACGTTTTATAACTGGAAGGCCAAATACGGGGGCATGGAGGTCTCTGAGGCGAAGCGGCTGAAGGCGCTTGAGGACGAGAATGCCAAGCTGAAGAAGCTGCTCGCCGAGCAGATGCTGGATGCAGCCGCTCTTCGGGAGCTTCTATCAAAAAAATGGTAGGGCCTGCCGCCAAGCGTGACGCCGTCACGCATCTGAAGACCGTCATGGGTCTTTCGGAACGGCGGGCCTGCCAGATTATATCCGCCGACCGCAAGACGATCCGCTATCGGTCCTGCCGACCGCTGGAGGTTGAATTGCGAGCGAAACTACGCGAGTTGGCCAGTGAGCGAAGACGCTTCGGCTACCGGCGGCTATTCGTCGTGCTTCGGCGGGACGGAGAGCCATCCGGCGTCAACCGCATCTACCGGCTGTATCGCGAGGAAGGTCTTTCGGTCCGCAAGCGGAAAGCCCGGCGGCGTGCTGTTGGCACCCGTGCGCCGATCCTGGTCGAAGCGAAGGCCAATGCCCGCTGGTCATTGGATTTCGTCCACGATCAGCTTGCCTGCGGCAGACGCTTCCGCGTTCTCAACGTCGTCGATGATGTGACGCGCGAATGCCTGGCGGCGATCCCGGACACATCTATCTCCGGTCGTCGTGTGGCGCGAGAACTGACAGCGCTGATCGAACGGCGTGGCAAACCGGGCATGATCGTCTCCGACAACGGCACGGAATTCACGTCGAATGCCATCCTTGCCTGGTCGAAAGATCACAAGGTCGAGTGGCATTACATCGCGCCGGGCAAACCGATGCAGAACGGCTATGTCGAGAGTTTCAACGGCCGCATGCGCGACGAGTTGCTCAACGAGAGCCTGTTCTTCGGCCTCGATCATGCTCGCAGCGCCATCGCTGAATGGGCCGAAGATTATAACAATTTCCGGCCACACTCATCGCTCGGATATCAAACCCCGGCAGACTATGCCGGGTCCATCGCCGCAACCGGCTCCAACGCTGCGCAAGATGAAAGCTTCGCGTTTCCGCCGGTTGCTACCACCCCGCCACTTGGCGTATTCAAAACCGCCGGGGCTCTAACCGCCGCTGGATGAAAGATTAGTGGCAGGTCACAAAGCGGGTGGCGGTTCGTGGGCGCTGGAGACCATGCGCTTTGGAAAGCTGTCGCGGTAAATTGCGATAATGGGTTAACGGCGTAAGAGGTCGGGCACGCCGTCCCGTTTTGCTCGTCAATAACAAGCGTCAATCACCCGTTCCCAGAAATTCTTATGAATTCGATCTGACCGTAGGGCGATTCGTTTCGAAAGGCCCTTGGCTATCGATCATAGGAACCGATCAACCTACGCGGCGAATAGTGCGTCGCTTTGCTCAGTCACGAGCTTTTGGAACTCGCCGTAACATTCAGACAACCGAACGCACTGCGCCTTCAATTCGCATACCACCGTTTCCAGCTTAACAGGTTCGCTGCCACCCACTCCATAGCAGAGCTTTCCGCTATCTTTCGACGGCAGCCGCTTCACCATCTGCGTTATCCCGAGTTCGACCCGTGGGGTGAACCGATGCGTGTGCTTGCTGCGAAAGTCGTCTGTTGCCGTTTTATAATCGCCCATGTCGACTGTATTGAGTGCCTTGATCAGCCTCTTCCAGGATCGCCAGGGCTTCGCCAATCTGACAGCGGACGCTTCATTTATCCGCCAGTCTTCGGGAAGGGTCACGAAATCATCCGACCATTCCTCACCCTTGCGCGTACAGTTGGCCTGGTGGGACAGATGCGCGACCGCAAAATAAAATCTGGCTTTAAGATTGTATGGACTGAGAAGCGCCGTGGAAGCCAGGTCTTGAACGAACTCGTGCAGCAGTTGGTTTTTGTCGCAGACATCAAGCCCTTGGATAACCTTGCTCCAAGCCTCTAGACGCATCGTGAGACCGGTCAGGTGATTGATCCCGTTGGCAAGATCTCGTGCGGCATCATCCGCCAGATCGCGATAGACCATCTGTTGACGGCCAAACTCCGTATCGAGCCTGATGGTTTTCGGCGGATCGAACCACCCATATGGCATAAATGGCGTGCATGGTTCGACGTCTCGAAATGTTTTCCGGTATTCAGAATATTTTGAAACGAGAAAGTCGTCTTCGTGGTCCATCATCAAATGCGTTCTTTTCGGGCTTTTTGCCGAGTTGCCTGAATTGCGAAGGCTTCAGGTTATGTACCTCGCTCTTGCTGCCGCGCCTCCGCCAGCGATGCGGCGATTGCAGCGATCGAGCGAAACAGGACGAGCGGGTCGTCCTTCGAGGGCGTAAAACCTCGGCGCTGCCAGAACTGGGCTGCTTCGTGATCGACGGCATTGACCATCAACGCCCGCCCGCCGATCAGAGCAGCTGCCTCGACGCAGCGCTCAAGGGCATGTTTCACCAGACCTGTGCCGATGCCGCGCCCGACCCATTCCGTGTCCGTGGCAAGCTGGCCGAGGAGAAGACAAGGAACCGGATCGGGCGGTTGCCCGGTGCGTATCGAGCGCGGCAGGATCGAAGGAATGACGGCCGTCGGCGCCACGCCATAATACCCGACGACGCGCCCGGCCTCGTGAACAACGAGGACCGCCGTGAAACCCTTTTCCTGATTGGAAAGCGCGCGCGTCTTCAGCCAGTGATCGAGCGTAGGCTTGCCGCAGGAGAACTCGGAAACATCATGTGCAGCATTAAGAGGTTCGGGAGCCGATAAAGCCACGGCTCACCGCTTCGCGACGTAGCCTGGCTCCCACGGCGCGGGCCGCTTGGCCAGTTCCACCATCTCGGGAACCGGAGCGGCCGGACGGGACAGGACGTCCATGAAATCGGCGAAGCCTTCGGGACTCATGCGGATCAGCCGCTGTTCCATGACGATCTCTTCGGCAGCGCGCACGGCTGCGTCACGCACGAAGTCCGTGCGCGAGCGGCCGCGCAAGGTAGCGGCTCGATCGATCATCGCGACGTCCGCCTCGGGTAGACGCATCGAGATCGGATATTCCTTGCGTTCGACGGTGGTGGCCATGACTATCTCCTTGAGCGTAACATAGTGACTTGTAGCGCCAAATGCAATACGATATTATCGGCCTAGTTCGAGGCTCGCCCTGCCTTGATGGCAAAGGCAAAGGGATAGCCACCGAGGAGTTCACATGCGCCAAGAGCCGATTTCGCGGAGATTTCGTAGGTCATTTTACTACGCCAGCGAACTCGGTTCTGCGCCGGTAAGCTCCATGATGCGCCCAACCGCTCCGATCAACGCCGACTATTCTACTTTGAATTCACTTGTTTAACTTGGTCTCTGCATAAATCCTGCCGGACATGACCCCGGAAGCACGCAAATCCAAGACAGCGGTTACGCAAAACGAGCGCGAAGAGTTGCTCGAAATGCTTCTCGACGCGTCGGAACTGACGTTTACGCCGCGCGGCGACCCGGACCCCCGCCTCGTTCAACTTGCCCGCCTGCTCGGCAGGCAAATGGCGCGTCAGAACTTCGAGGCTCAGATGAAAAGCGGGGGTGAAGCGCCTCCCGAAGACGCTGGGAGACGTGACTTGAAAGTCACCATCTACGCCCGCTATTCCTCCGACAATCAGCGCGACGCTTCCATCGCCGACCAACTCCGCATCTGTCGCCTTCATGCTGAGAAGCAGGGCTGGCAGGTGGTCGAGGAATATACCGACCACGCCATTTCCGGCGCATCGCTTCTGCGTCCCGGCATGCAGGCCCTGATTAGCGATGCGGCGCGTGGACGCTTCCAGTTCGTGCTGGCCGAGGCGATGGATCGCCTGTCGCGTGACCAGGAGGATATCGCTGGCCTCTACAAGCGCATGGCCTATTCGGACGTGAAGATCGTCACCCTGTCGGAGGGCGAGGTTACGCATCTGCATGTCGGGCTAAAAGGCACGATGAACGCGCTGTTCCTCAAGGATCTCGCAGACAAGACCCGCCGCGGTCAACGCGGCCGGGTCGAAGCAGGCAAATCCGGGGGCGGCAACTCCTACGGCTACGATGTCGTGAAGAAGTTCAACGGCAATGGTGAGCCGGTGCGAGGCGACCGCACCATCAACGAAGCCCAGGCCAAGGTGGTCGAGCGCATCTTCCGTGACTATCGATGACGAGCTCTGGCATACGGTGAAAACGCGTCAGACGGAAAATAAGATCGAGCGCGACGATAACGGCGACGCCCATGTGAGCGCCATCAACTATCGTCGGCGCCCGAAGTACCTCTTCTCGGGCCTCACCAAATGCGCCTGCTGCGGAGGCGGATACTCGGCGATCTCAGCCATGTTGATCGGCTGCTCGACGGCACGCAACGTAAGCGATGCATACACCCCATCTGGTGATGGCAGGTCAGCGGGTTTATCCGTGACAGAGCGATCCAGGAATTAGCTCAGGGTGTGAACTTCTATGTCTGCTACTGTGTCTGATCATAGAACCTTCCATATGATTGAGGCCGTCGCCGGCCCATTGGAAGGCGCTCCGCGACAAGTGCGGCGACATTGGTCGAAACTTCAAGGCACAGGCTGTGGCCGAGACGGTGCAGCCTGGAGCGAGCGTCTCGGCAGTAGCACGCCGACTTGGTGTTGATCCGTCACAGTTGTTCACGTGGCGTCGCATTGCCCGGCAGAAAGCCATGTCTTTGCCGTCGAAAGCCGAAAAGGGGCAGCAAGCTGCCCAAGCATTCCCATCTTCCACAGTCGACATCATCATCGGTGATGCGGTAATCCGCACGGGTGCCGAGATCGATGAGGCTCATCTTGCTCGGGTGATCCGTGCGGTGCGCTCCGCATGATCCCCGCCGGTGCGAAGGTGTTTCTGGCAAGCCACCCCGTGGACTTCCGCAAAGGTCCAGATAGCCTTCTGTCGCTGGTGCGCGATGCCGGTAATGATCCGTTCAACGGCTCGCTTTATGTCTTCCGTGCAAAAAGAGCAGACAGAATTAAGATCGCTTGGTGGGATGGTTCCGGTGTTTGCCTGTATTCGAAGCGGCTGGAAAAAAATCAGTTCGTTTGGCCGAAGATCGGCCATGCCAGGGTGCAGCTCAACCACGCACAATTGATGGCGTTGATCGACGGCATGGACTGGAAACGCGTCCGCTCGATTGCTGTGAAACGGCCGGAACTTGTTGGGTAAAAGCCCTGCGGCAGAGTGAATCAGGCCGTCGAAACTGCGGGAAATCGTCGGCAAAATGTGCTCTATTTGCAGGCATGACACCAGCCGATCTGCAGCTTCCCGATGACGTTGATGCGCTGAAAGCCATGATCCTGGCGATGGCTGAGAAGGCTGCGCGCGCGGACGCTCTGGAGAGTGAAGTCGCTGATCTCAAGGCTCGCAATGCGGACGCCGACGAGCAGATCGCCAAGCTGAAGCAGGTCCTCAAAGCCTTCGACCGTTACCGCTATGGAAGACGCTCGGAGAAGCAGAGCAAGAACATCGACGCGGATCTCGACGAGCAGGGTGCGTTTGTCTTCGAGGAGATCGAGACCGGCATTGCCGCCATCCAGGCATTGGTCGAAAAAGGAAGAGGTGCAGGCGCTGCGAAACGTGCGCCGCGTCCACGCAAGGGCTTCCCGCCGCATCTGGAACGTATCCATGTGGTGATCGAGCCGGACGAGCTTCCTGAGCATGCCGGCACACAGAAGATCCTGATCGGTGAAGATACCTCCGAGCGGCTGGATGTCATCCCACCGAAGTTCCGGGTGATCGTCACCCACCGTCCGAAGTATGCCTTCAAAGACGAGGACGGGGTCATCCAGGCCTTGGCACCGGCGCACATCGTCGAGAGCGGCATCCCAACGGAAGCGCTGCTCGCCTATATCGCGGTCTCGAAATACGGCGATGGCTTGCCGCTTTATCGGCAGGAGGCAATCTTCCTGCGCGACCATGTCGAAGTCGATCGCGGCATCATGGCACGGTGGATGGGCAAGCTCGGGTTCGAGCTCGAGATCCTTGCGGACTACACCTTCAACCAGATCAAACAAGGCGAGCGAATATTCGCCGACGAAACGACATTGCCGACGCTGGTGCCAGGATCGGGATCGGCCAAAACCGCGTATCTATGGGCGTATGCCAGGGACGATCGGCCATTCGGCGGAAGTGGTCCGCCGATGGTGGCCTATCGTTTTGAAGACAGTCGATCCGGCGATTGTGTCGCTCGGCATCTCGACGGCTATCGCGGCATCCTGCAGATAGATGGCTACACTGCTTACAACCGCGTCGCCCGACCTGACCGGGGAAACGACGGCGCGCTATTGGCTGGGTGTTGGGCGCACAGTCGCCGCCGGTTTTACGAACTCCATGCGAGCGACAGTTCCAAAGTGGCAACGGCGACGATCGAAAAGATGGGCGCGCTGTGGGCGATCGAGGAAAAGGTGCGTGGACAAAGCCCTGATCGGCGTGTTGCCGCCCGCCAGGAGGCGTCCATGGTCGTCGTTGCCGATCTCTACAAGCTGTGGCAAGACACGCTGCCTCGCATCTCTGGGAAATCCAAGCTCGCCGAGGCCATCCGCTACGCCATCAACCGGCGTGAAGCCTTCGAACAGTTCCTTCACGATGGACGGATCGAGATGGACTCCAACATCGTTGAACGGGCTATCAGACCCCAAGCAATCGTTCGGAAAAATAGTCTATTCGCGGGTAACGCCGGCGGCGGCCGAACGTGGGCGACCATCTCAACCCTTATTCAGTCCGCCAAAATGAACGATGTTGATCCGCTCGCTTGGCTAACGCAAACACTCCAACGCATTGCGGCCGGATGGCCGGCCAGCGATATCGACGCTCTCATGCCCTGGAACTTTCAAAAGTAACGGTCTCAGTTCACCGCTTACCACGCAACAAGGGCACCTGCGAGAACCGCGTCAACATCCGACGCGACGATCTGGAATCACGCGTGCTCAACGCGCTCAGGGGTGGCATGCTCGATCCGAAAATCTTCGCTGAGTTCTGTGACACCTATACCCAGGAGACGAACCGGCTGCGCATGGGGAGCCGCGCGAACATCAAGGCGGCCCAGGCCGAAATCGACAGGATCGATCGGGAAGTGCAAAAGCTGATGGATCTGTATCTCAAGGATGCGCTGTCAGTTGATGATGTCAAGGAACGCGGTGACAAGCTCCGGACGCGCAAGGCCGAACTGAACGCCTTTCTGGCAACGGCGGACGAGCCACCTCCCCTCCTCAATCCTGCGATGGCGCAGCAATACCGCCTTCGCATCCAGAAGCTTTACGAGACGCTTCAGGACGATTCCGAGGAGAAGCGCGTCGAGGCGGCAAACATCAAAACATCATCCGCTCGCTAGTGGAGGACATCATCCTGACGCCGATGGGTGGCAAGGTGGAGATCGACGTCCGGGGCGATCTCGCCGGAATCCTGACAATTGCGTCAGAACGCAAAAACCCCGCGGCTGGCGCAGCGGGGTCGCAAGTTTCATTGGTTGCGGGGGCAGGATTTGAACCTGCGGCCTTCAGGTTATGAGCCTGACGAGCTACCGGGCTGCTCCACCCCGCGTTATATTTCTGTTCTGTGTTTAAAGCGCAACGGACCGCTTTGAGGGCGGCCCGTTTTGATTGGCTGAGGGCCGTTTGTTTCGTGTTGAGAAGATTGTTAGTTGCGTTTCGCAGACCTGGCAGCGACCGACTCTCCCGCGTCTTGAGACGAAGTACCATGGGCGCTGGGGCGTTTCACGGCCGTGTTCGGAATGGGAACGGGTGCAGCCACCCCGCCATAACCACCAGGTCAGCGAAGCGCAACTATTTGAGAAGCTGGTACAGGAGTGATTTGTCACTCGTGTTTTGTTTTGAACACGTATCGATGGTCATCAGCGCCTTTGGCGCCTTGATGAGCATGGTCAATGAGAACGATCAAGCCGATCGAGCTATTAGTACCGGTAAGCTTCATGCATTGCTGCACTTCCACACCCGGCCTATCAACGTGGTCGTCTTCCACGGCTCTGATAGGGAACACTCGTTTTCAGGTGGGTTTCCCGCTTAGATGCCTTCAGCGGTTATCCCTTCCATATGTAGCTACCCTGCTATGCCCTTGGCAGGACAACAGGTCCACCAGAGATATGTCCATCCCGGTCCTCTCGTACTAGGGACAGATCCTGTCAATATTCCTACACCCACGGCAGATAGGGACCGAACTGTCTCACGACGTTCTGAACCCAGCTCACGTACCGCTTTAATTGGCGAACAGCCAAACCCTTGGGACCTGCTCCAGCCCCAGGATGCGATGAGCCGACATCGAGGTGCCAAACAACCCCGTCGATATGGACTCTTGGGGGTCATCAGCCTGTTATCCCCGGCGTACCTTTTATCCGTTGAGCGATGGCCCTTCCACGCGGGACCACCGGATCACTATGACCGACTTTCGTCTCTGCTCGACTTGTCAGTCTCGCAGTCAGGCGGGCTTATGCCATTGCACTCGACGACCGATTTCCGACCGGTCTGAGCCCACCATCGCGCGCCTCCGTTACTCTTTCGGAGGCGACCGCCCCAGTCAAACTACCCACCATACACTGTCCCGGATCCGGATAACGGACCGCGGTTAGACATCCATGACGATAAGGGTGGTATTTCAAGGATGGCTCCACGGAAACTGGCGTCCCCGCTTCAAAGCCTACCACCTATCCTACACATGCCGACACGAATGCCAGTGTAAAGCTATAGTAAAGGTGCACGGGGTCTTTCCGTCTGACCGCAGGAACCCCGCATCTTCACGGGGAATTCAATTTCACTGAGTCTATGTTGGAGACAGCGGGGAAGTCGTTACGCCATTCGTGCAGGTCGGAACTTACCCGACAAGGAATTTCGCTACCTTAGGACCGTTATAGTTACGGCCGCCGTTTACTGGGGCTTCAGTTCAAAGCTTGCACCTCTCCCTTTAACCTTCCAGCACCGGGCAGGCGTCAGACCCTATACGTCGTCTTGCGACTTCGCAGAGCCCTGTGTTTTTGATAAACAGTCGCTACCCCCTGGTCTGTGCCACCCCATCATACTTGCGTAAAATGGGGTCACGCTTCTTCCGAAGTTACGCGTGCAATTTGCCGAGTTCCTTCAACATAGTTCTCTCAAGCGCCTTGGTATACTCTACCTGACCACCTGTGTCGGTTTCGGGTACGGTCTATACGGTGGAGCTGTTTCCTGGAACCGCGTCCCTGCAAGATCAATCCAATAAGACCTTACAAGTTGAGCAATCCGTCACTACCACCAGGCCCACGAATATTAACGTGGTTCCCATCGACTACGCGTGTCCGCCTCGTCTTAGGGGCCGGCTAACCCTGCTCAGATTAACTTTAAGCAGGAACCCTTGGTCTTTCGGCGAGAGGGTCTCTCACCCTCTTTATCGTTACTCATGTCAACATTCGCACTTCCGATACCTCCAGGATGTCTCACGACTGTCCCTTCACAGGCTTACGGAACGCTCCGCTACCACGTGTATTGCTACACATCCTCAGCTTCGGTGCATGGCTTCAGCCCCGTTACATTTTCGGCGCAAAGACCCTTATTTAGACCAGTGAGCTGTTACGCTTTCTTTAAATGATGGCTGCTTCTAAGCCAACATCCTGGTTGTTTTGGGATCCTCACATCCTTTCCCACTTAGCCATGACTTGGGGACCTTAGCTGGAGGTCAGGGTTGTTGCCCTTTTCACGACGGACGTTAGCACCCGCCGTGTGTCTGCCGATTAGTACTCCCCGGTATTCGGAGTTTGGTTAGGATCAGTAAGACGGTGAGTCCCCATAGCCCATCCAGTGCTCTACCCCCGGGGGTATTCGATCGACGCTCTACCTAAATAGATTTCGCGGAGAACCAGCTATTTCCGAGTTTGATTGGCCTTTCACCCCTAGCCACAAGTCATCCCAATCTATTGCAACAGATGCGGGTTCGGTCCTCCAGTTGGTGTTACCCAACCTTCAACCTGCTCATGGCTAGATCACTCGGTTTCGGGTCTAATGCAACAAACTAAATCGCCCTATTCAGACTCGCTTTCGCTGCGCCTACACCTACCGGCTTAAGCTTGCTTGTTACACTAAGTCGTTGACCCATTATACAAAAGGTACGCCGTCACCCTTTCAGGCTCCGACTGTTTGTAGGCATCCGGTTTCAGGTTCTATTTCACTCCCCTTGTCGGGGTGCTTTTCACCTTTCCCTCACGGTACTTGTTCGCTATCGGTCATGCACGAGTACTTAGGCTTGGAGAGTGGTCTCCCCATGTTCAGACAGGATTTCTCGTGTCCCGCCCTACTCTAGGACAATCAAAGTATCTACGCGTACGGGGCTGTCACCCGCTACGGCCAAACTTTCCAGAATGTTCCGCTTTAACTTCAATTGCCACTGGCCTGGTCCGCGTTCGCTCGCCACTACTTGCGGAGTCTCGGTTGATGTCCTTTCCTGCAGGTACTTAGATGTTTCAGTTCCCTGCGTTCGCTTCTTACACCCTATTTTATTCAGGTGAAGATACCTTATTATCGATACTTGGAAACCATTTCGGTTCTCACTCACGCTTGTCCCGCACGTTCCGTGCAGCACTGCGTGGGCGCGCCGGACGACCGGCGACGCGCTACCGCGCTGTATTGCTGCCAAACCCGAACATCGAGCAAGGCACCCATACAGGCCGATAGGCCGTCGGCGATCGTTCGCCGTAAACGTCGGATCGAAGATCCGACAACCAAAATGATTTCCCAAGTATCTTAAGGTGGGTTTCCCCATTCGGAGATCCATGGATCAAAGCTCATTCGCAGCTCCCCACGGCTTATCGCAGCGTATCACGTCCTTCATCGCCTGTGCATGCCAAGGCATCCACCAAATGCCCTTACGACACTTAATCGTTCTCATTGCCAATGCTCATCCATAGTTGGATTTGGAATTCCTGTCCTTCTCGCTTGCGCTCAAAGGGGGTCCAAATCTGACAATCCGGACAACTTCTCAGTTGCCGCAGCCGTCAGTACCCAACAATCCGGTTACCTTTTACAACCGGATCATTTCAGATGCCATCGACGTGTTCGATAAGATCGCTTTATTGGAGCTACGCCGAGCAGCTCGCTGGCGATCTCATCTTAAGACCAGCTTCTCGAGATCAAATCCGGTGGCGCGCGGTCAGGCAACGCCAATCCAGCACCGTCTGTCAGATGAACGCCAAAGCCTTCAAACAACAACAATGCCTCGGGACAAGCTTCCTTCCTACGTCCGGCTCCTCTTTCGTTTCCGGTCGGCTAGACCTTCCACGACATCATTGGAACCGGCTTCGGACGCCAAGTTAAACCCAAAAGGGCAAAACCCGACACCTGGAAGCCTCCAGATCAATCTTCTCTTCACGAT